>JACJYI010000009.1 GCA_020636225.1 Lewinellaceae bacterium | reverse complement strand
CGCAAGGAAGCTTTGCAGAATGAAGAATACCGGGCTATTTTGATAAACGAATAAACGAATAAACGAAATAACCCAATAACGAAATAACTCCTCAACTCCTCCCTTCCAAGCTGATTCCAGGGAGAGGCGATTCCGAAATGTCGACCTGATTCGTATATTCGGAAGTCCTTTCAGTGTCGAGTCAAAGGTGAGGCGATTGTCAGGGAAAGCAGGAAACGGGTAAGCGACGGATTGGCCAGCTCAGGATCAATCCTTCCAAAAGAGGGCACGCGTGCTGTTTCTTGGTGCCTGCGCATTCGTGGATCCACCGTCGCTGTCCCGACATCTGGTGTCCTGTCCGGCGTATCTTCCTCAGGGGAGGTGCTTTCAGTACGGCCACATTTGAACAGTCAATTGGCTGTTGACATACCCGCCTGGATGCAGGAGGGCAAGGAAGGGTGATCCTGCTGGTGGTCTGGGGTGATGTACGGGGTCCAGGTTCGATACTGGCGGGCAAACAGCGAAAGGTTGATATTGGTTTGTAGCGGATATGAGTAAGTTGGTGGCAAGCAAAAAGATAAATAATGAAAATACTAATAACCATTTTGTTGATTTTCAATTTTGGAATTTCATATTCGCAAGATTATAAAATTGGAGATAATCTTTTTGTAAATGCTTATGGTGGGTTAAATTTGAGAAATGAACCAAATTCCAAAAGCATAGTAATTGAATTATTAAGCTATGGTGATACAGTAGTTGTAAAAGCTAAGTCCAATGAGAAAGAGGAAGTTGTAATAAATGGAATGAATGGAAATTGGGTAGAAGTTTTTACAGATAATAATAGAGGATTTGCTTTTGATGCATACTTGACTAAATTGCCAATAATCGAAGTAAATGCAAATCCTGGAGAATTCTGTTTTTTCAATGTGATGAATGATTACATTTCCAATAGAATTGGAATAGTTGATACCACTTACTATAATAATGGTTCTGACGGAGAAGGATATCACAACATGAAAATTTTCCAACTCAAAGGAGGACACCAATATATTGAACATAGTTATTGGGAATCTTATGAATATGAAATACAGCTAAATAAAATCCGTGATTGCGAGGGAATTCAATTAATAAAAAACTTATTTCAAGTTTGCGATAAGTTGTCAGATGAATCGGAAAATAAATTAACGGATATTGGAAGTTATCATAATATTGAAATCGGTGAATCCTGGTATTCGATTTTAATAAGAAAATTTGATGATATGTTTATTATTAAGATAATGGGAGGGCCTTAAAAAGAAAATCTGCCACCAACAATGGCTATACACACATGCCAGCGAACCCAACCCACTGCAAATTCGCTCTAAGTCAACGCTCAAGGCGAATTTGCTGGTACGATGCATAGCCTAGCGTTATGAGCAATGAAAAGAAAATAATGAACCGAGCAATAATCACAATTCTTCTAGTCATTCAAGCTCCGCTTTTCATAACGGCTCAAAATGACGAAACATTTGAAATTCAAGCAGATAAGGTAGATTCAAACACAAATTTAGAAATTCAACAATTCTACGAAAAATTCAATTCGTGGATAGGGTCAATTGGAACGGATTCGGCTAAAATGACATTGAATGAAAATTTGATGGTGAACAATTTCATTATCTTTTCTGAGGACGGATTGATAATGAAAGACTTGAGTTTTCACTCGACTGAATCGTGTAAAAAACATATTTTGGAAAGTCTACCAGAACAAGGAGTCGATAATGTTCAGAGCAAATGGATTTATGTCTCTTTGGAAAGCCATGTGTATAAGCGTGATTTAATCGAAATTTTGGAATTTTTAAAAGAACAGAACATAGAATATCAATTTGGAGCGGAAGATGAATTTGTGCCGAAATTGATAAAAAAGTAAATACTATTGAGAACAAGCAATGGCCATGCCAGCCATCCTATCGGAGTGTCCGGCAGGTATCGCTAAACCTTTATATGAAATTATTATTTAATAAATACTTCAGTCAAACTGGGGCTCATCCTAGAAGGAGAGTTTAGCTATTCAGAATAATTCCTATGCGAAGAGATGAACAAGGCAGACTTGAATTCTTATTCGGCATCAAATTTCTGGCCCAACTAGATTCAGCAATGTCCTCAAAAGCGAAAAAATCGGAATCTCCAGATATTCTAGTCAATTCTGGAGATATAGGAATTGAGATTACCCAAATTGGAAATGTTACATCAAATAACACGCCTAGAATGCAATTAGAGGGGTCGTGGGATTCTTTAATTGAAGAACTCCAATTAATTTGGAATCATCAGAACCTGCCTGGTTGTCACATATCACTTTATTTCAACCAGCGAAGGCATATACCAAAAAGTGAAATAGAAAAGGTAGCATTTGAAATTTTAAACTTCATTAAACAATTCGTGCCAGAAGATGGGAGCTTCTACATTGTAACAGCCCCCTAAGCAATCAGACAGGATTACGAATAAATATTTGTAATTATGTCGATGAAAGTGACCGAATCTGGAACCAAAAAGTTCACCAAGGATGAAAAGCTGGCCATCATCCGAGAAGCTGCGGAGAATGGGGTAAAAGTGACCTTGGCAAAGTATGATCTGTACCCTGCAACCTTTTACTATTGGAGGCACAATCTGGCAAAGCACGGTGAGGATGGGCTGAATCACCGAACGATGAAAGATCAGCAGGCTGAGATCAAGCGCCTGGAGAAGGAAAATGAAGCACTGAAACTCCTTCTGGCGGAGAAAGAGCTTGAAGGGAAATTGAAGGATGACCTTCTAAAAAAAAAGTATCCCGAGCTGAGAAAGAAGCCTTAGTTCGAGAATACATGACCCAAGGATTGAAGCGTGATCATTGTTTGACCATAACCGGTCTGACAAAGAACCAATTCTACTATGTCCAGAGCGGTGTAAGGCCAGGTCGTTGTCGATCCAGTAGCACGCTGTGGCGAGACCCTGCTACAAATTTGACCTACGAGGTTGACAACGTCGAAGTTGTCCAGAAGATTGTCGAGATCAAGCTCAACCCAGACCTGGCGAATGGGTACAGATTGATCGCTGTGACCTTGCAAATACAGGGTTATTACATCAATCACAAGAAAGTATATCGATTGATGCTGGAGTATATATTGTTGGAAAGCCCGCGGAGAAGATCGGGGCGTGAATTTGCAAAATACCGGCGAGTGGCACCACTTAGGCCATTGGAAATCATTGAGATGGATATCAAGTACGTCTGGATTTACGGCATACGGAAGTATGCATTTATCCTGACTGTGATCGATACGTTTACCCGGTATGTCCTGCATTGGGATATCGGCTATACCATGAAAAGCCATCAGGTCAAGGCTGTGTGGGAGTACATCATCACACACTACCTGCAACCAGCTGGGATACGTGAACAGCGACTGGACGTCGAGGTCAGGAACGACAATGGAAAGCAGTTCAATTCAAACCTGATCATTGGCTTCTTCAAGGAGAACTATTTGAATCAGGTGTTTACCCACCCATATACACCAGAGGAGAACGGGCATATTGAGAGCTTTCATTACACGTTGGGCAAAGCCATCCAAAGGGATCAGTTCGTATCACTGGAAATGCTGAGCCAACGGTTGAAGAAGTTCTACACCAGCTATAACAATGACCGCAGCCATGGAAGCATCAACGGGTTACCCCCGTCGAAATTTTGGGCACTGTATGAGCAGGATAAAATAGAAGTGATACCTTTAGAAAAGCGGAGGGTTAAATTTGGTCTTAAGGTAGCTTACCAGGACATCCTGAGCATCCCGTGGATCACCAAATATGACTATCGGGCATTGGGAACCTGAGAGAGACTCTCGCTTATTTTGAAGCCCTCGATGGGCTGAGAAATAAAAAAAGTATTGGTAGGCCTACACAATACTGCATCGACTTCGGTCTAATGATCGCCGTCGGTCGACTCTCGCAGGAGCAAAGATAGGCCACATAGAGGTGATTAGTAACCCTCGTAGTTTATTGTCTGAATTATAGGGGGCTGAACCATACATCTCAACGGATGATATATTTATTAAACCTAGATATTTGCAATCATTCTCATTTGAGCGTATGGTGAAATATGAAATAGGAAAATTTAACTATGGATATAATATATTTTCACCTAAACTTGAAGTACAAGAAGTTCTAAAGGCAATCGACAAAAAAGAAATCCTAAGATTAAATTACTTAGATAAATGTAAGGTGATATGGCTTTTAATTGTGCTTTATGGAGGAAGGGCGTCAGGCAGTTTTATTATTGAAGATAAAGTAACCCGGCACAATTTTAGGTTCAGGTTTGATAAAGTATTTCTTTTTGATGCTTTATCAAATAGCTTTTGGGAACTTAAGAAATCCTGTAACTTCACATAGTAGGCTGTAAAGAATGAAGAGATCCTTGGTCGATTCTCATCTTTCAGTAGAACCGTTCCAACAAAACACCATCAAACGAATACATGAAGAAAAGAACCACCAGCCGCCACCAGAATATCCGAAGTATAGGGTCGGCCTTGATCCTTGTTCTCGCTTGTCTGTTCATAACGGGCTTCAGTCCTGACTACTTGGCAAAGGGGGGGTGGGCCAATCAAATGGACCCGGATATCAATGGCGATGGCAGCATCCATATTCTGGTCCTCGGCACCAACAGTTCGATCGACGGCGGGAAAGGATTTTCTCCGGATCAGATCGCTACGGAGTTGGAGAACATCCTGGATGCAGATGCTTCGCTCGGTGTGCCGGTCAACGTTGTGGCAGAGGATATTCACTTGACCAGGACGGTCACCGTTGGTCTGGGCCAAGGGGGAACGGAATACGATTGGATCCACCACAGTCATTCCTTGATCCAGTATTATTATTGGCCCGACGGCAGGGAGGCACGGATGGCCAACCTGAATGGCACAGGCGGGATTGACTGGGATTACGTGGTCATCGCGTCAGATCCATATATCCTTTCAGCGATACCCGGATATTTCGCGCTGGGCGTCAATAAGATCGCTGCGAAGGTGGCAGAAGGCGGGGGTGTCCCGTTGTTGCTGATGATGTGGCCCGAGAATGAATCATCAGGAGCGTCGATTGCCCATTTCGAAGAGTTTACCTATCGCACTGCGGATGGGTCCAAGGTGGAACTATCCGTCATTCCAGCGGGTCTCGCCTGGGAGGCATTGCCTGTCGGCAAGAAGGATGTGTCGGGCAGTCATCCCTCTCCGAACGGGGCATATTTGGCAGCGGCGAGTATGTATGCTCATATCCGCGGGGAGAATGCCACGGCGTCGGACTATATCTATGACGATGAATTGGCGGATATGGCCTACATGACGGTCGAGCAGGAGGGAGGCAAGGTCCACTATTCGGGTATTCCTTCGTTCATCTCACCGTTCAAAAGCTGTGACATTGGCGATGGGACCATCAACTACAACCACACGGGCACCAGTTCGGAGAATGGCATCAAGAACGGATTGGTATGGGTGGTCAATCAGTCGGCCAAGACCCTTCAGAACGGTGGGACGCCGCCCATTGAGTTCAACTATGGTCGGGCCAATACAAATTTTGAACCCGACAAACGGTATAAAGTCGATCCGGCATTGTTCGAATTCTCATTTGGTTTTCCGATGCAGGACCACGGCAAGAATGGGAATGAATCCATGCTGTATGGCCTGGACAGGCGACAGAGCGGTACGCTCAATGACACGGATGTCGGCGTAGCCCGATATATGATTGACCAATCGGAATTGCCCTATGCCCGGGCCATTCCGATCCGCACTCTGTATGCGCAAATGCAGGAAGCCATCCCGGGTCAGTCGGCATACGGTGATGCCTGGCACATGCACAATGACCTGAACAAGGCGATCGGCGCGTACATGTACACCTTGCTTACGGGTCTTTGTGATGTCGGTGATGAACCTGCAGACCAGGGTTCTGCCCAATGGCGGTCGTGGATGGCCCACAAGATCGGTTTCGAAACCGCCTGGACGCTGATGTACCTGGAGGGAGTGGCCCCGGATTGCAGTACACTCGTGGATGCAGATGGTGATGGATTCAATTCCTATGTCGACTGTGATGACGACAACGAACAAGTGCATCCTGATCAAGTCGAAGAAGTGTATAACGGATTGGATGACGACTGTAACCCGGCTACACTCGATGACGACCTGGATCAGGATGGGTTTCTCCTGGCCGATGATTGTGATGATACCGATCCCACTATCTATCCCGGCGCAGACGAAATTCCGAACAATGGCATAGATGAAGATTGTGATGGTATGGACCTGGTGTCTTCCCTTCACCGGATCGAACATGCCGTGATCAGCGTCTATCCGAATCCGGCCATGCGTGACATCACGATCGATGTCCAGGGTGACCTCCCCTACGAAGCTGCACTCTATACTATGATCGGTGAATGCATTTGGAGGGCTACTGATGCGAAAACGATCTCCGTTGCCTCCTTGCCGCAAGGGACCTATTTACTGGAAATTAAAGATATATTATCAGGGGGGCGGATTGTTGAAAAGATCGTGGTCGGAAAATAGAGATTCATGCAGGTAGAGCTTGTTTTTGGAAGCACCAAAATCCAAGCACCTAAAAACAAATAAATCACAAATGCCAAGCACCAAAAATCAAATAAATCACAAAATTCAAGCACCAAATTTCAAACAAATTCCAAATCCGAAATTCGAATGACCAAAACCGAAGCATTTCGTTGATCGATGGGCTTCCAAATTCCTGCCTACTGGCATGCAGGCAAATGACCAAATCAAGCTCAATTTTTGGACATTGAGTTATTGAATATTATTTGTGATTTGGAATTTCAACATGTGCCTTCCCTTCATCACTCGAAATAACGAAATAACTCAATAACGAAATAACTCCTCCACTCCTCCACTCCTCAACTCCTCCCCTCCAAACCCCAGTACGTCCAGCATCCGCAAGAACTCACTCTGCAGCGGAGCGGTGATCAATACGGCTTCCTTCGTTCGGGGATGTGTGAACGACAGTTGGTGTGCATGCAGGAGCATGGTGGTCATGCCCCATGTTTCCAGGAAGAGTTTGTTCTGCTTGTTGCAGCCATGGGGCCGATCCCCGATAATGGGGTGGAAGATATGATCGCAATGCCGGCGGATCTGGTGGGTTCGGCCTGTGAGGGGCCTGGCTTCGATGAGAGAGTAGCGGGAGGTGGTGTGCTTGCCAAAGGGGACGGGCACCTCGGTCTTGTCCAGTCGCCTGAATACCGTCACTGCATCGCCGGTCTTGCCTTCGTGGTTGGTGATGGGATAGTCGACCGTGATCTCCTCGGGAAACCACCCGCGCACCAGGGCCAGGTAGCGTTTGTCCATCCGTCCGGCCATGAACTCATCCTGAATGGCCCGGGCCATCTCAGGATCGAGGGCGAAGAGCAGGACGCCCCCGGTCTTCCGGTCGATGCGATGACAGGGGTAGACATGTCGCCCCATCAGCTGGCTGCGCAGGATCTGCACGGCAAACTGTTTGGCATCCAAAGCCAGGTTGGACCGGTGGACCAGTAGACCATGCGGCTTGTTCACCGCGACGAGGTCTGCGTCCTGGTAGAGGATGTCGAGTTCAGCAATCAATGATTCTGGCATGCGGGCGACAAGATAGCGGATTGACGGGGTAAGGGCCTGACAAGGGGTACCGGTCAGCTAAATCCCGGTTGGTATCGCTTCATCACCCGCAGGGCTCGCAACGTGTTCCACCGGCTGGGGCCACCTGCCTTCTCCATGTCGAAATGCACCTGTCCGGGGTATTTGGCCTGGACCGGCCAGGTGCCATCCTTTCGTCGCTTGTTCAGCAGGACATCCATGGCCGGGCGCATGCGGTCATCCCAGGGGATGCCGGCATCCTGGAAATGGTCCAGGGCGCGAAGGATATCATACTTCCAGCGGTACGGGTAGGGGAGGCGGAGGAATGCCGGGTGGATGATCGCTCCGGTTCGGTCAGAGATATACAATTGATGCAGCAGGATAAATTCCAGGGAGGCTTGATAAGCATCCATCAATTCCGTCAGCCGGTAGGTATACCCCTGGCGCTGATATTCATGGATGCCCTCCATCACCGACAAGGTGGTGTGCAGACTGCTGTGCCGCGCACCAGAGCGATTGGAACGGCAATTGAATCCTCCGTCAGCCATGTGTTCCTTCAAGAGGAAATCGACCATGGAAGTCAGGTCTTCCTGATCCATTCGAAAATAGGCGGAGATATTCAGCATCATGCCATTGATGCACACATCACTTTGCTCGATGGTCTTGCCCGGATTCACGCCTCCGTCATCCGACTTGCGAGTGTCGAGGATCAGCTGAATGGATTCCCTGATCAATGGGTGGTCCTGCACCGGACAAAGATTCCGGATGTCCAGGAGGGAATAATGCGAAGAGGTCCATTTCGGCTGATAATACCCTTGCCCCCAATGCCCTTCCGGATGACGGGCCTTCATGAATTGCGCGCCCCAGCCTTCTTTCAAAATGCGCTCCTGCAGGTCAGGGCGATCCTCCCCTAAAAGGTCCCTCCATGTTTGGTATTGAATGGACACATCGCCATCCAGCAGCCATTGTATGATTGGTGCACTACTTGTCCATTCTATTGCAGACGTCATGGCATCACCATTCCTTTTTCCTTTACAAACAAAACAGCATTTTCATTCACTCTTTAACTCAAATTCTCCTCGACTCCTTGACCCCTCGACTCCTTGACCCCTTCACTCCTAAACTCATAACCTCATAACCTCCTCCACTCCTTCCCTTCAGGCCGGCCGTTTCACCAAAGTCCCCACCATCCGGATCACCAGTGCTGCAATGCCCAACGCCGCCGTCAACGGCACCAGGGTCCAGGGCTCAACGTCCACGGCATTCCGCTTGAGGATGATGCCGACAAATGCCCAGATGATCACCAGGGCATAGGCGAAGTCGCGACGGGTGCGCACCATATACAGGCCCAGACCCATCGCGATACCGACCAGGAAGGCGGCCCATGTGGCCTCGCGGAGCGGACCGCCGGTCCAACCCCAATGAACGAGCAAGGTGGTCACATTGGCAATGGTGGCCACACTGATCCAGCCGAGATAGACACTGAAGGGGATATGCATCCACATTTTTTCCAGGGGACGGACCACCCGGCCAATGTACAGGCGCCGGTAGATGGCGATCAGGCTGGTGAGCAGGATGATCATCAGTACCAGGGACAGGACCACCATCCGGTGGTGCCAGGCGACGATCCACATCATGTTGGCCAGGCAGCTGATCAGGAACCATGGGCCGATCATGCCAAGAAAATCGGTTTTGCCCGTTGCCGTGGCGTTCTTCTGGAATACCGTGGCCAGGGAATAGATCGAGAAGCCGATCAACAGCAGATAGATCACGCCCCAGATGGCAAAGGTGAGCCCGGCAGGGACAAAGAGGTTAGGATATTCATCGGACAACTGGCCGGTGGTCACGCCATTGATCGGCAGGGTATTGGCCAGGGTGTTCACGACAAGGACACCGACCAGTCCGAGCAGGTTGATCAGGGCGAGGCGAATGTGGGCAGGGGAGTAGTTGGACATACAAGGCGCGATTGTCTCCTCAAAATGCTGAATTATCTTTGGTTGACCAACGTTGGTGCTCGAGAAGCCTCGCTTTCCTCCGGATTTCTGATTTGTTTGCGTTCTTTGGTGCTCAATTCTTGCCCATGTCCCTCCACAAGTCCCTGCTTATTTTCATGGTCGCGATCTGTACGATTTCGGCAATGGACGCCCAAACCACCCTTCAGCGTCCCAAGAATCCGGATTATCCGGGTGGCAGGGGATCATCCCTGGTCAACCGCCTTTCCGCTACGGCAACCGTGGGAAGCGGATGGATCAACGGTTCGTCCGACTGGTTCGGCCAGGTGGGGATCGGGGAGGTCACGGTTAGCTATGCCCTGTTCCGCTTCCTGGATCTGGGGGTGAGCACCTCCGGATCCCTGTTGTGCAATCAACCTTTCGAGGATGTCGTGGGTGGATCGATCACCTACAATCCGATCGCGGACGATTGCGACAAGGCCTGGGCCGTTGGCGAGACATTCAGCGTGATGGCCCGGTACTTCCCATTGTCTGAGCTACCGGCCTTTGCCCAGGTGAACGGCGGGTATTCCCTCGATGGGGAAGCCCCCTTTGCCAGCCTCTGTCTGGGTTGGGGCCAGCCGGTCTGGGAGCGATTCAGTGTGATCGGCCAGGTGCGCTATGCCACTCTGATCAGTCCCGACCTGGAGTTTCAGATCGAGCCGGGCGGCTTGCGCCTGGAGCTGGGAGTCGGCTGGAATCTCTGAGGTTTGCCCCCCGAGGACCCCGGATCCTATGTTTAAATGATTTAACCATCCAGTACAGGACGTTCTCTTCGGACGAGCATATCTTTAGCCATAGAATTCTGCCAGAACTTCCATAAAACCAATCTCACCATGCGGATCCTGACCACGTTTCTCCTGCTCCTTCCTCTTCTCCTCCCGGCACAGGATGCCACCATGGCCAGGATCAAGGCGGTTGTGGCCGACCAGTATCCCGGCTATATGATCGACGAGACCGAAAAAGAATCCTGGTGCTCAAGGGAGGTGTTCTGGGAGGTAGAGATCGAGAAGGAGACCGACGGGGCAGACGATGAGCTCACCCTGTTGTTCGACACAGAAGGGACGCTCCGCTATGTGGAATCATCCATCATCCCGGCCGGCATGCCGTCCGCGGTAAAGGATACCTATCGCCAGGCCTGTCCGAAGTGCAGGGAGCCGAACGAAGTGGATGTTTTGACTGCGCAGGATGGCAGCCCTGATCTGTTCGAGATCGAGGTGAGAAAAGGCTTGCGTGAACGGACCTTCCTGATCGACGCGAACGGGAAACTGCTTTGCAGGGAATAGGTTGACCCCTTCGGCCTTCCTTTGAAACCATCGGCTTGGCGTTCTTTTTGCAGGAAGGTGAGCGCCCCCCGTGTCAACCGGGGACTCCTATGCCGTCATCCAACAACCAATCCATCCGACCTAGCCTGAGGTGGCCGCATTTGCGGGGCCGATGGAATCCTCTGTGGCTCTACCCGGTGTTGGTTGTCCTGCTCTACATCCTCTGGTCGGGATATCTGACCCTGGCGGACAAGTGGTTCCTGTTTGCCCAATACTGGCCGGCATCCGTCACCATGGTCCTGGGGTCCTTTGTGGCCGGTGCGACGGCCGGGGGCGGCGGCGCGGTGGCCTTTCCGGTCTTTACCAAGGTCCTGCAGATCACCTCCGCGGATGCGCGGACCTTTTCCCTGATGATCCAGGCCTTCGGGATGGGCATGGCTTCGGTCTTCATTCTCTCCCGCCGCATCCCCATCCTGCCCGGGGTTGTCCTGTTCGTCTCCCTGGGTGGCGTGGTAGGTCATGTGCTCGGGACCTTCTGGCTGATTATTCCCGGGAGCTATCCCAAGATCCTGTTCACGTTCATTGCCACAGCCTTTGGCATTGTCCTGTATATTTCCACCTATGTGATCAAATGGCGCCCCCTGTTCCGGATGCCGGAGTGGAACCTTCACCGGAAGTGGGCCTTCCTGGCTGTGGGTATCTTCGGGGGGATCTTTTCCGCCCAGGTGGGCTCAGGCATTGACATGCTCACCTTCATGGTGCTCACCCTGGCCTTCGGGATCGACGAGAAGGTCAGTACGCCGACCACGGTGATCATCATGGCCATCAATTCCTGGGTGGGGTTCTTCCTGCACGGCGTGGTCATCCGGGATATCGGAGAGATGTGGAACTACTGGCTGGTCGCCGTCCAGATCGTGATCATCGGCGCACCGCTGGGGGCCTATGTGGTGTCCCGGATCCATCGGCATACCGTGATCAATTTCCTGATGGTCCTGATCGCTCTGGAACTGGTCACCACCCTCGTGCTCATTCCCATCCGCACCTGGACAGAGATCGGCGTGACCACCGCCGCCCTGAGTGTCTTCGGCATCCTGTTCTGGATCCTGCTCCATTACCGCCATGAACACCTGCCGGCCGATGAATTGCGGTAAAGGGTAAAAGGTAAAGGGCGAAGGGTCAAGGGCCCTCAGGAATCAGATCGGCCACCTTGGCGGCTTCGCGTCTTCGCGTTTCCTCCCAGTTTCCGAATACCGAATATCGAACACCGAACACCGAGATCCATCACTCAATCGCCATTCCGAAATAACTCAATCACCCAATAACACCCGTTACCGTCCCAGAAACGCCGAATACATCCACACGAGCTTTTCCTGTTCGCGGATGTAGTCGCTCATCAGGGCATTGGTGCCCTCGTCGTCGATCTCGGCGCTCAGGCTGAGCAACTCGCGTTGCAGGGTGATGATGGTGCGAAAGGAATCGAGGATGTTGCTCACGGCCTTCATGCCGTCAGATGTCTCCGCGCTTTCCAGGACCGTAGAGATCTTCAGGTATTCCGTGTAGCGGTGCTCCGGCGCACAGCCGAGGGTGAGGATGCGCTCGGCGATCTCGTCGATCTTGATGAGGAGGTCGTTGTACAGTTCTTCGAATTTCAGGTGGAGTTCAAAGAATTTCTCCCCCTTGATGTTCCAGTGGTACCCGCGAGTATTTTGGTAGAACAGGGAGTAATTGGCGAGGAGAGCGTTGAGTTTGTCAGCCAGTTGGCGGCTGCCAGTCTGGTCCAGACCGATCTGATTCAAGGTATTCATTTTCAGGATTGTTTCTACCCTGTTGAAACGTCACAGCGCGGGCAAAGGTTTACCCTTCCCGATTCCCATGCGGCCAGGGGAGCCGTTATTGCGGTCCGTCGAAATTGGCGTGAAAACCGATCTGCTGATGCGCCTTGGCCCCGCCATTGTCGTCATCGTCATAGTCTTCCCAGTGGGTCACTTCCTGGACAAAGGTTTCCAGGTGGCGGACATAGAACGGCGCCTTCAGCTCCTCCGGCCGATAGATGCCGATGGTCTTGGGTGGCGCAGGCTGTCCGTAATTCTCAATGAAGGGATAGTTGATCAACACCAGGATCTTGCCGTTGAACAATTGCTGGTAGATCAGGGAGCCGTTCTGCTTGATCAGGTCGCGCCGGATATTTTCCGCCACTTCATGGGACATCCCGCTTTTCACAGTCCCCAGGTTGAAGATGACCGCGCCGAGATTGTCCAGTTCTTCCCGCTCGTCGATCTGACCCTGGAGCCCGGTGGCCGCGGCGATCTCTGTGAGATGTTCCCGGATCTCCGTTTTGAGTCCGTCGCGCCAACGTTGGCGGTAGATCTCGGTATTCTTCAGGATCTCCTTGTAGACCTCGACCTTGCGCTGGAGGTTGGAGAAATCATTGGTCACATTCATCTTGTTCGAAATTGGCTCACCGCGAAGTTCGGAAATTTCCGGGGGCTGGCCGAATCACTGCACGGTCAAGGGTGTACTCCACACGGTGCCGTTCTCCAGGACGAGGACCAGGGCATAGACGTCCGGGGCAGGCGGGACAAGTGCGGCACAGCCGTGATCCAGGCTACCCTGCTGGACAAGAGATCCCCAACGGTTGTAGAGGGTCCAGGTGGCATTGTGAAGATCCGCCTGCGGCCAGGCAATGCAGAACTGATCGCTGGCCGGTTGGGGATAGATCCAGGGTTTCATACCGTCCGAGCCATCCGGGTCAGCCTCGCCGGGCGTATCATTTGTCTCTGGTGGCTCCGGGAAGTCAACAACCTGGCAGAGGTGAATCGAGCACGATTGGACAGGGTCCGACTGGAAGGGAAATCGGATCTCCAGGCAATATTCACCCTCGGCCGGCGGATGGATGCTCATTTGCGTCGAGACGTACCCATTCGGCCCCGTCCAGGTGAATTCCGGTGTCAAACCAGGTGGAATGCCCGCCGGGACCAGTTTGGGCAATGCGGTTTTCTGCTTGGCAGGGATCGACTGGATGCTGACCAGCGAGGCGGAGATCGGCTCGATCCGGAAGGTCATTTCCCGGTAGCACCAGGGTGAGAAGGGAAGATAATCCTCCACCGTATAGGAGCCCGGATCAGCATAGATATCCCCGTTCAATTCCCATTGATCACCCTCACACAGGTAGATGGTGCCCAGGTCGACCGGGCCCTCGGGGAAGAGGGTCACTGTCAGTGTAATGATTGAGTCGCATCCTTCAGGTGTAACCAGGTGAATCAGATATTCTCCAGGTGCATTGGCTCCGAAGGTATCCGGGGCACAGACCAGTCTTGGCTCGGGATCAATCACGTCGATCGCATAGACCTCGATGTCAATACAGTTCTGGGGGGTCTCTGATCCATCCGTACAGAAAGCAAACACACAAAGTTGTTCATTTGCTGGCGTGTTCCACTCAAACTCGATGAACGGATCGAGGCTGGGCGGGTAGAAGGTGTTTCCGATAGACCAGACATAGAATGCTACCCCAGGTTCTTCGATGACAGTATATGTACTGGATGATCCGCTACAAACCAGAGTCGGGCCACTCGCAAAGACGGGGGCCGTATCACAAGGATCCTGAGCCAGGCCGGGCATGGCAATCCATCCAAAAGCGGCCAGGAACAGGAATCGTTGGGTGTAGAAGGTCATTAGGATCATTGCTTTAAGATAGAGTTCTGTACCTGAATTTTCGTTGCCTGGGTAAAATGAGGCGACCCCTGTTGACGAGCAGCTGGAAGGCGGCTCCACAAGATTGGCATGTCCAACCAACTATTCACCCATGGGGATGTTTGGTCCAAAAGACTACACATGTTCGGACTATTCAAGAAAAAGGATCCCATCGCCGAGCTGAAGAAGCAGGCGGCACGCCTGGAGGAAGAGGCCTATCAGTTGTCCAGGACGGATCGCAAGGCGGCCGACCTGAAGACGGCGGAAGCGGCCGAACTGTGGAAGAAGATCGAGGCCCTGCAAAAAGCAGGCTGATATTCCGTGGGTCCTTCTATTCAAAACGAGTACCCACTGCTCCTGGCCGGCCCGTTTCCTGGCGTTGATGTTGCCGGTTGACGGGTGACCATCTTCCCTCCATCCATGGACAGATGCTGGTGGCGTCGTCCGCGGGATCTGGGTAAAGAGTTGTTCTTCAACGGGGTACGCTATGTTGAATCCTCTCCACGAGCCGGTCGATCTTGCGGTTCACCTCCTTGTAAAAGAAGAGCGCAAATTGTCGGTTGGTGCGGATCTTCCACAGATCCATCATCAACACGCTTTTCTCCTTGTCCGACAGCTGGACGGGTCGCCGGATCCCGGTGATCTTTCCCTCCTGGTCCCAGATCAGGTATGGGCCCAGGATGTCCCGGAAATCCCGGAAGTAATTCCGTTGAAACTGTAGTTCCTCATACTGTTCCTCCAGATTCTTCAGGGTGGCGAAATCATATTCATAAATGGCGATGATGTCCAGCCGGAGGGTATCATCGGTGATGAGTTCCAATCCCTTGGATTTGAGCGATTCGTAGCCGGCCCTGTTTTGAATGGCGATAAAATCCCGGGTCAGGTTGAGCAGCTGCATGGCGATGGAATCTTCGGGGACAGGTTCGTTCTGAATCACCTGTTGCCAGTAGTCGCAGGCGGCCAGTCCGACGGTATGGCCATACATGTTGACACCGATGTCAGCCTTGTCCTGCTCCAGTCCATTGCGGATCTCGGAGAGGATCTTCTCCTCCGCGTTCCGGTCGCGGCGTTCTTCATTCCAGTTATTCAGGGCAAAAGCAGAAATGACCGCGACAAAAATGGACAGGAATTCAAACGCGAATCGCCCGTAGGTCCTGCGTCGGGGATAGGGCTTCGGGGCTTGGGCAGGGTCATTTTGCAGCTGGTTCATACAGTACCTTGGTTTCTTCTTGCCCTGATTCGTTACAGGATCACTGGTCGATTCCGGGATCGCAAATAGGCATGCCAAAGGTAAAAACTGGCCAGGGTTCGCAAAGGTTTCCAGAGCTGGGAACGCTCGGATATGGCTTCCTTGCTGGTGAGGCCGGTTACCGATGTTACTGCGGAGAGGATGGCAACATCGCCCAGGGGGAGAATATCTTTTTTTTGCAGGCAGAACATCAGATAGATGTCGCATGTCCAACCACCGATTCCAGGTACGCGGGTCAGATGGGCCCTGATCAAGTCCTCCGGCTGATCAGGGAGGGATTCCAGGTCAAGGTGGCCTTCCACCACCGCATTCGCCAGGGCTTTGAGATACCGGGATTTCTGCCGGCTGATCTGGCAATGTCGCATCTCCTCATCTGTCAGGGAGAGGAGATGCTCTGGTGTCATGGCAGGGACAAAAGCCGACAGCTTGTCAAAGTGAGCCCTGGCCGATGCCAGGCTGACCTGCTGTTCGAGGATGATCCGGCACAGAGAAACAAATCCAGGGGGGCGCTGCCAGTCCGGAGGAGCCCCGTAAGCAGAATGAATCTTTTTGAAAATGGGATCTGAGGAGAGCAGTGCCCGGATGTCAGCCGCATTGACGATCGAACTGGTGATTGGCATCGGGCAAATGTTTCTGCTGGATATGAATTCGTTATGTTTTTCTCGCTCATCCAATCCATGGCTGATCACCTCCATCCAACAATGATCCAATTCTAAGAATCCAATTGAAGATGCAGGAGCAGGCCCCGCCCAATACGTTGTTTAGGGCACCTCTATCAACCCCACTCAATGACCAAACAAATCCTTTCAGGATTTTCACTCGAGATAACCTGCGTCCCGCAATGCTGCGGGATTATTTCTTAATCACTTCCCGCCAATTGGCGGGATGGCTATGCTCTTTCGAAATGCCTTGTCTCGCTTGGTTCTCTCGAGTCTTGGTCTATTTCGGAGGTTAATAGAAGTGCCCTTTATTTTCTCCTCAACTCCTTAACTCCTCAACTCCTCAACTCCTCCCCTCAACTTTCATCCAGGACATACACCAGGTACCACTTCCCTTCGATCACCTCAAAGTGGAATTCCGAACTGAACTCGGAATCCTCCAGCCAGACCCGCTGGGTGAACCGGGAGGGTTCCTTCTTGTATTCGGTCTTGTACTCGCTGGTATCGATATCGTAGATCCGCACCTTCATGATGGGGAAGTTGTCGCGGGTCCAGGGGATCTCATCCCCGTCCTCGATGGTCATGCCTTGCAAGGGCCAGCGGACCCGGCTTCGCTGGAAGGCTTCATCGGCATGGAACCGATCATAGAAGGTGTCAAAATCCTCGATGGTGGTCTTGGTCATATCAGACGGGTGGAAGATGGAGCGAATGGTGGAGCAGCCGGTCAACAGCAGGCTGGCCAGAAGGATGCTGGATAGGAACGGAATACGGGAAATTCGAAGAGGCATCCGGTCAGCTACGCTTGGTTGATGTGGTCAAAAGTAGTCTTTTCAGATGGTTATCCCCGAACCCCCGTGCAAGGATTGGCTGCTTTTACTTATCCTTGTTCCATGCGAGGTTCTGCTCTGGTCGTCCTGTTGGTTTTGTCCCTGTCTGCCTGGTCGCAGTCGACCTATCGGGTACACGAGGTGCAGTGGGCCTCCAAACAGGTTGCCGATGGACATCAGAATGATCAGGTCACATCCTGGATCGGATTACCCGGCTATTCGCCTTTCCTGGCGATCAACCTGGAGGTCGCCTCGCCTGTGTTCGAACGAGAGTGGGATGTCCGGGTGGATTATCAGACCAACCTGGATTCGACCTGGCAATCCCTGCCCCGGGATGAACACGTTCCGGCTGATCCATCCCGATGGATGTCCGGTATGGCTTTCCTGGATCCGGGATGCGACCGGATCCGGTTTCGACTGACGAACAGGAATGGCCAGGACAATCACCCCGGGAGCACGTTGCGGATGCATGCCTATGATCCCGGACCGACCGTCACATCTGATCAGAAACCGGATCCTGCCCTGGATCTACGTTCCGGCGATTGTACCTGCCCCCCGCCTGCGCTGGTCGACCGTTCCCAGTGGTGCCCGGATGGTTCCTGCCTCCCGCATCCTGCACCCGAACCCGTATTCCCGACCCACCTGATCATCCATCATTCCGCCGGGAGCAACAGCTCGTCCGACTGGGCAGCAGTGGTGCGCAGCATCTGGAACTTCCACGTCAATGTCAATGGCTGGTCGGATATCGGTTACAACTGGCTGGTCGACCCGGCCGGCAAGGTCTATATCGGCCGGGGGGATGATATCCTGGGTGCCCATTTCTGTGGAAAGAATAGCAATACCCTGGGCACCTGCGTGATGGGCGACTTCACCACGGTCCAACCAACGCCCACGGCGATTGCCGCTCTCAGTGAGCTCTATGCCTGGAAGGCCTGTGAGGAAGAGATCGATCCCCTTGAGTCATCCTGGCATCCGGCTTCCGGAGCAGTGATCCCCAATGTCTCCGGCCACCGGCAGTCCTGCCAGACCTCCTGCCCGGGGGATGCCTTCTTTCCCATGCTCCAGCAGGTCAGGGAGCAGATTGCCGGGGTGATCGCCTCCTGTGATTGTGAACTGGCCTCCCCGACTGGACTGAACCTCCGATCTCTGGCCGGTCACATTCACCTGGCCTGGGATGCTGTTCCCGGTGCCATCGCCTATCGCATTGAGCGAAAGGGGCCTGCCGACCCGGATTTCATCGTCGTGACCCAGGTGGGACCGACCACCTATACGGATCAGAACATCCAGGTAGGGCAGACCTACCTCTACCGGGTGAGCGCCCTGGACGGGAGTTGTGTTTCCGGTCCTTCCGATCACGTATCGATCGAGATGCCCGAGGATTGGTTCGAGGTCTGGCCCACGTTGGTCACGGAGGGAGAAGTTCACATCGCCATCCGGAACGAGACGGCGGATCCGGTTACCATCGCCATGTTCGATATGGCGGGGCGAAGGGTATGGGATGGAACCTATGGCAAGGCAACTGTGGATTTCCGGCAGGATATCCCCGTGGCATCGTTGCCGACGGGGATCTATGTGCTGCAGGTTCGGCATGGTTCGACCCAACGGACCTTGCGTGTCCTGAAACCTTGATCAACCCGGATGCAAACAGCATCAAGTCTGTTCTTCCGACAGATGGGTCAATGGTTTCTCAAAGCAGACACTGTTTTCCACCCCCACATAGGGTCCGTAGTTGGGAATGATCCTATACCCGCTGCGTTGGTAGAGGGAAAGGGCCTCCGGCTGCATCTTGCCCGTTTCGAGGACACAGCGGGAATAGGCCAGTTCGTTGGCCCATTTCTCAAGCTCTGACAACACACGAGCGGCCAATCCCTGGCCCCGATGTTCAGGCTTGGTGTACATCCGTTTCACTTCTACGGATACCGGATCGAAGGGTTTGAACGCCCCGCACGCGACTGCCTGGTCGGATGCATAGGCGACAATGGCGTGCTGTAACCGGTCCAGGGTATTGAACTGTGCGTAATAGGCATGATCGTCACCGTCACGAACGGCGAGATCGGCATCCAATAGCCGGACCAACAGACGAAAGTCCGGGTCAGATGAATCGGTGCGCCTGATGTGGATCATCATGGTGGTCAAGCAACGTTTTGGGTCAGCGATGCTGATCGACCAGGATGACATTCCCGTCCGGATCGGTGATCACAAAACTGGCCGGGCCACTGCCCGATTCATCCGCTTCCTGCACCGGTGTGATCCCGGCGGCCTTGATCGAGCGCTGGATCTGTCGCACATCGTCGAAGGGGTCAACCGGTTGGGCATTCTCATCCCAGCCCGGGTTGAAGGTGAGGATATTGCCCTCGAACATCCCATGGAACAGTCCGATAAGGGATGCACCATTCTTCATGATCAGGTAGTTCATCCCCGGGTCACCCCCGAAGACCTCGAAACCGAGGTTCTCGTAGAAAGCCCTGGAGACGTCGAGGTTCTTGACGCTGAGGCTCATGGAAAAAATGCCAAGATGCATATCGTGTCGTGTTGGTGCGTACTAAGATAGTTTTTTCATTGGGTTTTCTCATCAGGGTTGATCCTTTTGACCCGGATACAACCCCAGGATCTTGATCCCTTCAAACCAGGTCACGGCAACCAGACCGGCACCGAGGGCGAGGAGGATCATCCGCCCGTCTGGCATCGCAAAGTCGAACAATGCGTTCAGTCCGGGGACCAGGAGGACGAGGGCCAGCAGGGCCAGATTCATGATGGGGATGCCGTACAGCAGGGGATGGGGTCTGGTCAGGATCTGGAAGATATACCGGGTGCGGGAGAGATCGGTGAGGATCATGGCCAGGTTGGCCAGGACCAGGCTCGTGAAGGTGGTGGTCCGGATCTCTGCCTCACTGAATCCCAGTTGGGCGGTCACTCCGTACACCCCCAGGACGATCGCCAGGAGACTCAGGCCCTTGAATATGCTGATCACCACATCGCCCCGACCGAAGAAGGTATCGGTGGCCTTGCGGGGCGGACGGTTCATGATGTTCTTTTCCGATGGTTGCACCTCGAAGAGCAGGGAGCAGGCCGGGTCGATGATCAGTTCCATGAACACGATATGGATGGGCCAGAGCAGCATGGGCATGCTTCCGATCAGCACGGGCAGGGCTGTCAGTCCGGCCAGGGGGATATGGATGGCCAGGATGTAGTCCATGGCCTTTTCCAGGTTGGCAAAGATCCGCCTGCCCATGCGGATGGCCCCGACGATGGAATCGAACCGGTCGTCCAGGAGCACCAGGGCGGAGGCTTCACGGGCAACATCCGATCCCCGTTCCCCCATGGCAATGCCGATCTGGGCTTTCTTCAGGGCGGGAACATCATTGACCCCATCGCCGGTCATGGCCACGACCTCACCTTGTTTCTGGAGGAGTTCGACGATGCGCAGCTTCTGTTCAGGCAGGATGCGGGCAAAGACGGAGGTGATCCCGATCCGATCGATCAGGTCATCTTCCTTCATGTCGTGGAGGTTCTGTCCGGTGAGGACCTGATCCGCATGGGGCAGTCCGATCTGACGGGCGATGCTCCGGGCTGTTTCGGGGTAATCCCCGGTGATCATGGCCACACGGATACCGGCCTGGTGGCAGGCGGCGACCGCCTCAGGTACCTCCGGCCGGATGGGATCCGCCAGGCCGATCAACCCGGCCAGTTGCCAGGGCAGTCCCAGGGGGTCCTCGTCGGGTAGTGGTCCTGTCCAGTCAGCCCGGGCGAGAGCCAGTACCCGCAGGCCCGATCCGGCCATGGAGGCGACCTCATCCATCACCCTTGCATGGACATCATCAGGAATCGCACAATAGGCCAGGACCGTTTCCGGAGCGCCTTTCATGCAGACTAATACCCCGTCGCCCGTCTGGCTCGGGTAGGCCCGGGTCAAGGCCAGTCGCGGGCGACTCAGGGGATACTCCTTCACCAGCTGGTCCGGTTGGGGTGGTACATTGGCCAGGACCCCGGCTTCGTGAATGGCCTTTTCCATCGGATCGGACGGTTGGGGAGGACAGGCCCAGCCGGCGATGGTCAGGGCCTGGTGCAGGGCAGCACCTGGCGGTGTTGCACCGGGATGCCATGACTGACCGTCTGCCTGTATCGCCTGCACGGTCATCCGGTTTTCGGTCAGTGTGCCGGTCTTGTCGGTACACAACACGGTGCAGGAACCCAGGGCCTCGATGGCGTTGACCTGGCGCGTCAGTACCTTGTGGCGGCCCAGGCGCCAGGCGCCCAGGGCCATGAATACGGTCAGGACAACTGCAAACTCTTCAGGGAGCATGGACATGGCCATGCTCAATCCATAGAGGAGGGCTTCCAGGAAGTTGCCATCCAGCCAGGTGAGGATGCCTACCACCAGCAGGCACAGGACCAACCCGATGGCGGCAATGATCAGGATCAACCGCCCGATCTCCTTCTGTAGTCGGGTGGGTTGCGCTTTGATGGCTTCCATCATCCGTCCGATTCGTCCCAGCTGGGTGGCCTGTCCCGTCGCGAGGACCTCCGCCAGGCCCTGTCCGGACAGGATCATGGTGCCGCTGTAGATGAACGGGCGATCCTCGCCACCCGGAAGGCCGCCTTGTTCCCTGCCATCCCAGACGGATTTGCGCACAGGGATGGATTCCCCGGTCAGGAGGGATTCGTCCATCTGCAGATTGAGTTGATCCACGATTCGTGCATCGGCAGCCACCCGGTCGCCTTCATGCAGGACCAGCAGGTCGCCTGGCACGACTTCCCGGCCAGCGATACGGACCTCCCGGCCGTCGCGGATCACCAGGGCCCGCGGACTGGACAGGTCCTTCAATGCCTGCAATGCCTTCTCGGTCTTGTTGGTCTGGTAGAGCGTGATCAGGATGATCACCAGGATACAGCCGAACAACAAGGCACCTTCCGCCGGTTCACCAAGCAACATGTACAGGCTGCCCGTCACCAGCAGGAAGATGAACATCGGCTCGCGAAGGACTTCTTTCACGACCCGCCACAGGCTATAGTCGCGACCTTCCGGCAGCGTGTTCGGACCGTATCGGGCCAGAAGTTGCCCGGCTTCCTTCGTGGAAAGTCCCTGGCGTCGGTGAATGGGGGGGTCGAACATCAGGAAAGATTCGGTTCATGACAATGATAGGGGTTTTCACCGCCGTGCAGAATGATCCGGATAAGCCAACGGAATGATCCGGACAGGTTACCTTAGCAGACAAAGAGGTCATCGCTCAATGATGGCCTCTGCTTATATGGATCGATGGTATTGTTTCATTCTTGTACTGATCCTCTGGCTGGGATGGACCACAGACTCCCGCGCCCAGGACACCCTCACCCGGCCCCGGATCGGACTGGTCCTCGCCGGAGGCGGAGCCAAGGGGCTGGCCCATATCGGCGTGATCCAGGTGTTGGAAGAAGCCGGATTTGATGTCGACGTGGTCGGAGGCACCAGCATGGGGTCGATCATTGGTGGCCTCTATGCCCTGGGGTATTCAGCCCAGGAAATGAAGGACCAGATCGCCGGCATCGACTGGAATATGGAGCTGAGCCAGGAACCGGACCCGGACACGCAGCCATTACCCGAGCGGGAGGCCACCTCTCGCTACCAGTTGAGTCTACCGATTGACGGATGGAAGTTGGGTTTGCCATCGGGCTTCAACAATGGTCAGAAGCTCTATCTCATGCTCAGCTGGCTGACGGAACACTTTCACGATGTCCGGGATTTCCGGCAGCTGCCCAGAGAATACTTTGCCATTGCCTGCGATTTCTACACGGGAGAGGAGATTGTCCTTGACCGAGGTTTCCTGCCCGATGCCATGCGGGCATCTTCGTCCATTCCCAGTTTTTTTGCCCCCGTGGACCTGGATGGATGTCTCCTGATTGACGGTGGCTGGGTCAATAATTTCCCCGTTGAGCGCATGAAGGAGCGTGGGGTGGATTTCATCATCGGCGTGGATTTTCCGAAGCGGATCCCGGAGGAGGAGACAGCGCTCAACCTGGTGGAAGTGCTGGTAGAATCCGGTTCATACGTCAATACCCGCTACAATGCGATCAATCGTTCCCTGTGCGACGTGCTGATCATTCCACCATTGGGGAAGCTGAGTGCTGCTGATTATCAGCAGGCGGATACCATCGTGCGTTTGGGGGAGATGGCTGCCCGGCAGCAGTTCGACCGTCTCGTCTTCCTGGCGGATTCCCTGCGGATCAGCAAGCGGGTCATACCGGATCCCATGCCCCGGGCCGGGCAACCGGTCACCCAGGTGGTGGTCGAAGGCCTGGGGATCACCGAGCGCCGGGTCATGGACCGGATCCTCAAGGCCGATTACGGCCAGTATGCCCATCCGGAAGACCGGCTCCGGGTTGTTCGCGACCTCTATGGCACGGGCGATTATGATCGAGTGGCCTACCGGATGCAAACGGATTCCCTGGATGGTGGTCAGCGCTTCCTGCTGGAACTGCGGAAGAAGGGATCACCGGCCAGCCTCAATTTCAGCCTCAACTATACCAGCGACTACAAGGCGGCCCTGTTGGCCAATTACACCAGGCGCAACTGGTTGTTCAACGGGAATCGCCTCCTGGCCGATCTGGTCATCTCCGAGAATCCTGTCCTGCGATTGCGGACACATTCCGTCATGGGCATCGGTTGGCGACCGGCCGTGGAGATCCTCGGATTCCGGTTCCGGCAGCCACTCTACACGGACGGCAAAGCCTTCAGCCGGACGGTCTTCGAGCATCTCGGGGTATCCGCCGGGGTCCAGCGCAACCCATCGATCAACACGGTGGTCGGCGCCCAGGCGATCTACCGGTATACCGCCTTTTCCGGTGATGCCTTCGAACTGCTGGGCTTGCGACCCCTGATCCAGCGGTTGGTCGACCTGAATCTGGAGGTGCACCATCGGCCCTTTCGGGACGATCGGCATCCGGTGGGTTCGGCTGCCGATCTGGAGCTGGTGGTCAGTTCACCGGCAGAACGCAGTTTGTTCCAGGGGCCGACCATCTTCTATCGGGCCCGGTTGTCGCACGGATTCTCCCTGGGAAGGAACTGGACCCTGACCGGGACCATTCACAGCGGCAATACGCTGAACCGGCGGTTGACCGGTCCGAACCGGTTCTTCGGAGGGAGCTATGGTGCCTCCTATCCACTCAACCAGATGCCGGTGTTCGGCTATGAACGGATGGAACTGATCGCCGACGGTGGGTTGCATGTCGCTCATGTTGACCTCAACTGGTTGCTGGCCAGGAATCATGCCCTGCTGGTCGTGGCCGGGGGTGGGTTCACGACCTCCCGTCAACCGGGCGATTTTCTATCCTTTACCACTACACGCATCGGCGGATTTGGTGCGGGATACCTCTACCATTCGCCCATAGGTCCGTTCCGGATCCTGGTCGGCCGCCCCATCGATCGCCCGGATTGGGTGCTGAACCTGGTCCTGGGGCACTGGTTCTAGTCGCACCCGAATCTGCTCCAGAACGTCAGTTCGGGTGATCCATTTCCCCATGAATCGTTGAACAATCGGGTGCTGAAATGAATTTGATTGGAAAAAAAAACATTGACCATATGAAGACCGTATTCCATTATTTGATCGCCGGGTTGTGCTGGGTATTTCTCGGACAGGTTCATGCCCAGGTAGCCATTGGTACCGCTCCTTCCACTGTCCGGATCACCGGTGACCAGGGAGGCAAGGTAGCCGGAGGGGACTGGTCCTCTGACGAGATCAGGGGCAAGGTGTACACCGTGATGTATGTCGATCCGGACGAGAAGGATGTCAATGAGCATGTGGAGCGGTCGCTGAAGGCGGAGAACTTCCCCCGTGACAAATATGGGTCCATGGCCATTGTCAATACTGCTGCAACCTGGAAACCGGATGCGGTGATCAAAATGATCCTCAAGAGCAAGCAGAAGGATTACCCGGATTCCATCTATATCATGGATCGCCAGAAAGTGCTGGTCAAGAAATGGGGCTTGAAGGACGACAACTATCATGTGCTCACCTTCGGGAAGGATGGCAAACTGCTCTATTCCAAAGCCGGGGCACTGAGTGACCGGGATATCCAGGAGTTGAAGCGGATCATTCGGTCCAACCTGTAACGACCGCCAGGGGGTTGGACTTTCCAGTTGTGCACTCTGGCTTGTACCTTTGGTGCATATGCGAACGATTCGGATCATTCTTCTGAGTTTCCTGGTACTCCAGGCAGGATGGGTGTGGGGGCAATCCCGTCAGATGCAGACCTTTCCCGCGCTGGAACTCGGAGGTGACCAGGGGGGGACACCCGCTGGGGGGACCTGGCGTTCTGAGGCCCTGATGGGCCGTCCGGCGGTGATCGCACTGGTCAATCCCGATTATCAGAATCGCCTTTCGCCGATCGAGGAGGCCATTGAGCAGGAGTCTGTACCTGCTTCATCGGCCCATTTCATCAAGATCCTGGATACGCGTTCCAGTTGGAAGCCCGACAAGGTGATCCAGGCCGGTGTCTGGTGGGATAAGATGACGACAACCTTCGATGAAGCCAGGAATGATGGGATCGTGCAAGCCCTCTTTGTCAGTCGATCGAGAAAGAAAGCGGAATGGGCCATCATATATGATCGCGACGCCATCACTCGCCGGGCCATGCAATTGGATCAGGAGCCTGTTTACCTCTTTCTGTTGGATGCCCAAGGACGGGTCATTGATCAGTTCAAAGGCACGCCAACCGGCAAGATGGCCAGGTCCTGGGTGCTACGGATCAAGCAGAAGGGCAATTCTTGATCAATGCCGGATTCCCTGTCAGGGCATAATGATGCGTTCCCTGTGTAGAATGGTTCCTTCGAGGGTTTGAGTGTGCAGGAAATAGATGCCCGGTTGATCAGGCATGCTGATGGAGGTCACGTGCAAGCCCCCGGAAACATGGGTTCTGCTCACCTCGCGGCCCAACGCATCGTTCAGGATGATCTCACCTGGCTGGTCGACCGCCCATTGGACGAAGGTATGACCATCAATGGCGGGATTTGGCCACACGATCCAGGCGTTATCGGGAAGTGGGTGTGATACACTGGTCGTCGGTGCACAATCCTCCTGGTAGTCGACCAGCGCCTCATACTTCGGGAAATAGTCATCCGGGCAGAACTGGCATTCCAGGCTGCCGAAGCTGCCGTATTTCTGGCTCGGCACCCCGATGTAGGAGAAGTGCATGAGCAGGCCGGGGTCGGCCGGTGTACCCAGGGTGGCCAGCGAGTCCAGCCATTCCCGGTACAACGTGTACATGCCGGAATCGCGCTGGGCGGCGACCATGGCCGGCCCGTAGTTCTGGTCCGTGCCCCAGGGGTCAGGGGTGAGATGCTGCCCTCCTTCGTAATAGAGCATGGGGATGCCCAGTTCGTCCGCGATGGAGGTCTGCTGGCTGATGGTCCAGGGCCAGGCTTCGTTGAGCATGCCCTGGCGGGCCCAATACAGGACCTCCTCCACTGGCACGTTGTTGCCCATCGTCTTCAGGGCCGCATGGCCTTCACCGGGGATATGGAAATACGCAGCGGGCGCGAAGGCATCAATGGATCCGGGAGCCATGTTGAACACCACACGGTTGCTCACATCCTGCCAGGAATGCTGCACACCTACCACCCGGACAAGGCGGTCCATCTCATTGGCAAACACATCCGACCAGATGTCCAGGGCATTCTGGACAAAGGGGACCGTTCGCTCCGGCCACGGGGTGTTCTGGTCACCTTCCTCGTTGAGGTAATGGGTCTGGTCGAACAGCCAATTCCAGGTCTCGTTGGAATATTCCACATAGAGCGTCAGTCCGGGGTCCAGCTGGTCGCGAAACAGTTCGGCCATTTGCTGGATGTAGTCGTCATCCGCCTGGTGGGGGATGCACACCCAGGCATCCTTCTGGAGGTCATTGCAGGCCCGGATCATCAGCTCGTAGGGCATGCCGACATCGGTATAGACATAGTCGTCGATCAGGGCCCGGTCCGTCCAGGATTCCAGGGGTGAGTTGTTCGTGTACCCCCAGTCCATGAAGCGAAGGGCCGAGAAGGGGGCAAGTTTGTCCATCCATTCGGCACACCAGATCTGTTCCTGATGGGTTTCCTCGGTGCCGGGCATGAGGAAGCGGATATTGCGGAGGTGGTTGGACGGGTCGGTCTGGTGGATCTCCAGGGCCATGATGTTGGCCACCCCGGGCGTGACCTGGACCTCCATGCGACCGGGTTCCTCGGCGATGACCTGGGCATCCCATTGCAGGACGATCTCGCCTTCGCCTTCATAGAGCAGGGTGTATACCCCTTCCGGAAGGACGCTGGTGTTGGCCCATACGGTGAGGACGATCTGCGGGGCCTCGGTGCCGGGAATATCCTCCACGGGGACCTGCATCGGCCATCCATGCTCGTCGAGGTCAAAATAGGGGAGTACCTGAGTATCCCATAAGTTCTGGCCGCCTCCGACCCACCAGGCATTGTGGGTGGTCCAGGTGCGGGCATATTTCATGATGTCCACCAGGGGCCATTCACTGCCGTAGTCTGCCGGTCCGGCCAGGTTGGTGCCGATCCGCAAGGGGCAATCGCTTTGGGCGGTTCCGATGGTCATACTGGATGCCAACAAACAAAGGAGGATCACGATCCGCATATATAGATTTATTGTATAAAATAATTATTCCTCATCACCTCATCACCTCATAACTCATCACCTCTCCAACATAGAATCTTTGCCCTGGCATTCCGCTGCCTCAGTGGCCGAGGGCCTTATGCAGGGGATCGGGTACGCGAACGACCTTCCTGGTCGTATAATCAAAGGCCACCATGCCCGTCTTGGCCAGGGCCAGGAGGCGGTTGTCCTGATCGGGGAGGGTGAGGCGATAGACAAAATCCCAGTTCTTCGGGGTCCAGTCGGCTGTGCCCACCTCGATCCGAATCCGGTCGTTGAAGAAGCCTTCGGCGAGGTACTGAATGGCGGAATCGACCTGCAGAAAACCGACCCCATGGGCGTCCAGTTCGGAGAGGCCCAGATCTGCCAGCCATTGGACCCGGGCCTCCTGCAGGTAAGCCAGCAGGCGGTCATTGCCCAGGTGGTTGCCATAGTTCAGGTCGGTGACCCTTACCCGGATCTCGGTGTGGAAGGGCAGGATGTCAGGGATGTCGAGTTTGATGCGGGCCATGGGGCAAAGGTAGTCGTTGTCTGTCTGTGACCAACGCTCCATCCCCCGTTGCAGTCCGATGCGACAAAATCAGGAACCAGGGGTGAGCAAAAGGAACGAAATTATTATTTTGGAGAGAAATCGTCACAAGATGCCTGATCCGTTCTTCTGCCGTATCCCCGTTGTTCTCCTGATCCTGAGTGTCCTGTTCGCCACGTCGACCGGATGCCGGATGTACTCCTGGAGGTATGTTCCCGAAATGGAACAGCACCATCTGCTCACCCAGGGAAGTGATTCGCTGGAGGTGTATGTGACCGACCCTGCCAATGATGCCTACTGGCTGGTGGACATCCATCAGGTCGGTGAGACCGAACTGCAAGGTGCCGTGATCGGCGGACCAGACGTGCCCCTGGAATTCAGGGGGCGCAAGTACCCCGATCCGGCCAGGCGCCAGGTGCGATTGGTCATGTCCACGGCTGACCTGGACAGGTTGCTGGCGAAGGACCACTTCATGCTCCCTGTCGCCGATCTTGTCCGGATCCAGGAATTCAAGCGCGATCCAGGAAAGGCCGCTCGCTTTGGCGTATTCGTTGGTCTTGCAGCGGTCCCGATCGTATTGATCGCCACCCGACCGGATGACTTCATCAATATTGGTTTCCCTGGAATCGGAGGTTTTTAGGCATTCCTCGGACTTGGGTGATCGAATGGGGGGTGTTCGATGCGTGCCGGACTGTTTCTGGACATCCTGGCACAAGGTGAGAAAGAAAAAACCCCTTGCCGGGAGGCAAGGGGTTGGTTGATGGGAGAATGATCCCGAACTTATTGGATCTCGATGGTCCGTCCCTTTGGTGCGACGGCCTTCTCGTTCTTGGGCAGGTCGATGGTCAGGATGCCGTCGGCATAGCTGGCCTTGATCTGGTCTTCCTGCACATGCTCCGGCAGCTGGAAGCTGCGCTTGAAGCTGGCAAAGTGGAATTCCCGGCGCGTGTAGTTGTCGGTCTGGTCCTCGGCGCTTTTCCGCTTTTCGGCAGAGACGGTCAGGATGCCGTTCTCGACCTCGATCTTGAAGTCGTCCTTGTTCAGGCCGGGAGCGGCCACTTCCAGATGGAAGCTTTGTTCCAGGTCCTTGACGTTGACAGCCGGTGTGGTGAAGAAATCCTCACCCCCGAAGACGGAGGTCATGGCTTTGGGGAAGAATTCGTCCATGAGGCCACGGAAGGCGGGGACGAAGGGGCGATAGATGGTTGGTTTCATGGCTATTTTGGTTTTGGTGAGTAAATGGTTTCTTGTGTTTATGCCACGGCGATCTCGCGACGGATGGGTTCGGTCAGTCCGATGGTCACATGCAGGATACCGTCTTCCACTTTGGCCTGTATGGCATCCGTGGCGACCCGGTCGCCCAGCTTGAACTTTTTTTCAAAGGCCAGGGGCCGAAATTCCCTGCGAACAAATCCGTTCACTTCTTCGGCCGGGGGTGTGCCGGTAATGACCAGGTGATTGTCCTCGACCCTGATGTTCAGGTCCTCCCTCCGGAATCCCGGTACCGTGAATTGCAGTTCAATCGCCTGATCTTCCTTGCGAATGTTCATGGCGGGGCGGTTTGTCTGGGAAACCGGGCGGCAGTTGGCTGGGTTAAAAGTCATCATTTTCATGAGGTTTTGCTTTTGCCTCTTCCTGTACAAGGGATGTACCAAGCCAGAATTTCTGTCAAAGCGACGGTATTCAGGCAGATGATCATGTCAAAATGGCAAAATTATTGAAAATGAAGCGCCACAATGGCAGTATCGAATTCAGGATAGTTCAGCGTTGCAGACTGTATTGGTCATCTGCTGGGCATTTCAGGTCTTTGTCGGAAGTTGACATTCTCGGAATCCTTAGCTTGTTGAGACAAATGATCCATATGTACGTCGATCGCGACCAGACAGGGTCAGCCAGTTGCTACTGGATCTGGGTGCTGGTCATCAACCTGTGGTTGCCCCAACAAGGGATTGGACAGACCTCCCACCTGCTCGATCTGTCCATTGTGCCACATACGATGGCTGGAAATGATCTGTTGGTCACCTCTGGTCCCGGTCGAATGATCCTGGGAGGACCGGCAATGCTGCGAAATGAGGGTTATGATTACTCCTTCCAATGGAAGAAAGGCCTCTGGGTTGGCGGATATCTTCCTGGACTGAATCTGGCGATCGCCGCCGTAGGGGATGAGAGCGAGCAGATCGCCCAATACCAGTCTGGCCCGTTGGACCCGGCCACCGGACAGGTGGACAAGCAAGCCGTTGCCCCATTTCAGGACAGGGTCTGGCGGATTACCGCTGGTGAAGTCCAGGCCTTTCGATACGATGTGAGTGATGGGGTAGTAGACCCCCGAACGTATCCGTCCATCTTTGCCTGGCCCGGGTATGGCAATCCGTATTTCGAAGCATTCAATGGATTTCCCTTTCCCTATCTTGAAGAGATGGTTGCTCCGTTCTATGATCAGAACAAGGATGGGATCTATGATCCGATGGATGGAGATCATCCCAATGACTACCTGTCCACCTTGCCCGACGTGCAGACAGAAATCGTCTACTCCATCTTTCACATGGGGGACATGGATGACCCGGCGTTGAGATCCTCCAGCCCGATACCCTTGAATATCCATGTGCTCCGTTCGCCGCTTCGATGTCCGGGTCAGGGGGCCAATGCGAATCGCACCATCCTGACGTATCTGTTGGTGCATTCTGTCCACAACCAACCATTGGATTCCCTTCATATCGGGTTTTGGACCCGCCCCGAATTGGAATGTACGGTGAAGGCCGGTTTCGAACCTGAATTTCACACTCCCTACCTGTATTCAGACCTTGACGAATGCGACCAGGGAATGATCTTCTTCGATCAGGTCTACGCCGTCCATCCTCAGGCCTTCACGATCGACAAATCGGATCTTCGGGAAATTGGAGGTGCCATGTATTTCCTGAATCAACCAACCCCGGGATTCCCGGCGGGGATCACAAAACCCGAAACAGCCAAAGAATATTATCGTCTGCTCACGGGTAGCTGGAAGGATGGCACTGCCTTGTCGAGTGGGGGGATTGGCTACAATGTCCTGTCTCAGGGCAATACCAGTGGCCCCTTTACCGACCCGCCTGGCCAGGGAGGCTGGGAAATGTCCGATGAACTGGCTGAAGCCGGATATACCTATCTCCATCGGGTCAAATTGGACCAGGACCTGAAGCCCGGGCAATGGGCTTATCTGGCCACAATAAGTTCTCTGTATGAGTATCCTATAACGGATGGGATCGCATTGTATTCATCCATGAAGAACTATACTGCGCATCTGCAGTCCGATTGGTCCTTCGACTGGCCGGCCTGCGAAGATGGAGTCACTGATCCTCCGAATGATCACAAGGTCTGGCCGGGAGATGCCAACCTGGACGGTCAGGTCAATGGAGCAGATTTTATCCTGGTTCGACACCATCTTGGCGAAGAGGGACTACCTGGAGTGGTTCCTATGTCCTGGCGGCAAGAGGGCCGTGATCCGTGGAATGTCAACAGTGTGGTGGGCCAGGACTTGGTGCATCTGGATGGTTCGGGCAACGGTTTGGTCGATCAGGAGGATGTATTTGCCGTGGCGCTGAATTATTGGCATTGCAGGTTTGATCTCGACTATCAACCGAACCTGTCCTGGGGAGATCAATTCCGGCTCGCCCCGACATCGACCAGTGTGGAGGATACCCTTTGGATCGGATCGATGGACAGCACATTTTGGCTGTTTCCCACATTGAACGCCCCGAATCCGTTCGGGATCTGGTTCGGGATGGACCATCCGAACGACCTCACGGTGGAAGGGGTATTCACCTCCCAACCCCATCTGCTGTCGAAGGTGGATCCCCGTCGAACAGACCTGGCTTTCACTGGTCCGAGCCAGAATAGCCCATGGATTCCATCGTATATCCGATTTGCCCTGGACCCTGACCTGGCCTTCCAGGAGAGCACCTGCCTGGAGGTTCGACCGATGGATGCCTATACCTATTCGCCCGGGACCCTGGCAGAGATGCCGTTGTCCACCAGATCGACATGGATATGTCGGGAACCGGTGACGTCTACAGGTTCGGAAGGGAATGCCGTGATGCCATTTCTGATCACCCCCAATCCGACGACGGGCCGGATCGCCCTTCGTGACGATTTGGGGTCATGTTCCCTGACCGTCTGGGATGCCATTGGCCAACAGGTGTACCAGGCAGAAGGACATGTTTTCGATTTAGGTGGTCTGTCAACGGGTCAATACCAGGTGGAGATCCGGACGATGGATGGTCAGTCCTGGCGTCAGTCCTTGTTGATGATGCGTTAAAATCGGGAGATTCAAGATGTTCGGGGGCTGGAGCTTCGTTAAAACGATTAATTTTATCGCCCTGACCAAGCCAGATCATGTCCAAACAATACACCACCCTCAAGGAGTTTTACCCATACTATCTCACGGAGCACCAAGATCCGGTCAGTCGTACCCTCCACTTTATCGGGACCGCAGGATTCATTGGGTTGTTGCTCACGGGCTTGTTGGTTGGCCCCGCCTGGTTGATGGCGATCGCGCCGGTTTGCGGCTATGGCTTTGCCTGGGTGGGCCATTTTTTCTTCGAAAGGAACAAACCCGCCACCTTCGTCTATCCCGGCATGAGCCTGGTGTCGGATTTCATCATGTTCTGGCATATCCTTACCGGTCAGATCGGGAGGAAGATGGAGGAGGCCAGGCAGAAAGTCGGATAGGTCAACTCTGCCATTCGCTGTTCGGCGAGTACATCAGTGGCTCACGCCACGCGGGCGATAAAGGGTTAAGGGTGAATGGTCAAAGGCCCTGAATCGATCGGACGGGATGCCCTTTACGACTTCGCGCCTTCGGTACGCCATGAGGCGTGTGTCTATATTAATTAACCATTAAACCCAGTATCATGAAAGGGATACACAGGCCAATTTGCCGTTCAGCCTGAAGCAGCCGGAAGGCATGAGGAGGAAACGAACCATGCTAAGTTTCTGGTCAAGCGATTATGCGAGCCGTAACACAAGTGAACCCGGTAAGGCTTCGTTACGCAACACTGCAGTGGTCAACCTTCCGAAGATGGCGAAACCTGAAACATATTGGGAAGAAACGGTAAAACGCACCAATATGGCTGCACGGAGTAGGACGGGATGGCGCGTATAATGAGGGAGACACATGAACATGGGATCCCCTAACGCCATGTAGTAGACCGCTACATGGGCGAGGGAGTCGGAGATGCCCATAGTACTGCTGATACTGAGGACAACATAACCACAGAGGAGGGAAGGGGCATTACTATTGGAAACGTTTTAGATAACAAAATGACTACCTAAATGGAGAAGCGAAGTATCCTAGAAAAGGTACAAGCGGAGATAGAAATCCTGGAGCAGAAGAAGCGAAAGGATCAAAGTACGCAGGACAGGTGCAGGCTGTTACAACTAAAACTATATCAGAAAGCCAAGCAGGAAAGTAAATTCAAGTTCTACATACTATATGACAAAATCAGCCTAAGCTACATCATGGAGGAGGCCTACCGGCGATGTAAATCGCGAAAAGGATCAAAAACTCCCGGCGTGGATGGGCTGACGTTTAAACAGGTTGAGGATACTGGGCGCGAAGCATTTCTCGAAGCAATTAGAGAAGAGCTACAAGAGCACAGATATAAACCACAGCCAGTCAAACGAGTCATGATAGAGAAGGAGAACGGCGGACATCGACCATTGGGGATACCGACCATTAAAGACAGGATAGTACAACAAGCCTGTAAGATGGTCATTGAACCAATATTCGAGGCTGACTTTAACGAATCATCCTATGGGTTCAGGCCGAAACGATCGGCAAAAGAAGCGATGGCTGAAATTAAGGGTAATCTGAGTAAGGGAAAGCACGTGGTATACGATGCGGATTTAAGCAAATACTTTGACACCATCCCACACGATAAGCTAGTGAAGGCTTTGGAAGAGCGCATAGCCGATCCCCGAATAATTGCACTAGTGAAGCTATGGCTAAAGTCACCAGTAGTAGAGAGTGATGGAAGGTATAGTGGAGGAAAAGGACAATCGAGAGGGACGCCCCAGGGCGGCGTGATATCTCCACTGTTAGCGAATATATACATGAACCTTCTAGACAGAATTGTCAACAAGATGAATGGCTATTTCGCGAACCTGGGGATACGGATGATCAGGTATGCGGATGACTTCATATTGATGTCACATGAGATCAAACAAGAAGTAATCACGAAGCTGCATGGATACCTCAACCGCATGGAACTTACAATCAACGAAGAGAAGAGCAAGCTGGTAAATGCGGGAGAAGAGCCTTTTGATTTTCTTGGATTTACCGTACGATATGACAGGAGTATACTATTTAAAGGCAGCCGCTTTTGGAATATCTTCCCAAAGCAGAAAGCTCAAAAAGGGATACGAAAAGCGATCGATGTGAAACTCAAGTTGATAGGTCACTACCCGGCAAAACAGGTTGCTTCAGAACTCAACCCTATAATCAGGGGTTGGATGAACTACTACAAAATCGAAGGAGTCAGCTACACACAGGCGGCATTCAGGAAGCTGAATGACTACCTTAGAATCCGTCTGAATAGATATTACAATCGTAAAAGCCAGAGGAAATCGCGCCTTCATGGTCAGGAGGCCTACGATCTATTAACCAAGAAATTTGGTTTAATAGTACCGTATACGACCAATGGTTTACGACCTGTGTATGCCCAAGGACGAAACCAATAGGAAAGCCGTATGCGGGAAAACCGCACGTACGGTTTGACGAGGGGGTGAGGAGTAGCTATCTTGCTGCTCCTTACTCTACTCTACCGTTTTCTCTCATAGCCTCCTCCCTCCATTTCGATGGGCAAGCAGTGGTTTTCAGCCAGGATGAATCGGATTTCCCCCTCTTTTTAATGTTTCTCTAACAAAATCCAGATACCAGGGAACGGAACAGGGGCGTTTGAGTGTAAGATAAAAAGGCAGCCCCTGTTTCTTCTCATACTCCGTTTTTAGTGCGATAGGTTAAAGCACCAGGTTGATAAGGTTATTGTTGGTGGGGCTGCCTTTCTTTATTTCTCAAAAACGCCGCCGCGTTCCTATCTGCTGCCTCGGCAGAGTCAATTTTCCACAAAATACATCTCCAGCTTTCCCTTCCCCTTGGCCTCGATGGCTCCCCGAGGGGTACACGGTATGCTGCCCTTCACTTCTTCCCAGGTAGCCGCCGACAGGTTGATGCGCCCCGGTTCGCTGTTGCTTTCCATGCGGGCAGCGGTATTCACGGTATCTCCCCAGATGTCGTAGGCGAATTTCCGGTCGCCAACCACACCGGCAACGACTGGTCCGGTATGAATGCCGGCGCGCATCCGGAAGAAGGGCCGGTGTTCACGTTCCAGTTGCCTGGCACGGTCCTCCATCCAGGCCTGCATCTCGATGGCGGCCTTCACCACGTCCAGGGCATGACCTTCCCGCTCTTCCGGCAGGCCACCCACGCAGAGGTAGGCATCGCCGATGGTCTTGATCTTCTCGATGCCATGGCGGGAGGTAATGGCATCGAACGCCCGGAAACACGTGTCCAGCTCGGCCACCAGATCAGCCGGAGCGAGTTTCGCCGCGGTGGCCGTGAATCCCGAGAAGTCGGTGAACAACACCGTGACGGAGTCGTAATGCCGGGCCTGGGCACGCCCGGTCTCCTTGAGCTCCCTGGCCGTGGTCGCGGGCAGGATGTTCAGGAGCAGGTCATCTGATTTTTTCCGCTCGGCATCGATGATCACATTCTTCTCCTCCAGATCCTTGTTAGCCTTGTTCTTGATCCGGTAACGGTTATACAGCAGCAGGGCCAACAGGGCCAGGGCCAGTCCGCCGCCCATCAGGGCGCGCTGTCGGGTGCGGGCTTCGCTCAGGCGGGCTTCCTGCAGGGCGATCTCCTGCTCCTGCTTCTCCAGTCGGATCTGTTTCTTCAGGTCGCCATAGAGGACCTCCCTCCGCTCGTAGTCCTTGACCCGTTTGTCATTGAACTCCTCCCAGCGCAGATCTTCAAAGGTCTTCTGGCATTCATAGGCCAGCTTCCATTGGCCCATTTCCTTGTACACCTTGGCCAGGTCCTTCCAGCCATTGCGGATGAACTTGGTATTGCCGATCTCCTGGGCCAGCTGAAAGTATTGCCGGGTATAGGTCAAGGCGTCCTGCAAGCGACCTTGCCGGCGGGCAACGTCTCCCAGGCCGTTGAGGGTCTCGATCACCCCGACCTGGTCGCCGACAGTCTCCCGGATCGCCTGCGCTGCTCCGATGTGATCCAGTGCTTCTTTCCAGGCCTGCTCCGCCCGGGATCGATCGCCTTTCAGCTTCCAGGCAGACCCCAGATTCTTTTCCACCACACCCCGGTTGTTCAGGATATCGGCCCTGCCAGACGGGTCGTCATTCAATTCATAGATCCGGTAGGCCTTGTCCAGCCAGCCCAGGGCCAGCTGATGATGGACGATCGCCGAATCCGCCTGGTTTTCATTGAAGAAGTTCTCCCCGATATTGTCCTCGGTGACGCCCAGGTTCTGATAGGTGATGGCCAGCGCCCAGACATCCTCCAGCTCTTCGCGAATCACCCTGGCCTTGTTGTACCAGTCCATGGCTTCCCGGGTCAGCTCGATCTCCGACTTGATATTGCCGATCATGTTGTAACCGGCGGCGATCTCTTCCCGGTCGTTGCGGGGCTCCACGAATCCGAGGAATTCATACAACAGGTTGAGGGCCTCCGGGTAATTGCCCATCGTCTCATGGACAAGGGCCATGCTGTAGGTCGCCCGGGCGATCCGGGCCGAATCGCCGAGTCCCTCCAGGATCTTCAGGGATTCCTGGAAGTTGCTAAGCGCTTCAACGCCTTTTCCCTGGGCCTCCAGGATATTGCCGAGGTTGTTGTACAAGGAGGCTACTCCTTTTTCATCCCCCAGCCGGCGCCGGAGTGGCAGCGCCCAGGCGTAATAGCGGTAGGCATCATCATACCGGTCGTGAATGGTCTCCAGGACGCCGAAATAATTGAATGCAGTGGCTTCTCCCTTGACAAAGCCGATCTTCTGGCTGAGGCAGATGGCATCCTGAAGGAGACAGCGGGCAGAATCGGGATTCTCGAACTTGAGTTCCCAGGCGGCTTCAGCCAGGGTCAGTACTCTGGTCGTGTCCGGGATGGATCGATCAAGCACCCGCAGCAGGCTGTCCAGCGTGCTGGATTGTGCATGGAGCTGAACACCGGCCACCATGACCAGGGTCGCAAGGACAACAACCTGCTTCATGCCATGAAGATAATCAGGCTGCCGGACTGCAGGAGAAGGAAGTGGCGATCCTCCAGGCCTGTCAGGGAGCCGGTTCATCCGGATCCGGGTAGATCCGGATCTCTCCCGGCATGCGTCAAATGCCTATCTTGTAGGCATCGGTCAAAAGTGATATATGTCACAAATGCGATGGATGCTCCATCCTAACTTTGGGAGGTAATCATCTTTGATCCATTCAACATCTAAACGAAACGCTTCCGCTATGAAGATCGAACAAATCTATACCGGCTGTCTGGCACAAGGCGCCTATTACATCGAAAGCGCTGGCGAGGCCGCCATCATCGATCCGCTTCGGGAAACGGCGCCTTACCTGGAACGTGCCCATCAGGACAATGCCACCATTAAATATATTTTCGAGACGCATTTCCACGCTGACTTTGTTTCCGGTCACATCGACCTGGCCCGCAAATCGGGAGCAACCATCGTCTATGGTCCTACGGCCAAGACAGATTTCGAGAAGCATGAAGCGACCGACGGAGAGAAATTTCAGATCGGCAAGGTGACCATCGAAGTACTTCACACGCCAGGTCATACGCCAGAGAGTACGTGTTACCTGCTTCGCGATGAGGATGGCAAGCCCAACGCCCTGTTCAGTGGCGACACGCTGTTCATTGGTGATGTGGGCCGGCCTGACCTGGCCCAGAAGGCCACCGGACTGACCCAGGACGACCTGGCCGGATGGTTGTTCGACTCCCTGCGCAACAAGGTCATGACCTTGCCGGATGACGTGATCGTCTACCCGGCACACGGTGCCGGATCGGCTTGTGGCAAGAACATGAGCTCGGAGACCTGGGATACCCTCGGCAACCAGAAGCGCACCAACTACGCCCTCCGCGCGGACATGACCAAGCAAGAGTTCATCACGGAGGTGACCACGGGCCTGATGGCTCCACCGCAGTACTTTGCCAAGAACGCCGCGATGAACAAGAAGGGCTACGAGAGCATCGACGTGGTCATGGAGCGTGGAGCCCATCCGCTGGACCCGAATGCATTTGAAGAGGTGGCCAATTCGACCGGTGCCCTGATCCTCGATGTGCGCGATAATGACGTGTTCGTTGAGGGATTCATCCCTAACGCCATCTTCATTGGTATTGACGGTGGATTTGCCCCATGGGTGGGTGCCCTGATCCCCGATCTGAAGCAGGAGATCCTGATCGTGGCTCCGGAAGGCCGGGAAGAAGAAACGGTCATGCGTCTGGCCCGGGTGGGCTACGACAATGCCATTGGGTATCTGAAGGGCGGATTCCCCGCCTGGAAAGCAGCCGGCAAGGAAGTCGATATGGTGACCAGCATCGATACTGCCGAGTTTGCCAAGCGCTATCTGGCCGGGGAGGCCAGCAAGGTCCTGGATGTCCGCAAGCCCGGAGAATTTGCCGGCGAACATGTGGACAAGGCCAAGTCACTTCCCCTGGACTTCCTCAACCTGCAGATGGAGGAGATCGCCCGCGACCAGGAGTATTACCTCCATTGCCGGACCGGATACCGCTCCACCATTGCTGCATCCATCCTGAAGGCAAGGGGCTTTGACAAGCTGATCAATGTCATTGGCAGTATTGATGATTTTGCAGCTGCTGGTATACCGCTGACGGACTATGTTTGTCCGAGCACCCTGGCAAAGGAAAAAGCATAACCGGCCGGAAACGTCCGCTGGTGAATCGATGATAGTGGTTGAATATTCTGGCCCCGGAGGTCGGGGTCGGAATATTCATTTGGCCAGAGAAAACGTGTACTATGAAATACGGTTTTATCATTGACAACCGAAAGTGTATTGGTTGTCATGCCTGCACCACCGCCTGCAAATCGGAACACGATGTGCCGGTCGGCGTGAATCGCACCTGGGTCAAACAGGTGGAGAAAGGGGAGTTCCCCCATACCCGCCGCTTGTTCTCCGTGATGCGCTGCAACCATTGTACAGATGCACCGTGCGTGGACATTTGTCCGGTGGAGGCCCTGTATATACGCGAAGACGGCATCGTGGATTTTGACAAGGAACGTTGCATCGCGTGCAAGTCGTGCATGCAGGCCTGTCCCTATGACGCCCTCTATATCGATCCCGAAACCCATACCGCCGCCAAGTGCAACTACTGTGCACATCGGGTGGATATCGGCCTGGAACCGGCCTGCGTGAATGTCTGTCCCGAGCATGCCATCATTTCCGGTGACATGGACAATCCCGAGTCGGAGATCGCGATCCTGCTGGGCACCCAGCAGGTCAAGGTGCGCAAGCCGGAAAAGGGAACCGTTCCCAACCTCTTCTATATCGATGCGGACGACGCTTCCCTGAACCCGTCGCTGACCACTCGTCCCCAGGATACCCTCTGGGGTCGCCAGGAAGGCGGTGTAGGCCACTTTGCCAAGGCAGCGGAGAAGATGGCCTTCTCCAACCCGGATGTGGTCTCTGCCCTGATGGAGGTGAACGGCCAATCCACGACTGCAGATGAAGTGACCGCCAATGGCAAGGCTCGCTCTGTCGACCTGCTGATCGGGAAAACCCCGCGCCGGGTGTACGACACTCCAAACAAGGGCATCCTCTGGGGATGGGAAGTGTCCGGCTATGTCTGGACCAAGGCCATTGCCACAGGAGCCATCCTGGTGCCCTTTGTTGCCTGGTTGATGGGGGCCATGGGCCCCAACCTGGAAGGCCAGTACTGGTCACTCGGGCTGGGCATCTTCTTCCTGGCCGCTACAGGGGCCCTGCTGGTCAAGGATCTGGACCAGCCGACACGATTTGTCTATGTCCTGCTCCGTCCGCAATGGAAATCCTGGCTACCACGAGGGGGGTATGCCATCACGGTGTTCGGTGGCCTGATGGCCCTGTCGCTGGTCCTGCTCTATCTGGGGCAGACCATGGCATTGGTCCAATGGCTGACGGCGGCTTTCGCTGTCCTGGTGGCCGTGTACACCGCTTTCCTCTTTGCCCAGGCCAAGGGGCGCGATTTCTGGCAGAGCCCCACCCTGGCCCTGCACATGCTGGTCCACAGCCTGATGGCGGGTGGCTCCGCATTTGCCCTGGTCAACCTGATCACCGGTGCGGAAGCAGGATGGACCCAATTCCTCAATACCTTCCTGATGGTCAGCCTGGGCGCCAACCTGGCCATCCTGGTCTCCGAACTGGCCACGCCGCATCCTACCCACGACACCCATCGGGTGGTGGACATGATCGTGCGGGGCGTGTACCGCAATCGCTTCTGGTTGGGCACCGTCCTGATCGGCAATCTGATCCCGTTGGCCCTGCTGTTCGTCTCGGGTGGCTCACCCGTGATGATGGCCGCCGCGGCCCTGATGATCCTGGCCGGTATCTATATCACTGAACACATCTGGGTGGAAGCGCCACAGCGCATTTCTCTCAGCTAAACCGATCACAGGCTATGACAAAGAAACCTGGATTCATCGAACGGATCGCCGAATCGATCGGCATCATTCCCAACCTCCACAAGGACCGGGACCTCGATCTGCCTCACCTGACCCAGACCACCGATCTGACCAACTTTCCCCCGCCGGAACAATGGGATGATTGGGTGGAGTATGAGGCCAAGGCCCATCCTCGAAGGGAAAAGAAGCACTATCAGATCGTGCCCACCACCTGTTTCAACTGCGAGAGTGCCTGCGGACTGACAGCATTCATTGACAAGGAGACGGGACAGGTACGCAAGTTTGAAGGCAACCCCTACCATCCGGCCAGTCGCGGACGCAACTGCGCCAAGGGTCCGGCCACCATCAACCAGATCACCGACCCGGATCGCATCCTCTATCCCCTGAAGCGGAAAGGGAAGCGCGGCTCCGGTGAATGGGAGCGGGTGAGCTGGGATTCGGTGCTGGATGATATTGCCGGACGGATCCGCAAGGCCTTGCAGGAGGGACGCAACAACGAGATCGCCTACCACGTCGGCCGTCCCGGTCACGAGGGGTATATGGATCGCATCCTGCAGGCCTGGAACGTGGATGGACACAACAGCCATACCAATATCTGTTCCTCCGGGGCACGCTTTGGCTATGCCATCTGGTACGGGTACGATCGCCCCAGTCCGGACCACACCAACGCCAAGGTCATTCTCCTGATCTCCGCTCACCTGGAGAGCGGGCACTATTTCAACCCCCATGCCCAGCGGATCATCGAGGCCAAGATGAAGGGCGCCAAGCTGATGGTGATGGACCCCCGTCTGTCGAACACGGCCAGCATGAGCGACTACTGGATGCCGTCCTATCCGGGTTCGGAAGCGGCCGTCCTCCTGGCCATGGCCAAGATCATCCTCGATGAAGGTCTGTACAACCGGGCCTATATGGAGAATTGGGTCAACTGGCAGGAATATCTCGAGCACATGCATCCGGGCGTGCCGGTGACCTTTGAGAACTATATCGAGAAGCTGAAAGAGACCTATGCGGAGTACACCCCCGAATACGCCTACGAGGAAAGTGGCGTGCGCCCGGAAATGATCCGGGAAACCGCCCGCCTGATCGGCGAAGCGGGTGAACAGTTTGCCACCCACAACTGGCGCAGTGCCGGTTCAGGCAATCTGGGCGGATGGGCCGTAGCCCGCACCCTGCACTTCCTTAATGTCCTGACCGGCAGCGTGGGGACCAAGGGCGGGACCATGCCCAGCGAGTGGAACAAGTTCAAGCCGAGCTTCTTTGCCAAGCCACCGGCACAGAAGTTCTGGAATGAATTGCACTTCCCCAATGAATACCCCCTGGCCTTCTTCGAGATGAGCTTCCTGCTGCCGCACTTCCTCAAGGAAGGGCGTGGAAAGATGGACGTGTATTTCAGCCGGGTGTTCAACCCCGTCTGGACCTATCCCGACGGCTTCTCTTGGATCGAGGCCTTCAGTGACGAGTCGAAGTTTGGCCTGCATGCCGCGCTGACCCCGACCTGGAGTGAGACGGCCTTCTTTGCCGACTATGTCCTCCCCATGGGCCTGGCCAGTGAGCGTCATGACATCAACAGTTATGAGACCCATTCAGGCAAGTGGATCGCCTTCCGTCAGCCGGTTCTGCGTGAAGCTGCCCGTCGCAACGGGAAACCGGTGACCTTTACCTATGAAGCGAATCCGGGTGAGGTATGGGAAGAAGATGAATTCTGGATCGAGCTCAGTTGGCGCATCGACCCCGATGGTAGCCTGGGCATCAAGCAGCATTTCATTTCGCCCTACCGCCCTGGGGAAAAAGTGACCATCGACGAGTATTACCAGTACATCTTCGAGCGCGTGCCCGGCCTGCCGGAAGCTGCGCAGAAGCAGGGCATGAATCCGCTGGACTACATGAAGAAGTACGGGGCCTTCGAGATCGAACCGCATTGCTATCACCAGAACCTCAACGAAGTGAAGCCGGAGGTACTGGAAGGATCGGTCGTGGATCCGAAGACCCAGGTCATCACCAAGGGTGGCAAGCCGGTGGGCATCATGGTCAAGGGCAAGGCAGTGGAAGGATTCCCCACGCCATCCAGGAAGAATGAGTTCTTCTCCAAGACCATGATCGACTGGGGCTGGCCGGAATATGCGCTGCCGACCTATGTCAAGAGCCACATCCATCCCGAGACACTGGACAAGAGCAAGGGCGAATATGTGCTGGTACCGACCTTCCGCCTGCCCACATTGATCCACTCCCGGTCGGGAAATGCCAAATGGCTCTACGAGATCTCCAACCGGAACCCCGTGTGGATGCATCCGCAGGATGCGCAGAAGTTTGGGCTGAAGACCGGTGACCTGGTCAAGATGAATACGGATATCGGCTACTTTGTCGACAAGGTCTGGGTGACCGAGGGCATGAAGCCCGGTGTCGTGGCCTGCTCCCATCACCTGGGTCGCTGGCGTCGTCCGGAGGACAAGATCGGCAACCGCTGGGCAACGAATACCGTTGCCATCAAGAACGATGGCCAGGGTGGCTGGAAGATGTCCACCATCAGTGGCATCAAGCCGTTTGCCAGTGCCGACAAGGATTCGAGCCGGATCTTCTGGAGTGATGGCGGGGTACACCAGAACATCACCTTCCCTGTCCATCCGGATCCGATATCCGGGATGCACTGCTGGCACCAGCGGGTGCGGATCGAGAAGGCCGGACCGGAGGATGCCTATGGCGATATCTTTGTGGATACCAACAAGTCGATGGAGGTGTATCGGGAATGGCTGAAGATGACCCGACCGGCTCCCGGTCCGGGTGGACTGCGCCGCCCGTTGTGGTTCAAGCGAGCCCTTCGTCCGGTGGATGAATTGTACTACCTCGACAATGTGAATGAAAATGGCTCATTAAAAGAAGGCGTGGGTCAATAAAAGATTGTGTTCACCATATGAATGTACCGGCAGGCATTTGGCCGAAGTTGTTTCCTTTTCTCCAATGGTGGCCCATGGTCACCACACGGACGCTGAAGTCTGATGTTCTGGCAGCCATGACCGGTGCCATCATTGTCTTGCCGCAAGGTGTGGCATTTGCGATGATCGCAGGCCTGCCGCCGATCTATGGTCTGTATACCGCGATGATCCCGCCGATCATCGCGGCCCTGTTTGGCTCCTCCTGGCATTTGATCTCGGGTCCGACGACGACGATCTCCCTGATCGTTTTTGCCACACTGTCCGTCCTGGCCGAGCCGGGTACTATGGAGTATGTCAACCTGGCCATTGTACTGGCCTTTATCGCCGGGTCGTTCCGGCTGTTGATGGGGCTGGCCCGGTTTGGTACCCTGGTCAATTTTGTGTCCAGTAGTGTGGTGGTCGGGTTTACGGCCGGTGCGGCCCTGCTGATTGGCATCAGTCAGCTCAAGCATGTGCTGGGCTTGAAAATGCCCAACGGGCTGGCGTTTCATGATACGGTCGGGTATATCATCACACATTTTACCCTGATCAATCCCTGGATCCTCCTGGTGGCCGGATTGACCATGGTGATCGCCCTGGTGTTGAAGCGCTGGGTAAAGAAAGTTCCTCCCTTTCTCACGGGCATGGTGGTCGCCAGCGTGGTGACCTATTTCCTGGGGGCTGCCGACAAGGGGATTCCCCTGGTGGGGCAGATGCCTGCGCATTTGCCACCATTCCGGGTGCCGGATCTCACCCTGGCTAACATCACCAAACTGGGCAGCAGTGGCTTTGCCATTGCCCTGTTGGGACTGATCGAAGCCACCGCCATTGGTCGATCTATCGCCCTGCGCTCCCAGCAACGCCTGGACAGCAACCAGGAGTTTATCGGACAAGGCCTGGCGTATATCGTCGGCAGTTTCTTTTCCTGCTACCCGGGCAGCGGTTCCTTTACCCGCTCAGGCGTGAATTTTGATGCCGGGGCCAAGACCCCGCTGGCGGCGGTGTTCGCCTCCCTGATGCTGATCCTGATTGTGTTGTTCATTGCCCCCCTCAGCGCCTATCTGCCCATTGCCGCCATGGGCGGGGTGATCCTGATCGTGGCCTATAACCTGATCAACTTCCAGGAGATCAAAAAGGTCATCCGGGCCAGTGGCAGTGAGGCGACCGTATTGATCGCCACCTTCCTGGCCACCCTGTTCTTCGAACTGGAATTCGCCATCTATATCGGGATATTCCTTTCCCTGTTCTTTTACCTGCGTCGTACCTCCAAGCCACATATCGCCATCATGGCGCCGGACCAGAAGGATGTGCGCCATCACTTTCTCAATACTGAGCGCCAGGACCATATTGCCCAATGTCCGCAACTCAAGGTGGTGCGAATTGATGGATCCCTCTTCTATGGTGCCATCGACCATATTGAAGGGTTTTTTGAGGCCTTGCGGGATGAAGGGACCCATCGGGTCCTGCTCCTCGCCGACGGGATCAACTTTGTGGACCTCGCCGGAGCAGAGTGGCTGCTCCACGAATCCGAGCGGCTGAGGAGCCGCGGAGGCGACCTTTATATTACCGGCATGAAGATCGTGGCCCAGGATATACTGTTCCGGTCGGGGATCAAGGAGCAGATCGGGACGGACCATTTCTTTTCCACGAAGAAGCAGGCCCTGGCCGCTATTTATCCTCTACTGGACCCTGCTCGTTGCGAACAGTGCACAGCCAGGATCTTCTGGGAGTGTCAGCAGGATGACCGCCTGCCGGTCGTCGAACAGCCCAATGAAATGATCGCCCGGGACTGACCGGCATCAGATTTTTTCGTGACAGCGATCACAATCTGCCCCTCCCGTTCCCTGTAATTTTATGGAGTGGTTGATGCCATGCATCAGCACATGAAATCTGATTGATCACAACAAACCATTCCACAAATGCGTGTAGAACAATTGTATACCGGATGTCTGGCCGAGGCGGCCTATTATATTGAAAGTGAGGGTGAAGCCCTGGTGATCGACCCCCTTCGGGAGACCGAGCCCTATATCGAACGGGCCAAGGCGGACGGGGCGACCATCAAGTATGTGTTGGAGACCCACTTCCACGCCGACTTTGTATCCGGTCACCTCGACCTGGCCAAGCAGACGGGTGCGACCATCGTCTATGGACCGACGGCCCAGCCCAACTTCAAGGCTCATGTGGCCACCGATGGAGAAGTACTGCACGTTGGCAAAATTTCAATCGTGGTGTTGCATACGCCCGGTCATACCATGGAAAGTACGACCTACCTCCTGCGCGATGAGAACGGTAAGGACTATGCCATCTTCACGGGAGACACTCTCTTCCTGGGCGATGTCGGTCGTCCTGACCTGGCCATCAAGTCCAACCTGACCCGGGAGGACCTGGCGGGGTACCTGTTCGACAGCCTACGCAACAAGATCATGCCACTGGCCGATGAGGTGATCGTCTATCCCGGCCATGGTGCCGGATCGGCATGTGGCAAGAAAATGAGCAAGGAGACCCAGGGCAAGCTGGGCGACCAGAAGAAGCTGAACTATGCCCTGCGGGCGGACATGACCCGGGAAGAGTTCATCAAGGAAGTGACCACCGGCCTGGTGGAACCTCCCCAGTACTTCCCCAAGAATGCGGTCATGAACAAGATGGGATATGAATCCATCGAGGTGGTCCGTGAGCGGGGGTCACAACCCCTCAGCGTACGGGCCTTCAAGGCTGCATGGGAAGGGGAACATGCCCTGGTGCTGGATACTCGTCACCAGACAGAGTTCATCAAGGGCTTCATCCCCGGTTCGATCTTCATCGGCGTGGATGGCAGCTTTGCCCCCTGGGTCGGTGCCTTGATCACCGACCTGAAGCAACCCATCCTCATCGTGGCCGAACCAGGCCGGGAAGATGAGGTGGTAGTCCGCCTGGCCCGGGTAGGGTATGACAACCCTATCGGATTCCTCGAAGGAGGGTTCCAGGCCTGGAAGGATGCCGGCGAGGAAGTGGATGTCCTGGAAGAATGGACGCCCGAGATGCTGGCCAACCAGTTTGATGGCAAGAATCTGCGCGTACTCGATGTCCGCAAGGCCAGTGAGTACAATGCCGAGCATATCCTGGGTGCCACCAGCTTCCCACTGGATTTCATCAATCGGAACATGAATGACCTGAAGCCGGAGAACCAGTACATCCTGTACTGCGCCACCGGTTATCGCTCGGTCATTGCCGGATCCATTCTGAAGGCAAGGGGCATCTCGGATGTGGTGAACATCCCCGGTGGATTCGAGAAACTGTCTGAAACACCATTGAAGCGGACGGAATTCCGCGAACAGGTGACCGAGCTGTAGCCGGATTGTATGTGAACGAGCCAAGGGGTTGACGAGCGATCGTCAACCCCTTTGTGATTTCCATCACAGGACAGTCGTTGCATTCTTCGGTTTTTTGTAGATTGAGAGGAGTTTGCGGGGTACAACCACATCTACGCCGGCCGCGTGGATGAAACACCTTCCAGATTCTGTTTTGCAAGTCATGGATCAATAGTTCACACATATATGGATATCATCAATTGGATCAGTCAGCCCTGGCATTGGGCAATCGGAGGATTGGCGATCGCCGCCCTCTCGATCAGCATGACCCTCATGGGGCAAAAGTTCGGTGTGTCCTCATCGTTCAAGGTGCTGTGTACCTGGGCGGGTGCCGGAAAACGGATCCCCTATTTTCGGATCGATACCAAGGGGGAGCGCTGGCGGATGCTGTTTGTGGCCGGTGGGGTCCTCGGCGGTGTGATCTCTGCTCACCTCCTGAGAAGTCCCGAGCCGGTGGCCATATCCGATGCGACCATCCAATACCTGGCCGGACTGGGGATCGATTATCCCGCATCGGATGAAACGGGTATGGGATTTGTGCCCACGACCCTGTTCAATTTTGCCAACTGGAAAGGCATCCTTCTCGCCCTGGTGGGAGGGTTTTTTGTGGGATTCGGATCCCGTTACGGTGAAGGGTGTACCAGCGGGCATGCCATTACCGGTCTGTCGCATCTCTCGCTGCCTTCCCTGGTGACGGTGATCGGCTTTTTCATCGGAGGGCTGTTCATGACCTGGTTGGTCCTGCCCTATATCCTTCCTTATTTTCTCTAATCTGAACGGGACTGTGCTATGAAGAATCTTGCCTTTTTTCTGATCGGGATCCCCTTCGGGATCATCATGACCAAGTCGGAGGTGATCTCCTGGTTTCGCATTACCGAAATGTTCCGTTTCGAATCCTTTCACATGTACGGCGTGATCGGCGTGGCCGTGGCCGTTGGAGCTGTCGCGATGTTCATCTTGAAGAACCGGCACGTCAAGACCTGGACTGGGGTAGAAGTCTCCTATACCCCGATGCCCTTCAACATGAAGCGCCATCTGCTGGCCGGATCCCTGTTCGGGATCGGCTGGGCGATCACCGGGGCCTGTCCGGGTCCGATGTGGGTATTGCTGGGGAACGGGTTCTGGGTCATCCTCATTTATCTGGTCGGTGCCACCATCGGTACCTGGGCCTATGGGGCTGTGGCAGACAAATTGCCGCATTAGGCCTTGCGATCCGGTTTATGGCATGCCCATTGCCATTTTATTGAATAACATCGTTCCATCATGCGTCTTGTCTCCCTGCTGTTCATCCTAGCCACCCCGGGATGGGTGATTCCCGTCCATGCCCAGGATGCTCCCGTCGATCTCCGAACCTGGAAGCCCTCCCGCCCGGAGCCCATCGTGATGATGCAGGTTTGGGGGACGTACACACCGCGCACCCGCACCTTCAGCGGAGGGCCATTCCCCCGATACCATTCGCAACATTCCATCTGGAACACCCAGGTGCGCCGGGCCAGGGTTGGCCTGAAAGGGGAGATCCTGCCACGCCTGCACTACACCGCCATCCTGGCCTTTGACCAGATCGGGCATGATGCCCTGGCCGGTACCACAGGTGGAGCGAATAACGGTGCCTTCCCCGGCGTGGGCATCCTCGATGCCTTTGTGACCTGGGGCATCCGCAGGGATGGCAAGGGGATCCATCTGACGGCCGGGTATTTCCGCCCCCAGTATGGCCGTGAGAGCATCACCAGCGGATTTGCGGTCAATTCCATCGAGAAGACCATGGACCAGAATTACCTCCGTGAGCACATGGTGTACAGCAATCCGGGGCGGGCTGCCGGGATCAATGCCGGTTGCCAGATGCGCCTGGGGTCAGACAAGGCCTGGTTGCGCTGGGATGCCGGCCTGTTCAACCCCGACCAGGGCTATCCTGGAAATTTTCCCCTGCTTGGAGTAGGTCGGATCGCCGGCACCTGGGGTGATCCGGAAAGTGAAGGTTATTCGCTGTCCCATCGCATCAACTATTTCGGCAAGCGACAGGGATTGACGGTAGGCGTGGGTGGTTCCCTGGGCCGGGGCCAGGCCTTCTACGTGCGGTCCTGGACCTACGGGCTGGACCTGCTGTGGAATCACGGTCCTTTCCAGCTGGACGGTGAGATCCACTGGCTGGGCCGGGACATCTTGCCTTCGGGTGGTGATCCGATCTTCAACGGTGACCAATACGTCAGTCGCACCGGCCACCTGCGAGCCGGGGTCAATATTTCCCTCGACCATCTGGGCCACCTGGAACCGACGGTGGCCTGGGCCTTTTTCTATGGCGGGATGAGTGAGAACGACCAGGGGCTCGCCGTGGGGGCACAGGCTCCGGCTGGCCGGGAGTTCTACTTTGAGCCCGGGGTCAACTGGTGGTTCAACGCCAGGACCGTCCTCCAACTGCACTACACGTTCCGCCAGGGCCAGGCCGGTCATGCCGGCGACGGTGCCGAGGTGAATTCCTACTTCACGCAATCCGGGCTCGGTGCCATCCGAAGAGGCGACTGGGCCGGGCTGGCGTTGCGGTGGATGTTGTAAATTCGAACAATAATCATTCGGGTAATTCATTTCATCCATTGGTGGAAATACCTGTCTCCTCCTTGACCCAGGCCGTACTGTTCAAGCTACGGGCCCTATCCTGGATTCATTTTCGTACTCCCATCAGGTGAATTGCTATCGATTTTATAATGACATGTACTTCGCCAAATGGCGAGTCAGGGGATTGCCCGCAGGAAAGAAAGGGTGTGTTGAATCATATTTATTGCTTTCCCGGTTTTGGCAAATACTTGTCATTTCGCGATTTTCCTTCAAGGTCAGAGATAAAATCCGTATATTGGATAAATAGGGATTTTCCTGAAGTTGTCAACCCATGCATATGAGAAGGCAGATTTACCTTATTCAAATAACTATTCTGTTCGTTTTCATCGTTCGCCCTGGCTGGAGCCAGCTCGAGGCGCAACATACAAACGGACCAGACGGTGCAGCAATTAGCGTAATTGTCTCAGATGGTGAATATGCCTTTTATGGAGACGAGTTCTTCCTTTACAGGACCAGTGATGGAAAGAACTGGGAAAAATTGCCCTATCCTGAAATGTATCCCATGGCAGGTTCCCCGGGGTTGATTGCAGCCTTTCAGCACAAAGGTTGGGGAGATAGTCAATATCCTGAGCGGTTTGTAGTGAGTAAAGACCACGGTGCGACCTGGCAGGAAGGCACGAATCCGGAACTGCCCGGAGTATCTTATGACAGAATGGTCGTTTGTAGTCATGGAATTTATATTCCCCAGGCGAATGATCAGGTGGTCTGGCGAAGTGATGATGAAGGAATCTCCTGGCATGCCATTGACCTCCCGGAAGGAGTTGGCGGATGGGTGAAGGCGGTGGACGATCGACTACTGATGCGGAGCGGAACCCAAATTTTTGAATTGGATCCCCAAGCTGAAACATGGAGTGAGTTTTCCTCTGCCATGCCCGGCGGATCCATGCCCCATTCATTAGCCTATACTGGATCAGTGTGGTTTGCTGCTACGACGGCTTCCGTTTTCAAATCCGAGGATGATGGTTCTACCTGGGAAAAGGTACTGGACCACAACACGAAGGAGCTCTATTCAGATCTGCTTTGGACAGGACAATGGATTTGCATAGCTGACAAGTATGGCAAATTCTATTGTTCGAAGGATTTAGGGCAAAATTGGAGTGAGTTTCAAGAAACCATGTCCTTTAATTATATCCTTCAGGGTATGTCTCAACTCAAGGATTTTATTTTGATCCCAACGTATGACCAGGGAGTATTCAGATTTGATCCGGAGAACTGGACCATCTCGGCCGGCCATTCAGGTCTCGGGTCCGCCGTGATCTACGATCTGGAGCAAGATAACGGTATCGTTTGGGCGGCTACCGGAATTGGGATATCGTCATTTGACGTTGAAAGTGAAGTATGGTCGAATGTGCTGGACCTTTATCCTGATTATCAGTTGATCAAGGTTGTATCAGACGGCAAGGGCCGACTGGCGACAGCCGGCCAATTAAACAGGTTTGTACTGCTCAGTTCAGATTATGGCGCAACATGGGACTCCATTGATGTCAGTGATCCATGGGGTCCATGGCTCATTGTAGATATCCAATGGCATAATGAACAGCTTTATGTATTTTTTGAAGGTCCCAGTGTGGTTCGTTTGGATCCGAATACATTGGGTTTCGTGCCCGTCGATGTACCCAAGTATCCATGTTTTTTTCAAGGGAATTATTGGGCAGTCTCCCCGGATGGAAAAGTGATGTCATGTTCCAGTTTGGAGGGAAGCTGGCAGGAATTCGAGAATGTTCCGGAAGGCCTGCTTCGACTATATACAGCAGGTGACAAAATGCTGGCCATCACAATCCAGAATGAGTTCTCTGCACTGTATGTCACTGAGAATGGGGTGGATTGGTATTATGCCAATGATGGCCTTCCGCAAATTTATATCTCTGAGCTGTTCGATAACGTCTTTAAGGGGGATGCATGGCGCATCGGAACCTTCTATTATTTCTATTTTCCGGGAGCAGGGCTCTTCCAGTCAATGGATGAATGCCAGACATGGCATTTGTTGGGTGCCAAGAACACGGCAGACCTGATTTTTCAGGATTCACTTTTCTATATGGGTGGATTTGGTGGGGGTGTATGGAGGAGTGGCAGCTCCTGGCCGTTCTTGGGAACGGCAAATGGCTTCGCATACATCGACAAGAATGCCAATGGCGAATTTGACGCTCCTGACCAATATGCCTCCTACGTTCGGGTAGAAGTGTATGAGGAGAATGGATCGTATCCGGTTTGGTCTGTCAACACGAAAGCAAACGGTTCCTATTTATTACCGATCACCACAGGCGAAATCAATACAGTCAGGCCCGTTGGCCCCGGCAAGTACATTCAGAATATCCTACCCATTGAATATACTATTCAGGAAAGTACCGATTCATTGGATTTTGCCATCCAATTGCAACCGGATATCACTGATATGTCCATATCCATGACAGTTGTCGGTCCATTACGTCCAGGCTTTGAGAGCTTGGTTTTTATTTCGTGTAAAAATGAGGGAACAATTCCAGCCTCAGGTGAGATCGGGATCAAGTTGGATCCATCCTTTCAGTATGTGAACGCTTCGCCGGCACCGACCAAATTCATCGGAGGTGACAGTCTGGTGTGGTCATTTCAGGACCTGCCTGTATGGTCCAGTATGAGCATTCATTTGACTGGACTGGTCGCCACTTCCGCAACCATTGGTCAGATCATGACATTTTCAGGTATCGTTCTCCCGAGTCAGATCGATGCCGACCTTGCCGACAACAGCGATTACATTCGACAAGCCGTTGTTGCCTCATATGACCCGAATGACAAGGCTGTCGCCCCGGAGCAGGGATTGACCAAAGCGCAAATCGAATCAGGTGATGAGTTGATTTATACCATACGGTTTCAGAATACGGGTAATTTCTATGCGGAGCGTGTTCGCATCATGGATCAACTGGATACCGCCTTGAACATGCAAACCTTGCGATTTCTGAATGCTAGCCATGACGTGACAGCATTTGATTTGCTGCCAAACAGGTGGTTACAGATCGTGTTTGATCAGATCATGCTACCGGACAGTAATGAGAATGAATTGGAAAGCCATGGTTTTGTCAGATTTGCCATTCAGCGGAACAAGCAGTATAACCCGGATATTTCGGTGCCGAATGAGGCCAGAATTTATTTCGATTACAATGACCCAATCCTTACCAATACGGTTCTTTCCGAACTCTATGATCCAACGGTATCAATCGATTGGCCGCAACCTGATCCGTCGGAAGGACGTCTGCTTATCCTCTATCCCAATCCGGCACATGGTCATTCATCTGTGTGGACGAATGGGCTTTTGCAAGGAGGAGGTACATTACGAATTCTGAACATGAAAGGGGATCTCGTATTAACAAAACATCTGGCCGATTGTGCAGATCCAGTCCATGTGCCTCTTCAAGGATTCAGCGCGGGGACCTATCTGTTGGAGATAGATAACGGGCACAAGTCCATGTATGGCAAGCTCGTGGTCCAGTAAGAATACAGCTGAATGAACATGTCATTCTCGAGTTGTCAATCGAAGTATTCACTCAGGTAGTAGTAGCTCACACGTTCTACCGTTCCAAGCTGTTCAAGAGTCAGTCACATGCTTCATTCGTTTTCCTGTCGTCAACCTTTGGTCACGGCACCCGGGCAAGTGCCTGCTTCACCCCACCGGGGATCGGCCGATCCGACACGGTGGCAGGGCTTGCCTGGCCTGAATTGGATGCTTTACTCGAATATTCAAGTCAACTCTTTATTTCTGAGGTTGGGCAATTGAAAGACCAACCGCAAGGCCATCCAGTTGATCGATATGTGGGCAATAGCCACCAGTTGGGCGAGGCCGGGATACAGGACTTCCAGAGAGGGAATGTAATCGTCATGGATCGTCCAATACATGACCAGGTAATGAATTGTTGTGAACCGGGTAAATGCACATAAGACAAACCAGAAAGCCAGGGCGATCAGCGTCCGGGCATATTGGCGCATGAGTCTTCCATGTGCATAGAAAGTCGATCCTCCCCCGATCCAGATCCAGCTGGTCACTGACGTACCGAGGGTCCCGGAGAGGATAGCCAATGTCCATAGGCGTTCTTCAGAAACAGGACTGATTTGATCCAGACGAATGCGAGATGCAATGGTTTCGATGACCTGAGCGCCAATATAAAACCAGGCAAATAGCAGGATGGCAACCAGGATGCCCCCCATGATGCCTGTCATCCATCGAATTCGCCCGATCGATGACCGTCCGAGAACAGGGCGAAACGGGAAGCGGAAAGCTGTATGGCTCATGGTTTCCAGGAAAAGGATCTCGTATGAGGAATTCAGTGATCTACTGAACCAGTTTCATTCCCATCCCACTCCCGATAGAACTGCTCCAGGTAGGCCTCCATGAACCGATGTCGTTCCTCTGCCATCCGTCGCCCGGTTCGGGTATTCATCCTGTCCTTGAGGAGGAGGAGTTTTTCGTAGAAGTGATTGATGGTCGGGGCGGTACTGTGCTTGTATTCCTCCTTGCTCATCCGGAGATTGGGTGGAATGGCGGGGTCGTACAGGCCTCTTCCCTTGTGTCCGCCATAGTTGAAAGCCCGGGCAATGCCGATGGCGCCGAGGGCATCCAGCCGGTCGGCATCCTGGACCACCGCCAGTTCAGGGGAGTGGAACGCCCCTTCATTGTGCCCGCCCTTGAAGGAGATATGCCGGATGATCATCACCACATGATCAATGATATGTTGGTCCACATCCTGGCTTTCCAGCCAGTTTTGTGCTGTCCTCGGTCCGATCTCCTCATCCCCATCATGGAATTTTGAATCGGCAATATCATGGAGCAGTGCCGCCAGTTCCACCACAAGCATGTCAACCTGTTCTTCCCGGGCGATCAGCCTGGCATTGGTCCACACCCGGTGGATATGCCACCAGTCGTGACCGCCTTCCGCGGTGGCCAGCTGGCCTTTCACGAAGGTGATCGTCTCTTCGATCAACGGATGCTGTACAGGGATATCGGGACTCATGAATCGAGTTGAATGTGATGCTGATCGAGGATATGCAAGAGGAAAAGGCCGGTAATCGCCCCGACGCTCAGGCCTCCCAGCAGCCCCCCGGCAAACCCGGAGAGCAGGATCCATACCGCAGGGGTCTGTTCGTCCGGCATGGTGGCAAACAGGAAGATGAGGACCATGCCCACCATCCACCCCAGGGCATTGGCCAGGATCCAGATCCTGGTATGCGGCACATAGGCACGAAAAGCGAGCCATTGGAACCAGCCAAACAAGGCGCCGAGGGTCAACCCCATGGCCGCTGCTCCCCCCAATATCAGCAGGAGGGGAGGTTCGGGTACAGACCCTGCCTGGACAGGTCCAGAGGCAAAGAATGTCGGATAGATCATGCCCAGCAGCCAGCCCAGCATAGCCACGGCCATCGTATAGCGGATCCAGACCATCCGGGGTAATTGGGGAAGGCACTCCCGGAATACACGCAACTGGAAGGTTGCCAGAATAAACCCCTCAAAAGCTCCTGCGAGCAATGCCGTGAGTAGCTGGCCGAATTGGGCCGGTCGTGTGTCCGGCTCCCCGACCAGTTGGATGTAAAGGAACATCGACACGCCGGCAATGCCAATTCCGAGAAATTCACCTGTGCCACAAGCCAGGGTCCATCTTCGCCAAAGTGCCGATTTCCAGCTGGTCATGTCCGTTTCCTGGTTGGTTGATGACGTTCCTCCAGAAGTCTCAGAAGATCGGCAGGAGCCATCATCAGGTGATCAGTGGCGATCACCACCGGCGTGCCATAGAGCTTGAGGTTGGTCTGGAGTAGATTCTGTTGCAGGGGGTTCCTGCTTTTCTTGTTGATCTGGTCGGGTTTGATCAACTCAATCAGGATATGACTCCCGGATCGGGCAGCATCCATCCGGATCTGCCGGATCTCCTTCCAGCGGACCAATCCCAGTCCGAGATTGCCGACGTGGTCAATAAATCCTTCAGGGGTGATCACCAGGCCGATCGGGTCGCCCAGGCCTTTTTGCAGGTCATTGGTGGCCAGTACCCCGAAGATGAACACCATGACACCGGCGATCACCTGCACCACCCAGGGTGTCAGCCAGGTTTGCTGATGGGCGTACGAAAGGAGGAGCCACACACCGGCCAGCGCCAGCAGGGCGAACATCCCGCCTCGCAGCAGGTATTTCTTCTGGTGGATGCGGATCTCGATACGGGGGTTTTCCATCTAAAAGCGTCTGCCAAAGGTAAACTGCCTTTCCAAGATTCTTTCGATCTCGATCCGTATTTCAGGATGTCTGCTAGAGCCGGCCCTTTGGATCAAGGATGGCAGGTATTTTTTCAGGCCAATCCACAAGCCACAACATCGTTAATAAAGGAGGTTACAGAAGAACGGGACAGAGAATTCTTGCCAATACAAGAGCCTGGATGCGGCTGTATGGCTGGATGTCTGGTGCCGGGCCAGAGAAATGGTCTGGAGATGACAGCTCACCGATGGTACCAAGCGGTGAAAAGTTGGATCCCTCAAACGGATGATCGGCTCATTCATATCGCGTGGATAATGTTTGTGGCTCATCTTTTCAAGCCCAAATCGGGATAGCCGTCAGATTGGACATTCGACCCCTCCGGGGTCGGAAAATGAACGTTTTGCGTTTCTACAGACATGTGACCCTTCCAGGGTCATGGCATGTCTGGAATGCATTTTCCCGGAGTAATCTGTTCGGTCCCATTCCAGGATGGGTCATGACAATTCAAAGTGGAATTTCTTAAACCTGGATATTCACGTCAACGCCTTGCGGTAGAGTAATGCCCACCTTCCAGGCATAACATCATTTGATATCTGATGACTAATCTGTCCAAAATAATGTATTTCGTAAAATATTAGTGCTGATAATCAATGAAATAACACTCTACATATCATACAATCCAAACCTGCCCCCTCCCTAATAAAATTAATCGTCGCCAAACCAGGGCCTCCCAGCACATCAAGGGCCCGTCCAACAAGCAAACAATGGATATCTACATTTGTATGAAAACAGTCAATCATGCAAGCTGCCGCATTATTTGATCGGACTTGTGATGCGGATATTGACAATTTATATGAAAAAAGGGTATCAATGATGCAAAAAACCACCGATCAAATACGAGCGGCCGGGTCCTGATGTAAACGGCTGCCAATCCAGGGACGAGTCAGCACTGCTCTTAAACAAAAGGAGAAGGCCCATTTTTGGCGACAAGCGCTTTGGCCTTCCTGCACGCCGGCAGGCATGCTTTTGGCGCGTCAAAAGAAGCCCCGAGTACTCGGGGCGCCGGCATGAGGCGGGCCAGAGGTGGGCTACTACAGTTAATATTTCACAATGAGGCCCTGCATGAAATACTGCAGCATGCTAAAAGCAACCTTTCGTGATTTATTTTGGATAGATCTGATGAATATGTTTCCATACGAATCAACCGATTCATGTCCTCATTCCTTGACAAGAGAAGAATACCTACAAACTCACCAGTTCCGCAAACCCGGGATACGCCAGCACCTGTCCACGCAGCCGGTCATAGTGGATACCGTTCAACATGGCAGTCTGGATGGGAGCCAGCAGGTCCGGTGCCTGCAGGCCAAAGGCGGCGGCACCCAGGATCATGCCCGTCGCAGTATCGACCTTGATCTTCAGCTTTCCATACCCCACGTCTTTCAGGCGGGCCTTGAGCAGTTCATCGTAAGACTTGATGATCCAGCGGGCTGCAGGATCAGGGGACATATCGCCGATCTGCGCCACGGGTGGATGGGTGTACACGCCTTCGATGACCGGATGCTGGTTCCATGGGGAGGAGGATCCGTCCACCATGTGCCGGACGGCGATCCTCGCCTGCATCAGGGCGCGATTGGCCAGCATCGGAGCACCAGTCACATCACCGGCCGCATAGATGCCCTCCACCGAGGTCATGGCATGGCCATCCACCTGGATGAATCCCTGTTCGTCAGCAGCCAGGGCTGGTCCTGCAGGGTCCTGCCAGGAGGGGTCTGGTTGGCGCCCGGTGGCGATGAAGCCATATTGGGCGCGGTAGATCTTCCCACTGCGGGTGGTTGCCCTGACCTCATTCTCCTCCAGGGCCATGGATGCCACCCCGTCGCCCGTGTGGATGGTGATCGGCAGGGTGGACTCCAGGTAGCGGGCGAAGGCCTGGCTGATATCGGTATCCATTCGCGGGAGAAGTTGCCCGTTGCTCTGGAGGATGGTGACCCGTGTGCCGAGCGCTGCAAAGGCATAGGCGTATTCTGTCCCGGTCACTCCGCCTCCGGCCATGATCAGGGACTCCGGGATCTCCGTCAATCCGGACGCCAGCCGCGGAGCGATGATCCGCTTCATGTCCGGTTTGAGACCGGGGCTGAAGCTGGGGCCGGAACCGGTGGCGATGAGGACGAAGCGAGTGGTGAGGATTTCCGGGTCGCCTTCCTCGGCCTCCACCTTCACCTGGTTCGGTCCCAGGAGCTTTCCCGTTCCCGTGATGAGACGGGCACCGGCCTTGTCGATCTCGGCACGACTCCACTGCACGGTCGCCTCCGACTGCGCGGTGATCCGCTGTTTGATCTTTCCCAGGTCGGGCCGGGGTGGGTCAGACAGGGCTCGGGTCGCCAGTGGATGGTGGAGATGGTCCATTTCTTCGGCTGCGGCCAGCCAGACCTTGGAGGGGACGAGACTGCCCTTGGCGGCGCGCCCGCCGGCAGGGGCATTGAGGATGATGGCCGAGCGCAGGCCCAGGAGGCCCGCCTCCCGAATAGCTTCGACACCGGCAGGGCCACCACCAATGACCACCAGATCGTAGGATGTTGATTTCATCCGACAAATCTAACCGACGGTGAAGATCAGTCCTGTGACCGGGATCACCGCATGAGCTGCAGCTCACCAAAATACCTCTTCACCTCGGGCAAGGGTCCGCCAAAGCTGGCCGGGCGAGCCTCCACGATCCAGGTATATACGCCGGGTTCCAGGATGCGGCCGCCGCGCCCTTCCCCATTCCAGCCTACCTGCGGGTCGGTGGATTCGAAGAGCAGGCCTCCCCAGCGGTCGAAGACCTGCAGGCGATAGGTGTCGATCGGACCGATCACCGAAGGCTGGAAGATGTCATTGATCCCGTCCCGGTTCGGGGAGAAGGCCGTGGGCAGGTAGAGGCGGATATCCCACTGGACGATCAGCTCACGGGTGAGGGTATCCCCACACCCTTCGGCCCCGCCGACGGCGAGGGTAATGGCGTAGACGCCCGGCTGCGCAAAGGTGTGGGCAGGATCAGCTCCGGTGCCAAAGTTGCCGTCGCCGAAATTCCAGGACCAGGATTGCGGGTCGCCAGTGGATCGATCGGTGAACTGAACCTCCGGTTGGAGGTTCGAGGGATCATCGGGCGTAAAGGAAAAATCGGCTGTCGGTGGCACCAGGATATGAATGAAGGAGTCCTTGGTCAACGCCGCCGTGCAGTAATCGGAATAATAGGCTTCCAGGGTGACCGAATACCAGCCCGATTCGAAGTAGGTCTTGAGGGGGTCGTTGAAGGTGTTGCCAATGGTGCCATCACCGAAGGTCCAGAGGACGGAGGCGACCTTGGGGACACTTTCGTCAAAGAACTGCAGGGCGTGGGGCGGGCAACCTACGGGTTGGTCGACCGAGAAGTCGACGATCGGTGCCGGGATAACTTCGATCTCGACCTGGTACCCCAGGGCACAGTCGCCTTCCGGAGCGAATTGGAGGAGGTGGATCCCGGGGCCCGCTTGTCCGGCATCGAAGAGCCCTGTGGCCGGATTGATGATCCCTGGACCGGACCAGGTGCCGGCGCCGGCGAGCGGGTTGATCACAAACGGGTTGGTGCCGGCACAAACCGCCTCGGTGAACGGGTTGATGGTGGCACCGAGGACCGTCACGGTGATGTCTTCTGTCAGGGAGCAACTGGTGCCATCCAGGGTACGAACGGAATAGGTCGTGGTAGCGGTGGGTTTGACCCAGAGGCCATCGACGGTGTCCAGGCTGGTACCGGTGTTCCATTCCACCGGATAATTGGACGTGGCGGAGAGGAACACGCTGTCTCCGAGGCAGATGGTCTGATCGCCGGTGGTGGTCAGTTCAGGAACGATCCGCTCCACCGCCACATCATCAAACCAGGCATAGAAACCGATCTGGAAATCATTGCTCCAGGCAGTGAAGGTGGACGTGGAGACATTGCCCATATAGCCGACATAGGCATAGGTATAGGCATCCGTGGGGGTGTACAGGAATTCAACATAGCTCCAATCCGACCCGTCGTTCACTTCTGAGCAGGTCACGAATTGATCGGCGCGGGTGGCGAAATTGATCAGGTTGGGATTGAAGGTGGGGATCATGGTCTTGGAAAAGAAGACACCCCACTGGTTGGTCAGCATCAGGAAGTTCGGATTGTCCTCCTTGTTCTGGAACCAGTAGGATACCTTGTAGCAAGCCCCGGGCACCATGGGCTCCAGGAGTTGGGTGCCGGCCCATTCCTTGCTGCCGTCCGGCCCGTTACCTTTCCAGCAGCCGAGCACGGCTTTTCCGGAGTGCGGTATGCCACATTCGGTGTTGCCGTTGCCGGTCGGGCAGGGGAGGAGACTGGTGAGGTTACTGCCAGCGGGATTGTCCTGGTGGTGATGGTCCGGGGTGCCGTTGGCTTCGTACCAGAAGGTGAGGGGAGACAAGGTTTCTGGTGGGTTGCCGACGGTCCCGTCCCACAGTTCGAAACCGGGATCTGGGATGAGGTTTTGTGCGGCCAGTGGCGACATGAACCCGGCAAGCAGGATCAGGACGAGTTGGAAAAATCGCAACAATCGGTAGTATTTCATCTATAAGGCAGAATACGAAAACCTGCCAGCATCAAAAATGGTTCCAGAGGCAAGCGCAGAGGCGGGTTCGATGGAGCCTTGTAGTTGATGATTTCCGGATCTAAAGTCGGAAAAACCCCTGCGTACAATCTACCAAACAATCCTGGGCAGAGCGTTTTCTCAGAAGGCGATCAATCGAATGATGCAGGGTTCAGCGCATGGATGCCTCCTTCCAGCCAGGCCACCAGCATGAATCCCCTGGAGGCCATCAGCTCGCAGGCCAGGCGACTGCGTTTGCCGGTATCACAATACAGGTAGTAGGGCACCAGCCGGTCGAGCGATTCGATGGCCGATTCAAACCGGGTGTCCAGATAGTCCAGATGCACAGCCCCGTCCAGGGTGCCCCGGTTCTTGATCTCCTCCCCGGTGCGCACATCCAGAGGGATGGCATCGTGGGTCAGGGCCAGTTCGGCCAGGAAGAGGTCGGGGGATATGGATCGGACGGGGAAGGCCATGCACATGAAACTACATGGACGAAGGTACGGGTTCGTCCCGGGCTGGACCTCTCTTGGAGAGTTATACCTTCCTTAGCGGATATTGGAGCAGTGCGGCAGGTCCTGCCGGGTGTGGCAGACCTGGAAGGAGCCGGGCATCATGGAGGCCGATAGCACATGGACAGGTCAAAGGTTAAGCGTCATGGGGCCATGATGGGGCATGCCGGCTTGTCACGGCATCAGGCCGATAACGATTGCTCCACTCGATGCTTTATTTGAACCCCAGCTGGTCGTTTCGCAGCCTTACTCCAACCGGATCAAATGCCGTTGCCCCAGGATGACCGGTCCGGCCTGGATGCGCAGGGACAACATACCTGTGGCTGATGCAGGCAGGACGATCTCCAGGTTGGTTGTGCCAGGTAAAAAACGTTGGCGGTACACCTCCCGACCCAGCATATCGGTGATCACCACCTGGTCGACCACATCTGCCAGGGGGCAGTCTGTATCCAACTCAAGGTGGATCGGTCCACTGAAGGGATTGGGATAGACCTGCCAGCAGTCATCGGGCAAGGTCTCTGAAGGTTGATCGGTACTGAGGATGATATTCTCCTCACATCCGGGCTCCAGACATCCGAGGGAGTCCAGCTTGAGGAGGAAGGGGCGGTAATAAAAATCATTGAATCCCCCATGATAGATGCCCGAGGCCAGGATGCAGCCATCCGACGTCCAGATGGCCTGGCCGAATTCAGTGAGCACCTGAGCGCCATTAATATCCTTTTCCGGGGACAGGTGCACTACCCGGGTCCAGAGGAGTTCGCCCTCGGGCGAATAGCAGACCAGGTGCAAGGTGTGGCCGCTTTCGCCCACCATCAGGATGCGACCATCAGGGGCTATGGAGAGGTTTTTCCCCTCTCCAGCTCCGTAAGCAAAGTTGTAGGGGTACTCAAACGTATGGTAGGTATGACTCCACAGGGTATCCAGGTCGGGACTGAGCATGGTTAGGCGCATCCCGGCAACCTTGTTGGATATGACATAGGGATTCGGTTTGCTGAAATACACAATGTTCCCGTTGGGATGCAGGGCAAGATCGATCCCTTCCTCCACAAATGGCCCGGTAATCATCTCCAGGAGCTCACCGGTACTGTCGATACGGACGAGGTAGTCCACCCCGATCACTTTGTTGGCATTCACAACGATGAGGTATTGCCCTCCGGGCAAGGCGATGCCGGGTTGATGGCTATAAAAATAACCCGGAGTTGGCATGGGGATTGATTTCACCCAATGTTTGGCTCCTGTGAAGTCGGCTTTCATGACTACCAGATAAGTCGTGTCTTGTAAGATATACTCTCCGGTATACAGATAAGCACTGCTGTCTGTAGCCAGAATGGCATTGTAAATACCATCGTAAATATCCAACACATCCAAGCCCAGATCGAATGCATAGGTGGTATCCAGGTGTCCTGAGGCCAGGTCCACCTGGTTGGCCAGAAAACTGCGTTGCCAGGACAGACTGTCCCGGGTATCACTCAAGACCAGAGCTTTATTCCCTTTCAGGAGAAAATCGCCCGGAAAAAAGACCAGTGAACCGGACATTGACCCTGGGACATCTTTCAGGATGGTGGCCCAGATCAAGTTCAGATCCTGATCAATTTTCAACAAGCGATTTTGTGTAACTGGATATTTAAACTGAGGATTTCCAAAGAGATTCCAATAATAATAATCATTGAATTCTCTGATTCGTGTTGTGAAATAGACTTCATTTTTTTCTTCCAGGGTATAGATTGTATATTCCCCACATTGGCTATAGGCTCGGTTGGCCCAAAACAATGTCGTGATCGTCCCCAGACAACAAATGAAGGCAAATTGGGCGAGGGAACGGTTGAACCTTGTATAATAGGATGTCCACCTCATTGCTTGACCACTTTTATGATCTGGCTGCCAAATTGTTCTGGAACAAGGACCAGATAATAGATTCCGGTTCCCAATGGTGACAGATCAAACCAATCACCAGGATGAATGGGTTGCCGAGATACGACCATCATGCCCAGGGCATTAAAGACGGTCACCGACACCTGTTCATTGTAAGGAATGAGATTATTCAGAATCTGGATTTGACCAGTTGTCGGGTTTGGCAGGATGGAATAGCGAACCGCCATCGGATCAGGTTCAGGATGAGAACGTAATTCTCCACCTCCATGCCAGGAAGTGGTGTCCGGGTACTCCACAAACGCCGGATCCAGGATCTGGTCATACAGCACATGGATCAATGCACGTGCATGGCCGGCTGATGCGGAGGGGCCATTGGCAATCTGGTAAAGGATCAGGGAGTCGGAAGGTAAGGGTTGCCAGCCGGGAGTGGTTGTCAGCATGGTCATGCTCATCATTTGCCGTAAAATGGTGTCTTCCTGGGTATGGAAGGGCAAGGTGAGCATTTATTCAATTTTCAAGAAATATACTGCATAAGGTTGTTAAATCCTAATTTCAGTATGTTGATGGTCGAGCTGTAGGGTAGGATTGTCACCAGCCGGACAAAGGGCATGTTCAGGTGGATAAGACCAGCAAACTTGTTTTTTTAACAGGAGAATAATAGACTCTTTTTGCCGGGTTCTGAAAATGAAAAAGAAAACCCCTTTCTATGGGAAAGGGGTTTTCGATTCGGTGGATTCTACTGCACGATCACCACCCCGCTGGCGAGGAACTTCAGCTCCTCTTCCGGCTCGGTGATGGCCGCGATCTCTTCGGCGCTCTGGCCTTCATCCTCGGCATAATGGCGCAGTTCCTCTACGCTGGTGATTGATCGGTAGGCATAGCCATCCATCACCACTTCTGTGCCGGCCAGTCCGAACGGCATGAAGAATTCGTAGTCCTTGAACTGTACAAAGACCTCCGGTGCATCCTCGGCAGTGGACGACTTGACCGTCATCCAGCAACCCTTCACCTGGCAGACCGAGGTGACCAGACCGCGCACCTTGGTGGCCACGCTGTCGGAATCCGCCAGCTTGACCAACAGTTCATCCATGGTGATGGCCCCGTCAGGGGTGATCATCTCGCCGAAGTGAAGACTGTCCACGGCGGCCTCAGCAGAAGCATCCGTCGTATCCTGGTTCGACTGGCCACACGACCAGAGCAGGCTGGCCAATACCAGCACATAGAGTCCGTATTTCATAAGGGAGTTCATTTGTCGGCAAAGATAGGATAGCCACGACAATCCCACGCTGTTACCGGTGATGACAATAATCGGACACCCCGGGCGGTTATGCATGGAAAGACCTGCCTATCGATGACGCTGACCCTTAAACCTTCTGTCCATGATCCTCAGCATCTTCTTTCTCTCCGCGCACGTCCTTTTATCCGGACCGGCAACCGGTTGCGCATCCGGTGACTGCCTCAATGGCCGGGGTGTCTATCAATTTGCCAGCGGCGCCCGGTATGAAGGCCAGTTTGTGCGGGGCAAGCGCCAGGGCCAGGGGCGGTTGGAACTCTCCGACGGCGTGATCTATGAGGGGCAGTTCCAGCAGGACTATCGGCAGGGAACCGGCGTGCAGACCTGGCCGGACGGAGCCCGTTACACGGGACAGTTCCTGCGCGACCTCTTCCATGGCCAGGGCATCTTGTGCTTTTCGGATGGATCACGCTACACGGGTCAATGGCAGTCGGGCCAGATGCACGGACCGGGCCGCATGGAGGATCCGGAGGGCCGGATCAGGGAAGGAGAATGGGTGCAGGGCAAGCTTGACAATCCTGCCAGGAACCAGAAACCCGATCAGATAGCCACCCCATCAGCACAGCCAGCCATGCATCTCCCGGCATCAGCAACGGGTCGTCAGGGCACCTATCGCTATGCCGATGGGAGTGTGTATGAAGGCATGCTGCTGAATGGCCTGCCCCAGGGGCAGGGCAGGGTGGTCTACGCCTCCGGCAACCGGTACACCGGCGACTGGTACGGGCATACCCCGCATGGCACGGGCACTATGGTCATGACCGACGGTAGGACCCTACAGGGACGGTGGGAGCACGGACGGTTGAGTGAGCTGACCGGCCCGATGCAGGCCATCCCCGAGCACGAAGTGACCGCTGTTCGGGATGACCAGGTGCGCATCTGGGCTGTCGTAGCCGGTATTGGCAACTACCCTCACATGCCGGCACTGCAGTATACCGATGATGACGCCTATCGGATGTATGCCTTTCTCAAGAGCCCGGAAGGCGGCGCCCTGCCGGACGGCCAGATCCGGCTGCTCATCAATGAGGAGGCGACCCGGGACGACCTGCTGATCGCCATCCAGGAGACCTTCGGCCGGGCGGACGAGAATGATGTGGTGCTCTTCTATTTCAGTGGCCATGGTCTCGACGGTGCCCTGCTGCCGGTCGACTTCGACGGGTTCGACAACCGCATTTTCTACCAGGAACTGACCGGCCTCCTCCAGGCCAGCCAGGCCCGGCAGAAGGTGATCATCGCCGATGCCTGTTATTCCGGCAGCCTGCTGGCCGCCAGGGGCCCGGCCACCGTGCAGGTCGGTCAGTTGTACGATGAACTCCGGCAGACCAGCGGGGGAGTTGCCATGCTGCTCAGCTCCCGGGAGGAGGAATATTCGCTGGAGGATAAAGGCCTGCGGGCAGGGATCTTCTCCTATTACCTGAGAAGCGGATTGCAGGGTCAGGCCGATCAGGATGGAGACGGATTCGTCCGGATCGGTGAGCTGTTCCGCTATGTGCAGGCGTCGGTACGGTCCCGCTCCAGGCAACGGCAAACCCCGGTGATCAGGGGGACCTTTGATGAAAACATGCCCCTGGCCTACCTGCGGCCAAGGGGATAAGGCTATCTTTGCATGATGCGGTGGTTGTTCCTGTTGATGTTTGCCTGGATCAGTGTGATCTCCCTCTCGGCCCAGTGTATCTCTGGCGACTGCCGGAATGGACGGGGCATCTATGTCTATCCCTCCGGGGCCAAATACATCGGCGATTTCAAGGACGGAGAGATCCACGGGATCGGCACGTGCTATTATACCGATGGCAGCAAGTACCAGGGTGAATGGAAGCACCGGTACCCGGATGGCAAGGGGCTCAAGACCTATGCCGACGGGTACAAGTTCTCCGGACAGTGGAGCAAGGGGAAACCGATCGACGACGCGGGGAATGTGATGGAGGAATATGCCATCGCCAACCAGGAGGAAGAATCGGATGGCACGGACATCCAGTCGGGATGTATCGCCGGCGATTGTGAGAATGGACTGGGCACCTTCGCCTATCCCGACGGCAGCAAATACGACGGTCATTTCAACCAGGGGCGCCCCCATGGACTGGGCACCTGGTACTATGCCAACGGTGACAAGTACGTGGGATCCTTCCGGGCCAACTTCCCGCACGGCAAAGGCACGCTCTACCTGGCGGATGGCGAGGAGGTGAAGGGCGAATGGAGTGAGGGCGAGTATGTCGGCGCGGGCAAGAAGGAACGCGCGCGCACCGGCTGTATCAGCGGGGATTGTGAGGAAGGGGTCGGCACCTTTGTTTATGAAGATGGCCTGGGGACATACAAGGGCGAATTTGAAATGGGTCGTCCCAATGGGGAAGGTACCCTGGAATATGCCAATGGCGACCGCTACACCGGCCTGTGGGATGAAGGGCAGTTTCATGGCCGCGGCATGCTGTACAAGCGCGATGGCACGATCATCCGCGGCGAGTGGGATCATGGTCAGTACATCGTGCCCAAGGAAGTGGAGGCCGAGCTGCTCGCTGAACGTGCCCCGGACACCGGCGCCGTGCGCATCGACGAGCCGGTCCTGCATGTCCGCCCCCGAAAGGTCTGGGCCGTGGTGGTCGGCATCGCCGCCTACAATCACATGCCCGCACTGCGGTATACCGACGACGATGCCTATCGGGTCTATGCCTTTCTGAAGAGCCCGGAAGGCGGCGCCCTGCCGGATGATCAGATCCGGATCCTGGTCGATGAAGAGGCCAGCCTGGACCATATCCGGGAGACCATCAGCGACCTGTTCATGCAGGCCGATGAACAGGACCTGGTCCTCTTGTATTTCTCAGGACACGGAGTGAAGGGGGCTTTCCTGCCCTTTGATTTTGACGGGTACAACCGCAAGCTGCCACATGAGGAGATCGGGGAGATGCTTCAGCAGAGCCCGGCCCGATACAAGATCTGCTTTGCCGATGCCTGCCACAGCGGAGGGCTGTTTGCCGAACGCTCGGTTTCAGCGACACCTGAACTGGTCAATTTCTACCAGAACCTCTTCGAGGCGGCCCAGGGCACGGCCATCATCATGTCCTCCAAGTCAGAGGAAACCTCCCTGGAATCCAGTGGCCTTCGCCAGGGGGTGTTCAGTCACTTCCTGATCCGGGGCCTGAAGGGAGAGGCCGATGCCAACGGGGATACCCTGGTCAGCATTCAGGAATTGTATGACTACATCTATGTCAATGTCCGGGCCTATACGGCGATGCGCCAGAGTCCGGTGATCAAGGGCAACTACGATCCCCACATGCCCGTGGCGGTGACCCGGTAGGGTCCTGATCCATCTGCCCCAGTCGCTTTGATTGCCAGTAGGTTGAAGGGATTGATCCCGGCCAGGAAAAGGGTGTCCCGCTCCGCAGAGCATGCTGACTCAGTCTCCTGTGATCGTGGTACGAATCGCCCGGATCGGTAAAAACAGCTTACCGCTGTCAGGAAGTGGATAGAAACCATATTTCAGGTAGAAATCCCGCGCTCGATCATCGATCGGATCCACGACTACCGCTCGGGCTCCTACCCGAAGACTGGCTTCCACAGACTTGGCCAGGGCGTCTACCAGAAGAAACTTGCCAAGACCTTTTCCTTGCCACGCCCTGTCCACTGCCAGCCGGCCCAGAAGGATGACAGGGATATCTTCATACCGGATCTTCCTGTTCAAATGCTCCCTGGGAATCGATTCCTTCGGTACGTTAGCCATGGTCAGGGTATAATATCCGGCAATCTTGTTTTGTGGATCAACCATCACATAGCATCTCGCCAACCCCTCCTTCTGGTCATCTATCGCGTTTCTTGACAGATAGTTGTCCAAGGCAGGATGGCCACATGCGAAACCCTCCCTGTCATGGATCGAATGATCCAATCCAACCGTGACCAGATGGATCATGAATAGCGATCCTTGTATTCCCTGATCGCTGAAGTCAATGCTTCATTCAGCCTGATGTCATCCTCGGCCAATACATCAAAGAATATCTCTGCATCCCGTTTGGATGCGAGGATCCTTTTTTCCTGGTCGTACAAGTCTCTGGCTGCGTTACTGACCAGGGTGCGGATGAATTCCGAAAAGGAGGAAAAGTTCCTCATTCGCATCACCTCCTGCCAGAATAGTTTTTCACTCCTGGTCACCCTGAGTTCGATCCGTTCGTCTGCCCGTTCTTTTGAAATTGAGTCCATGATTCTGTTCTGTACAGATAAATGTACGTTAAATTCACGTACATGACAATAGGAATGTACGGATAATGAACGTACAGTTTGGGGGCCTATCGGGAGTTCAGAATTGATGAGGCAAGTCTGGGTGGCTTCTGTCGGGCTGCGCAGCCAATCACTCCTTCCAACTTTGGGTGTGAGCCAATCTGCAGGGAAGATGGGATAGATTCCACCTGTGGAGTGGTGTCGACGGGCGTACCAGTTCCTTTCTCGCTACAGTGGGGTTTCACCATGCAGGATGGAGTTGGAGGGATAAAAAAAGAAGCCACCTCATCCGAAGATGAGGCGGCTTGCTGAACATGTAGAAAAAACCCCTAAAACTTATTGCTTGATCACCGTCAGGGTAGAGGGAGCTCCACCTTCAGGCTGCAGTTGCAGGTAATAGATCCCCGTCTGGAGGGAGCGGACATCCATCTGCTGAACACCGGCGGCAGGACCGACGATCAGGTTCTGGCTCTGGATGGGACGACCCAGCATATCCATCAGGGTCATGGTGACGCGCGTGTCGGCACCGGCCTGGGAGGTCAGGGTCAGGACATCGGTCACCGGATTTGGCCAGACCGCCAGCTCACCCAGGACCGGATTCAGCGTCGAGGTGATCGGGCTGAGCGGGAAGGTCGTGCCATCGGCCAGGGCCACCCACAGACCGAACTCAGGGGACTGCCCCAGGAAACCGGAGGCAAATACCGTGGCAGCTCCACTAGCCAGCGAGGTGACATCGGCATTGTAGGTGAACAGGTTGTTGCTGTTGTCATTGGCCGGTGTGATGTTGAGCTCGTAGGCACCAGCCGGGACACTCAAGTATCCCTGGAACGTTCCGTAATCCAGATTGTCCACCACCGGTGTCTGAACAGAACCCACGGTGACATCCACCGTTGGGGCATTGGGTGAACCGTGGAAGACCAGCAGATCGACATTGGCCGGATTCGTGGCCGCTTCGCGGGCCTGGTCAAAGATGGCGATGTCGAACGGCGTGGTCATGTCACCGACGATGCCGTGTGCCATGGCGATATACGTTTCGCCATTGACCAGATCGACCGGGAAGGTGGCGATGATGTCATTCGGAGAGGAACTGGGGGACGGAGCTACACCCACATTCAGTGTCACCCCGGCAGGTACTTCGACGAATGGCGTAGCATCCCGGAAAGCAACATCAGTGAGGAACGGCTGGTCATTGACCCAGATATCCACCGTCGGAGAAGGCGAATTGTGGATGATCTGAAGACGAGCCGCCTGGATGGCTGGCAGGGGCACGACCGTACCATCTGCCAGGACAGCGAAGAGGCCGAAGGCAGGATCCTGGCCGAGGTACCCGGAAGCCACAACGGTAGCGGACTGGCCAGCCAGGACGGACAGGTCGGCTTCGAAGGAAGCGACGATCGGATCGGTACCGGCAGCAGAGATATCCAGGATGTAGCGATCGGCTGGGACAGACAGGTAGCCCTGGGCCTCGGCGAAGCTGAGGTCAATCACCAGGTCAACCACATTGCGCGCAGCGATATCGACGGCCGGAGCATCCGGTGAACCGTGGAAAGCGATGATATCGACTTCATCATCTTCAACGGCACGCAGGCGGGCCATGGACAGGACCTCCAGGTTGAAGGGGGTCATCATGTTCCCGACCACGCCATTGGCGATCACCTGGTAATTCTCACCGTTGGTGAGGGTGACCGGGAAGGTGGCGATGATATCACTGGGTGAAGAACTCGGCGATACCGCGATGCCGATGTTCAGGGTGACGCCGGCAGGGACTTCGACGAATGGGGTAGCATCCCGGAAGGCAAAGTCGGTGAGGAACGGTTGGTCATTGACCCAGATGTCGACCGTAGGAGATGGTGAATTGTGGATGATCTGGACACTGGCCGCTTCGATGCCGGGCAGTGGAACGACCGTGCCATCTGCCAGGACAGCGAAGAGACCAAAGGCAGGATCCTGGCCGAGGTAGCCGGAAGCCACAACGGTAGCGGACTGGCCAGCCAGGCCGGACAGGTCGGCTTCGAAGGAAGCGACGATCGGATCGGTACCGGCAGCAGAGATATCCAGGATGTAGCGATCGGCTGGGACAGACAGGTAGCCCTGGGCCTCGGCGAAACTGAGGTTAGTAACCAGGTCAACCACATTGCGCGCAGCGATATCAACGGCCGGAGCATCCGGTGAACCGTGGAAAGCGATGATATCGACTTCATCATCTTCAACGGCACGCAGGCGGGCCATGGACAGGACCTCCAGGTTGAAGGGGGTCATCATGTTCCCAACCACGCCATTGGCGATCACCTGGTAGTTCTCACCGTTGGTGAGGGTGACCGGGAAGGTAGCGATGATATCACTGGGCGAAGTACTCGGCGATACCGCGATGCCGATGTTCAGGGTGACGCCGGCAGGGACTTCGACGAATGGGGTAGCATCCCGGAAGGCAAAGTCGGTGAGGAACGGCTGGTCATTGACCCAGATGTCGACCGTAGGCGATGGTGAGTTGTGGATGATCTGGACACTGGCGGCCTGGATAGCCGGCAGTGGAACGATCTGGCCATCGGCCAGAGCGGCAAAGAGTCCGAATGACGGATCCTGGCCGAGGTAACCGGAGGCAAAGACCACTGCGGATGCGCCGGCAATACCGGACAGGTCCGCTTCGAAGGACGCAACGATCGGATCGGTACCCGCAGCGGCGATGTCCAGGATATAACGATCGGCCGGGACAGACAGGTAATCCGCCGTAAAGCTGTTGAAGGCCAGGTTCGGGATCAAGGTGCCCACGTTACGAGCGCGTACATCAACAGCCGGAGCGTCGGGGGAGCCGTGGAAGACCAGCAGATCGACATTGGCCGGATCGGCTGCGACTTCACGGCCGGCAGCAAAGACAGAGATACCAAACGGCGTATTCATGTTGCCGACCACACCAGCGGCCATGGCGACAAAGGTCTCTCCTGCCAGGAGGTTGGCTGGCAGGGTGTAGATGATGTCAGAAGGATCAGAGCTGGGCGAAGGGGCGATGCCGATCTCCAGGTCGGTATTGCCCGGTACATCCACAAAAGGAGTGGCCGTGCGGAAGTCCACACCGGTGAGGAAGGGCTGGTTGTTGACCCAGATATCCACGGTCGGTTCCGGGGAATTGTGGATGATCTGCAGGCGGGAGGTCGTGAGGGCTGACAGAGGGAGTACATCCCCGTTGGGAAGGGCAACAAACAGGCCAAAGCCGGGGTCCTGGCCCAGGTAGCCGGAGGCAAACACAACCGCTGTGGTACCGGCCAGGGCACTCAGGGGTGCCTGGAAGGAAGCCACGACAGCATCGCTACCTGCGGGAGAAATGTCCAGGGTCACATCGATTGCCGGGAGCTGGAAAGCACCGTTGACGGTGGCACCGACGATATCATTGAAGGCCAGGTCCGTGACAATGTCTCCGATCCCTCTGGCGGCAACGTCCACTGCCGGAGCATCGGGCGAGCCGTGGATCACGAGCAATTCTGTCCCGTTCGGGTCCAGGGGGGCGGTTTTCCATCCGGCATAGAGTTCAATGCCAAACGGTGTGTTGGGATTGCCCACCACGCCATTGGCTATGGCCACATGGGTCACATTTTCCAACAGGGTGACCGGGAAGGTGGCAATGATCTCACTGGGATCGGAGCTGGGAGAAACGGCAACACCGACTTCCAGCTCGACACCGGCAGGAACCTCCAGGAATTCTGTGGCCTCGCGGAAAGCGAATCCGTCCAGCAATTTCTGGCCATTGACCCAGATGTCCACGGTCGGACTGGGCGAATTGTGAATGATCTGCAGTCGGGCCGTCTGGGCCTGAACGCCCAGGACGAGGAAAACTGCAGCAAGAAGTAAGGAGAACTTTCTCATGATAGCGGTTTTGATGAATGATGTGCTTGAAATACCATCCGGTATCACTTTGTTTAATGATTGAGATTAGAATTGTCTTAAACATTAAACAAAAATGGGAATTCCAGGCCCCATGGCACAGCTGGAGGCCTTGTATTCATGCATCCGACTGGGTGGGAGCAGGTGATCGATTCGGGAAAAGATTTTCTTTGCAACTTCGCCACAGCATCCCTCGTTTCTTTCTACAAATACCCGCTTATGACCACTTCCTGGTTCAACTGGCTTTCCTTTGTCATCCTCTTTATCGGTCTGGCCCTCATGGGCTCCTCTTTCCTTGATCCACAAGCTGAGGAAGGGGGAGCGACATCTTCCAGAACAGGTTTGCCCCAGATGATCACCTCCATCACGCCCGACAAGACCTACACATTTGCCGGGGAGGAACTGGACATGAGCAACATGGATCTGCGCGAGCGACTGGATCGCGAACTGATCGTCAACGCCTATTACCACTCCAATACCCTGCTCAGCCTGAAAAAGGCCCGGCGCTTCTTTCCGGTGATCGAGCCCATCTTGCGCGAGGAAGGTGTGCCGGATGACCTGAAATACCTGGCCGTAGCCGAAAGTGCCTTGATGAATGCCGTTTCATCAGCTGGGGCCCGGGGGATCTGGCAGTTCATGGAGGCCACAGCCAAGTCCTACGGACTGGAGGTCAACAGTGAGGTGGACGAGCGCAATCACCTGGAGAAATCCACGCGTGCAGCTTGTCAGTACCTGAAGTCCTACTACGCGAAGTTCGGATCCTGGCAGCTGGCTGCCTGTGGATACAATATGGGCGGGCCTCGTCTGGCCAGGGAGATGGAGATCCAACGGGCGAAGACCTTTGCCGAGGTCAACCTGAACAGTGAGACCAGCCGCTATCTGTTCCGCATCGTGGCCCTGAAGACGATCCTGGAGGATCCCGCGGCATTCGGCTACCAGCTGGAAGACGAGGACTATTATCCTCCCATGGACAATGTGGACAAGGTGACCGTGGATTCTGCCGTGGCCAACTGGGGAGACTTTGCCATCCAGCACGGCACGAATTACCGCATGCTGAAAGTGTACAATCCCTGGCTGAAGGACAACAAGCTGACCAACAAGGCCCGCAAAACGTATACGATCCTGATCCCGAAGGCCTGAAGATGACCGGCCTAGAAACAAAAAAGGCTTCCCGATCGGGAAGCCTTTTTTGCTGGTGGATTGAGGTGCGGTCTAGAAAAAGGCCACACCGACATTCATGACGGTAAAGTCATAGGGTGTATCCTCGGCAAAGAGGTTGTTCAGGTAGTAGTTCACATAGACCCGGAACTTCTTGTAGCCGATCTGGCCGGTCACGCCGTAGAGCACATTGTTGAGACCGAGGTCAGCGCGCAGGGTGGTTTCGACCTTGCCATTGTCCAGTTCGCCATCTGCTTCCGAATTACTGCCAACGCGGAAGGCCACAAAGCCGCCGGCCGCAATGGCCACCTTTCGCTGAAATTCGAGCATGATCGGAACGGACAGCGTGTGGACGTTCAGTTCGCTGTTATCGAGTTCGCTGTCCTCCGTGTAGAAGGGAATCTCCGTCTCCTTGTCCCAGTCGAGATAGGCCTGATCGGTCTCGACATTGATATAGCGCCAGAGCAGACCGTAGTTGATATTCACCGGACTGTTCGCGCCACCGATACGGGTGCGGAACATCAGGCCCAGGTCATTGCTCCATGAGTTGAAGGGTTTGAATTCCGGGTAGAATTCACCGGCCACTTCATTGTTGTTGGTGATAAAGGTGGGGCCGAAGGCCCAATACCCTTCAATGTTTGTCCGTTTGCCAGACTTCTTCCCCATCTTGAACTTGGAGGGGTCGAAATCAAAGTTGACATCATTGTCTTCGGGTTCCTGGGCTTGCAGCTGGACGGGACTGGTCCAGAGAAAGGCCAACAAGGGCAGTGCGAATAAAAGGTAACGTGTCATGTGTGCTGGTTTTAGATGGTGAAGATAATGGAAACGTGCGATCGGCAAACAGGCCAGTCAGCGGGTCAATCCAACCCGCCGGACAGCAGGTCGTGGAGGGCAGAGCGCCATTCCGGACTGCGCAGGTCCCAGGCGATGCCATTGACGATGAGGTAGCGGAGGTTGCCGCGCTGGTCCCGCAGGTAGAAGGTGGGGTTCATGCCGGGGTAGACTGGCTCGTTGGCGTTGTCGTCGAGGTGCCGCAAGGCCAGGGGGGTATTGGCCATTCGCTGGTCATTCGTGACATTGGCCATCCGGGCCACGGCCGTGCCACTGAGGATGAGATCTGTCCAGGGTTCTGCGCGCAGTTCATCCATCCCGGTCATCACATGCGGATGCGTGGCGGCGGGCACCAGGGTCCATTCCCCTTGTCCTTCGAGGATGGTGTAGGCTCCGTAAGGGGAGAGATCGCCGATCTCGGCAATGGCAGGTTGGCGGCGCCAGGTGCGACCGTCTGGCCCGGTCGACTCCTCATGCTTGTAGCAGATATCCACCAGGTAGGTGCCCTTGCCGACTTGTACCTGGACCTCCCGGATCAACAGGTCGGTCAGCCGGTTCTGGTTGAAGGGAATGTCAGAATAGGCCTTGACGGGTACCTGGTTGAATGATTGATTGGCGATCCCGTCGAGGGCGGCGACCAGGGTGGCAAAGTACAGTCGGCGCAGGGTTTGTTTTTCCGTATCTCCGGGCAACCATCCTGCCTCGATGAGGATGGTCCGGGTGCCCCATTTGGTAAAATTGTCGCCAAAGGCCCGGGGCTCGAAGGCATCTGAATACTTGGCCACCTGGCCGGGAATGAGCTTCTGGAGGCCATTCGACAGGCCGCCGATCAAGCGCATGGCATCCTGGCGATGGGGAGGCTGGCTGCGCTTTTCGTCGGGTGGGGGCGCCAGGAAGGCGATGGCACTGGTGAGGTTGGTATTCCCGGCACTGTAGTAGCGGTGCTGGTCATGGAGGTTGAACCCCCAGTCGGCCGAAAGGCTGTCGCGCCAGTGCTTGAGGATGCGGGCCTCCGGGCTGGTGAGGCGGAGGGCATCCCGGTTGAGGTCGATACCCAGGGCGTTCTGGCGATCGTAGACCAGGGCCCCGTCCGGATTGAGCAGGGGCAGGAACACCAGGGTGAGCTGTTTCTTCCATTTGTTCGCCTCCGGCAGGAAATCCGGATCGCGAAGGGCATTCCAGAGATCGAAGGTGGACAGTGTAGCGGTGGGTTCGTCACCGTGCATCTGGGTCCAGAGGAGCACCTTGACCGGTCCACTTCCCCAGCGCACGGCCTTGATCTCCCGCCCCTGCACGGAATAACCGGCCGTGGAGATACCGAAGTCAGGATCACTTTTGAGGGCCTGGATCCTTGCCATCACCTCGGGATGCTTGAACCGACGCTGGTCCAGGCCTTCCTCCCGCACCTCCTCATGGTGCCGGTACATGCGGCGCAGGAGGTCGGGGGATTGGGCGGAGAGGGAGGTGACCATCGGACTGAAGGACACACTCCACAAGATGGTTAGGACAAACCGGGTAGAATTCATGGGGGAAAGATACAGAAGGTCCATCTGAACCAGGAAGTGGGTCAAACTCTGGATAGCTTCCTATCAGTTCAGCCAGGTAGAGAACCAGGCCCGAAAAAAGCCAGGCCGTAGAAATCTGCGTTTGCTGGAATCGTCGAACACCACATCGATCTTGGCGCGATCATTATCGTCTTGTGTTTCAATGCCCAATTCAACAGATCTCTGGTTCTCTCCGGCGAACCAGAGTTGTGAAATGCCATTTGTATTATTGCGCTTGACGGTATACATGGTTCCAGATGTTACCCTTTTAGTGTTGGTTCCGCTTCTAACAGTGATTTGGTCTGATGTTACGGAGGTACAGACACCGGAAATTGTGTTCTGATTCCTCATGGGAGATGAAAACAAAGTAACCTTTAGTGTATCCAACCTGCCAATGGACCTTGTCTTAAGTTCCACGTAGCGAAAACCCTTTGAGCTGATCTGATAGGTATTTCCCTCCTCCAGGGTAATGTCATCTGGTGTGCCGGCTGTAAGGGTCCACAGGGGGTTTCCATTGGAGCTAATCGTCACATCATTTTGGGTCGATGTCCCGTCATCCTTGCAGACGGTCATGCAAACGGAAACGGCCTCCGGGGGCATCAGGCCATAGATGCCCAAACCGCCAATGATGACGGCGAGAAGGATTTTCAGAACATTGCTCATAGTGCTTGATTTAGAGATAAGGGGAATTATTGACGGTATAGGTTCAATTCCATTGCCAGGGCCAGAAAAAATTCATCCACGGACTGGAATCATCGAACACCACATCGATCCGGGCATGGTCGTCATTGGTCTCCGGCTCCACCTTGATAGTGGCCACTTCGGTATCTCTCAGGTTGAAATGAAGGATATACCCGGTGTTGCTGTAGCGCCCGGTGGGGATGCTGTACCGTCCATCCGGGCCAGTCGTGGATGGACGGGACGTTTCGATACAGCCTTCGCAGGTCACCGTCACATCCTGCAGAGGGTTATTCCTCCAGCTGACCTGCCCTTCGAGCAGGGGTTGGGCGCTTCGGTTTTGGAACAGGGTCACCCCAAGCTGGCGGACAATGGGAGATAAATGGACCATAGTCAGGGCAACGGGATGGTAATCCGGTCGCGAAATCCTCAACTGATTGCCTGCATTGACACCAAACCGGTCGGTGGTCCCGTCTGTGTAGGTGAGATACGTCGTTTGAACGGGAAGATGATAGATGCGGCCTTCGCTCAGTGGGGTTGATTTGTCGGAAGGCTCGACGGCACCATACAGACGGACCTGGATATGCCAATCAGCGACGAATACCGTCAGTAGGACAATGGACAGGGTCAGGAAAGCGATCAGGATGGGAAAGGGGCGCAGCAGTTGATTCATTGGTGCATAGGGTTAGGGTGATTTCAGGTAGGGTTCGGCAACAGCCTTCAGCTCGGGATTGAGGAGAAGCTGCTCCAGTCCGGGCTCCAGGTCAGGAGGTCGGTTGACAGCAAGCCGGGATTCGAAATAGGCCTTCAGGTGGCGGGCTGCATTGGGACTGTCTTGTCCATCAAAGGCAATACAGGCCAGCCGGTAATGGGCGATGGATTCGTTCGGATTCAGTTCCAGGAGTATCCGGTACTGTTCTATGGCCTCCTCAGTACGCCCCGATCGGTAATAACACAGTCCAAGGCTATCCCGGGTTGGGGAGTGTTTTGGTCGGATGGCCAGGGATTGCCGATAATACTCAGCCGCCAGATCAGGACGATTTGTATTCCCCAAAATGCAACCATAAACGTATTTGAGCTGTGCCGTTTCCGGACAATGCCGGATGCCCTCTGCAAGAATTTGTTCAGCTTCATCATATCGGGATGGAGTGGCGACACAAGCGGCCAGCAGGCTCCAGGCCATGCAGGCTGACGAATCCTGCTGAAGAAGTCGTTTGGACAGGGATTCAGCCTGCTGGAAATCCTTCTTCTGGTATGCCGCTAGACCCAATCCTAGGAGGACGAGATGATTGGTGGAATCCATGGCCATAGCCTCCTGGAAGAGACGTTCTGATTTCTCCATTTCCCGGAAGGGCGCCTTGGACAACAGAGTGCCGATATGGGCATTGGGAAGGACCCAATAGGGAGCCAGCTGGTTAGCCAGATGAACGTGATGGATGGCTGAATCGGGTTCTTGAAACATATACATCCAGGTCAGGGCCATATAGTAATGCACGATCGGGGCATTCGCCTCCAAGGCCAGCGACGACCGAAAGAAGTCAAGGGTGGTCTCACCAATTGTGGAATCGATCCGCTGGATGTGGTCTGCATAATAGAGAAAGCCCTCTACCCATTTTTCTCGCGCCTTGAGCTCGGTATACCTGGGATGATAACGACCAAGGAGTTCGGCCGAACGGGCCAGTTGCCTCGGGTAGCCGGCATAGGCAGTAGCAAGCAATCGTGTTTCCGGGCCGGAGTTCAGATTGGCATCCATGATGTGCAGGACCGCTTGTTGGGCGTCTTCCTGCAGGGCAACGGCATAGGTCCGCAGGATATAGCGCTTCAATTCATCACCAGCCTTTGGATTCTGGATCAGTATGTTGTACCAGACATCCGCACAATCTTCGGCAGGCATGAAAAACCGTTTCTCTTCCAGGGATCGCATCAGATTCGTGACCAGGGCATGGATCTGGCTGTCAGATTGCATCAGCAATTCGGATTGGTAGGCCCGACTGTCGAACTGGGCTAGGACCGGGAGGGTGTTATCCTTAGCGTCATCCTGCGAGGCCAGCTGGGCATCAAGAGCGAGAGACATGGTGACCTCCGCATCACCCGTATATACGGGATTCTGGCGGAAGGGAGTCGTCACTTCATGGACGTTATCGGACACAAATCGCATGAGTTCCCTGAGATGAATCAGCCCGTCACCGTTTTCATCCGCTTGCCCATTCAGGCCATCAATGAGGAAATAGCTGAACGCACCACGACCTCCTCCCAGCGAAGGTGATTCATAGCTCTTCTCGTTCGGTTGACAAGCCATGATCTTGATCTCGTCCGTGAACTGATCCCTCATAGCCTTGGCGACCAGTTGGGGACCGCCGATCGGACTGCCGGCAAGTTTGCCCGCATGGCAGGCATCGGTGATCAGGATTACCCGTACCCGTTTTTCACTGAGGTGGCCAACCAGTTGTTTCAGGTAATGGACACCATAAGATCCCGTCGATGCATAGGATCGTGGGGCAGCATCGGCACAAAGCAGAAATCCTTCCTGCCCAAAGTAGCGTTCCACATCGCCATGGCCGGAGAAGTAGATATAGGCCTTGTCTCCCGGTTCGCTCGCCTCAACCAACCATTGGAGTTCACTGTCAAACCGGGCGGCAGTGGCCTCTGCATTGGTCAACAGACGAATACGGGAATCTGGTACCTGGCCACCGGAGGGCGATCGGAGAAATGCCACAAACGCCTCCGCATCCCGATGGGCAAAACGCAGATCAGGAATGTCTGGATGCTGGTAGTCGGATATACCCACCACCACGGCACGGGTGGTCCCGCGGTCATGGATGGATGAAACGGGTTGCAGGCCTGCTTGTCCCTTCTCCTGCGCCGGCAGGGCCTGGAAAGAAATGGTAAGGAACCACAGGGTCAGCAGGACAATGCCGGCCCATGAACAGGTATCATTTCTACACGTTCCCAACTGACAGAAAATGCACATTTCACATTGGATTCCAGGGTGCTTGACCAAGGAAAATTAGTGAAAATCATTCAATTGGGGCCGTTGAGGATGTCAGGGCATGGTTTTGCCAGAGAAAAACATGATACAAGGCCGTTGTTCAGAGTTTGACGGCTTCCTGCCATTTCGGCGACTGCCGCAATCCATCCATCCACGGGTCACGAGCCAGGACCCAGGTGTACTGGCCGAATCCCTGGTCCAGGGCTTTATCCAGCCAGCGGAAGGCCTGATTCTCGTTCCGGTTTTTGGCATAGATCCGGGCAATGGCATAGGCATCCTCGCCGGTCCGTGGCCAGGCCTGGTGATTGGCTTCATACTGTCGGAGGGCGGCCTCCAGGTCGCCGGCCAGCAGGGCACGTTGGGCGCGAAGGTCATCCAGGCGGATCTGCTGGTTCCTGTCCAGAAAAAAGCCACTGGCTTCATCCAGGACGGCGGTGGCCGAAACGAAGCGATTGTCCAGTGTATTCATCCGGGCCAGGAGGAGATGATCCGGAAACCGGAGATGGCCGACCGAATCCTGGTGGGCCAGATGCCGGCGCGCCGCCGGCAGTTGATGGCGGGCCAGGTAGCTGCCGACGATCTTGTCGCGGAGGCCTTCCTCGGTGGGGACGTAGGACAGGGCCTGCTCGAAGCGGGCTTCCGCCTGGTCCCGGTCTTCCAGATGCAGGTAGATATCCCCCTGCTTTTGCCGGGCGTCCCCGCGTTCCCTGGCCAGGACGAGATAGGGGAAGGCCAGGTCCAGCAGGGAGAGCGGTCTTTCGCAGACCTGGGGCCAGTAACGCAGGTCGGGATGCTTGTTCACCTCCTTGTGAGTGGACCACGAGTAATAATAATCCGTCACCATGTCCAGTTTCTCGGATGGATCCGGGTCATCGAAGGTGTCCTCAAACCGGTCCTCACGGATGACATAGTTTTTTTCGGAATTCAGGCAGACCTGATAGAGCAGGTTGGCTGGCCGGATGATCCAGGCTGCCTGACCGGGCATCCGGTCCATCATGCGCAGGTAGAACTGGTACAGGATATCCAGGCTGGAATAGGCGTTGGTCTCCTTTAACCGCAAATAGGTCTCCTCCGCCTCCGGAAACCGGCCGCTGCGTTCATACAGTGCTCCCAGTTTCTGGTAGAGGATCATCTCGCTGGAGTCCTGGACCAACAGCTCATGGTAGATCGATTCGGCTTCCTCCCATCGCTCCCAGGATTCGGCTATCATCGCCAGGAACATCTCACGTCCCTCCAGGGCATCCTCCTTCTCCTTCGCCAGGCGGATACTCTGGTCTGCCAGTTCGGGTTGGTCCAACCGAAAGTAGGCCCAGGCGAGATGATCATAGACCATTGGATAGTTCGCATCCAGTTCCGCGGTCTTCCTGAACCGGGGAACCGCCAGGGCATATCGGCGGTCCGCACTATACACCTGACCCAGCTCATAATAGAGATCCGGGTTGTCGGGGTCCTGTTCGATGAGGGCCAGGAGCTCTTCTTCCGACCGGAAACCATCCTGGAAATTGTTCAGGTCCAGCAGATCGAATATCCCGTCCATATCCGTGTCGGTCGGAGTTAGAGGGAGGTTATTTTTCAGATAGTCCGCAATGACAAAGTTCTCGTTGGCCATGACAAATTCGGCCGTCTTCTGGTAGAGATAGCCCAGTAGCTCGAATCCTGCAAAGTGGTTGGGTGCCAGTTGGGTACAGCGCAGGTATTCGGCCTCTGCGTGCAGGAATCGACCTTGTTTCTCATGGATCATCCCCTGGGTGAGATGGGCATTGGAATACTCAGGCAAGAGGATCAGGGCCTTGTCGATCAATACCTGCGCCTCGTCCAGGCGGTCCAGGCCGGTCAGTACGGCGGCCAGATTGGCAAAAGGCAACCCCCAACTCGGTGCGAGTTCCTGGGCCTTTCGCAGATGCTCCTCACACTTGTCATATTGACGGAGCTGTCGGTAGAGGATTCCCAGCTCATTGTGCACGTAGGGCGCCTTGTCATCCAGGGCAAGTGCCTTGAGTTGCAGGGCCAGGGCGTCCTGGTAGGCCTGGGTCCGGTCTTCCAGGCCTATGGCCAGGATCCGCCGGGATGCCCCCGAGAAGTAGGCCTCCTTGACCGCCAGGCGGTCGTGCAGGGGGTGGTCTTCCGGCAACAGCTTCAGCACGATCCGGAAGATCTCCGGATACCAGCGATACTTGGATGTCTCCAGGCGGGTATACGTGCGCTCTTCCAGGTCGTCAGGATCCGACCGGAGATAGCTGTTGATCACTTCCTGTCCGCGATCGTGCAGGGCAATAGCCATCCGGATGGTCAGGGCCTGCATGGCCACGGAATCCGTTGGCTGGATGCCCACCTGGGTCCAGAAATCATCCAGTTTCTCCTGCATGTATTCCGGGAGTCCGATCTCCCGTCCGGCTTGGGCCATCGCTTTGATAAAGGCCTCGGGGATCTCTTTCGCGGGCAATGCCCGGATGGCCGCCAGGTCGATATGGGATTCGAGATCGGATTCGCGGATCTGATTGAACAGGAGGTCCACGGCATCCTCCCGTTCTTCCATGAACAGGAAGGTACCATTATCATCACTCCCTCGATTGCTGACACTCCGGTCGCTGAGGGCCACTACCTGATCGTCCCCCTCCGCCTGCTGGAGACTGGCCACGATCTCGGGCACCACCATGGACAGGGGAAAGGTCTCGGAACCGGCAACCACCACGGGGTCCTGGCGCTGGGACGGAACCAGTTGCTTGGTCTCCTTGACGACCGTTTGCTTGAGGTAGTCCTCCAGTTCTTCGATGGTCACGATCTGGGCGTCGGCATCATTGTCCGGATCGTTGGCCAGCCCTTCCAGGCCCCGGATCAGGTGCCAGGAGAAGACGCCACGGCCACCACCCCATTCAGGGCCTTCCAGGGAGAGCTGTTCGGACTTGCAGGAGAGGATGCGCACTTCATTGGCCTTCTGCTTGGCGAGATGTTCGTGGGGCACATCCCGTCCCTCGGCCAGCGTGCCCGAGCGGCAGGCATCCAGGAAGAACATGGTGCGGGCATTGCGCACGGACGACAGCTCGATGGCCAGGAGGTCCAGGTCTTCGACCCGCACGGCATTGTTTCGAAAATTGTTCGGTGGAGAGTCATAGGTGAGCAGATAGCCCAGTTGCCAGAGGGCGGCCACTTCGACATCGCCATGTCCGGCAAAATAGAGGATGGCGACATCTCCCTCTTTTGTCTCTTTTTTTAACCAGTTGAGGGCGTCATCGACGGCGGCGAGGGTGGCCTCCTTGTTGGTCAGCGTGCGGATCTGCTTGGGCAGTTTTCCCGCGGCATCCGAGCGGAGATAATCGGCAAAGGCCTGGGCATCCTTGTGGGCATAGTTCAGGGGACGGATCCCCTGGTCCCTGTATTCGGAAATGCCGACCACAACGGCACGCAGGGTCGCCACAGACGTTTCGGTCACGATGGGAGGCGTGCCTGTCTGGCCAGTGGGAGGGGGTGTCGTCAGGACCGGTTGGGCGACCAGTTGGCTCGACCAGAGGACAAGCAGCAGCATCATGCAGAGGGTCGGTCGGGCAAGGGGGAAACGGGCCATGGTGGGTCAGGTTGTTGTCCCAAGATACGGGGTTCAGTGGATGAGGTTGCCGGCAAACGGTAATTTCTGACCCGAATGTCAGGTCGATCCGGTAACTCCTGACTCGCAGGAATGTCCTATCTTGACGTTGCTCACCCGTCACGTTCGGATATGTCGCTTGTTTACAGAACCTCAGCCCTCTTCCTTGTATCGATTTGTTGTTCCCTCTTGATTCCGGCCGGCCTCCGTGCCCAGGGTGTCAACCATGCCGCCCTGATCGGGGTTGGCGCCTATCCGGCTTCCACCGGCTGGGCCGCGCTCTCCTCGGCCAATGACCTGGAGCTGATCACCGCGACGCTGGAGGAGATCGGCTTTTCGAGGGATAATATCCAGACCCTGAAGGATGAGGAGGCAACCCATGACGGGATCGTGACCTTCCTGACCAAAACCGTCAGGAAGCAACTGAAACGAGGTGATGTCCTGATGCTGCACTTTTCCGGTCACGGACAACAGGCCCGGGATGACAACGGTGATGAGGATGATCAGCTGGACGAGTGCTGGGTGCCGATCGATTCGCCGAAGGATTTCACCCCGGGCGTCTATGAAGGCGAGCACCTGTTGCGCGACGACGAGATCGGAAGCATCCTGGCCGACCTGCTGAAGACCCTGGGCCCGGAGGGCCACCTGTTTCTCTCCGTGGATGCCTGTCATTCCGGGACGTCGACCCGGGGACTGGGGACGGCTCGGGGCACTGACCAGATCATGGGAGATTCCGCCTTCGTGGCCGGGGTTTATGCCAGTCAAACCCCGGGAAAATCCCAAGGGGCAAAACAGGAATTGGTCACCTCTCCGGAACAGAAGAATCTGGTCGTGTTCACCAGCTCATCTCCCCATCAGCTCAGTTATGAGCAGGCACGGGCCAATGGACAGTTCGGAGCGTATTCCTACGAGCTCTGCCGCAGCCTGCGGACCATGAATCCCAAGGGGACCGTGGGCGATCTCTTCGGACAGTTGGAGAGCCGCATCGGGAATCTTGGCCTTCGTCAGCGGCCCACTGCGGAGGGCGATCTGGAGCAGAAGGTGTTCAACGGGCGACTGACTCCGCCGGTGCCGGCATTCCGCATTGCCGATGTATTGTCCGACAAGACGATCCGACTGGCCGCCGGCGACCTGCAGGGAGTGTATCCGGGCAGCCTGATGGCCCTCTACCCGGCCGGCACCAGCGACACCTCGGCTGTAGAAGCGGTGGTGCGGGGGAATATTACGGCTTCCACCGCGATCACCGCGGACATGGCATTGAATCAGGCTGTGGATCCATCCAGGCTGAAGAACCTGCGGGCCTACCTGGTCTATCCGGCCCCGCCACCCCTGGACCTGAGCATTCACCTGCGCAACCTGGAGCCTGCTACCGAACAGATGATGCAGGGGATCCTCAAGGAGTATCCATTTATCGAGGCAGGCCCGTTGCCCAGTCGACTGATCGTAGAGGATGAGCGCGACTCGGTATTCCTCTGGACACCGGACGACCGGCTGATCTGGTCGGACAGGATCAAGCCATCCAATCGCGGATGGATGGTCAAGGCCATCAAGCAGCATGTCGAGGCCAGTGCCATGCGCCATCTGGCTACGGATGATCCGGATTACCGGGCCACGGTCGTCCTGCAGCACAAGACCAGTGACGGATGGAAATCGTTTGATGGCGAAGAGGTGCCCGAGGGAACCCTGACCCGATTCGAGGTCAAGAATGTCGGGTCAACGACCTTCTATTTTTCCATCGTCGATGTCCAGCCCAACGATGAGGTTGAGGTCCTGGTGCCGGCCAGTGACCAGGATGGGGAGAGCTTCAAGCTGGGGCCGGGGGAGCGATGGAAGAGTCCCAATTTCAACATCGCGCCACCGTACGGAGCGGAAACGGTGAAGATCATCTGCACGGACAAACCCATCCGTCTCAATCAGATCAGCGGGACCAGGGGGATCCCGACGCAGTCGCATCCGCTGGAACTGCTCTTTGCGGCCAGTTTTCCGGAGGTGGAGGGCACTCGGGGGATCAAGGTGGATGAACCACCTGCCGGAAGGGGAAGTGTGCAGACCCTGAATTTTCGGATCACCCGGTCGGAGTAAGCTGATCTGTGCCCGAAAGGGGAGAGGCGGAAACAAAAAAGACCTCCCTGAGGAGGTCTTGTCATTGTCGAAGCACAAAGACGGTTATTTTGCTTTCGTAGCAGCCGACTTGCCTTTGGCAGTCTTGCCGGCCTCGGCGGCCTTGTTGGCCGCTTGCGCAGATTCATTCACGGCCTTTGGACGGGATACGCCAAAGGAACCGCGCCAGATCTTACCGCGCTTGGTACGCTTATCTCCTCTACCCATGGTTCATTGTTTTTTTGACCGTGCAAAGGTAGACATTCTTTCGATTCCATGCCGGATACCTTGACAGAACCATTTTTAGCGGGATGGTGAGGGGCCCGGAGAACTCGGGTGCATCTCATCCTTAACGTATCCTTTACTCGGATACCGCTTTTATTTGGTGTATCTTTGCGCCCATTTTCAGACAATAACACCACATGCAGTCCATTCGCAACATTGCCATTATCGCCCACGTCGACCACGGAAAGACCACCCTTGTCGACAAGATGCTCTATGCCGGCCATTTTTTCAAGTCCCACCAGGAGGTGGGAGAGCTGGTCATGGACAACAATGACCTGGAGCGGGAACGGGGGATCACCATCCTGGCCAAGAACGTGGCCATGATGTGGAAGGATACCAAGATCAATATCATCGATACCCCCGGTCACTCAGACTTTGGCGGGGAGGTCGAGCGGGTGCTGAACATGGCCGATGGCGTACTTCTGCTGGTGGACGCCTTCGAAGGTCCCATGCCCCAGACGCGCTTTGTCCTGGAGAAGGCCCTCGAGCTGGGACTGAAGCCCATCGTGGTGATCAACAAGGTGGATAAGGAGAACTGTACGCCCGACGAGGTCAATGACGAGGTGTTCGAACTAATGTTCAACCTGGAAGCCACGGAAGAGCAACTCGACTATCCCACCATCTTCGGTTCTGCCAAGCAGGGATGGATGAGTACGGACTGGCGTCAGCCCACGGACAATGTCAATGCCCTGTTGGATGCGATCGTCGAGCATGTGCCACCCCCCGTCGCGGAGGAAGGCACAACCCAGATGCTGATCACTTCCCTGGATTTTTCCTCCTATGTCGGTCGGATCGCCATCGGTCGCCTCCATCGCGGGGAATTGAAGGATGGCCAGCAGATCGCCCTCATGAAGAAGGACGGCACGGTCCAGAAACAGAAGATGCGCGGACTGTTCGTATTCTCCGGCCTGGAAAAGGTCAAGGCAGAAGTGGTCAGGGCAGGTGATATCTGTGCCATCGTCGGGATCGAGGGATTTGAGATCGGGGATACCATTGCCGATCCGGAAATGCCGGAGGCGCTGCCGACCATCGCCATCGATGAGCCCACCATCAGCATGACCTTCACCATCAATGACAGCCCCTTCTTCGGACAGGAAGGCAAGTTTGTGACCTCCCGCCACGTGAAGGACCGCCTGATCAAGGAATTGGAGAAGAACCTCGCCCTGCGTGTCGAGGAGACTGGAAGCGCTGATTCGTTCAAGGTTTTTGGCAGGGGGGTGCTTCACCTGTCCGTGCTCATTGAGACCATGCGCCGCGAAGGCTATGAGCTCCAGATCGGCCAGCCCCAGGTGATCTTCAAGAAGATCGACGGCGTCAATTGCGAGCCGATCGAGGACCTGCGTATCGACCTTCCGGAAACGGTAGCCGGGAAAGCCATTGAAATGGTGACCAAGCGCAAGGGCGTGATGCTGGAGATGATCCCCAAGGGCGACCGCATGCTCCTCAAGTTCGAGATCCCTTCCCGCGGGATCATGGGATTGCGTTCCATGCTGCTCACGGCAACCGCTGGTGAAGCGATCATGAACCACCGGTTCAAGGAATACCAGCCACACAAGGGAGACATCCCCGGTCGCCAGAACGGATCGTTGATCGTCATGGAGACTGGTACGGCCATCCCCTATTCGCTCAACAACCTGCAGGACCGCGGGTTCTTCTTTATCGAACCCGGAGAGGAGATCTATGAAGGTCAGGTGATCGGGGAGAACAGCCGGATCGGTGATCTGGTCGTCAACGTGACGAAAACCAAGAAACTGACCAACATGCGGGCCTCCGGTTCGGATGACAAGGTCAAGCTCGCCCCTCCCCGGAAGATGACCCTGGAAGAAGCGCTGGAGTATATCCAGGAGGACGAATATGTGGAGGTCACGCCCAAGTCCATCCGCCTGCGAAAGATCTTCCTGAAGGAACACGATCGCAAGCGGGCCAAGAATGCTTCCATGGCCGGAGCATAGTGGCACGTCCTTTGGAAAGAGTTATCTTGGCCTTGGTTCTGTCAGTTCAGCTGACTTGAACAAGAACAGGTCGGGCACATGGCGAGGATCGATTTTCTGCGTACGGCAATGAAGGATATCACCCAGACGGGTTCCGTCTGGGAAAGTTCCCGATTCCTGATCCGCAAACTGCTCGATCCGGTGGATTGGGCCAGCGCTGAGACGATCATCGAACTGGGTACGGGAAACGGGGTCATCACCCGGGCTATCCTGGAGCGCATGAACCCGGACGCCCGGCTGACCGCGTATGAGATCAATCCCGAGTTTCTGGAGCTGACCCGGGATCGCATCCTGGGGGACAGCCGATGTACCCTGACGGATGAGAGTGCAGAATACCTGGAGGATCTGCATCCTGCCGGCAGTGTCCATGCCGTGATTTCCAGCCTGCCCTTTGCGATCATGGACGAAGCATTGCAGGAGTCCATCCTGCGGCAGATCCACCTGGTCCTGAAACCCGGAGGGCAATACCTCCAATATCAGTATGCCCCGACCAAGTACCGCATGATCACCCGGCGATTCCAGCGCGTGCGCCTGGATTATACCCTGCTGAACATCCCGCCGGCCTTTGTGTATTCCTGCACCAAATAGGATCCAGGTCTATCCTGTGCATCTGTCCTTCTACGCCTGATCAGGATCACATCCTTATCCTGTTCAGATCATCACCAGATCCAGGAAGAAGCGCGTTCTTTCAACGTGAATCACGGGCTGTGTCCCCGGATATGGTCCGGTTTGAAGACCAAACTCAAACCACAATGGCTACTCCCAATTCCTATGTCTATTTTTTTGGTGGCGGACGTGCCGATGGCGATCGTTCGATGGCAAACCTGCTGGGGGGCAAAGGGGCCAACCTGGCGGAAATGGCGGGCCATCCTGACCTTCAACTCCCCGTTCCTCCCGGGTTTACGATTTCGACAGAGGTCTGTACCTGGTTTGTCGACCACGGCAAGACCTATCCTGATGGACTTCAGGAGCAGGTCATCCATGCCCTGCATGACGTGGAGGACCTGATGGGCCGGCGGTATGGCGATCCAAAGGATCCCCTCCTGTTGTCGGTGCGATCGGGAGCGCGCAGGTCGATGCCGGGGATGATGGAGACCATCCTCAACCTCGGGCTGACCATGGAAACCCTGCCGGGGTTGATCCAGCGAACAGGCGATATCCGGTTCGCCTATGATGCCTACCGTCGCCTGATCATGATGTACGCGGATGTGGTGATGGAGAAGTCGGCGGGTGTTCCCCCGGCCAGGGGGACTGGTATCCGCAAGCTGATGGAGGATCGGCTGACCACCCTCAAGAAAGCCAGAGGGTATGTCGCTGACACGGAATTGTTGCCCGTCGACCTGATCGAATTGACCGAAGACTTCAAGGCATTGATCCTCGACTCCTTTGGCGTGCCCTTCCCGGATGATCCATGGGATCAGCTGTGGGGTGGCATCGGAGCCGTTTTCTCTTCCTGGCAGGGCAAGCGTGCCGTGGAGTATCGCCGGATCGAGCGGATCCCCAATGACTGGGGGACGGCGGTCAATGTGCAGGCCATGGTGTTTGGCAACCTGGGGGATACCAGCGCTACCGGCGTGGCCTTTACCCGGAATCCAGGCAATGGCGAGCACCGGTTCTACGGTGAGTATCTGGTCAATGCTCAGGGAGAGGACGTCGTGGCCGGCACCCGGACCCCCGCCCCGATCAATGCCTATTCCCGCAACGATCAGAGTCGGAACCTGCCGACCCTGGAAGAGATCATGCCCGGCCTGTATGCCGAGCTGGACGGATACCAGCAGCGATTGGAGCAGCATTACCGCGATATGCAGGACCTGGAGTTCACCATCGAACAAGGCACGCTCTACATCCTGCAGACCCGCGTCGGCAAGCGAAATGGGGTGGCAGCTGTCCGCATGGCCACCGAAATGGTCCGCGAAGGACTGATCGATGAACCGACCGCCCTCAAACGCGTGGCCCCGACCCAGTTGATCGAGTTGCTCCTGCCCCGACTGGACCCGACAGCCGAACTGACCCGGAAGCCGATCGCCAGGGGATTGCCCGCCGGTCCCGGCGGCGCCAGAGGCCGGGTGGTCTTCACCGCTGAAGACGCCGTTGCCTGGGCCGCCAGGGGTGAGGAGGTGATCCTCGTTCGCGAGGAGACCTCGCCCGAAGATGTCGACGGCATGCACAAGGCCAGCGCCATTCTGACCAGCAAGGGAGGCATGACCAGTCACGCTGCCCTGGTCGCCCGCGGCTGGGGGAAGTGTTGCATTGTCGGTTGTGGATCCATTGAGATCGCCACGGATCTGACCTCCTTCATCACCGAGGACGGCCATACGGTCAGAAAGGGCGATTGGATCAGCCTCAACGGGACAAAGGGCCTGGTCTACGACGGAGAGGTGCCCATGGTGGCCAGTGACCTGCACGAGGACGGCCCTTATCATGATCTGATGAATATGGTGGACCGAAATCGCCATCTGGGAATCCGGACCAATGCGGACACCCCCGAGGCGGCAGCCCAGGCCCTGAGCTTCGGGGCGGAAGGGATCGGCCTGTTCCGCATTGAACACATGTTCTATGGGGAAGGGGGCACCGAGCCCCTGTTCATCATGCGCAAAGTGATCATGAGCAAGACGGAAGAAGAGAGGCGTCAAGCCCTGGATGAACTATTCCCCTTCATGAAACGGGATATCAAGGCCACCCTGGCCGTGATGAAGGGCAAGCCGGTGACCATCCGCCTGGTGGACCCGCCTCTGCACGAGTTCGTGCCACATGATGAGGACAAGTTGATGATGCTGGCACAGGAGCTGGGGATCAGCCTCCAGAAGTTGAAAAAGCGGATCATCGCCCTTCATGAGAACAACCCCATGCTGGGTCATCGCGGGGTGCGCCTGGGGATCACCTATCCGGAAATGACCGAGATCCAGGTCCGCGCCATCCTGGAGGCGGCAGGTGAACTGGACCAGGAGGGTATTTCCTGCTTTCCGGAGATCATGATCCCGCTGACCGTTTGCGTGACGGAGCTCACCCACCAGAAGAAGGTGGTGGACCGGGTGGCTGCGGAGGTCAATCACAAGTTTGGCAAGGAGATCGCCTTTCACTACGGGACCATGATCGAGGTACCCCGTGCAGCCCTTCGGGCCGGGGCCATCGCCCAGGTGACGGAGTTCTTCAGCTTTGGTACCAATGACCTCACCCAGATGGGCTTCGGATTCAGCCGGGACGATATCGGGTCCTTCCTGCCCGAGTATCTGGAAGCCGGTATCCTCCAAAGGGACCCGTTTGCCGCGCTGGACCAGGAGGGGATCGGAGAATTGGTCCGCTTTGCCGTAGAGCGGGGCCGCCAGACCCGTCCCGACCTCAAGGTCGGCATCTGCGGCGAACATGGCGGTGACCCGGACAGTGTTCGCTTCTTCCATCAGGTCGGTCTGGATTACGTGAGCTGTTCACCCTTCCGGGTGCCCATTGCCCGGCTGGCTGCTGCGCAGGCGGCGATCGATTTTCCCTTGGCGGCACGCCAGGTTCCTCAATTAGCCGATGTCAACTGAACGTGAAGGATTTTCCAGAAAAATGACCGGGCGATGATCCATGATGATCATCGCCCGGTCTGTTTCATTGCTGGACGATGGAACGTTTCAAATGATCAATGCTGCACGACCAGTGTCTGTGCGGCGAGGTTTTGACCGGCCTGGAGGGTAATCAGATACATGCCTTCCGGCCAGTCGGCCGTGACGATCGATTCTTGATACTGCCCTGCTTGCCTTAGCCCGGTTCCGCTTCGGTAGATCAGTTTTCCGGAGGTATCCGTCACAAGGATGTTGACCTCCATCGGCCGAGGCAGGACATACTGGATCCATGCTTGTGCAGAAGCAGGCTGGGGATAGATACGGTCCAACCGGACATCGGGGATTGGATCGTCCAGGGCTGTGATCATCCCGGTGGTGAACTGGAATGGATCGCTCCAAAGATTGGTGCCCATGGCAGGACCTCTTGCCCTGGCCCTCCAGAAATAGGTGGTCATGCTGTTGAGTCCGGAGACCTCCAGTTTGGTTGACCCATTGGTCTGGTATGTGGCGATCGGAAAGGTGAAATCCTGGGTTGTATTGATCTGGATGTCATATTGGGTGGTCCGCTGGGGTGCCCCTCCTGCATTCCATTCCAACACGATGGGTGCCAGTACGTTGCCTTGGCCATTCCATGGATAGTTCAGTCCGGGTGGCAGGTAGGTACCTGTAACAGCCCCCTAAGCAATCAGACAGGATTACGAATAAATATTTGTAATTATGTCGATGAAAGTGACCGAATCTGGAACCAAAAAGTTCACCAAGGATGAAAAGCTGGCCATCATCCGAGAAGCTGCGGAGAATGGGGTAAAAGTGACCTTGGCAAAGTATGATCTGTACCCTGCAACCTTTTACTATTGGAGGCACAATCTGGCAAAGCACGGTGAGGATGGGCTGAATCACCGAACGATGAAAGATCAGCAGGCTGAGATCAAGCGCCTGGAGAAGGAAAATGAAGCACTGAAACTCCTTCTGGCGGAGAAAGAGCTTGAAGGGAAATTGAAGGATGACCTTCTAAAAAAAAAGTATCCCGAGCTGAGAAAGAAGCCTTAGTTCGAGAATACATGACCCAAGGATTGAAGCGTGATCATTGTTTGACCATAACCGGTCTGACAAAGAACCAATTCTACTATGTCCAGAGCGGTGTAAGGCCAGGTCGTTGTCGATCCAGTAGCACGCTGTGGCGAGACCCTGCTACAAATTTGACCTACGAGGTTGACAACGTCGAAGTTGTCCAGAAGATTGTCGAGATCAAGCTCAACCCAGACCTGGCGAATGGGTACAGATTGATCGCTGTGACCTTGCAAATACAGGGTTATTACATCAATCACAAGAAAGTATATCGATTGATGCTGGAGTATATATTGTTGGAAAGCCCGCGGAGAAGATCGGGGCGTGAATTTGCAAAATACCGGCGAGTGGCACCACTTAGGCCATTGGAAATCATTGAGATGGATATCAAGTACGTCTGGATTTACGGCATACGGAAGTATGCATTTATCCTGACTGTGATCGATACGTTTACCCGGTATGTCCTGCATTGGGATATCGGCTATACCATGAAAAGCCATCAGGTCAAGGCTGTGTGGGAGTACATCATCACACACTACCTGCAACCAGCTGGGATACGTGAACAGCGACTGGACGTCGAGGTCAGGAACGACAATGGAAAGCAGTTCAATTCAAACCTGATCATTGGCTTCTTCAAGGAGAACTATTTGAATCAGGTGTTTACCCACCCATATACACCAGAGGAGAACGGGCATATTGAGAGCTTTCATTACACGTTGGGCAAAGCCATCCAAAGGGATCAGTTCGTATCACTGGAAATGCTGAGCCAACGGTTGAAGAAGTTCTACACCAGCTATAACAATGACCGCAGCCATGGAAGCATCAACGGGTTACCCCCGTCGAAATTTTGGGCACTGTATGAGCAGGATAAAATAGAAGTGATACCTTTAGAAAAGCGGAGGGTTAAATTTGGTCTTAAGGTAGCTTACCAGGACATCCTGAGCATCCCGTGGATCACCAAATATGACTATCGGGCATTGGGAACCTGAGAGAGACTCTCGCTTATTTTGAAGCCCTCGATGGGCTGAGAAATAAAAAAAGTATTGGTAGGCCTACACAATACTGCATCGACTTCGGTCTAATGATCGCCGTCGGTCGACTCTCGCAGGAGCAAAGATAGGCCACATAGAGGTGATTAGTAACCCTCGTAGTTTATTGTCTGAATTATAGGGGGCTGAACCAGTACCATCGGGTGATGTACGGATAAAGATGCCATAAGGAGAGCTCGGGGCATATCCGGTCATCAGGATCTGGCCATTATTTTGTACCTCCTTCATCCGGATGGGATAGTCATATCCCCATTGGGTCCAGATGGAGTCGCCATCCATCGAGCACTTCATCAAGGTAGCCCCTGCGGCGCTTGAACCATATTGATGGAGAAAGACCAGAAAGTTGCCTGATCCCGAGGGTTGAAGATTGAATCCGGTCGACAGGTCGTTCGGATGGGCAAACCATGTCTTGGTCCATACCTCATTGCCATCCTGGTCCAATCGCCTGACGATCGTTTGGCCCTGGAAGGTGATCCCGGGATCCGTGAGATATCCGGTGATGATGCATCCGCCATCAGCGAGTGGCAGGACATCATGCCCTTCACTCAGACGCATGTCCCCGGAAAGGGGCGTGCCGGAGTTGAATTGTCTTGACCACAACAGGGTGCCGCTCCCGGAGAATTTGGAGATCATCATCCGACTGTGGTTCATTCCTGGGTCATAGCTGGAATGGGTGCCCACGGCAAACAGGTGGCTATCCGGGCCCTGCCTGATCCGCTTGTAATGGGAGTAGGCGCCGGATGGGGAAATGGCATTGTTCCATTGGATCTGGCCTCCGGAACTGAGGGCGGTGACCAATGGTGGATTATCGAAAAAGTAGCCATTTCCTGCCACTACACATCCTCCGTCCTCCAATGATCCAATGGCATTGAAGGGCGCATTGACCCATTGGTCCGTGCTGTTGCTGACCTGGGTTTGCCAAAGCGAATCTCCCTCCAGGTTGACTTTCAGGACGGCATTGTACTGGATGGTAGGAATGGCATTTCCCATCAGGATATAGAATCCTGATCCATCCTGGGCTGTCGTCATGTCGATCGGCCACCGATCACCCAGATCGTGTCTCCAGTAAGCCTTGGTCCACAGGGTGTCTCCCTCGTTGTCCAGGCGAAACAAGGCTGTACGTGTTCCCTGTTGCCAGGAATTGGCGGACCCCAGGACCAGATAACCGCCGTTCGGGTGGATGCAAGCTGTGATGAATGCTCCACTGGTCCAGTCCCCCACTGCATATTGGCGGAGGATCGGTTCCTGGGCTATCGTGATATTCAGCCATCCGATGATCCAGATGGCGATCAGAAAAATGAATCGCGTTCTCATGGTTTCTCATTTAGGATGCACACAGAAAACTCTGTATGTCAATGTACAGGCACAATGCAACAAATGAAATGACAGCGGTCAGACACACGGCTGATGTCAACCAGGGAACTACTTGCTGGATCCAGGACAATCCAGGTTGTTCTCTTGCTGGCTGTGGTCTGTCGCATTTCGGTATTCGAGGCCACCGAAGCTGGCGATAGGTCGACCATCCTGGATTTTGTTCATGGGTACTTTGAATGGTTCAGGTGTTTCCACATCATTGAAACATCCTATCTTCACAACATGGGACGTTTCGATGCATTTTGTCAAAGTTGTGGCATGCCACTGGACCAGGATCCCGGCAAAGGGGGAACCAACCAGGATGGCTCCAGGAGCAGCATCTATTGCAGCTATTGTTATGCAGATGGCCAGTTCAGGGACAATTTTACCTCGGCCGACCAGATGGTGGCCTTTTCACGCTCCAAACTGAAAGAAATGGGCTTCGGCCCGATCCGACGCTGGTTGTTCACCCTGCACATCCCGATGCTGGGACGCTGGAAGAAGAAATGGTGATTGCCAAACCTGTCATGCCTCTCCGATGACCACTCCAACCCTGGTCCTCTTGCACGGTGCGTTGGGCAGTGCCCGACAAATGGCCGGCCTCGCCGCATTGTTGAAGGATGACGTCCCCGTGCATACCTGGGATTTTCCCGGTCATGGTGGTGCCCCCGTCCCCGATGCTGGTTATTCCATGGCCGACCTGGTCGCTGGCCTGGAGCATTGGCTGGACGCATCATTCACCCAACCGGTGATCGTCTTCGGGTACAGCATGGGTGGCTATGCCGCGACCGTCCTGGCCTGTCGCCGGCCTGACCTTATGCATCATGTCATGACATTGGGCACGAAGTGGTCCTGGTCGCCCGACATCGCCGCCCGGGAGGTGAGGATGCTTGACCCGGAGGTCATTCGCGAAAAGGTGCCTGCATTGGCCGATATGCTGGCAGACCGCCATGCGCCACAGGATTGGACGGCCATCGTTCGGGCAACCAGGCATCTCCTGGAAGGATTGGGTCGGGATTCCCTGCTGAGCGATTCGGATCTCAGGGAGTGCGCGATTCCTGTGGATATTCTGTGGGGTTCGGAGGATCGAATGGTCAGTCGGGAGGAATCCGAACGGGTGGCCGGTATCCTTCCTCATGGACAGTTTCATGCCCTGGCAGGTCAGCGCCATCCATTTGAACAGGTGGATCTCCACATCCTGCATGATAGGCTCACGAAACTGGCCAGCATCCAATAGCCGGATGGCCTACCTTTGCGGGATGGCTCATCCTTTCCTGTCGATCCGTACGGTGGTCATCCTCCTGTTCTCCTGGCTGACCGGCCTGACCGTTCTCCAGGCACAGACCGTCCACGGGGTGGTCACCGATGCGGAGGATTATATCCTGCCAGGTGCCCAGGTCTACCTGTCCGGTACCCAGGTCAGCGGATTTGCCGATTCAATGGGCGGATATCGCCTCTCCTGGGAGGAAGGACTGGAGTTACCCGTCCTGCTCATTGCGCGTCAGGTGGGTTATGTGCCGGATACCATCCGGATCACCGGCCCGGGATATACCCATATCCGCCTGGTCTCCGATGCTCGCCTGGAGACCGTTACGGTGAATGAGCGGCGCGATGGCCAGTTTGTCGACGAGCTCAATCCCATCCGTACAGAAGTGGTCAGCGCCCTGGAACTCCAGAAGGGCGCCTGCTGTGACCTGGCGGGATGTTTCAATACGAATGCCACCATTCAGAAGAATGTGACGAATGTGATCACCCAGGCACAGGAACTCCGGATCCTGGGGTTGGGTGGCGTGTACAACCAGGTCCTGCTGGAAGGATTTCCCATGATCCAGGGCCTGAGCTATACCTATGGGGTCAGTGCCTTGCCAGGTGCCTGGGTCGACAATATCTACATCAGCAAGGGCGCCAATTCCGTCCTGCAGGGATGGGAAAGCATCAGTGGGCAGATCAACGTCGAGTTGCGAGAGCCGGAGACGGCGCCCATGGCCTTCATGAACGGGTATATCAATTCCTTTGGTGAAAAGCAGGTTAACGGGGTCTTCCGGCAGGACGGAGAAGGGTGGGGGAATCTCCTCTTTTTCCATACGGCACAGCCGGGCAGTCGGCGGGATATCGACAACGATGGGTTCCTGGACTTTCCTTTGGTATCCCGATACGGTTTTACTGACCGATTGCATCTCGGAACCGAAGCCGGCCCGGGTTGGTCGCTCAAAGCCGGGATCCGGTTGACCACCGAAGAGCGGATCGGAGGGCAGCAGGATTATCAGCCCGAAGACGATGCGGGTACTCAGAGGTCCTATGGCCAATGGGTGCGCTACCAGGAACCGGAGGTGTGGGCGAAAACGGCGTTTCGCTGGAATGACCAGCATCGTCTGGTCCTCTTTGCCTCCGGGCTGCATCACGATCAACGGTCCTGGTATGGGCTGACCCGGTATCGGGCCAGGCAGTCTACCGCCAATGCGGTCCTGCAACACGAGTGGGATCCGAACGAGAACTATCATCTCAAATCGGGGATATCCTATCGGCATCACGATCTGAAGGAGTCCCTGAGCTTTTCCGAGAATCCTCTCCAGCTGGAGCATGATGGCACCTACGCCCGGAAGGACCAGGTAGCCGGGGTGTTTGCCGAGCAGACCACCACCTTCTGGTCGGACCGACTGACCTGGATCCTGGGAGCCCGCCTCGATCATCATCAGGATTTTGGGGTATTCTTTACCCCTAGGACGTTGTTGAAAGCCGATCTGTGGACCGGCAGCTCCCTGCGTGGCTCCATTGGTTGGGGATGGCGGACCGCCAATGTGTTCTCCGAGAATGTCATGCTCCTGGCCGGCAATCGACAGGTTGTATTCCCCGAGTCGTTGACCCCGGAGAAGGCCATGAACTGGGGGGTGAATATGACCCAGCGATTCAACCTGGGCAGCATGACCGGCCGATGGGGAGCGGACTATTATCAGACGCGTTTCACCGACCAGATCTTTCCTGATTTTCTCCAGGATCCGCGCACGGCGGTGGTCGCGAATTTTACCGAACCGTCCACCAGTCGGGCCTTCCAGACAGATCTGGATCTGACCCCTCTGTCCGGATTGCAGGTCAAGGTGGCCTACAATTTCCTGGAAGTCGTCCGGGAGGTCGACGGCCGCCGGGAGATCCTGCCATTCAATTCCCGTCACCGTTTGCTGGCCGCCCTTTCCTATGCCACACCCGATGGTCGCTGGCAGTGGGACCTCAATGCCCACTGGTATGGTCCGCAACAATTGCCCAATACCCAGGCCAATCCCGAAGAATTCCGGCGACCTGACCAGTCCCCGGATTACTCGGTGCTGAATGCACAGGTCACCATCCGACTGACCCCGTTCGAGATCTATACCGGATGTGAGAACATCCTCGATTTTCGTCAGAGGCGTCCCATCCTCGGTTGGCAGGATCCATTCGGACCCTGGTTCGATTCGTCCTCGGTGTGGGGGCCCACCCGCGGTCGTGAATTCTATCTGGGTGTCCGTTGGCATTGGACAAGCCAGTAGGTTCGCAATCTGTTCACCCAGGCAACCCAGTTCGCTTGATTGTGTACCTTGTTGTCAAACAACCCTGCCGTCATGTGTTGCCGTCTTCTTCTGCCCATTGTTGTCCTCTGGTCTTGTCTGTTGTTCCAGTCGCAGGCCCAATCCCTGTACTTCCCTCCTCCGGGGAATGACTGGGAGACCATTGATCCGATCGCCGATCTGAACTGGTGCCCGGATCAGCTGGATACCCTCAAGACCTTCCTCGATGAGAAGGATACCAAGGCCTTCATCATCCTGAAAGGAGGGCGGATCGCCGTGGAATGGTATTTCGACGGGTTTACCCAGGACAGTCTCTGGTACTGGGCCAGCGCCGGGAAATCCCTGACCGCTACCCTGGTTGGGATCGCCCGGCAGGAAGGGTACCTGGGCCTGGATGATCCCACCACCGATTATCTGGGCAACGGATGGACCAGCTGTTCCATGACAGATGAGGAAAAGATCACGATCCGGCACCAGCTCACCATGACCAGTGGCCTCGATGACAAGGCCGGCGATGCCGACTGCACGGACCCGACCTGCCTGGAATGCCTGGCCGACCCCGGTACCCGCTGGGCCTATCACAATGCCCCCTACACCCTGCTTGACCAGGTGATCGCCGGAGCCACGGGGACATCCATCAATTCGTTCTACAATACCTACCTGGGCTCGAAGATCGGTGCCGGAGGCCTCTACCTGAAGGTGGACTATAACAATGTCTTTTTCAGCCGGCCGCGCGACATGGCCCGATTTGGTCTGCTCATCCAGGGCAAAGGCACCTGGGATGGCGTTCCGGTCCTCTCGGATACCGCATACTTCCAACAGATGGTCAATACCTCCCAGGATCTGAACAAATCATATGGATATCTGTGGTGGTTGAACGGGAAGGGACAGCATATGATCCCCGGGCTACAGCTGAAATTCAACCAGGATATTATCCCGACCGCCCCGGACGACCTGATCGCTGCCCTGGGCAAGAACGACCAGAAGGTGTACGTGGTCCCGAGCCAGGACCTGGTGGTCATCCGCATGGGGAATTCCGCGGGCCCCGTCCTGCCGGCCTTGTCCAGCTTCGATAGCCCGCTGTGGGAACGGATCGGCCAGCTCCCCTGCACGACCTCGACCCTGCCCCCGGCCACGTCGGATGGTGGGATGTTCCTGGTACCCAATCCGGCTGCAGGATCGGTGCAGATCGCGGGATATGAAGAGGGGTCATCCTGGCAACTGTTCTCCCTGCTCGGGATGGAAGTCAGTTCAGGCACCCTGGATATGCTCCAGCTGTCCGGTTTGGCCAGTGGGACATATTTGCTGCAGGTCCGGTCGGAGTCAGGCAAGACCACGATGCTGCGGCTGCAGGTCCGGTAACCCAGGTGCTGGTCATTATCAGGCGTTTCGTCGCCCTGCGCAGAGCATCCTGCCCGGGGGAGACACCTACAGCACGTGCATCAGCATATAGACACCGGCGCCTCCCAGATATCCGGCCAGGGCCAGCAGGGAAATCTTTTTGAGGTACCAGATGAAGTCGATCTTTTCCAGGCCCATCACGGCTACACCAGCGGCTGAGCCGATGATCAGGCAGCTGCCTCCTGTGCCGGCGCAATAGGCCAGGAAGTCCCAGAAGGATCCGTTGGCGGCAAAGTCGCCCACCTCGGCGATCGGGTACATCCCCTGGGCGGCGGCCACCAGAGGAACGTTGTCGATGATCGCGGAGAGCAGACCGATGAGGATGTTGATGCCGTAGATATTGCCGATCGTATTGTCCAGGGCCATGGCCAACTGGGCCAGGTGTCCGGCTTCCTGTAGCCCGGCCACAGCCATCAGGATGCCCAGGAAGAAGAGGATGCTGGCGGTGTCGATCCGGCGCAGGATGTTCAGCACGGTCATTTTACTGCGGATCTCCGCTGGTTTCTTCCGGTGCATGATCTCCGTGCTGATCCACAGGACGCTAAGGCTGAACATCATGCCCATAAAGGGCGGCAGATGGGTGAACTGCTTGAAGAACGGGATGAAGAGCAGGCCGCCGATGCCCAGGGCAAACACGCGGAGTTTTTCCTTCCGGGTGGCCTCCTCGCCATGGGAATGCGCCAAGGCAGAGGCAGGTTTGGGTTCGATGACCAGCTTGCTTTTCCTCAGGCTGAAGGTGAGGAAGATGAGCGGGATGATGATGGTGGCCAGGGAAGGAAGCAGGAGGTTGACCACGAATCCGGCTGCATCGGGCAGCTGCCCCTTGATCCAGAGCATGGTGGTGGTGACGTCACCGATGGGTGACCAGGCCCCGCCTGCGTTGGCAGCAATAATGATGATCCCGCCAAAGAGCCATCGGGTCTTCTGTTCGTGGATCAGCTTGCGCAACAGGGAGATCATCACGATGGAGGTGGTCAGGTTGTCCAGGGCTGCCGAAAGGAAGAAGGTCACAAAGGCAATGATCCAGGCCAGCTTGACCGGGTCGCGGGTCTTGATCCGATCGGTAATGATGGAGAAGCCGTTGTGCGAGTCGACCACCTCGACAATGGTCATCGCTCCCAGCAGGAAGAACAGGATATTGGAGATGTCGAACAGGTGGTGCATCAGGGCCTCTTCCGGGGGATGGCCGCCGTGCATGGAGAAGACCAGGATCACCCAGACCATCATTCCAGTGAATAATGCGGAAGCCGCTTTGTCGATCCGGATGGGATGTTCGAATGCGATCGCCATGTAACCTAGTACAAAGAGAGCGATCATGAGTGTAGATGCCACGGGCAGGGTAGTCAAAAGACGAGCCAAATGTAGGTGGATTCCAGAATCTCCGAACAACTATTTTTTTACGGATTCCCCTCTGGCTCCCAGTGCATTTCGCGCAGGGTTCTCGGGCTGCAGGATAACGAACCTTTTTGCCGCTGTCCTGTTGAGAAACACTGATGCCAATGCATGGCATCAGGCCCAAAGTAGGAGAAAGATGAACAGTCAAACCATACGGATCATCATCCTGTCTGGTAGCCCTCGGAAGGGTAGTGTCAGCTTGCGAATTGCCCGCCATCTGGTAAAGCGATTCCAGGAAATCACCCATGTCACCGTGAGGTTGGTAGCCATGCAGGAGGACAGTCTACCCCCCATCCAGGAGGTTTGGAAACAAGCGGCCTCTGTGCCAACCGACAAGCAGGAGATCTTCCAGGCGATGGACCAGGCCCATGGAATCATTGTCGTCAGCCCGGAGTACAACGGTGGATACTCTCCGGCACTGAAGAATTTCCTGGACCATTTCCCCAAATCGGCCTACCATCGAAAAGCCTGGGGCATTGTCACGGGTAGCACCGGTGCGATGGGAGGGATGAGGGCTTCGCAACAATTGCAACTGCTGGGCGCAGCCTTGTCTGCCATCATCTGTCCGCGCATGCTGATCACCCCGCATATGGACCAGAAGTTTGATGAAGCCGGCGAATTGCTGGACCAGAGCTTTGATCGGCAGATCGACGACTTTCTCGCGAATTATCTCTGGTTGTTGACTCGCCTGACCGCTGAGGTAGGGGAGACCGGCTCACAGGATTGACGTCGGTATTCCGCGCTCCCTTTCCAGATTGAACCTGGATGATGCACATCAATGATGACAGGGATGATTCCCGGAAGGGGTATCTTTGTGGATAGTCATGCCATCCATGTCCCAACGTGAATTCACGCCCAAGTTATTCGAACTGATTCGGTCGGGCATTTCACGCGAACAGGTCGGGAAGGACATCCTGTCCGGGTTGATCGTTGGGATCGTCGCATTACCCCTGGCCATTGCGTTTGCCATCGCCTCGGGTGTCGGGCCTGAAAAGGGGCTGATCACCGCGATCATCGCCGGTCTGGTGATCTCCGTCTTTGGCGGAAGCCGGATCCAGATCGGTGGGCCTACCGGAGCCTTCATCGTCATTGTGTTCGGGATCATCCAGCAGTATGGGGTCGAGGGCCTGACCATCGCCACTTTCATGGCAGGATTCCTGATCATGGCCATGGGCTTCTTGCGGCTGGGACGGTTCCTGCAATTCTTCCCCTTTACCCTGGTCGTCGGGTTTACCAGCGGGATAGCGGTAGTGATCTTCTCCACGCAGATCAACGACTTGCTGGGACTGGGCATCGACCATGTGCCGGCAGCGTTTCCTGATAAATGGCTGGCCTATGCCAGGGCCATTGGTTCCGTCAACCCCTATGCTTGCGCACTGGGCGCCATGGCCATTCTGTCCACCCTCTTCCTGGGCAAGTTCATCCGGGTCATTCCCGGGTCACTGGTCGCCATCCTGCTGACGACGGGCATCGCCTGGTACGGACAATGGCCGGTCGATACCATTGGTTCCTCCTTCGGGCCGATATCCGGGTCCATCCCTGCCCCCAGGATCTACCTGGTCGATTGGGAAACAATCAAGGAGTTGATCCACCCGGCATTGGCCATCGCCTTGCTGGGAGCGATCGAATCCCTTCTGTCCGCTGTCGTCGCCGATGGCATGATCGGAGGTCGCCACAAGCCCAACATCGAGCTGGTCGCCCAGGGAGGTGCCAACATCCTCAGTGCCATGTTCGGAGGGATTCCGGCCACGGGAGCGATCGCCCGGACGGCCACCAATGCAAAGAACGGGGGCAGGACCCCCATTGCCGGGATCATCCACGCCCTGGTCCTCCTGGCCATCCTGCTGGTGGCCTCTCCCCTGGCCGCCCGCATTCCATTGGCGACATTGGCCGGGATCCTGGTGGTCGTGGCCTGGAACATGTCGGAGATGCACACCTTCGTCACCATCCTCCGGTCCAACCGCTATGATGTCGCCGTCCTGCTCGTGACGTTTTTCCTGACCGTGTTCTTTGATCTGGTCCTGGCCATCGAGATGGGCATGGTCCTCGCTTCCTTCCTGTTCATGAAGCGAATGGCGGATTCCCTCCAACTGAAGCCGATGTTGGGCGCGAATCTGGATGAGGACGAGCTGTTTGAGAGCGAAGGGGGAAGGATCCCTCCCGGGGTAGCGGTTTTCCAGATCAATGGTCCCTTGTTCTTCGGGGCGGCCCAGCGGTTCTATGATGCCATGAACGAGGTGGGGTCGTCTTACCGGGTGCTCATCCTCCGGATGAGATATGTGCCCCTGGTGGATGCGACCGGGCGGCAGCGCCTGATCGAGATCCTGAAGGAAATGGCCGATCGCCATGTCCTGGTGATGTTCTCCGGGGTCAATGATGTTGTCCGCGAGGAGATCCTGGCCACGGGAATGGTCCGGGAAGATCTGATCTTTTTGAATTTTGACCTGGCATTGGATGCGGCACGAGGTGAACTTGCCAAAGTCCAGGTGAAACCAACTAAACAGTCAACATGATCTTCAGGACCAATGCCTGGAACAGATTCCGGTACACCCTGTACACGCCCGTCTACGACGCGATCGGCCGATGGTTTGCCCCATACCGGCGGCAGTCGATCGATCAACTGGCCATCCAGCCGGGTGAGCGCGTGCTGTTGATCGGTGCGGGCACGGGACTGGACCTGGAGCACATTCCCAAGGGTGCCGATATCCTGGCCACGGACCTGACCCCCCTGATGGTCCAGCAGATCAAGGTGCGCAACCGCCTGCTGGGGCACCAGCTGGAAGTACGGGTGATGGACGGGCAGAATCTGGACCTGGATGCCCAATCCGTTGATGTGGTGATCCTGCATCTCATCCTGGCAGTGATCCCCGATCCGGTGGCGTGCCTGCGGGAAGCAGAACGCGTACTCAAACCGGGCGGTCGGATCGGCATCATGGACAAGTTCCTTCCCCCGGGCGAACAGGCACCCATGTGGCGACGGTGGACCAATATCTTCACTTTTATCCTCGCCACCGATATCAATCGCCGGTTCGAACCTATCCTGGATCACACCGGTCTGGAGCTGGTCTCCGATGAGCAGGTTGCCTGGAGGGGCAATTTGCGGGTGATTCAATTAAGGGCACCTCTATCAACCCCACTCAATGACCAAACAAATCCTTTCAGGATTTTCACTCGAGACAACCTGCGCGATACTGCGTTATTTCTCAATTACTTAGCTATGGCTATGCTCTTTCGAAATGCCTTGTCTCGCTTGGTTCTCTCGAGTGTTGGCCTATTTCGGAGGTTAATAGAAGTGCCCTTAATGAAGTCCGGTACCTGAAGTTCTGGATAGCATGTACTTCGAGGTACGGATTGCAAATGTAGAAATGTAGAACCCTGGCCGCCGTGGCGGCTGTAGAATCGAAGAACTGCGGAACTGTTGAACTGGAAAGTTGTAGAATAGGAGAACTGGAACGATCAATGCTTGTCCTCCGAGGAGAGATCAACTTCAATTCGGTCTCCAGTCTTCGGTCCTCGGTCCTCTCTTCCAGATGGAAGCTGGGAACTTGAATAACGCTGTCCGTCTAGATAATACAATTACCAAAAGCATCTTTGTCAAGGCAAGCGCATGAACGGCTTGTCCTGGTGAAGAACGGACTCGAAAGAGGGTCTTATCCTGATGAGAACCCCAGGTTTTCCTGAGATAAATCTGAGACGGATTCTCATGTATGTCGCTTCACTTATCTTCATCATTGAAGGAAATGACATGATGGAACTGTTAAATTTCGGACAAATGACTGTTTTTTTCATTGACGTATTGACTCGATGATCAGGAATGAAATAACTTAAAGGCATTCTTCATCCTTTAAACCACTTTACAATGAAACAAATGACACCATGGCTGGCTCGTTAAGACGGGCACCGGATCCACTCGGTAGCCGGAAGCGGGCTACAGACAGATATGGGATAACATTCTACGGTTTTCTGTTATTGATCGTTTCCTTCAGTTATCAACTTCCTATAATGGCAACAGTACCCAGTGTGAAAGCAAACTGGGTTGACAATCCACCAGGAACTCCGGGTCCAACTTCTATCCTGCAAATGCTGACCGATACCCTGGTTTGGGATGATGATGAGCGCTGTAGCATGGCCATCTCCAGAAGTACTGATGGAAGACCCGTGTATACTGATTTACAGGTCTCTCCTAATCCTGCAAATACATTCATTCGGTTAGAATTGCCTGGGAAGGAGGATTTACTTTGGCACCTCAGTCTTGTAAATATCAATGGCGTGACTGCCGCAACCTGGTCATTAACGTCAGGTGCGCATCAGCTGGTACTTCCATTCCTGCCAGAAGGGCTTTATTCTCTGGCAGGCCGGAATGCACAAGGAGAAATCCATTCTGCCAGATTGGTGATCAACCGTTGATTGGTTAATTCTGTACCGTATTGGGAGAAGGTGACCACCTTCTCCCGATTTTCTAACTCTTTTGGTTATGAAATTATCCCTTTGCTTCTTGTTATTGCCAATGATTGCCCTTGCACAACACAAATACGATAATATTTGGTTGTTTGGTCCCTGGAAAGGTTATGGTACCATCTTGGATTTTTCGAGTGACAATAAGATTATTGATAATGTTGATTTTGCTTTCGATATGAACACAGGGTCATCCATGATTGCCAATGAATTCGGTGAATTGCAGTATTATTCCAACGGTTGTCATATTGCAGATGGGAGTCATGAAATAGTGCAAGGTGCCAACTGGCTCAATCCTGGATGGTATTATGACAACTATTGTTTTGATGGATTTGGATATCCGTATAGTGACCAATGCATGATCTTCATTCCATTTGCTGAAAACCAATATTCTCTTTTTTATCAGAATAAAAATCGGATATATACATCCCCGTCGCAGTATTTGATTTTAGTAGATTCTATTTACCGTACAGATATTATCAACAATAGCGTGACATTTGTAAATAAAGCTATTCTTTCTGATACATTTGCTTTTGCCTCTATGGCAGCAGTAAAACATGCGAACAATGAAGATTATTGGATAGTGAATCCACATGATTCATCAAACGTTTATTTTTCAATACATGCAAGACAAGATGATTTAGGAGCTGTTGTGAAACAGTTTATTCCAAATTTATTTCAAAGGCAACACAATGGGTCATTGGCAAAATTTTCTCCAAATGGCGAAACGTACGTGGGTTTTGAAACAGTATATCAAGAACAATCATTAAAGATTTTTTCTTTCAATCGAGCTGACGGAAAATTGAATCTGGAATATACGTTACCTAATCCTGATACAGTAAATACGTTTATTGGAGGCATTGAATTCTCCCCTTCAGGTCAATTTCTCTATGTTAGCACACGCAAGGTCATTTACCAATATGATCTCGAGGCAGCAGATGTGGAAGGGAGCAAAACTGTTGTCGCTGTTTGGGATGGGTTTACGGATTTATTCCCCTGCACATTTCATGTCATGCAACGCGGCCCCGATTGTCGAATCTATATCAATTCTCCCAGCAGCCAAAAGTACCTCCACGTGATCATGCATCCGGATGTCAAGGGGCCGGATTGTGAGGTCCGACAACATGAGATCCCCTTATACTACTACCATCAGATCTCCATGCCCTATTTCCCCAACTATCGACTCGGTACGGGAGAACCCGTTTGCGATAGCACCCTCTCTCTTCCGACTTCTATACCGGTTGTCACTCTGCCAATGGAAGGAATAAAGATCTGGCCCAACCCTGCGTCTGGCGACTGCCGGGTGATGCTGGCACCGGGTGTGCTGCGTTCGGCCGTGTCCCTGGATGTCGTTGACATGTGGGGCCGTTCCGTCCTGACCCGTGATCTCTCCAACAACTATAACGAGGTTATCCCCATCGACCTGAGTAGAATAGTGCCGGGAATCTACTTCATCCGGATCATCGGTCGGCACGGTGAACGCTGGGTGGAGCGGTTGGTGGTGGAATAGGGTGGTGTAACTGTAGAACTGTCGAATCGGAGAACTGGGACGAGCAACGCCCATCCATCAAGGCGGAATCAACTTCTCTTTGGTCTTCCCTGCCAGCCGAGAGGTTAGGGCCGTGTGGCGTAGAATGCTGACCGTAGAATATAGCATGTCAAATTTTGAAATTGGAGAACTGTCGAACTAGAATGTAGAGGCATACTGACAACGGACAACGGACAACCGAAAATCACAAAACCCAAATCACAAATCCCAAACCCGCCTGCTGACGGCCAGGCAAGCGCCAAAACTGAAATGCCAATGACCCAAACGGTCAACACGAATCAGGCAAGCACAAACGGACAACTGACAACCGACAACCGACAACCGACAACCACCTCTCATTCCCGTATCTTCATCGTGTGAAATGAAGATATGACCCCTTCTCGGCAGAACATCCTCCTTCAGCGCTGGGTCCTCCTGGTCGGTATCGTGCTGTTTGTCATCAAGGTGGTGGCCTGGTCGATCACGAACTCGGTAGCCATCCTGACGGATGCCCTGGAGAGTACGGTCAATGTGGTCAGCGCGGCATTCGGATTGTACAGCCTCTGGCTGGCGGCGCGGCCACGGGACACCAATCATCCCTATGGCCACGGCAAGGTCGAATTCCTGTCATCCGCCATCGAAGGCACCCTGATCGGGGTCGCCGGGGGCATGATCATCTGGGAGGCCATCCATCGGTTGGTCGTCATTGAACCCGTCGAGCAGTTGGACCAGGGCATCCTGCTGATTGTCATTGCCGGGGTGGTCAATTTTCTCATGGGATGGCTGGCCAAGCGGACCGGTCAGCGCAATCACTCCCTGGCCCTGGAATCCAGTGGCCGGCATCTGTTGTCCGATGCCTACAGCACCTTTGGCCTGATCGCAGGACTGATCCTCCTGCGGGTCACCGAAATTGCCTGGCTGGACTCTGCCGTGGCCATCGTGTTCGGACTGATCATCTTCGTCACCGGGTATCGCATCCTGCGCCGATCCATCGCCGGCATCATGGATGAGGCGGACGAGGCCCTGCTTCGCGAGCTGATCGCCCACCTGAACGAGGTGAGGCGTGAATCCTGGGTGGACATCCACAATCTCCGAATCATCAAGTATGGCAGCGTCCTGCACATCGATTGTCACCTGACCGTTCCCTGGTACTTCCATGTGCAGCAATCCCACTTCGAAGTGGATGCTCTGGAGCGATTGGTGCGGGACCGGTATGGCGACCGGGTCGAGCTGTTCGTGCATACGGATGGTTGTCGTCCTGCCGCCTGTGGCCTGTGCAGCCTGGAGATCTGCCCCGAACGCCAATATCCGTTTACCCAGCGGCTGGACTGGACCCTGGAGAATGTCCTGTCCAACGAGCGTCACTCCCTCGATGAGGAATGAGTTTTTTTATTCCTGGCAGAATCTTGTTTGCTGATGGCCTTAAGATTGTTTTAAATAGTTCTAATCGGATTATAATGCACCCGAATGGCGGAATTATATTTCGCGATCTTGAATGTGGCTGTTTGGGGGTTCCATGCCTCCCAGGACTTGATTGTCAGCGAATTAACTACTTTTGGGGAGGGGTTGTCCCGGGTCAGCTGGACCCATGGATGACATGACTTGGGAGGGTGGCCATCCGAAACTACCGGGGCGGATAGGTATCTGCGTACCTTTCGCCACGAATGGCTGGAGCTGGCGTCAACATTTTGCCTGTCTAACGCATTCTTGGTTCAACCGGACTCGATCCGGGAAATTGAATGATCCCTATGGCCGAACTCAATACACCTTTGACCCCTATACGGCGGTTTTGGCGCCTCCTGGCGTTGGACAAGAGTGATATTGGCGTGATCTACCTCTATGCCGTATTCAACGGTCTGGTCAACCTGTCCCTTCCCCTGGGGATCCAGGCGATCATCAACCTGATCATGGGTGGCCGGGTATCCACCTCCTGGCTGATCCTGGTGACCGTCGTGATCGGCGGTATCGCCCTGGCGGGTACCATGCAGATCATGCAGCTGCGCATCACCGAGAACCTCCAGCAGAAGATCTTCACCCGGGCAGCCTTCGACTTTGCCTTCCGCATCCCCAGGATGCGCCTGGACGCACTGGACAAATACTACGCCCCTGAACTGGTCAACCGGTTCTTTGATACCATCTCCGTGCAGAAGGGTTTGTCCAAGATCCTCATCGACTTCTCCACCGCGACGCTCCAGGTGATCTTCGGCATGATCCTGCTGTCCTTCTATCATCCATTTTTCATCCTCTTCAGCTTCATCCTCATCCTGCTGGTCATCCTGATCTTCCGGTACACCGGTTGGGTGGGTCTGCGCACCAGCCTGGAGGAGTCCAAGTACAAGTACGAGGTGGCCCATTGGCTGGAAGAACTGGCCCGGGCGATGATCTCCTTCAAACTGGCCGGGAAGTCCAGCCTTCCGTTGTCCAATACGGATACGAGGGTCACCGGGTACCTCAAGTCCAGGAATGCCCATTTCCGGGTCCTGATGGTCCAGTATATCCTGATGGTCGTCTTCAAGGTGCTGATCGCAGCAGGACTGCTACTGGTGGGTGGGTTCCTTGTCTTCGAGCAGCAGATGAACATCGGGCAGTTCGTGGCCGCGGAGATCATCATCATCCTGGTCATTTCCTCCGTGGAGAAACTGGTCATGAGTCTGCAGACCATTTATGATGTGCTCACCTCCCTCGAGAAGATTGGCGCGGTGACCGATCTGCCATTGGAACGCAATTCCGGCATCACCAGCGATTCATCCGGATCGACCGACGGCCTGGAGGTAAATGTGCACGATCTGCGGTTCAAGTTCCCCGAAGAGCAGGAGGAAGTGCTGAAGGGCGTGAACCTGGATATCCAACCCGGAGAGCGACTGGCCATTGTGGGACCGAACGGAGCGGGCAAGTCCGTCCTGCTGCGCCTGCTCGCTGGCCTTTATGAGAACTACACCGGATCGATCAGCTACAATCAGATCCCCCTGGGAAACATCGATATGCCCTCCCTGCGTCAGGTGGTGGGGAACAGCATATCCCAGGATGAGATCTTCGAGGGGACCTTCCTGGAGAACATCACCATCGGACGCCCCGGGATTGACTTCCAGCAAGTCAGGATGGCGGTCGAGAATGTCGGGCTGACCAAGGTGGTCGAGCAGCTGTCCGCCGGATACGATACCCGCCTGGGGACCCAGGGCCGCAAATTGCCGCGCAGTGTGATCAACAAGATCATTCTGGCGCGATGCATCGTGGCCAATCCGCGACTGATCCTCCTGGAAGACTGGCTTGGCCGGATCGAGACGACGGACCGGGCCTGTGTCCTGGATTGCCTGTTCGGGCAGGCACGCAACTGGACCCTGGTGGCCATTACCAATGATCCGGAATTTGCCAACCAGTTCGATCGGATCGCCATCCTGGAGAATGGACGGATCACCGCGATCAATACGCCGGAAGCGATTCGCAACCACCCGACCTACATTGCTTTATATCACCAATCCTGATCGATATGCATCGCTTTGACCAGTTTCGGATAGAAGGATGGGTGCAGACAGATAAGTTTACCTCGTTCGGCATGCTGCGGCATTACCGGCCCGGGCGCACCTTCGCCAGGTTGATCCTGGTCTTTCTGGTGATCTTTTTCATCTTTCTTTTCCTTCCCTGGACACAGAACATCCGCGCGGACGGATTTCTGACCACCCTGCGGCCTGAGCAGCGGCCACAGACGGTCCATGCGATCATTCCGGGCCGGATCGAGAAGTGGTACGTGAGGGAAGGCAATCTGGTCCAGAAGGGGGATACCATCCTGTTCCTTTCCGAGATCAAGCCCGATTACTTTGATCCTGCCCTGCTGGCCCGAACCCGCCAGCAGATCGATGCCAAGGAAGGGGCCATCGATTCCTACCGGGAGAAGGTCGGGGCGCTGGAAGCCCAGATCGAGGCGTTGGCCAGGACACGGGACCTCAAGCTGGAGCAGGCCCGCAACTATGTCCGACAGGCCGAACTCAAGGTGATCTCCGACAGCACGGACCTGGTGGCGGCCCGCGCGAACGAAACCATCGCGGATGCCCAGCTCAGCCGGATGCGGCAATTGTATGCCGACGGTTTGAATCCGCTGACCGACCTGGAATCACGGAACCTGAAATACCAGGAGGCCAAGGCCAAGGCGATCAGTGCCGAGAACAAGTTGCTGGCCAGCCGGAATGAATTGATCAATGCCAACGTGGAGCTGATCTCCATCGAACAGCAGTATCGCGACAAGCTGGCCAAGGCCCGCTCGGAACGGGCATCCTCCATCTCCCAGGCCCTGGATGCCGATGCCACGGTCGCCAAGATGGAGGTGCAGTACAGCAACTATGAAGTTCGCTCCGGCTTCTACTATGTCACAGCACCTCAGACAGGGTACGTCACCAAGGCCATCCGCGCCGGTATCGGCGAGACGGTCAAGGAAGGGGAGCAGCTGGTCAGTATCATGCCCGTAAAGTATGACCTGGCGGTGGAAATGTATATCCAGCCGGTGGACCTTCCCCTCATGAACCTGGGCAACAAGGTGCGCTTCATTTTTGATGGCTGGCCGGCCATCGTTTTTTCGGGCTGGCCCAATGCCTCCTTCGGGGCGTTCGGGGGTGAAGTGGTAGCCATTGACAACTTTATCAGCGCCAACGGAAAGTATCGTGTCCTGGTGTCCCCTGATCCGGACGATCATCCCTGGCCGGAAGGCCTCCGCGTCGGTTCGGGGGCTGTAGGCATGGCCCTGCTGAATGACGTGCCGATCTGGTATGAACTCTGGCGTCAGCTCAATGGATTCCCGCCGAACTACTACTCCCCCGAGAGCAAGAAGCAGGAAAAGACAGCGGACCCGAAGGATGGGCAGGGGAAATCATCCGGACAACCCAAATAGGATGAGTCGGACAGGGTGGAAAAATAGATCTGTGATCATGATCGGCTTGCTGTTCCTGGTGCAAGGGCTGCTAGCCCAGGATCCATCTGGACCACCGGTCCTGACCCAGGACGACCTGATCCGCCTGGTGCTCGCCCGCCACCCGGTAGCCCGGCAGGCCGACCTGCAGCTGAAGCGCGGGGCGGCTACCCGTCTGGCAGCCCGGGGAGGATTCGATCCCAAGCTCTATACCGACCTGGACCAGAAATACTTTGACGACAAATCCTACTTTTCCCATCTTGATGGCGGGTTGAAAGTGCCCACCTGGTTCGGAGCAGAGGTGAAGGCGGGTTTCGAGCAGTACAGCGGCTTGTATCTCAATCCGGAACGGACCGTTCCGGCTGGTGGGCTGGTGGCCGCTGGAGTGAACCTCTCCCTGGGGCAGGGGTTGTGGATCGACCAGCGCCGCGCCACCCTGTTCACGGCCAGGCTGTATCAGCAGGCCACGGTCGTGGAGCGCCAGTTGATCCTGAATGATCTGCTCTTTGATGCCACCTCCACCTACTGGGAGTGGGTCAGTGCCTCCGTCGGGCTCCAGGTCTTCCGGAATGCGCGTGAGTTGGCCGTCACCCGACTGGATTATGTCCGGGGGAGCTTCCGGCTGGGTTCCCGGGCCGCCATCGATACCCTGGAGGCCTTCCTGCAGGTGCAGACCATCGATCAGCAGATCCAGTCCGCCGAGGTGACCGAACAGCAGGCCCGCCTGGCCGTGTCCAATTTCCTGTGGTCGGCAGATCTCGAACCGCTCGAACTCGCGGATGATGTCGTCGCTCCCGACCCCCTGACCTGGGTCGGCCAGATCTGGTTCAATCCCGACTCCCTGTCGAGCTGGGTGGCCAGGGTCGATCTCGACCACCCGGAGATCCGCCGGTATGACCTGAAGCTGGCTACCCTGGATGTCGATCGCCGGCTCAAGGCAGAGAAACTCAAGCCCAAGGTCAATGTGCAGTACAATCTGCTCACGGAAGCCGTCGGCAGTGACCTGGTGGCGCAGATCTCCCCATCCAATTACAAGTGGGGGGTCGAGTTTGCCATGCCTCTTTTTCTCCGAAAGGAACGAGGCGATCTCCAGATGGCCCGGATCAAGATCGAGGAGGCCCGGCTGGGGCGGGACCAGAAGATCCTGGAATTGCGCAACAAGGTGAGGGCCTACGCCATGGAGCAGACCAACCTGGCCGGCCAGGTCGACCTGCTCCAGGAAACGGTGACCAACTACCGCCGGATGCTCAATGCCGAGCAGACCCGGTTCGAGAATGGAGAAAGTTCCCTGTTCCTGGTGAACAGCCGGCAACTCAAGCTGATCGATGCGGAGCTGAAGCTGCTCCAGACCCGAGTGAAGTTCCAGAAGACCGGCTTTGCCCTGCGATGGGCCCTGGGTATCGGTTGGATGGGCAATTGACATGACCTCCATGGGCATGGTAACCAAAATTGATGCAACATGATCCTCCTGAATGTCCTCTGCTCCAGTATGCAGCAAGCCCACGACCTGGCCGAAGTGCTCCTGTTGGAACATCTGTGGGTCGATGCCTTCATCGGGGAAGAGGGCCAGCTCATGAAGCGACGGAAGAAAGAAACCCTCGAAGAGACCCGGGTCAAGGTCCAGGGCATGACCCGAGCCGTGTTGTATGACCGTGTCAACCAACGGATCCGCGAACTGTATCCCTATGATATGCCCATCCTCTACGCGGTGCCCATCGTGAGCATGGATTGGGAACAAAATGAACATTTGTTGAAGGATACCTCGGAAGAGGAATGATTCCGCAGCTCCTGTTATCTTTAAGGCAATGAGCGAATCCCCTCTTCATATCGGCTTTGATGCCAAGCGTCTTTTTTTGAACAATTCCGGGCTGGGCAATTATGCCAGGACGGTGGTACGGGGACTGGCCAGGGCATTTCCTTCCCATCACTATCACCTCTATACCCCCGACCTGGGCGACCGGCCGGATTGTCAGGTATTCCAGCAGGGCGCTCCCTTTGAAGTGCACACTCCCCCGCGGACCATGCCCGGAACCCTCTGGCGCACCATGGGGATCACCAATGCGCTGGTCAGGGATGAGGTCCATCTGTATCACGGCCTGAGCAATGAGCTCCCCATCGGTATCCACAAGGGGACCATCAAGACCCTGGCAACGGTCCACGATCTGATCTACCGCCATTATCCGGCTCACTACAGCCGGATGGACCGGGTGATATACAATGGAAAGACCAAGTATGCCAGTGAGAATGCCGACCTGGTGATCGCCATCAGCGAATGTACCCGGGCCGATATCCTCGATGCCTACGATGTGCCGGAGGAGCGGGTCGTCGTGGCCTATCAGTCCTGCGACCCCATGTTCTACCAGGAAGTGGGCAGCGAGGAAGGGAAGAGTATCCGCGCCAGGAATGCGTTGCCAAAGGAGTATCTGCTCTACGTGGGATCCGTGAATGAACGGAAGAACCTGCTCGGCCTGGTCAAGGCCATCGAGCTCCTTCCCGAATCCCTGCGGTTGCCCCTGGTGGTCGTCGGGCATGGGGGCAGCTACCTGCGCAAGGTCAACCGGTACCTGACCAGCCGGAACCTGACCAAGGTCGTCTATTTCCGTCCGGGGATCGCCTCGGAATATCTCCCGGCCATCTATCAGGGAGCGACGGTATTCTGCTATCCCAGCCTGTACGAGGGATTTGGCATCCCCATCCTCGAAGCCCTGGCCAGTGGTGTTCCCGTGCTGACCAGCAACCGCTCGTCCATGCCGGAAGCCGGTGGGCCCGGCAGTTGCTATGTCGAACCAGAGGAGCCTGAGTCGATCGCCAGCGGATTGCAGAAGGTCCTGGAGGATACTGCCTTCCGTCAGGACATGGTTCGTCAGGGAAGGGAACACGCGGACAAGTTCACGCTGGAGAAGACCACACGGGGGTTGTGGGGATATTACCAGGAAGTCCTGAGCCGGTAGCGCTGAAGCGCTACCAAAAAAGAAGACCCGCGTTTCCGCGGGCCTTCTCCCTTGAAAAATTCTCCGGGAATGGTCACCCGGTCGTATTCCTGATTACAGCGTAAAGGTGAAGATGGTCTTCTCGGAATCCGTGCCGGTAACCCGTCCGCTGTAGGATTGTGCTTGCGTGCCCCGGATCATCCGGACCTGGAAATCCTTGTCCATGCCGTCGAACAGTCGCACCTTGATGGTGTATTCCCCTTTGGGCATTTGGCTGAGGGCAGGAGCGCAGATGTTCTCCTGGACCCATCCGGTTTCATCGATCATGTCCCGGTCCAGGGTGATCCCGTTCGGTCCGATCTTGTTGGACCAGTAGACGTGCATGTTGTCCGGTCCATACAGGTGCAGGTCCAGGTCGGAATCGCCATAGCTGCCGTTTCCGTTGAACCAGGTCAGGGTACTCTGGAAATCGCCCGTACATACCGGGATCGTGGCCAGGGGCTTGTATTCGAAGCAGTTGATGGTGCTGAAACTGCCGCCACCAGGCAGGCTCGGTCCGGCTGACCAACCGGTACATGTCGTGGCACTGGTGCAGTGGACCACATCACCGATGGTGAAGGTCAGTGGGAGGGAGTACTGCTTGCACTCGATCGGACCCATTTGGCTTGACTTGTGGGACACGACCAGTTGTGCAGTATAGGTACCCTGTGGTCCCATGAAGGTCAGGCCAATGTTGTGGTTAGGCCCCCATCCGGTGACATCGGGTGGTGTCAGGACCTCCCAGTACCGCCGTCCGTTGGTGGTGTTTGGGTCGTAGGGTGCCCAGAGAACCATCTCCTCAGGATATTTGGGGACAAAATTGGTGATGATCAGTTTGTTGTAGCAATCGTGGCTGTTCCACGATGGGGTGCCCGCTGAGGAGGGGTACCAGTTATAGTTCAGGACGTTGTTGACCCGGAAACCGCCGGCACCGAATGGTGCTCTGGTCCGGTTGATGTCACTGACATTGGCCAGCATGTAGTGGCCGAGTTCGTAAACCGCGGCACCCACCACTGCTTCATCCTCATCGTAGTAGGTAATGGGGAATACCCCATATTCGTTGCGATCGTTGTTGTACCCGATCACGCACACCTGGTCGGGTGCAGTACCATCGGGTAAGGTGAAGGTTACCCAGAGCGGTTCCTGGAAGATGAAACCTTCCGGACCGAAAAGGGTCGGTTCGCCCACCAGCTTCATGTTGGAGGGCAATGCTTTCGGTAATGCACCTCCCTTCTCGATCGAGAAGCTCACCGTGGCTGCCTGACCATTGGCCAGGGTAGGAATAGCCTGTGGCGGGACAAGCAACGTGGTGCCTTCAATGCTCAAAGCGCCTCCCGACTCATCAGAGGAGAGTTGCTTGATGACCGATTGGGTGTTCGGTGTGGGATTGGTATTGTCGTCCTTCTGACAACTTCCCAGGAAGAGAATGGCGAATATCAGCAGCAACCAGGCGGCTGCCTGCAGAATCCTCCCGTTGTCGATATATCGGGTGTTCATGGCTGAAGTTTTTATCGTGATTCATTCAATTCAATGCCCCAAAATGTGCCTCGATTTGAAGAGAAGTCAATGAGAAGAATCATAGCCGGAAGGAAGAAAGATTCTTTTTCGAGTGCTTGGTCATGGCATAACTTTATCAGCATCGTTGACCTGACTTTTTTTCCAGGAATCAGGAGCCTTTATCCGATCATTCCCCGCCTGTGGAAGATGGGTTCACTTCCGATCGATCTTTCTCCCCACTGTGATCCACATCACCCTCATGTTGGTGGATGCAGATGATCTTTATGGATTAAATCGCTCGTCATGAAACAGTTCATTATTGTCAGCCTGTCCCTCCTCTTTTTTGTGATCCTCATTCGACCGGGGATGGCCCAGACCGCCCCGCCGCTGATCGTTACCCTGGAAGAGGCGGACGGATGGGATCTCCCCGGTGTGCAATCCTTTGTCCTGGGGGACCAGGGCCAGACCTGGGTGGTCATTGGTGGCCGGACCGATGGCCTGCACCGTCGCCAACCCTGGGCAACCTTCCAACCCGAAGGCAACAATAGCCAGATCATCGTGGTGGACAGCCAGACCAAGGAGGTCTGGACGGCCGGTCTGGATGATCTTTCCCCGGGATTGCAGGAACAGCTTCAATCCACCAATATGGAGTTTCTGACCGCAGGGGAGACCCTCTATATCCTGGGTGGTTATGGGTATTCACCTGCGGTGGATGAACACATCACCTACCCCTATCTGACTGCGGTGGACCTGCCGGGCCTGATCGGATCGGTCAAGTCGGGTGCCAATGTCGCCACGCATTTTCGTCAGATCCAGGATGACCGGTTCCGGGTCACGGGTGGGTACCTGGGCCGCATCGGCGATGAATTCATCCTGGTTGGCGGGCAGGATTTTGAGGGTCGGTACAATCCGATGGGACCGGACCATGGTCCCGGGTTCTTCCAGGAATACACCAATGCCATCCAGCGCTTTTCGATCGTGGATGACGGTACTACCCTGGCTGTCCAGGACTGGCAGGTGACGGTGGACAGCCTCGAGCTGCATCGTCGAGACTACAACCTGGTGCCCCAGGTCTTTCCGGATGGGAGCTATGGGTATACGGCATTCAGCGGGGTATTCCGGTATGACGTGGACCTGCCCTGGTTGAATACGGTGGATATTTCCAATTCAGGATACGTTGTCGTTCCGGGCTTCAACCAGTATCTCAACCAGTACCACACGGCCCATGCCGCCCTGCATGACAGTGCCTCGCAGGCGATGCATACCCTCTTTTTCGGAGGCATCGCGCAGTATTATCTCAGTGATCAGGGCAGTCTCGTCCAGGACGACAACGTCCCCTTTGTCCGGACGATCAGCATGATCACCCGGGATCAGGATGGCGTCATGTCCGAATCGATCGTCGGGATGATGCCGGATTATCTGGGGGCCAGTGCGGAGTTCATTCCCCGTCCTGACCTGCCCACCGCGGCGGAAGGTATCCTGGAGATCGGGGCCTGGCCGGAGGGACAGCCCGTGCTCATCGGTCATATCCTGGGGGGGATCCGGAGTACCGCACCGAATATCTTCTTTGACAATGAGGGCGATCTCAGTGAAGCCAGCAGCCAGGTGTACGCTGTGTATGCCCAACGACCCGTTTCCACGGCGATAGAGGTACCCCGGGTGGATGCCGAGGCCTATTTCCAATTGAGGCTGCACCCCAACCCAGCATCCGATCGGTTGCATATCCGTTTTTCCACGCACAAGCGGGAATGGATCAGCCTGGCACTATACAACCTGCAGGGTCAGCGAATGGGCCAGTATTTCGAGGGTGAGCTGGAGGCCGGGTCACATGAATTCGAATGGCACATGCAGGACCTGCCGGCGGGCACGTGGTTCTTCCGCATCCACAATGGGAGGGAATTCCGGCTGGAGCGGACGGTGATCAAGTGATCTTTTCATTTCTGTGATCACGACACCAGATGAAAAGTTGATGGCTTGGGCGACTCCCGTAAATGGTGTATCACATGAAGTCATCGAGAATGGACCGAATGGATTCCTGGATTCGTTGATATCGAATGGCTCGCGATTCAAAGAATAGATGGGCTTGCACAGCCTCCTGGTATAGTGGATCGTCTATCAGGTTCTGCAGTTCGCCGATCAGAAATGGTTTGACATCCTGTGGGGATTCCCTGATCTCCGTGATGATGTCCATCTGATTATCCAGGATATAGACAATGTCTTCCATGTCCTGGCTGGTCCGAGGGTCCTGACCACCTCTGGAACGATAGGCGGCAAATTTTGAGGCCAGGAAGTACGGAAGCGGCATGAGATAGATCGGCGATCCATCAATCTCTACCTGTACTCGAGCTGCATAACCGGGCCCGAACCAGCGATTGGCTGGTGCCCACCCGATTTCTATAGTATTCATGACATCCAGGAGAATACCCTGAAACCTGAATCGGCAGATCACGCTGTCTTCAGCAGACTGGATGAATCCCTTGCTGGTGAGTCGTTGCCGGAGGGCTTCCAGTTCGCCCAAAGTGGCCACCGATACGGAGATGTCGATATCCTTGGTTGGTCGGATATCTTCAGCTGCGGGGTCATTGATGTAGAGACTGACAACCGCTCCTCCGACATACATGACCTCATTATTGAGTTCACCCAGACCATTGGCAATTCGTCGGATGATTTCCCTGTTGATGGTCGTGTTCCTCATTGGATACGGTTTTCCAGGTATTCAAGGGCCATATTGCGTTCTCTTGTCCGTCCGATCCGCAAGGCGTCCACCAGGGCGAGCCATTCGTGGAATTCAGGGTCAACCATCGCTACCTGGGGAACTGTCGGATAAAGGGGGGGGATCCCATGGCCCCGGGCGTCCCCCTTTGCCCATGACCACACATAGATGTCGTTGGTATGGACGAATGCATCCGCGAGGGGAGGAGCCGAATGGGCGGTGCGGACTCCTCTGGATGGTGATCCGGGTCTGGCTGGATAGGTGACGGCTATTCCGAATCGCAAGAAGTCCATGAACAAACCTTTCATGACCGACTGCTCTGTCTCGGCGATTAGCCCGGCATAGATGGATCTGCCAAGAGATTGACTGACTTCGCTTTGGCTGATAAACAGTGATCTGGCTAATGCCGTCTGTGTCATGGGCGCATCTCCTTCTTTCAGGATCCTCAGTAGGATCAGGACATCCTGAGGTTTCATTTGAGGGATGGCATTCTTCATGATTATTGAATATTGCGATATGCAATAATACATGCTTATTTATTGATATCAAAGGCTATTCTAATCAGATATCGTGAATCGCAATACACGATGGAAGATGATTTCACCGACTCACCATTTTCATCATCCGTTTAAATGGAACGAAAGGATCCCGGAGGTGGAAAGCACCTTTCGGGTAGTTGCAGGTCGGACATTTCAGGACAAGAGAGCGATTTGGACGTCTCGAGGGCGTGGTGACCAAGACAACATGATATCCCAACAGAAGGTGAGGCCAGGGAATGGTTCAGCCTGGCGCTGTACAACCTGCAGGAACAGCGGATGGGCCAGTATTTCGAGGGTGAGCTGGAGGCCGGGTCACATGAATTCGAATGGCACATGCAGGACCTGCCGGCTGGCACGTGGTTCTTCCGCATCCACAATGGGAGGGAATTCCGGCTGGAGCGGACGGTGATCCGGTAGGGTCATCGGTCAAATCATTTGGAATCAAGACGTTGCGTTCAGGTGTTCCCTGATGGAAAAAATCGACCGGACAAGGTAAGTTTCCATGAATTAGGATATCTTTAACAGTCTTTTTCTGCTGTAAAGCAGGGGAAGCTCTATGGGTGTTATCGGACAAGGGGAGGATTCGGGTGCTTGTGCCATCCTGCAGTTCTGTGCAGATTTCCTCTTGAAGGTTGAGACCATCCACTGGCTTTCCCGCCCTGCTTCCAGGCAGCGAAAGGATGATCTCCCTGCTCTGGTTGACAAGCCTGGCTTGTCAAAGGGGTCGGGAGAAGATCAGGAAGACGGCTGACCGCCCGGTCAGCAGTTGACCTGAATGGTTGGATCACTTCTGGTTATTAGTCCTATTTCCTATGCGTCTGATTTTTACACTGGTCATCTTTTTGGTCTCGGCAAGTGTGCGCCTGATGGCTCAGCCGCCAGAACCTTGTCTTAATGGGACTGAAAACACTTGTATTTGTGGTACATCCCCTCTCTTATGTACCATTGATGAATTGGATGGCTATACTTATGAAATGACCACCCTTCTTCATCCCCAAGATGGTCCAGAGCCAATGTGTCCGCCTCCGGATGGCAATAATACAGCTTCGCATAACCCAACTTGGTTTCGGTTTCCAGCCTGGTGTGAGGATTTAGAAATCGAAGTTTGTTATACAAATTGTGTCGTGAACAATAATCTACCGTGGTGGCAGCAATGTTTAGGCGTCCAAGCTGCTGTGTATTACGATTGTAGCTTGGATGAAAATCAAGCGGTTGGGTGTGATACAAATACGGCTGAGTGTCAGAATAATCAATGTCGAACAATTTCGATGGTTGGATTAGAAATTGGGCACATTTACAGCTTTCTCGTTGATGGTTGTTGTGGTTCTGCGTGTGATATTGAAATAAGTGTTGGTGCATGTGGATTGCCAGAGGTTGACCCAATATCAGAAATTACTGGCCCCACATATATTTGTGCTGGTGGGGATCCGGTAACCTACAATGTTGTACGTCCGGACGGTGCCAACTGGCTGTGGTGGACCTTAGATGGACAACCAATAAAAAGTGGAAAGGCCAACCAGCAGAACCAAATGTGGACAACCACGTGGCTTGAGGCTGGCACTTATGAACTCTGTGTCGAGCCTTCTAATGAACCCTGCGTACCTCAGTCGGAAGAACCTGGCCCGACCTGTATCACTGTGGTGGTGTATGATGTGACCCCGGAGGATCCGCCTCCCGGCATAGTCTGCCCGGGAGAGACCTATACCTTCAATGGAAATCAATTCGGTCCGGGTAGCTACACCTTCAACCCGCAAACCGACCAGGGCTGTGATTCCATGATCACCCTCGTGGTCATGGTGGACCCTGTAGAGGATGTGACCATCGGTCCGTTCGAGATCTGCGAGGGAGAAACCGTGGAAGTCGGAGGCATGGACTACGGTAATGCCGGGATGTATACGATCACCATACCCCAGATGGAAGAGCCCTTTTGTGACAGTATCATCCACTTTGAGGTGATCGTGGTCGAAGCGGATGCCGGTACCCTGGATGTCGATCCCTCCCCTTTGTGTCCGGAGGACGAGGCTGACCTGACCGTGACCGGCTATAACAACGGTCCTGATTTCGAGCAGTACATCGTCATCGTGGACGATGCGGACATGGTGGTGGAAGTGATTACCGGCGCGTCTGGTAGCTTTTCCTACGATGAGTGTGGCACCTTTACCGTGTACAGCCTGAACTTCCATCCGTTCAGTGGGAATATGGCCCCGACGGTCGGAAGTGATTTTTCGACCTACGACTGCTCCGGCGGTTGTTGCGATATCGTCAGCGAGCCACTGGTCTTCGAGGATGATGAAGCTCCTGAATTCACCAACCCGCCCGGCGATTCCACCATCGCCTGTATCTGGCTGCTCTCCGACATGCAACCATTGGCCTATACGGACAATTGCATCGATGACGGTACGGTCATGGGGGTCGAGACAGGTAGTGCCAACCTCTGTAGCGGTGGGACCATCACCCGCACCTGGACCATTACTGATATCTGCGACAATACCACCACCCATACCCAAACCATTACCGTCGAGGCTCTCGCGCCCTTCGAATTCGTCGATCCACCGGGTGATGAGACGATCATATGCGATTCCATCCCCACCACCCACCCCAACCTCCTGGTCAAGAACAATTCGGTCGGTGCCTGTGATCTGCAATACCTGGTGGCCCCGGTCGTGACCGGTTCAGCTGACCTGTGCGGCGGGGAGATCACCCGTACCTGGACCTATACGGATACCTGTATGCGTACCATCGAACACGTCCAGGTGATCACCGTTGAACCGACCGACCTGCCGGAATGGGAGAACCCTCCGGGGGATATTACCGTGTCCTGCGACTCCGTGCCCCTGGCACCGGTCGATCTGGTGATCAGCAATGGCCTGACCGGCGATTGTGGCATCAGTGATACCATTGCCGGCCAAACCTTTGGCACCTACGATCTGTGCGGTGGAGAACTGACCTATGTCTGGGATTATACCGATCCCTGTGGTACGCCATTCACCTACCAGCAGATCGTGACCATCGATCCCGTGGATGAGGCTACCTGGGTCGATCCACCCGACGATGTGACCATCAGTTGTGATTCCATCCCCACCTCACACCCCGACCTGGAATACACCAATGGTTATTCCGGTGATTGCGAGATCGCCGGTTCGATCACCCCGACGGTGACCGGCTCGGCTGATCTTTGTGGCGGTACCATTACCCGAACCTGGGAATTCACCGATGTTTGTGGACGAATGATGGTCCATGTCCAGAACATCACCGCCACGCCGGTGGATGAGGCCGTCTTTGATACCCTGCCTCCGAGCATGACCATCACTTGTGCGGAGATCCCCACCACCACCCTCGACCTGAACTACGACAACGGAGAATCTGGCGCCTGCCAGATCTCCGGAACGGTGTCCCCGACAGTGACCGGTTCGGCCGACCTGTGCGGAGGCGAGATCACCTACGACTGGGAATTCACCGATGCTTGTGGGCGACAGACCACCCATCAGCAGGTGCTCACGGTGACACCGGTGCCCGAGGCCACCTTTGATACCCTGCCTCCAAGCATGACCATCACCTGCGCGGAGATCCCCACCACCACGCTGGATCTCAACTACGACAACGGTGAATCCGGCGCTTGCCAGATCTCCGGGACGGTGTCTCCATCGGTGACCGGCTCGGCCGACCTGTGCGGTGGCGAGATCACTTATGAGTGGACCTTCACCGATGTGTGTGGTCGCCAGACTGTCCACACCCAGGTCCTGACGGTGACACCGGTGCCCGAGGCTACCTTTGATACCCTGCCTCCGAGCATGACCATAACCTGTGCGGAAATCCCCACGACAACCCTCGACCTGAACTACGACAACGGGGAATCCGGCGCCTGCCAGATCTCCGGAACGGTGACTCCATCGGTGACCGGCTCGGCTGACCTGTGCGGTGGCGAGATCACCTATGAGTGGACCTTCACCGATGTGTGCGGTCGCCAGACTGTCCACACCCAGGTCCTCACGGTGACACCGGTGCCCGAGGCTACCTTTGATACCCTGCCTCCGAGTATGACCATAACCTGTGCGGAAATCCCCACGACAACCCTCGACCTGAACTACGACAACGGGGAATCCGGCGCATGCCAGATCTCCGGAACGGTCTCTCCGACGGTCACCGGTACAGCCGACCTGTGCGGCGGATCCATCACGTATGAGTGGACCTTCACCGATGTGTGCGGTCGCCAGACTGTCCACACTCAGGTCCTGACAGTGACACCGGTACCGGAGGCCGACTTTGATACCTTGCCCCCGAGCATGACCATCACTTGCGCGGAGATTCCTACGACTACCCTCGACCTCAACTACGACAACGGAGAATCAGGGGACTGCCAGATCAGTGGGACAGTGTCCCCGACGGTCACGGGCACGGCCGACCTGTGCGGCGGGGCCATCACCTACGAGTGGACCTTCACCGACGTCTGCGGACGCCAGAAGACCCATACCCAGGTGCTGACGGTGACGCCTGTGCCTGTCGCTGTATTTGATTCATTGCCACCCACCATGACGGTGGATTGCGCCGATATTCCCACCTCCGCCCCGGACCTGAACTATACGAACGGGGAGAGCGGGGATTGCGCCATTACCGGTACGGTATCCCCGGTGATTACCGGCACGGCCGATCTGTGCGGAGGCCAGATCACCAATACCTGGGAGTTTACGGATGCCTGTGGCCGCCCGACCTCCCATGTCCAGGTGATCACCGTCAATCCCGTGCCCCAGGCCGTGTTCGACTCCCTGCCCCCCAGCATGACCATCACCTGTGACCAGATCCCGACCACTCTTCTGGACCTGACCTATTCGAACGGGCTGTCCGGGGATTGCCTGATCTCAGGTACGGTTTCCCCGACGGTGTCGGGCATGGCCGACCTGTGCGGCGGGGCCATCACCTATACCTGGACCTTCACGGATCCTTGTGGCCGGGTCACCACGCATACCCAGACCCTGACCGTCACCCCGGTGCCCGTAGCGGTCTTCGACTCCCTGCCACCATCCATGACCGTAGATTGCGCGGACATCCCCACCTCCGCCCCGACGCTTCAGTACAGCAATGGGGAGAGTGGCAACTGTGCCATCGTCGGTTCAGTGGCACCGGTTACCGTGGGCACTGCCGATCTCTGCGGTGGAGTGATCACGAACACCTGGGAGTTCACCGATGCGTGCGGCCGACTCACCAGTCATACCCAGGTCATCACGGTCACGCCGGTGCCTCAGGCGGTATTCGATACCCTGCCCCCGAGTTTGACCATTACCTGTGACGAGATCCCCACGTCTACACCAAACCTCCAGTACAGCAACGGCCTGAGCGGCAACTGCCTCATCGAGGGTTCTGTAGCGCCAGTGACCACAGGTTCAGCGAACCTGTGTGGCGGCGTGATCACCAATGAATGGACCTTTACCGATGCCTGTGGTCGGACCACCACCCATACCCAGGTGCTGACTGCACAGCCGGTTCCCGAAGCAGACTGGGTCAATCCACCCCCGGCAGCCGTCACGGTCGATTGTTATAATATTCCCACGTCCGCACCGAACCTGCAGTATACCAATGGATTGAGCGGTGCTTGTGCCATCACGGGAACGGCTGTACCGGTCATCGCCGGAACAGCGAACGAATGCGGCGGGGTGATCACCTTTACCTGGACCTTTACCGATGCCTGCAACCGGACGAAGACATTCGTCCAGACCGTGACCGTAACCCCCACACCAGTCGCCCAGTTTGTCAATCCACCGGCGTCCATGACCGTGGATTGCAACAATATTCCGACGGGTCCGCCTGACTTGCAATACACCAATGGCGAGACAGGGAATTGTGGCATCACCGGCACCGTTCCCGGCGTCCAGACCGGTTCTGCCGGTCCATGCGGCGGGGTCATCCAATACACCTGGACATTTACCGATCAGTGCGGTCGGACCATCCAGCACTTCCAGACCATCACGGTAACGCCGACCCCGATCGCCCAGTTTTTGAATCCTCCTCCGGCGTTCGAGGTGATCGAATGCGAGCAGATCCCGGCCAGCGCACCGCCCCTCCAGTACAGCAACGGACAATCCGGTGCCTGCGAGATCTCCGGTACCGTGGATCCGGTGCAGACCGGCTCCGCCGGACTTTGTGGTGGTGTCATTACCTACACCTGGACCTTTACCGACCAGTGTGGCCGGATCATCCAGCATGTCCGCACCCTGCAAGTGAACCCTGCACCGGAAGGCGATTTCCAGAACCCTCCGGGCAACCTGGTGGTAGATTGTAATAACCTGCCAGGATCAGCACCCATGCTCACCTTTACGAATGGATTGGGTGGACAATGTGGCATCTTCGGTTCCGTATCTCCACAATTGGTGGGCAATCCGGATCCCTGCGGCAACCAGTACTCCTATGTCTGGACATTTACCGATCAATGCGGCCGGACCAAGACCCATACCCAGACCATTACCGTCAACCCCACGCCCCAGGCCCAGTTCACCAATCCTCCGCTGGACGTAACAGTCAGTTGTGACCAGGTGACTGCCAACCTGCCGGCGCTCCAGTACACCAATGGGGAGACTGGATTCTGCTCGATCGCTGGCAGTGTACAAGGGCAGCAGACCGGGGCTTATGATTATTGTGGTGGCACCCTCTTCAATGAGTGGGAGTTCACCGACAATTGCGGACGCACGATCAATCACGTTCAAACCGTGACCGTCCTGCCCGCACCCCCGGCGACCTTCAGCAACCTGCCAGCCGACATCACCGTGACCTGTGACAATATCCCCGGTCCGGACCAGGCCCTGAACTATTCCAATGGCCAGAACGGTACCTGTTCCATCCAGGGCAGTGTGCTGCCCACCGAGACAGGTACCTGGGATGCCTGCGGTGGATTCAAGGAGTTCGAATGGTATTTTGAGGACGACTGTGGCCGGGTGATCCAACACATCCAGAATGTGACCATCCTCAAGGGTCCGGATCCGGTCTTCATCGATCCGCCCCAGGATGTGACCATCACCTGCAGCGAAGCGGAGAACCTGGATCCATCCATCCTCACGTCCTACTCCAATTACGCCTTTGGCGACTGCGAGAACCAGGGCACCGTGGAGGCATTCCAGGAGCCGACCTACAATGAATGTGGCGGCACCATCCTCTATACCTGGGAACTGGATGCCTGTGGCAAGACCATTACCCATACCCAGGTCATTACGGTATTGCCCGTTGCTGACCCGGTCTTCCTTGGCGCCCCTGCCGACCTGACTCTGGAATGCGGCCAGCCGCTGCCACCCATCGAGGAATTGTCCTATTCCAACTTCCAGTTCGGCATCTGTGAGATCGAGGGATTTGTCGCTCCCGATATTGTGGAGGTTGACCATGTGTGGACGATCACCTGGGAGTTTACCAACCCGTGCACGGGCAACGTCATCCAAGAGAAGCAGGTCATCCTCGAGAAGCCGGATCCGATCATGGTGGTCGATCCGGATACGATTCGGATCTGCCTGGGCGAGAGCTTCGACCTGACCTCCCTGCAGGTGCTGGATGTCAACAACAGTAAGCCCACCATCACCTATCATTCCGGTACGCCGGCCACGGCCGCCAACCAGATCGCCAACCCTGTGGTGTCACCCCTGGTCAGTACGGTGTATTACATCAAGGGGACCACCATCTTCGGTTGTATCGGCGAAGTGCCCTTTACGCTGATCGTCGACCAGCCGGTGACCGCCGGTGGTAACGGAGGCGGATTCCTGTGCAATGGCACGGATAGCGTCAATCTCTTTACCTATCTGGTCGGTCCGTATACACCAGGAGGCACCTGGGTCGATCCGAACAATTCCGGTATCGACATCTTCCCGCCGACCAATGTCAGCTTTGCTGGAGCACCCGCCGGTGTGTACACCTTCAACTATGTCGTACCTGACAATGGGGCATGCCCCGGTGATACGGCAACGGTCGTCCTGACCCATGTCGCCCCGGTCAATATCCTGGTGGACAGCCTGGTGTGTGATGCCAGCCAGGATTTCTACAGTGTCTACTTCACCCTCTCAGGCTTTACCCCGACCATTTCGATCGGACTACTGTCCAATCTGGGGAACGGGAAATACTCGGTCGCCGATATCCCGGTCGATTCGTCCCTGACCATCATTGGGACGGATCCGGCCAGCGGTTGTAACGGATCGGTAGTGATCGATCCGCCGAACTGTAACTGTCCACCGGTACCGAATCCGGTCAATCTGGATGACCCCGTCATCTGTCAGGGTGATCCGATTCCTACACTGAACGTGACCGTAGGCCCTGGTGATATTGCCAACTGGTACAACGCCCCGAATGGAGGCACCTTGTTGCAAGCCAACAGCACCTCCTACACACCGGTCGTATCCAATCCGGGAGTCTACGTCTACTATGTCGAGGCGGTGAACGCCATGTTCCCGAATTGCAAAAGCACGCAGCGCACCCCGGTCGAGTTGACCATTATCCAGAATCCGACGGTGCAGAATGGGGTGCTCAAATCCTGTGATGCCAATAACGATGGCCTGGCCACCTTTACCTTGAGCAATGCCAATCCGCAGGTCAACGGAAATCCGAACAATACCTTCGTCTATTACCTGACGGCGGCGGATGCCCAGGCCGGGGTTAATCCATTGCCCAACAGCTATACGAACACGACCCCATTCCTCCAGACTGTCTATGTCGTGGTGACGAACCAATCCGGCTGCAGATCGCAAGCCCAGGTCAATCTCATCGTCTTCCCCACCATCCAACTGACTCTGGATGTGACCGGCGAGACCTGCCTGGGAGATGGCAATGGTAGTGTGGTGATCAGCTCCACCGGAGGCACCGGCCAGGTGCTGTACAGCCTGTCCAACGGTGGTTACTCCGCGCAAACCACCTACGGCAACCTGAATGCCGGGTCCTACACGGCCTGGGCCAGGGATACCTTCATTTGTACCGTCTCCCAGCCATTTACAGTGCCTGATGGACTGGAGATCACTGTCGATGCCTTGACTGTAGTGTGCAACAATAATGGTACGCCCAGTGATGCGACGGATGATTTCTATACCATCACGTTCACCCTGGTCAACAACCAGGCGAACGCCGGTACCTATACCGTGACCGGTCCTGGTGTCAACCAGGGTCCATTCACCTATGGGCAGGCACACAACTTCACCTTGCCCGCCAATGGCCAGTCCCTGACCCTGACCTTCACGGATGCCGTCAAGGGATGCCCGGTCACCCAGCAGATCGGCCCGCTGAACAGCTGTTCGACGGATTGCCTGATCACCATTACTACCTTGACCAAGGTGTGTAATGATGCCGGGACCAACGCCGATCCATCGGATGACTTCTATGAGTTCACAGTGAATGCCACTGCCGTCAATGGCGGTGCCTCCAACAGCTTTATCGTGGTGATCAACGGCACCAATTATGGTCCGTTCACCTATGGTACGGGTGGGACCTTCACCCTGCCGGCTGACGGAAGCAATCCGGTGGTCACCTTCATCGACAATGACGATCCGCAATGCTCGGCCAGCCAGTCAGCCGGTGCCCTGACCCCATGTTCGAACACCTGCCTGATCACGGCGGTGGTCGATAGCATCCAATGTGACGGACTGGGGACCCAGAACGATCTGCTGGATGATGTCTTTACCTTCCAGGTGACCGTCAGTGGCTTGAACAAGTCCACCAGCTGGTATGTGGATCCCAATGCCGGGACCACCTATCCGTATGATGTTCCCCAGGAATTCGGACCATTCCTGATCGTTAATGGAGTGGTGACCCTGACCCTGGTGGACAGTGCGGATCCCAACTGTACCGTCGAGATCCAGGTGACCCCGCCTCCTCCTTGTTCAGAGCCCTGCGAGCTGGCAGTGGTCAACCTGAATGAGGGGCCATGCGATGACAACAATACCGGCCCTGACCCGGATGACGACTTCTTCGCGGTGTCCTTTGTCGTCAATGCCGTGCTGGGGAACACCAGCCAGTATCAGGTGACCTGGAACGGAAATACCTGGGGACCATTCACCTATGGTTCGGTGGCGAACATCCCGAACCTGCCCGCCAATGGCCAGTCCCTGACCCTGACCATCACGGATGTGAACAACCCCGCTTGTGTGACAACCGTGGATGTCATGCAGGATCCCTGTTCGGAGTGTAACCAGACCGCGGAAGCCGGTCCGACCTTTGAACTGGGTTGTAATACCCCGAACGCCATCCTGCAGGGGTCGGCCAATCCGGCCAACGGTATGGTCGCCTGGACTGGACCGAACAACTTCATGTCCAACATCTTCACGCCGGTCGTGGGATTCCCTGGTACCTATGTCCTGACAGTCACATATGCCGATCAATGCGTGGCTATTGACAGCACCACCGTCACCGTGGATCAGTCCATCCCCGTGGCGGATGCCGGAGCGGATGCCAAACTGACCTGTGTGGTGGATACCATCATCCTGGGTGGACCGGGCTCCTCCATGGGGCCGGATTTCATCTATATCTGGAAGGATGGGGCCGGCAACCAGATCGGCAACCAGCCGACCCTGGTGGTGACCCAACCGGGCACCTACACCCTGCAGGTAATCAACTTCACCAACAATTGCAGCTCGCCCATCGACCAGGTGGTGGTGACCCTGGACCAGGAGGTTCCGGCCACGCCGATCTACACCGATCCTGCGGCGGCCCTCGGTTGTCTGGTGGATACCATCACCCTCAGTACCGATGCCCTTCCCGGTGTGGTCTTTACATGGACCCAGGGAGGCAATTCGGTGACCGGCCTGACCTATCTGCTCACTGCTCCGGGACTGGTGACCCTCTCGGCCATTGATACCACCAATGGTTGTGTCGGGGCCAGCCAGATCACCATCGATGATGAAACGGAGATCCCGCTGGTCAACAGTGGTATCCTGAAATCCTGCGATCCGGATGGCGACAACCTGGCCACCTTCGACCTGACGATGGCCAATGGGCAGATCAATCCGGATCCGACCAATGTCTTCACCTACCACCTTACCCAGGCGGATGCGGAAGCAGGCGCCAACGCCTTGCCGGCGAACTACACCACCGTTACACCCAACCAGCAGATCGTCTACGTGCGGGTGACCAACACCCTTGGTTGCTACAATGTGGCCTCGCTCACCCTGGTCGTCTTCCCGAAGATCGCCCTCACCCTCCAGGTCGTGGGCGAGACCTGTCTGGGTGATCAGGATGGCTCGGTGACGGTCAACTCCACCGGCGGCACCGGACAGGTGCAGTACAGTCTGACCAATGGCAATTACACCAATCAGACCACCTTCGGGTCACTGACGGCAGGTCCCCATACCGTTTGGGCGCGGGATACCTTCGGATGTACGGTCAGCCAGGCCTTCAGTGTACCGGTGGGACTGGACCTGAATCTCGACAACTTTGAAGTGGTCTGCGACAACAAGGGGACCCTCAGTGATGCTACCGATGATGTCTATGTGATCACCTTCACGGTGAGCAACAGCCAGGCCAATGCCGGTACCTTCACGGTCACCGGTACCGGGGTCAATGAAGGACCGTTTACCTATGGCACCAGCCACAGCTTTACGATCCCGGCCAATGGACAGAGCCTGACGCTGACCTTCGGGGATGCCGTCAAGGGATGCTCGGTGTCCGAGCCCATCGGGCCGCTGGATCCCTGTTCGACCAATTGCCTGCTCACCATCACCGCCCTGACCAAGGTGTGCAACGATGGTGGCACGAACTATGATCCGTCAGACGACTTCTACACCTTCACGGTGAATGCCACGGCCTTGAACGCGGGAGCTTCCGGCACCTTTGTGGTGGTGATCAGCGGGAATACCTACGGACCATTCGACTATGGCACGGGTGGTACATTCAATGTCCCGGCTACCGGGGCCAATCCGGTGGTCGTCTTCCGCGACAGCGACGACAATCAATGCACGGCCAGTCAATCCGCAGGAGCATTGATCCCCTGCTCCAATACCTGCCTCTTGCAGCCGGTGGTTGCCAACATCGTTTGCGACAAGAACGGAACAGACAATGATCCGCTCGATGACGTGTTCTATTTCGAGCTCACGGTCACCGGATACAACAACTCGGCGGAGTGGTATATCGATCCCAACTCGGGCGTCCTGTACCCTTATGGCCAGACGGAGATTTTCGGACCGTATCTGATCACCAATGGTCAGCTGACCCTGACGCTGGTGGACAGCAACGATCCCACCTGTACCGTACAGGTGGACATTACTCCGCCACCGCCTTGTTCGGAGCCTTGCGAGATCGAACTGGTCAACCTGAATGTCGGTCCCTGTAACAACAACAACACCGGCCCGACCACGGCGGATGACTATTTCGATGTCAGCTTTGTGATCAATACCATCCTGGGGACCACCAGCCAATATGAGGTCACCGGAGGCGGGCAGACCTGGGGCCCATTCAATTATGGTTCCCTGGCCGTCCTGAACAACCTTCCGGCCAATGGACAGGTCATCACCCTGACCATCCTGGACGTGAACAATCCGAATTGCTTCACCTCGGTGAATGTCAGCCAGGATCCCTGTTCGGAGTGTAACCAGACGGCCGAAGCCGGTCCTGACTTCAACCTGGATTGTACCATTCAGAATGCCACGCTGCAGGGCTCGGCCAATCCGGCCAACGGGACCTTTGCCTGGACAGGTCCGAACAACTTCACATCGGGCATTGCCACACCGTTGGTGACCTTCCCCGGCACCTATGTGCTGACGGTGACCTACCCGGACCAGTGTACGGCAGCAGATAGCACCACGGTGACCATCGATGCCTCTGTGCCGGTCGCCAAGGTCGGACCCAATCAGGTTTTGACCTGTCTGGTCGATTCCGTCTTCCTGAATGGGGCGGGCAGCTCTGTCGGGCCGAACTTCCTGTATGAATGGAAGAATCCTGCAGGCCAGGTGATCAGCAATGGAACTGGCATTTGGGTCTCCCAGCCGGGCACCTATACCCTGCAGGTCACCAATACGGACAACAACTGTAAGTCGCCCATCGCGCAAGTGACCGTCACGGAAGACAAGGTGATCCCTGTCGCGCCCATTCAGGCGGACCCGGGTGAGCTGTTGAATTGCGTGGTGGACAATGTCCTGCTGTTCACGGATCCTCAACCGGGGATGGAATTCACCTGGGATGTTGGCGGCACCAAGATCAATGGCCTCCAGGTCAATGTCAATCAGGCAGGCCTGGTGGTCCTCACCGTGGTCAATACGGTGACCGGTTGTGTGGGTACCAGCCAGATCCTCATCGAGGACCAGACCGAGTACCCGATCGTCAACATCGCACCACCGGCCAACCTGACCTGTACACAAGAGCAGGTGATCATCGATGCCAATTCATCCCAGAGCGGGCCGAACCTGGTCTTCACCTGGACAGATGCTACAGGCATGATCGTTCAGTCGGGACCGGGCAAGACCCTGACAGTCACCGATCCTGGCCAGTATATCCTGGAGGTAGCGGATACCACCAATGGCTGTGCCAATATGGACACGGTCGTGGTCCAGACGGATGTCAGCTATCCGACCGTTGAGGCAGGCCCGGAGGTCAAGCTGCCCTGTGATGTCTATACCGCGAACCTGTCGGCTACTGGAGGTAACTTTGGCACCGCCCTGATCACCTGGACCTCACCTGACGGTGCGATCCTCTCCGGAGGAAATACCTTTACCCCTCAGGTGGAGGGCACCGGTTGGTACTATGTCGAGTTGACGAATGGTGACAATGGTTGTGCGGCGATCGACTCGGTGTTTGTCCGGGGCAATGCTGATGCCCCTGATCCGGACATCGATATCGATCCGGTGACCTGTAAAGGGGACAACGATGCGGCCATCCTGGTCAGTAATATCCAGAACGGTACTCCGCCCTACACCATCAGCCTCAACGGCCAGGTTGACAATACCGGACAGTTCACCCCGATCGGTGCCGGCACGTACAACCTGCAGATCATCGATAGCAAGAACTGCAAGTTCGATACCACCATCGTGATCCAGGAAGGGAATGACCTGTTCATCACCCTTTCGGCGAACAGTATCCTCATCGTGGAAGGCGACAGTGCCGTCCTGGAGGCCTTTGTGAACATCCCACCGAGTGAGATCGGTGCGGTCTTGTGGACGCCGGGTGATTTCCTCTCCTGCGATTCCTGCCTGATCACCAAGGTCGTGCCACTGAATACCCAGGAGTATCGGGTAACGGTCAGCGACCTGGCCGGGTGCACGGCGACGGATTATGTGATCATCGTGGTGAAGAAAGATACCAAGGTGTACATCCCCAATGCCTTCTCACCGGACGGCGACATCATCAATGACAACTTCACGCTCTTTGGCGACGACAAGGTCAAGCGGATCATCTCCATGAAGATCTTCGATCGCTGGGGTGGCCTGATGTTCCAGGGTGATGATATCCCGCCGAATGATCCGCAATACGGCTGGGATGGCACCACGAAGGGCCAGCCCGTCGAGCTGGGTGTCTATGTCTACATGTTCATCGTCGAGTTCACGGATGGCCGTCAGGAGGTCTTCTCCGGCGACGTGACCGTAACCAAGAAAGTCGGACCGTAAACGGCCCACTGTTCAACCAAGCTGAAACGCCGTCCCGGGAAACCGGGGCGGCGTTTTTCATGAGTTATTCCGCCTATTCAGGAAACTGTCACCATAAAGCACGAAGCCTTGGATCAGATGTTCTCACATCATTGGGAAGGCAATGAGCTGATATGGCCTTGAGGTTTGAGTAAAGTGATTATCTTCCTTGGACAGGATGGAGGATGAAATTCCTTTCAGAAATATTTGTCATGTCAACTTGTAGCCCGATGAAAGAAGGAGTTGTCCGAAGGAGCTTGATGACTTTCTGGTTCATGATACCCGTTATTACACTTCGCCTGATGGCACAAACAACACCTTTTCCGGTTCCTTTCGAAAGAGATGGGCAATGGGGGTACATGAGTCCGGACGGGGTGGTATTGGTTGAGCCGATCTTCAGTCAAGCATCCTTGTTTACGTATGATCTCTGGGATATCCCGCAATGTTGGGATGAGCGATATCAATATGCGGAGGGAAGAACATTGTTGGGGGCGGAAAATGTGGGTCGATTGAAGAATCCGGTCGGTATTGTTTGGGAGGATTGCAAAGTTGGATTGGTCAGTATCAAAGGTGAGGTCATTTTGCCTCCAACAGAGGGTCTTCGTTTTGAAACAGGAATGGAGTATCCCGGATACCATATTTTTAATGGGAAGGAGATTGAGTTGGAAGGCCACCCGTATCAGCTCTATGCAGTAGTGGCCATGGACGGCTTGCGAGTCAGTGATTTTGAATTTCTGTTTCTCGATGATGGAGGTGAAGAGGGTTATTATTCTTCTGCTTTTGGGTCACACTATTTTGATCAGTCCTTTTGTCTAAGGACACTGAATGGGTATCATACTATTTCATCAAAGGGAAAGTCAATCGCCCAAACAGATGTCCCGGTTGTTCCTGGGGAGGGCGGGGATTATCTACTGGTCAAACATGTTTATGACAGGCATGGATATGGCCTGGATACTACACGGATTTATTCCTATCGGGGATCTGAATTGCAAGACAGTTTTCTTTTGGATTACAGTGCTTGGGTCGAGTACTGTGGATATGGAATTTTTAGTCTAAAGGGAGGTACTAGCCTGCATCTCCTTAGAAATGGAGAATTTCTTTATTCTTCCAATCACTGTAATTATTTCAGTGGATTCAATGCGGATGGATATGGCATGCTCGATCTGAATAGGACATCAGACGATGCTGTCTTGATCATTGACACACTGGGCCAAGTAGTCCATTCATTTCAAGGGCAAGTTGAAATATTTGGTCTCCCGGGAGACTACCATATACAGGACTATCAATCCGGTGAATCATACTGTTTGAATCAGGCAATGGAGCGAGTGGACTGTGATCAGCTGAACGAAGAACCAACTTCCGGAAGCAAAAACTTGTTTTTTGACATCGTCGATTCGATGGAATATGTCATGTTTCAGCGAGCATTTGGCTGGGGTTTAACGGACAGCATAACGATTTCTGGATTGGAGAGGTTGAAACCTGAAGTATGGAAGGTTCAAACCAAGAGTGGTTGGGGTATTTTTAAATCTGGCAGCCAGCAGGTGCTTCCATTTGAGTTTGACAAAATTCGCTTTTATGACGAAAGGAATATTCTGATCTTGGATAGGAAGGGAAAATCTGGTGCGTTCAACATAGAGGATATGGTGTGGATATTGCCCGTGCAATACGACAAGATCACCTTGAGAGATCCTTATCTGGTTGTTAAGTCAGGAAATTATTATGGTGTAGCAGACCTCACGGGGGTTCTCGTCACACCAATTGTATTACCAACGGATATTTCTGGAATTAGAGAAGGTTGGCATGTGTATATAGCTCATCAAGACAGTGTTTACCTGATGCATACCACAGATATAGTTTCGCGTGTTCCTCGTATGGGACAATATGCAGCTGTCACCATGGAAAAGAAAGGTGTTGAGGATGTACCTGTCATCGTTTTCTTGGATTCCTTGACATTGGATGCAAAAACTGTTTTATACGGAATGGATGGCACTAAACGCAATTTTCATGATGCAAGGTATTTTGGTACGTTTAATAACCTGTTTAAAGCTAGAAGAGACGGGAAAGTGGGATTGATTGATCGTGAAACCTATCAGTTGATCGTACCGTTTATATTTGATGACTTCTGCACAGGTGAGGTTGAGGGATATGATCCATGCATTTGCTTTTGTGACAGGACATCCAGTACAGGTCTGACCTGTTATCTGGATAAAGAGGGCAGGTTTGTGGAAGGGAAGGATCCAATAGTAAAACCCCGGAGATTGGGCCATTCAAACGGGTTGACATTGTACCAGGATGCTCAATGTCAACATGCCTTTGCTGATGCCAATGGAGATTGGGTGACCGGGTTTATTTATGCCTATGCGGAGCCTTTCGACTCCGGATATGCTATTGTACGAGAGTTCGGGAAAAGAGCTGGTATTGTGAACACAGATTTTCAATATGTGCTCAGTCCACAATATGATCGAATTGTACCGTGGAAAAAGAAAGGCTACTACTTTCTGATGAATAAGTTGGAGCAGTTGTCGACATCGAACGGGCGTGATGATGAGTATTTGTGGGATGTTGATGTTGTGGACTATTCCATGAAATCAAGATTTCGCTTTAAGACAGAGTGGCGAAATCCATTCTCAGTATGGAGTGACACTCTGATTATTTTAACAAGAGATGATTTACGGCAGTTCATGTTCAACGATCGATTTGAATTGGTGGACACTGTTGCAAGTATTGTCACTTTTGAAGATACGAGACTGGTATATTTGAATAATGCATTTGAATTGGTGGAACTCGGATATCTAAGCAGTGGTCAACAAATGGAGTTTCGGGACACTTTGCTATTGGAAGACGGGCAAATGATCGCAGTCATAAGTGATTACCCTGATCTGCGTTTTCAGCTTTCCGATCCGGACGGAAGTGTTTTGATCCCTTATAAATATGCAATAGAAAACTATCGTGGCCGTAATAACCAATCTAACTTTCAAATAGAAGACCCTGCAAATGAACTCAGAGGCATTCTCGATGCCAAGGGTCATATTGTCATCCCTGTGGAATACACATCTATTGACTATTTAAGCGAATATCAGCTCTACCGGTGCAGTCGCCCAAATGGGATACTGGTGTATTGCGATGTGGAAGGTAAGTGTTTCCAGTAATTAGGTTGCAGTTCACCACACTTGCATAGGTTCAACAGATCCTCGGCAACTGCTCGCCTGGCAGCATGTGCACGACGCGTGAACCGCCGATCAGGCTCTTGATCACCACCTGCCCCGGGTGAGTGTCCACCACCTCGCCGATGCGGGCCGCTCCCTGGCCTTTGGGGTCACCTTGCATCATGGCCAGCGCCGTGTCGGCAATGTCCGGGGCAACCACGGCAATGAAGATCCCTTCGTTGGCCACATACAATGGGTCCAGCCCCAGGAGCTCACAGGCACCTTCCACGGCCTCACCGACCGGCAGATCCCGTTCCTGCAAGCGGATCCCCGCTCCGGATTTCTGGCTGATCTCATTCAGCACGGTGGCCACGCCTCCCCGGGTCGGATCACGGAGGAATCGGATCTTGTCACCGAAAGCATCCAGCAGGCGGACGACGAGGTGATTGACGGACTGGGTGTCGCTGAGGATGGGGCTTTCGAAGGAGAGCCCTTCCCGAACGGAGAGGATGGCCATGCCATGGGCCGCGATCGGACCGCTCACCAGGATCTGGTCGCCTGAGCGGATATGGGAGGAATGGATTCGTGCTTTGGGATGCACCGTACCGACGCCCGTGGTATTGATGAAGATCTTGTCGCCCTTCCCCTTGTCCACCACCTTGGTATCCCCGGTCACCACTTGCACATGGGCCTCGGCACAGGCATGCTTGATGGCCTGCAGGATCTCCCACAGTTCCGCTACCGGCAGGCCTTCCTCCAGGATCAGCCCCAGGGACAGGTAGCGCGGAATGGCCCCGCACATGGCCAGGTCATTGACCGTGCCATTCACGGCCAGTTCGCCGATATTTCCCCCGGGGAAGAACACGGGATGGACCACAAAACTGTCCGTGGTGAAGGCCAGCTCTCCCGGCAATTGAAAGAAGGCGCCATCATGTTCCTGCTCGAGAATGGGATTGCGCAGGGCTTCGAAGATCAGCTTGTCCAGCAGGCGATGGGTCAGGATGCCACCGCTTCCATGACCCAGGGTGATCACATCAAAATCCAGCTTCGGCAGCGGACAATCCATAGAAAACCTGTACGACATATCTTTTTACCCTTTACCCTTTACCCTTTACCCTTTACCCAACACCCAATACCCAACACCCAATACCCAACATCACTCCATCCCCACACGCGCATAGTGATAGTACGCCGCACACGCCCCCTCGCTGGAGACCATCGGCGCACCCATCGGTTTTTCCGGGGTACACTCCTTGCCGAAGTAGGGGCATTGATGCGGTTTCATCTTGCCCTTGAGGATGGAGCCGGCCATGCAGCCGTTATCGGTTTCGGCGGTCGTCGCCGCCAGGTGGAATTTCTTTCTCGCATCATAGGCCGCGTAGGCCGGATTGACGGCATACCCGCTGGCCGGGATGGTCCCGATGCCCCGCCATTCCCGGTCGGACACGTCGAACACCTGCTGGATGGTGTCCTGGGCACGCAGGTTGCCTTCCCGTTGGACGACCCTGGCATACTGGTTTTCCAACCGGGCTACGCCCGCTTCCAGCTGCCGGACCGCCATGGTGATCCCCTGCAGCAGATCGACCGGTTCGAAGCCGGTGACCACGATGGGCACATGGAATGTCTCGACAATGGGCTCATACTCCTCCATCCCCATGATGGTACAGACATGACCCGCGGCCAGGAAGGCATCAATGGTGGTTTCCGGATCGCTGAGGATGGCTTCCATGGCTGGGGGGACCAGGACGTGGGAGGCCAGTACGCTGTAATTGGTGGCCCCCAGCGCATGGGCGTGGACCACGGAAAGGGCGTTGGCCGGTGCCGTGGTCTCAAACCCCACGGCAAAGAAGACCACTTCCCGATCCGGGTGTTTCCTGGCCAGCTGGACCGCTTCCAGGGGGGAGTACACGATCCGCACATCGGCACCTTGCGCCTTGGCCTCCAGCAGGCTCTGTTGCGTGCCGGGCACGCGAAGCATGTCCCCGAAGGAGCACAGGATGGCTCCTTTGTCGGCAGCCAGGTGGATGGCTTCATCGATCAGTCCAAGAGGCGTGACACAGACCGGACAGCCTGGTCCGTGGACCATGTTGATCTCCTTGGGCAGCAGGTCCAGAATGCCATGCTTGACCAGGCCGTGGGTCTGGCCACCACAGATTTCCATGATCGTCCAGGGTCGGGTGACCATCCGATGGAGGGCCTCCAGATACCCGTTGACCAGCTCCGGATCGCGGAATTCACTGAGGTATTTCATGAGCCGGAGGATTTCAGTCGGTCAATGGGTTGGTCGGGGTGCAGTTCCTCCAGTTCGCCGATCTGCTGGAGATATTGGAAGGTCTCCAGTGCTTCGGCCTCATCCACGATCTGCAGGGCCACCCCCACATGGACCAGGACATAGTCCCCTGGCTTGGCCTCGGGCGTCATGGAGAGATTGACCTCCTTGATGATGCCGCCGAAGGAGACGCGGCCCATGCGGAAGACGTCGTCCAGTTGGGCGGTGATCGCTTCGAGTTTACCGGGAATGGCCAGACACATGGTCGATAGTTTTGATGATGATCAATGGTTGGATGCCGGGTCGGGATCAGGAAGATACGCATCATGCTGCTGTTGCCACAGTAATGCAAGTTGCCCCAGGGGGATATTTTCGTCATTTGGTGCCAGTTGGCGGTGACGCAGGATGGTCAAGCGGGATCCCAGGTCCTCCTCGACCATTCGGGTCAGGAGGGCATTCTGCCAGACACCCCCGCTGAGGGCAATGATCCGGACCCGGGCATCGCTGGCTACCTGGCCGATCCAGTCCACCAGGCTTCGGTGGAAGGCAGCGGCGATGGCGGACACGGGCCGGCCCGTGTGGAGGTCCGCCAGGATATATCGGATCAGTTCAGCATGCCCCGTGACCCCTTTTGTCCCATGGTCCAGCGCATAGCCGGGCGTATCCGGGGATCGGGCGGCCAGGGCTTCCAGGTAGATGGCGGCCTGGCCTTCGAAGGATTGCCGGTCGCAGCAGCCCAGCAGGGCGGCTACGCCCGCGAACAGACGTCCCATACTGGAGGTCATCATCTGTTGGCCGTCCTGCAGAAGGCGGTGGTAGAGCGACCATTCCCGGTCAGAGAATTTCGGGCGCAGGATGGCCTCTGCCTCTGGATGACCATAGGCCAGGGCCAGGGCGGCCAGGCGGGGTTCTCGCGCCATCTTGTCGCCCAGGAGGAGAGGGTAGGGCTGGAGGAAGGCCAGCCGCCGATACTGGTTGTCTGCTCGCAGGAAATATTCACCTCCCCATACGGTGCCATCTGCGCCCAGCCCGGTTCCGTCCCAGATCACACCCAGCACCGGTTCGGGATCGGCGAGGCGGTCATGCTCGGCCAGTACGGCTGCGAAATGGGCCAGGTGATGCGGGAAGGTTTGATGGGGGATCCCCAGCTGCCGGGCCAGGTCCTGTCCCCACCGGGTTGTGAAATACCCGGGATGCTCGTCGGTCAGGATCAGCCCAGGTGTGCATTCGAGGATGGCCAGCAGTTGCCGGGTCACTTGCTGATAGGTCTCCTGGGCCTCGAAGGATTCCAGGTTGCCCAGGTACTGGCTGATATGGGTGGTATCCCCGTGCTGGATGGCCAGGGCCCCCTTCATGTGTGCCCCCATGGCCAATACCTCTGCCTGCCAATGGCCAAAGGCACTGTGCAGGAAGGCAGGTGCCAGGCCACGCGACCGCCGGAGGACGATCGGATCGGAGGCGGGACCGGCCAGCCGAAGCACGCTGTCATCCTGGGGGGCCACCATGTCCCGATCGTTGTGCAGGAAATGGTCGGCAATGCCGGCCAGGCCTGACCGGGCCTCCTCTTCGTGGATGAGGATCGGCGAGCCGCTGATATTGCCGCTGGTGGCAATGACCGGATGGCCGAATGCCTGGAGGATCTGGTCGAACAAGGGCGTGCTGGGTAGCATCACCCCGATCTCCGCAAGGCCCGGAGCGATCCGGTCCAGGGGCAGCTGCTGTCGGGCCAGGTCCGTCCAGGGCAGGAGCACGATCGGGGAGGCCGAACCTTCCAGGAGTTGCCGGGCCTTGTCGGTCAACGCTACATGTCGGGCCAGGACCTGCTGATCGGGATACATCAGGGCCAGGGGCTTGTCGGGGCGGTGTTTGCGCCGGCGGAGCGTCTCGATAACGGTCTGATCCCGGGCATCGGCCAGGAGGAGATAGCCGCCCAGTCCCTTGATCGCCAGGATCTGCCCACTGTTCAGGGCCGTTGTGGCCAGGTCGATGATCCGTTGGGGGTCGTGTTCCCGTTGCCCGGTTGGTCCGTCCTCCCATGCCATGGGAATGGCGCAGTCCGGGCAGGAATTGGTCTGGGAGTAATGCCGTCGATCCAGGGGATCCTGTACCTCCTTTGCGCAAGCCGGGCAGAGCGGGAAGGAGGCCATGGTGGTCCGCTCCCGGTCATAGGGCAATTGCCGGATGATGCTGTATCGTGGACCGCAGTGCAGGCAGGTGATGAACGGGTATTGATACCGTCGATTGTCCGATTCACGCCATTCCGCCCGGCAGGTGGGACAGATGCCCCGGTCGGGGCTCAGCAGGAGATCGGTGGCCGACTGGTCCTCACTGTCCCGAATGAAAAAGGTACCCAACGAAAGACCTTCCGTCGGGGTGATGATCGTCTCCTGGATGCGGGCATAGGCGGGAAGCTGCTCCTGAATGGATCGAACCTTGAATTCGATCTCTTCACGCGAACCTTCCAGGTACAGATGGACCCCGTCCTTGCCATTGCTGATCCAACCAGCCCAACCGCCTTCCCTGGCCAGTCGGTACACCAGGGGCCGAAACCCCACGCCCTGGACCTGGCCCCGGAAGTGGATATGGAATGCTGCAGGTCCGGACATGCTAAGGGTTCAGGTCAAAGATGGGAGAGGGGAAATCACAAATTTCAAATCACAAATCACAAATTTCAAATCACAAATAAATTCGAATTACGAATGATCAATGATCGAAACCGGTATTGTTTTGGACATTTGAAATTGGATTTTGGTATTTGTTTGTTATTTGGTGCTTGTTATTTGGTGCTTCTGGTTGAAATCTCAAATCACAAATTTCAAATCCCAAATAAATCCAAAATTCGAAACATGACTTACCCAGATGGGTCATTCTATCCGCAGCGTGAACAAAAAACTCCCACTTGAATCCGACTTCTGGTTTCCCTCTTTTTCGCAGGTGTGGGTGTCCCGATCCAGTGTATTTTTTAAACGTTTTCACAAGCGTTTTCTTCGTGAATAGCACGCTCAGGATTTCGCCCCTTCAGGGCTTTGGAAATCTTGTGCATCCTTTGGTTGGGCGTTGCCCAACCCTTTGAGATTCCGCCCCTTCAGGGCTGCCTGATCGTTTATTCGATGTTGGTCCTCTTCCGCCTTCCCTGCCTCGCCGGCACGCGGGCGCCTTCCCTGCCTCGCCGGCAGGCGGGCGATTTCCGATTTCCGCCTTCCGATTTCCGATTTCACCCTTCGCCCTTCACCCAATACCCAATACCCAATACCGAACACCGAACACCGAACACCGATCATCCGACTCCCTGCACGACATTCACTTGCTCCTTCAGCCATGCATACCACTCCTCCATCCCCTGTCCGGTAGTGGCGGACACCTGGATGAATCGGTCGATATGGCTGACCTGCCGGGCATAGCCGATCATCTTGTCGACATTGAAGTTGACATAGGGCAATAGGTCGATCTTGTTGATCAGGCAGATATTGGCCGAGTGGAACATGTCGGGATACTTCAGGGGCTTGTCATCCCCCTCGGTCACGGAGATGATGATCACCCGGGCGGATTCTCCCAGGTCGAACATGGCCGGGCAGACCAGGTTGCCCACATTCTCGATGAAGAGCAGGGAGTCCTGGGCCGGCTTCACGTGCTTGACGGCGGCATGGACCATCTCCGCGTCGAGATGGCACCCCTTGCCGGTGTTGATCTGCACGACGGGCGCCCCGGTGGCCTTGATGCGGTCGGCATCGCAGCTGGTCTGCTGGTCGCCTTCGATCACGGCACAGGGTTGGGCGGGATAGAGATCCGTCAGGGTGCGTTCGAGGATGCTGGTCTTGCCGGAGCCCGGCGAACTGACCAGGTTGAGGGCCGTGATCCCCCTTGCTTCAAAGAAGCCGCGATTGCGCTCGGCCAGCAGCTGGTTCTTGTGCAGGATGTCCTGTTCGAGGGTGATCACCCGGCTGTCCTGGTCATGGTGTTCGTGGTGGTGGTCGGCTGAATGGTCATGATCATGGCCTTCATGCCCGTGCAGGTGATGGCCGTCGCCGCTGCATCCGCAAGTGATACACATAATGGTGTTGGTTGAGGTTAATGAACAGTGAGGGCGTGGACCCTCAATTCCTTGCCATGGATGATGTCGGTAAAGGGACTGGAGCAGGTCGGACAGGATTCGTACAGCGCCTGGATGGGAAAGGTGGTCTGGCACTCCATGCACCGGGCTTCTCCCGGGATGTGGCGAATCTCCCGCGTGGCTCGGGCCAGGACACTGTCCCGCACCGCTTCCGACCAGGCAAAGTCCAGCGCTGGCAACTCGATCCCGGCCAGTTGGCCGATCTCCAGTTCGATGTGTTCCACCTCCCGGGCACCTGCCTTCTCGACGGCATCCCGGGCGATGTCCACGATACTCATCGCTATGGACAGTTCATGCATGGTCTCCGCATCAAATGTCCTTGTGGATCTTCCTGGTCCCCTTCACCCGGGCAAAGAGGATGATGGCGACCACTACGGCAAATGCCAGGGGAATGGCATGCTCGTAGTTGAACATGTAGTGGATGATGGACCATCCATCATCATGTCCGTGTCCGGGATGAGCCATCACCATACCTGGCAGGACGACAGCGATCAAAGCGAGGAGCTGTTTCATGTGTGCGCAATTTGAGGTGAAAGATAACTGCCTGACGATCAGGGGCTGAATGACCACGATCATGCCAATCCCTGATGGATGTCAACCGGGGGGAGTGAACCATTGACCTAAATTGGGCCAATGAATTGACCCATTGTTCACCTTATTAAATGTCTCAGGTATGATCCAGGATCCTCCAACCAGAACTCGTCCCACCTATTTTGAGGAGTTGAAGGCGAGGGGCCACTCCCGCCGGGACTTTATGAAGGTATGCACCACCCTGGCGGCGTATATGGGTCTGGAGTCCAGCGGGGTCGCGCAGATCGCCAAGGCGATGGAGACGAAACCTCGCCTGCCGGTGATCTGGCTGCATTTCCAGGAATGTACCTGCTGCAGTGAATCCTTCATTCGCTCCTCCCATCCCATCGTCTCGGATATCATCCTCGATCAGATCTCCCTGGATTACACGGAGACCCTGATGGCGGCTTCCGGACATGCGGCCGAGGCGGCCATGCACAAGACCATGGAGGACCACTACGGTGATTATATCCTCTGCGTGGAGGGTTCCGTTCCCACCGGCGAGGATGGGGCCTATTGCTGCATCGGTGGAAAGTCTGCCGAGCAGATCCTTCAGGAAACGGCGGCCGGGGCCAAGGCCATCATCGCCTGGGGCTCCTGCGCCTGCAACGGTTGCGTCCAGGCGGCCAAGCCCAATCCCACCCATGCCACCCCGATCCACAAGCTGGTCAGTGGCAAGCCCATCATTCGCGTACCAGGTTGCCCGCCGATCGGCGAGGTCATGGCCGGGGTGATCGTGCATGTGGTCACCTTTGGCACGCTGCCCGAACTGGACGGCGCCGGACGGCCCAAGGCATTCTACAGCAAGCGTGTCCATGACAGCTGCTACCGCCGGCCGTATTATGATGCCGGGATGTTCGTCGAATCCTTCGACGACGAGAATGCCAAGAAAGGCTACTGTCTGTACAAGGTGGGTTGCAAGGGACCAAGCACCTACAATTCCTGCGGCATCATCAAGTGGAACAACGGGGTCAGCTATCCTATCCAGTCCGGCCACGGTTGCATCGGCTGCAGTGAGTCCAACTTCTGGGATGCCGGTCCATTCTATCGCCGTATGCAGTCTTTTCCGGGGTTCGGCATTGAGGCCGATGCCGATGAGATCGGACTGGCCGCAGCCGCTGCCACGGGCATCGGTATCGCCGCTCACGCCATTGGCACCAACCTGCGCAAGTCGAAGTTGATCAACAACCTCATTGCCGAAGGTAAGGAATCGGAAAAGGAACTTTGAACCACCCCTAAAGTATCACCATCATGTCAGAACGACTGGTCATAGATCCCATCACCCGTATCGAGGGACATCTGCGGGTGGAAGCAGAAATTGAGAACGGCAAGGTCACCGATGCCTATTCGGCGGGGACCATGGTCCGTTTGTTGGAAGAGATCCTGAAAGGTCGCGACCCGCGCGATGCCTGGGCCTTTGTCGGCCGGGTGTGCGGGGTCTGCACCACTGTGCACTCCCTGGCCTCGGTTCGTGCCGTGGAGGATGCGCTGGACATCACCATCCCGCCCAATGCTGAACTGGTGCGCAACCTGATGTTCTGCACCCAGTATATGCACGACCACGTGGTCCACTTCTATCACTTGCATGCCATGGACTGGGTGGATGTCGTGTCCGCCCTGGATGCCGATCCGAAAGCCACCTCCGAGATCGCCCAATCCATTTCCAACTGGCCCAAGAGCTCACCGGGTTACTTCTCCGATCTGCAGAAGCGGATCAAGAAATTCGTGGCCAGTGGCCAGCTGGGCATTTTTGCCAATGGCTACTGGGGCCACCCGGCCTACAAGCTGCCTGCCGAGATCAACCTGATTGGCCTGGCGCACTACCTGGAAGCCCTGGAATGGCAGAAGGAGATCGTCAAGGTGCACACCATCTTCGGGGGCAAGAACCCGCACCCCAACTATCTGGTGGGCGGTATGGCCTGTGCCATCGGTCTGGATGACGCCTCGGCCATCAATGCCGAGCGCCTGGCATATGTCGGCCAGTTGCTGAAGGATGCGAAGGAATTTATCAACCAGGTGTACATCCCCGACTTGCTGGCCGTAGCCCCCTACTATCTCGACTGGGGTGCCATTGGCGGAGGCCTGGGCAACTATCTGGCGTACGGCGACATGTCGGCCAACGGTTATCGCGATGTGGCCGGTTACAAGTTCCCCAGCGGCGCCATCCTCAACAAGGACCTCAGCCAGGTCTATGAGGTCGATCTTCGCGAAGACGCCCAGGTGCAGGAGTTCATTGCCAATTCCTGGTATTCCTACGCCGAGGGGAACGAGGTCGGGAAACACCCCTGGCAGGGTGAGACGACCCTGAAGTATACCGGTCCGAAGCCTCCCTACGAGCACCTGGATGTGGCCGACAAGTACAGCTATCTCAAGACGCCGCGCTGGAAGGGCAACGCCATGGAGGTCGGGCCATTGGCTCGCGTCCTGGTGGGATATGCCCGCGGACGCGAAGACTATAAGGAGGTGGTCGACAGTACCCTCAGCAAGCTGGGTGTACCGGCGACGGCCCTGTTCTCCACCCTCGGACGCACCGCCGCCCGTGGACTGGAATCCATCCTGGTCGCCGACTGGGCCCAGGAATTTTATAATCTCCTGATCGGCAATATCCGCAATGGCGATACGCGTATGGCCAATACGGAGAAATTCGACCCCAAGCACTGGCCGGCACAGGCCATGGGCGTCGGCCATACCGAAGCCCCCCGGGGTGCCCTGGGTCACTGGATCGTGATCGAGGACCAGAAGATCGCCAACTACCAGCTGGTGGTGCCCACCACCTGGAATGGATCGCCACGCGATCATAACGGACAACGGTCCGCCTATGAAGCCGCTTTGATGGACACCCCGGTCGCTGATCCGGAACGTCCAGTGGAGATCCTGCGAACCATTCACTCATTCGACCCTTGCATGGCTTGTGCGGTCCACCTCTATGATGAGGAAGGACAGCACCTGAGCCGGGTCAGCGTGGTGGGTGAATGATCATAGGAGTGAAGGATTAATTTGAACGTGCAGCTGGCCGGGTTGACACGAGGTCTGCGGATCCCCCCGACAGACCATCTCATCCCGAGCTGAACAGTCACATCGACGTCCCCGGCTAGCTGCTTTTGTCAACCATCGAAATATTGACGACATGTCAACCCATGCCTTACGCCGTGTCTTCGTCTGGGAACTCCCCGTGCGGATCTACCACTGGCTCAACGCGCTGGCCATCCTGGCCCTCATCGCTACAGGCCTGATCATCGGCGATCCGCCGGCCATTCGGTCGGGTGGGGAGGCCTATGAAAGCTATTGGTTCGGATGGGTGCGGTATATCCACTTCGTAGCCGCGTACCTGTTCTTTTTCAATTTCCTGTTCCGCATCTATTGGGGATTCGTCGGGAACAAATATGCCAACTGGAAGAATTTCATTCCGACCAGCAAGGCCTTTTTCAAGGAGATGTGGGAAGTGATCCGGATCGATATCTTCCTGGCCAAGAACAAGGAACACATGGCGGTCGGGCATAACCCCTTGGCCGGTTTCATCTACTTCCTGACCTTCATCGCCTTTATGGTCCAGGTCTTCACCGGCTTCGGGTTGTATGCGGCCATGTCCGATTCCTTCATCGCCGGACTGTTTGCCTGGGTACCTGCTTTCTTTGGGGGCGACTTTGCCCTGAGACAATGGCATCATATCGCCATGTGGTTCTTTATCCTCTTCGCCATCGTCCATGTCTATCTGGTGTTCTACCATGACTATGTAGAAGGCCGTGGCGAGATCTCCTCCATGGGGGGCGGATGGAAGTTCATTGAAGAGGAAGCCTTCCAGCATGAAGAGACCCGGGAAAAGGAAAAGGTGTGAATATGAAGGCAAAAGTGTTGATCCTCGGTGTCGGGAATGTCCTCATGGGGGATGAAGGGGTCGGTGTGCATGTGGCTCGCGAACTCGCAGCTTCGCCCTGGCCGGAGGGTGTGGTGGTCCTGGATGGGGGCACGGGTGGCTTCCATCTGATGGAGCACCTGGAACAGGCGGATCAGGTCGTGATGATCGATGCGACCCTGGACAAGCGTCCTGCCGGAACCGTCCGGCGCTTGCATCCACGTTTTGCTGCGGAATTCCCCAAGGCCCTGAGCTCGCACGATATCGGCCTCCGCGACCTACTCGAAGGACTGACCATACTCGGTCGCCTGCCGGAGATCTTTCTGTATGCGGTATCCATTGATGCCATCCAGTCGCAGACGATCGAGCTCAGTGATCCCTTGCAGGCCATTGTGCCCGAACTGTGCAGGGAGATCCGGGAATTTACCCTCAGCATGATCGAGGACCCTGCCTTCTGTTGCGATCAGCACATGGATCCCATCGATCCTGAGGAAGGCAGGCTCTATGCGAGCCATAGGGTTCGGATGGATCATCTGGATGATCGATAGGGTCATCCGCCAGGGGTGATCCAGATCACCCCTGTATCACCGCCAACCCAACGGACATCAGCCGCTTGTGTGATCCATGTCTCACAAGCGGTTTTACTTGGGAGGGTACCTTGCAGGGGTAAATATCCTGACTACGAACTCCTCACCTCATCACCTCCCACCTCCTCACCTCATAACCTCCAGTCATGGTTCCCACATTCATCCTCGACATCATCGCCTTCATCAGCCAGCCCTGGCCCTGGTGGGTGGCCGGTCCGATGATCGCTCTGATCATGTTCCTGCTGCTGAAGTTCGGCAAGGAATTCGGCATTTCGGCCAACTTTCGCATCATGTGCGCCGCCGACGGGGCAGGTGACTATGCCGACTTTTTCAAGTTCGACTGGCAGTCACAGGGCTGGAACCTCCTCATTGCCCTCGGTGCCGTGTTCGGCGGGTACATGACCTCCCACTATTTCGCCGGTGCGGATGGCAATATCGCCCATGTCAGTGCGGCTACGGTGGAGAGTCTGCGCGAACTGGGCATGAACTTCCAGGAGGGACAGGTGCCCCTCATTCCGGATTTCTATTCCTGGGAGGCATTGTTCACCCTGCCCGGGTTCATGGTCATCGTGGTCGGTGGTTTCCTGGTCGGCTTCGGTGCCCGCTATGCTGGCGGTTGTACCTCCGGTCATGCCATCAGCGGCATGTCTGCGCTTCAGTTGGGGTCACTGTATGCGGTGATCGGCTTCTTTGCCGGTGGCCTGTTCATGACCTATGTGCTCTTCCCACTTATCTTCTAATTCGCCTGCCTTATGATGCGCTCATCCAAATACATCCTCATTGGTATCCTCTTTGGCATGACCCTGTACAAGGCAGAGGCCGTGTCCTGGTTCCGGATCTATGAGATGTTCCATTTCCAGAGTTTCCATATGTACGGGATCATTTTTTCCGCCATCGCCGTGGGTGTTCTCCTGGTCCAGTGGATCAAGCGGACCCATATGAAATCGACGGAAGGAAAGGAGATCGAGATCACGGAAAAAGACAAGCACGCCCCCCGGTATATCTACGGCGGGATCATCTTCGGACTGGGCTGGGCCCTGGCCGGTGTTTGTCCGGGACCGATGTTCATCGTCCTCGGCAGTGGATACACCGTCCTGGTTGTCTTTCTCCTTGCCGCCATCACAGGTACCTTCATGTATGGCCTGTTGCGCAAGTATCTCCCTCATTGAATCACCTTAAAACTGCTTTATCATGTCTACACATCACCAGATCGTCATCATCGGTGCCGGCACGGCAGGCATCACCGTTGCCGCCCAGCTGAAAGGAAAGGATAAACAACTCGATATCGCCATCATCGATCCGGCGGATACCCATTACTACCAGGCCGCCTGGACCCTGGTCGGAGCGGGCACCTTCGATTTCGAAAAAACGGCGCGTCCCATGAAATCCGTGATCCCTCCCGGGGTCAAATGGATCAAGGATGCCGTCAAGGGTGTTGATCCGGACAAGAACACCATCCAACTGGCGTCAGGTGGTCAGGTGGATTATGATTACCTCGTGGTCTGCCCCGGTGTCATCTACGACTATGACCAGGTGGAAGGTTTGGGCGCGGCCATGAACAAGGGGGGCGTCTGCAGCAACTATGTGGACTCCAAATACACCTGGGAGGTCCTGAGGAACTTCAAGGGTGGGAATGCCGTCTTCACCCAGGCGGCAACACCGATCAAATGTGGTGGCGCACCCCAGAAGATCATGTACCTGGCTGCTGACTATTTCCGGAAGCACGGGCTGGCCGACAAGGTCAATATCACCTTCCCGATGCCGGGCTCGGTGATCTTCGGTGTGCCGGAATTCGCCAAGACCCTGATGAAGGTGGTCGACCGGTACGGCATCGAATTGCGCTTCTTCCACAAGTTGACGAAGGTCGATGCAGAGAAACGTCAGGTCCATTTCAAGATCACGGCCGAATCATCCATGATCGCCGGATGCTTCTATTCCCTGAACCCGAACATCAAGGACCTGAACCCCAGTGAAACCGATGTCGTCCTGGAATACGACATGCTCCACCTGGCTCCGCCCCAGGCCGCGCCAGCGTTCATCCAGCAGTCCAAGCTGGCCTTCCAGGAAGGTCCCAACAAGGGGTGGGTCAATGTGAATATCAATACCCTCCAGCACAGCCAGTATACCAATGTCTTCTCCCTGGGCGACGTGGCTGCCCTGCCCACCGCCAAGACCGGCGCCGCTGTTCGCAAGCAGGCCCCGGTGGTCGTGGAGAATCTCATGCATGTGCTCCACCAGGAAAAGGAACTCAATCCCGGATACCATGGCTATTCCTCCTGTCCGCTGGTCACCGGCTATGGCAAGATGGTCCTGGCCGAGTTCAAGTACGACAACGTGCGGGACAGCGACAAGATGATCTCCACCTTCGTGGACACCACCCAGGAGAATTACAGCATGTGGCTGCTCAAGAAGTATGGGCTGCCCTTCATGTACTGGAACCTGATGCTGAAAGGCAAGGCCTGATCCTCCGGCATTCTGCGATCATTGTCGCGATTACCGGGAGAAAACGTATTTTTGCAGTTGGAAACCACTGCATAACAGAGTAAATAATTCTTCCATGAGTAAGTTTGTTGAAGCTGTAGACACCTACAAAAGTGAGATGGACAAATTGGGCATCAAGTATGATGCGGCCCTGCTGACCGCAGTGACCAAAGGCCTGGGTCCGTCGATCTATCGCGCAGATGCCTCCAAGGTATCCTGCTCGGACAATGACGAATTGTCACGCGTCAAGACCAACTTTCTGATCAAGAAACTGGGCTTGAAGGATGATGCCAAGCTGGATGCCGCTATCAAGGAGGTGTGCGAGCAGCTCGGTTCCGCCAACCGGAATAAGTATCGCGCGATGTTCTACTACCTGCTGGTCAAGAAGTTCGGCAAGGAGAGTATGTACAAGTAGTCGATAAGCAAATTAGGTGATGAAATGAGAGCCTGTCCGGTTTCCCCGGGCAGGCTTTTTTATAGACAGGCCATGATCAAAGGGCCTGTGGTCCACGCGTGGATGCCACAGATGCTCACATCAGTCACCTCCGGACCAGGAGGAACCCTCCTCGACTCCTCCACTCCTTGACTCCTCCACTCCTCCACTCCCTCTGCCTACAGATACCGTTCCTGCAGGACCTGCCAATGGTGGTACTCATGCCCCGCGATGATCCAGGGTAGGGACCGAAGCCGGATGGGATACCCGGCGGCAAAACCGAGATAGTCGAGGCAGTCTTCCGGCAGGTGGGCAAACAGGCTGATCGTGGCATGTCGGATGCCACTCCATTCATCCACCAGGGAGGCCAGCGATCGGTGGCTGGTCTCGGCATTCCGCACATACAGGTCCTGGTCGAAGGAGGGCAGGGGTTGCTGTTCTCCCCGGGCGATGCACAGCCCGCGATAGGCGAAGACCCGCTCGGCATCCATGACATGCTGGATCACCTCGGCGATGGTCCACTTGTCCGGGGCATAGGCGTACCCGAGTTTGTCTGCGGGAATATGCCGAAGAAACTCCGGCACCTCCGACTGGCTGCGGACGAAGTAGGTCATGACCTCTTCTTCCGGCACGGCATCGACATAGGGCTTGTAATATGCCGGATAATCCCCGGGTTCAGGCTTGGTTATGCGCATCATGATCAGTCCATTTGATCAGCAAAATAGCAAGAATCAGGATGACCGCTATGCCATGCCTGACGTTCGTCTGCGGACCAAAAGTGAACATCACAAATCACAAATACCAAATCACAAATCACAAACAAATTCCAATCTGGAAATTCAAAACCGGATAGGGCCCTGTAGGGGCCAAAGTTGTATAGCAAAGCGAGGAAGGATGGATCGGCCCTGTAGGGGTCGTACCTTACCCGGCCGGTTGTTTTGGCATGCGGTGAATGTCAGAATCACGGATGTCCACGGATGAACGGATGACACGGATTTACCCTTAACAGATTTGAGCGAACACCGAACGCCGAGCGCCGAAGACCAGGAGTGGAGGAGTCGAGGGGGTTGATTCGTTGATTGAACAGAAGATCAACCCCAGCGAGGTTGTATGTCAATAGCCCCGGGCTTCAGCCCGGGGTTTTTGAGCAACAGAATATCCAACCCTGGAGGGGTTGAACCTTTGCCCGGCCGGTTGTTTTAGCATGCTGTGAACGTCAGAATCACGGATGTCCACGGATGAACGGATGACACGGATTTTCATGAACGGCGTCAGTCAATGTTCCTCTGGCGAATGCCTGCCCGCCGCGGCGAATAGCTCTTTGGACATTGACCCCTTTGTGCCCCTCCGTGTCCTTCGGGACTTAGTGGCCTCGGTTGCCCAATCTCCGCCGCTGAGCACGCCAATTCCCTCAGAGAGTGGCGAATAACCGAAGAGCTACCTCCTCAACGAATCAACTCAACCTGCCCGCCGTGGCGGAAACGAATAAACGCCACCAGGCGAACAGCAAACAGCGTATGGCGAACCGCGACGATCGATCTGTACATTTGCACTCCGGCCCGAAATTGACTATATTGAGGAATCAGCTCCCCATAGAAGCTGCACCCAGTCGGGGTGTTATAATGCGGACCTAATCGATACCTGACCTTCATGAGAATCCTCCTTCTGACAACCGACAACTGACAACTGACAACCGACAACCGACAACCGACCATGACCCCCTCATCTGACATCGCCATCATTGGCGCCGGCATCGTCGGCCTCGCCACCGCCTGGCAACTGCTGGAGCTGGAGCCGTCCCTGCGCCTCGTGGTCATCGACAAGGAGAGGGGAGTGGCCCGCCACCAGACCAGCCACAATTCAGGGGTGATCCATTCCGGGATCTACTACACGCCGGGTTCCGGCAAGGCTGTCCTCTGTCGGGAAGGCGTGTCCCGCATGGTGGACTTTGCACGTGAGCAGGGCCTGGCCCATGATATCTGTGGCAAGCTGATCGTCGCCACCACCGAGGAGGAGATCCCCCGGCTCCGGGGCATCCAGGCGCGCGGCATCGAGAACGGACTCGACGGCCTGCGATGGCTGGATCCGACCGAAGCCCGGGAGATCGAGCCCCATGTGCAATGCCTGGCCGCCGTCCATGTTCCCCAGACCGGTATCATCGACTACGGCTCCGTGGCCGAACGATTGCATCAGCTCCTCCTGGCCAAAGGCGTGGTGTTCCGGTTGGGTGAATCCATTCGCAGTATCACCGAACAACGGGACGGGGTGACCATTCACACCGAGCAGGGAGAGGTGACTTGCCAGACCCTCGTCGCGTGTACCGGCCTTTGGGCCGACCACGTGGCCAGGATGGCCGGATTGACCCCGGACGTCCACATCGTGCCCTTCCGGGGCGAATACTACAAGCTCTCCCCGAAAGCGGCTTCCCTGGTTCGCCACCTGATCTATCCGGTGCCGGATCCCGCCTTTCCCTTCCTGGGAGTACATTTCACCCGGATGATCCGGGGTGGGGTGGAGGCCGGACCCAATGCCGTCCTGGCCCTGAAGCGGGAAGGCTATCATCGGACCGACCTGTCCCTGACCGATACCGCCGAGATCCTGGCCTATCCCGGATTCCGGAAGATCGCGGCCCGCTACTGGCGTACCGGACTGGCCGAGCAATGGCGCTCCTGGAACAAGTCCGCCTACCTCAGGACCCTCCAACGACTCATCCCCAACCTGACGGCCCGGGATCTCATGCCCGGCGGATCAGGGGTGCGCGCCCAGGCCCTCCGACCCGATGGCTCCCTGGTGGACGACTTCGACTTCCTCGAGACGGAGCGGATGATCCATGTGCTTAATGCCCCCTCCCCGGCAGCTACCGCCTCCCTGGCCATCGGCGACCGGATCGCCCGAAAAGCCATCCGACATTTTATTCCTGCCCCCCTTCCCAACTCATAACTCATCACCTCCCACCCAATAACTCAATAACCCAATAACTCAATAACCCCCCCTATCATGAATACCCCTTATACCGCCCACCCATCCGCTGTGATCGACCCTGGTGCTACCATTGGCCAGGGTACCCGGATCTGGCATTTTACACACATCATGCCCGGCGCCGTGATCGGCGACAATTGCATCATCGGCCAGAATGTCTTCATTGGCGATGACGTGGTCCTGGGAAATGGCGTCAAGGTCCAGAACAATGTCAGCATCTATACCGGCATCGTGATCGAGGATGATGTCTTTCTCGGCCCCTCCGTGGTGCTCACCAACGTCAACAACCCGCGGGCCAACATCGAGCGCAAGGATGAATTCCGTCGCACCATCATCAAGCGAGGCGCCACCATCGGAGCCAATGCCACCATTGTGTGTGGACATACCCTCGGCGCCTGGTGCTTTATCGGTGCCGGCGCCGTGGTGACCCGCGATGTGCCCGACTACGCCCTGATGACCGGCAATCCGGCCCGCATCACCGGCTGGATGAGCCGGGGTGGGCACAAGCTGCTTTTCGATTCGGACGACCAGGCCTACTGCCCGACCACCGGGGAACACTACCGGATCATCGCCGGCCGGATCGAGATCCTGGAGCTGAATTGATCCAGAATTAACGGCACACTGGTCTTCGGCTCGTATCTTTGGCCCCTGTCATCAACGACCAAAGACCATGAGTGAATTCCCCATGCCGATCTTCCAGGCATTGCTGTCCAAGGAAAAAGCCATTTCCGTGATCGGCCTCGGCTATGTCGGCCTGCCCCTGGCCCTTGAGTTCGCCCGCAAGTTCCGGGTGATCGGCTTCGATATCAGCCCCGAACGGGTGGCCATGATGCAGCGGGGCGAGGACCCCAGTCGCGAGCTGCCCTCCGACGCCTTCCACGGTTGCGACATCACCTTCACGGCCAACGCCGACGACCTGCGGCAGGCCCACTTCCATGTGGTGGCCGTGCCCACCCCCATCGACATTCACAAGGTGCCCAACCTGAACCCGGTGCTCAAGGCCAGCCATGCCGTGGGCAGGGCCATCAAGAAAGGAGATTACGTGATCTACGAATCCACCGTCTACCCCGGCTGTACGGAGGAGGATTGCGTGCCCATCCTCGAGCAGGAATCCGGACTGGTCATGGGACAGGACTTCAAGGTGGGCTACTCCCCCGAGCGCATCAATCCGGGAGATAAGGAGCGGACCCTGACCTCCATCCTCAAGATCGTTTCCGGGTGCGACCAGGAGAGCCTGGAGGAGATAGCCTCCCTCTACGGGGCCATCATTTCGGCAGGGATCTACCGGGCCAGTTCCATCAAGGTGGCCGAGGCCGCCAAGGTCATTGAGAATACCCAACGGGATCTGAATATCTCCCTGATGAATGAGCTCGCCATGATCTTTGATCGCATGGGGATCGATACCCAGGAAGTGCTCAAGGCAGCCGGGACAAAGTGGAATTTTATCAAGCTCCAACCCGGGTTGGTCGGTGGTCATTGCATCGGCGTGGATCCCTATTATCTGATCCAT
>JACJYI010000008.1 GCA_020636225.1 Lewinellaceae bacterium | reverse complement strand
CAGGAGTTCCGCCAGTCCCTGATGAAGTCAGGGATGGCCCCGGCCCGCACCCGGGACGGCCAGATCACGGACAATGCCTACAGCCAGCAGGAAGGACAGCGGGAACGCGTGGTCCAGCGGACCATGACCCGGTTTGACCAGCCCTTGCAATCGGATTTCCTGCTGATCATGAAGCATTGCGCGGAATTCACCCTGATCCTTCCGGAACTGAGGTCTTCCTACGAGATCTTTGCCATCATCCGCAATCCCCTGGCCATCTGGAGCTCCTGGGCCAGTGTTGATGTCCCGGTATCGCGAGGCCGCGTCGCCAAATCCGGCAAACTGCTCCCGGCATTCGCCCGACAGATCGACAGCCAACCGACCCTGTTTGACAAGCAATTGTTCATCCTGGACTGGTATTTCAGCCAATACCAGGACCTCCCTCCTGACCGGGTGATCCGGTATGAAGACCTCATCCACTCGAATGGAACCATCCTGGAAAGGATCACCGCCGGCAGCACACCCGGATGGTCCCTTGAAGGGAGAAACAGAAGCAGGCTTTACGACCAGGCCTTCATAGAGCGAGCCGGTGAGGCCCTCCTCCGACGGCCGGGTGCCTGGTCCAGCTACTATCCGGAGGAAGAGATCCTTTCACTCCTTCAACAGATTCGTGACGATGCTCAATGACCGGAATATCATCCTGACGGGGCCGCCTCGATCGGGTACCACCCTGGCCTGCTTCCTGTTGAACAAGGTCAGGCAGACCTATGCCCTGCACGAACCCATGAACCTGAAGCTGTTTCCTGACCCGGATACAGGTATGCAATCCATCCGCGATTTCTTTGGTGACATGCGCACGTCATTGTGGACAGAAGGGAAAGCCCTGTCGAAGGCCTCCGGATCTGCCATACCCGACAATCCGTTCAGGCAGGAAAAGGGGCAGCTCCGGCAAAGTATTGTCCGAAAGGAGTGGGTCTCCTTCCCCAGGCCCGAGGATCGTTCCTTTTTCCTCGTCATCAAGCAGAATGCACACTTCACCTTTCTGCTCGATCGGCTCATCCATGAATTCCCCTGTGCCGCCATCCTTCGAAATCCCATCTCGGTGATCGCCTCCTGGAACACCATCAATGCCCCGGTGGCCAGAGGCACCCTGACCGTCCTGGAAACCCTCGATCCTGCATTCCATGCCCGACTGGATCAGATACCCGATCTGCTGGACCGACAGATCGTTCTCCTTGATGCCATGTTCCAACGCTACCGGGAAACCCCTGGTTTGACGATCGTCCGCTACGAAGACATGATCGCGTCTTCCGGGCAGGCCTTGTCAGCCATCGTCCCCGATGCCATGGAGTTGCATGAGTCCCTGGAAAGCCGCAATCGAAGTTCGATCTACGACCCGGATGTCATGGAACGGATCAAGGCATCCGTGCTGGCCTATCGGGGCGCATGGCTGGACTATTATCCTGAGCAAGTCCTGCAGAAGACCTGAGAAGAGAGAGCACCTGCGAATCATCCCGATATACCCTGGCCGAATCATATGACAGATATCGTGCAACGGTACAATTCTTGCAATCCTTAGCTCAAAACCCGAACATCCCCATTTCAATGATATCCGATACCGCGAATACCCTGGGATCAACAACAGACCGATCCGGTGCTTTGCCGAATACCTCGATCCACCCTGTTGCCTTTCTGAAGCTGATCATTCCGCTGATCCTGATCGGATTGTCGATCTATTTTTTCCACATTGAGGTAGACATCCGGCTGATCGGCATCATGCCCATCGTGATCGGCGGATTTGCCATCCACTCCTTCCTGCCGGCAACCTGGCGTCTGCCATTTCTGTTCCTGCTCACTCTGGCCGCGATCTTCCGATTGCTGGACTGGAGTGATGGCCTGATCCTGATCGGCCTGGGGTTGATCCTGTTTGCGATTGCCAACCTGCCTGTCCGGGCGATCTGGCGAATCATCATCATGCTGGGACTTACGGCCATCCTGGTCGCCTTCAGAGCCCAATGGCTGCCGTTCTACCATGAACATATCATCCTCCCGATCCTCGGCACCATGTTCATGTTCCGAATGATCCTGTTCCTCTATGAAATGCAGTTTGAGAAACAATCAGCCGGGATCTGGACAAAACTGAATTATTTCTTTCTCCTGCCCAATCTCGTCTTCGTGATCTTTCCCGTCGTGGATTATATCACCTTCACCCGGACCTATTACAGCAAGCCCGCCTATGATACCTATCGCCGCGGATTGCTGATGATGGCGAATGGCCTGCTCCATCTGTTCCTGTACCGGATCATTTACTATTACCTGCTCCCTCCTCCCAGCTCGGTGACGACCGTCTTTGATCTACTCCAGTTCATTGTTGCGACGTATGCCCTCATCGTCCGGCTGGCCGGTATCTTTCACTTCTCGGCCGGGGTAATCTGCCTGTTCGGCTTCTACCTGCCACCTACGTTTGACCACTACTTCTTTGCCAACAGCTTCAATGATATCTGGCGCCGGATCAATATCTACTGGCGCGATTTCGTGGTCAAGGTGTTCTATTTCCCCATCTATTTCCGGCTGAAGAAATACGGCACCGCGTCCATGCTCTTTATCTCCACCCTGATCGTCTTTGTGATCAACTGGTTCCTGCATGCCAGTCAATGGTTCTGGATCCGAGGCTCCTTCCTGATCTCCGCTCAGGATATCATCTTCTGGGCCATTTTCGGGGTTGCCGTGGGCATCAACTCGGTCATGCAATCCAGGAAACGACCCGGCGGCCGCCGGCCCGGCACCTGGTCTGCACACTACGCCATGATCACCTCCCTCCAGGTGATCGCCATCTTTTTCACCATGACCGTCCTCTGGTCATTCTGGACCAGCTATACGATCGACGACTGGTTCGTCCTCTTCTCCGTGATCCGGGATGTGCAACTGCAGGATATCGGCATACTGGTCCTTGGTTTCATCGGATTGGTGCTGGCAGGAATCGGACTCCAATATGTTCGCTTCCGAATGGCCCGCCTGGGGACACCTCAAGCCAAGAAGGATGAGCGCAATCTGGTGCTGACCACCCTCCTGCTGCTGGTGATGGCCCTTGCCGGATCCCCACCCGTCAACAGTCGGATCGCCTCTGCCGTGCAGATGGACATTGAGCCGATCATGACCACCAAGCTCAATGAATACGACAAGGAGCAGCAATTCAAGGGGTACTATGAGACCCTGCTGGTCAACAATAACATGAACTCCCGGCTCTGGGAGATCCAACAGGAAAAACCGGATGACTGGAAACAGTTCAGTTCTCTTGGCGTGGCCAAGCGGAGGGATGACATTGTCCTGAAAGAATTGCTTCCCAACCAGAAAACCGAATTCAAGGGAGCCATCCTGCAGACCAATAATCTCGGTCTGCGCGACCAGGATTATGCAGCGGTCAAGCCACCCCGTACATTGCGCATTGCCCTGCTCGGGGGGTCCATTGAAATGGGCGTCGGAGTGAATAATGGCGAGACCTATGAGCAACTGGTCGAAGACGAACTGAACCGCGAGAAGTTGTTTGGCGACAGTATCACCGTGGAGATCCTCAATTTTGCCATCTCCGGCAATCACCTGTTCCAGAATATCGGCATGTACGAGGTCAAGGCCACAGGCCTCCAACCGGATGCGGTGATCTACACCGCCCATTCCAACGAAGCCTACCGGGTACTGAACAGTATCCATAAGGCCTATGTATCCGGCAGGTACATGATCTATGACTTCCTCTACGATCTCATGGAAGAAGGGGGTTATTCACGAGCGACACCAGAAGCCCAGTTCATGAAGGAAATGATGCCCAGGAAAGAAGAGGTTGCTTTATGGGGATACCAGCATCTATTGGATACCATTCAACGAAATCAGCAAATTCCGATCTGGGCATTTATTCCCACCCTGGATGAGAATGAGGTCGAAGGTGAGGAGGCGTTCTTTGAGAACGAGCTGAAAATGAGGGGTTACTACACCCTGAATCTGGAGCAGGCCTATACTGGAAAAGCCAAGGACCATCTGAAAATTGCCTTGTGGGATACGCACCCAAACAAGGATGGCCACCAGTTGCTGGCCAGGGAGTTTGTCAGACAACTGAAGAACAATCCTTCCTTGATCCGGGCCCTGAAAGAAAAAGCAGGTCAATCCTAATCCATTCTCTATGAGCAACTGGTTATCGACCCAATCCATTTTCGCCACGGGGAAAGCCGATAACCAGAACATTTGGAAGCCCCTGGCCTTCCTATTTGCTCAGCTCGTAGGGTTGGCGTGTATTGCCTGGCTGTACGATGTTGAACCAGCACTTCATGTATTCCAATTACTTCTGGCGTCCATCATCGGCTTCACCATCTATGTGTTTGTCCCGATTCGATTCAAACCATTAAGCTTCTTCCTGGTTGGCCTTGCCGGGCTGGTCTATTTCATTGGTCCCGTTGATGCCGCCCTGGTGTTTGGTTATGGCAGCCTCTTCTATCTCAGTGCCATTACGGTGCCATCAAACCGCATTCGATATATACTGGCTATCAGTCTGACCTTGGTTCTTATCCTCCTGATCCGAACAGGCTCTGATTGGGTCACTGATCACTTTACAGCCATTTCAGTATTGGGTTCCATGACCATCTACAGATTGTGGATTCTACTTTATGACCGACAGTATCAGACGACAAGGCCACCCCTGGTTAAGGACCTCTCCTATGGATTCCTCCTTCCCAATATGGCCTTGTTGCTTTTTCCTGCCATTGATTATTCCACTTGGCTGAAAGGATATCGAAATGAAAATGCCATCCTGATCTACAAGAAAGGAGTCCAATGGATGGTTCTGGGGATCTTCCACCTGATCATCTACCGGATTGTCTACTATTACTGGTTGGTCCCGCTGTCTGAAGTTGAAGATGCCCATTCGTTTGCCTTGCATATGGTGACCAATTATGCCCTGATCATTCGGCTGTCCGGTCTATTCCATACGGGCGTCGGTGTCCTTTGCCTTTTCGGATTCAATCTGCCACCAACCTTCAATAATTACTTTCTGGCCTCGGGATTCAGTGACCTGTGGCGAAGAGTGAATATCTATTACCGCGACTTCATGGTCAAGATCTTTTACTATCCCCTGTACTTCAGGATCCGAAACTGGGGCATGAAGCGGGCCATGGTCATCTCCATTATGTTCATGTTTGCCATTTCCTGGTTCATTCACTCCTACCAATGGCTTTGGTTCAAGGGAAACTTTCCTGTCAAATGGGGAGACCTGATCTACTGGAATACGTTTGGCGTTCTGGTATCCATCAATACACTGCTTTCCCTTCGACCACGAACCAGGAAAAATGCCTCCAATGCATTGTACAAATCCCTTGTCAAGACAGCCCAGATCATGGGAACGTTTCTGATGATGAGCTTTCTATGGTCTTTGTGGTCTGCAGGAACCCTTGCTGAATGGTACGACAAATTATCGATGGTTGCCAACAGCCCCTCTTCACAGTTCCAACCCCTCATCCTCCTGATCATCCTTGTCTGGCTGGTCGGCAGCGCACTGACATGGTTGGAATCCAGGATTGAATTCAGTCGCTGGGTCAATCCACCCTACCCTTCCACCTGGGCATCTGTTTGGTCAGTGGCCATGCTGGCGTTGCTTCTCCTTTGCCAGTGGCCAATGGTTCACAATGCTGTAGCCAATCAGTGGCAGATCGACCCCAACGGATTCCTGCAAGCCAAATTGACAGAAAATGATGCTGAACGACAGGTGGAAGGATACTATACGGACCTCCTGTTTTCGACAAATTTGAATAGTCCCCTGGCCAATCTGGCTGACCCTGGACGACGGCAATTCCAGAATGCCGATGCCGCCATCGTGATGTTCGATTACCGGAATATCATGATGAAGCCGAATGCGTCTATTGAATTCAAGGGACAACCCTTCACGACGAACCAATGGGGATTCAGGGATGACCCTTATCCCATGATTCCTCCTGCCTCCAGCATTCGAACATTGCTCCTGGGTGGATCATTTGTAGCGGGTTCAGGCGTCGGTGACCAGGAAGTATTCGACAAACTCCTCGAGACTGAACTGAATCAATCGACCAACGATTCAATATATGAATTCCTCAACCTCGGCTGCCCCTCCTATGATCTGGTGGATTGCCTGATCCAGTTTGAGGATGAAAAGATGTACAAGTTCGAACCTGATTACCTCGTCTTTATTTCTCAAGGCAAAGACCTGTACAAGAATGGCAAGGATGTCGTCACCTGTGTGGACAAGAACCGGCCTGTACCATATCCATTCATCCAGGACCTGATCGATCGATCAGGCATCAAGCAAGGGATGAACATCCAGGACATGATGAAGGCTTTCGAACCTTTTCAGGAAGAGCTGTTGGATCAGGCGTATGCCCGGCTGGCAACACGCTGCAGGGAACAGAATATCCAACCACTCTGGATTTTCTGGCCATTGGCATCCATGAGTGAATCAGACTTGAACGAAAAGGACCTGGTTCAATCCATTGCTGAAAAGAACGGCTTCATCACGGTCGATCTTGAATCTGTTTACTCGGGCTATGCCCCCCTTGATCTTCAGGTCAGCCGTCAGGACATCCACCCCAACGTGCTTGCCCATCAATTGATCGCTGAACGATTGAAACAACTTTTTACCCATGAGGTCATCCTGACGAACCGCAGGTAAACCTGGTCTGCAATTTCGATGCAAATGGTTTCTCAATCGGAATAAAACAGATGGACCGGGGCCCCTCCATGACGAATCAGGCGCGCTCCTCACATCTCGAAATGCCGGATCATCTTCAATCGCAATGCCTTGCGGTTGACATCCATGTCGGCGAGACAAACATCAATGTAGTATTCCAATCCCGCCTGGATATCCATGGTATCCTTTCGGATGGTCCCCTTGCTCATGACCACAAGCCGATCCGCGATCGCCATCACCTTACTGATCCGGTTGGTCACATAGATGACAGCCCTCGGCTTCTCCTTGACATAGGCTTGCAGGTGTTCATAACACTTGGCCTTGAAGACGGTATCTCCTACGGCCAGGGCTTCGTCGATAATGAAGAGGTCAGGCTCGGTGGCTATAGCGACTGAATAGGCCAGGCGGGCCTTCATTCCGGAGGAATAGTTGCCGACCGGTGACCCCAGGAATTCTTCGAGTTCGCTGAATGCAATGATAAAATCCAGCTTCCGGTCGATCTCCGCCTTGCTCATGCCGAACATGGCCCCTTTCAGGTAGATATTCTCCAGACCGGTAAATACCGGATTCATCCCAGCATTCAGGGCAAAGATCGATGTGGTCCGCCGGACACCAGACGTTTCAATGGTACCTCCGTCCACAGGATAGATCCCGGAGATCAGACGCATCATGGTCGTCTTCCCCGATCCGTTGGCGCCGACCACACCGACGATCTGTCCGGCATAGATATCCAGATTGATCCCCTGCAGCGCATAGAATTCATGAGCCCGGAGTGGTCCCCGCCCGGCTGGCAGGCCAACCGATTGGCGGAGTACATCCAGGATGCCATAATACATGTTGTACTTGAGGTTCTTGCAGAACTTCTTCTTTACATCCCGAAGGGAGACCAGCACCTGTTGCTCTTCCTGTTTCACGCTCATGGCCTCTATACGATTGTCAAACGTTCAAGGACCCGTCCCGAGGTCATTTGGAAAAAGATCAGGACCAGGAAAAAGATCACCAGACTGGCTCCCGAACAGATCAGGTATGGGCCGACGTCCGTGTAGATCCCCTTGGTCAGGAGGTCCCTACTGAATCCGATCAGATAGGTCAACGGATTCCAGGTGACCACCTCCGCCAGCCAACTGACCTGGATCCTGGAGGTATACACGATCGGGGTCAGAAACATCACCAGCTTCAGGCCCTCGTCGACAATGGTGGCAAAATCGACCGCTACCACCCGGATCACCGCGATGAACATCCCGATGCTCAAACCCAGTAACAAGAGTGGGATCAGGGAGGGAATGAACCAGAGGGCCGTCCAGTGGAATCGGATGCCAAAGGCGATCAGGACGATGATGTTCACCACCAGCGGGATCGCGAAGTTGATCAAGTGCTCCAGGACTTTCTCCGCCACCAGGACCTCCTTGGGAAAATCCTTCATGACCAGCAGTCGACCACTGTTGACCATCACCTGGCTGACGGTCCGATACAGGTCGATGAAAAATCCCCAGATCGAGGTGCTGAGCAAGACGTACACCGGGTAAGGCACATCATCAGTATCCCCTGGATCGACAATTCCCGCTCCATGCAGAACCACCCAGACCGCTACTGCCAGGATCGGCAGGATGAACATCCAGGCCATGCCAATGAAGGACTTCTTGTAGGAACCGATCAAGTTTGTTCGGACCAGTTGCCAAACAAGATACCTGTAGGCATGCAAGCCTCTCCAAATATGGCTAATTCGGGAAAACATAGTTTGAATTTAGGTCAGACATCGATTCGTGAACGGCTCCCCACCCACTTCTGATGTGCTCCTTCCAATATACATGCAAATTTCTGACCATCTTTCCGGCATCTGGAACAACCTACCCGGACATTCTCCCATAAACAAAGAGAGGCATGCTCAAACATGCCTCTCTTCACGATCATTCATTCCTGGAAATCATCAGTCGACCAGGGCCACATCGCCCTTAAGGGTCAGTACCCGTCCATCGATCAACCGGATCTTCGCATAGTAGACAAAAACAGCCGGGTTCATCTGGCTTCCCTGATGCATACCGTTCCATCCATACTGCTCGTCATTGGCCTGGAACTTTTCCGCATGGAACACGCGCTCACCCCAGCGAGTGAAGACTTCAAACAACTCGATCTCCTCAATGCCGAAATCCTGGGCAAAGATCATGAAGAGGTCGTTGTTCCCGTCATTGTTATGCGGAGAGAAGGCCGTCGGAATAAAGATCTGCGGATCCCGAACAATGATCTTCATTTGGGTTTGCCCCTCACATCCGTTGATGTCAGTGACAGAGATGAAGTATGGTGTCGTGATGTAAGGCTGGGCAAATACCACCAGGCTATCCGTACGGTCCAGGCCGTAAGCCGGATACCAGGTGACCCCGCCTACCTGGTTCAGGTCGATATTCAGCTGGGCCTCCAGTCGGATCTCGTCACCCAGATTGATGTAGATCTCCGGTTCGACATGCACCAGGAGTTCATTCACATCGGGGATCTCAAAATCCTTCTTGATCACACAACCCTTGGCATCGCGGACCACCATCTTATAGGCACCGGAGGACAGGTTCCTGAATCTCGGGTTGTACTGGTACGTCGCACCACCATCCAGGGAATACTGATAGGGATACAGGCCGCCGATCACGTTATAGATCTCGAGGGTCCCCGGATCATTGTAGCAGATCGGATCAGACATCTTGATATCTGCACTCTGGAGATAGTCCGAGCCGATCTCGACCTCGTCCACCGCCGTACATCCATTGCGGGTGTCGGTCACCACCAGATAATAGGTCCCTGATTCCGTGGTAGCTGGTGTCTGCTCATTCAGGAAGGATGCCGGACCACCCAGTTCCAGGTACCAGTCGTGCGTGTAGAATGTCCCTGTCGAGGATTTTGAACCATCCAGGATCACGGAATCACCCAAACAGTAGATCTCATCCGGCTTGCCGGCATCCGCTACCGGAAGCTTCTTGTCCTCCTCAACGATAACACTGGCCGTCCCGGTACAGCCATTATCCGTATTGGTGGCTGTAAGGGTATAGGACCCCGCAGCATTCACCGTAGGCGTGACTGTAGTTGGTCCAGAAACAATGTTTCCTGAACCCGTGGTCCACAGGTACTGGATGGCCGAACTGAAGTCCGATTGGGAGCCATCCAGGATGACTTCATCATTGACACAGGTCAGTTTTTCCGGATCCTGGATGATCACCACGGGAATCTGTACATCACCCTGGACGATTGTCGAGCTTTGTGCGGTACATCCATTATCCGCGTCGGTAACGACAAGGATGTATGTGCCCACCTGGTTGACCTGCAGATTGGGCGTTGTTGCACCACTTAGAATATTGCCATTGGTCGTGGTCCATTGGAATGTCACATTTCCGCTGCTGCTGGTGCCTGTCCCGGTCAATGTAGCGATCGGATCGGAACAATCGATGGTCGCACCGGCACCGGCAAAGGCAATCGGTGGCACTGTATCCAGAGTCACCTGTGTGGCTTCACTGGAGGTACAACCGTTCACTTGATTGGTGACCGTCAACACATAGGTGCCCGGCGCATTGCAAGTGGTATTCTGGTTGGTCGCATTTCCTGTGATATTCCCCAGGAAGGTGGTCCAGTTATAGGTATAGTCGTTGCCGGTAGATGATCCTGTGCCAAGGAGATCCACCTCTTTGTTGGAACAGGTGATGATCTCATTGGATGTCGCGTTGGTGATCGGCTTGACCTTGTCCTCTGAAACCGAAACCGAAGCGGTGTTTGTACACCCGGTCAATGGATTGGTCACCAGCAAGGTGTAAGACCCCTGGGCATTGATCACGGCCTTGTCCGTCAATCCACCGCTGACGATGTTGCCATTGGGAGTTGACCATTGGTATTGTGTTCCAGGCAAGGCCAGTGAACCTGATCCATCCAGGGTGATACTGGGGTTCTTACAGGTCAGTACTGCCGGAGGCAGAATATCCACCAGTGGGGGTGCGAGATCACCCTCTACAGTGACATCCTGAACCGAAACACAGTTATTCAAGGTATTGGTCAGGGTCAATGTATAGACTCCGGGTGCGCCAACAGTGGGACTCAAGGAATTACCACCACTGACGATCACACCATTCTGGGTGGACCATACCGGAGATATATTCGGCCCTCCTGTAGAACCAGAGGCATCAATGACCACCGTTGTCTGGGTACAGGTCACCTCATCAACCGGATCGATCTGGACACCGGGAGCATTGTTATCCGGCAATACCTGGACGATATCGGCTGCTGTACATCCATTCAAGCTGTTGGTGACGACAATCTGATAGGTTCCCGGAGAACCAATGGTCGGTGTCAATGACGTACTTCCGGAAATGATTAGGCCATTCGTGGTCGACCATTGATAGGAATAGCTGTTCCCCTGATCGGACCCGGACCCGTCCAGGGCCAGGGAGGTGATCCCACAATTCAGGGTATCCGGTAATCCTGCCTCTGCTAACGGAGGCAGGGTATCATATGGGATGGTGACCGATACGACAGTGGTACATCCACCATCATCCGTCACCGTTACTGTATATAATCCACCAGACAGGTCTACGGGGTCCTCATTGGTCCCCCCTGAACCACTCCAGACAAACTGGTAAGGAGGTGTCCCGCCATTGACGGTCAGGTTGGCACTTCCCGCATTCGGGTTGGCACAGTCCACTCCATTGGTGGCCTGGGCATCTCCGATGGGTGCATCGGAAGCGATGATCACATAATCGGCATACTGCTGGCATCCTCTGGAATCTGTCACCGTGACCGAATTCAATCCGGCCGGAAGATCGTTTGGATCTTCATTCGTATTGCCATTGCTCCAGATAAAATTGAAGGGTCCATTCCCGCCATTGATGGTGATATCAACAGAACCGGTTGCATCCTTGCAAGCTGTACCACCGGTAACCATGCCATCAATGGAAATATCTGCAGGGGTGGTCAGTGTCACACTGTCCAGCAGTGTACAACCCTGGTCATCGGTAATGGTCACATAATAGGTACCGACACCAACCGGGTCCAATATATCCGTCCATCCCCATCCATTGGACCAGAAATACTGGTATGGGTCCGTGCCACCATAGGCAAAGACGTTTATGCTGCCATCTTCTACACCCTGACAGGACACCCCGACCGTGTCATAAACAGGCGTGATCTTTACTTCCTCGATAAACGCACCTCCATCAACGGTACCATCACACAGTCCACCGGAAACGACAGTCAGCAGGTCAACGGGGCCCGGTTCATTGATGGTCAGGATATAGGGGGTCGTCGTAATGTTGAAAATGGTCGGCTGGATCACCCCATTGACCATATAGGTCAACTCCCAGGGAGCTGACCCGGGAGGTGAAAAGTTCACGGTCAGGTCCACGGAAGCATTCGGATCTCCTGCACACAGCAGGCCATCCCCTTCCAACGTGGCCGTAGGCCGGGGATAGACCGTGACATTGGATGTGGCAACTTCTTCCTGGTTACACTGGTCCGTAACGGTAACCGTATACATTCCGGACTGGGTGGGGAAGACGTTGATCGATTCCCCGTTGTCCCCAGTACTCCAGAAGAACTCATAATCCTCTACCCCTCCCGATACAAAGGCCTCAATATCGATCCCATCATTCTCACAAATGGTAAAATCCTCTACTTCAACACCTAACGGTGGGGTATCGGATATCAGGATCTCTACGAACGGGTTCTCGCACGAGCAAGGAACCTCCAGTTCAAGAAGGATGGTTTCAATGCCTTCCTCGATCAGGTCCTGGATGACTTCCAATTCAAACTCGATACATTCTTCACCGGCAGGGATGGTAAAGGAGGTCGGGAAAGGAACATAGTCGACACCTGCCGTGGCGGTACTCATGGAATTCACCGTGAAGTCCAGGGTGACATCGATATCGATATCTGCCTGAGACGCTTTGCAGATCGTGATGATCCCATCGTCGCACTTCTCATAGACCAGATTGGTTCCTGTAGAAGGTGCCGAAAATTCCAGATTCGCATCACCACCGGCATTGAAGCTGTTCGCTTCCAGGAATACCGCCGAATCGAAAATACCGTCTCCGGCATCGGCTACAACCAGCTTGATATGGTATTGTTGACAAACTTCCACATTCAACTCAGCGGTAAAGACAGTAGTCCAGCCATCATACTGCAACTCCTGGCCACCAGTATTGTCGACGTAATACTGGGAATAGCTCAACGAGCCTTTACCACCAAGGCAATTGGCGGGATTGCCGAAAGCGCCCGCCACGCCGGGATTGACAGAATTAATTCCTACGGGAATGGATGTGCCCGGAATCCAGGCAATATTCTCCGAATTGTTGGAAAAGGCGCCACTGATACCGGGCCCGCTGACAAAGAAACCGAAAACGTCATTAAAACCAGCGCAAACGTATTCCGGATATTCTTCAGAGGCGAAAGCATATTTGAACTCAAACGAAGCAATCGTGGGCTGAAAATCAAACTCGATCCCAGTAGCATCAAAGGTATTCTGACCTGAAATCAGCGTCAGGTCCGGATCTCCTCCTTGTCCGAATGAATTCCCTGCACCACCCTGGTTATTCGGCCCTTGGGAGTTGGTCACATTCCCGGAGGCAATGATTACCCCGCTTTCAATGCCAAGGGCGGAGCCATCGGAAAATTCCCCCAAACCGGCAGATGCACCGATGGTGGACACTCCGGAGACATCAAAGCATCCACCACCAATGAAGACCTCCTTGATCAAGTAATCCGCATCACTGTTTGGCGATACGGAGTACCGCGCCCCGCTCTTGGGCGGACTCTTGCAATCCATGCAGAAGGCTGACAACCAGAGATTCATGTCCTTCAGTGACTTGCCGCAGTTCACATCCATCTCCAGGGTCACACAGGATTCAAATGCCTTGAACTTGTAGGTCGGCCCCGTCGTCACCTGGACGAATCCTCCGTTGAGCACGGTCACTTCATCAATGCATTCTTCTGCCACCAGGCCATTCAGCATGAATCCATAATTCTGCCCAGGGGTCAACCCGCACAATTGGATCTTGTTCATACCGGTCGCCAACGTCAATTCTTCGCGGGCGGTGGTTTGTGTCATCACGACCTTGTTCAGGCCGGATTGCGCAATAACCCCTGAAAGGCAAAGGGTTACAAAACTGAAAATGAGTAAAGATCGAGTCATGGTTTGGCGCATCGGATTTGGCTTAATGAATACGTTAAGATATGATGAATTTATGATTCATCCAAAAAGTGTCTATGACACCTGTAAATCAAGATAGATGATGGATGAAAAACGCTGCTTTGCCCTACCGAATCAATTGAATTTCTCCCTTCAACTGCCTGACTTGACCGTTCAGCAGCTGCACGTCGACCTGGTATGCGTATACTCCGGAGGGAAACAACGTCTGCCCGTTCCGCCCCTCCCATCCCGGTGATTCGGGCGATCCCGGCCCGGCATCCCACCGATACACCTGGTTGCCCCAGCGATCATAGATGGCCATCAGCTTGACTGCCGTCACCACCTGATCATTGATCAATGGCCGGAAGACATCATTGATGCCGTCTTCGTTTGGCGAGAATGCCGTGGGGACATAGCTCAGCCAGGGTTGATCAAACCGGATGTAGGTCTGGGCACAGATCTCACAACCATCCACCAGTAGCAGACACAACTGAAGGATCCCGTTATCCAGTCCGGTCACCTCCACCACAGGACAGTCGCTACAGGTCAGGATCAGATCCGGTGCAGTCCATACATACGTGCTGATCAGTGAATCGGGAATGTCCATGATGGGCGTCACCGCCAGGTATTCCCCTCCGACTCCACTCAATTGCTGCGGGAGGGACAGGGAGGCCAGATCTGCCTCCGGGATCCGGAGGAGGGTATCCCACAAGCAACCGTTGGCGTCGGTAACCGTGAGCCAGAAATCTCCGGCCGGAAGATTGATAAAGGGCGGTGACAGGACCGGACCACCCGTCACCTGCTCCAGCTGATAGGTGAACGGTGGTGTGCCGGTCAGGACATCCACAGGCAAAAATCCGCCGCTTCCTTCTTCACAAAGCGGACCATAGATCTCTCCGACCAATCCGCCCGGGGTGATCCTCCCATCGGATATTCCGACCGTATCCATGCCCACACATCCATTGCCGGGATTCGTGACAGACAATTGGTAGACTCCCGGCTCGTCAATATTGACAGTTGCCCCATTCCAGGGCCCTCCACCGGAGCCGGACACCACTTGCCATTGATAGATAAACTGGGGATCCTGGATCCCACCGGCCACCAGAGTGACCACATCCTCCAAACAGGTCAGCAGACTGTCGGGGCCGGCATCGGCTCCTGGCTGTTCACGGTCTTCCACGACCTCTCGAAAGGTGCCGACCGCACAAGACCCATGATCGGTTGACTGTTCGACCAGCACCCCATAGAATCCAGGCAGTGTGGCCAGATATGTCGAGCCATTGGCGCCGGTGATCACCCCTCCGCCCGGATCCAGCCACGTATATGTTGTCACACCCGGCCCGGGTGGAACAGACACGATCAATTCGACGGAATCGCGAAGGCAGGTCAGGGTATCGAGTGGCTCGAACTGGATCGAAGCATCCCAGAACGTCACATCCAGGTAGATCGTGGAATCGCATCCCCACTGGTCGCTCAGCACCACCGTATCCAGACCAGTGTCTGTAATGGACAGCCCTCCAATCCACAGGGTATCGCCGGCACAGAACAGACTGTCCAGGTAAAGGACTTGCCTGGGCACGTGCCGCACCTGGACCGTATCCGAGATCTGGCAGATCTCCTGCATGACGATGTCATCGATCGCAAAGTCATTCCCGGAATTGGCACCATTGAGATTGCGAATGCAGAACTGAACAGATGTCTGCAGTCCGGCCGTCCAGTTCAGGGTCGACTGGACCCATTCACAGGTCGTGGGGCCAAGCAGTTGGGGGGTCGTCAGGTCCTGTCCATCCAGGCGGATGACCAGCTCCGGAGATTCATTTTCCGTCAGGGCAGATGACCAGAAGGAGAGGTCGTAGGTACCTCCCGGTTCAACGGCGACATTCTGGCACCAGATGTCCCGGTTGGGCAGCAGGCTTCCGTTGCAGGCCAGCATCCCTCCTCCTCCAGTGGTGTGGTCCTGGCACATCTTGAAGTCGGGATGGATCGCCGCGGGATTGTTCACGATCGCATAGGAACCCGGGATGATCAGGGTAAAGGGATTGAACAGCATGGAGGAGGTAAAGCCACTGTTGCCAGCTGAAAAATCACCGTTGACAATGAGATTGGGTGATTGAATGACCGCATGGGCGATCAGGGTCTCTACCCCTGTGGTCGTCACAGACCAGCTGCTGGAGTCCAGGGCCACCGGCACTCCGGACACCTGCCAATCCAGTTGCAGGACATCCCAGTCACAGTCGACTTCAACCAGGGTCTGTGAATCCGGTGCACAGAGGATCTGATCATTCCCCAGGGTGAATGCCTGAAAGCAGGAGGTCGTTTGCGCCGTGACACTCGAGGTGACCATCACGGTCAGGCCAAGCCACATGTACACACGTCTTGCAGAATTCGACCAGGCCATCCATGTCATCATAGGGACATTGTTCATCAGAGTGATGCGTTCAAAGGTAAGGCATGAACCGGTCATTACAGGGATATGGCGTTGGATCGCCGAAACCAGAGAAAGACTGGTACACCGAGACCGCACAGGATCAGCCCGGCCCAGGCTTGCTCCGGCTGACTGATGATCAGGGTGACCAGGAACCAGATACAGATGCCGATGTAGGTCAGGGGGACCAGCGGATAAAGCGGGACTGTATAAGCCGGCTCACTGGTATGACGCCTGCGAATGATGAAGATCCCGGCCGCGGCCATGGCCATGAAGATCACATCCATGAAGACTACATAGGCGATCAGATTCTCAAACGTGTTCCAGAACCAGAGAAGGACGATTGCCCAACCCGACTGGAGCAGGATCGCGACATGTGGGGTCTGGAACCAGGGATGGATCATGGCCAATTGAGGAAAAAAGGACCTGTCCCTGCTCATGCTGAAATAGACTCTCGGCGCTGACAGAGTATAGATACTGGCGGTACCCAGCGTGGAGATGATGATGAGAATGGCGATGAGGAGCCCTCCCTTCCCTACCAACTGCCCCACGGCATCCGCTGCCACAGCGGAGGATCCCGCCATGCCAGCGGGGCCCAATAACTGCAGGTAGGCCCAGTTGGCGGTGACGTAGATGGAGGTGACCACAATGGCCCCGATGACCATAGCACGGGGCACTGTGCGCGAAGGCTGGATGACTTCGCCTGCCAGGTAGGATGCGTGATGCCATCCACCGTAGGACCAGAATACACCCACAAGAGCAAGCGCCAGGCCCGATATGCCCCAAGAGGAATGTTCATGAGAACCTTCCACCCCTCCAACCGACAGCCAGTACCAGGCACCGGCCGCAATGATGAGCAGGATGCCCATGATCTTCAGCAGGGTCAGGGTGGAGGCGACAGATGCCCCTGCTTTGACGCCGCGAATGTTGATCCAGGTGAGCAGGATAAGGATAACCGTGCCGGCCAATGGAATTCCTTCCGGCCCGAGTGGGTAGAGATAATCGAGATAGCGGGCACAAGCCAGCACTAAAGCAGCGATCGCCCCGGAGGTGATTACCGTCAGGGTGATCCAACCATACAGGAATGCCACAGCATCACCATAACAGGTCTTGAGATAGGCATAGACACCACCATTGGCATCAATGCGGCTGCCCAATTCCGCAAAGGTGAGCGATCCGGTCAGTGCCACCAGTCCTCCGATCACCCAGGCAAGCAGTATCCCGCCTTCATCCGGCACTTTTTGGGCAATGTCACTCGGGGTCAGGAAGATACCGGAACCGATACACGCCCCAATGGCGATCAGCGCCAGCGGGAGCACCCCGATCTCCCGGCGAAGCGTTTGCGTATCGGCCATCTGTCTGGAAACTACTTCCTGGTACCCGTTGGACGATCATATTTACAGCAGGAATGCAAGGATTCGTAGACCTTGTCATCCGCACGCTGGTCACCGACATCGTGCCCGACAGCCAGAATGGCCCGGGTGATCGAGTCCACGTTGGTCTTGGCGGGCAGGTATTTCAGAACCAATTGTTGGGAATCCTCATTCCAGCTGGCCATCACGACTCCCTTGACGGAACGTGCGGCCCGTTCAATGCGGTCCTTGCACATGCCACAATTCCCATAGACCTTCAACTTGACCGTCTCCAGATTCTTTTTGGATGCATTGGTGAATGTTCCGGGCTGGGTATTGTATTCCACAGCAGCAACCTGCTTTTCTGCCAGGATGTCGCGAATGGCCGAAATGGGATAGTCCTCTTCGGAAGGCACGGTCAAGACCAGTCGATTTCCACTCACCTGTACCTGCCGGATATCTCCATATTCCTTGAACAGATCGGTCAATTCACTGTCCGAGACCGAGGTCGGTCGTTCCAGCTGGATGGTATACTTCACCTGCGCCTGGACACAGAGGAAAGTGAATATGAAAAGAAATGACAGGATGGATCTGTTGCGCATAGCGGAAGACTTTTTTATCGATAATGCGTTTTAGAGGCTGTAAGTTACCGTCTTTGTCAGGAATTTCACATTTCTCATTTGACCATTCACCAGGACGCATGGATACCTCACCCAGATCTGAACAAAAGAACCACCTGCTGGACACCATCCGGAACTATCATGAACGCACGGCACTGATGGAACCTTCACCGGAGCAATGGCATCAATGGATGGACGAAGTCCATGCATATACGGAGTCATTCATCCAGAAAACCGATACCGGCAACGCCTATCAGCAGCGGATCACCGATCCCCTTCACCATACACCGTGGTCCTTTCATCTGGAAGATGAAGGCACGTTGCTTTCTGAAGTTCTCCGCGAGCTTGAACAGGATGTCGATCAGCCGGGCATCAACCCAGCTTCGGGAGGACATCTGGGCTATATCCCCGGAGGAGGTGTCCTGCCGGCGGCTCTCGGCGATTTGCTGGCTGCCGTGACCAATCGCTATGCCGGGATAGCTTTCGCCAATCCGGGTGCCGTTGCCCTGGAACACTTCCTGATCGACTGGATGGCCACTTTGTTCGACATGCCTTCCACCACTGGCGGCAATCTGACCAGTGGCGGCTCCATCGCCAATCTCATTGCCATTACCACAGCCCGGGATGCCCGTCAGGTCCGGCCGTCCGACTATGAACGCCTGGTCATCTACGGGTCAGCCAGGATGCACCATTGTCTGCATAAAGCCTTGCGAATTGCCGGTCTTGGCTACAGCCTGCTCAGGGAGGTTGACCTGGACGAGCGACAGCGCATCCGACCAGACCATCTCCGGGATCTGATCACCACCGATCGGGCTGAAGGACGCATCCCTTTCATGATCATCGGGTCGGCCGGTACGACGGATACCGGTAGTATCGATCCGCTGGATGACCTGGCCGATATCGCTGCAAGGGAACAGCTCTGGTTCCATATCGATGCTGCCTATGGCGGGTTCTTTTACATGGTCCCCGAGCTGCGACCTGCCCTGTCGGGCATCCACCGGGCTGACTCGCTGGTCATTGATCCGCACAAAGGTCTGTTCCTGCCGTATGGCACAGGGGCCGTCCTGGTCCGGGATATCCAGCAATTGTTTGCCAGCCAGTATTATCAGGCCAACTACATGCAGGATGCCAACCAGGCCAATCTGGGGTGGTCACCTGCTGACCTGAGCCCGGAACTGACCAAGCATTTTCGGGGGTTGCGCATGTACCTGGCCCTGAAACTGTTCGGCACCCGGGTCTTTTCGGACGCATTGGCCGAAAAGGCAGCGCTGTGTCAATATTTTCATCTGGCCGTCCAGGACCTCGGCTTTGCCGTCGGCCCCACTCCGCAGTTGTCGGTCACTCATTTCAGATGGGCGCCACCCGGGCAGGATCACAATCGGATCAACCAACGGATCATGGAACGGATCCATGCTGACGGACGTGTGTTCCTGTCATCCACCACCATCGATGGCCAGGTTTGGATCCGGTTGGCAGTCCTGAGTTTCCGGACCAAGTTGCGGCATATCGAGGCCACGCTTGACCTCCTGAGAGAGATCGTTGAGGATCTGCCTGAAAATGAGTAAGTTCGCTTGTGATGCTGACTACCCGTACATTCCTGCTGATCGTCCGCACATGCCGCTTCGCCGCATGGATATGGGCCGCTTGCCTGACATTGGGTTTGTCATTGCCTTGTGTCGGAGTTTCTGCCCAACCAGCAAACACGCCTTCCATCCTGGAGATGCCGGGAAACGTGGTTCGGGTCCCCTTTACCTATGAAAACGGATTTCTGGTCATCGACCTGATGTTCGAACGGATCCTGCCCCTTCGATTTATCCTGGACACCGGATCCGAATACACCATCCTCACCCAAAAGGCCATCAGCGACCTGCTGAAGTTGCCCTATGATCGGGAGTATCAGATGATCGGTTCTGACATGCAGACCATCATCAAAGCGCTGCTGATCCGGGATGTATCCATGGAAATCAAACGAATGAACCTGCTCCACCGTGACATCCTGGTCACCGTGGAAGACTACTTCCAGATCAACTATTTCACCGGATCACCCATTCACGGGATCCTGGGGGCGGATATTCTTCACCATTTCGTCCTGCGGATCAACTACGAGCGTCACTACGTGGAGTTCATCAAACCCGGGTCATTCCATCCCAAGGAGGACTATGCTGAGATACCGTTGACGCTGCATCGGAACAAACCCTATCTCAGCCTGTCCACCAGGATCCACGAGAATACCCCATCGACTGCTTTCAAATATCTTCTTGATACCGGGGCTGCCCTGCCCTTGTTGCTGCTCACCAACAGTCACCCGGCCATTTCCTTGCCGGCCAACGTCGTGCAGGGAATCCTGGGCGTAGGACTCGGTGGATTCCTTACCGGCGCCAAGGGCAGGATCCAGCAAGTGCACATGGGGCCATTTCCCATGAACAACCTGGTGGGCAGTTTTCAGGACATCAGTCTCTATCCAGATACCACGCACTTACAGGGCAGGCAGGGCATTCTGGGCAATCTGGTCCTGGACCGGTTCGATCTGGTACTGGATTATCCCCGAGAACGGATGCTCATCCGTCCGAATGGCGATTATGCCGATCCGTTTCCCATTGACCGCAGCGGACTGTTTCTGATCAGTTCCGGCTTTGATCTCAACACGATCATGGTACAGGAGGTCATTCCGGGATCTCCGGCCTTTTTTGCCGATATCCGCCCCGGGGATATCATCAAGTCATACAGGAGATGGCCGGTCAGTTTCTTTGGGCTGGACGGGTTGACCAAGCGATTCAGGATGGAGGAAGGCAAGAAGATTCACCTGACCATCGCCAGGGGGCGAAACCGGCTGCATCGTTCCTTCCTTCTCAAGGATTACATTTAAGGGATTGCTTTCACGCTTATCCTTTGGATTTCAGCGAATGAAGTATTATCTTTGCAGCCGCTAAAAATAACTCAACTATGTTCGCTATTGTCACTATTGCTGGTCAGCAATTCAAAGTCGAGGAAGGGCAAGAGCTCTTCGTCCACCAGCTGGAGGCAAGCGAAGGAGACAACCTCTCCTTTGCGGAAGTCCTGCTCACCGAAAACAACGGTCAGGTCACGGTTGGAAAACCCTATGTATCAGGTGCCAAGGTAAATGCCTCGGTCATTGGACATCAGAAAGGTGACAAAGTGATTGTTTTCAAGAAGAAAAGACGGAAGGGATACCGGGTCAAGAACGGCCACCGTCAACGGTTCACCAAGATCAAGGTTGAATCCATTAATGTTTAATTCAGAAAAAACCAACCGACCATGGCTCACAAGAAAGGGGTAGGTAGTTCAGACAACGGACGCGACAGTAAAAGCAAACGACTTGGCGTCAAGATCTTCGGCGGGCAGGATGCCCGTGCGGGAAATATCATCATTCGTCAGCGGGGCACCAAGTTCCACCCGGGTGAGAATGTAGGCATGGGCAAGGATTATACCTTGTTTGCCCTGGCAGACGGTGTGGTTACCTTCCGCACTGGCCGCAAGGATCGGACCTACGTGAACATTCTTCCGGATATGGCCGAGGTCGCTGAAAAGGCAGCTCCGCCAAAGGCTGCCAAGGCAGCTCCGGCTCCGAAGCCCGCACCGGCACCGGTAGAGGCAAAGGAAGCACCTGCTGAACCAGCACCTGCCGAGCCCAACACCGAACCAACGGCAGAGGCTCCCGCCAAAAAATCCGGGAAAGCGATCAAGGCAGATGACCTGAAGATCGTCGAAGGTGTTGGTCCGAAGATCGAGCAGCTCCTCAAGGAAGGCGGCATTACTACCCTGGCCATCATGGGTGAGACGGATGCTGAAAAGATCCGGGAAATCCTCCATGCTGCCGGTGCAAGATACCAAATGCATGATCCGACCACCTGGCCAGCCCAGGCCAAGATCGCTGCATCTGGCGACTGGGATGCCCTGAAGGAATTGCAGGACCGTCTGCAGGGTGGACGGGAAGCCTAATCAGTCGACCAGCAGTTCAAAATAAAAAGGGATGATCCAATTGGATCATCCCTTTTTTATTGGCTCTCCACCATTGCGGGTTGGATCGTGTTCCATTTGGCCAGGAGATCGGGGAGGCTCAGTGGTTTCTCCAGGATCCGCCAACGGAATCCTTCCAACTGAAGGCTGCCATGGTCCACCTGATCCATCGGGTACATCACCGATTCAGGCTCTCTGAGGTAGTAGATATCCTGTACCTGGTTGTCGGCAAACAGGAGGACCATTTCACTGCAAACGGACGTGTTGACACCCAGATATTCTCCGTTCTCCTCCAGGGCATAATAGACAGATTCCGCATTCCCCACCACATCCATCTTCGCCAATTCTCCCTCGTTGAACGATGCCGTGATCAACCGACCCTTGATCTGGTTGAAATACAGTTCGTCCGGAGAATTGAGGATCAGGGCCCTCCGTCGCAGAAAAATCGAATCAATGGCCTGATCGGTCATGCGGATCGAAATGGTATCCGCGGTAAACTGGGAGGTATCCGACCAGATGACCGGATTCCCGAAGAACTGGAAGAGGGAATCACGCTCGGAATAGATCAGGGAATCGCAAGATGCCTGCAGGTCGGACTTGTAGATCAACACATGGTGGTAAGCATGGATCTGACGGGTTGAATCCTCCCCTGCTCCCCGCTCTGCCCGAATGCGGTCGGCGACCAGATAGAGGGTATCCCCGTCGATCACCTGCATGAGCAACGGCGGGCTGCCCATGGCCATGAAATACCCGGCGGAACGCTGGTACGCGGCTGAATCACAAGTCAGGATCACCCTGGCCGAGGTATCTCTCCAGACGACATTGCCCACAACTATGGCCATTTCTGAACTATCCGTACTCATGATCCGATCCGCTTCCAGGAATTGGGCTCCATCCTGGACATTTGCACGGCCCTGGGTCTGGAATCGCTCGGTGCGGGTATTGTAGTCGATCCCCTCCGCCTCAATGGTCTGCTGTCCATCCTGCAAAAAACCGTTGCCCCTGACCAGGAATTCCCCGGAAGATGTGGTGTAATCCAGTGTATCCCCTGAGACAAGTCGCGAACCTTCCTGGTATAGCCCTTTGCCGCGCAGGATTATCCGTTCCGGTTGAGCCTGATAATAGATCTCATCTGCCTGGGCCTGACGAGTACTGTCGGCAAACTGGGCATTCCGGGTAAACAGTCCCTCCTGAGCAACCAGATCATAATAACCCTCTTCGCAATACAGGTTGGCCTTTTGCTGGCGGATCAAGGTAGGCCCCGTGAAATAGGCCCTGTTCTCCCGGACCTTGTAATACAGGGAATCAGCCTTCAACCGGAATTGAGGATCCTGAACCCGAACCGAGTCCCTGAAGTAAATCGTCTCCTCCTGTACATGATAATCGCCTCGCTGGCTGTACATCCGGGTAGCCAGATTCTCCAGGAATGCCCCGGTGAGGTAGGTCGCGATCTTGGTACGGGTATCATAATGCAGACTGTCCGTGCGCAACCGTTGATTGCCATTGACCAGTAGAACGCGCCCCAACAGGTCGGCCTGACCGGATTCACTGTCATAAGTCAGAGTGTCTGCGAAGATCTTCAGGGAATCACCCTGGACCAGGGCAGAATGCCCGATCGCCTTCAGGATCTTCCCATGGATAAATGCGGTATCACAAAAGAGGAACACACTGTCATATCGCACGTTGACATTCCCCCTGAGCTGATCGACAACCGAGGAATCGCCTTCCTCATAATACCATTCATCCGCGTGCACGATATAGATCTGTGTCCTGGGTGGCTTTGATTCCTGCGCCATTCCTGAAACAGATAGTGCCAGTGAACACAGCAATGCTGCCAACCGGCAATATGTCGTCATCATTTCCTTCATGAATTCAGCATCATCTCGGACAACTGCTCACCGACCAGTGTCCCTATGGCGACTCCCATACCTCCTAAACGAACTGCTGCAAAGATATTCTGCCCGACTTCGCGAATGACGGGGATTTTCTTGCTGCCCACGCCCAGCGTCCCGCTCCAGCGCTTGACAAAACAAGTCCCCCCGAGAACAGGAAAATGCCGGTTCAGATAGTCCAATAAGTAAGTTTCGATCTCCGGTGTCGTTCCCGGCACATCCGTGGTTTCCCCGATCGGATCGATATGACGGGCCCCGCCGATCAGGAGTTGCTCCCCTACCCTTCGCGCATAGATATATCCCTGGTGTGCATGAAAACACCTGTCCCAGGCAATCCCCCTGATCGGCTGGGTCAGGAAGACCTGATTCCGGGCAGGAACAACCTCCAACTCCGGCATCAGTCTCCGGGTAAATCCATTTGTCGCCAACCCCAGTCGACGTGTGTGCCACACATGCCCGGTACTGGTCTGGACATCAATACCCGAACCCGTATTGGTCCAACCTGTAATCGCAACGCCTCCCAGGATCATGACGCCCAGAGACCTGGCCATTTCATGCAGACGCATCATCATCTTTCCGGGATGAATCCTGGCCTCATCAGCAATCAGGATCTGCCCGAACCCATTCCGGAAGCCCCCATCCGATTGCGTTGGTATGAAATGAGGTTCCTTCCTTCCAGTGATCTGTTTCAAGTGGTGATCCAGCATGGACAACTGGTCAAGTGTCTGCTCCCAACGAGCAGGTTCATCCCTTGAAAAAAATTCGGTTCCTCCGCATCGGGTCAGCTCCATGGCACCGGGCCTGACTCGACGAATCAACTGTTGAAGCCCCCTGTGGCGCATCTCTACCAGATGCCATACCAGATCATCCTGGCCATCCTGAAGGTCCGCCAGCAACTCGGTCGGACTCCCCAGACAGGCAAACCCGGCATTCCGAAAGCTGGCTCCCTCCCCCCAACTACCCCGATCAAGGACAATGACCCGAGCAGCGGGTGCATGCGCCTTGATCGAAATGGCGGCGTTGATCCCGGTGATTCCAGCACCCACAATCAGGTAATCCGCCGGTGAAAGCACGGTTGTGTCTTCCCAGCAACTGGTATCTGCTAATGGCAAGTGCAGGTTGGTTGACTGCTCGTCCGTCATCCCTGAGAGGCATTATCTTTGCACAAATGTACACGGAACATGCTACAACGAATTCAAACGATCTTCCTTTTCATGGCCATGTTGGCTGGCCTGTCACTTCTCATCGATCCCATGACCCTGGCGAGCGTGGAGGGTGATGTGGATGTCCTCAAAAGCCAACCACAATCCATGCTGGAAGACGGGATCTTTCACGTGACCGATCACCTGATCCTCTTGTTGCTGGTTGGCCTGACCAGTTTCCTTGCCCTCGTGGATATTTTCCAATTCCGAAACCGACAGCGCCAGGTTGCATTGGCCAGAGGTGTCCTGATCGGGTTCATCCTGATCCTCCTGCTGGCTGCGGTTTTCTTCTACCAGGATTACAGTCAGCTGAACCAGGGCCCCTACCTCTTCGAGATCGGCTTTGGAGGATTGGCTCCCCTGGCCGGCATCATTTCTACGACTCTGGCCATCCGGGCCATCAATAAGGATGACAAGTTGATCCGATCCATGGATCGCCTTCGCTAAGCAGATCGGACTCCAAAAAAAAAGCGGGAGGGCAAATTCTTGCACTCCCGCTTTTTACAAATCAGGAATTCCTGATCGAGATCACTATGCCTCGTCCTTCTTCTTGGCTGAATAGTTCAGGCGGAGCTGGTTGCTCTTGCGCAGCATCACTTTCACATCCTGGACAATCCCCATCGTCACATCGCCATCCACCTTGAGTGAAGTGGTGATCAACGTGTGCCTTGACTCGGGTACTTTCACCTTGTGTTGTTCAAGGAACAAGGGGATGTTCGTCGGACCATCGACGATCTGGTCGCCTAGCTGGATCCTGGGCTTCGTGCCATAGATCTTGGCATACTTGTCTATCGGCCGCCCAATGTAGATATAGTTGACCAATGACTTTTCTTCCAGCTTGGTCAACTGGGTGGCCTGTGGCGTGACCACCTTCAGCTTCATCTCTCCCTGGCGGAGAACGGTGACCACCATGAAGAAGAAGAGCAGCATGAAAACGATATCCGGCAAAGAAGCCGTAGAAATCGTGGGCTTCGAGTCACCCCGCTTTTTCTTGAAATGTGAAGACATGGTTGCTTGTTTTATTCCTCTCCGTAAGAGGTGGGTTCCGCTTCAGACAAGACCATGGGAATCTTTCCCTTGATCTCCTTCCGATAATCCAATGGCAGTTCATCACTGTAATGGACGCCATACTTCCGCATGGATTCCTCATCCCACAGTTCGTCGTATGCAGCCTTCAGCTCGTTGTAGACCTCCAGATAGGTCTTGTAATTGGTACCCCGGTCATTCTTCAACGAAATGATCGCCTTTGTGGGTGACTGTGACAGATCCTCACGACCGGTGGGGTTCATGATGAATTCCTTGGCTCGGTCCTTCAATTCATCCACATTGGCAGGCTCACCTCGAACCAGCAATTGGTTCTGGGCGTTCACCAATACAGAAAACACGTTCCGTGGAATGAGCTTGAGCGGATCGGGGGGAACCTCCGACCACGGTGGAAGCTTCACCAGGATGCCCTTATCCTCGACGATCTGGGTGGTCACCAGAAAGAAGATCAGCAACAGGAACGCGATATCCGCCATGGAACTGGCGTTGATCTCGTTCGAACCTCGACTATTTCTGGAGCGTTTCTTCAGCATAATGATCTATTTGAACAGATTCCGGACTTCCGAAACAATGAATGCAACGGCAGCTCCTCCGAATAGGATCAGGGCAGTGGTCAACCCACCGGAGATGAATTTCTCCTGCCCGGCGGTCAATTCGAATCGTTCGGCCAGGGTTTTCATCAAGCCCGACTCTGCCGGAGAGGCCACGAAATAGGCAACGACAAAAATCGCTACCAGGACCAAGGCCTGAATGATCCCCTTCATGGATGACTTCGGATGTTTGGCAATGTAGTAGAAGCCAAAGAACACGACAGCCAGTGCACAGAGGATGGTCAGGAACATGGCAGCACCCAGACCGAAGTCGAAGATCCCGGACTGCAACTGACCCGCCTTATCCAGTCCATTGAAGCTATCCACACCGGAGAGCACCGAACCGAAGAATATGAGGATGATCAGCAGACCCAGCCCGAAAGCCGCAACCTGGCCATATTTGTTTAAAAATTGATACATGCTGGGTGAATTTCGGGTTATTTAATGATGTTCCGACGCGTCAGAGCCTCGATCAGGCCAATGGATGCATCTTCCATCTTGTTGGTAATGCCATCGATCTTCGACACGATATAGTTGTAGAAGATCTGGAGGATAATGGCGACTACCAGACCGAATACGGTAGTCAACAGAGCCACCTTGATCCCTCCGGCCACAATGGCGGGAGACAGGTCGCCGGCCGCTTCGATCCGGTCAAACGCCGTGATCATCCCGATTACCGTACCCATAAACCCGAGCATGGGTGCCGTGGCAATGAAGAGCGAAATCCAGACCAGGCCGCGCTCCAACAGACCCATTTGGACACTGCCGTAGGACACAATGGCCTTTTCGACCGCATCGGCACCTTTGTCAGAGACCTTGAGACCTTCGTACAAGACACTGGCAGCAGGACCAGGGGTGGCCTTGCACACCTCCATGGCACCATTGACGTTGCCGTTGGCGAGTTCATCATCGATCGAACCGATGAGCTTCTCCGTGTTGGTCGTGGCGATGTTCAGGGAGATGATCCGCTCGATACAGAAGGCCAGACCGAGGATCAAGGTCACAAGTACCAGGCTCATGAAGCGCCAGTCACCCTCGATGAAATACTTTTTCAGGAGCTGGAATCCTGAGGGACCAGCCACTTCCCCAGCATCCTGGGCATACAATTCCATAGTTCCGGTAAGCAGAACGGCCGCAAAGACCAGGAAGAGCGCAATTACACGTCGCATAGTGAAGGAGATTTTTCGTTTGCTTAAAGTTTGATCTCAGGGGCTAAAATAATAAACATATCAAGTTCGCTGTCTACTCTCCTGTGAAATGTGCCCGATCTGACAAAAACTTATCACAAAAGATACTCACGTATCCAGATTCGGATCGGATTTCGACTCGACTTGTCGGACTCCTGTACTCCAGATGCCGAACACAGGAATTTTGGTGGGTGAAGAACAGGGCGCATTTGGCTGCTTCTTTCTCCATGCCTTGCAGGAAGTTCGCCCTGAGGGTGGACGTGGCCAAAAATCTCCTGGGTTGTCCAGGCGAGCGGTCTGGTCGATTCCTGAACTTGCACCACCCGCAGGTCAGGCTGGGCCGGAGGTAAAAAAACCATCTGCCGCATGGCAGATGGCTTGGACGGAATGCGGAGAGTAAGGGATTCGAACCCTTGAACCGGTTTTGCCGGTTACACGCTTTCCAGGCGTGCGCCTTCGACCACTCGGCCAACTCTCCTGAAGGGCCCTGTTTTCAAGGGACTGCAAAATTGGCAATTCCTGTGCACATTGCCAAGGAGGAAATCATCTATTCCGACATTTCCCGGAAAAGCTTCCTGGCATTTTGGCTGGTCTGCCTGATGACCTCTTCCTCGGATATCTGCCGGTCAGCTGCCAGCTTGCTGACAATCGGCTTCAGGTAGGATGGTTCATTCCGTTTTCCCCGATGGGGCACCGGGGCCAGATAGGGTGCATCTGTCTCCAGTACCAGATGCTCGAGCGGGATGTTCCGGAGATGTTCCTCCATCCGGGCATTCTGGAACGTGTAAACTCCCCCGATGCCCAGGTAGAAGTCCAGATCAATGATCTGCCTGGCCTGTTCCTCTGTCCCATTGAAGCAATGAAAGATCCCTGTCAGGCCCGGACGATGAGCCTCCCGAACCACCTCAATGGTCCGATCCATCGTATCCCGGGTATGCAGGATCAACGGGAGAGCGAATCCCACAGCCCAGTCGATCTGGATCCTGAGGGCCTCTTCTTGTTGCGGCAGGGTCGTCTTGTCCCAATAGGCATCCAGACCGGTTTCGCCGATGGCCACATATTGACCGGTCTCCAGCTCCTCCAGGATCACCGCCAGTTCCGCTTTCCAGTCACCCTTGACGGAACATGGGTGCAATCCCATCATCGGTCGGCAGATGTCCGGATAGGTGGATACCAATTGCCTGATCTGGGCAATGCTCTTTCCGTCGATATTGGGTAGATAGACCCGTTCCACGCCAGCAGCAACCAGTCGTTGCATCATGGCCTCGCGGTCGTCGGCGAAATCATCCAGATAGATATGGGCATGTGTATCGATCATCGTGAGTTGTTCCTTTATGATGGACAAAGGTAACGGCATCCTCCGTTATCTCGGCCCCGGGGAATCTCCTACTTTTGCAGGCATGGCAAAAAGGAAGTTCTACGTGATTTGGGTCGGGAGCGAGCCGGGTATCTATGATTCCTGGCATGATGCAAAGGCGCGCATCCAGGGATATCCCGGTGCAAAGTACAAATCCTACCCCACCCTGGAAGAGGCCAAGGCAGCGTTCCGAGCCGGCCACAGTGCTGCCATCCAGTCGTCCGGACAGGGAAACAAGAAAGCCCGTCTGGTGGGGAAACCGCGGATCGGTGTGGACATCCCCTTGCCCGCCTGGGCCGTTGACGCAGCCTGCAGTGGAGTACCCGGCCCGATGGAATACCGGGGCGTGGATCTCGCTACGGGACAGGAGCTCTTTCACCAGGGGCCCTTTCCGGATGGCACCAACAATGTGGGGGAATTCCTCGCCCTGGTCCATGCGCTGGCCCAATTGCACCGGAACAACGACCGGAAAACCGTCATTTACACGGATTCGCGTACTGCCCTTTCCTGGCTCAAACACAAAAAGGCCAAGACCACATTGGCTGCAACGGGTCGAAATGCCATCCTCTTCGACCTGATTGATCGGGCGGAAACCTGGCTGAAACAGCACACGGTGCCCAACCAGGTCATCAAGTGGGAGACAGAACGCTGGGGTGAGATTCCAGCTGACTTTGGCCGGAAGTAATGCCGCTTGGCACAGACTCCGGCTGGCCAAACCACACCGGACCGATCAGAAGGTGTACCGGGCACCCAGACCACCCAGCTCACCGCCAAATCCGCGGTAGTAGCTCCCGAATACAAAGGATGGCATCCAGTCGATGGTCAGGGATATCGGGGCATTCTCGAACTTGTAATCCAATCCGATGGCTCCGACGATACCGACTCCGATCGTCGCATCATCCGGATAGTAGTCGCCGTAGTCCCCTCCATAGGTCAGGAACGTGGCTCCGCCGCCATAGTACCACTGCAAACCCGGGACATCCGGGAAGGGGTTGTGGACCAGGTATACACCCGCCAGTCGCAGGTAACTCCAGCGAAAATCGCCTATACCAAATGTCCGAAAGGTTCCGATCGCCTCAATGGCAGCCTTCTGGTTGAGAAAGTGCTTGTAGCTGACCCCATAGTCCCAACCCAGTCGCAGACCAATGGCCCGTGAATACTCCTGGGAGAATGTCGCTGAGGCACATCCCATGAACAAGAGGAGAATGATCAGTTTTTTCATGTTGTCAGAATTATAGCACCAAGGTAATGTTTCGGGAGCAAGTTGAATCCCGGATCATCTGTGGGAATTCACGACCGGACGGCAAATCGCATCTTATAGTCCGGCAGGATCTGTCCGGTCCGGATCATTTCCAGTTTCTTCTTGATCAATCGCTTTTTGAGGGGTTTCAGCTTTTCGGTGAACAGGACACCTTCAATATGATCGTATTCATGCTGGATGACCCGGGCGTTCAACCCGGAGTAGGTTTCTTCAAACCATTGGAAATGTTCATCCTGGTATCGGATCCGGATGGTCGGGCATCGCTCCACATCCCCGCGAATATCCGGGATGCTCAGGCAGCCCTCCTCGTACGACCATGGGGTCCCCTCCTCCTCCAGGATCCGGGCATTGAGGAATACTTTCTTGAAGCCGACATCCAGCTTCTCATCATCCTTCACCTGTTCCGTATCGATGACGAAGATGCGCAGAGCCAACCCGACCTGAGGGCCCGCCAATCCGACCCCGTGGGCATTGTACATCGTTTCCCACATGTTCGCGATCAGCTGGTCAAGCTTGGGGTAATCGGCCGGTATGTCTTCTGCGATTCGCTTGAGTACAGGCTGGCCGTATCCAAAAATCGGTAAAATCATGGCATTGCTTGCTTTTCATGGTATTCCAAATATTCGAGCAGGATGATCCCTGCGGAGACCTGATCGACCAGTGCCTTGTCCTGGCGTTTCTTTTTCTTCGCACCAGACTGAAGGATCGCTTCCCGTGCCCGTTCGGAGGAGAGGCGCTCATCCCAGTAGTCGATCCTCACATCCTTGAACTTTCGACTGAGATGGGTGCCAAACTGATGGATGCGCTCATGCAACTGGGCTGGATCGCCATTCATATGGTAGGGATCACCCAGAACGATCCGGTCCACCTGCTCGTCCCGGAGATAACTTTCCAGGAACCCTAAAAGTTCGCCGGTCGGAACGGTGGTCAGGCCACTGGCGATGATTCGCAGTGGATCGGTCACGGCAATACCAGACCGCTTGCTTCCATAATCGATCGCCATCCAACGTCCCATGGCACAAAGGTAGACCATCCACAGGAGGTCCGAGGTATTCCCTTCTGGAAAAAAAAAGAGCCGGAGGGTATCCGGCTCTTATGATCTATATCGCCTATTGACTCAAATCTCGGCAGTATCCTCTGCCATGACCGCCATGCGGGCCTGATGAGCTTCGTAATGTTCCTGGTCGAGGACGATCTGATTGCGGAACCGACGCATGCCGGTTCCGGCAGGGATCGGTTTTCCAACAATGACATTCTCCTTCAGGCCATTCAGTCCGTCCTTCTTGGCCGAGATGGCGGCATAGCTCAGGACCTTTGTCGTTTCCTGGAAGGAAGCAGCAGAGATCCAGCTCTGCGTACCCAGTGATGAGCGGGTAATCCCCTGCAGCATCGGGCTCGACGTGGCGGCGATCGCATCGCGATATTCCACCAGTTTCTGGTCATTCCGCTTCAGGATGGAGTTCTCCTCCCGCAGTTGGCGCAGGGTCACCAACTGACCGGCTTTCAACGTGGTGGAATCCCCCGGGTCCGTGACAAATTTCTTGTCAAAGATCCAGTCATTCTCCTTGAGGAACTCGAACTTGTCCACGGCTTCACCCTCCAGCAGGTTGGTGTCACCGGCATCCTCGATCTGCACCCGACGCATCATCTGACGGACGATCACCTCGATATGCTTGTCATTGATAGCAATCCCCTGGCTGCGATATACTTCCTGGATACCATTGACGATGTAGGACTGCACAGCAAACGGACCCTTGATATTCAGGATGTCTTTTGGTGATACCGATCCATCTGAGAGCGGTGTCCCGGCGCGTACGAAGTCGCCTTCCTGCACCAGAATGTGACGGGACAGTCCGATCAGGTACTTCCGCACCTGACCGTCCTTTGCCGTTACGATGCATTCCCGGTTCCCCCGCTTGATCTTGCCAAAGCTCACCACACCATCGATCTCCACCACAACCGCCGGGTTGGATGGGTTCCTGGCCTCGAAGAGCTCCGTGACCCTGGGCAGACCACCCGTGATATCCTGGATCTTGTTCTGCTGACGGGGGATCTTGGCAATCTTCTGTCCGGACTTCACTTCCGTTCCATCATCAATGGACAGGTAGGAGCCCACCGGCAGTGTATAGGAACGCAATTCCTCACCATCCGGACTGATGATCTGGATGATCGGTACTTTCCGCTTGTTCTTGGATTCGACGATGACCTTTTCGGAATACCCGGTCTGATCATCGCGTTCCATCCGGAAGGTCACCCCTTCCTCGACATCCTCGAACTTGATCACCCCGGAGAATTCGGAGACGATGACCGCATTGAACGGATCCCACTCACAGAGCAGATCCCCTCGCTCCACCATGTCGCCGTCCTGCTTGAACAGGGTCGCGCCATATGGCACGTGGCTGTTCGACAGCAGTTTGTTGGTTTCAGGATCGACCACACGGATCTCACCCGTCCTGGAGAGGACAATATGATAGCTGCCTTCCGGGCCTTCATAATAGGTGGAACGAACGCCATCGAATTCTACCCGACCGGCGAACTTGGTGGCGATCTCCGACTCGGATTTTGTCACGGAAGCGACACCACCCACGTGGAAGGTCCGCAGGGTCAGCTGGGTTCCCGGTTCACCAATGGACTGGGCGGCGATGATCCCGACGGCATCTCCATCTTCGGCAATCCGGCCGGTAGCCAGGTTCTTGCCATAGCACTTGGCACATACCCCCTCGCGAGTCTCGCAGGTCAGCACCGACCGGATGGTCACGGATTCGATCCCGAACTCGTCGATCTGCGCAGCAATCTCCTGGGAAATGTACTCGCCGGCGGGCAGGATCACCTCGTCCGTCTCCGGATGATAGATATCGTAGAGGGTAAAGCGTCCCTGGATCCTCGAAGCCAGTGATTCAATGATCTTATCCTGGTCCTTGAGCGCACTGGTCTCAATGCCCCGGAGGGTATCGCAATCCACTTCGCGGATCACCACGTCCTGCGAGACGTCAACCAGACGACGAGTCAGGTAACCGGCGTCAGCAGTCTTCAGGGCGGTGTCGGCCAGACCCTTCCGGGCACCGTGGGTCGAGATGAAGTACTCCAGTACAGACAGCCCTTCCAGGAAGTTGGATAATACCGGGTTTTCGATGATCGCTCCACCTGTGTCGCCGGACTTCCTTGGCTTGGCCATCAGTCCCCTCAATCCACACAGCTGCTTGATCTGCTGCTTGGATCCACGAGCTCCGGAGTCCAGCATCATGAACACGGAATTGAAACCCTGCTTGTGAGCAGCCAATTCCCGCATCAGGTTGTCGGTGATCCGGTTATCCGCAAAAGTCCACTTGTCAATGATCTGGTTGTACCGCTCATTGTTGGTGATCAGACCCATGTTGTAGTTGTCCCATACCTCATCTACCTCGGCCTGGGCATCGACCAGGGTCTTCTCCTTCACGGATGGATTGATCAGGTCACCCAGGTTGAAGGACAGGCCTCCCTTGAATGACCAGCCGAAACCAAGTTGCTTGATATCGTCGAGGAATTTTGCCGTGGTCTTGAAATCGGTCCAGCGGAGGATCCTGGAAATGACGGACTTCAGGTTCTTCTTCGTCAGGAGCTCATTGAGGAACGGTACCGACTCCGGTACGACCTCATTGAGGATCACGCGTCCAACCGTAGTGTCCACGATCTTCATCACCATCTCCCCATTCTCCTGGAGCGTCCGTGCGCGAACCTTGATATTCGCGTGAAGATCGATCATGCCTTCATTGAAGGCGATCATGACCTCTTCCGAGGAGTAGAATACTTTTCCTTCTCCCTTGACCACATGCTCCGGGGTGGAGACCCGGCTTTTGGTCAGGTAATAGAGACCCAGTACCATGTCCTGAGAAGGCAGGGTGATCGGTGATCCATCCTGCGGATTCAGCATGTTGTGGGAGGAGAGCATCAACACCTGTGCTTCGAGGATGGCCTCATGGCTCAGGGGTACATGCACAGCCATCTGGTCGCCGTCAAAGTCGGCGTTGAACGCTCCGCAAACCAGCGGGTGCAATTGGATCGCCTTGCCCTCCACCAATCTGGGCTGGAACGCCTGGATGGACAAGCGGTGCAAGGTTGGGGCACGGTTCAACATGACGGGATGTCCGTTGAGGATATTCTCGAGAATATCCCAGATCACGGAGTCCTTGCGATCAACCAGTTTCTTGGCAGACTTCACGGTCTTGACAATGCCCCGCTCGATCAATTTGCGGATAATGAACGGCTTGAACAGTTCCGCGGCCATGGCCTTGGGAATGCCGCATTCATGCAATTGGAGGGTCGGACCGACCACGATGACGGAACGACCGGAATAGTCGACCCGCTTACCGAGCAGGTTCTGACGGAACCTGCCCTGCTTCCCCTTCAGGATATCACTGAGAGACTTGAGGGCGCGACCACCTTCGGCCTTCACCGCATTGGATTTCCGGCTGTTGTCAAACAGGGAGTCAACCGCCTCCTGCAGCATTCGTTTTTCATTCCGAAGGATCACTTCCGGAGCCTTGATCTCCAGCAATCGCTTCAGGCGGTTGTTGCGGATGATCACACGGCGATAGAGATCGTTCAGGTCGGAGCTGGCGAATCGGCCACCATCCAGGGGCACCAGAGGGCGCAGTTCCGGTGGGATCACCGGCAGATAGTGGATGATCGTCCATTCCGGGCGATTTTCGATCAGGCTCATGCCTTCGCGGAAGGCCTCCACGATGCGCAACCGCTTGAGGGCCTCCGACTTTCGCTGTTGACTGGTCTCATTGGCCGCCTGGTACCTGAGGTTATAGGACAGGTCGTCCAGTTGCAGGCCGGCCAGGAGATCGAAGACAGCTTCCGCGCCCATCTTGGCCACGAACTTGTCCGGATGCCCATCTTCGAGGATCTGGTTCTCCTTGGGGAGTGTGTCCAGCATCTCCAGGTATTCCTCCTCACTGAGGAGGTCAAGTCGTGCCACACCTTCCGCTTCCTTGATCCCCGGATGGATCACCACATACCGCTCGTAATAGATGATGCTCTCCAGCTTCTTGGAAGACAGGCCCAACAGATAGCCAATCTTGTTGGGCAGCGACTTGAAGAACCAGATGTGGACCACGGGTACCACCAGCTTGATATGGCCCATCCGTTCCCGGCGAACCTTCTTCTCGGTGACCTCGACCCCGCATCGGTCGCAGACGATACCCTTATATCGGATCCGCTTGTACTTACCACAATAGCATTCGTAGTCCTTGACCGGACCAAAGATCCGCTCACAGAACAGACCATCACGCTCAGGTTTGTATGATCGATAGTTTATCGTCTCAGGTTTCAGAACCTCCCCATAGGACCTCTCCAGAATCTCTTCCGGCGACGCCAGGCTGATGGTGATCGATTCAAAATCCGAGGTTGGTGTATTGAGCTTCTTTTTAAATGGCATTTGTGGAAGTTTGTAGAACTAACAATGAATCAACGGAGTCGGGCCTGTACTAGTCAAACTTGACATCCAGGGCCAATCCACGCAATTCATGGATCAATACATTGAACGATTCCGGAATGTTCGGCTCGGGAAGATTGTCTCCCTTGACGATCGCTTCGTAGGTCTTGGCCCGTCCGATAATATCGTCCGACTTGACCGTAAGCAACTCGCGCAGGATGGTGCTGGCCCCGAAGGCCTCCAGCGCCCAGACTTCCATTTCCCCGAATCGCTGACCACCGAACTGGGCCTTACCGCCCAGTGGCTGTTGCGTGATCAAGGAGTATGGTCCGATGGAACGAGCGTGCATCTTATCGTCGACCATGTGCGACAGCTTGATCATGTAGATCACGCCGACGGTCGCCTGCTGGTGGAAGCGATCTCCGGTCTCCCCATCATACAGATAGGTCTGACCCAGGGATGGCAACTCCGCCTTCTGGATATACGCCTCGATCTCGTCGCGTTTGGCACCGTCGAAGATGGGCGTACCGAACTTGACATTCAACTTTTCGCCAGCCCAGCCGAGAACCGTTTCGAAGATCTGTCCGAGATTCATCCGCGAGGGTACACCCAGTGGATTCAGGACGATGTCGACAGGGGTACCATCCGGGAGGAACGGCATGTCCTCGGCACGAACGATCTTGGACACGATCCCCTTGTTTCCGTGACGACCGGCCATTTTGTCTCCCACCTTCAATTTGCGCTTCCGAGCCAGGTAGACCTTGGCCAGCTTCAGCACGCCGGCAGGAAGTTCGTCTCCGATGGAAATGTTGAACTTTTCCCGCTTGTAGCGTCCGACCTCTTCATTCACCTTGATCGAGAAGTTGTGTAACAACCTGGCGATCAGCTCATTGGCATGGTCGTCATCCGTCCACTTGTTGTAATCGACTACCGAGTAGTCAATATTCTTCAGCACATTCAACGTGAACTTGATGCCTTTTGACACCATTTCCTCGTTGTAGATGCTGCGAATGCCCTGGGCGACCTTGCCTTTGGTCAGGGTCATCAGCTTGTCGATCAGGATGGTCTTCAACTCGTTCAGAGCGATGGCATGCTGGTCATCCAGTTTGTCGAGGAGTTCCTTCTCCTGGACCTTCTGCACTTTATCCTTCTTGGCCCGGGCAAACAACTGCTTGGCAATGACCACCCCGAAGGTGGACGGGGGGGCCTTCATGGAGGCATCCTTGACATCGCCGGCCTTGTCGCCGAAGATGGCTCGAAGCAGTTTCTCTTCCGGGGTCGGATCGGATTCGCCCTTCGGGGTAATCTTTCCGATCAGGATATCCCCTTCATTGACCCAAGCCCCGATGCGAATGATCCCATTCTCATCCAGGTCCTTGGTGGCATCTTCACTGACGTTCGGGATATCGTTGGTCAACTCTTCTTCACCCAGTTTGGTGTCCCGAACATCCATCTCGAAACTCTCGATGTGGATCGATGTGAAGATATCGTCACGAACAACCCGCTCCGAGATCACGATGGCATCCTCAAAGTTGTAGCCCTTCCATGGCATGAAGGCCACTTTGAGGTTCTGGCCCAGGGCCAGTTCACCGAGTTCGGTCGCATATCCATCACAGAGGATCTGGCCTTTGATCACCCGATCTCCTTTCTTGACGATCGGCTTCAGGTTGATACAGGTCCCCTGGTTCGTGCTCTGGAATTTCGTCAGCTGGTAGGCCTTCCGGTTATCCTCAAAGGAGATCAACTGATCTTCATCGCTGCGATCATAGCGGATCACCACCTGATCGGCATCGACATACTCGACGACACCTTCCCCTTCTGCATTGATGAGCATCCGTGAATCACGGGCTACCTTGCCTTCCAGGCCGGTACCGACGATCGGAGAGGCCGGCTTGATCAGGGGCACCGCCTGACGCTGCATGTTCGATCCCATCAGGGCACGGTTGGCGTCATCATGCTCCAGGAACGGGATCATGGAAGCCGATACCCCGACAATCTGGTTGGGGGCTACGTCCATGAAATCCAATTCATCGGGTGCCAATACCGGGAATTCTCCATGTTCCCTGGATTTGATCCGGTCGGTAACGAAGCCACCCTTATCATCCAGGACTGCATTGGCCTGGGCGATCCGCTGGAAATCCTCGCCTTCAGCAGACAGGAACTGGATCGGACCCTTCAGGTCGACCTTACCCTTGACCACCTTCCGGTATGGTGTTTCCAGGAAACCCATCTTGTTGACCTTGGCATGCACACAGAGTGTGGAGATCAGTCCGATGTTCGGTCCTTCCGGCGTTTCGATAGTACACAAGCGACCATAGTGGGAATAGTGTACGTCACGAACTTCAAAGCCCGCACGTTCACGTGACAGACCTCCCGGGCCAAGAGCAGAAATCCTCCGCTTGTGCGTGATCTCCGACAGCGGATTGGTCTGGTCCAGAAACTGGGACAACTGGCTGGTACCAAAGAACGAGTTGATTACGGACGACAACGTACGGGCATTGATGAGATCCACCGGGGTGAATACTTCATTGTCCCGAACATTCATCCGCTCGCGGATGGTCCGTGCCATCCTGGCGAGGCCGACTCCAAATTGGGAGAACAGCTGCTCACCCACGGTGCGTACGCGGCGATTGCTGAGATGGTCGATATCATCGATATCGGCATGCTGGTTGATCAATTTGACCAGATAGCGCACGATGTGAATGATATCCTCCTTGGTCAGGACGAGCGTTTCCTCATCGATCTCCAGGTTCAGCTTTCTGTTGATCTTGTAGCGGCCTACTTCACCCAGGTTGTAACGCTTGTCACTGAAGAAGAGCTTGTCGATAATGCCACGAGCCGTCTCTTCATCCGGGGGATCGGTCCCCCTCAACTGACGATAGATGTGGGTCACCGCTTCCATTTCAGAGCTGGAAGGGTCTTTTTGCAGGGTATTGTAAATGATGGCAAAGTCCTCCTCGACATCCTCCTTCTGGAGAATGACCGATTTGCACTCCGCCGCAAGGATCAATTCAATATTCGTCTCATCGAGGATCACATCCCGCTCCAGAATGATCTCATTTCGCTCGATGGTCACAACTTCCCCTGTGTCTTCATCGACAAAATCCTCTGTCCAGCTTCTCAGAACACGAGCAGCCAGTTTACGACCCAGTGCCTTCTTCAGATCCTTTGCCGTAGCATTAATCTCATCGGCCAGTCCGAACAAATCGAGAATGACCTTGTCGGTATCATAACCGATCGCACGAAGGAGGGTGGTGACAGGAAACTTCTTCTTCCGGTCAATATAGGCGTACATCACATTGTTGATGTCCGTCGCAAACTCCATCCATGCTCCTTTGAATGGAATGACCCGGGCGGAGAAGATCTGGCTTCCGTTCGGGTGGAAGCTTTGACCGAAAAATACACCCGGAGAACGGTGAAGCTGAGACACGATGACGCGCTCAGCACCATTGATCACAAAGGTACCCTTGGGGGTCATGTAGGGAATATTCCCCAGGAAGACATCCTGAACGATGGTCTGGAAGTCAATATGTTCTTCGTCATTACAGGACAACTTCAGCTTGGCCTTGAGTGGCACGCTGTAGGTCAGACCACGTTGCATACATTCCTCAATGGTGTAGCGTGGTGGATCGACGAAGTAGTCCAAGAATTCAAGGAGAAAGATATTCCGGGCATCAGATATTGGAAAGTTCTCCTGAAATACACGATAGAGTCCTTCACTGATTCGATTTTCAGGAGTTGTTTCCAATTGAAAAAACTCTTGAAAAGAACGCAGTTGGATATCCAGAAGATCCGGATATTCCATGGACATTTTAATTTTCCCGAAGTTGATGCGTTGCTGTTCCGGGCTGATCAACATAGCGTTGGATCCCATGAGAAAGAGCGGTTTTGAAGCGATGAAAAAGGCATCCCTTTTCCAGAAGGGGAATAAAACCAGAAAGGGCTTAGCCGATATACTGGATACCGACTAAGCCATTAATCTGGTTGATGTACTGTTGTTACGTGTGCGGTTACGCGCATATCACCATTGGCACGGGTAAGAAAGAGCTTGGATTACTTCACCTCAACAGAAGCGCCTGCTTCCTCCAAAGCCTTCCGAATGGATTCGGCTTCTTCCTTGGAAACTCCGGACTTTACGACACCGGGAGCGCCATCTACGAGGTCCTTCGCTTCTTTCAAACCGAGGCCAGTGATGGTTTTAACTTCTTTGACGACTTGCAGTTTCGCTGCACCAGCCGAAGAGAGAATGACGTCGAATTCCGTTTGCTCAGCTGCTGCCTCACCACCGCCAGCACTTGCTGGACCGGCGGCTACAGCGACTGCTGCTGCTGCTGGTTCGATACCGTACTCATCCTTCAGGATGGCGGCCAGTTCATTCACCTCCTTTACGGTCAGGTTGACTAAAGATTCTGCAAGGCTTTTCAGATCTGCCATGTTGCTTGTTTTTTCTAAAAATGAATTAATGCGGTCTCAAATGAGCGCATGACTTGGAAGCCGTACCTGGTTTCGCTACCTGCTATCAGGCAGCACGTTCTTCAAGTGCCTTGACCAAGCCAGCAATGGTAGAACCACCTGACTTCAATGCACTGATCACGTTCTTCGCAGGAGACTGCAACAATCCGATCACCTCACCAAGCAGCTCTTCTTTGGACTTGAGCTTGCTCAATGCTTCCAGCTGGTCATCACCGAGGAAGATAGCCGTATCAATGTAGGCGGCTTTCAGTTGTGGCTTGTCACCATCTTTGCGATATTCCTTCATCACTTTTGCCGGCAGGTTAGCCGTATCCGTGAAGAGGATGGCGGTAGTCCCTTTCAGGGCAGTGAACACAGCTTCATAGTTGCGTTCCTCCGGAAAGGTTTCCATGGCTTTGCGAGCCAGGGTGTTCTTCACTACCTTGATCTCGATCCCTTTTTCAAAACAGATCCGGCGAAGGGCCGAGATCTGCTTCACAGACATGGCAGAAGTATCTGCCAGGTAGAAAAAAGAGTTGTCTTCGAGTTTATTCTTGAGTTGCTCGATTACTTGAGCTTTTTCTTGGCGAGTCATGATCCTTTGTTTTGATCGGTGAACACTTACTGCTTGATGGTTCGGGTGTCAATCTTGATTCCCGGGCTCATGGTACTGGCGACAGTGACCGACTTGATGTACGTCCCCTTGGCCGTCGAAGGCTTCATTTTCACGAGCGTACTCAGCAATTCATTGGCATTGTCCAGTAGTTGCTGGGGCGCAAAGGAAACCCGACCAACGGTGGAGTGGATAATCCCGAACTTATCGACGCGGAAGGAAATCTTACCTGCCTTCACCTCAGAGACGGCCGACTTGACATCCATTGTCACGGTTCCGGTCTTGGGGTTAGGCATCAAGCCACGTGGACCAAGGATACGACCGATCTTACCCAACTGGGCCATCACCGTCGGCATAGCCACGATGACGTCAATATCCGTCCAACCATCTGAAATCTTCTGGATGTATTCATCCAGACCAGCATAGTCAGCTCCTGCTTCCAGGGCTTCCTGCTCTTTGTCCGGTGTCACCAGGGCGAGAACGCGCTTGGTCTTACCGGTCCCGTGTGGAAGGGATACCGTACCACGCAGAGCCTGGTCGGCTTTCCGTGGATCTACCCCCAGACGCACATGGACGTCAACCGAGGCATCAAACTTAGTGGTGTTCACTTCCTTGACCAGGCCCATGGCCTCTTCAAAGGAATAGAGCCGGGTGTCATCCACCTTGGCGTCAGCCACCTTCCTTTTCTTGGTTACTTTCGACATGCTACTCTATTTTAGGTGATATCGTGCCGATATGGGGGTCGACACTCCCTGTGATGAAAAATCAATATCCTATTCGCCCCACGGAGGCGTACCACTGACGGTGAATCCCATGGAACGCGCCGTGCCGGCAACCATCTTCATGGCCGACTCGATCGTGAAGGCGTTCAGATCCACCATCTTATCTTCTGCAATGGCTTTGACCTGATCCCAGGTAACGGAAGCAACTTTCTTCCGGTTCGGTTCAGGTGATCCCTTGGAGACTTTGGAAGCCTCCATCAGTTGTACCGCGGCAGGCGGTGTTTTGATCACATAGTCAAAGGACTTGTCCTTGTACACGGAGATCACCACTGGAAGAACCTTCCCCATCCGATCCTGTGTATCGGCGTTGAAGCGCTTACAGAACTCCATGATGTTGACGCCTTTGGCACCAAGAGCCGGACCAACCGGAGGAGCAGGGTTTGCCTGTCCGCCTTTCACCTGCAATTTGATGTAAACTTCAATTTCCTTAGCCATGATATTTGGCGTATTTAAGCTTGTTTCTCAACCTGAAGGAAGTTCAGTTCAACCTCCGTTCCCCGGCCAAAAATTTTAACAATCACTTTCAGTTTCTTCTTCTCTTCGTTCACCTCCTGGATATCACCGACAAACTCATTGAATGGCCCGTCGATAATCTTTACTGTCTCACCCACCAGGAAGGGCTCGATCATGGCTTCCTGCATCTCCTGAGACTCGTCGACCTTACCCAGGAGGCGATTGGCTTCTGCCTGCTGCATGGGGATCGGTTCATTCTTCCCGAGGAAATGAATCACATTCGGAATATTGGCAATCGCTGAAACAATCTCCCCTGAAAATCGGTCGGGATCCGCCTCTACCAGAATATAACCAGGTAGGATGTTCCGTTCCATGATCACTTTCTTGCCGTTTCGGATCTTGTAGACCTTCTCGGAAGGAACCAAAACCGACGTTACGATCTGCTCCCAACCATTTCGCTGAATCTCAAAGTCGATCCTCTCCTGGATCTTCTTTTCCTTGCCACTGATCACTCTCAGGGAATACCACTTGTTCTCTTCTGCCATATTGGGGGGCGCGATTTAAATCCCGTAGATCATATGTGTACCCTGAGTAGACAAGGTATCCATCAGGAATACGACCAAGGCGATCAGCAAAGACGCAACGAGCACAACTACCGTCGAACTGGTCAGGTTTGCCCAGGTTGGCCAGGTCACCTTGTGCATCAGTTCATTGTAGCTTTCCGTCAGATACAACCGAATCTTATCCATGTTTCATTCGTTTTCATCCATCACCTCTCGACACCGTTGTATCGGAAAGGATCGGCATTGGGTTCAGAAATCAGATCTAAAACGGTTTTGGCCAGATCAGACTCCCATTTCAGCAGCATCAGTATGTTTCATGATCCTGCATTTGCAGGGGAGACAGGAATCGAACCCGCAGCCTACGGTTTTGGAGACCGTCGCTCTACCAATTGAGCTACTCCCCTTTTCAGAAACGTGAAAAATTAAGCACCCTTTGGAGATGCTTAATTTTCACATTTCGGACCTGTTCCCCGTTTGGGATCAGGCAATGATTTCAGTCACCTGGCCAGCACCAACGGTACGACCACCTTCGCGGATAGCGAAACGGAGACCCTTTTCCATAGCAATGGTGTTCAACAGTTTCACCTCGAGGGATACGTTATCCCCAGGCATCACCATCTCTACACCAGCTGGCAGCGTTACATCACCCGTTACGTCCGTCGTACGGAAGTAGAACTGCGGGCGATAACCGTTGAAGAATGGGGTGTGACGACCACCTTCATCCTTCCCCAGAACATATACTTCGCACTTGAAGTGCTTGTGAGGCTTCACAGAACCTGGCTTGCAGATGACCTGGCCACGACGGATCGCTTCCTTTTCAATACCGCGAAGGAGGATACCAGCGTTGTCGCCAGCCTCTCCACGAGTCAGAAGCTTCCGGAACATTTCCACACCCGTCACGGTAGAGGTCAGAGGCTTCTCGTCCTCCTTCATCATACCAACGATCTCAACTGGGTTGCCCACCTCGATGACGCCACGCTCGATCCGGCCTGTAGCAACAGTACCACGACCCGTGATGGAGAATACGTCCTCGATCGGCATCAGGAATGGCTGGTCGATCAGTCGAACCGGCTCCTTGATATCGTTGTCGCAGGCGGCCATCAGATCACGAATCGCCTGAACGGCAGTTGCCTCACCTTCAAGAGCCTTCAATGCAGAACCCTTGATGATCGATGCATTGTCACCGTCAAACTGATACTGGCTCAGGAGTTCGCGAACTTCCATCTCGACCAGTTCCAGCATTTCTTCGTCTTCTACCAGGTCAACCTTGTTCATGAACACAACAATGTTCGGAACGCCAACCTGACGAGCCAGAAGGATGTGCTCCCGTGTCTGAGGCATCGGACCATCGGTAGCAGCTACAACCAAGATCGCACCATCCATCTGCGCAGCACCCGTAACCATGTTCTTGACGTAATCCGCGTGACCTGGGCAATCCACGTGTGCATAGTGACGGTTAGCCGTCTGGTATTCGACGTGTGCCGTGTTAATGGTAATACCACGCTCTTTCTCCTCAGGAGCGGCATCGATAGAGTCATAACTCTTCATTTCGGCCAATCCATCACCGGCAAGTACTGTGGTGATGGCAGCAGTCAACGTCGTCTTTCCGTGGTCGACGTGACCGATGGTCCCGATGTTCAAGTGCGGCTTAGTTCTTTCAAACGTTGCTTTAGCCATTTTTTTGGTTTTAACAGATTTTAAAAATGCGATCATCAGTTATTCAGAGCCAATGAAGGGAATTGAACCCCCGACCCCTTCCTTACCATGGAAGTGCTCTACCCCTGAGCTACATTGGCTGAAAATCAAATACTTCGACAGACCTCCAGCCTGTTCGAAGACATTATTTCTTCAGTTCTTCCAATTCTACACATCATAGGTCTTGGTCGGAGAACTGAACCCCTTCTCTTTCGAAGAGGTTTGGTTGGAGCGGGTGATGAGACTCGAACCCACGACCCTCAGCTTGGAAGGCTGATGCTCTACCAACTGAGCTACACCCGCCTGTGATCGTTCCTTCCTAACCAGGTGATCCGGATTCTGGATCCAGACCACCCGATCTGGTCGGGTCGATCCGATCCTCTCGACCGGAACACCGGCCAGGAGGATCTTGTGGGGGCGGTTGGATTCGAACCAACTCAGCTGAAAGCACCAGATTTACAGTCTGGCCCGGCTCTCCACCTCCGGCGCGCCCCCTTTGATTGCCTTTAACGAACTGCTTGCCCAAGCCGACTGACGGACTTCGCCAGCCAAGTCGGGACAATGCGGGACAAACCCGCTGGTGGAGCCAGCAGAGGGACTCGAACCCCCGACCAGCTGATTACAAATCAACTGCTCTACCAACTGAGCTATGCTGGCATAGGCTCGACCAACAGGCTTGCACCCCTTCTGGAACGAATCCAAACCCCGTCTTCATGGATCAAACATGAAAAACAAGAAAGTTTGACGTGACCAGAAAGCAGCTTTTAAAGGCTATATTCCAGTAATTCAATGACTTACTTCACTCTTTCCTTTGAAAGCGCTTGCAAAGATACACCTTTCTATATGATGAGAAAAGATTTCCATGAAAATTATTGTTACGAAATCGTGAGCGCACCATCGGCACTACGCCGTTGCCGATCGACGCCTGCGTGCATTCCCTTTGCGCTCCTTGAACCGCAAGATCTGACGCCGCAGCGTGGATACGGACTTCTCGACCGCTGTCTCAAATGTCTTGGCAGTCTGCTTCGAGAAAATACTGGCCCCGGGTATGTGGAGCTTAATCTCGGCGATCTTGTCTCTGACCTGTCCGGAATTTTCCAGACGCAAAATGACCTCTGCTCTCTGTACACTTCCGTTCAACGTATCCAGCTTATTGAGCTTCTTCTCAATGAAATCAAGCAACTTCTGATCCGCTGTGAAATGAATGGACTGGGTTTCGATCTTCATATATACTGGTTTTATGATCTGTAATCTGCCTTGCCTGTCCCCTTGCTCCGACTTCGCGGATGTGCCTGGAGGTAGGCCTTCTTCAACTGTCCGATCTGGGTATGTGTATACACCTGGGTCGAGGCGAGCGAACTATGCCCCAGCAGGGAACGAATAGCCTGCAGGTCTGCACCTGATTCCGCCATATGCGTGGCGAATGTATGGCGCAACACATGCGGACTCCGTCTCTCCAGCTGTCCGACCATCTCCAGATACTGGTGTACGATCTGATACAAAGACCTTACCGATAATGGCTTCCCGGAAGCTTTCAGGAAAAATTGCGGTAAGGAACGGCCTTCCAAAAGCTGGTCCCTGCTATCCAAATACCTGGCCAGCAAGGCTGCCAAACCATCTCCGATCGGAATCAAGCGCTCCTTGTTTCGTTTGCCATACACCCGAATCTCTTTCCTGGAGAGATCGATCCGATCCCTGGTCAACCCGAGCAACTCCGATCGACGTATTCCTGTCTCATAGAGGAGGGTGATGATCAATACATCCCGGATCTCTTCATACGAGTTACCTGTTGGCAAGGCATCAAATAATGCCTCCATGCCCCCGGCCGGAACAAACGCCGGCACCCGTCTGGCCTTTTTGGGCAGAGAAACGGACTGGACAGGATTGGTTGCCAGGCCTTCCCGACGCTGGAGAAACCGAAAGAACGCCTGCAGAGAAGACATCTTGCGACGAATGGTTGTCGGAGCTTGCCCATCCTCCATCATCCGGACGACCCACGAGCGAACCATCGCACTGGATACGTCAAGTGGCTGACACCCGTCATAACTGGTATGCAGGAAACTGAAAAACTGCTCCACGTCATGACAATAGGCCACAACGGTGTGCGCTGATCGGCGCTTCTCCAGTTCCAGATAGGCTCTGAAACTCAACAATTCCCTCATCGGCTCAACGTACTGCTTAGGAGAGCTGCAAGATAAGGGAAATAGAAGACTTGGAGGAATCAGTGGCCGTACATTCGCTGGCGATACTCCGCCTTGAGGAAGCTGGCTCTTTTCTTGATGGAAGGCTTGGTGAAATGCTTGCGACTGCGCAACTCCTTCAGGATACCGGCACGGTCATACTTCCGTTTCAGGTTTTTCAGCGCCCGGTCGATCGACTCCGTATCTTTGACTTCGATGATCAACATAATAAGACAGCAATTTTAGCGGACGCAAAAATAATGGCTGATCCACATATTTCAAATAGCATGAAAAAAGAAATCAAGGGCAACGCCATATTGAAGAAACCGGAATATCCCGGGGGGATCAAGGCGCTCAAGGCCTTTATCGCCAGGCACCTCACCTACCCGCCTGAAGCCCTGGAGAATCGAATAGAAGGTACTGTCCATCTACGATACGGTATTGATCACACAGGAAAGGTGACGGATGTCAAGATCATCAAGGGAATTGGCGGAGGGTGTGATGAAGAAGCCGTCCGGCTCGTGCGCATGCTGGCCTTCAACCTTGAGCATACCCGAGGGGTCAGGGTCCTCTTCCATAAAAAGATCCAGATCCACTTCCGGCTTCCTGTGGAACGACCTGTTCAACAACCCGTGCAGGAAATCGGATATACCATCACCCCTGCGAAGAAAACCACTCCCGAGACGTCCCGCCCCCAAAAGAGCTACACCATCACGATCACCTATTCCTGACCCCGGATCCGGATCTGCACGACAGATCCCGGACTGGTATCATCGATTGAGCAAGCGGCGGTACATGCGAATCGTGTTGGCCAATCCATAGTACAACGCGTCGCTGATCAGGGCATGACCGATAGAGACCTCCGCCAGGTTGGGCAGGGACTTCGCATACCAGGCTAGGTTGTCGAGGTTCAGATCGTGGCCCGCATTCAAACCCAAGCCGACCCTGGCCGCCTCCTCCGCACAGGCCATGTGGTCAGCTATGGCCCGGCCCGGGTCCAAGGAATACATCCGGGCATATTGGCCGGTATACAATTCCACCCGATCAGCTCCGATGGATTTCGCCCCGGATACCTGCCGGGGGTCTGGATCGATGAAGAGCGATACCCGAATACCCCGCTCGTGAAGTCGTGAAGTCACTTCCGCCAGGAATGAACGATGTTGGAGAGTATCCCAACCGCCATCCGATGTCAGCGCGGAAGGGAGGTCCGGCACCAGTGTACATTGGTGAGGCGGGTACTGGCAAACCAGATCCAGAAAGCTTTCCGTCGGATTTCCCTCGATGTTGAACTCCGTCGTCACCACATCCCTGAGGATCGGAATATCATCCATTCGGACATGTCGTTGATCCGGTCGGGGATGTACAGTAATCCCTTCGGCACCAAATGCCTCGCAATCACGGGCCACCTGGGCCAGGTCCGGCAAATTTCCTCCACGGGCATTGCGGATCAGGGCTACTTTGTTCAGGTTGACACTCAGGCGTGTCTGAATCCATTTGATCTCCATGCGGCAAAGATACATGCTCACCCCGATGCACATCGCCACCGCACCGAGCGGTGAATTGTGTAATTTTGAACCCAACAACCACATCCAACTTGCGACAACGGGTCATCACAGGTACGTACTTCGTTCTGATCATCTTACTGGGGACACTGGCAGGAAAATGGCCATTCATCCTGCTCTTCGGACTGATCCTCTTCGCATGCCTCTGGGAATACTACACCCTGGTTGCTCCGAAAGATATCTGGAAGGACCTCTGGCGAAAGTATTCCGGGATCATCTGGGGCCTGATCCCATATACCCTCGGCATTTTCCTGGCACATGGCACTCAATTGCCAGGGAAACAACTTGCTTTGCTCATCCTGCTGTACATGACGGCCCTGCTTGCCTGGTTCTTCATCCCGGAGCTCTTCGTCCGACGGTCGGAACGGTTTTCCCAGGCGGCCCTGGGTCTCACGGGGCTGATCTATGTGGCTCTGCCCTTTGGTTGCCTGCCCCTGATCACCATTGCCAACGGCGAGTATTCCTTTTACCAGGTATTGGCGATCCTGGTGCTGGTGTGGGCAAATGACACCGGCGCATACCTCACCGGTATGCGATGGGGCAAGAGACTTCTCCTACCCCAGATCTCTCCGAAGAAAACCTGGGAAGGATGGATGGGAGGCATGGTCCTGACCATGCTGACCGGCCGGCTGATCGCTCATTTCCTGGATTCCTGGTCCGTGGTGGATGGCCTGGTCATCGCTGCTCTTGTATCCGTGTGGGGCCCGCTCGGCGATCTGGTAGAGTCGATGCTCAAACGTGAATTTGAAGTAAAGGATTCCGGCCAGTTACTGCCCGGTCACGGAGGGGTCCTGGACCGATTTGATGCCTTTTTGTTTGCCCTGCCTCCGGTAGCCCTGTACTGGTTGGTGATCCGGTGATCCCTCGTTACACAATCTCCTTTATTTTTACCAGATCAACACTTCATATGCGCTATCACAAGGAAGGCCACAGGCCATTGATCTTTACCGGTGTGATCATGTTATTGATCCTCGCTGCCGTGCAGAACGGGCTTCCGGCCCTCACGCTGCCGGTCCTCGTCCTTTGCCTGGGGCTGTATCTGTTCATGCTCAACTTCTTCCGGCATCCTGAACGCCCCATCCCCCAGCTGGACGAACAGATCCTCTATGCCCCGGCGGACGGCAAGGTACTGGTGATCGAGGAAACGGAAGAAAGCGAGTATTACCAGGAAAAGCGCATTCAAGTCAGCATTTTCATGTCCCCCCTGAATGTGCATGTCAACCGGTATCCCACCAGTGGAGCAATCGAATATTCAGCCTATCATCCCGGAAAATTCCTGTTGGCCTGGGACCCGAAGTCCAGTCAGGACAATGAACGCACGACTGTGGTCATCCAGAACAAGTGGGGCTCAGTCCTGGTCCGCCAGATTGCCGGATACGTGGCTCGTCGGATCGTCTGTTATGCTGAAACCGGTATGGACGTGCAACAGGGCGACGAACTCGGTTTTATCAAGTTCGGATCGCGCGTTGATCTGTTCCTGCCACTGAATGCCAAGATCGAGGCCGCCCTCAATGATGTCGTGGTCGGCAATCAAACCGTGATCGCACGCTTCTGAATCCTTCCAGGGGAAACCAGCCCCGACAACCCGGATCCACTCCTATCGACTCACCTGCACGGGAAAGGCCTGGTGGACATCACCGGCGGATACCCGAAGAAAATAGCTACCATCAGCGATGGAAGCAGGGAGTTTCAACTGGGCGGACGGGCCTTGTGCATGCTGTTCCAGCACCAGCCGACCTGAAGCGTCCAGGAGAGTCAGCAGGATGTCCCCATTGACTGCCTGGGGCAAGGTGATACGGATCACGTCACCAGCGGAGGCCGGATTAGGAAACAACTGTGTAGCCGCCAACAGGGTGGCATCTTCTGTAGCAGAAATGGCTCCCGGCTCGAGGGGAGCCTGCCATGCGTTCATGAAGGAATAGGTGCCGTTCGCAAAGGACCAGATCACACCAAGAATATGGTGCTGATCTGGGTCCAGGTCAGGATAGGCCGCCTGTGCCGGCACGATCATCGATTCTCCGGGTTCCATATCCACTTGCTGGATCGAACCAAACGGCGATCCTTCCAGAACATCCAGGACCACAAACCGATGAATGGCGTTGGCCCCCTGGGCTGCCTGGGTAAAGACCAGGCTGTCCCGGATCAGGTAATAGGCAACGGAGATCTCACCTTCATATGGTTGAAAGAACTGCAAATTCCCCTGCACCTGGATCAGGTCATTTGCATATCCTGTCTCCAATCCGATCCCGGCAACCGGGGACATGGCCGCTGCAGCCCCAACTGCGTTCACCAGATTGGAATATGAGGACTGGCCTACCCCGTTCACGAAGAAGGTGGGGAAGCCCCCATTCCCTGAAAATTGAGCGATCAGGGCACCATCCAGGTCCATCGGTGGCTTCAATTGGCTGCTCGTACTGTGCAGCGCAATGGGAAACGCGTCGCCCTCCGTATCATCAATGGCATCCTTGAACCATTGCCAACCCCAGGAACCACAGTTGGAACACCAGGTAGCGGTCTTTTTGACCACGATGGACATTTGCTTTTCCTGCACCGGCTGAGCGGACAGGTTCAGTGAGAGGAGAAGGGCCGAGGCCACCAGGAGCAGGGAACGGAATACATGCATGGGAATAGATTGAAGTCAAAAGAAGTAAAACGGCTGTTTCCAAAGAAATGTTCGGCACATCGGGCCCTTACCGACCTGCCAATTCTCCTTTCAGAAAATCGATCACGCGGACTTCGATGGCATCAACCCCGCGCAATTCAGCCAGGTACCAGGAAATCCAATCTCCGAGATGGACATGATACATGGCCTGTTCGATGAAATGGTTTCCCTTGGAATAGGTCTCAATAAATGTGCCGGTATAGTGGCTGACCACCTCCTTGGTAATGTCCATGCGCATTTGGGTACGATCATAATCATCGTGATTGCGGAATACGAGGACAGCCAGATCATCACGCTTGTCCCGCCAGCCGACCAGTTCGTTGTGGTTCATCTCCGGCAACACATGGTGCCAGCAAAGCACCTTGCTGTTCTCGTTCAGCTGCTGTCGGAAACGAACCGCGACCGGTTCCATCCGGTCAGCGCTGTAGATCACGGTCGTCTTCCCATGGATCAGGTCGGCAATACGGCTGGCCCTGGCCTGGATGTCTGTCATCTCCTCGCGTAGCAGGCTGGCTGAGTGGGTGATGGCGGTCAGAGAGGAATCATCGATCAATCCAAACCGATGCAGTATGACCAGTTGCTGGACCAGGGAGAATCCCAGACAGGCGCGTGGACTTGGCCAGTCGTTCGGCAGCTCGATCAGATCCAGATCCTTCTCGCGCGCCAGTGCGCTCATTTTCCCGCCTGAGGAGATGATCACGACCTTGGCGCCGGACAGCAATAACTTATCCAAAGCGGCCAGGGTTTCTTCGGTATTGCCCGAGTAGGAGGACGCGATCGCCAATGTGCCCTTTCCGACCCATGCCGGGATCGAATACCCTTTACTGACGATATATGGCACCTGGCAGCTGTCCCGTACGAATGAGGCCACAAAATCACCTCCGATGCCTGACCCGCCCAACCCGGTGACAAATACCTGATCAATCTGATCCGGTTGGCGGAGATGGGCCTTCCGGCCGATCGCCAATGCTTCATCAAGCTGATCGGGAAATCTGGCGATAAGGGTATCCATCATATCGAATTCGTATTTTTCGGTGAACGGCAAAACTACACATTGTCTGTCTTCCGGAAAGCAAGCCAAGGATGAAGAAATCGAAAATTGGTCACCGCGGAGAGAACCAGGCCATCCGGTACCTGGAAGACCTTGGATGGGAGATCCTGGCTCGAAACTGGCGTAGTGGACGCCGTGAAATCGATATCATTGCCCGGGATGGCGATCAACTGGTCTTCCTGGAAGTCAAGACCAGAAGATCGACCCTGCGCGGCCACCCCATTGAATACATTGATGCCCGAAAACAGGAATTCATGGTGGAAGCCGCCACGCAATATCTGGCACAGGCAGGCTGGGATGGTGAATTTCGCTTCGACCTGATCGGCATTGTCGATCATCCGCAACCACCCACCGAGATCACCCATGTGCGCGACGCCTTCTTTCCCTTCTTTTAAAGTGAGCTGAAAAATGCTTGGTTCTTTTCCTTAATCAACTTATCTTTGCCGACCGTTAGCAGATCCAAGTAAACTGATCATGAAAAAAGGTATCCACCCGGAAAATTACCGGCTCGTCGTATTCAAGGATTTTTCCGCTGATGAATCCTTCCTGACTCGCAGCTGTGCCGCTACGAAAGACACCATCACCTGGGAAGATGGCAAGGAGTATCCATTGATCAAACTGGAGATCTCCAACCGTTCACACCCGTTCTTCACCGGAAAGATGAAGTTTGTGGATACTGCGGGACGGATCGACAAGTTCAACAAGAAGTTTGCCCAGAGCAAATTCGCCAAGTAATCGATCGAATATTTACCGATCAAGATCAAAACCCCTTTGTCTCTGCAAAGGGGTTTTATATTTTTAGCCCATGCGCAACCTCATCCTTTTTGATACTGACGAATGGCGACAGCTATTACCGCTCACCTACACGCGACCAGCGGCTGAACTGCGGTGTGGAATCCTTCGACTGAGCCAGAAATGGGCACTTCACCTGGATGCACATACGTCCTATGTCACCCAGGAATATCTGACAGACAAATATCCCATCAAGATCGAGGAGGACAATTATCTGGTCAATGGCATGGTGCTGGCCACTGAGGCCCTGGTTCGTCTGGTCCGCCAACTTGACCAGGGAGAAGCTCTCCTGCTGAATGAGGAATTGATCGCGGCCAGGCTGGCTCGCTCCCAGTTCGACAAGTTGTTGAACAATGATGACATCGGTGATCTCCGAGGATACGAACTGGATCCGGGGGATGTCACCATGATCACTCGCCCCTGGCATCTCTTTCAATACAACGTGGAAGCGATTGCTTCCGACTTTCAGTTATTGACACGCAACCGTCAATCAGCCCCGATCCCACCCCAGGTCATCGCTACCCGCCCGGACCAGATCTTTATCGAGGCTGAAGCCACCGTGTACCCTTGCCATCTCAATGCCTCTGATGGCCCCATCTATATTGGCAAAGGTGCGACGATCATGGATGGCGCCATGATCCGGGGGCCCTTTGCCCTTTGCACGGGAGCAACCGTAAAAATGGGTGCCAAGATCTATGGCGGCACAACGATCGGCCCCTACTCCAAAGTGGGTGGGGAGGTCGGCTCCAGCGTCATCCTGGGCTATTCCAACAAGGGCCATGACGGATATCTCGGGGATTCGGTCATTGGTGAATGGTGCAACCTGGGAGCTGACACAAACGTCTCCAATCTCAAGAACACCTATGCAGAGGTGCGGTTGTGGAGTTATGGTTCCGGACGATTTGATACAACAGGTATGCAATTCTGTGGTCTGATCATGGGAGATCATGCCAAGTCCGGCATCAATACGATGTTCAATACGGGAACGGTTGTCGGTGTGGGAGCGAACATTTTCGGAGCCGGCTATCCGCGCAATTTCATTCCCTCCTTTGCCTGGGGAGGGGCCCACGGTTACCAGACGTTTGGCTTTGAGAAGATGATCGAAACGGCGGAAGCCGTAGTTCAGCGTCGTGGCAAATCCCTCACCCCGGAAGAAATCATCATTCTTCGACACATCTTTGAAGAGTCGGCTGCCTATCGGACCTGGGAAAAAGGATCCAAAGCGGATTGATGAGTATCCCCCGTTGGAAACGTTGGTTGAGCTACCTGGTGGAGTTGGAATTGGAGCATCTCCGCACAGACATGCATGAGTCGCTGACAGTGAGCCTGGTCCGGGGACGAATCCAGCTGTTCGCAGACAGGGCCATCTACTCGTTCGAGGACCTCTATTCCAATTTTGCCGAAGCGTTCCACCGGATAGACCTCAGCCGTTTACCCGGCAACCGGGTCCTTGTCCTTGGCCTCGGCCTGGGCTCCGTGATCCAGCTCCTGGAAGAGCAACACGATTTCCAGGGTGATTATACCGCCATTGAACAGGATGAGGCCATTATCTATCTGGCCAGAAAATATACCATCGACACCATTAACAGGCCGATCACGACCATCACGGGTGATGCGGAGCCTTTTCTGCTCAGCTATCAGGGGTCATCGTTCGACCTGGTCTTGCTGGACATCTTCCAGGACGACCATATTCCCGAGTTTTTCTCCACCCCAACCTGCCTGGCCTGTATCCAGCGCCTGCTGCACCCGAATGGATTACTGATCACCAACCGACTATACCGCACTCCGCAGGACCAGGTACAGACCGATCAATACGTTCGTCATGTTTTCAAGACGATGTTTCCCCATGCCGCGGCCATGACTGTTGAAGGCAATCGAATTCTCTTTCACGACGCCTCATACCTAAAGTCCTCGTAAATTCGCCTCCTAAACTGACCCATATGTTCACCATCCATCCATACTTGCGATTTGCCCTCATCATTGCCCTCCTGGGAGGCGGCATAGCCCTTTGGGCAACCCTCGGTATCTGGTACGGGATCTTCTTTGTCCTGACAGGGATCGTGATGCTGGCAGGCTACCTCCTGCTCGGCACTATCCAGTCTGCTGCCGAACTGGTGCAGAAAATGGATTTCGAGGGCGCTGAAAACCGCCTGAACCTCACCTTTTTTCCCAACCTCCTCTACAAACCCAACCGGGCCTATTACCATCTCATCAAGGGAACACTGGCCATGCAGCGCAAGGAGTATGACCAGGCAGAAATCTTCATGACCACGGCTGATGCCATCGGACTGCCTTCCGATAATGAGCGGGCGATGATCTATATGCAATTGTCCAACATCGCTGCCACCCGAAATAACTGGACGGGCGCCATGGCTCACTTTCGAAAGGTAAAGGACCTGAAAGTGACCGAGCCGCAGATGAAGGAGCAGATCAGGGAATATGAAAAAGCCCTGGGAAACAGAGGCATGGCAAAAGCCGGCATGCGAAGTGGCATGGGTGGCTTCCAGGCCGGGGGCAAGCGCCGGCGACCTAAGATGAGATAAATCGCGCTTTCAACAAGGTGATCCCTGCATAGGCCACAAACATGATGGCCAGGAAGATCGCCATGCGGGCCAGCACATCTCCCCATCGGTTGTATACCGTCGTTTCCGAATTCAAATAGATCTGTCCCCGAAACGCTGCAGTCTTTCCATAATCCTGGGACAAATGAATGCCTCCCCGTTGATCGATCAGGCAGGAAATACCGGTATTGGCTGACCGGATAATGTCCCTCCTGTTCTCGATGGCCCGCAATGCCCCGAAGCGCAGATGCTGTCGATGGCCGGGCGTATCATCCCACCATCCGTCATTGGTAATGATGGCCAACGCCTGGGCTCCCTCATGGACATAGCCATTGCAATACGCTCCGAACACGGATTCATAACAGATCACCGGTCCGATGGCCATGCCTTGATGTCGGAATGCCGCGCGCTCATCCGAGCGCCGCAAGCCCTCCAGTGAACCACCCAGCTGATCCACCAATGGCTCCATGAAAAAGAGCAGCTTCCGGAAAGGAAAGATCTCTGCCCCGGGCACCAGCTTACCTTTGATATAGAATTGATCGGTTTCGCCCGATGCCAGCTGGGCAGCCATATTGTATGCCTCCCACCATAAGGTATCCTGGCCTGGCCGGATAAATGCCCGCTGCGCCGGACTTTTTTCCCCGGGAGACAGAAACCGGTACGGGTCCAGTCCGGTGATCAAGGCACATTGCGGAAAGGAATCCAACAGCTGCTTCAGGTCCCTGATGATGGGCTGTCCATCGATCTGGTTCAGATCAAACTGACCAAACGATGTCTCCGGAAAAACCAGGAATCGTGTCTCGGGTGTCAATACGGATCTTGCCAGGGCACGGTACCGCTGATATTGGACTTCCTGGGGAATATCAAACTTTTCATAATGGGGCTCGTAATTGGGCTGGACAACGGCCACTTCTACCGGTGTCCCGGCGGGCTTCCATTGCCAGTACAACACGAGTGACCAGGCGATCGGGCCGAACAACCAGATGGCCAAAGGCAACCAGGCTCTCCATCCGACGGATGTTGACGACTCCCGCCATTGATGATAAACCAGGAAAACCAGGATGTTGCCTCCCCACATCCAAAGTGTCCCGCCAAACCCTCCGGTGACCTCATACCATTGGATCAAGGCTGGCCATTCCGCGAACGCATTGCCCAGGTTGAGGAATGGCCAGGTCAGGTCCCAATGCAGGTGCACCCATTCAAAGACCATCCAGAAGGAGATCAGCGATGCCCAGCGAAACCGATCACCGATCGATCGGCGAAGCAGATGATACCCTGCCAAGGGGATGACCATGAGTCCGGCATTGACCACATTCGCGAATATCCCGGCAACAAAGGCTGTATTGATGACCCAGAATGTACTCAGTACATTCCACAAGAAAAAGGTGTTGAACGCATAGAAGACCAGTCGTCGCAGGGATCGACGTTGCCCCTTGAGCTCGGATTCGATCTGGATCAAGGGCACAAATGCGATGAACAGCATTGGAAAGAAGGGCATATCCGGAAAGCCCAGCCACAGGGCGACGCCACTTCCAACTGACAGCAGGAACATCCGGGATGATTCACCCGCCTTCCAGATCCTCGGTGCGGCCACTGCCAAAAGACTGAACCAAAGCCCCAGCATCAAGGCCATGCCCCAATACCCCCAGAATGGCTTTGTCGTCATCTGCCAGATAGCCAGCATGGCCACTGCTCCGGAAATCCCGCCCAGGATCAGGCGAAGGCGATTGGAAGACAGACTGGTCATCATACCGGTCAATTGATCACGCAGCCATTGGGAATCGGCTGCCCGGGTTGCACAAAGACCAGTTTCCCGTTCTGTCCGGTAGCCATAAGGATCATGCCCTGGGACAGGATACCCTTCAACTTGCGGGGAGCCAGGTTGGCGAGTACCAGCACCTGCTGACCGATGATCTCCTCGGGAGCAAAATGTTCGGCGATCCCGGACACGATCGTGCGCTGCTCATATCCGAGGTCGACCTGGAGCTCCAGCAGGCGGTCAGCCTTCGGCACTTTCGCGGCCACGAGAATCGTACCGGAACGCAGATCCAAACCGGCAAACTGCTCGTAGTCGATCTCCGGTTTCGGGGCGACCCACTCGAACGGTTGCTCCTGCACCTCCGCAACAGCACCCTTGACAGGGTGAGCATGCAGTCGTTCGATCTGGATGTCGATCATCTCGTCGGGAATTCGATCAAACAGATGACCTGGCTCTCCGATCCGATGCCCGGAGGCCAGGAGGCCCTCACCTTTTTGGAGCATTGCGAACATCGACTGGATGCGACCTTGCTCTCCCACCTGCTGGTCAAGAAGCAACTCATCGAGCCGATCTGCCGTGAATGGCAAAAATGGCCGGATCAGTCGTGCCAGGGTGGCCACGATCTGGAGGCTGGTATACATCACATTCTTCACTTGTTCCGGATCTGACTTGATCCGCTTCCAGGGTTCATTCACCTGAAGGATCTGATTGCCCTGGGAGGACAGGTCCATGACGCGCATCAAGGCATCCCGAAAAGCAAACTGCCGGATCGATGTGTCAACCTCTCCGACCAGATCCGCCATGCGCCTCAACCAGTCACCCACGCGGATCTCCTCCCCTTCCGGACCCTGGATGATCGATCCCGGATCGGCTTCAGGGACAACACCGTCATAGTACTTCCTGGTGAGGACCAGGACCCGATTGACAAAATTTGCCAGATTATTGACCAGCTCACTGTTGTGTGTTTCCTGGAAATTCTTCCAGGTAAACTCACTGTCCCGCTGTTCTGGCATGTTCCGGATCATATTGTAGCGGAGGGAATCCTGCATCCCGGGAAAGTCCCTCACATATTCATCCACCCAAACCGCCCAATTCCGGGATGTGGAGATCTTGTCCCCTTCCAGATTCATGAACTGGTTGGCCGGCACATTGACCGGCAGGTTATATCCCCCATGAGCGCGTAGGATAGCGGGAAAGATCAGGCAGTGAAAGACAATATTGTCCTTGCCGATGAAATGGATCAGTTGCGTATTCGGGTCCTGCCACCACGATTGCCAGTCACCGCCATGCGTCTCTGCCCATCGCCTGGTAGCCGAAATATAGCCGATCGGGGCGTCCATCCATACATAGAGTTTCTTCCCCTCTGATCCGGGAATATCCTGGGGAACATCCACACCCCAATCCAGATCACGCGTCATCGCCCGGGGTTGCAAGCCGGAATCCAGCCAGGACTTGCACTGGCCCAGCACGTGGTTCTTCCAGGTATCCGGATCGTGATGAGGCTGCCCCTCGAGGGTCCCCTCCGTGATCCACTCCCGAAGCCAAGCTTCATGGTCTTCCAACGGCAGGTACCAGTGCCTGGTCTCCCGGAGCACTGGTTGACTGCCACTCAGTGTGCTGCGAGGGTTGATCAGCTCTGTGGGGCTGAGGGCTGAGCCACACCGCTCACACTGATCACCATATGCATCCGGGTTGGCGCAACGGGGACATGTCCCCATGATGTATCGGTCTGCCAGGAAGCTACTCGCCTCCTCGTCAAAGTATTGTTCGGAGACCTTTTCCATGAAGGCACCCTTGTCATAGAGCGTCCGGAAGAAGGCTTGTGATGTCTCATGGTGGAGCGGCGCAGACGTCCGGTCGTAGACATCGAAGGAGATACCGATCGATTGAAAGGTCGATTCAAAGAGTTGATGGTACTTGTCCACGATCTCCTTGGGCGTCAGGCCTTCCTTCATTGCCCGGACGGTGATGGCTGCACCATGCTCATCAGACCCGCAAACAAACAAGACCTCATCACCCTGTCCTCTCAGCCAACGAACATAGATATCCGCATTGAGGTAGGCTCCGGCCAGATGACCGATATGCAGGGGGCCATTCGCATAGGGCAATGCAGACGTGACAAGAGTGCGTTTGGGGGATTCCATGATTTGGATTTAGGCTGGCCGTGAACGGAACTCGGTAAAAATACGGGTTCGAATGGCATGTTCATAAAAAAAGGCGCTATCCGTGGATCGCGCCTCTTTTCACTCAGAAGGAAGCCTGATTAACCTCCGAAATCATCGAAGGAGATGTTGTCCTCCGGTACACCGAGATCATCCAGCAATTTGATCACGGCGGCATTCATCATCGGCGGACCACAGAAGTAGTACTCGATCTCTTCAGGTTCCGGATGATTCTTCAAATAGTTCTCGTAGAGGACCTGGTGGATAAAGCCGGTGAAGCCGTCCCCTTCCCGGTCATTGACATCCTTGGATATTACCCAGTTGTCCTCTGGCAAAGGCTCAGACAGGGCAATGTAATAGCGGAAATTGTCAAATTCCTTCTCAATCTTGCGGAACTGGTCGGTATAGAACAATTCCCGCCGTGAACGACCTCCGTACCAGAAGGATACCTTCCGGTCTCTGGTCTTCATGGTATGGAAGAGATGGAACAGGTGAGAACGAAGAGGGGCCATACCCGCTCCTCCACCAATGTACACCATCTCTTTCTTGGTCGGCTTGATAAAGAACTCTCCGTAAGGACCTGAGATCGTCACCTTGTCGCCCGGCTTGCAACCGAATACATAACTGGAACAGACACCTGGGTTGACCGCTTTCCAATTGTTCTTCTCGCGATCCCAGGGCGGTGTGGCGATCCGAATGTTCAACATAACGATATTCCCCTCGGCCGGGTGATTCGCCATGGAGTATGCCCGGAATTGAGGCTCATCATTGACCATGCGGAGGGGCCACAGATTGAACTTGTCCCACTCATCCCTGAACTTGTCCGGACCGGCCGGATCGTCAGGACTGGGTGCAATGTCCATGTCCTTGAAATCGACCGTGATCTTTGGCACGTCGATCTGGATGTACCCCCCGGACTGAAAGTCCAGGTTCTCACCCTCAGGCAGGCGGACTACAAACTCCTTGATGAAGCTGGCGACGTTGTAGTTGGAGACGACCGTACACTCCCATTTCTTGATCCCGAAGATCTCCTCGGGAATCCGGATCTGCATATCCTGACGAACCTTCACCTGGCAGGCCAGGCGCTTGTTCTCGGCAGCCTCCTTACGGGTCAGGTGATTCAGCTCCGTTGGCAGGACATCCCCACCACCTTGGTCGACATGACATTCGCACATCGCGCAGGTCCCTCCTCCCCCACAGGCTGAAGGCAGGAAGATCTGGTTGTCCGAGAGCGCCGTCAACAGGGAAGAACCCGGCTGGACCAGGATGGGATGGTCGGCATCACCGTTGACGATGATCTTGACATCACCCTGAGGAACCAATTTCTTGCGGGCATAGATGAGCATCATTGCCAGCGCCAGGATCACCGCTCCGAATACCAGAACGGCATATCCGATTACCGCGTAACTTATCCAGAAGAACATGAATAGCGTTTTTTAAGATTACTTGCCGGCCATGGTTGCCGGGTCAATTCCCATCAGACTCATAAATGCGATCCCCATCAGACCCGTCAGGATAAAGGCCATGCCCAACCCGCGCAAGGCCGGAGGCACTTCAGAGTAAGCCATTTTCTCGCGGATCGCAGCAAATGCCACGATGGCCAGGAACCAACCGAATCCACCACCCAGGCCAAAAGCCACCGAGTTGGAAAAGGTGTATTCCCGGCTGACCATGAACAGGGAACCTCCGAGGATCGCGCAGTTCACGGTGATCAACGGGAGAAAAATTCCCAGGGAATTATAGAGCGACGGGGATACCTTCTCCACAACCATTTCTACCAGCTGAACCATTGAGGCGATAACCGCAATGAACAGGATGAACCGCAGAAAGGTCAGATCCATTCCAAATACACCTCCTTCGGAGAGCAGATAGGTGTTGATCACCCAGTTGATGGGCATGGTGATACCCAACACAAATATGACGGCCAGACCCAACCCGAAGGCCGTCTTGACCGACTTGGATACAGCAAGGAAGGAACACATGCCCAGGAAGTAGGCCAGGACCATGTTCTCAATAAATGCCGACTTGATGAATACGTTGATAAATTCCATGATACACGAATATTGTAACGATCAGATCAGGAAATGTCGATAAGTTTTGGATTCCGGCTGCGTTGCACCCAGATCAGGATCCCCAGGATGAACATCGCTGCGACAGAGAGGACCATCAGGTTGTTGTTCATGTACCAGCCAAACCATGGATTTGTTGCCGTGTTGATCCAGTACAGGTCGGACGCGCCGATGATCTTCATTTCCATCGGACTTCCCGCCAACAGGCTGCCTTTGCCAAAGATCTCACGGAATACCGCCACGATCACCAGGATCAATCCGTATCCCAGCCCGTTGCCAATGCCATCCACGAAGGACCGCCAGGGCTTGTTGGCCATGGCAAATGCCTCCAGGCGACCCATCACGATACAGTTGGTGATGATCAGTCCGATGAACACGGACAGTTGCTTGTACACCGGAAAATTGACCGCCTTTAACACCTGCTCCACGATGGTCACCAGGGTGGCAATGATCACCAGCTGGACGATCATCCTCACGGACTTCGGGATCGTATTCCGAAGCATGGAGGTGAACAGGTTGGAGAATGCCGTCACAAAGATCACGGCAATGGCCATGATGATGGACGGATAGACCAGGGTCGTCACAGCCAGAGCCGAACAGACTCCCAGGACTTGTACCGTGATCGGATTATTGTCATTGATCGGGTCAATCAGGAGCTTGCGCTCGGCTTTCCCGAAGAGAGGTTCCTTCTCCTTGACCTCTTGCGTGTCTTGCATTACTTCTGCCATACCGACTTAAGATTTTTGCTCCAGCTTGTTGAAGTACGGTTGATAGTATCGAATACCCCGGTACAACATTTCTGTCACACCGTTTGATGTCACGGTTGCCCCTGAGATCGCATCGACCTCGTTGGCCGGATTGGTGGCACCTCCCTTCTTCACGACCACAGAGGTATAGTTCCCCTGTTCATCGATGATGGTCTTTCCGGTAAACTGTTCCGGAAAGGCGGGGTTATCCTTGATCTCCGCCCCGAGTCCAGGGGTTTCCCCCTTATGGTCGAAGGAGGCCCCGGCGACGGTCTTCATATCCTCCTCCAGGGCGATGGAGCCCCAGATCTCATCCCAGAGTCCGTTTCCCCGGATACTGAGGATATAATACTTCTTGCCGGCTGAATCCGTATAGACATAGAGCGGAAGCAGGCGATCTGCCTCGGGCTTTTTCCGTTCCTTGGCCAGGTCAACGCTCTCGGCGGTGACACCCTCAATGACCTCTCCGGACATGTTGATCACCTCCTGCTGGATCTTGTTGGCAAAGACATCCTCGACCTGCTGGTCCGTCATGTCTGTCAACGGTGTGCCGTCCAGATGGTCCTTGACAGCTGCCAGAACCGCCCGCTTGTTGTAGATCTTTTCATTCTTGGCGTGCTGAGGCCCGAGAAATGTATTCAGGGAAGCCAGGATCAGGGCCGCCAGCGTGGTCATGATCAGCACGAAACGAATAATGTAGTTTGTACTATGCACGGCTCAAACGTTTTTTCATGTTTGCCTCCAGGACATAATGGTCGATCAGAGGCGCGAACATATTCATGAACAATATTGCCAGCATCCAGCCCTCGGGATATGCCGGGTTGGAAACACGGATCAACAGACCCAGGGCACCGATCATCATTCCATAGATCCATTTTCCTGTATTCGTGCCGGAGGCCGTCACCGGGTCTGTAGCCATGAAGGCCATGGCAAAGAAGAAACTGCCCATGTAGAACTGGTAGTACCAGGGCACCTGCATGAAGGGAGTCGCTCCCCAGGCGTTGAAGATCAGGCCCATCAAGGCAGCTCCAATGAACATGGACAACATGATCCGCCAGGAACCGATCCGTGCCAGGATGAGGAACAGGGCTCCGAGAATGATCAATGGTTTGGCCGTCTCACCAATACTACCCGGAATGGCTCCCCACCACATCTGGTCGACACTGTAAACCTCGGTCACAGCAGACCATCCACCGGCATAGGCCAGGGCCAGTGGTGTCGCCCCTGTAAAACCGTCAATGACCGTTGCTGCCGGATTGAATGTGGCCCAACCCAACGCATCAAACAAACCATTGAACACCGTCAGGTGCCACCAACCATAGTCCACGGCAGCGCCGGCTGCCGCCGACTCGATCCCGGACACCCATACCTGGTCACCGGAGATCTCCGTGGGATAAGCAAAGAAGACGAATACCCGGGCCAGCAAGGCAATATTCCAGATATTTCGTCCGGTACCACCAAAGGCTTCCTTCCCGATCCAGGTGGCAAACCCCACGGCCAATGCCAGCATCCACAAGGGAATATCCGGGGGCATGATCAGAGGGATCAGTGCTCCGGAAACCAGGAAGCCTTCTTCGACACCATGGCCCTTTTTGGAGGCATACCAGATCTCGATCCCCAAACCGACCACATGGGTCACGATGAAGATCGGCAAGACCTTGATCAACCCATGAATCAGCTTCAGGTGAAGTCCCTCCAATGCCCCGGGATACAATCCCAAGGCAGCAAAATGTTGCTGACCAATATTCCAGGTGCCGAACAGATAGCACACTTGAAGGGCCAATACCACCATCACCATGGTCCTCTTCAGGTCCATGCCATCCCGGATATGGACACCATTCCTGGTGACATGATCCGGTACATAGAACAAGGTGAAGACAGCATCGTACAACGTATGCAGAAAGGGACTTTTCTTCTTGTCCGGCTCTACCTTCTTGAGAAATTTTATCAATCCACTCATAACTCGGATTCGCTGTGACTTGAGGGTTGTGATTCTTATTCCTGTTCGATCATCATATCCATTCCCTGACGCAGGATATGCTGAACATGCACCTTGGAAGGACAGACGAACTCACAAAGCGCGAGGTCTTCCTCAACGACTTCGTGAATGCCTAAACCCTCCATACGTTCAAAGTTTCCGGCCAGGATCGATTTCAACAGATGCTGGGGATAGATATCCATCGGCGTAACGTTCTCATACAAACCTGTAACGACAAAGGCGCGTTCCTCGCCATGTGTATTGGTCTCGGCTGTATATGTCGTCCCCGGGATCAACGCTGACAGGAAGGTCGGTGAAACCGACGGACGAGCCTTGATCGGCAGCAGCCAACCGAAGAGTTCGAAGTCATCGCCTTCCCGGATCACGGTCAACTGGTCATCCGCCATGTTCATAAAATCGTCTGCCGACTTGGCTTCGCCACTGAGGACATCTCCGGAGACCAGGCGAACATGATCGTTGGACAACCTGTCCTTGACCAGTTCCTGGATACTGGCTCCCTGCCAGGTCCGCAAATACAATGGTTTGCTGACCTCGGTTCCGCATAATGCGATCAGCCGCTCACCGTCATAACGTTTCTCGGTGAAAAGCTTCCCGATCGTGAGGACATCCTGCACGCCAAGGGTCCAAACCTTTTCCGAAGGCTTGATCGGAGAAACATGATGGATCTGCACACCGACATTCCCGGCCGGATGAGGACCTTCAAACCGGTGCTTCCTGACACCCGTTGCCCGGGTGAACGCGGTTTCTCCGGAGATGCTCCCATCCAGGCCCAGGTGAACCGCGCCATCGGTCAACCTGGCGAGGACATCCAATCCCTTCTGGAAAGCTTCTTCCTGTCCGCTGACGATCATTCGGTTGTCCGGAGCCAGCGGAGCTGTATCAAACGTGGAAATAAAAATATCCCTGGGTACGACATCCATCCCGGCCAGGACGTTGAACGGACGCTGTTTGATCAAAGGCCAGGTACCACTCTCCGCCAGGAAGTTCACCAGTTCCGGCCGGCTGGCCTTGGTGAGGTCCGGAGGTGTTAGTGTCCGATAGGTCAGCTTCTTGTCGGCAAGGATCACCACATGGGTGATGGCTCGCTTGGCACCCCGGCGGATTTCGATGACCTCTCCGGAGACTGGGGCAACGAACTTGATCTGTTCCAGATTCTTGTCGTGAAATAGTGGATCACCAGCCTTGACTGTATCTCCGACGGCAACTTCCATCTTCGGGATCGGCACGATCCCGTGAACATTGGTCGGCTGGACGGCCACCGTGGTGGTCGGACAATCCAGGATCTCATCGGCTGCCTGCCCCTTCAATTTGATCGTATGCCCCTTCCGAAGCCGAATCGTTCGTTCAGAGTCAGACTGCCCATTGGCCTTCCCGCTGGGTGGGAAAATGGCATAGTTGGCAAAGTGAAGAACCCCGAGTTCCTTGGCACGTACGCGCAGCAAACTGTCACCCACCGTCACCAGTAACACGATCACGAGCACCATCACGGTGATGAGAATGGCGATCAATGTCGAGGAAAGCTCCCACATCAGACCAAAAGATGCTGCCTGTAAGGGGAGACAGGCCAAAGCCAGGAAAAGAAGTGTGATGATCCGTTTCAAAGTATGGCAAGATTTAACCAACAATCAGGGCGTTTTTTCCAAAAACACCGGCAAAGATAGATGCTCAACAACGGAATATCAGAGTGCGGACGTGATTTCAATCACGAACAAATAATTTAGATTTATTCTAAATAATCATGCTTTCGGCATCGTGGTTTTCACGGGCCAACCTACCCTGGTCCAGACTCCTTTGCCATGCTCGCAAACCCCAGACAGAGAGCAATACATACATGCCAAACAAGACGATGAATGCTGGAATATCCCGCAGAAAATAGACTCCGATACAGACCGAATCGATCACGATCCAATACCACCAGTTCTCCAGATATCGCCTGGCAACCAGCCAGGTCGTGACGATGCTGAAGCTGGTGGTCATCCCGTCCATGACCGGCAATGCCGCTCCAAAATGCGACCAGAACCATCCCAACAGAAGCCCACCTCCGGCACCCACCGAAATGACCCGGACATGCAGTATTCCTGTCATCCTTCGGATAGCCGATCGGGACGGTTCCACGTTGCCTACAGACCAGGTCCACCATCCATACAGGCTCAGAACCAGATAGAATACCTGCAACAACGCATCAGAATACAACCTCGCCGGAACATATACGAGAAAGGACAGCACCACCCCGATGATGCCGACAGGCCAGCAGGCTATCTTTTGCCGGCCAGCCAGATATACATACAGTAAATTGAAGCCTACCGCTCCCCACTCAATGACTGTCATATCCGGATTCCACCAATGAAAAGACCCGCCAGATGACGGGTCCTCCAGTGGTTTTCATTGATCCCTACTCGGTGATGATGGCCTGGTATTTCAATTCATAGATAATGGGATACCCCGTGACAGGATCCCTGTTCTCCAGGATGACATTGATGAAGTCATTGACCACATCCCCGGGTTCTTTCTTCGTGGTATCGAAATGAGCCTTGATGACCCCTTTCTCTCCCGGCTTGACCGGCAGTGTCGTCCAATCCAGGGTCATGCAATCACAAGCAGAACAGATCTCGATGGTGACATTCTCGGTGCCTGTATTGGTAAACATAAAGACATGATCCCGCTGCGCTCCTTTCTTCATCGAGCCAAAGTCAACCGCATCCGTTTCCCAATTCACCACCGTTACACCCGGATAGTCCGCCAATGCCACGGAGTCTCCTCCACCCCGACGCCGACGGGTCCGATTGTTATTCTGCGGAGCTGTCGGAGCGTCTTCTTCAGGAATACTCTTCAGGCGTGTCTTTTCGATCTTGATGGAGGTGGGCCCGGAGATGATCTTGAATTCCGTCCGACGGTTGTAGCGGTGCTGGTCATCCGTGCATTCCACCCCATTGACGCATTCATTGAGGATCTGTGTTTCCCCATATCCGACGGGCTTGATCCTGGACGGATCCACACCACGCTCCAGAAGCCAGTCGGTAGCAGATTGGGCGCGACGCTGGGACAGTCGCTGGTTGTAATCATCGTCGCCCCGTGAATCCGTATGTGAAGAGAGTTCGATGACCATATCACTGTACTGCCCCATCAACTCGAGAAGGAGCTGGAGATCGGGCTCGGACTCAGGCAGGATCTTGTCATCATCATAGTCATAATAGATGCTGTTCAGACGAATGGGCTCTTCCGTCGTGTAGACCTCATATTCAGGCTCCTTCGGCATGGGCATCATGACCAGGGTCTTCTTGAAGGTCACATCATCCTTCAATCCCGCAGTGTTGAAATCCAGGGTATCACCAAAGTAACCGTCTGCGGAAGCTATGATCCGATAGGCCTTGTCCAACTCCAGGGTGAAGGGTGCAGAACCCTGATCGCCCGTGGGCGCTGTCCGGGTCACACCCATCTGATCGCCCGTCATTTCCACCAGCTGCACATTGACACCGCGCAACAGACCGTCCACTTTTCCATCCTTGACGCTGGCCAAAAGATCCACCTTGATCGGCGAGATCTGGAAGGTATAGATGTCATCACAGCAAGTCCGGCTATCCAGGGATTTTCCCTCCGGACGATTGGACAACAACGCTCCCTTGTACCCGGTAGCGTCAACGGAGAATCCAAAATCATCCACGGATGAATTGAACCCATTGCCCATATTGGCGGGAGTACTCCACTCCGATCCGTTCCAGTCGGAACTGTAGATGTCAAATCCTCCGTAACTCGGATAGGACATGGAGCTGAAATACAAGCGTCCATCCCGGTAAAAAGGCGTGATCTCATCGGCCGGACCATTGATCACATCGCCGAGGTTGACGGGATCAGCGAAGTCGGTATCCCCGGTCTTCCTGGCGTAATAGATATCAAACCCTCCGTGACCTCCGGGTTTATTGGAGACAAAATACAGTACTTCCGAACCGAAGAGCTCTCCGATACAGGGTTGCTTGGCGATCCAGTCCCCATTCACACCCGTGAGTTCGTAGGCCGGGCCCCAACTGGTTCCCTCGCGCTTGGAGAGATAGATGCGGCTTTCCTGCATGCTGTCCACCTTCATGATGACCCGGGTGAAATACATGCGGTTGCCATCGGGGCTGATACTCACATTCCCCGTATTGTAATCTTCGCGGTTGATCTTCTCATCCAGTGCCGTGCCGGCGCCCCATTTGTCCTCACTCCAGCTGGCGCGGATCGCTTTGCAAAAGACCGGTTCAACGTCTTTACCCAACACCAGTGGCTCCTCCAGCTGATAGGAGGTATAGTACAGTTCCTCGCCGGAGGGTGCAATGAACACGCTGCCCTCACTACCCGGGAAATTGATCTCCTTCCCGGCATTCTCGATGGTCATCCGCACCTGGTCCTTGTTCTCGACGGCCAGATTGGCTCCCAGCAATTCCAGCTGGGCGGCTTCCTTGACGTACGGATCGGCATCCGATCGGAGGATATCATTGAGTTCGCCAATGGCTTCCTCATATTTGGCATTCATCTTCATCATCCGGGCCTTCCACAGTTGCGCCTCCGGATATTCATCGGCCTTGTCCCGGCGAACGATGCGATTGAAGGCCATTTCCGCTTTGCGATAGTCACGGCTGTAGTAGTGGGACATGGCGAGCTTCCAGGCGACTTCATTGGATTTGAAGTCTTCATAAGCTTTCTCAAGCTTTTCCCGGGCATTGCTGTAATCCTGCTGCTCAAACAGTTCAAGGGCAAATTTGAGGTTGGCCTCAGCTGTCGGCTCATTGGCAGGTTGGCTCCATCCGATCTGGATGGCAGCAAACAGGAACAGGCACAACACAATGGATCTGGAGATCATATAGATGGTGGATTAAACGTCAAAAGATCAATAACGAGGACAAATGATCACCCGCTTAACAGCGGGTTTCTTGAAGATCCTGCCGATATAGGAAGCGGCGATCTCGAAGCCACCATTTCCGTTGGGGGTAACCTCGGAGGTATTGTAATCCCAGCTGACACCGACTCTCAGCGTTTTCCACTGGGCACCGATGATCACGGGGATGGCATCGCCAACCCGGTAGCCCAATCCACCCAATAGGGTGATCTCCTTCTGGGCATCAAAGAGATAGCCTGCCAGGGCCTGAGCCTGGATCTCGGAAATATTGGTCATATTCTGGAACAACAGGGCCGGGGTCAGTGACCATTGGTCGTTCAGGGCAAACTCCATGTCTGCGGTGGCCGAGATCCTCCAGGGCAACCGGTCAGCATCGCCATTGCCACCGCGGAGATTGTAGTCAGGCTTGTTGAGGTGGTTCAGGGCAACACCCAGGTGAAGCGCCTTGCCGTTCTTCATCTTGCGGGTGAAGAGCAGACCTGCATTCAGGTCGATATAATCGGTCTTCTCCTGGATGGACATGCGGTCCTGGCTGGTCACGTTTGGATCTTCCAGTTCATCGTAAAGCTTGATCCGATCATTGTTCAGATCGATCCGGCGGTTCATGTTGCCACCTCCAAACCCAAAGGTCAGGACATTCTGCCGCTTCTTATCCAACGCCAGGTGATAGGCGGCCGACATCAGGACACCGCTGAACTGCAAACCGGCAACACCGGCCTTGTCCTGAAAAAAGTTCATTCCCACCCCGACCCAGTCATTCTTGCGAAAGCCCCGGATGATCGGAGCATCAACATAAACAGCCGGCGTCTGGAAGGAATTACTCAGATGTGACCATTGATCGCGGTAGATGCCACCGATCCGATATGACCCGAAGAAAGCCCCTGTATTCGCGGGGTTCATCATCAGCGGAGACATCGTAAATTGGGTAAAATGGATATCCTGGGCCTGTATGCCAAGGAACCCGAATCCAAGAATTGCAATCAGAAGGTATTTCTTCATCATATCACTTGTCAGTTAGAATGGCGAAATATAGCTGTTTCCCTTCAAACCACAAATCAGAGATGTTCCTGCAGAGGAATCTGATCCGATTCTCCCCAGTCTCGGATCGAATTGGCGATCGCCGTGGCCGGCTGGTCCATCATGCACCGGAAATGCCCCTTCGGGCAGGACTTATGTCCGATCTTGGAACAGGGACGGCAGCCCAAGCCTCTGACTTCCCAGATCTGCCCTTCCGGACTCCCCTCCCTCAGATAGGGATACATGCCAAATGCCGGGATGGTATTGCCCCACACGCTGATGATCGGCTTCTGAAAGGCAGCGGCGATATGCATCATACCCGTATCCGGGGTCAGCACAACACGGGCTTGCCGGATCACATCGGCGGATTGACCCAGTGAAAGCCGACCAGCCAGATTGACCACCTCCCTGCCAGTCAGGGTAGCGACCAGGCGGTCACCCAACGTCTGCTCGTTGCCTCCCCCCAGGAGCAGGATGGGAAGATCGACCTGGCTCAGGATATCGACCAGTTTCTCTTCCGGGATCTGCTTGGTGGCATGAGCGGCACCAAGGGCCACCGCCACGTAGGCTCCATTGACCCACTCCCCGGGCTGGACCCGATCCTTCGGGGCAATGAAGTAGTCCAGACCCTGTCCATCCGGCTGGATCCCCTTTGGGGCAAGGGCCTGAAAGTACCGATCCACCAGGTGGATGCGGGGCAACCGGTCAATATGCAGGGCGGTCATCAACCATTTGGCACCATTCAGCTTGCGGAAGGCCAGGGAGGGCCGTCGGAGTGCCAGGCGTATCAGTCGGGTTCGAATATTCTTGTGCAGGTCGATCACCAGGTCATATCGCTCCGCCCGCAATGTTCGTATCGTATCCCCGAGGGATTGCTCCAGGGGGATCACCTTGCTGATATGGGGATTGGGAGACAGGATCTGTACGAACCCTTTCTTGGTGAGCACATGTACCTCGGCCGGCCATTGCTGGTGGACAGCCCGGATCACCGGAGTCGTCAAGACGATGTCGCCGATCGAACTCAATCGGATGATCAGTACTTTGGTGGTACCTGTCTGTCCGTTCATGAGGGAATCATCATGTGCGAAGCAAGGTAACCTCTGGCATTGTCTGTGACTGCCACCACCTTATTCCTGGCTTTTTATCCAGGTTTGTGAAGCAGTTTTTCCCTGGTAGACCATCTGGATATAATAGATACCGGCTGTAACGTCACCCATTTCAATGGCCTGTCCTTCCTGCCACTCAGTCACCCGCAGAATCTCCGATCCCAGTGCATTCCAAACCCGAATGGTAGATCCTGACGGAATCCCGATGGGGATGAAGCTGTTGGTACCCGGATTGGGATAAAGGAATGGATTGTCCACTGTCTCCGGTTCATTCGTTCCTGTCAGTGGACGAACACCATTGGCAAACCAGTTGCCCCTGGCCCCGCCGTCGATCAACAGAAAATCGGTGCCACTGATCCCGGTGATCTTGTTACTGTTCAGGTCGATGATCCCCAGGACCTGGTCGAGGAAGAATCCCGTCTTGGCATCAAAGATGAGCTGATCATCATGGACACTGTAGTTGGGATATCCCAGGGTATTGTTCTCATAGATCTGGCCGATATCGCCCGACTCGAGATTGACGCCCATGATGTAATAGGCATCCGCCTGACCATCATAGAAATCGAAGGCCAGGATATAGGAGGAATTCTTGGCAAAGGTCGGATTGGCTACACTGCTCAGGTCCGGCACGCTGGAAAACAACTTGAAGATCTCTCCGCTGGCAAAATTATTTGTTACCGGATCCCAAACATCCAAAAAGCCGATATCCCAGTAATCAAAATTGTCTCCTGATTCATTGGTAATCAGGTTATAGGCGTCATAGACCAGGTAATTACCGGAATGATCGAATTCCATGGCATCCGCGTACCGGACCTCATTGGTCACCACCCCTTCTGCAAAGGTGGGGTTATACAATCCGAAGACATTCCATTGACCGGAGTTGAAGTCGAATACTTCGATCTCCGGAACGATATCATCTGCGATCCCGGCGATCCGCAGACCATCTTTCGAGATCGCCACATTATGCCAGATCGGCTGATTCTGGATGATGCTCTCTGTCGGTTGGCCGGTCGACCAGTCGATGGTGATCGCATGCATTTTGTTATCCTGTCCCACAAAAACGATCAGCGACCCATCATCTGTCACACTCGGCCTGCTCTTGGGTGCCACATTGGAGAGGACCTGGATACCACTTCCATCTGCTGAGGAGATATAGAGTTTTGAAGAGGGGTCATCGCGGAACACCAGATACTCCTCACCGGGATTGACGTTGATGTCATCCTGATAATCGTCAGGTGTCCCCCCACCGGTATTCCCGGATCCGATTCCCACGGCATTGAAGGCATTCTCCGCAATGCCCACCAACGGGGTTCCCGCTCCGTAGAGGTCCTTGCAGGCTTGGATGACCGCATAACGCAGGTCGATGAACTTGGAGGATTTGACCAGGTATTTGTCCAAAGCAAGATAGAACACCTGCTCCGCCTGCTCCTTGGTCACCCCGGCATTGGAGGCAAACAAATAAAAGGCATGATTGGGAATCCCACTGTTGATATGCACCCCGCCATTATCCTGGGAGCCGTTGTACTGCTCGCTGGTATTCTTGGGTTGCCATCCCGGGCTGCCCAGTCCGCTCCCCCCATTGTGGGGATCCTGAAGATCCCGCAAGGCACCGGACGGGAACACCGATGCCTTGACCACTTCCTCGCCGATCTTCCAGTCATCCCGGTCGATCATGGTCGCGAAGATATCCGCAAAGGACTCGTTGAGGGCCCCGGACTCCTTTTCATAGACCAGGTTGGCTGTGGCTTGGATGACCCCGTGGGTCATTTCATGACCGGCCACATCCAATGAGCGGGCCAGAGGCAGAAAGGCCTGATCTCCATTGCCATAGAACATGGCCGCGCCATTCCAGAAGGCATTGTCCATTCCACCGCCATCATCATCGGCTACATTCACAAATGACATGATGGATTTTCCCGTCCCGCTGATCGAATTGCGGTTAAAGGTCTGGCGGTAATATTCATAGGCGATACCGGCATTGTAATGGGCAGATACGGCCACCGGTTTGTTCCACGAATTATTGCTGCTGGTGACATGGGCGGCCTTGAATGAATTCAGAGCCGGGGAGGTGTTCAGCGCATCAATGGTCAGAATACCACCGACAGGGTCATCCGGCAACATGGACGAACCAGGCTTGAACATCGGTCGGCTGCCATCCAGCAGATAATAGGTATTCCCCACCTGGTAGGTATTGATCAGTCGATTGACACCTTTCAGGTCAACGGCATTGGCCGTAAAGGGCCCGTCCAGTACCGGCATGGCGTGATGGTGCATCCCGGTCAGGCTGCAGGTCTCGGCACGCTTGTGAACCACATCTCCGGATTTGGCATCGATATAGACCGTCCACCGATGGAGAGCATTGGCCATCAACTCCACCTTCCAGACCAGCACCGGCTGCCCGTCCCGGTGAAGGATGGTCAACTGCGGTGCCGGCAATTCCGGCAGATAGTCCGCAGGCAGACCGCCCAGGTCACGAGCCCCTACCTCTTCACTGGCATGAACGACGGCCTCGGCAGCCGGCTGGACTGGTTGCACACTGGACAGTGCCGGAGAAGGAAAGTATCGGCCGGAAAAGAGGGTTATCCGACCGTCCCGCGCATACAGGCGGATCTCCGCACCGTCAACGACAACACCTTTGTACTGTTGTTCAAACACCAGTACATCCTCACCGTCGGAACGGTGGTCGATCCGCTTGAGCGACAAATCCTCTTGCGCATTGCGGATCTTCATCAGGACCGCCATATCGGAAAGGACACGAGATGCCTGGGCTTCCAGGGAGACGCCATCGGGATCACCGTAGGCGATTTCTGCCCAAATGGGCAATCCCTGGTCATCGCGTGCCAGGAGCCGGATGACACCGGGTACCGGAGCCTCAAAACCAAGGGACTGCCTGGAGAAGCCGCCTCCCTGCAGGCTCGGGGAGGCCTGAGGAACACTGGCCGGGAGTACGACCGGTTCCAGTTCGCTCACCGGCAAGGCCAGCCCGGTGGCGGATCTAATTGGTTTGATCTGGCCATATCCAGGCATGGAGAACGCCAGCAAACCGACCAGGAACAACCATTGCAGAATGTGTGTCTGTTTTTTCATTGGATACTATTTCTTGGCAGTCAGGTGGAACAGGTCATTGACGAGACGGGCGAGGGCTGGATCAACAGTGGGCAACTCACCCGTCCAGGTGATCCTCGACGAACGCTCCGGAGAGATATACTCGATGAATGAATAGGTGTTACCCAGTGGATTGAGGGCAACCTCACCATAGATCAGGTCGCCGGCTGAATTCACCAAAGACTTCGCTTCCCATGAGGAGATGCCAGTGATCTCAGTCATTGGCGCTCCAACACCCTGTTGTTTCCAGAGCTGACCGCTATTGACCAGGGTATGGGATGTCTCGATGCCACTGAATCCGCCACCTGAGCCGAACACCAGTCGTTCCGGAGGTAACTGGTCAGCAGAATACCTGGGTGTATGGCAAGCCGTCAGGCCAAAGAGGATCAGGATCAGCAAGTGAAATCTTGTCATGGATAGACGGGTGAATGTGAACAGGTAAAATCCGCTGGGAGATGATGTAAATGTAGGCCAATTCCTTTATTGAATCGGTGATCGGATGCCCGTGCAAATCGGTTAAAGGTCTGTTAAAGCAGATCATCCGGTTGGACGAAACTTGGCAATTGGACAGATTCCGTGTAAATTTGGAATCAAATCAATTCAAAGCTCAAGAACATGAAAAAGTTACTCTTCCTTATCCTCCTCGCTTCCGCTGCCTGGACGGTACAAGCTCAAACTGCCAAGCATCATTGCTCCGGAGCCGCTTCCAGTGCGTCTGTTGAGGTATCCGATGAAGCGATCGCTCAGGCTGCTTCGCTGGATGAATCGATCGAACGGAGGGTCTGTGAGACATCCGGAAAGGTATCCTACTACCGGAAGGATGTATGCCAGAAGAGTGGAAAGGTGTCCTACGAGCCTGTCAACTTCGACGCTGCCACCAATCAGTTTGTGAATGCTTCACCATCGGAGGTGGGTTCTGCCAAAAAATCCTGTTGTGCCTCCAAAGGCGCAGCAGCGACAGCTGCTTCAACAAGCGAAAAGGCTTGTGCCGGATCCAAGTCTGATAAATCCTGTTGTGCATCCAAGGGTGCCAAGGCAACAACTGCATCGAACGACAGCAAGGGTTGTGCCGGTTCCAAAGCTGGTAAATCCTGCTGTGCAGGCAAATCTGCCAAAGGTGCCAGTGCATCTGCTGCACCTACCGCGAAAAACGTGAAGAACGACTAACCCTCAGTTCCTCAACATGAAAAAAGCCTCCCGGAGTGACTCCGGGAGGCTTTTTTTACTCTACCTGACCCCAATCGGGGGAAACTGCCGAGACAATCCCATCAAGTCAGGCGGATACTCTGAACTTCTGTGATCGCGAAAAGCCGGATCATCCGATCTGGATCCAGTTTGAACTGGCCTGGAACATGGTCAGGAAAAGAAGGTCTGTGCAGGGCTACTTGACGATCAGCCGCTTGGAGGTGATCTCTGAATACCTGGAAAAGCCCTTCCTGACCTGGTCGAGAATATGCCGGGTCGCTTTGGTCGTCCGTTCCGGCAATTCCTCCTTGGGAAACCAGGCCACATGCATGAACTTATGGGACTCCCGGTTCAGGATGGTCCCTGCCCAACGGGTCGCCCGAAACACCAGGATCATGTTGATCATATCCGATTTGCGCTGATAGCAGTAGTGCACAAATTCCAGGTCTTCCTCGGCAATGACGGCTCCTGACTCTTCAAAGGTCTCCCGGATCAAGGCCTGGATGGGCGTTTCCCTGACCTGGATCTTCCCGCCAATCAGGGTGTACTTCCCCCCGTTCCGATTGGTCTGCCTAAGCAGCAGGACTCGCCCCTCATCCTCCAGGATCAGTCGCACGATCGTATACCTTCTCAGTTGCATAGCCTTCTTTCTGGTTCAAATCTCGGTAAAAACTAGCTGCCGGACATCCTGCTGTTAACGAAGTCCAACCTTTTTTGTTTCCCTGGATTGGAAAACGAAAACACCCCCCAGGCCGGAGCCTGGAGGGTGCGAGATCAGTCGAAAAACTCCTTTACTTCTTCTTCCTGCCGAGATCATTCCCCAGCTCGGTCAACTTGTCGGAAATCTCCTGGAATTGCTTCTCCACTGCATCGGCAATGGATTGGATATTGACAGGCTCTCCTTTCATGTCCAGCCGGTCGGCAGCGGTCTCTGCCTTGGGCACAAGGACCATCATGACCAGGTAGGGAATGATGCCGATTCCCGAGAAAAAGAGGAGGGCAAAGGCCAGGCGAACCCAGACTGGATCGTGAATGCCCAGATAAGCTGCCAGGCCTGAACAGACCCCGCCAACGATCTTGTCCTCCGGATCCCGGTAAAGGCGTTTGCCCGGTCGGAAATTGAATTCATGGCTCGTGGATTTGTAGGACCTCTTCTCCTGCTGCTCTTCCGCAACCTCCTCTTCGAACTGTTCAGGCTTGCCCATGATGCGAATGACAGCATCGACATCCGGCGAAGAGACGATCTTGCGGACACCCAGCTGGCTGGTCAACAGTTCCGCCATCCGGATCTCGATATCGCCCAGAATCTCATCCTTCCCTTCGAGATGGTGAAACGACTGGCGCACCGCCTTCAGGTAGACATCCAGATGACTGTAGGCGTCATCGTCTATGGTAAACGGCTGACCACCGAGGTTGATATTAATGACTTTGTTCATTATGATGTTGGGTTTTCAAGTGTGATTTGGACGGATTGGACAAGTTCAGACCATGCCTGACGCAAGGTCTCTGCAGTGGACTCCCCTTCCGGGGTGATCCGGTAGTACTTGCGCGGGGGCCCGGCGTTGGACTCCCGCCATTCATATTCCAGATAGCCGGCATCCTTGAGCCGGTTGAGCAGAGGATACAAGGTACCTTCCACGACAAGGAGATCGGCATGCTTCAACTGATCGATCAACTCACTGGGATACTTCTCCCCGTTCTTGATCAGTGTCAGGATACACATCTCCAAAACGCCTTTTCTCATCTGGGCTTTGGTATTATCTGTTTTCATACCTCAAATCTACAAGATTGCATGGTATTATGCAAAACATATTACCATGCGGTCAACTGTAGCGTGCGTTGCAATGTTATCAATTATTTGAATTTCAATTCATTACAAAACGCAATAAAGCGCAACTGAATGTCGCTTGGTCGATAACATCACACCATTCATGGAAAACAGGGGCAAACTCGTCGAGAAATGGACCTGTTCAGATCAAAAATCGTCCATTCTCATAGATCAACTGGCCATCCGCCTTGATCCGTCCGTCTTTCGTCATATCGGTGATCATGTCCCAATGGACGGCTGATTTGTTCTGCCCCCCGCACTGGAGGTAGGATTGGCCAATGGCCAGGTGGATGGTTCCGCCGATCTTCTCATCGAAGAGGATGTTCCGGGACATCTGCTGGATCCGGTCATTGGTGCCGATGGCGGCTTCGCCGAAACGGCGTGTTCCGTCCTGGGCAAAGATATGGTCAAGAAATGCCTGACCTGACTCCGCCTCCCAACGTTCGATCCACCCGTCCTTGACCCATAGCGTCACACCCGCCACCTCGTGTCCCTGGTACAAGCCGGGATAGGAGAAATGGACCTTCCCATTGACCGAGTCCTCCACCGGAGAGGTGAACACCTCACCCGACGGCATATTGTTCCGTCCATCCGAGTTGATCCAGGTCCTCCCCCGGGTGGAGAAGGTCAGGTCGATATGCTTGCCTTCATAGTGGATCTCACTGCACTGGTTCAAGTGATCGACGATCCGTTGCTGCATGGCCCGGACGTCCAGCCATGCCGCCACCGGGTCATCATCGAACAACCGGCACGCCTCGTACACGAATCGCGTATAGGCCTCCGTGGACATGCCGCTGTCCTGCGCCTGGGCGATGGTGGGATACTGGCAAAGACTGCGGCGCAGGGACTTGTCGGCGATCCGTTTGAAATAGATCTCCTGAGCCTGTTGATTCGCCCTGGAACGCCTGGCCATCCGGTCCTTGTCCACCCCGGCCATCTCCTTCAGGTTATAGGGTGCCAGAATGGCCAGATAACACTCAAAGGATTGCATCGCCTCAAGGAAGAAGGGGTCTTCGCGATCGAGGATCGAATCCGGGGCTTCGTCGATCAGCATCCGTCCCTGTCCTTCAATGGCAAGATCAGTGAAGACCTGTGCCCCCGAGCGGGTGGCCATCCGATAGACTTCGCGAACAAGCGGTTCTGCGGCTGTTGTGGTCCGGATCAGCAGGCGGTCGCCTTCCCGGATCTCCAGACAGTAATCCACCAGCAGCCGGGCATATTTTTCAAGCATATCCATAGGACAAACTTACACAACCCGCCGGAACCTGACCCGGAATCTCAGGCTTGTCGTACCTTTCGAACGACATTCCATTGATGAACTTTGCCCAACGGTTGCCGTTTCTGGCAGCACTTCTGATCTATGTCCTGTGGTTGTCCTGTTTCGGGTGGAATCGCCTGGATCAGGAACCGGTCGGCATTCATCAATGGACCCAAACCGACCGGCAGGCCCTGATCCTCAGGTTTGCAGAACGCGGGTCCCCGATGTTCCTGCCACGCACCTGTCACCTGGTCACTCCCGATGGGATCACCAGTGTCGACCCTCCCGTGGTCGAGTGGTTGGCGGGCATGACCATGCGGGCCACCGGCCTGTCAACACCGCTCATCTACAGAATCTGGATGCTCCTCCTGCATATGCTCGCCATGTGGATGTTCTGGCGGGCGACGCGACACGTGGCTACCCATCCAGCTGTCCGACTGGTGCTGTTCAGCGGCATCCTCTTCATCCCCGTGTACAGCTATTATGCCCTCGCATATCTGCCCTCTGCACAGGCATTCAGCCTCTTTCTGATCGGCCTGGCCCAGTGGATGCGTTATCGGGCAACGGGAAACGGTTTCTGGTATTGGGTGGCCATGGGTATCCTTTGTTTCTGGATCCGGATGCCGTTCATCCTGATATGGTTCTATCTATGGCTGATCCTGGTGGTGGAAGAGGGCGGCCTGATCAGGACCCTTCGATGGGCCTTGCTCCCGGCCGTTTCAGCATTTGCCGGCCAGTGGCTGTTCAAGGAATGGATGACCATGACATATGGCACCCAGTTTCTGACGAACTTTCTTCCCGCCAATGGAATGGCAGAGGGTTTACACACCTGGTGGGCATCCCTGGACTTCTGGGTGGATGAGATCCTCAGTCCGACCCAATGGCTGGGTGTCCTGATCCTCCTGGGCCTCAGTCTCTGGTACCGCCCCGATCTGAAATCCCGTATCATGTACCTCATGCTGATCCTGGCCGGGCTGGCGACCCACCTGCTTCACAGCTTGTTGCTCATTGACCAGTTTTCCGCTCATGAGTACTACTATCTCGATGTCCTGCTGCCAGTGATCATCATCATCATGGTCATGGCTTTCCCTAGGAGATACCAGAACAGCCCGGGAAGGTTCTCCTGGATATTCCTGTGCCTCATCCCCCTCTGGTTCTGGCATGCGCAAGAGGTTTTCCAGGAAAAGGACCGGTTGGCTGCTACGCAGGGAGCGGATATGGCCAGGATGGAGCTGCGTGATTGCCGGGCCTGCCTGGATGACCTGGGCATTCCCCGTACAGATACCCTCCTCACCTTTGAAACCTATACCGGCAACGGAGGCCTGATCGCCTGCGGCCGCAAGGGATTTTCTTCGCTGAGCACCAATCCGATAGCCATGAAGGAAGACCTGAAACGGCGGGCATCCGTTGTGGTCATCCCGAGGCGATTCCTTCTGCCAGAGGTTTACCAGGATTTCCCGGCCATAGTCGACTGGCTCATCAGGATCGGAGGCAATCAGCACATCGCCGTCTTCCGGAAACTGGACTCCCCCACCCCGGGACAGTTTGACCGGCTCATGGTCCCCGAAGGGCAAGCCCGGCAACGGATCCCCCTGTTTGCCTCCGCCAACCAACTCCCACATTCATGGGAATGGCATGCCAATGTCGATACGTCCCTCCAGCCCTGGGTTCTGCCGGCCCACCAGGAATACGGGCCGACACTCCGGCTGGATCCTGCCGAAGCCCGGCACCTGGCCATCCGGGCCAAATTCGGGTCACGGAATGGTGACCATCCGGTATCCTGGGCTTGTGACCTGAGCGTCCAGGGGCAAGCACCGGACATCCGCTATGGCAGCATCCCCATCACCCATGGCGATTCGCTGGCATGGCGTGCCTGGCAAACCGACCTTCCCGACACCCGGCAGGGTTCGCCCCTGTCCATCTACATCTGGAATGGTGGAGGTGCCGATCTGTTGATCGACAGTCTGGAGGTGCTGCTCTGGTGATCTACCAGTGCTTCTCCTGATACGGGTATCGGATCCGATATATTTCGCGAATCCGACCGGCCAGGCGTTCACGCAATTCGGTAACACCCTCTCCGGTATGGGCGGAGATCAGGGCGATCTCTTCACCATACTGGCTGATGAGGGATTGCCGGAGTTCGGCCTCGATCTCCTGGCGCGTTTCCTCGTCCAGGCGTTCATCAAAGTAGGTATCCCGGTAGGCATCCAGTTTGTTGAACACCAGGAAGAGCTCCTTTTCACCGGCATTGAGTTCATTGAGGGTCTCGGTGACCGTCCGGATATGGTCCTCGTATTGGGGATGCGCCAGGTCGACCACATGAATGAGCAGGTCGCTTTCCCGGACCTCATCCAGGGTAGATTTGAAACTTTCGACAAGATGGTGTGGCAGCTTGCGGATGAATCCGACCGTATCCGACAGCAGGAATGGCATGGCGTCCCAGACGACCTTCCTCACCGTCGTATCCAGGGTGGCAAATAGCTTGTTCTCCGCAAATACCTCCGACTTGCTGAGGATGTTCATCAGGGTGGATTTGCCGACGTTGGTGTAACCCACCAGCGCCGCTCGGACCATGGCTCCCCGATTCTTGCGCTGGGTCAGGTTCTGGCGTTCGATCTTTTCCAGGTCTTTCTTCAGCTGGGCGATCTTGTCCCTGACGATCCGCCGGTCGGTTTCGATTTCCTTTTCCCCGGGCCCCCGCATGCCTATGCCCCCTCGTTGGCGTTCGAGGTGGGTCCAGAGTCCGCGCAGTCGTGGCAGGAGATATTGCATCTGGGCCAGTTCGACCTGCGTTTTTGCCTGGGCGGTCTGGGCCCGATTGGCAAAAATGTCCAGAATCAGCGTACTGCGATCCACGATCTTCACCTTCAGGGCAGTTTCCAGGAGGTTGACCTGCTTGCCACTGAGATCGTCATCGAAAATGACCAGGTCAATTTCCTTGAGCTCGACATAGGCGGCGATCTCTTCCAATTTCCCTTTGCCGATAAAGGTTCGGCTGTCCGGCTGGGCCAGCTTCTGGGTAAAGCGGCGCAGCGTGGTGGCGCCGGCAGTATGGGCGAGAAACTCCAATTCATCGAGATACTCCATGACCTGCGACTCCGGCTGGCCCTGGAGGATCACCCCGACCAGAACAGCTTTTTCCTGCTCACTTCCGGAAAGCCCTTTCGAGCTGGTCCCGACATTCCAACCTGTACCTGACATTGTCATGATTTCTTCTTGGTTAACCAATTCGCCGGATTCTCCCGGTTCTTTCCCTTCCAGATCTCAAAATGGATCTCTGATGCTCCGCTGACCGGATTGACGGCAGCTGTGCCTACCTGATCTCCGGCCTTGATCCGATCCCCTTTGACGCCCTTAACGGTCTCCATATTGGAATATACCGAATAATAGCTGCCATGTCGGATGATCATGGTGTGTGCGTATCCGGGCACCCACTGGATTCCTGTGATCACACCCTCATGAACGGCCATGACCGGTGCCGAGGGTTCCGTTCGAAAATCGATTCCTGTATTATTGATCTTGATCTGTGGAAGGGAAGGATGCTGTTGCGGACCGAATTTTCGCACGATCGCCCCCTTGCTGATCGGCCAGCCCAGTCGCCCTTTCGCCTGTTCGAAACTGCCTGACAGGGCCACGATCTCGGGAGCAGAGGAAAGTTCACCGGCAGATCTCGTGGTCTTCTTTGACCCCGAGGGTTTCGCCCTGGCTTTCTTCTCAGCCTCGATCTCCTTTCGAATCAAAGCAGCAATCGCTTCCTCCAGTCGCTCCCGCTCCCTTGACTGGCGAGCCAACTGCTCGGTGAGCGATTGCGAATCCTTCCTGAACCGGTTGATCAGATTCTCATGTTCTTTCTTCTCGAGCAGCAATTGCTGTTGCTGGCGTCCCTCGAGGGCCAGCACTTCACTCACTTCGTCCTGTCGTCCTTGCTGTGCCTTGTGCAACCTGGCCAGTTCCGCCTGCTTATCCCGGTACTGTCGGGCCATTTCCCTGCTGCGAAGGGCCAGGCGATCGAACAGGAACATCCTCTGGAACAGGACCTGCCATTGCGGCGCCGCGAGGATGTACATCACCGGTGAAAGATCGGACAGGCGATAGTAGAGCCGATACCTGGTCAATCGCCGATAGGTGTTCAAAGCCTGCTCGCGGGCTCCCTCCGCTTCGCGGATCCGGACCTCTATGTCATTCATTTCCTTCCTGAGGACAGCAAGTTCTTCATGAAGCATCCGAATACCCGCCTCACGCCCGACCACCTGCTCTTCCAGCAACAGGAGCTCGGTCAGTGATCGTTTTTCCTGGGTCCTGACTCCTTCCAGGGCCTGCTCGGTCAGCTTGATATTCCGGAGCAATGCCTCCCGGTCAGCTTTCAGATCCTTGCTGCTCTGTGCCAACAAACATGTGGACAGCAGGAGCAGGAGGCTACTAACGATAACGCGCATACCGTTCGGGTATATCAAACGGAAAGGAGAGCGGTCCGGTAAACGAGGGATCTTGGACATGAATCTGTAAAAATAAGCGGGACTGGTCATCCTGCCGCATATCCCAGGTCCTTTCTGCAGGAACAACTCCCGGGAGGTTGTCCTCCGCAATCACCTGGCTCCCTTCCGCCACGGCACCTGATCCGGTGTCCCGAAACTGGCAACTCCGTGGAATCAGATCCGGTTCGATGAGACTGGCCATCATCTGGATCGCTCCTTCCTTTCCCATCACATTGACTGAACGATCGTTCGAATCCACGGTCTGCAACGCAGATGGGATGATCGGCAACCAGCCAAGCACTGTGCGCTGGACCGCATCCAACGAAGCAGGAAATCCGGTCCGGCGGGTGACTTCCTCCCAGCTGTAAACCTCCACGTTGCGTTCAAACCGATTGAGGATGACCATGGAATCCCGATCGGCCTGAATCCGGGCCACTTCGATACCGACAAACCGCACAGCCACCCAAAGCAGGCTGTCTCTCTTCATGCGGAGGGTATATTGGCCTGACCCTGAAAACAAACTGGACTGCATGTTGGCGGTACCGGTACAGGAGTACCAATCCCATTGGTATGGCCCCTGTTCCAGGAAGGAACGAATATCTGTTCGCTCGACCGTTTCCAGGGGCACCGCCACCTTGCGATGGCAGCCGACATGGACCAGGAACAGGAGTAGCATCAGGATCAGGCCTGGCCCCGTCATCCTATTCTTCATAACGGAGATTGGCGATTTTCCTGGCCAGATTCGGGGATGCACTGCCGTGATCTGCTGCTTTTTGCCAGTAGGTCAATGCACCCTGGATGTTGCCGGTGAGGGCCAGGGTATCCCCCAGAAGTTCTTCCCAGTTCGGATGCGGGTATTCTGTCCCTGAGATCAGACCTTCCAGTTGTTGTCTGGCCTCATTGTAATCCCCCTTGCTGAAGGCACAATCGGCAAGTGCAAAACGAACCACCTCATTGGCCGGGGCTGTCTGTGCTGATTGCTGGGCATCCGCGCATTTCTGTCCGGGATCACGAAGGGACAGGCTCCGATAGGCCAGGGCCTCTGCCCCGCCAGGATTCAAGGCCAGGGCCTGCGTGAATGCACTGGCGGCCATCTCCGCCTGTCCCATCCGGGCATTGGCACGTCCTTGCAAGATCGCCAGGTGATAGAGCAGAAACCCATCCTTCCCCGCCATCAGTCGGGCTACGTGAATCGTGGAGAGGGCATCTTCGGGGCGACCGGCCTCCAGGAAGCCTTCCGCCAGATAATAGTGAACCTTTCCCTGATTGGGGAAGACGTCCAATGCCTGTTCGGCAATATCTACCTGTTCGGCATAGGCATGGGAGAGACTCAGGGCCTGGAGCAACTGATCCCAAATGGGATAGATGGTCCTTTCTCGTTCCAGTGCCTTTTGGTAGGCGGCAATGGCCGATCGATAGTCCTGCCGATAGAAGGCAAGGTCTCCCAGGATACTGGCCACCTTGGCATTGCCAGGGTGTGTATCATCAAGCAATCGGGCCAATGAATCCAGATCCTGACCAAGGGATACATCCTGCTGATTGGCGTATGCCTGGATATACGGGATGATGGTTTTGATCTTTTCGTCCAGGTCAGCCTTGGGATCCTGAAAAATGGGCCCGAGTCCCAACAACGGACCATCCGGATTGGCAGGATTGGCCATCCTCGCCAATGCCAGCCTGGCCTCCGATTCCCCTGGATGGTCATCCAGAATAGACTGATACCACTGCCTGGCCTTTGCGGTTGCTCCATTCTCCTCATAGAATGCGGCCAGGGTATACTGCACTTCCAGATTCCAGGGTTGCCGGCGCACCACCTCCTCCAGGACCTGACCCGCCTTCTCGAATTGGCCCATCCCCCGGTAAAGCATGTATTTCTTGCGACTGATGTCCTCCTGGAAACCCAGCTCCTGCTCCATTTGGCCATAAACGTCAATGGCGCCGTTGGCGTTACCTGCCTTGATCAGGAAGAATGCCCACTGCTCGTAATAGTGTTCCTCCTTGGGATGGGACCTGGCCAGTTGGGCAAACAGGTTGGCGGCATCCTGGTATCGCCCGGTCTGCTCGAGGATATCCCCCTCCAGAATGGCATACCAGACGTTATCCATATCCAGCCCCCTTGCCTTTCTGATGTTCGTCAGTGCATTCGGAAAGTCCTCCCTTGCGAACTGGATCTGGGCCAGCGCATAAAAGATGGCCGCCTGGTCGGGATGCTTCCTGACCAGATCGGTGAACTGGGATTCCGCCTTTTCCAGGTTACCCAGGATCATCTCCCGATTGGCCTCGATAAATGCCGATTGATCGGACAGGTCCTGTTCCGGTATACGTGTATTCTGACCAGTGGCAACCTGCACCAGCAGGAAGGTTGTCAAGATGGAATGGAACAGGAAATGATTCAACTGGTTGGTCATCAAATTCAATACTGGTGGAATCCCGATGGATCAAGATGCACCCTGCACGGGGAAAAATTCATACCAAAGGTCCGCATTCGCGGTTAATCAACGACAGAAACCTTCAACATATTGGTTCGCAACCTGGCATGGAGGGGCATACTTGCCGTATTGATGATCACATCGCCTTCTTTGACCCGCCCGTTCTCCTTCAGGATGGCCATGGAATCATTGATGGTCTCGTCCGTGGAGGTGAACTTGTCATAGTAATAACCGTGCACGCCCCAGACGAGGTTCAAGGTGGCCAGCATCAGGGTCTGCTCACTGAAGATATAGATCTTGCACGCCGGCCGGTAACTGGAGACCTTGAAGGCGGTATATCCTGAGGTGGTCATGCCCACGATCGCCTTGGCACCTACCTCTTCCGCCACCTTCGCCGCGTTGAAGCAAACGGCATCGGACAGGAAGGTGGATGATTTCGGGGAAGGAAACGGCCTTCTACCCTGGATACTGTAACGTTTCTCCACTTCGGAAATGATGGCATTCATGGCATGGATCACCTTTGCCGGGTGCATCCCGACAGCTGTCTCGCCACTGAGCATCAGCGCATCTGCCCCATCGAGCACGGCGTTGGCCACATCCGTGATCTCCGCCCGGGTCGGCGATGGATTGGTGATCATACTTTCCATCATCTGCGTAGCCACGATCACGGGGCGAGCCCATTGGATACAGAGATTGATGATATCCTTCTGGATGATCGGCAGGCGCTCCATGGGTACCTCGACGGCAAGATCGCCCCTGGCGATCATGATCCCATTGCTCTGTCGAATGATCTGATCGATCTCTTTGACCGCCTCGGGCTTCTCGATCTTGGCAATGATCTTCGCCGGATGGTTGCGCGCCTCGATCCGTTGACGCAAGTCGATGAGGTCGTCCGGTGAGCGGACAAAGGACAGGGCGATCCAATTGACGGGCTTGGACAGGATGAAGTCCAGATCCTCCCGGTCCTTGACGGTCAGGCTGGGAAGGGACACCTGGGTATCCGGAAGATTGACGCCCTTGTTGGATTTGAGGATACCACCGAACAGCACCTTCAGTTTTACCTCATCCGTCATGTTGGTGGAGACTACCTCCAGGACGATCTTCCCATCGTCCACCAGTACGCGTTCACCTGGAACGACGTCCTTGGCGAACCCTTCGTAGCTCATGTAGATCCTGTCCTGATTGCCCAGGCATTCCTCCTGGACAAACGTGAGGATATCTCCCGGCTGAATCGTCAACCCTTCTCCTTCCATGATCCCGACCCGGAGCTTCGGTCCCTGCAGGTCGGCCAGGATCCCGACGTGCGTCTTGCATTCCTCATTGATTGCCAGGATATGTTCGATCACCTTGGCATGGTCCTCATGGGTCCCATGGGAGAAATTGAGACGGAAGACATTCACACCTTCCCGGACCAGTTCCCTGAGCATATCGTAGGAACTCGAAGCGGGACCAACGGTGGCAACGATCTTGGTGAACTGTTTGTCGACAATATCCATGGCAAAGGTTCGTGTACTTGTTACAATAATCATTCAAAGATACGATGAGATGGGCATGCCGGGGTTAAGAATACCTTATCCTTTGATTTCCGTTGCCCATCTACAATTGGAGGATTGCTTCATGAACTCGCCAGCGCGGTATCTCCGGTGCGGGGAGCTCCTGCATGCTCACTATAAAAAAAACGCAAATGCTTTGGGAAACGGGGTGCTTTTGGTTTCTTTGCACAACTTTTCTAATCACTTAAAAGACTGACCATGTCTAACGTTGCTGAACGTGTAAAGAATATCATTGTCGAGAAACTGGGCGTCGATGACTCTCAAGTCACCCTGGAAGCCAGTTTCACCAATGATCTTGGCGCGGATTCCTTGGATACGGTAGAGCTCATTATGGAGTTCGAAAAAGAATTTGATATCTCCATCCCGGATGAGGAAGCCGAGAACATCCAAACCGTCGGACAGGCGATCAGCTACCTCGAGAAAAACCTGGAGGCATAATCCGCCTTGCAGTTCCGATCCCCGGGCTGCATCGTATTGGAGCGTGACCCGGTGTCCGATCCTGTACTGAACCACAAATCGGCGGACTACGTGTGATTTGTGGTTTTTTATTTCACCAACTAGTGATCCCGTATGAGAAGAGTGGTTATCACCGGCATTGGGGCCGTCACACCGATCGGAAATTCAGTCGCAGCATTCCATGAGGGTTTGCAGGCTGGACGAAGCGGCGCATGCCCAATCACGCATTTTGATGCATCACTGTTCAAGACCCATTTCGCCTGCGAATTGAAGGATTTCGATCCTGAAGTGGCCATGGACAAGAAAGAGGCCCGGCGGATGGATCTGTTCTGCCAGTATGCGATGGTCGCGGTTGCTGAAGCGATGACATCCTCAGGACTGGATCTGGAGAAGATCAACAAGGATCGGGCCGGGGTGATCTGGGCGTCCGGAATCGGCGGACTGGTCTCTCTGGAAAAGGAGATCGAAACATTTGCCCAGGGATCCGGGACGCCCCGATACAGCCCCTTCCTCATTCCACGAATGATCACGGATATTGCCGCCGGCCATATTTCCATCCAATACGGTTTCCGTGGCGTGAACTATGCTACCGTGTCTGCCTGTGCTTCCTCCAACCATGCGATGATCAACGCCATGGATTACATCCGGATGGGGCGTGCCGACCTGATCATTACCGGTGGATCGGAAGCTGCGGTCACGCATGCGGGCCTGGGCGGATTCAACGCCATGAAAGCACTTTCCGAGCGCAACGATGACCCGACAACTGCCTCCAGACCTTTTGACCGGGACCGGGACGGATTCGTCCTCGGTGAAGGCGCCGGTGCGTTGATCCTCGAAGAACTGGACCATGCCCTGAAACGTGGCGCCACCATTTATGCGGAGGTCTGCGGTGGCGGCATGACGGCTGATGCCTATCATATGACCGCCCCCCATCCGGACGGATTGGGGGCCACCAATGTCATGATCGAGACCATGAAGGATGCCGGTGTCAATCCGGAGGAGATCGATTATGTCAATGTCCATGGCACCTCTACACCATTGGGGGACATTGCCGAGGTAAAGGCCATCCAGAAGGTCTTTGGCGACCTGGCCTACAAGCTCAACGTCAGCTCGACCAAATCCATGACCGGCCATCTGCTGGGCGCCGCCGGTGCAGTCGAGGCCATCGCCTGTATCCTGGCTATCCAGCATGGATACATTCCGCCGACCATCAACCACTTCACAGATGATCCGGAGATCGATCCGCGTCTGAACCTGACCTTCAATGAAGCCCAGGAAAGGAAGGTTCGTGTCGCCCTCAGCAATACCTTCGGATTCGGTGGACACAATGCTTCTGTCCTGTTCAAACAATTCGAGAAGTGAGTTGAGAGTCCTTCGGCAGATCTATAATTATTACTTTTCCGAGGACAGAGATCTGGCCAGGAAGATGTTTGCATTGCTCGGATTTGTACCGGCCAATCTCTACCTGTTCAAGCTTGCCTTCTTCCATAAATCCTCCGCGCACACGCAGGACACCCCGTTGCACAACAATGAACGCCTCGAATACCTCGGAGATGCTGTCCTGGGGACCATCGTGGCCGAATACCTGTTCAAGAAATACCCGATCAGTGACGAGGGCTTCCTGACCAAGATGCGCAGCAAGATCGTCAAGCGCAAGATGCTGAATGATCTCGCCTCAGACATGGGCCTGGACTTCCTCCTCACGGAATACAACACCACTCGCCTGAGCAGTTCCATGCTCGGCAATGCCTTTGAGGCATTGATCGGAGCGATCTATCTCGACCGCGGCTATCACAGTACCCGGCGATTTGTGATCCGCAAGGTCTTGCGCAAATATCTCGATATTCATGGCCTCGAGACCTTTGACGACAATTTCAAGAGCCAGCTCCTGGAATGGTGTCAGAAGCATGGCAAGGAAGCCGAGTTCAAAGTGGTATCCAGGTTCAAGCACGACAAACGAGACCGATTCAAGGTGGCCGTGATCATTGGTGGTGAAAAGATCTCCATCGCGGAAGACTACAACAAGAAAAGTGCCGAGCAAAGTGCCTCCGAAAAGGCCCTGCTGGCGATGGGAATCCTAAGCGAGGAAGAATCGGAATAACCGGAGCGTCAACCCCCTCCACCCGATACCTGGGTCACCACCTTGTAGCTTAATCCAAGTTCATCCAGGGCTTTCACCAGTTCATTGCTGACCTGGACCTTCATTTTCTGTGACTTGGTTCGCAACATGGTCCGCGTCTCCGGATCATAGACGGTCAGACCGATGGGATGTGCACCCTTGTGCCCCTTGCACAAATGCTCCAGATGCTCGATCATGGGGAGATCGAGCATTTCGATGGGGATATGGACCTGAATGCCTTTCGCAAATTGCTCTCCTGCCGTGCTGAGCAGGGACACATCGATTACCTTGAACTGATACTGGTTGTTCCAGTGATTCTTCGCATTGGTCGCTGTGATGAGCAGGCATTGCCCCGGCTCGAACAGATGCTTGTGCTTGTGGTAATCCTCGCGGAACAGCTTGACCTCGTACTCGCTTCGATAATCCTGGATGGTGAAGATCCCGAACATGTCTCCCTGCTTGTTGGAATATCGGTGTTGGGCACCGGTCACCACTGCTGCGATCCTGAACCGCTGATCACGTGTCTCCTCGATCCTGTCGATGGTCAGATTGGCCACATGTTCCACTTCCAGCTTGTACTGGTCGAGGGGATGAGCGGAGAGATAGATGCCGGCAATGGCTTTTTCCCTGGTCAATTTGTCGATCAGGGTCCAGGGTTCGACCTGGGGAGGCTCAGGCAAAACCACGGTCTCCATGACATCGGCATCCCCAAAAAGACTTTGCTGGGCAGCATCCTCCGGCTGGCCTACCGCACCCCCGAATTTCAGTAAATGTTCCAGGTAGGTCTCATATCGATCGGTAGGCGCGAAATACTGGGCCCTGTGGATATCCTCAAAGCAATCGAGGGCCCCTCCCAGTACCAGGCTCTCCATGACCTTCTTGTTGATGACCCGCTGGTTCTGTCTTCTTACAAAGTCGAAAACGTCCGAATAGGGTCCATTCTCATTGCGTTCGGTCATGATCGCCTCCACCGGCCCCTCACCCACCCCTTTCAGGGCGGAGAGGCCAAACCGGATGGCCCCCTTCTCATTGACCGTGAAGTGCATTTCCGACTCATTGACATCCGGGCCAAGAATGCGCAGGCCCATCCGCTTGCATTCGTTCAGGAAGAAGTTGACCTTATCCAGGTTGTTCTTGTTGTGGGTCAGGACAGAAGCCATGAACTCTGCCGGATAATGCGTCTTCAGCCAGCCCGTCTGGAATGCCAGGACCGAATAGGCGGCGGCATGCGACCGGTTGAACCCGTAGGAGGCAAACCTGGCCATGGTATCGAAAATCTCGTCGGCCTTCTTTTCATCCACCCCTTTGGCGGTGGCTCCTTCCAGGAAGATCTTGCGATGCTTGGCCATCTCCTCCGCCTTCTTCTTTCCCATGGCCCGGCGCAGCATATCCGCCTGGCCCAAGGTATATCCGGCCATGATCTGTGCGGCCTGCATGATCTGCTCCTGATACACCATGATCCCATAGGTGGGCTTCAGGATCTCCTCCAGCCATTCATGAGGATACTCCACCGGTTCGCGGCCATGCTTCCTCGCCACGAACTTGGGGATATTGTCCATCGGCCCCGGACGATACAAGGCATTCATGGCAATCAGATCCTCCATATTGGTTGGCTTCAGATCGCGCAAGTGCTTTTGCATGCCCTCTGATTCGAACTGGAACAGGGCCGTGGTTTCACCCCGCTGGAACGTCTCAAAGGTCGCTTCATCGTCCAGGGGGATCCCATCCGGGTCGATATTCGCCTCTTCACCAAACCGGGCGACAATGTTCCGGATGGCATCCTTGATAATGGACAGGGTTTTCAGACCCAGGAAGTCCATTTTCAGCATCCCCGCATTCTCTACGATTCCTCCTTCGAACTGAGTGACATAGAGGTCTGAATCCTTGGCGGTACAAACGGGTAACATCGTGGTCAGATCCCCGGGTGCGATGATGACTCCGGCGGCATGAATGCCCGTGTTCCGAACCGAGCCTTCCAGGCGCAGCGCCATTCGCAACACCTCTGCCTCCGGACCCTTTCCCTGGATCATTTCCCTCAACTGAAGGATATGATTGATGTCGTCCCCCTGGAATTCAGATTCAAGGTCTTCAATGGTCTTCTCGAACAGGCTGTTCAGCTTGGTACCCGGCTTATCCGGAACCAGCTTGGCGATCTTATCCGTGTCCGACAGGGGCAGATCCATCACTCGGCCCACATCCCGGATGGACGACTTGGCCGCCATGGTACCGAAGGTCACGATCTGGGCTACCTGGTTGCGGCCGTATTTCTCGACCACATAATCGATCACCTTTTCCCGACCATAGTCATCAAAATCAATATCGATATCCGGCATGGAGATCCGCTCCGGATTCAGGAATCGCTCAAAGAGGAGATTGTACCGGATCGGGTCGATATTGGTAATGGTCAGGCAGAAGGCGACAGCGGAGCCAGCTGCTGATCCACGGCCCGGGCCAACGGATACCCCCAACTTGCGGGCGGCCTTGACAAAGTCCTGAACGATCAGGAAGTAGCCCTGGAATCCCATCTTGCCGATCACTGAAAGCTCGAAATCCAGACGTTCTCGGATCACCTCACTGATCTCTCCGTAGTGCTCCCTGGCCCCTTCATAGACCAGGTGTCGGAGATACTCGTCCTGATCCGAAAAGCCCTCCGGCAAGGGGAAATTCGGTAGCATGACATCCTTGGCCAGATCCAGGAGTTCGATCTTGTCATAGATCTCCATGGTCGTATCAATGGCCTCCGGTACGTCGTAGAACAACTGTCGCATTTCTTCCTGCGACTTGAAGTAATAATCGCTGGATGAAAATGCAAAGCGATGACCTTTCCCTTCTCCTACCGGTTCGGCCAGCTTGGACCCTGTATTGACACAGAGCAGGATGTCATGTGGCTTCCAGTCATCCTCCTCGACATAGTGGGCATCATTGGTGGCGATCACCTTCAGTTGATACTTCCGGGCAAATCCCAGCAGGATCTGATTGACATCTTCCTGGCTGTACCCGGAAGGCACCACGATGCCCCGTTCATCCCGGATGGTGATGTTCTCGAGGCCCCGATGACGCTGCAATTCGATGTAGAAGTCCTCGCCCAGCAGTTCGACCCACCATCGCAATAATTCCTCTGCCTCCTCAAGCTTCCCATGGAGAATGGCCTGGGGGATCTCGGCTCCGATGCAGCAGGAGGTCGCGATCAACCCCTCGGAATATTGGGCGATCAGTTCTTTATCGATTCGGGGAAACTTGCTGTACAGCCCATCAATATACCCCAGAGAACACAATTTGGTCAGATTGGCATAGCCCTGGGCATTCTTGGCCAGCATGAGCTGATGGTAACGGTTGTCGCCTTCATGCCGACTGAAGGTCTTCCGATGCCGGTCTTCGACGAGGTAGAACTCACAACCCACCATGGGCTTGAGGTTGCGCTTGCGTGCCTCATTGACGAACTGGAAGGCCCCGAACATATTCCCATGATCGGTCAGGGCCACCCCCTTCATCCCATCCTTCTCCGCCTTGGCCATCAATTCCTTGATATCTGATGCGCCGTCGAGAAGTGAAAACTGGGTATGGTTATGCAGGTGGACAAAATCCGGCATGGAATCGACTACTTTTTTGGGTCAGACAAGGGATGGCATCGGGCAGATCTGCCCGGATCCTGATGAGGCGAAAGGTACGGGTTCGATATCCAAAACAGAAACCATCACCTGATTTTCCAGAAAGATGTTGACAACTTGCCCCTGCTTCCCGGTCTGATTCAGACATCGCCCGGAAGGCATGCCCACCGATCCGATTCGACCCGAACCATGAACCCTGCCCCCCTCGGGGTTATTTCTTTATTTTGGACCCTTAAAGCGCGTTCTACATGATCCGATCATTGGCCTTGTGGGCATTCCTGACTTTCAATTTCTTCCTGACGACCGGTCATGGCCAATCGCCAGACCCATATACCCAGAGACCTCCTGACGGGGCATCCATCTACCAGCAGATGGAAAAGCTTCAAGTGCTGGGCACGGTCATGTACATCGCAGCACACCCGGATGATGAGAATACCCGGCTGATCTCCTGGTTCAGTCGGCAGCGAAAGGTCCATACGGTCTACCTGTCATTGACCCGTGGCGATGGCGGGCAGAACCTGATCGGCACGGAGTTCTCCGAACTGCTCGGGGTATTGCGCACCCAGGAATTGCTGGCCGCCCGCCGAACGGATGGCGGGCAACAGTGGTTCACCCGCGCCAATGACTTTGGATACTCCAAGAATGCGGAGGAAACCCTGTCGATCTGGAACCAGCAGGAGGTGCTGGCCGATGTGGTCTGGGCGATCAGGACCTTTCGGCCGGAGATCATCGTGAACCGGTTCGATGCCAACAGCTCTGGCGAGACCCATGGTCACCATACCGCCTCTGCCATGCTCTCCCTCGAAGCCTTTCGCCTGGCTGCTGATCCAACAGCATTCCCCGAACAACTGGCCTATGTCGAGCCCTGGCAACCACGACGGGTGTTTTTCAATACCTCCTGGTGGTTCTATGGCAGCCGGGAAGCCTTTGACGCGGCTGACAAGTCACGAATGGTCCAGGTGGATATCGGCGTCTATGAACCATGGAGCGGTTATTCCAACTCGGAGATCGCCTCGAAAAGCCGGAGCCAACACCGATGCCAGGGATTCGGGTCGGAGCTCAGCCGGGGAAGCAGCATCGAATACCTGGACCTGCTGGAAGGCGACATGCCCGGCTCGGATGCCGATCCATTGGCGGGTATTGATATGAGCTGGTCCAGGACCTCGGGGGGGCAGAAGATCGAAGAGGCGATCAACGGCCTGCTCAGCACCTATGACTTCCGGGATCCATCGGCTTCCCTGCCGGGACTGGCTCATCTCTACCAGTTGATCGATGAACAGGAAGATCACCCCTGGAAAGCAACAAAGCTGAACGAGGTCAGCCAGTTGATCGCCCACTGCAGCGGATTGTTCGCTGAATGGCGAACCACCCAGGCCTCCGGTCATCCGGGTGGCCCACTGACCTCCGAGCTGGAGGTCATCCAACGGGCAGGTCCTCCGATGCGCCTTTCCAGGGTCCGCGCCGCATCCCTGGAAAAGGACACCCTGCTGGATATTCTGTTACCGCCGAATGAAGCGATCAGGGTTCCACTGAATGGCGAATGGCTGATCGGCACGACCTGGACATCACCTTATTGGTTGCTTCAGCCCCAGCAAGGCGGTCTGTATACGGTTGACGATCCCCTGATCCGCGGTCTGCCTGACCCCCCAAACCCGGCCATGGTGACCTTCCAGTTGGCCTTGGGTGACCTGGAGATCCCCATTTCCCTGCCCCTGACCTGGAAATGGATCGATCCAGCCTTTGGGGAACGATATCAACCCTACGCCCTTCTGCCGGAAGGTTTCGTCACTCCCGACCAGCCCGTCGCCCTGTTTCCCGACAACCGTTCCCGTGAAGTCCACCTGACCATCCAGGCCGGCGTGCCTGACTTTGCCGCCACACTGGTCGCCGACCTACCCCCGGGGTGGCGGGCCATTCCGGATTCGGTCGAGATACAGATCCCCCTGGAAGGTGGAAAAACGTCCGTGACCATTGAGGTATTCCCCCCCGAGCAACCGGAGGTTGCCACGATCAACTTTCACCTCTTGCGAGATGGACAGGTCCTCTCGAATGCCATCCGGGACATTCGGTATGAGCACATTCCCGATCAACATGTCCTGCTGCCATCGGCAATGAGATTGGTCCACGTTGACCTGAAGGTCCGGGGCAGAGAAATTGGCTATATCACCGGTGCCGGTGATCAGGTCCCCGCCTGTCTGGAAGAAGCCGGCTACCGGGTCACCCTCCTGGAGGACAGTGACATTACCGCGCAGCATCTGAAGCGATTTGATGCTGTATTGATCGGCATACGCGCCTACAATACCCGAACACCCCTTAAGTTCGTCCAGGAGGAATTGGCGACCTACATCCGGGAAGGAGGCACGGTGGTCACTCAGTACAATACCAGTCGAGGCCTGGTCTGCAGCCCATCGCCCCTGCCGCTCCAGCTATCGAGAGACCGGGTCACCGTGGAATCGGCGGACATCACATTCCTTCACCCGGACCACCCTGCCCTGCACATCCCCAATCAGATCGGTGCTTCCGATTTTGACGGTTGGGTGCAGGAGCGTGGCCTGTACTTCCCTGATGAGTGGGATCCGGCATTCACCCCGTTGCTGGCGGCCAGCGATCCGGGTGAACCAACAAGTGAAGGATTGCTCCTGGTCGCCCCATATGGCAAGGGCCACTATGTATATACCGGCATCTCCTTCTTCAGGCAATTGCCTGCCGGTGTGCCCGGAGCCTATCGCCTGCTGGCCAACCTTCTCGCTCTTGGACAAACGGACAAGCCATGAAGCAGGGAATACAGGAAGACCGGGGCCCGTTGCCAGAAGACGATCAGCCGCCCATCATGGGCTCCTGGAACCGGTTGTATATCCTGGTCCTGGTCATCCATGTCATCTTCATCACCCTATTTTATCTGATCACCCAAAGCCTGTCCTGATATGCATTGGATTGACTGGCTGGTGATGCTGGCTACCTTGCTCTTGATCGTTGCCTATGGCGTGTATCGCACCCGGGACATATCGGATATGCGCAGTTACCTGATGGGGAAAAAAGACCTTCCCTGGTGGACGATCGGCCTGTCCATCATGGCCACCCAGGCCAGTGCCATCACCTTCCTGTCCACACCCGGACAGGCATTTGACGACGGGATGCGTTTTGCCCAGTTCTATTTCGGACTGCCTGTCGCCATGGTCTTCCTGAGCATCTTCGTTCTTCCCATCTTCTACCGGTTGAACATTTACACCGCTTATGAATACCTGGAACAACGCTTTGACCTCAGGACCAGGACACTGACGGCATCGCTGTTTTTACTGTCTCGCGGACTGGCCGCCGGAATCACCATCTATGCCCCTTCGATCATCCTGTCTTCCCTGATGGGCTGGAATCTGACCCTGACCAACCTGCTGATGGGCATCCTGGTGATCGTCTATACCGTTGCGGGAGGAACCAAGGCGGTCAGTGTCACGCAGAAACAACAGATGATCGTCATTCTCAGTGGAATGGCGATCACCGCGATCATCCTGCTATGGAAACTACCTCCCCATGTCGGCTTCCAGGAAGCGGTCAAGGTAGCGGGGAAAATGGGAAAACTGAATATCGTCGATTTTTCCTTCGATCTGTCCAACCGATATACATTCTGGTCGGGTATGCTGGGAGGTGTCTTTCTTTTCCTTTCCTACTTCGGTACGGATCAATCCCAGGTCCAGCGTTACCTGTCGGGAAGAAGCCTGAAGGAAAGTCGTCTCGGGCTCCTCTTCAACGGGATCATCAAGGTGCCCATGCAGTTCCTGATCCTCTTCGTCGGGATCCTGGTGTATGTCTTCTATCTGTACACCCCATCGCCGGTTCATTTCAACAGGGCCAATGTGATCAAGGTCGAACAATCAGCCCGGTATGAGGATTTCAGGGAGTTGGAGGCCAACAACATCCTCATTCAGACAAAGCGCCGCCAGGCAGCCGACCAGCTGATCCTCGCAATGGATCAGGGAGACGAGGAAGCGATCGCCCGTTCGCAGGCCAACATGCAGACCTTGCAGGCAGAAGAACGGTCGACCCGTGAAGAAGTCCGAAGTCTGATCCGGGATGTATCACCTCTGATGGATACCAACGATCTGGACTACGTATTTCTCAGCTTTGTTACAGACTTTTTACCGATCGGCCTGGTGGGTCTGTTACTTGCCGTTATCTTTTCTGCGGCCATGTCCTCGATCAGTTCGGAACTGAATGCCCTGGCTACGACCACCGTTGTGGACATATACCGTCGGTCGCTGGTCCGGGAAAGAAGCGACCAGCATTATCTGAAGGCTTCCCGGTGGCTGACGGTCGGATGGGGTGTGGTGGCATTGATCTTCGCAGAAACAGCGAGCCTGTTTGACAATCTGATCCAGGCGGTCAATATCATCGGTTCTTTATTCTATGGCACGTTGCTGGGGATTTTCCTCACTGCATTCTTCCTGAAAAAAGTTGGCCCCAAAGCTGTATTCCTGGCGGCCCTGATCGGCGAAGGATCTGTTCTGACCATTTTCTGGCTTTCCCAGAAGGGCATTGTGTCGATTGCCTATCTATGGCTCAACCTCATTGGTTGCTTCATCGTGATGGGCATGGCACTTCTCCTGGCAGCAATGTTCCGGGAAAACGTCAGGCCGGGTGGCGAAGAACAACCAACCCGTTAACGCGATCTATTCCCTATTTTCGCCCAACAACAATCATGAGTGTCATGGCAAACAACCTCTTAGCTGGAAAAAAAGGAATCATATTCGGGGCCCTGGATGAGCAGTCCATCGCCTGGAAGGTCGCTGAACGGGCGTACGCTGAAGGCGGGCGATTTGTCCTGACCAACGCCCCGGTGGCCATGCGGTTTGGCAAGATCAATGAACTGGCCGAACAATGCCAGACCAGCGTGATCCCTGCAGATGCCACATCCATGGAAGACCTGGAAAACCTGGTTGCCAAGGCCACTGAGGAGCTGGGAGGTCCACTGGATTTTATCCTGCACTCCATAGGCATGTCGCTCAACGTCCGAAAGGGGAAGCCCTACACGGACCTGAATCATGAATGGATGCAGAAGACCTTCGACATTTCTGCGATCTCCTTTCATAAGTTGATGCAGACCCTCTACAAGCAGGAGGCCATGAATGACCATGGTTCCATACTTGCCCTGACCTATATTGCGGCACAACGGGTATTCCCCGACTACAATGAGATGGCGGAATCCAAGGCCCTGCTGGAGTCCTTTGCCCGGAGTTTCGGCTACCATTTCGGCACTCTCAAGAAAGTACGGGTCAATACGATCTCCCAATCACCCACCATGACCACTGCCGGCAGCGGGGTCAAGGGCTTCAAGGAGTTTTTTGACTATGCCGATAAAATGTCCCCCTTGGGGAATGCCTCCGCGGAAGACTGTGCGGCCTATTGCATTGCCATGTTCAGCGATCTGACCCGGAGTGTCACCATGCAGAACCTGTACCACGATGGAGGATTTTCCTCCATGGGCATGAGTCCGGCACTGCTGGGCTAGCCTGGTGAGGTTGTCCTGGACAATCTGACCAGCGCCCGGACTTCATAGACGGTGTAGCCCAGATACAGTGTAAAAAACAACACGAGAAAGCTCCTTCCATCCGGAAGAAGGGTTCGGGTATAGATGAACAGGAAGATCAGGCTGAGGATCAGTTTACCCATGACCGAACCGAGGATCAGGGCCGTGAACAGATTGACGTTTGCCTGATGGACCGCCCGGTGAGCAGCCCACAGGATACCCCCAGTGAGCAATGCGAAGAAAAGCAGCTGAACAATGACCTCCATGATGGTCAGCCTGGGTTGTGCCAACCACCAGATCCCCATGGCAATGCCAAGCATGAAGGCACTAAATTGAATAAATCGTGTAAAGGGCCGTAGCATATCAACGAAGATCACGAACGACGCGGTAAATGGCCGCCAGGGTAAACAACAAGGTGCCCGTCAGCAGGAAATAAGGCTTTGGCAAGTGAAAATAGTGATCGACCTGCTTGCCCAACCAGGCCCCGACAAAGATGAGAATGCCCATTTCCATGGCCATCCCACTGAATTGCATGAATTTCTTCGTCGCCGATCGTTTCGGATTGTCCGATGTGGGGTCAGGCATTCGCCGGATTGACCTTTTTGGCGGTTTCTTCTGAACTGGTGGCGGCCTTCACTCGAGCACTCTCTCCTGAACCCATGGCGCAGGTCACATTGAACACAGCGCCCGAGTGGACGATCAGTTTATCGGTCTTGATATCGCCAACGACATGAGCGGTCTCCTTGACATTCAGTACCTCATTGACCCGCAACTTGCCTTCAAACCGGCCTTCGATGATGGCATTCGCACAAGACACCTCTCCTTTGATCGCTCCGGTGGAACCAATGATCACTTTCGCAGTACATCTCAGGTGACCATCCAGGGTGCCATCGATCCGGATATCATTGTCTGCTTCTATGTCGCCCACCACTTTGGTTCCCTGGACCAGGGTGTTCACAGAAGCTGAGGAAGCGATCTGTGCCATCGCCTTCTTGTTCTTGTCATCTGTTTTCGATCCAAACATGTCCGCTGTTTTTAACTTGACGAAAGGAGACAGAAAAAAATTGCCCCGGAAAGGTTCCGGGGCAATACAAATATAAATATTTCTATTCAATAGAATCCAGCACGTCCTAGAAGGTCGGGCAGTAGACCCCGCGACGCTCTGGGCCACAGATCTTGTAGAAAGCCGCCAATTCAAAGCCACCTTGATTGTTGGAGGCATTACTCAACGAAGAGACGTTCAGGTCATAACTGAAGCCAATGCCGAAACGGTCATAATCAAAGCGTGTGCTCAGGATGAAGGCATCCATCAGGATACCGCTATCCAGCTTGTTGGCCAGACGTACCCATGTTCCAAACATGAAGGCCTGATAGAGACGGTTGGTCCCCAGATCGAACTTGAAACTGGTCCCTGCGTTGACCTCCATGGATGGTCCCTGAAGGAAGGCTACAACACCAGGTACCAGTCCGAAGCGGTGGCCGAGGGCGAATTCACCACCGGCATGGATGGTGAACTTGCTGTACATCAATTCCTGCTTTTCGGAGTTGAAGGACACATTGGCCCGGTTGATATGATGGAAGGCCCCACCGAAGTACAGGTTGTTGTCCTCATCAAAAACAGAGAACCAGAGCAGACCGGCAGACAGGTCCGGATAGAAGAAGTTGCTGCGGTCAAATGTTTCGTAGGACGGGCGATTGGGATCCCAGCCACCATCGCCGTCATGTTGGGTGCCCCATTGCAGGGCATTGAAGTCCAGACTCCGCTGAACCAGACCGACATCTGCCCCGGCGACCAGATAATGACCGGACGTCCGGGTACCTGCCATCCGCTTGGCATAGGAGATGGACCCCTGGAACTTCAGCGTGGCAAAATTGCCCGAACCGGCACGGTCGCCCCACAGGTTCCCGCCAACACCCAGATAATCATAGCGACCGACGGGGATCCGCTGATCATAGGATACATTGTAGGTATTGTACGCGTTGGACCGCAAGATGCTGGCCCACTGGTTACGGTAATTGGCGATCACCCGATGGTTACAGTTCATCACACCTGTCAACGCAGGATTGAGGAACAGGGGCGCCATATAGAATTGAGAAAAATGGATATCCTGGGCCTGGACCGTCGACGTTGGAGCGATCATCCAGGCACTCAGAACAAGAGTCTTTGCAAGAAGAAGAATTCGTGTAGAGAGGTTCATACGCACGTGATTGGAGCTGCTTTCTGACAATGAATAGCAATATTAATAAATCTTAACGTTATGTGCTTGCCTTTCGTGAGGCATCCATGTTAAAGTTAGAGCCACAAAGCGTGAAAAACGCTGACCAGGTGGTTGTCATATTCATCACTTTTCTTCAGAAGGTCGGACAAGAGGACGGCGGTTTCGACCTCCTGAATAGCCCGATCCGGCAACAACATGGAGATCATCACCAGGTCATCCTGGATACTGAAACCATATGAATCAAGGCGTACATTCTCATATAACAGGTACTCGTACAAACCTTTCCTGTCCGTTTCGGGGCCGATCCTGACCAAATGTACATCGACGCAAAGACTGGCCTCCTCCGGGGCATATCGCAATACCATTTCCGCACTACCCAACCGCAGGATCCAGGACATCGGACCGACCCGGCATAATACCGGGTCAACGCCCATCCGATGGATGACATCCTCCAGTGTCCGGACCGTTGGGGTCGATCGGGGAAGATCCTCTAGGCCAGCTTCCATTTTCCGCGAACAAGCGGGACAGATCCGGGTTCTGTCCGATGTTGCCTCGAGAATGCCACACGGCATGCACATCCAGATATGCGCCATGGCTTCCTGATCCCATGATTGAAAAAGACCGGGTGTCAGCCAATCCGATAATCTGACACCCTGTCCTTTCGACAGGCTGTTCGGGTAAAAGGCAACCAATTCTCCCTGATCAGTGCATGTCCAGCACGGATTTGCAGATCCGGAATCCTGTATCAAGGACCACATTCCGACAGGCGGATAGGCTGGATGCATCCAGCTTCCCTGCTCGATCCCGGCAGGTGCCAATGGGGCAATTTCCTGCTGGATTTCGTCACGACACCAGGCGAGGCCAATGCCTATTTCCGGGGCATACATCAGGAGATCGAGGCGGTGTCGACCAACTGCATCTTCAATGACCAGATCCACATCATGGCTGATGATCGAACTGGGAAACACATAGATCCGCCGGTGCAATCGCCACGCCCACACGGAAGTGGCCATCGAGTGGACCAACAGGGGTTTCGGGAGGGGGTGTGCTGGTGCTGCCATCAGTTCTCCCGAATTTTCATGGTCACGATCATCTTCAGGTAGGTTCTGGCCAGGGCAACCGGATCAGACAAATCGATCTGCTCCGGATACAGGTGCTCCACCGTGATTCGATCCGCCCAGGTAGCCTGTAATTCGCGAATCGTCTGGACCAGTTTATCCTTTGCCCTGTACCTTGTCTCGCCCTCCAGGAAGGGAGGCATACCCAGGCTGAACAGCAGGCTCTCTTCCTCCATATAATAATAGAGTGCATACAGGTCCCTGATAAAACCGGGTAGCGCATAATTGAACAAACCGTATCCGATCAGAAACGAGCTGATATGAGGAACATAGCTCCTCGTATCCGCCTGGTCATAGGCATCGATCTGGGCAAGTTCTCCTTCGATCTGCGTGGTCAGTCGGTGAAAACTGATTGGTTGCACCAGGCCAAAGGTGGTGACGACTTTATAGAATTCGCCGTACAATTCCTTATCTGGTCGGGCCACCGCCGATTCCATGATGGCCAACAGTCGCTCCATACGCTCCTGCATATTGCCCGAACCAGCCTGGAAATATGTCCTGTGAGCCTGCTCGATTGCTTCGCGAAGGGGACCTTGCGGGCAAAGGAGGAATTCGATCTTGTACAGGAACGCCAGGATGGCATAGTTCATCCCACCCGGATAGCGTTGATGCAGGGAACGGTCCTGCGCATACCAGGACATCAACTGATGGACTTTCGTCCGCAGCCATTTGACGCGGATCTGGTTCTCCCCCTCCGGATATTCCTGAATATGGGGCTCGTAAACGGGTTGTACATCCTTGTTCTGCTGGATCAGCAGGTCATCGATCTTGTCCGCCTGGACAGCCAGCTCGCGCAGGGAGAAGAACAATCGGTAAGGATCTGATTCCGCTGCCGTGGCGCTCCAGCGTAGCACGATCTGACCATCCTGTTGCAGGCCATACCGACAATACTGCAGCTTGTCATTCACCTCCAGAAGCTCACGAAGCAACGACTCGCTGCAGGAACGACAGACACCGATCGTGGTGATGGCTTCACAATATGGCTGGCCCAGCGATCCGCTGATCCGGCGGGAGCCCTGAAGAAGCTCGAAGCTCAACCTACCCTTCTGGTCGGCAACCCAATGAATATTCTGTTCCACCGGATCGCGCAGGTATTGCAGAAAATGTAGAAAACTCCGGCTGTAGTTCCCTTCGGCAAAATAGGACATACTCCTTTCCCAAGCCGCCAGCTGTTCGGAAGACTTATAGGCATCTGAGTATCTCCCCAACCGCAACAACCTCGCATCCAAGGGGCGGGACTTACCCAGTCGCCACCCACTAAACCAGCTCATGGTACGCGTTCTCCATATTCGAACCGGAAAATACTATTTTTAACCAATGTCAGAATGGCCACCACCCCCGCTCAGTACGATTGTCCCGATAGAAAAAGGGCCTTTCCCTCTGGATTACAGCCACCGGATCTTCCACATGGGCAGTTGCTTCAGCCAGTCCATCGGTTCCCGCCTCATTGCTGATCAGTTCCAGGTCGTCTCCTCCCCGTTTGGGATCGTATATGATCCAACAGCTATGGCCGATCAGCTGGACCGGATCATGTCTGATCAATGGTATACCCTGGACGACCTGGTTCATGATGGGCACCTGTACCACAGTCTGGACCATCACAGCACGTACTCCGGAGGGGATGCAGGTCCCGTTCTGGAGCGCATCAACCAGTCCCTGCAAAGCTGCAGAGACGCTCTGCCGCAGTGTCGGTTGATGATCCTGACATTCGCGAATACGCGTTCCTTTCAGCATCGCGCGACCGGACGACGGGCCGCCAACTGTCATCAGCTGCCATCGTCAGAATGGACCGTTGAAGAGATGGGACTGAAGGCTTTGACGGACCGTTACGTTCCTTTGATCACCAACATGCAGGCCAGGTTCCCTTCCCTGCACATGATGGTCACCATTTCACCTGTCCGGTACCTCTATGGAGGCATGCAGCAGAACAATCGGAGCAAAGCCCGGCTGCATTTGCTGGCAGAAACCCTCGAGCCGTTGAATGTTTGGACATTTCCGGCATTCGAGATCCTGATGGATGAACTGCGAGACTATCGTTACTATGATCGGGATCTGGTTCATCCTTCCGCGCTGGCCGTGGACATCATCTATCAACGCTGGCTTGAATCGATACTGACCCTGCCGGCAAAAGAACTTCTCCAGCAGGTCAGAAGCATCCACCGGGATCTCAACCATCGCCTTCGATTTCCGGAAACAGCGCAAGCCAGGGCGTTCAGGGATACCACCATGAAGAAGATCGAGACGCTCCGAAACGAACACCCGGCCTTCCCCTGGCTGTTCAGTGATGTGATACCACCAACCGAGCCGACGTAGACGGTGTCAATCGCCAATCTTCCGGATCGACATCGATATGGACAAGCCCCGGGGCTTTTCCTTTCTCGATGCTGCCAAGCTCGCGATCAAATCCCAATGCACAGGCTCCATTCCAGGTAGCCCACCGGACCAGGGTTTCGGTGGAGAGGTAACTGTTCAGCCGCTGGATGGTCTTCATTTCCTCCAATACCGACAGCTGCCAGTTGGAGGTCAGGCTGTCGGTGCCGATCGTCATGGTGGCGTCGCATTCCACAAAAGCCTTGTAATCCGGAAGCCGGTTCTCAATATAGAGGTTGGCATTGGGGCAGGTGGCCCAATAGATATGCTCACTCCACGCCCGGGCAGCCTGGATATCCTCACGAGTCGTCTGGGTGTTGTGTACAAACAGGGTCCGATGGTCCGGATCCAGATGAGCCATGGCATAATGGATGGCTGTCTGACCCAGGGGAACAAAGTCCTGCAATGGGCGCTGGATCCCATCATAAAAGGCAGGAATCGGCCCACCACCATGCTGGAAAAGTTCATTCTCTCCGGCTGTTTCCTGGTTGTGAATACTGATGGTGGCCCGGGGCCCGGACATGACTTCTCGCAGCAGACGAAACAGGGTCGGACTGACCGAATAGGGCGCATGAGGTACCAGGCTTTTCTGACCGCCAGCAACGGGATGAAGGTGGTCAAAGGCTGGTCGAAACTCGGCCAGTGCCCTTACTGCCTCTTCATCCCGCAGAAAGTCAAAACACTCGGCAAATGTATAATAGCGCAACCGCCCCCGGTCTTTCTGCCGGATCGTATCCGGTCGGTTCGCGATATCCCCCACCGCCACGATCCCCTCGGCGTGCATTTCATCCTCTGCATCGCTGATGGCTTGCTGGATGACATCAGCTGATGCCGTATCCCGACTGGTCACCACCGTTCGGATGAACTCCAGCAAGCCCGTGCCCGTGGGGGCTACGCCTCGCATGTGGGACAGCTCGAGATGACAATGAGTATTGATCAGTCCCGGAACGATGATCCCGGAATACCGTTGCAAACCAGCCGGGTCATGCTCACTGGTATCACTGAGGTCGAGGATCCTCCCCGATGGATCCAGGATCACCACGCCGTTACGGACTGGTGGCTGGGTCACCGGAACGATCCAGTCAGCTGTGATCTTCTGCAAGGCCATGACGGTTCAGAATTCGTGCACGATGATCCCGTTTTTCATTCGTGGCTGGAACCAGGTGGATTTCGGGGGCAATACGGATCCCTCATCCGAGATGGTCATCATATCCTCCAGTGAAATGGGATAGAGGCAGAATCCCACACGAGCCTCGCTCTGATTGACCTGATGGCGGAATGCATCCAGGCCATAGACGCCTGGTGCATAATGGATCCGATCATCGGTCCGGACATCCTGGACATTCAGGATATGGGCCAGGATCTCATCGTTGAACAGGTAGGTGTCCAGGATGACAGAACGATGCTTATGCCGATCGAGTACCTCCTGTTTCCATCGCAGCAGGTACCATTCACGATGCAGGTACATGCTCATCTCATGAGGCTGACTGGGCTTGATCGGTTGTTCGGAAAACTCAATCTCCATGACCTGGGAAAGTTTGGCCATGAAGAGGGTCGGGGACATTTCCACGAAGATGTCAACGATCCGGTTGAAATCCAGGATCTCCACTTCATCTGCGGGGAAGAACGCACAAAGCAATCCACTGAAATTCTGGCCCTCTTCTCGACCGTGAAGTCGCTCGAACAACAATTTGAGAGAACTGCTCCGATGGTGTCCGTCGGCGATATAGCTTTCCCGGACATCCTCCGCAAAGATCCTGGACAAACGACTGATCAGGTCCTGATCGGTGATGGGGAAAAAGCTGTGTTCCTGATGATCCGATTCAAAATAGATCGAGAACTCCGGCTGGTGGGATTCGACCCAGTCATGGAGGAGTTGAGTAAGATGGGCGACCGGTCGATGGGTCAGCAAAACCGGCTTGACGATGGCTCGATTGCGAAGCAGCAAATTGAGATGGATCTGCTCCTTGTCTGCCAGCGTATGCTCGTGTTTCTTGATATTGCCTGACAGGTAATCCTCCAGGTCGGCAACCGCGATCAGGCCTACAAAAGCATGATCAGCATACTTGATCCGATACGCATAGAAGCCCTTTTCATTGAATGAACGGTAGACCCCGCTTCTGCGGTACTCGGGGTAGTTTTCCTTGATCCCCTTAAAAAAGGAATCGGAGGATGTGATGTAATCCTGATCGGGGTACACCGCATGAAATGGGCGGATATGCATGAGCGTCCTTTTGCCTGCGAAAGTAGGTACTCAAAGGGAGGAATCCACAGATTTTCTTATTTGCCAAGCCGGACGATCCCGTTCAACAGCCAGGAAGACTCCTTCTTGGTGATCTGTTCCAATACCGCATCTGCCCGACAGGAGATCATCTTGAGATCCTTGACCATCTTGCTGAATGCCGCAGAATCGCTGCATCCCGGCTCCACTTTGCTGAGTTCATCCAGGGCGATGACCACCGGTTCGAGCTCCCGCTTCTTCCGTTGAACGGCGATCATGCGGAATACCTCCCAAATATCTTTTTCCGCTTCAAAGTATTCCTTCCTGTCCCCGGGCTTGATCACCTTGGAGACCAATCCCCATTCGATCAGTTCCCGGATGTTCATATTCGCATTCCCCCTGGAAATTCCCAGCTCCTCAATGATCTGATCTGCGCACATGGGCCTGGTGGCGATCAGGAGCAGGGCATGCATCTGGGCCATGGATTTGGTGACCCCCCAGGAGCCGGCCAGTTTCCCCCAGGTCTCTATGAACTTCAGCTTGCCTTCCTCGAGCTTCATGAATTTCGTTCTTCTATGACCTAAGAAGCAGGAAAGCCCCCTGATTGTTCAGGGAGATGGAAAATTATCCTGAAACTCAACTCTCCTTCCTGTAGAACGGCATTGGACAAACCTCTGCTTCCAATCGCTTCGAGCCAGCCACGACATAAATGGTACTGCCTGCAGCTGCATATGGTGAAGCGACATACCCCATACCAATAGGGATATCCAGGTTGGGTGACTGTGTTCCCGACGTCACGATACCGATCGTCTCTCCGGATTCGGACTCGATCACATAGTCATGGCGGGGCACCCGACGGTCCTTGACCGTAAACCCGACCAACTTCCGGGTCAGGCCGGCTTCTTTCTGGGCGACCATGAGGTCTCTTCCGATGAATGGACCTTTCTTCAATTTGGTGATCCAGCCCAAACCGGCTTCCAACGGTGAAGTGGTGTCATTGATGTCATTGCCATAGAGACAATACCCCATTTCCAGGCGGAGGGTATCTCTTGCTCCCAACCCGGCCGGCTGGATGTCATCCGGCTCTCCAGCCTGGAAGACAGCCTCCCAAAGGGCAGGCAACTTGTCATTTTCCGTGTACAGCTCAAAGCCACCGGAACCGGTATACCCCGTTGCTGAAATCAGCACGTTATCGATCCCGGCAATGGTTCCCTTGACAAAATGATAATATGGAATGGCCGCCAGGTCAATATCCGTCAGCCTCTGCAATACCTGGACTGCTTTGGGGCCCTGCACCGCGATCAATCCCGTTTCATCGGAAATATCGATGAGGCGGGTATCATACTGATTGTGACGATTGATCCATTCCCAGTCCTTGGCCAGATTGGAGGCATTGACCACCAGCAGAAATGCCTGTTCGCCTTCGCTGCACATCTCCTCCGGAAGGCGATAGACCAGCAGATCATCGACAATGCCACCTTCTCCGTTTGGCAGACAGGAGTATTGCGCCTGACCGATGGCCAGTTTGGATGCATCGTTGCTGGTCACTGCCTGTACCAGGTCCAGGGCCTGTCGGCCACGGACGATAAATTCACCCATATGGGTCACATCGAATACCCCCACCCCATTCCGGACAGCCATATGCTCTTCACGGATACCCGCGTAGGAAATCGGCATGAGGTAACCGGCAAAGGGAGCCATTCGTGCGCCCAGTGACTGGTGAATCGTTGTGAGTGGTGTATGTTTCAAGGTGTCCATATCAAGGTTGATTAGTAAATGATTTCGATTTCTTCGATCCGGTCGCCAGGGAGCGTTCGGTCCACGACTTCCTGTCCACTCTCGACCTCTGCAAACAAGGAATACCGACCATCCAGATGGAAGGTCGGAGAGTGGGTGATAAAGAATTGGGTGCCCTCCGTATTCAATCCGGCGGAAGCCATGCCCACACGGCCGGGGCGGTCATAGGACAGCCGATTCAATTCGGACCGAATGGTATAGCTCAATGCCCCGTAGCCATCGCCCCGCGGGCACCCTCCCTGGATAACAAAATTGGGAACGACGCGGTGAAAGACCTTTCCTGTAAAGAAGCCGGATTCCACCAGTTCGATGAAATTGACCACCGAGCCCGGGGCCTCATCCGGAAAAAACCTGAGAATGATATTCCCCTCCTTCAACTTGATCACGGCTCGGGTATTGGCTTTGACCCGCTCCAGAATCGTCCAGTTGATGGCATGGTTGAATTCCGGGGTATTCGGTGTAAACGACTTTCCTGTCAGGAAAGCACGGGTGAGACCCAATTCATTGTATGTCTCGATCTCCTGGGGAAGCTGACAAAGATTCATCGCCTTGCGAAATGTCGAATCCGCATGAACGAGGGATCGATAACCGGCTTCCGGCAACCGAAGGGCTCCGGCCGCGACAGCCATGCTGCCCACATTCCCGCTCTTTACCCCCTCCAGAAAATATTCCACCAGGTTCTTTCGGACCTTTCGAGCAGATACACCAAAAATGGTATTGAAATCCGGTCGGTCAGAGATATCCCGGATGGATTCCATCGCCGTGGTTTTCACATATGCCTGAGTGCTGTTCTGCCACAACTGATAGAGGAATGGAAAATTCCATCCAAACTTGCCCATCGCCCGGATATAGACCGACTTCAAATACGGTTCGGTGGTCACCTCGATCGCCTTGCGTACATCGGCCTGAACAGCTGTTCGGGTTGCCGGCAAAAACACCGGGCACAGGCGGCTGATCGCCACATACAGATTCGCCTTGACCCAGGGATGCTGGATCGACCTGGCCAGGATCAGCCACTCGGGAGTTTCCTTCGGGTCACCGATCTGCATCAATACTTCAGATGCCACGATACCGACATAGGCAGATTCATCGTTGAAGGCCGCATGCAAGGCTTCCTTCACCTCCGGATAGGCAAATGAGGACAATGCCCTGACCATATTGCAGCGCACCATCACATTCTTCTCCAGAGGGTACAGGCCGATCAATGACGTCCTGGCCAACTCACTCCCGCTCTTGCCAACCGTTAATGCCAGCATGAGCCTCATGGACGGGTCGGGTTCAGACTTGAGCAGACTGACCAACTCGGGGACAAGCGTATCTATGGTAATCTTTGGGGTCCGGGCAAGGTAAGTCGCGGCGATCAATCGGGCAGATGTTGCCCGTCGTTGGTCTGCCACCATTTCGATCATTCTCCGGGTCCCTTCCGGATGGACCATGCCCCGCAAGGCATACTGGAAAATTCCTCTGGCCAATCCGAGCTGATAGACAGAGTCTTCCGGAGAATAGGTTGACACGGTGACCATCGATTCAAGATAGGCGGCCTGTCCACATTTGCCAATGGCCTCGAGGATCTCGGCATTCAACGCAGCAGAGGTACCCAGACTGTCCCATGGATCAAAGGCCTTCAATAGGGGCAGCTCGCCCCTGGATGACCGGCATTGGCCCAGGGCATAGGCAGCGGCGATCCGAACTTCCTGGACCGGATCGGACAATAACCCCTTCAAACTGTCGATGACCAGGGAATCGCCCATGGAGGCCATCGCCATGGCCGTATAATATCGATACGTCGGGTCATCCGCATGGAGATACGGATAGAGACTGTCTCGTTTCAACTGGTCCTTGAGGGAATAGATCCGCCTGGTGACCTCATCGGTAAATCCGACACGGATGGTCTTGACCTGCTTGGCCTCCGGAGGCAAACAGGCAAAAAACAATACAGATATCGCCCCGAATACCAGGATCGGGAAAAGTATCCGTTCGAAAACCCCTGCCGTGCCGACTATCCTCCTCATTCGATCATCGGTTCTTCAAAAATATCCTCAAAATAATCGGGAGCATCTCCGGGGATCTCCTCTCCGGAGCCAGACTGGTATTTTGCGCAATCCAATTCGATATCCACCTTGGCGGGAGCCTTGAACCGTCGCGTGGGGTCAAAGGTCGGGTGGTTGTTTTGCTCCAGTCGTTTCAACGCCTCCGAGAAGATCGGGCGGGCCAGTACAGACCCCTGGCCGTCAGAAGGACTGATGAAGCGAATCCATCGATCCTCCCCTCCGACCCAGGTACCGATGACCAGGTTGGGGGTTATGCCAATGAACCAGCCATCGGCGTAAAAGTTGGTGGTACCGGTCTTTCCTCCGAACTCACTCTTGACCCCGGAGAATCCACCCGCTCCGCGCGTGGCATACTTCAGCATTTCCACCATCACATAATTGGCCTCGCTACTAAGGGCACGACGTTCCAGGGGAACATCCTGGTAGATCACCCGTCCATGAGCATCCTCGATCCGGGTGACCAGTACAGGCTTGTTGTACACCCCGTCATTGGCAAAGGTGGCGTAGGCCCCGGTCATCTCCAATGCACTCAGGTCAGCCGAACCCAGACAAATGGAGGGGGAAGCCGGGACACGCAGTCGACCGTTCGGTGTGCGGGCAGAGCTATCGATCCCCATGTTATTGATCAGGCCCCTCACAGGTTCCGTGTCCCCCAGTTGCTTCATCAGGTAGACCGAGAACGTGTTCTTGGATTTCCGCAATCCATCAAACAGGGTCAGCGACTCTCCGGTATAGGTATCAAAGTTGCGAGGCGTCCACTCTTTCTCCAGATGAAAATTCGCTTCACCCGGGACGATGGTCTGAGGATTGTCCAACAGCTTGGTACAGGGTGAGATCGACTGGAGTGCTACCGCGGTGGCATACACAAACGGCTTGAACGTGGATCCAACCTGACGATCAGACGTCACGTGATCATACTGGAAGAAGCGATAATCCACGCCGCCGACCCAACCGCGGATCTGTCCATTGGATGGATCGATGGCCACTACTCCCGTTTGCAGGATCATCCGATGGTACTTCAGGGAATCCAGTGGCGACATCAGGGTATCCTTCTCGAATCGGGGAGAATCATAATCAAAAACGACCATCTTGACCTTTTCACGGAGCATGCGGTCCGTTTCTGCCTGAAAAGCCGACCATTTCTCCTGCAATGCCTCCCAATGCTGCCCCTTCATGATGGACCGATAATCTCTGGCCATGCCCGCAGAGATCAGCCGGAGTTCCTGAAGTTCATCCAGATAGCCAGGTTTGGATTTCTCATGAAGCATTCTGGACATGTCAACATCCCGAAGGAGCAACTTCCCGATCTTCAACCCATGCTCCTCCACGAACGGCTCGAACAACCTGGCCCGGATATCCACATAGCGGTCCATTTGCCCGATCTGGTCCTGAAGGGTCTGCATCCGCATGTCCATCTCGATATCCGTCGACTCAGGATCGCGCCGCTTCCAGGGATCCATTCCCTTCCACACCCGCCAGAATTTTTTCTGCAATGCAGGCATATGCATCCGCACAGCCGCCTCCAGTTCCATTTGCACGGCCGTGTCGATGGTCGAATAGATCCTCAACCCGTCCCGCCAGATGTCATAGACCTCCCCGTTCGATTTCCGGCACTCCGGGCGTTCAAGAATGGCCATTACCTCCTTACGCAACTCCATTCTCGCGTAAGGAGCCAGCCCTTCATCGTGAGAGAACTTGCGAAAACGGGACATGTCGATGGGAATGGCTTGCAAGGAATCGAGTTCCGCCCTTGACAGAAAGTCCTGCCTGGCCATTTGCCCCAGCACCACGTTCCGGCGTCTCAGGGTCAGCTCAGGCCGCCGCACCGGGTTGTACAGGGAAGGGTTCTGGAGCATCCCGACCAGTGTAGCGGCTTCCTCGATCCTGAGGGAGTCCTGTCCCCGGCCGAAATAGATCTCCGAAGCGGCTTTGATCCCGTAAGCGCCATTGACAAAATTGAAGTGATTGAGGTACATGGCCAGGATCTCCTCCTTGGTGTAGGATCGCTCCAGCTTGACCGCCGTGATCCACTCCTTCATCTTGGTGGTGACCAGTGCCAGTACCCGACGGATCTTGCCCATGCCGGAAAAATCGCGATTCGAATAGAGCAGCTTGGCCAATTGCTGGGTGATCGTGCTACCGCCTCCCGAACTGCTCTGTCCAAGAAAAACCGTCTTCAATGCTACCCGCCCCAGGGCTTTGAAATCGATCCCCGCATGCCGGCGATAGCGGACATCTTCGGTGGAGATCAGGGCATTGACCAGATTTGGCGATAACTGGTCATAGGTGACCAACACCCGATTCTCCACGTAGTATCGTCCCAGTAGCGAACCATCCATGGCAAAGACCTGGGAAGCCATCTTGTTGTTGGGGTTCTCCAGGTCTTCAAAAGTGGGCAGGTCCTGAAAGGACAGGAAGATAAACCACAGCATCAGGGAGACCACGCCCAGGAAGAAAAGACGCCAGATCCATCTGATCCAGCTGACCTCCTTCGGTCGATGATCGCGGTGCATCCATTGAAAGTGTTGCATAGGCTCTGCAGGCATGAAGCAAAGGTAGTGAATGGGAAGATGCACACAGGCCATCACCTGTGATTCTCTGTATTTCCATCATGTATTCCTCAGGATGGGACAAACCAGGATGGATAGGCCTGGATAGCCCTGATCGCCATGGATTCCTCCACAATGTGATCGAACACTGCCTTGCCGATCCGCTCGAGAAGCACAAAGCGGAGAGAGCGGCCCTTGTTCTTCTTGTCGTTTCGGAGAAATGTCAACATCCTGTCCTGGTCAACGTGCTGCAAGGGTAACGGAGGGTACATCCGGGACAACACATCTCTGATCTCCACCCATTCCTTGTCCGCCAACAGCCCCAGTTCTCTGGACAACCAGGATTCCATCAACATGCCCGCCGCTACGGCATCACCATGACGGACCGGTGCTCCTGCCATCATGGCCTCGCTTTCGACGGCATGGCCAAGGGAATGCCCGAAATTCAGGATCTTTCTCAACCCCTTTTCTCGGGGATCGATCTCCACGATCTCCATTTTGATCCGAGCCGCTCGCTGGACGATGGCTGCATCTGGGATCCCGATCCCGTCTGTCCCGGCCAGTTCCTTCCAAAACGTCGCATCCCGGATCAATCCGTGCTTCAGGACTTCTGCCATTCCGGAACGCAGCTCTTCCGAAGGCAACGTCTCCAGAAATCCTGCATCCAGCACCAGGGCATGGGGCGGCATGAAGGTGCCGACGCTGTTCTTGACCTCGCCAACGTCAATGCCCGTCTTGTGCCCGATGGCGGCATCCACCTGACCGAGCAGTGAGGTGGGGACATGGGCAAACGGGATCCCACGTTTGTAGGTCGATGCCACAAATCCCCCCAGATCCGTGATCATCCCTCCACCGAGGTTGATGAGAAGCGTCTGTCGATCGGCCTGTCGGTCCAGTAGTGCCTGCCATAGGCCAGCCAAGACAGGAACCGACTTGCTCCCTTCTCCTGCAGGAACGACCACTGGCTCGACGGTTAATCCGGCCAACTGCCGGAACCGGGGGAAGCACCAATGGTGCGTATGTTCATCGACCAGGACCTCAACGCCGGAAAACGAATTCTTCCGCACCCAATCCCCGAAGTCGGATAGTGCAGTAGAACCACTGAATAGTTGAGGCTGATCGATGGCCATCATGCCGATATGACCTGTTTGGTCAGCAGATTGATCTGTCCAAGATGGTAGGCATCATGATCGATCAAGCCCTGTAGCATGAAATTCCAGGAATAGGCCAATCCTGGTACCGTTTCCTGGAGTTCTGAGGCAGGGAGCTCCGACAACCCTTCCAACAGCTCCTGTTGGCTCTCGACCAGCCGGCGGACCAATTCCTGCCAGGCGGTGTCGCTGATCTCCTCTTCCGACCAATCCATTCCCGGTTCCATATGCGCACCTGTATCGCCATGCAATTTGCTGACCACGTACTCCCGCCAGATGACCACGTGTTCCAGCAGGGAGGCGATCGAGGGCCCCTTGGCCAGGCGAAAATTGATCCGATCGACAGGAATGCGTTCCAGGGATTCGATCCAGGTCTGTCCATACCAGGGGTGACCGGAGAACATATTCTCCATTTGATCAATGAGATCGATCATTCGTTCCTGTCGGTTCATCATGCTTGATTGATCATATGGACGCTCCAGGCTTGGGCCCGGTCGGCAAAATACGATTTTGTCGTGCGCCACACCTCTTCGAAGAGGGGTGTGTTCCGATAGGTATTCAGATCCTCCTCGGACTCCCAGACACTGTAGGTCATCAACTCATTCGGGGCGTGGATATCCTGCCAAAGCTCGACATGATGACAACCCGGCTGCGCGAGTATGCGCTCGCGAACCCGGTCGAAGAGCGCCAGAAACTGTGGAACGTGCTCCGACTGAAAGGACATTTTCACGATTCGTTTGATCATGGTTGAAGAAAATCAAGTTGGACGGCATCATCCAGATGCAAATTCAATAAGCTGGCCGCCTGGCCGGTTCGGACGGCAATTTCCAAAAAACCGGCCGCATTGAAGAGCAGCAGTGGTTGCCCCTCCGGCACATCCGCATACTGGGTGGATATGCGGGTGATCCGTTCATGGGGGCGGAAATGGAACTGAAACGGGCGCCCGTTGCCAACTTCTTCGAAGAGGATCTGATGGATATTGACGACCGCATTGCCGAACCGGTCGATATGTACAATATTGCCCTTGATCTGGTGAGCGGTCACTGTAGGATGAAGCCACATCTTCTCCTCCACACGGGAGACCACCTTCGCCCAGGTGTCAGGAGCATCCTGGGCATGCCAGTGAAGGACCACCTTCCGAACACAGGCCAACAGTTCCTGAAATCCTCCGCTATAGGATCCGATCTCATGGACCACCTCGGGCAAGGGCTGGAAGAGCAGGGAAAGCAGGCCATTGTCGGGGACGACAAACCAATGGCCCCGGAAACGGGCCAGAAGAAGACGAGGCTCCGGCCGATCGAACAGATGGACCAGGACAAGATGCAGGGTGTTGGCGGAGAAGGATGGATATGCCTGCCGGACCAGATAGGCCGCCTGTCCGATCGCATAGGGTGCCACCTGATGGGAGATATCGATCACCCGACACGGTTCTGCCACCTGCAGGCACACACCTTTGGTCATGGCCACATAGGGCTCCTGGATCCCGAAATCGGTGGTCAAGGTGATAACAGACACGGAAGAAGACGTTTGCTCTCGTGGAAAATCATGTAAATTTACATGGCGAATCGCTAACCCGGTGGATGACCTGAACAGAGATGGCTCCCTTGCGTTTCAACGTGATGGAACCTTACCATCTCAGGACATGTTCAACTAAAAAACTGCTAACTGCTTGAGTGAAATCATCCTGAACATTGAAGGTGTCGAACTGATCGATCTCTTCGGAGAAAAGAACAAACACCTCAACCTGCTGAAAGCCGCCTATCCAGAAGTCACCTTTACCTCCAGAGGCCATGCGTTAAAGCTGGTAGGCGAAAAGAAATTCACCCAGAAGGTCAAGTCGAAAATCGAGTTGATGATCAAGCTGATCAAGGCCGATCATGATGTGAACACACAGGTGATCGAGGACCTGATCAATGGAGAGAATCCGTTTGACCACAAGCCGGCCAACGGGGCAGGTGGACATGTGATCGTTTATGGACGAAGTGGCCAGCCCATCAAGGCGAAAACACAAAACCAGAAGGTCCTGGTCGACACCGTTGAACGCAATGATATCGTATTTGCGGTCGGCCCTGCCGGAACGGGGAAAACCTATACTGCTGTCGCCCTGGCCGTCCGTGCCCTGAAGAACAAGCTGGTCAAGAAGATCATCCTGACGCGTCCGGCGGTCGAAGCCGGAGAAAGCCTCGGTTTCCTCCCGGGTGATCTCAAGGAGAAGGTCGACCCCTACCTGCGCCCTCTCTATGATGCGCTGGATGACATGTTTCCCCCGGACAAACTTGCTCATTTCATGAGCAATCGGATCATTGAGATCGCCCCCCTCGCCTTCATGCGCGGTCGGACGTTGGACCATTCGTTCATTATCCTCGACGAGGCCCAGAACGCCACCAGCATGCAGCTCAAGATGTTCCTGACCCGATTGGGCCCTTCCGCCCAATGCGTGATCACCGGCGACCTCTCCCAGGTCGACCTGCCTTTTCACCAGAAATCCGGCCTCCAGCAGAGCATCGACCTCCTGAGCCACCTGGACGGAGTGGGCACCGTCTATCTGCAGGCTGAAGACGTGGTTCGTCATCGACTGGTCAAGGAGATCATCCGGGCGTATGAACGTTCCGACACCTTTGCCCGGGAGGAACGTGAACGTCGCCGGCAACAGAAGGAAGGATTTGGAAAGATCCCGGTCATCATCACCCCCGAAGAAGAATAGCCATGACATCGGAAGTCATCTATCTCGGCGACCTGCGCACAAAGGCGACTCATCTTCAATCCGGAGATTCCATCATCACGGATGCGCCGATCGATAATCAGGGAAAAGGAGAGGCATTCTCCCCGACAGATCTTTGTGCCACATCCCTGGCTTCCTGCATCCTCACCATTATGGGGATCAAGGCAAGGGATCATCAGATTGACATGAGCGGCACAAGGGCAACCGTTCTGAAAACCATGGTGGCCGATCCGGACCGACGGATCGGACGGATTGATATCGATATCTACCTTCCTGAAAAAAACTGGACCGTGGAAGATCGATCCATCCTGACCCAGGCTGCGGCATCCTGTCCGGTTTGCCGGTCCCTGAGTCCTGCCCTGGAGATCCGAAAGCAGTTGATCTGGCCTTGATCACCGGCTAAGTCCAACCTAAATGGAATAAGGCATCCCCGCTGCTCACCACCGCAGCATTGTTGTGCCCGATGATGTATCCTGCCCTCGGAGCCAGGACAGGGTGAAACTGTTGTCCTTGTGGATCGTGAATATCCCCCAGTTTCTGCCCCTTCGCGACCTGGTCGCCGGAGGCATGTGTCCACAGGAACAACCCGGCCGCATGGGCCCGGACCCAGGTGGTTTTCCGAATATTGATGACCTCCCGCATAGGCTCCTCCGGGGCCATCATTCCTGCATGGGACAGGACACGACGAATACCCGTCAGTCCTTCGTGGATGGCAAACGGATCATATCGCTCCGCTTCTCCTGCTTCATAGACTACCGCAACCTTCCCCATTTCAATCGCCGTCTTCCGAAGTGATTTCGGGATCAATGGTTTATGGATCATGTATGGTGCACCAAAAATCCTGGCGAGTTCGACGCTTGCCTCGGAACGCTCGGTGTACCGGATCTGGGGATAATTGTACTTGGAAGCCCCTCCGGTATGCAGATCAATGATCAGATCCGCTGAGGGGAGCAATTCTCGTGACACCAGATAGGCCACCCGGGAAGCAAGAGATCCCCTGGATGAACCGGGAAAGCTCCGGTTGACGTCCTTTCCATCCGGGACATCCCTCGAAAAGTTGATGAAGCCAAAGACGTTGAGCAGGGGCACCGCGATCACAGCTCCGCGCTTCAGCCCCTCGAACATGGTATTGGTCAACGCCCTCCTGAGGATTTCGATACTGTTGATCTCATCGCCATGCATGCCCGCGAGCAGGAGGATCACGGGGCCAGGTTCGGATGCCTGGAACACATGGACCGCCACATCGATCGCTGTACCGGAAGGAAGATGGCCAATGGGGAAGTTCAGGATCACATGTTCTCCTGGCGGCACCTTCTTTTTCTTTAAAACGACTGGAAATGGCATAGTGAAAACAGGTTATTCCTCCTCCAATGCAGCGTTCACCAATCGCTCCAAATAGGTGACGATATGACCGGAAATATCCTGTCCCGTTACCTTCTCGATCCCTTCCAATCCCGGAGAGGCATTGATCTCCAGGACGAGTGGACCCCGATTGGATTCCAGGATATCCACCCCGGCAACGCCAAGGCCCAGTGCCTTGGCAGCCCGAATGGCCACCGCTTCGCCCAACGGTGTCAACCGTGCATTGTAGGCCCTGCCACCCTGGTGGAGATTGGAGCGAAACTCTCCCTCCTGTGCGACCCGCTTCATGGCCCCGACCACCTGCCCGTCAACGACAAGCACGCGGACATCCTCCCCCTTTGATTCCGCAATGAACTCCTGCACAAAAAAGGGAGACTCGCGGGAATAGCCCATCAGGCATTGTTGCAACTCCTGACGATTGTGGACCAACCTGACCCCCAGTCCGTGGGTACTTTCCAGGGCTTTGACGATACATGGATACCCGCCTACCTGATCCTCGACCAGGCCCAGGTCCGCCTGGGGTTCCGCCATGACGGTAACAGGCACATCAATGCCTCGCTTGCTCAGGCGCTGAAGGCTGTGGAGCTTATCCCGCGCCTGGACCAACGACCTGGACATCAATGTCGTGGGTACTTTCAACCATTCAAAATGTCGGATCAGGGCGGATCCTTCCTGGGTAAAGGTGGCGCCGATCCGTGGGATCACTCCGTCAGGGATGGCAAATTTGCGGTCTTGATAATAGATCTGAGCCCCTTCGGCTCCCAGCGCCAGACTGCAACGGGCATAATCCACCAGGACTGGTTCATGCCCTTTTGCCAGACAGGCCTTGAACAGGCTCTGCGTGCTGTATAAACCTGGACCACGGGTAAGAATGGCGATCTCCATGCCGTTGACTGATTCATCAAATGTAGCAGTTATTCGCCACCACCCATCTGGATTCCATCTTATATTTGAGGATGGAGGACCACATGACACCCGAGGGAACGATACCCGTCAACCCGCTGAATGACAGAAAAACGATCAACGGATGGGCCATCTTCGACTGGGCCAACTCGGCATATGCCCTGGTCATCTCCTCCGCCATCTTCCCGGCCTACTACACAAGTATTACCGATGACATGATCCAACTCGGATCCATGGAGATCTCCAACAGTGCGCTCTATGCCTATGCCCTGTCGCTCTCCTACATCATCATCGCTTGTCTCTCCCCTATCCTGTCAGGAATTGCCGATGCATCGGGAAGGAAAAAGTTCTTCCTGAAGATGTTTACCACCATCGGCGCCATCAGTTGTCTGTCACTCTATTTCTTCAAAGGCATGGAACAACTGGATACCGGAATCCTGGGATTCATGGGGGCGACCATTGGTTTTACCGGTGCCCTGGTCTTCTATAATGCCTATCTCCCTGAAATCGCCACCGAGGATCGGTTTGACCGGGTGTCTGCCAGGGGATTTGCTTACGGCTATGTCGGCAGCGTCCTCCTGCTGATCGTGAACCTCGCCGTGATCATGAACTATGAGGCGTTCGGACTCGCCTCCCAGGGTGTGGCTACCCGACTGGCTTTTGTCTCTGTCGGTCTGTGGTGGATCGGCTTTGCACAGATCACATTCTTCAGATTGCCACAGGACCGGAAAGGACGTTTTGCATCGGGGACCTTGAGGAACGGTTTCCATGAATTGCGATCCGTCTGGAACCAATTGACCGACCTGCCGAATCTCAAGCGCTTTCTGCTCGCCTTCTTCTTCTATAGTGCCGGTGTCCAGACCGTACTGTATCTCGCCGCTACCTTTGCCGAGAAAGAACTGCATTTTGAAACCACCAATCTGATCATCCTGATCCTTGTGTTGCAACTGGTGGCCATCCTGGGGGCCTATTTCTTTGCCTTCCTCAGCGAAAAACTGGGCAATAAAGCGTCTTTGTTCATCATGCTCTTCATTTGGATCACGGTGTGCATCACGGCCTATTTCACCTACACCCAGGCACAATTCTACACGATCGCCGCCTGTGTTGGCCTGGTCATGGGCGGCATCCAAGCGCTGTCACGTTCTACCTACTCCAAACTGGTACCGGTCAATACACCGGACAGGACCAGCTACTTCAGTTTTTACGATATCCTCGAAAAGCTGGCCATCGTGGTGGGCACGTTCTCCTGGGGGGCCATCGAACAATTGACTGGTGGCATGCGGCCTTCCATCCTGGCCCTGATCATCTTCTTTGTGCTGGGTATGGCCCTGTTGAGCCGGGTGAAGATCAAATCCCTCCCTTCCGTTGCCTGATTGATCCTGCTACCTAATCGACATACTCAAAACACCCGATATCCGGCTGTCCGGGATCTCGGGTCACACCATCCAGATCATCGGACAGGCCGGGAATGGGCAGGGCCCGACCTTCCACCACCGATAGCGTATCGAGGTGAAAATCATCCATGTTGAGGTCACGAAAGAGAGGGTCGCCGAAGGTATAGGTCAGGCAATTCGTGCAATCCGTCAGGAATTCGGGCCACTGGTTCTCATCCAGGAGGTCCTTGATGCGCACCAGGGAGTGTGAAAACGAATAGTCAAAGGCCCCTGGAGTGCCACCAGTCCCATCGATCAGGGTAATCTCATCCTGATTGTTTCCGGTGAGGATACAGTTCTCAACGGTCATCTGCAATGGCAGGACATACGCCTCTGAACAAAGGGGATCCAGGCAAAAAATGTTGCTGGCACTCAGTGCTTCGGCCGTATTGCCGTAATTGGCCACCGTACAATATCGGAACCGCTGTTGCCCACCCAGAGCGATCTGGATCCCATTCCGTCCAGAATTGTGGATCAACACATTATCGGCATTGATATCCCCGGCATACGAAACAAGCCCGCTGCCGGATGTCCAGGCAATCTCCGTGTTGGTCACACTGACCTGCGCGGTTGAATCCACATAGATCCCGCTGATGGAATTATAGATCCGGGCATTCAGGAAGACATTTCCCCGTGAACCCGGCCCCAGGCGAATCCCTCCCCACTGACCTGGGAGGGAAGCAAACTCGGGCTCCAGCCGATCGGTTCGAAAAACGACAGGCTTGTCCACTGTTCCTTCTACGGCCAGCTTCCCATGAGACAAAGTATAGATCAATCCATCTGTGTAGAAGCCATTTCCACTTTCCACAACCCCGCCATGCAGATGGATCCGGGCCCCGGGAGGGAACCGCAGGGTGCAACTATCGATCAACAATACGCCAAAGATGACGTAGGGCCTGGGGTCATTCCAGACCACCTCCATGTTGTCACATGACAGGTAGGCCAGCCCTTTGGAGTTACTATTGTTGGGAATATAGATGGCATTCTGCCCCCATGCCTGCAGAATGACTTGCTGTGTATTCCCGTTGGTGACGAACGCAATGGCATCCTCGATCACGAACGGACTGACCGAGGAAGGTTGATCCGGATCGATGGTGACCTCGGCAAAGAGATAGATGCTGTCCTTGGCCAGGATCTCGACATCCTGGAATGCCTCACCTGAAAGGCCATCTACATTCATCCGGAAAAAGGGGGAATTCCCGCTGGCAAACTCGATGGAGGAAATACGAATGGCTTGATCCTTGGGATTGAAAATCTTGATGAGGCGAGTGGCAGAACCCTGTGTTGTGAATACCGTATCAAATCGGAGGGTATCCACAGAGAAGGTCAATTCAACGTCAGACCCGGTATAAAATTCAGGGTCCTTGATGCAACCACTCAGGCAAAGAAGGACAAACGAACAGGCAACCCACCCGAAGAGGAGATATCTGGCAACATTCATACGTCGAAGGTAAGCAGTCAATCGCTGGCATTCCATCATCAGGCTATCGAATAAAAAAGGGTCGAACACCTGTGGCATTCGACCCTTGAAAAGTTATTGACTCATCTGATCAATAGGACCACAAGTCGTGCTCGTAATTGAAGATCTCTTGCTTGATCTTCTCCCCTTCCATCAGAATATCCAGACCGGAGTAGATGTCCTCGATCCGACGATCAAGCACATTGCGCTCCTTGATGACATAGCTGGAGAAGAATCTCATTTCCATGATATCCTCCCAGGTCAATGGAGCTGTATCATTTCCGGTACGGAAAGCTTCATACTGCGCAAGCGTGTAGCGGGCATCCGGATAATAGACCCAGAACAATGGCAACTCAAAACGGAAGTTTCCGTTGTCATCGTAACTGTTCATGAGAGGAGCGATACCGAGGATCCGTGACCGGACCTCTGACTTCTCCTTATCAAAATACCATACCTCCTTGATCCGAAAACGCTTGACATCATCCGGGTTGAGCTCGTTGTTCACGATCTGGACGATCTCCTCATAGGTTTCAGGATCGAAGGTAATTACTGTGTCGGGCTTACTGCCGATACCAGCAACCTCGTCCGGATGAAGCGGACGGGTAAAGCGATCATCCTCCGTGCTGTACACGGTAATCTCCCCATTGATAGCGGCATCCAAAAGAATGGAAAAGAACCGCATATCCGGATTGATAAATGGATGGTTCATCTTTTCACGTGTGTCGATCACACGCCAGATGCGCTTTTCCCAGAAGTAATCAGCTTCCCGAACAGGTGCATAGGGCAACACCCGCTTCTCGGAGATGAGGGTCTTCTCAACCACACCATCCAGAGGTGTCTTGGGAGCTGGATCACTGGATTCAGTCCGGATGACTTCAGGTGTCTGAGCCAGCAATGCACTTCCTGTCAACAGGAAGATCATGGCAGGCAGAATAGATTTGAACAGCAATTTCATGCTTACGCAACTTATGAATTAGCGAATCTTAAATACCATTGAGTTGATCTTCCGACCAGCGGAATCCCCAGGGCAACGTGCCTTTACATCGTCAAAGTAATAGACGTCACCTGGCTTTGCAGCATTGATGAGATTCTGAGCCTTTGTCTGATATCGTGGGCCCTCGTTCTCAGCCACGATGGGGTCTTGGCGAGGCGGTACCCGGGTAAGAGTGAAACTCTGGATCTTACAAACTGCATCGAAGTCGAAATTGTCCAGGAAGGCACCAACACCAGCCTGAGCTTTGAATTCTCCATTACCCATGAGTCCTGAGCTTTCCTTACCCAAACGGGCAACTGGATCAGGAATCCGCTTGACACGGAAGAGTTTGGTATCCTTCAAACCTACAGTGGGTGCATTTACCGTCACCACACATTCGTTCGTCTGGGTCTTTACCTCAACGATGTAGTTGGCTGAGCCAACCTTCTTGATGGTTCCGCCACCACCGTTGATGGATACTTGGAGATCATTGGAGGAAGCGCCCGCAGCAGAAACCGAGATGGGGTTTTCTACACCGATGTAGAACACGTTCATCTTATCTGCTGATACCGTAACGCTGCGCTCGCCGACTTCGTATTCGAACGTCTTTTTATAAGACTTCACCTCCTTGGTCAGCGGGTTCGTTACCTGGATCTCCACATTGTACTGCTTGGATCCGATCTGGGACGTCGTTGTCTCATAGGTCGCCTTACCATCCTTCACAGGAAGGCTGGAGCCATTGACCAGGATACGTGTGTTATCTCCTGCAGAGGTGCTGAACGCACTCAGGAAGACATCAGCAGTATACCGCTCGCCTTTGATGACATACCCTTTCACAGCAGATACAACCGGCTCGAACGAATCGAACTTGATATCCTCCCCAGCTACTTTACCGAGGATAAAGTTGAGGGCCGTGGTAGAAGACGCACGAACGTCGTTCTGATACTTGGTCAGAATAGGGAAAACTGCCGCAACAGGCATTTGCTTGAAGTTATACTCGGTCCAGTTGGCCTTATCGGAATTCTTCACCGCCTCATCATCAATGTTCAGCGGCATGGCAGACATGACACCTGGATCCTTCTCCACGAGACCTTCCAGCTTCGCCCTGGTATCACGGATCTTCTGTTCCAATTCGTAACCTTTACCCGGTTTGCCTTCAAGTCCTACCATCAAACGGGTAGTCACATCCTTGTCCTTGATCCGCTTGGGTTTGGACGGATCCTTTTCGGAAGGGCCGCCAGCAGCTTCAAACAGCTCCTTTTTCAGCTCTTCAACATAATTGTAAAAGTCATCGGCCGTCGATTTGACCTCTTTGGCTTTGGCAAGCCACTGGTCATTGACCTCATTCTTATACGCCTGGGCCTGCTTGTCGATATTCGTCAGCAGCGTCTCATTGGTATTCTCAACGATCACGTTACTTTGAGCGATACCTTTATTCAGCGTAAAGAAGGCGTTCATTACTTCCGCGGAGATGTTCAGGGCCAACAATGCTGTCAACACCAGATACATCAGGTTGATCATCAACTGCCGCGGTTCCTTTGGAATGGACATAGATTTCTATTTGCTCGTTAAGTGAAAGGAACGGTTTCCGGTCGGCTTACTTGCCGATGTTGGACATGGCATTCAGCACATTTCCATAGACCGAATTCAACGAACCAAGATTCTTGTTCAACGCAACGAGCTGTTCCTTGTATGCCTTGGTATCTTCCAGTGAATCAGACAGGTTGGCCATGGCATCCGACATGTTCTTGTAGAAGCCACCCATCGCCTTGATCTGGTCTTTTGCTCCTGTGAAGTCAACTTCCTGCAGCGCCTTCAGAGCGCCCAGGCTCTTCGACATGGATTGCAGCTCATTGACCATGCTGCCCAGCTGGCGCTCGACAACTTCACCATCCAGAGGATGTGCTCCGGCACCTGCTTCACCAGCAGTCAACGGAGCGATCTTGCTGTTGTAGTTGTCCAGTCCAGGATAAAGCTTTTCCCAGTAGTAATCCTTTTCCGGGCCGATCAGACCAAGGAAGAGGAAAATGAAAGCCTCGGTAAACAGACCGATGATCAGCATCGTACTGGCACCTTCCCAGCTTTCCAGTTTGAACAGAGCACCCAGCAGTACTACAGAGGCGCCCACACCGATGATCAGGTTCTTGAGATACTTGAACCCTGATGATTTAATAAAACTTTGCAAGCCCATTTTCTAAAGCATTTTGTTTGGTTAAGCGAAACGTGTTTACTATCAACAAGTAAAGTAAAAGCCAAAGTGATCGAAAGGAAAATATGAACCCATATTTTCCGAACAGTTATGAAAGACAAGTGGAAATGTACCCTGTACATTTCCACCTGCTCGATGTTTAGAAGTCGTTGATGGAACGTCCGAGGAAGGTCAGGGCACAACGGAAGCCAATGTATGACTTGGTGCTATCCTGAAACTCCCAGTTGCGTGTTCCGGTCTCCAGGAAGAACCCGACATCTTTCCAGGAACCTCCACGAATAACCTTCCGCTTGTCCGCTTCCGGATCATCGTCGGCGGCATCGTACTTGATATCCGGGTTGAGATCATGGTAGAAGGACACAGCGTTCTCGAAGAATGCCGTTTCTGTCCACTCACTCACATTACCCGCCATGTTATAGAGGCCATAATCGTTCGGGAAGTAAGCATCACCGCGAACCGTGTACAACCCGCCATCCTCGGGATAATTGCCCCGACCAGGCTTGAAGTTGGCCAACAGGCAACCCTTGGCATTGCGCAGGTACATTCCGCCCCATGGATAGGGAGCCAGCTCCTTGCCACCACGGGCGGCATATTCCCATTCGGTCTCCGTGGGCAGTCGGAATTCTTCCGTGTTCACTTCGCCCCGCTCGGCAGCGCGATACTGGTTCCAGAGCTTTGTCCTCCAGAAGGAGAAGGCCTTGGCCATCTTCCAGTTCACACCAACCACAGGATAATCATCAAAGGCTGGATGCCAGAAATAGTTCCGTGTATAGGGTTCATTATAGGAATAGGCAAAGTCACGGATCCAGACCATGGTATCCGGGTAGATCTTCACCTTGTCCTTCTTGATGAAACTTGTACGAGAGGACTGTCCGCGGTCAGCTGCAGCTGCGCGCCAATCCAGCCACTCATAGTCGTATACCAGCTTGTCGACATTCAGCTCCTTACGGCCGGCAAATCGGTCATTCCCCTGATAATAGATGTCCTGGACAGTCTCATCCTCCCAGTCGACCTCATATTCCCAGTCAATGCTCTGTGTGCCATCCTCGTTCTCGATGTAGGCGTCCATATAGGTCAAAGCGACCGAATCTCGCACCCAATGCACGAACTGGCGGTACTCATTATTGGTGATCTCCGTGTCATCCATGTAGAACCCGACAATGGAAATCGTCTTGGGACGCTGGACGAACGTGCGGCTGATGTCCTCATCTCCCGTACCAATCGTCAATGTTCCCGAGGGCACGTACACCATGCCATAAGGGTTGATCCCCTTCCAAGAGGGCCGGTCTAGTACACCGACTAACTGCCCACTTTCCTTTGAGCCACAAGCACTTAACACCAATAAGATGCCGAGGGCAGCGAAAACTTGAATAAGTTTCTTCATGTCCTTCACCCGAATTTTTCCTGGTATTGAATAGGTCGTTTCGATAAAAACTGGCCGTAAATATAGCCGGATTAACAAAGAATTCAAAAAAGTTTCCCGAAGATAAACTTCTTCGTCAATTGGCAAACGTGACACCAGAATCCCTATTGCCTCAATTGACTGTTAAAGTTAATAAAACCTTAAACATCTGCTCATAAAAAACGAGGATTGTAAATGATTCCCGGCAGTTTCCCTTTGCTGACCGTGGATGGCAGACGGTATTGGATCATCACCTCAAAACTTCCATTGTGCACCTGCCGGAGCTCTGAAAGTCCCGCTTCATAGGCATACAGGAACAAAAACCGCTCCGAAATGTACAATCCTGCCGTCACCAGCAGTGCATCCCGGGTATCTTCATTCAGCCCCCGGTACCCACCACCCAGTATGAATCTCTCCCGCCAGATCAAATTCAGTTGCGTCGTCAGCTGCCAATGCCTGAAGTCGGAGAGGAACATGGCTGTCGGACGGAATACTGCGTTTCCTGTCTCCCAACTCCACGACGCATGGGCAAGAAGATGCGGTTGGATGGACATGGCGGCCTGCTCGTCAGCGCCGGAATACTTCAAATTCCCTCCCTGAGCATAGCGCATCGCTGTCCCAAATTGCCAGACCTCATCATCGATCATGATCCCTGCATGCAGCAGCGGAGCCGTGGCATTGACGGCACCGTTCGGCAGAAACCCGTCCTGATGGTCCAGTCCGCCGCCATCCGGGTATTGTCCATCCGGCGTTCGAATCCCACTCCCATCCAGTCCCGACTGGAACAAACCGGCAGCCAAACCTCCATGTAATGTCCAGCGGCGGCCCAGAGGCATATGATACGCGTAGGTCACGGTGGCCTCCAGCTGGGTCTGCAACCCGATCTGATCCTGCAGCAGGGAGACCCCCACGCCAGATTGTATGGCTGGCAAGGGCATATGGGCACTGATATGATAGCCCGACGGACTCCCGGGCAGGTTGTTCCACTGACGCCTCGCTGCCCCGTTGAAGATCAGTTCATCCTGGGCTCCCGTTGCCGCCGGATTCATCTCCACCAGTGTCCATGGGGTCAGCGCAAACTGTGGCAGCTGTTGCGCACCTGCCCTGAAGGGAGTTGGCAGAACCGCCAGCAGGAACAAGGCGATGGCGATGGAATACGAATATGGGTGGGATGGATACGACATCATAATTGAGCAACAAGTTCTTCAACAGTTTCGACAGGAAGCTGACAAGACTGATTCTGGCACAGATAAAGATAGGTCTTTCCTGAAATCAGGCGGTCTTCCAGCAATACGGAACCCTCCCCATCCGTGCTGGCCAGACGCACACTGCCCGGAAGGTAGAGCCGGCTGGCCTGGCGAAGAAAAGATGGAGCATCCGGCCCTGCAATGACGATCTCCCGGTGTCCGAAAACAGTGGACATGATCGACTGGGCATATTGGGCGAACGAGCCGGGAAACCGCAACACGCTCGGGGCAATCTGATGACGAAGCCGATCAGCGATCAGGACAAAGTCTCTCCGACCCGTCAGGGCGCCCAATTGGTCCATGTTCTGGACCATCACCGCATTACCGCTGGGCAAGGCACTGTCGTACGTGTCAAACAAGGCACTCTGCAATTCCTGGTCTGCTGACGTGCGGAACGCGCCAGCTTCCTGATCATAGAATGCCCGAATCACCTGATCAGCGTGCCGTTGAATATCCTCCAGCGCCACCGGCTGGAAATCGATCTCCAGCAGGTGCAGCCTTGCCCGGATCAGGAAGGCATGATCGTCCAGGAAGGCATCCTGGTAGGCCCGATCCCCTGCATAGATGCGCAACAGGTTCCCATTCGCATCCACCAATTCTCTGAGGAGAAACGCCAGGGCCCTGTTTGCCCGGATCAAGTCATCTTCCTCACCGAATGCCTGGTAGGCGGTCAGGCTGGCATCGATCATCAAGGCATTCCAGGATAGAATGACCTTGTCATCCAATCCCGGCCTGATCCGATCCGATCTGGTGGCCATCAGCTGCTCGCGGAAGGTCGCCCACCTGGCTCGAAAGGTCTGGATGTCCATCCCCTGACTCCTGGCAAAGGATGCATCGTCGGTTGAGCGATGAAGGATGTTCACTCCTTCCCAATTCCCTCCGGGTGATACGTTCAGGTAGTCGCACCAGAGCGTGGCATGGTCACCGGCGATCCGGACAAATTCCTCATGGCTCCAGACATAGAACTTCCCCTCCTCCCCTTCTGAATCGGCATCCAGGGCCGAATAGAAGGCTCCACGCGGATGGGTCAGTTCGCGATCGATGAATGCCAGGGTGTCCCGAACAGCCTGCCGCATTTCCTCATCTGGTTGCCATTGGTACCACTTGGACAACAGATCCACCAACAGGGCATTGTCGTACAGCATCTTCTCGAAATGCGGGACCAGCCAGGCAGGATCCGTGGCATATCGGGCCATGCCGCCTCCGATCTGGTCATAGATTCCACCCCTGATCATCTGTTGCAGACTGAAGCGAACATGTTCAGCCGACTCGGCATTGCCCGTGTAAGACGCATAGGCCAGCAGGTACTCCAACGACATGGTCCTTGGAAATTTGGGAGCAGCCCCGAAGCCGCCATAGCGGACGTCGCGATCACTGTACAGGTCCCTGAAGACCTCCTCCACGAATCCACGATCCAGCGAGGGGCCATTCCCGGCATCCGGGTCCAGCGGCTTGAAATGACGTGTTTGATGATCCCTGACGGCCTGGATCAGTCGGTCAGCCTGGGTTTCGACCACTTCCCGCTTGTTCTGGAAGAGGCCCGCCAGGTGCTGAAGGACCTGGGTCCAGGAAGGCCGATTCCCCATTGGCTCAGGTGGAAAATAGGTCCCCCCATAGAAAGGACGTCCATCCGGAGTGAGGAAGGCGTTCAGGGGCCAACCTCCCGAACCACTGATCATTTGTACGGCTTCCATGTACAGTTGGTCAACATCCGGCCGCTCCTCCCGGTCTACCTTGATGTTGATGAAATGCTGGTTCATCAGTGCAGCGACGTGGTCGTCTTCGAATGACTCACGTTCCATGACATGGCACCAGTGGCAGGTAGAATAGCCGATACTGACCAGGATGGGCTTATCCTCCCGTTTCGCCCTGGCCAGGGCCTCCTCCCCCCAGGGATGCCAATCGACCGGATTGTAGGCATGCTGCAGGAGATAGGGACTGGATGTCGTGATCAACCGATTGGGGTAATGCTCCCTGTGTTGCTGGCTCATGTTCTGGATTCTCTAGAAGCTAACGTTCGCTATCCCCAACAGGTTGTGACAGCCGGTAACTGATTACACGTCAAAACTCAATCCATCATACCCCAGGGCGACGCTTCCAGGCAATTGCGAGGCAACATCCGCATATCGGCCCAGGGAGTGACTGATATGGGTCAGGTAGGTCATGGGCACCTCACAGACCCGGGCGATCTCCAGAGCGGCTTCCAGATGCAGATGAGAATAATGGGGTTCGTGTCGCAGGGCGTTCAGTACGAGAACCCGGCTACCCATGATCTTCTCCATCTCCCTGGCATCGATCGTCCTGGCGTCGGTGATATAGGTCAGGTCGCCGAAACGAAAGCCGAGCACCGGCATGTGTCCATGCCATACCCGGATCGGCATGACTTCCAGCCCATTGATGAGGAAGGGTTCCTCAGGATCGATCGCAAACAGATCGAACCGGGGGGCACCCGGATAGGGATCCTGGTCAAATGCATAGGCAAACCGGGTCGTGATCTCACCCAGTACATGCTGCTCGGCAAAGATGGGCATGTTCTTCCCCTGGCGAAAGTTGAACGGGCGAACATCGTCCAGTCCGGCAACATGATCATTGTGTTCATGGGTGAGCAGAATACCATCCAACCGTTCTGCCCCGATGCGAAGCATCTGTTGCCGAAAATCCGGTCCGGCATCGATCACCAGATGGCAGCCATCGTAATCGAGGAAAAGGGAGGTGCGCAACCGTTGATCGCGACGATCCGGAGACCGGCATACTTCACAGGAGCAACCGATGACCGGAACACCCTGGGACGTACCCGTTCCCAAGAAGGTCGCCCGTATCATGAGTCGCTATCGGTCACTGCGGCCTGCTTGATCACCGATTGCAAAAAATGGCGGGATTTGTCGTCTAATGACAAAGGATCGACATCGAGGTTGAACAGGATGTCCAGCAGGGTATTGATCCTGCCCTCCGTATCGAAGAACTTGTTGACCACCACAATGTTGCGATGCTCGACAATACAATACCCCGACTGAAAGTTACCTCTTTCATATCGCACGGTATAGGAGAGCTGGTGGAATAACTCCTCCAACTTTTTCAGATTGGTGACGGTTGGCTTCATTTCTGGACCTCAATGCATGTACCTTTGCAAAGATATAACGGCTTCTCAGCATGACGCATTTTTCTGGAACTATCCGCATACTTCTCCTGCTTTTCCTCCTTATCGGACTCACGTATCATGCTGAGGCTCAGGAGCGCCGGTTCAAAGGCGGGGTCCTGGTAGGGTTCAATGCCAGTCAGATCAATGGGGATGACCTCTGGGGATACAATAAAGCAGGCCTGAATCTTGGCATACGGATCAATACGGTCATCCAGCCGAGGATCGATGTCAGCATGGACCTCCTTTACAGCCAGCGCGGTGCGCAGTCCGCCTTCTCCCTGGATAACAGCCAGTTGCTGAACAGGTACAACCTCCACTATATCGAAGTACCGGTGATCTTTCACTACAAGGACTGGGAAGTCGAAGTGGACAAATCCTCGTTCTATCGAATGGATTTTCAGGCCGGCCTGGCCTACGGACGGCTGTTCAGGGCAAGAGCCATTGCTAACCCCTTCGAAGGGCAGGAAGACCTGTTCAATGAGAACGATGTCAGCTGGATCGTCGGGGCGGGTTACCATTCCACAGAGCATCACAGCTTTCATTTCCGGTACACCAGTTCCATCAACCTCCTGTTCAGTGATCTCGACGCGCTGAATGCCAAGGCTCTTCGAGGATTTTTCCTGACTCTTCAATACCTGTACACCTTTTAGCCATGAAGCCAATCATCTTTTGCCTCTCTCTTTCCCTCCTGCTCCTGTCCTGTACCGAGCAACCCGCCTCGACGGAACAATCCGAACCAACAATCGAGGAGCAATCCGGTACCAGAGGATATTACGTAGAGACCAGGAAGGACTGGCTGGACAGCCTGGCCAACGTGGTCACGACCATCGACTACGTGTTCTATAATCTGGAGATCAGCATGTCCATGACCGACGAGCCTGCCATTCGCTCCGCGTTCCAGCAGATGGATACCCAGAACCCCGTCCCCCTGGAATGGAATTGCCCTGCTATCGGACGGATATTCTATGTGTCCAACGGTGAAACCGTTGCGATCGCTGAATTGTATTTTTCTGAAGGATGCACATTCCTGAGGTTCTACGAATATGATATCCTGGCCACGGCAGTCCGATTGAATGAAATGGGCGTCCAGTTCCTCCGCAATATCGGTGTGCCCTTGCCAAAAATGACCTCGTCTTCGCAGTAATCCATCCTGTATTTGCCGTTGCCGACCTCGGCACGAACACCTTCCATCTGCTGATCGCCCGTTCTGGCAGCAGGGCACCCCTTGATGTCCTATACAGGGATCGCTACTTCGTCAAGCTGGCCCGGGCAGGCATCGAACACATCCCTGACGCTGCCGTCCGGGATGCCCTCCAGGCCGCCCGCGCTTTTCGTACCGCCCTGGACAGGCATTCTGTTACCGATATTTCCATATTGGGGACGGCGGCCCTTCGCACTGCTGACAATGCGGCATCCTTGACCCATCAACTGGAAGCTGTCCTGGGGCATCCGATCCGCATCATTGATGGACAGGAAGAAGCGCGACTGATCGCCACAGGTGTCCGGTCTCTCCTCCGCCAACATCCGGGAACTCATCTCGTGCTGGATATCGGAGGCGGGAGTGTCGAGTTGATTCTCCTGGATCAGCACGGGATCATATCCTCCGTGAGCCTGCCTTTGGGCATTGCGGTCCTGCATCACCGATTTCACCAACATGAACCCATCCGCAGTGACGAACTGACCCTGATGCGGGAGCACATCATCGGCAAGGTCAGGCCCTGGCTGGCACAACTCCAAAACACTCCGATCAAATCGTTGATCGGAGCCTCCGGAATTTTCGACGTGCTGGCCGATCTTGACCTCCATCCTGACATGCTCCTTTGTCCCATACCGAAGGCTAGGATCCAGGATGTGACCCGGCAGGTGACCACGATGGATCTTTCCTCCCGCAAGCGCCTCCCCGGACTACCGGAAGAGCGTGCCGACCTGATCGTTTCGGCCATGAACCTCATCGATGTCCTCATTGAGGAGGTCCATCCTGAGGAGATCTACACATCAGCCTATGCCATGAAGGAAGGTGAGCTCCTGGAACGGATGGCGGGGAAGGGTCACTCCTCTTCCGTCGATCTGTCGCCTGATGGACGGCCCATCTGATTCGTCGATTCCAACTGTTTGAACAGTTTGTCGACCCGCTCCATTTCGTCCAGCGTATCATCGATATAAAAGGCGATGTCCGGAATCCGACGAATATGTTTTCTCAGCCGATGACCCAGGCTCTGGCGCAATTCCTGGTGCTGATCCTCCATTTCCAGGAGGACGGCCTGCTTATTCTCCGTATTGTACACGCTGAGATAGATCTTGGCCAGCAGCAGATCGGGTGACATCTGAACCTCCGTAACCGTAACCATGACATCGCCATAGATATAACGCCCCTGGTCCTGAAGGACCAGACTGAAATTGCGCCGGACGAGTTCGGCGACCTGTTGCTGTCGTATGGTAGGCACTGGATCTTGTTTGTGCAAAGGTAATGGGAAATGACGGTATGGTTGAAATTCACCGATTACGGCCTTCTTCCTGCGGTGAGCCTTACTTTTGTCCAAAACCCGGACCATTGAGCCCTTTCCTGGACGAACCCATCAGCCAACTCCCCGGTCTCGGAGGAGTCAAAGCTGCCTTGTTGCGGTCAGAGCTGGGCATCGGGCGCGTTCGCGACCTCCTCGAGCATTACCCCTATCGGTATATCGACAAAACATTGATCCGGTCGATCCGTGAGGTGCTGACCCATCCTGACACCGCTCTGGTCCAGGGCGTGCTCAGTCCTTTTCAGTACCAGGGAGCCGGTCACAAAAAACGCTTGATCGCCTATCTGCGTGACGATACGGCTACACTGGAACTGGTCTGGTTCAAGGGTGGGAAGATCATCGAAAGTGTCCTCCAGCCGGGCCAGACCTATACGGCATACGGCAAGGTCCAGCGATTCAGGGGGAAGGCGACCATGGTTCATCCGGAAATGGAATCCCTGCAGGGTGATTCCCCCAGGGACCTGACCTTCGATCCGGTGTATTCGACGACTGAAGGATTGAGCAAGAAAGGACTCGATACCAAAGGGATTCGAAAGATCATCCGGCAAATCATCCCGCGCCTTACCCCTTCGATGGTGCCAGAGAATATCCCGGATGATATCCTGCAGAACCTTCGGCTGCCCGGTCGCCTGGAAGCCTTGAAGCAGATCCACTTTCCCGTTTCCCAACCCGCCCTCGAAGCAGCGAGAAACCGCCTGAAGTTCGAAGAGCTGTTCTTTATCCAACTGGATTTGCTCCTGTCAAAAATGCACCGGCAGCGCGATCTGGTCGGATATGTCTTTGACGCCGTGGGCGAGCAGGTCAACCGCTTCTATTCGGATTTTCTGCCATTCTCCTTGACCGAAGCCCAGAAACGGGTCATCAGGGAGATCCGGCGAGACCTCGGGGCCGGTTCGCAGATGAACCGCTTGCTGCAAGGTGATGTAGGATCGGGAAAAACCGTGGTGGCCCTGATGGCCATGCTGATTGCCCTGGACAATGGATACCAGTCCTGCCTGGTGGCACCGACGGAGATCCTGGCTCAGCAGCACTTCCAATCCCTGAAGGACCTGATCAGGGGCATGGGGATTCGGATTGGCCTGCTCACCGGCAGTGTGACCGGCCAAACCAGGAAACTGACCCTGCAGTATCTGGCGGATGGGACGCTTCATTTCCTGATCGGCACCCACGCCGTCCTGGAGGAACCGGTCCAATTCCAACGGCTGGGGCTGGCCATCACAGATGAACAGCATCGGTTCGGCGTTGCCCAACGGGCAGCCCTCTGGAAGAAAAGCCACCCCCACCCTCCCCATGTCCTGGTCATGACGGCCACCCCCATCCCGAGAACCCTGGCACTGACCATTTACGGAGATCTCGACGTATCCATCATCGATGAGCTGCCTCCTGGCCGCAAACCCATCACCACGGAATTGTGGTATGAGAACAAACGCCTGCGGTTGATCGGCTTCATGAAGGAGCAGATCGCCCTGGGGCGGCAGGTCTATGTCGTCTATCCGCTGATCGAGGAGTCCGCTACCCTGGACCTGCTCAACCTGGAGGAGGGCCTGGCTGCCCTGCAGCGAGAATTCCCCAGGCCTGACTATCAGATCAGCGTCGTGCATGGACGAATGCCCAGCGCCGACAAGGAAATGGAAATGCAGCGGTTTCTCAGGAAGGAAACCCAGATCATGGTCGCCACTACCGTCATTGAGGTCGGTGTCAATGTCCCGAATGCCAGCGTGATGGTGATCGAGAATGCCGAACGTTTCGGACTCTCCCAGTTGCATCAGTTGCGGGGACGGGTCGGACGAGGAGCAGACCAGTCCTATTGCATTCTGATGACCAATGGCAAGATGTCGAACGAAGCAAGGGTACGACTCACCACGATGTGTCGGACCAATAACGGCTTTGAGATCGCCGATGTCGACCTGAAGCTCAGAGGGCCCGGGGATATGGAAGGTACACGCCAAAGTGGCGTCCAGGGATTGAAGATCGCCGATCTTCGCGAGGATGGCCGCATCCTGACCACCGCGCGGACCATGGCCGCCGTGCTCCTGGACAAGGACCCCCAATTGAATGATCCTGCCCATCAGCGAGTCAGACGACACCTGCAGGCAACCAATCGCCAGCAAGGATCCTGGAGCCGGATCTCCTGATCCCGTCCATTCATTTTTTTTGATCCAACCATACCACATAAGACACAAATTGTTTTATTTTTGGGAATGGAGAGCTCCCTACTCTACATGATCGCCCTCAGCCAGGTCCCCAAGGTCGGGCCCATTCTCGGTCGAACGCTGGTAGCCTATTGTGGTAGCCCGGAAGCGGTATTCCGGTCCAGTGTGCGTGAACTGGCCCGGATCCCGCAAATCGGCCTGGTGATCGCCCGATCCATCCAGGATACATCACTGTTACATGCTGCTGAACAAGAACTGAGGATCCTGGAGCGGGAAGGCATCACCGGGATCCATTATCTGGATGAGCGCTATCCATCCAGACTCGCTCATTTCGAGGAATCCCCGCTGGTGATCTACCTGAAAGGGCAACCACCCTTGCAACATGGTCGGACCATCGGGGTGATCGGCACCAGAACACCCACTCCGGCCGGACGCATCGTGGCGGAAGAATTGATCAATGGACTGGCCGCACATCAGGTGATGGTGATCAGTGGCCTGGCCCATGGCATTGACAGCACCGCACATCATGCTGCCCTGTCGGCCGGGTTACCGACGATCGGTATCCTTGGCCACGGATTTCAGACCATCTATCCTGCGGCCAACCGAAGCTTGGCGAAAAAAATGGAGGGAAACAGTGGCCTGATGACCGAATACCCGTTTGCCACATTACCCGACAAGGACAACTTTCCCATGCGCAATCGCGTCATCGCCGCATTGTCGGATGCTCTTGTCGTGATCGAAAGCAAGGAGCGTGGTGGGTCCATGATCACGGCTGAATTTGCCAATCGCTACCATAAAGATGTATTTGCCGTACCTGGCAGGGTGACCGACCCCCTGTCCAAAGGTTGCCACCTGCTGATCAAACGGCACAAGGCCCATCTTCTGGAACATGCCGAAGATCTTGCTGAATTCATGGGTTGGGATATCGATGACCAGAAGAACGCACCACCTCAGGCAGCATTGTTCCATGATCTTGATCCGGATGAACAGGCGATCATCGACGAGATTGCTCGTCAGCCGGAACTGCTGATCGACGACCTGGGTTTCAGGCTGCAAATGCCGCCGAGCAAGATCTCTTCCAGCCTGCTCAATCTCGAATTTCGTGGCCTGGTGCGAACCCTGCCCGGAAAGCGATATATCCTGTCCGGAAACTGAATTCCTCCCGGGCAACAAGGGCATTGTCGCTCATGGGAGGTGTTAACAATCTGTTTCCTTTTCAGAGAAACCAACGGCCACAAGAGATTCTGATTTAATTTTCGGCCATGAAAGCTATCCTATCCCCCCTCCTGGTCGCCTGCTCTCTGCTGCTGTTGACCCAATGCCATCCGCTCAAGGAACAGCATACTACGACCCCACCTATCCAGCAGGTCAAGCCAAGGAATGTCATACTTCTGATCGGCGACGGTATGGGCCTTTCGCAGATCACCGCAGGGCTGTACAGCAATCACAACCGACTGCAGATCGAACGATTCAAGCAGATCGGGTTTCACAAGTCCTATTCCTCCGACGACCTGGTAACTGATTCTGCGGCCGGGGCCACCGCCTTCTCCTGTGGTAAAAAAACATATAATGGCGCTATTGGCGTGGACCCGGATACCATTCCGTGCAAGACCTTGCTGGAGGAGGCGGAGGACCATGGTCTGGCCACCGGTCTTGTAGCCACCTCCACCATTGTGCACGCCACGCCGGCTTCATTCATTGCTCACAACCCTTACCGGAGAAACTATGAAGCCATTGCCGGGGATTTTCCGGGTTCGGGAATTGACTATTTCGTCGGAGGTGGCCTGAAATTCTTCCAGAACAGGGAAAAGGATGACCGTAACATCTGTGAAGAATTGAGAAAGGAAGGGTATCTGATCCAGGATTATTTTACGAATGACATCAACCTTATTCAGCCGGATCCCAAACGACCTTTTGGATTCCTGACGGCCAACGAAGATCCCCTGACCGCTGAAAATGGCCGGGACTATCTTCTTCCGGCTGCACAAGCCGGCTTGACATTCTTGAAGCAGCGGTCTTCGAAGGGTTTCTTCATGATGATCGAAGGCTCACAGATCGATTGGGGTGGCCACGCCAACAACAGCCAGTATATCATCACGGAGATGCTGGACTTTGACAAGGTGATCGGGGACGCACTGGATTTCGCCCAGGCCAACCCTGGCACCCTGGTGATCCTGACCGCTGATCATGAAACGGGAGGTTATTCGATCATCGAGGGGTCCCGCATGGATTCGCTGGTGACCGCCTTTACCACCAAAGGCCATTCTGCCTCCCTGATCCCGGTATTTGCCTTTGGCCCAGGTGCAGAACAGTTTCAGGGCATCTATGAGAACACGGCCATTTATGACAAGATCATGGCTCTGATGGGTTGGTGATCCATGCCGGCCTAAGGAAGCAATCCCTACAGCAAATGACGCTCGGCATGGTAGCTGGAGCGAACCAATGGGCCACTTTCCACGTACAGGAGGCCCTTTTCCAATCCAACCTCCCGGTATTCCTCGAATTGATCCGGGTGGATGTACTCCGCCACTTCCAGATGCATCTTGGTCGGCTGAAGGTATTGACCGATCGTCAGGATATCACATCCGTGATCAACCAGATGGTCCATGATCTCCAACACTTCCTCCCTGGTTTCGCCAAGGCCGACCATGATGCCTGACTTTGTGCGCTTACCAGCCGTTTTGGTCCGTTGGATCTGCTCTAGACTTCGGTCATACTTGGCTTGTGGCCGAACCAGGCGGTACAATCGGCTCACCGTCTCCATGTTATGGCTCACCACCTCCTGGCCCGGGCTGATCATGCGATCCAGCGCTTCCCAGTTGGCTTTTACATCCGGGATCAAGGTTTCAATGGTGGTAGAGGGGGATGTTTCCTTGACCTGCCTGACGGTCTGATACCAGATCTCGGCACCCCGGTCCTTGAGCTCATCCCGATTCACACTGGTGATCACGGCATGCTTGACGCCCATCAGTTTGATGGCTTCCGCTACTCGCCTTGGTTCATCTTCGTCGTATTCGTTGGGACGGCCTGTCTTGACCGCACAAAACGAACAGGAACGGGTACAGGTATTTCCCAGGATCATGAAGGTGGCGGTACCCGCCCCCCAGCATTCGCCCATATTCGGGCAATTCCCGCTCTGGCAAATGGTATGCAGGCGATGGTCATCAACGATCTCCCTGACCATCCTGTAGGACTCTCCGGTCGGTAATTTGACACGCAGCCAGTCCGGTTTTTTCCGGCGGGATTCAACTACTGGAAGTTCAAGCATGGGGTTACGATCGTTTGCCGATGTGCAAAGTTAGGAAGAGGTTGAGAAAGTACGGCTGGTTATCCTCCACCATAATGGGCACATTCCGCGGGAAGATGTCGACCATCAGGCCAGTATCAATGGCCATGACATACTCGTCGAACGCCCCGAATGCGAAATGCACGGCCACCTGCCCGTTGATGCCCGGAAGGAAGGAGAGTTCACCCAGGCCTTTGGTGAAAAACGTTCCGCCATAGATACTGAAGGGATCCAGAAACAGGTCCTTGTCCTCCTCGGAATATTTCTTCGAGACGATCGCAAATGAGTTGTTCTCCTGCCGTTCGATCAATCGGAGATAGTAGGGCTTGATCATACCGAGGGTGACACCACCCTGATAGCTGACCCCTACGGCCAACCCTCTCCTCCTGGCCTTTTCGGAAAAGTAGCGCTTCACTCCATATCCGCCTCGCAAGACGTAGAAATTGTTCTGTTTCCCATAGACATATGGCCTGGGTGTCTCCCCGCGAAAGACAGCGGCGAGATCATTGGATTGACGGGTCTCCTTGTGATGACGGATATATCCCAGCTCAAGGCCGTAATAGGTGGTCTTGTAAAACGTCTGGATCTTTCCCGAGTACCAGCCCAACGCCATGCCTCGAGGGTGGATCCGGTAGGTCATGACCTTCTCCTGGTTGTAGAGAATACCGACCTCCTCTGGAATGCTCGCTTTGGGCTGTATCGTCACCTGGCCTTGTGCGGCCCAACTAAGGCAGGACAGGAACACGCCGGTCAACAGGCGAAGGACATTCATCGATAATGTTGATTGCGTGTACATTGAATGATTAAAATTAGGGATATTTCCACTGCCATTCTACGTGATCGATGAAAATCATCCATGAATTCTCCTGATCTGCTTGTTTTTGCCCCTGCTGACCATCCGCGATTGAGATTTGTGCTCGACTGGATGGTGAGCGAAGGGTGGGAAAAAACCGTTGATCTGACGACCGACCTGGACGTCGCAAGAAACTGGCCGGGGCCCAAAATGGCCTATTCTGCTGAAGACCCTCAGTTTCGTCCCTGGATCCCGATGGCAGGCCAACTGCTTTTCGGTGATAACACCACATCCGAACCAGATGTTGTCCGCCTCGAAGATGAATTCTGGTTATTTGCCGCCTCACAACCAAATGCCTCCTTGCCAGCTGACCTGTTGGCAGCATGTTTCTGGATGCTGAGCCGGTGGGAGGAATATGGAGATTTCACGCCCGATGCCCACGACCGATATCCGGGGAAGGCCAGTCTCGGCTTCCGTCACCATTTCCTCATGTGTCCGGTGGTGGATGAGTGGACAGCCCGGCTGGCGGGTTTGCTGAATCATCATTTCCCGGGATTTGCCGTACCTCCGGCCTCTTTCCACCGAATCCAGACGTTTGACATTGACTTTGCCTGGCGATATCTGCACAAACCAGTTGTGCGACAGATTCGCACTCTGGCCAGGGACCTGATCAAACAAGGTCGAACCACCTTCCGCAGGGGCTTCGAATGTCTGACGGACGGGCGCAGGGACCCATATGACTTCTTTGATCAATGGAAGGAAGAGGAGGCCGTACTGTTTTTTCCGGTCAGTTCCCGCAGTCATTTTGACCGCAACCATTCCTGGATGCATCCCGCATACCAGCAGGTGATCCGATCCTGTCATGAACATACGCGTATCGGCATCCATCCCGGCTATTCCGCCGGGAGTCATCCGGAACAACTGGCTGAAGAATGTCGTCGCTTTGCGATGATCACTGGAGAATCCCCATCCCGAAGCCGGATGCACTATCTCCGGTTTCGACTGCCCGAGACCTATCGACTGCTGATCGAATGTGGCATTCAGGAAGACTGGAGCATGGGATTTGCTGACCAGCCCGGATTTCGAGCGGGTACTGCCCGATCCTTTTTCTGGTATGATCTGGAACGGGATATCACTACACCGTTGCGAGTGCATCCTTTCCAGGTAATGGATACGACACTCCAGGGCTACCTGCATATGCATCCGCAGGCCGCCCTCGCGCTGATCGGACAACTGGAATCCACGATCCGGGCTCATGGTGGAACGCTGACCACCCTGGCTCATGCCAACAGCCTGGCAGCGATCGACAGGGAATGGGCCGGCTGGGAAACTGTCTTTTTCTCAAAAGACAGATGACTCAGGTCAGTCAGTTCACTGTCGTCAACTCCTTGTTCGGTGTATCCTGATGTCCTATCTTGGCGGCTGAGCAGCAAAACCCGCCTACCATGATCCATCTACTGAGTGAAACACCATCCGTCATCGGTCAATTCATCGCTGAGATGCGTGACCAGAGCATTCAGTCGGACTCCCTTCGCTTCCGGTACAACATGGAGCGCGTGGGTGAGCTCATGGCGTATGAGATCAGCAAGACCCTGACAACCACCACCAAAACCGTCGACACACCATTAGGCCAGGCAACAGCGGTCGTGCCCGATCAAAATCTGGTCCTTGGTTGTATCCTGCGGGCTGGCCTGCCGTTTCACGATGGCATGCTGCGCATTTTCGATCGGGCCGGGAATGCCTTTATCAGTGCCTTTCGCAAGCATCACAAGGATGGTTCTTTTGATATCAATGTCGAATATGTGTCCTGTCCGGATCTGAATGGCAAGACCCTCATCCTGGGAGATCCCATGTTGGCAACCGGATCATCCATGGTCAAAACCGTAGAAGCCCTCAAGGCCTTTGGCCAGCCAAATGAGATCCACTTTGCCGCCATCATTGCTGCCAGCGAAGGTCTGGATTACGTCCGCAGGATGTTTCCCAAGTCCCGGATCTGGATCGGTGCGCTCGATGAGGAACTGACAGCAAAGGCCTATATCGTGCCCGGACTGGGTGATGCCGGAGACCTGGCCTTCGGGATGAAGGTACAGGAGTAAGCGCATTCTGCCCATCCATTGCACACCTCTGCATCCAATCCATTACCTTGGTTTGGCTTTCTGACAGCAGAGGTCTGCTGGATAGATGACGTTGCATATGACACCCTTGACACCCATGTGGATCGGCATCCTGATTGCCGGGTATTTCCTCTTGCTGTTTGCGATCTCACGCTTCTCGGGAAAGACTACCGACAATGCCACATTTTTCCTGGCCGGTCGAAAGACCCACTGGATCTGGATCGCTATCGGCATGATCGGCGCCTCTCTGTCCGGGGTAACCTTCATTTCCATTCCCGGTGTGGTCGGCACAGATGGCCTGAACAGCAACTTCTCCTACTTCCAGGTCGTGCTGGGCTATCTGCTCGGGTATGCCGTCATCGCTCTGGTGCTGCTCCCGTTATATTATCGGTTGAATCTGACGACGATCTACGGGTACCTGGAACAGCGATTTGGCCGGACCAGCTACAAGACAGGTGCCGCGTTCTTTCTGCTGAGCCGGATCATCGGGGCCTCGTTCCGGATGTTTCTCGTGGTGATGGTCCTTGATCAGTTTGTCCTGGGCCCCTTTGGTATCCCGATGTGGGTGACCATTGCCACCAGTATCGCCCTGATCTGGACATACACCCAACATAATGGCATGCGGACCATCATCTTCACCGATGTCCTGCAAACGGTCTTCATGCTTTCAGCTGTTGGCCTGACGATTTATTTTATCGGCCATCAAATGCAGCTGAGCCCTCTCCGGGCACTTCGTGAGGTCCATGACAGCAACTACAGTCAGATCTTTTCCTTTTCAGGGGGGTGGAGCGACCCCAACAATTTCTTCAAGCAATTCTTCAGTGGTGCATTGATCACCATAGTGATGACGGGACTGGATCAGGACATGATGCAAAAGAACCTTGCCTGTAGAACCCTGGGGGAGTCCCAGAAGAACATGTTCACCTTTTGCATCGTCCTGGTGATCGCCAACCTGATGTTTCTGAGCATGGGGGCCCTGCTCTACCTCTATGCGGATTTCGCCCAGATTGCCCTTCCAGGAAAAAGTGACCAGCTGTATCCTACCATTGCGATGAACCATTTACCGGTTGCCGTAGGCGCCGTGTTCATCATCGGTCTCATTGCAGCAGCCTATTCCAGTGCCGATTCGGCACTGGCGGCCTTGACCACCTCTTTTTGTGTGGACTTTCTGGATCTGGAACGATCGAAACGCCCGGATCATGAACAGACCCGCATCCGTCGCTGGGTGCACTTGGGCATGTCAGCCATGTTGTTCCTGGTGATACTCGGGTTTTCCTCCATCCATAATCAGGCAGTGATCACCAAACTGTTTGAAGTAGCCGGATACACCTATGGCCCGATCCTTGGCCTGTTCGCCTTTGGCCTCCTGACCAGCAGGCAGGTCAACGATCGCCTGGTCCTGCCCCTGGCGATCTTGTCGCCATTACTGACCTGGATGTTGAATACCTGGTCAGATACGCTGCTGGCCGGCTTCAAACTCGGCTTCCTCGTCATTGCCGTGAATGGCATCCTGATGTTCATCGGGCTGTTATTCATATCTCGCCGAACGCCAAAGACCGATGCCGTTGTCTTCCAATGAGAAGGTGTTCACCGGGATCAGGCCTTCCGTTCATCCTTGAGTTCGTCGATGATATAGTTGGGTCGTTTCCTGACAGCATCCAGGGTCCTCCACAGATACTCTCCCAGCACACCCAAGGCCATCATCTGAAAGGATGACACGACCAGGATGACCAGCATCAGAGCGGACCAGCCTTCTACCTCAATACTACCCGTCAGGCGGGCATAGAGGATGAACGCTGCATATCCCAGGGCCAGAACGCCCAGGATCAGACCGCTCGCCGCAATGAGGCGGATCGGAAAGAACGAGAACGCGATGAATGAATCAATGAACAGTTTGACCTTCTTGGTCAACGTCCATCGGGATTTGCCGATTTCACGAGCCTGCCGGACATAGGGGATGCTGACATAGGGATATCCTGTCCAGGGCAACAGGAAAAGGGTATTCGTATTCTTTTCATCCATGGCTACCACTTCGTCGCAGAGCTTCCGATCAAAGAGCACAAAATCGAATCCCCCAGGGGGGATATTCCTGAGAGCGAACCGGCGGATCAATCGATGGAACAAACGGGCAAACAGCTGTTTGAAAAACGGCTCCTCCCGCCGCTCCCGGTTGGCCATGACCAGCTTGAACCCATCCTGCCAGTAGGCGAACATCCGGGGGATCAACTCGGGCGGATCCTGCAAGTCGGCGGAGATCACCGTACAGCAATCACCCCTGGAATGGGCCATGCCCGCCAGGATGGCATTGTATGAACCGACATTGCCTGCCAATTTGATCAGGACAACGTTGTTCGGATGGTCTTTCTGAACACTTTCCAAGACACGCAATGTCCCATCACCAGATCCATCATCTACAAAAAGGTATTCCACTGCTGTTCCAACCGGCAACATTCCCTCCACTTCCTGAAGACGGTCAAAGGTTACAGGTATGTTCTCCTCATTGAAATAACAAGGAATGATGATGGAAAGTAATGCCATTACGGGTTCGTTTTCGCTGAAAATTTCGATGTCCCCACGGATTGCACAAAACCGAATCGATAGGAAAGACCAAGGATTGCAGCAACACCGAGCAAGCCCAACAGCTGGTTGAGCCAGCTTTCCTGGTTCATCCACGGCCCATGATACCGAAAAAACCGTTGTGCAGGTTCACGCAAAAACAGACCTTCCAAAGTGCCGGCTTCTATTGCGAGGTTTGTCCACCAGGGTGCAGAAATCCACAAACCAAGAATGATCAGGACCAACAAGATCGTATTGAATCGCCAATATGCATCAATTGTCGTCAGGAACAGAAAAAAAAGCCACGGCAATACCTGCATCAATTGACGGGTTTCAGAACCCAGCATCATGACGAAAGTCATGGTAGTCAACAACAGCGGCCCCGGTCCGAACGATTGAACGATTCGATGGACCCATGGAGCGGCAAGCAAACTCATCAGCACGAATCCCGGGATGTAAGCGAAATGGGCAATCGCAAACCCGCCAGGATAGGTTACGGATTGCTGCATGATCACATATATGTAAGAAAGCAACGTTTGAGGCACCTCGCCATCTCCTGCATAGCTATTCACGATCCATTGGACAACAAGGAAAACCAGAGCCAATGGCAGTAACCAGACCCATTGCTTTGTTTGAAGCCAACTGACTATGGACGGTACGGTCCGTATCAACTGCCCCACCCACCACAAATAGCCAAGAACGAGCAAGAGTGAAAATGGCAAAAGGTTCATCCGAACAGATTGGGAAAAATTAGGTGGATCGAAAAATACATCTTGGTGAGCCTGCCACAACCAAAGCCAAAAGGCCATGAAGAGAATCGGTGGAATAAGTGCCCACCATACGGAGAGCATCGGTTTTGCCTGGCCAGTCGACTTGATGGATCCGGGTAATAACAGCAACCCGTAAGCCCACATTGTCGGGCCCGCAAAGGCGCCAATCAATATGGTCAAGAGCAAACCGAGACGCCACCCTTTTACCCAGCAGAAAACCGCCCAAAGCCCAATTGTAAAGGCAGGAACATCAGCTAATATTGGATAAAACTGGCTCATTTTCATGAATGGCATACTGAAGAACAGAGCTGCAAATCCAAGCCAGATCGTGTCCTGATACCAATTGGCAGTCTTGCACAGGAGGAAGAAAATGATCATGGCCAGGGCGATGAACAACACGTTGACCACCCGATATGCCCGAATGACCTGTCCATGATTTCGTTCCATTCCAGCTTGCTCCATGATCCAATACAGGGATGCAGGGATCAACATCCGTTGCATCCGGAAAGTATTGATGGCTCCTTGATCAATGGCTTCAGGCAGAAACTGGGTATACATGCCATACATGTTCCCATCCCAGCCGAATCCATTGTTTACAGGTATTGTATCCGCCTCCCAGTTCCAAATAACAGGCACTGCAAAGAGCAAGACAAGTCCGATCAACCAAGGCCATCTCATAAGAAGAATGACTGGATTGTTTCGACAATATAATCTTGCTCAGAATCCGTCAAACCTGGGAACAGGGGCAACGACAACAGTGTCTTTGCATGTTGCTCCGCAATGGGGAATTGCCCTTCCTTCCACCCGTGTCCGCGATAAGCAGCCTGGAGATGAGGTGGAACCGGATAGTGGATCAGTGTGCCAATGCCTTTTGCAGATAACACAGTTTGTAGTTTATCCCGTAGGCTTGTCCTCACAGGATAGAGATGGTAGACAGATGTACACTCTGCTGCCAACCGGATGGTCTGAATGTCGCCTACGCCTGATAGTGCTTGGTCATACCTATTCGCCAACCGCCTCCGCTCATCATTCCATTGATCAAGCTTGTTCAGTTTCACTTGAAGCATAGCTGCCTGGAGTTCATCCAACCGGCAATTATAGCCCTTGATCTCATTGTAATATTTTACGGAAGATCCATAATTCCTCCATTTCCTGATATCGGCTGCCAGATCCGAATCATCTGTCGTGATAGCACCTCCATCGCCAAGTGCGCCGATATTCTTCCCAGGATAAAAACTGGTTCCATTCACATGGCCCCAACTTCCGGTCCGTTTCCCTTTGCAGGATGCACCTTGCGATTGGGCATTGTCTTCGATCACGAATAGATGATGCCGGTTTGCCATGTCCATGATCGTGTGCATTTCACAAGACTGGCCATAGAGGTGAACAGGAATGATCGCTTTTGTAGAAGGTGTGATCATGGCCTCAATGCCTCCGGGATCGATATTGGCGGTATCCATGTGTGGCTCAACCAAAACGGGGGTTGCGCCAGTGTATGACACAGCCAAAACAGTGGCGATATAGGTATTTGATGGTACGATCACCTCGTCTCCAGGCCCTATACCGAGGGTTTTGAGAGCAAGATGAAGCGCTTCCAGTCCATTCGCGACCCCAATGGCATGTTGCACACCACAGTATCTGGCAAAGGCGTTTTCAAAAGTCTGAACTTCAGGCCCCAGAATGTAGAAACCACTATCCACTACGCGTGTTGCAGCGGTCAGCAGATCTTCCCGGATTGGCCCATGCATTTGATCGAAGCGAAAAAAAGGTATGTTCAATGGTTTAGTCATCTGACGAGAAGGGAATACGATGATTGATGTAGAAAGTGCAAAAACCAATATCAGGTTAAAGATAACAGGTCCAATGACTCTAAGCAATCCCACCCGGGATAGCCTTAATGAAACCACACAAGCATTTGATTAAAAGACCTTTACACAAACATTTATCAGTACATTAGTGAAATCTACAACTTGTAGACTTTCACAATACATCTGGAACCCAACCTTTGAAAATGGTGAAGGATTCATGATTCCCTGGATTCAATCTATGAAGTCAACTACGGGAATTTGGAAAACCTGTACCCGAGAGATCAGTAGTAAGATGAACTGGATTGGACCCTAATGAACGAATCTTACTGAACAAAACAAGAACCAAACTAATGCCCAATCGTACCCTGAATAGGTACGATAAAGACTCAAGTACGGGTAACCAGCCCAAAAGGTAAGCTCATGCTTCAACCCCGACATAAACATCCAATCGCCCAATCCTGCCATCAACGCTGATAAATTCAAAATCACTATGTATAAGATGTTTGAATACCTTATCTTTGAAAGGCTACTTGACCCAGTGCCAGGACCGGGAAAGCAGGAACATCTAACCAAATAGTCAATGGGAATCGGTTAGTCTAGCAAATGCACATCCCTAGGACGATGTGTAAAAAATGGAACTATGAATCTTTAACTTCCCATTGAGCCTACAGCGACATCAACAAAGTGATAAAATTCATCAGAATGAAGTTCAACAATAGAAATATATTCATTTCCCCATCTGCAACAATTGGAGCCAATATTAAAATTGGGGACAATACTGTCATTTATGACAATGTAGAAATTGGCGACAATTCTATTATATGTAATGACTGTGTGCTTGGCGAACCTCTGAATTCTTACTACTCTGACGAGAATTACAAAAATCCAATGACGAAAATTGGAGCAAATTCCTTAATCAGAAGTCATACAATACTATATGCTGGAAGCAATTTCGGGGATAATTTTTCTTGTGGACATCGTGTAACTATCAGAGAAAATGTAACTGCCGGGACAAATCTTTCAATCGGAACTCTATCTGACATCCAAGGTCATGCAACTTTTGGCGATTACTGTAGACTTCATAGCAATGTTCACATAGGCCAAAAATCTACTATTGGAAACTTTGTTTTCATTTATCCATATGTTGTTTTCACAAATGACCCACACCCTCCATCTAACATTTGCCAAGGTCCTACCATTGGTGATTATACGCAAATAGCTGTTCACTCTATAATACTTCCAATGGTTGAAATTGGACAAAACTGCCTTATTGGCGCCAATTCAACAGTGAACAAGAATTTTGCAAATGAATTAGTTATTGTCGGTTCGCCTGCAAAAGCGATATGCTCCGTTAGGGAAATCCAATCAAAAGAAAAAGAAGGAAAAATACATTACCCATGGATGTACAATTTTGAAAGGGGCATGCCATGGGAAGGGATTGGATATCAAGAATGGAAATTAAATGAATTTAATAAAACTACTCTCTCGTGATCAGTTGCGCATTACAAGACTGTAAGTACGACTTCCCTCTTCCCCAGTAAAAACATCTTACCAATATATAAATAAGCTAACATGAAATTTATTCAATTTACATTTTGGCTTGTGATGCTCACAACTACATGCCTCTCTTCCCAAAATTTGAGCAGAACTAATACCTGGTACTTTGGAAGAAATGCAGGCATTGATTTCAATGTAACCCCACCATCTCCATTATCAGATGGGGCTTTAAATAATTGGGAAGGATGCGCAACAATTTGCGATACATTTGGCAAAATAATGATATACACTGATGGTCAGAAAATATGGAATAAAAACCATGATATCATCCCAGGTGCAATAAATCTGGGAGGCAGTAATTCGGCCACTCAATCTGGGCTGATAGTGCCATTTCCAAATTCAGCTGAACTACTATATGTGTTTTCTGTTGATGACCAGGGAAAAAGTGGTGGATTACGATATGCTGTGGTTGACATGACCTTGAATGGAGGACTAGGCGGATTAGTATCTTCGAATAATGTTCTGTTAAATCAATGCACTGAAAAAATTACCGCAATTCCACATTGTAATAAACATGATTATTGGTTAATAGCTCACGAATATGGCAATAACAACTTTGTAGTCTGGGAGATCTCAAATTCTGGAATTTCTTCATCAAAGACAATATCAATTGGAACAACTCATCCCTCTACTGCATCAGGTGCAATAGGCTACATGAAAAGCTCTCCAAGTGGCTCACAAATAGCTTTGGGTGTTGATGCCGGTAATTTTTTCGAATTGTTCGATTTTAACAATGAAACAGGAGAAATTTCTAACCCGATAAAATTTACAAATACTAAATTTGACAACCCATATGGCGTTGAATTTTCTCCCGACGGAACCCGCCTATACATTGCTGGTGTTCAAAATTCTCCGATATTATTTCAAGCAAATCTTGATTTACCTACAGCACAGGAAATAATCAATTCGGTAATTATTATTGCCGAAGGTAGCTCAAGCTATTTTGGGGCAATTCAAAATGCACCAAATGGAAAAATTTATATTGCAAAAGATAATAGCGACTACTTGTCTGTCATACACAATCCAAATGAACTCGGCGCATCATGTAATTTCATTGAAGATGATTTCTATTTGGGAGGGAAGGAAAGCGCCCTGGGCTTGCCAAATTTAATTCCAAGCTACTTTTACCCTGAGCAAACAATACAACTAATATCAACTTTAAAGAATTGCGATGGCACAGCAGATATCAACGTTATTGCAGACATTGTTGGCGACAGCATCATTTATCAATGGTACTTCAACAATATTTTAATACCAAATCAAACCACAACACAAATTCAAGTCAACTCTACCGGCTTATACAAGTTTGAAGCACATGTATCTTCCGATTGCCAAGGAAGTGACATTGTATATTCTAAGCAAATCTTTGTTTCCATACCAGATCAACTTGAGATAACAGACATACAATTAACTCATCTCTGCAGTATTGATAGTGGCTCCATATCTATTGTCGGTTCGGGCGGCACGATGCCATATCAGTATTCTATTGATGGTGGCGTTACATTTCAACTCAGTAGTCAAATTGTAAATTTAGCATCAGGAATTTATGAAATTGTCTTGAAGGATAGCAATGGATGTACAACAAGTGAATTAGTTGAACTAAAATCAACAAATACGCCTGTAATTGACAATGTTCAGATTGTACATACATCTTGTGGTAAGGGAAACGGCAATTTAGAAATATTGGCATCAAACGGAACAGGCCAATTAATTTATTCTATTGACGAAATGAATTTTCAACAAGAAAATTCTTTCAACAATCTGAATAGCGGTACTTATATTATCACAGTTATTGATTCTCTAGGATGCTCAGTAATGACGATTGAAGAAATTGGACCTAGTGTTTCGCCTTATATCAGTTCCATTTCTTCCACTCCAGCTACTTGAGCTACTCCCCAAAAACGGAGCCACCAGTTAAGGTGAAAGTACCTAACTTAACAGTGGCATATGAAACGTACAAGACGAAAGTTTACAGCGGCCTTCAAGGCCCAGGTAGCCCTAGCTGCCTTGAGAGAACGGGAGAGCCTGTCAGATCTGGCTGCCCGATATGATATCCATCCCAATCTGATCACCAAGTGGAAGCAGGAATTCCAAGCCAATGCAGAAAAGGTCTTCGAGAAAGGAGGTGGTGATACCGGTGATCCAAAGGTTGATATCGAAAAGTTGTACGCCAAGATCGGGCAGCTGGAGATGGATCGTGACTTTCTAAAAAAAAGCTTGCGCAAAACCGGTCTGATGTAGATCGTAAGGCTATGGTGGAATCAAAGTCAAAAATGAGTATCCGTCGCCAATGCGATCTACTGGGAGTCAACAGGAATCGGTTGAACACACCAAAGCGCAAGGAAAGTGTTGAGAACCTGTCGATCATGCGAATACTGGATGAACGGTACCTGAACAAGCCTTCACACGGAATCCTGCGCATGCAGGACCACCTGAAGGATGAAGGATATCTGGTCAACGAGAAACGGATCAGACGATTGATGAGGAAGATGGGGTTGATGGCGATCTATCCCAAGCCCAACTTGAGTCGTCGAGGCCATATCAAGTATGTCCATCCCTATTTGATACGCGGAATGGAAGTGAACAGGCCAAATCAGGTATGGGCAATTGACATCACCTACATCCCCATGGCAAAAGGCTTTCAGTATCTGACGGCTATCATTGACCTATACAGTCGATATGTGGTTGGCTGGGATCTGAGTAACAGTCTGGACGCTGAAAGCAGCCATAGAGTTCTCAGACAAGCGATAGCCAAATATGGGAAGCCAGAGATCGTGAACTCGGATCAAGGCAGCCAATTTACCTGCAAAGAATGGGTCGGATACCTGGAGCGCTCAGAAATCCGGATCAGCATGGACGGAAAAGGACGAGCTTTGGACAATGTCTTTATCGAACGCCTATGGCGGAGTGTGAAGTACGACTATGTGTATCTTCATCCGGCCGAAGATGGACAGGAGCTTTACAAGGGGTTGAAACAGTACTTCGAAGAGTACAACATGAATTCACATCAAGGAATAGCGCGCCGCAAACCGACAGAACTGTTTTACTCAATAGCAGCTTGATTTATCCACAAAAAATCGAGTTACTCACAAAAGAAAAAAGAAGCAAAAAAGAAAAATGATGATGATTATGACATTAATTTTATCACCTAAGAATATCTTCTAACTGGCTACTCCAATGGGGAGTACTTCAACTTGCGGGCAGGACAACGGAACTATAGAAATTTCTGCTGCTAGTGGAGTGCCACCATATAAATATTCAATCGATGGAGTTAATTTCCAAACATCCCAAAGTTTTACATCGTTAACTGAAGGGGTCTACACAATAATAATCAGTGACAATGTTGGTTGCATTGACTCAATTAGCCTAGAGATGAAATCAGAGGAATACCCCTCAATCATCAATGTTGATATAACCAATGCATATTGCAATAAAGACAATGGATCAATTTTAGTAAATGTTATAGGTGGAATTGATACAAAATACTCCATTGATGGATTTGCCTTCCAAGAATCTAATTATTTTAAAAATTTAGCCGCCGGAAATTACACCATACTGGTCAAAGACATTTACGGATGCCAAGACACGACAACAATAAAAATTGAGGAAAGCGAATTGCCAATGCTTGAATCAGTTGAAATAATCCATACTTCATGTGGCGAAGTCAATGGCATGATAAAAATAGAGGCAAGTGGAAGTAATTTGTCATTTTCAATTAATGGGCTTGACTTTCAACAAGAAAATTTCTTTCAACACTTAGCGCCTGGCGACTATACCATTTCAATTAAGGATGGAAATGGTTGTGTGTTCACAAATGAAGTTGAAATAAAAAGCTCATCTGAAATGTCTATTGAACTAATCGAGAGCACTCCAGCAGATTGCGGAGAAAGCAACGGAGGCTTAACCTTTAATGTCTTAGGTGGCACGGGAGTGTCACTAGTCTCTATAAATGGAGGAACCTTTCAATCAAGTTTTTCAATAGATGGATTATCATCCGGAGAATATGACATTAAGGTTATCGATGAAGCTGAGTGCTTGACTGACACTACAGTTGTAATCCTGCAAGAGGGATGCCCAATATACATCCCTAATGTATTTTCACCCAATAATGATGGCTTGAATGACATATTGCGAATTTACCCTCATCCTGAATTTATTGGCGATTTTAAACTATTCAGAATTTTTGACAGATGGGGTGAATGTGTATTTGAAGCAACTAATTTCTCCCCAGATGAAATAGGATGGGATGGAACACATAAGGGAAAAGAGATGGAAAATGGAGTCTATGTATATTACTTGCTATTTGTTTCCGTAGGTGGAAATTCAGCGATACTTGAAGGTGATATTACAATAGCAAAATAGAGAAGAATAGCATTCAGAGGTGAATCTTACTTCCAATACCAGAACCTATTTAAGTGAGCTAAGGCGACTATGCAGAGTTTCTCTTACACGGCAAGTCATAATCTGCAGGCTCATCTGGGAAGTGCCCACCTGAGCGGAGATTGGATTATTTGCGCAACTTTTGAAAAGTTTCATAGTCCCGGATATAGTCCTGCTCATCATAGTGTGTGGAGGCAAAGACCATCTGGACCGCATTGTGCGAATACTGCATGGTATGCCAGCAATCTGGCGGGATATAGACGCCCATGTCCGGGGAATCCAGCAGGAATTCATGCATCTCTCCGCTGACCGATTCTGTTCGGACCGTGATCCTGCCGGCTACGGCGATCAGCACCTGCTCGGTCTGATGATGGGCATGACGCCCCCTGATCACATTCTCCGGGGTATAGTAAGTCCAGAACGTCCGCTTGACCACAAATGGAATTACATCTTCGAATTCAGCGATCGAAATATAACCTTCAGCCGGTTGACCGACCTTTTTGAACTGGATCTGGTGTGGCTTGGGATACATCATTTGTCCTACGTCCGGTGATCAGATTTGTTCCAATCAAAATGCACTCCCTGATCAATTTGGCGGTCCACCAGCGCCCGAGGTTCGCTCCAGAAGGACCATGTACTGTTTGCTGCGGGCCTGATAGGATGCCGCTTCAGCGCCCTCGATGCTGCTGAATGACTGACCTTCCGTCTGATCATACCAGGCGATGGGCGTATAGTCCCGATGGATCAGCGACCACCCCCAGTTGATGATATTCTGGTCCGCTTCCGGTGATGGCAGCCAGCTCAGGGGATGCTGGACCCATACCACATACTTCGGGGGTTTGGCCTCCACTGCATCGATGACTTCCTGCTGCCATTCTTTCTCTTTGGGATGGTTCTTCAGGAGAAACCCCATGAAATGATGTCGTGTCGGGCACTCGGCCTGCGTGTAGGCATACAATTGAGGCTCAGACCCCAGGACCAGCAAGCCGTCTCCCTCCTGGTAGCGGGCCGACAGAAAATCTGCCAGCTTCCTCGACTCGGGAAATGGATTCGAGCCATAGGTCTGCTGCAGGATCTTGTTGAAATTCGGACGAAAGTAATACGCTTCATGTGCGGCCAGGGTGGTGATCATCAGGATGACGGCCAATGCCGGTGCCAGCCAATTCTTCATGGATGGGAGGAGACGACTGCCCCATTCACTGACGGCAAAGACCAATCCGGCGGCACCAATGGCCAACGCCGGAATGAAGTGCAGGAAATAGTGGCCGTAAAACCGTTTCCCCGGCATGACCGAGAGGATGGCCATCAACAGAAACCCCGTGACAGCCCACTTCTTATACCAGGCGATCGGAGCCAACCAGATGCCTGCCGCACCGGCCAAACCCATGATCCAATAAGCCGCATAGCCATCATACATCCTGGACAGACTGTTTTCCAGCAAATTCCTCCCCATGACCCAATCGATCTTGGAGGTATAGGCTTGCGGATAGTCGACGATCCAGAACCAGAAATCGGACAGGGTACCCTGTATGGCCATCAAGAGTCCAAAACCAAGCATGGGAACCATAGCACCTGCCGCTAACCAGAGCCCGTCCCGGACAGAATTGCTCAACCATTGGGACCTGTTCTCGGAAAGATGGAATGCTGGCACCAGGGTCATGGCCAGGAGGGCAAAAAAGAGTCCATTCTGCTTGATCAGCAATCCGTAGCAGAGCAGGACTCCCGCCAGGAGGATCATGAGGCGATTGCCTGCCTGCACCCCCCTGGTCAAGGCCAACAGACCAGCGATCGCAAAGAAGGCGACCAGGTGCTCGGCCTGGATCGAAAAACCGGAAGCATAGGGCGTCATGGCCAGGACCAGATAAGCCAGGGTAGCGATCACTCCGGCACCTGCATCCAGCCAGCGTCTGACCAGATAGAACAACAACATGCCCCCCATGGAGACCAGTAAGGCCATCCAGATATGCATGATCACCACATCTCCGCCTGACAGTGCACTGAGCACGCCATATGTGTAATACAAGGCCGGCGGCTTCATTTCATAAAAATCGCGATAGGGAACCTCCCCCTTCATCACCAGTTGCCCCATGTAGGCATACGAACCCTCATCCCGTTCAATGGGTATCTCGCGAAATCCGATCCGGATCAACAGGAAGCATAGCACAATGAGAAACGCCAGGTATCGCGGAATGTCTTTCTGCCAGGCTGGTGTTTGTGCTTCAGGAGTCTTACGAACTGGTTTTGCCGTCATTGGGTATCGATCTGATGCCATGAAGATAGGGATGTTCGCGGCCTCACGATTCACCCGGTGCCCGATCTTGCCCGAAGAGTTGTTCCCGTTCCCGTTCAGCACGTGTTTTGGCAAAGGTATCCGGGTCAAAGAAACGGGACCTGGTATCAGGTTCATATTCTTCCCTGTACTCCTCCGGTTCCAACTCGGCTTTGAACCACCAGGCCACCAGGATCCCGACGGCACCACCCAACAGATGGCTTTCCCACGAGATCCCTTCCTGATTGGGCAGGATACCTGCAAACATTGGCGTATAGACCACGATCACGATCAGGGAAAGGACGATGGACTTCAGACTGCGTCGAAAAACGCCGGACCAGAAAACGAATGACACCAGACCATATACAACCCCGCTGGCCCCGACATGAAACACTGGCCGTGCGATCAGCCAGACCGCGACCCCCGTCAGGAGATAGACCATGATGAACGCTTGCCAGGCGACCCGGCGAAAAAAGGCAAAGATCACGGTGATCATGGCCAGCAAAGGCACAGCATTCGAGAGCAGATGCTTCCACCCGCTATGAGCCAGCGGCGCCGTCAGGATGCCGTGCAACCCGAACACTCTCCTCGGGTACAGCCCCCAATCCGCCGGCGAATAAGGCAACACATGCAACAACCGCAGGACATGCAGCAGGATCAGCAAGGCGACCATATAAACGGCAGTCAGGAGTGGTTGCCGGAAGGGGCCCAGCCAATGTTCCTCGCTGTTGGTCATCCGCTCAGAGATATCGGCGACGGATCAATCGGATAAATATCCCGGCTTTCTTGGCCCGTGTCTTGTCCAGCCAGTCATATCGGGGAATAACCTCTTCTTCAAGATAGAGACGGGCAGACTCGAAGGAGGGCAGCTCATTGAGCCGCCGGAGTACCTGGTCGAAATTCTCATGATCCCCGTGGAAGAGCTCGTTGATCGTGAGGAACCGCTCATTGATCCCCATGGCTCTGGAAAGATCGTCAATCGGACTGGTGCGAAGCTTGTCCGACAGGTCTTTCGCCTCCTCGGTCGTGAACAGGACATCGAATTCCGACCGGGGCGACTTCTGAGCCGGAGAAGATACAGGTACTTCCAGAGGAGGAGGTGGTGGTGGTGGTGGTGCCGGAGCCGTGTCAGGAGTGACAGGGGGGCTATCTATCGGGGACGGCATGTCCACCGGCTCTGCAACAGGGGATGGTGGCGATTCCACCGGGACCTCCTTTCTTTCCGGTTGTGGCTCCACCATTTGCTCGACGGTTTGAGGAGGTTGCACCTTGACCGCGACAGCTGGCTGGGCAGGTTTGTCCTCGATTGTCTCCCGGGTATTCAGGCTCTCATAGAATTGGCGGGTATAATCGTGCAACAGGTCCACTTCAATACGTGAAGGAGGGGCATCGGAAGCGGTGATGGCATCAAATAGCCGATTGATCTTTTGGAGCAGAATCCGGGCTTGTCTGTGTTCCATGAGCGGGGTGTCTGACGCGAATTGCGTTAATTTGCAGCATAACGATGACCACGGCGGCCTTCGTGCATCAAAGGTAGAGAAATGTTCCTGGAACCCTCCTTCCGAAACCAGCGCAGCGGCTGGATCGAAGTCATTTGCGGCAGCATGTTTTCCGGCAAGACCGAGGAATTGATCCGCAGGATGCGTCGGGCCCGGATCGCCCATCAGAAAGCGGCGATTTTCAAGCCAGCCATCGATGTCCGCTACAGCCGCGACGAGGTCGTTTCCCATGACGCCAACAGCATTCCCTCCACACCCATCCAAAGCGCCCGCGAACTGCTCCTTATCCATGAGGAAATCAATGTGATCGGCATTGATGAAGCCCAGTTCTTTGATGACGACCTTCCGAAGGTCTGCGAGCAGCTGGCCCTGAAGGGTGTTCGGGTGATCGTTGCCGGCCTGGACATGGATTTCCGGGGCCAACCCTTTGGCCCGATGCCAGCCCTGCTGGCCATGGCGGAGTATATCACCAAGGTCCACGCGATCTGCAACCATTGTGGCAACCTGGCCACCCATTCCTATCGGTTGAGCCCGGACGAACAAACCGTCTTGCTGGGTGAAAAACAGGAATATGAGGCGCGATGTCGGGTGTGCTACTCCATGGGAAACATCCTCACCCTGAAATAACCCATTGCCATTGACGAATTGACAGGATGAAATGAGTCCCGGGTCGCTCCTTTTCGTGCGCGTCTTGCTACCTTTGCCCCCTCAAATCTCCCCTTCCTATGTCTTCCCGCCCTATTCGCTCCGCCCTGGTCTCCGTTTTTTACAAGGATGGCCTGGAACCCATCCTCCGGCAACTCGATGACATGGATGTCACCCTGTATTCTACCGGAGGGACACAGACATTCATTGAATCCCTGGGCATATCGGTCGTACCGGTGGAGGACCTGACGGACTACCCTTCCATCCTCGATGGTCGAGTGAAGACCCTTCACCCGAAGATCTTCGGCGGTATCCTGGCCCGGCGAGAAGATGACCATCTTTCCCAACTGGCCACCTATGAGATTCCGGAGATCGACCTGGTGATCGTCGACCTGTATCCGTTCGAAGAAACGGTCCAGAAAACCTCAGACCACTCTGCCATCATTGAAAAGATCGACATCGGTGGCATATCCCTGATCCGGGCTGCTGCCAAGAATTACCAGGATGTGGTGATCATTCCCTGCCGTGAGGAATATGATGAATGCCTGCGGATCCTGAAGGAGAAGAAAGGACGGACAGATCTGGAAGACCGCCAGTATTTCGCTTCCCGGGCATTCCAGGTCAGTGCTGCCTATGATTCAGCGATCAGCCACTACTTTCAACGGCAACAACCCAAAGGGGTATATTCCGTTCATGCCAGTCCTGCCAAGGCCCTGCGATACGGAGAAAACCCCCACCAGCGTGGTACGTTCTACGGACACCTGGAGGAGGCCGTCCACCAATTGCACGGTAAAGAGTTATCCTACAACAACCTGGTCGATGTGGATGCGGCCCTGACTCTGATCAGCGAATTTGAATCATCCGATCCGACGTTTGTCGTGATCAAGCATACCAATGCCTGCGGTGTGGCGACTCGCCCGACTTTGCTGGATGCCTGGCAGCATGCCCTCGCTGGTGATCCTGTTTCCGCCTTTGGAGGCATACTGGCGGCCAATCGCGAGATTGATGCCGAAACGGCCAGGGCCATTGATGAGATCTTCTATGAAGTCCTGCTCGCCCCTTCTTTCTCCCGGGAGGCTCTGGACATCCTGCAGGCCAAAAAGAATCGGATCCTCCTGCAATTCCCTGCATTCTTCCACCCGGTCGAACAGGTCCGCAGCCTGCTCAACGGTCTGTTGGTACAGGACTTTGACAATCGCAGGGAACAGCCAGCCGATCTGCAAACCGTTACCCGGATCGCTCCCACTGAACAACAGATCACCGACCTGCTCTTTGCCAATATTTGTGTCAAGCATCTCAAGAGCAATACCATCGTCCTGGTCAGGGACAAACAGCTGCTGGGCATGGGCTGCGGTCAAACCTCGCGCGTCGATGCCCTCAAACAGGCCATTACCAAGGCAACGGCCTTCGGGTTCGACCTTGAAGGAGCGGTCATGGCATCCGACGCCTTCTTTCCCTTTCCTGACTGTGTAGAAATTGCCGACCAGGCCGGTATCACTGCGGTCATCCAGCCGGGGGGCAGTGTCAAGGACAAGGACAGCATTGCCTATTGCGACGACCACCAGATGGCCATGGTGTTTACGGGTAATCGCCATTTCAAGCATTGATGCACCTCATTCTGGACATTGGCAATACCCGGATCAAGGGAGGCATCTTTGAACAGGCACACCTGACAGAGGCGGAGACATTCACCGCTATGACACCGGAGGATCTGACAGCATGGGTGCAGCCATTCCGCATCAGTCGCGCCATGATCAGTGCTACAGGATCCATCCCAGAATGGTTGCCTGGCTGGTTGGATGCGATGGTGCCTTGGATGGAACTGGACCATCACACTCCCCTGCCGTTCACCAACGCCTATCGGACACCTGAAACACTCGGGCGAGACAGGATAGCCGGTCTTGCAGGCGCCCTGGCACTGGGGTATCAGCCACCCTTTCTCGTGATCGATGCAGGTACCTGCATCACCGTCGATTTGTTGGAAGAAGGCCTGCTCTATCGGGGAGGCAGTATTTCACCGGGGCTCCGGATGCGCCTGCAGGCCATGCATTCGTTTACGGCTCGCCTCCCGTTGGCCGAATGGCAGGACGATCCGCCCTGGCCGGGGACGGACACTGCGGGAGCCTTGCTGGCCGGAGCCCAATGGGGTGGCATCTGCGAGCTGGAGGGCATGATCACCCGATATCGCCAGAAACATCCAAACCTTAACGTCATCGTAACAGGCGGTGATCTGGTTTTTTTGGCCAACCACCTGAATTCTTTGATATTTGCACATCCTGAGCTCGTCCTGATCGGCCTCAATCAAATTCTGACCTATGCCTTCGATGCTGGATAAGCTGACTGCACTGTTCATCTTTGGCGTGCTGGTGCCATTTCTGGCTCTCGCCCAACCCAAGGACAATTCACCCATTACCCGTTACGGAATTGGCGACGTTTACCGCGGCGACTTCAATCAAACCGGTGCGACCGGCGGCCTTTTTGGTGCCTGGACGGATCCCTACAGGGTCAACCCGGGCAACCCGGCAAGCCTGCCCTATTTGCAGACCACGTCCCTGGAGTTCGGCCTGTTCAGTCGGTACAATCAGTTCGAGCAGAATGGTTCGTCGCAGGCAGTCTGGTCAGGAAATCTGGACTACCTGTCGCTTGCCTTTCCCCTGAAATCCCGCATCAATGAGATCCTGGACAAGAAGGTCTCGCACTGGGACTATGCCACCGGATTCTCGGCCAGCCCACTGAGTCTGGTAGGATATGACGTCGAGTTGACTCAGGACATTGCCGGCATCGATACCATCAAAAGCATCTTTACCGGAGAGGGCGGACTGACCCAGGTCGCCTGGGCGACTGGCGCCAAGTACAAGGGCTTGTCTGTCGGTCTCCAACTCGGCTATGTTTTCGGACGGATCGAGAACAATTCCCAGCTGGACCTGATCCAGGAGGTGGCTCCCTACTCCACCCGCTCCTTTGCGACCATGAATGTCCGAGGATTTCGATGGCAGGCCGGGTTGATGTACAAGCATTATCTGGACCCTGAATCAGAAGATCCCCAGAAAATCTACAACCGCCGGGCGATGACCTTTGGTGTCTATGGCCATGCCGGCTCTGGATTCAACACCTTCTCTGACCGGTTGATCGAACGGATCAATATCCCCTACACATCTTCCAGTTTCCTGGCCCGTGACACCCTGTTGTTCACCCGGGATGAAAAAGGGAAAGGCAGTTTGCCGGGACAACTGGGTCTTGGCTGGGCCTATACCCGTGGGAGCCGCTACCAGGTGGGCATCAATGTCGAATACAATTTCTGGGAGTCCTTCGAACTAGCTGACAAGCAGGACCTGGGTCTGACGTACCAGAATACCATGCGGATCAGTACTGGCGGAGAATGGACACCCGATGTCAATTCCTTTCGAAACTATTTCCGTCGGATCCGGTACCGGGCCGGCCTGTTCTATGAGCAGGACCCGCGGGTCATCAATGGCCAGACATTCGATGCCATTGGCCTGCAGATCGGCTTTGGATTTCCCGTTCTGCTGCCACGTCAACAAATCTCCTTTATGGATCTGGCGCTGGAAGCAGGACGACGGGGGAATTCCGAAATTCAGCAGGACACCTATTTTCGCATCCGCCTGGCTGCAACTTTGAACGATAATTCTTGGTTCTACAAGCGTAAATTTGATTGATATGCTTTTGATTCGTGTAATTCTTGTATCCACCACAGTGATACTTTTCTCCGGTATTGCCTTGGGGCAATGCGAGACGTGGGTTGGGAAACCCAACCAGGATGACCTCATCCAGGACCATGTGGTCTATAAGGGATTCCTCAAGGAGAACAAGTTCGATCAGGCTTTCTCTTACTGGGAAAAGCTTTACAAGCAGGCCCCCGCTGCAGATGGAAAGCGAATTGATCATTTCTATGATGGCGAACAGTTCTACATCAAGAAGTATGAATCCGCCACCGACCCGGCTCAAAAAGAGGCCTTCCGCAAAGAAGCCCTGGCCATTTTCGACCAGGAGGCCGCGTGTACTGGGAAGGTCGGGCCGGCTATGGGAAGAAAGGGGTATTACATGTTCTACAACCTCGCCACGCCCTACCCGGACACATATGCTGCCCTGAAGTCATCCATCGATGCGACCGGGAAAGATGCAGAGTATATCGTTCTGGTTCCCATGGCCTATGTGCTGGTGGATCAATTCAAGAACAAGCGGGTGAGCGAAGGGGAAGCACGCAGCATCTTCACCCAGCTCATGGAGATCGCCGACCATAATATTGCCAACAACAAGACCTACTCTGCACAATATCAGCAAGCCAAGGATGCCATGTTGCCTACCTTGGCCCAGATCGAAGGCACCCTGTTCGATTGTACCTGGTTCAAGAACAAGCTCGAGCCCCAATACCGTGCAGATCCGGAAAATGGTGAACTGATCAAGGAGATCTATCTGAAACTCGCCGGCCAGGACTGCTCAGATGCCGACCCCCTGATGGTCGAGCTGAAGACCAAATATGAAGCATACGCCGCCGAGGTCAATGCCAAGGTACTGGCTGAGTTCTACGCCAGCAACCCCGGCGCCCATGCCAAGGCTCTCTATGATGAAGGCAAATACGGCGATGCCATTGAAAAATATAATCAGGCCATCAGCCAGGAAAGCGACCCGAACAAATTGGCCGACTATTACCAGGCCCTGGCTTCCATTGAGTTTCGTCAGTTCGATCGGTACACCACCGCGCGTGAGCACGCTCGGAAAGCCCTGAAGTTGCGACCTGACTGGGGCCAGCCCCTGATCCTGATCGGTGACATGTATGCTAAATCCTACCGCTCCTGCGGCGACTCGGATTTCGAACAGCGTTGTGTCATCCTGGCTGCCATGGAGAAATACTATGCCGCAAAGGCCATCGACCCGGAAGTTGCCGATCAGGTCAATGAACGGATCTCCCGGTTCATGGGGTCACGCCCGTCCCTGGAAGATGGACACATGTTGGGCAAGAAAGAGGGGCAACCCTATTCCATAGGTTGTTGGATCGGTGAAACGGTCACCTTGAAATTCAACAAGTAAACCGCCAAAACATTGCACCAAGGGCTATCTGCAGGCACGCAGATAGCCCTTTTTCATTGAGCCAGATACTGGTTGAACCGTCTTTTAACGTTTTCTTGGTTATCCGAATGAGACGCCACTTGTTAGTGTAGAGACATTACTTTTGTGTCCGCCAATTCATCAGCATGAAAATTTCATTGTTTCTTCCTTTCCTGGTCATTCTCGGGATCAGCAGTTGTACACCGAAAACCGTTGAAAAGACTGTTGACCCCGGCGTGCCCGACAAATATGTCACCGAGAATCCTGAAGAACTCGCCGAAGGATGCACGACCTTTTCCACCTCTTCCTATCCAGAGGACGCCTTGAATGAACACGTGATCTACCGTGGCTTCCTCAGGGAAAATGATCTGGAAATCGCATTCCCTCACTGGAAACGCGCCTTCGAACTGGCGCCTGCTGCGGATGGCAAACGGTCCATTCAGTATACAGACGGCGCCAAATTCTACAAATACTTTTTCCAGCAAACCACTGACTCCCTGGAACGAGTGGGGTATATCGCCAAGATCCGGGAACTCTATGATGCAGCCGTCCGCTGCTATCCCAAGGATCACTTCCTGAAGGGTCTGCTGGCATTTGACCTGTATTATTCCTTCCGGGACTATACCTCGGATGAGGAGATCTACACCTTGTTCAAGGAAACGATCGATAAAGACGGGCTCAAGACGCCTGCCTTTGTCCTGAATCCCTTCACTGACCTCCTGATCAGTCGATTCAATAATGGTGAGGTCACCATGAACGAAGCGCAGACCTATACAGGCCTGATCCGGAAGATCCTGGCCCATGGCCTGGAGGAAAGCAAGGAGAAGGAGAATTTTGCCATTGTTGAAAGCTATGCTCCCTCACGCTTGGAAGAATTTGAGGCCGTAGAGGACTTCTACCCTGCTTCCTACTATCTGCAGAACTATTATCCGCAGTATCAGGCAGATTCACTCAATTGTGATGTTGTGGAATCCGTTTACAGCAAGCTGCGTTGGGGAAAGATATCTCCGGAGGAACCCCGCATGCTCCGGATGAATGAGTTCATCCAGAAGAATTGCCAGGTGGCCGATCAGTCCTCATTCGGGCGTCAAGCGTTTGATGCCCTCCAGGCAGGCCGGTTCAGGGAAGCTGTTAGTCTCTTCGAGAAGGCTTCGAATGAAGCCTCTGACCCGACAAAGAAGGCTCAGTATCAATTGATCATCGCCAAGATCTACTATGCCCACCTGAAGGATTTCCGGAAGTCGCGGCAATCAGCCCTCCAGTCCGCCAAATTCGATCCGAATTCCGGAGCGCCCTATATCTTGATCGGCAAGCTGTATGCCTCCTCTGGCCCGTTGTGCGGTCCTGGCCGGGGATGGGATAGCCAGATCGTCACCTGGCCAGCCATCGACAAATGGCAAACCGCGCGAAACCTAGACCCGTCCGTCGCTGCAGAGGCCAACCGGCTGATCAATCAATACACGAAATACATGCCGAACATTGAGGACATCTTCCAGCGAAACATCAAGGAAGGCGCTCCCTTCTTCGTCGGCTGCTGGATCCAGGAAAGCACGACCGTACGGGCTGCGAAATAATCACTTGATCCTCTTCGACGAAAAAGGGGAGCCATGCAGACATGGCTCCCCTTTTCAATACCGATCAGGATGACTATTTCCTGAAGAATTCGATCATTCCCCTGGCCAGCTCCTCCCCGATCCGGCTCTGTGCCTCATTCGTGGAGGCCCCGATATGCGGGGAAACGGAGATCCGTGGGTGCTTCAGCAACTCGGCCCGAGGTGTAGGCTCACCAACGAACACATCCAGACCAGCGCCCCCGACCTGTCCGAATTCCAGGGCACTGAGAAGCGCATCCTCATCGATAATGCCCCCTCGAGCAGAATTGACCAGAATGACCCCTTTCTTCAACGCACGGATCTCCTCGGCACCCAACAAAGGCTTGCCACCCAGGGATGGGACATGGACGCTCAGAAAGTCAGCATTGGCCAGCACTTCATCCAGGGGCCGGGTCCGGATCCGGACCTCGACCGGCCCGTAGCCACTGATCTCCCATGCCAATCCGGCCTCTTCCACGAATGGATCGGAGGCGATGACCTTCATGCCAGCTCCCAGGGCCAGCTGGGCCAGGGATTGACCGATCCTTCCAAATCCGACGATGCCCAGGGTTTGACCCTCGATCTCCCGCCCCTTGCTGTAGGCCTTCTTCATGGCCCCGAAATCAGAAATCCCTTTGGCGGGCATCTCCCGGTTCGCCAGGTGCAAAAACCGTGACAGGGCCAGGATATGCCCCATCGTCAACTCAGCGACAGCACGAGATGAAGCGGCCGGAGTATTGAATACATGGATCCCCTTTTCTCGTGCGTAGGCAACATCAATATTGTCCATCCCCACACCACCCCGGGCGATCGCCTTGAGATCGGGGCAACCATCGATCAGGTCCTGGCGCACTTTCGTGGCCGAACGAACGATGATCGCGTCATAGATGGGAAGCACAGCGGCCAGGTCGTCCTGGGGAACATGGTCTGTATCCACCTGGAATCCGGCTTTGATCAACATCTCGAGACCCGACGCATGGATCCCGTCATTGGCTAGAATACGATTCATCAGTTCGTTTTATCAGTGAAGGTTTGAAGAACAAAGGAAAGCAATCCCCCTCGAAGCCTCTTGTGGATCCGCATAAAGAACCCGTTAATATTCCAGAAGGGAAGCCATCATACTGGCCACCTTCTCCGCCGAAGGGATCATGGTCTGTTCCAGGGTCATGTTCAGCGGAATGGCAGGCATGTTCTCCGACCCGATGACCCGTACCGGGGCATCCAGATCACGAAAGCATGACTCCTGCACGCGGGCAGCCAGGCTTTGGGCGAAGGTGTTATCGACCGGCTCTTCGGTCACCACCAGGATTCGGTTATGCTTTCTGGCCAGATCCATCATGGCTTGTTCATCCAGTGGACTGAGGGTGCGAAGATCGAGGATCTCCACACGCCCGGGCCATTGTTTTGCAGCATTCAGTGACCAATGAACCCCCATCCCATAGGTGATCACTCCCAGGGTCGGCATGGATCTGGTTTGAGCTGCATCCACTTCCAGGACCACTCGTGCCTTGCCAAAGGGAATCACATAATCCGCATCGGGTTCGACACATCGGGCGGCTTCTGTCCCTTTGACCTTGGACCAGTATAGGCCTTTGTGTTCGAGAATGACAACCGGATTGGGGTCGTGGTAGGCTGACTTGATCAATCCCTTCAGATCCGCCCCATTGCTGGGGTATGCGATCTTGATCCCGCGAATATTGACCAGTACACTCTCCACACTGGAGGAATGAAACGGCCCTCCACTCCCGTACGCACCGATCGGCACCCGGATGATGCAGGACACAGGCCATTTGCCATTGGTCAGATAACAGGAACGACTGACCTCGGTGAACAGTTGGTTCAGCCCTGGCCAGATATAATCGGCGAACTGAACTTCGACAATGGGCTTCAAACCCACAGCGGACATCCCCACGGTGCTGCCAACGATAAACGCCTCCTGGATGGGCGTATTGAATACTCGGTGGTCACCGAACTTCTGAGCCAGTGTGGCGGCCTCCCGGAAAACACCACCCAATCGCCCACCGACATCCTGCCCATAGAGCAGACATTCCGGATGATCACGCATCAATTCTTCAATGGCAAACAAGCCACAATCCACCATGACCTTCTCCTCTCCACCATCCGGATGGCGGTTACCCTGCTCCTGCTGAATGGGGGTCGGGGCAAAATCGTGGGTAAACAGATCCTCGGGCCTGGGGTCCTCACTGGCCAATGCCAACTCATAATCAGCTTCTACAGTTGTCCGGGCTTCGCGAATGATCTGTTCCAGATCGGATGAAGGAATTCCGGATTCCAGCAGGACATCCCTGAGCCGGGGCCAGGGATCACGGGATTGATGTTCTTCCAGGTCATCCCGGTACCATTCCTTCCGCACGCCACTGGTGTGATGATTCAGCAAAGGCACCCTGGCATGAACCAGGAATGGACGACGCTCCTTCCGCATGGTGGCCAGGATCTCGGAAAATTCCTCATAACATGCGGAGAAGTCTGTCCCATCGATTCGGCGTGCCTCGATGCCATGGAACCCCTGGATATAGTCATAGGCATCCTGAGCCCGGGTCTCTTTCGCATTTGCTGAGATATCCCAGCCGTTGTCCTGTACGAGGTACAGGATAGGCAATTGCCGGAGAGCCGCCATTTGAAAGGCCTCTGCCACTTCTCCTTCGGTCACGGACGCATCTCCCAGGGAGCAAACGGCTACTGGCAGCTCACTTGGAACAGAGGTCTCCAGCCCCATCTGTTCCTTGTACTGCATGCCCAGTGCCACACCTGTGGTGGGGATGGCCTGCATGCCTGTGGCGGACGATTGATGAGGGATCTTCGGCTTGTCCGCATCCTTCAAGGAAGGGTGGCAGTAATAGGTCCGACCCGCCGAAAAGGGATCATCCCGCTTGGCCATCAATTGAAGCATCAACTGATAGGGGCGCATACCGATGGACAGGAGGAAGGAGTCATCCCGATAGTACAGGGACAGATAATCCTGAGGCTTCAATTGGAGGCCCAGGGCGATCTGAACCGCTTCATGACCACGTGATGTGGCATGCACATACTTGGACACCACCTTGAAGTTCTCCTCATAGACCTCCGTCATTGTCTTGGCAGTGGTCATCAGGCGGAATGCTGCCAGGAGTGTCTCATTGGATACCCGTGAACGGGTGGAAGGCATGGTCATGCGTTTCGATTTTTAAAGGCGGCAATCGCATTCCGGGTAAACTCGGACAGCACCAACTGCCCGCTGGTTGCCGCTCGCTCTTCCAATAATTGAGGCCATGTTTCAGTACCCTGCCAGAACACCTTCTTCATTTGCGCCAGTGCTTCAGGGTTATAGGTTGCCAGTTTTTGGGCGAATTGCTGGACGGCTTGATCCAACTCATCCAGATTGGGAAGGACTTCCTGGTAAAGGCCCTGGTCGCAGGCCCATTCAGCACTGAGCCAGTCACCGGCTCTCAACGCCAATTGCCGGAAGGCGGCATTGCCGATCTTGCGCTCGATCACCGGACCGACCACGAATGGACCGATCCCTACAGCCAATTCACTTAGTTTGATGGCAGCATGGATGGTGGCAAAGCAGTAGTCAACGGCAGCGGCGATACCGACGCCCCCACCGACAGCCTTGCCCTGCACCCTGCCCAGAATGATCTTCGGGCATCGCCGGCAAGCCAGGATGACATTGGCGAAACCCTGAAAAAAGGCTTTTCCCTGATCCAGGTTTTCGATCGCGGCCAACTCATCAAAACTGGCACCTGCGCAGAAGGTCCGGTCGCCTCCACTCTTCAGGATGATCACCTGTATATCGGCATCCTGTCCGGCCTCATCAATGGCCTCTGTCAGTTTCTTCAACTGAGCTCCCGGCATGGCATTATGGGCCGGATGGCTGAAGCTGATCGTACCGATGGGACCTTGCCGGGAAACCGACACATCACCTGCCAATAACATATTGTCCATGGATCCGGATTTTGCTCAAAGGTACGAACTGTGGTGGAAGCGGCCAGCCCTCCTGGCCGAACTGATTTTGCTGATACACTATGCAGCATTTGTTGAAAAATCCTATTTTTGATCAGATGATGAACTGGATCATTCTATCCATTTGGGGGTTATCCGCTTTTCTTGGACCACAGGAACAACAGCAAACACTGCCGACTGCAGGTGTGCCGGCCGTATTCCGTCTTACCCATTCTGATTCCTTTTCCAATGCCCTGACCTCCGCTCATCCTGCCACCCTCCTCCGTACATTCGACAACAGTACCCAGGATGCCTTCCTCTTTTGGCGATCCTTCAGTCTAATGGTCCAGGCAAGTGTTCAAGAAGATCAGATAGATGGCCAGTGTTCCCAGGTGTGGATCAAAGCCTACTGGGACAAAAGTGGCAAACTGGTCCACATCGGCTATGACGCTGAAATCAACCGCGAGCAGAACCTGGCCTGGAACAAGCTGTTCAACCACATGATTGCCGAAAGCAAGGCCAGTGGGACGTGGCCAAACGGATTCTACCATTTCGGTTGCATCAAGCTCCCTTAGATCTTCGTTCAACGGAATCCATGGATACCTCTTCATCGGCCTTCATCTATGTGACGCTGCTGTCCTGCGCGCTCAGCCTTGCTTCCTGCCGGCCGGAAGGATTGGATACGACATGGCAAACCTGCCCTACCGGCTCGGCTCAGGATCTCTTCCATATTCGCTTTGACCAGTCCGGTACCGGCTGGGCGGCTGGAGGTCAAACCTGGTACTCAGGGATCATCCTGCAGTCTGTTGACGGTGGTCAAAACTGGTATACCGACCTGAGCGACACCAAAGCCATTCTCGACCTGGAAACGGACCCGGACGGGCAACTTTACGCCACCGGCATAGATGGGCATCTATGGACCCGACCCATCGCGGGTGACTGGTCCTTCCATCGGCTACCCGAATGGCGCCTCAACCGGGCGGTCCTGCCGATTCCCTCGAATGAGCTATTGCTTGCAGGTGGGCCGGTTTTCCAGTTCGGCTTTGTCTTTCGTGCCGATACATTGGATCAGGCCAGTGATATCACCGAGACGATGAACCTGATCAACGACCTCGCTCTGGTGGCCAACAACCAGATCATTGCTGCCGGATACGGAGCTGTTCTCCGGTCAACGGACAACGGCAAGCACTGGGAATTCCTGGATATCACCGGCGACAACTTCATGGCGGTTGACATGGTCGACCTGCATTTAGGATACATGGTGGGCTATGGGGGCTCCATCTTCCGCACCGAAGATGGTTGGCAGAGCTGGTCCTCCATTCGCAATGGTGATGCGCTCAGTGTCTCCAACATCCCCTTTCGGGCCGTCGATTTCCTGGATGCGCAAACCGGCGTGATCGTAGGGGATGCCGGCAGGGTCTGGTTGACCAGGGATGGTGGTGACCATTGGCAGCGCCTTCTCGGAGTGAGTGAGTCCATTGACCTGACCGGAGTGTGCATCCAGGGACAGGAGATCTTTGTTGCCGGAACAGGAGGGACTATTCTTCGCGCATCTCTTCCGTAAGACTATCCCCCGGTCCACCGGTCAGCCCGCTCCTGTGACCATTCGAATTCGGCATGAGGCAAGACCCTGTTCAACCATTTCATGACCACCAGATAACGATGGGCGGGCAGGCTGATATCCGTCACTGACCCGTCGTTCAGGACAAACGTGATCCGATACCTGGACAGGAGATACACGCCCAGGGGCGCCTGAAGGATCTGAAGCCCGTATACCCATGCGATGGACTCGGGAATCTCCATCAGCCACACATACAAGCGGTTGGATCGATATGGCCCCTTCCGCCATTCGGTCACACCTTGGATCATGGTCCAAATGGCCAAACCCAGGATCATGACCCGGATGATCGGTGTCGACATGCTTCCCAGGACGATGCAGATGGCCAGCAAACTCCCGAAACCGGCAAGCCTCAGCCGCCAACCTCGTCGAAGAGAAGCCTGAATATCCTGAAAGGCGGGGTGTTGCAACCACTGATCACGCACAAGAGTTAAAACATTTTATGTTATAACGTATATTTGTCATCTATTGATCATCTCCATACAATGCAGGCGGACGATGCGTTGTAGCTTTAGCCTTTTATTCCCTCAAGATACCCCATGAGTCAGATTCAATATACCGAAGATCAGATCAAATCCCTGGACTGGCGTGAACACATGCGCATGCGTCCGGGCATGTATATCGGCAAATTGGGCGATGGCTCCTCCCCCGACGATGGGATCTATGTGCTGCTCAAGGAGGTGATCGACAACGCCATCGATGAATATGTCATGGGGTTTGGTCGTGAGATCGAGATCACCCTGGAGGACAACAAGGTCATGGTCAGGGATTATGGCCGTGGCATCCCCCTGGGCAAAGTGGTCGAATGTGTCTCCAAGATCAACACCGGTGGAAAATATGATTCACAGGCATTCAAGAAATCGGTGGGTCTGAACGGCGTGGGCACCAAGGCGGTCAATGCCCTGTCGGAATCATTCACCGTCTACGCCGTTCGGGACGGACAGCTCAAGCGCGCTGAATTCGCCAAGGGAGAACTTGTCCAGGACGCCAAGATCATCTCCACCAAGGAGGCGAATGGCACATTTGTCTCCTTCCAGCCCGACCCGGAAGTGTTCCGCCAGTTCAAGTTCCGTACCGAGTACATGGAGACCCAGCTGTGGAACTATGCCTATCTGAACACGGGACTGAAGATCCATTTCAATGGAAAGGTATTCCATTCCAAGAACGGATTGCTGGACCTGCTCTCCAAAAAGACCTCCCAGGAGGAACTGCGCTATCCGATCATTCATCTGAACGGACCGGACCTGGAGATCGCCCTCAGCCATGGAGACCTTTATGGCGAGCACTATTATTCCTTTGTGAATGGACAGTTCACTACACAGGGGGGCACCCATCTGGGGGCTTTCCGTGAAGCCGTGGTCAAGGTGATCCGCGATTTTTACAAGAAGGATTTCGATGCCAAGGACATCCGGGCATCGATCATAGCGGCGATCAGTATCCGGATCGAGGAACCCGTCTTTGAATCCCAGACAAAGACAAAACTGGGCTCCCTGGCCATGAGCCCTGAAGGAACATCCATCCGTTCTTACCTGGCTGACTTCCTGGCCCGTGAACTGGACAATTACCTGCACCAGCATCCGGACACCGCTCAGGCCCTCCTGAAGCGAATCACCCAGTCCGAACGTGAACGGAAAGAGATCGCAGGGATCAAGAAGTTGGCCAATCAGCGCGCCAAGAAGGCCAATCTGCACAACAAGAAGCTTCGGGATTGTCGCTATCACTTCAATGAAGAGAAGGTGAATGACGAATTGCGCCTGGCCACCACCCTCTTCATTACCGAAGGGGATTCCGCCTCCGGGTCCATCACCAAGGCCCGGGACGTAGAAACCCAGGCCGTGTTCTCCCTGCGCGGAAAGCCGTTGAACTGTTTTGGCCTGACCAAGAAGGTGGTCTATGAGAATGAGGAGTTCAACTTGCTTCAGCATGCCCTGAATATTGAAGACAGTATCGATGATCTTCGGTACAGCCAGGTGGTCATCGCTACGGATGCCGATGTGGACGGCATGCACATCCGGTTGCTGCTCCTGACGTTCTTCCTCCAATTCTTCCCGGACCTGGTCCGGAATGGCCACCTGTTCATCCTGGACACACCCCTGTTCCGTGTCCGTGACAAACAGCAGACCTTCTACTGTTATTCCGAACAGGAAAAACAGCAAGCGATCAACAAGCTGAGGGGCAAGGCGGAGATCACGCGATTCAAGGGGCTCGGTGAGATCTCACCTTCCGAATTCAAGGATTTTATCGGCCCGAACATCCGGTTGGACCCGGTCATGCTCATGGATGACACCCGGATCGAACATATCCTCGGATACTACATGGGAAAAAACACGCCCCAACGGCAGACCTTCATCATCGACAATCTGAAAATAGAGAAAGACCTGGATGCTGAGGATGCCATAGCGCCAGAACTGGAAGAGGAATTGGCCGAAGCATGACAAACTGACACTATTAGGCGTCTATTTCAGCGCCTTTGGCATAGATTGCCCCGTGGCACGGGGTTTGACCCTTGCCGAGCGGAGCCGGGCACCATCCCCGGATCCAACCATTATCCACTGACGATTTGAAGCTGATATGATATACGACCCGATCCTGAACCTGAACAGCGGTGCTGATGAAGATGCTGAGTTCATGCCCTTGTTTTCCATAGATGAAGAAGACGAAAGCAACATTGACGAAGACTTCCCGGAAGAACTGCCCATTCTGGCCCTGAAGAACACGGTGCTCTTTCCTGGCATCGTGATTCCGATCACCGTGGGTCGCAACAAGTCCATCAAGGCCATTCAGAAGGCCTTCCAGGACCAGAAGATCATCGCCGTACTATCCCAGAAAGACAGTCGGATCGAGTCACCAAAGTCCAGTGATCTCTATACGATCGGCACCATTGCCCGTATTGTCAAGCTCCTGAAGATGCCTGATGGCACCACTACCGCCATTCTCCAGGGACGCCGTCGGTTTCAGCTGGTGGAAATGGTGCAGGAACAACCTTTCATGAAGGGCCGAGTGGCCATTGTCAAGCATGAAGAACCGGATAACAACCTGGAGTTCGAAGCCCTGATCTCCACGATCACCGAAACGGCTCGCCGGATCATCGAACTGTCACCCAATATCCCCGCCGAAGCCAATCTGGTATTGCGCAATATCACCAACAATCTCTTCCTGCTGAATTTTATCGCCTCCAACCTGAGTCTCAAGGTGGCCGTCAAGCAGGAAATCCTGGAGATCAACCCGATCAACCAGAAGGCCCGGATGATCCTCATCCAGCTGGAGAACGAGCTGCAGGTCCTGGAGCTGAAGGACCAGATCGAAAACAAGGTCAGGGGAGACATCGAAAAGCAACAGCGAGACTACTATCTCAATCAGCAGCTGAAAACGATCCAGGAAGAACTTGGCCAAAACCCCCAGGAGGAGGAGATCGACCGCCTCATGGAGCGCTCGGTACTCAAGAAGTGGCCGGAGAAAGTAGCACGACATTTTGACAAGGAACTGAACCGGCTTCGCCGGATGAATCCCCAGGTCGCCGAATACAGTGTCCAGCTCAACTACCTCGACCTGGTGCTGGACCTTCCATGGGACGAAACGACCGTTGACAATTTCGACCTCAGGAAAGTCAGTCGTATCCTCGATGAGGATCATCATGGTCTGGAAAAGGTCAAGGAACGGATACTCGAGCACCTGTCTGTCCTGAAGTTGAAAGGTGACATGAAGGCTCCCATCCTCTGCCTGGTCGGCCCTCCTGGAGTCGGCAAAACCTCCCTGGGACGGTCCATTGCCCGCGCCCTGGGCCGAGAATACGTTCGGATCTCCCTGGGAGGATTACATGATGAGTCCGAGATCAGGGGACATCGAAAGACCTATATCGGCGCCATGCCCGGACGGATCATCCAATCGGTGAAGAAGGCCAAAGCCTCCAACCCCTGCTTTGTCCTGGATGAGATCGACAAGGTGGGAAAGGATTTCCGGGGCGACCCGTCCTCCGCCCTCCTGGAAGTCCTTGACCCGGAACAGAACAGCAGTTTCCACGACAATTACCTGGAGATGGAATATGACCTGAGCAAGGTCCTCTTCATCGCCACGGCCAATACCCTGAGCACCATCCAACCGGCCTTGCTCGATCGAATGGAGATCATCGAAATCAGTGGCTACTCCATTGAAGAGAAAACAGCTATTGCCGAAAAGCACCTCCTGCCAAAGCAATTGGCCGAGCATGGATTGAAAAAGTCCCAGCTCAAGCTGAATACGGCCGCATTGGAGAAGATCATCCAGGATTACACCCGTGAAAGCGGTGTCCGTTCCCTGGATCGTCGGATCGCACAGGTGTGTCGCTCCATAGCCCACAAGGTCGCCACGGGAGCAAAGTACAAGCAGACCCTTCAACCGGAGGACATCGAGAAGATCCTGGGTCCTCGCAAATATTCAATGGAGCGATTCCTGGGCGACAACCCTCCGGGCGTCTCGATCGGACTGGCATGGACCAGTGTCGGAGGAGAGATCCTGTTCATCGAATCCATCCTGTCCCCCGGCAAAGGAGGACTGAAACTCACCGGGAACCTGGGCGAGGTGATGAAAGAGTCGGCAGTCACTGCCCTCAGTTATCTCAGAGCGCATAGTCAGGACTTCGGTATTGACCCTGCAGTGTTTGCCAATACGGACATTCATGTGCATGTTCCGGAGGGTGCCATCCCAAAAGATGGACCTTCTGCAGGGATCACCATGCTGACCGCCCTGGCCTCTGCCTTCCTGAACAAACCGGTCAAGCCCCTGGTGGCCATGACCGGTGAGATCACCCTGAGGGGCAAGGTCCTGCCTGTTGGCGGGATCAAGGAAAAGATCCTGGCTGCACGACGGATGGGCATGAATACGGTGGTCCTTTGTGCAGAAAACAAGCAGGATGTCGAGGAGGTGCCTGCCCGCTACCGGAAAGGGCTTCGATTCAGGTACGTGACGGAAATGAGTGAGGTCGTCCGGTATATGCTCCAACTGCGTCGTTAAAATCTTCTTAATGACCTGTCAATTCCGATAGACCAGGCAATGTGAGGTGTTCTCAAATTGTATCTTTCCGCTATGAAGTCATCCTCACGTTCCTTCTTCCCCGCGTTGATCACGCTGTTGGTTCTTGCCGGAACCATCCTGCCAGCCATGGCCCAAACGACTGATCCGGACAAAAACCTGGTTCAGTTCTCGGGATTGATCCTTGATGGCAGCACTGCCGAACTGCTCCCGGTGCCCTTTGCCACCATATCGGTCAAGGAGAAAGGTCGCGGCACATATGCGGACTTCAATGGATTCTTTTCCATTGTGGTGGAGAAAGGGGATGTGATCACGTTCAGCTCAATCGGCTACCGGGATGTCTCGTTCCAGATCCCCGATACGTTGAAGGAGAATCGCTATCCCATCGTCCAGCTGATGAGTCGGGATACCTTCAATCTCCCGGAAACCGTGGTCTTTCCGTGGCCCAGCAAGGAGCATTTCAAGATCGAGTTCCTGGCAATGGATGTCACCTCCGATATGCAGCGCCGCGCCCTGGAGAACCTGGCCCAGGAAAATCTGGCCCGAGGCAGGGAAGACCTCGCCTATGACGGTGTCGAAAGTGCCAGCTACTATCTTCGCCAGCAATCCAACGCATTTTACCACATCGGTCAACAACCTCCGATGAACATCTTCAATCCCCTGTCCTGGGCCAAGTTCTTCGAGGCCTGGAAACGGGGTGATTTCAAGAAAAAATAACCTGCCCCAGACCCCGGCGCTCCCATCAGTCGATCAATTGCATCGTGGTCATGGCCATTTGCCGCCGGTTACTCCACTCTAGAAAATACGTTCCGGCATGCCAGTTCGCCGGAAGAACCCAGCGGTCCTTCAATCCTTCCTGAAGAAGTACCAATTGACCTTCCTGATTCCATACACGCAAGGTTATGGGTGCCTTCATTTCAGTCAAGATGGTCAGCAGATCGCCAGGCCTTGCAGGATTGGGGTATAGGGTAACGACCTTCTCAAGAGAGAGACGATTGGTGTTCGGATCGGACACGGCAGTCACCTCACCGGTATTGACCACGGACCATTGCCCCAGATCCTGGATCCCTGTGAATTCCACTCGGCCATCGTCACCGGCAAGGGCCGTCGTCCCTTCGGCCCAGGGCACCCAGACATCACCTTCCGCATTCCATGGGCGCAGGTGCAACTCCAGGCTGGACGGATCTGCCTCATTGGATGGATACACCTCTCCGACCCGGTCGATGGTGACCGTTGTGGCCGGCTCAAAGAACACATTCCCATAGTTAATAACGACCCAGTAATGCGGGCTGACCGGATGATCCATGTCCGGGAGGACATCAGGTTGCAGGTGGATGCGACTGACCACCACAGGACCGTCGGGATAGGATGACTGTTCCGGGAAGTCCATGGTGACGCCAGTAGCGCCAAAGTCATAGATTCCACCCTGGTCAACGACCTGGGTTTGGCTGACGCCCCCACCCCACGGCCCATTGGCCGTCTGTCGGAATGCCCCTCCTGCAAATTGCAGATGACGCACTCCTACCCGATCCGTCTCCTGGCCGGCTTCGCGATTGAACTGATAATAGGCGATCAGATCCGGTTCATCGTCCAGGCGCTTGGTGAGGTGCATGGTCGACCGGATCTCCTCCTCGGTCAGGGCACGGTCCCAAATGGCCACTTCATCGATCATACCTTTCCAGGTCCGTGAAGCCCAATCCCGGTATCGTCCGATGGACACCCCATCCAGGCGGACAGGTACCACTGCCGTTTCATGGGTCTTTCCGATTCCGTTGTGATACAAGGTAATGCTGCCTGCCTTCATGACCAGGGCAACGTGCTGCCATTCGCCGGAGACGATGGTGAAACCACTATTCCACCACCAGGCACCTCCCGGCCAGTGATAGCCCAATTCGTTATTGTCACGCACATTGAGACCAAAGGCACTCCCTTCATAGGCACCAATGACGATGCCGGCATAGCTGGCCTGAGCACCATCCGGCTTCACCCAGGCGGAGATGGTCAGCTCTTCAAAAGGTTCTCCGTCCAGGGTTGGCATGATGGCCGCATCCCCGTCGGTTGCCGTGCGCAGGGCGTATCCCGGAATCGTGTCCGGACGGCATTCACTTTTCACTTCAACAACGAGGGAATTACTGGACTGGTTCCCATCGCCATCTGTAATGGTCAAGGTGACCGGATAGGTACCTGGGCCCGGGTAGACCACCTTGGGATTGCGCAGATCCGATTGTTCCGGAAAGCCACCCTCGAACGACCAATCCCATGAGGCGCCCTGATGGGCCAAGACTGAATAATCATCAAACTGGAAGGTATCCCGTTCGCAATAGGCCACCAGTTTATCCACCATGGGCTGACACATGGACACAAACGAATCCGGAAGATCTGTCTCCCAAAGACCTTTGCCATAGGCACCCAGGCGAAGCTTCTTGTCACGATAGAAGGGGCGCAGGATATTGCAGGCGATCACATCCGGCAAGCCATCGTTGAACAGGCTCCAATCCTGACCAAAGCCTGCGCGATAGTAGACTGTCTTGTTGGTTCCCAGGAACAGGCCACCGTCCGTACCCAGCAGATGGACCAGGGAAGCCGGCGCCTCACCATTCAGGAGTGGACTGCTGATATTCGTCCAGGTGTCCCCTCCGTCCAGCGATTCAAAGACCTTCTCACCGTTTGCCCCGTCCGTATAGGCCAGCCAGACCTGATCGGGATCCTCACCGCCGACCGTGAGCAGGAAGCGCCGCTTATATCCAGCAGGAAGGGGAAGGTTCGTCCAGGTGAGGCCTCCATCCCGGGTCCGCCAGACCCACCCTTCACTCCAGGTGTTGACATTCCGTTGGGCCAGATAGATGGTCTGTGGGTTGCTTCGACAGATGGCGATCTGGGTGATCTTTCCCCCATCGGTCTGGTCAAAGGTATGGATGGCTTCGAAGTAAGATCCCCCATCCTCGGTCTTCCACAACTGGTTGTCCCTGCCGAGATAATAGTGATTGTAGCATTGCGGGCTCCAAACCTGCTCGCTGGATTCTGCGGCGAAGTAGAGCTCGTTCGGTGACTTGGAGATCGGAAAACTGATCGATGGCTGATCGATGGTCGCCGGCACCACCTTGCCCCCGATATCCGAAAAATAGGCCCGACGACCGCCACCCGGACTGACATAGCCGGTGGGTGCCTCGCCACCGCCCAGCCGGAGATGAATACCTTGCGGATAGGTCTCATACCAACCCGAGTTGCCGTTATGATAACGGCCACCCACCAGGACATCTTCATTCCAACCCTGGCCAAAACCCCAGTAATCCGATCCGGTGATACCGCTTTTCCGGCTTTCATGAGTGGAGAAGAAGTTTGAGGAGTAATTGATCCCACCATCCGTGCAAACCCAGGTATCCTTGCCGAGGCATTTCGCCTCCTGGACATCCGGATGGATCCACGGGAGTGACCCTCCATAGCCCCCGATCCTGGAAAAGGAGGTCCCGCCATTGGTCGAGCGCCACAGACTCAAGTGGCCCACGAGCAGCTCATCGGCATTCTCATGATTGGCACTGATACTGAGATTGTAATACCCCTGATGGAATCCCGTTCCATCAAACGGACCGATCACGGCAAGATTGGGGTGATCCGAAGAATACGGCCCTCCGGCTGGCGGGTTGGGGAGGATCCAGCTGTCGCCACCATCCATACTTCGATAGACGCCGATAAATCCGTTATCACCTGCTTTGGCCTGTCCGATCAATACGGCATAGATCCGATCCGGATCAGCAGGGGTGACCGTCATTCGCGCCCCGATGTTGGCTCGCTCCGGATCTGTCCCGGCAAACCAGCCATTGCCACTGAGCTGGGCAAAGGTGGCACCCGCATCTGCAGATCGCCAGAAGGTGCAGCGCTTGTCAGCCGGATCATCCTTGAGCAGATACACGACCGAAGGATCGAAAGGTTTCCATTCCAGATCGTAACAAGCCTGGTTGAACAATTGTGACCAGTTCTGCCCCCCGTCTGTGGATCGCCAAAGTCCCTTGCCGGCTGCGACAAGGACGATCTGGGGATTCCCGGGATGAATGGCAATATCATTGACCTCCATCTGACTGACGGTCAAGATCTTCACCCAGTTATCCCCACCATCCAGTGTCTTGAAGATTCCATTGTTGTCTCCCGCATAGATCACCTCGGGATCATCGGGATGGATCTCTACTGAAAGGACAGCATTGATGGCCAGTGCACGACTGATCGGCAGCCAGTTCAGTCCCTTGTCCGTGCTACGGTAGATCTCCGAGCCCTCGGTACCACAGACCAGGATATCCGGGTTTGATCTCGACTGATCGAAGGAATAGATGTTGGTCTGCCAGCTGACCGGTTCCTGGTCTCCGTCGATGGCATCATTGATGGTCTCGAATGGACCCAGACTGGACCAGTTGGCACTTGCCCGGTTCGGACGACTTCCTGCCTCGGCCAACTTCAATTGATACTCTAGCTGCTCCTGGCGAAGGGACTCTTCATCCGGATAGCGCACGAATCCTTCTGAATCGATGTATGATTCTACTGTCCTGCGCCACTTCTTGTAGAACTGGGTATAGGTGGACTTCTCAAACGGATGAACCGAATACCAGCTCTCGATGGCCTGATCGATCTGATACACGTTCGGGTCGGCCACATACAGCAGATCGATCCACCCGGGATGATCGGCGTCAGAGGGAGGTGTCGGGAACTGCAACCGCTGGGCGAAGATGAGCCCGGCCATCAGGCTGAATGCAAGGAGAAAAAAGTGCTTCATCATAGAATGGATGGTCTGGGAGAGGACAGATTGTTGTCGACCTGCAAGATAATGAACCATTGCCTCACTGGTGGTCCATTGGCATGGCCATTACAGGATCCGGCGACGCAATACCTGCCCCCCAGCTTTTGTGAAGGGTAGATACGGGGTCGTCAGCATCAAACGAAGTTCTTCCCCAAAGGTGCTCTCCCCATCCAGAAATCTAAATACCCGATCAATGGGGTTATGCCGATACAGGTCCCAGAACACCTTTGACGCAGCCACGTCACCGTTGGACAGGACATCGAGGAGGACACTGGCATACAGGTCGAATCGCCGATGCCGGATCGGTGTCCCGGCCTGCCATTGCCCGGTCTGGAGAAAGTGCCGGACCAGTTGCCCAAGTCGTTTCTGCGTCGTTGCAAACGTATATCCCGTAGCAGGATTGGTGTATCCGCCTGCAGTGCCGATGCGAGTCACCCGCGGATGCGGAAATTCACTGACCGGTTCATCACTCATGGGGATGACCCCGAACTCCTCTTCCAGGATCCGGTAGGACGACAATCCAAGATGTTGGTTGATCCATTGCTCCAAAGGTTTGACGTATTCATCCCGCTTCAGCAATTCGCCGGTGAACAGGGTATATTCGACCAGGGCCTCCGTCTCACTGAACGGAAGGATATAGATGAAGCGGCAATCGCCGGTTTCCGGTACATGGAAATTCATGAGATCGGGTACCTGGGGAGTAAAAACCGGGGTTGGTGACTGAATCACATACCCCAGGAAATGCTGGAGCAAGTGCCGGGAGTGTGGATCAGTCATGGGCATCCGGTGTGTGCTATCAAACAGATGCAACCCGGTCCAGGATCCGGAAGCTGTCCGAACGTGAACGAACTGGTCCTCCGGATGGATCGACTCGATCGGCTCTGTCAGTCGCAAAATATTGGGATCCCCATGGACAACTTCCTCCATGAAGCGATACATATCGATCCCTCTGATCATCTTGTATCGATAGGACCCTAGTGGGATCTGCATGGCCTTTCCGTCGGCGCTCGTGACCCGAATGGTATCCCAGGACCGGTAGACCAATGGCTCGAATGGACCCGACCCTCTCTCCCACCAGCACCAGGTCCGGTCATTGACTTGCTTGTTGGCCTGGTCAATGAGCAAGATGCGCAATTCGCGCATACCTGACTGCCGGATCTGCCAAGCCAGGGATAATCCGGAAAGTCCCGCTCCGGCAATGATCACGTCATACGGTCGATCCATGTTTTCCATACCGTCAGTCAACTGCAAACCGACTTCCATTGTTTGATAAGAGTCAAGAATTACGCACTGTCAATGATATGCAAATTGCCTTGATTGACCGCATGAATCCTGCGAAATCCATCATTGCTGCACCTACCTTTGTTCTGTCATGAAAACACTTGCCAAAAAGGTATTCGAATCCCTTCCATATCCCCGGGTGGTGATCGTTGGCGGCGGGTTTGCCGGGCTTTCACTTGTTCGTCGCCTGGCCAACAAGCCCTTCAAGGTCACCCTGGTCGACAAGAATAACTTCCACACCTTCCAGCCCCTGCTCTATCAGGTGGCCACCGCCAGCCTGACACCAGACAGCATTGCCTACCCCTTCCGGAAAATGATCGGGCCCATGGATAACGTCATCTTTCGAATGGCGAAGGTGGAATCTGTCGATTGGGAAGCGAAGGAACTGGTCACCTCGGTCGGTCGACTTCCTTACGACATCCTGGTCCTGGCGACCGGTTCGACCACCAATTTCTTTGGCAACCGCGACATGGCCGCCAAGGCCATGCAGCTCAAGACGGTCGGCCAGGCCTTGGATATCCGGTCGGACTTCTTGCAGAATTTCGAGCGGGCAGTTGCCCTGTCGGATACCAACCAGACAGATGAGCAGCGGAAGGTGCTCCACTTTGTCATCGTTGGTGGTGGGCCGACCGGTGTCGAGGTGGCCGGGGCCCTGGCAGAGATCAAGAACAAGATCCTCACCAGCGAATATCGGGAGGTCGATCCCCAGCAAATGGACATTACTGTGATCGATGCCGGACCACGGCTTCTGTTCGGCATGTCAGAAGAAAGCAGCGCCAGGGCAAAGCAATACCTCGAGAAACTGGGCGTGGGCATCCTCCTCGATACCCAGGTCCAGGGCTATGATGGTGAGACGGTACGGTTGTCCAACGGACAGGAGATCGAAACGGAAACGGTGATCTGGGCTGCCGGCGTCAAAGGCAATCCCATCCCTGGACTCAAGGAAGAAGCCTATCTCCCCAACGGTCGTGTACTGGTCGATGAATACAATACCATTCAAGGGCACGAATACGTCTTTGCCCTTGGAGATATGGCGCAAATGGTCACTGAAGCCTATCCCAAAGGCCACCCCATGATGGCCCAGCCAGCCATGCAACAGGCTGACCATTTCGCAAAGAACCTTCTGCGACTCAGCAGGAAGAAGCAGCCCCTACCCTTTTCCTACCGGGACAAGGGCAGCATGGCGACCATAGGCCGGCACCGGGCGGTCGCCGAGATCGGCAATCTGAAGCTGGGCGGAGGGTTGGCCTGGTATGTCTGGATGGGAGTACACATCCTCTTCCTGATCGGTTTCAGGAATCGAATGGCGGTTCTGTTCAACTGGGCTGTGAAGTATTTCTCCTATTCGAATACCATCCGCCTCATCGTTCGGCCGTTTGTCCGATCCTCCAGCTAGAGATCCAGATCTGCATAAAAACCGAGATCGATCCTGAGCATTCGTTTGGTGTCCCTGGCGATCTGGCCGGCATGATAGGAGAAATGCTCGATAGCATGAACGAGAATAGCCACCCCATTCTCCTGAAACACCTGAACGGGATAGGTGGCCAGGAGCATGGTTTCCTGGACCTGCGGCAATGCCACCTGAAGATCCGAGGCCAGTTCATCCAGCAGGCGGATCAATTCCTCCTGTGTCAAAGGTTCCTGGTCGGCAAATTCACTCTGTCGATCCCGGACATCCGGTTGCCCGCAGAGTGCATGCAACACCCACTGACGGGCATTGCCACAGACATGCAGGACAAGGTGTCCGATAGAGGCCATTTCTGCATTGGGCCGTTCCCAGATCTGCTCCACGGTCAGTAATCCGAGGGACTGCTTGATGCGGGGAATGCTCTCGCCCAGAATCCGGCGCTCCGTTTCGCGGATCAGATGGGTGGTGATTGTTTCCATGACAACAGCGTGAAACCGAAAGTTATAAAATCAGACACCGTCGATCTTCCTTACTTTTGCTTCCTATGAAGGTAACCGATCATTTTGCACGGGCCAATGGCAAGACCCTGGTCTCCTTTGAAGTACTGCCACCCTTGAAAGGCGGCAGTATGCAGACCATCTTTGACATCCTGGACCCGTTGATGGAATTCAAGCCTCCGTTTATCGATGTCACCTATCATCGGGAAGAATACCTCTATGTCAAGCGTCAGACCGGCTACTATGAAAAGGTGGCGATCCGCAAACGTCCCGGCACCGTGGGCATCTGTGCTTCCCTGATGTTCCATTATGGCGTGGATACAGTACCCCACCTCATCTGTGGAGGATTTACCAAGGAAGAGACGGAGAATGCCCTGATCGACCTCAATTTCCTGAACATTACCAATGTCCTGGCCCTGCGCGGTGATGCCCGTCAGTTCGAGGACAAGTTCATCGCCGAAGATGGGGGCCATCCCTTTGCGATCGATCTGGTTCGCCAGATCAGTGACATGAACCAGGGAAAATACCTGGATGACACCATCAGCAATGGGCAGAAAACGGATTTCTGCATCGGTGTGGCCGGTTACCCGGAAAAACACTTCGAAGCGCCCAACCTGGCCCTGGACCTTGAACATACCAAGGCCAAGATCGATGCAGGCGCACATTACATCGTCACACAGATGTTCTTTGACAACAGGAAGTTCTTCGACTATGTGGACAAGTGCCGGGCCGCGGGTATCACCGTGCCGATCGTCCCCGGCCTGAAACCATTGACCCGTCGATACCAGTTGAACTCCATCCCGAGAAAATTCTTCGTCAACATGCCGGACGAACTGGTCAGGGCGGCAGCCACCTGTCAGGACGAGGCAGCGATCAAAGCCCTTGGCATTGAATGGTGTGTCGCCCAATCAAAAGAACTGAAGGAAGCCGGAGTACCATGCCTGCACTATTACACCATGGGCGACGCGGACACCACCCGCAAGATCATCGAGCAGGTATACTGATCCTGACCCGGAGGACCAATTCGCCGACCTGCTCACCAAATCGGTCATCCTGTTTTGGTACCTTTGCCGCATGAACCATTCCCCTAACGATCCGAAGCTATCCTCCTGGGCACCTGTTGCTGCAGGTCATGATTTCCCTATCCAGAACTTGCCCTTTGGCATCATTTCCAGGAGCGGTTCCGATAAGAAAGTCGCCGCATCCATCATCGGCGACCAGGCCATTGACCTGGCACGACTGCAAGCCATGGGCGCTTTCGAGGGGCTTGGCCTTCCGGAAGCCATTTTTCTGCAATCCGTTCTCAACCCATTCATTTCCCTGGGCCGGTCGATCACCCGGGCGGTCCGACAGCGATTGTCCGACATCCTTCGTATCGATACGACCGACAACCGCTTCGCGACCCAGTCCGGTGAATGGCTTCTCCCGCCTGGTGAATTTCAGAATCATCTCCCCGTTGCCATCGGAGATTATACGGACTTCTATTCCAGTCTCGAGCACGCCACCAATGTGGGATCCATGTTCCGGGACCCTTCCAATCCACTCCTGCCCAACTGGAAGCACATTCCGGTGGGCTATCATGGACGGGCCTCATCGATCCGGGTATCCGGCCATGCCTTCCCCCGCCCTCATGGCCAGCTCAAGCCCAATGACGGACCACCAGAATTCGGCCCCAGTCGCATGATCGATTTCGAGCTGGAAATGGGCTTCATCATCGGACGTTCGACCGATCTCGGGGATTCCATTCCGGTGGAACAGGCAGAGGAATACATTTTTGGCATGGTCCTCTTCAACGACTGGTCGGCACGGGATATCCAACGCTGGGAATACGTTCCCCTTGGCCCCTTCCTGGGGAAGAACTTTGCCTCCACGATGTCGGCATGGATCGTGACGATGGATGCCCTGGAGCCATTCCGGACCACAGGCCCAGAACAGGACCCACCGGTACTTCCCTATCTGCAAACCAGGGGCGCACACACGTTCGACATCAACCTCGAGGTATTGATCCAGCCTTCCGGTGGGCAACCGGCCCCCGTCTGCCACTCCAATTTCAAGTACCTGTACTGGAGCATGGCGCAGCAACTCGCCCACCATTCCGTGAATGGTTGTAACATGCGGGTGGGCGATCTCTGCGCCTCCGGCACGATCAGTGGCCCGACCGAAACCAGCTACGGCTCCATGCTCGAGCTCAGTTGGGGAGGCAAGAAGGAAGTGGATCTTGGCGGTGGCATCACCCGGAAATCCATCCAGGACGGAGACACCGTCTACCTGAAGGGATACTGCGAAAAAGATGGCCTGCGGATCGGATTTGGCGACTGTACCGCCACCCTGTTGCCAGCCCGGACCTGATCGATGTGGCGAGTTTCGTTCATCTCCCTGTTGCTCTTGCTGTTCCAGGTATCTGGCAGCACCCAGAGCCCGCTGGATGAAGCGACCGACCGCTTCCTGAAGCATCCGCTGTCCAGTGGAGCGACGATCAGCATGAGTGTCCGGGATGCCAGGAATGGCGACCTGGTCTACCAGCATCAGGGAGATACCTGGATGATCCCGGCTTCCAATCAGAAGTTGGTGACCACGGCGGCGGCCTGGTCGTTGTTGGGACCGGATCACCGGATTCCCACGATCATCCATTGGAAGGGGATCATCCTCGATTCGGTCTTTGTCGGAGAGATGGTCCTGGAAGGCCATGGCGATCCCAGCCTGGCCTCCGGCCGCTTTGGGCCGTCAGCCTCTTCTGCCGCGTTGGTACAGCGATGGGTCATGCAACTCCGGCAATTGGGCATCCGCGAGATTCGCGGACAAGTCACATGCTCTCCGGAAACCTTTCCCGGCTCCCCGATTGGACTGACCTGGGAATGGTCGGACCTGGGCAGCTGCTATGCCCAGGGGATCTGGCCGGTCAACTGGGAAGAGAACTGCCTGCAGGCCGAGTTAAACCGGGATTCGGCCGGGTTCTACCTGTCCACGGATTCACTCCGGCTCCCCTGGCCGGTGATCGCCTCGCTGGAACCCGGCAGGGCTCCTTCCGAACCGGATTTCCTCACCGGCCCGGCAGGTGAACCTACCCGATGGATCGGTGGCCCTGAAGAGATCCGGCTCCCACTGGCCATCCGGGTGTCCGTTCCGGATGTACCATCATGGCTCCAGGAACAGATCCCCCGATTATTTGACAATCAGGGCATGCCCTGGCATATCCATCAGGTAGCCATGGCTCATCAACGGTTGGTCTGGCGGGACACCATCTGGTCCCCTCCCTTGAAGGTTTTGATCCGGGAAGCCAACTCGGAAAGCAACAACCTCGTAGCCGAAGCGCTGGTCCGCAGGATGGGTGAGGTATTGGGTGGCACATCTTCTGTCGGTCAGGGACTGGTCCAGATTCGAAAATGGCTTGGCCGGCATGACCTGTCACCGTCACCCTACCTGCATGACGGGAGTGGACTCAGTCGACAGAATGCCCTGACCGCCAACTTTCTGACTGGCCTCCTGGCAGCGATCGCCAGCGACAGTCTGGTCATCGAGGGTTATCCAACCACACTTGCAGAAGGCGGAAAGTCGGGCACATTGCGTCGTTTTCTCAACGACAAACGCCTGGCGGGGAAGATCAGGGCCAAGACCGGTACCCTGAACCGGGTGCGCTGCCTCAGCGGATATCTCGACACTCCCGGCGGAAGAACCCTGTCCTTCAGCATCCTGAGCAACCAGTTCACCGGTTCGACCCGTGAATTCATGGCCCTTTGCCAGCAATGGCTGCTCGATCTTTCAAATTCAGCGCCATGATCACATCCTCATGGACGCGTTCGAGTGGAAGTCATTATTTTCGTCCATGATGAAATCTCCCGTCCTGTGTGTTATTGCCCTGGTGGCAGGCAGTCTGCTTCTGGCCGGATGCCAATCGAAGTCGAAACCCGCCAACCAGGCGGAATCCCCTTCAACAGGTTTCGAGGACCTGGTCCAGACCTTTGAGAACAGTGACCGGGATGACTGGCAGGATCCGGATCGCGTGATCGACCAATTGGGTACCCTGACTGGCAAGACGGTGGCGGACATCGGTGCCGGAACCGGGTATTTTACGTTCAGAATCCTGCCCAAGGCCCAAAAGGTCATCGCGGTCGAGATTGACGATCGGTTCATTCAATTTCTGGACCGGAAGGCAGAACAATTGCCGGATTCCCTGCAACCCCGGCTGGAAACAAGATTGGCGGAACCCCAGGACCCCCATCTGCAAGATGGAGAAGTGGATGTCGTACTGGTCGTGAATACCTACATCTACATGCAGGATCGCATCAACTACTTTCGGAATCTGAAACTGGCCATTAAACCGGGTGGCCACATTGTCGTCGTGGATTTCAAGAAGAAACCGATGAAAGTGGGCCCGCCACAAGACCTGCGGCTGGCTCCTCACGACATCCAGGCAGAACTGCTCAGTGCCGGGTACACCAATATTCGTGTGGACAATACGACACTGGAATATCAATATATGATCCGGGCCGATCTATAACCCAGAGGCAGCGGCTCAGGCCGGCTGAACAGAACTCTCCTTCAGGATCAGGCTTTCCCGTTCAGGCCCGGTAGAGACCATGGTCACCGGCACGTGAAGGAACTCCTCCAGGTACTGGATGTAGGAGCGACATGCCGGAGGCAACTCCGCAAATGAGTTTGCTGCAGCCAACTCGGATTCCCAACCGGCGAAAGAATGCCATTGGGGATCGACCTCCACCAGATTCAGATCATAGGGCACATTGCTGTGGATCTTCCCACCATACTGGTAAGCGACAGCCGCCTTGATCTCGCTCATGGCATTCATCACGTCGATCTTGGTCAGGACCAGTTGCGTCACCCCGTTCAACATGATGGTGTATTTCAGCAAGGGCAGATCGATCCAGCCACAACGGCGAGGGCGTCCGGTGGTGGACCCAAACTCATGCCCGGCCTTCCGAAGAAACTCTCCGTGTGCATCATTCAATTCTGTCGGAAACGGCCCACTGCCCACCCGTGTACAGTAAGCTTTGGTGACACCATACACTTCTCCGATTCGTTGTGGAGCAATGCCCAGACCCGTGCAAACCCCGGCTGTGATGGTATTGGATGAGGTGACAAACGGGTAGGTGCCAAAATCAATATCCAGCAAGCTGCCCTGGGCCCCTTCAGCCAGCACCCGCTGTCCCGACATCAACGCGTCATGCAGGAGGTATTCGCCGTCCACTTGCTTCAACTGGCGCAGGGTATCCAGGCTGGCCATCCATTTCTCTTCCTCGGCTGCCAGATCGAACTCGATCTCCGGATAGAGGGAAATGAGATGGAGATGCTTCTTTTTCAGGGCCTCGTACCGCTGATCAAAGCCGGCCAGGTGGATATCACCGGTGCGCAAGCCATTGCGACCAGTCTTGTCCATATAGGTCGGCCCGATCCCTTTCAGGGTCGATCCGATCTTGCTGGAGCCTTTGGCGGATTCGCTGGCTGCGTCCAGGTATCGGTGAGTTGGCAGGATGAGATGTGCCTTGCGGGATACAAGGAGTCGATCCTGGACATGGACGTCTGCTTCGGCCAGCTGCCGGATCTCCCGTTCGAGGGTGATGGGATCCAGAACAACACCATTTCCGATCAGGTTGATGAGGTTCTCCCGAAAGATCCCGGAGGGAATGGTATGGAGGACGAACTTCTTCCCATTGATCACCAGGGTATGCCCTGCATTGGGTCCACCCTGGAAGCGGGCGACGATCTGATACCGGGATGCCAGGACATCCACGATTTTTCCCTTGCCTTCGTCACCCCACTGGAGGCCGAGCAATACGTCTACTTGCATAATCCTTTTTCTGAACGACGGGCGAAGATCGCCTAATCCTCAGAAATATAAGGAATAATCCAGGGAAGGTTTTCAGACGGAGTGGAGAAAATCCCTTAACGAACCGGAATGGTCACCTCCACCGAAGGGACAAAATCGAAGATCGCCTTGAGCCGTGTCATTTCCAGGAGTCGCATCACGGTTGGATGCGGTTCGGTCAATTGAAGAGAGGCTCCGCAATGCCGAAGGTGCTTCCAGAGGGCCAGCAGCAGGTTCAACCCGGTACTGTCGATATACTGTAATTGGGAAATGTCCACTACAAAAGTGCGACTGCCATCCTGGATGCGACGATTGACCTCGTCAAGTATGGCACGGTTGTCCAGATCGGACAGAAGACGATACAGATAGAGTACCTGTACCGACTTACGGTCGGTAAAGCGATAATTCATGGGATCGGAATTCGGGTCTTACAAAAAACCTATCGAGACTACTTCAAAACCTGTGCCGTCTTTTGGCAGGCTCTGTGGCACTCTCCGTACAAAGTTAAGGAATGATGATGGATTTTGAATTGTAAAATATCCCCCATCATGTCCTTGATCTGCTGAATGCGCGGATCGCAGAATTCGATCACTTTTCCACAATCCAGACAGATCAGGTGGTCGTGTTGCTTGTACCCGTAACTCCGCTCGTATTGGGCTTGATTCCGGCCAAACTGATGCTTGCGCACCAGGTCACAGTTCACCAGTAGCTCCAGGGTATTATATACCGTAGCTCGGCTGACCCGGTAATTGTTGTTCTTCATGTGGATATACAGGCCTTCTGCATCAAAATGCTCCGTGCTCTTGTAGATCTCCTCGAGAATGGCAAACCGTTCAGGCGTCCGCCGGAGCTGGTTGGCTTCCAGATGTGCATGAAAAATGCGAAGGGCCTCCTTCAGGATCTGGTCTTCTACCTCTTCGCGCGCAATGCGCTGTGAATGATCACTCATACTGGTCTTGGTTTGGTGCAACAGGTGGCACCGGATCAGGTCGATTCGACCCTCGTGACGGAAGATACGCCATCCAGGGTCTTCAATGCCTGGATGGCCTGGATGATCTGGTCCTTGTTGTTGACGATCAGGCTGATCTTCCCTTCAAAAAAGCCTTCATCCCCATCGATATAGAATGAACGGATATTGAGGCCTAAAGTTGAGGAAATACGTTGGGAAAGCCGCTCGATCACCCCTGGTCCGGCGTCAATGCCGGTGACCAGCAGGTCGACCTTGAAGGATGCACTTCCCGCCTGTACCCATTCGGCCTTCATGACCCGGTAACCATAGTTGGCCATCAGGTTCGTCGCATTCGGGCAGGTGGTCCGGTGGATCTTCATCCCACTGCTGGACGACAGGAAGGCGAAGACATCGTCACCCATGACCGGATTGCAACAGTTGGCCAGGGAATAGTCATACTGGTCAGCCGGCTCACCATTGATCAGCAGTTTGGGTGGTGTCGTCTTCCTGAAGGTCGTGGGATGAACGGGCTCGACAACCTTCTCGGTTTCCTGGACCACATCCATCGAAGGCGGGATCAACTTCTGGCCATCGACCTTGAACTTCTTCAGTTCATGAAGATTGACCTCCTCGTGCGTAATGGCATTGTACAAGTCCAGCCGGGAGCGAAATCCGAAATGCTTGACCAACATATCTGCATTCGGCTCCAGTTCGACCTTGAGCTGCTGGAGCTTCCGCTCCAGGGTCTCCTTGCCGATCGCCCCCTGTTGCTTGCGCTCTTCGCGAAGGGCGGTGCGGATCTTGGACCGGGCCTTTCCGGTCACCACCAACTTCAGCCAGCTCTCATTCGGCTTCTGGTTCTTGCTGGTCTGGACACCGACCTGGTCGCCATTCTGTAGCCGATAGCCCATGGGGACCAGGCGGTTATTGATCTTGATGGCCGTACATCGCAACCCCAGGTCCGTGTGGATCATGAAGGCAAAGTCCAGGGCAGTGGCGCCCTTGGGAAGGATCTTCATATCCCCTGCCGGAGTATAGACGTAGACCTCTTCATTGAAGAGATTGGTCTTGAAGTCATTGAGAAACTCGATCGCATCGGTCTCGTGGTTGTCCAGGATCTCCCGGACGTTATCCAGCCAGGACTCATAGACATCCGGCGCGTCTGACACACCCTTGTATTTCCAGTGAGCCGCATATCCACGCTCGGAGATCTCGTCCATCCGCTCGGTGCGGATCTGCACTTCCACAAACCGACCATCCGGGCCGATCACGGTGGTGTGCAGGGATTCATAACCATTTGACTTCGGTGTAGTCACCCAGTCCTTCAACCGCTCGGGGATGGGCCGGTAGACATCCGTCACGATCGAATAGACCTGCCAGCAGGCCTGTTTTTCCTGTCGACGAGGCACATCGAGGATGATGCGTACCGCAAACAGGTCATAGATCTCCTCAAAACTGACCTCCTTGGACTTGATCTTGTTCCAGATGGAGTGGATGGACTTGGGCCGGCCGGTGATGCGAAAGTTCAGACCGGCTTCCTTCAATTCATGGGTCAGGGGGACGATGAACTTGTCGATGTAGGCCGTCCGGGATGCTTTCGTCTCCTGTAGCTTCCTGGCGATCTCCTGGTAGGAGTCCTGGTCCGTGATCTTCATGCACAGGTCCTGGAACTCCGTCTTCATGTTGTACAGCCCGAGACGATGGGCCAGGGGGGCATAGATGTAGTTCGTCTCGGCAGCGATCGCCAGTTGCTTATGCCGGGGCATGGAGCCCAGGGTGCGCATGTTGTGCAGTCGGTCCGCCATCTTGATCAGGACCACCCGAACATCCTTGACCAGGGTGGACAGTACTTTCCGAAAATTCTCTGCCTGTGGACTATCGGAGTCGTAGGATCGGTCCAGTTTGGTCAGGCCATCCACGATCATGGCTACCCGATCACCAAACTTTGAATAGATATCCTCCAACGAAACGTCGGTATCCTCGACGACATCGTGAAGGAGAGCGGCTACCACTGCCGTCGGACCAAGCCCGATCTCTTCCGCGCAGATCCGGGCGACGGCGATGGGATGAAGGATATAGGGCTCACCCGATTTACGCCGTTGTTTGGCATGCGCCTCAACCGCCAGTTCGTATGCATTTCGAATGTTCTCTCGATCCTCGTCATTCAAAGGAGAATGGATGCACTTCAGCAACTCCCGGTAGGCCCGCTGGATCAGGAGTTTCTCCTCCTTGTCGATCAACTGTGTCTCATCCATACTCCTGTCTCAACCAGCTCACACCCGGTGGCCTTTGGTTCAAAACAAAATTAGGAAAAAAGCGGTTCCATTGATTCGTATAGAACACAAAGGGTTTTCGTAATTTTGCGCTTCCTGAAAAGACAGGGCTTTATTCATGCGGGTGTGGCGAAACTGGTAGACGCGCTAGACTTAGGATCTAGTGCCGCAAGGCTTGGGGGTTCGAGTCCCTCCACCCGCACATAGTCGAGCACGAAGATCAACCGTCGGCACCAGTCCAGACCAGCGTCTGGCCTGGGAACGGTTCACTCCAGCGGAACTTCCGGATTCATTTCCCATGGATCGCTAGCGTGATCGATTCATGTTTTTTTACCACCTTGAAACCTTCTCTGCCCCCTTATGGAAAACGTCACTCTGGAAAAACAGGACGAACTCAACGGCATTATCTCCATCCGCGTACCTTACGAAGACTACAAGTCCCGCTTCGAATCCGAACTGCAGAAATTCAAAAAGAAAGCCCAGCTCAAAGGCTTCAGGAAAGGGCATACGCCCATGTCCCTCGTCAAGCGGATGTATGGCCAGGCCATTCTGGCTGATGTGGTCCAGGAGCGGATCAACACCCAGCTGCAGGAATATCTGATGGAGACCAAGCCGAATTTCTTCGGGCAACCCATCCTGCAGGACACCCAGGAACCCCTGGATTTCAGCCTGGACAATACCTCGGACTACCTGGTCAATTTTGAAATGGGCCTGGTCCCGGAATTTGAACTCCAGGGCATGGACGCCAGCACCACCCTGCCGGTGCCGAAGATGGCCATCACGGAAGCAGAAGTGACGGAACAGATCGAATCCCTTCGCCGTCGGCATGGTGCACGTGAGGAAATGACCGACCAGCCTGTCGGGGAAATGGATCATGTCGAACTGCATCTGGAGGAATATGAAAATGGCCAGAAAAAGGAAGGTGGCGTACATACCCACACGCACTTCCTGGTCAATGAAAGGATGTTGGATGACCTGAAAGCCAAGTTGATCGGCAAGAACCTCAAGGACACCTTCACCTTTGATCCCTACACGGCAGAAAAGGATGCAACAGAGGAGTACATCCGCAAGTATGTGCTACATCTGGATGAAGAAGGACCGGCGACCAGCCATGAATTCTTTGCCCGGATCGACAAGATCATTCGGGTCACCCCGGCCGAATTGAATGAAGAGTTCTATACCAAGGCCTTCGGTCCCGGCCAGATCCAGGACGAAACCTCCATGCGGACCTTTCTGCAGGAGAAGATCCAGGAGCAATATGATCAGCAGATCAAGGAGTACATGCAGGACCAGATGCGTGTCGACATGCTGAAAGCCAATCGCATTGCCCTCCCGGAAAGCTTCCTGCGCAAGTGGGTAGCCAGCAACGAGCGGGAAAAGGATGCCGAAGAGAAAAAGGAATGGACCGAGCTTCAGTACTTTCTGTTCTTTGAAGACCTCCGCTGGAGCCTGATCCGGGACAAGATCATCCGCGAACATGAACTTCAGGTCACCGAAGCCGAATTGGTGGCCGACTATCGCGAGAAGCTGCTGGAATATTTTGGCCAGATGCAGGACCAGTCCTTGCTGGACCAAATGTCCCAGCGAGTACTCCAGGATGAGGAAACCCGCCAGAAGCTGGCAGACCAGATCGTGCAGAAGAAGGTGGTGGAGGTCTATGCCGGGCAGGTAACCCGCCAGGAAGAGACGATCACCCCCGAAGGCTTCCGTCCATGGATGGAAAAGGCCTATTCGTCGATTAATGCCTACTTTAACCCGGAGGGATAAGCGAACTTTTTCTCTCCCATCCGTTTAACAAAGAAAACAAGCACCATGATCCCAAAGGATGAATTCAAGAAATATGCGACCGGACATCTGGGGATGTCCGAGATGCACCTCGAAAAATACATGAACACCTCGGTGCCCAACATCCACGGGTTTACCCCGCAGGTCATCGAGGAGCGCCAGATGAATATCGTCGGCATGGACGTGTTCTCCCGTCTGATGATGGACCGGATCATCTTCATGGGCGTACCGGTCAATGACTATGTGGCCAATGTGATCCAGGCCCAGTTGTTGTTCCTGGAGTCGACCGATCCCAAACGGGACATCCAGATGTTCATCAACAGCCCCGGAGGATCCGTGATCGCCGGCCTGGGCATCTATGATACCATGCAGTATGTATCCCCTGATGTCGGAACGATCTGCACCGGGATGGCTGCCTCCATGGGTGCGGTACTCCTCGGAGCCGGCACCAAGGGCAAGCGCTCCTGCCTGTACCACAGCCGGGTGATGATCCACCAGCCGCTGGGCGGCATGCAGGGACAGGTGACCGACATGGAGATCTCCTACCGACTGATCAAGGACCTGCAGAAGCAACTGTATGATATCCTGTCCCATCATACCGGCAAGGACTACGCGACCATTGAGAAGGATTGTGACCGGGATAACTGGATGACCTCACAGGAGGCCCAGGCCTATGGCCTGGTCGACGAGGTCCTCGATCGCAACAATCCCCGGAAAGACAAGGCCAAGAAAGAGGGATAATCCCCTCACCCCTGAACATCCATTATGAAGAAAGAAAAGAATGTCCCCCAGTGTTCCTTTTGCGGTCGGTCGCGGGAGGAGACCCTCATGTTGATCGCCGGTATCGATGCGCATATCTGCGACGCCTGTACGGAACAGGCCCATGAGATCGTCACCACCGAACTGCAAGGCAAGAAGAAACAAAACGGAAAGGACAGCTTCAACCTGAAGACCCTGACACCGCGAGCCATCAAGGACCATCTGGACACCTATGTGATCGGCCAGGACGAGGCGAAGAAGGTGTTATCCGTGGCCGTGTACAACCATTACAAGCGGCTGTCTGCGGAAACCGCCAAGGATGAGGTCGAGATCGACAAGTCAAATATCCTCTTCGTGGGGTCAACGGGTACCGGAAAGACCCTGATGGCCAAGTCCATTGCCAAGTTCCTGAAGGTGCCCTTCTCGATCGTCGATGCGACGGTCTTCACGGAGGCGGGATATGTGGGAGAAGATGTGGAGAGCATCCTGAGCCGGCTGCTCCAGGTCTGTGACTACAATGTGGCCCAGGCCGAGAAGGGGATCATCTATATCGATGAGATCGACAAGATCGCCCGGAAGAGCGACAACCCGTCCATCACCCGCGACGTATCCGGCGAAGGGGTCCAACAGGCCCTCCTGAAGATGCTGGAAGGCACCACGGTGAATGTCCCGCCGTATGGTGGCCGCAAGCATCCCGAGCAGAAGATGATCACGGTGAATACCCAGAATATCCTCTTCATTTGTGGAGGTGCATTTGATGGGATCGAGAAACACATTGCCCGCCGGATCAACACCCATGTGATCGGCTACAAGAGCGAAGACTCCGAAGGACCGATCGAACAGGACCAGTTGCTGCGCTATATCAATCACCAGGACATGAAAAGCTTTGGCCTCATTCCCGAGCTGATCGGTCGGATGCCGGTACTCACCTGGCTGGAGCCCTTGGACAAGTCTGCACTCAAACGGATCCTGGTCGAACCGAAGAATGCCGTGGTCAAGCAGTACCAGCGCCTGATGGAGCTGGAGGATGTCCGGCTGTCCTTCGATGATGAAGCATTGGACTATATTGCCGAACTGGCCATCAACTACAAACTGGGAGCCCGTGGATTGCGGTCCATCCTGGAAGCGGTAATGACCGATGCCATGTTTGATCTGCCATCTCAGAAGGATGTCAAATCCTTCGAGATCACCCGAGACTATGCCGAGAAGAAACTGGCCAAATCCAAGATCAGCTTTTTGAAGGCGGCGTAGCACAGCTGCACTGAAATGAAAAACGGCTCCACTATGCGGGGCCGTTTTTTATTTCGGATAAAATGGCCTTATCTCTCCAACACCAATCTCTCCACAGCATAACCTGCTCTGGTCATCAGCCGAATAGTGTACATTCCGGGCGGCAAATGGCTCAAGTCCATCACCTGGATAGGCTGCAGCCCCTGCTGTAGATGTATGAGTCGCCCTTGAACATTAAAAACCTCAAGGGTACCCTCTGGATCTGTCTCTGTCAGGGACGAAGAAATGGTGATGATACCACTGGACGGATTCGGGAATACCCGGATCGGCAACCGCTGCTGTTCCTGCGTTATATGGGTAATGATGGTATTCTGCAAGCCATCTTCACAACCGGGCATCCAACAACCCACACTGTCGAGGACCACAAGCCAGATATTATTGGCTCCACTGGTGAAACTGTCTGTCACCATTCCACAAGCCGCAATTCGCCCGTCCGGCAACACCTCTGCATCAAAAAAACCGCCAACAAATCTGTAATCATTTGACCCAACTTTGGTAGTTCGGTCCATATCCCTATAGTAACGGTCCCAATGCACATGACCCAGGGAATCAAATTTGGTCATAACGGCCACCTGGCTGAAGGGCAAGATGAAATATCCAACCAGCAAGGCACCACCGTCAGCTGTTGATACAGCTTTATTGTATCGCCTTTGGGCCGGCACGCCCAGAATGGTGTCGTGAATTATTTTTCCGTCCTCATCGAGAATAAATATCCAACTCGGATAGGCCACCAATTGTTCACCAGGACCATTGTACACGGTATCCTTGAATGAGGTCACCAGATACTTGTCACTACCCAATTTTGCCAGGCATGAATTATCATCCACACCATTCCAACCCAAATCCCGCTTCCAGATGGTGGCTCCCAATGTATCGATTTTACGGACCACAATGGTTTTTTTCTCCTGGTAACGTTGCCCCATGGAAGTAGCAATTAACTGTTTGTCATGGGCCTCCTCGATAAAAGCAGGATTCAGGAATTGATAATCATCTTTGTAACGTTGATACCATAGAACATGCCCTGTTGTATCCAAACTTACCAGGACATTGAATAACGTTGAAAACCCAACACCCGAATTTCCCCATAAATATAATTTATCGCCTTTCACGACTACATCCCTTCCAAAAGAGGTCAATGTGCTGTCTCGAAAAGAGATCATTCGAACGGTATCCAGATCTTCATCAAAGACAGCAATCATCATTTTGAAGATACTTGAATCTGATGTTTTATAACTATTCATGCCACCGGAATTGTAATATCTACTATTACTAAATTCAAGCCCTCGATCTATTTGTAAAAAATGAGAATCTATTTCAATGCCTTTTATGAGTGAGGTGCTTCCATCGTCCGGGTTGATCAGCAAATTGTAAATGGTCAAAATACCAGGCTGGTCTATACTGTATGTTTGTGCATTGATCAGGATATCCGTTCCTTGCATCTCCATCATCATCCCTCTGTCAAAATAGGTATGATCATAAGCCCAACTCCCCGTCTGAGCTAGCACTCCATTTATAAAAAATAACATGAAAACAAGTGCATACCGCACCTTGCAGGCAGGAATAATCATGAGTACCGATTTGGGTGAAAAGGGCTGGCATCAAACGATGCCAGCCCGAAAGATTGATTATTCGATTATTATCTTTTCAACTGCAAAACCTGTTTTAGTCATCAATCTAAGCGTGTACATGCCGGAGTGTAAATTGGTCAGGTCAATGGTTTGACTGGGCTTAATGCCCTTTTCTTGCCAGGATAGCCTGCCTTGCTGATCAAAGACTTCGATCATGCCATTTGGATCTGTATCCTCTAAGGAGGAAGAAATGTTCACGAGGCCATTTCCCGGATTGGGAAAGATGGTGAGTGGCAATCGTTCCTGACCTTGCGTGACATGAGTAATGATGGTATTCTGCAAGCCATCTGCACATCCCGGCATCCAACAACCCACACTATCGAGAACCACAAGCCAGATATTGTTTGCCCCATTGGTAAAACTATCTGTCACCATTCCACAAGCAGCAATTCGCCCATCTGGTAAAACCTCTGCATCGAAAAAACCGCCGGCAAAGTAATAATCATTTGTTCCTGATACTTGACTGAAATCATTATCCCGGTAATAGCGATCCCACTGCACATGACCCAGGGAATCAAATTTGGTCATGATGGCCACCTGGCTGAAGGGGAGGATAAAATAACCAACCAGCAAGGCACCACCATCCTGAGTCGAAATCGCCTTGTTGTAACGCCTCCTGGCCGGTGCATCCAATATCGTGTCACGAACAATTTGGCCGTCTTCGTTCAACACAAACATCCAGTTTGGAATGGAAATCACTTCATCATTTGGACTATTATAGACAGTGTCTTTATATGTGGTCACCAGATACTTGTCGCTACCCAACCTGGCCAGACAGGAGTTGTCATCTGAGTTGCTCAATCCCAAATCCCGCTTCCAGATGGTAACTCCCAATGTATCGATTTTCCGGACCACGATGGTTTTTTTCTCCTGGTAACGTTGCCCCATAGAGGTGGTGATGAAATTATTGTCATGTGAATTTTCAATAAAACAAGAGCTTACAAATTGGTAATCATCCTTGTATCTTTTGTACCATTGAATATTCCCCAATGTATCCATGCATACCAGAACATTAAAGACCGGAGTAAACCCAACTCCAGATTGACCCCATAAATAAAGAAAACTATTTCTCGTGGAAACATCACGACCCATTGAGGTTAATGTACTATCTTGAAAACTAAATAATTCTACGTGCATCAGGTTTTCATCAAATACATTTATCATCATATTTGTTCGCCCTGGGCCTCCTACCGTATAATCACCAACTCCCCCAGAGTTATAGTATAGACCATTGTAGTTAATCAGCCCCCTATCAAGCTGGTAAAATGTGGAATCCTTTTCAGTGGTATTTTCCAAAACTACTTCACCCTTTTCAGGATCAATCAGTAGATTGTATATGATTCCATTTGTACCTTTCAGACTATATGTTTGGGCATTGACCAAGATATTACCACTCTGTATCTCCATCATCATGCCTCGGTCAAAATAGGTATAATCATAGGCCCAGCTTCCAGTCTGAGCCATCACGCCATTCGCATAAAACAAAATAAAAAAAAGTGCATGTCGCACCTTGCAGGCAGGAATAATCATGAGTACCGAATTGGGTGAAAAGGGCTGGCATCAAACGATGCCAGCCCGAAAAATCGTTTATTTGATGACCAGTTTCAGAGTTACCTGTTCATCCAGTGACAGGACACGAACAAAATACATCCCGGATGGCAGAGTTTGCAAATCCAACACTTGCCTTGGCAGTACGCCGGCCTGCCGCCAGACTGGTCTTCCTCCCAGATCCAGGACGGTGATGGATCCTCCAGGGTCACCATTAACTGAATGGGTGGTCAGCATGAATTCTCCATTTCCTGGATTGGGATACACACTCAGTCCGGCATTGGCTATGCCACCAGTGATGGGGCGAATGGCCTTTTCTGACGGTAAGGTTTGAGGGGCAAACGGGTAAAACATTTCTGATTGCCACACAGCCAATAGGCTGCGTGCCAGTGATCCATTAACGGAGTGCTCCAGAGCCAAACTGTCTAACAGGTCTTCCTGAGCCAATGTGAGGGTATCCCCGAATGTTTGCAGCTTGTCCAGATGCATCTGCTGTAATTCCTTCCATGCTTGCCACCCGGCTGGAAGACTGTCTAAGGTGGATTGTGCATCCGTCCATTTACCCAGATCGATCTGCCATTCGTACAACATTCGATCCGCTTCGGGATGGTCCTGTTCAGCGACCAAGGTCACAGAAGTCGCATATCCGGCAGAATCCACCCCGTTGGCCAGGATTATCGATCGCAAACCGGCCCAATATGCCTGACTGACCTTGCGGATCTCCTGTTCAAACAGACTCCGGCCAGAGGCGGAAGAAACCGTATCAATCGCCACCAGGGTGGCCTCACTCAACTCCTCTTCGATGGCGGCTTCAACCACTTGCTTTTGTAAAAGAGCATTGGCCACAAGGATAGTCCGCTTGTCGGCTTCTGCCATACCCGAAGCTTCTATGACCGCGATCAACACTTCATCGCTCAGATAGGGACTTGCCCCTAAAAGAGCGGTCACTGTGGATGAAGAACTCGGACTGGAGCTGATCAGGCCTAGTAACCCGTCCGTATCACCGCCGTCAATCAATGCACTCAAGGAATCCAACTGCATCCGAAGCGTATCCAAACATCCTCCGGTATCGCAGAGGAATTCTTCATTAGGTTCGTGCGGACAACTAAAGTTACCAAAATCTGCTTGCAAATTATAATGATTCGATGTGGTGTTTGTGCAATTATCGTTGATGGCGCAATGCGGAATCAGGTCGGCAGGAACTGAACCATATGGATGATTATAGTTGAATGTGGTGGTATTCCCCATACTGACAAAATTGGCTAATGGGATCTGGGGCGAAAAATAGTTGTACACGGCATTTCCACCATATCCCTGATGTGGAATCACTCCTGTTGTTACCGAATTCCCTTCATACCGCAGATCCTCCCCGGAGTCATCGAAATCTTCACTCTGGAAATCCAGGTTGGCATTATTTCCGAAACTGAAGAGGGAAAACTCTGTATCCTCATACAGGTTGCAGGAAAGATCAGCAGATGCAAATGTCTGTTGGGTATTGGACATTAATATTCCCTCCCAGAGGTCTGAAAACTCATTGTTGGCAATGGTGTAGGAATTGGGGCCATCCAACCAGATACCGGTATAATTATCCTCATTGGTTGGATTCGTAAACCTGTTGTTGCCGATCTCCAACTGGTCCGTGCCCTGGACCCAAACCCCCAAATTGCACGTTTCAAAGAGGTTGCCCTGGCTGCTGTTCGTCAGGTCGCCGATCTTGACCTGCATGTTCAGGCTGGTAGGAGACAGGACATCCACGCCATGACCCAGTTTCTTGAATAAATTGCCGCCGATTTGCATGCGGGCGTTATAGTCCACCACACCTCTTGTTGTATTTCCCGGGGTGTAATCCTGGAAAGTACAAGCATATACTGAAACACCTTGGGCACCGGCATTGACAATCCCCTCACCACACCAGGACATATCCGTATCAATAAAGCGACAGACTGACGCATTTGTCTGCCCAACTGCAGGATAGGCATGAAGTTCCACCCCTTTTCGACAATTATTGATATTACCCCCATTGGTGATTACAATGCCTCCGAAGTGATTGATCCAGGTCGCTGCTCCGGTAGAAGGTAGGAATTGGTCAAAAGGAAATGAAGGCCCAGCGGCTATCGCACCTGCACCTGCGAAACGATCCCTAACCCATTCAATTTTACCAGCAGAAAGATGCACAATGCCATGATCAGCATTCAAATACGTTGTGCTTCCTGTAATCTGAGCATACGTCGGATGAGGCTCGTCTTGTGTACCCCACACCTGAATACCGCCCCAGGGATATGGAAAATCTGATGGAGGTCCACAATTTGTACCAGTCAGAATGCCACCGGCGATATTCAGTCGGGCATTTCGATGGACCAGTATCTTGCAATCGTTTAGAAACGATAATGTGGTACCGGTAGGAATGGTCAAGACTACACCAGGGTCAATTATTATGTGTTTGTCAATCGTTGCAGAAGAGTTCCAAGTCTGTGTAGCCGTAACGTATAAAAAGCCCGAACACGCACAAGTATCTTCTTCAACAGTGGCCGTCAGCTGATTCCTGGTCATTTCAGAAGGACTTGCCATTAATGCATTAAAGAGAGAGAGAGAGAGAGAGAGAGAGAGAGAGAGAGAGAGAGGATTCCAAACAATTTGTTGAAATTCAATCTTGTCATCAGGGAGGATGGCTTTTTCATGATTTCAGGTTTTTGATGGATAATGGTTCAAGTTATTTTATACAACTTAAAATGTCAATACATTCCTCTAATAATCAAAATATTTAACATATGCCATGCAATCAATCAGGAAGATTTCAAAATTATATTCTTAAGCGAATTCAATATTAGTCTATAACCACAATGAAATTTTGTATACAGGGATTGTGAAGTTGGTGGATGGAAAAGCTCACAACGATGTTTCTGTACACCAGAATATTATCAGATATTCATAGCTGACAATCCAACCGTTACCAAACCCAATCATGCTATGAATGCGATCCTGAATCTCGGCAAGTATCTGTTTGCCATCCCGTTTATCGTCTTTGCCCTTTTTCATTTCATGGGCGCTGAGGCCATGGCCCCCATGGCCTTTGGCAGTACACTGCTGGTGTATTTTACCGGTCTCTGCCTCCTCCTGGCCGGTGTGAGCATTATCATCGGAAAAATGGACAAGCTGGCCACCGTCCTGCTTGGCCTCTTTCTGATCCTGATGGTCGTCTTTGTCCACCTCGGCGGGGCGATGGACGGTGACCAGGCCGCCACCGGCAATGTCCTCAAGGATCTGATGCTGGCTGGTGCCTCCTGGCTGTATGCCGCCAACATCGCCAAAGACAATGCGGTGATCGGCTGATCACCTACGTCTTAGACTGCTGAAAAGGCCACCCGGACAGGTGGCCTTTTCTCTTGTTATGCCTCGCCCGTAAAACGATCTACCTTTGCATCCATGCGCTACTTCCTGGAATGCTCATACAATGGAACCGCCTATTCGGGATGGCAATCCCAGCCGAACGGGACGGGCATCCAGGCCATCATCGAAGAGCACCTTCACACGCTGTTCCGCGAACATGTCGAGATCGTCGGATGTGGCCGCACGGATGCCGGTGTCCACGCTGCCGGCTATTATGCCCATTTTGACTGGCCATCGTCCTTTCCCGAACATTTCCTCCTTCGCCTGAACAAGCTGCTGCCCGCCGACATCGCCATCCATGGTCTTCATCCTGTTCGTCAGGAAGCACATGCGCGATTTGATGCCATCCAACGTCAGTATCGATACCAGGTCCATCTTCGAAAGGATCCCTTGATCGGGGCACAATCCTGGTATTATCCGTTTGCCCACCAGACGGATCTGCATCTCCTGAACGAGGCCGCCCATTTGCTCCTGGATTATACGGAATTCGCCCCGTTCTGCAAGACCGGCACCGATGCCAGGACACGGACTTGCCGCCTCTCCGAGTCGTTCTGGATCAGCGACCGAACAGGCACACAGCTGACCTACTGGGTGACCTCCGACCGATTTCTGCGTGGGATGATCCGGTTGATCGTGGGCATGTGCCTGCGTGTTTCCGAAGGCAAGCTCGCGCTCGAGGATGTACGGAAGGCCATGGACAACCAGATTTTACTGGAGGGCAGTTGGAGCGTACCTCCGGATGGCCTGACCCTCACCGGGGTGCGCTATCCCTTTCCCTTGCCGGGGCCGGAGTCGATCCTGGTGTAGTGCATGCGGGTGGCCCCAAAGGACGGAGCCAGAGCGTCGCCGTTGAAATCCAACATCCAGGGCCGCCCGGCGTGGGTCTGGATCAACAGATCATACATCGCCCGCCTGGCCTCCTCCCCCCTCTGCCCTGGCACGGATGCCGAGAACAAGCGATAGAGGATCCCCCCCGTGGTGATAAAAAAAGCAGCGGCTTCCAATTGGTCGGCGGTCGAACCGATTCCCGAGAGAAAGCCATGCCCACGATGCAGGGCCTGGTACATGATGCGATGGTAGCGATGGACGTCCTTGTCCTTGCCCCGGTAGGATGGTTCATGTTTCTGCCAGAAGGACGCAATGGATTCCGGAGTCAGTTGGATCATGGCCCAATCCTTCTGCCCGGCATCCTTCAACCAGCTGAATCCTGACTTCAACTGAGCGTAGGGCTCATACAATTGCAGGAGGTCGCGCTTCAATGGACTGGCCGAGACACCGGGCAATCCGACCTGCCCTTCCCAGGGAAGCAGAACATGCTGCAATCGGCCGGGTGCGGCTTTCAGAAACACGAGGATCCGGGGCCGGCTCATCACATGGATACTGAACGGGCCGGTAGGCCCGATATGACCGGGTTGGCGGTACACGGTTCGACCCAGCCAGTCCTTCTGCCGGAATAGCGGCATGACCGACTCATAGTCGCCTTCGACCATACCGATCCAGTCCTTGTCCCAGGCATTGAGATACCAGGTATACCCGGTGAAGGAAGGGTGAGTCGCATAGTGCACGCAACTGTCCCACTTCAGTTGGTCGATCTCGGTTGCAGGCAGAATTTGGATATCCATATGCAAGATTAAGACAAGAACCCAGAATGACGGTTATTGTTCCTGGTTCCTTTGTTTCAGGTTCCTGGTTTGGCCTCAGGTCCAGGGTTCTTCCTTGGAACCTGGCCATTTACCAACCGCCCTTCAGGCCCAACCGGTTCAAGAGAGGTCACAGACCTCCCATTCTGCGGAGAACGATATTCACCTTGAACATGGAACAGAGGTTGCATCAGCAACCGCTTTGAACATTCAACTGCCCATTTCTAGCACGATCCTCAGCTGGATCAACCAGGAATCAGAAATCAGTCCCGGTTCGTCCACCGCAACGGCTGATCTGTCGATTCAACGGGATTAAAAGAATAGAAAAGGCGACCTTTTGAAAAATTTTCACCCCCCGGACAACCTTTCCCGGACCTGATCCGTCATTGAAGCGAAACCACCCGAATGAGCAAGATCGTTAACATGCGCAAGCCACCTGCCCTGCAGCACTGGGTAGAAGCAGCCCAGGGTGGTGACCAACGGGCCATGCGCATGATCTTCGATCAACTGGCTCCCAAAATGATGGGCGTCTGTCGGCGGTATCTCTATCGGATCGATCTGGCACAGGAAGCTGTGTCCACCTCCTTCGCCCGGGCCTTCAACAAGCTGGACGAATTGCGTGAGACGGTCCAGTTCGAATCCTGGTTCAAATCCATCCTGATCCGGGAATGCATCGATACCATCCGACGCGAAAAACGACATGCCTTCGATGACCTGGCAGATGAGGTCACGATCACGGTCAAGGACAACAGCATCATGTCAGAGCTGGCCACGGAAGACCTGTTGAAGATGATCGACAGTCTGCCGGTGGGATACAAGACCATCTTCAACCTGTTTGCCATCGAAGGATTCGGACACAAGGAGATCGCCGGAATGCTGGGCATTTCGGAGAACACCAGCAAGACACAGTATTTCAAAGCCAAAGCTGCCATACGGTCGCTCGTAGAGCAGGGGACGCAAAAAGAAACACATTATGGATCCTATTGAAAAGAAGTTCCAGGAGGCATTTGCCGACTACCAGTTTCCGGTAGACGATGGACTCTGGGATCAGGTCCTGGAGAAGAAGAATCGCCGCAAGCCATTTCCATGGATGCGACTGGCTGCCACTCTTGCACTGCTGATCGTTGCCGGATTCCTTCTGTGGCCTTCTTCGGCACCGGAGAAAGACATGGCCAGCCATTCTGGTCCGGTTCAAACAGAACCTGCCGTGGACGTGGCCGATCCGGATGTATCAGCCGACCTGCCCATGCTCGTCCAGGAGAACCGTTCCGCGCCTGCAGCCCGGGAATTGACTCATGAACCTGCTCACCCGATCCGGGTAGCCACCCAACCGGATCAAGCAAACGAAACGAATGATCTGGCCACTCTTGAATCGCCTTCGCATGACCTCATTCCCGTAGACCGGCTACCCGGCAAAGTGGTATCCATCCTGAATCCGATCACCCGATTGGATGGAGATCGGATTACCCTTCCAAATGACATCCGGATCATGGAACCTGATCGTCCGATCTATGCTTCCCATCCGATCAAGAAAGGCATCTCCACGGTCCGGGAGGATCTTGAAGGACCTGAAGACATGACCGGGCCAGCCCGCCTGGTCGGCACCCTGCAAAAGGCCAGTCCGAAACTGTTCAAGGACATCCTGGCCTTCAGCTCGGCAGAATCAACTGAAATCGAAATCAACTGGTAAATCATTAAATCCAACACCATGAAACGCATGCTCTTGCACCTGTGCATCCTGTCCTTCCTATGCCTGTTCGGCTTTGGGACCCTGCACGCCCAAACAGAAGGATCTGAATCCATCACCACCAAGATCAAAGAGGCCACCAAGGCATTTGAGGACAAAGTGAAGGAACTGGAAACCAAATACAAGAACGGAGAAATCGACCAGGAGGACTTTGAGGATGCCATGGAAGATGCGGCTGATGACCTGGAGGATGCCATGGACGATCTCGGTGATGCCTTGGACGATATGCTTGATGGCGACGACGAGGATCAATCGATCGAGATCTCTACAGACAGCACCAAAAACAAGGTGAAGATCTCCCTGGGCGACAAGAAGGGACCCAAACGGACCAAATCCTACTTCCTGCTCAACTTTGGCCCGACCTATATGCTGGAGGGCACCATCGGAGAGAATGCCATCACGCCTGAATTCGAACCCTGGCGCTCCTGGAGTGGCAACGTTGGGCTCATGTTCTCGACTCGTCTTGGCGGTCCAAGCAGCATTGCGCACATCAACTATGGCCTGCTCTGGAAGTTCAACTATGTTGAAGTGAGCAGCGACCATCGCCTGATGGTACAGGATGACAACCCTGTCTATGTACCACCTTCCCCCTACGCCAGCACCCTGGAGCACTCCCAGTTCAGCAGGCAATCCCTGGTTCTTCCCGTGCAGCTGCGCTTTGCCGGATCGAAGAAGAAAAGCCTGAATGTCATGTTGGGTGGATACGGGGGCATTCGCCTGTATGCCTTCCAGGACCTTGAGTTCAAAACTGCAGACGGCGAAAAGGCCGAATTGCGCCTCCGGGACGACTACGCGACCAACCTCTGGCAATATGGCGTCACAGCTGCCATCGGGCAGCGCTGGTGGCAGTTGTATGCCGACTACGAACTGAGCAATCTCTTCGAGGACAACCCGAACTATGAGTACAACATGCTCAATGCCGGTGTCCAGTTCTTCTTCTAGGAAACCATCATTTTCTCATACTCATCAGGTTGGCCCTCCCTTCGGGGAGGGCTTTTTGTGTGATCTCCAGCCAGAAGGGCGCAAAGTACTCTGACAATTAAGGAAATGGAGAAAAGCGCGTGGGGAAATTCCAAATCTCAAAACACAAATCACAAACCCGCCTGTTTTCTATGGGTTAAGCAATCATATGTTGAAAATTTGGATCATACATAGTGTCATCCCTGACGAGGGCAAAGATTCGGTGCAAGATTTTGTTCCGAACGGCATTTAGAACACTCATTTTATGTTTTCCCTCAGCCACTTTTCTACAGTAGTAGTCACTCAGCTCTCCTGGGACGGCAATTGCCGATCTGGCACATTGATGGAGCAAGGTTTTGATCCGTTTATTTGCCCTCGGGCTAACATGACGCTTGCCTTTGTAGAGGCCTGAAGAGTACTCGAAAGGAGCGACACCGGCAGCACAGGCTAATTTTTTAGCATTTTCATATTTAGTGAACTCATTGGTTTCTATCATCAATGCGACAGCAGTCACCATGCCAACCCCTTTACAGAGGTGATTTGATCAACTTTGCGGCTCACCTGAGCATCTTGTTCGATGATCTGCTGGATCTGCTTGTCAATGTTCTTGATCCGCTCATTGATCTGTTCGATAACCGTGTGTGGAGTTTCACTGACCAAACAAGCCATCTCCGGCTTTGAAAATGAATTGAGTTCTTTCATTGGCAGGGTTAACATCGTCTTGGCTCGAATGAGTCTGGATCGTAGACTGGCCATAACACTCAATTTTCTAATGACATCTCTTGGAGGCGTCCAGAGTCTTGCTTTGTCTTGAAAGCGAACACCATAGATGGCAATTCGCTCTGCATCTATGGCGTCGTTTTTTACCTCTTTGTCATGCCACTTGATGATTTGATATGTGAGGCATGCTCAACCCATGTAGGCACTTTTTTTAGCCCAAAGAACTTCGAGAAGTAGATTGCCATACACACCGGTTGACTCCATGACAAACCAACATTTGGCTCAGGGTCACATCAAACGATTTTCTTAAAGTGGTAAGCGTTGCTCGGATGTCCGTTTTGCAGTTATCAATTTGGCCTTGCCAAACCTTGGCTCCATCTTTGATGAGACATAGATCGAAGCCATTCCTTACTGACATCGACCTAACGTGGCACAAAAAGTTCATTTTGACTTACATTTAGATGTTTGAAATGTGATAGGAATCTTAAGCTGCGCTGAGACCCTACTAGTAGGTTTTAATACCTGATTTTCTATCTGGCCTTGATGCTTAAGAAAGCCGGGTTGGGATTGCAACAGGCGCTGGGCTTCAAAACCCACGGCAGGCCTAATTCGCCCATCCCGGCTCCTATCATTTATCCATAAGATGGCAGCAAAGAGTTTTCCACTTTTACACATTCGCTAACAAAAAGAAGAAAGAAGCAAAGAAGAAAAATACATATGATGATAATGACTATGTATTCAATTCTGACCTCTTTGCAAACCTAAGGGCCGGCGGCCAGGCAAATTCAAAATCACAAATAACAAATAACAAACAAATTCAAAATCACAAATTCAAATGACCAAAACACTTTGGTGTTTTGGTCATTGACTTTTACTGTTTGGTGCTTGTGATTTTACCAGGCGCTTGATGCTTGTAATTTCCACTTATACCATCGGATACAAAGGATACTGCTCCATTAACGCATTCACTTCCTTCCGGATGGTGGCTTGTACTTGTTCATCGTCCGGTTTCCGGATCAATGCATCGATCCAGTCGACGATCTGGACGCATTCCTTCTCCTTGAGTCCGCGAGTCGTCACTGCCGCCGTCCCGATCCGGATCCCGGAAGTCGTCATGGGTGACTGGGTATCAAAGGGCACCATGTTCTTGTTGACGGTAATATCCGCTTGGCCAAGGGTGGCCTCAGCCGTTTTCCCGGTGACGCCCTTGTTGCTGAGATCGATCAGCATCAAGTGATTGTCCGTCCCTCCCGAGACCAGTTGATAGCCTCGTTCCACCAGGGCTTCGGCCATGGCGTTCGCATTAGCCATCACCTGAGCGCCATAGGTCTTGAAGGAGGGTTGCAGGGCTTCACCAAAGGCAACGGCCTTGGCGGCGATGACATGTTCGAGTGGGCCGCCCTGCATGCCTGGAAACACGCCACTGTTGAGAATGGCTGACATCTTGATCGGCTCCCCCTTCTTCGTGGTGCGCCCCCAGGGGTTGTCCTTGTCCTTGCCCATCATGATGATCCCTCCGCGCGGGCCTCTCAAGGTCTTGTGCGTCGTCGAGGTGATGATGTCCACCCAGGGAGCCGGATCGGCGAGATGCCTTCCGGCGATCAGGCCTGCCGGATGGGCAATATCTGCCAGCAAGAGGGCGCCTACCTCATCGGCGATGGCCCGGAAACGGGGATAATCCCAATCGCGAGCATAGGCAGAGGCACCACAGACGATCAATTTGGGCTTGACCTCCCTGGCGGTTGCAGCGACCTTATCCATGTCGATCCGACCGGTCTCCTGCTCGACACCGTAGAATGTGGCGTTGTACACCTTGCCGGAATAGTTGACCGGAGAACCATGGGACAAGTGCCCCCCGTGGCTGAGGTCAAATCCCAGGATGGTGTCACCAGGCTGGAGGACTGCCAGGAAAACGGCAGCATTGGCCTGGGCACCCGAGTGGGGCTGTACGTTGGCATATTCGACCCCAAAGAGGTCTTTCAGGCGATCGATCGCCAGCTGTTCGGCCTGGTCGACGATCTCACAGCCTCCATAATATCGCTTTCCGGGATACCCCTCTGCATATTTATTGGTGAGCCAGGTCCCCATGGTCCGCATCACCGCATAGCTGGTGAAATTCTCCGAGGCAATGAGCTCCACACCCCTGCGTTGACGGTCAAGTTCCTGAGACAGAAGCGCGGACACTTGAGGATCTGTTTGGATAAAATCGAAAAAAGGCATAATTATCGCAGTTCTAACCGGTAGCCATCCATTTGACGCCGGGATAAACAAATATCCCAAGTCCGGATGACTTTTTCTGTACCCATGAACAAACGTTTCGGAATCCTCCTGCTCTTGAGCCTGATCCCGTGGCTGATCCAGGCACGCACCGGCCGCTATCGGGCCATGTGGCGCACTGACCCGGCGACCTCCATGGTCATCGGCTGGGAGGCATTCGGAGGTCGCCAATCCCGGGTCATCTTTCAGTCCGTGGGTCAACCAGCTGACCAGTGGAAGGTGCATTATCCGGACAAAAAGGTGGCTTCCAAGGACATGAAGAATTATTTCGCCCGGTTGGAAGGATTGAGTGCGGATACACGGTACCGATTTGTGATCCGCGATTCGGAGGGAGATAGTCCAATGATGTACTTCCATACCGCTCCGGATGATCCGTCGACTCCGATCACCTTCATTGCAGGAGGGGACAGTCGGAACAATCGATCCGCGCGCAAGCGATTGAATCTCCTCGCTGGACAAATGCAACCCCTGGCGATCCTGTTCAGTGGCGACATGACCGATATGTGTACGGCTCGGGAATGGCAGCAATGGCTGGACGACTGGCAGCTCACCATCACCTCAGACAGACGACTGATCCCCATTATCGCAGCCCGGGGGAATCATGAGACCAGCAACAGCATCCTGGAAGATCTGTTTGACATTCCCAGCCCGGATGCCTGGTATGCCCTCTCGTTCGGAGGGGATCTCTTGCGTGTCTATACTCTAAATTCCCTGGCCCCCATCCATGGCCGCCAGACCCGTTGGCTGACTGATGATCTCCAGCAACACGGGGAGGCATTCACCTGGCGGATCGCTCAATACCACTATCCGATCAGGCCCCATACCCGACGAAAGAAAGAGCGGTTGGACCAGCTCGAAGCCTGGGCTGGCCTGTTTCATCAACATAAGGTCCAGCTCGCCCAGGAATCTGACTCGCATGTCGCCAAGATCACCTGGCCGATCCGCCCCGGAAAGGGCCCGGAAAGCTATGAAGGATTTGTACGGGATGACCAGGAAGGCACGGTCTATATTGGTGAAGGCAGTTGGGGTGCCCCACTCCGGCCAGCGGACGACGACAAGCCCTGGACCAGGGCCAGCGGTAGTTTCCATCAGTTCAACTGGCTTTGTTTTCATTCCGATCGTCTGGAGGTCAGAGTGATCCAGGCTGACCAGTCGGCCGGTGCGACCGCCCTTCCCACCTTGTCCTACGGGCGCATTCCGGATGGAGTCGCCTCCTGGCTGATCGATGGCCAGGAGGAATTGATTCTACCCGGACCAGCGGACGAGATGGCCGCCATCATCCAGGACGCAGAACGCTTTCCCCTGATCGATCTGGATGGCCGCAGCTCCCTGCAGATTCCCTATCGTCTGGGTTCAACCAGTGAGATCCGCATCGAATTCACCAATACCTTACGCCAGGTGGTCAAATCCATCCGGTTACACCGCGAGGCAGGCAACTACCTGGAAGGAATTGATATTCGCGACCTTCCCCGGGGACGCTATGTGCTGATCGTCTATGCCGACAACAAGCCCATCATGAGGCGACTTGTCCAGCAATAATCCCTTCTACCTGACGAATTCCCTTATTTTTGAGCCGATTGCACATTCGGCTTTTTCGTCATACAACCTTTTCGACCAACATGCGTACACCCTCCAAGGTCAAAACGTTGGCTCTCTTTGCCTCGGGCACGGGCAGTAACGTGCGATGTATCCATGCACATTTCTCGCCTGACCCCGATGTGGAGATCGGTATACTGGTTTGTAACCGTCCGGATGCAGCTGTGGTCAGTTTTGCCAGGGATCAGAACATCCCGGTGCGACTGATGACACGAGAGGACCTCCACGATCCTTCCCGGCTGATCGCAGATCTGCAGGCAGCCAAGGTCGACCTGGTGATTCTCGCAGGGTTTCTCTGGAAGATACCCGGGGAGATGGTGGCCGTGTTTCCCGACCGGATCCTGAATATCCATCCTGCCCTGTTGCCCCGGTACGGTGGCAAAGGCATGTATGGCAAGCATGTCCATGAAGCCGTCATCGCAGCGGGAGAGACCGAGTCAGGAATCACCATTCATCTCGTCAATGACCATTATGATGAGGGGGCGATCCTGTTCCAGGCGCGATGCCCGGTCCATCCGGATGACACACCAGAACAACTTGCTGAACGAATCCATCAATTGGAACATCAGCATTATCCGAATATCATAGAACACTATTTATCGTCAATATCATGAACTATCGATCTGGGCTCATTGCCTTCCTAACCATCCTGCTGGCTACTCCCGGGTTCAGCCAGAACTGGACCAACCTGAAAAAGAAAGGGGATGACAACGCCAAAGTCGGCGCTTATTGGGAAGCCGCCGAATACTACTATGAGGCGTGGAAAGACAAACCCAATAAACTGGAACTGGCGTATAAAGCTGGCACCTATTACAGCCTAGTCAAGGACTACGCTCATGCCGCTGAATGCCTGGCCCCCGTGGCGGACTGGAATGAACCGGACAAGCTCTGTGGCCTGCACTATGCCCGCGCCCTGAAGCAATCCGGCCAGTACGAGCAGGCCATTCCCGCTTTCGAACAGTTCAAGACAGCGTATCAGGGAGAAGATCAGGCATCCCTGTCGGTGATGGTGGATCGCGAGATCGCCGGATGCCGGGAAGCGATGAATGATGGCGGCACTGCTACATCATTCCGTGTCCTGCATGCTGGTACGGCCATCAATTCGAAAGCGCCCGACTTCGCTCCGGCACCGTTCGGGAGCGATGTGGTCTACTTTACCTCCACTCGCGACGGCATGGCCAAACTCTTTCGCAGTCTGGGGAGTGGCGGCAAATGGGGCAAGCCCGATGTTCCTTCCAGTCTTCCATCCAGTGAGACCCAGCATATCGCCAACGGGAGTTTCACGCCGGACGGGAACCGCTTTTACTATACGGTCTGCCAGCAGAACACCGACGAAAACAAATTGACGACCCGCTGTGAGATCTATGTCATGGCAAAGAAATCTTCGGGTTGGAGCAAAGGGAGCCGATTGCCGGACTATATCAACTTGCAGGGTGTCAACCAGACCCATCCGACTGCCGTCGTGCTCAACGGGAAGGAATACCTGTTCTTCAGTTCTGATCGGCCGGGAGGTGAAGGTGGCATGGACATCTGGTATGCCACCCGGGATGCGGCCAGCAATGACCTGGACTATACCCTTCCTGAATCCGTAGGGGCCACCATCAATACCCAGGGAGATGAACTCACACCATTTTACGATCTGACCAGGAATACCCTGTTCTTTTCTTCCAACGGGCATGTATCCTTTGGAGGCCAGGACATCTACATGTTGTCGGGGACCCCGGACAACTGGGGGACCCTCAGTCATCCTGCTGCCCCACTCAACTCCTCAGCGGATGATCTGTATTTCCGACTCAATGCCGAGGGAAATGCCGGATTCCTCTCCTCCAACCGTCTCGCCGCCGGCCTGAAGATCAACACCAGGGACGAAGACCTGTTCGCTATTTCATCGACGGCGATCGACCACATTGTCAAGGGTCAGATCTACGACAAGATGAGCCGGATGCCCCTGACAGATGCGCGGGTCAACACCTACCATATCAGCAATGGCGAAAAGGTGATGTTCAATTCGACCCATGCGCGGAATGGCCAGTACGAGTTTGTCGTACCCAATGAGCTCGATGCCTGGGTTTTGGCTGAAAAGTTCGAGTATGAGCCATCCAGCTACAAGATCAACTATCAGGAGGCCAGAGGGAACACCATCATCCACGATTTCTACCTGACCACAGAAACGATGCCGGATGAGGTGCCCGTCGCTCAGGCCGATGAGGTCAATGAGGTGATCCGCCCTGAAGAGGCCATCGATCAGGCGATCGCTCAAGAGGACCCTGAACCAGTCACGCCTGTCGAAACCATGGAAGAATCTGAGGATGTGGCGGACATCTCCCTGCCAGAACCTTCGGAAGTCCCTGAACCAGCGCCGAATGAACTGAGAGAGCCCATGGAGGAGGAATTGAATATCGACAGCGATGCCATTCCTGACATGGCTGACATGGAACCAGAAGCAATTGCTCCACCGAGTGAGCCTGAGGAATCTGACCCGATCGAACCTGTTCCGACGGAACCTGAAGAAGTGGCCAACGCTTCTGTCGAAGATCCGGTTGTCCCGGAAATCCAGGATGAACTCAACCTTCCTGAGCAGACACAAGAGAAGGTCGCCCTGAAGGAAGAGGCCCCTGCATCGTCCGTGAATGCATCTGCGAAACCAGTCTTTCCTCAACCAATGACCTCTGACGGAACGGTCAGCGCCTCCACAGAGCTATTCTCCGGAGCAGGCGTGGAGATGCGATACAATGGGAAACGCGTGGACAAGCGAAAATATGAGAGCGAGACCATCCCGTATGCCGGGATTTATTATCGCATCCAACTGGAAGCGACGGATGATCCAGATCTTTCGGCCTCGCGGTATGCCCGGATGACCGAATTGGGCACCCTGGAGACCGAACATCTTGCCTCTATCGGATTGACCCGCGTCCTGGTGGGGATCATGACCCAGGAATCCGAGGCACTGGCTGCCCTCCAGCAAGCTCGCCAGGCCGGATTCAACGAGGCCTATATCGTGCGCTACGAAGATGGTGTCCGTCTTCGCCGCTGGAAATAATGCACAATCGCTCTTGAAAAAACGCGGCCGGATGTCCATCCGGCCGCGTTTTTTCTATTCCAGCCCCCCGGGCATATTGGGCATCGGCAACAGGTTGAATCGTTCCCTGTAGGCCAGCGCCCCCGGCAATCCACCCGTGTGCAGAATGACCACGTGGGAGCCCGCAGGAACAAGTCCTTGCTCGATCTCCCTCAGTAAGCGCAACACCATTTTCCCATTGTAGACCGGATCCCACCAAATGCCCGTGTCACGAGACAAGGCGCAAAGGTCTGTCCATAACCGCTCATCCCGGCGGGCAAACCCCGGGCCAGCCGCACCTTCATCCACCCAAAGCCTTGCGGTTGTCGAAACCCCTAATTCAGACATTCTCTCGTTCAGCCATCCTGAAAGGTCCACTCCCCGGATGGCCGGGTAGATCCGCAAGGTATCTCGGTCGCTCAAGGCAAGTGCCAGGCCGGCCGATGTACCACCACTGCCGGCGGGCACACACAAGTGGATCGGATCATCTCCCAGCTGGTCGCGAATTTCCCGGACCATTTCACCAACGCCGGGCAAAGCCAGTGGATGGGTCCCACCAAAGGGAATGACCAGGGCCTCCGGAAACGGATCGCTCTGCACCGCCTTGAACGCGGAGCGTTCCAACCCGATCATGTCCACACACAACTTCCGGAGATAACGAGAACACGGGTTATCGACGACCTCACCCCGGATGTATGCTCTCAGCGGAACGCCCAACCGATGACAATACCATGCAGCGGCGACCAGATGATTGGACGCCGGACCGCCAAACGTCACGACCTGCGCCCTGCCCATCAAAGTATCCGGACTGAGCTGGTATGCCAGCTTCCTGATCTTGTTTCCACCAGCCAATGGATGGATCAGGTCGTCACGCTTGACCCAAACCTTCAGGTCATGACGGCGAAAGAGTTGGAGATCCCAGGGCTGGAGAGGCGAAGGGAGCACAAGGAAGATGCTACCTGACAGCTCAATGCTGGATGATCACCTGCCCGGACTCCCGGAGTCGACCTTCTTCGCGGACCTGGTAGACATACATGCCTGGGATCAGCTGGTCGACCGCAATGTCGATCCAGCCCGATTGGCCTGACCGGGCCAGGACGACCTGCCCCTGATGATTCATGATCACCAGATCTGCGGGATGCCGCAGGGGTGACAGATCAAACCGAACCAGCTGTGTAGCAGGTTGCGGCCCCTGGAACAAGACCTGGCCCAATGGTTCAGGCTGGATGGTGGAAGAGATCCCGTTGTCCTTGTATTGAACGGTCTGTGTTTCGGATTCATCATCCGGATTGACGGTAACCACGGCGATGGCTTCCTTCTCGTCAGCTGAAAAATAGTGGTATGCCACGGTGGTATCCTTTCCCACCCCGGGGAACGAGATGCCCAGAGAACCGAGGTCAACCCACAGTCCGAATATCTTCAGTTCGATGGTAGTTTCTGTAATCGACCGGCGACGCTCGCGCAGTACCGGATAGACACCCCCCGGAATGCTGCAGGAACCCCAGGCATCGACCACATCAAGGCGCTCGATCATCTGGTTGACCCGGATGGAATCCGGCTTGAATGGCAATCCGGCGAAGAACGTATCCGGAACGATGTCGGTGCCAAAGGTGATCAGGAATGATGCATCCGAGGTGTTGACATCGAAATAACTCATGGGTGCCCGCTTTTCTACGAGGGGCGGATTGTACTTGGGCGTGATCATCACCGGGACCCCGGCAAAGCCGTTGGTCAGGAAGCCAAGGTTGGTGACGGCAGAGCTCGTGATATTGAAATACGTCTCTCCGAATCCGATGTCCTGGAACACTTCAGCTGTGGGAAAATCGCTGGCAGCATTGCCCGACGCAGCATCCTTGACCAGTACCACCAGGGCGGTATCCTTATACAATGCTGTGAAATCCCAGTTGAGGTTGGTTCCTGCCGGACCTGCCTGGACATCTTCCGGATTTCCGGCTCGGGCGATCCGCAAGGTATCACCAGCAGCAATGAACGTCGAATTCGAGATAGTGATCTGGGCCTGGGCAACCAGGATGGAAAACAGGATGGCAACCGCCGTCAAAATGGACCTCATGGTAGAAAGATTTGATCAAAGATAGCAGATTGACCTCATCATTCCCTATTCCTTGATCAACCCAGTCCCTGCAGATCGACGAGTTTGCTGTATTCGCCTTTCCTGGCGATCAATTCATCATGCGTCCCACGTTCCACTACGCTGCCTTCGCGAAGTACCAGGATCTCATCCGCACGTCGGATGGTGCTCAGGCGATGGGCAATGACCAGTGCCGTGCGGTCGGCCAGCAAGACATCCAGGGCTTCCTGGACCAATCGTTCGGATTCGGAGTCCAGCGCGGAGGTCGCCTCATCGAGGATCAGCAGCTGGGGGTTGCACAACAATGCCCTGGCGATGGTGAGTCGCTGTCGCTGTCCGCCACTGAGTTTGCCCCCCCGGTCGCCGATATTGAAATCATACCCTCCCGGTAGTTGATCGATAAACTCGGCGGCATGGGCCAATCGGGCGGCTTCAGTCACCTGTTCATCGGTAGCCTCCAATCCGAAGGTGATATTGTTCCGGATGGATTCATGGAAGAGGATGGCCTCCTGGGTGACGATCCCGAGCAATCCGCGGATGTCCTCCACGCGGGCCTCGCGCAGGTCGGTGCCATCAATGGTGATCCGACCGGCCGACACATCGTAAAAGCGAGGGATCAGATCAGCAATGGTGGATTTGCCGGCGCCAGACAGACCGACCAGCGCCAGGGTCTTCCCCTTCGGAAGGAAGAAGTCGATATCAACCAATGCCGGCTGCTCCGCCTGGGGATAGGTAAAGGACACCTTTTCGAACCTCAGGCCTTCCTGCATTTGTTGGATGCGCTTCGGCATGTCGATCTCCGGCATGCCGCCCGGGGCGTCGAGGATCTTGTCGACCCTGTCCACGGCGGCCAACCCCTTCTGGATATTGTAGTAAGCATTGGTCAGGCTCTTGCTGGGCTCGATCACGTTATAGAAAGCCAGCAGGAAGGCCATGAAGGACTCCGCCCCGATCTCCCCGGCAAAAATGCGCTGGGCCCCGAACCAGAGCAGGATAGCCACAACCGTGATCCCCAGGAATTCGGACAGTGGCGAGGAAAGGTCGCGACGGCGGATGATCCGGGTTTGTGTATCCCGGTATTGTTCATTGACTTTCCGGAACAAGCCCTGCTGAAAGCGCTCGGCCCGAAAGGCCTTGATGACCCTCAGTCCGCCCAGGGTCTCCTCCACGGTGGACACGAGTACACCGAGTATATCCTGCAGTTCACCCGACTGACGGCGCAACCGGCTGGAGATACCGCCAATGATCACCCCGCTGAAGATCATCAGGATGAAAATGACCAGGGTCAGGCCCGGGCTCATGTAGATCATGATGAACAGGGACCCGGCAATGGTCACCGGTGACCGGAAGACGGCTTCCAGGACATTGAGGATGCTCCATTCGATCTCCTGAACATCGGCCACGATCCGGGACATGAGGTCGCCTTTGCGCTCCTCGGAAAAATAGCCCAGGGGCAGGATGGTCATGCGGTCAAAGATCTCCTGCCGGATATCCCGGACGATCCCGTTCCGAACCGGGGCAATGAAATACATGGACAGATACCGGAACAGGTTCTTCAGGAAGAACATGGACACCAGCACGATACAGGTCAGGAGGAGGGCTTGTGCCGCCCCTTGCTCCTCGATGATCCGGCTGAACTGGAAGTTCGCCCAATCGATCACATCCCCGATGGAATGGATTCCATCCGGACGACTGGTGACCGGGGCCTCCATGCCAAACAGGATCCTGAAGAATGGAATGAACACGGGAATGGACACTACCGTGAACAAGGCCATGAGGATATTGAACAGGATGTTCAGGCCTACATAGTTCTTGTAGGGTGCCAAATGCCGAAGCAGCCGTCGAAGGTCTTTCATAGGCCGGCCATTGGGGCCTTAGTCATCATCCTCCATCCTGAAGTCGTTGAGGAACCCAGTATGGAAGTTTCCGGATTGGAAGGATTCATTGCGCATGAGCTTCTTGTGGAACGGGATGGTGGTCTTGATCCCTTCCACGACAAACTCCTCGAGGGCGCGCTCCATTTTTTTGATACACTCTTCCCGCGTCTGGGCACGACAGATCAATTTGGCGATCATACTGTCGTAGAATGGCGGCACGGAATACCCGGCATAGACATGGGTATCCACCCTCACACCATGACCCTTGGCCGTATGGAAAGAGGTGATCTTTCCGGGAGAGGGCCGAAAATCATTGTAGGGGTCTTCGGCATTGATCCGGCATTCCATGGCATGCATGACCGGATAATAGTTCTCACCACTGATCGGAATGCCCGCAGCCACCTTGATCTGCTCTTTGATCAGATCATGATCGATCACTTCCTCGGTAACCGGGTGTTCGACCTGGATCCGGGTATTCATTTCCATGAAGTAGAAGTTCTTGTACTTGTCCACAAGAAACTCTACCGTTCCCACACCTTCATAGTCGATACATTTTCCCGCGGCGATCGCCGCTTCACCCATCTTGACCCGGAGCTCCTGATCCACAAAGGGAGAAGGGGACTCCTCGATCAGCTTCTGGTGGCGTCGCTGGATGGAGCACTCCCGTTCGGACAGATGGCAGACGTTGCCAAACTGATCGCCGACGATCTGGATCTCGATATGGCGGGGCTCCTCAATGAATTTTTCGACATAGATCCCATCGTTGCCAAAGGCATTCTGGGCTTCATTCCTGGCCATGGACCAGGCCTTTTCGAATTCTTCGGGTTTCCATACGATACGCATCCCCTTGCCGCCCCCGCCGGCTGTTGCCTTGAGGATGACCGGATAGCCGATGTCCTTTGCCGTCTTGAGGCCCTGCTTGAGGTCCTTGACCAGTCCGTCGGAACCCGGCACCACAGGCACACCTGCCTTGATCATGGTTTCCTTGGCCGTGATCTTGTCCCCCATTTTGCGGATCTGCGAAGGGGTCGGGCCTATGAACTTGATCCCGTATTCCAGGCATACTTCAGCGAAATCCGCATTTTCAGCCAGAAAGCCATAGCCCGGATGAATGGCGTCCGCATTGGTGATCTCCACTGCCGCCATGATCCTGGGGATATTCAGGTAGGAATCCTTCCCGGACGGTGGACCGACACAAACTGCTTCATCCGCAAAACGGACATGCAGACTCTCCCGGTCGGCCGTACTGTAGATGGCTACCGTCTTAATGCCCATTTCCTTGCAGGTGCGGATAATCCGCAGGGCTATCTCGCCCCGGTTGGCGATCAATATCTTTTTGAACATGTCGGTCGGAATTGGTTGAACTTATCCGGCGGGGTCCACCAGGAACAGGACCTGATCGTATTCGACAGGTGTGGCATCATCGACGAGCATCTTGACGATCTTCCCGGACACTTCGGACTCGATCTCATTGAACAGCTTCATTGCCTCGATGATACAGACCACATCACCTTGACTGATGTGATCGCCGACCTGGACAAACGGACCTTTCTCGGGCGAGGGCGACCGGTAGAAGGTGCCGACCATGGGTGACTTGACCTCCAGCAGGTTGGAAGGCTTCACATCTTTCTTCTCCTCGGCCGCAGGTGCCGGGGCAGGAGCAGGTGGTGCAGGAACAGGCGCGGCCGGGGCATGGGCAGGAACCGATACCGGTGCCGGGATCGGAATCACCGTTTCGGTGCGTCCCCTCGAATAGGCATCCGTCCGAATCGTCAGTTCGAATTCGCCATCCTTCAGCTTGAACTCGGCGAGATTGGTCTTATTGATGAGCTTGATCAGCTCATGTATTTCCTTATTGTCCATATTCCCTTATGATTTAGCCCGCTCAATATACGTTCCCGTTCGCGTATCCACCTTGATCAGTTCGCCTGTTCCGATGAAAAGTGGAACACGCACTTCTGCCCCGGTCTCGACAGTCGCCGGTTTCAGGGTATTGGTGGCTGTATCTCCCTTCACACCAGGCTCAGTGTAGGTCACCTCGACGACCAGATGCTGAGGCAGCTCTGCTGTCAGGGGACGTTCCGTCTCGGCATGGAACATGATCTCGATATCCATGCCTTCCTTCAGGAATTGGGGGCTATCGATCAGATCCTCTGAGATCGCTACTTGTTCGAAGGTTTCATTATCCATGAAATGGCAACCCAGTTCATCCTTGTACAGGTACTGGTATTTCCTGCGTTCCACGCGGACATCATTGATCTTGTGCCCGGCGGGAATGGTGTGATCCAGAACCTTGCCGGTGGTCACACTTTTCAGTTTGGTCCGCACAAATGCGTTGCCTTTACCGGGCTTGACATGCTGGAATTCCACAATGGCGAAAATATCACCGTTGAGTTCAATGCACATCCCATTGCGGATGTCAGATGTATTGGCCATAGTTATTGTTTTCGTTCGGGCTGCAAAGATAAGGTGCGGATGGCATAATGATCCATTCAGGCTGGATTTGATTCCATTTGTGCTTCACATCACAGAAAGAATGGGCCAGCATTGCCCTACCTTTGCGGAATGAAACCAACCGCGATCTCCAGCATTTTTGCGATGACCTGCCCCCGGTGCCGGACAGGCCGGATGTTTCCTACGGGCAGTTTTTCCTTCAAGGCTCCTTTCTCGATGAACGATCATTGCCCCAGCTGTCAGCAGGATCTTGCTCCTGAGCCCGGATTCTATTATGGCGCCATGTTCCTGTCCTATATCCTGACCGGCTGGTTCTGCCTGGCGTTTGTCGCCGTTGTCCACTGGGTCCTCGGATGGAGCCTGATCAGTTCCTTTGCCTTGTTGATCGCCGTGACCGGTATCCTCTTTGTCTGGTTCTTTCGGATCTCCAGGTCCATCTGGATCCATATCAATGTCAAATACGCGCCAAAGAAATAGGATCGGGCAGTCCATGACCCGCCAAGGCACTCACTCCGCCTGTCCTACCCTTTCCATTTGATCAGGATGGCACCCCAGGTGAATCCACCTCCGAATGCTGTCAGCACGACCCAGTCGCCCGGCTGGAGCTGATCGCGATAGTCCCACAGGCAGAGGGGTAACGTACCCGCAGTGGTATTGCCATATTTCTCGATGTTGACCATCACCCGGTCTTCCGGAATACCCAGTGAATCGCCGACCGATGAAATGATCCGCTTGTTGGCCTGGTGGGGCACCAGCCAACGAATATCCTCCGTGGTCAGCCCGTTGCGCTCCAGGACCTGTTGGACGGTGTCCACCATGCCTTTGACCGCATACTTGAAGACAGTCTTGCCTTCCTGATACACATAGTGCTCGCGGGCCAGCACCGTTTCCAGTGTCGGGGGTTTGATCGAGCCTCCCGCCTTCATATGCAAATACTGACGACCGCTTCCGTCAGCACGCAGCACCGCATCCACAATCCCGAAGCCCTGGGTGTCCGGTTCCAGGAGCACTACCCCGGCTCCATCGCCGAAGATCACGCAGGTCGCCCGATCGGTGTAGTCGAGGATGGAAGACATCTTGTCCACCCCGGCGACGACAACCTTTTTATATGTTCCGGATTCGATGAACTTCGAGCCCGTGTGCAGCGCATAGAGGAAGCCTGAACATGCCGCATTGATGTCGTAACCGAAGGCATTCACGGCACCGATCTTGTCGCAGATGGTGTTGGCCGTATCCGGAAAGATCATATCGGCGGTGACGGTCGCGCATATCAGCAGATCGATCTCTTCCGGCTTCAATCCGGTCTGCGCGAACAATTCGTCCATGGCCTTGACCACCATATCCGATGATCCTTTGCCTGGCTCCTTGAGGATCCGGCGTTCGCGGATACCTGTACGGGTGAAGATCCATTCGTCCGAGGTATCCACCATGCTCTCCAATTCAGCATTGGTCAGGATGTAATCAGGAACATATCCGCCCACCCCGGTAATTGCCGCTCGTAGTTTCATTGATCGAAAAATTGGTCAACAGCAGGCGAAGGTAACGAAAAGCGGAAACCGGGACACCGGATTCTGCTCATGGTCCACGGTCGAACACGCGGGTAAAAAACCGGTAGCCAGACAAAACCTTTTCCATCCACCACCGTACAACCTCAGACAAACGCACTTGTCATGTTCCGTTCTTCCCTACTCTTCCTCTTTCTCGCGACTTCATGGGTCACCCGTGCCAATGGCCCGGTCCTGACCTTTGAAACCCGGCAGGATGTGGCGCTCGAACGAGCCTCCTCTGAAGGGAAGAATGTGTTCATCATTTTCAAGGCCCAATGGTGTACGCCATGCCTCTGGATGGAGACCACCACGTTCCAGGATGAAACGGTCCGGAATGCCCTCTCAACCTATTACATCCCGGTAAAGGCGGATATCGATGAAGGGGACGGATTCGTCCTGTTCTACGACCATGGCGTACAAGTTCTGCCGACCATGATCATTCTCAATGAGGACGGTCAGGTGCTCGAGCGGATCGAAGAATCCCTGGGGCAGGATAAGCTTCTGCAGATCCTGTTGCGACATAGTGAAGGGCTGACTCCGGTGCCTGCCACTGCAAACGAGGCATCCTCCTCTGAAGTGCACGCTCCTGGCCTGGCTTCAGCTGGAACGCCTGCTGAGTCGGGATCGGACAACCCCATGTCACCGACGACCAGAAAAATCCCCGAGACGTTTGACGCCCCTCCCGCAGCCGGATATTCGGTCCAGGTTGGAGTATTCACCTTGTACCCCAATGTCCTGAGCAAGATCCTGGAGATCCAGGCCGTCCATGATCGACCGGTCCATGTCGAAGAGACACGGATCGATGATGTGGTGGTGTACAAACTGCTGAGCGGCCATTTTGCGACACGATCGGAGGCAGAGGCGTGGCGGGCATCCCTGGCAGAGGCCAGGATACCCGGATACATCCGGGATCTGCGGCGCTCCTGACCTGAAAGACATTCAAGTTTTGGCTTTTGAGATAGTGTAAGCCGGTCCGGTCGGACCGGCTTTGCTATTTTCGGGGTTCAAACCGCTGAACATCCATGTCCCATTCCTCCCTGCTCATCCATGATATCGGTACGATCTGGCAATATGATCCACAGGCTTCACTGACCTGGCGGGCCGGAGAGGGGATGCGTTCCATCCAATCCCTCGAAGATGCCTGGATCCTTTGTGAGGGAGACCGGATCAGTGCCGTAGGGCAAATGGATAGTTGTCCGGATCACCAGGGTCCCCGACTGGATGCCGGAGGCCGGCATATCCTTCCGACCTGGGTGGACAGTCATACGCACCTGGTCTTTGCGAGGACCAGGGAGGAGGAGTTTCGCTATCGCCTGGAGGGCATGAGCTATGAAGAGATCGCCCGACGAGGCGGAGGCATCCTGAACTCAGCATACCGATTGCGGGAAACCCCGGAGGATCAACTCCTGGAGGATGCCGCTCGTCGGCTGCATGAAGTGATCCGGACAGGAACCGGGGCGATCGAGATCAAGAGTGGTTATGGGCTGACCCTGGACAGTGAGATGAAGATGCTGCGCGTGATCCGCCGGTTGAGGGACCAGAGCCCCATCCCCATCCGGGCCACCCTCCTGGCGGCCCATGCCCTGCCCCGGGAATACCAGGATGACCGGGAGGGATACATCCGTCTGATCATTGACGACATCCTGCCACGAGTGGCTGATGAAGGCCTGGCGGATTATGTCGATGCCTTCTGCGAGAAGGCCTTTTTCCAACCGGATGAAATGGATCGGATCCTCGAAGCCGGGTCCAGGTATGGCCTGAAGGGAAAGGTGCATACCAACCAGTTCACCAGCATCGGGGGGATCCAGACGGCCATCCGTCGAGGGGCCCTTTCTGTCGATCACCTGGAGATCGCTACCGAAGCCGACATGGGCGATCTGTTGGACAGCGGGGTTTACCCCGTCCTTCTGCCCTCGGCACCCTTCTTCCTCCGCGACCACTATCCTCCAGCCAGGACCATGATCGACCGGGGGCTTGGCGTCGCACTGGCATCAGACTTCAATCCCGGCACCAGTCCGTCCGGAAATCTGCCCCTGGTCATCGCCCTGGCCTGTACCCAGATGCGCATGCTCCCCGAAGAAGCCATCCATGCCGCCACGATCAATGGTGCCTGTACCCTGGAGTGGGAAGATCGACTCGGCAGTGTTGCTCCCGGCAAATTGGCGAACCTGATCCTCACGCCAGCGGTGCAGTCCCCCGCCTACTATCCCTATTCATTTGGCAGCGACTGGGTCGAAAAAGTGATCCTCAACGGGAAAGAATTCATATCAAAAACTTGACTCAAGTCTTTGAACCCGTCAACTTCGCAGCGGAATCGGAAATAATTCCATTTCTCTGCCGTTCATAGGCTGAACTTTTTTGGTCAGCCGGGGCATAGAATCGTAATTTTGCCCGGTTTTTGCTGTATCCCTTGAATACATCCCTCCCCAATGATCCCACGCATATCCCTCTGGTGTCTCCTGTTTTCTTTTTTTTCCATCGCCCTGTTCGGCCAGCAGCCGGAATCCATTCTGATCAAAGGGAATCTGCAATCATCCAACCTGTCCAGGGGGGCGTGCAATGGAGCCGGCACCACCAATCAAAGCCTGTCCGGTGGCAGCCAGAGCAATGACCCGACCGTCCTTTGCTTCGGTGATTCGCTGATCATCGATCACAATGGTGATTTTGACCTGAGCGGTGATCCCAATCCGGGCACACAGGCCGGGATCGGATACGGATTCTACAGCTGCCCTCCCACGGTGGGCGGCATGGATCTGGCCACCATTCTGACGGATCCATGTATCTACGATACGCCCCCATCCCCTACGGGCATCTGGGTCACCACCGGCACCAATCCGAACGGAGATGTCACCTTTGTCAATGACGGTGGGCTGCAGGGCTTCTTCAATGGTGGAGCACCGGTCCAGGTGTGGTTTGCACCGATCACGGTGGATGATTTTGCCACCAACGGATATGAAGAGGCATCACCCGGAAGTGGAGCGGGACCCTGTGTGGATGTGAATATCAATGCGGCGTTCTCTGTGGTCTACCTGAATCAGCTGACCTACAGCAACCTGCAGATCACAGGAGCGGGTGTGAGCCCGGGAGGCGGCTCGTTTACCCTGACCGGCGGACTGCCGGAATATGACGGGAGCAATTATTCTGTCTTCATCTACCGAAAGAACAATCCGGCACAGACGGCTCTGATCACCAGCGGCGGGGTGACCCACAATGGCACGGTGACGTTTGAAGTACCCGTATCCGGCTCCTACATCGTGGAGATCGCCGATGATACAGGATGTGGCCAGACCTTTGAGATCAAGGTTCCGGGCATTGTCTTCACGATCGACTGTGAGGAAGTGGTCGAGGGAGGAACCGTTTGCGTGGACATCTACGTCACCAATTTCCAGGATATCGAATCCTTTCAGTTCTTCTTCCACTTTGATGAGACCCTCCTGGAGTTCGTGTCGATCAGCAACGTCCCTCTGGCCAATTTTGACCCGGTCTTTTCCGGGGTACAGAATGACTCCATCTTCTTCATGGGTTACTTCTCGTTTCCGGGGGAATCCATACCCGATGGTGGCCTGTTTGCCACCCTGTGCTTTGAGGCGATCGGATCCGCCGGAGAGACCAGTCCGATCACCCTGGCGCCCGGATCGATCGGACAACAGCTTGAATGCTACAATGGTGACGGTATCAACCTGGGTGTCAACTTCAACCCCGGATGCGTGACGATTGTGCCGGGTGGTCCGATCACCCTGACGCTGACTGCGGACAGTGTCAGCTGCACCGGGGCTTCTGATGGCGCCATTCAAATGAATGTTGTCGGAGGAGTTGAGCCATTTACCTATTCCTGGGCCCACTCGACCAATCCTGCCTACATGGGCAGTGGCAACCTTTTGTTCAATCCGTCTACGATCAACTTGCCCAATCTGATCGCCGGGGTGTACTCGGTCACGGTGACCGATAGCAACAATCCCTCTGCCCAGGAGATCAAATCCATCCTGGTACCCGGTCCGGCGCCCCTGTCGATCAGTCTGGATGAAACCCCACCAACCTGTTTCGGCGACGTGGATGGGAGCATCACGGCGGATATCTTCGGCGGTACTGGTCCGTACTTCTTTTCGTGGACCACCGGCACCCAGGGCATTGGGGAGGACCTGATCACCGGCCTGGGCAGCCAGGTCTATTCCGTCACGGTCACGGATTACAATGGGTGCACCGATCTGGCCAGCACGACCCTGCAAACCGATTCCTTGTCCGTTTCCGTGGTGAATGTCCAGAATGAATCCTGCACGAACGGTGGCAACGACGGCCTGATCTCCGTCCTGGCCACCGGTGGCACGCTGTTGCCTGGTTCGTCCTACACCTACGATTGGGGACCGAATGGCACCGGCCCCAACCTGAACAACCTGAATGCCGGTTTTTATTCGGTCACGGTGACAGACGATAACAACTGTACAGCCATACTCACCCAGGAGGTTACCTCCCCCGTATCCCCGGTGATCGACAATTTCATGGTCACCAATGCCGGTTGTGCCACCAAAGCGAACGGGGCCATCACCGTTGAGGTCACCCCGGCACCTGGGGCCCCGAACCTGACCTACTCCTGGGCCGGACCGAACAATACGACCTTCAGTGGAGCCACGATCACCGGACTCCTGCCGGGCAATTACTTCGTCACCGTGGTGGATGACCTGGGATGCAGTGATGTCGGCATCACCTTTGTGGACTCTCCATTCCCATTGACCGTATCCGATACATTGATCAACCTGCCGGACTGTCCCGGTTCTGTAAACGGTTCGATCGGCCTGCAAATGATCGGGGGAACATCACCCTATGTCTTTACCTGGTCCAATGTGGGCACGCCGTCGCCCAACTCCGTGAATGCCCCGATTCCTTCCGGATTGTATACTGTTACGATCACGGATGCCGAGGGATGCGGACCGCTGGTCCTGACCATTGACCTGCCCGAACCGCCGGGCATCATTGCCCAATTCTCCGCCCTGGACTCCGTCAGCTGCCAGCAGGGGGTATGCGACGGTGGGGCTACTGCTACGGCTCAGTACAGCAATGGGTCGGCAGGCACCTTCAATTTCAGCTGGGCCTCAGGCGAGATCGATCTGGGTGTGACGGCCAGCGTGGCCAGCCAACTTTGTTCCGGCATCCAGAATGTGACCATTTCCGATGGGCTGTGTGCGATCGATACATTTGTCGTCGTGCCGTCACCCGAACCTGTCCTGGTCAATTCGACACCCACGGATGTCAGTTGCTTCGGATTGACCGATGGCAGCATCGATATTGTGGTACAGGGAGGCACGCCCGGCTACACGTTCATCTGGGCTGCGGGTGACACCACCATGATGGCCATGCGCAATGGCCTGGGGACCGGTTTCTATACGGTCACCGTGGTCGACCAGAATGGCTGTATCGGGGAAAGCACGTTGATCGAGCTGGAGGAACCATTGCCGTTCCAGATCGACATCGACTTGGCTGGCACGAAGGATGAACGCTGTGCGGGAGTGGCAGACGGGTCGATCGCCCTGACGATATCCGGTGGAAATCCGGGCACACCGGACTTCCTCTGGTCGGGGAATGTATCCTCGACTTCCTCTGCAACGGGATTGGCAGCCGGCACCTACGGGGTCACTGCGACCGATGCTCGTGGCTGCCAGGACACATTGTCGTACACCATCCAATCCCCGCCGCCCGTGTTCGGGGTGATCCCGGAAGTTGACGAACCCCTGTGCTATGGTGAACCGACCACCCTGACGGTCAGTTCGGCTTCGGGAGGCAACGGACCAGATTACACGTTTGCAGTGGACAATGGATCATCCAATGATCTGAACACCCTGGTCCCTGTCTTTGCCGATCAGCCCATCCAGGTGGTGGTCTTTGACAATCTGGGCTGTTCTTGGGACACCCTGATCACGGTGAACCAGCCTCCTCCCCTTACGCTGGACCTGGGTCCTGACCAGGAACTGGAATTGGGTGACAGTGTTTCCCTGGCCCCGATCAATCCACTGGGTGCCTTCACCATCATCAGCTATTTGTGGAATCCCGGAGAGGGATTGGATTGCGACATCTGCAGCAAGGTCAGCGCCAAGCCGAACAAGTCGACGACGTATCAGCTTCGCATCGAGGACATCAATGGCTGCAGTGCAGAGGATGAGGTCACGGTGAGTGTACGCACCATTCGCAGGGTGTATGTGCCCAATGCCTTCAGTCCGAATTTCGATGGATTCAACGACCTGTTTACCGTATATACAGGGCAAGGTGTGCAACGGATCGATGCCATTCGCATCTACGACCGATGGGGAAATGCGCTCTATGAATTGCTGGATCAACCACCAGCGGCCGATGGGACCGTGCTGGGATGGGATGGCAGCTATCGGGGCAAACAAATGGACCCCGGTGTGTATGTGTACACCATTGAGGTCACCTTCATCGATGGTACGCCATTGATTTATCGGGGAGAGATCAATCTGATCAAGTAGGTCCTGAAAGCATCTGAACATTGCTTCATAATCCAACCACTTCTGTTGGCAGGGTCAACCAATGATCCGTACTTGTGGTCTGCATCCTCTTCTGTTTGGCAAGTGGCGGTCGACTAATGAATGGGCCCCGATCATCCTGGATTGCCAAGGTTTCATCAGGTTTGTTTTCGGGTCACTCTTGGACTAGTCATGCCATACTCCAGGTCGTCTGTCGTCTTAGAAACCATTAAAATGGTTTCATGAATCATGGATGAACAAAGACCCCGGGCTGAAGCCCGGGGCTACTTCGGCTTCGGGAAATCCTTTTCCAAATTTCTGCAGAATCCCGTCAGCACAATTGTATACATCCGTTTGGTCGTTCCCGGCCCAATCCGACTGAGGTATAGCCCTCTTTTGGACCAGGCCGGGGGAACATTCTTGCCCAGTCGCTGGCTCTGACTCATTGAAATGAAAAGACCCCAGATGGAGATTGTCTCTCCTCTGGGGTCTTTCTCTTATGTGCCCGTCCCGCTTCGGTCGTTTCTGCGCCTCCTTCCTCGGCGCGAAATGTCTCGAGCGGGATCCAGTCGCGGGCCAAGTCTCCCTGGAATGAAAAAACCCCGGCTAAAGCTTGATGCTTTGCCGAGGTTATTCTCTTATGTGCCCGCGACTGGACTCGAACCAGCACATCCGAAAGGACACTACCCCCTCAAAGTAGCGCGTCTACCAATTTCGCCACACGGGCATTGTGACTGAGCCATCCAAATGATGGAAGGGAGCGCAAAGATAGTCAAGTGGAGAATAATTTCAACACCCAACAATGAATCTGACCATGAGGGAAGAATTCACTTTTGGAAATCGTCCTGATTTCTGGCTGGCAAACCCGGGGCTACGTCGCCTTCGTTTGTTGAATCGACAAATCCTCATGCCAAATCGGTCTATTGAAATTTGAGCCTTCTGCTTCGGCCTGTTCCACTATAGAGTGGTCCAGTCGCGGACCCGGTCTTCCTGAAATGAAAAAACCCCAGACGGAGATTGTCTCTCCTCTGGGGTTTTTTCATGTGTGCCCGCGACTGGACTCGAACCAGCACAGTATTGCTACCACTAGCTCCTGAAGCTAGCGCGTCTACCAATTTCGCCACACGGGCAGGCAAACAAGGCCTTTGCATTCAGGCCATCCGGCATTCAAGACGTGCTTCCACGATCATTCGGTGAGTACCGGGGGTGCAAAGGTAAATGATTGAATGATTCTCTGCAAGAACTTGGCAGAGCAAAATTTTTTCTTTCCCACAGGTCCCATTCCTGCCCCCGTCCCGACCGTTGCCAAACCCGAATGGACCGTTCCCTCAATGGCCAATGGTCCCTTCACTAGCCGTATTCATCTTTGGCTAATCGGAACAACAGCCATCAAGCACCTCGATCAATTATATTAAAAATAATATTATATATAGTAAAACATAATATATTTGTCGACGTATACCTTCCCAAACCGATTCCAATGACCCCATTTCTACTCCTCAGTGTTCTCTTCACCATCATCGGCTACATGACGGCCATGGCCCCGGTCAAGGCTGCTCCCGGTACGGAAGGCAGTTCGATCTGACCTCATCCCTCCGTTTCCAAGGGGTCATCGCTTGTCCTTGGACTCCTGGTCCAGGGCCGCCTGGCGAAGGCGCTGAAGGAAGGGGGAGGCAAAAATGAACTCCTGGAGATAATCATTCGTACTGGACAGAACATCGTTCGCACTACCGTGCCAGGCGATCTCCCCTTTGTTCAGCAGGATGATGTTCTCGCCGATCTCCATCACCGAATTCATGTCGTGCGTGTTGATGACCGTGGTGATGTTGTTTTCCATGGTGATGCTGTGGATCAGGTCATCGATCAGGATGGAGGTCTTCGGATCAAGTCCTGAATTGGGTTCATCGCAAAACAGGAACTTGGGCTTCAGCACGATGGCCCTGGCGATCCCCACTCTCTTCTGCATGCCACCGGACACTTCACTGGGAAACTTGTCATTGACCCCTTCCAGATTGACCCGCTCCAGGCAATAGTTGACACGGTCGACCTTTTCCTTTTTCGTCCAGTTGGTAAACATATCCAATGGGAACCGGATATTCTCTTCCACGGTCATGAAGTCAAACAGGGCCGACCCCTGAAAGAGCATGCCCACTTCCATCCTGACCGTCCGGATCTCCTTCTGGGTCAGGTGGGTGACATCGCGTCCATCGTACAGGATTTGTCCTTGAACGGGCTCCAGCAACCCGACCAGCAATTTGAGCAATACGGTCTTCCCGGCACCTGACTGACCAATGATGAGATTGGTCTTCCCCCGTTCAAATGTGGCGGTAATCCCCCGAAGGATGGGGGTATCGCCGAAAGACATGTGGATCTGTTTCGCTTCTATCACGGTCGAACGAGTTATGCTGTCAGTAGCAGCGCGATAATATAGTCGGCGAGCAGGATCAGGATATTGCTGGCCACAACAGCTTGCGTACTTGCCTTTCCCAGCTCGATGCTGCCGATCTTCACAAAGTATCCCTGATAGGTGGAAACAGCGGTCAGGATGAAGGCAAAGACGACGGACTTCACTGTCATGATGAACACGTTGTAGGGCTCGTAGAAGGCCAGCAGGCCGCGCGTGTATTCCGGCGCAGTCATCACCCCGGTCGGGACACTGGCCAGAAAGCCACCGATCATGGCCACAAAGGCTGACACATAGACCAGAAGGGGGATTACCACCACCGCCGCGATCAGCTTGGGCATGATCAGGTAACTGGCCGTATTCACACCCATGATCTCCATGGCATCGATATGCTCTTTCTGGCGCATGCCTCCGAGTTCGGCCGCCATGTTGGAGCCCACCTTGCCGGCCAGGACCAGGCAGGTGATGGTCGGGGCAGATTCCAGGATGGCCAGGTCCCGGACAATATAGCCGATATACCAGATCGGAATGAGCTGCCCGCTCAGCTGGTAGGCAAACTGGATCGCGGCTACCGCTCCCATGAAGATGGAGATCAACGCCACGATGATCAGGGAGCCGATGCCGATATCATACATCTGACGCACTGTTTCCTTCCAGTACATCGACCATTTTTCCGGTCGTTGCAGGGCCTGTCGCATCAGCAGGATCCACCTGCCGAGATCCGTAAATATCTGGAGTACTCCTGTAACCATATCCGCTTGCCACTCGATTAGACAAGTGCGAAGATAAACCACTCCATCAGCAATCGGCTTGTGGCGCCCGAATTGGTTACTTTTACACGACAACCCAGGCAGATGAATGATCACACACGATATGTCGTCATCACCGGCATCACCAAAGGGATCGGGTATGCCATTGCTCGTCGATTTGCCCAGGAGGGAATGGGACTGATCGGCTGCTCCCGTCATGCCGGCGACCTCGAAGCCATGAAGGATGAACTGGATGTCCTCCATCCTGATCTGCCTGTTCACCTGATTCCCACCGACCTGAGCGTTCCTCATGAGGTGGACACCTTTGCACAATACGTCCAATCGATCACCGAGGCCCCGGCAGTCCTGGTCAACAATGCCGGGATCTTTCAACCGGGAGGCATCCTGGACGAGCAGCCGGGTGTACTGGAGCGGACCATGCAGATCAACCTCTACAGCGCCTATCACCTGACGCGCCATTTGGTGCCAGGCATGGTCCGGCAAGGAAACGGGCACATCTTCAACCTGTGTTCCGTGGCCAGCCTGCAAGCCTATGCCGGCGGTTCGACATATGCCATTACCAAGTTTGCCATGTTGGGATTTTCGCGGTCGCTGAGAGCGGAACTGAAGGACACCGGCCTTCGGGTCACCTCTCTGATCCCCGGGGCGACCTGGTCGGATTCCTGGTCCGGTGCAGACCTGCCCCCTGACCGGTTGATGGATGCGGAGGACATCGCTGCCCTGGTATGGACCTCCTTCTCCCTTCGTTCACCGGCGGTCGTTGAAGAAATCCTCATCCGACCCCAATTGGGTGACCTCTAACCAAACCCTGACCCATGGACCAGGATTTCATTCCATTTCCCTTCGTTGAGCATGATCCTGCCGACATGGCAGATCGGGCGAATGAGCTGTATTTCGAGCTGAACCGTCGCCGGTCGTTGCGGGAATTCAGTGACCGTCCGGTATCCCGGGACTTGATCCAGACCCTGATCATGACCGCATCCACTGCACCTTCCGGAGCGCATAAACAGCCCTGGAGCTTTTGTGCCGTTTCGGATCCCCAGCTCAAGCGATCGATCCGGGAGGCGGCTGAAAAGGAGGAGTATGAGAATTACCATGGCAGGATGTCGGATGAATGGCTGGAGGACCTGCAACCCTTCGGCACCGATTGGCGGAAGCCCTTCCTCGAACTGGCCCCCTGGCTGATCATTGTCTTCAAGAAAGCCTACGACCTGGATGAATCGGGTGACAAGCGAAAGAACTACTACGTCAATGAATCGGTAGGTCTGGCCTGTGGCATGCTCCTGGCAGCCATCCATCACGCCGGACTGGCATCACTGACCCATACACCCAGTCCGATGAACTTCCTGCAGCAGATCCTCGGCCGGCCCGACAATGAGCGGCCCTTCCTGCTGATCCCGGTCGGCTATCCCACATCAGATGCCCGGGTACCGGATCTGGTTCGAAAGCGACCGGAAGAGGTGATCATCTGGTACTAGATCATCCATAACCACCCATCGACATCTGAACAATTCCCAATACCTCGTGTTTGCTTGCTAATAAAATTCACCCTTATGAAACATGTACTGACACTATTTCTGGCATTTGTCCTTGTCAGCCTGAATGCCCAGATCAAGACCCCGGCTCCGAGCCCCTTGTGCAAGATGAGCCAAACTGTGGGACTGACGGACATCAGCCTTGAATTCAGCCGCCCAAGCATGAAAGGACGGACGATCTTCGGCGACCTGGTACCCTATGGCACCATGTGGCGAACTGGAGCCAATGCCTCCAGCAAGATCACCTTTTCCGATGATGTCAAGATCAATGACCAGCCGGTAAAGGCCGGTCAATATGCGATCTACACCACCCCGGGGCAGGCCGAATGGGAGGTGGTCCTGTACAGCGACGTATCCAACTGGGGCGTCCCAGAGGAATGGAAGGAAGACCAGGTGGCGGCGCGCTTCAAGACCAAGCCGATTACCATGCCGGTCAAGATGGAATCCATGACCTTTCTCATTGACAACATTCAGATCGACAAAGCTGATCTGCTCCTGGTGTGGGACAATACTCTGGTCCCCATGACCATTACCGTACCGACCGATGAACTCGTGATGAAGACGGTGAACCGCACCATGAACGGCCCGATGGCCGGCGATTACTATTCCGCGGGCAGGTATTACTTCGAATCCGGCAAGGACAAGGCCAAGGCCCTGGAATATGTACACAAGGCGAATGACATGGATCCCAAATTCTGGACATTGCGCATGGAATCCCTGATCCTCGCCGACATGGGCAAGAAAAGTGAAGCGATCGCCACGGCCAAGCGCTCCCTGAGCATGGCCAAGGAGGCTGGCAATGATGACTACGTTCGCATGAATGAAAAATCCATCGCCGAGTGGTCGGGTAAATAATTCCGACGTCCTCTCTTGAAAACGCCCCTGAAGGATCTCCTTCAGGGGCGTTTTCTATTCTGACAGGATCAATTCCCGGGCGTTCGCCAATGCGGCTTCCGAGGGTGGATCGGTGCTGAGCATGATGGCGATGGCCGCGATCCGATCGTCCCCTGTCAAGGTGCTGACCCGGGTACGAACCTGCCCATTCTCCGGGGCCTTTGAAACATGGTAGTGACAATTCGCGCGGGCCGCAATCTGAGGAGAGTGGGTAATAACGATCAGTTGATGATGGCTGGCCATCCGGGTGAGCAGATCACCCATGCGCATGGAGACGACACCGGACACGCCGGCATCGATCTCATCAAAGACGAGCGTAGGCAGGGGAATGGCGGCGGCGACCAGGCTCTTGATCACCAGGGTCAGCCGGGACATTTCCCCTCCTGAAGCAGCTTGCCTGACAGGCGTCATCCTGGCTCCGTCCTTCTGGGCCATGAGGAAATGGACCCTGTCCATGCCTGTGGGCAACAGCTCATCGCCGGCCTCCACCCGAAGCTCCAGCCGGATGCTGCCCATGCCCAGGTTTGTCAACCCCTCCATGATCTGGCCAGCGAGGGGTGCGGCCGCCTTTTGCCTGACTGCCGTGATCCTGGACGCTGTTTCACGCAGGTTCTTTTCCGAAGCCAATACCTGTGCCTGCAATTGGTCGATCTCTTCACCGCGGTGAGTCAGGCTCTTCAGCGTTTCTTCCAGTTCGGCCATCCGTTCGAGCAGAGCGGTCGTATCCTTCACATGATGCTTGAACAACAGCTTGCTGAGCACATTCAGACGATCCTCCACCTCGACCAGGCGCGCGGGATCGCCATCCATATTCTCGGCGGCCGACTCCATGTCGGCGGCCAGGTCCTCCAGTTCGATCCTCAGCGAATCCGCCCGTTGTGCCAATTCCTCCACCCGTGGATGAACCTGGCGCAAGGCTTGCAGGGATCGGATCAGCAGATCGAGCTGATCCAGGGGCGAGCCCTCCTGCTCACGGATCATCTGCTGGCCTTCGGACAGGATCTGCCTGATCTCGGTGGCATGTCGCAGCGATCGGGCTTCCACGTCCAGGTCTTCATACTCATTGGCCGCGATCCTGGCTTCGCTGAGCTCATCGACCTGAAACTGGACAAAATCCTTCTCCTGCTGATGTCGGTGCTCCTGTTCGCGAAGTCGGGCCAGTCGCTCGCCCGCCTCTCGCCATGCCCGATAGTCTCGTACATAGGCACTCACCACATGCCGTTGGCCGGCCAGGGCATCCAACATGTCCAGCTGGAAGCGCTCTTCGAGGACATCCAGCTGATCAAATTGCTGGTGGATATCGATCAACCGCCTGCCCAATTCCTTGACAACCGCCAAGGAAGCCGGACTGTCATTGATAAATGCCCGTGATCGACCCTGTGGCTGGATCTCCCGGCGCAGAATGAGGAGATCATGGTACTCCAGATCATTCTCCCGAAAGAAATCCTCCAGGCCGTACTCACCGATGGCGAATTCTCCTTCAATGACCGTTTTCTCTGTCTCATCCGCCTGCACACCACTCTCGGCACGATCACCCAGAATGAGTCCCAGTGCCCCGAGCAGGATGGATTTACCCGCCCCGGTCTCGCCCGTCACAATGGTCAGACCAGGATCAACCATCAGGTCGAGCCGATCGATCAATACATAATTGCGAATGGAAAGCTTCTTAAACATGAGGTAACAAAATTACCGATTGCCGGGTTAATGATGACGTGAATTACGCAAAGAGGAAAACACGATCATCAGTATTACCTTTACTGCCCCTCATCTTTGAGTTTGACTAAATATCTGAAAACATGAATAATGTCTATATCGTTTCCGCCGTCAGGACACCTATCGGGAGTTTCGGTGGAAAACTTGCGGGCTTTTCGGCCACCGAACTGGGATCGAAGGCCATTGCCGGGGCATTGGACAAGGCCGGGGTCGACCCGTCCGTGATCCAGGAGGTGCTGATGGGAAACGTGATCTCCAGTAATCTCGGCCAGGCTCCGGCCAAGCAGGCCTCCATCGGGGCAGGCATACCCAATACCGTGCCCACCACCCTCATCAACAAGGTTTGTGCCAGCGGCATGAAAGCCACGATGCTCGGAGCACAGAGCATCATGCTGGGCATGAACGACCTGGTGGTCGCAGGCGGCATGGAAAGCATGTCCAATATTCCATTCTATGTCCCCAAGGCCCGCTGGGGGTACAAGTACGGTGGTGGCGAATTCGTCGATGGGCTGGAGCGGGATGGATTGAAAGACGCCTACGACCACAACGCGATGGGTGTCTGTGCCGATGCTACTGCCGCCAAATACCAGATCAGCAGGGAAGCGCAGGATGCCTTTGCGATCCGATCCTACCAGCTCGCTGCTGAAAGCACTGCCTCAGGATTACTGGGCAAGGAGATCGTACCGGTCAGCATTCCGCAGCGGAAAGGCGATGCCGTCATGATGACAGAAGACGAAGAATTCCGGAACGTCATGTTTGACAAGATCCCATCCTTGCGAGCCGTGTTCACCAAAGATGGTACCGTCACTGCGGCGAATGCCTCCACGATCAATGACGGCGCCTCCGCCCTGGTCCTGGCCAGCGAAAAAGCAGTGAAGGAGCACAACCTGACACCGGTGGCCCGGATCGTGTCCTTTGCCGACGCATCCCATGAACCCCAGTGGTTCACGACAGCTCCTGCCAAGGCAGCACCCATTGCCCTGCAACGGGCCGGGCTTACCCTCCAGGACATGGATTATTTCGAGGTCAACGAGGCGTTTGCCGTCGTGGTCCTGGCCTTCAACCAGGCCATGGGACTCGACCCGGAGAAGGTCAATGTCTTTGGCGGTGCGGTATCCCTCGGTCATCCGCTGGGTGCCTCCGGTGCCCGGATCCTGACCACATTGAATAATGTCCTGCATCATCACCAGGGCAAATATGGCCTGGCGGCTATCTGCAATGGCGGCGGCGGAGCTTCTGCCATGATCATCGAACGGGTATAACTCGTGATGCCAAATCAAAAGGCTCCGGAGCATTCCGGAGCCTTTTTTTATGTCCTGACCGACGGGCAGGCAGGCCTACTTTCCTTTCCCCTGCAGCAGCACCAGGATGGTATAGAACAGGATCTTGAAATCGAGGGCGAGGCTCATGTTCTCAATGTAGAGAATGTCAAACTTGAGGCGCTGCAGCATTTCCTCGACACTAGAGGCGTACCCGTACTTGACCTGTCCCCAGCTGGTGATCCCCGGCCTGACCTTCAGGAGCTGCTTGTAATGAGGGGCCCGTGCGCTGATCAGATCGATATAGTACCGGCGCTCCGGACGGGGGCCGACCAGGGACATGTCGCCGCGCAACACATTCCAGAACTGGGGCAGCTCATCCAGTCGCCACTTTCGCATCACGGCCCCCCAACGGGTGCATCGGTCATCCCCTTCCCTGCTCAATTGGGGTCCGCCATCCTCGGCATCGAGGTACATCGACCGGAACTTGATGATCTGGAAGGGATGCCCGTTGAGGCCGATCCGTTCCTGCAGGAAGAAAATGGGACCTGGACTGGACAATCGCACCCGTATGGCAATGTAGAGCATCAGGGGAGAGAAAATGAGCATCATCACACTACTGGCCATCAGGTCCATGACCCGCTTGCACAGTCGCTGCCATCTGGGCATCAACTCACGCTTGATCTCGATCAGGACCGCCCCATAGACATGGTTCATCTTGACCGTCCCCAACATGATGTCATACATGTCCGGGATGATCTTGACCAGCATTCGATCGTCAAAATCAAAGAGGATGTTGAGAATCTGGCTCAGCTTGGCATGTTCCGATGTCTCAATGGCGACGATCGCCTCTTCAATGTGTTCCTGCTCGATAATGGCATGCAGGTCGTCGATCCGGCCCATTCGGGGTAAGAACGATTCCAGATCGTTCGTGCTCTTCCCGTTGGTATCGATGAATCCGACAAACTTGTATCCGAGGCTTTTCTCCCGGCTGCTGATCTCCTGGTAGAGTTCGACGGCATTCTGGTTCCCGCCGATGATCAGGGTATTGAAGGCCACCAGTCCTGCCTTCAGCTTTCTGCTCGCGCGGGTCAACAGGATCATCCGAACCACCCCGAAGAGCAGGAAATGCAGTAGAAAGAGGGTGAAGAACGAACTGTAGTAGGTTCGGAAATCACGGACCACATCATCCAGGATCAGGGTAAAAAACAGGATCAGGGACCCGATCAGTGTCAGGAAGAAGGTCCTGGTCAATGTCGTCAACCGGCTTTTCCGATAGATGTCCCGATACTCATCGAAGATCGCGAAGAGCAGGATCCAGCCGGCGGGTACAATGATCACCCCCAGGAAGAGATTGGGATCCTGCAGGATCTCCAGGGTGATCGCATCCGATTCGGTGCATTTTCGCAGGAGATAGAATCCCAGCCACCCGATCACCGCCGTGACCAGATCTGCCATGAAGTAGCCAATGAGGGCCTGTCTCCGAAGGCGACTTTGGATCATTGAGTCACCAGTTTGATATTATCGATCCAGATACGTCCTTCCTGGACGCCGCTGAGGGGGAGATCGGCTCGTATGATCACCTTGTATTCATCCAGATCGGACAGGTTAAAGGCATCCGTCAGGCTGAAATAGATCTTATTCCAATCGTCACGGGCATTCACCCCGGCAATATACTGCTTAGCTTGGGGGATGGTCGGATTGCTTCCTTCCAGCCCGATGAGAAAGGGCACTTCATTCTTGTAATGCATCTCCAGGTAGATCGGCGTACCATTCAGATCGATATCGGTAAAGGCCGGAGTGGCTATCTCAAAGATCGGCTCCTGCTCATCGACCACGAACGTACCCGCCTTCCCCTCGAATTCATTCCCTGTGGTGATTTCCAAGGAATGCCCCGATGTTTGCGTCGTAAACCATTTGATGCTGCCCTCAAAATTCTCGACCAGCCTGATCCTGGCGATAGGGTCGTAGGTAAATACAGGAACAATGGTATCCTGCTTCCCGGGCTGCAGGTCGACGGACGTCCGGCTGCGTTCAAGGAATGGATAGATGTCCGGGGTAGATTTGATCCCGTTCGCCCGGATGCCGGGAAACAGATCAAGGGTCGTCATGCCGTTTTCCAGGATGGGAATCTTGGCCGGCAAAGGAAATACGCCCAAAAAACTGGACGTCGTGTACGCATAGACCTCCGTGATTTTCTGCCTGTTCGTTCCCTGGTCCGTCGTCGTGACCACCTGATATTCAGGAACGATGACCCAGGAAGGGATGGGCTCTTCCTTGTTGCAGGACATCCCGGTCCAGGCGATGACGACAAGCAATGCAATGATTCGGGCTGGCTTAGGCATAGGTAGCGGACTTCTCGATTTGATCCAGGATCTGGTAGGCAACCTGTAATGCCCCCAGGCCATCCTCCAGCGTCACCGGTGGTGGAGTGGATGACCGGATACTGCCGGCAAAGGTTTCCAATTCCATGCGAATGGCATTGACAGGTTCCATGGGAGGTGTTTCCATCGAAATCCATTTGTTGCCTTTCGGCGTTTCCAGTTCCATCGCCGGGAGGTCAGGCCCGGGATGTTCATGATATAAACGCAGGAGAGAAGCTTTTCTGTCCAGGAAATCCAGCGATATGTAAGCGTCACGCTGAAATATCCGCATTTTCCGCATCTGCTTGAGCGAGATGCGGCTGGCGGTGAGGTTGGCAACGCATCCATTGTCAAAGGTGATCCGGGCGTTACAGATATCCGGTGTATCACTGACAACGGCTACCCCGTTGGCACTGATCTCCCTGACCCGCGATGGCACCAGGGTCAGCAGGATATCCAGGTCATGGATCATCAGATCGAGTACGACGGAAACATCAGTGCCTCGTGGATTGAAGGTGGCCAGTCGATGTCCTTCCACAAACATGGGATTGATCTCCCGTTGTCCCAGGGCCAGGAAAGCCGGATTGAATCGTTCGACATGACCTACCTGAACCGACAGGTTCATTCGATCACGCAATTCGATCAGGGCTTTCGCTTCCTCGACCGTGTGGGTGACCGGTTTCTCGATGAAGACATGCCGACCGGCACTCAGGGCCTTGCAGGCCAGCTCGAAATGCGACCCCGTGGGTGTCACGATATCGATGATGTCACAATCCGCGATCAGTTCGTCCGCACTGGCATAAGCCTTCGCACCATGAGAGGAAGCGACAGATCGGGCAGTTTGCTCATCCGGGTCGTAGAAGCCAACCAGCTCGAGTTGCTCTGATTCCTGAATACATTTCAAGTGAATCTTTCCAAGATGGCCAGCGCCAAAAACTCCGTAACGCATGTGTCATTAGTTTTCCAGGGATGGCTGGCACCCCTCTAATCAATCACGAAAGTACATCAATATGCCACCAAAAACAGTGATCAGCACGATCAGGATGGATGCCATGCGAACGGAATACATCAAATGGTCGGCAAAGAGCTGGATATCCTCGGCACGTTGCGGATAACGCTCCTTGACTGTTGCCAGTCTGTCCTTGTGGAAGAGATCCCCGGGTTGAAACTGGACCCGATGCTGGACCAGGACCCGATATACCTTGAGGACTTTCATCCGAAAATAGAACTGAAGGAAGAGAATGGCCACAAACAGGCCAATGACCAGAAACACCAGGATCGTGTACATGGTGTAAAAATAGACCGATTCGGCTAAAGAGTGTCGACTTCCGTCAACTGTTTGTCCCCCTTTCCGAATTGGCAAAGAATTTGCATTCAACATATGATAAGAAATAATCATCCATTATCTGACCCCTTCAGTTTTCCAAGGGCAATCGGGGCCAGGTAATACAGTACGAGGTATGAAGAAGCACTCCTCCCGGTGTTCTGTGTCCCTATGGGCCACGGTCACCACCATGGCCCTTGGAATCCTGACCGGTTTTCAACCCCATTCCTTGCGGGCCCAATGCCCCCTCACCTGCCTGGCGCAGACCCAGCTTTCCCTGGATCCGAATGGCGAGGGTCTATTCCTGCCTGTCAATGGCCTGGCCAGCGTCCAGGCGAATTGCCTGCCGGATTATACCACTCAATTGTTCGATCTGGCCAACCAACCGATCGGGAATGCCGTCGATTGCAGCTATCTGGAACAGAACCTGACGTTCCGGGTCACCTATGGCCCAACCGGCAATTCTTGCTGGGGGAAGGTGCTGATCCAGGACAAGCTCCCTCCGGTACTGACCTGCAGTGGCGGGATTGTCCTGTGTACCCAGTCATCCGGGCCGGAAGACGCTGGCACCCTGACATTGAGTGACAACTGCGATCCTGACCCCGAGCTGCTGCTGACCTTTGAGTCGATCACGCCATTGCCCTGCAATCACCCCGACCAGTACATCCAACGGATCGAACGGCGCTGGATGGCTGTGGATACCAGTGGAAATGCCAGCCCGACCTGCACACAGGAGATCTTTGTCCAACGGGCCACCCTGTTCAATGTGACCTTTCCCGGTGACCTGGTCGGTCCCAATGCCCTGGATTGCGCTACCGCCGACCTGGACACGGCTTTGACCGGATCACCAAGAATATTCGGATCGGCACCCCAACCACTGTGCAAGATCCTGTTCTCCTATATGGATGATACGACAGCCATCTGTCCGGGAAGCTATCTGGTCACCCGAAACTGGACTGCACTGGACTGCTGTACCGGCGAAGTCCTGAATGCGACGCAATCGATCCAGGTCGTCGACTCGACCCCACCTGTGTTGATTTGCCCGGACGATCGCACCATCAGTACGGATGAAACCGTTTGTACCGCCACAGTTACCCTTGCCTCTCCGCAGATCTCCGATGCGTGCTCCCCGACCGTTGACCTCGAGGTGACCACGTCCTGGGGAGGATCGGGACAAGGACCTTTTCCCAATATCAAGGAAGGAGGCTATGTGATCCACTATACCGCAACAGACAGTTGTGGTAATACGAGTACATGTTCATCCGGTCTGGTCGTGAAGGACCTGGTGCCTCCGAAGGCCATTTGCCGCAATCCGGTGCTGGCCCACCTGAATGGTCAGGGAGTGGATACCGTCTATGTCGCCGACGTGGATGCCGGTAGTGTCGACAACTGCACGATGATCATGGCCCAGATCAAGTTCATGGGTGAGCCGGATTCCCTGTATCGCGACAGCCTGCTGGTGGATTGCTCGATGATCGGCGTGGATACCATGATCGTTCTCAAGGTGGAAGATTGCTGGGCCAATGCGGCGCTGTGCATGACCAGTCTACAGGTCCTGGACACGTTGCCGCCGTTCCTGATCTGCCCGGACGATACCATTCTATCCTGCATCACTTTCCAGAACTATCCGGATCTCACCGAATTGGCGACTGCCACGGACAACTGCGACCTGGACTCTGTCATATATGTCGATGTCCTGGATCTCAATCCGTGCCATGTCGGCACGATCACCCGCACCTATACGGCGGAGGATGCCGGCGGCAATCTGGTGTCCTGCACCCAACTCCTCACACTGGTCGACACGACTGCACCAGTAATCATCTGGCCGGCCGATCTGACGATTAGCTGTGAAACACCATTAGATCCGGTCAATACGGGCGAGCCTGACGTGTCCGATGATTGCGCCCTCCTGGCGGTCGGGTTCCGGGACTCGGTCGTTCAGCAACCGGGCTGTGACCGATTGCTCCGTATCTGGCGGGTCAAGGATTGGTGCAGTGATTACGACTCCCTCTATACACAAGTGATCCAACTGACTGACGATGTGCCCATTGTCCCGATCGACTGCCCGGATGACCTCACGGTGTTTGTCGACGAATCCTGCACGGCATTGGTGACTCTCGATACGGTCGTGGCCTTTGATGAATGCGGACATTTCATCTTCGTCACCAATGATTCTCCCTTTGCGGATTCTCCCGGAGCAGATGCCAGCGGCACCTATCCCATCGGGGAGTACACCATCACCTTTATGATCTCAGATGCTTGCAACGATGCAGAATGCGTATTCGACCTGTCCGTCAGGGACAACGTGCCTCCTTTCCTCACCTGCTCTCCACTGATCGAATGCATCGGAGAAGATTCGACCTTTATCCTGGATCCATTCCTGATGATCGACTCCGTGGGTGATGTTTGCTCCGCGGTAACCGTGACCGCCAGTCCCAACACCTTTGATTGCGATGACATCCTGAAGAACATTCCCATTACCCTGACTGCGACGGATGCCCAGGGCAATGTGAGCACCTGTATCGATACCTTGTTCCTCCAGAACTGCGACATCTGCGTCAAATCCATCGCCGGAGGAGGTTTGCAACTGGACGGCATTGTCCAGCAATGGGACGGACAACCCCTGGCCAACGTGCCGATCGAATTCGATCTGGGCATCTATTCCGATTGGACCCTCACCGACACTGACGGACATTATCAATCCCCCATCTATCCACCGGGTATCCAGGTGCAACTGCGTGCGCATCCGGTGCCGGGCAACCTGGACGGGCTGACCACGGGCGATGTCCTGGCCATCGCCGGACATCTGACCGGTGGCACATCCCTGGACATGATCGACTCGTGGCTGGCAGCGGATGTCAATCGATCCGGTTCGATCTCCATCGCCGACCTGGTCAGTCTGCGGCGATCCATCCTGCAGCAGATCAGCGGCATGAAAGCCGGATTCTGGCGAATGATGCCGGCCCTGGATGAGCTCGACCTTCCCCTCGGGGACAGTCTGCAAGGCCAGTTCTGGGGGGGATACTACCAGCTCGATCATATCCTGGGAAGCATATCGGATCTCGACTTCAAGGCGGTCAAGGCCGGTGACGTCGACCGGACCAGCAGCCAGGTTGGCGACCAGGCGGTTCTTCGTCAGCGCATCTCATTGGATCTTGCCAGCAGTCACCAGGTCGCCCGGACAGGCGACCAGATCCGCCTCTCCTTCAGTGGATGGCCTGAGGAGCAGATCATCGGATTTCAAATGGCCCTGCGATACGACACGACCAGCGTGCAATTCGAGGGACTCCAACATGGCCAATTCGAGGATCTCGGGCCAGAACATGTCTATGCCAGTGAACCTGGACTGATCCGGTTCAGCTGGGACAATCTCCTTGCCCCGCAGCACCTCTCCCCGGAATCGTCCTTCTCCCTGGACTTCACAGCCTTGAGTCCGTTGGATCATCAGCAGTGGATCTGGCTGGACAGGGTGGGTTTTCCTGCAGAATGTTATCTGCAGGGAGAACAGAGAATTCCCCTGGACCTGCGCTGGCGTATGCCCGCATCCACAACACCCGCGAGCGAGGATGTCCTGTACAACCCGGAACCCAATCCATTCAGCGACCAGACCTGGATTCCCCTGGACCTGGCCGCGGAAGGACCGGTGTCGCTGACCATCTTCCATCCGAACGGGACCATGGTGTATCAATACCGAGGATTCCTGCCGAGCGGATATCATCGATTGAAGGTCACCAATGAGTCCTTCCAGGGAGCAGGTATCTATCACTGCAGGCTGACCACTCCCCGAGGGATCCACTACCGGTCACTGGTGCACACGCCCTGAACCGGATCCATCACTTCCGGGACAGGAAGAGGATGATGATGGGGACATGACTTATCTTCCACGGCTGAAGATCACGTTCATGAAGCATCTGCTCCTCCTCTTCCTGTCCCTTTGCATGACGGCACCCCTGCCAGGCCAGACGCCAGCCAGGTCAGCCGACCTGCCCGGGATCGACGTTCTCCCGGATATCCCAGGTCCGTCGGAGTTCCTGGGATTCCCGTTCGGGAAATGGCATGTGGGACCCGATCAGATCGTCGCCTATGCCCGGACGATTGCCCGGCTCTCAGACCGGGTCACTATCCGGGAATATGCCCGCACACACGAAGACCGGCCACTGATACTGCTGACCATCACCAGTCCTTCCAACCACAAGGAGCTCGAAGACATCCGTCTGGCACATCTGGCCTCTCTCAGGGCAGATTCTCCGGAAAAATACCGTGGTCCGGTGATCCTGTACCAGGGGTTCAGCATTCACGGAGATGAAGCCAGTGGCGCCCATGCCGCCATGCTTTACCTGTATTATCTGGCCGCCTCGACCGAGAAAAAGGTCATCAAAGGACTTGAGGATGCCATCATCCTCCTGGACCCCTGCCTCAATCCGGACGGGCTGCAACGGTTTTCCACCTGGGCAAACATGCACCGGGGCGATCCGGTGTCCCTGTCCCCCTTTGATCGGCAGCACCGGCAGGCCTGGCCCTCCGGTCGGACCAACCATTACTGGTTTGACCTCAACCGTGACTGGCTGCCAGCGGTTCATCCTGAAACCAGAGGCAGACTGGCCATTTTCCACGACTGGAAGCCTCATCTGATGACCGATCATCATGAGATGGGCCCGAACGGGACCTTCTTCTTTCAGCCGGGAGTACCGTCCAGGGTCCATCCTCTGATCCCGGAAGAGAATCAACGCCTGTCGCAACGAATTGGCCGATTTCATGCTGCTGCCCTGGACACCATGGGAGTCGCTTATTACAGCCGGGAAGAATTTGATGACTTCTATTTCGGCAAAGGGTCCACCTACCCGGATGCGATGGGATCGATCGGTATTCTCTTCGAACAGGCAAGTGCCCGTGGCAATGCACAATCCACCGATCAGGGAGTCATCACCTTTGAGCAAGCCATCCTCCATCATCTGACCGTGGCCCGCACATCCTGGGAAGGTGCACTCAGCCTGAAAAAGTCACTGCAGGACTATCAGGTGGACTTCTTCCGAAAGAACCAACGGGATCGGCTGGCCGGTTTCCGGATCTCACCCCTGGACGACCGGGCAAAATCGAGAGCACTGGCCAATTTCCTGTCCGCCCATCGGATCATCACCAAAACCACCTCCGACGATCCGGGGGCACTCTTCATTCCCCTGGATCAACCAGCCTGCCGGTTGGTCCAGTCCCTGTTCATTCCCCAGAAAGAATTTACCGACAGTCTATTCTATGATGTCTCTTCCTGGCACCTCCCCTCCTTCTATGCATTCGAGGCCCGGGCCATCCAACAGGAATCATGGCCGGCCAAACTCGAAATGACTGCTCTGCCGTCGTCCTCCCCATTCCAGAAGCCTGTCCTGACGAATGCCCTTGCCTGGTTGGTCCCCAACACACAAAATGACATCGGAGCGCTGATCAACCAGTTTCATTTGAGGCGACTCCCGATCTCAGTGGCGACCAAGCCTGTTGTCCTCCCGGACGGAAGTACGGTCAAACAAGGAGCGATCCTGATCCGGCAGGAGGGTATTGACCCGGAAGGACTGGCATCGCTTTGCCAGGAATATGGTCAGGAGCTTGTACCTGTTCCGACGGGTTCACTGGCCCCCGGGCCGGATCTGGGCAGCCCCTCTTTTCTGCGACTGACCGCTCCGAAGGCAGGCCTCCTGGTCGGATCGGGTGTCAGCGCCTACGGTGCCGGGGAAGTTTGGCACCATCTTCAGGAAAACCTCGGCATGTCGGTCCTTCTGATCGATCAGGCCGATTGGGACGACGATGTCCTGGAAGAGATCAATACCCTGATCCTGCCACACGGCTCCTATTCCTTGACGAAAGGACAGATCGAGTCGGTATCCGCCTGGATCCGAAAAGGACATACCCTGATCCTGCTCCAGGATGCTCTGTCGTGGGCCAGGCATGCCAACCTGATCCAGTATACCCAGCGCCCGGAGCCCGAACTTGGCACTGGACAGCGCCCATATGCCGCGCAGGAAGCCGACCGCCGGGCCCGGATGATCAAGGGCATCTCTATAGAAGGCATTCTTGACCCTACGCATCCACTGATGTACGGGCTTGATCGGGATACCCTGCCGATGTTCCGGCTTCACGGCCTGTATATTGATCCGCTCCAGAATCCCTATGCCACTCCCCTGCGGGCCAGCGATGACCCGCTGATCAGCGGCTACCTGCCCCGTCAGCACAAGGACATTCTCAAGGGCTCGGCGAGTGTGCTGACCTGGAAGAAAGGACAGGGTCGGATCATCGGTTTTGCCGACCAGGTCCTGTTCAGGGGCATGACGGTCGGGAGTCAGAAGATCTTTGACAATGCCTTGTTCTTCAGCTGCGTCCTGGATCCTCCGACCCTTCAATCCTCGGACTGACCTTACGCTTGCAGACCCAGTTGCTGACGTGCGAGGTCCAACGCCTGGTCAAGTCCCTGGGGATTCTTGCCTCCGGCAGTGGCATAGAATGGCTGGCCTCCTCCTCCACCCTGGATAGGTTTGGCCCACTCCCGGATCAATTGACCGGCATTCCAGGTACCCGCCTCGGCGATCTCCTTGCTGATGATCACGGAGAGCATGGGCTTATCCTGCTGAATGTTGCCGGTCACGATCACCGCTGGCGACAATTCCTGTTCGAGCTGAAAAATGAGGTTCTTCACGGATTTGGGGTCCTCAACCGGGAGATGGGCCACCAGATACCGGATACCGTCCCGTTCAACAGCCTGCTGTTTCAGTCCGGTCTTCAACCCCATGGCTTGCTGCTCCTGCATTACCTCCAGCTGTTTCCGCAGCGACTTGTTCTCATCGAGCAATTGCTGGACCGATTCACTGATGGATCCCTGGGCTTTCAGGAGGTTGCGTGATTGATGTACATCGGATTCCAAGCGATGGACGTAGGACTCTGCAGCCTCGGCAGTAATCGCCTCGATTCGCCGAACTCCTGCCGCCACGGCGGTCTCGGTGGTGATCTTGAACAAGCCGATCCGGCCTGTCTCAGGAACGTGGCATCCCCCGCACAATTCGCGACTGTACCCCGGATCAAAGGTGATCATCCGGACATGATCGCCATATTTCTCCCCGAACAACATCATCGCTCCCGCTGCCTTGGCATCTTCGATGGGCAATCTGCGTGCTTCATCCCGATGGATGTTCGCCCGGATCTTCTGGTTGACGATCTGTTCGATCCGTTGGATCTCGGTTTCGCTCACCTTTTGAAAGTGTGAAAAGTCAAAGCGCAGATACTGGTCATTCAACATGGAGCCTTTCTGCTGGACATGATCCCCCAGTACCTGGCGCAACGCCGCATGCAACAGGTGGGTCGCGGAATGATTGTTCTCTGTCAGTCTTCGCCGGCTCTCATCCACCACGGCGCGCAGGGGCAGGGACGGGTCCTCAGGCATCTGCCTGGCGACATGAATGATCAGGTCATTCTCCCGTACGGTGTCCTCTACACGAATGATCCCGTCTGCGGTGGAGAGAAATCCGGTGTCGCCTACCTGCCCTCCTCCTTCCGGATAGAAGGGCGTCCGGTCGAGGACGATCTGGAAAAAGTTGCCCTGCCGGTTGGACACCGATCGATACTTGACAATGCGGGCATCTTCTACCTCCAGTTGATCATACCCGAGGAAACTGATGTCCGGCGTCCCAGCCATGACGGCTTCCCAGTCGCCTGTCGTTTTCACCGAAGCCGCACGTGAACGGGCTTTCTGGGCCTCCAGGGCCTGTTCGAACCCCGGCTCATCGACTGCAAAGCCTTTTTCATGGGCGATCAGACGGGTCAGGTCGATCGGGAATCCGTAGGTATCATAGAGTTCAAAGGCAATGTCACCGTCGAGTATGCCATTGTGGATCTCGACCTGGTCCAATCGTTTCAACCCCCCTTCCAGCGTGCGCAGGAAGGACCGTTCTTCCTCCAGGATCACCCGACTGACAAAGGCCTCCTGGGCGGCCAACTCGGGAAAGACCTCCGCCATCTGTCCTGCCAGGATGGGCACCAGTCGATAGATGGCCGGCTCCTTGATATGGAGGAAGGAATAGGCATACCGTACGGCCCGCCGGAGGATCCGCCGGATCACGTAGCCTGCTCCGTTGGAGGAGGGCAATTCCCCGTCGGCAATGGCAAAGCTCACGGCCCGCACGTGATCGGCAATGACCCGCATGGCCATGTCCGACCTGGGTGCGTCATGCCCATACCTGTTGGTATAGGGGAGTCCGGCGATCTCGGCGATCTTGTTCAGGAGTGGACTGAATACATCCGTATCATAATTCGACTGCTTCCCCTGCAGGGCCATGACCAGGCGCTCGAATCCCATGCCCGTGTCCACATGTTTGGCCGGAAGGGCTTCCAGGGAGCCGTCGGCTTTCCGGTTGTACTGGATGAAGACCAGGTTCCAGATCTCCACCACCTGAGGGTGGTCGTTGTTGACCAGTTCCCGGGCATCCACGCGTGCCCGTTCTGCCTCGGACCGAAGATCGACATGGATCTCCGAACAGGGGCCGCAGGGTCCGGTATCGCCCATCTCCCAGAAGTTGTCCTTTTTGTTGCCACGCAGGATCCGGTCCTCGGGAATCCATTTCGCCCACAGCCGGACAGCATCCGTGTCTTCCTCCAGCCCTTCGGAAGCATCCCCTTCAAAAATGGTCACGTACAGTCGATCCCTGGACAGGCCGTACTCCCTGGTCAGCAGCTCCCAGGCCCATTGGATGGCTTCTTCCTTGAAGTAATCCCCGAAACTCCAGTTGCCCAGCATTTCGAACATGGTGTGGTGATAGGAATCGACACCCACCTCTTCCAGGTCGTTGTGCTTCCCGGACACCCGAAGACATTTTTGCGTATCGGCAATCCGGGGATGGGTCGGTTCCTGGTGGCCCAGGAAGAAATCCTTGAACTGGTTCATGCCCGCATTCGTGAACATCAATGTCGGATCCTGGCGATTGGTGATGGGCGCAGAGGGAACGATCACATGTCCTCGCTCCTCGAAGAATCTCAGGAACGTCTTTCGAATGTCACGAGCAGTCATCATAGGAATCAATAATTTGGAATTTATCCGTAATTTCAGTCGATAATTTGATATCCATCCGAAAAAAATTGTCTGAGACAATAATATTTCGTTAACATCGTATTATCGGGAATAGGGCGAGCTTTGTTAGGAGAATCGCCGTTCATTCAGTAATTTCGCAGAGCACTTGGGGAAAACCACCATTGTCCTGCCGCACAAAGTTAGGGCTTTGGCACCAACAGCATTCTTATGGGAAAAGAAAAATTCGTGTTCAACCGGCACACGTTGTCGTATGAACGTGTTCGATTGTCAATAAAGCATCGTCTCATTCGCATCTTCGGGTTTACGTCAGCTGTGATCGTCACAGGGATGCTGTTCATGACGATCACCAATACGTTTTTTCCAAGCCAGAAGGAAAAGGCGTTACAACGAGAGATCGAACAGATGAAGATCAAGTATGAGTCGGTCAACGGCCAACTGGACATGATGTCCAAGGTGTTGAGCAATCTGCAAGACCGTGATGCTTCCGTCCACCGCATGATGTTCGGTATGGACCCGATCGACCAGTCCGTTTGGAATGGGGGTATCGGAGGTCATGAGTCCTACCGGGATCTGACAAAATTCCAGCAGTCTGGCGAATTGCTGGTCAATACCCTGGAGAAAGCCGACAAACTGGAGCGCCAGCTGGTCATCCAATCCCTGTCTCTGGACACGATCCAGAAGATGGCTGAGCGCATGAATGAAATGCACTCCTCCCTGCCGGCCATCAAGCCAGTCCGTGAAGACAAGCTCAATCGCAACGTACGATCACTGTCCGGCTTCGGGATGCGGATCCATCCCATTCTCAAGGTGCGGAAGATGCACACGGGACTGGATTTTGGTGCCCCACGGGGTACCGCGGTCCAGGTGACTGGTGATGGAAAGGTCGTTGAAGTCACTCGCGACAACAGTGGGTATGGCCTGCACATCATTGTTGACCACGGATTCGGCTACAAGACGCTCTATGGTCACATGGAAAAAGCGGATGTCAAGGTCGGACAAAAAGTGACGCGTGGACAGCATATTGGCACCATCGGCAATTCAGGTCGCAGTACCGCTCCGCATTTGCACTACGAAGTCATTTACAAGGGCCAAAAAGTCAATCCGATCCACTATGTGATCGATGGCCTGACCCTGGAGGAATATTCCGAGTTGGTGGAGAAAGCCTCCGCTTCCAACGTTTCCTTCGATTATTGATCCTGGACCAGTCCGGAATCAGGTCAAAAAAGAGGCTGTCGGATCCAGATCCGACAGCCTCTTTTCTTTTACCGGTCAAGACCGGGACGAATATCCGCCCACAGGATTGTAATTTGGCAGGCAGACATGGAACGATTCTGCCCCAATTGCTCGACCTCGCTACGTGAAACCGATCGGTATTGCCCGTCTTGCGGCCAGAAGGATGCTCCAGCACGAGTAACCGTTCGGCAGCTGATCGGGGATCTGCTCGGCAACGTCTTTGCCTGGGACAACCGGTTCTTTCGATCAGTACGGCAATTGGCCCGGCCCGCCTCACTGACGGTCCTGTTCTTTGAAGGAAAACAGGAACGGTATATCCCACCCGTTCGACTGTATTTCTTTACTGTCCTGCTTCACCTGGCGGTCATCAATTTCTTTTCCACCAATTCCCTCTTCAAGATCAGTGATGCAGACCGGACGACAGGCAAAGAACTGGTGAGGCTGGAGGGCGAGATGAGTGCCATCCGATCCGTTCGGGATAGCATGGCCGCCATAGCTGACCTTGATCCAGTGGCCGTCCAGGTGTTGGACTCGTCATATACCCGGCTCGAGAACCAATTCAATGAAGTGAATGATACGATCACATTGATCTTGTTCGGGGAACAAACCGTCCTGGAGTTCACGCTCTACGAACTGGAGACATTATCCCTGGACAGCCTTGCCGCCAGAAACAAGGATGCGGACTGGTTTGGTTCCGTGGCCAGTACTCAGTTTATCAAGACCTATCGAAATCCCAGGGCGCTGACCTCCTTTATTGTTGCCCGGCTATCCTGGATGATGTTCCTGATCATCCCCTTCATCGCTCTGGTCCTGGCTGGATTGTATTTTCCAAAGCGACAATATTATGTAGAGCATCTGGTCTTTACCCTGCATTACCATGTTGCGGCATATCTCTTGGTCTCCATTGGCATCATCATGGACTACTTCATCGGAGGGAGCTGGACTGGCCTCACGTTTGTCCTCTCCCTGGCCTATGTCCTGATCGCTTTAAAACATTTCTACCGCCAATCCTGGGGAATGACCATCTTCAAATTCTGTGTCCTGCATGTGCTCTACCTGGTCATCTTCCTGGTCCTGGCTGCCTTGCTCATGATCACCAGCTTCCTTCTTTTTGCCTGATCGATCAGGAAAGAACCGGTAATGACAAGAAATTCGCCAAAAACAAGTAGATTTAAATCCTGTTTGTTGTACCGAGATGCAAGTTGATCTTCAAAAGCTGACCAAACGCTATTACGCCATCGGCGAGGTCGCCGAATTATTTGACGTATCCAAGTCACTGATCCGGTATTGGGAATCGGAATTTGACCTCCTCAAGCCCCATAAGAACAGCAAGGGTGATCGGCGATTCACCGTACAGAATATCGAACAGTTCCAGATCATCTACAATCTGGTCAAGGAGCAGGGCTTTACCCTGGAAGGGGCAAAGAAAGCCCTGAAGGAGCAGGGAACGAAGATCAACCGGCAACAGCAGATCATCCAGAAACTTCAGGAGATCCGGAAAGGCCTCCAGGACCTGTCCGACCAACTCTGAGGAATCTCCCTGACCCTATCCGGCAAAGTCGCGGATATCCAGTTCGGTCTTACAAAAGACATACTCATCTTTCCGGTTGCTGGCAACAATGACCGTCCGGTCAACCGCCCAGGAATGGATCATGTCATCATACCATTCACGTCCCCGGTCATCCAGATTGGTCAGGGGCTCATCCAACAGGATGATCGGGGCATCCACCAGCAGTGCCAATCCCAATTTCACTCGCTGCTTCATGCCACTGGAAAAATACTTGACGGGGACATCCACTTCCTTGCCCAGCATCCACATGGCGGGCAGATCCATCAAGGACAGGCCGGACAGCAGGGGCCGAAATCTGAAATGGTGCTTGAGCAGCGCCCTGAGAGATAATTCTTCGGGGAGTTCGAGATAGGGAGCGGTAAAACTGATGGACTGGACATGTTCTTCATGGCTCAACCGCCTTCCGGTCCCTTCCATCAGGTATGCCTCACCTTCTGAAGGGAGTAACAACCCGGCCATGATCTGAAGGAGCGTAGATTTCCCGGACCCATTTGGCCCCAGCACAGCCAGACGTTCCGCCTGATGAATGGAGCGATCTACCCCCCGAAAAATCCAATTCCCCCGATACCGTTTGCCGATTCGATCAAGCGATATCTCCATGAGCCTTCACCCCGTTGATCTGACGAAAGCCTCTCATGATCCCGCGATCGGCATTCTGGATGAACTGAAGGATATTGTCGCGCTCGATGGAAGCGGGAATGGTTGACTCAATCAATGTCAGTGCCTGGGATGTATTGTATCCTCTCACAAACAGGATCCTGTAAATCTCCTGGATGGCATGGACCTGCTCATTGGTAAAACCTCTTCTCCGCAAACCGATCGAATTGACCCCCGCAAAGGAAAGTGGCTCACGTGCGGCCTTGACATAGGGAGGGACGTCCTTCCGAACCAGGGATCCGCCTCCGACCATGGCATGAGTGCCAATCTTGACGAACTGATGGACCGCTGTCAGCCCGCCCAATACCGCAAAATCTTCCACTACAATATGGCCGGCCAGATTCACATTGTTGGCCAGGATGACATTCTTGCCTACCTGACAATCATGGGCAACGTGTACATAGGCCATGAGCAGGCTTCGATCACCGATCACCGTCTTGTCACTGGCTTCCGTACCCTTGTTCAGGGTGCAATACTCCCGAATCGTGACCTGGTCACCGATCTCAACGGTAGCATACTCCCCTCGATACTTCAGGTCCTGGGGAACGGCACCAATGATCGCCCCGGGAAAAATGCGGCAATTCTTCCCTATGCGGGTGCCGGACATAATGGACACATGGGGTCCGATCCATGTCCCCTCCCCGATGACCACATCTTCTTCAATAGTCACGAACGGACTGATCGTCACATCCTTACCCAGGACAGTATCCGGGTGGACTACGGACAACGCGTGATTATACTCCATGATTTCGCTTTACGATTTGGGCAGTCAATTCAGCTTCTGAGACGATCTTGTTGCCCACATAGGCCGTTGCCTGCATATGGACAATTCCTCTCCTGATCGGCGAAATCAACTCCATCTTGATAATGAGTGTATCCCCGGGAACAACAAAATTCTTGAAGCGAGCATTATCGATCTTCAGGAAAAATGTATCCCACTGTTCTCCTTCTGGAACGTTTTGCAAGGCTAAAAGGCCGCCTGTCTGGGCCATTGCCTCTATTTGAAGGACTCCCGGCATCACCGGGTTGCCCGGAAAATGTCCCTGGAAAAACCCCTCGGTAAAGGTCACGTTCTTCACGCCGACGACATGGGTGTCCGAAAGTTCGATAATCTTGTCCACCAACAGGAACGGATGGCGATGCGGCATCTTCCCCTCGATATCTGACACGTTCATGATCGGCTTGACATCGGGATCGTACTTGGGAATTCCTCTCAACTTTCGTTGCTCCACCGCAAAACACTTGAGCAACTTGGCAAACTCAACATTGGAGGCATGGCCAGGTTTGGTCGCGACGATCTTCCCCTTGATCCGCTTGCCGACCAGGGCCAGATCACCGATCACATCCAACAGCTTATGCCGGGCAGGCTCATTCTTGAAACGAAGGTCGGTGGTATTGAGAAACCCTTCCTTGTCCACGCGAATGGATGGTTTCTCCAACCGCTTGGCCAAACTCTCCAATTCCATATCATCCATGACCCGGTCAGCGATCACAATCGCATTATCGAGATCACCTCCCTTGATCAACCCTTGATGGATCAACTGCTCCAACTCATGGACAAAGACAAAGGTCCTGGCCGGGCCAATTTCCCCGGGAAAATCATGAATATCCTCCAATGCGGCAAATTGTTGCCCCAGGACTGGTGAATGAAAATCGATCAATGCCGTCAACTCGAATTTGGAAGACGGAAATGCGATCAACTCAGACCCGGTCAGATCATCCCGGTATGAGATGGTCTCGGTAATATCAATGTACTCCCGGTCATTCTCCTGCTCGACGATCCCCGCCTTGGTCAATGCATTCAAGATCAACAGGGATGATCCATCCATGATCGGTGCTTCCGGGCCATCGATCTCAATCAGGACGTTGTCCAGGTTAGAACCGATCAGTGCAGCCAGGGTGTGTTCAACTGTGGAGACCCGGGCCTCTCCCCCAATAGAAATCGTGGTTCCCCGGTTTGTGGAGATCACATGGGAGACATCAGCAGGTATGGTCGGTTTCCCCTCCAGATCAATGCGGACAAATTTGAATCCATGGTTCTCCGGGGCCGGCTTGAAGGTCATGGTGACCTGACGACCCGTGTGTAAACCAATCCCGGAGATACTTGCCTCCCGGACGATGGTACATTGTTTCATAACCTGCTGTACAAATGGCGATTAGAGCAAAGAACAAAGGTACATCAAATCCCAACGCCTCCAGTAATGGCATGGGGATAAAAAAAAAGCCCCCCTCCAACAAGTGGAGAGAGGCCATCCCAAAAACCGATTTAACGTAAATGTCTTTCGGCCTTGGCTTCGAGAAATTTATGGTTCGATTACTCGACCGTGATCATTCTCTTCGTCGCGCTATCCGTTGGGGTCTCCAACTGATAGTACAGCATACCGTTGCCTTCGATCTCAGCGCGAGTCAGGGTGATCGCGTTGTAACCCTTGGCATAGTCGCCTACGACTACTTTCATCACCTTACCGGTTACATCGTACACCTTCAGCGTAGCCGTGCTAGCTTCTGGCAGATTGAATCCGATAACCGTAACATCGCGGAATGGGTTCGGCTCGTTCTGATACAGCTCGAAACCACCACCGATCACCAGACCTCCGTCGAAACGGAACTGGACATCCAGCAGTTCTTCGTTTGCATCATAAGCTTCTGCTACCGTTACGCGTGAGTTCACCTTCAGGGCCTGGCTCAGTTGGCCATTAGCCACTGCGCGGAACGTTACCGTGTACAGAACTTCACCGTCAGCAAGCGTCGTCGGCTCAGCACCGTTCCAGCTTGTCGTCAGCGTTCCTTCTGCTACCAGGGCGCGACCGAAGTTCGATGCGCTCAGGTCAGACCAGTTAGCCGTGACGTCGACGAACTCGATCATGTCGGAAGCAAACTCCATCGTGTACTGGTATCCCTGTACTCCTGTGAAGTTCTCTGCCGTGATCGCGACCGTGTACTCCTGGCCAGCTACCAGCTGCTGATCGGCAATGCCGAACGTCAGCGTACCAACGCTGTTACGCGTCTCCGTACCCAGCAGGCTGTTTGGCGTGTGGTCTCCACTTACGTCTCCGATCTTCACAGCCACGAAGCTCGCGTTGTTCAGACCGCTACCCTGTACGTCAAACATCTTCGTTTCCATGAAGTTACATGGCTTGTTCGGGTTCGGGAAGGTGTAACCACCGTCCACGAAACGCCAGCTCGTGTTGTTGCTGAAGTTGGCACCGTTTGGAGCCAGGATCAGCTTGCGAAGCTCGATGATGTCTGAGATCGAAATGTTACAGTTGTTGTTCACGTCAGCTGCGATCAGCTTATAAGGGCTGGTCAGTGACTTGATACCCAACAGGTGCTTCTGCATCAGCAGCAGGTCATACGTGCTCACACCGTTCAAAGGATTGATATCCTTCTGTGGCGCGATCGTGTACTGACCAGCCTGGAATACGTTGAAGCTTACTACACCGCTGTTGCCAGACGTTGCACTCTGGGTGCCGTTGGTTCCCGTCAGCTCGACGTTCACCAGTTCGATCGGCTCCAGATCTTCGTTGGAGATATAGCTGCTCAGCTCGGCATTCATGGTGCCACCGCATGCGCCCATCCAATCCTGTACGGTGATGGTCGTTACGCAGTAATCCCAGTTGCCAGCCTCGTCACCTACCCATACAGCCACTTCTACGACTGGGCTCATGGTGTTCGGTGGCAGGTCGTCGCAAGAAACAACTACTGATCCGGCTGCATCAGCGTCTGGTGCATCCTGGCCAGCTCCCAGGTCGCTGACGCGCTCTACCAGGATCTGCAGGTCACCATACTCGGTGCAGTTGTCATAGCTGTCGCCAACTTCCAGGCTCGTTGCCCATACTTCGGCCATACCCGTGGAAGGCATCAGTTCGATGCTCACAGCGTGGCAGATCGGCGTCGGCTTCTTGCAATCGCTGATCGTGAACAGCTTCGTGCAGGTGTTGAAGTTGCCACACTGGTCAGATACCTTGAAGGTGATCTTGTGCGTACCGTTCGGGTATGCACCGCTGGCATCAAAGCCAACTCCCGTGATGTCAACCGTTCCGTCGTTGAACGCGTCGATGAAGTACTGGTAGGTCAGCTGTTCGGCTGGCGTACAGTTGTCTTCTGCTGGGCAAACCAGCTCGATCTGTGTAGGCTCGCAATCTTCTTCGAAGCTGCAGAAATCCTTGTTGCTGCAATCCACCCACTGAGGAGCTTCATTGTCAACTACCTTGATCTCCTGCGTGAAGGTGTAGTAACCGTCACCATCATCTTCCCATGCGCGGCATCCCTGTGGGCTTGGGCACAGTCCGTGCCAATCCGTGAACGGATACCATTCCGTGATCACATCACAGGTCAATGGCAGACCCAGGCTGCTGTTCGCATAGCGGAAGATGTGTGGGCCGGTGCCCTCAGAGGTGATGTTCACCGTCTGCTGCTTCGTCGTGTTGTAGTCGATCCGGAAGCGGGTACCGCCTTCGTAGACTGCGCTGTATACGTCACCTTCGACCAGTCCGCCGATCTCGACGCTACCGCTCGTGATGTACTTCAGCGTCACGCGGTCGCCTTCACCCAGCTTGCGGGCGTTGATCAACGCGTTGATCGCCGTGGTGAACTGGATCGCATCGCCATTGACGTCAATGCTGGAGCTGTTGTAGTCCACATTGCCATCGGCTGAGTACTTGCACCAGTCCTTCACGATCCACTGACGCAGGATCTTGTAGCAAGCATCCGTCGTCACCAGTACATGGTCGATGTGCTCGATACCTACCAGCTCGCAATCTCCGTTGTGGATCACGTCGCCCGTGGCATCCAGGTCGTCCAGGTTCTCACAGTTGATGGTCACATCACATGGGAACTGTACAACCAGTGGCGTATCGTCATTGAAGTATACACGCTGCAGACACTGGGTGTTGTTACCAAACTGGTCTTCAACCCTCCAGCGACGGTTGATGAACGTGTTGTCGCCGCACTTCTCTGGTGTTCCCAGATCCTGCCACGTTACGTCCAGTCCGCATGCTTCCGTGTTGTCGCTCACGTGTGGCTTCAAGCCCGTTGGCGTCACATACTCGATGTGCAGCGTCACGTCGTTGATCACACCACCTGCCAGAGCAGCATTGTCCGTTACCTGCAGGAACCACGTGCCTACTGCGCAGAACATGTGCGTTCCGGCCGGTACACTCGTGATGTCGCTGCCCAGCATCGTCAGGAACTCCAGCGTGTTCGCATTGATCACCTGGAACAGGTAGTACTCACCTACGCTCAGGCCACCCAGGGGCTGACCGCTTGCGCTGGCGTACTGCAGGAAGATCCGATCACCAGCAGACAGGCCGTTGTTCGCAATGAACAGGCTCACCTGGAAGTTGCTGATCCGGTTCGTCGCAGCATTGATCTCAATACCCTGTGCGTTGAAGCACTTGTCCTTATCGTTCAGGTTGTTGATACCGTCACCGTCAAACGCCTTCAGGTAATCACCTGCAGAACGCATCTGACCCTGGTTGTAGCTGCCTACGCTTGGCAGGGCTACCGTGCAGGTATAAGGTGCTGGTACTTTCTGACCCGTCTGGTTGAACGTGATGATATCATAGGCCTCGTCGTTGAACGTAGCATTGATATTCTGTGGATAGCCACCGTTGCAGCTGTTGAACGGAATCACCGTGGCCTTCGTGCCATACGGGTTCCACAGCGTTACCTGCAGCTGGTTCAGCGCTTCGTGCGTGATGTCCAGGCTGATATCCAGGTCCGTGATGTCGGCATCAACCGGCATTCCCTCGATCTGGATGGGTACCAGGTACGTCTTCGGCCAGATGGCGCTGATCTGTGTACCAGGCTTCGTGCTCACGTGAAGGGTGTCCTTCTCCGTTGGCTCGTATGGCATGCCCCACTGGACAGTGATGTCCTCTGGGCACCAGATCGTCGGACGGATCTTGTCCACAACGTCTACTTCTACCATGCAGTTGTTCGCGTTGCCAAAGGCATCACGGACACGCAGGTCAACGAACAGGGCCACTGGGCTCTGTGCATCGCAGCAGTAGAAACGAACCTGAGGTGCATACAGGAAGTCACCTGGCTGGTTGCATGGGTGCTGTACAAAGCTACCGGAGGCATTCATCGTACCACGACGAACGTCAAAGGTGATCATCGTACACTCATCGTAGGAACCATCGTCGAAGCTCTCTGCATTCACCAGCGTGACGCTGTCCGTCAGGGCAACGACATGGAAGGTTTCGCAGATCACCACTGGACCCTGCTCATCTTCAACAGCTACTTCAACAGAGCATTCGCCCTTGTTACCGCAATCGTCGATCGCCGTGTAGGTGAAGGTGTAGTCGAAGCCAACAGGCAGGTCAAAGTTGAAGTAACCTTCGCTGTCCATGTTGCTCACGATGATCACGTTGCCGTTGTTGTCCGTTGTCCAGACATACAGCGTCGTGTTGTTGCTCGTGGAGCAATCGTCTTCTACCTGGATCCATGGCAGGCGTACACGCAGCGTGCAATCCTGGTAACCGATCTGGTTGGTGTTGCCGAACTTGATGTCATGCTCATCCGGGCAGGTCAGGCTTGGTGGAGTCTTGTCCATCACCTTGATCACCTGGTTGTGCGTAGCCACTTCACCGGTGCACATATCGTTGATCGTCCAGGTACGGATGATCGTGTATGAACCCTGGCATACGTTCAGTACCTTATCCCAGTAGTCGAACTGCAGGCTTCCGCAGCCTCCTCCGCCTGGCTCGCCAGTTACGTCAGGAGTTGGGTAAGCATCCTTGCAATCCAGGCTGGCCTGGTCAAGATCGTCGTAGTTCGGTGGAATCGCCAGACCGCCGATCGTCGGACGACGAACGCGGATCTCCTGCGTGCACTGGGTGCTGTTGCCCCAATCGTCAGTAGCCGTCCAGGTGCGGACGATCAACTGGCTGTAATCGGCATCTTCAGCACAGGTATAGTTGGTGATGTCGTCGCCGAAGCTCAGACCACCATTGGCAACGGTCAGCGGGCTACCTGGATCACAGTTGTCCGTCACAGGGATCGGATCAGCCTGGGAGGCGTAGTTCACGCTGATGTTCGGCATACATGGTGTACCGAACAGGTTGCTCAGCAGACCGAAGGATACATAACCACCGGTAACGGTGAATGGGCCATTGGTCACAGGAGCCGTCGTATTGAAATAGTTGAATACCGGGCAAGCCGTAGCACCCCATACATGGAAACCGCGGGTTTCGCCAGCAGGGATCGTTACATTCTGCGACAGCTCCAACTGAGCCAGATCGCCAGTACCCGTAGCGAAATACGGAGGAATGACATCAACCACTGCAGGGCCGAGGTTGGTCCATGCAGCCGGGTTGGTTTCATTACCCAGCATGTTCGCAGCTGTCCATACTTCCATGGTCTGAGGTGCATTCACCTGACCGAACTGTGGGTTACCGAAACGAACACCGAATCCTGTTACCTGAAGGTCAGAACCGGAGTTGTTGGTGATGTTGAAGTACACACCGCCTGGAAGCGTATTCCCCTGCAGCGTATATGCCGTACCACCTCCGTGGTTGGCGAAGCTGGTCGGGTAGAACAATGGAGCTTCCGCCTGGAAGATGGCCGGAGCCGGTTCCGTCGGAATGTCAGCGCCACAGTTGACTTCGAAGCTGGTGCACTCCATGACCGGAGCCAGCTTGTCCTCTACCGTGATCAGACCCCAGCAGCTGTTGCCAGTGGCAGGATCCGTTACTTTCACCTTCCATGGTCCACCGATCTGCTGGCGACCCACATTCGGGCTGGAAGCCAGCGGCGTATTGTTGGCATTGAAGATGGTCACTTCGTAATCGTCGTAGCAGCCATAAGGACCACCTTCGAGGATATCGTCAGCACCGACTTCGGTGATGCAATCCTCATCCAGGGAGATCTGTACTTCGTCGTTACAGCTCAGCTTGGTGACAGGATTGGCATACTCCAGTACTTCGATGTTGAACTCGCAAGTACCCACGTTGCCAGCAACGTCAGCTACTTCGTAGGTCACTGTCCAGGGGCTGTCGTCCTTGCACAGCTCGGTTCCGCTCACCGGACCACCCGTCTGGATCACTTCAGCTTCTCCACCCAGTTGATAATCCACCGTGATGTAAGCACCACGAGGCTGGAAGGCGATACCGGTGAAGATACCGGCATTGATACCGGCACCGTCAAAGATGCGGATGTTACCATCGTTGGTCGTCGTATTGGCACTGTTGTACATGATCCGACGGTTCAAGGTCGTACCGTTGTCGATCACATAGTACAAGGCAGCCGTTCCACCAGGAGCAACCGTATATGGTGCGGTGAAAGGAATCGTGACATTGGAGCCACCATTCGTGGTAAAGGCACCAGTTACATTGTAACCGGCATCGGCAACCTGGGTCCATCCGGCGTTGCTGCCCATGTTGGGCTGGAACTGTCCGTCGCGGATAAACACCTTGAAGTTATACACACCGAAAGGTGATGCAGCGGCACGAATGGTGATCTGGCTGACCAACATGTTGTCGGTCGTCAGGTTCTCAATGTTCGTGGCGAAGCCATACCAACCGGAGTTCAGCTGAGGCAGCTGAGAGTGGGACATGACCGGACCGACAAACGGACAGTTGTCCGTAGCCATCGGGTCAGCCCAACTCACGATCGCGCAGCAGAGTCCTGGATCGAGGTTGATGATCAGGTCGCTGGGGCAGTTCGTGAAGGTAGGAGCCTCATTGTCAGCTACATCCAGGTTCTGGACGGCTTCACCCACTACAGAACCGGAGGCGTTGCGCACCTGCCAGGTAATGGTGTGTGTACCGGAAGGAATGCCAGACACGATCACCTGGGCCGGATAGGGCTGGGCCAGGCAGGTGTAGGGATCCTGATCAAGAGCGTAGCACAGGGTGTAACCGGCAGCATTGCCGCAACCGCCCGGGCTGAACGTCGGAACGTTCAGGGTCGCCGTGGCGGAGCAGGTACCCAGATCAACACTCAGCGCGAGGTTGACAGGGTTTGGTACCGGGTTACAAGGAATGAATTCCGATACCTGGGCTGTCCAACCCACATACTGCACGCTACCGTCCGACACGAAGCCGAAGGTCAGCGCACCAGAGGCGTTGGCCGCCGTGGCACGAACCGTACCAGGAGCCACGTTGCTCGGTGCAGCAGCAGGGTTGTTGGCACTGGACCAGAAACCACCCGTTCCCCAGAAGTTGTTCACTATCGGAGCACCGTTGGCCGAAGCGATCTTCGGAGAAGCCGTGGTGGGACCGTCCCAAACATACAGGGCGTCAAAGCTGGTCTCTGTCGCAAACTGCGTGAACACCGCCTGCACCTTGGCACCGGCCGTGGTCGGCTGGAAGCGGATGGAGGTATTAATGTTGTTGTGGTTGGTCGGATAGTTACCACCCGGGCCACCCGCATCGTAGTAGGTCAGAAAACCTACTGCAGGCACGTTATACACGGCCTGTGAACCCGTGTTGTAGGGGTGGTTCTGGGCCGTGACCATGCCGGCCAGGCACAACAACCCCAACACCAGCGAGCTGATGATCGAAAGTTTCTTGTTCATCATGGGATCAATTTGAA
>JACJYI010000007.1 GCA_020636225.1 Lewinellaceae bacterium | reverse complement strand
CCGGCATGCCGCTTTGCATCACCGGTCGGATCTCGTCCATCAGCCGCTGCAGGGCCTTGCGGGAGCCATGGCCGGTACCGGGTCCGGTGCAGGTCGTCACCGGAGCGATACAGCCGCGCAGCTCCTTCAGGGCATCATTGGCTGGATGGATGAGGATCCCGTCCCGTTCAGGGACGCGTGGGATCAGGAAGTGCCAGCCCCACCGGCTGGTCCACCGTAAGGACAGCATGTAGCGGCCCTCCGGAATGCAGGATACATTCCGCTGGTTCTGTTGCCAGGGGAGTTCAATCGTATCGCAGATCAAACGGGTCCCGTCGAACAATTGGCCATTGGTGCCGGTGGGGTGGTACTTCCGCACGAGAGTGAATACTCTCATGGGCGGTCTCCCTTAGGAGACGGAGACAATCGCCGCAGCATTGTGGCTCTTGTCTTTCAGCGGATACAGGACTCCGGCATCCTCGATCATGAATTCGATCATCAGGACGACGAGATCCCTGCCGTCTCCTGTGAGCGATTCAGTGGGTGATAACACCAGATCAAGGATCGTGTCCTCAATGGGCATCGGATCAAGGCTCATCCGGATGGACTGGTAGTCATCCTTCAGGAAATCGATCCGGGACCAGTAACCCGTCAGTTTGAAGTGAGAGGACAAGGGCGGAACACGAAGCATCTCCTTGGGGTTGAGCCCGTTGATGGTGATCGTGTTCGCCGCAGTGTCGACCACGGGGTTCAGGGGCAAGGCCTGTTTCAGGGGCGTGATGTTGTTGAAGTTGAAACCGGTCAGTGCCTCCTGTCCGCCGGCAGTCTCAAGGGCGATCACGGCCGACCGACTGCCACGTGGATTGGTCACATCGAACTTGCGGATCTGGAAGAGCAGGCGGGTCAATCGCTGGGGCAGCCGCTTGTCGCCTACCTTCTTGATCAGGCCCGGAAACGCATTCCGCACCATCCGGGCGATCTGGTTCGTTGTCCCGAACTCCCGGAACGTCTCCTGCGTCCGTTCGAAGGCAGGGTCGTTCTTGATCCGGTCACCACTCAATCTGGTCTTCTTCTTGATCAGATGAACGCCTTGGCGTTCGTAGAAGGTGACATCATCCAGGGTCCCTAGGACCTTGAATAAACTATTTTGTTTGGCCATAATTGAAAAAAATTTTGGAAGTGAATGATTGGGTTTCCGAAAGCCGGCATATCGGTCGCCCTGTCATATGTATAACGCCCGAGGAGGTGGTGCAACGTATTGTTATTCAGTGACTTGTTCCCATTTTGTCCCTGTTCGTCCTCTTTCTTCTCCATGTGGCTGAGCGTGTCGTGAATGGCTCGGGATGGCGCATTCCTGCACAGGATGTCGCGAATTTTCGCATGAATGGACATACCATACACCGGGTCAACGACGTTATTGATCCGTGTTGACCGACCATGAAAGCATGGTTTCGTCCGGGTTTACTCCGTCTTTCGTCCGTATTTAGTCCAGGTTAAAGCCGTAGTTAGCCCGTTTTCACAGGAGGGTGCATCCCTCCAAGCCTCCATAGATAGATACCAGGATCAGATCAGTAATGGGTGAGTGACACACGCTGTCGCTCACCTGATTGTTCATGAATGGTAGAATGATGGAGAATCAACGCGTATTCATCTACATCAGCGATCTGATGCTTTGGACAGGTAAGAGCCGGAGGTCATGCCAGAGATTGATGACCGCTATTCGCAAGGCCTATGGCAAGGAGTCCTTCCAGCCGGTCACCGTCAAGGAATATTGCCTGTATATGAATGTCGATCCGACCCATTTGCCCCCTCTGCTGTGAACAGCGCGCCGCCGGGTGGACTTCTCACCCTGGAATGTCTCTTTGGCACCAGGCTGTGCAGCACGCTTGCTTTGGTCCGCCGGCCAGGCCAACCCGGCCATTGCTGGAAGGTTGTTCATCCTTTCGGAGCCCGGGGCTGGGCCGAAAACGGGGACATACCCCGGGATGCTAATTCCAAGGGCTCACGAATCCAACCTCTTTCCTGCCCTGCACCGACCTGGCCCCTCCAGCCATCGGACTAGCGTTGTCCTGGCCCGGTTCGGTCCAGTCGGTCAGTTTGACGAGAATAAGTTTTCCAGCGCCCTCGAGAAACCGTCCGAGAGAATCATGAACGCCAGGATGATGAGAAGCGGCAACAGCAGGTTCAGAACCAGGCCGATGATCGCAATGACCATGGCTGATCGGGTGTTGAACTCCGGATATTTCCGGATGTCCACGATCGCCCAGATGCTGGTGGTGATTCCGCCAAGGATGAGCACCAGGAAGAGCAAGGCACCGACACTCAAGCTCACCAGGGCCAGGAAGAACAGGGCAATGCTGCTCCAGGCCAGCCAGTCGCCGGTACCAAATCCCCTTGAAGTGGATCGGTGTCGGGTCTGGTCGGTCGGATCGGCCGAATCGAGTTGTTCTTCGGCCGGCCAACCCCGTGACAGCTCCCGGATCAGTGTCGGAAGGATTCCCCGATCGCTGGGGAACGGTTGGGTACAAACGGTATCGGTGGAAGGGGAGTAGACCGCTGCATCGATGGTTGGCAGGCAGGCACAGCACAACGGCAGGGCGATGAACAGGACCAGTGACGGTTTCATCTTCCGCATGCATTTGGTCGGATAAGGTTGCAGAATTGATCAGCAATGGCCAAGGATAGCGGTCACTGACGGACATGATTCGGGTCAACCGACCAGGCGGACCTGCTGGAAGGTGTCGGCATTTACCCTCCGGCCCTCATGGATAGCAGAGGTATGGTGGCTTCCCGGAGGTTTCACGATCTTGCAGGCCAAACTGCCCGATGCGTTTCCTGCTCAACCTGATCATCGATCCTGTCTTCCTCTGGCTGCTCGTCATGGCAGCGGGCGGGATCCAGTGGCTGCGTCACCGGAAGACACCCGCCCGGCGCTGGTTCTGGGCCGGCGGACTCTGGCTCCTCCTCATCGGCGCGACGCCGTTGAGCACCTGGCTGGCCGCCGATCTGGAGTATCGCTATCCGGTATTGGACTTAAACCGGATAGTCCTGGATTCTTCCCGAACCACACATGTTGTTGTTTTGGGAGGTGGTGCATCACCGGGAAAGGGCCTCCTTGCGTTTGATCAGCTTAGTGGAGATGCCTTGTCACGTATTGTTGAAGGAGTTAGGATCATGAATCGACTGGATGAGGCGAACCTGGTCACCACAGGTGCCTTGCTTCAGGGTGAGCGCTCTCAGGCAGACCTTCTGGCTTCAACTGGCATCGATCTCGGTGTATCCCTCTCAGACACATTGATGCTGCCTGATCCACGAACGACCCGAGAGGAGGCTCGGGCATATCAGAGCCGATTTGGCAAGTCCAATCAGGTCATCTTGGTCACCAGCGCCATCCACCTGCCCCGGGCCATGGGCTGGTTCCGGTACCAGGGACTGGACCCCATCCCCGCTCCGGCCAACCACCTCGTGAAGATCTCCCCCCACCGCTGGACCTACGATTGGTGGCCCTCTCCCCAAAAGATCACCCGGATGCGCCGAGTCTGCCACGAGTATGCCGGCCTCACCGAACTCGCCTGGGTCAGCCGGAAGTGAGTTCCTCGTTCCTTTGTTCCAAGTTCCAAGTTTGTGCTTACCTGATTGTGCTTGCCTGATTAGTGTTGGCCGCCAACCCAAACATGAGGAAGTAATAAAATAAACCGTGCTGGTTCGAGTGTCTCACTCGAACCCGGTATTGTGCGGTGTCCCACCGCAAACAGGAAGCCAACAGCCCAATGTTGAATGTCATCAGAAGAATCCCTACGGTTTCAACAACCATGTTGGATCATGTGAGTAACCTTGAACCAAGGAACTGACAACCGACAACCGACAACTGATAACGGACACACTTGGAACCAGGAACCAGGAACACACTTTGAACCTTGAACCGGCTCCCCGAGAATTCGGGGACACCTTGAACATTAAACTGTGTCTCCGGCAGGCGAGCAGCCAGGTGGCTGAAAACGACCCCGTATTCTTGGTCAGGTCATCAAGTACCCTACAGCCCCTGCACCACGCCCTTGATGGCCTGCTCCTCGTCGCGGGGCCAGATCAGCAGTGCATCGGGCTCATCCACGACGATCATGTTGCGCAGGCCCTTGACCACCAACGTCTTGCCAGGGGTCGTGCGGATCAGGTTGCCTTGGGCATCCTGGAGGACAGACCTGTCGGCCTGGACCACATTGTCTTCCTCCTCACGCTTGAGCTCGGCATACAGGGAGCCCCAGGTGCCCAGGTCGCTCCAGCCGATATCCGCGGGCAGGGTAAAGGTGTTCTCTGCCTGCTCCATCACGGCATAGTCGATGGAGATATTCGGGGTCAGTGGATAATTCTCCATCAACGCTTCTTCCTCCTCGCTGGAGTTGTAGGGCACCACCTCCAGCAGATCGCAGATCAGCGGGGTGTAGGCCCGCAGGGCCCGGATCATGGTCTGACCGGCAAACACGAACAGTCCGGCGTTCCACAGATAGTGTCCGTCTTCCAGATACGCGCTGGCCGTCTGGTGGTCCGGCTTCTCCTTGAACGCCACCACCGGGTGAATGCCCGTGGTGACCTCTGAGCCGAAATGGATGTACCCATATCCGGTATCCGGCCGCGAGGGCTGGATGCCCAGGGTGCAAATGGCATCCTTCGAACTAGTAAAGGCCAGGGCCATCCGGATCTTGTCCAGGAAGACCTCGGACTTTAGGATCAAGTGATCACTGGGCGCCACGACGATATTCGCCTCCTGGTCCACGTCCAGGATCTTGTAGGTGGCATAGGCGATGCAAGGGGCGGTATTGTTCCGGCTGGGCTCGCCCAGGATATTGTCTTCCGGCAGATCGGGCAATTGCCCGGCCACCAGGTCCACATACTTCCGGTTGGTGACGATGTAGATCTGCTCCTTCGGCACCAGGGGCAGGAATCGCTCAAAGGTCAACTGCAAGAGGGTCTTCCCCAGCCCCAGGATATCCAGGAACTGCTTGGGATGCTCTTCCGTGCTGGCTGGCCAGAAGCGGGTGCCGGCGCCGCCGGCCATGATGATGACATAGGTATGCGTGCTCATTTTACCGGGAAACTGCGTCTCCTGCATAAGGGTTCAAGGTTCAAGATGGAGCTGACGCTCCATCAGTTCAAGGTTCAAAGTAGCAATAGGCTAAAGGTACGATGCGAAGGAGAAGTCCGCTCCTTGATCCACCTTTGAAAGGTTCTTATTTTGATGAGTTTGATCAACTGGTGAGAAACGTTCACCCCAAAAGCGACAATCTCCAAGTCCTTCTTGAAGATATTAGCGGCCACCAGTATTCCTGGTATAATAGAACCCTATTTGTATTTAGATCCGGAAAGGTCTGAACGACGTATGGCGGCCATGAATCGTTGGATCTTCCCACTCAGGTTTTCAGCTTGAGTCCGACGGATTTCAAATTCCTCCTCGGTCAATAGTTCTCTATCCAATGCGCGATACAACTGCGACCGGTATTCGCCACAAGACCCTTTGGCAATCGAGAGGAATTGTAAGAATTCCTTATTCCCCTCCCGCTCGAACCCTTCTGCAATATTGTCCGGAATACTGCCGGAGGATCTGAGCATCTGGTTGATCAGGTCGAATTGTCTCTTCCAACGTTCTTCTCTAGTCAGCAACCAGGTCTCTTTGGCAATTTCCCGGCCCATTTTCCAGATCTCCAGGTCTTCGAATCGAGTTGCATGTGCCATATTCTTTTTGGCTAAAATAAATCAAGATCAGGTCTTTCTTCGCATCAACCAGATTGATGATCGATTGCATTATCGCTCATGGATACATCCCTCTCGTAATCTCCCTGTCATTTCAACAGACCTGTGGCATTGAACCTTGAACATGCCCCCGGACAGGGGGCATATTGAACCTTGAACTGCCAGACGTTGAATCCAGCTGTCTATGGTAACGGAAGGATCAAACCCGAGGCAGTTACACCCAGGAGTAAGGCCTGGTGTCCACAAGGGTCTCATAGACCGATCGGATTCCCTCTTCCAATTCGATGCTGTGGTGCCAGCCCAGGGAATGGAGGCGGGACACATCCATCAGCTTACGGGGCGTGCCGTCCGGCTTGGTGGTATCGTGGATGATGTCGCCGGTGTATCCGACAACGTCCCTGATCATCAGGGCGAGATCCTTGATGGACAGGTCGGTGCCGGTGCCCACGTTGAGGAAGCCCGGCTCGTCCCAGTGCTGCATGAGGAAATAACAGGCATCCGCCAGGTCGTCCACATGGAGGAACTCCCTCAGTGGACTGCCCGTGCCCCACATCGTGACGTTGGGTGCTCCGGACCGTTTGGCCTCATGGAACTTGCGGATCAGGGCCGGCAGGACGTGGGAAGACTGCAGGTCGTAATTGTCATTCGGGCCATAGAGGTTGGTGGGCATGACGGAGATGGCCGAGAAGCCGTACTGGCTCCGATAGGCATCGCACATCTTGATCCCGGCGATCTTGGCAATGGCATAGGGCTCGTTGGTCGGTTCGAGCAGGCCGGTGAGCAAGGACTCCTCCTTCAGGGGTTGCGGCGCCAGCTTGGGGTAGATGCAGGACGATCCCAGGAACAGTAGCTTCTTCGCGCCATATTGCCAGGCGGAGTGGATCACGTTGTTCTGGATCTGCAGGTTGTCATACAGAAACTCGGCCCGCCAGGTATTGTTGGCCAGGATGCCACCCACCTTGGCCGCCGAGAGGAAGACATAGTCGGGTTGCTCCCTTCGAAAGAACTCCTCCACCTCCGTCTGCCGGCGGAGGTCCAGTTCGGCCGAGGTGCGGAGGGCGAAGTTGGTGAAGCCTTCGGCCTGCAGCTTGCGCAGGATGGCGGAGCCGACCATGCCGCGATGGCCTGCGATGTATATTTTGTCTTCTAGTTGCATATTGCTTTCATTTCACGCAAAGGCGCCAGGGCGCTATTCTGATCAATCACCTTGTTCACATAAAGTCAAAAGAAACAATATTTACTTCTTGATTGGTTTTGATTGTAGTTAAGGCGCAAAGGGATTTTGGTTAATCACGAAGGCCGTTGACAACTCTTTTGATTCCATTTCTCAGAAATTCTTCGTTGAAGTTCAAGAGCAGACCCAATCGCGTGTCTGTCAGCTTTAAATAGGTCAGCAACGTCTTGAAGTGAACGGGATTCAGTTCTTCCACTGATTTCAATTCAACGATCACTTTTCCATTCACAATGAGATCTGCACGAAAGCCCTTGCCCATGGCTTTGCCCTTGTAAAACACTGGAATTTCTTTTTGGCGTTCAACTTCAAGCTGATGTGTGTGAGCCAGCTCATGTGCCAGAGCTTCTTCATAGATCGACTCAAGCAATCCAGGGCCCAAGTGACGATGGACTTCAATAGCGGCTTCAATGATGACTCTTGACAGCTCGTTTTCGGTCATGATTCTATCCAGATTTCTTTGCGCCTTTTGACTTTTGCGCTCTATGCGCCTTTGCGTGAAACATAGTTGTTCATTCTGATTGCCATTCAACCTCAGCTCTTTTCATCCATAATTTCTTTGCGCCTCTCCTTTTTGCGCCCTATGCGCCTTTGCGAGAACTATCATCATCCACTCTGTATATCATTTAACAAATAGTTCTTTTCATCCATAATTTCTTTGCGCCTTTTGACTTTTGCGCCCTATGCGCCTTTGCGAGAACTATCTTCTCTTTTTGCACTTAGTGACTTAGTGGTTTTCTACTCGTACTCATTCTTGACATCAAAGCCATGCTCCCGCAGCAGGGCATCCTTCCGGAACACCTCCAGGTCCGACTGCACCATTTCGCTGACCATGTCCTGGAGCGAGGTGGTGGCCGTCCAGCCCAGCTTTTCCCGGGCCTTGGTGGGATCGCCGATGAGGAGGTCTACCTCGGCGGGACGGAAGTAGCGGGGATCGACGGCGAGAACTTCCTTGCCGGTGTGGAGAGTAGGGTGTGGAGAGTGGAGGGTGGAGATGACCGCAATCTCGTTGACACCACTGCCCTTGAACTCCAGCTCGATGCCGACCTCCCGGAAGGCCATGCGGACAAATTCCCGCACGGAGGTGGTCACCCCGGTGGCCAGGACGAAGTCCTCCGGGTGGTCCTGCTGGAGCATGAGGTACATCCCCTCTACATAGTCGCGGGCATGGCCCCAGTCGCGCTGGGCATCCAGGTTGCCAAGCCAGAACTTGTCCTGCAGGCCGAGGGCGATGCGGGCCACTGCCCGGGTGATCTTGCGGGTCACGAAGGTCTCTCCGCGGATGGGCGATTCATGGTTGAAGAGGATGCCGTTGCAAGCGTACATGTTGTAGGCCTCGCGATAGTTGACAGCGATCCAGTAGGCGTAGAGCTTGGCCACTCCATAGGGTGATCGCGGGTAGAAGGGCGTGGTCTCGCGTTGGGGGACTTCCTGGACCAGGCCATAGAGCTCTGATGTGGAGGCCTGGTAGTAGCGGGTCTTTTCCTGCAGGCCGAGCAGGCGGATGGCCTCCAGGAGGCGCAGGGCCCCAAGGGCGTCGACATTGGCCGTATACTCCGGTGTCTCGAAGCTGACCTGCACATGGGATTGGGCGCCCAGGTTGTAGACCTCATCCGGTTGCACCTCCTGCATGATGCGAATGAGATTGGTGGAGTCGGTCAGGTCGCCATAGTGCAGGGTGAACAGTTGATTGTCCACATGGGGATCCTCATAGATATGGTCCACCCGCTGGGTGTTGAAGAGGGAGGACCGGCGCTTGATGCCATGGACGTGGTATCCCTTCTGGAGCAGCGATTCGGCGAGGTAGGCGCCATCCTGGCCGGTGACCCCGGTGATGAGTGCAGTTTTCATACGCACAGACTGATGATTTGAGCAACTGCAAAGGTAGGGAATAGTCATCCAGGAGTCTCAGGGCACTTCCATGGCTGGATTGGTGATTTCCCCCCATTTTATACACGGATCAGATTGGCAATTTGATCGAAAACCTTCCTCGGCTTTGATTGATGGATGTATGGGCTCATCTATCCTTGTGAAATGACAATTTGGATGGATGTCCAGGATCAATAGTCCCAGTGAATGTTTTTTTGCCTGGTTCAACTGGATCAGCTGTTTCGGATCCATACATGATTACCCCTATTGTTATGCCTGCAACGACCCAAAGACCGCGGTGATTCATGACATCCATGGCCATTCCCTCTAACAGAAAGAAAAGAAGTATCAGTCGAAGCGCATCCAGAATGGGGTGCTGATCTCGATGGAAAGAAACCCTGGTCATTGTTCGCATCCACAGGATGATCCAGATGAGAAGGAGAAAGGCTCCGATCAGCCCATTTTCAGCCAAAATGCCAAAGTAGATTGAATGCGGGGCGTAAACAGGAGCCGAGGCAGGATAGGCTCCGATATGTTGCTGCTGACGAATACCCTTGGTAAACTGTCCACTGCCTATACCCGAAACGGGATGAGTGAGAAAGAATCCGACAGCTTTTTCTTTTAACAGGGTATAAGTGGATGCACGACAAGTGACTCCAGAAAAAGGGCGATAGGTTTGATTTCCTTGCAAATAGGCGGCTGATTCCAATTGCTGATACTGGCCATCAGTCATGCACGGCAAATGGAGGAAACTCATATAGAGGATGATTCCTGCAATTCCCAGGATGCGAAACAGGTTTGGAGGCCATCCCAGTCGACTCACAAGCCATGTTGAACAAGCGATCAGGAATGAGAAAAATGCAGTGATCAGGACTTTGCTTCCTGTCAGGATCAAGGAGAATGCTCCAAGACTGAAGAAAAGCCATTTTTGATGTGACCTATTGTTGGTAGTTGTCGAAAGGAACAGGCAGAGAAAGACCAGCAAGATACTGGCTTGCATGTTCGGTGTGATCGAGAATCCTTCGACACGGTGTATTATACCAAGGACTGGAAATTGTTTGGGAAATACCAGGTCAATGCCATGACCGATCGGAACCCAGATCGATATGATGCTCAGGATGCTGATCGCAAAAGAAAGGAAAATGGCTACAGAACTGATCGTTGCCAGGTTGTGGATTGGGCGATGTTCCACAGTAAACCACCAGCTGAAGATCAGTGCGAGTAATGCCAGGTAAACAGAACCACCGAGTTCAAGAAATGCAGCCTGAGTAGGGTACAGGAAACAGGAGGAGAGATGGACTAGGCTGGGCAATAACAACAGGAAAATGGCTGGGCCCAGAAATTGGATATGGTGGACAAGTGCTCGATAATACCGGAGAATAAATGGGGCCAACAGTAAAAAAAATATCTCCGGTAGTTGGATCTTCTGCCCAACGATGGGAAAAGTGAACAATCCTGTAAACAGGAGGCTGATGGAATAACCCCATACGAATACTCGTAATTCAACTGCAGGTGAGGTATTTCGGGACGGGTTTTCCAGGTTCAGGCATTTACAGCTTAATGATCAGTTGATCAGTTCCTGAGGGAAGGACCATCGGGAGCTTATTGGCATCCATAGCATGAATCTGAAGAATGTACATGCCTGGCGGCAGATTGCGGAGGATAGGCCACTCTAGGCTCAGCGACCGGACTTTCGGATTCTGTTCACTGGCCAATTCCTGGATCGCCAAAGTGTGTTTTCCTAGAAGTCTGCCAGAAGGATCAATCAAGCTGAGATCCAGTTGTACCGGTGTATTCGGGCTGGATAAGGCATATTTCAATTCAAGCTCATGATGGAATGGGTTCGGATAAAGGCCTAGGCTGGAGAATCCACTGGTGGTTGAAAAGACCAGTTCAATGTCTTGGAGCAGATTGGACGCGGTATTGCCGAACTGATCTTCTCCTTGCACACGCAGTATGTATACTCCGGGGACCTGAAACCCCGGTTGAATGGATGCCTGGGCAACATTTTTGTTGTCCGTCGAACCCGGCGAATAAGTTATGGATCCATCCGAATAGAAGAGAGGCACGATCTGGCCGGTAGGATCGGTCAGGGAGATACGGATTTGCTGGGTGTCCTGTAGTAGAAGGAAGGCTTGTTCATCGCGTAATTGCACAACGACTTCTGATCGCTGGTGAATTGGTTGGCTGTGGGCCGCTGGTTGGTTATCAATATAGACTTGCAGTAGCGGTGCGTTGCGATCTTCCTGCACCCAGATGCGGGTCACGACCCTGGGTAGAGGTGAGGATGGGCCCTTCTGGGTAGAAGGGCTTGACTGGCCCTGGACGATGAACGTGTGCAGTCCAGGTTGTGTCAGAGGCGGTGTCGTCCAGCTGAATGGATGAATAGGTTGACCTTGTTGCAAGGGTACGGATTGGACAATGTCCTCGGTAGTAAGATCTGGGAGGACATGTTGGATGTGGACTGGGTATTCTGAGTCGCCAGGATTCTTGCCAAGCTGGACCAGTTGATAATCGATCCTTCTGTGATCGCCCAGGGCACTGGTGTCCTCCAATGGGGATGTAGTTTCCAGATACAGGCTCATGAGTGGATCTCCTACGATGCGCCAGTATCCCAACTGGATGGGTGTTCGTTGGACGCTATCCTGGCTCCACAACCGGAATTGCAGCTCGACAGGTTGGTCCTTCAAAGGAATGGGGAGTGTCGATTGTTCAGGTAGGAAATTGATCAAGCGTATGGTCAGGCTGTCACCAGGTCCGGTTGTCCATAATGAACAGGTTGATTGATCAGGCTGCTGACTTCCTGGTCGGGCTGACCAATGGATTTGTTCGATATCCACCAAAAGAGGAGTGACTGGGGACAGGATGCTTCCCGCTGTTCGTTTGGCTTGGATATCGAAGGTGATGAAGGCATTCTCCTCCCCTGGATCGGCGATCTGTTCGGCAATGGGCGCGACACCCTTTTGAAAAGCGAAGGTATAGGGAGACTCACCCTGGATGGCCAGCTTTCTGATCAGCGTAGCACCCTCTTTTTCAAGGATGGAATACAGGTTGTCCTCGATCGAGAGTGAGTCATCTATCCAATCTGGCAAGGCAAAGGATTCCCCCGGAGCGTGGAAGGTGGTGACGACGACGATCGAGCTGTCCGGGATCTCATCCCGCACATGGAGGATCGCTTCTTTCCGTTTATTGGTTGTTCCACTTAGAATGAAATTCTTCAGTGACTGTATGGAACCACTGACCGGGTCCAGGGTGAGAAAGTAGATCGATGGCTTGCTTGTGGTATTCACGACCCTCGTGCCATCCAGGAAAATCCGGCTCCGAGTATTGTTGGTCGGTGATATCCGAACCGCTCTGGAAATGACATTGATGTACCTGGGGCCGAATGACATGTCACCCGAGGTTGAATCGATGTGAATGTGATCGGATTGGATCTGCCTGAATTGACCGTAATGAGATTGATTCCATCCGTGTGTATACAAGGTGTCTGTCTTGAAGGATGCTCCTTGCCAGTTGACGGATTGCCCTGGATCCGATTGAATGGATCGGATGCGCCAGTAATGCACGGCATCGGGCATGATGGATGCAGGTTTCCAGCTTCGGATCCCGGCATTTGCGTCCAGCCAGGCTAATTGGAGGAAGGGACTCGAAAAGTCGGGACAAGTATCCAGTTGGATCTCAATAGTCCGCTCGCCTAGTTCGGATTGCTCTTGGTAGCAGAATAGTTGAACGCTGTCCGGATGGATAAGGGCCAGATCGGTTGGCCAGATCGGGTAGGGTCTGTGATCAAGGATCTGAAACTCGATATAGTGCTTGCCATCCGGTGTGACCAACTGGTTATTCTCTTCCGCACCATCAGGTCCCTCCAGGATTTCATTGAATGGATCTATGGTGATCGCAAGTTGATAGGTTCCGGCCCGACCTTCGGGTCGAGGCAGCCCGATAGAGTAGGGAAGTCGACTGGTTGGCCAGGTGATGGTATCCAGATGAGTAATAACGCTTTGATCCGGTCCGGTGATGGAGATCTGGATGATAGCCGGTTGCAAGATGCTTCGCCCCAGATTCCAAAGGTCGAGAGAGAGTGTTATACTATCCACCTCGGTTGAGATCAGTCCAGGTTGCAGCCGAAATGTAGAAGCATCCGCGGAAAGGTCGGGCTGGGAGTAGTGGACCAGGCGGATAGCCGGATCTCCATGGAAGTGCCATTGATCGATTAGGGACCGGTAACCTATGGACGAAAAACCGGCAAAGGATTTCCGGATCTGGACCATCATGTCTCCTAACGTATTCGATGATGTGTCGTTGATCTGCTGGTACAGGATAGATGCAAAATTGGTCAGGACTGCACTGTATCCATACCCTGCAGAGGCGACATAGGCAATAGCCCCTTTCTCGGGCTCAAGCGTGAAGGCCTCGCTGATGCTCCGTTGCGGAGTAGAAGTGTATCCAGTGAGGCATCCAAGTGAAAGGATGAGAGGGTATCGCCCCTGGTTTTCCAGTACTCCAGGATCATCAACAGCAAAATTCTCCGTGGTGGTCGTTGCACCATGCCCGAGATAACATTTGATCAATAGGCCTTCGTTGAGCGCTTGGATCATCGTCCCAACTTCTGATGCCGAGACCGGATCGGTTGATCCTGCCTTTAGGGTCCTGACCTCACCTTGAAGCGGGGGGATGGCGACTTCCTGGGCAAGTTGATCTAGGAGTAAAGAGTGGTAGTCCACCTCTGCCGTACTTTTTCCTGCCGGCAAATGCAAAATTCGTTTCCGATAGGCGTGGTTGGCGATCGATCTGGGTAAAGATGGTGCTACTTCAAAGGTCTTGACCTTATCCAGGTAGGCGATAACCTCATCAGCATGTCGCGCTGCGATTCTGCCGTGGGAAAATCGTGGTACATGGGCTCCTGGATCAGCAAATAAGAGATTGTCAGAACCCGTGAAACCATAGGTGGGTACAAAATTCAGATTGTGCCAATCCTTGTTTTCATCACGGATGTAGTTATAGTCTATCCCCTTTCCGATCACCAGGACATGTCGGGGAATCCGATTCTCATGGACTAGTTGCCCACTGAAATTTCGGATCGATAGAGGGTGCATCCGGATGCCATACCCGAATTGATCGACCAGGTCCTGAATATGGACGATCTCAACCAGATATTCTCCCCCAAGTGCGGAGGATCGATATGCCGCATAATCCGCGATCGGATCAGAGGCATTGCTGGCCTGACGAAGTCCTGGATGACTGATGATCAGGTATGAACCTGGCGAGGTGACCACAGGTTGGAAATCAATGCGCTCTATGGAGTCTATCGACTTAGCTTGGTCCAGTCCGACTAAGGCCAGAGAAGTGGCCTCCATTGAAGGGGTGACCAGATAGGAGATGTGCCCATTCTCTGGAAGAAGAATGGTCCGGGTCAAATTGCTCTGATTGTACACAAGTTGGGCATTCGAGGAAGGCCACCGGTACGTTCGAACCAAGCTATCCGGATCCAGATCTAGAAACACGATCTGATCCGGTTCGACACTAAATGCTCTGATGTACCAAAGTTCAGCCCAGGAGACCTGGTATCGGTCAGTGTTGGAGATGATGCCATCGACCACCACAGTATTCGCCTCAGCAATTAAACCACTCGGAACCTCGATTTCCAAAGTGAGCACTTGTCCAGGATCCAAGTCTGGTATGTCGATCAACAAACTATCGTTGAACCGGATCTGAAGGTGATGGTCCGTAGGGCTGGTGATCAATTTGATGAATAGACTGACAGGCTGATCAACGACAGGTGAGTGGGCTTCCAGGACAAAGCTTTGTGACTTGGCTGAAACACTGGCAAATCCTTCATCACGATCATAGGTAGAATAACGGATATACCGGTCAGCATCATAGGTGGGCATATGATCAGCACTCAAGAAGTCCAGCCGGCTGGTATCCTGATATGACAACTCGGCCGCCGGCGCCCCGGTCAGGTCCTGTTCTTCATCCAGGTATCGCAATGCAGGAGCGCCTGGATCGGCAGTGGTGAGAAAATACACCGCCGTATCCGAATACAGGCTGACCTCGGGGTTCAGCATGTCATCCCGGCCCCCTTCGAAGAGGAACTGGTCCAGCTGGCTCTTGTTCTTGTCGCCGTAGAACTCGAAATAGTCGTCCGGGCCAAACAGGCCGTCCGTGCTCACATACAGCGGGACTTCCTGCCCATAGACGAACAGTTGATATTGCTCGCCCGGCACCTGGTCCACCGGGAAGCCACCGGCCTGCAGTACGGGATAGGTCACCCGATACATGTCCCGCCGCGCGACCTTGATTTTCCAGTAGGTTTTGCCGTAGTCGATCCATTCATTGCCATACAGGGTGTCCTGACCCACCACCATCTGGGCAGGGAGGTTGGCACTGACCAGCAGTGTGAGTGTCATGAGCACCAATACGAGGCGGGAACGTGGATCCATAGGTTGGGCGATACCTGGTTGCAACTCACGAAGTTAGTGCCTCATTCACTGCAGCGCAAATGATTCACTTGGGACTTCCGTTAATTCCTCATGAAGTCGACCAGGAAAGGTGTCCCTTTGGCAGGAGTTGTATTCTTCTGCCCACCCGGAAGCTGTAACCTGAACCTCCTGCTCCTGACAGTTCTCCAGCCGCCTCGGCGGCCAGGGTTCTTCAATTCTCCAGTTCCTCAGAACGTATAATGGATCCCCGCATTCAAGGTGACCACCTGCAGCGATGAGGGGTAGTAGGGGTCGGGATCCTCAGCCGAGTAAACACGCCGCCGCCACAAATATCGGTTCTGCTGGTCCCGTTCCGACGAATTGATGTCCAGCAGGGAAATGAACCCCTGTGCTTCCAGGGTGATCTCCAGTCCGGGTGACAGGATGAGGTTCCAGCCAACACCGCCCACCAGGCAAAGGATGGTCTCCTGGAAGAGGTCGCGCCCATCGGTAGGCAGGTAGTCAGGGATCTCATTTACCGGGACATAAGCGTCAAAACCAGGCTTGATGTCGATCAGGTCGGCAGGCTGCCATTTGAAGTCCGTCGCAGCACTGTTCTTCTGGTAGGTCACGCTGGCCTTGCTGAACTGGGTGATCTGCGGGCCCAGGATCAGGAAGAAGGTGTTCTTGCGCTGCAGGGCAATACTGATGGATTTTTCATTGCCGGCATAGACCAGGTCCGGGTCGATCAGGTAGTGCCGATAGGTGAGGGGAATGTTTACCAGGGAGATCTCGATCCGCTTGCGTAGCGAGAGAACGCCATCCGTACTCGAACTGGAATAGCTCTCCCGGAAGTTGTAGGTGGCGTTGAACCGTTGATAGTCCACCTGGAGCCGGCTCCAGGGACGAAGGGCAATGCCCACGTGCGCCCCGTATTGGGTAACCACTTCCGGTCCGAAATTCATCTCCGGAAACCCGTAATTGTTCTGGTTGATGATGGCGCTCAGCCCGCCCCCCACCGAGGCGCCCACATACACATGGGGGCGCATGAACTGGGCCTGCAGGGGCACACTCCATTGGAAGAGCCCGAGGACCAGGAACCATGCAGCGATATGGGAAACGATCGGTTTGGACATTGGGTGCGGTACAAGATGCATGGCATCTCCAGGACAATGCCGAAGAGATGCCTGACAAAAGTAAGGTTCCCTGAGGAAAGTATTGGCCTGAACCGGAAATCCTCCGTGCCTGAACGGATTAGAATGAGTAGTTCAAGACTGCAAACAGGGTTGCACTACCCAGAAACGCCTGGGCATAGGGTTCCGGATCGGAGGTCGAGTGGACCTGATACCGCCACGCATAGCTACCGTCCCGATTGCGGGTAGCGGTGTTGAGGTCGCTCAGGCTGACTGCGCCGCGTCCTTCCAGTCCGATATCCAGGTCGGGTCCTAGTTTCATCACCAGGCCGGCCCCCAGGACTGCGTCAAAGGTCGCCCTGGCGAACAGTTCGCTTCGGTCCTCCGGCAGATGGTCGGGTAGTTCATAGATCGGAACAAAACAATCAAAGCCGTCCTTGATGTCCAGGAGGTCCACCTCTTGCCAGGTGTTGCCGGTGGAGGGACTGTTCTTGGACAACACAAGGGATGCATCCCTAATCACCGTGACCTGGAATCCTCCCAACAGGTAGAACAGCCGGGGCTTTTCCAGCTCCCGCCGGCTTTCCGCCTGGTTGAAGGCCAGGACCTTCTCTTCATTGAAGAAATAATGCCGGTAGGTGAGGGGGATCTGCAGGATCTGCAGGCCGATCTCCTTGCGAATGGAGATGGGCGTTTCCGTACATCCCTCGTAAGGGCCATACACTTCGCTGTAAGTATAGTCCGCCCGCCCGATCTGCATGCCCAACTGGACGCGGCCCCATGGCTTTGGCGCATAGCCTACGGACAGTCCGACGGTCTGGATGGCTGAAGGCTCGTAGTCCAGCTCGGGAAAGCCGAAGGTGTTGTGATTCAGAATGGCACTGACTCCGCCACCACCGGCAAACCCGATGCTCCATCGTGGCCCCGTTTTCGGCATGGGCTGGCCAAGTGTTGCCCCACAGACCCCCAGGATGGTGGCGATCAAGAGTATGTATGGCAGGGAAGTTTGCTTCATTTTATTGGTCCTCAAAGGTATAGGTACGCAAATCACGTGCCGTTCGAGGCGCAAAGATGTGCCGGAAAATGATGACTTGTTGATTTTTTTAAATCATGAAATCGTGAAAAGAATGTCCAGGTCCCGGTTTGTAGAACGTAGAATGTAAAATGGATAACATGACCTTGTCTGGCCAGATGGTTTCGCATGCCGCCAGCGTCAGAATCACGGATGTCCACGGATGAACGGATGACACGGATTTTTTAAAACGGTCTTTAGCGAAGACCGAGCACCGAACTCCGAATACCGCCTCCATGTCCCCCTCCACCCCTGATGCCCGTCCCGGAGGTCTTTGTCGATCGGAGGGGGTGGTCCGGCACCGCGCTGATCAAATCAAACAGAAACTGCCAGGGCTGCCGGACCGGGGGAGGCCTGCCCGCCGTAGGAGGGGCAAGAGAAATCCCAAATCCCAAATCTCAAATCACAAACCCGCCTGCCGGCGGCCAGGCAAATCCCAAATCCCAAATACGAATGACCCAAACGGTCAACACGAATCAGGCAAGCACAAACAAGGAACCAGGAATCAGGAACCAAGGAACTGACAACCGACAACCGACAACTGGCAACGCCTCCATGTCCCCCTCCACCCCTGATGCCCGTCCCGGAGGTCTTTGTCGATCGGAGGGGGTGGTCCGGCACCGCACTGATCAAATCAAACAGAAGCTGCCAGGGCTGCCGGACCGGGGGAGGCCTGCCCGCCGTAGGTGGGGCAGGCAAAATCCCAAATCCCAAGACACAAATCCCAAACAAATTCAAAATCCCAAATACGAATGACCAAAACGGGGTCGGCGCTGTAGGGGCCAGACATGTATAGCCACGCTCATGCAAAATTGGATCGGCCCTGTAGGGTCGGACCTGATGGTTCTGAGTGAACCTGCAGTCAGGTGTCGCCCCTGCAGGGCTTTTCCCTTCACCACATGTAAAAAAACAACGTTCATGCCGGTGTCTCATCGGCATCCCGGAGATGCACTGACCATCATGGTCAAACACGTAGAATGACGATTTGGCGGTGTCTCACCGCCTGGATAAACCAGGACGCTTCGCTCCAAATGGCAAATCCCAAAAAATTCAAAATCCCAAATACGAATGACCAAAAGAGGACGGCCCTGTAGGGGCCAAACATGTATAGAAGTCCCTTATGTAGAGAATCGGCCCTGTAGGGGTCGGACCCTGCCTGGCCAGTTGTTTTCGCATGCCGCCAACATCAGCATCACGGATATTCACGGATGACCGGATGACACGGATATTTCGAAACGGATTAAAGCGATTACCTGCCCGCCGTGGCGGGCCGAGCGCCTGCCACGGCGGGCCGAAAACCGAATTCCGAACACCGAATACCGAACAGCGTCTCCACCCAATGACCAAAATGGTCAACCCGAATCAGGCAAGGACAAAACCGACAACCGACAACCGACAACCGACAACTGACAACCGACAACCGACAACCGATCAAAAACTTCCCTCGATCAGGTCATCATCCACCAGGTTGGGCAGGGTGACCTTCAGTCGGGGCTCGGCCGCCATAGCCCGTTCGATGGCCCAGATCGCTTCGTCGTTGCGGGCCCATGACCGACGGGCGATCCCGTTGTTCACATCCCAGTGCAGCATCATGGCCAGGCGGCGATCGGCAGCTTCCGATCCGTCGAGGACCATGCCGAACCCACCGTTGATCACCTCGCCCCAACCGACGCCTCCGCCGTTGTGCAGGCTGACCCAGGTTGCCCCGCGGAAGGCATCACCGACGAAGTTGTGCACCGCCATGTCTGCCGTGAAGCGTGAACCGTCATAGATGTTCGCCGTCTCCCGGAACGGGGAGTCCGTACCCGAGACATCATGATGGTCGCGCCCCAGGACCACCGGCCCCTTGAGCCGGCCATCCCGGATGGCCTGGTTGAACGCCCGGGCGATCCGGATGCGCCCTTCGGCATCGGCATACAGGATTCTCGATTTGGATCCCACCACCGGAATATTGTCATCCGCCGCCCGGATCCAGATCAGGTTGTCCTTCAACTGGCCCTGGATATCGGCCGGGGCCTCCCGCTGCATGGCATCCAGGATATCGCCGGCCATCTGGTCGGTCAGGTCCAGGTCAGCCTTCTCTCCTGAACAGCACACCCAGCGGAACGGACCAAAGCCATAGTCGAAGCACATGGGCCCCATGATATCCTCCACATAGGAGGCATACTTGTACAGCCCGCGCTCCCTGTCCTTCCAGACATCTGCATCGCTGTCGCCCGCCTCCTTGAGGAAGGCATTGCCGTAATCCCAGAAGTACATGCCCATGTCGGCCATGGCATTCACGGCCCGCACATGCCGGCGAAGGGTGTCCCGCACCGCTGCCATGAATTGCGGCTTGTTTTCGATGAGCAGGGCCTTGGCATCCTCATAGGTGTAGCCCGCCGGACAATAGCCCAGGTCGTCGATATTGTGCAGGGAGGTCTGGTCTGAACCCAATTCGATGAAGACCTTCTCGGCGACCAGCTTTTCCCAGAGGTCCACCACATTGCCGTGGTACACAAGGGCGATGGCCTCCTTGTTGGTCCGGCAACTGTCCATCCGGGCCAACAGGGCATCCAGGTCGGTATAGACATTCTCCCGGAGGATATACCCATCGGAGATTCGCTGCTCGACGGTCAGGCCGTCCACTTCGGCCACCACCCCAACGGCACCGGTGATCACGGCGGCCAGGGCCTGGGCACCGGACATGCCCCCCAGCCCGGAGGTCACATACACCTTGCCACGCAGGTCGTCCTTGCCCAGGCCGTGCAGCCTGCCGGCATTGAGCAGGGTGATGGTGGTGCCATGCACGATGCCCTGCGGGCCGATGTACATGTACGAACCCGCCGTCATCTGCCCGTATTGGGTCACTCCCAGGGCATTGTATTTGTTCCAGTCATCTTTCTTCGAATAGTTGGGGATCATCATGCCGTTGGTCACCACCACCCGGGGTGCCTCGGCATGGGAGGGGAACAGGCCCAGCGGGTGGCCGGAATACATCACCAGGGTTTGCTCCTCGGTCATGGTGGCCAGGTATTGCATCACCAGGCGGTATTGCGCCCAGTTCTGGAAAACGGCCCCGTTGCCGCCGTAGGTGATCAGCTCATGCGGATGCTTGGCCACCAGCGGATCGAGGTTGTTCTGGATCATCAGCATGATCGCGGCAGCCTGCTGGCATCGGGCCGGATAGTCGCTGATCGGCCGGGCATGCATGGCATAGGTGGGCCGGAAGCGATACATGTAGATCCGTCCGTACCGGTTGAGCTCCTCGGCAAATTCCGGGGCCAGGACTGCGTGCTGGGATGTGGGGAAATATCGCAGGGCGTTGCGCAGGGCCAGCTTCCGGTCGTCTGCGGTCAGGTCCTGGATGTTCCGGATCGGGGCATGGCTGACCTGTGGATCATAGGCTTGCGGTGGGGGCAATTCCCGGGGGATGCCCTGGAGGATATCCTGCTGAAATTCGTGGAGCGTCATGATCGTATCGTCTTCTGGGCCCAAAGATAGACAGACCCTCGCCATTGGCTGGCTCACGTCCTGTTGTTTCGACGTGCTGGCATGCCAATGTCCGACAGGGCAGGTGGGCATTTGCTGGATGACGCCCCTTCAGGGGTACCTGGAAGGACAAGCGCCAGGATAAATCACAAATCACAAATCACAAATCACAAATCACAAACAAATTCAAAATCCCAAATACGAATGACCAAAACGGTCAACACTAATCAGGCAAGCACAAAGCACAAACTGACAACTGACAACTGACAACCGACAACTGACAACCGACAACTGCCGGGCCAGAGAAGGATGCCAGATCCCAAACAAATTGAAATCCCAAGTGCGAATGAAAAAACGGGGTCGGCCCTGTAGGGGCCAGACATGTATAGCCACGCCTAGACAAAATTGATTCGGCCCTGTAGGGGTCGAACCCTGCCTGGTCAGTTGTTCCAGTTTATCGCCAAGTCAGAATCACGGATGTTCACGGATGAACGGATGACACGGATTATCCCGGGTGGCGTCCGCCAACGCGCTCCAGCGAACAGCGTCTCCACCAAATATCCAAAACGGTCAACACGAATCAGGCAAGCACAAACTGACAACTGACAACCGACAACTGACAACCGACAACTGACAACCGACAACTGACAACCGACAACTGACAACCCTCCCACACGTTAATCTTCTCTTAATCTGTGCTTTCGCACAAAGAAGTATAGGAGAGTTCCGTTTTCCCCTTAACTTTGCAGGCTTATGAAAATGAGGTTACTCGGGGTCACGCTCTTCCTGTTGGTCGTTGCCGGTTGTAAATCGGATTTTGAACGGGTTCGCCTGAGCGGCGACACCAATCTGATCTACCAGAAGGGCATCGCCTATTTTGACAAGGCGGAATACCAGAAGGCTCAAACCCTCTTCGAGTTGATTATCAATAACTTCCGGGGTCAGAAGGAAGCCGAGGACCTGTATTTCAAATACGCCTACACCCATTACCACCTGAAGAACTACGTCCTGGCCGCGTACTATTTCAAGAACTTTTCGACAACCTATTCACTGAGCAACCTGAGGGAGGAAGCCGACTTCATGGCGGCCTTTTCCAACTATCGGTTGTCACCACAGTACCGTCTTGAACAGTCCTACACGGTCAAGGCCATCGAAGGATTGCAGGATTTTGCCAATGCCTACCCCCGTTCCGAGCGGGTGGCGGAATGCAACCAGCTGATCGATGGATTGCGGGCCAAGCTGGAGCGGAAATCCTTTGAAGAGGCCAAGCTCTACTATGATCTTCGCCAGTACCAGGCCGCCCTCCACACCTTTGAGAACCTGCTCAAGGATTTTCCGGAGACCAGGGATGCGCAGAAGATCCGCTTTCTCATGGTCGATGCGGCATTCGCCTGGGCGGAGAACAGTGTGGTGGACAAGAAGGCCGAACGCTATGAAAAGACGCTGGAATACATCAAGCTATTCCGCAATAAATATCCGTCGAGCGAGTTCGATGACGATCTCGCCCGCACCGAATCTGAAACCAGGAAAGCCTTAAATACCATTTGATCCATGTCTGACCTCAAGAACAAGACCCAGCATCTCGACCCCCACCTCAAGGCCCTCGAAGTGGAGAAACTGGTCGCGAAGACCGGCAACATCTACGAGTCCCTCGCCATCATCAGCAAGCGGTCACGCCAGGTGGCTGTGGATATGAAGAAGGAGCTCAACGAGAAGCTGGAGGAGTTTGCCGTGCATACGGAAACCATCGAGGAAGTCCAGGAGAACAAGGAGCAGATCGAGATCTCCAAGGTGTACGAGAAGCTGCCCAACCCGGCGATCATTGCCATGCACGAGTTCATGGAGAATGAATTGCACGTCCGTTACAAGGAAGAGGCGCCATCCGAGGAGGATTAGTCTCCCGTTGACCTGCTGATATGTCTGCCCTTCAGGGAACGCGCATACTATTGGGGATCACCGGTAGTATTGCGGCCTATAAAGCCGCGTTCCTGACCCGTTTGCTGGTCAGGGCCGGGGCAGAGGTCCGCGTGGTCATGACCCCGTCTGCGGCCCGCTTCATCAGCCCCCTCACCCTCAGCACGCTGTCCCAGCATCCCGTCATGACGGAGATCATGGACGAAGGGCAGTGGAACAATCACGTCGAGATGGGCCTGTGGGCCGATCGTATCGTCGTGGCTCCGGCCACCGCCAACACCCTGGCGGCCATGGCCAACGGGCTTTGCGACAACCTGCTCCTCGCCATTCTTTTGTCCGCCAGGTGTGATGTGTTGGTCGCACCGGCCATGGACCTCGACATGTGGGCTCATCCCGCCACCCGCCGGAATATGGATACCCTCCTGCGGGACGGTGTCAAGCTCATCCCGGTAGGGGATGGCGAACTGGCCAGCGGGCTGGTTGGTCCGGGCCGGATGGCCGAACCAGAGGAGATCCTCCGGTTTCTTATCGACGACCTTCGCCCTGCCCGGGACCTGGCCGGCAAGACCGTGATAGTGACCGCCGGTCCGACCCAGGAGGCGCTGGACCCGGTGCGCTACCTCACCAACCACTCCAGCGGCAAGATGGGGGTCGCCATCGCCGACGAACTGGCCCGGCGCGGGGCCAATGTCCGGTTGCTGCTCGGCCCTGTCGAGGTCCGACCACAACAACCGTCTGTATCGGTGATCCCGATCGTGACGGCCCGCGATCTGCTTCGGGCCGCCGAACAGGAATTCCCATCCTGTGACGCAGCTGTCCTCGCGGCCGCGGTAGCCGACTACCGACCGGCCACTGAAGCCAGGGAAAAGATCAAGAAGACCGGCGACAACGAGACCCTGTCCCTCGACCTCGTGCGCAATCCGGACATCGCGGCAACCCTGGGGGCCACCAAGCGCAAGGGTCAGATCCTGGTCGGATTTGCCCTGGAGACGACCAATGAGCTGGCCTATGCCCGCAAGAAGCTGGAGGCCAAGAAGTTCGACATGATCGTCCTCAACTCCCTGCGCGACCCAGGGGCCGGTTTTGCCGGCGATACCAACAAGATCAGCCTGGTCTATCCCTCCGGTGAGCCCGTCACGTTCGATCTGAAATCCAAGGCTGACGTTGCGAAGGACATTGTCAATGCCCTGGCCGCTCTCCTCTAGGGACGGGTTGCATCTCCTCGACTCCTCCGCTCCCGACCTCCTTCCCACTTTGGCATCCCTCTTGCAACTCTGCATTTGCTCAATCGTTATACTTTTACAGCGGATATCTCGTTTCTAGCAGGGTATCCAGCTAGATTCCCCCTGGATCCACCCCGACCAGGGTAAATTCAAATGTGCATGAAACACCTCATTCGTACTCTCGTTGTCCTGTTGGTCGCGGTCGCGTCCCTTTCCGCCCAGGAACTCAAGGTGGACATCATTGTCAATACTCCCAGGTTGCAAAGTGCCGATCCGGCCGTCTTCCAGACCCTGCGGACGGCGATCCAGGAGTTCATGAACAATCAGAAGTTCACGGAGGATGTGTTCGAACTGGATGAGCGGATCGAAGTGACCATCCAGCTGACCATCCGGGATGAGTTCTCTGTCAATTCCTTTGGCGCTGATATGTCCATCCAGGCGGTTCGACCGGTCTACGGCAGCAACTACAAGTCGTCCATCCTCATGCACGTCGACAAGGATGTCACCTTTACCTACGATCAGTTCCAGCCCATCGTCTTCAGCCGGAATGCCTTCGTCGACAACCTGTCCTCCATCCTCTCCTTCTATGCCTACTATATCCTGGGCCTGGATTATGATACCTATGCCAAGGGGGGCGGGGAAAAATACTTCCAGTTTGCGCAGGAGGTCATCAACATGATCCCCTCCTCCGTCACCAACGGCAATAAAGGGTGGAAACCCACCGATGGGACGCGCAACCGCTACTGGATGGTGGAGAATGCCCTCAATCCGACCTTCCGTCCCATGCGGGAGGCCTTCTACACCTATCATCTCAAGGGCCTGGACGAGATGCACCGGGATCCGGAGAAAGGCCGGATCAACATGTTGAAGGCCATGGATGCCATCGCGGCCATTGCCAAGATCAACCGCAACAGCATGGCCATCCAGCTCTTCGCCAATGCCAAGAACCAGGAGGTGGTAGAGATCTTCAAGGAGGCCGATATGAACCAGAAGCGGCAGGTCCGCGACCTCATGGGCCTGATCGACCCTGCCAATGCCTCGCGGTACAACGCCATCGGTCTGTGACCCCACCAGGCCCGTAGCCTGAAAAGAGGAGGAGTCGAGAAGTGGAGGAGTCAAGGAGGTTGATTCTTTGATTGACCTGAAGAGCGAAAACCACATTCGCATATTTGTGTAGACAGCCGGAAGTCTGATGAACTCCGGTTCTTTCCGAATGCCTGAAGAGATTCCAATCATGACCTCGGCGAGTATCGAACCCCGTAGGGGTTCAATATGAATAGCCCCGGGTGGAACCCGGGGTGCCCGATCATAATAATATGCAACCCCGGAGGGGTTGAACCTTTGCCGATACCAGGCGCAAGACCACTGATCAATCGGATCAACCCCGCCAGGGTTGCCCGTCAAAAGCCCCGGGCTTATCTCCTGCGGCGATCAGGCAGCCCGGGGTTTGAAGTGGAGGAGGTGAGGAGTGGAGGAGTCGAGGGGGTTTATTCGTTTCCACCACAGCGGACAGGTATGGGTTTATTCGTTTTTGCACCTAGGGATCAACCCCGCCAGGGTTGCCTATCAATAGCCCCGGGCTTCAGCCACGGGGTGTCCTTTGATTGATCTGTATGGGGAATTCCAAGCGCGCAAAATTTCTCAATAGGTGGTGTTGGAAAGAATAACCCCTGCGTTCACCGACCTCCCGGAGGAGATTCCAATCATGACCTCGGCGAGTATCGAACCCCGGAGGGGTTCAATATGAATAGCCCCGGGTGGAACCCGGGGTACCGGATCATAATAATATGCAACCCCGGAGGGGTTGAACCTTTGCCGATACCAGGCGCAAGACCACTGACCAATCGGATCAACCCCGCCAGGGTTGCCCGTCAAAAGCCCCGGGCGTCAGGCCGTGGTATCCCTTCCAGGCAGATCTGTTTTGGCGACCGGTTTACCTGCACCGCAAACCGGGTGACAGAACAACCCTGGACGATCACCTCGGATAGATCAGGTAGAATTTCTTGGTGATGCGCTCCCGGATCGGCGAATCGGTCTCATCCGAATAGGGCACCACCCGCCCCGATTTCTTCAGGATCAGAATCTCGTCCTTGCCCTCCAGATACGCCCTCGATTCCTCCTCTCCGGTCATGATCAGGGATGCCCAATCCGGTGTCTGATCCGCAAACCGTGCCCTGGTGGCTTCCCGGGCCTCCTCCAGCAGGGACTCCGGAGGCGGGGTTCGATCAAGATACACCTTGAACAACTGCCGGTCCAGGAGGGCCGAGGACAGGAACCGTAAGAGGAAGTCGGACGACTGCCGCATCTCCTTCATCTCATGGATGATATCGATGTCATCCAGCCGGGCGTACGCATCCAGGATGGATCGCACCGGTTCGCTCTTGTCTCTCGGAAAATCAAGGATCGCCCTCAAGGTGGCCGAATGGGGTATTCGGGTACCCTCCCGGTAGAGGCGGGCCAACCGTGACAGGAGGAGGATCAACATCTGTTCGGCCGCCAGCACCGTCTTGTGCAGATACACCTGCCAGTACATCAGCCGGCGGGCGATCAGGAATTTCTCGATCGAATAGACACCCTTCTCCTCCACCACCAGCCGGCCATCCACCACATGCAGCATCTTCACGATACGGTCGTAGCCGATCACCCCTTCATGGACACCGGTGAAGAAGCTGTCCCGGTTGAGGTAATCCATACGGTCCATGTCCAGCTGCCCGGACACCAGCTGGTGAAGGAATGGCTTGGGGTAGGTATTGGCAAAAATGGCCATGGCCATGGCCAGTCGACCATCAAACTGGCGGTTCAACTCGGCCATGATGGCCTGGGAAAGGACCTCGTGATGGTAGGGCAGGAGGGTGTGCTCCAGGACATGGCTGAAGGGGCCATGCCCGATATCGTGCAGGAGAATGGCGATCTGGACCGCCTCGGACTCCTCATCGCTGATCTCCACCCCCTTGCTGCGCAAGACATCGATGGTCGATTGCATGAGATGCAGGGCCCCGAGCGCATGCTGGAATCGCGTGTGCAGGGCCCCCGGGTACACAAAGTCGGTCATGCCCAACTGCCGGATCCGACGGAGCCGCTGGAACCAGGGATGAGCCACCAGGTCCATGATGATCCCCCGTGGAATGGTGATGAATCCGTAGACCGGATCGTTGAATATCTTATGTGCGGCCATGGTGGCGTACGAAAACTGGTTTTGCACTCGTTTAGGCAAAGGTAAGGTGAATCCCCAGCCCGTTCGCATTGGCAACACGGACTTGACACGGGGTGGCCTGCCAACGACAGAGAACCCATTCAGATCGGGAAATGGACAGGTGAAATCCTGAAATTTTACCCCATCTTCACCCTTGAACATAGACACTTGATGATGCCAAAAATCCTCTGGGCCGACGACGAGATCGATATCCTCAAACCGCAGATCCTGTTCCTGCAGGAAAAGGGATATGAGGTCATTACCGTATCCAACGGTTACGATGCCATTGAAGAATGCAACCAGCAGAACGATCTGGATATCATTTTCCTCGACGAGTCCATGCCCGGGCTGTCCGGACTGGAGACCCTCAATCGGATCAAGGATGACCATCCCAACATCCCCATCGTGATGATCACCAAGAACGAGGCAGAAACCGTGATGGAGGAGGCCATTGGCAGCCGGATATCCGACTACCTGATCAAGCCGGTCAATCCCAACCAGATCCTCCTCACCCTGAAAAAGCTCACCGAGAACAAACGCCTGGTGAGCGAGAAGGTCATGACCGGTTACCAGCAGGACTTTCGGTCCATTCTCATGGACATCAACCAGGCCAACTCGGTCGATGAGTGGGTGGAGATCTACAAGAAGATCATGAACTGGGAGCTCAAGATGGATTCGTCCCGCTCCCAGGACATGTCCGATATCCTCAATACCCAGAAGACAGAGGCCAACGGCGAGTTCTCCCGGTTTGTCGACCGCAATTACCACGACTGGATCGCCGAACCCGACGATGCTCCGGTCATGTCCTGGAACCTGATGCGGAAAAAGGTCTTTCCCCGCCTGTCGGATGACCGTCCCACGATATTCATCTTGCTGGACAACCTCCGTTATGATCAGTGGAAGGTCCTGGCACCGATCATTTCCGAGCGGTTCAGGATCACCAGCGAAGAGCATTTCTTCAGCATCCTCCCCACTACTACCCAGTACAGCCGCAATGCCATCTTCGGGGGAATGATGCCCTCCGAGATCGCCAAGTTCTATCCCGACTGGTGGAAGAATGATGCCGAGGAAGGGGGGAAGAACCAGTTTGAAAGCGATCTGCTGGGCAAGCAACTGGAGAAGGTCTATCGCAAACCCCTGAAATGGACCTACCAGAAGATCACCAACCTGCATGCCGCCCGGCTGCTCCAGGACAATGCCACGGATTATCTGCAATACGACTTCTCGGCCATCGTCTACAACTTCATCGACATGCTGTCGCATGCGCGCACGGAGATGGACGTGCTCAAGGAGCTGGCCGGCGATGAGACCGCCTACCGGTCACTGACCCAGAGCTGGTTCCTGCACTCCCCCTTGTGGGCGGCCATGCAGCGCTGGGCAGAGAAAAAGCCCCTGCGGATCGTGATCACCACCGACCACGGGACGATTCGGGTCAAGACCCCGACCAAGGTGATCGCCGACCGCGATACCACCACCAATCTCCGCTATAAGGTGGGAAAGAACCTGCAGTACGAGGCGAAGGATGTCCTGGAGATCCGTGATCCTGACAAGGTGGGGCTGCCGCGTCCCAATGTGAGTTCGGCCTTCATTTTTGCGAAGGATGACCGCTTCTTCCTGTATCCGAACAATTACACCTACTACCACAATTACTATAAGAACACCTTCCAGCATGGCGGGATCTCTCTGGAGGAGATGATCTGTCCGTTCATCGTCCTGGAAGCCAAGTAGGATTGGTCCACGGGTAGCAAGGTTGGCAATGAGCCGGGTGGAGGGATGTTATTTTCCTTCTCCCCAGGTTACTTTTTCCATCCATTCCGGAGAGGTGCGGAGGAATGCTTCGATCCGTTTCCTGGAGGGAATGAACCAGATCCGCTGGCCGAGTTTCCCCTTGATCACCAGTTCCACCCGGCCCAGGTAAAACAGTCCGTAATGCCGCATGGTGATCTTGTCCACGGCGGCCAGGGTGTATTTGTAGGTCTTGAAGTAGTTGGAGATGTACACATGGTCCTGGTCCGCATCCACCCGGTGCAGGCGCCAGAAGGAGATGCGGATCAGCACCAGGCCGATCAGGACGAAGGACGTGGTCACCACGCGGTAGATCGACGAATGGAAGGGCCCCACAAAATCTTCCGAGGTCACCCAGCCGACCACCATGAATGATCCGAAGAAGACCAGCCAGAAGGTGGGAAAGAACAGGCGAAGAAGCAGCGTGGCCGAAGAGGATAATTGCGACATGATGGATCAGGATGAAAGGTCTTTGCCCTCGGCTTCCCATTCGGCTTCCCGTTGCTTGTGTACTCTGGCCGAGACCCAGATACTGACCTCATAGAGGGCCAGCAACGGGATGGACAGGATCATTTGCGAGGTGACATCCGGAGGGGTGATGATGGCCGCCAGGATCACGATGACCACCAAGGCATGGCGCCGGTAGGTTCGGAGGAAGGAGGGATAGAGAATGCCGATCTTGGACAGGAACCAGGCCACCACAGGTAATTCGAATACCAGGCCGACCGGCAGGGTCAGCATGGTCAGGTAGTCCACATAGGAGGCCAGGCTGGGCGTGGACTCCGCCCCGACCGTATAGGATCCCAGAAAACTGATCGCAAACGGGGCAATAAAGAAGTACCCGAAGAACACCCCGAAGGTGAAGAGCATCGAACAGATCAGGACCATGCCCCTGGCGGCCTTCTGCTCCTGTGGGTACAATCCCGGCCGGATGAAACGCCAGATCTCCCAAAAGATGTAGGGGAACCCGAGGATCACCCCCAGCCAGAAGGAGCTCTTGATGTGGATCATGAACTGCTCGCCCAGGTCACGGGTCAGGATCTTGAAGTTCGGAGGATCGATGCAAAGGGCATCGGAAAGGCTGCACAGGATCCGATAGGTCGGGAAATCGGGATTGCGCGGACCAAAGATGACCACATTGAACACAAAGTCCTTGGCCATGAACACACCGATGGCGATCACCGCTACCGCCAGGAGGGAACGCAGGATATGCATTCGCAGCTGGTCGAGATGGTCCAGGAAGGACATCTCTGCTTTCTCGGGCTCTTGTGGGTCGATATCGCGCATCGGGCCCAAAATTAGCGAAAGGTTGTCGATCGGAAGAGAATACTGTCCCAACTTCCGGATTCGGATTCTTCAGATGGGAGTTGGTAGATGATGGTTACATTTGCCACTCAATTGACAATTCTTCCCCTATGAAAACAAGTTCGACGTTATTCTTCCTGTTATTCCTCTCCGTTCAGGGATTTGCCCAAAGCATATTCCTGGTTGACAATCTGTACTTCAAGTTTGAAGAACACGATATGACCACCGGGCAGATCACCGATCATCGCGACCTGACCGGAGGATTGCCTTTCCATACCTATGACTGTATCACCTGGCACCCGGAGGAGAAGGTGTTCTATGTGGGATACAAGAAATACCTGGCTACGGACAGGATCGTCCGGTACGATGCAAAAACCAAGCTCCTGACCCCGTTGATCACCTCCGGCCTGTCTCGTGTCGTCGATCTGGATTTCGATCTCGGAGCCGGCAAGATGTACTTCCTGGACAAGGATGCCAATCTCATCCAGCGCGCCAATCTCGATGGGTCGAACATCGAGCAGGTTGGACCCGGGCAGTCGTTCCTGACCGGCTGGACGCCGGTGCTGGCAGTAGATGAAGCCCATGGGTTGCTGTTTTTTACCATCGGAGGGGGGAATATCCAGTACACCGACCTCAATACCTGGTCGCCCAGCGTGATGCCTTCTCCAGTCTATGTGGCCGGGGGGCGTGTCGGGGACATTGCCATCGACGAAACCAATACCTGGATCTATTGGACCTACAATCTCACCCAGGAGCCATCTTCCATCAATCGCACCAACCTCGAGACCTTCGAGACCCAGACCCTGCACAGCGATATGGAACCCCACAACTACCTGTCCTTGTATAATGGCCGGGTATACTGGTCGACCACCGGTACGATCATCCATTCGGTGACCTTCACCGGCGATGACCTGAAGATGGAGTATGACGTTCCCTCCGGCACCTTTGCGGCCGACTTTGTGATCGGCGATGGTTCGTCCACCGGCATTTCCTTGCCGGATGCACCAACGGTTCTGGCGGTCTATCCGAATCCTGCCGGCGACTGGACCCAGATCGACCTTGGCGACCACCAGGTCACCCGACTGGTGCTGATGCAGGTGAACGGCCAGATCATCAACGAATGGAATGGGCAGTTCACCGGAGGTCACCGGATCGATACGGCGACCCTGCCATCGGGCAGTTATCTCCTCCAGGCCTTTGATGGAGAGCAACGGACCTATCTGGGTCGCTTCTCCAAATAGGGCCATATCCGACCGGGTCGCTTGTGGCCCATCCCAAGAAACAACAGGCTGATCCACCCGGGTCAGCCTGTTTCTGTTGGAGGCCTGAAGTGGAGAAGGTGAGGAGTGGAGGAGTCGAGAAGTGGAGGAGTCAAGGAGGTTTATTCGTTTCCGCCACGGCGGACAGGTAAGAGTTTATTCGTTGATTGACAGGAGGATCAGCCCCGCTGGGGTTGCATGTCAATAGCCCCCGGCTTATCTCCAGCGGCGATCAGGCAGCCCGGAGTCTGAAGTGGAGGAGGTGATGAGTGGAGGAGTCGAGGAGGGTGATGGGTGATCTCGTTGATTGATCTGAAGGGGGGGCAACCACGCGAGCAAATCTTTTTCACAGCCACTATCGGAAAAAGCATCGGCGCACTCCCTGAGAGAGTATCAATCTTTGCCTGGGCGAAGGTCGAACCCCTATGGGGTTCAAAATCAATAGCCCCGGGCTTATCTCCTGCGGCGATCAGGCAGCCCGGGGTATCAGATGCGAATAGAATCCAACCCCGGAGGGGTTGAACCATTGCCGATGCCAGGCGCAAGACCGCTGACCAGGCGGATCAACTTCGCCGGGGCTGCACGTCAATAGCCCCCGGCTTATCTCCAGCGGCGATCAGGCAGCCCGGAGTCTGAAGTGGAGGAGGTGATGAGTGGAGGAGTCGAGGAGGGTGATCTCGTTGATTGATCTGAAGGGGGTGCAACCACGCGAGCAAATCTTTTTCACAGCCACTATCGGAAAAAGCATCGGCGCACTCCCTGAGAGAGTATCAATCTTTGCCTGGGCGAAGGATGAACCCCTATGGGGTTCAAAATCAATAGCCCCGGGCTTCAGCCCGGGGTATCAGATGCGAATAGAATCCAACCCCGGAGGGGTTGAACCATTGCCGATGCCAGGCGCGAGACCACTGACCAGGCGGATCAATCCCCCCGGGGCTGCACGTCAATAGCCCCGGGCTTATCTCCTGCGGCGATCAGGCAGCCCGGAGTTTGAAGTGGAGGAGGTGAGGAGTGGGATTATTCGTTTCCACCACAGCGGACAGGTATGGGTTTATTCGTTGATTGACAGGAGGATCAGCCCCGCTGGGGTTGCATGTCAATAGCCCCCGGCTTCAGCCGGGGGTATCTGAAGAACATACCATCCAACCCCGGAGGGGTTGAACCTTTGCCGATGCCAGGCGCAAGACCGCTGACCAGGCGGATCAACCGCGCCGGGGCTGCATGTCAATAGCCCCGGGCTTATCTCCTGCGGCGATCAGGAAGCCCGGGGTCAATGATCAACACAGCTCGGTTTTGGCGACCTGTTTGCCGGCACCGCAAACAGGGTGACAAAACCCACCCGAAGACCCACTTGCCTGATCCCCGGAATTTCCGCATCTTGGGGGAATGACCCGCTGGCTGCTCGCACTCTGTTTACTGGCCGCTTTCCATTCCCTCTTCGCCCAACCGGACGATGAAGGGCTGGTGGCCTTCTATTCCTTCAACGGCTGCGACCGAACGGACCACACCGGCATCAATCCGGATATCCGCATGCTGGGTGGGGTCGGGTGCTGGTGTGGCATCGACCAGGATGGACTGATCTTTTCCGGAGGGACAGATTATGCAATGCTTGACGGTCCCCTCAATCGGTACTTCAGCACCTCCGACCTGACGGTCAGTTTCTACCTGCGTGTGTGGGACCAGAACCTGATCAACCAGGTGGTCTTCTCCACCCGAGACCCCGAACGCTCCGATGCCGGCTGGGAGGCCATATATGATCCGGTCAACCATCTGGTCCGGTTCCATCTGATGGAAGACTCCATTCGTCGCTTTCAGCCCCTGGAAGTCCCTCTGGATACCGCAAAATGGCACCATCTCACCCTGGTACGGGATGGCAACGAGGTCAGGGGGTATCACAACGGCCTGCTGATGGACCAGATCCGCCGCTGCCGGAATGTGGACATCAGCAATACCATCCCCCTCCATATCGGACGACCCGCCGGGCGACCCGGCCCGGATCGTTTGCCGTTCAAGGGGATGATCGACGAGTTGCGCATGTACAGCACCCCGTTTTCCGATCAGGAGGTGCGTCGGCTCTATGAACAACATCCCGTCGAGGAGGCCCGATGGGATTGTTATTCTGCCGAACAGCCTCTTCCACGCGGCGAATGAGCTGATCACATCGTACCTTTGCCTTCCAAATTCGGAATACCATGTTCGAGCAGTTGGAAGAGCAACAGAAGGCAGTCCAGGAAAAACTGGCCGCCCAAACCATCGAGGTCGGATCGGGCGATGGCCTGGTTGTCGTACGAATGACCGGGAACAAGGTCGTTCGTTCGGTGATCATCGATCGGGACCATGCCGATTATGCCGACCCCGATGCCGTGGAGGACCATCTGGTGATGGCGATGAATGAGGCGATCAGGAAGGCCACGGAGATGGAGCAACAGGTGGTCCAGGAATGGATGGCGTCGGTATTGCCTGGGGGAATGGGGGCCCTGGGCGGATTATTCGGCCGTTGAGCATAATCCCGGAACGACAAGCAACGTTTACCTCCCGATCAGGACTCTTATCGATATGCGTTACCTATTCCTCTTTGTTCTCCTTGGGCTTGCGGCGGTTTCCGTGCAGGCACAATTGACAGCCAACCTGGTCACCAACATGACCTTCTCCGACAGCCTCTATGATGAGAGTGGCTACGGCAATGTCCTCTTTTTCGACGGGGATACGACCTACATCTGTGGCCCTGCGGGGAATGCCCTGGAATTTGATGGTAGCCTCAATTTCATTTCCCTGCTCGGGGACATCAGTGTCAACCGGTTGCGGAAGGCCGACTTCAGTATCAGTTTCTACTTCAAGCCCGAATCTTCCTCCGGGATCTATGATATCGTGTCGAAGCGGGAGGATTGCGATGACAACCATGCCCTGGCCATCACCTATACGCCATCCAACCGCCAGCTGGGGATCCTTGTCAGTGAAGATCCCGGCCTGCAGGTGAAGATGAACTATCGCCTGCCCACCGGACGATGCTGGTACCACATCGTGGTGGTGCGCCGGGCTACCAAGATCCTCCTGTACGTGGATGGTGAGTTCGTCGAGGAAGCCGCCGCTTCCGACCGGATCGAACTGCAGAACAATGCCCAGCTGGCCCTGGCCGGTGGGCCATGCGTGGGTGCCGGCCAGATCCGCTTCCGCGGAGGGCTGGATGAGTTCAGGGTCTATGACCGGGCCCTGACCGAGGAGGACGTGGAGGAGTTGTTCATCCCTCGCGATATGATCCTCACCCGCGACACGGTCATCTACCTGGGCGAGTCCTTCAATGTCCTGACCTCTGGTACCTGTGCCACGACCTTTGCCTGGTTCCCTTCGGGCGGTGTCAGTGATCCGACAGCGCAAAATCCAACCATTACGCCGACCGTTTCCGGCCGCTATCAGATCAATTTCGTCCAGGGGGCCTGTACGGCTACGGATACCGTCTATGTGGAGGTGGTCGATCCCAATGACCTGAGTTGTGACCGGCTCCTGGTGCCCAGTGCTTTTACGCCCAATGGAGACCAGCTCAATGAGGAATTCGGGATCAGTAATCCCGTGGCCCTGGAGGGCCTGGATTATTTTGAGGTCTACGACCGCTGGGGGACACGGGTATTCTCCACCTCGGATGCGTTTGCCCGTTGGGATGGCATTTACCGGGGCGAGCCCCTGATGCCGGGCATTTATGTGTACAAGGCTCGCTATCTCTGCAAGGGTGAGTATTATGAGAGCCTGGGCAGCTTCAGCCTGATCCGCTAGATCAGCTGGTGGTGCCATGGCCAGGCCACGGCCTGATGCTGTGCGGCAGAGGGAAGTCAGGTCCATGGAACCATGACCACTTCATCGGTGGAATGCCGGCATTCAACAGGTTCATGTAGTGATTCATCGAATGGATTTTCGCCATTGCGAAGTCCCGTCTATCTTTGAACCCGATGAAAGCTTTCCTACGCATCATCCCTGCCAGTTTCCTGCAGGCATTGACGGAACTGCGGTACAACCAGACCCGCAGTATCCTCTCCCTGCTGGGGATCACCATCGGCATTTTCTGCATCATGTCGATCAAGTCGGCAGTCGACAGCCTGGAGGCCAACATCAAGGAGAGCTTTGAAAAGCTGGGCGAGGATGTCCTGTATGTCACCAAGCAGCCCTGGAATGAGGACCCCATGACCAATTACTGGAAATACCTCCGGCGTCCGAATCCCAACTACAAGGATTACCGAGCCATCAAGTCATCTGGGGCGGCTATTGAATATGCCAGTTATTCCGTTTTCCTCGGGGCCAAACCGGTGAAATACGGGGCCAGCAGTGTGGACCGGGCCTACCTGATCGCCGGGACGGAAGACTATGCAAACCTGTTCAATGTCCAGCTGGCCGATGGCCGGTTCTATTCTCCGATCGAATACCAGACAGGCAGTCATGTGACAGTCATTGGATCGCGCATCGCGGAGATGCTCTTCGCCGGACTGGACCCGATCGGCAAGGAGATCAAGATCAATGGCCAGAGCCTGCGGGTGATCGGTCTGATCGAACCCACCGGGAAAGACCTCATCAAGGTCATGGATTTCGACCGGGCGGTCCTGATCTCCTATCCGCTGGCCCGACAGATCGCTAATGTGCGGGAAGCCGGTGATTATGGGGGCGGCATGGTCGCCGTAAAAGCGGCAGACGGGGCCGACCTGGAGGAGGTGGTGGATGAAGTTACCATCGCCATGCGGGCCGGACGTCGGCTTTCCCCTCGTCAGGACAACAATTTTGCGGTCAATGAACTGTCGGTCCTGACCAATCTGCTGGACAGTTTTTTCAAGGTGCTCAACCTGGCCGGCCTGGCGATCGGCATTTTCGCCCTCTTCGTCGGGATGTTCTCCGTGGCCAATATCATGTTTGTTTCCGTCAAGGAACGGACCCACCTGATCGGGATCAAGAAGGCCCTGGGGGCAAAAAGTGCCTTTATCCTCCTGGAGTTTCTGGTCGAAGCCGTGATCCTCTGCCTGATCGGAGGACTGGCCGGACTGGGCCTGGTCCTGATCGTCGTGAAGGTCATCGCGGCCTTGGCCAATTTCCCGATGTTCCTGTCCTGGACCAATGTAGCCCTGGGCATCGCCGTATCGGCTGTGATCGGTGTACTGTCCGGATTGATCCCGGCCCTGCAGGCCGCCCGGATGGATCCGGTGGAGGCGATGCGCAGCTAGCGAAGCTCGGTGCTGATCAGAGGCTGGAGGTGATCAGCAGCTCCAGATCCGTGGTCTTCATGTCGAATTTTTCTCCCAGATAGTTGTTGGTGATGCATCCTTTGTAGGCATACACCCCATTGCGCAGTCCTTCGCTGTGATACAAGAGGGACTCGATACCGGATACGGATTCCAGGTCCATCAGGATGGGCGTGAGGATATTGCTGACGGCAGCAGAGGCGGTTTTGCCGACCCGGCTGGGGATATTGGGGACACAGAAATGGACCACCCCATTGCGGACAAAGGTCGGTTTGCTGTGGGTGGTCAGCTCGGAGGTGGCAAAACAGCCTCCCTGGTCAATGCTCACATCCACGATCACCGCGCCATCCTTCATGGCAGAAACGATCTCCTCGGATACGACGACGGGTGTACGCCCGGTCTTGGCATGGATGGCCCCAATGGCCACATCGGCCTGGATGAGTTCCTTCCGCAGGATCACCGGATCCAGGGCGGAGGTAAAGATCTGACTGCCCAGATGATGTTTCAGGCGCATCAGCTTGTAGATATTGTTGTCGAATACCCGGACCTCTGCCCCCAATCCCAGGGCGGCGCGGGTGGCATATTCGGCCACGACGCCCGATCCCAGGATGACCACCCGGGCAGGGGGGACGCCGGAGATACCACCCAGCAACAGGCCGGTTCCCTTGTTGGACCGGCTCAGGAGCTCGGCAGCTGTGAGGATGGCGGATATGCCGGCGATCTCGCTCATGATCCGAACCACCGGAAAAGCCCCGGAGTCATCCTGGATGTACTCCATGGCCAGGGCGATCACACGCTTGCTTCGCAACTTTTCCAGGAACTCCTTCTGGACGATGGGCAGGTGGAGCGGAGAGATCAGCACCTGGTTGGGGTGCATGAAGTCGATCTCCTCCATGGTGGGCGGAGCCGTCTTGATGATCATTTCGGCGCGGTAGACCTCCTCATTGGAATGGGCGATCTCGGCACCTGCCTCACTGTATTCGTGGTCCAGATAATTGGCGCGTTTGCCGGCATCGCTCTGGATGACCACCCGATGCCCATGGCCGACCAGGGCGGCGACGTTGGAGGGGACGAGAGCCACCCGGTTCTCTTCAACCGAGTTCTCTTTGGGGATCCCAATGAACAGCTTGTGGCTCTTGGGTCGGAGGGCCAGGGCCTGCTCCTGGGTGTCCAGTCGGCCTTTGGTCAGTTCTGCGGGGATAGGGATGCGCTTGCTCATCTCTCCAAAAATACGATTTCCCGCGTGGAATCCGGCAGGATTTGCAGATGGATGTCCAGTCGTTCTTCCGGCAGGATGGGATCCAGGATCTCCGGCCATTCGACAAAGGTCCAGGCAGGGTCATCCAGATAGTCGGGCAAACCAATATCCAGGGCCTCCTGGAGGTCATTCAGGCGGTAGGCATCGATGTGGTGGATCACCGGAGGATAGAGGGTCGGGGCAAGGTAATCCTGGACCAGGGCAAAGGTGGGACTGGATACGGCATCACTGCTGCCCAATGCGGCGACCATGGCGGTGACCAGGGCGGTCTTGCCTGCCCCGAGATCACCGGAAAGACAGATCAACCGGTATGCACCGGCAGCCTCGATCACTTGACGGGCGATGTCGGGAAGGTCGTCCGGAGTGGCACAGATCAGCGTTGCAGCGGGCTTGGTCATGGTGAGGTCTGGGAATCTGGTTGGGGTGAATTCAGGGAATGGGGCCGACCGGTTTCCCTGCAAAAATAACCCCTTCGCGAGGCCGGATGGAAGAGGAAATCAACTTGGCGAAATAAAAATTCATAACCAAATGATTATCAATAATTAATGGGTCATTTTTTACCCCTTTTTTTCCATGGGAATGGCTCATTTTGGTTATCTTTGCAGCCATGGAAAATGAGAAAAAAGGACAGAGTCCTCAGCCCGGTGAATATACCGCGGCGAATATTCAGGCTCTGGAGGGTTTGGAGGCCGTTCGCCGCCGCCCGGGGATGTATATCGGAAGTACGGATTACAAGGGGTTGCATCATCTGGTGTACGAGGTAGTCGACAACTCGATCGACGAACACCTGGCCGGCCATGCTACCCATATCGAGGTGGTCATCCATACCGACAACAGTATTTCGGTGACTGATGACGGTCGGGGTATTCCGACCGGCATGCATGAGAAATTGCAGAAGTCTGCCCTGGAGGTGGTCATGACGGTGCTCCATGCCGGGGGTAAATTCGACAAGGATACCTACAAGGTCTCCGGAGGTCTGCACGGGGTAGGGGTTTCCTGCGTGAATGCCTTGTCCGTGCACCTGCGTGCCGAGATCCGGCGGGAAGGCAAGATCTGGGCGCAGGAATACAGCCAGGGGAAACCCCTCGGTCCGGTCGAGATCATCGGGGATACCGACGAGACCGGAACGCGGGTGACCTTCAAGCCGGATGGGGAGATCTTCGAGACCCTGGAGTACAAGTTTGAGACCCTGGCGCATCGACTTCGTGAACTGAGCTTCCTGAACAAGGGACTCCGCCTGTCCCTCACTGACGAACGCGACGTACAGGATGACGGGTCCTTCCTTCAGGAGGACTTCTATTCCGAAGGTGGCTTGCAGGAATTCGTGACCTATGTCGACGCGAGCAAGACACCCCTGATCGAAGTGCCCATCTATGTGACCGGCAAGGAGGAAAATGTCGAGGTGGAAGTCGCCATGCACTACAACACCTCCTATTCGGAGAATATCCTGTCGTACGTCAACAATATCTCCACCCGGGACGGCGGTACGCACGTGCAGGGATTTCGCCGGGCCGTCGCCCGTCTCTTCAAGCAGTATGGCGACGACAACGGGATGTTCAAGAAGCTGAACTTTGAGATCTCCGGTGAGGACTTCCGGGAAGGCCTCACCGCCATCGTATCGGTTAAGGTGCCTGAGCCTCAGTTCAAGGGCCAGACGAAAGGTGAACTGGGAAACTCCGAGGTGAATGGTATCGTGTCCCGAGTGCTCGGTGATCATCTCAAATACTTCCTGGAAGAGAACCCTGTGGCGGCCCGCAAGATCGTCGACAAGGTCATCCTGGCCGCTACGGCACGCCATGCAGCCCGGAAAGCCAGGGAAATGGTCCAGCGCAAAGGCGCACTGACGGGCAGTGGTCTTCCCGGCAAGCTGTCCGACTGCTCATCCCGCCATCCCGAAGAATCCGAGATCTTTCTCGTTGAGGGAGACTCTGCCGGCGGGACAGCCAAGCAGGGCCGCGACCGGAATTTCCAGGCCATCCTGCCCCTTCGGGGTAAGATCCTCAACGTAGAGAAGGCCCTGGAGCACAAGATCTACGAGAACGAGGAGATCAAGAACATCTTCACCGCCCTGGGTGTGAGCATCCAGGAAAATGATGAGGGGATCCGTGTGCTGAACGTCGATAAACTGCGTTATCACAAGATCGTGATCATGTGCGACGCCGACATCGATGGAAGCCATATTGTGACCCTGATCCTGACCTTTTTCTTCCGGTATATGCGCCGACTCATTGAGGAGGGCAACATCTATATTGCCTCACCGCCCCTGTATCAGGTCTCCAAGGGACGGCAATCCCAGTATGCCTGGGATGAAGAGGAGCGGATGGCCGCTGTTGAAGCCATGGGTGGTTCGGAAGCCAGTGTGAAGATCCAGCGCTATAAGGGTCTCGGTGAAATGAATGCGGAGCAATTGTGGGAAACCACCATGGATCCGGAACGCCGGACCCTGAAGCAGGTCTCCATTGACGACGCCGCCGAATGCGATCGGATCTTCTCCATGCTCATGGGTGATGAGGTGCCGCCACGTCGCCAGTTTATCGAAGCCAATGCCAAGTATGCCAGGGTGGACATCTAGTTCCCTCTGCTGATGATTCGAGAAGCCCGAAGGTGACCTTCGGGCTTTTTCATGTACATGAATGGATAAGGGATCAGGTGGAAGCCCAGTGCCCGATCGTCGGAGAGGACGCACCCCAGGCCCTGGCCAGGCTGGTGATGTCGGTGTCCAGCGATTTTGCTGGGGCCAGGCAATCGGCTACCCATGCCCCTTGACCGAAGCGCAGGATCAATTCGGGCCACTGCTTCTGCAGGGGAGGGATGCTCTTTTGGCGGATGATGAGCAGCAGCTCGCCATACAGGTCCGTCGGTATCCCCTGTTCGAACAGTATCCGTTGTCCCATCATCTGATGGGTGAGGAGCGGACTGCGGAGCAGCGACCGGACCTGTTCCGGATCCGGTGGAAACCCTGTCTGGCGGGGAGACAGGGGAGGCAGGAAGCCCAACAGGTCGCGTTCACTCATCCACGCCTGTCGTCGGGGATCGAGCAAGGCTGGATCGTCCTGTGGACTGCCGATGAGGAAGAGATCGACATCCGCCGCGTTGTCCGGTTTGACCAGGGTGATGCCGGACGCAGCAGCGCGTTCAGCCAGTGGCTCCCGTGGGATCCAGCTGCGGCCAAAAATGGCCAGACGCCTCTGGTTTCTCGCCGGATGGCTGCGGGCCTGCCGGATCAGGACCTCCGGATAGCCGGGTCGGCCCAGCTGCCACAGGTCCAGGTGATCCTGGATGCTCCAGGAGGGCCGGGAAGCAGCCTCATCCTGAAGGAGTTGCCACAATCGCCCCTGCCGCTCGGCTGACCAGCCGGCCTTCTCTGCAGACAACCGGAAACGGGACAGGCTGAGTGACGCCGGTTGGGTGCTCTTCTTTTTTCCGGCGACCCGGATCCGTTGGGGAAGGGCCCGCAGGAATGACTCACTGGAAGCCAGCGGAGTCTGGTGGATCTGGAGTTTCATCAGGGCCGGCCACGGACCGGTAGCCAGTGCTCCTAAATTGGTTTTTCGCAGGTCGAGTGTCTCCAGACGAGGCAGTCCGGCCAGGGTATCCGGCAGCACGGTCAGCGGGTTATCTGACAAATTCAGGCGGGTGAGCCAGGCCAGTTGCCCAAGGGAACCCGGCAGGCTGGTCAGCTGGTTTCCCGACAGGTCCAGGTCCATGATCTGCATGGTCGATGACCATTGCCCGGGTAACTCGTCCAGTCTGTTCCGCGCCAGAAGGACGACCCGAAGGAGGGGAGACGCTTCTGGGAAATCTCCGGGCAGGGAGGTCAGCTGATTCCTGGACAGATCGATATGCCTCAGGTTCGGATATCGCTCGGTCCAGCTCACCGGAAGACGGTCCAACTTGCATCTGGTCAGGGTCAGTTCGGTCAGCGCGGGGCAGTGGACGTTCAGGAACTGTGCTGCCGCCTGGGGCGATCCGTCCATTCGGATAGATTCCAGGTGGGATAGTTCACTTGGCCATCTCTGGCTGGAAAGGGGGTTTCCCCCCAGGTCCAGGTGGGTCAGGCCAACGATCAATGGGGAGGGGAATTGTCTGAGACGGTTTTGTGCCAGGCGGAGGGTACGCAGATGTGGCGGGCACGCCTTCTGGGACCAGGTGGTCAGGGCATTCCGGGAGAGGTCCAGGGTATCCAGTTGAGGCAGGTCACGCAACCAGTCCGGCACGGAGGCGATCCGGTTGTTCGGGAGGATCAGGGAGCGAATAGGCAAAGCGGCCAGTCGTTCATCCAGGTGTTCGAGCTGGCAGGTGTCGAGCTCCAGATGTTCGAGAAGGGGAAGACGGAACAGGGCATCCGGCCAATGTGCGAGGTTCTGGCGATAGAGCACCAGGGAGCGGATCCGTTCCGGATGGGCCAGGGCAGCTTCCAGGGTATAGGCGATCATTGTACACGTCTTCCTTTCCAAAGATAGCCCGGTCGGAGCGGACCGATCCATCCGCTGATGACCACCAGCACCGGTTGGATGAGGCTGGCCAGCAGTACGTCCATCCAGGTGAATCGGGCGCAACTGAACTGCCATCCGGCCCGGAGCAGGCGGTAGTCTGCCATGAACTTGACGAGGATGGGCAGGAGGGACAATGGGGCCGAATGAGCTGGTAAGGCATAGAAGAGCACCGGCGTGGCCAGAAGAACGAGGCAAGCCAGCCAGGTCAAGGCCATGGGTGCCAGCCCATGCCAGACATCCAGGTGGCCGGACTTGGACGTCCATCGCAATCGTTGACGAACCAGGGCGCGCCATGAATCCGGGGCCGCTGTCTGAACAAGAGCCCGGATGTCCTGCTGAAAATGGCAACGGTGTGCATCATCCTGCTGGAACAGGGATAGCAGAAAGACATCATCCCCCGAAGCGCGGGATGGGAAACCCTGGATGCCACCCAGTTCGGCCAGGCGAGACTTCCGGAAAGCCATGTTCGCTCCCTGGGCGAGCACGGGTCGCCCCAGGGCAAATCCCGCCCCGGTGATGACCATCAGTCCCTGCCATTCCAGGGCATCATAGCGGCTCACCATGTCCGTCCCGGCCACACTGGTTACCGGACCGGAGACCCAGTCGATCCCGGGATGAGAGAATGGTTGTATCATGGACGATGCCCAATCGATACCCGGCACACAATCCGCATCGGTCAGGAGGATGATCTCTCCGCTGGCCACCTGCAGGCCTTCCACCAGGGCAGCGCGTTTCCCTGTTCCCGATAATGCCAGACAGCGGGCGCGGGGTGGCAAATGGTCCCGGATCAGGTCCGCTGTTCCATCGGTCGAATGATCATCCAGGATCAGGATTTCCAGTGGGCCGGGATACACCAGGCGATGCAGGGCATTGAGGGTTGGCCGGATCCGATGCACCTCATTGCGGGCAGCGATGATGATCGTGACGGAAGGCAGGTCGGCCTCTTGTGCGGGGATCGCGGTCAGACGTCCCCAGGCCAACCGGTATCGCTCCTGCATCAGGAGATACAGGATGGTGATAACCAGGGTAATGGACAGAAAGGGGAGGGCCAGTGATCAGTGGTTTGGGACAAAAGTACGTCCCAAAGCCCTATTCAAAGAGGTCGCTGTAGCGATCAGCCACTTCGACCTGGGCGCGATCCGTACGCTTCCGACGCTGGTTGTAGGTCGTCTCCAGTTCTTCAAAATCTACCCATTCGCCATCTCGTTCGCGTTGGATAGCCTCGTTAAGCTTGGATACCTTGCGGTTGACCAGGGCGCGGAAGAACAGATAGGCAAACAGGACCGGATACAGCAGGACTCCCAAAGCCGTCAGAAAGAGCCCTCGGATCGGATTGCTAACGATGGTGTTCCAAAGCCATTTGCCAAAATCCAGGACGGTACGAAAATGAATGATCAGGGCACCGGCAAGCAGAAAGAACGCCGCCTTGGCCAGGAGCCAGAAAATACCCTTGGCTACGAAGAACAAACCGATCATGACCAGAGTCAGGATCAGAATTCCCGCAATGCTGGAGAAAGGATTTAAACGCTGTCGGTTGAAGAGGATCGTCATGGGTAACATCTAAACACGGTGCGACAAAAGAACGTTCAAAGTGACTGGAAAGCAAGGCGATTTCCGGCCATTAGGAATTCATTCACATATGAAACGTGTGAAATGGAAAAATGGCTGGCTTTCAATCAGGTATTTCGACTGAAATCCTGCTTTTTCAGGCCCAACGGATGGTTCTGGTCGATCAGGTACCCGAGGACCCCAACCTGGCGGCTGGCAGCGTAGACGGTAGACGGAGGACCGAAGACCGAAGACCGAAGACCGAAGACGCCAGCCTGGCGGCTGGTGGGGAAGACAGTAGACCAAAGACCGAAGACCGAGGACGGAGGGACACAGGCCCCGGGCAGGAGCAGCCCTGCAGGGGCGACATAACCCAGGGTTGGGCAACGCCCAACCACATGATCTACCAGACGTCAGAAGCCCTGAAGGGGCGCAATAAAGCTGCCTTGCTAGCCCCCCAACCTGGCGGCTGGTGGGGATGAACGCAGATGGATGCGCTCACCTGCTACATGCTGAGAATGGGATGGAAACATGACCTGTCGTGCCGACCCAGGCATTCTGCGGTTCTGGATGGCGAACCCCGGAGGGGTTCTACATGAATAGCCCCGGGCTTCAGCCCGGGGGATGCAGAACAAACACCCCCCAACCCCGGAGGGGTTGAACCTTGGTTGGTGCCTGCAGCAGGGAACATTGCTATGCTTCCGCTGCCCTCTGTTCGCTTGATCACGATACTGGTTGGTCTATCCGAATTTCGGGATCGTTTGCTTTTGCCTTCGACAGGGGGGAGTCAGAAGAGCCACAACCACGACAGTGAAAGTCTTGAAAGGGCGGGACACCCGTACACTGGCCTGGCCAGAAATCTCCGTCTACTGGACTACTCGATCAATGAGAATTGCATCTCCACCAACTCCCGATACCTGCCCTGGGCATTGGCCATCAATTCATCATGGGTGCCGAACTCCAGCCTCTGCCCACTCTCCAGGACCATGATCCGGTCGGCATGCCGGATGGTGGACAGCCGGTGTGCGATCACGATCGAGGTGCGGGTGGCGATCATGGTCTCGATGGCATGCTGGATCACCTGCTCGGTCTCGGTATCAATGGAGGAGGTGGCTTCATCCAGAATGAGGATGTCGGGATCGAACACCAGTGCCCGGACAAAGGAGATCAATTGGCGCTGCCCCATGGACAGGGTGGCGCCCCGCTCCTGTACCTGGAAATCATACCCCCCGGGCAGGCGCATGATGAATTCATGGGCGCCGATCATTCGGGCCGAGGTCTCGACCTCTTCCCGACTGATCCGGGGGTCCTTAAGGGTGATATTCTCCAGGACGGTCCCGGAGAACAGGAACACGTCCTGCAACACGATGGCGATCCGCCTCCGCAGGGCGAATAGCTCGTAGTCCCGGATCGACCGTCCATCCACCAGGATATCGCCTTTCTGGATGTCGTAGAACCGGTTGAGGATATTGATGATGGTCGATTTGCCGGAACCAGTGCTGCCCACGATCGCCAGGGTCTGGCCGGTCTCTACCTGGAAACTGAGGTCACGCAATACCGGATGCACGTCATCGTAGGAAAAGCTGACATGCTCGAAGGTGATCTCGCCCTTCAGGCGCTCCGGGGTCCAGGTCCCATTGTTCTGGATGAATTCGTGGTTGTCCAGCACCCCGAATACCCGGTCGGCGGCCACCAGGCCCATCTGCAGGGTATTGAACTTGTCGGCCAGCATCCGGATGGGGCGGAACAGCATGCTCAGGTAGAGGGGAAAGGCGATCAGGGCACCGAGGGAAACCTCCCCACTGATGGCGGAATGGGCGCCCCACCAGATCATCAGGGCCAGGGAGGTGGCGGAGATGATCTCCACCACGGGAAAGAACACCGCATAAGCGGTGATCGAATCGAGGTTGGCCTGGGTATAGGCCCGGTTGATGGTGCGAAACTTCTGGCGTTCCCGATCCTCCGCCGTGAAGATCTGCACGATGCGCATCCCGGTGATATGCTCCTGCAAAAAGGAATTCATCTTCTGCAGCTGGTTGCGTACTTTCTGGAAGGCCGCCTTGACCTTTTCCTTGAACAGGTAGGAGGCCACGATCAGGAAGGGCATGGTGAGCATGCAGATGACCGTGAGCTTCCAGCTGGTGATGAGCATGATGATCAACACAGTGACCACCGTGAGCAGGTCGGCCAGGATGGTGATGGTGCCCTGGGAAAATACATCATTGATGGTCTGGATATCGTTGATGGTCCGGGTGGTGGAGGTGCCGATAGGGGTCTTGTCGAAATAGGTCAGCTTGAGGTGAGTGATATGCTGGAATACCCGCACCCGCAGGTCCTTGATCACGCTTTGCCCCAGGAAATTGGTGGTGTAGATGAAGACATACCGCATCAGCACCTCGATGACCAGCACGGCCAGGATGACCAGGGTCATGGTCAGCAATCCGGACGGATCGGGGATCAGGATGTAGTGGTCGACCATCTGCTGGATCAGCAGGGGTCGGGAAGTGGCCAAAGGGGCCAGCAAGACGGCCAGGATACCGGAGGTAATGAATGGCCTCCGATGGGGTTTGGCCAGGGCGAGTACCCGGCCAAGCAGGTGGAGGTCAAATTTTCCGGATTCCATAGTGTCAACAAAGATACGAACATCCTAAACGGCTGGATCGCCGGATTGTTGGGAGGATCGTGCAACAGCGGTCAGAAGGCATGTTTTCTCCTTCCCTGCTCAACATCTCGACCAGTTGCGCTGATGCAGACAGGCCATCCCTCCCCCGACCTGGCAGGTTGGACCTCTTCTTTTTTCTATCGTGAGTTCGTTGCCATGCCACCCCCTCTGTTTGGGATTGGCGTACAGCATTCGGCGTTCGCCGCCTTCCGATTGCCTCCTCGACCCCTCTATTCCTCCCCTCCAAACTCCTCCCCTCATCACCTCCAGACTACATCAATCCCTCATCCGCAAAGGAGAAGTACCCCCGATGGGTGACGATGAGGTGGTCGACCACAGAGATCTCCAGGTGCTGGCCAGCCAGTTTGAGCTTCTTGGTGATCTCCAGGTCGGCGGGACTCGGCTTGGTGTTCCCGGATGGATGATTGTGGCACAAGATGAGGGAGGACGCCTGGCCATGCAGGGCCTTGCGGAAGATGATCTTGGGGTCTACCACTGTACCGGATACACCACCGGCACTGACCCGCTCGAACTGGAGCACCTGGTGGGCGCGGTTGAGCAGGATGAGCCAGAACTGCTCGTGGTCGAGATCGGCCACCAAAGGCTGCAGCAACCGGAAGGCATCCTCGGAATGACGGATGGCGGGCAATGTCCGGGCTTCGCTGTGCTGGCGTCGCCGACCGACCTCCATGGCGGCCAGCAGGGTGATGGCCTTGGCCTGGCCGATCCCCTTGAAGGCGGTGAGGTCGGCCAGGGAGGCACGTCCGAGATCATTGAGGTTTTGCTGGTATTGCTCCAGGATGCGCCGGGCCAGGTTGACGGCCGATTCGTTGCGGGAACCCGACCCGATCAGGATGGCCAGGAGTTCGGCATCGGACAGTGCAGATGCCCCTTTCAGGAGGAGTTTCTCCCGGGGGCGGTCATCTTCTGCCCAGGCGCTGATGGGAAGGTGAGGAGTGGTGTAGTTTGCCATACTGCAGGACGGATCAGGTCAACAAGGATCTTGTCTCTGCAGGTTGGTCATCCCAAAAATAAAAAAGTCCCACCAATGGTGCTGGACTTTTTCAAGATCGTGATGGCTGGTTACACCTTCTCCAGTGCGCCGGCCAGGTCCGCGATCAGGTCATCCACGTCCTCCACGCCGACACTGAGCCGGATCAGGCTGTCGGTCAGGCCATTCTTGATGCGATCCTCCCGGGGGATGGAGGCATGGGTCATCGATGAAGGGTGGCCGATCAGGGATTCGACACCGCCCAATGACTCGGCCAAAGAAAACAGGTGCGTGCCACTGAGGACGGTCGTCGCTTTTTCCATGCTGTCGTCCAGGAGGTCAAAGGAGACCATGGCTCCAAAGTCCTTCATCTGCCGGGCGGCCAGTTCGTGCTGGGGGTGGCTTGTCAAGCCGGGGTGCAGTACCCGGCCGACCTTGGGGTGGTCTTCCAGGAAAGCGGCGATCTGGCGGGCATTCTCACAGGCGCGCTGCACGCGCAGGTGAAGGGTCTTGATCCCGCGCAGGACGAGGAAGCTGTCCATCGGGCCACAGACGCCACCGGAGGCATTCTGCACGAAATGCAATTTGTCTGCCAGCTCCTGGGTCTTGGCGACAATGGCACCGAGCACCAGATCGGAATGCCCACCCAGGTATTTGGTGGCCGAATGGAGCACCAGATCGGCACCCAGGTCCAGGGGCGTCTGCAGGTAGGGGGAGGCGAAGGTATTGTCCACACAGGTCATGATCCCCTTGGCCCTGGCCACCTCGCACACGGCCTTGATGTCGACAATGTTGAGGAGCGGATTGGTCGGCGTCTCGATCCAGATCAGTTTGGTGTCCGGGCTGATGGCCTTCTCCAGATTCTCGATCCGGGTCATGTCGATGAACTTCGACTTCAGGCCGAAGGGCTCGAAGATCTTCTTGATCAGGCGGTAGGAGCCTCCATACAGGTCGTTGGTGGAGATGACCTCGTCCCCGGATCTGAGCAATTTGAGCACCGCATCCATGGCCGCCAGCCCGGAGCCGAAGCAGATGCCATCCGCCCCGTTCTCCAGGGCGGCGAGATTCTGTTCGAGCACCCGGCGGGTAGGATTCTGGGTGCGGGCATATTCATAGCCTTTGTGATCGCCGGGAGCGGCTTGCACATAGGTGGAGGTCTGGTAGATGGGGGTCATGATGGCCCCGGTCGTCGGATCGGGTTCGATACCGGCGTGAATGACTTTGGTGTTGAATTTCATAAGCGAATTAGCCTTTGCGTTTGATCGCGCGGTGGACGGCCTGGACGATGTCCTGGGGCGCGAGCCCGTATTTGACCAGGAGTTCTTCCGGTTTGCCGCTTTCGCCGAAACTGTCATCGACGGCAACATACTCCTGTGGAGCCGGTCGATGACGGGCCAGGGTCTGGGCTATGCTGTCGCCGAGTCCGCCGAGTCGATTGTGTTCTTCACAGCTCACGGCACAGCCGGTGCGGGTAACGGATTCGATAATGGCCGCTTCGTCGAGCGGCTTGATGGTGTGGATATTGATCAGTTCGCAGGAGATGCCCTGGGCCTCCAGGGTCTTGACTGCTTCCATGGCCTGCCAGACCAGATGGCCGGTGGCGAAGATGGAGACGGCTTCCCCGCGCTTGATGGGCAAGGCCTTGCCTATGACAAAGGGTTCATCAGCCGGGATGAACACCGGCCAGCCGGGTCGGCCGAAGCGGAGATACACCGGGCCATGGTGATCCGCAATGGCGATGGTCGCCGCCTTGGTCTGGTTGGCATCACATGGGTTGATCACGGTCATGCCCGGCAGCATCTTCATCAGGCCGATGTCTTCGAGGATCTGGTGCGTGGCTCCATCCTCGCCGAGGGTCAGTCCGGCATGGGAAGCACAGATCTTGACGTTCTTGTGCGAGTAGGCGATGGACTGGCGGATCTGGTCATACACCCGGCCCGTGCTGAAATTGGCAAATGTGCCGGTGAAGGGGATCTTGCCACCGGTAGCCAGTCCGGCCGCGATGCCCATCATGTTGGCTTCGGAAATACCGGTCTGGAAGAAGCGCTCCGGCCACTGCTTGACGAAGTCATCCATCTTCAGGGATCCGAGCAGGTCGGCACAAAGGGCAACGGCATGGGGATGGGTCGCACCGACGGCGGAGAGGCCGAGGCCGAATCCATCGCGGGTAGCCTGTTTGCCAGTGACCGCAAACCGGCCGAAAAGGGTATCTGTTTGGGTTTGTGTCTCCATGATCAATAGTCTCCTAGGGTTTCGGCCAGTTGAGCCAGGGCGGTTTCGGTCTGTTCGGCATTGGGGGCAATACCATGCCACTTGTGGGAGCCCATCATGAAGTCGACCCCGTATCCCATTTCTGTCTTCATCAGGATGACGACCGGTTTTCCCTTGCCGGTACGAGCCTTGGCCTGGTCGAGCACGGCCACCACATCCGTCATGTCATTTCCGTTCATGTGCAGGACATCCCAGCCGAAGGCAGCCCATTTGGCGGGCAGGTCGCGCAGGGACATCACCTCATCGGTGGAACCATCGATCTGCTGCCCGTTCCAGTCGACCGTCACGATCAGGTTGTCTACCTGATGATGGGCGGCGAAGAGGGCGGCTTCCCAAACCTGGCCCTCCTGCAGTTCACCGTCGCCGGTCAGGCAGTAGACCAGGTGCTGGTCGCCATCAAGACGCTTGCTCAGGGCAGCGCCGATGGCCACGCTCATCCCCTGGCCGAGGGAGCCGGACGCGACCCGCACGCCGGGCAGACCCTCATGGGTGGTCGGGTGGCCCTGGAGGCGGCTGTTGATATGGCGGAAGGTACCCAGCTCGGCAACAGGGAAATATCCACTCCGGGCCAGCACGCTGTACCATACGGGCGAGATATGTCCGTTGGAGAGGAAGAACATGTCCTCACCCTTGCCATCCATCTGGAATCCGTCCTTGCGGTCCATGGTATGAAAGTATAGGGTGGTGAGAAAGTCGGCGCATCCCAATGATCCGCCGGGATGGCCGCTTTTTGCCTGGGATACCATCCGGACAATGTCCCGTCGCACCTGGCTGGCTGTGCGTTGAAGATCCGCAATTTGACTCATGAGGGGGGTGGGTTTCTCGTTGGGCCTCAAAGGTAGGAATTTTGGTTGGGCCAAGACGACAAAAGGGCAGCCACATGGCTGCCCTTTTGTGCGTTTGCAATGACAATATATTAGTTGACTTCGTCAGCCAATTCTTTGCCAGGCTTGAACTTCACCACATTCTTGGCAGCGATCTTGATAGACTTGCCGGTTTGAGGGTTGCGACCGGTGCGAGCTTCTCGCTTGCTGATCGAGAATGTACCAAAGCCAACCAGGGTGACTTTGTCACCTGCCTTCAGTGTACCACTTACGCCATCGATAACAGCACCAAGTGCGTCGGCAGCCTGAGCTTTCGTGATGTTGGCATCGGCAGCGATCTTGTTGATCAGATCTCCTTTGTTCATTTGAGGTATTTTAGTAATGTGAACGAATCGGGGCAAAAATAGCTGTACAACCCTGATTCAACAAGGGTTTTGCGATATTCCGGTGAAAAAAGGCATAATTTCACCCTTTCTGAGGCGTTAACATGCAAAATGTACCCTGATCAGGGGATGAAAACAGTCCATTATGTCCACCAATCGCTTGTTTTTTGGCTTTCGTTACCGGTGTCTGCTGCTCGGATTCGTCCTGGGAGCGACCCTTTTTGCCCCTGCCTGCAGCAGTAGCAAGTCCGGTTGTCCGGTGAACGACAATGCCGACAATGTCAAGTTGAACAAGAACGGGGAGATGTCCTCCAAGCGGGGGAAATCCAATCTTTTTCCGAAGAACATGAGGAAGAAATACTGAACCGACTACCTGGTTTTGGAACGCCTGAGTCTGGCTGGCAGATAGGGCTTTCGTTCGTCCAGGCTCTCCTGGAACGCTTCGCCGAGCAAATTGAATGCTGTTACCGTCAGAAAGATCCCCATTCCCGGAAAGACGGCCAGCCACCAGGCACTGAATTGATCACGGGCCTGGTTGAGCAGCGTGCCCCAGGTCACCGAATCGGCCGGAACACCCAAGCCCAGGAAGGACAGGAAGGCTTCGATCAGCACGCCGGAAGAGATGCCGAATGCGGCCACAACCAGAATGGGCGGAATGGCATTCGGCATGGCGTGCCGCCACAGGATACGCCGATGCGGGATACCGGCCAGCTGGGCGGCCTCCAGGTAGGGCATTTCCCGGATCTTCAGGAATTCACCCCGTACAAAACGGGCAAACCCGGGCCAGCGGATCAGTCCGACGATCAACACGATGTTCCAGATCGATGGTGCATGGAACAAGGGGATCAGGGCCAGCAGGAGCAGCATACCGGGTAAGGACTGGACGGCTTCCACGCCTCGCATGATCATCAGGTCGAGGGGTGCCCGCCGGGGTCGTACACCCGCCATTCGATCCATCCAGCGGCCGAGTCGGATGAAGCACCAGGGGATCCCCAGGCCAACTGCCAACGCCACCAGGATCGCCGGGACAGGGGCCCACCCGGCCCGGATCATGGCGGAATAGCCTTGCATGCTGTAGAATAGTCCGATGATCACCCCCAGGATGGCCGAAAGCCAGGCCATCCATCCGGCTCGCAGCCGGTCATCACCATAATAACCTGCCAGGCCACCCAGCCAGAGACCGATCAGCAGCGCCAGCCCGGTGCCAAACAACCCCACCAGCAATGCCGATCGGGTGCCGTGGATCATGCCCGCCAGCACATCACGGCCAAGGCGGTCAGTGCCCAGCCAGTGTCGGTTGCGCCAACTCTTGCCGGGCTGAACGGCAAATGGTCCAAGACGCTGCCCATCCGGGAGGTCCAGGTCGCCTGGCGAATAGGGAACCGGAGGGAAAATGGCCCGGGTATAGGTGAGGTCCTGCCAGGTGTTCCGGTGAAATTCCTCAGGCCAGCTGATCCATCCCTGCCGGGCGAACCACGACTCCAGGACCGGTGCATGGTGCTGACCCTGATACTGGCAATACAGGGGCTTTGACCCGGCCAGGACGTCTGCCAGGATGGCGATCGCCACCAGGGCGAACACCGATCGCCAGGCCCAGCGGTACATGGGTCGCTGACCCAGCAGGGCGTGTAAGGCAGGACGACGGAGGAAACCGAATACTGTCATCGTCATCAAAAGTACGGACTGTCTCACGGTTGGATGGCTTCTTCCTATTTTAGCGTCCGAACACCGCCTTGTCTGTCCCCGCGGGATGAAACAGGCCTGAATTTTGTCTGAAAGAGAAGTCATATCCACCCAAAACCAATCATTATGGCCAAATCGAAGAAGGGAACCAGAGGAAAACAGCCTACCGTAGCCCGGAACGGCATCGAGAAATGGTTGCCATGGATCGCCGTCGCGATCACCATGGTGGTCTTTTTCAACAGCCTTGGCAATGATTTTGTCAACTGGGACGATGATGTGAACATCCTGGAAAACCCCAATCTGACGGCCTTCAACTGGGCCGCGATCAAGGGGATCTTCACCTCGGATGTGATCGGCAACTACAACCCGCTGACCATTCTCACCTTCGCCATCGAGAAACATCTGTTCGGCCTCAACCCGACCGTCTTCCATGTGAACAACCTAATCCTGCACATGATCTGTGTGTTCCTGGTTTATCGCATCCTTGAAGGGTTGGGGATGAATGCCATGCTGGCGTTTATCGGTGCCCTGATCTTCGGCATTCACCCGATGCGGGTCGAGTCGGTGGCCTGGATCACCGAGCGCAAAGATGTGCTGTTCGGGGCGTTCTATCTCGGGGCGCTGCTGACCTATATCCGGTATCTCGACAAGGATCGCAAGGCGCCGAAACTGGTGCTCCTGATCCTGGTCCTGTTTGCCCTTTCCCTGCTCAGCAAGATCCAGGCGGTGACCCTTCCCCTCAGCATGCTTTGCGTGGATTATCTTCGTCGTCGGCCGCTCAAATTGGGTCTGGTGCTCGAGAAATGGCCCTATTTCCTGCTGTCTCTGGCTGTTGGTCTGCTTGGCGTCTACATGCTGTCGGCCAATGAATCCCTGGAGGATGCCACCAATTACAGCTTGATTGAACGCTTGATGGTGGGCATGTACAGCTACTCCCTGTATCTGGTCAAATTCCTGGTGCCCTACCGGATGTCGCCGCTCTATCCCTATGAGGCCGAGATCCCGGGATACTTCTATGCCTCCCCCATCGGTATCCTCATCGTCGGTTACCTGTTCTATCGGTGGTGGAAACAGGATCGTCGGGCCTATGTGTTCGGTATTGCATTCTTTACGTTCAATGTCATGTTCCTCCTGCAGATCCTGGCTGCCGGGCAGGGATATCTGGCTGACCGCTTCACCTATATCCCGTATCTGGGTTTGATCTTCATGCTGTTGAGCTTCATCCGGGAATGGATGGGTCAGCCGCGCTATGCCGGGGCAGTGAAGGGCGTGGTCTGGAGTTGGCTGGCGGTCCTGGCCATCCTGACCTTCCAGCAGAACAAGGTGTGGGCCAACGGTGGGACACTCTGGACCCATGTGCTGAAGTACTACACCAATGTGAATACGCCATATAATAACCGGGCCCGCTATTTCCGCGAATTGAAGGACTATGACCGGGCCATCGTGGATTACAATCGCTCCCTGGAGCTGAAGGAAAAGGCCAACACCTACAACAGCCGGGGCAAGCTCTTTTTTGACCAGGGCAAGGTCAAGGAAGCGCTGGCCGACTATTCCCGTGGGATCGAGCTGGATCCGGAGCTGGGTGAACTGTACATCAACCGGGCCGCTGTGCACGGCATGATGGGCAACCTGCAAGCGGCCCTGGCGGACGTGAATAAAGGCCTGGAACTGGATCCGGATAATGCCAACGGTTACCTCAATCGCTCTCTGATCTATATCTCGACCCAGGATTTCCCCAAAGCGGAGCAGGACCATACCGAGTACCTGAAATACAAACCCAATGATCCGGATATCATCTATGAACGCGGCGTGGTCAGGACCAACCTGGGGAAATACGAATTGGCGCTGGAGGATTTCAATACGGCAATTCGATTGAAGAATACCGAAGGGTTGTACTACCAGCAACGGGCAAGGGCCCTGGAAGGGCTGGGTCGGTCAGCCGAAGCACAGCAGGACCTGCAACAGGCCCGGAACATGGGGGTAGGCAGGTAAGGCATATGCATGCCCCTGCCGGATGAAAAAACAGGCCGCCCGCTCTTTTGCGGGCAGCCTGGCACAGGAAAGAGAGCAAAACTCAGGTATATGCATCGGAGGACACATGAGTCCCTGCCCGCCAGGGATCTCCCTCCGGATTGTCGTTGATGGTGGGTATGCCCGGATGGTCGCGGCAGGCACCTGTTGCTGAAACGGGCCTGACCTGAAGGACCATGTCCGGAGACTACTGATTGAACGGACGAGCCCTGGACCTGGAACTGCCATTCACCGGCATTCTGGTCAACCGGCATCGCACCGTTGAGCCCGACACCTGCCGGTCTGGCGGAACACGTCTTCCAGGTTCACCGTCCCTTCCTGTCCCGGAAGGAAGAGATTTTTTAATGGGACCCAGCCATCGGATGTCTGAGGATAAGTCCAGGTATTGCCTGGTTCAACAGTCGTGACCAACACTCCTTCCTGTGAGTATATTCGATCGTTACCGTGCAGGTCCGGATCGACCAGTAGATCCGGTCATTTGAGCCGGCAGGTCCGGACCGGCGTGATCCGGGAGGGCTTTACCGCCTGTAACGGACGGCTATGCCTATTGTCCATGTCCATAGAGTCCGCACTGTGCGCTGCTGGACGGGTTTTGACCCGCCGTGCAGGTGGCAGGTGCCTGCTCACGGCAGGGTGGCATACATGCGCATGTCGGCCTTGCCGGGGGCATCCTCCGTAGATGGGGACTGTTCCATACGGTCCTGTTCGGAGGCTACTTCGGCCTGTCGGCTGTTCAGCCAACTGCCTCCGACCATGATGGCAAATCCCAGGATCAGGCCAAGGATCAACTGGTTGTCTTTACAGGGAGCCAGGATGAGGGTAGTGATGCGGCGGATCATTCGGATATGATTTCTTGTGGTGAATGGTATTTGATGGCGCTAACATACAACAAAATGTTTATAAACACAAAATGTGTCAAACAAATTATACAAAGAGTGTTCTGTGCCCGGGGATGTGGAGTCTGATCTGGATGAATCGCTATCTTAGCCGCTTCACCAGCAAAAATTACCATGGGTCTATTGTCAGGTAAGGTAGCCTTGATCACAGGTGGCAGCCGGGGCATCGGTGCCGCGATCGTCAGGAGGTTTGTCGCCGAAGGTGCCGATGTGGCCTTCACCTATCTGTCCAGTCCGGAAAAAGCGGAGGCGTTGGCCACCGAATTGCAGGCCAGTGGCCGGCGTGTCCGGGCCTATCGATCGGATGCAGCCAGTTATTCCGAAGCGGAAGCCCTGGTTCAGTCGGTGCTCACCGATTTCGAGCGGATCGACATCCTCATCAACAATGCCGGGATCACCCGCGACAACCTGATGCTTCGGATGGGGGAGGATCAATGGGATGAGGTGATCCGTGTCGACCTCAAGTCCGTGTTCAACCTCACGAAGCATGCCCTGAAATCGATGATCCGGAATCGCGGGGGTTCCATTATCAACATCAGCTCGGTGGTCGGCGTCTTTGGCAATGCCGGACAGGCCAACTATTCCGCAGCCAAAGCCGGTATTCTCGGTTTTACCAAGTCGGTCGCCAAGGAGATCGGGTCAAGGAATGTGCGATGTAATGCCATTGCTCCCGGGTTCATCGAGACGGATATGACCCACGCCCTGAGTGATGACAACAAGGAGCAGTTCCTCGCCGGCATTCCCATGAAGCGTCTGGGGCAGGCGGATGAAGTGGCCAACGTGTGCGTGTTCCTGGGATCGGACCTATCCGGATATGTGACCGGCCAGACCCTCAGTGTATGTGGCGGCCTCAACACCTGATCGCGGGGCTGATCCTGCTCCTGGTGGCCGGATCGGCCTGTAAGACCACCCTTCGGCCCTTCCAGGCCGGGCGCGACGGCAAGGTGCTGGAACGCACTACCGAGGAACGCGTGATATTGCGCAAGCCCTGCCGGTTATATGACGCCTATATTCCGGATCAGACCGTGCATGGTGACCTGGTCCCCGAGCGGGTGATCCGGGTGAATTACCATATCCTGAATTCCCGCGACACAAGCCATCGGTTTCTCGCGGAGATCGCTACGCCGTATGTCCGGGAGCTGACCCGACAGATCAACATCAAGTTGGCCAATAACCTGCCCATGTCCCTGCCAGCTGCAACCGGGACACCTGTTTTGCCGACGCGAATGCGGCTGGAGATCGCGCCCATTCCCCAGATGCCCTGGGATGACGGGGTCTATTATCACTTTGATGACGACCTGTTCGGCTATGTGCACACCGGACGAAATCGCAATAACTCGGACATGCAGGTCATCCGGAAGTATGCCATCCAGCCGGATTCCGTGCTGAACATCTTTATTATGCCCCATCATCCGGACAGTGTAGCCAGTCCGACCTATCGCGCCACCGGTACCGGCATCGCCCTGGGGAAGGCCATCAAGCTGGCCGGGTTGATCCGCACGGGCCTGCCTCCGTCGGAATTTGCCGGCATGACCCTGCACGAGATCGGTCATGTGCTGGGCCTGGCACACACCTGGCGGTACAGTGACGGATGTGACGATACACCGCATCATCCCAACTGCTTTTATCCGGGCGAGCCACCCTGTGATTCGCTCATTTCGAATAATGTCATGGACTACAATCACTGGCAGCAGGCCTGGACTCCCTGTCAATTGGGGAAGGCCCATCGCAACCTCTCGCGCCGGACAGGTACGGCGCGGTCCCTGCTGCAGCGCGACTGGTGTACGAGCCTGCCCGGACATGACCTGGTCATCAGCGAGGATGAGACCTGGGAAGGGGAGGTCGACCTGTACGGTGATGTTGAGGTCATGCCGGGTGCCCGACTGACCATCCGTTGTGCTGTGTCCTTCCCTGCGGGATCCCGGCTGCTGGTCCACTCTGGCGCTACGCTGGTTCTCGATGGCGGTAGCCTGGCGAATGACTGTGGATTGTCGTGGCAGGGCATTATTCTCGAATGCAAGGGACCCAGGTGTGGTACCGTTCAAATCACATCGGATGCAGAGATCCGGAACGCGACCACCCTGGCAGGTGGCCAACCCTAGACTCAATACCATCCTACTCGCTGCAGGTACCTGGCTGGGGTTGTTCCTGCTGACGCTCTGGGCCTACTGGCCGGCCCGTGAAGCCGGCTTTATCTCCGACTTTACCGGTCACCAGATGCTGTTTGTTCAGGGCGCGCACCTGGGTTGGTGGAACTCGTTTGGCTGGCATGGCAACCAACCGGTCCTCTTCGGCCTGATGAGCGGCTGGTACCAGCTTGTGGGTATACAGCCCTTGCCCTGGTTTGTGCTGTTCTGTGGTTGGCATGCGGTCAATGCCACCCTGGTCGGCCTCCTGGGATTCCGCATCTGGCGTTCCATCTGGCCTGCCGATGCCCGGATCGCGGCGAGTGTCGTGGTGATCCTCTTCCTGTTGCATCCGTACCAGGCAGAGGTGGTGGTCTGGAAGGTTTGCCTGCATTACCTGCTGAATGTGACGGCCCTGTTGGGCATGCTGTTGCTGCTGCTGCGTTCCCGGGCGTCGATGACCTGGACTGGCTGGGTGTTGTTCCACCTGCTGTTCCTGCTGGCCCTGTTATCCCTCGAACTGGCACTGATCTATCCGATCATGTTGCTGGTGACGCTATGGTGGTGGGGCAGAGTGCAAGGCTGGGCCGTGCCGGATCGCCGCAGGTGGGCTGCCTGGATCATCGGCCCGCAAACGGGTCTGGTCGTCCTGTACCTGCTGGCCAACCGATGGCGCATGGGGGCGTGGCTGGGGCACTATGGTGATGAGGTGCATCTGCGGTTCTCCCTGTCCGACCTGTCGGCGAACGCATGGCAGTACCTGGTCAAGTACCTGGCCTTTTCCAGGGATTGGCCCTATGCCTGGAAGAAGGCCATCGTGGAGCTGTCGGCAAACCATCCAACATGGATGGTGATCCTGGTCGTCACCCTGTTCTTCCTCTGGATCGCCTGGCTGGTCAGCCGTTCGGACCGCAAGACGACGACCATGCTTTGGGCGGGATTGCTGTTCGCCCTGGCCCTGGCCCCGGTGCTCAGCCTGTATGTCGCCTGGATGGGCCATGTGGAGAATGACCGGTATGGTTATCTGGCTTCGGTCTTTTTTCTCCTGGCCTGGCAAAGTCTGCTCCTTCGCGGACCGCGATGGCTGATGCTCGCCGTATGGCTGTGCTGGGGTGGTGTGGAGTGGATCAGCCTCCAGGCCAACGTCGATCGGTGGGACCAGTCCAATCGGTTATATACTTCGTTGCTGGATGACTGGCGCTGGACGGATGATCGGGATGTCTACGTCCTGGGTATTCCGGAAAACTATCAAGGCCTGTTCCTGTTTCGGTCGTTCGTCCCCGGGGAGACGCTGCGCGATGGGTTGATCTGGACGGCCGGGAAGGAGTTCAGGGGCCGCATTCATGAGATCGCCGCCTTCCAGGTGGGCGCATTGACGGATGGGCTGGAGGTGACTCCGGTGAATGATCGGATCGTGGAGGTTCGTTTTCGTCAATGGGGGAACTGGTTCCTGCGCAAGGGGCTGGGGGCCTCGGATTACCGGGAGGATGGTTACGAAGTCGATTTCTTTGAAGGGGGGTACCGGATCACCTTTGATGAAGCAGATCCGCGGCGATTGCTGATCTATTCCGATGGCGGTCAATGGGTTGAGGTGCCTGCAGGATCAAAATGAGCACGGTATCCAATCTCTTTGTATTTTTGCGCCTCGTTAAACACAGCCTGCACGTATGCGCACCAAATTATCTCAATTCAATTTCAACCTTCCGGAAAAGCTAGTTGCCCAGTATCCCACCAAGGAACGGGATCAATCCCGGTTGATGGTCGTGCATAGGGAAACAGGCAAGATCGAGCACAGGATCTTCAAGGATATCCTCGAGTATTTCGATGAAGAGGACGTGCTTATCCGGAACAATACCAAGGTCTTCCCGGCCAGGCTGTATGGCTGCAAGGAAAAGACCGGAGCCAAGATCGAGGTGTTTCTGCTTCGGGAACTCAATGCCCATTCCCGCTTGTGGGATGTCCTGGTCGATCCGGCCCGGAAGATCCGGGTGGGCAACAAGCTGTACTTCAATGACGAGCACGACAATGAGTTGCTGGTGGCCGAGGTGGTCGACAATACGACCAGCCGGGGCCGGACCATCCGCTTCCTCTTCGAGGGTTCTGACGAGGAGTTTCAATTGAACCTCTACAAGCTGGGCAACACGCCATTGCCCAAGTATATCGATCGTCCTGCCGAGGACCTGGACAAGGAGCGGTATCAGACCGTTTATGCCAAGGAGATCGGTGCCGTCGCTGCACCGACCGCCGGACTGCATTTCAGCCGGGAGCTGCTCAAGCGCCTGGAGTTGAAAGGTGTCAACTTTGCGGAGGTAACCCTTCATGTGGGCCTGGGGACGTTCAGGAGCATTGACGTGGAAGACCTGTCCAAGCACAAGATGGATGCCGAGTATTTCCGGATCGATCAGCCGGCGGTGGATACCGTGAATAAGGCCAAGGCAGCCAGCCGGCGGGTTTGTGCCATCGGAACCACCTCCATGCGGGCCATCGAATCGGCTGTTTCGGCAGAGATGAATCTGAAGACGGTGGAAGGCTGGACCAACAAGTTCATCTTCCCTCCCTTTGATTTCAATATTGCCAACGCCATGGTGACCAACTTCCATATTCCCAAGTCCAGCGTGCTGATCATGGTCGCTGCCTTCGGGGGATATGACCTGATCATGGATGCCTATCAGCAGGCCGTGAAGGAAAAGTACCGGTTCTATACCTACGGCGATGCGATGTTGATCATTTAGGGAACCTTCGTGACCCGTTTCCGGTTCTCCTGTCGATGTGATGAGCGATGTTGGTGAGGACTACCAGGAGGGGAGGCGACATGGATGCTTGTAATGCTCACATTGTCAGTGTGTTGTATTATATTGAGCAATCGCTTCGTCTGACTTGGAACAACCGATCTCTTTCATTACATTTGCGGCCCGTTGGGTCACATACCCGGCAACCCTGTAGACCTTTAAAATCTAATGACCCATGTACTGGACCCTTGAATTGGCAAGTCACCTTGAAGAAGCCCCATGGCCTGCCACCCGTGATGAACTGATCGACTATGCGATCCGTTCTGGTGCGCCACTGGAGGTGATCGAGAATCTTCAACAGATGGAAGAAGAAGGGGAATCCTACGAAAGCATCGAGGATATCTGGCCCGATTACCCCAGGAAGGATGATTTCCTCTTCAATGAAGATGAGTACTAATCCTTCCAGTTCGCCTTCAACCACATGAAACAGGATCACTGCCCGCCCGGTTAACCGGTGCGGGCAGTTTTCATTCTACAGGACAGGAAATGGTCTGGTTTTTGCATGCCTGTGACAGGCAAGCCCATCCCGAAAACCCGTTCCTGTGAAGCTTCTTCAAGAACTGACGCGCATTGCGAATCTGAAACGGATCTCCAAGATCGACGTATTTGAGGGTGCTTCCCTGCGCAATAAATCCAGTAAATTCAACGAATTCTATGAGGGACTGGTCCATGACCAGTTTCGTTCTGACCGGGAGGCAGCGCGCCGGTTGTACCAGACCAACCCGGGGGACGACCGTTACCGGCAATTGAAGTCGAGATTTCGGAAGAGGCTGCTCAATACCATGTTCTTCATCAATGTCAATTCATCCGTGAAGCCGCGGTATGAGCAGGCATATCTGGATTGTCAGCGGGATTGGGCACTGGTGAATATCCTGCAGCTCTACGATGCAGAGATCAGTGTGCCCTACCTGAGTAGGCAGATTCTCACCACCGCCCAGAAGTATCATTTCACCGAACTGGTCGTGGCGGCAAGCCTGCTCTTGAGGAACATCGCTGCCGGGGAGGGAGATGACAAGCAATTTGCCAGGTACGACGAGATCCTGCAGCAGTACCAGCCCATCCTTGAAGCAGAGCGACTGGCGGAATCTCTGTTCCAGAAGATTCGCCTGCGGCTGAATCTGCAGGATCAGGATATTCAGGCTGTGGAATGGAAGGCCTGGACGGATCAGCTGATCGGTCTGTCCGAGCAATATCTTGCCCCGGCCATCCAGTTCTATGCGTACATCGTTGCCGCCCGGCAGTATCAGTTTGCCGGACGCTGGGAATTGGCGGCGCAGATCTGCCAGCAGGCTCTCCAGATCATGGATGCCAATGTTGAGCAGTTTTCCCAGCAACAGATCTTCCAGGTCGAATACCTGCTCATGCAGGCCTACATGCATACCGCCTCCTTCGAGAAAGCCCGGGCACAATCAGAGCGGGCCCTGCAATTGCTGGACGAGGGGAGTCAGCAGTGGTTCGACTATCTGGACCTCTATTTCCTGGTGGCGCTGCATACCGGACACTATGCCATTGCCTTTGCCATTCTTCAGCAGGTCAGCAGGCAGAAGGAGTACAGTAAGCTCAATCCTGAGAAACGCCAACAGTGGCAACTCTACCTGGCCATGCTGAATTATCTGCTGCTGATCGTGCCCGATGGCAAGCGAATTCGCCAGTCCAGGCTGTTCCAGGATTTCCAGGTGAAGGAATTCCTGGCAGATCCGGTACTCTTCACCAAGGAGCAACGAATCTTCTCCGTCTGGATGTTGATCACCCAGTTGCTCTTTGCCCTGGACCAGCGCAATCTGGAGCTGGCCGGGGATATCATCTTTCGCCTGAAGCAGTACACGCGCCGCCAGCTTCATCCTGAACGGCAGGCCCGGGTGATCGAATTCATCCGTTGTCTCAATCAGCTTCCCAAGGCCAATTTCAAGGCGGACAAAGTCAAGTTTGCCAACAAATACTATCATCGATTGCTGGCTTCTTCCTATCTCTACAATGGCCGGATCGATCAACTGGAAATCATTCCCTTTCATACCTTGTGGTCTCACATCCACGAACGCCTGAAAGGATCCACCGTTGCACTCCGAGTCATTCCCTAGGATTACCATTGCCCTCGACGGCTTTGCGGCCTGTGGCAAGAGCACACTGGCCAAAGATCTCTGCGCTGCCCTGGACTATGCGTTCATCGATACAGGCGCGATGTACAGGGCAATCACCTGTTGGGCTCTCCGGGAAGGGGTCGAGCCGGATGCATCATTGCCCTGGGCCAGGTGGCTGGCTGGTCTGCCCCTGGAATGGCAGATGTCAGACGGGAAGTTCAGGGTGGTCCTGGATGGCCGGGATATCGAGGAGGAGATCAGAAGTATGTCTGTTTCCGCGAGGGTCAGTGACATCGCCGCATTGTCCGCAGTCCGGGCCTTTCTTGTCCGACAGCAGCAGATCCTGGGCCAGCACGGCGGGGTGGTCCTGGATGGGCGGGACATCGGAACGGTCGTTTTTCCCGATGCCGAGCTGAAGATCTTTGTCACAGCAGACAAGGAGGTGCGGATCAAACGGCGATTCGAGGAATTGCAGGCGAAGGGCTATTCGGTAACAGAGGCTGAGGTCAGGGCGAATCTGGCCCAGCGTGACCATATCGATTCCACCCGCCTGGACAGCCCCCTGCAGGCCGCCCCCGACGTGGTGTGGATGGACACCTCCGCCATGAGCAGGGCGCTCCAGTTGCAGATCGCTCTCGAAGAAGCCCGATGGCGATGCCAGAAAAAGAACGGATGGGCCGCCCGTTAGCCGGTTCTTCGCTAATTTCGCCGGGATCATGACCATGACCGAGAAACTGACCCTGGCAGCTGTGCCTCCCGGATCGCGGGTTCGCATCGTGGAGGTGTCCGAGCATCCTTCTACCGGGCGCTTGCTGGCCATGGGCCTGCGTCCCGGCCTGGAGGTGACACTGGTTCGCAAAGCGGCATTCGGTCAGGCCCTTTATATCCAGGCAGACTATCAACAATACGGGATCCGCATGGACGAAGCGGAAGCGATATGGGTGGAGTACGAGCATTGAACCATCGGATTGCTCTGATCGGCAACCCGAACAGCGGAAAATCTTCACTGTTCAACCACCTGACCGGACTCCGTCAGAAGACAGGTAATTTTCCCGGGGTGACTGTCGAACGTCGCAGCGGCGTCCTTCGCCTTCCGGACGGCACCTCTTCCCTCCGCCTGGTCGACTTTCCGGGCACCTACAGTCTGTATCCCACCTCCCTGGACGAGCGGGTGGTGTTCGACGTCCTGTCTCATCCGGGTTGCGAAGACTATCCCGACCTGGTCATCTATGTGGCCGATGCCCTGCGCCTTGACCAACATCTTCTCCTGTTGTCCCAGATCCGCGACCTCGGATTGCCGGTGGTCCTGGCCCTGAACCTGGTCGATGCTGCCCTGGAATCCGGGGTGCAATACGATTCGTCCTCGCTGGCCCGATCGCTGGGCATTCCGGTGATCAGCGTCAATGGCCGAACAGGTGATGGAACCGGTTTGCTGCTGCAACAGATCGAACAGTTCTATGCCATGTCCTGGACGCATCCATCCCAGGCGGCCCCGTTCACTCTGGAGGATGGCCTCGCGTCCATGGTTCGGGAGATCCGGCAGATCTGTCCCTGGGTGAAGTACGATTTTCAGGCGCTGATCCTGGCCCACCATACCGATGAACTGACCTATCTGCAACCGGACGAGATCCGGCAGATTCATGAGGCGAGGGACCGGTTTGCGTTTCATCCGTTGAAGACCCAGGTCAGGGAGATCATGGAGCGATTTCGCTCGATCGACAGGATCGTCAGGGAGGCCAAAGTACCACTGGAGGGGGTGGAGCGCAGCCGGTTGACCGCCCGGGTGGATGCCATCGCTACCCATCGGATCTGGGGGCCAATCATCTTCTGTGTATTCCTCTTGTTCATTTTCCAGGCGGTGTTCTCCTGGTCCACACTGCCCATGGAATGGATCGAGCAGATCTTCTCGGTGCTGGGCGGAGCGGTCAAGTATGCCTTGGGGGCCGGTTGGCTGTCCAGCCTGCTCGCGGATGGTGTCGTGGCCGGACTGGGTGGCGTGCTGGTGTTCATCCCCCAGATCGTCCTTCTCTTCCTCCTGGTGGCCATCCTCGAGGAATCAGGTTACATGGCCCGCGCCGTCTATCTCTTCGATCGCCTGCTCAACAAGGTAGGACTGAACGGGCGCAGTATCGTAGCCCTGGTTTCAGGCACGGCCTGTGCCATTCCGGCCATCATGAGCACGCGCACTATCACCAATCGGAAGGAGCGGTTGATCACCATCCTGGTAACGCCGCTGATCAGTTGTTCAGCCCGACTCCCGGTCTATGCCCTGCTGGTCGGATTGATGGTCCCGGCGGGGAGGGTCTTCGGCCTGATCAGCTATCAGGCGCTGACCTTCATGGGTCTCTATGTCCTGGGAGCGGCGTCGGCCATGCTGGGTGCCTGGATCTTCAAGCGGATCCTGAAGACGGAGGAACCCGGCTACCTGCTCATGGAACTGCCGGATTACCAGGTGCCCCACTGGCGCAATGTGGCCTACACCGTATGGAGCAAAGTCGCTTCCTTTGTACGGGAAGCGGGGAAGATCATCGTGATGATCTCCATCGCCCTCTGGTTTCTCGCCACCTACAGCCTGCCCGGCCGGATGGCAGAGGCCGAGGCGCAGGCCCTGTCCAATGCTGCTACCGAACAGCTAGATAAGGTGGAGACCGAGGCGCTGGTGGCCTCATCTCGCCTTGAATCCTCCTTTGCCGGTATGCTGGGCAAGGCCCTGGAGCCGGTGATTCGACCGCTGGGGTTTGACTGGAAGATCGGTATTGCCCTGGTCACCTCCTTTGCGGCCAGGGAGGTCTTTGTCGGGACGATGGCGACGATCTACAGCATTGGCAGCGTGGACGACGATCTGGGCATCCGCCAGAAGATGGCCGCCGAGTTGAATCCCGCCACTGGCAGGAAGACCTACAGCCTCCCGATGGCCCTGTCCCTGGTATTGTTCTATGTGTTTGCCATGCAGTGCATGAGCACCATGGCCGTTGTCAAGAAGGAGACGGGTACCTGGAAATGGCCCCTGATCCAGCTGGCCTTCATGAGTGGCCTGGCCTATCTGGTCAGCCTGGTGGTGTATCAGGGTTTGACGGCGCTGGGGTACTGAGCGGCAGGGTGAGGCAACCTCCAGCTATTGACCGGTGTTGAATACCTTGACCTGGATCGAGTCACCTCCGAGGGGATGCCAGGAAAGCAGGTATACCTGATTCGAGCGCCGTTCGATCGTCAATTGTGGTGTCACGTTACCAGCGGGAATGTCCCTGGAAGTGACCATCCGGCCCTGCAGATCATGCAATTGAAGTATGCCGCCAAGGGGGTTGGATATTCCCTGGATGAATGCCTGGTCATGGGCGATCCAACCATTGACTGCTCCGGAGGTTTCTGGCAGAATTCTGGAATTCACCACCGGGCTGAACGCTTCCTGACCATCCAGGTCGATCATGCGCAGGCGATAATAATGCTGGCCCGGGCCGGCAGCCCGATGAATCCTTTGATAGGATTGCAAGGCGACGGACCACCCTGCCGCCGGTACCCGGTCCAGCTCCCTGAACGGTTGCCCGTCCAGGGCATGCTCGATGCCAAAGGTTGCACTGTTGATCTCGGTCGCTGTGGACCATTGCAGACGAATGTCTGCCCCATCCGGCTCCGCGGTAAACCGGGTGAGCTCTACGGGCAGGGGCGCCCCGGCACTGTAGATCCGGATGGAATCCACGCGCCAGATGGTATTATTCATTTCATTGGGTCCTTTCTTGGCATCGAACGGGTAGATTCGAAAGAAGACCGTATCGGTCAGGTCCTGCAGCTGGAGGATAGAGGTAAGGGGGATGGTCACGGTCGACCAGGAGTTGGGACTACCCATCACCCCGCTGGCCAAAGGGCTGCTGAAGTTGTTCATGCTGTACCGGATCTGCCATTTACTGGCAGCCTGGGACTCGCGATGTGTTTCAAAGGATAGCCGGGACATATCCAGACGCCATCCGGGCTGGACAAAGACGGGTATTTCAAGATAGCGGGATGTATCTGGTGTCGTGCTGTCGGGCCATCCGTAGGTGCCATATCCGGGGAGTAGGGAAGGTGGGGCTCCGGGCACGAATGGACAGGACGGGCAATCGGTGGGCAGGACAGGCGACAGGCGGACGGCTGAGGAGCGGATAGACTGATGAACAGAATCGGGGAATGTGGTGTTCCCTGTAAATACCCAGCGACTGATCAACTGATCCTGGGATTGGCCGGAAAGGACAGCCAGGCACAGCAGCGTAGCTCCCAAAAGGATGCGCCTCATAGTTTACCTATCTTTGCGTGTAGTGGCCTAAAAATCAGATATCCAGGACACATTTTTTTTCATTTTTCAGACAAATTGTGACAGTGAACATCATCCGTAACCTCCTCTTCCTCTTTCTCCTTTTGATTGGTATTCAGCAGACCTCCGCGCATGAAGGCATGTGGCTGCCCCACCTGCTCCGGCAGTTGGAAGGCGATATGCAGGCCATGGGCATGAAGATGACTGCGGACGATATTTATTCGGTCAATGCCGGCAGCCTCAAGGATGCCATTTTACATTTTGGAGGAGGCTGTACCGGAAGTATCATTTCCTCGCAGGGCCTGGTCCTGACCAATCACCACTGCGGATACGGCTACATCCAGTCGCACAGCTCGGTGGAGCACAACTACCTGCGCAATGGATTCTGGGCCAGGACACCGGAGGAGGAACTGACCAATCCGGGGTTGTTCGTGACGATCATCCAGCGGATCGAAGATGTCACCGATGTGGCCTTGGCAGGAGTCACCTCGGACATGTCCGAAGCAGATCGCCAGTCCGTGATCGATCGGAATCTGGAGGCATACAAGAGCCAGGTCGCCACCCAACCGGATGAAGGGGTCATGTTCCGACCCATCTACTATGGCAACCAATACCTCATGTTTGTCACCCTCACCTTCACGGATATCCGATTGGTAGGCACCCCTCCCGAGTCGATCGGCAAGTTCGGTTCGGATACGGACAACTGGGTATGGCCGCGTCACACCGGCGACTTCTCCCTTTTCCGGATCTATGCCGGGCCCGACAACCGACCAGCGGATTATTCCCCGGACAACAAGCCATACCAGCCGAGACATTACCTGCCGGTATCCCTCGACGGGGTAGAGGAGGGCGACTTTACCCTGATCTTCGGATTCCCCGGTCGCACCCAACAGTACATTCCAGCATCTGCCGTCGCCATGAACAAGGAGGCCATCAATCCACCCCGGATCGCCATCCGCGATACTGCCCTGCAGATCCTGGACAAGGCCATGCGGGTTGACGAAGCCATCCGGATCCAGTATGCCTCCAAATATGCCCGGGTGGCCAACTATTGGAAGAAATGGATCGGTGAGAATCAGGGACTGGAACGCACCAACGCCGTATGGAAGAAGATCCTTCACCAGAAGGAATTCCGAGAGCGATTGCATGGCCAGGGCCAGGAGGTCGATCGTCTGGCCCGGCTGGATAGCCTGTACAATGCCTTGACACCCTATGAGGTCGCCAGCCAGTATTATAGTGAGATCGTCCAGCGGAATATCGAGGTCTTCACCCTGGCGCGCTATATGTCTACCCTGGCCAACCGCTACCAGTCCAACGGAGAGGCAGGGTATACCGAGTACCGCGACCGGCTGCGGCCAGCCATCAGCGGCTTCTTCAAGAACTATCAGCCGGAACTTGATCAGCAGGTATTCGAGGCCCTGATGCGGATGTATGCTGAACAGGGGGATCCCCAACTGTCCCCGGCCATCCTTTTTGACCAATTTGGGGCAGGACAGGCCGCCTTGCGGACTCGTGCCCTGTTCGGGCAGACCATCCTGACAGATCAGGAAAAGCTGCTTGCCCTGCTGGAGGGTACGCCGGATCAGGTGATCGAGGCCATTCAGCAGGATTCCCTGGTCATCTGGTACGATCTGCTCACCCAAACATATGTCGAACAGGTCGCCCGACCCATGGCGGCCCTCAATGATGCCATCGATGCCGATATGCGCGGGTATATGGCCGATCAGATGGAGGTGTTCACCGAAGAGAAATTCTTTCCGGATGCGAACAGTACCCTTCGGGTCACCTTTGGCAAGGTAGAAGGCTATGCGCCGAATGATTCTACTGTCTATGGGTATCAGACCTGGCTGGATGGCGTCATGGAGAAATATGTGCCGGGAGACTACGAGTTCGATGTGCCAGAGCGCCTGCGGGAGCTCCACGCTCGGAAGGACTATGGTCCGTATGCCGTCGGCGATCAGATGCCCGTCTGCTTTATCGGGTCCAATCATACTACGGGAGGGAACTCCGGCAGTCCGGCCATAGACGCCTATGGCAACCTGATCGGCCTGAACTTCGACCGGGTCTGGGAAGGTACCATGAGCGACCTCTATTTTGACCCGTCCATCTGCCGGAACATCATGGTCGATGCGCGATACATTCTGTTCATCGTCGACAAATTCGCCGACGCCGGTTCCATTGTCCGGGAGATGACCCTGGTCCACCCCAAACAACGCTAATTGGAAGGATATTTGCAGGGCTTTCGGCGAATACACTCAACCTGTTTCCATCACATATCATCAAAACACCACATGATGCGATCATTCCTCCTTGTTTGCCTGGCCTTCCTTGCCATGGCGAGTCTTTCTGCCCAGTGCGCGGAAAAAGTATCCTTCTACGGTTCGGATCTGGATGATGTCCTCATCCATCGGATCATTCGTACCAGCGACAACCAGTTCATCATGGTCGGCCAGAAGAATCTGGATGCCCTGGTAATGAAGGTCGATGCCTGTGGCAACGTCGTGTGGGAGAAGACCCATCAGTTCGGCCTGGAGCAGGGATTCCGGGACATCATCGACCTGGGTGGCAAGTACGTGGCCATGGGGTATTGCACGGAGTGCAAAAGCGGCGATGCCAGTAAAAAATTCCTGATCCAGGAGCTGACCCTCAACGGTGACAAGACCGGATTCCCCAAGACGCTGGGGCCAAGTAATGCCGATGCCGAAGGATTTCGGATGAGGGCGGTCAGTGGCAACCGTTTTGCCATTGTCGGAACTCGCACGGTGACCCAGGGACAGACCACGGGCAATTCCATGGTGGCCTACCTGCTGGACGGCAGCTATGGCATCGACGAATTCCAGTTCTTTACCCAGAAGAAGCTCGGGGAGATCGCCTACGATATTGTCGAGGTGCCCGGCACCGGATTTGTGATCGCCGGAACCTCCTATCAGACCACTACTCCGGAATCGGCCATGATCCGCCTGATCGGCACGAGTGGTACACTTGACCAGCTCTGGAGCAATGAGTATTATGATGCATCTACTATGCTTGAACAGTCCGCCCGGGCCATAGACCGACTTCCGAATGGCGATCTGGTGATCACTGGTGCCAAAGTCGAAGGCGGACAGCAGCAGCTGTTTGTCGGGAAGGTCAATCCCATGAATGGCGTACTGAAAGGGGCTGTTACCTATGGGGGGTCCGGCGATGATGTCGGACGGGATATTCTGGTGATCGACCAGGACAATATCCTGGTATCCGGACTTCGGGTCAATGCCGGCACTTCGGAAGGCCCCTGGGGCCTGGTGGTCGATCAGTGGTTGGCCCTGCGGGATGATTATCAGCCGGCGGCTACCGGCCTGTTCAACAGCGGGATCGCCTTTGAGGAGAATGGGTCGACGCAGTTTGCTTTTGCCGGCACATCGATCAGCTTTGCCTTCAAGGGTTTGTTTGCCCGCACGGAATCCCTCAGCACACCCCTCGTCGTCCCGGGTGAACCCGATGCACGATTGACCATCTATCCCAATCCGACCGCCGGACAGATCCGCCTGGAGGGCTGGGATATTCCGGCCGATTGCCGGATCAGCCTGATCAATGCGGAGGGGCGCCAGCAGTGGACAGCACCTGCCCGTGCGGAAATGAACCTGCCCACCTTGCCCAATGGCACATATATCCTTCGCCTGGAATGGTCGGAGGGCCAGATGCAGCAACCGATCCTGTTGCAGCGATAGTGTCTGATGTACAGAAGAATGAAAAAGCCCCGGCATCCGCAAGGTGCCGGGGCTTGTGTATTGAATTGGTGGAGATGCTCCGAGTGTGCTAGATCAGTTTTTCCGTCAATCGGGCCCGCCAGATCGGGAACCCGTCGATGAAGGCGGAAGAGCTGTGTTCATGCGGGATGCGATGAAAGACAAAGGCGGATCGATCGATTTGGTGCAGGTAGGTCATTCGTCCCTGGTCGCGAATGGCATTGATCTCCCGTTCCAATAGCCGGTAACCGGCAGAAGCGGAGAAGGGTCCCTTGGGCAGGCTCCACAGATAGGTCGCATGGGTATTGAGGAGCTCCCAGAGAAAATGATGCATGGTCTCGCCGGCGTGATGGAAAACGAAACCGAAATGTGGATGCAGTGTGAATTTTAGTGGTGAATCAGCCTCCTGCAGCTGGCCGGCCAGATAACGCAGTTGTGCTCCGTTGCGTACCGATTGTGCTTCGATGATCTCCTCCAGGAGCAATCGTTCCTGTTCCCTGTACGTGTTGCCTAGGGCCTGGGCCGGCGTATCCGCAAAGAATTCGTCTGAACTGAACAGTTCCTTGTCAGGCGACAGGGATGGTTTGGAGCGAATACTGTCCCGCAATACCAGGCGGCGGACCGTGGAGATGGTGTGGTCATTGATCCGGTCCAGGTCAGCCGAGGTGCACGATGTGGATCGGACCAGTCGGCCGACGACTTCAGCCGATCCGGTGATCTGGAGGGTCCGTTTCCCCAGCATTTTGGCAAAGAAGGGTTTGATGATATCAAACTCCGGAAGGATATGGGGGTTGCTCACCTGGATCCTGACAGGGTCCGGTATCCCGTTCAGACGGATTTCCATCTCCACAAAACCCAGTTTGAACCGGACCTTGCTCAAGGATACACGGCTGTCGATCGGAACCGTTCTCTTCATGACTCCGGTCGCCCCTGGGACAGAAGGTGATGTAGGCGGATTGGTTTCTTTCGACAGGAATTCAGTGAATGCATCTTTCCTATACATGGATAGTTGTGCCTGAAGATCAGGCCATGCCAATCCCTGGATATGGATCCGTTGGACTGGTGATTTTGGCATCTGCCGGGAAAAGACCGGTTCCGGATCGACGACATGCAGATCCAGGACGGTAACGGTCAGCAATCCAGTCCCTGGGTCATAGGCATCCTGCCTGACCCGCCAGTCGTGTGAACGGGATTCCGAAAAATCAAAGTGCCTTTTGTCCGGGAAATTGGTTCGTGCCCAAGGGATGCAATGAAGGGGATTGACGTGGATTCCTTCATTGGTCACATGGAGAATCACCGTGCGGGCAGAGGTGGACATGATCGAAAGATAGATGGTTCCCGGCAATCGTCCTGATGCCTGACTAAAAATCAAAAGGTGATGTGACCCGCCGGTCAGACGTTTGCTTCCTCCATCAGCTTCAGTCCATAATTCCGGATCTGGACGATCAAGGGGATCACGGCCCTCCCTTTTTCCGTCAGGGAGTATTCCGTTTTCGGAGGGACCACCGGAAATACCTCCCGATGGATATATCCGTCCGTTTCCAGCTGCCGCAGTTGGGTGGTCAGCATCTTGTCCGAGATATGAGGGATCCGGCGGAGTTCACTGTATCGCATGGTCTTGTCCTGCAGCCGCCAGAGGATCGGCATCTTCCAGCTGCCTCCGATCTGCTCCATGACCAATTGGACCGGATTGTAATACACCTTGCCGTTGTAGAGAAAGTCAGGCATATAAATACTTGATTTTTAGTATACTTTCTAAAAAGTATGTATCGAACATTTTGGTGATACACATGGTCGGGATGGATACCGGCTGCAATTTAGCGGTCTCAAAGAAATGTATATGAAGATGAAACAAGTATTCCTATCCATGGTACTGACCAGCCTGGCTCTTGGGGGTTTGGTCGCGCAAGAAAAGGCAGCGCCAGCCAGGACGGGTACGGCGAAAGCCGGACATCCTGTCACCGAAGTACAGTCCTACGTACATCTCCATGGCATGCCAGCCAAGGGAAAGATCCTGATGGTGGCCAGTTCACCGGCTACTTCAGCACAAACAGGCTGGCCTATCGGATTCTGGGCCGCTGAATTGACCCATCCCCTTCACGTGTTCCAGGAAGCCGGTTATGAGGTGGAGCTGGTGTCCACGGAAGGAGGCAAGTTGATGATGGACAGCTACTCCAACCCGACCGATCCAAGCGGATATTCCGCCCACGACGTGATCTCACTGGGGTATATGCAAATGCCCTGGTTCAATGACATGCTGGAACATACCCGAAAGCTGAGGGCGGTAGATGCATCTGACTATGATGCCATCTTTCTGGTGGGCGGCCAGGGGCCCATGTATACCTACCGGGGCAACCATGACCTGGAAGCACTCTTTGCCGCTTTTTATGAGAGCGGGAAGCCCAGTGCCGCCGTTTGCCACTCGACCACCCTTCTCCTGGACGCCCGCACTTCCTCGGGCGACCTGATCGTCAAGGGTCGCACCTGGACCGGGTTTGCAGACGCGGAAGAGGAGTATGCCGACCAGGCGGTCGGCCAGAAGATCCAACCCTATCGGATCGAGACAGAAGCCCGCAAGTTGAAGGACACCACCTTCAAGGTGGCCGCGCCCTTTTCCTCGTATGCCATCGCCGATGGTCACCTGATCACCGGCCAGCAACAGAATTCCGGTGCAGCTGCCGCCCGACTTCTCGTGAACATGCTGGCGAAATGATGAGAAGCGGTATCCAACTGCTCATCCTGGCCCTGGTGGTGCTCCTCTGGAATGGCACGACCAGGGCCCAATCGGTGGAGACCTATGTCGGTCATCAACGCGCGGGTATTGACCTGATGTGGTACAAGTTCTTTCAGAACCGTTCGGGACAGCCGGGTCCCTTCCTGTTCTTCAGCCGAACCCGGGCCAGTACGACCTATGAGAAAGCGCCTACGGCATTTGGGACGACCAATGCCATCTCCTATAACTTTCCCAATGGCGTCGGAATCGTAGGTGTGGGATCGTTCGTGAACAACGGATTTGTGCCCAAGGCTGGCGTGCAACTCGTTCGGTCCAAGGGAGATTTCCTGTTTTTCGGTTGGCTGGTGGCCGACCTGGTCGAGAAGGGGAACCTGGATCTGTTCGGCCTGCTCCGCTATCAACCTCACTTGACCGCCAATTGGCGTCTCTTCGCTCAGCTGGAGTTGTTCCCGGTCTACCAGCCATCATCCGGTAACTGGTCGCTGACGCAGCGGATCCGGCTGGGAGCAAAGTGGCACCGATGGGCGGCCGGTTGGATGACTGATCTGAATCAGTCCGGGAACCAGGAATGGACCACCAGCCACTTGGTGGGCGGCTTCTTGCGCTATAATTTTTAACGCCGGGCGTTGACGGTCGGGTGTAAATTTGCCGGGGTCGCCAATTTGGAACAACAACAACTCAATCCAATGAATATCTGTGTGATCGGTTCGGGAAATGTGGGCGGTGCCCTGGCCCGGAAATGGGTGGAAGCTGGGCATGCGGTCCTGATCGGGGCCCAGTTCCCGCTTAGTGAGAAGAATGTCCAACTGGCCAGGTTGATCGGGGAGGAGAGATTTACCTCGATCGCATCCGCTGTCAGTCACTCGGATGTGATCCTGATCGCTACGCCTCCTGCTGCTATCCTGGAGGTGATCGCCCATATGGGGGATGTGACCGGCAAGACCCTTGTTGATGCCACCAATGCCATCCGGTCGAAGCCGGAACCCTACGACACTGCCTACCATGCCCTGGTGGATCGTACCGGTGGAGAGGTGGTCAAATGCTTCAACTCCACCGGCTTCGAGAATATGCTGGACCCGGTCTATCAAGGCGAGAAACTGGATATGTTCATGGCAGGGGACAGCGAGTCAGCCAAGCAGATCGCCCGCGAGCTGGCCCTGGATGCCGGTTTCGGGACCTGTTGGGATTTCGGCAAGGGGGCACAGGTGTCATTGCTGGAGCAATTCGCCCTGTCCTGGATCAATCTCGCCATCATGCAGGGGCAAGGACGGGATCTGGCGTTCCGGGTGGTCAGGCGGTAGAGACAGGTGTCTTTCTGTTGTCGACACCCTCCAGCAGAACTCGTTCCAGACCATGAACCCCTCGACATCATCCTGGTGATGATCGTAGATATATTTCAGTTGCCTGTGCTTGAATTCGTGTTTGGTACAGGCATTTGAAAATATCTTCATGTCCTTCCCGATTAGATAATATTTAGAAAACCATCTTCGAATATCATCCGAACGGTTGATGCCCGGGGCTTGTGCGCCGTCTAACTTTGAAGGGAAATTTTTCCTAAAATCCTGAATCACTATGAAGTCTCTTGTTTTTATCCTCGGACTGAGTCTCATCACCAGCCTTTCCCTTTGTGCGCAGTCAGACAGTAAAGATCACCCCATTACCCGGGAAACCTTCAAGATGAAGATACGGGTGGAGAAAGACCACAGCTTTCAGGTCTTGTCTTTTGTTTCCTCTAAAGGCGTAAAACGATCGGCCGAGATCGTACGTCCCGGTGAGTTGAGTTCACTCAAACTGAAGCCGGGCATGGTCCTGGAAGGCAGCTTCCGGTTTTCCACCTTTGCCAGTGACGGCGGTCTGGGTACGACCCGCGTGTCCAAAGGTTTGGGCAGGGGCGATCTGAAGAATGCCATTATTCTCGTGGACGATATAGATTTATCCAAATTGGCAGGGGTGGGGGATATGGCAGTGCGCCTGAAGTAGGGGCCACAGGACGTTTACAAACTCTGTTGGGTTGGATTTGCGGGCGCGCGGGGCTGCACTCCCTGGTTTTGGTCGCTGTCCACTTCTTTCTCTCCCTTCGCAGATGAATCATCCGGTAGCGGTCCAATCAGCTTGTAAACCAGGTATAGGATACCTAGGACAAAATGGGCGATTACGACAAAGGCAGCAATGTACAGCACTGTATCACTCATGAGCTCAGGATTTTATTCCCAAGGTATATGCCGGTGATGGGTTCATCAGTGATATGCGTCACTGCCGTTGCTTCAGGGGTTATCTTGGACTTCCTTTACTGCATAAACTCGGCAAAATTGCGGATGTAGTCCTCCTGAATCCCGGTGTGGCGGGTCAAATATTGCCCAAAAAAAGCAGCCGGCCCCGGAATCATTCCAGGTGCCGGCCGAGACAGGCTTGCCCCGCTTTCGAGGCAGGCTATGATCGAACGAGAAGCATGCGGTTTATTGCCATCCGCCTCCCAGGGTCTTGTACAGATCCACGATGGCATCCATTTGGGCCTTCCTTGTCTCGATCAGTTCCATGCGAGCTTCCAGGGCATCACGCTGTGTGAGCAGGACTTCCATGTAGTCCGCTCGCGCGCTCTGGAAGAGCTGGTTGGCGATGGTGATTGATTCGGTCAACGAGGCGACCTGTTGCTGGCGAAGGGCATAACTGCTGGCCAGGTTGTTGACATTCGACAACTGCGTAGCCACTTCCTGGTAAGCATTCAGGATGCGTTGCTCGTACTCGAATGCTGCTTCCACCTGCCGGGCTCCGGCATTCTGGTACCTGGCGATGATCGCCTTCCGGTTGACCAGCGGGGCAGTAGCCTCTCCCGCCAGCGAGATCAACATCGACTCCGGTGTACTGAGCAGATATTTCGGCTGGAAGGCCTGGTAGCCCAACCCGGCGTTCAAGCCGAAGGAAGGTAGGAATTCAGCCCGGGCGACCTGGATATCCAGATTCGCCGCCGACAGTTCCAGTTCGGTCTGTCGGATATCTGGCCGATTAGCCAGCAATTGCGAGGGCAACCCGGTGCGGATGGTCGGAGCCACCCAATCCAGGAAGCGGTCAGACTGCCGGGCGACCGGCTGGGGGGTGCGACCGGTCAGGAAGTTGACCCGGTTCTCGATCTCGGCGATCTGCTGCCTGACATCGAAGATCCGGCTCTGGTTCTTCTCGACTTCGGCCTGGAATCGCTTCACGGCCAAAGACGTGACTCGTCCTGCCTGCTGGAGCAGATTGACCACATTCAAGGCATCCTGCTGGATGGCAATGTTCTGTTCCAGATTGTCCAGCTGGTTGTCCAGGGTCACCAATTCATAATACGAATGTGCGATCTCTGCCACCAGGTTGGTGATCAGGAAATTCCGTCCTTCCATGCTGGCCAGATATTCCCGGGATGCGACTTCCTGTGCATTGCGCAGCTTGTGCCAAACGTCCAGCTCCCAGGAGGCGAACAGGCCCAGTTGCAGATTGGTCAGGAATTCCGGGAAGGCTTTCCCTTCCGTGATATCCAGTCCTTCCTCTACCGCTCCGTTTCGGGTGTACCGACCCACCTTATCTACGTCGGCTCCAGTTCCGGCGCCAACAACAGGCTGGTATTCACCCTGGCGGGCCAGAATCTCGTTCCGGGCCATGGCGATACGCTGCAGGAGGATATTGACCTCCTTGTTATTCGCCAGGGCCGTATCGATCAGGCCGGTCAGGTTCGGGTCGTCAAAGTAATCGCGCCAGTTCACACGAGCCGTCTGTCCGATGGTATCCGTGGATTGTCCGGGATAGACGGCAGGCAGTGGAGCATCCGGTACCCGGGTGGTGAGCCGGGGAATGGAGCAGGCTGGCAGGATTACGACCAGCCACCCCAGGAGGAGGGCAGTCTTATTCATCATCTTCTTGTTCATCATCGTCTGCAAAATTGTAGTGATAGTCTTCGGTCAGTGGCTCGAATTGCTCGCCCTTGATCAGGCTCCGTCCTTCGATCAACTTGCCAAAGAAATAATATAGGCCAGGGATCACGATCACCCCGAAAATGGTTCCGAACAACATGCCGCCCAGGGCAGATGTGCCTATGGTCCGGTTGCCGATGGCACCGGCACCGGTCGCCACCACCAACGGGATCAACCCGGCGATGAAGGCAAAGGAGGTCATCAGGATCGGACGGAATCGCACCTTGGCCCCTTCGATCGCCGCCTTCAGCACGGACATGCCCTGTTGGTGCTTGTGTACGGCAAATTCCACGATCAGTACCGCATTCTTACCCAGCAGGCCGACCAACATCACCAGACCGACCTGCGCATAGATGTCGTTGGCCAGCCCCAGGGCCTTCAGCAGCAGGAAGGAGCCGAATACCCCGGTTGGCAGGGACAGAATAACCACGAGGGGTAATACGAAACTCTCGTACTGGGCAGCCAGTACCAGATACACGAACACCAGCACTACCAGGAAAATGATGATGGCTTCATTGCCCCGGCGTGCCTCGTCAAAGGACAAGCCTTCCCAGGCGATATCGTAGCCGCGAGGCAGCTTCTGTTCGGCTACTTCTCGGACCGCCTGGATAGCGTCGTCGGTGGTATAGCCCTTGCTCGGCACGGCACGGATCGCCGCGGAGTTGTACAGGTTGTACCGGGTGATCTCGTTGGGGCCTTGTCGCTTGACCATCTTCATGAATGCCGAGTAGGGCACCATTTCGCCTTCCTCATTCTTCACGTAGTAATTGAGGATGTCACTGGGATAGCGCCGGAATTCCGGGCTGGCCTGCGTGTATACCTTGAAGAAGTTGTTAAAGCGAATGAACCCCTGCTCGTAGGTGCTACCAATCAGGATGTTCAGGTTTTCCATGGCCTTGCCGATAGACACCCCTTTCTGCATGGCCAGCTTGTTGTCGATCTGCAATTCATATTGCGGATAGTTGGCTGCGTAGAAGGTGAACAGTCCGGTCAGCTCCTTCCGCTTGCCCAGCTCTGCCATGAAATCCTGGTTGATCCGGTCAAACTCGTGGTAATCCGTGCCGTTGGTCTTGTCCAGCAGGCGCAAGGACAGACCGCCGGCGGCACCGTATCCGGGAACGGCCGGAGGTTCGAAGTATTCGATCACGGCTCCGAAGTCCTTGGATTTTTCCTCCAGCTCCTCAATGATCTCATGGACCGACTGCTTGCGTTCGGTCCAGTCCTTCAGGTTGATGAGACAGGTGCCGGCATTCGAGCCGCGCCCCTCGGTGAGGATTTCATACCCGGCCAGGGAGGAGACGGAGGCGATGCCTTCGACCTCCTCGGCGACCTCCTGGAGATTGCGGGCCACCTTGTTGGTCGCCTCCAGGGTGGTGCCGGGCGGTGTCTGGATGATGGCATAGATCATCCCCTGGTCCTCGCTGGGAATAAACCCGACCGGGAGGTCCTTGTTAATGAGGATTGTCCCCACGGCAAAGATGGCCAGCAGGACAAAGGTGATCAGGCGTCGGGCCACGATCCGGTCCAGCAGGCGCACATATCGGCCGGTCAGCTTCTCAAACCAGCGGTTGAATCCGTCGATCACAAAATCGATCGGTGTACGGCGTTTCGGCTGCCCATGCGTATTCTTCAGGATCATCGCACACAGCACCGGTGTCAGGGTCAGGGCCACGACCCCGGACAGGACGATCGACGCCGCCATGGTGATGGAGAACTGCCGATAGAACACTCCCACCGGTCCCGACATGAAGCCCACGGGGATGAAGACCGAGGTCATCATCAATGTGATCGCCACGATGGCCCCGCCGATTTCTCCGAGTACCTTGCGGACGGCCTTGTAGGCGTCGATGTTCTCTTCCTGCATCTTGACGTGGACGGCTTCCACTACGACGATGGCATTGTCCACCACGATCCCGATGGCCAGCACCAGCGCAAACAGGGTGATCAGGTTGATGCTCAGGCCGAATCCCTTCATCACGAAGAAGGCCCCGATCAAGGAGATGGGGACAGCCAGGGTTGGGATGAGCGTCGAACGCCAGTCACCCAGGAAGATGAATACGACCAGGGCCACCAGCAGGAACGCTTCCAGGAGGGTATGGACCACCTTTTCGATGGAGGCGTCGAGGAACTTGGAGACGTCGTAGTTGACCTCATAGTCCATACCCGCCGGAAAGTCGGCCTTCAGTTCCTCCATCTTTCCCTTGACCTGGGCGATGACATCCGAGGCATTGGTACCATAGTTCTGCTTGAGGACGATGGCGGCAGACGGGTAGCCATCCTTGTTGGAATAGATGTCAAAGAATTCACTTCCCAGTTCGATATCGGCCACATCCTTCAGCCGGAGCAACTCTCCGTCGGCATTGGCCCGGATGATGACTTCGCCGTATTGCTCCGGTGTGTTAAACCGGCCGGAATAGACGAGTGTGTATTCCAGGGATTGAGCGGCAATCCCGGATGCTTGTCCGAGACGGCCGGGGCGGCCGATGATGCTTTGTTCGTCGATGGCCTCCATGACCTCCTCGGAGGAGACGTTGTACGCCCGCATCCGGTCAGGTTTCAGCCAGATGCGCATGGCATACTGGCGGCTGCCCAGGATCTGGGCGGTGGCGATCCCATTGATCCGCTGGATCTCCGGGATGATGTTGATGTTGGCGTAGTTGTACAGGAATTTTTCGTCAGCCTCCTTGTCGGTGCTGTACATGTTCACATACATGAGCATGCTGGGCTGGACCCGGTTGACGACCACGCCTTCCAACTGGACAAGCTGGGGAAGGCGGTTCATCACCTGGTCGATCCGATTCTTGACGTTAACCACCGCCTGGTTGGGATCGGTGCCCAGCTCGAAGATCACCTGGATGGTGGCCTCCCCGGCACTGGTGGCATCGGAGACAATGTATTTCATCCCCTGCACCCCGTTGATGGCGCGTTCAAGAGGGATGAGCGTCGACTTGACCAGTACATCGGCACTGGATCCGGGATAGGCAATGGAAACCAGCACCCGTGGCGGGGCGATCTCCGGAAACTGGGAGATCGGCAAGGTCTCGATCGACATGACCCCGAGAAAGATGATCACCAGCGAGACCACGATCGCCAGGACGGGTCGCTTGATAAAGTTCTGAAACATGAGTTCCGGTATTTAGTAGGTGAACCTATTCGGCGTCGAGTTCTAATTCGGAGAGCATCTGGTCGGGGGATTGCAGGTTCACCTCGATCTCCTGGCCATTCTTCACGCGTCGGAGACCTTCCAGGAGGATCCGGTCCTTGGGGCCAACACCCGATCGGATGATGTAGAGGTGAGGAAGCTCCTCGGCAATCTCGATCCGCTTCTGTTCGAGTCGGTTCTCCGCATTGACGATGTAGACATATTTCTCGTCCAGGATCTCGAACGTGGCCTTCTGGGGTATGATCATGGCATTGCGGGCCGGCAGGTGCATGAGGATATTCCCGGTTTCTCCATGGCGCAGGATCTTTTCGGGATTGGGGAAATCAGCCCGGAATTGGATGTTGCCGGTCTCAGGATTGAATTCCCCCTCAATGGTCGATACCTTTCCTGAGTGGGGAAATACCTGGCCATTGGCCATCTGCAGTTCGACCTGCTGGGCATTGGTGGTCTTGCCTTTGGTGACATAATCCAGATACTCGGCCTCTGGCACGTTGAAGTATACCCACATATGGCTGTTGTCCGATAGGGTAGTTAACAGTTCGCCCTCTTCGAGCAGGCTGCCTTCCCGAACATGCAGTTTATCCATGATCCCCGTAAAAGGAGCCATGATATTGGTGAAGCCCAGGTGGGTTTCCGCCAGTTTGACCTCGGCCAGAGCCTTGTCCAGCTTAGCCTTGGCCAGGGCCAGTTCATTGGCAGAAACCACCTTCTGGTCGGCCAACATCTTGGTGTTCTGGTATTCGATCCGGACCATTTCCGCCTCGGCCTTCGTTTTCATCAACTCGGCTTCATAGACGTTCGGCAGGATCTTGAACATGGGTTGACCGGCTGTGACCGTCTGGCCCTCATCCACGGAGATATGTTGCAGATAGCCCTGTTCGAGGGCGCGTAGCTCGATATGCTTGCTGGCATGGATCTGACACACATAGGATCGGGTAACGGTGGTGTCGATCACCAGAGGGGTGGCTACCTGCAAACGCGGCGTTTCATGGTGTTCGGCAGCATGTTCTGTCTGACAGGACCAGAACAGGATGAAAGAGCCAAACAGGAGAATGAAATTCTTCATGTGAAATAGGAATTATCGTGTTGAGTTGGATTGGACCGGAAAGTGCCTGAGGGAATGCTCCCGTTCGTGCAAGCTTATATCACCTGATCAAGGCAGGACTGGATGGCCATATTCATGGTTGGCTTGCCCTGAGCTTGATCCAGATGCAGTGTTCACATTCGTGAACCGTCCCTTGCCGGGGTGACGAACAACATCAATGACGGGGATATTCCGGCAGGGCAGTCAACATGATCTGACCACGTAGGAATAGAGGTTGCTCATCGATCCCGGGGAAGGGATGAGCAGGATTCAAATCAGAAATGCCTGATGCAGAATAAAACGGGGAGGCGTCACCCTTCCAGGATATCCAGGTGTTGGATGGAGGGTGGCAAAAGGGAATAAATGGAGGGGATTGGATTCACGGTCGGTCAGGAGGATACCCGATTTGCCATGGTTCTGGGTAGAACTGCTCCCGGTCTCCAGTTCAGGTTCGGCCAGCAATAACGGCAGGATATTTCCAACGGGCAGTACTGGCAGCGCCAACCGAAGCTCAGCTGAGGAATCTGGCGCATCGAACGAACAGGTTAATGCAGTCAATACATCCTGATCCGTCCCGGAATACCCCGTGGCAGCAGGATTGCCATGCAGCGGGGTAAAGCCCGCCAGGATACTCAAAATAAAACCGATCAATAGCATCGCCTGTAAATTGACGCCCCAAAGCTATCCCCTCCATCCAATGACATCCAATCGGCATGAAAGAATTAACAAAGTATTGACAAGTGGCAGGAATGACCTGCCCGTTGTCCTGTAGGAGCAATCACTCCGGGACATGATGGAATGTCAATAAGGTGAATCCGCAAGGAGCAAGGAATCCCTGGTTCTTTTAAGGTATGATGCGAACAACTGGACCATCAAGCCCCAGGTGATCAGGCGAACAGATTCGCCATGCTCGTTCTGGCCAACACCCTGGCCGTGACTTCATCGATGCTGACCCGCACCTGCTCCAGGGTATCCCGATCCCGGATGGTCACCGTGTCATCCTCCAGCGTCTGGAAATCCACCGTCACGCAATACGGCGTGCCGATGGCATCCTGGCGGCGGTAACGCCGACCGATGGCATCCTTTTCGTCATACTGACAAGGGAAGTGAGCCTTCAACTTGTGGAGCACGGCAGTGGCCTTGTCGGTCAACTCTTCCTTGTTCTTGACGAGCGGTAGCACAGCACACTTGATCGGGGCCAGCGCGGGGGGGAGCTTGAGCACCGTCCGGGTCGAATCCTTTCCGTCCGCATCGGGCACGGTCTCCTCCACCAGGGCATGGCTCATCATGGCCAGGAACATCCGGTCGCACCCGATGGAAGTCTCCACCACATACGGGATGTAATTCTCGTTGAGCTCGGGATCGAAATACTGCAGCTTCCGGCCGGACAGCTCCTGGTGGCTCTTCAGGTCGTAGTCCGTTCGGCTGTGGATGCCCTCCAGCTCGCGGAAGCCGAAGGGGAACTCAAACTGGATGTCCACCGCCGCATTGGCGTAATGGGCCAGGTTGTCGTGGTCCTTGAACTTCAGCTTCTCTGCCGGGGTGCCCAGGGCCAGGTGCCACTTCATCCGCTCCTCCTTCCAGTACATGTAAAACTCCATCTCCGTGCCGGGCCGCACGAAGAATTGCATCTCCATCTGCTCGAACTCCCGCATGCGGAAGATGAACTGCCGGGCCACGATCTCGTTCCGGAAGGCCTTGCCGATCTGGGCAATGCCAAAGGGCACTTTCTGTCGTGTGGTCTTCTGGACATTGAGGAAATTCACGAAGATCCCCTGCGCCGTCTCAGGACGGAGATAGAGCTTGCCTTCTTCACCGGCGATGTTGCCCAGCTGGGTGGAGAACATCAGGTTGAACTGCCGGACTTCCGTCCAGTTGCGGCTGCCGCTGACCGGGTCGGCGATCTCCAGTTCCTCGATCAAGGCCTTCAGGCCATCCATGTCACCGTTGGTCATGCAATTGGCCAACCGTGTTTTGATCGCATCGATCTGGGCCTGGTATTCCATCACCCGCGGATTGGTCTGCCGGTACATGGCCTCGTCGAAGGTGTCGCCAAAGCGCTTGGCCGCCTTGTCCACTTCCTTGCTGATCTTGGCCTCGATCTTCTCCACATATTCCTCGATCATCACATCAGCCCGGTACCGCTTCTTGCTGTCCTTGTTGTCGATGAGTGGATCGTTGAAGGCGTCGACGTGTCCGGAGGCCTTCCAGGTCTTGGGATGCATGAAGATCGCCGCATCGATGCCCACGATATTGTCGTGCATCCGCACCATGGCCTGCCACCAATAGTCCTTGATATTGTTCTTCAGCTCCACGCCGTAGGGCCCGTAGTCATAAGCGGCACTGAGGCCGTCATAGATCTCGCTGGAGGGATAGATGAACCCGTATTCCTTGCAATGAGAGACGATATTCTTGAACTGGTCTTCAGACGATGCGGACATAGCATGTGGTTTAAGGCCGTTGTAAGCCGGCGGCAAAGATACATGCCTTTGCCAAAAGGTTTTGACCTCGTCGACGTGGCAAGCAGGGGATCCTGGCGGGCAGTTTTAATGGATTTCTCATCCTGTCCTTGGGCAATGATCCGGGATGGGCCATATTTTTGAAAGGGAAAAATCTTGTTGTATGAAACGGTTGCTATGTCTGGCGCTTGTCGTTGCAATGATCGGACTGGATCACGCCTATGGTCAAAACGAATCTGAATCCACACGCAAACCCCTCTCCATCGGGGGATTCGGAGGGCCTTTCCTTGAGATTTCCTCTGGTCTGGACGGACTGGCATTTGGCTCTGGAGGTGGTGGCGGGGTCATTCTCGGAGATTTCTTCCTGGGAGGGTTTGGTATGGGCCTGGATCAGGATAACCGGCAGGTCAATGGCACCTCCTTCGATGCCGATCTCGGGATGGGAGGGCTCTGGGTGGGGTATGTCCCCATGGTGGAAAAGAGGATCCATCCCTACCTGTCGACCAAGATCGGATGGGGTGAACTGGATATCTACCAGGACCTGGTCGACAAACCGGTCTATGAGGACGGTTTCCTGGCCATCCAATCCGACCTGGGTATTGAGTTGAATGTGCTTCCCTTCTGGAAGATCGCGCTGGTCGCCAGTTACCGGTCATTCGAGCTCCTGGACGCCCTGCCCGATGGCATCTCTGAAAACCGCCTGGGTGGCTGGATGGGTGGCGTGACCATGCGGTTTGGAGGTTTTCCGGAATAGCCCTCAGCTGAATGTTTTTTTGACAGAGTGAACCCACGAATGGCAGATGTCATTCGTTTAAGGGAAGACGTTTGTGCATGCCGTCCTGTACTAAACCCCATTTCTCATGATCATTCGAATGATGCTCTTGATTTCCCTGGGATGCCTGTCCGGTGTTCAGGCTCAGGTGGAAACCCTCCAGGATGAGACCGGCCGGATCAGTGGATTCGGAGGCCCGTATTTCGGTGTCACCCAATTGTTGGATGAAGTAGGGTTACACCGTGGTGCCGGGGGTGGGGTTCTGGTGGGGGGATTCTTTCTCGGCGGGTTTCTTGAGTCGTCCTTCAGCTCCTCATCAGCTCATTTCGGCGACTATACCATCGGGATATTGAACGGAGGCATCTGGACAGGATACAGCATCCTCAACCGCGAGAAGATCCACCCGTATATCAGCCTGAAGGCCGGCTGGGGCGGACTGACCCTCCAGGACAGAGATAATGTCGAGGCATCGTACACCGACAGTGTCGTCAGCCTGCAGCCGGAAGCCGGGGTAGAACTGAATCTGACCCGATTGGTCCGACTGGTCGTCACTGGCGGATATCGCCAGGTCCTACAGGTAGATGGATTTCCCTATGGTCTGGAAAGCGAGGACTTCAGTGGATTGTCCGGACAGGTCACCCTTCGTCTGGGTGGATTTGCGCCCAGGCCCTCGGAGTGATCACAGGTCCTTGACTCGAAGGATACCCCGTTTTTCCAATTTCCCCAGCAATCGGATCAATACCAGCGCGGTCATCAGCGTATCGCCGGCAGCGGTGTGCCGGTCCTGAACGGGCACGTTCAACTCCCGGCAAAGAGGGTCCAGGCTGATGGGTGTGTTCTCCGGAGTTTCCGATGGCAATGGGCCCTGCTGCCATCGCCTGTAGAGGGTCGCCGTATCCAGTACGCGATTCTGGAGTGGGGGGCAACCTGCTTTCTGGAGGATGGCATCCAGAATGCCGATATCGTGGCCGATGAAATGGCCGGCCAGCCAATGTCCCTGGATGAACTCCAGGAAATGGAAGATCACCTCGACCTCGTCTTCTCCACGGGCACTCTCGGAGGCCAGGATGCCATGAACCTGGGCAGCTGTCCGGCCCTCCTGGCCGTAAGGATTCCGGACCAGTGCGTCAAAGGAACGGTTCAGGAGGACTTCCCGACCCCGGACGACCACGGCGGACAGACTGATCAGGCGATCCTTTCGGGGATCCATCCCGGTCGTTTCTGCATCCAGGACCACAATGGGCAGATCCGCGATCAGTGTAGATGGCGACCAGGTTTTCATGCTCATCTGCTCCTGGTAACGGCGGTATCGCTCGGGAGGGGGTGTGCGTTTCTGCCAGGGCCATCTCATCGGGAGAAAAGATTCAGTTGGAACCTGGTTTCCAGGATCTCTTGCAGATCGCGGATGGGATGAAAGCAGTTTCGCAACTGGAGACGGTCCAACTTGCTCAACCGGTCCAGTTGCAGGTAACGTCCGCTGTCCTGGTGGCGCAACCCATTTTCTGCCCGAAATCGCATCAGGATCTCGAAGGCTTCGGCTGCTTCCTGGTAGAGCGAACGATTCTGTGGTTCCAGGTCAGCCAGTCGGTTCAGTCGATCGACCGTATGCTTCACATCGAATTGACCGTGGTAGAGCGTCAGGGTACGGGCGGCATCGATGAGCGGCATCATGGCGCGGAGCTTGATATCGAACTGATCGCGATGCTCACCGTCTTTTTCCACGATGAAGTTGCGAAAGAAGGAGAGGGGGGGAGGATTGCGTACGGCATCCTTGGCCATGAGGCTCAGGAAGATCTTGTTGCCGGCCAATGCGTCGGCGATGGTCGCACTCAACTGGTCCGTCAGTGTGGTGTCCCCATAGACATTGCGGAAGTCAAAGAAGATATTCGCATGCATGACTTCCTGCTCACCGGGCGTATGCATCCAGGTATGGAAACGTTCGGCCCATTCCACACTGGTCAGGCACCAGGTCGGATTGCGGGCCATGATCTCGGCCGGGCAATCCTCAAATCCGCATTGATGAAAGATGGCATTCACCCGGCTGGCCAGGCTCAGGAATTGGTTGCGCACCTCGTTGGTCAGTCCGGGGTCCTCCGGAGGTGAGAAAATGATGGCATTGTCTTGATCCGATCGAAGCAATTGTTCACCCCGGCCCTCACTGCCCAGTCCCATCCAGGCAAAAGGCACAGGTGGTGTCCAGTCCAATTCCCGCGCGGCGATCCGAATCGATTCCCGGATCAGGGCATCATTGATTTCTGTGAGAATGCGAGCAATATACAGGACAGAAACTTCCCGACGGAGATAGTCTTGTGCCAGGGTGTCGGCTTGTTGGCGCAATTGTGCCAGGGTGTCGACCCGTTGGGCCCGGTGAAGGTCCCGGATCAGGACGGCGGGGTGGTTGCCCTGGGCCACCAGCAGGTCGTGTTCGGACAGGATGCCGAGAGCCGGACTGTCTTGTGATCCGGTCGCCGTCATGCAGAGGTGGTGAATGCGGTGTCGCAGCATGATGATCATCGCCTCCATCATCGTGATGTGGGGAGGGCAGGTGATGACCGGTGCCTTCATGATGGATTCGACTGGTGCGTCGATCCCGACGGATCCGGCCACGACCCGGTTGCGCAGGTCCTTGTCGGTAAAGATGCCAACAGGATGCAGATCCTCATTGCAGATGAGCATGGAGCCCACCTCGTGAGCCTCCATTCGTTTGGCGGCCTGGCGAATCGGAGTGCCGGGTGGGCAATGGACCGGGGTTTGGGTCGGTTGGACCGGTTGCAGGGAGGTCAGAGACGTCGATCCGGTAGCAGTGGTGGGACGACTCAGCATCCGGGAGGCACTGCCAGGGTTGTCTGGGTTGCGTTTGCCCGAAGCAAAGCTGGCGGCCATGAACAGGGCCACTTCCGGATTCCGTGGCAAGAGCGTTCGCGTGGCCTCCCTGTCCAGGCACAGGACCAGCGATTCCTCGGATGCCCGGGCTGTGGCCAGGTACGGGCTCTCCGCCAGGAGCAGTCGAACACCAAACAGGTCGCCTTCGTCGCAACGATCGATCAGGGAGTCCTGGTAGAGAATGTCAATGCCTCCCTGAAAGACCATAAAGTAAGCGTCTGCACCTGATGTGCCTTCACGAAAGATGATCTCGCCGCTTTCCAGATGCCGTATCCGTGCCGTTTCCACGATCCGGTCCAGGTCGGCCGCCCTGAACCGGTCAAATGGCGGATATCGGACCAGGAATTGACGGATGCGATCGGGGATGACATTGTGCATCAATAAAAAGGCAAGGGTTGCTTTGTGGTAAAAGTAGGCAGATCTCGACAGACACCTGACCAGTTGATCAGGACATTCGCCTGTCCTGAACAAATTTCAGAGGAGACCGACATGCATCTGGCCATTGATCACCTGATTCTTGATGTCATTTCAGACAAGCGTGGCTTTGGATTGACCCGAATCATGGAAGAAGTTGACTGAAATACCCCCGGAATGTTGGGGTTCCAATGCCTCAGGGGCTACTTTTGGTTCTGGAACATCTGCCAACCTAAATACCATCACATGAACCATCTGATCCAATCCAAGACTGATTACGAACAGGCCTACCAGCGAAGCGTAGAAGATCCCGAGGGATTTTGGGCCGAGCTGGCCACCACGTTTTCCTGGAAAAAGCCATGGGACAAGGTGCTGGAATGGAATTTCACCGAGCCGAATGTCCGGTGGTTTTCCGGAGGCCAGTTGAATATCACGGAGAACTGCCTCGATCGGCATTTGGATACTCGTGGCGACCAGACAGCCATTCTCTGGGAGCCCAATGATCCCGATGCACCGGTCCGGACCTTTACCTACCGGCAACTCTATCACAGGGTATGCCAGGTGGCCAACAGCCTGAAGGCCCGTGGCATCAAAAAAGGAGACCGGGTATGTTTTTACATGCCCATGGTGCCCGAGCTGGCCATTGCCGTGCTGGCCTGTGCCCGTATCGGTGCGGTACATTCGGTGGTCTTTGCCGGATTTTCGGCGAACGCACTGGCAGATCGGATCAATGATGCTGCCTGTAAAGTGGTGATCTGTTCGGATTATAATGACCGCGGTTCCAAGCACATCCCGGTCAAAGGAGTGGTGGATGATGCCCTGGCCATGGGGTGTCCTTCTGTCGAGCATGTCCTGGTGCTCCGTCATACGGCCGACCCGGTCAACTGGGTCGATGGCCGTGATCTCTGGTGGCACGACGAGGTCGACCATCAGCCGGACACCTGCCCGGCGGAGCCCATGGACAGTGAAGACATGTTGTTCATCCTCTATACCTCCGGATCGACCGGCAAGCCCAAAGGGGTGGTCCATACTTGTGGGGGCTACATGGTGTTCACGTGGTATTCCTTCCTGAATGTGTTCCAGTACCGGGAGAAGGACATCTACTTCTGTACGGCGGATATCGGTTGGATCACCGGTCACAGCTATATCGTCTACGGCCCCTTGCTGGCCGGAGCGACCACGTTGATGTTTGAAGGTGTTCCTACCTATCCGAACCCGTCTCGCTTTTGGGATATCATTGACAAGCACAAGGTCAACCAGTTCTATACGGCTCCCACAGCCATCCGTGCCCTGATGGCCCTGGGTGAAACATGGGTAGAGGGTCATGACCTGTCCAGCCTGAAGGTCCTCGGATCCGTGGGTGAGCCTATCAACGAAGAAGCCTGGAAATGGTATCACGATCATGTCGGCCGGGGCGTTGTGCCCATTGTGGATACCTGGTGGCAGACCGAGACAGGAGGCATCCTGATCTCGCCGATACCCGGTGCCACGCCGATGAAGCCGTGTTATGCCACGTTACCGTTGCCGGGTGTTCAGCCTTGCCTGGTGGACAATGAGGGCAACGAGATCGAAGGGAACGATGTCGAGGGATTGCTGTGCATGAAGTTCCCGTGGCCCTCTATCCTTCGGACGACGTATGGTGACCATGAACGCTGCCGGACCACCTATTTCTCCATGTACAAGAACCTCTATTTTACCGGAGACGGGGCACGGAGGGACCATGATGGCCTGTACAGGATCATCGGCAGGGTCGATGATGTGATCAATGTCTCAGGACATCGAATCGGCACAGCCGAAGTGGAGAATGCCATCAATTGCCATCCTGCCGTAGTGGAGTCTGCCGTGGTCGGGTATCCACATCCCATCAAGGGTCAGGGCATCTATGCCTATGTGATTACCAGTCATGATATTGAGGATGCAGATGCATTTCGCAAGGAGGTCCTGGCAGTGGTCACCAAGGAGATTGGTCCGATCGCCAAGCCGGACCAGATCCAGTTGGTTTCTGGACTTCCAAAGACACGATCGGGTAAGATCATGCGGCGGATCCTGAGAAAGATAGCGTCATCGGATACCTCCGGGATGGGGGACACATCCACGTTGCTGAATCCGGAGATCGTGGAAGAGATCAAGGCGGGTGCGCTGGTCGGATGAACGGACAACAGCCGGGAGAAGAGAGCTCAGTTAGGCAGGTTTTCCAGCTTTTCCCGGTTAATGAGATAAATGGAGCTCTCTTCGATCTTGATCAATCCTTCGTCCTGAAAATCGGACAGCGTGCGGATTAAGGTCTCCTTGGCTGTACCAATGATCTGGGCCAGATCCTGGCGCATCATGGAGATGGCCACTGACTGGCCATCTTCTTCCTGGTATTTGGCATCCAGATGCAGCAAGGCCTCGGCCACCCGTTTCCGTACGGAATGATAGGCGATACGGACGAGATTTTCTTCCTGCTCGGCCAGGTTCTTGGCCAGCATCTTGATCAGTCGGGCGGACACATCACGATTCTGGTGGAGCAGGTTGGTGAAATCTTCCCTGGGGATATAATACACCTCCGAATCTTCAAGAGCTGATGCAGAAGTGGTATAGGGCGTGTCGTTCAGCAGTTCCAGGTAGCCGATAAAATCTCCCGGTCCGGCAACCTCTACGATCAGTTCGCGGCCATCATCACTGGATTTGAACACCTTGATCCGTCCCTTTTCCACAAGGTAGACCTGCCTGGGGTAACTCCCTTCATGAAAGAGGGGCTCTTTGGCCTTCATGATGCGCATGCCCTGCTCATGGGAGAGGTTCAGCAGGTTGGTATATCCTCTGGCCTCGTTGATGAAGGCCTGGATCCCCTTGGCATCGCGGGGAAAATCCTGATTCAGTTTGGCACTCTTTCGCAACCGGGTCTCCACGGCTTCCAGCAATTCGACATCGTCAAACGGCTTGGTGATGTAATCATCAGCCCCGAGATTCATACCCCGTCGAATGTCCGCCTTTTCGGTTTTTGCCGTCAGGAAAATGAAGGGGATATTGGCTGTTTCCGGGTTTTTGGTCAGGATGTGCAAAACACCGAAACCATCCAGTTCGGGCATCATGACATCGCACAGGATCAGGTCCGGTTTCTGGTGGGTAGCTAACTCTACACCAACTTTGCCATTCTCTGCCTTGAGGGCCTCATAGTCGGAAAGTGTCAGAATTTCCGCAAGATTCTCGCGGACTTCCTGGTTGTCTTCAATGATCAGGATCTTCTTCATAATCGGTGTGATGGCCGCAAATTACGACGTTGGCAAGAAATATCCTGTTAAATCACACGAACGAAGGTCCTTGCGGATCGACAGGCAGGCGAACCTTGAAGCAGGACCCCTTTCCTTCAATGGATGAAAAACGGATCTCGCCGCCCATCAGATTGATGTATTGCCTCACAATGTTCAAGCCCAGCCCGGTTCCCTGGATGTTGGTCACGTTTTTCGCCCGGAAGAACCGGGTGAACAGGTGGGCCTGGTCCTGGACCGGGATGCCAATGCCATGATCTTCGATCTCAAAGGCAAAGGAGGCATCCTTCATCTTGGTCCGCAAGTGAATGGGCTTGCCCTCCGCAGAATACTTGACGGCATTGGACAAGAGGTTGTACAGCACATGCTTGAGCAGGTTGCGGTCCTGGAAGAGTTGGTAGCCCGGCGCCTCGGATTCCAGGATGGTGGTCTGCCCGGCCTTGAGATTGTTCTTCAGTTCGTCCAGGACCTCATTGGCCAGATCGTCAAAGACAAACGGTTCCAGGGTCAGGGTGATCCGCCCTTCTTCCAACTTGGCCAGTGACAGGAAGTCATCCAGGATTCCGGTCAGCATGTTCACGGAGGACTTGATCCGGTCGATATGTCGACTGCGTTGGGCTTGTTGTTCCGTTTCCGGATATCGGGAAATGAGGCCGGCTGACGACTGGATGGTGCTCAACGGGGTTCGGAACTCATGAGAGGCCATGGAGACAAACCGGCTTTTCAGCTCATTGAGCTCCTTCTCCTTTTCCAGGGCGTGTTGCAGTTCGCGCTCGTTGTCCCGGAGGATGGATTCGATCTGTTGCCGTTCCTTGATCTCCTTGTTCAGGGTGTCATTGATCTGGATGAGTTGGCTGTTCTTCTCTTCCAACTCCAGGGTCCGCTGGATGACCTTGCGCTCCAGTTCGCGGTTCATTCGTTCGATCTCCGCTTCCGCAGCCCGCAGGTTGGTCTTGTCCTGGATGATCCCTGCAAAGAATCGGCTGCCATCGATCTGGACCTCATTGACGGCCAGGCGCATGGGGAACAGGCTGCCATCCTTGCGCCTGCCCTTTTCATCCCGGCCGATACCTATGATACGGGCATGGCCTGTTTTGATGTAGTTTCCCAGGTATTCATCATGCTGCACCTGATGATGCTCGGGCATCAGTATCTTCACATTCTGACCGATCAACTCGTCCCGGTCATACCCGAACAGGCTGATGGTCGCCTGGTTCGCCATTTGGATGATACCGCGGTGATTGATTACGATAATACAGTCAATGGCCGTTTCAAAGATCGCCCGCAATACCTCGGAGTTGTCCTTCAGATCCTTGTCAGTCAGTGGTTTATCTGGGTTCATCAAGCCATTTGTGATCGAGATCATAGAGCGAATTGATAGCCGTCATGAAGGCTGTACATCAGATCCCGTTGTTTTGTCAGAAATAAAACAAACCTATTATGAATTTCCAATCACCTATCAGTGACTTCATGACCAAACAGGTCATTACAGTTTCTCCCGAGGATACACTGGTCCATGTCAAAGAGATCTTCGACAAATATACGATACACCATCTTCCTGTCGTCAATATGAGGAAGATCGAGGGCATCATCTCCAAAACCGACCTGATGCATTTTCTCCGTGGATTCACAGGAGTGGAAGATGACAACATGCTGGACGAAGCGCGTCTGAGGAACTACCAGGCCAGGGATATCATGACCACAAGAATGGCCAAGGTCGATTCAACCGACCGGATCAACGTGGCCCTTGAAGTCTTCAAGATCAATCGCTTTCATGCGTTGCCCGTTGTTGACAATGGGGAGTTGGTCGGCATTCTGACCACACACGATATCATATCAGCACTGGTGACCGAAGACCCGGTCAAGGCCGCATTCTGAACCTCGAAACTCTCCTCTTATGAAGAAGTGGTATTTAGTGCCAACCGACTTTTCAGCCGCTGCCAAAAACGCGGCCTGCTATGCTATGCAGCTGGCTCATCAGACAGGACATGGAGTCCATTTCTTCTATGCCTTCCAACCAGACCTGGATGTCCAGTCCCCGTTTCTTTATGACTCCATGGCCAAGCTCCAGGAGATGTGGATGGAGAAACTGGAATCCTGGTCCCTGGAACTCCTGGCAGAGTCTGACAAGCTTTCCAGAGATGACATTCGCAATGAGGTCAGCATTGGCTTTGCCGCTGAGGAGATTATCCGCCTCAGCCGTGAAGATGAGAATGCCGTGATCCTGATGGGCACGAAAGGAGAAGGAGGCATGGTTGGCAACTGGCTGGGAACGGTATCTGCAAAAGTTGCTCAGGAAGCCTATTGTCCGGTCTGGTTGATCCCCGTGGATGCACGGGTCAGACCGTTGAAGAACATCCTCTATGCCTCCAGTGGGGACGCCATTGCCGAGGAGATGATCCACCAGGTGGTTCGGTTTACCCGCAAGATGGAAGCAACGCTGCACTTCGTCCATGTGCACAACCTCCAGGGGGCCCCGGAAGAGAAGATCATTGAGAAGATTTTCGAAACCCTCGGTGCCGGAGCCTTTGGCGATCTGTCCTATATCGTGGAAATGATCAACGGGCTGGATGTCATGAAGGAGCTCAACGACTACGTCGACCGGAATGAAGTGGACCTGATGATCAGTGTCACTCACCATAAATCCTTCTGGGAAAAAATGGTCAAGCATTCATTGACCAAGGACCTGACAACCCATTGTTCGATCCCCACACTGATCATCCACAAAGATGACGAGCAATCGCTCAATCAATATATTGACTCGGTGACCTGGCCTTTGGTCTTGAGTTGATGCTTACCTTAGCGATCTGATCAACTGCAAATGAACCTATGATCTTAATCGGCACTGACTTTTCCAGGGGCTCGCTGCACGCGACCAGGATTGCCCTTGTCCTCGCCCGCAAAACGGAATCCAAGGTGCTGTTACTCCATGCATTCAAGGCGCAGAGCCGTTCAGGGATGTTCCTGTCCATGGACCGGTATATCCGGCAGGCTGCGGAAATGGACATGGAGGAATTTGTGGAACAGGTCGAACCGGAATTGCGCCCCTATATCAGTGAGACCATTGTGGTCAGGGGATTTGCCGAGGAAGTGATCATGCAATACGACGGGCAGGAAGATATTGGTCTTGTGGTCGTTGGGACCCAGGGATCCAGTGCGATTCGGGAGATTTTCATGGGCCGGACAGCGAATATCCTGCTGAACAAGCTCCAGTCGCCCATCCTGGCCGTCCCCGAGGAATCCGATGAACAGCCTCCCCAGCGACTGATCTTTGCCTGGGATGGACTGCATATGGAACAATCGGATATTGATCGGTTGATTGACTGGGCCGGTAAGCTCCGGGTGGAACTGGAAGTGATGCATGTCCATACCGCCGAATCTGCGCCCTGCGATGAAGCCGTTACGGCTGGCTTCCGAAGCAAAGGGATCGACATCAACATGATTCCGGGTGAAGATGATGTCAAGGACGAAATAGATGATTATTTGAGCCAGTTCAAACACGCCTGGCTTTGCCTGATCAAACGGGAACGAGGCTTTTTCGAACCTTTCTTTCACGATTCGATGGTCAAGCGAGAGCTGTTCTCCACGACCAGCCCCATCCTGATCATCTGATCAGTTCAAGGCCATGGCAAACCATGGCCGGTATTCCCGCGTCAGGGCATGGTCTTCGCCCAACAGGGCGAACAGGCCAACCAGGGCCTTTCTTGGCAATTCATCCAACTGGGAACGATCTTCTCCAATGGCCCGGATCAGGGCCTGAATCGTTTCCTCGATATGACGATGTTTGCAGGCGTTTGCAGCTTGGATCATCGAATCACTCGCGGTTTCGTTCTGCTCCAGGCTAACCAATCGGCTTAGCTCCAGAATGGCTTCAGCTTGTTGGAACAACGGGTGGCCAGGGTGAACGAATGATAATGTGCCCGGCAGGCTCTCAGGATGATCAAACAGATCCATGGCTGCACGAGCGAGGATCCATTCCTCATGTCCATGGCAATGGTGGTCCAGGGTGTCCAGTAAGGTGCGGCGGTCCTCCCTGGGCCATGGAGGCAGTTGGTGTTTCAATTGATTCCAGGCCTCCCGACATGGATCGGGAAGATGGGTATCCAACCAGTTCCTGATGGCTCCCTGTGACAAGGCTCCTGAGAAGTCAGCGACCGCTTTGCCCTGGACGAAGAGCTTGACATGTGGAATGGACTGGATCCGGAACTGTCGGGCCAGGTCGCTCTCTTCTTCTGTATTGATCTTGACCAGGGCCCATTCATCCGTTTCTTCAGCCATTTGTTCCAGCACAGGCCCTAGCATTCGGCACGGACCACACCAGGGAGCCCAAAAGTCTACGAGTACCGGGATCTGATGACTTCGATCCAATACCTGTGTCTGGAAATCGAAAGGAAATGCGGGGGTATCCATAAGGCAAAGATCCTGCGCTTAGCATGCTCTTTTTTGCGATCAGGATCACCAAAAAGCATGTCCCAGGTCATTTCCATCGGCTGGTTCAGGGAGTACATTAGTACCAAGAAAATACTCAGTCATGAAACTGATCAACTGGCCGGGTAATATGCTTAACCCGATGAACCAATGGGTCGACAGATTCTTCCCTGAAGATGATTCTTTCTTCAAGGAGTTTCGTTCGACCTGGGCCAATCAGCCCGCCGTCAATGTCAAAGAGACAGACGATGCCTACATGATCGAAGTGGCCGCTCCTGGTCTGGATCGCAAGGATTTCCAGATCACCTGCGAAGACGGGATGTTGATGATCTCTGCCGAACAGCGCAAGGAAGAGGAAAAGAAGGAAACGGACTACATGCGGAGAGAATTCAACTACTCCCGGTTCGAACGTCGCTTCAATCTGCCTGATGATGTCATGCCGGACAAAGTCGATGCCCGGTACGAAAACGGGGTATTGATGATCAACATGCCCAGAAAGGCCATGAAGATCAAGAAGGAGACCCGAATGATCGAAGTAGAATGATCTAGTGTTGGTAATAGGTTTTGCGACGGAGGTCTCCTTTCTGGAGGCTTCCGTTGCTATATGATTTTGTCACCATCAAAACCAAACACCATGTTCGACCCTGATAACCTCTATATCCATGAAGTGATGACCAGTGAGGTCTATATCATTTCTCCAGATACGACATTGCTGGAAGCCCGACGGATCTTTGATACCCATGGATTCCACCACCTGCCGGTCGTCAAGGAGGGCAGGGTAGTGGGCATGCTCAGTAAATCGGACGTCATGCTGGTCTCCTCGGGCTTCCCGATCCAGGATCCGGATGTCCGCAAGGAGAAGAATTCATCGTTACTGTCCAAGCTTCTGGCTGAGGAGGTGATGACCCGGCAGGTCGTCAAACTGAAGCCGGAAATGCAACTCGGCGTTGCGGTAGGCATTTTCTTGGAGAATCTTTTCCATGCCCTGCCCGTGGTCGATGAGGACAATCAATTGGTTGGGATCCTCAGCCTGATCGATCTGGTCAGGGTGGCCTATGTCCGGCAACCTCATCTTCATCAATAGGCGAGAGGAGGTCGATTTTCCCTCAGAGGTGTCAGGGGGAAACAGTCCGGATGAGCCTTTAGCAACAAGGGGCTGAGCCCTTTACTCTTTTGTAGTTTGCGTCGACCAGATCAGTCCACTTCGTAATTGTCTCCGGTAGCGTACTGGCCCGTCGATCCTGATTTCCCACCCTTCTCGTTCTGTTCGGACAAGGTCCATTCGTCCGTCGATGTTGTTTGCAGCCACAACTCGCCGGAGCGACGAAACACCTGGACATTCAGTCCATAATCCTCCTGAAAGGTTTGTTCCAGGCTGCTGACTTTCAGGTTGCCATGAATGCCCATTTCTCCTTCCTTGTGGATCTTCCTGGCCTGGCCGATGGTCATCGTTTCGTCAAGGTGATCCTTTTCCAGGCTTCCCTGACCCTCCGCATGAGTGCCCCGGTAGAATTCGATCTTCAGGAATGGAAATTTATCCTGAAATTCCATCTTTACTTCTCGAAGGGTTTTGGTATCCGTGATATACATGATCATCAATTTGAAGGAAAGGTAGAATTTCCCGTTCAATGCGGGCATGACTCACATTAGCTGGATTTATGAGTGCAATCAATCCAATCCCGAAGGATCAGCAATCAACACGCCAGGGTATCCCTGCCCGTCGGCGGGAGTTGGAGGGCCCCGGATCTCGTCTGTCTGAACTGTTCTTTGCGTTTCGGGTCTTCTTCCAGTTTGTCAAGGGGTTCCGCATCCTTCATTTTTCGGGTCCATGCATTACCCTCTTCGGATCAGCGCGTTTCGAACAGGACCATCCCTACTACCAGTTGGCCAGGGAGATGGGCCGGCTGATCGCCAGCCATGGCCTGACCACCATGACCGGCGGTGGCCCGGGGATCATGGAGGCGGCCAACCGCGGGGCCTTCGAATCCGGAGGCCGATCTATCGGATGCAATATTCAGCTACCCCACGAACAGAAACCCAATCCGTACCTGCATCGCTGGGTCACTTTTCGACATTTTTTTGTACGCAAATACATGCTGCTCAAGTATTCATACGGGTTCGCTGTTTTTCCGGGAGGATTCGGAACGATGGATGAACTCTTTGAGACCGCCACCCTGATCCAGACCCGGGTGATCGATCAGTTTCCCATCGTGATCCTTGGGAGATCCTTCTATCATCATCTGTTCGTGATGCTGGACCAAATGGCCACCGCCGGTACGATCGCCAGAGAAGATTTGGACAAGATCCTGGTGACCGATGATCCGTTGGAAGCGATGGAATTCCTGCTGGCCAATATCAGGACGAAACGTCATGTTACCCCTCGTCCGCATTGGTGGTTGTTGGAAAAGCCCTGGCCACGCGGCTGATCAGACCCAGCCCAGGGCCAAGGCTACGGCCATCAGCAGGATGGTCACGGCCACCACTCGCTGGAGGACAGGAAGCGTGGCCTTCCGCAACCATTGTCGGCCCAGGTATGCACCGATGATCGCACAGGATATCCCTACGCCCAGTGCCGGAAGGACATCTGTGCTCAGGTGCACCCAACCGGATGTGCCATAAGTCAGCAGACGGACGATGTCGATGCCCAGGGCAATGAGGATGCCACTGGCGATAAACGACTCTTTGCTGAGTCCCAACCGAATGAGGAAGGCGGAACGAAGCGCACCCTGATGGCCGGAAAGACCTCCGAAAAATCCACTGAGCAACCCGCCGAAAGGAAGACTCCTTCTGGAAAAGACCAGCTGACGATGTTCGGGAAGCAACTCAATAATGGCAAAGATGGCAATCAGGGAGGCGACGATCAGCTTGATCGGGCTGATCTCCCAAATATGGTCGCCCAGGCCATAGCTGGCCAGAGGCTCTAGATGGCTGAGGCGTCCCAGTAACATGGCCCCGATCCAGGCTCCACCCAATGCTGGCAGTCCGAAGCCCAGGACCACGCGCCAATCCGCATACCGGCCTACCAGCCCGGATTTGAACAAATTGTTCGCCAGATGGACGACACCGGTCATCGCAATGGCCCATTCGACCGGGAAAAAGAACAGGAATACGGGAAGAAGCAGAGTCCCCAGGCCAAATCCGCTGAAGAAGGTGAGCACCGCACCCAGGAAAGCGACAGAGCCAATGACGACCAGGGCCAGTATGCTCATCTCCCCAGGCGACGAAGGTGCTCCTTCAGATTGTCGATCTGCTGGTGACTGCCGATGACAATGAAGCTGGTGCCTTGGGTTAGTACGGTATTTGAACTGGGATTGACGCTGAACTTGCCCCGCTGGTTGCGGAATCCGATGATGTTGACTCCAGTCCGTTCATGGATCTGCAGTTGCTTGATCGATTGGTCCCGACACGATTCCGGCATGCTGTCATAGCTCAGTTCCTCGAAGGTGACATCCGAATCATATTCATTGGTCAGGAAGGTGAAGAATTCTACGGTGCCCGGCTTGGTGACCAGCGTTGCCATGTAGAAGCCCCCGATCTGCTCCGGCATGATCACATGATCCGCGCCAGCCAGGCGAAGCTTGTGGGCCGACTTGGGATTGAACGAACGGCTGACGATCTTGATATTCGGATTGAGCTGGCGGGCCGTCAGTACCGTGAACACATTGTCCGAGTCATCACTTAATGCGGAAACCAGGGTCGATGCCCGATGAATACCCGCCTTGATCAGAACTTCATCTTGAGTGGCATCCCCCTCCAGATACAACTGTCGCGCAGGCGAGGTCTGTATTTCCTCAATGATGGCCTTGCTGGAATCAATGATCACAAATGTTTGCTGGTGCGACATGAAGTGATGAGCGATTTCACGACCATAGCGCCCGTATCCACAGACGATGATGTGATCTTGAAGGCGTTCCAGGTCGCCATGGATCAGATTGTTGTGCATCTTGACAAAGATTTCACCTTGGACAATGTAGTTGGTAAAGGCAGACAGGGCATAGGCAAAGATGCCGATATTGATCAGGATATATCCGGCCGTGAACATCCGTCCTGCTTCGGATAGGTGATGAACCTCCATGTAGCCCACCGTTGACATGGTAATGATGGCCATGTAAAAGGCATCGGAAACCGAGTATCCTTCGATCAGGAGATAGCCCAGGGTGCCCCCGATGATACTCATGGCAAACAATCCCAACCCTACCCGGTAATCCAGGAACCTTCGGGCCAGGGAGTAGGATGCCAGTGGATTGTAAAATCGGCGAAAACGGCTGCGTCTCATACAGGCCTCTAAGGTACAGTACTCAATACATTCCATCTCGCCTTTTGACGGGCAGACGTCCACCTCTTCTGTTCCATCGATAGTTTGCCTGGTTCTATCGATTTTTTTATCTGGTTTGCCCTTGAACCTGTAGATTTGGACATCACAGCACAACCCACAAACTATTATGAAGAGAAGCAGTCTTATCCTGATCGCCATTGTTGTCATTGTCGCCATTGTCGGCTATTCCACCTTCAAGGGCGCGTACAATACCATGGTGACCAAAACCCAGAATGTGGAATCCCAATGGGCAGGAGTTGAAACCCAATACCAGCGGCGGATGGACCTGTATGGAAGCGTGGTCAGCACGATCAAGGGCTCGGCAACCTTCGAGCAGGAGACACTCACCAAAGTGATCGAAGCCAGAAGCAAAGCCACTTCTGTCCAGGTAGACCCGAGTAAGCTGACCCCTGAATCCCTTGAACAGTTTCAACAGGCCCAGGGTGAGATGTCCTCTGCCTTCAGCAAGCTGATGGTGGTGGTCGAACGCTACCCGGAGCTCCAGACCACCCGGGCTTTCCAGGATTTCCAGGCCCAGATCGAGGGTACTGAGAATCGGATCAATAAAGCCAGGGATGATTTCAATAATACGGTCCAGGACTACAATACCTATATCAAGCAGTTCCCGACCAACCTGATCGCCGGGATGTTCGGGTTTGCCGAAAAAGGGTATTTCAAGGCTGCTGCCGGTTCTGATCAGGCCCCGAATATTGAATTCTAGATGGGGCTGATCTGGCAACACAGTTTTACCAAGGAGGACAAGATCCGCATCCGCGAAGCGATTCAGGCTGCCGAACGGCAGACCTCCGGCGAGGTGAGGGTCTACTTTGAGCAAGACTGCAAGGATGAATCGGTTCTTCAGCGGGCCGTCAAGGCGTTTGCCTCCCTGGGCATGGAAAAGACCGCCGATCGAAATGGCGTCCTGTTCTACATCGCCTTTGATGATCGGCAGTTCGCGGTACTGGGGGATCAGGGCATTCATGAAAAGGTGACTCAGGTGTTCTGGGATCGCGTACGAGGCATTATGGCAGGTTATTTCGCCCGGGAGGAATTTGTAGAGGGTCTGGTCCAGGCCATCGGGGAGGTAGGCCGCCAATTGCAACATCATTTTCCCTACCAGAAGGATGATGTCAACGAATTGCCGGATGATCCGGTGTTTCACAATGAATCACCCTCATGAAGCAGATCATCTATCAGGTCAGTTGTATTGTCGGTTTCCTCCTTGCCATGGTGGCGGCTCAGGCACAGGATATCCCACCTCCGCCGGACCCACCGCGACTGGTCAATGACTTCGCCGGGTTCCTGTCACCTGCCGAACAAGCAGATCTGGAGGCAAAACTGGTTGCCTATGACGATTCAACGTCCACGCAGATCACCATTGTGACCGTGGAGACACTCGGTCGTTGGGATATCGCCGAGTTCTCATTCCGACTGGGTGATGCATGGGGCGTCGGAGGCGAAAAGCAGGACAATGGACTGGTGATCACGGTGTCCAGGGAGGAAAGGAAGGTGTTCATGGCCACTGGTCGCGGACTGGAAGGACCTCTCCCGGATTATCTCTGCGATCGGATCATTGACAATATCATTGTACCTGCATTCAAACAGGGCGAGTTTTATAGAGGGCTGGACCGGGCCACCGATGCCGCCATCCTGGCCATAGGTGGCGAGTTCGTCAAGGAGGTACAGGAGCCTAAGACACCTGTGATTCCCATTATCCTCATCCTGATCCTGTTCATCGTCATCATCGTGATGATCATCCTCTTCTCCAGAAACAATCCCGGAGGGGGGCAGATCCATCGTCGGGGATGGGGCGGCCCGATCATCTTCGGGTCAGGCGGTGGCAGTCATTGGGGCAGCGGCGGCTTCGGCGGTGGTGGCTTCGGTGGCGGTGGTGGTGGCGGATTTGGGGGCTTTGGCGGTGGCAGCTTCGGTGGTGGCGGAGCGGGCGGCAGCTGGTAATGCATCGATGACCTGGGAATGGTCAATTCTATTGGACCCGGCGCCCCGGTCAACAGGATAAGCTGTAATTTTCACCCATGATCGGAATCGACATTCGACGAGCCCAGGTGACGCGGTATGTGACCCCCTTGCGTGAAGGCGGGTCTTTGCCGGCCATTGTCGAGGCAGATGACGGCTTCCCTTATGTGCTGAAGTTTCGGGGAGCCGGACAAGGGAAGAAAGCACTGATCGCCGAACTGATCGGTGGCGAACTGGCCCGGCGGATCGGATTGCAGGTGCCGGAGCTGGTCTTTCTTGACTTGGATGATACCTTCAGTAAGACCGAGCCGGATGAAGAGATCCAGGATCTCCTGCGCTTCAGTGTCGGACTGAACCTGGGACTCCATTTCCTGTCCGGGGCCATGACCTTTGATCCCCTGGTCTCCGAGGTTGACCCGGTTGCGGCGTCCCGGACGGTCCTGCTGGACAGCCTGATCACCAATATCGATCGTACCCCCCGGAATCCAAACCTCTTGATGTGGAGCCGATCACTCTGGTTGATCGACCACGGGGCCTGCCTGTATTTTCACCACAATTGGCAGACGTGGCAAGAGGCGGTGCACAAGACGTTTCCAGCGATACACCACCATGTCCTGTTGAAGAAAGCCACCGCGCTGGAAGAGGCGGAAGGACACCTTCGTACCAGACTGATCCCGGAGGTCATCCGGGAGATCCTGGACATCATACCCGACGAATGGCTGATCGAGGCTTCAGATGACCTGTCTCCCGATCAGAAACGAATGGCTTACCAGACCTATCTGACCACCCGGATCGAAAGACTGGATCTCCTGACCAAAGAAGCGGAAGATGCACGACAAGCTGGTCTATGAATATGCCGTGATCCGCTTCGTTCCCCGGGTCGAGCGCGAGGAGTTCATCAATGTGGGAGTGATCCTCCTGTGTAAACGCCTGGACCATCTCGCCATGCGGGTTCAGTTGGATGAAGATCGGTTGCGTTTCCTTTCCCCGGACGTCGACCTGGACGAATTGAAGGGCCATCTCCACACCTGGGATCTGATCTGTCAGGGCCATCCGGAGGGTGGGCCGGTCGCCTTGCTGGATCCGGCCAATCGGTTTCGATGGTTGACGGCACCAAAAAGCACCATGCTGCAATGTTCGAAAGTGCATCCCGGACTGTGTCAGGAGCCGCGGCATGTCCTGGATGATCTGTTCCGGAAATATGTCCTCTAAGCTGTAGGGTCATCCTCCCAGCCTCAATGGCACATCGGGATATTCGTCATTTCGTGCAGCAGGCGAAGGTCGACCGGGATGGGGACGGCAAAAGCGCGGAGGATCAGGAAAATACCGGTCAGTACCAGGAACGGGGGCAGGACATAAGTGCGGACCACAGCCAATCGTCCCTTGATCTTCCAACCGGCAAACTGAGTGGCCGCCAGCGCCGGAATCGTGCCCAGGCCAAAGAGGAACATCATCTGTGCCCCAAGTACGATGTCACCAGTGGCCATGGAGGTGGAGAGGGCGAGGTAGACCAGCCCGCAAGGCAGCAGCCCATTGACCATGCCGCCAGCGAAAGGCGCCCATCGTGAAGGGGAATTCAGGAATCGTCCATACGCCTTAGGGATCCATTCGCCCAGTTGCTTCAGGCCCGGCAATGACCAGATCTGTCGCTCCCACGGGAGGAGAGAGAAGGCGGCGAGGATCAGGATGGCGCCGGCGATCAGCGAGAGATAGAATTGGAGGCTGCCCCAGAGCGCCATGCTCAACGAACCGATGGCCAGGCCCAGGATCACATAGGTGCTGATCCGCCCCACATGGTACAAGGTTGCCGCCAGGATCGGCTCATGGTCCTTTCGGTTGGCCTGTTGATGGATGACGATGGCCAGGGGGCCACACATGCCCACGCAATGCAGGCTGCCAAAGAATCCGAGAAGAAATGCGGCAAGCATAGGCGTCCGGCCAGGATCAGGAAGCCGGTACGACCAACCTGGTTTCGGAATAGTATGGCGTGTCGCCATCCTGCCACTCGATCTTGACCATCCACTGTCCCGGCAGAAGACGGTTGACCGGTATCACCTGCTGATTGAGGCTGTCCGGTTGGATGGCTACCCGAAAGTCCATATGCGCCGAGGAGGGACGATAGAACAGCACTTCACCACGGATCGATCGCATCTGGTCCGGAAAGGAAAGCGTGTAGGTCTTGCTGTTGGCATCGTATCGCTGGTCCAACGGAGAGGCCAGTGCCCTGGTGTTGGCTACCCTGTCCTTGTGATCCTGGTAGGCCAGGTCGGTGGCATAGTAATCTTCCGTGACCAGGGAGTTGTCCTGCCGCAGGGAAGCGATCAGCACACCGATGAAGATCAGGACAAAGACGCTGTAAATGATGGCGATCCACCAACCCCAATGCAACTTCATATTCCGTTATTTGATGGGCCCGGTAAAATTGGTCTTCACTTTCTCGATCAGTTTGCCATCGGCATAGACCTCGACGAAGATCGGATTCTTCTGGCCCTGAAGATCTTCTTTTTCCAGGATAATGAAGAATGAACCGGAGGCTTGTCCGCCTTTCCCCAGGGAAGGTTCCTGGCCGATCAACTTGATCTCCCCTTCCTGGTCCACCAGCTGGAAGTGGATCCGGTCATAGGCCTTGTTCGTCTTGTTGACCACCTCATAGTTGTACAGGTTGGACAGATGGTCTTCATCTACCTTCTGATATAGCATACCGGGCGTTCGCAAGATCAGGGTCTCGATCGATACGCGGTAATTGAGCAGGAAGACTTCCAACCCGATGAGCAGGAGCAGCACAATGGAGTAGGCGGCCATCCGGGGCGTGAATCGCCGTTTCTTGCCTTCGGCAATGGCATTGTAGGAGTCGTATCGGATCAGCCCGAGAGGCCGGTCGACCTTCTCCATGACTGCATCGCAGGCATCGATGCAGGCCGTACAGTTGATGCATTCCAATTGGGTGCCATTGCGGATGTCGATCCCGGTCGGGCAGACCTGCACGCAAAGGTTGCAGTCTATGCAGTCGCCGATCCTGGCCTCACTGTCCTGTGCAGCTTCGGCCAGTTTGGCCTTCTTGATCTTGGTGCGGGGTTCGCCGCGCACAAAATCATAGGCCACGACGATGGAATCCCGGTCGAGCAAGACGCCTTGAAGGCGGCCATAGGGGCAAACCACCAGGCATACCTGCTCGCGCATGTAGGCAAAGACAAAATAGAATACTCCGGAGAAGATCAACATGGCGATGAATCCGCCGAGGTGAGACTGGATCGGTTCGGTGATGATCTGGATGACCTGATCGGATCCGATGATGTAGGACAGGAAGGTGTTGGCGATGAGCCAGGAGATCGCAAAGAAAATCACGTATTTCAACCCCTTCTTCCAGATCTTCTGGCTGGTCCACGGAGCGGCAGCCAGCCGGCGCTGGGCATTCCCGTCACCTTCGATCCAGTACTCGATCTTCCGGAAGACATTCTCCATGAAGATCGTCTGAGGGCAGATCCATCCACAGAAGATCCGTCCGAATACGACGGTAAAGAGGATAATGAACACTATCATCGTGATCATCGCGAAGACAAAGAGGTGGAAATCCTGCGGTGTGAACAACTGCCCGAACAGGATGAATCTCCTCTCCAGGATGTTCAGCAGGAAGAGTGGCTCACCATCGATGCGGATGAACGGCATGGTGAACAGCGCGATCAACAGGATATAGCTGACAATATCCCGCCACCGGGTAAAGGAACCCTCGGGCTTCTTGGGATAAATCCAGACACGCTTCCCGGCGCTGTCTACCGTTCCGATATGATCGCGAAAGGTATCCTGTTCCTCGTCCTGGAAAATACTGTCGGCAATGCTTGGTTTGCTCGTACTCATGGTCAACGATACATGCTCTTTTCACCTTCGGAAACCCCTCTCCGAACGTGGGGCGGTTGCCCTATAATGATGATCCCTCGGCGGGTGTCTCTCCGGCGGAACCCTCGGTTGCCGGTTCGATGAGGTCACCTTGTGGTGCCTTGGGGTTTGGTGGATTCGTGCCCTGAAGCGTGAGGATATAGCTGGCAACCTGGTGCATCTCAACGGGACGCAACTGCGCCTGCCAGGAGATCATCCCTTTCTCTGGGACACCGTATTTGATGGTTTTGAATACGTCGTTAATGGTATTGCCATGGAGCCAATAGTTGTCCGTCATGTTCGGGCCGACACCGCCTTCTCCCAACTGGCCGTGGCAGGCGGCACACTGGCCGACAAAGATGGCCTTGCCCGCTTCCAGGGCGGCTTCATCCGTCAGGAGGGTCACGTTGGATTCATCGATCAGGTTGGCCTGCTTGGCCAGGTAGTTGGCTACCTGCTCCTCGGCAACGGCTACCTCTGTTTCGTATTCCTGAAGGGAACTCGGACCCATGTCCGTGAAGTGATAGTAAACCAGGTAGACGCCGGCAAACGCAATCGTGATGTAGAACATGGCGACCCACCAGGGTGGGAGCTTGTTGTCCAGCTCGTGGATACCATCATAGTCGTGCAGGAGAAGCACATCGGCTTCACGCTCGACCGGTACGGCAGCCGTCCATGCCTTGTACTGGCGCATGATCCAGGATTCTTTCGGCTTGGCAACCGCTTCAAGATAGGCGTCCAGGCCCTGTTCCTTGTAGATCTTGATCTGTTCGACTTTGATCACGGTCATCAGCAGGCGGTAGAGCACCAGAATGGCCACCAGCATGACCACGGCTGCACCGATCAGGATCATGCGGACAAAGAGGTCGTTGTAGAACGCATCTGATGCAGGTGCGACAGCTTCCTGGGCGGTCAGCAATCCGCCGGAAAGCAACATGGTGAAGAGAGCAATGTATCGTTTCATAGCTAAAGATTGGGGTTCGTTTGTGATGGATCGTCTTCCAGGGGAAGATTGGCCATGTAGTCAAAGTGACCTTTGCGCTCAGCAAATACGACAACTACGACAACGGCAAAGACAATGAAGAACAACAACAACGGAGTCAAGGCCATCCAGTCGATTTGTTCACCGATTTGACTGAGGATCTTTTTATACATGGCGCTGGATTCAGTGACTATTAATTGGCAGAGACATCAGCCTTCTTGATATCCGTTCCCAGACGTTGCAGGTAGGCGATCAGGGCCACGATTTCCTTCTTCTCCAGGCCCTCCTGTTCGATGCCATCCTTTTTCAGGCTGGCGGCGATCTTGGCGGCCTGCTTGTCAATATCCGCCTGTGCGATCTCTTCGTACCCCTCAGGGTAGGGAGTGCCCAACATCCGCAGTACGTTGATCTTGGATCCGATCAGACTGGTGTTCAGGTCGTTCTCCAGCATCCAGGGATAAGGCGGCATGATCGAGCCGGGGGACATGGACTCCGGATCCAGCATATGGTTGTAGTGCCAGGAATCCGGATACTTTCCACCTACCCGGTGCAGGTCCGGACCCGTCCGCTTGGAGCCCCACAGGAATGGACGATCGTAGATGAATTCACCCGACTTGGAGAACTCGCCATATCGCTCGACTTCCGAACGGAAGGGGCGGATCATCTGGGAGTGGCACCCTACACAACCTTCGCGGATGTAAATGTCACGACCCTCCAGTTCAAGTGGTGTATAGGGCTTGACGGTGGCGATCGCAGGTACATTGTCACTGATCAGGAACATCGGAATGATCTCCACCATACCTCCGATGAGGATCAGTACCAGACTGGCCAGCAACATCTGGGTCGGGCGGCGCTCGATCCACTTGTGCCAGTATTCCTTGACGCCGGAATGATAGCGCTGACGTGCAGGAGCCTCATCCAGCTCATCGCCGATGTACGAACCCTGCTTGGCCGTCTGCCAGATATTGTAAACCATGATGATGATCCCGGTCAGGAAGAGCAGGCCTCCCAGGGCACGCGTGGCATACATCGGAATGATCTGGGTGACCGTTTCCAGGAAGTTGCCATATTTCAGGAAGCCATCAGGTGTGAACTGCTTCCACATCAGGCTCTGGGCGAATCCTGACCAGTACATGGGTACAGCATAGAATACGATCCCCAGCGTGCCGATCCAGAAGTGGATGTTGGCCAGTTTCAAGGAGTAGATCTTGGTATTGTAAAGTCTGGGGATCAACCAGTATAGCACGCCAAAAGTGAGGAATCCGTTCCATCCCAATGCACCCACGTGTACGTGCGCGATGGTCCAGTCAGTGTAGTGACTGATGGCATTGATGCTCTTGACAGACAACATCGGTCCTTCGAACGTGGACATACCGTAGGCCGTGACAGCCACCACCATGAATTTCAGGATGGGATCCTGACGGACGCGGTCCCATGCCCCCCGCAAGGTGAGCAGGCCGTTGATCATACCACCCCAGGAAGGAGCGATCAGCATGACGGAGAAGACCGTGCCGAGTGACTGGGCCCAGTCGGGCAGCGACGTATACAAAAGATGGTGTGGACCGGCCCAGATGTAGATGAAGATCAGCGCCCAGAAGTGAATAATGGATAAACGGTAACTATAGACAGGGCGGTTCGCAGCCTTGGGCAGGAAGTAGTACATCAGGCCCAGATAGGGCGTGGTCAGAAAGAAAGCTACGGCGTTATGTCCGTACCACCACTGCACCAGGGCATCCTGAACACCGGCCCACACCGGATAACTCATTGTCAGACTATAGGGGATCTCCAGGTTCTTCACCACGTGGAGGACGGTAACGGTGATCCAGGTAGCGATATAGAACCAGATCGCGACATACAGGTGATGTTCGCGACGCTTGTAGATCGTGGCAAACATGTTGATACCGAAGGCAACCCATACCAGGGCGATCAGGATATCGATCGGCCACTGTAGTTCAGCATACTCGGAAGAACTGGTCAGGCCAAGTGGCAGGGTGATGGCCGCCAGCACGATGATGAACTGCCAACCCCAGAAATTGAACCAACTGAGGAAGTTGCTGGCCATCCTTGCCTTGACCAGGCGTTGGAGGGAGTAATAGACTCCCATGAAGATCCCGTTCCCCACGAATGCAAAGATCACTGCATTGGTATGCAGTGGACGCAACCGGCCAAATGTGAGCCAGGGAGTGGAGAAATTCAGTGCGGGAAACACGAGCTGGAGCGCAATGATCAGACCGACCAGCATGCCCACCACTCCCCAAAGGAGAGAGGCATACGCGAATGCACGAACGATCTTGTTGTCATAATGGAATTGCTCTACGCGGGCAGGAGTACCTTCCATGGCCTATTCAGTTTTAGCGTTTTGTGGGTGGTTATCATGTAGCATGCGGATGGCTGGGGTCTGATCGTCGTCATATTGACCGTCCCTGGTGGCCCAGATGAATGCAGCCAGAAAGCCGAGGGCGATCAGGAGACTAAGGGCAATCAAGAGTATGAGAATTTCCATCCGATCTGAAATATGGCGCAAATTACCGCCTTGAAAAAATGTGAATTTTGACTGATATCATGATGCAGATTGATCGTGATCATGAAACGAGAATCCCAACCGACGGGATGTCCAGTGACTGGCCACCCAGGCATAGATGATCACGCTCAGGCTGCTGATCGGCATCAGGATCGCCGCCACAACAGGTGACAGGTTGCCCTGTACAGCGATGGACAGGCCAACAACATTGTAGGCGAGTGCAACACCATAGGCGATGTACACATGCCTGACCAGGCTTCGGGCCAGTCGATGGATCGCCGGGAGTCGGTCAAACGACAAGGACGACAGGATCAGGTCAGAAGCCGGAGTAAAGTTGTTCAGGGATTCAGTGATCACCATGCCCACGTTGCTCTGGCGCAATGCCCCGGCATCATTGAGCCCGTCGCCGATCATCAGGACGCTGTGCCCTTCATTCTGGCGATCGCGTACGAAGGCCAGCTTGTCGGATGGCTGCTGCCGGAAATGCAGATGATCCTTACCGCCAAACAGTTTGCCCAGATATCCTTGATCAACGGGTTGGTCACCGCTGACCAGGTGCGTCTCCATGGTTTGTGGCAGGCTGTGGAGGACGTCCTCCAGCTGTTCCCGGTATCTTGGTTCAAACCGGAACACCCCCAGATACTCGCCATCCACCCGGATATCCACCCGGGTGCCCTGGTCATCTCCTAGCACGGCTTCGGGACGAAGGCGGCCGATGGCATATTCGTGGCCGTTGACCGTGGCCCACAACCCCTGTCCCGGTCGTTCTTCAAAGCCGTGCACCTGTACGGCACGCGGCGCACGGCCCAGATGTCGGACCAGCCCCTGGCTCAGCGGGTGAATGCTCTGCTGGCATATGGCCGCGACAGCCTCCCTGGTCGCCTGGTTCAGTGGTGTTCCTGCCCAGTGGATCTCGCTCTGGTCCGCATACGTGATGGTGCCGGTCTTGTCCAGCACCAGCAGGTCCGTCCCGGCAAGGGATTCGATCACCTGTGGACCTCGGACATAGGCGCCATTGTTGCCCAGGATGCGCACTCCGTTCCCCATCAGGAAGGGGATGGCCATGGCCAGGGCGCAGGGGCAGGCAATGATCAGTACGGAGGTAAAGGCATGCATGGCCCTGGAGGCATCGACGGAAAGCCAGTAGATCAGGGTAGCGAGGGCAATGCCGACAATGATCCAGGTGAACCAGGTGCCCATGACCCTGGCGATCCGGCTGGCCCGGCCTTTTTCGTCCGACTGGAAGGCCTGCTCGTTCCACAATTGGGTCAGGTAGCTTTGTCGCACGGTATGGCTGAGCTGGATCAGCAGCCGGGCACCGGTCTGGCGCCCTCCGGCATAGATCTTTTCGCCTGGCTCGACGGCCACCGGGGCACTTTCACCACTCACGAAACTGTAGTCGATCCGGGCATCGCCTTCCAGCAGTACCCCGTCGGCCGGGATCAGTTCCTGGTGCCGCACCAGGATGCGATCGCCCGGCACCAACTGGTTCAGCGATCGGGTCTGGCCATCCTCCAGGGTGGCAGAGACAGGGAAATAGGAGGTGTAATCGCGCTCGAAGGACAACCGGTCAAAGCTTTTCTGCTGGAACCATTTGCCGATCAGCAGGAAGAAGACCAACCCGGCCAGGGAGTCAAAATACCCGGCGCCCGAAGCGGTGAGCACATCAAAGGAACTCCGGAAGAACAGGGCGAGGATTCCCAGGGAGATGGGGACGTCCATGTTGATCTCCCTCACCCGGATACCGGCCAGGGCGGAACGGAAATAGTCGGAGGCGGAGAACAGGAAGACCGGAAGGGCCAGCGCCAGGTTCAGATAGCCGAAGTACCGGCTGAACACACTGTCTTGAAGGCTGTCCAGGCCCAGGTATTCCGGAAAGCTGAAGAGCATGATATTGCCAAAGGCAAAGCCAGCCACCCCAAGCTGGTAGATCAGCCGTCGATTGACGGCGGGGGCATGCTCCTTGTCGAGATCAGCCAGGCGGATCGCCGGCCGATAGCCGATGTGGTCCAGAAGCTCTACCAGCTCGCGGAAGGAGATCTGGTCTTCCTGGAAGACGACCGATAATTCCCGTCGATTGAAGTTCACCCGGCTTTGGGTGATGCCGGCATGCAGCCGGTACAGTTTCTCCAGCAGCCAGACACAGGATGCACAATGGATCTGGGGCAGTTCGAACACCACGCGGAGCGTATTGCCCTGGCGGAAGGCGATGAGTCGCTCTCGGGTCTCGGGGTCATCCAGCCAGCTGTAATCCAGCTTTTCGGACTTCGACAGGGAAAAGCCCGGCGTATCGCTCAAGGCATAGAAATCATCCAGGCCATTCTGGGTGATGATCTGATAGACAGTCAGACATCCCTGACAACAGAAGTCGTGATCATCCGCATGGACTGCCTCGTGTTCACAAGGTTCCCCGCAGTGAAAACAGGAATTGCCTGACTCTGTTACCAAGGTCGTATCCGATAACGCCGCGAATTCGACCTGATCCATGGGGGCAAAGCTACTCCCACAGGCCATGCCTGCAAGTGATCTGCTCCACACTGGCGGATGATCGAGATCACCGTTGAGCGGGCATCCGCCGGATCACCCGACGATCATAGACGAAGACGGCCACCGCGGTCAGGGCTGCCAGGCCGGCAAAGATTGCCCACATCAGGTCAGGCCGCTGCATGTCCCGTGCCATGGCGCCATAGAGCTGACCGGAGAGAATGCCGCCGAACAGATTGCCCAGGGCCACGCACCAATAGAAGTATCCCATGTACATGGCGACCTTCTCCGGCGGAGCGATCTTGCCGGTGTATTCCTTTGATTTCGGACTGGCCATCATTTCCCCGAAGGAGAAGACCAGGATGCCGGCCAGCACGATCCAGCCCGTCGTGCCAAAGACCAGGACACTGAAGCTGACGATGGTGATGATCACCCCCCAGAAGATGGTGGTGAACGGTTTCATCCGGGTGACCAGGTAGGATACCAGCACCTGGAAGAAGATGATCGCCCCGGCATTGAAGTTGATCAGGTATTCCGGGTTGATCTGCCCTTCATTGACCATGGAGGTATTCACCCAGTTGGCCGCCCCGGTCAGTCCGACTCCGTTCAGGATGCCGGTAAAGCCGGTCATCAGGTCGGAGGTGTCCGTGAAGTCACGGATATGCAGGGGGAGGGTATAGAACAGCTGGTTGAAGCAGGTCCAGAATCCCGACATGATCAGGAGGAAAAGTCCGAATCTCCAGTCGCCCAGCTTCATCGGCTGCAGATACCAGGAGCCACTCTTGAACTTGCTTGTGCGAATGGCCATGTCGGCGACGACATTGGCAGCGACCCAAACGGCGATGAAGATGAGGATATGCGTCCAGGTGAAGCTGCCATCCGAGGTGAACTTCGAACCCATCACCAGTACGGTGAGCAGGCCGAAGACAAAGAGGAAGAAGCGACCGTTGCCCAGGACCTCGACCATGTCGGACATCACCTTCTTCAGGCTGCGCGGGTTGGCAGACTGGCTCTCCTGGGTGGGTTCCTTGAAAAAGAAGGCCAGGATGATGAAATTGACCGAGATCCAGATCGCCGAGGCGATGAACACATATGACCAATCCCAGCCGCGGACGATCCCGGCGACGATGGGACCAACAAATCCACCGATGTTGACCATCATGTAGAAGATGCCAAAGCCCATGGAGGCCGTTCGGTCATTGGTCACTCGGGAGATGGTACCGATCACCACGGGTTTGAACATGGCGGCACCCAGGGCCACCAGGAGGAAGGCCAGGAAGAACGTGGGGAAGGTCTTGAACTGGCCGAGCAACAGGTAGGCCGGCACGAGCACCAGGAATGCTGCGAACAGCATGCGCTTGTATCCATACCGGTCGGCCAGGGCACCGGTTACCACCGGAAAGAGGTAAAGAAAGAAGGTGACCACACCCTGCAGGACGCCGCGATCCTCATCGGAGAATCCCAGTCCACCATCGCCTACGGCACCGGTGATATAGAGCGAGGAGACGGCGAAGAAGCCATACCAGGCCATGCGCTCGAAGATCTCCATGGTGTTGACCGACCAGAAGGTCGAGGGAAATTCACTGAGCCGGATGCGGTTGCTGGACATAGGGTGTTGATTATAGCCGCCTAAGATGCTAAAATCTTCTGGGATGGGGGTGGCGCTCATTATGGGTATGGCCCCAAGTAGGTGACACTCAGAGTTCTTGGGCAACGATCGATTGTTGATAAAACTGTCGGGTTTGTTGTTTTTTGAGGAGGTGCTCAGACTGAATGGATTTAGATCAGATTGTAGGTGTAAGTTGCTAAACTTTGGTAGATTACATATGGTGCTAACCCGGTTATGATCATTAACCATAATAGGCCCCTTCAATCTCAAAGTATATCCGTTCAATAGCGTTTCTTATAAGCTCAAAATCTTCTGTTTCACTGCCTGTAGAATCAAATCTAACTTCAATCGAATATTGTAGAGGAATTTGGTTTATATCTGGATAGACTTTTGGCAAGTCCACATTATATTGAACCTTCCAATCCTTACCCAAGGAGTCTGGGAGCAAGTCTAATGTATCTCGAATTCCCTCAGTTACATCATTTATATTTGGTATATGTATAACTACTATCTTAATGGATAACCCAGGTATTAGACTGTCGATAGTTACAGACACATCTAGATTGAAAGGAGTATTTGTACAATAAGTGTTAAACACTCTGTACCAATTCTTCATATACCTGACACCATCGATTACCCCTGATTCAAGTGATTGGTAGTTGCAACCATCATATTTATTTTTCTCACATGCTACCCATAGCAACTTTTCGGGGTGACATGACGCTTGGTAAGTCTCAGGCTCAGCTTCCTTTTTACATGAAGAAAAGCATGCAATGCAAACAATTAAAAAGAGGATTTTTATTGGATTGGTCATATTTGGTGAAGATTTAGATTTTTCCCGAATAACATGCCCTTTAATTAAATGATTATTGATAAGACACCATATAGAAAGCCAAAAAGGCCTCTGAATAGTGCAGAATTTATGAAAATTTCCTTAAAGTGAATAGCTCTGTTATGCTGGTTTATTTTTTTCATGGAATCTTCAGATTGATAGAGTGGTCTGTTCTAGTATGAACCATTAGGTAGATTTTGGACAAACTAGAGGTTAACCTGTCCAGAAGTGCAATGCAATGCTTTCCTGGAACTTGCTATTGAATAATTGCCATTTCTGGAACAAAAAGGCATCTAGAGGGCGACTCTCAGCATTTCTGCGAATCAATCAGTCGTTGATAGAACTGCCGATTGCGTTGTTTCTTGAGGAAGTGTTCTCGTTTGATGGCCTCCGACCGGGAGTCGAAGGACTCCGAATAGACCAGTTTCCATGGCCTTTTTTTCGAAGTTGTTCGGGTTTCCCCATGATTGTGTTGGGTCAATCGTTTCTCCAGATCGGCAGATTGTCCGATGTAAAAAGAGCCATCCAGTTGGCTTTGGATGATGTAAACGTAGAACATGGCCCAGGTAAAATACAAAAGCCCCCCGATTTCTCGGGGGGCTTTGCGGTCCGGACGGGACTGTAACTTTCACTTTGAAATAATTTGTTTTTACCATAAATTATTGATAGTCAACACAATTAAAAATATTTATTCTTCATTTTAAAGCAAATAGTTGCAAGAAAAAGCGAAAAATGTTTAACCAATTGTTTAACCAACTCGACGGGATTTTGTAACTTTGGTATCATTACTAACAGTGCAAACCCTCGAAAAATGGCATCCGTAAAAGTTGTCCTCGTCAAAGAAAAAATCAACAAAAAAGGAGAAGCGCCGCTTTTCCTTCGAATCATCAAAGACCGCAAACCCAAGTACCTTGGATTGAGCATCTACCTTGTCCCCGAACAATGGGATGAAGTGAAGCAACGCATCCGAAAATCCCATCCCAACTCCGTCCGCCTCAACAATTTCCTCGCTCAAAAAATCGCCGAAGCCGAAGGCATCGCTTTCGAATTGGAGACCGAAAAGAAAAGCGTTTCCAGCCTGGCCATCAAGGAGAACATCAAAGGCAAGACTTCGCCCAGTTTCCTGAAATACTTCCAGGACTATCTGGAGTTGTTGAAAGACACCAAAAAACTGGGCACGCATGACAAATCCTATTCAGTTTACCTGAAACTCAAAACCTACCTGAAAGGCCGTGACTTGACCTTCGAAGAAGTCAATTACCACTTTCTCAAACAGTATGAAAACTACCTCCGGAACAAATTGGGTAACACCACCAACACCGTTTACTCCAACCTCAAGATTTTCCGTAAACTGCTGAACGATGCCGTTAGGGAAGAAATCATCGAACCTTACGCAAATCCATTTCCACGATACAAACTTGCTTGGGAGAAAACAAGCAAAGAGTACCTGACAGATGAGGAAATCCAACAGATTGAGAGCCTTCAGCTACCGGAAGACCAGGTCATCAACCACCATCGCAACATGTACATCTTTGCGGCCTATGCAGGCGGCTTGCGCATTTCAGATGTGCTGCAATTGAAATGGCAAAATTTCAACGGTACGCACGTCACCATCACCACGCAGAAGACCAAAGAGCAGGTTTCTATAAAGCTGCCGAACAAGGCACTGGATTACATCCAAAAATATCAGCGAGCGGATGCCAAGCCCACCGACTACATTTTCCCTTTCCTGAAAAATGACATTGATTATTCCAAAGGCGCCAGTCTCTTCAATGCCATTTCCTCCAACACAGCTTACGCCAACAAGAACCTGAAAATCATCGCTGAAAAAGCAGGCATCGAGAAGCATATCAGCTTCCACACTTCCCGCCACACCTTCGCCACCCGTGCCTTGCGGAAGGGTATGCGCATTGAGTATGTTTCAAAACTGCTGGGGCATACGGCTATCAAAACCACCCAGGTTTACGCCAAAATCGTCAACTCTGAACTGGATAAAGCGATGGACATTTTCAATGACTGAGTAAAAAACGAGAGCTATCAATTGCGCAGGAATCCTTATTTAAGTTTTCAGCCGAAAATTTAAATAAGGATTCCTGTAATTAAATTTATCGTCAAAAAAATAATCATGCGGTGACTACTCACACCTGCCCATTACCATTTTAACGGCTTTCAACCTATATGGTAAGGCCTTTTTTGGCAGTATTGAAAAATAAAACAAATTGTGTTTAATATGCAACAAACTTCAAAAAGAAGCAAAATAATGCAATTATTAAAACAATTTGTTTTTATTTATTTCTTTCCCTTACCTTTGGCTCCACAACACGCTAAGTGAAACATACTCTGTAAAAACTTAAAATCCATGAATGCTGTAATCCTGACCCAAACGCAGTACGAGGACTTGGTCAACCACCTTGAAGACATCAAGCAAAAGCTCAACGACCCACAGAAGACATTTTCGGAGCAGTACCTCGACAACTCCGATTTCATCCGTATGATGAAAATCTCCCCCCGCACCGCCCAAACATGGCGGGACGAAGGCCTCATCTCCTTCTCCCAAATCGGCAAGAAAATTTACTACAAGATTGCCGACATCGAGGCGTTTATCGAAAAGCACCATAAAAAGGCATTCAAAACGGAGAAGCTCTGAGCCGAATTTTTTCATCCTGAAAGGACCTGCTCACTCAACCGGCACATACATCCATTTTTCACTTTTAAAATTTTCAAATCATGATTATTTCAATCTTTCCATTTGGAGAGCGGGCATCTTATTGCCTGCCCCTGCCCAACATCATCCGGCACATCAAGACCGGAACCTACAAAGAAGCTGTTGCAAAAGCACGAGAGTTTTACCGTAAAATTGAAGGAAGACGCTACTGGGAGGCACTCGGATACATTCCCTGCTTTTCCCCCGCTGGTCATTTCAAAGGTTTGTTGCGCCGGGAAGGCCTCGTGAGTTACAGTGGTTGTATTTTGCTCGAAACAGAGAGTATTCCAAACGACCTTCTAACGGAAGTCCGCCAAATTCTCGAATGCAACCCTTATATAATGGCATGTTTTCAGAACGTCCAGGGTGACAGGCTTGAAATCATCGTCCACAATGGCGGCACGATTGAAAATTACCGGCAACAGTTTTACCAACTTTTGGAATACTTTGAACCATTGTTGCCAGTGTCCTTGAACAAAGAGCCTGACTATCCATTCCGGCTTTGCAGCATGTCATTCGACCCACTTGCCTACTACAATCCCGGAGCTTCGAATTTCCCTGCTACGCTTTCTACGCCGCCGCCAAGGCCACCCGTTCGTAAAGAAAGGCTTGTGACGGTCAAGCCAGAATCAAATCGGGCACCTGTCCTAAATCCAGGATTCCCGGAGCTGCCTTCCGTCCGCATTCCCATGTCCACTTTCAACTAACGACCGATGCACAATGTCTCAAGACCGCAAACTGACCCTCTTTTACCACTTCAACAAAGTCGCCGGGCATCGCACCCTCGAACAACTCATTCAGGCGATTCAGGGCAACCACTTCAAGGACCAGGTTGCCCGAATCCGCCATTTAGCTGCTAAAGGCAAGAGCCAGCAGGCCAGCAACCTTAAAAAGCAACTACCAGCATTCACAGTTTCCGGTCATTTCAACCGCGGTCGCACCCTCGAACACTTGGTGGAATATACCCATTTCATCGTCCTCGATTTTGACAAACTCGAACCCACCCAATTAGAGAAGCTGAAATCCGAATCCCGACAAGACCGTTTCTCTATGGCCGGATTCACGTCACCCAGCGGCAACGGTTACAAAATTGCCGTACAGGTGGACAGCGAAGCCGAAAATCATATCGAAGCTTTCCAGCAAGTCCGTTCTTGGTTTCGTGAAAATCACAGTCTTGAAATTGACCGCTCCGGAAAAGACATCACCCGCCTCTGCTTCCTATCCCACGACCCCAAAGCCTGGTTCAACCCCAGCAAAGAAATTTTTCCTGTGCTCACCGCCTTGTCATCTGCCGCAGGTTGTCATTCCCGGAGGGAACCTGCTCACGTCTCGTCGGCTTGTCCTCCTCGCAAAGAACCTACTCAAATCCCGCAGGCGAACGAGCAACCAACAACGCTCAACGAACTACTAAAACTCACCCAATCCCAAACCACTTACACCCCCGGCAACCGCAACAACTTCCTTTACCTGTTCGCCAGCAACGCCAACCGTGCCGGCATTTTCGAAGCCGACACGCTCACCTTCGCCCAAAGCCAATTCACTGACCTCGATGACCGGGAAATCCGCCAAACCATCACCAGCGCCTACAAGAATCACACCGCCGAACATGCCACCGCTGCTTGCCATCCTCGCAGAGGACCTGCAACGTCTCAAACGAACAACAATTCGTCATCCCCGTCAAGGGAACTAACAATGACCACTGCCCTCATCCCTGATTCCTCATCCCTCATTCCTGTATCGACCGACCTCAATGACCTCCTATTAACCACCCCGCTCCTCGACGACCAAATCTTCCTCAACCTCCCTTCCCCACTACTCGAAGGTTGTCAGGCATTCGATGACCCACGGGAACGTGACGTTTTCCTCACCGGCGCCCTCGCTGTCCTTTCCGGTTGCCTGACCGGCATCGAGGGCGTGTACGACCGACGCACCACCTACCCGAACCTCTTCGCCTTCATCATCGCCCCCGCTGCCAGTGGCAAGTCTGCCCTCACCTTTGCCAAGCAATTGGGCGACGCCGTCCACAAATCCCTCCTTCAGGAAAACGAGCTCGCCATCCAGCAGTACCGCCAGGAACTCGCCGACTACAAACTCCTCATGTCCAATTACAAACTGGGCAAGACCCTTCCCCAGGAACCCGAAAAACCACCTTTCAAAGTCCTGTTCATCCCCGCCAACTCCTCCTCCGCCATGGTCATCAAGCACCTGCGGGACGGCGGCGGCACAGGCATTATGTGCGAGACAGAAGCCGACACCCTGGGAAACGTCCTCAAACAGGACTGGGGCGGCTACTCCGACCTGCTCCGCAAAGCTTTTCATTTTGAAAAAATCAGCTACAGCCGCAAAGGCAGCAACGAGTTTTTTGAAATTGACCAGCCCCGGCTCAGCGTGGCCATCAGCGGTACGCCCAACCAGATACTCAAGCTCATCCCCTCGGTCGAGGACGGCCTTTTCAGCCGCTTCCTGTTCTACTGCTACGCCGTTCAACCCAACTGGCGGGACGTTTCGCCTGCCCCGGGCGGCATCAACCTCACGGAACACTTTGCCCAGCTCTCCGAGCGTACTCTTGAAATCACCTGCTTTACCTCCGAAAACCCCGTGCTGTTCCACCTCACCACTGACCAGTGGCAGCGACTCAACGAACACTTCACCCGGCTGCTACAAGAAACCAATGCCTTCTTCGGCACAGAAAGCCTATCGAGCATCAAGCGGCTCGGCGCCATCCTCTTCCGCATCGCCATGACGCTCACCGCCTGCCGCCGCTTTGAGAATGCCGATGGCTCGACCATCGTCACCTGTGACGAAGCCGACTTTCAGGCTGCCTCGCTACTGGTGGAGGCCTATCTGCGACATGCAATGTTTTTATTTGAGAAATTGCCGAGGGAGGCGGTGTCATTCTTCAATACCATGCCGAACAACAAGCGTCTGTTCATCGAAAACCTGCCGACCGAATTTCGCAGGAAAGATGCCGTGGAGATTGGCGAAGGCTACGGCTTGAGCCGTGCGACGGTGGACAGGATGCTGGAAACGCTGACTGGCAGCTATTTCGACTGCGCCCAGCACGGCGTGTATTCCAAGCGGTGAGAAAGTGAGAATTTTGAGAAAGTTGAGAATTTTCTCGGTTTTCTCAAAATTCTCATTTTCTCATCAGCCATTGTCCAAAAACGTCTTATATGTCCAAACCAAGCTTGGGACCAGCTTCTCGGGCGGCCAGCTTTCCCTGTTTCAAGAGGAGAAAAAACCGCTTCGGGAGGCCATCGAGTTTTTTACGAGCGCTGGGGGCTTGACGAGGTGTTGCCGTATTTGACGGTGAGGGAGGCGTTTTGAGGGGTCTAAAACTCAAACTTCACCATTCCCCGGATACTCAGCCCTTTCACCCCAAACAGCACGGGCATGTTGGGGTTGTCGAGATAAGTCAGGCGTTTCATCAAGTCAATGCGGCCGAACTTGAAGATGTTCATCACCCCGATGCTCGCCTCCATGTAAGGTTTGTTGGCGAGGGTGAAGGTCTGTTGCTTTCCCTCATCGTCGAGGATGAACTGGATAAGTTCCGGGTTTTTCTGCGGGCTATTCTTGTCGCTGAGGGTGCCCCAAACACCCTTGAATGTGATAACCTCCCGTAGTTTCAGTTTTCTGAGCAGCGGGATTTTATTGAAAATAAAGCCATTGAAAAAATGCTCGGTTTTCCAACTGACGTATGCATCGTTGGCGAATTCGAGGAAGTTCATCAGGTTGTAGGAGCGCTTTTGGTAGGCGAAGGTCTGGTTGGCACGGGGCAGGTCGAGCAGGAAGTAGGGTATGCCGTTGCCAAAGATTTTGCCTCCCTCCAGTTCTACGTCCGTGATGCCGAAGATGGAGAGGTAGAAGCGCTTGAAGATGTTGAGCGACAGGCGCTGATAGTCGTAATCGCCGCCCAGCAGGCCATCGAAACCGGCGGCGAACCGGAGGGTAAACACAGGGTATTTGTTGAACATAGGGAGACGGAATTGCTTGCCCTGTACAAACTGCTCGTTGGGGGCGAAGCGAAGCATAGCGCTGACCTCGCTGGTCGTGAGGCTGGCAAGTGATGACTGTTCGTTGTTCTCGGGGTTGGTGAAATCGAAGCGGAGGCTGCCGAGGGGCCGCTGTTTTTTGTGCTCATAATTGAATCCGAAGGAAAGCTTGCTCCTTGTCTCAAAAAAATATTCCCCCTTCCACAAGTCATAGAAGAGCATTTTGTCAGAGTCGCCCCGTTTGAAGGAAAGGAAAAAATTGTCTTCCACCACGAAGTCGAGGTTTTGGCCGACAAAACTGGTTTCGTGCTGGTGCGAGAGGCGGAAATAATGCTTTGGGTTCTTTTTGAAATCGTCCTGGAAGGAATACAGGACAGCCCCGGAGTATTTCCACCTATGGTCTTTGAAGCCGTAGGCGGCATAGCCCTCTATTTTTAATTTGGGCAGCAGGTCAATGGTAGTCATGCCGCCAAAGCGCAGGCGAAATCCTTCGACAGGGTTGAAGCTATAAAAGGCACCGACGGGCCCCATCTCCCATTTGCCGAAGTTCTTGTATCCTGCAAGCAACAGCGTGACAATGTCAAGCGTGCGACGGAAGGCGGGCACTCGTTGCAGGGTATCTATCATCTTGTAAACGCCCTCCTCCTCTTTAGAAAGTCTTTCGTGGCGGACTTTTGCCCAAAAAACACTGTCCCGCTGGTAGATGCCTTTGTCTTCGATGATGTTTTCCGTGCCGTTGTACACGGCATCTTCCCTTGCTTGGTTAAAGATGTAATTACGGTACATCACGGTGCGGGTACCGAAGAATCCGGTCGAACCCTTCGATAAGGCGATGTCCGCCACCACTTGGTCTTTCGCAAGAATCCAGGCGCTGTCCTGCTGGCTGAACTCCTGCACCAGTTTGAGGTCTTGGACGAAGTTGAGGTTTATTTTTTCGGAAATGCCAAAGTCAGCCTTGACTACGGCATAGGTAGAGTCATTGAGGATGTACAAGTCACCTTTGAAACCGATGTCCTGCTTATTGACGGGCATGAAGGCCAGGTCAATCACTTCCATGCCATTATACTCGATGGTGTCGATGATGTAAAAACGGTAAAAAGCATTGCTCGCCGGGCTGAGGGGACTGATGAACTGTAAGCCCAGCATAGTGACGTTGTTGTCGTAGATGTCCACGTTTTGGTAGAGGATGTCCGTCAGCGTAGCGAGATTGTCCGAGTCGAAATATTCCTCCACTCCGGTGAGTTGGATACCCCTGCGGTACTCCTTTTTCGATTCGGGGGTTTTGCGGTAAAACACCTGCGAGGCTGTTTCACGGATAAAGATGGGCAGGTAGGGCTTTCCGTTGAGGCTGGAAGTGTCCACATAATCGAAGATAAACTGGAACTTTCGGAGCGACTTTTTTTTCCTGAACTCGTCCGTGATGCCGTTGAGGGCAAATTCTATTTTTTCATACTTCTCGTACTCGTAAAAACGCTGCCCTTCAAGCCGGTTGTCGTCTTTGTGGTCTATCACTTTTTTTATCAATTCCACGGCGGGGTTGTTTTTCCGTTTGTAGCCCCCCCGTTTATCTTTTATGACCACCTCGCCGAGGTTGAGGGCTTCGCTGCTCAGTGCCACGTCAATTTTTTGGCTGACGCCGGGTTTGACGGGAAGCGTAAGCGTCTGATAACCCACGTACGAAACCTGAATCGAGTCCGAAGCCCATCGGCTGTCGAGAGAGTAAGTACCATCGAGGTCGGTCGTGGTACCGATGGTGGTGCCCACGAAGGCCACATTGACGAACGGGAGCTTTTCTTGTGTTTCGGCATCGGTGACTATGCCCTTCACACTGGTCATTTTTTGGGAAAACAACAGGCTGGGGAAGCAGCCAAGCATGAGGAGGACCAAATGCAGAATTCTGTTGTTCAAGTGGCTAATGTTAAGAAATTTTTGAAAGGCAAGGCATGAACTTCCATCAGCCTTGCCAAAATCAATATTTGGTGTTTGCTGACTCATCCAGAACGAATTAAGGTCAAATATTTTCGTAATTTAGGACAAACGTACAGCAATCTTTTTGAAAAATAGTACGGTTGTGCTATTTTTGCGCCGTCATGAGCGATACCAAGCATCAAATAATGGAAACTGCCGTCAGGCTGTTCAATGAAAGCGGCTTCAAAAACATAGCATTGAGCCAGATTGCATCCGAATTGGGCATCAGCAAGGGGAACATCACCTATCATTTTAATAAGAAGGACGACCTGATGCTGGGCATCGTAAGGGCAATGGACGAAGAGCTGGAAGTTGTGATTAGGCGCTCCAAAAGCTTTCCGTCCCTGAACGACATCATCGAACAGACCAACATTTTCTACCATTTCCAACTCAAGTACAAATTCTTTTACCTCGATATTTTGGAAATCCTCAGGGACTATCCGGAGATTGCCGAAGCCCACAAGGAATACTCCTTAAGCTCCATCCAGCACATCCGGGCGAGCTTCGATTACTGTGTCGGAAGGGGGGTTTTCCTGCCAGAACCCTTCCCCGGCGCCTACGATAATTTGGCCCACACAGCCTGGATGAAAGGAGCTTTCTGGCTGGTGCAAATGGAAGTCCTCCAGAAGGATTGCAAGGACATAGAAACGTTCACGAATTCTATGGCCAGCCTGTGGTATCCCTTCCTGACAGAGGAAGGGTGGAAAGAGATTAAGGCCAGCGGCAAAACTGCTTTGGAGAGTACATCATCTGCAAAAGAATAAACGTGAGGGGATACGGAATCACCAATGGGCTGTACAATGAAAGACAAGAACCATATCATAAAGCGTGTACAAGAGCAGTTCTTCCGCTTCGGCATAAAGAGCCTGAGCATGGACGAAATTGCCCATCAGTTGGGGATTTCGAAGAAAACACTTTACGAAATGGTCAGCAACAAGGAAAGCCTGGTCGAATTGGTCATCACAGCCTTTTTTGAGGAACAACGGTCAGCCATTGAAGGAATCTGCCGGCAGGCTACAAGCCCTATCCAGGAACTATTTGACCTGACAAGGCACATTTCAGGAGTGTCGGGAAGATTATCGGAGTCCATGATGCATGACCTGAAAAAATATTTTCCAGAAAACCATCACCGGTTATTGGTGTTTTGTGACGGCTTCCTCTTCGACAAAGTACGGAGCAACATCGAACGGGGAATAGAGGCCGGGGAATACCGGGCATCATTACAGCCGGAGTTTGCAGCTAAATTGTACTTGGCGTCCTTATCCTCCATCTTGAAAAAGGAATATCCCTTTGGCAATTCTCATGATGTATTGGATTTGTTCTTGGACATGCACCTGAAGGGTATGACCAGCACGAAAGGGAGCAAAATATACGAAAAACATCTTGGCAGGAAACCCCTCCCAGGTCAACATCTCACATAAGAATTTGAAATAATGCAGCAATTTAAAATCCGACTGTTGTTCTCTCTTTTCAGTATTTTTTCAATCGGGCTTTTTTCACAGGATGCAGGCAATGCCATGAAACTGAAGGATTGCGTTTCCTACGCGATTGAAAACAACGCAAGAGTGGAAAAAGCCAGACTGGAAGTAGAGAAATCCAAACGCAAGATTAAAGAATACATCAGCACTGCGCTCCCAAGCGTGAATGCCGATATTGACTTTCGTTGGAACATAGAGTTGCCCACCCAACAACTACCGGGTGAAATTATTGGCGCACCCGGGGAACTCGTGCCTGTCCAGTTCGGCACGAACCTGAACACCGGGACAGGCTTGTCCGTTTCGCAGGCCATATTCGACAAACGGTATTCGATAGGGCTGGAAGGTGCGAGGAAGGTGGTGGAACTCAACGGTGTGGCCCATGAAAAGAGCAAGGAAGCCATCGCCTACGAAGTGGGAAAACTTTACTACCAGGCATTGGTGACTAAGAAACAAGGGGATATACTCACAGCCAACCTAAAGCAAATCGAAAAATTGCTCTCCCTAACAGACACCCAGTACCGAAACGGGTTTGCGACCAAAACGGATGTGGACAGGCTGCGGGTCACCAAAACAAACCTCGAAACCCAAATCGAAAACCTACAGCTTCAGTATGGGCAACTGCTCGATGTCATGAAGAACCTGATGTCCATGCCCCTTGAGCAGGAAATCGTTCTTGCCGACACCATCATTAACCAGAAGTATGAACTCCCGTCTGCGGTGGCCTTAAAGCCCGATTTTTCCAACAAAACCGAAATACGGTTGTTGGCCATACAGGACAGGCTGAACCAAATCAACGTGGAGCAATTGAGGGCAGGATACTACCCCAGTGTTGACCTCCTGGGCGGGTATGGGCTTCAGGCCCAGGCGGATAACTTTGACCAACTCGCCAACTCTGATTTCTGGTTCTCTTTTTCTTATGTGGGGCTAAAAGTAAGCGTGCCCATTTTTGACGGTTTCGCCAAAAAATCCCGCATTGCCCAAGCCCAGGTGCAAATCGAGCAATGGCGTCAGGACAAACTGGCTACAGAGCTCGACCTGAACCTGCAGCATAGGCAAGCGCAACAGCAGTTGCAGCTTAACTATAACAACCTGCAATCACTGGCCGAAAACAGAAGAGTGGCCGAGGAGGTGTACCGTATCTCTGAAAAACGTTTTTCGGAAGGGGTTGCCAACATTACGGAGTTGCTCTCCGCTGAAACTGCGATGCGGGAAGCACAGACCAATTACCTCACCACCCTTTTGCGGTTAAACCTGGCAGAACTTGAACTGCTCAACGCAAGGGGCGAAATAATGACCCTGACCAATTAATTAACTGAACTAACAAACTTGAACCATCAATCAGATATGAAAAAGATTTTGAAAATTATTGCGGCTGTCGTTGTGGTTGCAGCCATTGCCTACGGCATCTCCTTGCAATTGTCCAAAAACAAGGAAACAATGACTGAAGAAATAGGGCTTGCCCGTACCCGCAACGCCTTTGTACCCGTGCGGGTAGCCGAGGCAGGCAAAACCTCGTTCAAAAAGGACTTTGCGGTCAACGGCACTTTCCAGCCCTCTAAAGAAGTGACCCTCATTTCAGATGTGAACGGCAGGATTACCAGCCTGAAATTTGATGACGGCACCTACGTTAATGCGGGCAGCGTCCTGCTTACGGTTGACAACGAATTGATTCGGAACGAACTTGAACTGACCGAAATCAACCTGGGGAAAGCGGAAAAAGACTTGCAGCGTTTGGGGAATTTGCTCAAAGAGAGCGGCGTGACAGAGATGCAGTACGAGGAAGCCAAATTGGGCGTGGACAACCTGAAGGTAAAGCTAAAATCCCTGAAAAAGCAGTTGAACGACACCTACATCAAGGCGCCCATCTCGGGCACGATTGCCAACAGCAGGGTGGAAACAGGAACTTACCTCGCCCCCGGCAGCCCCGTTGCCAACATCGTCAATGTCAGCACCATCTACCTGAACGTCTATTTGACAGAAGAACAGGTCATTGCCGTATCGAAGGGGCAACAGGTCGAAGTGTCGGCAGATGTTTATCCTGAACGGAAGTACAACGGAAAAGTACATTACATCAACATCAAAGCGGACGACACCAAACGCTTCATGGTTGAAATCGAACTAAACAACCCTTCCGGTTCTCCACTGAAGGCTGGCATGAACGGTAAGGCCCGGTTTGTGGCAAAAGAGAAGGTGGCAGCGCTGACCATCCCCAGAGAGGCATTCGCCGGAAGCGTCAGGGACGGGCAGGTCTTCGTGGTCAAAGGAGACAAGGCCGAACTGAGAAAAGTAGAAACAGGCGATACTTTTGAAAACCAGGTTGAAATCATTGCAGGCCTGTCGGAAGGAGAACAAGTGGTGTTGACCGGACAGGTAAACCTTACAGATGGAGCAACGATAAAAATCCTTCAGTAACCATCTTAAAAATACAAAAAAGACAAGCATGATAGAACTTTCAATAAAACGTCCGTCCCTTTTAGTCGTTTTCTTTTCCATATTGGCTGTGCTGGGCGTGGTCAGTTACAACAACCTCAGCTATGAGCTTATCCCAAAATTCTCTTCCCCGGTCTTGACCATCACTACGTTTTATCCGGGGGCTTCCCCTTCCGAAGTAGAGACCTCAGTGACCCAGGAAGTAGAGGATGCACTCTCGACCCTTGAAAAGATATCCAGCATCCGGGCAACTTCAATCGAAAGCTTTTCCATTGTCATCGTACAGTTTCAAGAAGATGCGAAGGTTGACCTGTTGTTGCAGGATGCCCAACGGAAGCTGGATGGCATTGCTTCCATTCTACCGGAAGATGCAGACCCCCCCACTATTTCAAAATTTTCGGCGGACGATTTTCCCATCATGGCCATTGGCAGCTCTTCAACGCTGCCAAGCGGTGATTTTTACGACCTGATGGAGGAACGCATCAAACCCCAACTGTCCAGCATAGCCGGGGTTGGGGAGGTCAACCTATTGGGGGGGCAGGAAAAGGAAATACGGGTCAACCTGAAAAAGGACAAACTGGAGCAATATGGCATCTCCATCCTTCAGGTTGTACAAGTGGTAGAGGCATCCAACCTCGATTTCCCGACAGGCAAAATCAAGAACGAAAACCAGCAGATTCTCATCCGCTTGGCAGGTAAATTCCAGTCGGTGGACGACTTGCGCCAATTGGTGGTCACCACTAACAAAGATGGTTCTCCCATCCGCCTGTACGAGGTCGCTGAAATCCAGGATACCCAAAAAGAAATCGAAGACCTCAACCGGGTGGATGGAGATGCGTCCATCGGGTTGAGCATCCTGAAACAGTCAGATGCCAATGCTGTGGACGTTAGCAAGGCCATTCAGGAAAAACTGAAAGAACTGGAAGGCCAATATGCCAAGGAAAAATTGGCGTTCAAGATTGCGTCAAACAGTTCTGACTTTACTCTCAATGCGGTGGAAGCAGTGCAGCACGACCTCGTTTTGGCCATCATTTTAGTGGCGGTGGTCATGTTGTTTTTCCTGCACAGCTTCCGCAACGCCCTTATCGTAATGGTGGCCATCCCAGCCTCTTTGGTGTCGGCAGTCATTGCCATGTATGCCCTTGGATATACGTTCAACCTGATGACCCTGCTGGCCATGTCGCTGGTCATCGGCATATTGGTGGACGACTCCATTGTGGTATTGGAAAATATTTTCCGCCACCTGGAAATGGGCAAAAGCAGCAAACAAGCAGCCATAGAGGGTAGTAAGGAAATTTTCATAACAGCTTTGTCCATAACTGCCGTGCTGGTGATTGTGTTTTTACCCCTGGTAGTTTCAGGGGGGATTGTGGGCAACATCCTGCGGCAGTTTTCGGTAGTGGTCGCTTTGTCAACAGCAATGAGTTTGCTGGTATCTTACACCCTGGCCCCGACGTTGGCAGCTTATTTCTCCAGGCTGGAGCATTTCAATGAAAAATCCATCGGCGGGTTCATATTCGGGAATTTTGAAAAAGGCATCCGAAGACTGTCCAATGCATACGGAGGCTGGGTGGCATGGGCGCTACGGAACAAAACCATCACCTTGTTGGTGATTACCGGGCTGTTCTTCAGTTCCTTTATGCTCGTAACCAAGGGCTACATCGGCTCGGCGTTTATCAATTCAGGTGACCGGGGCGAATTCATCGTCCAGCTTGAGCTCTCAAAAGATGCTACCATCTTTGAAACCAACCGGGCCACACAAACCGCAGAGGTTTACTTGTTGTCAAAGCCAGAAGTTACAGGGGTTTTCACCACCGTTGGCCGCCAGTCAGGATTGCTGAGTGGTGGGCAAAAGAGTCCTAACCTCGCTGAAATGACCGTAAAATTAGTAGACAGGGAAGTACGTGGCAATAAGCCCACCTCTACCTTTGCTGTTCAAATCAGGAACGAATTGGAAGCCATCCTTCCGGGCGTGGAAGTGGCCTCCTCCGAAGTGAGCTTTTTTGGGGGCGCAAACGATGCCCCGGTACAGGTTGTAATTGGAAACCCGGACTACCAGAGCGCCATAGATTACAGCAATAAGGTATTGAGCAAGCTCAAGACCATCGAGGGGGCACTTGAAGCCGAGCTTTCGCTCGAAGAAGGCAACCCGGAAATCGAGGTGCAAATTGACCGTACCCGGATGGCAGAACTTGGGCTGAACATCGGGCAGGTGGGCGCCACCCTGCAGACGGCTTTCAACGGCAATACGGATTCCCAGTTTCGGAGGGACGGCAAGGAGTACGACATCAATCTCAAGTTCGATGCTTTTGACCGAAACGACGCTTCCGATATAGCAGACATTACCCTGATGAACAACAGGGGCAAACTGGTCAAGCTCAATCAGTTTGCCAATATCGAACAGACTACCGGCCCAGCCCGGTTAGAACGGCTCAACCGTATTCCTGCAGTAACCGTAAAGTCAAAAGTATTGGGGAAACCGTCGGGCACCATCGGCGCTGAAATAAAGCAATGGATTGCGGATAACCCGCCCCCTTCCGGTACGGTCATCACCTATGATGGCGACCTGAGGCGGCAGTCGGAGTCATTTGCCAGCCTGGGCACTGCCTTCATCGTCTCATTCATATTTGTTTACCTGGTTTTGGTGGCACTGTACGATTCCTATGCCTACCCGCTGGTGGTGATGTTTTCCATCCCTGTGGGCATCTGCGGGGCTTTGTTGGCCCTGGCCCTGACCATGGAATCGCTCAATATTTTCTCTATCCTCGGTTTTATCATGCTCAATGGATTGGTATCCAAAAACGCCATCCTCCTTGTGGATTTTGCTAACCAGGCGAAAGCAGAAGGCCATCGCACCACGGAAGCCCTTGTTCAGGCGGGAAAAATAAGGCTACGCCCCATCCTCATGACCACCCTTGCACTCGTGGTCGGTATGGTGCCGATTGCCCTTGCCACAGGCCCCGGTGCGGAGTGGAAGAACGGATTGGCCTGGGCACTGATAGGGGGGCTGATTAGTTCAATGATTATGACCCTTTTTCTGGTGCCTGTGCTTTATCAAATTGTGGACAACATTAAAGATTTTTTCAGCCGCAGGAAGGGTGGCGGAGGCAACGACTTAACAGGCAATAAGTCTGGCAGACAGGGCATGGTTGCCGTTGGGCAAACCCGATGAAGTACGGGGAGGGACATTTGTAATATGCATAAACAGCAAAAATCAGTAAGGCTGTGAAACATCACATTCGCTTTTTGAAAAACGGTGATTTAAGGGTTAATCCCCGGAAGGGGATTGCCCCCTTTTCAGGAAAAAACCATCCGTAGCAAATGCTGGGAATGGGACAGGATGTGAATGGCCACCTCTCGCTCAGAAAGTTTTTATAAAAACCCAGTAAGACATGAAAAATAAAATCCTGTTTTTCCTTTTACTTGCTGCCCTTCAATGGTCGTGCAAAAACGAGCAACCCGAACATGAAGAAGTGGTTCGCCCTGTCCGGTATGGTGAGGTCAAAATAATCAAGACCCCGGAGAAAAAAACATTCACAGGAACTGTAAAGTCGGCCAAGGAAGCAAGTTTGGGCTTTCAGGTTTCGGGGACTATCAACAGTATTAAAGTTGGACTTGGGGAAAGGGTAAAAGCAGGCCGCCTCCTGGCCACTTTGGACGGGATGGACTTTCAGGTCGAGCAGGAAAAGTCATTGGCAAATGTCCAGGATAGAAAGGCACAGGTCAAAACTGCTGCTACAAAACTGGCTGCCAGTGAGTCCAATTACGAAAGGGTAGAGAAGCTCTATGAAATGAACGGTGCCACATTGGGCGATTATGAAAGGGCAAAGGCCGACCTTGAAATAGCCGAATCCAATTTGCAGGCAGCGAAGGCACAGTTGGCTGTGACTGAAAAACAGGCCGAAATTGCATCGAACAAGGTTCGCTACACTATGCTGACGGCTCCCTATTCCGGTGTCGTCACGGCCCTGTTTCACGAAGAAAATGAATTGGTCGGAAATGGGGAACCTGTCCTGATTTTGAACTCAGAAAACGAACTGGAAGTCCATGTCCGGCTTACGGAGTTATTCATATCCCATGTCGAGCATGGACAGCAAGTGGGTATCCGGCACCCTTCTTTTCAAAACAACGAACTATTGGGAACAGTGCATGAGGTCGGCTACAGCTCCGAAGGCACTTCTTCCTTTCCCGTGACCATCCTGTTAACAGGGACAGGCAAACAAATCCGTCCCGGCAGCATAGTGGATGTGACCTTCGGTTTTGACAGACCAAATAATAAACAGGAATATTTGGTGGCCCCAAAAAAAGGGATAGGAGGAACAGCGAACCAGCACTTTGCCTTTGTTCTGGAACAAAGTGGCGATGTCTATGAAGCCAGGAAACAACCAGTGACCGTTGGTGGCCATGTCTCCGGCGGCATAGAGATAATAGAAGGTTTAAAGAAAGGTGATTTGGTTGCCACTGCCGGCCTGAATACATTGAAAGAAGGGATGAGGGTCAAGCTTCTGACCGAACGGTAATCACCATTAATTAAATAAACCAGTTTTAAGTATGCTAAGGATTTTGTTACCAACGGATTTTTCCCCTCCTGCACTGAATGCCTTCCGGTATGCTACGAATCTGGCCACGTTGATAAACGGAAGGATAGACCTTGTGCATGTGCACCTTCCTGAAATGTTGGGGGGGAGCATGTTGAGCTTAAAGGATATAAAGGATACAGAAAGGGGAGTCCGCAACAGGTTTCTGGAAAGGCTGGAAAGTTTTTCGGGCCAGACAGACAAAAAAATTGTTTTTGGCCACAGGGTTGCTTTCCACGAATCGGTCGCCGGAGGAATCGTAGAAACGGCATCGGAGTTGGACCCACAACTGATTGTGATGGGCCTGAAAAACACTCACAACCTGTTTGAAAAACTGTTCGGCAGCATCACCTCGGATGTCATTGCGAAATCACCAATCCCCCTCCTGGTCATCCCGGAGAATGTTGCCTTCGAAAACGCCGAAAAGCTGGTATTTGCCACCAATTTTGAAAAAGGCGAGGAAGAAATCTGGGGAAAGTTGGATAAATGGGCAGACATGCTGGGAGTTGAGGTCGAAGTGGTGCATATCGGGAAAGAAAGTGGGCGTTCAGTTGCTTCCGGCGAAGCCGAAAAGTTCTACGACAAGCATGGGGGGGTGCATTTCGTTGAAGCCCCCACCGTTCTGGAGGGCTTGAACGGTTACTTGATGGAGCGCCCGGCAAGTGTCTTGGCCCTTTTCAAACCAAGACGTGGTTTTTTTGAAAAACTTGTAAAAACCAGCCACAGCCGCAGCATTTTGTTTGAAGCGAACATGCCCGTCCTTGTTCTGACAAAAACTTTAAAAGCCTTTTGATAAACCTATAAATGGATTGATTTGAAGAAACAGTTACAGGAACAGCAACCTTCTCCGATGAGAATGGTCAACATGGCAGACAAGGCATTCACCTGCCTGCTCAACAGGTTGCTCGAAGAGCACCTGATTGATTTGACAGCAGAGCAATGCCATGTACTGAACTGTCTCTGGAAAAACGATGGGCTGAACCACAACGAAATTGCAGAAAAGACCAACAAGGACAAGACCACCATATCCCGCCACATCCACCATTTGAGAAAAAAGGGGTTCATCAAAAGGGCCATCCTGGAAAGCGACAGGCGAAACAAGTTGATTTTCCTGACCGAATCGGGAAAAGGTCTTAAAAAAACAGTGCTTGCCCAGATGAAAAAAGCGGAATCGCAAGCCTTAAGGAAATTTTCAGAAGATGAAATAGGGGTTCTCCAGGATGGGTTGGACAGGGTCATTGCCAACCTCAAAAAAGGAATCTCTTGATAATTGTTTGCTCACTTAAAGGCAAGCAATGATAAAAATGGAATTAAAAATAAAATCAATACATGATGAAAGAACAATCAGAAACGCCAAAACACTTTTTCAAACAGTTAATGGAAGAGGCAATCCCCTTGCACAAATTCCTCGGCATTGAACTGTTGGAAATGAAAAAAGGATATGGAAAAGTGCGGGTTCCTTTCCGGGAAGAAGTGGTTGGCGATATCCGTCGCCGTCGCTGGCATGGGGGCATTATTGCAACAGTGATGGACTCGGTGGGCGGATTTGCCGCTGGCACCTACCTGACCTCTTTTGAGGATAAAATCGCTACCGTTGATATGAGGGTTGATTACCTGTGGGGTGCGACGGAAAGTGCGATAGTGGTGGACGGAACAGTGATTAGAGCTGGCAGCACGATGGTGGTGACGACGATGCGGGCTTGGCAAGAGGGCAGTGAGGAACTTTTGGCGGAAGGAAAAGCGGTTTACAACATCCGGCGAAAAGGAGAACAGGCAATTATGGAGAGCCACGCAAACAGGGTTATTTCCAGTTAGCAATAAGCAAGGCGGTCGGTCATGAACAAAGCCCAATCAGTCAATTGCTGCATACCTACCGTGAAGAACCAAAAAATTCTAATGAATAGAATATGAAGTCACAAGCAATTAAAGCTTTATTAGCCTTTCTAATCTTCGTGATTCTTTCGTCGTCATTAATTTGTTCACACAAAAAAAGTATCAAGATGGGTACTCAAATAACGTTAGAAAATTTGCCGGATAGAACCGGGGAACGTCCTTCCACCACGAATACTAATCCGCATGTACAATTAAATCAACAACCCGAAGATGTTTCCTATGTGAGAGAGCTGATGGATTGGGCTTTTGCCCTCAGCAACATCCAGAAAAAGCCAAGTGCAATTTCTGTACCTGGTGCGATTGCCATGTGCATGGAACATGAGCATACCTGTATGAGCTGCAATGCTTTCATGATTGGAACCGAGTTTGCTCATTTTCACCCTCACCCAGATTACAGCCTGCACCTTGGACTGCCAACAAACGATGCGGAAATAATTATAGATAAAGGATGGGGGGAGTGGCATCCGGTAATCAAAAAAGGTTTTCTCCCTCCTAATTTTATTATGATGTATGCACCAAGAAACCAAGAGGAATTGGAAGTGGCAAAATTTATTCTGGGTCATTCTTATGCCTTTGCCAAAGGAGAAACCCGATAGAAATCGGGCTGCAAATGAGGCTTTTGCAACACAAATCAGACTAAAACCACTTCAAAAAACAAAAAGCAAAGCAGAAGGCAGCATGGTCTATAATTTCACTTCTTGAATATTTTTTCCCTGTGCAGAATGCCCCATCCAATCATTTCGTCCAGCACCTTTTTTAATTCGTAGCCCGATTCTGTCAATTCATATTCAATCACCACGGGTCTGCTGGCAGTCACGATGCGGTTCACAACGCCGTTTAGCTCTAATTCTTTTAGCTCCTTCGACAGCATTCGGGGCGTAATTTCCTCAAGCCCCTTTTCTATTTCCGTAAATCGTTTTTTGCCAAAAAACAAAACACCAATCACATTCAATTTCCACTTCCCGCTAAGAACGTTCAAGGTGTCCCTAAGTGCCAAAGCAAATTCGGTGGGGCATTTTTTAATGTCTTCAATATTTGATATGTAGCTCATTGCACCTTCTTTTTTCCACTATACAAAAGTATAGTGCTATTTTTATAATAGTTGCTTGCAAAGGTATAGCAAGCTGCTAAACTTTGCAACTTAAAACCGCATTTTAAATCATTTGTAAAAAAACGTCATGTCAACAAAAGAACTTTCAAAAACAAGGAAAATCAGTAGTTGGGTAATAGTTGGACTACTCGGTGCATTGTTTGCTTTCAGCAGCTTCAGCAAAATAGCGGGTGCCGAAATGATGGCAGCCAATTTTGAAAAATGGGGGCTTTCTGGCTGGCTGACCATCATCGGCATCGGAGAGTTGGTCTCAGCAATCCTGTACCTTATACCTCGCACTTCCTCCCTCGGCGTGCTGCTATTGAGCGCACACATGGGGGGTGCAATCGTCATTCACATGAGCAATGGGGAACCGTTTATTTTTCCAGCCGTCCTCCTCTTGCTGGTCTGGGTGGGCAACTACCTCCGCAATACGGAGATGTTGAGCAGCTTTAATAAATGAGTGCTATTTCTTAAATCAATAAATTCATCAAAATGAAAAAATTCACCATTCTTTTGTTTTCAATCTTCCTTTGCGGGCTAACACAAGCCCAAGATGCCAAGTGGGCATTTGATGGAATGCACTCGAATATCGGCTTCTCTGTTTCGCACATGGGCATATCCATGATAGAAGGAGAGTTCAATGAATTTAGTGGAGAAGTGACTACTTCGAAAGAAGACTTTTCGGATGCCAAAGTGGTATTTACCATTAAATCTGCCAGTATCAATACCGATGTGGCACCAAGAGACGAGCACTTGAAATCTGCCGATTTTTTTGATGTCGAAAAATACCCGGAAATCAAATTTACCGGTGCCATAAAAGGGCGCAGCATTGCCAATACTTATGCATTGGAAGGAGAATTGACCATGCACGGGGTTACCAAACCTGTTACTTCAGAACTCACTTACATGGGGCAGGCTTATGATGGTCACAACAAGTTGCAAAAAGCAGGCTTCAAAGTAAGCGGGGTCATCAACCGTGATGATTTCGGAATTACTTACAATGCTCCTATGCCTTCGGGAGCACCCATGATTGGAAGGGAAGTTCATCTAAAAATCGGTGTGGAACTTGTGAAAATGTGAGTACTGCGACAATTTAAATGCACACCGTTTTTAAGTTCGTTCAACTCATAGAAACAGGGGCTTGGGGCGGAAAACGCCCCAAGCCCCTGTTTCTACTACATGATGGGCGGTTTTGAGCCTCTCCATCCCGATGACCCTGGTGGGCATAGGGCTTGAAAAACCTCGCTGAACGACGGATGGCGGACAGTATGGTGCATCTCGGCTAAAGTATGTGAGCGACACGTCGGCAGGCGGATTGCACGGCACAGAGATGCCTTGGCTGAAGCAGAAACTGTAGTGATGATTGGTGCGGCGGCGGGTATTGAAATAACCCTATTGCCTACTCCAAATATTTGGCACTGATAAAAGAACCAACAATTCAAATTGTAGCCATTGCTTTTGCAACTTTGCACAGCACATACACCGAATTCAAAATCATCTATAATGCATCAGGTCAATAAAAAGAGCCGCCCCAAGAGGCAGCCCTGTTTCGATTAACAGTGTTAATCAAATAAATGACGTTCCAAAGATATGCAAAATCCCGCTGAAACAGTAAGATTTTAGAGCCTTAGCTCGACTTTAGCCATTTAAGCAGCCCTTGCGGCCATAAAGCATAAATGCTCGGTTAACAAGGGATGAGGTTTTTGCATGTCGGGTTTTGAGACCGATGTGCAAAAATGCTGAAACCGCCAAATTCGATAACGCACGGATGCCAGGGCATCCGAAAACGTTGGGCTTGGTTTGGAGTACCAGGCCGTTGAAAAAGTGGTCAATTTCTGTTCCTTGAAAAGTTGGTCTGCCCAAAGCGTGACAATGCTGAAAAGGGCCATGAGCACAGGGGTTGAACGGGCGATGCCCATGTCCGACCATTGGCGCTACGTTTCGGCCCCGAGATGTGCCCGTACCTCCTCGAAGGTGACCTCCACCTGCCACCGCTTGACAAAGTGGCCGACCATGTCCATTGGCGTCATTTCCAGGTCGGTACTTTGAATGGCAACGGGGTCGAGCTTTCCCGCTGGGTCACGGACGAGCGCCCACCTGAGCGGGACGGCGGGCTTGCCGGAATGGTACCAGACTGCCGTGCCGCTGGCGACTTCCATTGCCCTGTCCTGCTCGCCGTACCACTGTGAAAAGCAGACCTGCTGCCATTTGGTGGCCGGGTCTTTGAGACGTTCCGAAAGCGTGGGCTGCCGCTTGCCCTTCTGCGGTGGCCTGCCGGGCGAGCCTGGCGGGCGCACAGGGGCAGGGTCGTACAACGCCGCATCCATCCTCAACCGGGTCACCCAGGTGACGCAGGCAAGTGTCGAGGCCAGCAGCTCGATGCAGCTATAGGTGGTGTCGCCCACGATGACCAGTTTGAACCCCTTCAGCCAGCGGCTTAGCTGCAGCGCCATTTGACGGGCCCAGTCCGTCAGTTTTTTGTGCTTTTTCCCTTGCTCCTGGTGGTAGCGTTCCGACGGGCACAAGACCGTCAGGAAGGGAAGTGCCCAGGTCCGCCCTGCCCAGCCGACCGGGGCGAGCAGCATCAGGCACATCCACCTCAGGCCGCTGCACTTGACAAAATGGCTTTGGGAGGAGCGGACGGCATCCCGGTATATGCCACGGGCCTTAATCTTCGGCCCCCAGCGGCGCTCCAGCGTCTCGTCGATGCCGAACACCAGCATGGCCTCTCCGGGCACCAACCGCCGGAGCAGCAGCTGCAGCAGTGCACGGGAACATTGATGGGCGCTCCAACTGGCACGGCTCAGTACCCGGTGGTACTTGTGCCAGTTGCGCTCGCCTGACAGGCCGATTGTCCGCAGCACGGCACATACCGTGCGCCTGCCGTTCGTCAGCACCGTTCCCAACAATAATTGACCAACATGTTCAAAGACCTTTTTTGAAAACTTCGGAGCAAACGACGATATTAGCTCCGAGAACTCGGGTGGGTACGTAATCATAGTTTTGAATTTTTGCCAATTCAAATTTACGGCACACTTAGAGTTCTCTCTTTGTTTTTCAAATGGCTAAAGTCGAGCTTAGATTCACATTTTTTGCACTAAAATTTACCCTCAAAACAGCCCTTCCAAACTTCCCTTCTAACAGCCCTTCTAACGAACACTATCGGCATTCCCGCCCCGTAAGGCTGACGGGGCTTTATGAGCGCTCCACTCCGTTCTGCTGTTACCATTCCAGCCCCCTGAATTGAGGAAGGGGCTTCCATTCAAAGGTGCTGCCCGCAGGCAGCGAGTAGTTTATTGAGCGCCGTAAACTTGCGCATGGTTGAGGCTCCGCTGGCGCTCTACCGATTAAAGCGGCATTTCCCGTCCCAAAAGGCTTCGGGACTTTTATTTGCGCCGCTCAGCCCGCTTGCGCATTATGTGCGGGCGCATCACCTGTGTAGGTAGGCCAAGTGTCTGCTCATGCACCCGCCGTGACAGCCCTTCTCACAGCCCTCACAACTTAAAGGCATTTAGGGGTAGTGTGCGGCTTGCCGCTCCCGCCTCCTTTGCTGTTCTTGCCTGCTTTTTTGCTCCTGCCTGTGGCCTTTTTAGTCCGTTTTTTTCTTTAATTTATTTAAAAAAATATTGTTTTAAACAATTGAAATTCAGTTGTTTATGTTGTTTTTCCTGTGTATTTTGTAGGAGTTAATTAAATAAATGACATGACAACACAAACCACTTCCATTTCTCCCACTCTCCTCGTTTTCATCTACGAGGTTACCGCAGTTCAGATTGATGATTTTTGGTATGCATCATCCCCGGTGCTGTCGCCGCTCATGGCCGCTGTTGGTATTTCGGCCTCTGATGCGCTGCTGGCTTGGGTCGAGTTTTACTATTCAGGCGTTTTTGGCGCTTAGTCCGTGTGGGGGCTTGTCCCCCGCTTTTTTCCTTTCCTTTTTTTCAAATTTTATCTTTTATTATGTTTTCTCTTTCATCTTTCTCCTCCTTTGGGGTGGGTGGCAGCCGTCGCCCGTCTGCCTGTTCGGGTGTTGCCGCTTCTGCCTTTGTTTCTTCGCTCCGGCGCTCTGGTGTTGCTGCTTCTTCGGTGCTTACTTCCTGCGGTGCGGGTGCGCCATCAGCGGTGGCTGCTGCCTTTCCCGGTTGCCAGTTTTTCAGTGCCTCGGCTCCTGCTTTCTGTGGCTTGGGCCGTGCTGCCTTCGCTGCCCGTGCTGCTGCTTTGGTTCGTACTTTGGCGGCTTCGCCTTCCCCGCTGTGGGTTTGTTTTCCGGGTGGGGTTTGTCCCGCTGCTGCCGTCCCTTCCCGCTCCTGGGGTTCATGTGGTTCCGGCTCCTGGTCTGAGTGCGCCCTGGCTGCTGGTTTGGGTGTCCCGGTGCTGGTCTTTCTGCCCGTTGGCGTGGTGCCTCCTTCCGGGTGGGGTAGCTGGTCTTCGTTGGGTGGCTTCCTCGGTGGTGGTTGGTGGTTTCTGCCTGCCGTTCAGCCCTTGCTTTTTTAATAATTTGATGAAATAAAAATGTTTTAAGTTGTTGAAAATCAGTTGCTTAATTCAAACTTTCTGTTTATCTTTAAGTATTGTTAATCAAAATAAATGACACCATGTTTAACACAGATTATCTTGCTCAAAGTGTGGAGGCTGCCCGTGTGGCCTCCGCCGAGCGGCAAATGCAGCCGCCTCCCGCCGTCGAATTTCCTTTCGACATCGAACCCGTTTTCAAACAGTTTAAAGTCTATCTGCCGTCCCCTTATTTCTTCCCGGAAATAGCCTGTCCAGGTGCGGCAAAAGATGAGGGCTTTAAGTCCATCCGCCTTATCGTCCCTTATGGCAATGGCCGTTATTCTGTTCACGCTGCCCCTTGGGCCAGTTCTGAACAGGTGGCCGAAGAGTTGGAAGGCTGGATGCTTCCGTTTTAGTCCCTGTTTTTTCCTTTAGCGCTATTGTTCCCAGGCTTAATTTTCGTTGGCAGTTCCTTTGAAAATGTGCCGTCCCGGTAGCGGGAGAATTTGAAAGAGAACGCCGCTTTCTGGCCTGCGGTATGGCCAGCGGTTTTGCAGTTCCGAAAAAACGCCGTTCACAAAGCCGGAGACGTCAAGCCCGGACCGGAAAAGGGGAAAGCCGGAATCTTTCCCCACCCTTTAATTTACAATTTAACTCTTTTTAGATATGAAAAATCTGCTTCCAATCTCCGACATCAAGAAACTCGAAAATCTTGACATCCGCTACATGCCCGGAAATCCACGTTCCTACCGTCTCGACTTGGGCAAAGGTGTCCTGAACCTCGAAGGCCGGGAACAAGTCACCAAACCCGGCGAAACCTTCAAAGTCATCCCCATTGCTTTCCGTTGCTTGCAGGACGGGCTTTTTGGCCAGCCTGAAAAGAAGTGGTGCGAAGTGTACTTTGTAAATGAAGATGGACACATCGGCGTTTTCATGTTCCACGGATTCAGCGTCCAGAACCTGAGCGAGGCAGCCCGTGATTTGTTCTACGAAAAACGGGGACTGTGTGAAGTACAATGGACAGTAAATCTGGAAAAGAAGGTCAACAAACAGGGGCAATCCTATTTCATGGCATTTTTTGACTTCAAGCCATTGCCAAAAAAAGAACTGGAAAAACAGCGCCTTTTGATTCAGGACATCGAAGCTACCTATTTTCACATTTACCGCTCCGATACGATGGAGGCCAAAACGCTTTTTGCCGAAAATTACAGTACCCACCTTGAACCGACGAGGGCAGAAATTGAAGCCGAAAAGGAACGTGAAACCGCCCTGCTAACGGAGTTCACGCCAAAGGAGGAACGAAAAGCAGCGTAAATCAACCAACCATCACCGCCCCCGGCTGAAAGGCCGGGGGACTTTTCCAAACCTAATTTCAAAATCATAATACAGCTTTCCGCCATCAGGAAGCCGGAGACTGTTTTGCCAAAATTCAACCTGCCATGAAAAAAGATAAATTTGAAGAAATGACCGCCCGCATCATTGCCCAGCTTGAAAAAGGCATCGTGCCCTGGCGTCGCACCTGGAACCAAATCACAATGGGTGCAGCCCTGAACCACTTTTCAGGACACATCTACCGAGGCATCAACCGTTTCATCCTCGACGGTTTCGAGGTTCCCCGCTTCGCCACCTTCAACCAGGTGAGCAACGCAGGCCACCGCATCCGAAAGGGTGCAAAATCCCTTCCTGTTTATTTCTGGAAAATCCTGTTTTTCGATGCCAACGGCAAAAGGGTAGAAACCCGGCAGGAAGCGGAAAAAATCGTTCCCTATGTCACAGAGTACCGGGTTTTTAACGTCCTCGACATCGAAGGATTTACCGCCGAAATGTTCAGAGAGGACAAACCCGAAAACATCCCCGCCCGGATTGAAGAATGTGAAGCCATCCTGAGCAGCAACCCCCACGAAGTCAGCAAAGGCGAGCCTGCCTATTCGCCCCTGATGGACAGACTGTTCATGCCTGACATCAAGGACTTCCACAGCCCGGAGAAATTCTACCACACCTATTTCCACGAGTTGAGCCATTGGACAGGGCATTCTTCCCGTCTGAACCGTGACATCAAAAACCGTTTCGGAGATGAAAAGTACAGCAAAGAAGAACTCATTGCCGAAATGTCAGCCTGTTTCCTCGCCGCCCATTGCGGCATCGTGGTAGAGGACTTGGTAGAGAACAGCGCCGCTTATCTGCGTTCCTGGATAAACGCCATGCATGGTGACGCCCGTCTGTTGATGACGGCTGCCAGTGCCGCAGAGAAAGCCGCCAACTTCCTGCTAAAAATTGAGGCAAAGGAGGTCGAAATCACCGAAGAAATGCGGCAAGCCGCATGAGCCATAACACAATGAAGGCAGCCAGCTTCCCGGCTGCCTTCACCCCTTAGCTTGTCATAAACGAAGAGAACCTGTCTCCCACCCAGTGCAGCGGTGTGGCAATCGGAAGACACCAAACGCTTCACTCTAAGGCACTGTCGCAGCCTGTTCTGCCAGCCAGTTCGTTTCTCTCCCAGTCTTGCATCCCAGGCAGCCGCAGCGCCCCCACAGCAGGCACAGCGCCGCCGTTTCATTGCACATAGTTCCATTTCACTTCACCACTGTCCCTGCTCTCCAGCTACCCGCCACCAACCCAATCCGATTGCCACGAACCAGTTTGTCCCACCCGGAAACCTGCCTGCTGCACAGCAAAGCCAGCACCGCAGCCTTTAGGGGCAAACCCACCGACCATCACCCCCGGCAGCGGTGCTGTCCCCGCATCAGTAGCAGCGTCACCTCCGTGCCTCTGGCGACGCTGCCACTTCTTTCTGCCGACCTAACCTACCCACAAAAAATCCCGCCCAGTAAAGCGGAGTGGAAAACGGTCACCGACCACAATTGCCAAAGTGCCACCGCAGCCTTTTTTAGTAAAGCTGCAATCCCGAACCACACGGCAGCGCCAGCACTCCCGCAGCAGGCGCAGCATCGCCGTTCCACTACATCTTCGTTCCGATTCACTTCGTCGCTGCCCCTGCTTTTCTGCCATACTTCTGCAAACACAACCGTTTACCACGGCCTGGTTTTCCCACCCGTTTGAAGAATGCCTCCACAGCCCCCACCCACCCATTTCAGCGGTGTGAAAAGCTGCCCCAAAACCCACAAGCTAAAGCGCCAGATGCAAGCTGCCGCTTCCCGTTTCTCTGGTAAACCTCAGCCAGCATACGGCGCCCCGCAGCAGGAGTAGCCGCAGTCATTTCACTTCGCATGGCTGCGTTCATGGCTGTGGCTACCCCTGCTTTTCTGCCCAAGCACAGCAAAGACAGGCTGTTTTCACGGCGTAGTTTGCCCCCGGCTAACCCTCTAAATTTGGTTGGTTGAATTCTTTCGATAGCTTGTCATACAATGGCTTCAAGGTCTTGACAATCTGCTGGTGTACGTCTGAGAAAGGAATGACCTCAAGATTGGATTTGGCGAGAAAGGATTGCCATTGCATTATTCTTTTTTCATCCGATGCAAATGCATCTGTGAACAGGCTGTGGTTGTTGGTAAAAGCCGTTTCCCTTGTTCTGAAGGTGTTTGAGATAGCTTGCAGAAGGATTTCCGGGTCATGCCGACCAGGTTGCAGCAATCGGAAAAGGTCGTAGAAATCTTTCATCCGGCTGTTGGTTTCAGCCAGGTCAATCATGGCCTCGAACTTCTCGGCGATGACCGTTTCAGGGGAATAGGCCAAAAGCTCCGGCGCATCCATTTCCAGAAGGGTCGGGAATTTCATCTGGACAGGCGCTGGTGTCACGAAATCACCGAAGCCAATATCCACCTGCATGCTTTGGCGGATATTGCCCAACCGTGCAATCACCTTTATCCGTATCCCGCTGTAATGGCCTTCCTTGGCGATTTCTTCTGTGGTGATGGTGTCGAGGTCGAAAGTCACCCCGTCCTCATCGTACATCAACTTTAAAATGCCCCTGAAGATGGAATGGAAATCCGCTTCCCGCCTTGACAATCCCAAACCCAGCAAGTCCAGGTCCATGGTCGGGCGACTCTTTTCCATTTCCAAAGCATATAGCAATGCCCCACCTTTCAAGCAAAAATGTTCCTTGTAACTTGAACAGGAAAGCCGGTACAGAATCCTTTCCTGAAAATATCTTATGAGCAGCAGCTGGAAATTCTTTTGTTCAGAACGGGCAATGTTTTTTAGCCTGTCCTGGACACTGGCAACGAAGTTTTTCATACCAAGAGGGTGACGAGTTTATTGACTTCCTCCCCGATATTAAGGGCCGAAGCGTATTCGAGGAGTTTATGGATATTCCGGGGCTTCCGTTGAAGATAGGTATTCAATACTTCTTTCAAAATGTCCATGCCCACTTTTTTCTGGTATCTGACCATATCGCACACGGTCTTTTCTGCATCGTATATCTCCACCATTTCACCTTCAACTTCCGCTTCTATGATGCCTGTTTCATAGGCAGCCTCTTCCCAGTAGTAGAGCTTGATGGGTGGGTACTCTGGCAAAACAACTTTGTACTTTTTGGGTACTGCTACATGATATTCTGCAGGAACAAAGGTAGATAGGTCATGGTAAGCTGCTGCAGAGAAAAGACAGAAGACCCCCCTTTTTACGATATAAGATACCTCTACCATTTCAGATACAGGGACATCCGTCCAGCGGTAAAGGCCACGTTTTAGTTTTATTACCTGTCCCGAATCAAGTAGCTCCTGAAGTTGGTAATAGGTAATACCATCTTCAAGAAGCTCGCTGACGTTTGCGACACCACCGTGCTTTTCAAATACTGTTTCAGGTTCAATCGAATTTTTCATTTCTACGGCTAAAAATCAATATCAGCCGTAAATTTATAAAATAATAATGACTTTTCAAATTATTTTAAGCATGGATAAGCCCTATTTGTCCCCTATGTAAGCCACACATAATTGCACTATTCAGAGAAATGGAAACAAAAAAGCCCAGACGCATCGCCCGGGCTTTAACAATTACTCCGAAGGAGTGCCTTCGGCATAATCCCATGAACATATCCAAAAACGCTACTTCATTTGTCGCCCTTCACTGCCGTCTGGCTGACCCCGGCTGCGACCGAACCAGCAACTACCAGTACTTTAGCTGCAGCCAATAACCAGGCAGGCAGGGCGACAGGAACTGTAATCAAAGTGCCTCCAATTGCACCCAGCACAATCCCCAGGTTCCGGATGGTTTTGAAAAAGTTTGGTGTGGGAGCGCTCAGCCGCTCCATGACTGACATTTTTTGAGTTTCCATAAGCCTATGAATTTTGATTTGGATAAAAAAGGGCATGGACTTCGTCACCCATGCCCCCGAAAAAGTGCAAACCGTACCCTCATCGAGGGCTAAATCAGAACACGTCCACCAACTGCATTGCATTGCCGGAGGCGAACAGATAATAGTTGTCACCTACCTTCTGGTAAAACTCGACACCAACAGCATTAAGCACAGCCACATCGGCAGACGGCTCCAGGTCGTTGAGTAGCTTTGCTTCAAGGCTGATGGCTTCTGTCGGCAATTTTACATCGATGTAGTCTGTAAAGGCCGTTCCCGAAACACCGTTCTGGTCAGCTACCTTCGGCTCATAAACCTTGGACTCTGCGTTGAACACATAGTCGGAAATCGCCGATACCGCATTGACCAACCTGAAATGGGTCGCACCGGTCGGCACGTTCAGGAAGTTTTGCGGCTGGAAAACCGGTACTGCGAGTGTCGAACCTATCCTTGCTGCCAGTGGGGTCAAGGTGAACGGAATCCGGAGAACGGAAGTGAGCGACAATCTGGGGTCGAAATCCAAACCTTCCAGGTACTGAGGAACTTGGGTAATTAGAATCGCTCGCTGGCCACGTGCTTCGGAGCCGTCTTCCAAGTTGATTTTTTTGATAACGCCCATGAGCGTCCCGGTGAGCCGCCTGCTGAACATGTGCTTCAAGGGGCTGAACGCTGCGCGGATGGCCTTGCCAACGCTGGCACAGCCAGCAAACTCCGCCATGTTTTCCCTTGTCCGCTTGAATTCATCTGCGGTAAGTACCTGCTCCGCCGTCGGTCCGCCGACCAGCCCGGCGAAGTAGCCCTTCTCGCCCTTGATTTTGAAATGCCGCACGTCACCGATGGTGCCGACATACTTGATTAGACCTTTTTGCCTTGCCATAGCTTTACATTTTTGTGATTAGAAATCTTTGAAAATCAACTGCAAAGGTCGGCAGGGAAGATGGGTAGAGTCAAACTCATAATAGTGCGGCAACCTGCAAAAGGCACGGAATGGAGGAGAAAAGAAAAGGATAATCCGAAAGAAGAAGGTCAACTTAAAAGGCGGCTAAACGAACTTTTCCTGCAAATCGAAGAAATACAGCGCAAGGGGAGGAAATTTTCAAAATGTTTAACCTATGTTTAACCAAGAAACAAAAAAGCCCCATAAGTCATTGACTTACAAGGCTTTTACTATTTTGAAAGCGGTCCGGACGGGACTCGAACCCGCGACCTCCTGCGTGACAGGCAGGCATTCTAACCAGCTGAACTACCGAACCTTTACTTTTTATAGCAAGAAGCATCCTTCCTGCGTGACAGGCACCCCGAGCACTCGGGGTAACCAGCTGAACTACCGAACCTTTACTTTTTATAGCAAGAAGCATCCTTCCTGCGAGACAGGCACCCCGAGCACTCGGGGTAACCAGCTGAACTACCGAACCTTTACTTTTTATAGCAAGAATCATCCTTCCTGCGAGACAGGCACCCCGAGCACTCGGGGTAACCAGCTGAACTACCGAACCTTTACTTTTTATAGCAAGAAGCATCCTTCCTGCGAGACAGGCACCCCGAGCACTCGGGGTAACCAGCTGAACTACCGAACCGTGTTCTGACGAACTGGACGGCAAATGTAGTGCCGTTTCCTGATTCACGCAATGCTTGCCAGAAAAAAAATTGCTCCGGGTTCGGATTGATGGCTGTTTGCTAACTTTGATACCCCGTTCAAGTGTCGCGATCGGAAAACAAAGGCGTGTATGATCTTTCTCGATTTTGAAAAACCGCTGGAAAGCCTCTACGAGCAACTGGATAAGATCCGGCAGGTCGGAGAAGAGGGTGATCTGGATGTGACCCCCATGATCAAAGAGCTGGAAGGCAAGATCAAGGCCAAGCGCAAGGAGATCTATGAGAACCTCTCCGGTTGGCAAAAAGTGCAGTTGTCCCGCCATCCGGCCCGACCCTATACCCAGTATTACATCGAACAGATGTGTCGCAAGTTCGTCGAACTGCATGGCGACCGGCATTTTGCGGACGATAAGGCCATCATCGGCGGCATTGGCAGCCTCGACGGGATGTCCGTGATGATCATCGGCCATCAAAAAGGGGTCAATACCAAGATGCGCCAGTACCGCAACTTCGGCATGGCCAATCCCGAAGGGTATCGCAAGGCGCTCCGCCTGATGAAACTGGCCGAGAAGTTCAATTTTCCCATCGTTACCCTGATTGATACGCCAGGCGCCTTTCCCGGTATCGAAGCCGAGGAGCGCGGGCAGGCCGAAGCGATCGCGCGGAACATGTTCGAGATGGTGTCCCTCAAAGTTCCTGTCGTCTGCGTGGTCATCGGAGAGGGGGCTTCCGGAGGTGCCATCGGCATCGGCGTGGGAGACAAGGTCTTCATGATGGAATACACCTGGTATTCCGTGATCTCTCCCGAATCCTGTTCGTCCATTCTCTGGCGCAGCTGGGATTACAAGGAGCAGGCTGCCGAGTCCCTCAAGCTGACTGCCGATCACATGTATGAGCTCGAGCTCATCGACGGCATTCTGAAAGAACCCGCCGGCGGTGCGCATACCGCCCCCGAGGAAATGGCCAAGGCCCTGAAGAAGCACCTGAAGAAAGAAATCGCCAGCCTGATGGAAATGACCCCGGAGCAACGGATCGAGGAGCGGATCAGGAAATTCAGCCGCATGGGGCGCTTTGCCGAGATCGAAGAACAAGAGCCAGTTAAAACGGAATCCTGATCCAGGTTACCTGACCACCTATGGCTTCCCTGATCCATCAATGGCGAGAGTTCTGGGGCTACCGGATGCAGGACCGGGAAGCTGCCAGGACCGCTGTCGCTCAGCGCACAGGCGGGCCCTTTTCGTTCCGGTCTGCCCTGATCCTGGTGCCGGCCGACCAGCCCCGGGCCATGGCCGCAGCGGAGATGATCGGTCAGGAATGGTCGCACCGGGGAGTACAGGTCAACCGGCTCGGGTATTACCCGGACAAGGTGGATCATCCCGAGGCACCCTGCTCCTATTTCAATCGCAAGGCCCTGGATCGGAAAGGTGCGCCTCATGGAGATGTGGTCGACAGCATCAGGCGATCATCCGTGGATGTGGTCCTGCTGGTGTCCGCCGAGCGAATCCTGCCGCTGGATTGGGTCGCTCTCCAGACCTCCGCGCGATTGAAGATCGCCCATTCAGCGGCACCGGATTGGTACGACCTCCGACTGGACGGGCATGAGGACAACCTGAACGAAATGGTCCGACGAGCCGACCAGTTGATCGAAACCATGAAAACCAAGACGAATGTCATCGCTTGACGGATTAGGTGTAGCATTGGTGACCCCCTTTCGCGACGGTCAGCTGGATCTGCCGGCCCTCAGAAGGGTGATCGACCATGTCCTGTCCGGACCCGTCGATTTTCTGGTTTCCCTGGGCACGACCGGTGAGACATCCACCTTGTCGTGGGAAGAGGCCCAGACGGTGGTACAAACCACCATCGACCATGTAGCCGGTCGCAAACCCATCATCTGCGGCCTGTTCGGTGGCAACAATACCGCTGGCATTGCCGAGAAGTTGAAGAGTGTTGATATGACCGGACTGGATGGCCTGCTCCTGGCCAGCCCGGCATATAACAAGCCCCCGCAGGAAGGGATCTATGAGCATTACATGACCCTGGCTGAGGCCAGTCCGCTACCGATCATCATCTACAATGTCCCCAGCCGGACGGCATCCAATATCTGTGCGGAGACCACTCTGCGTCTGGCTCGCGATTCTGACCGATTCATCGGCATCAAGGAGGCCAGCACGGATATGATGCAGGGTATGCAGATCCTGAAGCACCGGCCGGACGGGTTCAAGGTATGGTCAGGCGATGATCCCAGCAGCCTGCCGCTGATGTCCGCAGGTGCCGATGGCGTGATCTCGGTGATCGGGAATGCCTTCCCACAAGCGTTTGGCACCATGGTCCATGCGGCCCTGGAAGATGACTTTGTCCGCGCAAGGCATTACAACAACCTGCTGCTGGATCTCCATCACTGGTTGTACATCGATGGTAATCCGGCCGGGGTCAAGGCGGCTCTGCATTTGCTAGGCATTTGTTCTGCGGAGGTCCGATTGCCCCTGCTGCCGCTCCGAAAGGAATATGTCGACGCATTGCGTAGCGAGATCGCCAGGTCAGGACTGATCCCTTCCTCGGCGCTCAGCCACTAGGTCCTGTCCCATCATCCTCCGCCAGAGGTTCTGGAAGATCTTCCCCATATCCTGATCCTCCGGCTGGACCTGGGTCGCTTCAAATCCATTTGGTCCCGGACGGAGATCAAAAGAAAAGATGAACCGCTCCTCGATCGGGCCCTCCCCGCCGAATGCCCCGTACCGGAGGTCATTGAAGACATAATGGCCGTCTCCCTTGGGGATGACATAATAGTACCCCTTGGTGAACCAGCGCAGGATGCGCAGGGCATGGTCATCCGGTGTGGCTTCCGGGATCTCCTGTTGCCGGGGAACGGTTTCAAACCGTTGGATCAGGGCCGAAGAGTCCATCAGGGAATACATGCCCAGGTAATAGGTCGAGTCCGTCTCGGCTACTCCTTGCCAGAGGAGGTTGTTGAAGATGGTCGGGGAGGCGCTGAACCGATGTGCCTGGATACCCTGGGCTTCCAGGCTTCGTTGGAATACCCGGTCGATGTGTTGCTTGTTCAGCGTACAGAGCATCAGGTACCCGGTGCTCCAGACCAGGCCTGCCATGTTGACTCGGTATCGCAGGCGACTGTCGCGGGCCATCGTCGAGGCGAGGATCACGGCAGCCAGGAATGGTACCGTGTAGATCGGATCGACAATGGCCACGACATTGAAGGCCACCCGATAATCGGAGAACGGGACGAACAGCTGAGTGCCATACGCAGTGAAGGCATCCAGCAACGGATGGGTCAGGATGGCCCAGAAGAAGAGCTTGACCCAGTCAGCATAGGTCGCCTCAGGTGGATCCGAGGCGCGCTGGAGGTAATCCCGCCACCAATGCCGGGCCAGCAGGACACCGCCGGCGCCAGTAGTGACCATCATCCCACCGACCAGCAGGGGAGAGGCCTCACGGAACAACCAGGTCATGCCCAGGCTGATCGCTGAATAGAACAACAGCCACAGGCTGAAGAACGCCCAGCGTACACCCTTTAGCTGGTGATATCCTCGTTGATAGAACCGATCGACGAGGAATCCCAGCAGGAACGGAGCCAGGGAGGCAAAGAGGATGGAATGCGAAAAACCCCGGTGTACCGCCAGGGCATCGATCTCATTCATCCACACCCGGGCAAAAACATCCAGGTCGGGGATGGTCCCTCCGATGGCTCCCCACAACATGGCCTTGTTGCCGATCTTGCGGCCCAGGACAAGCTCCCCGACGGCAGCGCCTAAAGTGATCTGTGTGAGTGAATCCATCGAAATCCGTTTGCTGGCCCAAGATAATCGGGTTGTTAGAGAACAACTGTTCGAAATAAAGGTTTGGAGAGCGGATGGAGTGGGGGATATTTGGCAGTGTGTTCTCCCCTTTGGTCCTGGATATGTACCTTCACCTGTTTAAACCTATAGCAGATCAAACAACATAACAAACCTTACATGCGGATTGGAGTCTATATCGATGCCTACAATATCAGCCTGAACGGTGGCTATGCCATGCGATATGATATCCTCAGGGATTTTCTATTGCAGGACGGCATGGGCCTCCGGATGAACACATATATGGTATTCGATGAGGAGCGCGCCGAAGAGGACCAGGAATACCGGGAAAAGCAGCAGGGCTACTTCAGTGTCCTGCGATCATTCGGGTATAAGGTGATCACCAAGCCGGTCCGTCGCTATAAGAATGAGGCCGGTGATTGGGTGACCAAAGGGAACGTGGATATCGAGATGGCCGTGGACATGCTCACCCAGTCGAGGAATCTGGACAAGGTCGTCCTGCTGACGGGTGATGGTGACTTTATCCGGGCGGTATCCACTATCCAGGGACAGGGCTGTCGCGTGGAATTGGTGGCCTTCAGGAATATCAGCCGCGATCTCATGAATGAGGTCGACCTCTTTACCTCCGGGTACCTCATCCCCAATCTCCTCCCGGTAGACAAGGCCGACCAGGGCCCAACCGATTGGGGGCAGGAGAATTCCCGGGTGCGGGGCATCTGTTACAACCGGGATGAAGGATACGGCTTCCTGCGCTACCTGGACCTCGAATGGCAAAACCGCGAGATCTTCTTCCATTATTCGCAGCTACCTCGCGGCTATCATGTTCGTCTTGACGATATCTTCGAGTTCACCATTGTGCCCAACCTCAAGCGGGATGGACTGATGGCCATCGATATGGAATTGATCCGCTAGAAGCACCAGCCCTCCGCCTTTGTCAAGGCATCCGCGATCAACCGACGGTCTTCCTTGATATTCACCGGCGGATACTTCACGAATCGCTTCAATCCCATCAGGAAGGTCTTCTGGAGGTCCCCGCCCGTAAAGGAAACGATGGCATCCGTTGCAGCCTTTTGCATGCGGCTGGTCGCATCGTGGAGGAACACCCGCAGCACGGCATCATAGGTTTCCCGTGGTTGAGGCGTGGGCAGTCCATCCAGGCGGCGAACCCGCAGATAGAGGGATTCAGCCAGGAAGGAGTCGATCATCATATCCGACACATTCATCAGCAATTCCTGCTCCTCTTTCATGTTCAGCTGGCCGTCCATCTGCATCTTGGCAGCGCCACCGGCGACCATCAGGATGATCTTCTTGAAGTCCTGGATGGCCTTGATCTCCTGGGCGTATTCCCCTTCGAGTGATTCAAAGCCCGGCATGCCAGCCAGTTCCTTTTGTACCGCCCAGGCGGGCCCGGTGATGTCCAGGGTGCCTTTCATCGCCCTGCGCAGCAACATGTCCACCATGAGCAGACGGTTGATCTCGTTGGTGCCCTCGAAGATCCGGTTGATCCTCGCGTCCCGGTAGGCCCGGGAGGCCAGGGCTTCCTCCGAATAGCCCATCCCACCATGGATCTGGACATTCTCATCCACCACAAAGTCCAGTGCTTCCGAACCGGCCACCTTGAGGATGGAGCATTCAATGGCATATTCTTCCGCAGCCAGCAGGGTGGCTTCCGCAAATGATTTTCCATCCGCCACACGGGCTGCCTTCCAGTCCTGGATCAGGTCGGACGTGCGGTAGAGGGCGCTCTGGACCGCAAAGGTGCGAATGGCCATCTCCGCCAGTTTATGTCGGATCGCTCCGAAGGAGGCGATGGGCTGGCCAAATTGCTGGCGTTCCAGGGCATATTTGACGGCCATGCTGATCACGGCCTGGCTTCCGCCGCAGACCATGGCCCCCAGCTTGAAACGTCCGATGTTCAGGACATTGAAGGCGATCAGGTGTCCCTTGCCGATCTCTCCAAGGACGTGGTCTGCTGGAATGACGGCATTTTCGAAAAAGACCATTCGGGTGGAGCTGCCATGGATGCCCATCTTGTGCTCCTCTTCTCCCAGGGTGATGCCCGGTGTGTTCCGATCGACGATGAAGCCTGTGAACTGTTCGCCGTTGATCTTGGCGAAGACGATGAAGATGTCCGCAAATCCGGCATTGGAGATCCACATCTTCTGCCCGTTCAGGGTGTAGGTCGTCCCGTCGGCTGACAGGTCGGCCCGGGTCTTGGCGGCCAGGGCATCCGATCCTGAACCTGGTTCGGTCAGGCAATAGGCCGCCTTGAGTTCGCCGGAGATCAATCGGGGCAGGTAGGCCTGTTTCTGGGCTTCTGTGCCATAGTAGAGGATGGGCAACATGCCGATCCCTGTATGCGCGGCCATGGACACCGTGATCGAACCGGCAGGGCCGAGGGTTTCACTGATCAGGGTATTGGTATTGGTGTCCATTTCCATGCCACCGTATTCGGCCGGCATGTGACTGCCCAACAGTCCGATGGCAGCGGCTTCCTCCATGATCGTCGAGGCGATGCCGGGCTCCTTGGCCTCGATCTGCGGCCAGCGGGGCTGGATATTGTTCTCGATGAAATCTTCTACGGTGGATTTGACCATCAGCTGCTCTTCGTTGAGCATCTCTGGACAGAAGATGTCTTGTGGCTGGCTTTCAGCGATCAGGAATTCACCGCCACGGAGGACTTTGGCATCGGTTGAGTTGGTCATAGCTGAGGATTGTGGATCATTCAGGTTCGAATTTACAACCATCACGATGTGAACTGCAACTTTATTGCGAATTTTCGCAAAAAATATTTTGAATATACCCGATCATGCTGGCATAGTCTCCCCATCCCGGACAAAAAGGTATATCTACAACGCTACGGGTCGGCCACGATCGATCCGGGCCAGTGGCAAAAAAACGCCTGCCCTGAGCAGGCCGAAGAGGTGCAGGCCCTGGGGGGCCTGACTGGAGAGGAGTTGCTCGAATCCGCGATCGGAAATGGATAGGGGCAGGCATCGCTTCCGGGCATCCATCAATACCGGTTGCCCGTCCTGACGCCCGGCTTCGAGTGCCTGGATCAGGATGGGTACCTCCAGCCGCAGAGGATCACGGGCCATGGCTCGGGTGCAGACATCATGAGCCTCTGCCCAGCCTCCAAGGCCTGGAACCGTATCGTCCGTATTGGATTGGATACTCCCTTCTCCGAGAATTGCCCGGGTCTGGTCTGAGCCGGGATAAAAGTACAGGCCGCCTTCCCAGACTTGTCCAATTGCCAGCCCCTGGGGAAATGGTGCCCGCTTCCAGGCAAAATCCAGGACCAGGGCGAACGTTGTGGTACGTGTGCCCACCAACCAGATCTTCCGGCTGCGCAGATCGGATTCAGCTTCTTCTTCCACGACCGATAGGGCCAACCATCGGTCGGTAACGGCCGGTCGTTTTTTCAGGGTGTCCTTCCGGATGGTGATGCCGGAGAAGATCAACAAGGAGTGCCATTGCTCCTCAGACAGGTGCTCCCGATGCACAAATGCCCGTTGAGCCAGGATCAATCTGGAAAGGATCTGACGCAAGAATGCTGTTTGATTGCCGGATTCAGCGCCCAGGGCCAATTGTCGAACCATGCGGGCCGGACCGGGCAGTCGAAGGTCGACCAGCCGGGTGGTGATATCCTCCACGGCTGCCATGTCACTGGCCAGGAGATGTTTCCATCCCAGCCGGCTCTGTTCCTGCATCCATTGCCCCAGCAACTGGTATCCCTTCTCCATCTCCGTGATATGGGCCGGTGTGACCCAGCCTGGGGATGGTGTCCGTTGGGGCGGGGGAGTTGAATGTTTTGGCGGGCTGATCTGCTCCGGGAGCCAGGGCGCCAGTGGTGCATTGGTGACCACCTCCCACTGGTTTTGCTGCCATCCGATCAGCAGTGCGGCTGCATGGACACAGGGTTGGGTCCGGGCACTGCAGGTACATTGACTGGTCCGGGTGGTGCGGTTCAGGACGACCCGGTACACCAGCGACCCCCTGGTGCGAACAAGACCCCACAGCCAGGGGCTGGTCCAGCCGCAATCCGACCAAAGCCGGGGCTTGAGCCATTTATCCAGATGCCTGGCCAGGGATGGCGGTGGGATCTGACCGAACCATTGCATCCAAAGGTCGCGTTGAGGCCAGGGCTCGCTCATGGGAAGAGGGGGGAGATAGTGGTCATTAACACAAGTTTAAGGCTTCAAAAGGGAAGTCATTGCGATCAACAGCCGTTCTTTGTAAGGAAGTTGTGCATTTATGGGAAACCTCACCTTGATCCAATGTCGATTCAGCCGTACCAGAAGCTGGCTTCTGCTGGTGGGATGGCTCTTCGCGCTGTCTGCTGGCTTCAGCCAGACGCAAGAGGTGCCGGTCTACCCCAGTTTCGATGCCCTCCAGCCTGTCTTTTCAAGCGGTGCCGATACCACCTATGTCATCAATTTCTGGGCCACCTGGTGCAAGCCCTGTGTGAAGGAGTTGCCCTACTTCGAGGAGGCCTATGAATCCTATCAGGGCCAGCCCGTCCGGATCATCCTGGTGAGCCTGGATTTTCCCAACCAGATCGAGTCACGTCTGCTCCCCTTCATCCGGGAGAAGGGTCTGCGGTCTGATGTGGTGGTGCTGACCGACCCGGATGCCAATGCCTGGATCCCCCGGATTGCAGAGGAGTGGTCGGGGGCGATTCCGGCCACACTCGTCGTCAACGGAACCAATAGGGTGTTTCGGGAAGGAGACTTCGAATCCCTGGCAGACCTCCGTGAGTTTATTCGATCCTGCAACAACTGAGCCCTGAAATTGTCTCATTATTTCAACAACCTAATCTCGACCTATGATACGCTCACTCCTGATGATGATCCTGTTGGTCCTTGGTACCATCTCCCTGCAAGCCGGCAATGATCCGGGTTACAAGATCGGCGACCAGGCCACCGATTTCAAATTGAAGAACGTTGACGGCAAACTGGTTTCCCTGGCGGATTACAAGGATGCCAAAGGCTATATCATCATCTTCACCTGTAATCATTGCCCCTTCTCGATCGCTTATGAGGATCGCATCATCGAGCTGCATCGCAAGTTTGCTCCGAAGGGGTTTCCGGTCATTGCGATCAACCCCAACGATCCGGAAGTGCAGCCGGATGACAGCTTTGCCGCCATGCAGGCGCGGGCCTCTGAAAAGTCATTTCCATTTGCCTATCTGATGGATGAAGGCCAGAAGATCTATCCTCAATATGGTGCCACGAGGACGCCACATGTGTTCATTCTGGACAAGAACCGCGTCGTGCAGTACATCGGGGCGATTGATGACAATCACAGTGATCCTTCTGCCGTCAAGCGTCGCTATGTAGAGGATGCTGTTGCCGCGCTGGAGGCCGGCAGGGAGCCGGAGGAAACCTTTACCCGTGCCGTAGGTTGCACGATCAAGGCGAAGAAATAATTCGCGAAGACATCAGCTTTTCATTGTTCAGGGCAATCCGGTCTCCGGATTGCCCTTATTTGTTTTCCTTGAGAGAAACAATCATCAACGCCCGGGATCCCCTCCATCCTCGAGGTATCCGACAAATGAACCGACTATCTCCGGACAGGATTGTTCTCTCGAAAGGTGGTCGCAAGGAAGAGCAGCCCGATGATCAGGCCGGAAAGGAAGATATACATGGGATCAGAATTTGGCTTGACCTCAATTTATGCTTGTTTTTATATGAAAGTCAAGTCAGGCCGGAAAAAGGATCCTGGCATGTTGGGATTCTACAGATAGTAATTCAGGCCGAACAGGATCTCCCAGGAAAAGAAGCGTCCCAATCGGCTGGCCACGCCATCAGGCCGGTCAGCAGTCTGCATGGCAAACACACTGCGCACTTCCGCCGACAGGGCTACCCGATCGTTAATGGGGTACGCGCCGCCGACACAGCCGATCAGATCGGTATTGAACGGTCGGAAGTCTGGTGATCCAGATTGTCCTGAGCCATTGAATCCCACCTGATCCGCCAGCAGGAAATCCACAGACATCCCTCCACCCGCGATGAATTTGATCCTGGATTCGGTAGAGTAGCGCAACATGATCGGCAGCGAGAGATAGGTCAGCCGATATTCATTGGCCCCGAATGGATCCGCATTCAGGCTGGGGTTCAATTGCGTACCCCGACTGTCCAGGCTGACCTCCAGCCGTATGACCAGGTCATTGAGGAGATAGTGGCTGAGGTGAAATCCGCCACTGATACCGGGACGATAATCGTAAGCATTTTCCCCGGTCAATGTCGAAAAGTTTTCACCGATCTGAAAGCCGACGGCCCAACTCTTCCGCTGGGCAGAACCAGAGGTGGTGATGGCAAGAATGAAGAACAGGGTCAGGATGTAGATTGGCTTCATGGAGCGGTGCATTTGAGAGATAAAAAAAGGAGGCATGCGGATCGCAATGCCTCCAGTATGTCAATGGCCAAGCTGACGCGCTTTGGCGCCAGGTCGAGGTGGATTATTTCATCGCGCCGTCGTTGGCATCATTGTAACGCTTCGTGACCTCATTCCAGTTCACCACGTTCCAGAATGCAGCAACGAATTCGTTCCGGCGGTTCTGGTAGTGCAGGTAATAGGCGTGTTCCCAGACATCCAGACCCAGCAAAGGAGTCCCTTTCTGGTCGGCGATGTCCATCAGTGGATTATCCTGGTTGGGTGAAGAGGTGATGAACAACCTGTCGTTGGCATCTTTGCACAACCAGGCCCATCCTGAGCCGAAACGCGACATGGCCGCCTTGCTGAATTCGTCCTTGAAAGCCTCAAAGGAACCGAAGTCGCGATCAATGGCCTTGCGGATATTGGTCTGCGCGGAAGGCTCGCCTCCACCATTCGGGGAAAGCACTTCCCAGAACAGGCAATGATTGTAGAATCCACCGGCATTATTGCGCACGGCAGTGGAATAGCCGGAAATGCCGGAGAGGATCTCTTCGATCTTCTTGCCTTCACCGGGTGTTCCCGCCAGGGCGTTGTTCAGATTATTGGTGTAGCCGGCATGGTGCTTGGTGTGGTGGATCTCCATGGTCCGCGCATCGAAGTGAGGTTCGAGGGCATCGTAGGCATAGGGTAGATTGGGGAGTTCAAAAGCCATAGGGGTCAGATTTTTTAATGAAAGCAATATAGCAATCAAACAGGAGTCAGGAGGGAATGTTCACTTGAGATTCCGGCTTTTTTGATCTGAAGTGATCGCCTTTTTCTGTAGTTTGGACTGTTCTGAAAGATGGGGGGAAAGCAGCGGAATTCCGGCTGAGGTTCTCTACCTATCAAAACCTGATGATATGCGATCCCTCCTCCTGATCACTCTGGCCATGCTCCTGCTGACACCTCTTCACGCTCAGCTGTCCATCAACGGACCGGACCAGGTCTGTGGCGGATGTCAAACCTATTGGATCAATGGACAGGGATCACAGGTGGCCACGGGATGGGAATTTACCCAAAGCGGGATTGTCTTGTTCAAGGATACCATCAATCCCTTTGTCATCTGTTTTGATTCGCTTGCCTACGGGGTTTATGACATCCTGGCAACAAGCAATAACGGGTCGGTGGTCAAGAAGACCATCTATTACTATCCCCCTCAGGAGATCTTCCTCTTTTCCCTCGGCGGTGCTTACTGCCCGAACAGCAACACCAACTGCGAGGAGGTGTGCGAAGGCACCGAGGTGACCTACTCGGTGGAGGTGCCATCCCAGGACCCCATCACCTTTTCGGTCTCCGGAGGGACCATCGTCCAGCAGAACGGAAATGAGGTCACCATCATCTGGAGTGAACCGGGGCAGGGCTTTCTCGACGCGTTCTCCCAGGATCCCTGCCTGATCCCCACCACCATCTGTATCAACATCCTGGCTGTCCCCGATGCCGAGATCCATGTCGACGGCCTGCCGGCTCCGGATACCCTGGAAGTCTGCCGTGGGCAGGAGGTTGCCCTGGAGGATGCCAGCCAGCCGGCGGCCAATACCAGCTGGCGTCTCAGTGATGGTCGCTTGTTCGAAGAAAAGAATCCCCGGGTCACCTTCGATCAGACGGGCGATGTGACCGTCTTGCTGGTCGCCCAAAGCGGTTGCAATTGCGCGGATACGGCCCGCATGGTCGTTCGTGTCCTACCCGAGTCTGTTCCAGATCTCGATTGTACAGGAACCGTTTGCCCGGGCGAACGGGTGACCTATACCACTTCACCGGGATGCAGCTATACTTGGGTCGTCTCTCCTGAGGGCACGATCCTGTCAGGCGGAACGCCGGCGGATAACGAGGTCACCGTCGTCTGGCAATCCGGACCGGAAGGCACGATTTCCCTGCTGGCGACTGGGTGCGGGGCAGTCTGTTCCGAGCCGGCAGAAGTGCGTATCCCGATCCTGGATGGCAGTGCGCCCATCGAAGGGCCGGCATCCGTGTGCAAGGGATCGGAAGTGACCTATTCCATCATTCCGTATCATGGGACAGACTACGTCTGGACGGTATCGGCCGGTGCGAAGATCACCGCCGGACAAGGCAGCAACCAGGTCCAGGTGGAATGGCCCAATACTTCGTTCTGGAATGATGGCTGGGTCAAGGTGGAGTACACCAACTGCAGCCAGGGCTGTTCGGGCAGTGCACAGCTGGATGTGGTCCTGACCACGTCCTTCCATGTTGCCGGTCCCCTGAAGGGGTGTCTCCAGGAGACCATGACCTTTGATGCGAAAAAGGGCCTCACTCCCATCGCCTGCAACTGGACAGTCCTGGACGCCCAGGGCAACACGGTCCAGACCGGAGTCGGGACCACTACATCCTTTACCTATTCAGCCATTCATGGCAGTGGGCCCTTTACCGTGGTCGCCTCCCAGCCCGACCCGAACCTGACCTGTAACGAAACCTACCGGTGGGCATTCCAGATCCTGGACCCGCTTCCCCTGGTGGACAGCATCACCGGGCCGGAATGGATCTGCCCCGGAGATGCCTATACCTATATCGGACACAGCAGTCACCCCCTGTATGATCTGGAATGGACCATTCGGAATGGCGCCCAGATGGATGTCAAGGTCCTTGACCAGACTGTGGTGACCTGGAATGCCACCAGTGGACCCTACGAGCTGGCCCTCCGTCATCGGTTGCGCTACCAGCCAGGATGCGTTTCCGATCCTGTGGTGATGGTTGCCCAGCCGGTCAGTGGACTCCTGATCGCTGGCGATGTGGATGCCTGTCTTGGCGCTGTGACGACGTACAGCCTGACACCGGATGTGACTGCCCTGGATGTGGAATGGACGATCCAGCCCTCCACGGCAGGGGTCATCCGTCCGGGAATGTTGGCCGGTACAGCAGATATCCAATGGCTGAGCCCGGTCAATGCCGTAGTGCAGGCTTCTGTCTGCGGGGCCATGGCCCAGTTGCCCGTGGAGGTGCATGACCGACCCCAACCGACCATCAATGCCCCGGCGGGAGTCTGCCAGGGCGAGCAGACCAGTGTATCCGTCCAGGAGGCCTACAACCAGTATGGCTGGTACAACGAATCGAACAGTCTGGTCAGCAGCAGTGCTACTCCTGACCTCTCACCGGGAACGTGGTTGCTGGGGGTAGAAGATGGTTTTGGATGCAGGGACACCGTCTCGCTGACCATTGTGGAATGGCCCCTGCCCGAGATCACCTTGTCCAGCCCGGATCCACATGGATTCTGCCCGGCGATGGGCGAACCGGCACCAACCCTCTATGCCCTGAGCGATGACGGTGGCTACCAGGTGTCCTGGTACCTCGACAACAATTTCATCTTGTGGGCAAAGGGACAATCGGCTGTGGGGTCCCAGTTTGGCACCTACCAGGTGGTGGCAACGGATCAGAATGGATGTACCAATACATCCAATGAGGTTCTTGTCTTCGAGTTTTGCTCGGCGGATCAGGTGTGCACGGGGAACTGCACCTGTACAAAGATCCCCTGTCCGGAGCTGTCCCTGGCCATTACCCCCGGCGCCTATTGCAACGAACGGGGCTATGAGGCCGTATCCTCCGGTCCGGCTATCTCCAATCCCCTGTGGCGGGTATACGATATCGCCCAAGCTGTACCTGTTGAGTTTACGACATCGACCATCAATTACACCTACAGCAAGGCCGGTTATTACACCCTGTACTTTGGAGCAGACCTGGGTGGCAAGTTCTGTGATGCCGCCTTTATCGATACGATTCCGGTCAGTGCGGATTTCTTTGCCGTGGCCGCCTGTGAAGGGCAGGTGATGAGCTTTACGGATCGCAGTACCTGGTTGCCGAATTATACGATCACGGGCTGGAGCTGGGATTTTGGCGATCCGGCTTCGGGTGCAGCGAATTTCTCCTCCGATCAGCACCCCGATCACCTCTATGCCGCCCCGGGATGGTACACGGTGACCTTGACCATCCAGAGCAGTACCGGTTGTGATTCCAGGATGACCCGCCAGGTAGAGGTTCGGCCCAATCCGGTCCTTTCGGTTTCAGGCCCAACGGATGTTTGCGAGTTGACGGATGGCGTATGGCAGGGAGGCAGCCCGAATCGGATCGTCGACTGGGCATGGGATTTTGATGATCCCGCCTCCGGGGCAGCCAACCAGGTCGATGTTCGTTCAGCCCTTCACATCTTTTCTGGTCCTGGCAACAAGGTCCTGACCCTTGCCGGCACGGATGAATACGGCTGCAGCCAGCAGATCACCTTTCCGGTTACCGTGCATGCGAATACCCTGGCAGGTACCATCCAATATACCTCGCCCTTGTGTGAAGGGACCCAGACGACGCTGCACTTCGACGGTGCAGGGACGACATTCATCTGGTCGTCCGGGGCGACTGGCAATGATCCGCTGGTGGATGAGGCAGGGGCCTATGCCCTCACCGTGACGGACAACCTGGGTTGCCGGTTCGAGCCACCCGCCGCCGTGGTGGAGGTGTTGCCAGAACCGGGTGGCCTGATCCGGGCCATCGAGAAGAACGAGAACGGGGTGATCTCTGCCATTCACTATGACTTCCTCAAGACCTGCTTTGGCGATCCGGTATTCCTGGACATGGAATTGCAGGGTGTTTATGGCGTGTTGTGGAGCACGGGATCAACCGATAAAGCATTGGAGTATTCCCTGGAAAGGGGGAATCCCCTTCCTGTGGGGACGCACGTCTTTACGGCCATCCTGACGGACAATGCCACCGGGTGCACGACGGAGATCGGGCCGATGACCGTCGAGGTCAACGCTAATCCTGGAGTACCGCAGATCGCCTTTGACGGCACGCCACCCTGGTGTGCGTTATCAGGAGAAGTGGCCCGGGTGAAGAACATCCAACCGGGCATGACCTATACCTGGTCGACCCAGCAGCAGGGCACCTTCATCACGGTTCAGTCGGCCGGATTGTACAGCGTCCAGGTCAGGGATATGAACGGGTGTACGGCGGAAAGTTATCCGTTGACGCTCCAGGAAACACCCTCGACGCTGCTCGCTCCCGATGGCTGTCATCGGGGATGCAAGCCGGATACCCTTTGCATTGGTACGCCATCCTGGCTGGCCTCCTGGCAGTGGACCTACAATGGAAGTCCGGTACCGGCACCAGGGGGCCAGTCGGCCGTGCTGCCCATTCAACAGTCCGGCTCCTATGCCCTCCAGCTGGTGCACAGCAACGGCTGTGCGGCGGATAGTGAGCCCTTTTACATGGAGCTGTTCGATGGCATCAGCCAGTTTGACGGGCAGGTGTGGTTCGATGTCAATGACAATGGAATCATCGATGGTCCGGACACCCTGGTATCCAATGTGCTCATCACCTTGTCCGATGTGACCGGCCAGACCACCCAGGTGATGTCCGATCCGAATGGGACGTATGTCATTCCCGGAGTGCCAGGGTTGGGGATTTTTTATCTGTCCGTGGATATGGCGACATTGCCACCTTCCTGGACACCGGTGTGGGCGGACAGCATCCTGGTGGTCAATACCTGTGACCAGCTGCTCAGCACGGATATCCTCCTGCGATTCAGCTGTCAGACAGTGAACACCGCAACAACGTTCAGGGTATGCCCGAATGAGAAACTGGTCTATGCCGGCGACTCATTGGAGATCGGAGACATCAAGAGTTACTCGTTTCAGACCTCGCAAGGGTGTGACTCCCTGGTGGAAGTGACCGTTGCGGCCTTTCCGGACGTTGCTGTCCAGCTGCTGGTGGATAGTGCCTGTGTGGGGCAGTCGACCGGTCAGCTGACGATCGTTCCCTCTCCGGCCAACAGCAGCCCGCTCACCTACAGCCTGGACGGGGTCAGCTGGCAGCCGGGTGCCATGTTCAGCGATCTGGCAACGGGTCAGGTGACGGTGTACATCCAGGATACGAACAGTTGTGTCCGTCAGGTGGATATTGGCATACCGGAGCGACCGGCGGTGCCGGATCACACCTGGATGCTGGATATCGATACCACGTGCCTGGGGCAGGCGGATGGCAGTCTGACGATCCTGCCGCTGGACCTTCCGGGTGGACCGGTGGAGTTCAGTCTGGACGGCCAGGTGTGGCAATCGGATCCATTCTTCGATGGACTGTCTTCGGGGTTGCAAACCGTTTATATGCGAGATAGCCAGGATTGCCAGCGTTTGGTTCAGGCCATAGTGCCGTCTTATCCGGTCCTGGATTTCTCCTTGCCACAGGTATCCCTGCCATGTGAGGAAGGCGGGGTCGTGTTGAAACCACTCTGGATCTCCGGACAGTCGACCGTGCTCGGTCAGACCTGGAGTACAGGGGAGACGACGGACCAGATCGAGGTATGGAAAACCGGTCAGGTTTCTCTGACAGTGGACGGTATCTGTGAGCAGCAGACCCGAACGATATCGGTCGATTATGCCCCGGAGGTCGCCAAGCCGGATCGCTTCTTTTTCGTGCCTTCGGTATTCAGTCCGGATGCCAACGGGATCAATGACCTGTTCCGGCCCCTGCCGGCTGAAGGGCTGCAGGTGGTCGACTATCATTTTGAGGTCTTTGATCGATGGGGGAACAAGATCTTCATGACGGATGATCAGCAGGCCGGATGGGATGGGCGCCTTCGCGAAGAGGAGCTGGATCAGGAAGTCTTTGTCTGGTGGCTGGAGGCCAGGATCCGGTTCTGCCAGGAGGACGTGATCATCAGGCAGCAGGGTGATGTGACGCTGGTGCTCCGTTGATCGCATCTGGGGAAGCAGTAGGAAGAACAATCGGTTCACTGATCGAAGTCAGGTCGCCGTGGCTATGTCTGGAAGGACTTCTTGTCTACCTTTGCCGCAAATTCAGCAATCATGAATATGCGACAGGAGAAGGACAGCATGGGCTACATCGATGTCCCTGCGGAGAAATACTGGGCAGCACAGACCCAGCGGTCCAGCGAGAATTTCAAGATCGGCGGACAGCGGATGCCCCACGAAGTGATCGAAGCGTTTGCCATCCTGAAAAAGGCGGCGGCCAGGACCAACCAGGACCTCGGTGTGTTGTCTGCCGAGAAGGCTGATCTCATCGCCCGGGTGTGTGACGAGATCCTGGCCGGGAAGCTGGACGACCAGTTTCCGTTGGTGGTCTGGCAGACCGGTTCTGGTACCCAGTCGAACATGAATGTCAATGAGGTGATCGCCAACCGGGCGCATGTGCTGAACGGAGGGCAGTTGACCGACGCGACGAAAGTGTTGCATCCGAATGACGATGTGAACAAATCCCAATCATCCAATGACACCTTCCCCACGGCGATGAATATCGCGGCCTACCGGATCCTGGTACAGTCTACGGTGCCGGGGGTCGAAGCATTGCGGGATACGCTTCGTCAGAAAGCAGAAGAGTTCAAGCATGTGGTCAAGATCGGCCGGACCCACCTCATGGATGCCACGCCTCTCACGGTGGGGCAGGAGTTGAGCGGGTATGCCGCCCAATTGGACCATGGACTGCGGGCTGTGAAAAACACCTATGCCCATATTCGCGAACTGGCCCTGGGGGGCACCGCGGTGGGGACCGGACTGAATACACCAAAAGGATATGCCGAGAAGGTAGCTGACTATATCGGCGAATATGCCGGACTGGATTTTGTGACGGCGCCGAACAAGTTTGAGGCCATGGCATCACATGATGCCATCGTCGAGGCGCATGGGGCGCTGAAGTTGCTGGCCGTCTCCCTGATGAAGATCGGGAATGACATCCGTCTGTTGGCGTCCGGACCGCGGTCCGGGATCGGGGAGCTGATCATCCCTGCAAATGAGCCGGGGTCATCCATCATGCCGGGGAAGGTGAATCCGACCCAGTCGGAAGCCCTGACCATGGTGTGCGCCCAGGTGATGGGCAATGATGTGGCCATCAATATCGGGGGGTCGAACGGGCACTTCGAGCTGAACGTGTTCAAGCCGGTGATGATCTACAATTTCCTGATGTCCGCCCGATTGATCGGCGATGCCTGCCGGAGTTTCAACGATCATTGTGCAGTGGGGATCGAGCCCAACTATGCGCGGATCACCCAGCATCTGAACAACAGTCTGATGCTGGTGACGGCCTTGAATACGAAGATCGGCTACGATAATGCAGCGAAGATCGCGAAGAAGGCCCATGCTGAGGACAAGACCCTGAAGGAGGCCGGAGTGGAACTGGGGCTGCTTACGGCGGAGCAATTTGATGATTGGGTGCGGCCGGAGGATATGGTACACGGGCTGTGATCTGAGTACTTCAGCTGACATGTTGAGTTCCGGTTCACCGGGAATGACCTATTTGGAAGACAGTGAGCTTATGTCAATCCACTGGCGAGCTGTCATTACAGGCAGTTCGGAGGGCCTGAAATCACGAAGATTGCGGGTGATGATGGCATCAGCTGGCAAGTTCAAGGCCATGTAGTATTGGAATGCGTCTTCCAGGTCGGAGAAGGCATCATCCTGGATGGCTTGATCAATGATGGATTGATCCAAGGGCGCGATCTGAACCAGGGAGCGAAATTTCCGGATCAGTGTTCGGGTCGTTTTTCCGTCCAATTGCCTGTTGAGGATATAGGCGGTGTTGGCGATCGACAAAGCTGACGTGATCAACTCCACTTCCTGGCGTGCGGACATGCTGAACAGGATCTGAGCTTCTTCAACAAAGGGTTCCCTGGCGGCAAGCAGGTCCAGAATGACATTGGTATCAACAAAAAGCCGGGTCATTGATATTTCTTTGCCAGATGTTCACGGTAGTTCTCCTGATCCAGTTCAGCTTGTTTCAGGTCGATGACCCCAGTCAGTTGACGAACCAGTGGACTGATCGTTTGAGAAGTGGACTCTGATCTGGTCAGTAAGGCGAGATAGGCTTCCACCAGGGAAGAGAGGCTGGTCTGGTGGGCACGGGCATATTCTTTGGCCTCTTCAATGACCGCTTTATCCAGGCGTAAGGTCAGTTTTGTATCCATGATTCAGTTATACGTATGAAATATTAATAGTTATACGTCAAAAATAGTTCACTCTGCATGTTTTGGCAAGCAATCTGCTTGTGACAAGTAACAATCTGTCTTTTAAGGTTCGGGATTTTCCGGAATCCATGGTTCGAATATCCAGTCCTGAATCGCTTCCTTTTTTCAAACATTCCTCCTATCTTTGCAGCCGCTTAAAGAAAAAGTTCTTTCACGATGGAGCGGCCCCTGTTGCCTTTTACGATCCCTCTTGCCGGACTGAAGTTGGGCATCACGACCGTCAACCTGAAGGTCGAGGGTGATTTCTTCCAGTGTTTTCCGGATTCCCCTGTTCAGAGCGGGGAGCTGGATCTGGAGTTGGATCTGGACAAGCGGCAGGACCTCATCCTGGTCACATTCCGATTTGAGGGGCGTGTTGCCACGACCTGCGATCGTTGCCTGGCGGATATCGGCTTGCCGATAGAAGGAGAGCAGGAGCTGATCATTAAGTACGGGGACACCTTCAAGGAAGAGGATGAGGTGATCTGGTTATCGCAGGACATGCGGGAATTCAACCTGGCCCGGTTTGCCTACGAATTCTTCATCCTGGCCATTCCGGTGGTTCGGATCTATGATTGTGAAGACGATGACCCGAGGCCCTGCGACATGGAGATGCTGGCCACATTGGAGAAGCATCAGAAAGGACCTGAAAGCGAAGAAGAAGAGGAAACGGATAATCCGTTTCGCAACTTATTGGACGAGTTAAACAAGAATTGATATGGCACATCCTAAATCCAGGGTATCCAAACAACGGAAGCGCAAGCGTCGCACCCACCTGGCGGCAGCTACGCCCCAGATCGCCACATGTAAGACCACCGGTGAAGCCCATCAGATGCACCGTGCCTATTGGCATGAGGGATCGATGTACTACCGCGGTCAGGTGGTGATTCCCGCTGCCGATATCCTCGAGGGATAACCCTTTACAGATTTCGCCAAGCATGAGCTCCTCTTCCGCATGACCGGGAAAGGAGCTCTTCGTGTTTTACATTGCCAAGTCAACATCCATTCTGCCACTCAATCCATCCAGACATGAAGCGGATCATCCATACCGTTAAGGCCCCGGCCGCCATTGGTCCATACAACCAGGCTGTCCTGGTCGGTCAAACCCTGTATATCTCCGGGCAGATCCCCATTGATCCTGCCAATGGCGAACTGGTCCAGGGATCCATCGAAGAGGAGACCCACCAGGTCCTGAAGAACCTGGGGGCCATTCTCGAAGCAGCAGGGGCACATTACAGGGATGTGGTCAAATGCAGCGTCTTTGTCAAGGACATGCGTCAGTATGCCATGATCAATGAGGTCTATGCGGAGTATTTTGACGCAGAGACCGCCCCGGCCCGGGAGTTGGTCGAAGTCGCCAATCTGCCCCGGTATGTAAATATCGAGATCTCGGCCATTGCAGCCCTGCCATAATTCCCCCTCCCTGGATTGGTCACATTTTTGCATTGGCTATCCGCCAGTATCTTCCTATCCTTCCTATTCCTGAAACTGTTTTGTCATGAAAAAGCGAGTCCTCTCCTGTATCCAACCGACCGGTGACATCCACCTGGGTAACTACTTCGGCGCGGTCAAGGCCTGGGTGGACATGCAGCAGGAGTTCGACTGTGTCTTCGGGGTGGTGGACTACCATGCCATGACCATGCCGTTCAATCCGGCCAAGTTGCGGGAGGCCACCTGGAAGATGACCTTCCAGCTCCTGGCCTGTGGCATTGACCCGGAACATGTCTTCATCCAGTCGATGGTGCCCGAACATGCCGAGCTGGCCTGGATCCTCGGCTGTGTGACCAGCTACGGGGACATGACCCGCATGACCCAGTTCAAGGACAAGTCCAGCCAGGTACAGGAAAAGGACAAGGACGCCTTCATTTCCAGTGGGCTGTTCTATTATCCCATCCTTCAGGCTGCGGATATCCTGATCTATCATGCCGATTTCGTACCCGTGGGCAAGGACCAGGAGCAGCACCTGGAGTTGACCCGGACCATCGCCGATCGTTTCAACCGGCAATTCGGCAAGGAATATTTCCCGATTCCAAGGCCTCACTTCACGGAAGTGCCCAAAGTGCTCAGTCCGGCCGACCCCACCCGCAAGATGTCCAAATCACTGGGCGAGAAGCATTATATCAACCTGTTTGGGGATGAAGCCCGGATGCGCAAGCAGATCCGCTCTGCCGTGACCGATGCCGGTGATACCCCGGAAGGGGAAATGAGTGCAGGCGTGGCCAATCTCTTCACCATGATGAAGGCGGCTGGCGCCCAGGCGGCCCATGACCGACTGATGGCCGACTATCACTCGGGAGAGTTGAAGTATGCAGACCTGAAGGAAGAGGTAGCCGATGCCCTGGCTGCCATGCTCGCGCCGATCCGGGAGAAGTTTGAGGAGATCAACGCCGACAAACGGACCTGGAAGAAGCATATCCAGGATTCATCGGCGGCCATTCGCGAGCGGGCGAAGGCAACCTTGAGGGAGGTGCATGAGCTGACCGGGTTGGGAACGGTGCGGTAACCGGCTTTCAGTCCCTGATCCGATCCGAAGAGATCACCACCCTGTAACCATCCGGGTCAAGGATCATGATGCCATGATCTTCCCAATACGAATTGCGGGGGGCTATCTCAGGAATCTGCTGCTGCCGGATCCGCTCCAGGATCGTGTCATATGCCAGGCGGTCTGCCGGGTAGAAGACCAGGTTGTCTTCCTCATCAAACGCGTGGACCGGCGGCTCGGCCGATTCGGTGAATTCCAGATGCCATTGGGCACCTGTAGGACCGATCATCACACCGTTGATGCCATCGTGGCCCTCAAAGCTGCCCACGATATCCAGCCCCAGGATCCGGGTGTAGAACCTGGTCAATGCTTCCAGGTTGCGGGTATGGCGGGCATATCGGAAGGTCATCTCAAGCCTGGTTGGTTCCCAGATTGGAAGATTCAACACTAGCGAAATAGTGTTCCATGGTGTTCTTGGTCGGATCAGGCCTTAGTCCAGCAAGGTCATGATGCACTGAACAATCTTTGCAGGGATTCTTCTGGAGGGAGGGGTGCATGGACGAGCCAGGGTCTGAATTCCGGTTACTTGACCTGACTCATAATGATGCGGTCAAAAAACCGGTCACTGAAGAAGCGGCGTACAAAGAGCAAGGGCCTGGCAAACTTGCCCGCCACATATCGGGTCTTGGGCCGTCTGGCCATGACAGCTTTGGAGATCAGATCCGAGATGACTTCAGGTGCGGAGCCTCCTCCTGTTTTATAGGACTCTCGAGTGGCTGTGGCGACGGATTGTGTCATGGGGCCATAAGCGGTCTGGCCGGAACGTTTCAGCATGGGCTCCAACATGACGTCGCCGAATTCGGTGACAATAGCGCCTGGTTCGATGATCACTACCTCGATGCCGAATGGCTTCAGCTCCAGGCGGAGGCAGTCCGACCAACCTTCTAGGGCATGCTTGGTGGCATGATACCAGCTTCCCAAAGGCGTATAGATCTTGCCCCCCATTGAGCTGACGTTGATGATCCGTCCCTTCCCTCGCTCTCGCATGGCGGGGAGGACAAGCTGTGTCAGTCGGGCAAGGCCAAAGAGATTGACTTCGAATTGTCGCCTGGCGTCATCAAGGGAGGTGTCTTCCATGGCGCCATAGATCGCGTAACCGGCATTATTGATCAGGATATCCAGGGCACCGTGTTGGCCCTGGATGGTTTGCACCACCTCTTGAATGTTCGATTCGATGGTGATGTCCATCTTTATTGGATGGCCACCCATGGCTTTCAGATCGACCATCTGGTCAAGTCTGCGGGCAGCCGAATATACCGTGTGTCCATCCTGGATGAGTCGTTTGGCGGTTGCTTTACCAATTCCGGAAGAGGCTCCAGTAATCAGAATAACTTGCTTCATCGTTCTGGTCTTTTTATTCTCGAAGATAGTGGATATCGTCTAGGGTTGGCTGTAGGACCTGATCGTAATGGAGTATGAGTCAGGGGGCCGCGAGGTCAAGTAGGCCCGTCATGATCTGGCCGGGCATAGGCCAGGCGCTCCAGAAACCGGGGCTGGTAATAGGCGTCCAGTCCGACACAGGCCAGTACATTTGCCTGGTGCAGCTCGGCGAATCCATCCGGTTGGATCAACCCGGGGTCGAGGTGGAGGGCATTCATCCTGCCGATGAGGAGGATGGTGTTGTTGCTCTGGATGTCCAGTCGCTCGGAAAGAGACATCGCGATCTGGACGGGTGCCTCCTTGACAAAAGGAGCGGGCCAATCGTCCCTGTACTCGACAGTCAATCCGGTGGCGTCAAACTCGGACTCCTCCCGCGGATACTTGGCCGAGGTCTGGTGGGCCGGTTGCATCATGTGTACGGAAGGATAGTTGAGGGTATACGCTCCTGTTTCCAGGATGTTCTCAAGGGTATCCCGGCGGACAGTATGGGGTCGGACCAGCAAGCCATACAAGGCCGGATCAGCGCCGATGTGCAGGAGGGAGTTGAAGATGGCCAGATTCGTCTGACCGTAGGCAGATCGCGTTCCGACCAGGACGGGTTGCTTGTATCCGGCCAGGGAGTTGACCAGGTTGGCGCGGAACCTTCGATCCATAGCCTGGATCGCTTCAAGGGAAAAGGTAGTGGTCATCGTTGTACAATTAGGATCGGCCGGGTGGTCATCGTTTGCTGACCTTGTTTCCGCTGATGTAGCGCTGGTTGTTGCTTTTGAATCGTTGAATGTCCGGATGACGCATGTTCAGATGTTTCTGGCTGGTGCCGCTGTTGACCCGGGCCCGCCATGCACGGAAACTACCGGGGCGAAGCTCGCGTCGCATCAACCGGATCACATCGGCTTCGTTCAGTCCGAATTGGATATCAATGGCTTCAAAGGGAGTTCGGTCCTCCCAGGCCATTTCGATAATGCGATCTGTATCCATGTCCACTTAGGTTGCCCACGTAACAAACAGCAGGGCAAAAAAGATGAGATCACTAGCGGTTTCGATGTTGGTATGAGGATGTCTCAACCCAGGATCCGGGCCTCCACCGCCCGGATAAAGTCTGTCTTGGCCTGGGCATAGTCATTGACCGAATCCCATTCGCGAGTGGCCAGGTCCAGCTTGATCTGCTGATACTGATCCCGGACATCCGGATGGGCACGCAGGTGATCCCGGAAGGCGAGATGTCGGATCCAGAAGGGGGTGTCCACTTCCACCATATGGACATTGGATATCCGCACCCCATCCGCTTCCCGGATGAACAGGCGGCGGAAGGGCATGCCATCTTCATAATCCGGCAGATAGACATAGCCATGTGCGACCATCCGTTCGACGGCTATTGGTGCAAGATCAAATGAAGGCAGTCCTACCAGAACATCGATCACCGGCTTGGCTGCCAATCCCGGAATGGAGGTACTGCCTATGTGTTCGATACGCGGAGAGTCCGGTTGAAGTGCTCGTTCAATCCGTTCTTGTTCGATATCGAAGAGCCGGGGCCAGGAGGGTTGATAGGGTGTCAGCAGGATCTTCATGACATGAGGCGTGTCTGCTATTCTTTGATCCAGGGCACTGGCGCGGTCCAATCCGAGCATTCGATCCTCATCCAGTAGGCGCCAGCTGGCAGGTCGCCGATCTCCCAGTAACTTCGAATGGAGTTTCCCTGGAAGCTTTTTTCACGAACCAGGCGGCCCTGCATGGTCCACAGGGAAATGCGGACCTCACGCGGTACACGAAAACTGAGATCCACATGGAGCTGATCCGTAGCGGGGTTCGGATAGATGTCGGCGTCGATCACATCCGGAAAGTCCGCCAGGCTGTTGATCTGATCTACGACCTGGCAAGCAGAGGCACTGCAGCCGAGACAATCCGTCACCGTGACACAGTACGTTCCGGGAGCAAGATCGGTGATCGAGGAGGTGGTGGCCCCATTCGTCCACTGGAAGGTAAAGGGGCCGCACCCATCCATGGGGTTGACGGCGGCTGCACCATCTTGTTTTCCGGGGGAGGACATGGTCACGGTCGGGTGCAGATCCCAGGGGGTAGCGATGATCTCACCGGTCGCCCCACTGCTGAGATTGTAATACGACCCACTGCCACTGGTCCGAAGTTCTACGCCTCTTACCATATATCTGACCCACCCTTCATCGACACAGGGGTCCGTGTAATGCGGGTCGGTGATCGGCGATTGATTGAGCAATGTATAGGGCTCATCCGGTGTTGTCTTCTTGTAGATGTAATACCCCTCTGCACCTGCCAGGGTTGCCCAATCGAGATGGACCTGCATCCCGTCCCGGGTCAGGGTCAGATTGCTGACCGGAGGGAGAATGTGCATGCGCAGGGTGGGGTCGCCCATCAATCCGATGTGCACAAATCGGCGAGAGTAACCAGCCCAATAGAGCGAAGAATTGTTCATCGTGACCTGGGCAGCATATCCGGTATGCTCACCAAGGGCCATATGGTGAAAGATCCAGTTCGGTCGGTTCCCCCAGGTACTGACCAGGGTAGAGCCGGATGCAATGGCAGCACGCAAGAAGTTGTTCGGGTAATCCCAATCACCAAAGTATGATCCAAAGAGCATGGTGAACACTGTCTGAAGAGAATCCGAAGCCATCAAGGTGGTGCTGGAGATATCCGAAGCACTTTCCGGGCCACCGCCCCCACCGCCATAGGACCAAAGCCAGGATTCATCGAGTAGTGTCGACCGGTAAGGGATATCTTTGACGTCATTCAGACCGAACATGGCTGGGAATGTCCGCCACGCGACCTGGCCCAATCCCTCGGTAAAGGCCTGAAAATTATTGTCGATCAAACCGCGCTCGACAACGGGCATTTTTCCAGTCCTCCAGTTGTGATCCTTATTCAGGTATCGGCGCAGTAGTTCCTCCTCGCTCTCCATGAATTTATCCATATTGGCAAAATCCACTCGTCCGACCTGGAGGCGGACAGGACCTGGAAAAACCCGATTGTCAAATTTTCCATCACCTGGAATATTCCTGTTGCGGGAGTTATTCAGATTGACCGTGATGATGGAGTCTGTCCAGGTGCTATCCAGTTCGGCATAGTATCCGTCACACGGCCAGGCACCCAGATGGTCGGCATGTCCGTCTGGAGCGATGTCTCCGGAGTAGGGCACCGGTACGTGGCCCAGCAGAAAAACGGCTTCATTGGCTTGACTGTCCTGGACAGCCCATGATCGGATCATTTCCTTGACTTCGGGAGGCTTTGCCATTCGCGATACATAAATGGACGCTGGATGCCAGCCATCCAATTCCAGATCCTCCAGCAATCGTTGAATTTCAGGCTGCAAGGCGAGGTGAAAGGTACTGTCAATGACCACCAGGCACCTGCCCCGGAAATGAGTGGCGGGTGCCTGGATACCTGCGTACAGATACCCTGACCCGGGGACCGGCATCTCATAAGCCGGGAATTTGGGTTGACCTTTCAAGACCCTGTACTCATAGGCATCGCCAACTTCCACATCGACATCCGTCCAGGTGGTGGTCAAGGAGTCCAGGATGACCAGGGTGTCGCCCCAGACCTGCGCATCTTTTTCCTTTCGGTAAATGGTATATCCCAGATTCGTAGTGTCATTGATCCAGGTGAGGATCATACCGGGTGGGTTGGTCTGGGGGACTGCCTGAACCTGGATGGCGATCTGGTTGTCATATTCGGTCTGCCCACTGATCACTGTACTGCAGAGACAGAAGACAAGGAGGAAATGGACTTTCATGGACGAAGGGTATAGGGTGACGAAGCGAGAACCACCACAACGTGCTGGCGAACGTATGATCAAATGAATCCGTCTTGACGAGAAGATACTGAAACACCGGGTTTCGCTGTTTGGCCAGGCCTCAAAAGATTTGAAGGGTATATCGTCCTGTTGACCATTTTCCTTTCGCTTCGGTCATCGGTCATGAACCGCCTGTCCACCGGTATCACCAGGAAGAGTGGTCAGTCTATTCAGTCATCAAAATGGGATAGGATTGATGCCCGATCCGAAGCAGATAATACCCGCTACCAGGGGTGTTGAGTTCCAGGAGATCTTCAATGGGTTGCAAGATTCCTGATTGCAGGGTCTGTCCGGTGGAGGTCATCCATTGGTAGGGGAGGCGTTCATCCGGCAGTTGGGTAATTCGGATCTGCCCTCTGGCGGGATTGGGGCTGATGGTGATGGTCAACTCGGGTTGTGGTGCCGGATGCGTAGCAGTGGACAACCCGGACTTGGTGTATCGGCTGAAAAACCGCCAGATCTCCAGGGAAGCATTGATATCCTGGTTGGTGCCAGCCGAGCCAAAGATGGTGCCTGGCCAGGTATGCCCGCCACCCGTCACGATAAAGTGCGCCACAGTGGCTCCGTTATCCCCTTCTTCGTAGAGCCTCCGTTGGACCGTGCTGCCGTCCTGTGGAGCGATGTTCGGCAGGTCGGTCACGTTCGGTATCGACGAGCAGTTGTTGACATCCACCCAAAAATCCAGCACATCCTGGATAGGTTTGGTCCATAGGGCCCCGGAATACGGAACGGTCAGGTCCGCGGTGCCATGGATCTGGAGGACAGGCATGGGGTGCTGAGGATCGCAGGTGTTGTATGTCTCGGGGGTCATGGAACCGGTGACCGAGGCGATCGCCGTGATCCGGTCACTCAGCTGGCAGGCCAGTACAAAGCTCATAAAGCCTCCGTTGGACATCCCAGTGGAGTAGATGCGATCCTGGTCAATGCTGTATTGGGCAGACAGGGAGTCGATCAGCGCGGCAGTAAAGCCGACATCGTCAGTGGTACTGCCGAGGGTCCAGCCACCGACATTGAAATGGGCGGTTCCATTGTACAGAGTGCCCAGGGGGTGGACGATCAGGAAGTTGGCTGTGTCAGCGATCGCCCGAAAGTCGCCATACCACATCTGTTCGAAGGCATTGCTGCCATAACCGTGAAAATTGAGCACCAGGGGAACGGCATCCATGCCGGTGTAGGCAGCGGGGACATAAAGGATGTATTCCCGCTCCTGGCCATCATGCCAGATGGTCGATGTGATGGTCTGTTGGGACATGGCGATAAAGGGAACACACCACAACCAGATCAATCCAAATACTCGCATGGGTCCATTCATTTTACAGGTGAACTCGCTTGATGAGATGATCGAAGTGAATCGGGAGGGCTTGATTCATGCCAATGATTCACAGTACTCCTTGAAGCGGTTCAGGATCATTTGCCATCCGGTGCGTTGAAGCTCAACCGGGTTCTCTTGTTCCGCTTCGAACGTTTCTTCGATTCGGGTGCCTTCCGCGTCAGGTGTGAACCGGATGCTCACCGTCCTGCTGTCTTCCAGGGTGTAGCTGATCAATCGATGTTCCTCGATGGCCGAGAATGCACCCCTGAAATCGAAACCAAAGCTGCCGTCACGCGCCTCCATCCGATAATTGAATTGTCCTCCAGGGTAGAATTCTGTCTCGGCATGTGGGCAGTGCCAGTCATCACTTGCTGCATTCCAGTGAACGACGTGTTCCGGTTCGCTCCAGGAGGCCCAAACCTGGTCGGGAGGCCTGGCCACGAGGACAGAGATGGTGATCAACGGTTTTTCTTGCATACGAGTCGGGTACTGGTAAAAAGTTGTTCAATATACAATACAATCCTCTCTCGGTGCATGCCTGTATCCATGATCCCTCAGGTTCAAGGAGGGTACATGTCATGTCCGTGCAGGACCGGACCCTGCGCATCCGGTGTCACGGTTGCCAGCTGAATTCAGAATCGGTCAGCTTGGGAAATTGGACGTACCCATCCCCGGGGCAATTCGCGCCAATGAGCACCTGGCATGCCTCTGCATCCTTTGGTCGATAGGGTCTGGTGGGCATGACGAGATCGTTTATCGGCAAGGTGTTGTGCTGCAGGATCGGCAAACGGTACCATGCGAGAGGCTACCCATCTGCAACGTCTTTGGAATCATGACTGGTTTATCCTGGACAGGACCAGGTACTGTCTGGTATTGCGATCACATCATGGACCATGCGCAAACAGTGGTCGAAGGTGCAAACATCACTGGCTTCCATGTCAGTTGACTGGTGCGGCCGGAAGTTGACCGTGTACCTTCCAGCATGAAAGACCGATCAGGATGGCCTTCGTGCGTGCAGGTACCCGGATACACCTTGTGAAATGTGTGGGCCAATCGGCTGGTGTACGAACGGTACAGGGAATCTTGATCCGGTGGACGAGATTTCCAATCCAGGGGCAACGCACTCCTGCTGCGATTCAGGTTGCCGGGTTTGCCCCATTTCAGGGATACTTCCAGGGTAGTTATTCCAAGGCTTCATGGGCCGATCCTCCGGTACATGGATCACCTCGAACACGGCCATGTCATCCGTAAGATTCCTGTTCAGCGGGGAGGCCAGGTCAAGGTCGGCAAGCGTTAGTTCAATGACCTCCTGGACGGTATTCGGTCCATGTCAAGGTCTTGTGGGGCGACCGGATCACGGAAAGGAAGAGTGGACATGCCATGATGCCCTTGGATGCCATGCCTTTTGTTATGGGAACTCAAGGCTTCCGATATTCGTGCCGATGCGAATTCCCTGGACGACACCGACATCAATGGCCGATCGGAAGTGGATGCCTCCGTACAAGCGGCTGATGGCGGCTTCTTCGGCAAACGTATAAAAATTTGGGAAGGCCCTCGGCGTGCCATCGATGTCTGTACGGTCGGCATGAGTCCTGTCGACAAACGAATAGGTCGTGCCGAACAGATCGGTCAGGACCTTGGCGGTTGCTCCTGACTGGACGGAATGGCCCGATGTATATTCCGGGAAGGGTGGCGTGGACAAAGGAATGGACCAGGAAGGGTCTATGTGCTGATGGATATAGGAGATGGGGCGGATCAGGTTGTAGTGATACTTCGCATTCCAGCAGGAAATGAAGGCATCATGAACCGCCATGCCCAGTTTGCTGTAGACTTCGGCAGTTCGGGCAAGGTCGGCGTTCTCGTCCTCCAGGATCTGTTTCATGATGGAATAGGAATGGCCTGGAGGGGTTGCTGTTTTTCCGGGATCATCACTCCAGAATTCCGCGATCACCTTTTGTTCATTGGTCAGATTATTGACGGCGGAATACACTTCCATGGCTTCCTGGTAGAAGGCTGATGCCGGGTCGGTTGAATATGCAGGAGGTGGCGCTGGCAGCAGGTCTGCCACATTGGCTTCCATGAAGGGCCTTACATTGCCCCAGTAAGGTTGCAGGGGGATGGGGTTGGCCGGGCTGGTGGGTTCCCACAGGCCCGGTCCGGCGGGAACAATGTAGGAAGATGGAAAGTTGGTTTTATAGCATTCACTATGTCCATCGGATTCGGCATAGGCCAGGATGGCCTGTCCAACCGCCTGGCCATTGGCGACAGACCGGGTGATCACCTGTTCGGTGGCTTCCGACATGAATTGATTCTGGTACTGTGATTCCAGGTCGTCGATCAGGGCCTGGTTCTCCGGTGTAGCTGTTTTGAAACAGCTTCTGATGAAGACACCGAGTGTCGCATTGGCTACAGCCCCCCAGTGATAGTTGAGCCGGGAATCTGCCAAGGGGACGGTCCCTTCATTGAAACCGGTCAATTGACCTTCCAGTGACCGGTAGCCAGGCATGCCTTGCCGGACACTTTCGTACAAGGCCAGCCCGGAATAACCATAGACCCGGGCAGCCACAGGTGGTGAAAAGCCCGGTGTTTCTTTGATCAGCTTGAGTGTCAGGCCTATCCAGGAAAGGACCACTTCAGAAGAATGGGTAGCTGTGCCAGGGCCAAATGGCTGGTCATTGTCTTTTCGACAACTGTGCAAGACCAGCACAATGAGTAGGGTAACAACAATATGGATGGTTTTCATGGCAGGGAAAGGAGGCATGAGCATGTGTGGAAGCGGCAATTCAGCAAGGACGAGCGATAACGATAAGGGAGTTGAGGCCTTCGATCAACCCGGAATATTGGAGATCCGGTTTCTTCCATTCCTCAGAATGGATTCCGGTGATGCCCCTCTTCCACTGCCTGATGTCGCGACCGATATATACTCTGCCTCTTTCATGGTCACGGGTGCCATTCCCAGTATGGAACATGCCGCCAGCTGGAGAGCAGGCGACCTGTGGCACCGAGCCTCCCTACAAGATTACAAATACGATCCCGTCACCAGGAATTTTACGGCATCCAGGATCCCTTCCGGAGTGATGGCATATCGCCCGGCATGATCATGGAAGGTCCGGTCCACATAAGTATAGAGCTTGGAATGTTGGGTGTTCAGATCGGAATATTCCACCATGGCCGCAAGTTGGCCATCGGGCAAGTAGAAATTCAATCGGTAGTAGGGGTGACCGGAAACATCATGATCGACCAGCTTGGCATAACCCACCACTGCGTGGGTCGTCAGGTCTCCGGTGGCAATGTAGTACTTCCGGTCTTTTTCGATTTGTTTGCCGGTCAGGTTCTTGATGTAGTATGGATAGCCCGGGTAGCGCCTGACCAGCTTGGTGAGTGACAAGGCATGCTTGTCCAGGAAGTCCTGTACCATTCGCTGGTCATGTACTTCCTTGCACCTGGCTATGCCAGCCGGGTCCACTTTTCCGTCGCGGACCAATCCGTTCTCAGCGATCAGGTCACCCTTCCGCGAGTGATTGTGAAAAAAGATATGACTGGTGATAAAGGAGTCCTGCAAGGCCGGGCTGACCACTTGATAGTGGGGAAGTTCGGGGCCTTGCTCGTATGGCCGGGCCTCCGAATAATGAAATTCAAGCAATACCTCGCCGTCCATATTCAGGAAGGTGGCATGTTTGCCATCCTTTTGGAAGGTACCTGTGGGCTGATTGTCGATATACAGGATGTCCTTTTTTACTTTGACTTTCTGGGCCTGCAATCCGCTCATGACGGAGAGGGACAGGAACATACTCAGGAAGACGAGTTTCATGGCGTGGTGTTTGGATAGATGGATGAAGACCGCAAGATCAAGGTTGCATCTGCAGCAAGTACCTGCTAAAATTAGACAATTGGTAGGAGATTTCACCATGACTGGACGGTGCAACCAGCGGTTGGTCTGTAACCGCCATGCCGCGGCTTGCTGTGCGTGAACGTTGGACGCGTTACTTTTGTCCGAAATTCCTGGATCGGCCTGGTGGCCGGTCCCTTTCATCCAGCTTACCCACTATGAAGATCCTTTGTGTCGGCCGCAACTATGTAGAACATGCCAAAGAGTTGAACAACCCGGTACCCCAGGCACCCATGCTGTTCATGAAACCGGCAACAGCTCTGCTCAACCAGGGCAAACCATTCTACCATCCCGAGTTCAGTCAGGATATCCACTACGAACTGGAGATCGTCCTGCGCATCAGCGGCAACGGCCGGCATATCGAACCGGAGTTTGCACACAAGTACTACGACCAAATCGCCCTGGGGATCGATTTCACTGCCCGGGACCTGCAAAGCCGGCTCAAGGAAAAAGGGCACCCCTGGGAGATCGCCAAGGCCTTTGATCATTCCGCAGTGGTGTCACCCTTTGTCGATCTGCCGGTCGATCACCAGCAGGGGATCCACTTTGAATTGCGAAAGAATGGAGAAGTGGTCCAATCCGGCAATACCAGGGACATGATCTTTTCCTTTGATGACCTGATCAGTTACAGTTCCCGATTCTTCAAGCTCCAGACGGGCGACTACTTCTTTACCGGCACCCCGGCCGGGGTGGGGCCGGTGAAGGTCGGTGATCTTCTGGAAGGCTACCTGGAGGGGGAGAAGCTGTTGCATTGTGCGATCAGGTAATGGTGTCTATGCCGCCCGGGCACGTGGCCATCACGCTTTATTGATGCACCACTTTTCCTTTGGCCTTTCCTTCTCCTGACCGGGTATTGGTGATGCGAAACGGATACAAACCGGCTGGCCAGGCACTGAGATCCAGAATGAAATGATCGGTGGATGAGGATTGCTCCGACAGCAGATGGCCGTTCAGTTGAAAGATGGACAGCGTATGCGGTTCTTCCCGGTCATTTTCAAAATACAGGACACCATCCTGATAGACCGGGTGGGGGCGGATCTGATAGCCGGTGGATCCCAGGTCGACGACCTCCACAGAACGTACCTCGGATTCCTGGTCGAGGCCCAGCAGCAATTTATAGGAATTGGTCTGATTCAGGGCGGGGGCCTCATCGACGAACGAATAGCTGACCGGCTCATCGATGCTGCCGCAGACACCACCAATGCTGCCAATGGAGGAGAAGGACTGCCCGTCCGTGGATCGGACAATGTCAATGCCCAGGCAGGTGTTGCCGGCGGCAATGGTCCAGTTGAGGACGACCTTGCCCTGCCCGCTGGCCAGGGAGAAGTGGGAGAGGAATTGTTGCGCATGGGCGAGTTGTCCGATCAGCAGGACCAGGACAGGGAGCAGGATGTATTTGATTCGGGCCATACAGGGATAACGGCAGGAACAGGATAGATGTTTGACGACCCTGTATTCTCGATGATCCGGGTACTTGGCCTGAGAGGAGCCACTGATCCGGATGTCCAACACCTGTCGCGGCCCCCATGCCCATTCTGGAATGGATTTACCCAGCTCAATCATTCCGAATACCGAATACCAATACGCTTTGTAACTTTGCCCACCTTTCCATTTTCGCACACAATCCAATCGTTGCATGTCCTACCTCTTTACCTCCGAATCCGTCAGCGAAGGCCATCCTGATAAGGTAGCCGATCAGATCTCCGATGCTATCCTCGATCATTTCCTGGCCTTTGATCCCTATTCCAAGGTGGCTTGCGAAACCCTGGTCACCACCGGACAGGTCGTTCTGGCGGGCGAGGTCAAATCAGAGACCTACCTGGATATCCAGCAGATCGCCCGGGATGTGATCAACCGGATCGGGTACACCAAGAGTGCCTATATGTTCGAAGGAAACTCCTGCGGGATCTTCTCGGCCATCCACGAACAATCATCCGATATCAATCAGGGGGTCGACCGGGGCAATCCGGAAGACCAGGGTGCCGGCGACCAGGGCATGATGTTCGGTTTTGCCACCAACGAGACGGAAAACTATATGCCTCTGGCACTGGACCTCTCGCATCGGCTGCTCATCGAACTGGCCAAGTTGCGTCGGGAATGCAATGAGATCACCTACCTGCGTCCGGATGCCAAATCCCAGGTCACCATCGAATACGATGACAACCACAATCCCGTGCGGATCGACACCATCGTGGTGTCTACCCAGCATGATGACTGGATCAGGGAGGACCTGGCCAACCATGTCACCCAGGCGAAGGCCGACCAGGATATGCTGGCCCAGATCCGGCACGACATTGAACATATCCTCATTCCCAGGGTCAAGGCCCAGCTCCCTGCCAAGTTGCAGAAGCTCTTTTCGGACAATATTACCTACCATGTCAACCCGACCGGCAAGTTCGTGATCGGAGGCCCCCACGGGGATACCGGCCTGACGGGCCGGAAGATCATCGTGGATACATACGGTGGGAAGGGCGCGCACGGAGGGGGTGCCTTCTCCGGAAAAGATCCCAGCAAGGTGGATCGCTCAGCGGCCTATGCAGCCCGGCATATTGCCAAGAACATGGTGGCCGCCGGCGTAGCCAACCAGATGCTGGTGCAGATCTCCTATGCCATCGGCGTCGCCCAGCCCATGGGCATCTTCGTGGACACCTATGGTACCGCCAAGGTGGATATGCATGACGGTGAGATCGCTGCCAAGATCCAGGAACTCTGGGACCTGCGGCCGGGCATCATTGAGCGCGAATTGAAATTGCGCAATCCGATCTATTCGGAAACGGCGTCCTATGGCCACATGGGCCGGGAGCACCGCAAGGCGATCAAGACGTTTGTCCGTCCGGACGGCCGTGGCGTAGAGCGCAAGAATGTCGAGGTCGAACTGTTCACCTGGGAAGAGCTGAACCGCGTCAAGGATGTGAAGAAGGCGTTTGGTCTCAAGTAGGTCGAATTCAGCCATCAACTGGCATGTGAAAGGCCGGACCGAGTTGTTTTCCGGCAGATTCCAGGCAGGCGGGTAAGGCAGATGGGTCTTGAACCTGATGGGTTGGTTCGGGATGGATGTCAAGCCTGATCCGGTTTTCTCCAGGGTCGTTGTTCGCGATCGCCCGGAGAGCGTTCGTCCCTGCTCCATCACCATCGCTCCTTCTTCAACTTTTCTCATCGGATTCCTGTTACCACACGGCCTCCCTCTCGGGGCAGTTCATTACCTTTGACAGCCTTATCATTGACCTATGCAAATCACTGAGAATACCGGATTTTCCCGTCGTCATATCGGCCCGGGAGTTGCTGAAACTAAGGAGATGCTCGCCACCGTTGGCGTCAAGAGCCTGGACGAACTGATCGATCAAACCGTTCCGGACAATATTCGTCGGAAAGGTTCGCTCAATCTGCCACCTGCTCTGAGCGAATATGCCTACCTGAAGCACATGCGGGAGTTGGGGGCGATGAACAAAGTGTTCACTTCATGCATCGGGATGGGCTATAGCGGTACCATCACTCCTCCGGTGATCCAGCGCAATATCCTGGAGAATCCGGGGTGGTATACCCAATACACCCCCTATCAGGCGGAGATCGCCCAGGGCCGGTTGGAAAGCCTCCTGAATTTCCAGACCGTGGTGAGCGACCTGACCGGATTGCCGATCGCCAACGCATCACTTCTGGATGAGGGCACTGCAGCCGCAGAGGCAATGACCCTCTTCTTCCACGAGCGCAACAAGCGCACTGTCGAAGCCCCGGTATTTCTAGTCTCCGATGAGGTGCTCCCTCAGACCATTGATGTGCTGAAGACCCGTGCCACTCCCATCGGCATCCAGGTCAAGGTATCCGGAGACCTGACATTGACAGACAAGGTATTCGGCTTGTTGCTGCAGTATCCGGGCAAGTCCGGGCAGATCACTGACCATCGCGCGTTAGTGGAAGAAGCCAGAAGCAAAGGAATCTACGTGACCGTTGCAGCCGACCTGCTCTCCCTGGTCCTCCTGACCCCTCCGGGTGAATGGGGAGCCGATTGCGTGGTCGGGAATTCCCAGCGGTTTGGCGTGCCGATGGGCTTCGGTGGCCCACATGCAGCCTTCTTTGCGACCCGGGAGGATTTCAAGCGCCAGATCCCGGGCCGGATCATTGGGGTCAGTATCGATGCCCAGGGCAACCGCGCCTTGCGTATGGCCCTGCAGACCCGCGAACAACACATCCGCCGGGAAAAAGCGACATCCAATATCTGTACGGCCCAGGCCCTTCTGGCCAACATGGCGGCCATGTATGCCGTCTACCATGGACCGGAAGGCCTGAAAGCCATTGCCACGGAGATCCACCAACGGGCCCGGGTCCTGGCTCATCGTCTCGAACAATTGGGCTATCAACAGACCAATACTGCCTTTTTTGATACCCTGCGGATCGAAGTGGCTCCGGATCTCCTGAGAAAGATCCGCCAGGCGGCCCTGCGCCAGGAGATCAACTTCTATTATGACCGCAGCGCCATCCAGATCAGCCTGGATGAGACGCACGACGAGCACACCCTGGAGACCATTACGGCCATTTTCGCTTCCGTAGCCGGAAAAGCCACGACATCGGCCACCGTCAAGGCGGGTCTGTCCGTACCAAAAGCGCTGGAACGCCAGTCGGATTATCTCACTCAAGAGGTCTTCCACCAATATCGCACGGAGTCGAAGTTGATGCGCTACATGAAGCGCCTGGAAAACAAGGATCTGTCCCTGGTCCATTCCATGATCCCTCTGGGATCCTGCACCATGAAACTCAATGCTGCCGCAGAAATGATGCCGGTCAGCATGCCGGAATTCGGGCAGATCCATCCGTTCACGCCGGCCAACCAGGTCAAGGGATATTACCAACTGTTTGCCGACCTGGAGCGCTATCTCTGCGAAGCCACGGGTTTCGAAGCCTGTTCACTGCAGCCCAATTCCGGCGCCCAGGGTGAATATGCCGGTTTGCTGACCATCCGGGCCTATCACCTCAGTCGGGGTGACAAGCATCGTAATGTGGTCCTGATCCCATCTTCCGCCCATGGCACCAATCCGGCCTCGGCGGCCATGATCGGTGCCCGGATCGTCGTGGTAGAATGCGATGATCATGGCAATATCGATGTGGCGGACCTCAAGGCCAAGGCGGCTGCTCATGCCGACAACCTGTCGGCATTGATGGTGACCTATCCGTCCACCCACGGGGTGTTCGAATCCGCGATCGTGGAGATCTGCAAGGTGATCCATCAACATGGAGGGCTGGTCTACATGGACGGCGCCAACATGAATGCCCAGGTGGGCCTGACCAGTCCTGCCCTGATCGGAGCGGATGTCTGCCACCTCAACCTGCACAAGACCTTCGCCATTCCCCATGGAGGAGGAGGTCCGGGCATGGGCCCGATCTGCGTCAATGCCAAGTTGGCCCCCTTCCTGCCGGGTCATGTTTTCGCCCGCACCGGCGGAAGCAAGGCCATCAAGGCTGTATCCGCCGCTCCCTGGGGTAGTGCCAGCATCCTGCTGATCTCCTACGGGTACATTCGCATGCTCGGCGCACGAGGAGTGACCGACAGTACCATTTATGCGATCCTCAATGCCAACTACATCAAGGCTCGCCTCGAATCCGCCTATCAGGTCCTCTACGTCGGCGAGAAGGGACGTGCCGCCCACGAACTGATCATTGACCTGCGCCCGTTCAAGAGCCTGTGCAGTGCCGAGGATGTGGCCAAGCGTTTGATCGATTATGGCTTCCATGCCCCGACGCTTTCCTTCCCGGTGGCGGGTACCATCATGATCGAACCGACGGAAAGTGAAAGCAAGGATGAACTGGACAGGTTCTGCGATGCCATGCTGGAGATCAAGAAGGAAATGGAAGAGATCGCCAGCGGTTCAGCAGATCCTGAGAACAACGTTCTCCACAATGCACCGCATACCCTGGCGCTGGTCTCTTCTGACGAGTGGCCGTATCCCTACAGCCGGGAAAAAGCTGCCTGGCCACTGCCTTACCTGAAGGAAGGATACAAGTTCTGGGCAAGCATCGGGCGAGTCAACAATGCCCATGGCGACCGGAATCTGGTCTGCACATGCCTGCCCATGGAAGCGTACCGGGAGGAATAGTGGAGGAAATTTTAATTGGAGGGAGTGGAGAAGCTGGCTTCTTCACCCCCTCTCTTTTTTACGCCTGTCCTCAGAACGATCTTACCAGTTCGAAATTCACGGCAAAGCTGAACCCCTGGTTCGAGCCATTCACTCCGATGTTGTACATGCCGAGTGCCCCGATGCGAAACTGATCGGCATTGGCCCATGATCCATCCAGGATGACCCCCGATTCCAACCCGAAATTGAGGCTGGAATTGAGATTCAGCCCGGCCCAGAAGACATCAGGATTCTCAATGCGGAACTGATAGGCCAGATTGTACAGATTCACATCCGCGTAGTTGAGCCAGAAGGTATGATCAAAATACAGGTACCGGCCTGTTCGCCACCCCAGGACGGCATTGGCATGAATGCGGTTGCCGTAGGGTGAGGCATCGTTGAAGGACAGATTGTAAGGGACCAGCTGATTGGCACCCAGTCCGACGAAGAAGTGACTTTCATCCAGGTCATCATCGGCGACGGTCCGGTAGAGGATCCCGGCACCGGCATTCACATTGAACTGACTGCCGGCATCTCCGGTCAGTAATGGGTCGACCTGGTCACTCACCTTGGCCTGGGAGGGATCGTAGCGACGTTGGCCCAGGTTGCCCAGGATACCGATGGACAATCGGTCGTCATCGTCCAGGAAGCCGATATTGAATTGGTACTTGTAGGCCACGGCCAGGCCGGTGAACCGCAGCGGGCCCGTCTGGTCGTACAGGATATCGGCAGCCAGGCCCATGCGGTAGTCTTCCAGATTGATGGAGCCGCCGACGATGCCGGTCACCGGTGCGCCGTCAAATCCCAGCCAGGACTGTTGATAATTGGCATGGGCACCCCATTCGCCAGGGTGGCCTGCCAGTGCTGGGTTCCAGAGATAGTCCGTCGTCCGGATCATGCCGGGCAACGGGAGTTGTTGAGCCTGGACAAGGAGGGGCAAGCTGGCCAGGGCGAGGATGGTCGTTATGATTCGGATCATGGTGTTGTCGTTTTGGATCAATCTTCATGAAGGATGACCAGGACGCTTTTCACGACCCGTTCGCCCGGAAAGAGTTTGAGCACGTAATAGTATGAGCCAGCCGGTAATGGTTGTCCCTTGTAGGTGCCGTCAAAGGTATTCTGGTAGTTGTCCTGCTGGAAGACGACCTCGCCCCATCGGTTATAGATGACCAGGCTGTTGGCGTTGAAGGATTCCAGCCCCTTGATGACCAGGATATCATTCAGTCCATCCCCGTTGGGCGTGATGGTGTTGACCAGGTCGAGCACCTGGTCCAGGTCATCGAACACCTCTACATAGACCGAATCGATGGTGGTACATCCGTTGATATCGGTAATGCGCACGACAAAGGTGCTGCTGGTTTCAGGCGATACCGAAGGGGTAGCACAGTTCGTGCAGGACAGGTCAAACGGGCCCGACCATTCGTACTGGACACCGCCCAATGCTGTGAGCATGACCTCCCGTCCGATCAATACGTTCAGATCGGGGCCAGCCATGCCGGATGGCGGGTTGACCGGGATGTCCAGGGTGGCCACTTCGCTGTTGCAATTGTTGGATACCTCCACGCTGAACGAAGTGGAGGCCTGCAACACCACAGTCGGATTGGCAATGGTCGGATCGGAGAGCAGGGATGCCCCGTCGATCCACAGATAATCGGTGCCTCCACTGGCGAGTAGCTGGATGGTATCTCCCGGGCACGCCTTGGCCGGGATCGATTGTACGACAGGATTGACCAGACCGAGAACACTGATCACCACCTGGTCGATACCCGTGCATCCATTGTTGTCGGTCACCGTGACCTGTACGGATCCGCCAGTGGTCACATTGACCTGTTGTCCACTGCCGCCGGTCGACCAGGCATATTGACTGAATCCGGCACCTGCGTCCAGGGTGGTCGAGCCACCCTGGCAGAAGCTGAGGACACCGGTAATATCGGGTTCGGGATCGGGAAAGACGGTCACCGTCCAGTCATCCGTGCCACTGCAACCGGCGCTATTGGTGACAGTGACACTGTATGTTCCACTCTGGTTGGCAGGAATGGACGATGTCGTGGCATTGGTGCTCCACAGGTATTCCGCAAATCCGCTGCCGGCATCCAGGGTGGTCGATTCCCCTTCGCAGAGGGTGGACTCCCCGAGGATCTCGGGCGTAGGATTCTGACTTTCCACCACCTCCACCGAGTTGACACCCGTACACCCGGCACTGTTGGTTACCGTGACGGAGAATGTTCCCGAGGTATTCACGGTCAGGGTCTGGCCGGTATCGCCGTTGCCCCAGAGATAGGCGCTGTACCCGCTTCCGGCATCCAGCACCGTCTGCTCACCTTCACAGATGGCCAGCGTACCGGTGATCTGTGGATCAGTGGCGGAGAACACCTCGACATGGATGGTATCGTAGCCCTGGCAACCCAGGCTGTTGGTCACCGTGACGATATAGTCGCCAGTGGTGTTTACGGTCAGGGTCTGCATGGTGCCGCCTCCCGTCCAGGTGTAGGAGGTGAATCCGAATCCGGCATTGAGCACACTCTGTTCGCCCTCACACAGACTGGTGTCCCCAGTGATCTGTGGGACAGGATTGGGCAGGGCGGTGACGCTGAACATGTCTGTTCCGGAACAACCTGCACTGGTGGAGACGGTCACGGTATAGGTGCCGGATTGCAGGACATTAGTGATCTGGGTGGTGTCTCCGTTGGACCAGAGATACTGGTCATATCCCGCCCCTGCATCCAAAGCGCCTCCTGCAGATACGCAGAAGGTCTGGGGGCCGGTGATCTGCGGAGCCGGACTGTCATTCTCCACCACATCGACGGAGGCGGAGCCCTTGCAACCGTTGACATCGGTGACAGAGACACTGTAGGTGCCGGCTGTGTTCACCGTCAGGAACTGATTGACAGGGCCGCTGCTCCATTTGTACTGGGTATACCCCGGTCCGGCATCCAGCATGGCCACCTGTCCGGAACAAATGGCCAGTGTTCCGGTGATGACCGGTACAGGAGGCGGATTGACGACCACCTCGACGGTATCCGAGGCCGAGCATCCGTTGGTTCCGGTCACCGTCACCGTGAAGATCCCTGCCTCCAGGGTGGTCAGCTTGGTGTCGGTACTGCCATCACTCCACAGGACATTGGTCGCGAATGGGCTGACAGCAATGGTGGTGCTGTCGCCTTCGCAGAAATCCAGATCTCCGCTGATATTGGCATTGGGCACGATCTTGTTCGTGACCTCGGTCCAGTCGACTCCCGTGCAGCCTTTCGAATCGGTTACCGTGACAAAATACTGGCCGGGGTCGAGCACCTTGATGACCTGGGTGGTGTCCCCTGTCGTCCACAGGTACTGGCTGAACCCTGCCTGGGCATCCATCGTTGCCGAGTCGCCGGCACAGACAGAAACATTGCCGATGATCTGGGTGGTGGGAGGGAAGTTGACGATCACCTCCACCGTATCACTGGTGAACCGGCAGCCATCCACATCCACGGCCATGAAATATTTGCCTTTCACCCCTACTTTCAGGTCGGGCGTCTTTTCATCGAGAACGGGTTTGCCATCCTTGAACCAGGTATAGACATATCCCGGTCCCAGGCTGCCATTCATCAGGACGGAGTCGGGATAGCAGATCTCAGGGCCGTTGGCCGGGGTCATATCCACGGACCCGTCACAGCTTTGCACACAAATGTTATCGATATAGAGGTTCTCACCATAGTTGCGGTCGATGGTCATCTTGAAGGCTACCAGGACTTCCTGGCCGACAAATGCGGAGAGGTCGGCATTATCCCGTCGCCAGTCATTGCATGAGGTGGGTACCCATGAGCTGGACGGCAGGCTGGCTGTTGCCGGGACCGTATGCAGATCCTCGGTCATATTGGAGTAGGTGTCCTTGCGCAGGTAGACGGAGGTAAAGCTCTGGCCACAATCGGTCGACACCATCACTTCGAGAGTGGTGGTGAAGTCCGCGTAGTAGTTCTTTCGCATGGCCACGTCAAAGTTCAAGGCAGCACCGGGCAGGCCGGTGAGGTCGAAGGGCACCATCATCAGGGTCGAGGAGGTGCCACCACCACCGGCATTGAAGCTGAAGGCATCGAACATCAGGCAGGTATTGCCCTGGTCGGGACATTGCGGGGCATTGTAGGTGGTGGTCCGGATCAAAGGGCCCTGGGTGGTCCAGCTGAAGGGGATATTGCCACTCTCGAAATCCCAGCAGGAGGGAATGTCGGTGACCAACGGCTCGTAATACAGGTTGGTACACAGGGTATTGTTCTCCAGGTAGGTGTCGATGCCCTGGCCATTGTTATCGATGATCCGATATTCGATATCGTGGGGGCCAAGGGTTACAGTGACGGGGTCAAGGGTAACCTGCCCCAGGACATCCGGGGCGATGCTCCCTGTCCAGTTGGTCGTGCCATACAGCGCGCCATCCAGCCAGGTCTCAATGACCAGATTGGTGATGGTGGCCGTCCCGTAGTTCTTGACTTCAATGATCGGGGAGAAGGTGTCGTCGCACAGGGGCTGGTTGAAGGGATAGACGATCCGGGTGATACCCGTCTCGATGGCCAGATCAGCCGGGATACAGCCTTCGGATAGGAACAGGCTGCCTCGCACCGAGCCGAAGGCTGCGGCCAGCACACGATCACGCTGGCCATCCGTGAAACGGGTCGTGCCACCGCAATAGCTCATGAAATTGCGACGGGAATTATCCCAGACACCGCCGCCCCCACAGGGATTGGTCATGCCACAATCATCCACCTTGTGGGGTGGGGTATCGCAAACGCGGTCCCCATCCATGGTGCAATCGTCATCGGGCGGGCAATTCGCCCCGTCATTATCCCCTTCGAAGGTGTGGAACAGGTTGAAACCATGCCCAAGCTCGTGGGTGACCACGGAATTGTTCGCATTCATGTAGTTGTCTTCCACGACAGTACCATCTCCGGCGCCACCGTTGGGAAAACTGGCAAATCCGGCCACTGAACCGGCGATATCGTGCACGACCCAGACATTGTAATAATCCGCCTGTGGCCAGACGGACAGAACCTTGATCAGCGCGGCGTCGATACCGGGAGGTCCGGATCCGAAGGCGACACCTTCAGCCACGTAGCCGGCCACGACACTGCCATCCACACGGACGATTCCCGTGGTTGGATTGCCATCCGGATCTCGCTTGGCCAGGCAGAACTCAAAGCCCATATCTGCGCCATCGCCAACGATGCCCTGCCAACGGTCATTCAACCCCTGGACAGCTGCCTGGATGCCGGCATCCGGAGCGAATCCCGGTGTGGAGGCGATAGAGCCCGGGTGGATGACATGAAAGACGATGGGAACGCGAAGGGCTTCTCCGGCGCAGCCGGTCGAGCGCACCCTCTGCATGACCTCCGAGCGGAGAAATCGCTGGTATTCAGCCTCATTCGCTTCCATGGCCGCTGCATATGCCGGATCATGTGCCTTCATCCAGGCGTGATGCTGATCCGACCCGCATTGGAGGTCATGTTCCTGAGCGAACAAACCAGAAAGACCGAATACGGTAAAGGCAATGAATAGTCCGGATCGAAAGACGAGTGCAAGTCGCATGCAGGGAGATTTTTTTACTCAACTAGTTAACTCTAAAAATACATCAACTCCTCTAAAGCGAGGGTGAATCTCGGTCGAATATACAGGAAGTGCCCATGAAGATTGGCTACATTTGCCATACACCTTGCATGCCATCACATGATTATTGTTACTGGAGCCGCCGGATTTATCGGAAGTTGTCTTGTTGCCCGCCTGAATGAAATGGGCCACATGCGCGATGTCGTCGTGGTCGATGATTTCTACAAGGATTACAAGGATCCCAACCTGGACCGGAAGTTTGTCCGGGAGTGGATCCACCGGGATATTTTTCTCAACTGGTTCGAGCAGGTACCGGGTATGATCGATATGGTGGTTCATCTGGGTGCGCGGACGGACACGGCTGAGCAGAGTGTGGCCATTTTTGACGAGCTGAACCTGAACTACTCCAAGAAGGTCTGGGACATTTGTACCCGGTATCAGATCCCCCTGGTTTATGCCTCCAGTGCGGCTACCTATGGGGATGGAACGTTGGGATATTCAGATGATCACAGCCTCGTCCATGACTTGAAGCCGTTGAACCCCTACGGGCAGAGCAAGCAGGACTTCGACGTCTGGGCCCTGGCCCAGAAGGAGGCACCACCGTTCTGGGCGGGTGTCAAGTTCTTCAATGTCTACGGGCCGAATGAGTATCACAAGGGCCGAATGGCCTCGGTGGTCTACCATACCTACCATCAGATCGATCGTACAGGCAGCATGAAACTGTTCCGTTCGCACCGCCCTGATGTCAAGGATGGGGAGCAGCAACGGGATTTTATCTATGTGAAGGATGTCGTCGAAGCGCTTCGCTTCCTGATCAATGAACAGCCTGCCTCCGGACTGTACAATCTCGGTACCGGGCAGGCCCGGACATTCCTGGATCTGGCCTCGCAGACCTTCCAGGCACTCGAACTGGACCCCTCGATCACATTTATCGATACACCTGCTGACATACGTGATACCTACCAGTATTTCACCCAGGCGGATATGACCAAGCTGATCGAAGCCGGATATGACCGACCCTTCACCTCACTGGAGGACGGCATCACGGAATATGTTCAGGAATATCTCAAGTCCGGGCGTTACTGGTGATCACCGGTATGGTGATAGGTGTTCAGTCCTGCGTAATAGATCAGATACCATTCATCCTGGACCTTCTCGAACCGCCTCTCCGTCATTAAGGGTCGTTCCTTGTGGACGAAACGCTCCCGCACCACAAAGTCGCCGAACATGGTGACCACCCTCTGGAATTCCGGGTCATCGGCCAGTTGCCGCTTGTGCATGACCCAATCCTCGGCCTCCCAGGCATATTGACCGGAGGCGATGGTCAGGCTGTCGGCATAGTCGGGCAGGCCTTCCAGGGGAAACCGGATATGTTCCATCTGGTAGGAACTGTCGCGATGGAACAGTTCGTAGAACACCTGAAAATCAGTAGGCAGGATGCCGGTGTCTGGTGGAGCAGGTGCCTGGCGCTGGCAGGCGGTCAGCCCGATCAGGAGGAGGCTCAGGAGGAAAAGGATTCGCATGGTGCGAAAATAATGGAATCCTGACGGTTTGTGCTGTCCCGGATCGTCCCGTTCGGTTCAGGAAGAGACATCTCCGTCCTTTTCGATCACATAGACCAGCATGGTCTCTGCCGTCGGGCGATAGTAGAGATCGAATACGCGGGTCAGGCCCGAAGGCAGACTGATGAATGCTTCCGTCTGGCCGCCCAGGGGAGTATAGGCAAAGGCTTCACAGTGGAGGTTGGTCAGGAAGTTGAGCTGTCGCCGGCCGTGGGCCTTGTAGAGAGACTCCTTCGCTCCCCACAGGACATGGTGATAGGCCTCCTGCCAGGTCCCTTCCGACCAGCTCCATTCTTCATCATTGACAAATTTGTGGGCGACCCGGTGCATTCGGTGGTCCCATCGCTGGATATCGATGCCTGCAGCGGACGGCGACAGAATCGCTGCCCCGAATCCCCTGGTATGGCTCAGGGAAAGATGGTATCCCGATTCAGGATGAAAGGGGCGGCCAAACACATCCTTCCTGGCGGGCACGCGCTCTCGCGAACCGGTGAACAGGTGGATGAGATAACGCGTGGCCATCCAGTCATGCCGGCTCTTCTCCGGCAACCGGCTCACTTCATCGGCTTCTTCCCGGGAGAGCACCAGCCGTTCGGCAAACCATTCGACAGGTTCCTCAATGGCCCAGGTGCCCAGGAGGGCTCGGTGGGGGATCTGTCTGGCGTATTGAAGCGACATGGTGGGATGAAGTAAACGAAAAATTCAAACATGGGGAAATTCATGGCCACTGGCGTCAAGAATCCATTCACCGATCTCTCGATTGCTCAACCTTTCCTGCCAGTCGATGGTTTGGGGTGTACATGGTTGCCGATTATTCACCCATTCGCCTGCTGCATCGCCTCACCGGCCATGAAGGGGCCGTCTACGCCCTGTGCAATGGTCCGGAGGCAGGTACATTCCTCAGCGCCGGAGGCGAGGGGTGGATCGTGCGCTGGGATCTGGCCAACCCCGATCCGGGCCGTCTGATCGCCCGGGTGGAGGGCCAGGTGTTCGCCGTGACCATGCTCCGGGAGGATCAGGTGGTCCTGGCCGGGGACATGCATGGTGGGGTGCATTGGATCGATCTCGGTGATGCTGACCGCAGCAGGCATATCCAGCATCACCGCAAGGGCACCTTCTCTTTTGCCGTGTATGACGGGATGGTGTTCAGCGGGGGGGGCGATGGCCTGATCACCCGTTGGTCGGCCAATCTGAGACAGTCTGAAGAAAGCTTGCAGATCAGCGGAGCCTCCATCCGGTCGCTGGTCTTCGATCCCTCCGGGGAGGTCCTGGCGGCCGGATGCAGCGACGGATCCATCTGCCTGATCGATCCCTTGCGGATGGCCCTGCGCAAGCGGATCGCCGATGCCCATTTGCCTTCGGTCTTTTCCCTTCAATTCAATGGTGCCGGCGACCAGCTGTGGAGTGGCGGACGGGATGCGCATCTCAGGCGCTGGGACCGGTTGGGACGCCCTCTGGAAATGCCCTCCATGGCCGCTCATTGGTATACCGTCAACGCCCTGGCCCTCTCGCCCGACGCACAATGGCTGGCAACGGCCAGCCGGGACAAGACCATTCGCATCTGGGATACGACCACCGGCGAATTGCGCCAAACCCTGGAAACGGTGCGCGACCAGGGACACCGGCACTCCGTCAATGCCCTGTTCTGGTCAGGGGAGTACAACCAGCTCGTGTCCGCGTCCGATGACCGGACGGTGTGCATTTGGACTGGCAGACAGGGAATGTAGCCGGGATACCCCCAATCCGAAACAGGTCTCCAGTCCGATCTTGGGGCGTGGACATAAAAAAGCCCGACTGGACAGCCGGGCTTGCATCTGTGCGGAATGATGATCGTGTTTCACATACCAAACCTCCTGGCTTCCCCCTGGAGCCATCAGGTGTCGCTGGTGCTTTATGGATCTTGAATCGTCATTCCATCCTCAATCTAAGAGGATTTCCATTCAGATGCCAGACTTGGTCGAATATTCCTTCTCCCGGATCGGGAGATTCCCGCATGGAAGCCCCTTCCAATTGCCTGATGCGACCTACCTTTACGCCCCAATTCACACCGAGCTTATGATCCTGTCCGATATCAAGATCCTGGAATCCATCGCAACTGGCGAGATCGTCATCCAACCCTACCATCGCGAGCATCTGGGAACGAACAGTTACGATGTGCACCTCGGACGTTGGCTGGCCATCTACAAAGATCCGGTGCTGGATGCCCGGAAGCACAATGAGATCGAATACATCGAGATTCCCGAGGAAGGCTATGTGTTGCAGCCGGGGCAGTTGTATCTGGGGGTGACGGAGGAGTATACCGAGTCCCATTCTGCAGTCCCCTTTCTGGAAGGGAAATCCAGTGTGGGCCGGTTGGGGATCGATATCCATGCCACCGCTGGCAAGGGAGATGTCGGGTTCTGCAATACCTGGACCCTGGAGATCTCCTGCACTTTGCCGGTTCGGGTCTACCGGGGTATGCCGATCGGTCAGCTGATCTATTTCAAGGTGGATGGGGAGATCGAGAATCTCTACAATCACAAGCCATCAGCGAAGTACAATTCCCGGACTGACAAGCCGGTCGAATCGATGATGTGGAAGAATTCTTTCTGATCCGAACCATAAAGTGCTGACCAGCGCGTTACTGGTCTTGCTATAGGTCCTCTCTTATGACAAACCGCTACCGGACAGTCTTTCTGATGAGTGCGGTTATGGTCGGCTTTTTTGCCGTCGGCCATATCCTCTACCGGGCTATGGAGCAGATGCAGGCCCGGAACGACAAGCGTCACGCCTTTTCCGAAGAGGAGGCTCTTCAGTCCGAGCCCCAATTCACCTTTTCCGATACCACCAGCTCCCTGTATCGTGCCGTATTCAGCAATGACCCAGCTCACCGGGTAGGCGAGGGCCCCTTTTTGGTATTGGCCGGCAGTTTCCAGACGGAAGGACGAGCGGAAAAGCATCTGGCCAGATTGAAGAAACTGGGCTACCGCCAGGCTGAAGTCCTGGTCTTTTCCGGTCGGCGAACGATCTACGCTGTGGGGATCGGGGCCTATACCAATGTAGCCGATGCCCGCAAGAAGGTCAGCCAGATGGACAAGGCCCATCGGCTGGATGCCTACGTACACAAGATCCGCTCACGATCCTGAAACCTGTCGTTCGATCAATCCTGCAGGATCACCGGACGCCGGGCCAGGGGCTGCCCGTCTTGGTCCCGGATGAGCAGGGTGTACCAGCCTGAAGGCAATTGTCCCATGTCGATCTGAGGGCTCCAGGGGAAGCTCACTACCGGATGGCCCAGCATGTCCACCACCTGGATGGTCCATGTGCCTGTCGGCATTCCGGCATCCAGGTAGATCATCCCTCTGCTGGGATTGGGGTAGACCCGGAGATGTTGCTCCAGGGGATGCTCTACGGCGGCAAGGTCAGGAGTATTGGTCGGAGTTTCATCACCTACCACGGGTCGGATCATCAATGCCCCCCTCAAGGAGATGGGGAAAGGGATCCAGGTGCCGGCAGTGTTCAGCCAGGCATGATCGGAGCCGGACGGGTGGTTCTTGTCATAGCCCACCGGGATCGGGTCATCGACATTGCTTCCCTGCTGCCAACCGACGTAAAAGTCCCCTTCCGGGATCGGAATGCCGACCGTGTTGCCATCCTCATCGTAGAGGACATAGGTGGTGAAGGCCTGTAGCGAATCAATGAACACCAGGTCCGGATAGAAGGGCTTGACAAAGAAATCCTCATAGATCGGGGTGCTGTTCAGCGAACCGGCCCAGATCCGCAGGTTGAAATACTGGGTGGTCACATTGACATTGTACCTCGGGAAATGGAACTGTATCGCGCGAAGGGTATCCGCGATCGCGGACGTGTACCTGACCGCTACCTGGGTGCCGGATTTGGTCGCGATGATCGCACTTTCTGCTGAGCCGTCATCATAGGCGAAATAGTTGGTCAGGTTGGTGACTTCATGCACCTCGTTGTTTCGCAGGGCCACCGGCTCACCGATATTGGACTCCTGGTCTTGCTCGAACCGGAAGGTCATCTCCAGTTCGACCCCCTGACTGCCAGGGGACAGGGCCTGCAGGTCGGCAGCCAGGTTGGGTGCGTTCAGGGTATTGGTGAAGGCATGCATGCCGGGTGCCAGGTCGCGCTGATTGACGGGAACCACCGGGGGCAATTCCAGCAGGGTGATATTGGACACCAGTGTCTGGCCACTGATCCGGTCCACGATCTCTACTTCGCTTGGGTTCGCCGATTCGACGAGCGGGAAGTGATTGTACAGGCCGATCTGAAGGACCGCGTCCAGCCAGGCACTGGGGTCTGGCTGGATATGTCGCCACGGCATGGCAGTGTAAGTATCCAAAAGTGTATTGGGCCTTGCAGTGAAGGCAATATCCTGGTTCTCCTTGGTCAGGTTCTCACCGAGGCGGACATAGTCGATGTGCCACAGGTCCAGGGACCCGGTCAGATCGGAACGATTGCGGAACCGGAACTGGAAACCCTTGTAGAGATAGTCCGCATTGCCCAGGCCATAGGCTCTGTACACGAAGGGCGCCAGGCTGTCATTGGCAATAGAGCTGACATATCCGGGGATGCGCTCGGCTTCCTGCCAGATCCCGTTGATGTCCTTGAATTCCACCACCAGGCTGTCCTTGACTTCGGGCCGGAATCCCAGGCCCTTGGGTTGGGCCCAGAAGCTGAAGATGAGATTGTCCGCCGGAGAATAGACCGACAGGTCGAAGTAGGGAGAGGTCAGGATGTCCCGTTCCGTGCCGGCCAGGTCATAGGGGCGGCCCTGTTCGTCCAGGCCATCCAGGGTGGCCACCCCGATGGATGGGGGTTGCCAGGCCATGCGATCATTGACATAGGCGCGGTCGTCCAGCCATTTGGATGGATCCGGATAGGGACCAGGATAGGAGAAGTCATCGAAGAACGGCAGATCGATGGTATCACCGGTCACCCGGAATGGCTGGATGAAGGTGTCGGTTACACAGACGGGATAGTTGGCCAGATAGATCACCTCGTCGAGACCGGCGAAACGACCGGTGAGGTACCGGTAGCAGCTGTCCAGGGTGATCACAGTGCCGGTTTGCCTCTTGATGGCACCCAGGACATCGTATACGGGTTGGCCCAGGGCCAGGTCACGGGTCTGGCAGATATCCTTTGTGGCATTGTTCCCCAAGGTGATCAGCGGTGCAGTCTCATGGATGATCGCCCGGTGGGCATGGACGGTGAAGGAAGTGGTGGTACATGCGCCATTGGCATCACAGACCTCCAGGCAAAGCGTATCCACACCAAAGGTGACATCCGGATGGGCGATGTAGCGAATGCAGGAGGAATCCAGGGCAACGTCCCCATACTGGACCGGGCTGCAGGTCACGATCTGCAGGGTGGCACCAGCGCCAATACCGGAGGTATCGACACAAAAGAACATGGTGTCCCCGGCCGCGAGGCATTTCTCGTTAATTCTGTCGCCCCGGAGGTTCACACCAAGCGGCTTCCGGGCTGGTACCATTTGCTGGTGATATGCCCGGGCAACCTGAGGGGATCCGTTCAGCGGAACTTCCTCGATCTGGGCATTCAGGGGCATCATCAGCAGTGAAGCCAGGAGTATGAGTAGTGAAGAGAAGGGTAAGGTCTTTCTGGACATCGTGATCATTTCACCATTTTGAACGTATTCGGTCAGGAGATGTTGCTTCTCGTTATTCCTCGTATTGATTGTCTGGCAGGACATCCGGACAACGGGCCGGCCTGGCTTGGGTCAGCCACACCTGGACGGTATCGCCCTTGGTCACGATGAGGCCGGGGGCATAGGCCGGTTGCTGCCGGATCACAAAGGCGGAATATCGGTTGGTCACCGTTTCATCCAGGTGTAATTCACCCAGCACCAGTCGGCTGGCTTTGAGTAGGAAATCGGCATCATTGAGGGTCTGGCATTCCAGGTCGGGGAGCTGCACCGATTCACTGACATCCTTGGAGATCACGAACTGGATGGTGCCCCCTTTATCCACCGAGACCTTGGGTGCTGTTTTTCGAACCCGGTTGATCAGGGTGTCGCCGGCGTAGATCACCTCGAGGACCACATTGGGAGGGCCTTCATCGAAGCGCTCGCCGACAATCTCCGTGTCGATCTGGAACCGCTGCTTCAGGGTCTTCCGGATCACATTGATCTCCTTGCCATACATCATGGGCAGGCTGGCAAAGGGGATCTGGTCAGCCGCCTCCTTGGTGATGGTGACGTAGATCTTCCGGTTTTTCTTGACGGCGGCCCCGGGCGCCGGATTCTGGGTCAGGATCACCCCGGCAGGCTTGCCCACCATGAAGACGCTGTCTTCCACCACCATCTCGAAGCTGTGATCATCGGCATCTTCACGGGCATCCTGGACGAGGACTCCTACATAGTTCTTGATGATCAGCTTCTGGCCGTGATGGGTGTAGCATCGCAACCACCAGGAGACGAAGAGGATCAGGAAGGCTGACACACCGATCAGGGCCAGCAGGTTGTTGATGAACACGGCCGAGGACACGAAATGGACCAGGGATCCGAAGCCCCGTCGGAGCCGGTTAAGCAGGGTGGCGTTGGGTTCGCTCATGGAAGCTGAATTCAAGGATCTGATCGATGAAATGATAGGGTGTATAGCCGTTGATGGCAGCCTGGTGGAAGATACAGGTCGCCGGGGTCATGCCGGGCAGGGAGTTTACTTCGATGACCCAGGTCTCGACCCGGCCATCGGCAAATATCTTGACGAAGGCATCGATCCGGGCATAGCCACGCACACCCAGGAGGCGGGCGGCCTTCTCAAGGTCCGAGCGGACGATGCCGGAGATCCGGGCAGCCTCTGACGGGTCAGGACTGAATCGTGCCGGGGTGATGTTCTGGCCTTCCCCGGCCAGGAATTTCTCTTCCAGGGAGAGGATCTCGCTCCCGGCCAGTGCCTCTGATGGTTCGAACACCTCGTAGACCCATTGTCCATCCTTCCAATGGGTCACCAGTCCACCGGTCACTTCCAGGAAATGTGCGGTTCCTTCCCGGGAGATCAATGTCTCGAAGAGGATGTTTTCCTTGCGGGGAAACTCTTCCTTGGGCCGGAGATCCAGGATCGTTCGCAGTGCTTCCGGGACCTCTTCCTGGTCGCGATACAGCGCGGCAGCGAAGGCTTCCAGGCTGGCCCGGTTGCGGATCACCTTGACGGCGGAACTGCACCCGTCGTCTACAGGCTTGCCGATGAAGGGATAGGTAAATCGTTCCTCCAGCTCCGCGACCCATCGGTCGGGATCCTGCAGCCACAATGCCCTGGAGGCAAGATGCTGGCGGGCGACAGGGAAACCATGCTCACCCAGAATATGCAGGGTGCGATACTTGTCGATGGTGATTCGGGACGACGGGACATCCGACCCATTGTAGGGGAGTCCGACCTCTTCGAGCTGGCGTTGCACCTCTCCGTCTTCCCCGGGCCGACCGTGCAGGGCGATGAAGACGCCGTCCACCTCATTGGCCAGTTGCTCATAGGTCAGCTGCCGGGGCTCCATCGGCGCATCCGCATAGGCATACTTGCCCGTGATCTCCCGGCACTGGTGCTTGATCTCCTCGATCACCGGGTGGACCTTCCAGTGCTGCAAGCGGTCATGGATATCATCCGCATTGTCCTTCAGGAGGAGATTGACCGGGATGACATGGAGCTCATGGGCGCCGGCCGATCCGGTCAGGAAGACGGGTACCGGCTCGTATTTCGCCGAGGACGACAGCTTTTCATAGATGTTCCGACCGCTTTCCACACTGATATGTCGTTCCGAGCTGTAGCCGCCCAGGATCACGGCGATCTTCGTGCGTTGTGACTCCTGCTCATGGAGGTCAGCCAGTTGCTCATCCAGTTGGCCCAGGAGGGGCTTCCAGGCCGGCAGGCTCGTGGCATGGGCCAGCCGTTCCTGCAGGGAGGTCCGGATGATATAGGTCAGGAACTGGGAGGGGTTGATGCCGATCTCCGCGGCCTGGTGGAAGAAGAAGGACGAGGGCATCATCCCCGAAGTCGTATTCGGGTCATTGAGGAAGATCGTTCCATCCTCCAGGATGAACCCGTCGATCCGGGCGTAGACCTGGAAGTCGAGGTAGTGGAACAATCGCTCGCATTCCCGACGGATCGCCTGGATCTGCTCATCGGGCAGATGGATCGGCGTTTCCTTTCGGGACAGGCCGGGAAGGTATTTGGACCGGTAGTCGAAGACCTCCCCGCCCTTGATGATCTCCGTCGGGGGCAGGGCAACCGCGGTGCCATTTTCCTTTCGGATGACGATGCAGGAGAATTCCTTGCCCTGGATGAATCCCTCCAGGAGGACGGTGTGCTCGGCCGAGATGCTTTCCAGCAGCCAGGCTTCCTCGGGTTCCGAAGTCAGGGAGGTGAGTAATTCCTCCGGGTGATGGATGATCTTGTCATTGAGGAGGAGGGGGAACCCGCTCCCGCTGCGGATATCGCTGATCTGTCGGACCCATTGCACCCGTGCATCGGGGGCCATGGATCGCCAGGTCGACCCCGACAGTCGCCAGCGGAAGAATGCCTGGTCCACTGCCTGCTGAAAGACGTCGATGTCCTCCAGGTCGATGATGGACACGCCGATGGATGACCCCTGGTTGGCCGGGCGGATCACCACTTTCTGGCCGAAGGTGGATCGTGCATCGCTGAAGAAAGCAGCGATGTCACCGGAGAGCCAGTCCTGCCGATGGATGACGCGATGTTCCGGACCGGAAAACCCGCCGGCATGCATCAGTTTCTTCTGGATGCCCTTGTCGATCCCGATCGCACTGGCCCGGATGCCACTGCCGGTGTAGGGGATGTCCAGGCTTTCCAGGAGGCCCTGAATCTGTCCGTCTTCACCAAACTCGCCGTGCAGGGCCAGGAAGGCCAGGTCGATCCGACCGGGCAGGTCGGTCCATTGCCGGAGGACACCCACGGATCCCGCGATCCGCTGCATCGTTTCCTCCGACATCTTCCCCAGGGATTCCAGATAGATCTGGAAATGGTGAGGACTCGGCGGCAGCTCGGCAGCAGGCGGGTATAAGTCGCGGATGGTGCCCTTGTACATGTAGCTCCAATCCAGCTCGATCAGGTGGCGCCGGCTGTCAATAAAATAGAGGACCGGCTCGAACAGTTGCTTGTTCAGGTTGTCGAATACCGTGCGGCCTCCCGCAAAACTGATCTCCCGCTCACGGGAGGGACCGCCAAAAAAAATACCTACCCTGATCATGTGATTGGTTTCCGGTTGGATCAAGGGACAAAAATAGCAAAAGACCGGCCTGCAAAGGCCTACCGGGGCCAGAAGGCAGGATATCTCATGGGATCACCAGAAAAAGGGGCACATGGATACGTCCATATGCCCCTCTGATGTCCGAATGGAAGGATCAGTTATTGGAGCCGACACGGCCGGCCTCTTCCTCCAGTCCGGTCTTCCGTTTCCGCGACTTGACATTCTTGTTGCCCATGTCGTAGCTGATGCTCAGGCTGACCCGCCGGCTGTCCCAGTTGCCCGACCCGGTGCTGACCAGGCCATTGAAGGAGGAGACACCCGACCAGTAGGATTCATAGAAGATGTCACTGATGTTCAGGCGGACATTCATCTGGTCGTTCAGGAATCGCCGCTGCAGGCCGACATCCAGGCTCCAGCTGGGGTCGTATTCGAACACACCTCCCCAGATACCCGGGCCGGAAAACCAGCCGGAGATCTCGCCCTTGAATCCAAAGGGCAGGGTGAAGGTGGACTGCTGGTAGATATTGTAGGTGAAGGCCTGTACATCCACGATGGCACCATCCCCATAGTCGGCCTGGTTGTCGAGATGCGAGGCATTCAGGTTGACATAGGCATTCCACCATTTGGTCACCTGCACGGGAGCGCTGATGTTGGCACTCCAGATGGTCTGCTCGGCCAGGTTCTCCCAGGAGATGAAGTTGGCCCTGGGGTCGTTTTCATCCGGGCCGATCAGGTGGGTGATCTGGTCGGTGGTCTTGCTGTACCCCACCTTAAGGTTGTACCGGTAGTTCAGGGTGTACCCCAGTTCCAGGTTGTTCACGATCTCCGGACGCAGGAAGGGATTTCCCCGCTCGTAGGACAGCTGGCTGAGCTGGTTGTTGAATGGATTGAGCACGTTGTAGTCCGGGCGATTGATGCGCCGGCCGTAGTTCAGGGCCAGGGTCTGCTTGGGTGAGACCTGCCAGGTCAGGCCGGCCGAAGGAAACCAGTTGGTATAGTTCAACTCCACCGGTGGCTCCATCAGGTCGGGTCGGAAGGCCATCAGGTTGCCGGTGGCATCGGTATGCTCGACCCGCAATCCGGCGGAGAAGCTCCAGGCCTTGTTGATGGACCTGGAATAATTGGTATATCCCGCATATACATCCTCGTCGTATTCAAACGTATTGGAGGTGTTCAGATCCAGACCCGGGGAGCCATCCTCGACCAGGTAGACCAGGAAGGTATTGTCGGAGGCCACCCGGCTGGCCTTGGTTCCCACGGCCCATTTTCCACCCCAGAGGTCTTGCTCGTAATCGACCTTGAACGTGGAGATGTCGATATCCGTGGGGGTGTCGAATTCATTGGTGATCTCGGTCAACAGGTTCTGCTGGGTGGCGTCGAAATACTGGTTGGGCTGGATCCGCTTGCTGTCATTCCGGAACCGGCCATAGTCTGCATCGATGTTCAGGATGCGGCCTTTCTTGTTGTCATACCGATAGTTCAGATTGAAGGTGTTGCGGAAGCGGTCGTCCTCACCAGTGGTTCGGGCGATCAGGACGCTGTCGATCTGGGAAGGCATCTGCTGGTTGGCGATGCTCACCCGGTTGTAGGTGTTCCGGTCAGCCATGTGCTGGCCCTGGCTGACCAGGAAGCCGATGGTGTGGTTGGCTCCGATAAAGAAGTCCGTGCCCAGGCGGGCCTCATACCCCTGGTACTGATTGCCGAACCGGTTGATCTCATCCAGGGCCAGGCCATTCTGGGTACTGGTGAAGTCAATGTTGTTGAAGCCCTGACCTTTGTAGAGGCTGCCATTGCCGAAGACGTTCATGAAGCGATTGCGGAAATTTCCGTTGGCACCGGTGTTCTCACGCAAATAGCGCCCCTGACTGACAGTTGCGTTGACGGATCCGTTGGCGCCGTGGTTCTTGTCCTTCTTCAGGTGGATATCGATGATCCCGGCATTGCCTTCCGCGTCGTATTTGGCGCCGGGGTTGGAGATGATGTCGATCCGGTCGATCTGGTCGGCCTGCAGGTTGTTGAGATAGGCTGACAGGGCATCGCCATTCAGGGGTAGCAGTTTGCCATCGACGTAGATGAGGACCCCGGAGCGGCCCAGCACACTGATGTTGTCGTTGTTGTCGACCAGCACGCCGGGAGCCTTTCTGAGGAGGGAAAGTGCGTCCGCACCTGCACTGTTGATGGTCCCCGACACATTGAAGACCGTCCGGTCGGGTTTGATCTCTACCAGGGCGCGGTCTGCCTTCACGGTAGCGGTGGCCAGTTCGATGGCCTGGACCGGAAAGGTCAGCAGGCCCAGGTCCGTGGAACGATCCTCGGTGATGAGGATTTCCTCCCTGACGAGGTCGGGCAGGCCGACATAGGTGGCTACCAACCGGTACACCCCGGACGGAATGCTGACCAGGGTGAAGGCCCCCTGCTCATTGGTTGCCTCGGCCTTGACCAGCGCGTTGGTCGATGTGTCATACAAGGCTACATTGGCGAAGATCAGCGGTTCCTGATCAGCATTCTGCAGTGAACCGGTGAGTTGGCCTCCCTGCGCCAGGAGGAAGCTGCTCGTGAACACGAGCAACAGAGAGAACAGATGATTCATACGCTAGATTGAGTTGTCCAAATAATAGTTGCGAAGGAAGCAGGTTTCCACATGAGTCGCTCAAACTTTTCGACGAGAATTCCCTTTTACCGGACGGATGACGATGGTGATTGATCAAGGATGTGAGGAGGCAAAACATGACAAAGCCTGTCTATGTGCATAGACAGGCTTTGTCGCAGAACGGTTGCATCCTGCCGCCTGGGGGCCGGTAATTATCGGTGCACCTGCACCTTGGTGACGGCCTGGCCTTCCGGCAGGAATACACGGACCAGGTAGATTCCATCAGGCACTCGCGACAGGTCGACATGAAGGCGGTTGCTTCCATTGGTCAGGACAGACACCGGCACGGCCATGCCCAGGATGTTGACGATCTGGACCTGTGTCGGCTGGAGGTCTGTATCCCGGATCTGCAGGTAGAGGTCGCCGGTGGTCGGATTGGGGAATACTTCCAACCCGATTTCGCCAGGCAGCAGGTTATTCACGGAGACGGTCATGGTCGTGCGGATCGGGTATTGCTCGATCCCGAACCAGCCGCCCTGGCCATCCTGCACGGTGAAGAGGAAGCCATCCAGGCCTTCTGCCTGAGAAGTGTCTTCATACGTCAGATTCCCCTGATCGATATCGGCCTGGGTAAAGGTTGCCCCAACGGCCAACACAATACCATTGAGCCGGAGCAGGCCGTGTGCAGGCACCTGGACGAGGGTATAGGTCAGTTCTGCAGGTGTGTTGTCCTGGTCTTCGGTCAGCAGGAGATCATTGGACAATACCTTCGTGGCCCCGGGAAGCAGGTTCATGGTGTCCTTTTTCACCAGGAAGGGATTGTTGAGGCTGACATCGGTACACAGCCGCAGGGTCCAACTGCTCAGTTTGCCGCCGCCGCCAATGGCCAGATCCTGGAGGATCAGTTTCCATTCACCGGCGATATCTTCTCCGGAGATGGCGCCCAGTGGTTCTTCACTGGCATAGATGTTCCCCTGGCTGGGAGGGCAGTTGAATGGCAGGGCGGACTCGTCATTGAATCCCATGTTGATCGTCCCGGCGATGAAGGAACACTTGCCGGCAAAGAGGCGCACTTTCGTTCCCTTGGGGCTTTCCAGGAATCCACGCAGGTCGCCGATGGACTGGTGGGTGCCCGTTATATTCTGTACTCTGACCTCGCTGACCATGCCACTATTGGGGATATCGATCACGCTCTCCACCGAACTCAGGCCCTGATTGGTAATGCTGTATTCCGTGTCATCGGTGAGGTCCGTACAATTCAGGCTGATGGTGTGGAATGCATAAACGGGCACATCCTCGGGTGAACCGCAGATATTGGCTGGGCGCACACGCCAGAAATAGAGGGTATTCGCATCCAGGGTGAGCAAGGTCTGGTAGGAGGGCTCGGTCAGTCCGGTCTCGGTGAGGAAGGTGGTGGCCCCGAATGCCGGGCTGGTGGCCAACTCCAGGGTATAGGTCTGGGCATCTTCCTGCTCGATCCAGGCGAGGAGCGGCGAGCTGCCGATGCCACTGCTGCCACTGGGTGGGTCAAGAGCGTCCAGCGAACTGTAATCGCTCCGGAACACCCGGAGCCTGGCAGGCCGAACGGCTGTTGGCATGCCATTGGCCTCGGCCAGGATCTCCAGGTCGTATTCACCGCCCTGGGTGACCCCGCTAAGATCGATCTGTAGCTGCACCGATGCCGGTGGGACGACCGTCGATTGGCTGAAGGTGGCAACAGCCCCCGGAGGTAATCCGGTCTGGATGCTGAAGGTAATCTCGTCGGCAAAGCCCAGGAGAGAGCCGGTCTCCAGTTGCAGGGTGACCAGGTCCGGTACACAGGCCACCTGGGAATAAGGGGTAATGTCCAGGGAGAAGGCGGGCGAAGTCGGCGGCAGGATCCGAAGATTCTCGGTCGACATATTGAAGAAGATATTGTCTGCGGCCCGGACCATGATCCGGCCGGCATTGGTGGTCACCGGAGGAATGGTCACGTTGAAGGATCCCGTGTTGGGGACGTTCTCCGCCAGCTGGATGGGGAAGGTCTGCCCGCCATCGGTCGACAGATAGATCGATACAGCCTGGCAGTACACCGGATACTGGTCGGTATTGGCCACATCCCAGGTCACCGGGACATAGTCACCCTGGCGGACCGTATCCACCGTGTTGAAGGAAGTGACCACGAATGGTCCGGCCAGCTCAGTAGCCTTGAAGGCTACATCCTGCTGATCGATGCTGCCGGACTGCGCATTATTGTCCCTCACCGTGACCCGGAAGGTCATATCGCGGGAATAGGTGGGCAGCAGCTCGAACTTGTCATAGATGTCCTGGGCTACCTTGTACATCTTGGGGAAGACCCTGGATGAATCGGATGTGGCGATGAAGCTCCTGAACAGGGGAGAGTTCATGATGGGCGATCCGGCATCGGTGATCGGTCCGGTATCGATCGTTTCCCAGCAATACGTGAGGTCGTCCCCATCCGGGTCGACAGCGGATGCCTCCAGGATGAACGGGGTGGAAATGGGGATGGAAAATCCATTGGTGTAATCAAGGGTGAGGACCGGAGGATCATTGTCTGTGGGGATGTCTTCCCCACACTGGGCGCCGGCGCCGACCCGGATGAAGTTCTTCATCTGCCCCAGGCTGCCTCCGTGATAGTAATCGTCAGAAGAGTTCTTGACATTGTTGGGCCCGCATGATCCGGCATAGGACATGATGGTCGAACCACTGCCCGGCTCCCATCCGGTACCAGGGTTCTCGTTCACGCATTTGTTGAAAGAGTGCGATGCTGAAAACTGGTGCCCGACCTCGTGGGCAACGATATCAATATAGAAACCGTCAAACTTGGGGGTGAACCCGCCACTCACGCCACGGGCCTTGGAGTTGGTACAGACACAGGCCAGCTGGGCCAGTCCGACCTGGCCATTGGTAGCTACCCCGAACACATGCCCGATATCATAGGCACTGCTGGCAATGAACTGGGAGATCACAGTGGGATTTTCATTGATCATGATATCCGTCTCCCCGTTGGTGAAGCCGTCTGTAGCCGGATTGGTAAAGATGATCAGGTCATTTGCGGCGATCAGGTTGAGATGGACACCCATTTCCAGTTCCAACACTGCATTCAGCCGGTTGACGGCGGTGACGATCTCGGCACTGGCAGCGGCCTTGCCACCATGGAAATTGGTGTATTCCCCGGTCGCGGAGATGGCGATACGATAGGTTTTCAAGACCACCGATCCGCTGCGGAGACTGGAGACGGGCGGTGCGGATTGTACCTCGACCGGGTCGCTGACATCCGGTTCTTCCTCCAGCAGGCAGTTGAAGGCGGGGCGTTCAGTGGTCTCATCGTAGTATTCATCCTTGAAATAGATGGCATACACATCATCGCGATCAACGAAGACCGGATCGATCATCAGGGTTCGACCCTGGTGATGGATGAAGGCGTGAAAGCCCTTTTCATTGTAATCGATCCGCCCCTTGATCGTCCGATCATGCAAGGCCTGTACCCGAAAGGTGCCTGTCTGGGGATGCCGCTCGAAATAACCGGCCTCCGCAGAGGGTGACCAGATCACCGCATAGGCGACCTCCACGCCATCCGGACCGGGGATCAGGAGGGTACCGTTGCCGCCCTGGGGCAATTGCCGGCGCACTTCCTGCAGATCGAGGGTCGCATAGCGACCAGTGGCTGGCTGGACATACATCTCCTGGCCCTGGCTTTCGACCCAGGCACGGGATTTCATCGTCCAGAGGGATGAGCCGGATTGGGCCATCAATGACCCGAACAATAGCAGAAACAACGAGCTGATCAAAAGGCGCATGCTGGAATACAATTTAGCTGAATATGAAATGGTCGAATGCCTTGACTTGTTCATGAATGGTTTGGCGGAGGATCGGATCCAAAACCGATTGTTTGGATATGGAAAGAGACCCCGCTGGTGTGCCGGGATCTCTTTCCATTGATTCGCCTGCGGACTTATTCCGCACTGATCTGCAATTTGCTGACCGCCAGACGATCACCGACCGCTACCTGGACATAGTACAGCCCGGTGGTCAGGTTGGTGGTCTGGATGGCCAGGCGGTCCGGACCTTCCTGAGTAACGGCAACAGGCACTTGTTGGCCAAGCGTGTTGATCACCATCAGGTTGGCCGCCGTGATGACCTGGCCGGGGATCATCAGGGTACACTGTTCCTTGGCCGGGTTGGGCCAGAGGGACATGTTCAATGAGGCCGCATCCGGGTTGAGCGTGGATACGGAGTTGCTGGTCAGGATGGCAAAGCGCTCGATCCCGAACCAGCCACCATTGCCATCTTCTACCGTGAAGGTGAAGCTGTCATCTTCTTCAGCCGTGCCATTGTGCGAATAGGCCAGGGCGCCACCATCGATATCCGCCTGGGTGAACTGGCCACCATTGCCCAGGGGCGAGCCGTTGAGGGTCAGGTCACCTTTCTGGGTCCGGTTGACCACCGTGTAGACCAGTTCTGCAGGGGCGTTGTCCGCGTCCTGGCTGAGCAGCAGGAGTCCGTCGATGACGCCGGATCCGGCAGGCTTGACGCGCAGGGTATCATTGGTCACCAGATAGGGGGCATTGAGGGCAACGCTGGTGCAGAATTCCAGGGTCCAGCTGGTCAGTTTGCCACCGGCACCGGTCTGGATGTCCTGGATGATCAGCGACCAATCGCCCATGATCGGGTCACCGGTGAAATCGGCCAGGGGCTCGACACTCTTGTAGATATCGCCATTGTCGGGCGGGCAGGCGAAGGTTGCCTGTGAATCATCGTTGAAGCCCATGTTGATGTCCCCTCCGATGAAGGAACATTGAGGGTTCCACAGGCGGCGAGTCTTGCCATCGGGGCCCTTCAGGTTGCCGCGCAGGTTGCCGATGTTCTGGTGGTTGCCCAGGATGTTCTTGACCCGGACCAGTCCGACCGGACCGTTGACCGGTACATTGATGATGCTCTCGACAGAGTTCAACCCGGTGCTGGCGATGGTGTATTCGGTGTTGTTGGTCAGTTCGTCGCAGGAGATTGTCAGGGTATGGAAGGCATAGACCGGCACATCGGTGGCCGTTCCACAGGGGTTGGAAGGGATGACCCTCCAGAAATAAAGGGTGTTCTCCAGCAGCGTTGCCGTGACCTGGTACTGGGCCGTCGTCAACCCTGATTGTGTGGCGACCACGGAAGCACCGAAGGCCGGGCTGGTAGCCACCTCGACGGTATAGGTATCCGCATCGGCCTGGTCAACCCAGGTCAGCAGGGGGGATACACTGATGCCCCCGGTGCCACTGGCAGGGGAAAGGGCATCCAGGCTGCTGTAATCATTGCGATAGACATCCACGAACACATTCCGTACCTGGGTGGGTGCACCGGCAGCTGAGGCTTCGATCACCAGTTCGTAGAGTCCTGTCTGGGTGACGCCACTCAGGTCCAGGGAGAGGGTCACCTGCTCCGTCGGTGTGGCCGGATTGGCACTCCAGTTGGCCACAGCGCCGGGAGGAAGGCCGGAGGTGATCTCGAAGGTCACCGGCTCCGTAAAGCCCAACAGGGAGGTAGCATCGATGGTGATGGTGGCTGCATCTGGGATGCAGGTCACTTGCTCATAAGGTGTCACGTTGATGGCAAAGGTCGGTTGGGTGGGAGGCAGGATGCGCAGGTTGGCATTGTTGATATCGTAGAAGATATTGTCTGCCGCTTCAACCATGATCCGCCCTGAGGTGGTCTGGACGATGGGCATGGTCACGAAGAACGACCCGTTGTTGGGCACGTTGGAGGCTAACACGTAAGGAAAGTTGTACCCTCCATCGGTGGATAGCTTGATATTGACCGACTTGCAATTGACCGGGAAGACATCGGTGTTGGCCACATTCCAGGTGACTTCGACATATTCACCCTGCCGGACCGTATCCACGGTATTGAACTTGGCCACCGTGAACGGACCGGCCAGGTCAGATGCCTTGAAACTGACATCGGCCCGGGCGATCGCACCGACCTCCGGGTTATTATCGCGAACTGTGACCCGGAAGTTCATGTCACGGGTATAGGTCGGCAGCAATTCGAACTTGCTGTTGAAATTCTGGATGATCCGAAACTGCTGGGGGAACCATTGCATGGAATCCGAGGTAGGATCGAAACTGCGGAACAACGGACTGTTCAGTACCGGCGAACCGGCATCAGTGATCGGGCCGGTATCCATCTGTTCCCAGCAATAGGTCAGGTTGTCGTTGTTGGCATCCGTGGCCTCGGCGTGCAACTTGAACGGGGTACTGATCGGAATGGTGAACCCGTTGGTGTAGGACAGGGAAACCGTGGGAACCTCATTGGCCGTAGGCTCGGCATTGGCGCAGCCTGCACCGGCACCGGTGGTCACAAAGACCTTCATCTGCTCCAGGCTGCCACCGTGAAAATAGGCCCCGGAATTGTCCTGGACATTATTGATACCACAGGAACCCGAATAGGACATGATGGTGCTCCCACTGCCGGGTTCCCAGCCGGTGGACGGATTTTCATTCATCTCGTCACACTTGTTGAAGGAGTGCTGGGCGGCGAACTGGTGGCCGAACTCGTGGGCGACGATATCGACGTAGAAGGGATCGAACTTGGGGACAAAGAGCGAGCTCATGGCCCGGGCCTTGTTGCCGGTGCAGACAGAGGCCAGGGAGGCCAGTCCGACCGTGCCACCGGCCAGGGCGGTGCCCAGGACATGCCCGATGTCATAGGACGAGGATGGCATGATCGCGGAGATCACATTGGGATTCTCTTGCAGCATAGCCTGGGGGCTGCCATTGGTATATCCGTCAGTCGCAGGATCCAGAAAGATGAGATCGTCATTGTTGGCGATCAGGTCCAGATGGGCACCCAGGTCGATTTCGTACACCTCATTCAGTCGGTTGACCAGGGTGATCAGCTCGGCGCTGACCTTGGCCACTGTTCCGCCGTGGAAGCTGGCGTATTCGCCGGTCGTGGCCATAGCCAGACGGTAGCGAAGGAGGTCGGCCGTGGCCTGACGCATGCTGGCCACCGTGGTGGCGCCGACGGGCTCCTGAGGATCCGCGGTCATGCCCAGATCGGGTTCGCACTCAAATACGGGTTTAGTCCCCTCCACGTGATAGTCATCTTTCAGGTAGCTGGCGTACAGATCGGTGCGGTCCTTGAAGACCGGGTCGATCATCCAGACCTGGCCGTGATCCCGGATCATGGCGTGGAAACCGGATAGGGTATGATCGATCCGTCCGTGGATGGAGGCGTCACGTACTGCCCGGACCTTGTAGGTCCCGGTCATCGGGTGTTTCTGGTAATAACCCGGTTCGGCCACCCGGCTGAACTGGACGTCGAACTCGATGAGCTGGCCCTGGGCGTCCGGCAGGAGGATGGTGTTGGCCCCCTGTTGCAGGGACTGGACCAATTGCGAGAAATCCAATTGGTAGAAGTCACCTGTATGGGGCATGACATAGGCATCCCCGGTTTGGGCGGTGATAAAGGCCCGGTCGGTCCTGACCCAGGGGGTCTGGCCACTGAGGGGAGCAAGGCAGAGAAGGGCTGCAACGGCAGCCAGGAAGGTTCGAATAGACATGAGCACCTGGTTCTTGATCAAAGACATGAAAGTGTAGAACAACAAAAATAGTTCATCCGAACCGAAGCACCCAGAAAAAGGAGAGAACTGTCGGACAAAGACAAACCTGTCAGAAACACCATTCCCCTGAACAGGAATTGGCCCCCTGGAGCAAACAGGCTGGGAAAATTTGCTATACTTGTTCAAACCTTGTTACCATGCCCAAATTCATTCTGCTCTTTCCGATCATCTGTTTGTTCCTCCACACCGGTCTCGCACAGGACATTCTGCTGGAACCTGTGGCGAACGGATTTTCGCTTCCGGTAGATATCAAGCATGCCGGTGATGACCGTTTGTATATCGTGGAAAAGGGCGGGCGGATCCGGATATCCGATCTGCAGGGCAATGTTCTGGCCACGCCATTCCTGGATATTGACCCGATCGTGAATTCGGGTGCCAATGAGCGGGGATTGCTTGGACTGGCTTTCCATCCAGATTATGCCAGCAACGGGCATTTCTTTGTGAACTATACCGGCAATGACGGGGATACCCGGATCTCGCGATTCACCCGATCGACAGCCGATCCCGACCAGGCGGACCCCATGTCCGAACTGGTCCTGCTTGTGGTCGACCAACCGTTCAGCAACCACAATGCCGGCGACCTGGCCTTTGGCCCCGACGGCTACCTGTATGTCGGCCTGGGTGATGGGGGCAGTGGGGGCGACCCGGGCAACCGATCCCAGAATCCGAAGGAGTTCCTGGGAAAGATGCTGCGACTGGATGTGGATGGGGGCACGCCCTATGCCATTCCAACCGACAACCCCTTTGCCGGATCAGCGGAAACCCTGCCGGAGATCTGGTCACTGGGCCTGCGCAATCCGTGGCGCATCAGTTTCGACCGGATGACGGGCGATCTATGGATCGGCGATGTCGGACAGGATCAATGGGAGGAAGTGGACATGGAACCCGCCGGCTCGCCGGGTGGACTGAATTACGGCTGGCGATGCTATGAAGGATTTGTGCCCTTCAATACCAGCGGATGTGGACCGGCCAACAGCTATGTGCCTCCTGTGCATGTCTACCAGAACACCAATGCCATCGGCTGTTCGATCACCGGAGGGTATGTTTACCGGGGCAGCAAACACCCAACCTTGTACGGCAAGTATATCTATACGGATTATTGCACCGGGATCTTCTGGTCGCTCGAACCGGACGGCCAGGGCGGCTGGATCAACACCCAGCTGGCCAACCTGGGCAACCAGGAGTATGTGGCCTTCGGGGAGGATGAGGATGGCGAACTGTATGTAGCCGGCATCGGCACCGGGATCATCTACCGGATCACTACGCCGTGTAGCCTGGCGGGGCAGGCCATCGGTGGGTTTGTGTCCTGTCCGGATACCTGCGACGGGGAGATCCTGTTGGAGCTCAACGGCGGGTGTGCGCCGTTTTCGTACCAGATCACCGGCGGTGGCAATCCACCCAACGATCCCTGGCCAGGATTGACGGACCTTTGTGCGGGGCCTTATTCGATCGTGGTGACGGATTGCAACGGATGTACACTGGAGCTGGACGCGGAGGTGGTGCCACCGGACCAGGTGCCGTTTGGGATGACGCTGCAGGGGGATACCCTGTTGGCAGATGAGGGATACCTGACCTACGACTGGTATCTGGCGGATACCTTGATCGGGACAACGACTGAGCCCTGGTGGCTGGCGGGCTATTCCGGCACCTACTATGTGATCGCCCGGGGTACGGATGATTGTCCGCGCCTGTCCAACACAATAGAGGTCCAGTTGTCCGGCCTGACCTGGACGGACCGGACCGGCATGTCCATCTTCCCCAACCCGGTCGCTGACCGGATGACCATTCGGGCCGGTCGTGACCTGGACGGTGAGCTGATCCTGCTCGATGTTACGGGAAGAGAGATCGAACGGGTGTCGGTGAACTTAGTGGCTGGAAATCAGATGGATTGGTGGATTGCCGATCCGGTACCGGGCACCTGTTTCCTCCGGTGGCAGGGAAAAGATGGAATTTCTGCGGCCAGGGGTATATTGTTTTCCGGGAAAATCGATTAATTTTGCGTCCCTGTTCAGCCATCTCGATGGAGATGGCCAGGGAAAACGGGTGTTTAGCTCAGTTGGTTTAGAGCGCTACCTTGACAGGGTAGAGGTCACAGGTTCGAATCCTGTAACACCCACCACAGCACGTCGTTCGGGGTGTAGCTCAGCCCGGTAGAGTACACGTCTGGGGGGCGTGTGGTCGCAGGTTCAAATCCTGTCACCCCGACATCTGATTATCAAGGAGTTGCGAGAAATTGCAACTCCTTTTTTCTTTTCCGGTGTAAGCATAGTGTAAACATGGTGTTTCGTATTCTCTGGGCACTACATTGACCGATTTCGCCATATTGTACAAGTTTAGAATTCCCTCATTAGGCGTTATTAATTGGTTTGTCACCTGATGTGTATGCATTTTCGATGGGATACCATTGAATTGATCGGCCACTCATACCCTGTTATAGCCGATTCATTGTCCGGTCATCTACCCGGGATTCGCGTTTTGCACATATGTGTAATGTCAGTATTAACTTTTGTGTTTTTATTGTGAACATGTACTACATATTCAATTCAAATTCTATATTTACTTCGCAACCGACAGATTTATTTTGAAATGAACCTTGCCGAAAGAGGCAAATTTGTTTCTGGTGCCACAAACGTCATTCCAGAAATACAGGAATGACTGATTGAACTCTTGTCCTCAAGGGATTTATCGGTCATGTCGATATAGGATTGTATTATCATTTCAACAGTTTGCAGATGAGTTTTCTACACCCATGGAAAGCCTTGTTGGTTGTCTTGACCCTATTCCCCCTCCATACAGCGATGGCAGAATCACTGTCGTCCTGTGCGTTCGTTGACCCGGTCAGCTCACCCACCTATCTGGTCGATCAGGATGTACTGGTGTTGAATTTGCCCAATCTGCATATCTCGGAATCTGCAGCCATTATCCATATCTTGGATGATGAGAAAAAAGTACTCTGGACCAAATGGATGTCCTGGCCCGTGACCTCCGTCCAAATTCCGCATCCTTCAGCCATCTTTCCCGGAGGAGATCAATACACATTTGTCCTTGTTTCAGCATTGACCGGCAATCCTGTCTATCAATCTGTCCCCTTTTCCTTTTGGCCGGAGTGTGAACGACCCTCTGGTATTTATTGGGATGTTATTGATGAAGATTTAATCCAGTTGAACTGGCATGACCCTGCTCCACAACATGCTGAAGGATTTCAGATCAAACTGACCGGAGAGCATGAGACCGCCCAAACCGCATTGATTGATTGTGATCCAACATCCACCTACAGCTTTGAGCGGGACAGAATCAAAGCACTCCAATCCATGGTGATTCGGAAGTTGTGCCGGTATCAAAATGGTGTATTGTTATACTCGGATTGGGTTCACGTTCCGATACCGGATCTGGATGACGGAAGTCGGTCAGTGGATTGCTCAAGTCTTTCCTATTCCTTTGCTGTATCCGATATCACCGAAGATGGTGTCACGGTTACAGTCAGTGGACCTGCACCCGGGTTTTATGCCAATGGCCCCTGGTACAGAGCACGGTACAGAGTTCAGGGAAGTGACCAATGGACGGAGATAACCTGGCAAGACAGTTCACATGTACGGATGATTCCGCTGCAATCCGGGACCTATTATGACATCTCCGTTCAAGCTTCGTTCGGTAGCTCCCGCTTTGACATTGACGACTTCTGTGAGAACATGCCTCCGGATGTCACCATTCAAACACTGGGGGATACGACCTTTCAGGACATCTTTTGTGGTACCACTCCTGACACCGCAGTGGTCAGCGGCAGCCCGTACACGGGTCTCCAGGTAAACGATGTGATTCTGGCGTACGGGTTTCCGGTTATTGTCAAAACCCGTTTCCATCAAGGGAATGGTGTGTACAATGGCACCGGGACCATGGCCGTTCCTTTTGGAAATAAGCGTGTAGGTGTCGAGTTTTCATCCATTTTGGTGAACACTGATTTCATAGTCGAATCAGGAGACATCAAGGTCAAAAATGATGCAAACGCCAGAACCAGGATGCAGAATTTGATGGTCCAACCGGCACCGGCAACCTTCAGTTGCATCCCACCTTCACCTGATCCCTATGCCTTTGATCCCATTACCGGGTTGAATTCATTTGGTTTTGATTCAAGTGGGTTGTATCAGAAGATTCCGCCATACCCCGGTTGGGAGGAGGGGATGCCCTTTAATCCTAATTTTGATCCGAATGGATTTAATGCCAATGGAATCCATGTGGAAACTGGAACCATTTACAATCCCAACGGATGCAGCCAGGCTGGAGTGGATTCACTGGGTAATCCATGTAACCCTCAGGCCAGCCCTCCCTATTACTGGTTGATTCCATCCGGAGGGAATCCTACTGATGAAGGAGTAAAATTCTGGAGTGCCCATGAAACCCAAGTGGATTCAGCAATCATTTGGAGCATCGAACAGTTCGACTGGCTCAATGACAGCCTGATTGGGGTATATCGGGGTAATTGCGGGAATATCCGGGATGACATGGAGGATATTGTCGTCGCCAAAGGCCTGGACACCGTTTTCCTGTTTGGTCAGAACGGGGAGTATTTCCAGGAGGGGTTGCATCAGCATTTTGTACGCGAGCCTCAGAAGTACAGCAACTTTTCCGGCAGGGATGAACAGATTATGGCACTGGAACAACACCATTTTGATCTGTACCATTGCGACAAATACCTGCACACTCTCCTGAACATGGAGCATTTGCTGGACTCCATCATTCAGCTGCTTCAAACCAACCAGGATGATGCATTGGCGCCTTTTCAAGCGTTCATTCAGCCGTATATCATGTCCATGGATTCAGCTGAGTTGGCCGAACATATCGGTACTGCCCAGAAACTCAAGCTTTTTGTAAAAAACCTGGTGTACGCCAAATTGGTTGAAGATTTTCAATTGCGTTTTGGAAAGTATGTTGTTTCTGCCTTCCGGGAGCCCCGTTCAAGTTCTCCATTGGAACGAGTCCTGCATAGACCATTCCAACCGGAAGTCTTGCAGACCAGCTTCCCCTCCGGAGTCGGGTGTAGTGCAGCCCCGGATTGGGTAGATAACTTATTTGAGCAAGCCAGGCCCTATGCGTCTGTATCAGGTGACGATATAGACGATAAGATAAACCAACTGAAAAAGACGGGACTCAAGGCTGAAATCATGCCTGTCTCAGGCGGAAGTGAAGTTTTTGGCCAGCCTCTGGAATTGAATCGGGAGATCGGCAGTCTGACCTATACCATCTATCTGGATTCCATTGTCGTCAACCCTCAGGGAGCCACTCTGGATGCCTGGTTTATTCTGGAGGTGCAATCCGGGAAACGTGTCCTCTTTGGTGCGGAAGACATTGCATTCAATCCGGGGGGGCTTGAAGTGCCCGGAAAAATAACGCTCCTGAACAATTCACCCCCCATTCCATTGGGCAAAGCCATGCGGCTGACCCTGGTCGGAGAGAATGGCCAAACATTTATCAATTGGGGTTGCACGGGTTTTGAAGGGCTTTCTGTTGAAGCCAACATCGAGTTTTGTCGGGAGTATTTGACCCCCCTGGATTCAGTCACATTGGAGCCACTGAGTGACGGTTATGTCACCGCATCCATTGTAGGTGATTTCGATTCCTGGTCAGATATTCTTGTCCAGATTGATGTGGACCCTTTTGCGGTCACCAAAAAAGAAGAGTACAAATTTCGGTTGGACAATGTTTGGCTGGATTTCAGTGACGCCTTGAACCCGGAAGGCATCATTTACCCGGATGGATACAGTCATCCGATGCTGGGTGAGACCACCTGGCAAGGGGTATATTTTGAAGAATTGAATGTGACCTTGCCCCAGGATATGGCCAGGAAGGACTCAGGTAACATCACCTTGGGGCTACAGCATTTTGTCTTCGATGATTATGGGGCCAGTGGACAGATCAATGCCGGAAATCTGTTGCCTTTGGATCAGGGTTCCTGTTCGGGATGGGGCTTCTCCATTGATACATTGGCCATCCATGTGCTGGAAAACCGTTTCCACAAAGGGAATATGCAGGGATACCTCCATGTGCCTCTGTTTAAATCGGTAGAGAATGAGTCGGATACCATCAAGCCGATGGATTGTTTCAGTTACCTGGCATTTTTGGATTCATACGGACGATTCCAGTTTGACCTGGAAGTGAATAGTGCCCTGAGGGCTCCAGCTATCTATGCAGATGTAACCTTGTACCCGAATACCTCCATCTCCATGTTCGACAGAGGGAGTGGATTTGAAGTAATTGCTACCCTCAACGGAACTCTGGATATCCAGAAGGATGGCGACGACCCCCTGGCCATTGAAGATATCCATTTTGATCAGGTGATCCTGTCCAATAAAGGAAAGGCGATCCGCAACATCGGATATTGGTCCTTTCCATTAAAAGGAATTGACTACCTGGGATTTGAACTCAATTTTGACAGGATCGGACTACGGGAGGCCCCGAACCAACCGGGCGCCATTGAAGCGGTTTTCCTGACCGACATGGGGCTGACAACCAGTGGGGTTGACCTGAAGGTGGCCTTTGATTTTGGTATTCAGGGATACATTGACACCAGCTCCATTCATCACAAGTGGAAATATGAAAAGTTCAATTTCTACCAGATCACCATTGAAGGCAGCTGCACGGGAGTCGATTATATCAAAGGCTCATTGATCAAGTATCAAAATGATAGCCAGTATGGAACAGGTTTCCAGGGAGCTGTAGCTGTCAAGTTTGCCAAATTTGAAGGTGCTGTACAGGCCATGGGCATGTTCGGTAAGCATAATGAAGGATACAAGTATGGCATGGTGGATGTGATGGTCACCATTCCGGGTGGGATCCCCCTGTTTCCACCCCTGGTAATGAACGGTTTTGGAGGAGGATTCTGGTACAACATGGCTTCAAGTGGACATGACAATGTGCAATTGTCTTCGGCTATGTCTCAGGATTCGGTGACCACCGACATGATAAAGAATCGTGGACTGGGGCTAAGTCTTTCAGGGGTTACCTATACGCCATTCAATCATTCCTGGGGATTGAAACTGGCCATGGCATTCATGACGGCAGAAAGTGAGGAAGCATTGAATGGGAATGCCTCATTTGCCATGAACATCTTTGAAGAAACAGGGGGATTTACACTGAACATTCTTGGCAATTTCCAATGTATGGCTGCCTTGAATATTGATGCCCCTTCCACCTATGATGAGTCAGGTGGCGACCCATTGGATCAAGGTATGTGTGCAGAAGGACCAATCAGGGCATTTTTTAATTTATCATACGATAGCTCTGAAAATACATTTGATGCCAACTTCAAGTCCTACATGTCTCTTGGAAATGTGTTGATAGGAATAGCTGATTCTTCGGATGTTGGCAAGCTTAGTGATGTGCGATTTAAAATAGGCCCAAAAGATTGGTATTTGTGGGTCGGTGAGCCTAACCAACCTGGAGGTATGCGGGTCAGTATCGTGCCAGGTATAGACGCTACTTTTACTACCTATTTCTGCCTCGGCTCCAGACTTCCAAAAGTAGCTGAATTGGAGGGTGAGCTATCTGACTTTTTTGATGTACCACCAACGTTTACACTCAACTCCCAAATGGCCAAAGGTGGCGGATTCATGCATGGGTCGAAATTTACCCTGAATGCCGATACCACCAAGGTGTGGATCTTTACGTTCTACGCCAATCTGACAGTGGGGTATGATCTGGCCATGATGCAGTATGATGCATTGTGTGCGCATAACTACGAAAAGCCGGGCATCAATGGTTGGTATGCCACGGGGCAGATGTATGCCTACCTGGCCGCTCACCTGGGGTACAAGTTCAAATTCCTTTTTAAGGAACGAAAAGGCACCATAGCCGACATACAAGCTGGTATCTTATTGCGTGCCCAGTTGCCCAATCCCGTATGGGCACAGGGGATTGTCAAGGCGAATTACAATATACTGGGTATCATCAAAGGTTCAACTCGCTTCAATGTAGAATTCGGGACAAAATGTGAATTGCTCAATCCTGATTCTTCGGCCTATGTAATGGATCTGGTTGTCTTTGATTATATGGATCCTGCTCATGGATCTCAGGATGTCGCTGTGAACGTCAGCCCGGTGATCTACATGAATTATCCGGTGGATACACCCATAGAGCGTGTTGAGGGTCAGGATACATCCATATACCTCATCAAGATCGAGCGTATTGATTTTATTTCCAGCGCTGGAAATGAAAAATTCAGTTGGTCCAGGCAGGAAGGGGGAATGGAAATAGCCGTCAAGTTTAAGGAGTTTTTACGTCCGGATTTTAATTACCAGATCAAAGCGTATGCGTATGTGGAGGTGAATGGTGAGCTACAGGATCGTGACACGCTGATCAGCAGTTTCTCAACCGGAGAACTGCCAGATATCATTCTCCCGGACAATGTGGCAGAAAGTTATCCTCATGAGGGACAGCAATATTTCTTGCCTGGGGATGCCGATGCCAAGCATGCCTATGTAAAACTGGCATCGGGCCAATACTACTTGTTTGCTAAAGTACCAGTAAATGCGCGTAGCATGTATCGCCTGAAGCAAGGAGAGGAAGTCATCACCGAAGGACCTGTATTTTATGATTGCCAGAGCAACCAGGTTAATTTTGAGGTGGACTGGTCGGTGACTGAGCCGGAAACCCAATATACATTGGATATCCTTCAGGGATTCAAAGTGGATGACCCTCCTGAACCTCCTGTCTTTGGTGGTGAAGGCAATGGTGGATTTTCCGGAAATGGCACATCACGTGAGCTCATCAATCCGGTGGTAGGATCCTGGCCTCAGGGATTGCCGGGTGGTTCGATGAATGGGTTTGTCAAGTGTATGGCCAATACCGATTTTGACGATACCTTGAAGACCGAACGGGTGTTGTTTTCCATTCCGTTCAGAACCAGCCTGCATGATACGTGGACAGAGAAAATGCAGGCGATGGTCAATTCAATGTCTTTCGACACGATCCTGACTGGCCAACCAGTGGCCTACCGCCTGTCCGGGTTTGAAGGATTTGATGATTATGAAATCCATGGGTACAATGGCCTGCCCCCGTTTTTCAACTGGAAAGTTGTGGATGATGCCTCTACAACATGGCTTGCTCCATACCGCTATTTTATTGCCAATAGATCACCGGGTCAGTTTGTGTTGAGTGCTGATTTGACGTTTGATGTACTTTTCTTCAGCGCGGAGATAAATGACTATTATAGCGAAAGTGTATTCTTTGCCATGCAGGATTCAGCAGGAACTGTTGAAATAAATGGTGAGAATCAACGGTACGACCAGTTGGTATTGGTCAACACCATTCCCTGGTATTTGCAGGAAGATCTGCCATTATTGACGAATGCGATGGAGGTCCAGTTTGACAGAATGAACTATATTGATTATGTGCAAACCGGCTGTGGGGAGCAGGGGCATGGGCCACTAGCCGACTATGCCCATGGACAACCATATTCATTATTGCCGCCTTGTTTGAAGGATCTATTTACAACTTCTGAAAGTCAAGATCTGTATAACACCATCCGGTTGCCACAAAGCCTCTCTGTTGAAGTGAACTCTGATACAAAAATTCGATTCTGGTATTCACCCAAACAGAAGACAAACAAGGGATTTGGTTCGTTTGATGTAACCCTGCCCTGGCAACATTAACGGCAAGCCGTTCGGGAAACCTTCACCGTTAAGAAAGAAGTAAAATGAAAAAAAGAATAGAATATTTCCATATCCGGTTGAAAGGACGGCTGATTGCCTGTAGTGTTCTGGTTGTCATGCTGACCGGATGGGTAAGCGCCCAGACCATCTCTTCAAAGGCTCCCTTGTTATCCATACGTGGAGCTGTGTTGTCTTGCGATTCCATTCTACTTCGATGGGCTCCATCCGAAAAAGAATTTTGGAAACAGGGTTTGGCAAATGGGTATAGGATCAGTCGATATGTCCATAGCTATACAGACAGTGTGCCACCTAATGCCCTGTCTACCTTGGTTGTGTTGGATTCAATCGTTCTTCCTGCAGATACATCCATCTGGGGTGAATTGATGGATACATTGCAAGATGCCAATGTCGAGCTGGCCGGAGGGGCCATATTCGGTGATTCCCTTGAAATCTCCCTGGGCGATACCAGTGCCTTGATGCAGGCCTACAAGCTGGATACAGAATGGGAAAACCGGTATCAAATGAACCTGCTGGCAGGAGAGTATTCCTTTATGGCCGCCCATCTCTCTGGTCTTGGGTTTGTGGATACTTCAGCCGTAGCTGGTACCACCTATATATATCGGGTAGAACTATTGGGTGATTCAGTGTCACCCGTATTGTTATCTGGTTATGTCAAGTTAAGTTGCAACGATACCCTGTTTGTTGCCCATGTTCCTCAATTTATGGTTGGCCTTGGGAAGGGCGGCTATATGACCCTCGGCTGGAAGGGGTATGAGAGGGAATTTATCAGCTATGACATTGAGCGGTCGGAGGACGGAATTAACTTCTCCGACCTGTCGGATCTCCCGATGCTGAATTCACCGGTCAGTGACAAGTTTGTTGATCGATTCATGCATATTGATACGGTCAGCCAGATTGGTCAGACTTACATTTATCGGGTGCGTGGAAAAGATGCGTTCGGACGCACCTCGGCGTGGTCGGACACCATCCATGTGCTCAACCGCCCCAATCCGGTGGGTATCATACCAAGAATTGACAGTTTGGATGTGGTTGACAATGAAGTCATCGAAGTGTACTGGCAGTATCCTTCAGAACACAATAGCGAGATCGAAGGCTTCGAGATATTGCGTAGCCATCGGGATGAAGGGCCGTACGAGGTCGTATCCGGGGCCAATTTGCTCGGGCCTACTGTGCGAACCTGGCAGGATGCGACACCATTGCGGGGCAATTACTACAAAGTCAAGGTGTACGATATCCATGGGTATCACGCGGAATGCTGGTCCCATTTTGCTCAACTGCTGGATACAATCCCTCCGGGCAAACCGGCTACACCGGTGGGGGTAGTCAGTACATTGGGCCAGGTTACGGTCAGCTGGACACCCAACTTGGAGGAGGATGTGGATGGATATCGGGTATTCTACAGCAATCGGGATACCTTGTTTTATACACAATTAACCCTGACACCAGTTCGGGACACATCCTTCCAATACATCATCGAGTTGGAAACCTTGGAGTCCTCCACCTGGGTAAAGATCAAAGCTGTTGACTATAATGGGAACCTGTCTGAGTTTTCTGATCCGGCCATGATCTCCCTCCCAGATGTGGTACCTCCAAGTCCGGCTGTGATCACAAGAAGTGGCACCCAGGCCAATGTCAACCGGATCTATTGGACACCGAGTAGTAGTACAGATATGGACAAATACCGCATCAAGCGAAGACGGATGGGTTTGCCAGATTGGGAGATTCTTACTGAAGTAACACACAGCCCCTCTGACAAGAATTACATTGATTCGGTGGCCAATGGCAAACAGGCATATGAATATGTTGTGGAAGCTATTGACTTGTCTGGGAACACATCTTTATCCAACGTGGCCACTCTTCAGGGCCTTTCTCCCATGTGGCCGGCAGTGGACAGTATCGATATATCTGATATTAATGGTACAGGCCCTTCAGTAAACAAGAAAATCGGAATTGCAATCGGATGGAATTATGGATTCTATAAGGAGCTGGTCGGATTCAAGATCTACCGGTCGAAGGATGGAAACCCGTATGTGCAGTACGCCGTGTACAATCTGAGTGAAGCACAGGGGATGTATGATTCTGTTACTTCCTCGGTGAATGTGAGCGGCACCTACCGGTTTATTGACCACAAGGTGCAGCATACCCATCGATACCGATATAAAGTGGTAGCCCTGTTTGACGACGGCACCACCAGTCCGATGAGCGAACCTTCCACCTTGATCTTCAATCTGTAAACAATATCGAAGATGATCCGAAGCCTGATCTTCATGACGACACTATCATTAATATCCATTGCCCTCCTGGCCCAAGATGGTAGCAGTTGTGCCACACCATTACTGGTGACATGCAACAAATACATGCATATCGATCACCTCTTTGAGGGTACCCTGACTGATAATGGGGCCATGCCCTGTGTGGACGATTTTCAGGAGGTAGCCGGTATCTGGCTGGAGCTGAAGATCGGGCGGAGTGGCCAACTGGCCTTTGACCTGGTACCGGATGATCCGGATCAGGATCTGGATTTTACATTGTTCAAAGGGAATGACTGCGGAGCTTTGGAGGCGGTACGATGTGTAGGGGGAGGGAGGTCTGCTGATGGTCATTCTGGCTGCATGGGAGCTACCGGGTTGAGAGCAGGCGAGGTGGATTATTTTGAGATGATGGGTTGTCCGAAGGGGCAGAACAATTATGGTGCAGCACTTGAGGTAAATCAAAATGAACGTTTATTCCTCTATGTCCATGGGTTTAAAAGTGAAAACCATGGTTTTGGGATAACATTTGGCAATGTGCTATTGGGAGTGGCCAATTCGATCAGTGAGGCAGTCAGTGTCCATTGGGCAGATGATAGTGATCTAATCCTGGAATATACCAATCCTATTACTAATCATTCTGATGTAGTGTGGAATGTGCAATGTGGAAGTAATCAACAAGTGCTTTTTGGGCGAGGGCCACACATTCAGAATGCCGAGGATACTTCAAATGTACTGTGGAGCCTAACTTCTGTTGTCAAGGAGGAATGCATTGTTGAGATTGGAGGGAATTTCATGGCAATAGAAAATGCTGAGGATGCCAAAATTTGGCCTTCGCCAACTACAGGTTTGATGCAAATTCAGATTAATGATAATGGGGTGGCCAAAGCAGTTAATAGAATTGATTTCTTCAGTAGTATAGGATCACTTGAGCTGTCAATACAAAAATTATCAGATGAACAGACAATAATTGATGCAGACATCAGCATGTTGCCTTCAGGAGTCTATTGGATTGTGATGGAAGGAGGTAGATGTTTAGGCAAAGTTGTAAAAAAGTAAGTTGAAATATTTACACATGGATAATTTGAAGCACTATTGAAAGTGACTTTGTTTTCTCCTGAATCGTTTATCTGAATGGAAGCGTAGATGGAATTAGTTTTGGTGAAAAACCTTATTAAGATTACTTGAAGTCGTTGAAGCTGCACTATGGATTCCTGTTTATTTTGACTGTTTTATGGAATATTTAATGATCTTAATTAATGGAGTATCATATGAATGAATTTAGCCACTATCACCCAGTTGCAATGCGGATATTTATATTTTTCATTCTAGGTTTATTTTTTAGTGTTGAAGCCAGGTCTCAAGACAACTTCCTCCTGCTTCCAGATCAATCTGGAATGGACAGGAGTGTATATGAACCTGCATTGGAAGCCAAGGCTTCTGAAGTGATCAATTATTTTGAGGAGGTAAATATTGCACTTGATTCAAACATCTTCCCTCTTGACTTTAGAGTTTATGATTTTGGTGCATATGTGCACAATACTGCCCAAATGGATACATCAGATATCTTGGATATAAGCAGAGGACTCGCAAATAATCAAAATCGATTGCTTTTTAATAAGTTGTCTGATGTGAAGGGTGTTTGGTCAAAGATATTCGTTGAACTGAGCTTAAATTGTAGTCTAGATAGTTGTATTAATATTGAATATATTGAAAATCAAGTTCAGATTGAGTTTGACGTTTTTTATGGTGGGAAACCTGAAAATTACATGCTTGCATCGATGATGGCAATTGACCGTTTGCTCTATTTGCTCAGAGAAGGTGTATGTTGCTATTTAAATCAAGAAAGCCGCGGATATGAAAGATCAAGCATAGGTCGTTCACTGGAGTGCAATTCAGGGTTGAGTGAAATGGTGGAGCATAAGATTCCGGGTGCCTTCCCGATTGATGTTTCTGAAAAATTCTTTAACCTGAATTTTGTTTCAGAGACGGGTGCTGTTGTAACATTTCCAGGCTATCCGAGTAATGCCATTTTTCAACCTAATGGTACCTTGCATGGATTCTTGATTGATGATGTATTTTACAGGTCTTGTGTTTATAGTGCTAATTTAGAAAAGTTTGCAGGTTATCGCCATAATTGTAAGGAGGGGACTAATGCTTATGCGTTTAAAGAGCACTGGGGGATTGGGGATATTGCTCAAGTCAATGTTGGGAATGCCAGAGAGAATTGTGTTTCTCACGTGTACAATTTAAACTACCCAGTTCCATTTGTCGATTTAGCAAGGGATGGCGGAGTTGATAGCCTGGTGAGTCATAATTTTGATTGGGATTATACTCTTGTTCCAGACAGGCTTGATGATCAGTTGGGAATGGATAATTTTAATGACTATAATAATATCCTTCCCTATACGTACGGTGATACTAATCAATATAAGGTTATTGACTATACAAATAACGGTCTATATCCTTGCCCTAATAAAGGTGCACCAGAAAAAATGGATTTGGGCCCGTATTCATTAGATAAGGATATTGTTATTCGGCCTGATGGCACAGGAGGTTTTTGGCAGCTTACATATGAAGGATGGGTTTATTACCGATGGAATGAGGATGGTCTCTCTTATGACTATTGGCTGTATGATCCAAGTGGCAATTATTTTATGTCATTTAAACCACTAGGGACTAAATGGGAGGGTGATTCCTTTTCAATGTTTACATTATTGAATGAAATTAAAGATAAAACTGGAGAGGTTCTGCTGGATGTAGATACATATATATTTGTAGCAGGAGCAGTAGGTGTGGTCTCTTCTGCACCAGTTGCCATTGCAGCTGGTTTAACTGAAGGTTTATTATATCTATATAAGGGTGACTATGGTAATGCAATATTGTCTGCATTTATTATTGGGACTGAATTGTATATCATTTACAAAGCTGGGAAGTATTTTGTAAAAGTTTCTTCAGATTTATTTACGGTTAAGAAAGAAGCAAATGGACTGCTTAAAGTAGGTTCCATAACAGATGATATTTCACCAGCATTAAAGAATTTTGTTGAAAAGTATGGCTTCAGTAGTAATGAGATAGCCCAATCCTTTCATCGTGATTTGATTTCAGCTAGTCCTGAGTTCCGACAGTTTATTGAGACTTTTGGTGATGATGGGGTTAAGGCGTGGGAGTTTGCTTTTAATTGTCCGACTACAATTAAAACAAATACAAATGTCCTTGAAGGTTTATCTGCTGCGATTCAAAGAGGAATAAAGCCTATTGATGATGTTGTAAGTCATGCAAATCATCCTGCTATAACTGACAAAACAGTAAAGCATATTTTTAGAGGAGACAGTGGAGGTGGACGTCATCATATATCTGCTATTTTGAATGACGATGCCAGAAAATTGGTTGATAGAATATCAGAAACAAGTGAGGGATTTTATGGAGCTGTATTTAGTAGCGGAGGTAGGAAATCGTTTTGGCCTGATTCGTGGGATGAATTTAGAGTTATGGATGAATTGAAGTATGTTATGAATAATAATCCTACAAATACCTCTGGAAACATATGGGAGGGAACCACACAAGGAGGACAACTGATTAATTATTATTTGCATGCTGATGGACATGTGATTTCAGCATTTCCTGTATTACCTAACTTTCCTTAATTTTCAAATATGTGGTGGACAAGAAGTTATAAGTTAGTGATATTAAAGAATGGAGATCAAGTTCCAGTAATGAATATTGGGCCGATAAAATATGACCCTATAAGTTATGTTTTTAGAAGAGAGTTGGCAAAATCTAATAAGGTGTTTGACCTTCTCGAAAAGTTAAGAGAAATTAAGAGTAGTCAACAAGTAATAAAATTAGAGGCAGAAGATAAATGTGATATTTTTATTGAAAGCGAAATTACTAAAGTTAGTGGTTACTTCGATGAGTTTGAGCCATTTGAAATACCTACAGAAGAGATGGTCAAATTAGTTGAAGAATGGTATCAATTTTTGACTTATTTTGAGGGTGCGAATATCCCAGGTATAATACCTTGGAATAGAAAAGAAGACTTGATTATTGTACCAAAAACAGCAGTCAAAGAAGAGTATCTAAAAGACTATCCAGCATAAGCCTTCTGAGTATTGTAATCACGAATGACAGCATCGATAATATTAAAAAGGTTGTCTTTAGACTTGGAGTCCATGTTTTGAATTTCCTGAAGTCTTGAGACAGTCTTTTTGTCAAAGGTGGCATTGATGCCTTCACCAACAAGATAATCTAAGCTGACGTCAAAAGCGTCGGCTATTTTTTTGGCTGCATCTACAGAAGGAACCGCTTTGCCTCTTTCGTACTTGCCGATCATCTCACGAGATACCCCACTTTTATCAGCCAGGTCGGTCTGTGACCATCCTTTTTCTTTACGAAGATTAGTTATTGTTATAGCGATTTTGTCCATTATAAGCCCATTAAGTGTCTAAAAATACAGTGATACAGCAAAGATACGTAATTAAAAGACGTAAATAGAGCTGATAGTTCTTTGTAGTTTTGGAATTATAATCTACTTTTGTGTCTGATAGTTCCAATAAAATATTTTTTGACTTTAACATTTGATATGGAAATCAGCGACATCAAAGCTACTCTCAGCATCCAAACCGTACTCAATCATTGATGACAAGACCCCATCAATGCAGATCTATCCCAAAACAAATACATGGACTTGTTTTAGTAGCAACTGCAAAGCAGGAAGCGGCGACACCATCGAGATGATCCAGAAGATGGAATGATTATTTCGGTCATACTGACCCACCTATTTCGGTCCATAGTGAGCCACCCTGTCCACGGATGTCGAAAGGGCTAAGTTAGCGGATGAAAATTAGTCTGCATTGCGTTGGTATTTTCCTTTGAGATGTCACATGCTTTTGTTGAGACTTGTAGTACAAATCTACGACCGATATAAAATTAGGCGCTGGATTCATCATGATTTGCTATCTTGCTCCAACCTGAATCATTCAAATTTCATACGACCATGAGTTCTGTATCCCCTTCGGTATTGATATTGCGTAAGATGTTGATTATAAGCGCAATAGCCATCGGTTGCCTTCCGTTGTTCGCCTTTTCACCACCCGAGAAAGTCCAGCTCGACCTCTTCTTGGAGAACAAAGGCCAAGTGAGGGATCAACACGATATGCCCCGGCCAGATGTGTTGTACTATGGCGAGGTGGACGGGTTGTCCTATCACCTGACAGCCGGAGGGATTCATTACCAGATGGTACAGTATCCTGGATGGTTTCAACAAAAAGAACTGTTGAGTAAGATGAAGAGAAGTAAGCATGATCTTGATGTAGAAGCCCTGGAGCAGCCCATCACGATCTATCGGGTGGATGTGAACTACCTGGGAGCTAACGAACGTGCGGAGGTTGTGTCCGACGGTCGTTCAAGTTCAGTCAGTCATTTCTATAATGTACCCCTTGGCGCTGAACCAGCGTTGAACGTCCGGTCCTGGCAGTCGGTGACCATGAAAGACATCTATATGGGTATTGACCTGCGATACTACCAGGGCAAATATGGTGGTCTTGAATCGGATTTTGTGGTTCAGCCTGGGGCTGATTATAGCCAGATTGCTTTGGCCATATCTGGTGCCGAATTATCGATCAATACCCGTGGTGAGTTGGTGATGCACACCCCCTTTGGTGATATTCTCGAGGGGCCGGTGTATGCTCATCAGGACGGTAAGGAAGTGGCTTCGCATTGGGTAGTGGATGGCGAGATAGTCCGGTTTGAATTGGCCGGGCTGGTCGATCCGACTTTGCCCTTAATCATTGATCCACCGGTGCGGTTATATGGAACGTATTTTGGGGGGAGTAAGAATGATTTTTTCAGGTCAACCAGTGTGGATGGACAAGGGAATATCGTTGCCGCCGGAGAAACGGTATCAACCAGCATGATTGCTACTGTGGGCGCTCATCAGGTGTCCTATGGAGGAGGAACATATGATGGTGTAGTGGCCAAGTATTTAGCCAATGGTGAACTGTCGTGGGCAACCTATATCGGCGGATCCGGGGAGGATGGAGTCAACAGCTGTAAAATTGATGTGGATGGAAACACGTTCCTGGGAGGCGAAACGGAATCAACTACAGGAATTGCCTCACCTGATGGGACAAAACCTGTCTATATTGGAGGTTCGAAAGACGGTTTTTTAGTCAAGTTGAATGGGGATGGAGTTCGTGTTTGGGGTACGTATATCGGAGGAACAGAACAGGATTATGTGAACGGATGCTCCATTGATGATAGTGGCAGGATTATTCTGGTTGGCGGCACTACTTCACCTGTTGGGATTTCAACCCAGGGAACTTTCCAACCTGAATATGGTGGAGATGGTACTGATGCATTCATTATGGCTTTGGATGCTGCAGGTGAATTAGATTGGGGATCTTACATTGGGGTTCCATATACTATTGAGAGGGGGCATTGTTGTACAATTGATCATGATGGCAATATTTTGTTTGGCGGTGAAGCATGGTGGGATTTTGACAATATCTTAGCCTCTCCTGGCGCTCACCAGGAAGATATCAATGGCTCACAGAATGCCTTGATATTCAAGTTTACAAAGGACGGCGAACGAATTTGGTCGACTTATTTTGGTGGCAATGATACGAGAGCGTACGATATAGAAATCGACATGTTGAATAATGTCATTGTGACTGGGGAGACAGATAGAGAGGATTACGTTGTCAGCCAGGGCGCACATCAAGTGGAATACGGAGGAGGTTCTTCCGACGCCTTTTTAGCCAAATTTTCACCGAATGGTGTTTTTCTTTGGGGGACATGTTACGGAGGTCAATCCTCAGATTTCGGGACAGGGTTAGCGGTCAACACTGCAAATGACATTTATCTGTCCGGAGGGACGTCTTCTCTGGATAATATTGCCAGTCCGGATGGATATGACGTCCAAAAGGAAGGCATTTCCGATGGCTTATTATGCAAGTTCAGTCCTGACGGTTCTCGTCAGTGGGCAACATATTATGGAGGGGACGATGGTGATGGCATCGATGATTGCGCTCTATCTGGTGACGATCAAATTGTCATAGCCGGTGCAGCTTTCTCAAAGGATGCGATTTCTACACCTGATGGGAATAAAACCAGTAATTCCGGAGCATATGATGCGTTTATCGCCATCTTCCAGGACGAAACCAGTGGTTTGATCCCTGCTGTACCAGTTGAGCCACTAGTCGTGACACCCAATCCGACATCCGGCATAGTATATATCAACGATCTACCGGAAAGTGGCCGATTGACGGTCCGGGATGTTCAGGGTGTGGTTGTCATAGAGCGACAGATCTCCAACAATACCCTTGATCTGGACCTGGGGCACCTTCCCTCAGGGATGTATATCCTACGGGTGGATGCGGAGGACAACAGGGGTGCCAAAGTGGCCAGGGTGGTGGTGGAGTGAGCCGTGTTCCGACAGGTGCTTTTTTGCTCGCATGTATAAAGGGTACTATTCTCCATGGTTGGTCATGGTCTTACGTTCATTATAGGCCATTTTCCTACAGCCTGCGGAGCAGAATTTGGCATCCTTACGTCCAACCCAAGTGCTTGTCCCTCCACAGTAGTCACATCGTATGCGGTAGAGGATGTGGGAGGTTTTCCTTTTGACCAGTTTACGGACGATGACGGTTTCCTGTTCTGGATAGAATCTACCTTGTGCCACAGCCAATGCGGCTTCCAGGGCATTGTATTTTGGGTTTTTTACCTCCGTGAACTCGTATTCGAAGCTGTCTTTCAGTTTGAAAATTCGCTTCATTTCAAGTATTTTGCTCATAGTCAATAGGTTGTGATGTTTGCAGAACAGATAAATCTTTTAAAAGACCGGTTTAACTTTTGTAAAACATCTGTTATAATCTGAGATTCACATGTTGTGAGAAATAGTTGATTTTTCGGAATTCTGGTTGAAGGACAGAGGATTTATGTGTTCCATTTCTGTCGAAGCTAGCTACCTTCCGGGCTCTATTGCCATTCTCCCTGCACTAAGGTCTTGCAAAGTCTTTTTCAGACGGGAGTAGACAATCTTCAATTAACTAATGGAGCGGAAGCCCAAACTGAATAGACGAAGGCTTGTTCAGTTTCCTTTTCTTTTGCGTTTCAAACGGAGATTATCAACAGTTTCCTCTATAGTCTTCTGCTTGCCTTTTTCAATCCAGGATAATAGTTCTGAACGTTTGAAGTAGAGCTTCTTTCCAGTTTTGAAAAATGGTAGTTCCCGACGGCTGGTGAGGCTGTAAATGGTTGGTTTGGCCAGATTCAGGAAGATGGCAGCCTCCTCAATAGTCAGCAGCTCCTTCAATTGTATTGGAGTTGTTGTCTGCTCCAATCCGGGTTGCCTTTCAGCGAGCACCTTCCTCAGTACCTCCTCCAGGGCATTCTTGAGTTGGTCTTCATTGAGCTGGAGGATGATCATGGTGGGTATCTTTATTACAATTTCCAATCGGGGTACCTGTTCAACGTGGCTAGAGTAAGTATTCTGGCCCGAAGCTGGGTGAATTCCCGGTAGATGTTCATTTCGTGGTTAAGGTAATGGCTAGGATTAATGGATGTCCGACAAATGCCACTTAAGGAGACTCAAGACGACTTAAGGAGAAATAAAGTGAAACTTTCTCGGATTTTGACCCTTATTGGTCCATCTACCCACTGCGGTAATGGCGCCACATTTCAAGAGTGTGCATATTCCAAAGTATATGACTCATCCATTCAAGAGGGTTACACCCACCTGTGAATAACTTTCTCAGAAACGACAATATTTATGGGTGATTCTCTTTATCTTTTTGTTGCCGTTGCGTTGAATACAAGCTTGCCTTTCTAAAGGATTTGAATTGCCAAAAGTCGGGCAAGTCATCTGGCATTGCAGGATATAGGAGTTCAATATGACCATCTACCATTGGTCAAGTCTAATGTGCTGATTTCAAAGTTCTGCTATTACTCCTATTTTACTGGTAATGGTGGAGTATTGATGACTAAATCATGCTTCCTAAACCAGGACACAGGGGCCATTTTGCGAAGTTCATTCAATTTGTGGTGAAACGGGCACGCCCCGAGTCTTCTCCCACATCTACAAGGACAGGACTTTTTATTTGCTATCCGTTTCTTAATCCCCAGTAGCTGAATGGCCTGAATTACCTGATGCTTTTCATTCAACCCAAGCATTGCGGAATAATCATCCACAATGCCTTGTTCACCATGAGCCAACTCGCCAAAAATAAAATCTCCTCCGTTTATCCGTTTGTATGAAACAGCATATAGGTACGGTATTAGACATTGATCGACAAAGCCTGTCAGACTAGGAGCACTATGGACCTTTCTCAGCAACCTCAGAGGCGATCCAAGACAAAGGCTACCGTCAGAATTGACATGAAAATTTCCGTCACGCTTTATTTTGCCACCGGTTTCCGTAACTTCAGGAAGAGCCTGAGGGAATTTGCTGGGAACAATGATTTCCAGCTTGTAGGAATCAACTATTTTACCACCGACAGACTCGCAGGCTTGGAATTGAAAATTTCCACGCAGGCAAACGCCTTGAACAGAGCAAGGAGATGTCGACATGCCAGGATAGTCCAACAGAAACTGACTCAGCCCATTGATTTCCGATACTCTCATTGAGCTACTTTTTCCATGGTCTGGCCGAGTCTTGTCGGTCAATCGTGTGTGTTTTGGGAGTCATTATGTCACCGATAGTAGCGTTGATTCCCAGTTGTTCCCTAAGCTCCATCTTATTTACTCGCAATGAAAACTTCTCTTCGAGTTGATCACTGAGAAATTCAATATCATTCGTAGAAGTAATATGCCTGAAATCTGTATTTGCTTGTAAAAGCCAGGAAAAGAAGTGTTCCTCCAATCGCAAATGCAGACAATCCGGCCTGTACCAGCGGTCGGCAAAGTCTTCATCCGGGTCCACAGGGTTGGGCACCCTTGGCTTTTTCGGGTTTACCAGACCACCCATTTTTTCTAATACATTGCCAAGCGCCTCTACAATATCTGTTTCACCGTTATAGGCCCTTGCAGCGAGAGTTGTGATAATGATTGAAATAGGCTTGGATTCCGGGTTGTCCTTGCTCCAGTTGTCACGGTGGCGCTTCAGAATCTGAATCGCCCGCTGCAAAGGCGTTTTCTTTTTGAACAAGGGCACATTGTCTACCTGCGACATTTCCAGTAGGATTCTGGTTTGCTGTGGATTCATTCGGTATTCAAACCACTTGGCATATCCTTCTGGATTACTAATGTTCCAGTCACCGCATATATGCGGAAAGCCCTTGTGCCTGTCATCTGTTATGGATATCGTAGTCTGGGACGCGGCCACGGCCACAAATTCGTCCAATCCAGTCCTCCGGATAGACTCAAATATTGCCATACGCCTTTTTTCATCTGCTGGAATACATGGAACAATATCCATGTGAAAATTAAGGTCATCCTGATATTCAAGACGCCAGCAGCGATGCTTTGGTTGAAGTTCACTTTTGATTCCTCTTGCTATCCGATAGGCTTCCAGTTCAATGCCAATCAGGTTTTTTAGGGTTTCCTGGGTATGACTATCCTTGGAAATCCCATCCTGAAGCTTGCAAGCAAGATCAAGGTCATATTCTTCATTTTCATCAAGTGGACGTATCGCTGTCCCAAGTCGGAAGGATCCCTGTGGGAAAATATGCGGATTGTTACTAGAAACGGTTGATTCATTACGGTCAAACCACTCCCCGAGATCCTCATACCTTTTACGGGCTTTGTCATAGGCCGAATCAGGGAGTTCCAGCAATTTGACAATGTTGTCTATGACAACTTGTTTTTGTTCATTAGTAATCATTGGCTGTTTCCTATGGTTATCGCTTTAATAAACTTCTTTTCCTTGTTGTTCTGGTCATAGATGATCCAAGGCATATCCGCCTTAGGCATTCTTGCTCTTCCCATTTCAATGGAACAGGAAACAGCCATTGCTGGGAAAACGGAAAGTGGAGTTGTAGATCCATGCGAATCCTTAATCAGGACCATAAGTTTTCGGATGATTTTACGCATCATGGACAGTTGCGCACGATTACGGATATTGTCGTTGCCTATGTGTTCTTCTGGTACGGTCAATTCCCATACAGAAACTTCTTCGCCCATGACCGTCTTGATCCTATCATGATTGATATTATCACTCAATGAGATTACCAGTACCGGGGCTGCATCATACTTTTCAGGCTTTTTGATGAGGAATTCAAAACCATCAGGGAATTTTTGCCAGTGCCAGCCTTTAGGCTCCCGGATCGGCTGATAAGTATCCACGGTAATTTTGTCCGTAAATAGTGTCCCCAGCTGGATTAACAATGGAATCGGGGCCAGGGCGAACAATGAGAAATGCTTTATTGGGTCATGTTCAATCACAGGTAGAACCTTTTGATCAAAGACCCGCTTCAGATGAGCTGATTCTGTTTCCCAGAACCCTACTGTATTATCCTCATGTGAGCATGACATGGATAGGCAAATAGCGTTTTCCGATACCGGAAAGCGTTCTAGAAATATCGCTGATTTGGCGTCCTCATGCTGAAGTGGAGAACGTTGTTCACCAATGTTGCTTCCGTAGAATACCACATGAGACTTTCTGGTTACTGCAATTCCAGTTACAATGAGAATTCGGTGTTCATGTTCCTTTTTCCATTGCTGCAACAGCGATCCAGAATACTTGGAACCGTCTGTATCCTGATCTATAGTCTTATGGCAGTCATGACACATGAGCATCAGATTGCAGACATCATTAAGGCTTTCAGGGTTCTTTTGGAACGGGCCCCATCCCCTTGGACCATCTTGAGAGAAAGAATAGATGTGAGCCTTCTCCGAAATGTTTACCCGCTCCTGGGTTAAAGGAGACTTGTAGAGTAGCCGATTGCACCCGATGAACTGGCAACGTCCGGCAGCACGTGCCCAAAGTTCCCGTTCAACCGTGTGTTTTATGTGACGAGTTACTTCTTTGATGTTGAGTTTGTTTTTAACCATATAAATCTACCACGCTGCTTAATATCATGTATTCCCAGCAACTAGTTAAAACATTATGTTTGAAATAAGCATTGAACTGCCAAATAAGTTCCCCTTGAGGTGAAAAAGTTGAAAAAAGATTGGATGGCAGGTTTTCTGGAGTTTTTAGCTATCTGAAGACTGGTGGAAAAGTGCTGCGTAAAAATTTGATAATCAATTGTTAACTCCTTCATTCTATACCCGTTGCAAATGAGTAGCGATCTTCAAAACATCCATGTGCAGTCGGAGCATCATACTGATGCTGCTGCCTTACAAAATGGCAATTATGAGGTAGTAGTGGCTCCAATTGCTTATTTAATAATTCAGCATTGAGATTGATGTACACGGAAGCAATTTAGGGGCTCCTTGTAGAATCTTGTAGCTATTGTCGACATGGCTCCAGTAGCTGAAACTTCCAAAATGGATGGACCTTGAACGTTGGATGAAGGATCAAGTCCTTTACTAGGTTGTGCTATAATCTTGCCTATATGGGACTCCCACACCTAGAAAGCATATATCCGAATGACCTGATCTGACGACACTCTGGTCAAAGAAGGTCATCCAGTTCATCTATTTCACTGAGTTCAAATTTTTCCAAGTAATTCTTTGTGGTCATGACATCCGCATGGCCCAGGCTCTGACTGATCTTGGATATGTCAACCGATTGGCGCTTCAGAGTGGTGGCATAAGTATGACGTGCTACATAGGTTGTAAGAGTTGTACCAATATCCAGTAGGTCTGAAATGTCTTTCAACCCCGCATTCACTTCCTTGAGCTTCTTGCTGATTCGATATTTGATCTGGAGAGGTGTCTGGTGAAGACTGGAGAGAATTGGGAATATGTAATCACTTTCAGGGTCATTGAACTCATCGATGATGGCCTGGAGGTTGGCCGATACTTTGATGGTGAAGTTTCCTCCTGTCTTAGCACGTGTATAGTTCAGGCGATTGTCATAGATGTCGGCCTTTCGGAGTTGGGCGATGTCCTTGAAGTTCATGCCCCGGCTGTAATAGCTGAACATGAAGATTTTGTAGGCAAAGTTGAGGTGGGGATGTAGATCAACCTTAAAGGTTTTCAACTTCTCCAGGTCCTTGGATGATAATGCCCTGGGACTGGCTTTGGATTTGAGATGAGCCAGGGAGTAGCCTTTGGGATTGAACTGGTTCTTGAATGGATAGAGTTCAGCAGGGAGGAATTGTCTTCGGATTGCTTCATTGATCAACGCTCTAAGGGTGCGCATGTAGTTATGGACGCCACCACCACTACAGTTCCTTTTGAGCAGATGGGTTTCGAAGCCGTCCAGGAAGGCATAATCAATGTCCGGAAACATCAGATTCGGATTGGGGGAGTAGTTCATCAGGGCTCGCTTCATATCGGCATAGACTCGGGCGTTACCGACCTTGCCTTTCTCTGTCAGTTCGGAAACTCGGATGTCGAAGAACTTGTAGACCGTGGGTGGATTCCGGCTGATGGACCTGAATCGCTCTTCGAACAATTGGAAGGTGAAGGGTTTGCCTGATTTGATCAGGTCGTCCAGGATTTCGGAAGCCCGAAGCTCCACCGTTTTCAGCACCTTATTCTTTTCCTTATACCCATAGAATCTTCTGGTGAACTCCCTGGCTGCATCATCCCATTGCTCCTCCGTGCATTTGTAATCGGATCCTACGGCATAACGGGCGATCTTCCTGTTATGGATGACCTGAACCATGATGGGGGAGGAGCCATCAGAGAGCACCTTATACTTGTATCGAATGAGTTTTGCAGAGGCCATTTTTCCGCGTCTGGTGTAAACATGGTGTAAACAATTCTGCAAAATAACGACAATTCTCGATAAGCAACCATGATGAGCGAATCTTATAAATAGCAGAAAATCAGTCATATACGAATGTGTTGAAAAAATCGATAGATATCAAAAAGTATAAAATTGTTGTCTGGGGGGCGTGTGGTCGCAGGTTCAAATCCTGTCACCCCGACAAACCGCAAAGGCTGCCGACGAAGTCGGCAGCCTTTTGCATATCTGGCTGGCCCGGTGCTTGCACCGAAGGCCGGCCAGATATGCAAAAGGCGCGCCCACAGGGCGCAGCCTTTGCGGCTTGAATCCCCCCATCTTCAGGATCGCGCCAGCAATCCTGGCCTCTAGTCGTTCAAGTAGGTTGCCAGGCTGGCCCCTATTCGGCCCTTCGTCTCTCCATCCGAGAGGTTATGAGGTTATGAGTTTATGAGTTTGGAGGGACGTCATTTCTTCTGTCCATTCCCTACACTCAACTCTCCACCCACCACTCCCCACTTTCCCCCCATCTTCAGGATCACTGCAAGTAATCCTGTCCTCAGGTCTTTCACATTGCTCAGCAATCTGGCACGTTTAAGCTCACCGTCTTGGTGTCAGGCAGGTGGAGGAGTCGAGAAGTTGAGGAGAAGAATCATCTGTACTGAGGTCTCCCTCCGTCCCTCCGTCTTCCCTGCCAGCCGGCAGTTTTTCCTCTCGTTCCTGGCAGGTAGATGCGTTAGTGGGTTTATTCGTTTCCGCCACGGCGGACAGGTATGAGTTTATTCGTTTATTAGTTGATTCAGTTAATGGTTAGTCATGTGACTAGGCGTCCGGGAGTCCTCGGTCCTCGGTCCTCGGTCCTCGGTCCACGGTCTCCGGTCTCCGGTCTTCCGTCCTCCCTAGCAACCGGGTATTGAGGTTATGCCTGCCTCGCCGGTAGGCGGGAGTTTGGAGGTTATGAGGGGGAGGAGTGGAGGAGTCGAGAAGTTGAGGAAAACATCCACCCGGTGTTTGCACCGAAGTCCGGCCAGCTGCGCTAAAGGCGCGTTGACATTGCAGCATCTACTTCTCTCGGATATACTCCCGTATCCAGCTTCTCAACCTGTAGGGATAGTGGGTTACTGAAGTAGAGTTACAGTACAGATACTCCACATATATCCCGTCAGTATTCCGTCAGTATTCCGTCAGTATTCCGTCTGTGTAGCATTCGAGATCAATTGCACCGGGGATGACAAGGCGATATCAATACAACGATTGCAACAACATCTCTCACGGGAGTATTCTATAGAGGGTCAACACTTTTTAGAATACTCCCGAGGATTGTAACGAACAACTTCTCCTCGGTCCACGGTCTTCGGTCTTTTGTCTTTGGTCCTCCCTGCCAGCCGGCAGTTTTTCCACTCGTTCCTGGCAGGTAGAAGGGTTTATGGGTTTATTCGTTTCCGCCACGGCGGACAGGTATGAGTTTATTCGTTTATGAGTTGATTCGGTTAATGGTTAGTCAGGTGACTAGGCGTCCGGGAGTCCTCGGTCCACGGTCCTCAGTCCTCCGTCATTCCTTACTTCAACAGCTCCAGTACCTTCGTCATACTGATCAGCTTGAAATTCTGGGGTACCATCGTCTCGCCTTCGTAGTTGAAGCCGTCCTGGACGACCAGTAGCCCTCTGGGATACATCGGGCTGAGGGAATCCCGGACGATGTCCAGGCCGTCCGTCTCCTCCACACCATCCAGACCATTTCCATCCACGATCTTGAAACTGCCGACATACCGGTTGTCGCCCAACCGCTCGAACACGGCATAGGAGAAATTGCCCTGGCTGCTCGCAACGAGGTATCCGGAGTCTCCGTCTTTGTACATACTCAAGCCTTCGATATCATAGCTGATGTTGGGATTGCTGTCGTCACTGCCTTTGATCAATGTCTTCTGCGTGCCGGCAGACGGATCGATCGCTGTTTTCCAAATACCGCGACCTTCTTCCCCGATGTAGAGGAATCCCGTCTCCGCATCGGCCACCATGCCTTCCGGCTGGGAGTCCATTTGTATCGATCGGGCCAGCTCCATGGCGATGCGGCCTCCTTTGTCGACCATCCGGAACTGCTGGACCAGGCCATTCTTGGCATTGATCACACAGTATGCTGTGTTGGTCTGGCGATCAACGGCAAAACAGAAGCCGTAGATGTCGTCGACCAAGGCCGGATCGGTGAACAGGGTGTCTGTTGTGACAGGCTTCAGCTCACCCGTCGGCATGTCGATGCGGAACAGGTCGATCGATTGGTGGGTGCGATTGCTGCAGCCGAGGATCGGCACACGGTCCTTCCCCAGGGGAAACTGGTCCAGAATATCCACGTTGTTGACATTCCCGATCGCGTAGTAGGCGACTTCCTCCCCGGTCAGGTTGTAACTGGCCAACCCGCCTTTCTTGTTGGATCCGTAGATCATGGACCTGGAGACATCCGTCGGATGGACCCAGATGGCGGGATCATCTGCCGCGTCCTCTTCAGAATTGGCATGAATGGCCCGGGTCTCGGCATCCGGTGTGATGGACCACTGGATGAGTCGCTGCCGGGCATAGGCGGCCTGCAATTGCAGCGAATCCTCCCGGGCCTCGATCTCCCCGCTGGATCGAACCGGGGGTTTTGAACCGGAAGGCTGCTGGCGACAGGCAAGGAAACAGACGGCAATCAAGAGCAAAACCGTCGAGCGAAGTGCATGGATCATCAGGATGGATTGGAATGACGAAATTAAACCAGTCTGATCATGAAAAGCTAAGACAGGGAGGACCATTTGCCGGATGCCAGAGGATTCTGTACCCGGCAAATGGTCCTGAAGGAAATCGATTACCCTGACTATCGGGTGAAGTCAAACTTCACGCCCAGGTCAAAGCGTGTGTTATAATATTCTGCCTGGTAGGTCTGGTCAGATACGCCCTGGAAGAATCGCAGTGGTTGGTTCAGCAGGTTATTGGCGTTGGCATAGATTACCCAGTTCTTGTTCAGGCTGTAACTGAAATTCAGGTCCAGGTAGGTCACCTGGTCGTAATGGATATCGCCAAATGATTCTTCGCCAACCTCCGAGAGGAAGTCGCTGGCATAGTTCAGGGACAGGCGGGATGTGAACCGACGACCCTCCCAGGCCAGGGAGGCATTCAGGGTGTGCTTGGGCGAGCCAGGCAATTCCAGCTTGTCATTCTCGCGGCCTTCGAAGTTGAAATCTGTGACTTCCGAGTCAATATACGTGTAGTTGAAATAGACACCGACACCTCGCAGGGCAGGGGCGATGAAATCCAGTTGACGCTGGAAGGCCACCTCGAATCCGAGCAGGGAGGCATTGCCTCCGTTGATGGGCTGAGAGAACGATGCCCATTCCCGACCTTCAAACGTATAGTCATCAAAGGTCTGATTGACGATGAAGTCCTGTACATCCTTGTAGAACACACCTCCGGACACCAGGCCGACATTGCCAAAATAATGCTCGGCCATCAGGTCAAGGTTCATGGAGGTGGTAGCATTCAGAGCCGGATTGCCGATCGACAGTTCCTCGCCGTCTTCGATCTGCCGGTAGGGCACAAGGTCGAAGTAGTTCGGGCGGGCGAGCGTATTGGTCCAGGCCAGGCGGAGGACGGAGCGCGGAGCCACATTGTACTTGAGGTGTATCCCGGGCAACACATTCAGATAGTCGCTGGTGGCCTTGGGTGTGGCATCCAGTGTTTCCTCCTCATCGTCGTAGGTAAATCCTTCGTATTCCAGGTTCGTCTGTTCAAGTCGGAGTCCCGCCAGGACGAGCAGTTTTTTCCCCACGTTCTGACGCAACATGGCGTAACCACCCAGAATGCTTTCCGAGGCATTGAAATTACCTGCCAGTTCGCTCAAGTCCTGTTCTCCTTCGAAATCCGGGCCGGTCAGGTTCAGGCCTCCCACGTATTCCTTGGTCGTGAAGGTGCCCACCTCATAGTCGCCGGGAAGGAAGTTGTCCTTGGTCAGGTTCTCGGTATCCAACAGGCTGTTGTCAAAGACAGCATCCGTGGTCGGTTCGTAACTGTAGAAATCATTCTTCCGGTCTTTCATCTTGGTGCGGATACGGCCCCCGATCTTGATCGAGCCCGGGTTGTTGCCCAGGTTGATAGGGAAATCCAGGTCGATGCGGCCATTGATGTCCTCATCGGTCGTGTTTTGGAATTCCTCGGTCAACTCGGGAACTCCCAGGCACTGCTCGGATTCTGGAAGAGTGGATCCACCGCCTGGGCAAAAGGTTTTTCCGGATTGGAGAAATCCGTGGTCAAATCCACTGTTCCGTCAGTGGCGATCTCGTAGTATCGTTCGTTGGGCCGGTCTTCTGATGCCTTGGCGTAGTTGGCCGACCAGGTCAGGGTGGCGTTGCCCAGAAGGTGCTTGCCGGACAGGGCATAGTTCAGCATCTCCTGGTCCTCCAGGCGGGCATATTTATTGTCTTTCGTGCTGGCCTTCACCTCGCGTTGCAGCTCGCCTACCCATTGGCCGTTGTCATTCTCGATATCGGAAAAGATGGAGCGATAGCGGCTTTCCCAGTCCTTCCTCCGGTTGTAGATGCCCTTGAAGAAGATGGTGTGATTCGGGTTGAAGGCATAATCAAGCGACAGGGAATAGCTCTGACGGATCCGCTGCAGATAGTACTGCCGGATCTGGATCTCTTCGGCCCAAGTTTCCTCGCCTTCGTCAAAGCGATCGTTGTCGTTGGCGTCGTCATAGGTCCATTCGGCTTCGACGTTGTCCGAGCCGAGATTGTTGTCGAAATAGGATGCACTGAGGATGACCCCGAGCTTGTTCCCGGCATACCGGTCGCCAAAGATCAGGGAGCCATTGAAGGTGGGCTTTTCGGCCAGGATGTTGTAGCCGGCGCCCAGGGTGCCGGAGATCCGCTGTTCATAGGGAGCGGCGCGGGTCACCAGGTTGACGGAGCCACCGATGGCATCAGCGTCCATGTCAGGAGTGACGGCCTTGTTGACCTCGACGGTCTGGATCATGTCCGACGGGATCAGGTCCAGCTGGATCGATCGGATCTCTGCTTCGGCGGAAGGGATCCGTTCGCCGTTGATGGTAATGGCATTCAGCTGGGGAGCGGTGCCCCGAATATTGCCAAACCGGGCCTCACCCTGGTCATACTGCACGTTGATGCCCGGGATTCGCTTCATGGCATCCCCGATGTTGGCATCCGGGAACCGACCGATCTGATCGGAAGCGATGACGTTGGTGATGTTGTCATTCGCCAACTGGTTGTTCAGTGCTCTTGCCTGGCCCCGCAGCTGACTGGTGACCACCACTTCCTGGAGATTCAGTCCGGGCGTCAGCTGAACGTCAAGCACGGTCGTTTCACCGGCCGTGATGGTGACCTGTTCCTCCTGGGTTTCATAGCCGATGAAAGATACGTTCAGGGTATATGTTCCGACCGGCAAGGCGGCGAAGGTGTAATACCCGCTGGCATTGGAAAAGGCACCTTGTTCACCGCCCAGGCTGAGTGTGGCTCCGGGAAGTGGCAGGTTGGATTCATCGATAATGCGTCCGCTGAGCACGCCGGTCTGGGCATGGAGCGTCAAGCTGAACAGAAGTCCGAATAGAATGGCGATGTTCCTCATGGTTGTGGTTGTAAGGTTGATCAAACCACAAGGATATTACCGGTATGTTACCTCCAGATGAGAGGAATACTAAGGGAACGTAAATATTATAGCTTGCCGGTTCCTCCTGTCTTTGTTTCTGCTGGCAAATTGAGGGGTTGAAAGGGTTATTCGTTTATGAGTTTATTCGTTTATGGGTTTGTCAGGTGTCTAGGTGTCAGGGAGTCCTCGGTCCTCGGTCCTCAGTCCTCAGTCCTCAGTCTTCGGTCCTCGGTCTTCGGTCCCCTGACGTTGGCCGTGAAGGTCAAGTTTGGATCCGGCCATCACCCTGAGTCCTCAGGGGGGGGCTGCGGCGGGCAGGCATAACCTCCTCCTCGACTCCTCAACTCCTCAACTCCTCGACCCATCCCTCATCCCTCCTCCATGACCATGATACCCGTCACCATTGATTCAGATCATTTATCAGGCTCCCAAATACCCGGACTTTGGCCTATCGTTTAGCTACGCAAAAAGAAGCGGTCAATCTGAAATCATGTCAGGACAATCGACAACCACTGCCGGACCAGTTCCGGCTACCCGAGAACGAACCACCCTGTCTGAACACATCGTGGAGATCGTCAGCGACTCCGGCGAAGGGGCCCAGAAGGCCGGACAGAGCTTTGGTGCCATCAGTGCCAAAATGGGCAACGGTGTCTGGACGGTAGAGATCATTCCTTCCGATATCCAACCACCTCCCCGCACCAAGGAAAGTGCCTCCGGCATCCGCATTCGCATCGGATCAGGAGTGGTCAGCAATGCCGGCGACGAGGCGAACATTGTCGTGGCCTTTAACGAGATCGCCCCGTATTCCCGGATCGAACAGGGTGCCTACCAGAAAGGGACCAAGATCCTGCTGGAAAGCATGTGGGCCTCCCACGATGATGAGGAGGTGCGGGAGAATTACGCCCGGGCGGTGGCCGACTTCAAGCGCCTCGGCTTTGAGGTCTACGAGATCCCCATGCAGGAGGAATGCCTCAAGGTCGTGCCCGACGCCCGCCGCGGAAAGAACATGTGGGTTCTGGGCCTCCTTTGCCAGTTGTACAATCGCGACATCGAGATCGCTGCCGATCAGATCCGGCATACCTTCCGCAAGAAATCCCAGCAAGTCGTGGATGTCAACCTCCAGCTGCTGCAGGGCGGGTTTGAATGGGCTGGCAAGCATCTGGACTTCCTGTATGACCTGCCACCTACCCTGGGTGAGATTGATCAGGTGGTGATGAATGGCAATGAGGCCCTCAGCCTCGGGGTGATCGCTTCGGGTATCGAGGTCTGCTCCATGTATCCCATTACCCCGGCAACCTCAGCCTCTCACCACCTGGCCGAGTGCTTCGAGCGCGCCGGTGGACTGGTTCACCAGGCGGAGGATGAGATCGCGGCCATCGGGTTTGCCATCGGGAGTTCCTATTCCGGCAAGCCGGCCGTGACCATCACTTCCGGCCCCGGCCTGGCCCTGAAGACCGAATTCATCGGGCTGGCCGTCATGGCAGAGGTGCCCCTGGTGATCATCGATGTCCAGCGCGGCGGTCCCTCCACAGGGATGCCTACCAAGGTGGAACAGAGCGACCTGCTCGCTGTCCTGTACGGACAACCCGGGGACACCCCCAAGATCGTCCTGGCACCCTCTACCATTGAAGAATGCTTCCAGTTCGTCATCCTGGCCCGCCAGATCGCCGAAGCCTTCCGGACGCCGGTCTTTGTGCTGACCGACTCCAACCTGGCTACCGGGGTCCAGCCCTTCGCCCGACCGAAACCACGAAAGGAATGGTTCGCTCCTCCCATCGACCAGTCTCCCTGGCCGCAGGGACTCAATCCCTACGAGTGGGAACCGTCCAACGGCATCAGCAAGCGTCCCATTCCGGGACAGCGCGGTGGTGAATTCACCGTGACCGGCCTCAATCACAATAAGGAAGGCAGAGTATCCTACCTGCCGGAGGTCAATCAGCGCAGTTCGACCATGCGCAGCCGCAAACTGGCGGCCTTCGCCCGCACACTGAAACCACCCCGAATCCATGGCGACGATCAGGGCGATCTGCTGGTCGTCGGCTGGGGTTCCACCCGCGGAGCCATCGAGGAGGCCGTCGATCGTGCCCGGGCAGAGGGCATCGCCGTTTCCTCCCTGCATTTGCGGTTCATGAGCCCATTCGAGCCGGAGTTGAAGCAGATCTTCAGCCGGTTCAAGAACGTGGTGACTGCCGAGATCAATTACAGCGACGCCGTCGATGATGAATTTGTACCTGCCGAACACCGCCGGTACGCCCAGCTGGCCTGGGTCCTGCGTGCCCGGACCCTGGTAGACATTGGATGCTTTTCCAATGTGCATGGCCAGCCCATGCGCCCCAAATCCATCCTGGATGCGATTCGAACTATTACTCAACCTCAGAACGCCTGATCATGTACGGATTGAAACCTGACCCCTGTGTACTGGAAGTTCCCGACAAGTATTACTCCACCGGGGATTATGAAAAAGGTGTGGCCCGATGGTGCCCGGGATGCGGCGACCACTCGGTATTGTCAGCTGTCCAGCGCCTCTGCCAGGAGAAGCAACTGCCTCCGGAGAAGACGGTGTTCGTCTCGGGTATCGGATGCTCCAGCCGCTTTCCTCACTACATGAAGACCTACGGGTTCCATGGCCTCCATGGCCGGGCGTTCCCGGTTGCGGAAGGCGTCAAGTTTCGCCGACCCGATCTCAATGTCTTTGTGGTGACCGGTGACGGTGACTGCCTGTCCATCGGTGCTGGCCACTGGATCCACAGCATTCGCTACAACATGAACCTGACCGTCCTCCTGTTCGACAACCAGATCTACGGGATGACCAAGAAGCAGACGTCGCCAACCTCACCGATGGGGACCATTTCCAATACCCACCCGCATGGCTCGGTATTGCCACCCATCAATCCGGTCCAATCGACCCTGGGTGTGGCCAACGTCTCCTTCGTAGCCCAAACGGCCGACTGGATCCCCGGTCACCTGTATGCCACCATTAAAGCGGCCCACGAGCATCAGGGTTTCTCCTTCGTAAAGATCATGATGCGCTGCACCAAGTTCCTGCCTGAACAGGCCAAACAGATGGTCGGCGACAAGGAACACATGACCCTGTTGCAGCACCCGGATGGCATCGAGGTGGATATGGCTACGGCCAATCTGTTCAAGCATACCGTCCAGCACGATCCGAAGGATATCAACAAGGCCCGGGAGTACAGCGAGGATCCGGACATGTTCTACCTGGGCTTGTATTACCAGGACAAGACCGCTCCCCGCTATGACCTGTATGGTGCTCACAACCTGGGAGCGACGCCCGAGCAGAAGCTGCAGGTCCTCGAAGAGGAGTTTGACAAATTTGCCGTCTGACCAACACCCGGAATGATGAATGAGCATTCTCCATCCAACGATCTCCTCGACCAGTTCTTCACCGAAGGGGCAAGGACCTATCTGTCCACCCCGCCGAATCAGGAAATGACTGCCGCCGAGCCGTCGAACGAACGTGCCGAACTGCCGATACTGGAGCCATCCGAACCGGCTGCGCCGGCGGACCTGCAGGCCTACTGGCGCATCCTGCGCCTGTTTCACCATAGTGGAAAAGGTGGTGGTGTGGGAAGTGATGACCAGCGACCTATCCCGGCAGTATTCGAGCCCTTTCTCCAGGCAGGTGCGTATTCGGGATTCTATCCCTGCTGGGTCGGCACCGGGCTGGAGGCGACCTGCCTGCCCCTGGAAGAGCTGATCCGGCAATCGGTCAATCAATTTGCCCCGGAAGACCATCAGGGGCGCCTGATCAAGGACCAGATGCCCAGGTTGCTCCTTGGCTTTCGTCGTGTGATCGGCCAGAAGGGAGTGACTTCCCTGGCCGAAGGCTGGCCCATTGTCAGCGATCAGTTGATCCGGGATCTGTCCATCCGGGAACCCGACCAGGCTGTGCTGGGCGAATTGGGGAAGCATTTGCCCAAATCCGGTTACATCATCGATTTCTCCCACACCGGCATCTTGCAGATCCTGGCCATCCTGCTCAATGATCGCCATGAGCTCACCCGTCGCATGTGGATAGAGGAGGTCGGTCCGCTCAAGGACCGGATCTCGGATCTGCTGGCGGTCGAAAAGGAGAAGGGGATCGATGCCCGGACGCCGGAGCACCTCCGTTCCAAGCTTGACTTTGCAGACGCGTTTCTCAACTTTAATGAGCTGTCGGACCTGTTGCCGGATCAATCGTCCAATCAGATCCCCCAGGAACGCCTTCACCGACTGGAGGAGGTGCGTTTCTGGCTGGATGAAGGTCCCGATCGCCTCTTCGCCCATCCGGCCTGGATGGTCGTGCAACGCGAACAGGGCGCCAGTGTCGAGGACATGATGGATCCGCTGCTGCAGGACGCCCGATGGTTCCTTTCCGAACGCGGCCATATCCTGCAGGATGCCGTCCATGCATTCCAGGAATTGTCTGCCCTCGCGGCAAGGTTCTTTTCTGCCGTCCGGATCGCTCACCTTGAGCTGGCCGGCCAATACGATCCCTCCGTGCACGACCATTACTTCGTGCATTTCAACTGGGCCTCTTTCACGCCGGAGGAGCAACTGGCTTGTCCGCCCATCGTGGCCCTGACCGACCGGAAGGCCCTGCTCACCCATGAGGCCCTGGCCTTTGGCAAGGTGCTGACCATGGGGTGGCCGATCCGCACGGTCTGTTTGTCCAGCCCGTATCCGGAGGCCGCGGAGGAATGGGCCTATCGGGCTGAACCCGGCATGCTAGCCCTGGCCTATCGGGACGCATTCGTGCTGCAGACCTCCGCCGTTGATCCCGCTCACCTCTATCATAGCATCAGCATGGGATTGAGAGCCGAGCATACGGCACTCTTCCATATCCTGGATCCGGGCGATCCGGCCGACCTGCTTGGTCATCATGCCGCTCTCGTGTCCAGGGAGTCGCCCTCCTTTCTGATGAATGGCGATCCCACCGCCAGTTGGGGCAGCCGCTTTACCGTTGCGGACAATCCGGAGCCCGAAGCGGATTGGGTCACCCAGACGATCACCTGCCGACAGGGCATCGAAGAGGTCCAACTGACCGCCGGGGTGACACCGGTCGACTATGCGGCCTTGTTTCCACAGTTGCTCCGGCATTTTCAGGTGGTCCCCGAGTCCTATGTGACTGAAGACCTGCTGTCCGTCACCGATTACCTGGTCCTCGGGGCGAGCGAACGCATCGGCAAGGTCCCCTTCATCTGGATGGTCCTGCCGGATCGACGGATGGTCCGGGCGGCTGTCACGATGACGCTGGCCAGGGCGTGCGAGGAGCGACTTGGGTTCTGGCATGTCATTCAGGAGCATTCCGGGATCCACAATTTCCATGCGGACCAGGCCAGGGAACAGTTGACCCACGAATTTGAACAACAGCTCAAGCAGACCACGATGGACCTCGAAGCGGCTCACGCCCGGGCTATGGCAACAGCCGTGGAGGAGGCGGGTAGGGCCGCCATGGATGACCTTGCCCGTGTGCTCCTGGAGATGGACCCAGTCCAGGTGAGCGGGGTGGCCACTCGTCCGGCAGCGCCGATCGAGGAAGCCCCGTTGGAGCCTCCCGCGCCGGAGGCCAGTCCGGAGCCTTCACCCGAGCCGCCCAAGGCTGCGCCCAAGCCAACCCTGGTCCAGGAAGCCTGGATCGATTCGGCGCTATGCACCTCATGCAACGAGTGCATCAATCTCAACAAGCGCATGTTTCAGTACAATGACCAGAAGCAGGCGTTCATAGCGGATATCCAGGCCGGAACGTTCGCGGAGTTGGTCAAGGCCGCTGAAGCCTGCCCGGTGAGCATCATCCATCCCGGGGCACCGGTCAACCCGAATGAGCCGGGTCTGGAAGCCCTGATCGAAAAGGCCAGTGCCTGGAATTGACAACTGCCACGACCATGATCGGATTCCACCACCGAAACCCTACAACGCCATGATGCAGGAATACATCATCGGCCTGAGCATTCTGGTGGGACTGGGCCTGTTCTTTGCCGTGATCCTGGCAGTCGCCTCGGTCAAGCTGAAGGTGTTTGAAGACCCCCGGATCGATGCCGTCGAAGACATGCTGCCCCATGCCAACTGCGGCGCCTGCGGACAGCCGGGCTGCCGGGCGTTCGCCGAACTGGTCATCAAGGGAGAGGTCAAGCCGGGAAAATGCACGGTGTCCTCTCCGGAAGCGATCGAGCAGATCGCCGGCTTCCTGGGGATCGATGCCGGGGCAGAAGAACGCATCATTGCCCGATTGCGCTGTGCCGGAGGCAAGGCAGAAGCCCACCATCTGGCGGAGTATCACGGCACCCTCTCCACCTGTCGGGGGGAGGCCGTCGTCAATGGCGGGCCTAAGGCCTGCTCCTGGGGCTGCCTGGGATTGGGTGATTGCATGGATGTCTGCGAATTCGACGCCATCCACATGAACGAGGATGGCCTGCCGGTGGTGACACCGGATCGCTGTGTCGCCTGTGGCGATTGCGTGGAGATCTGTCCCAAGGGCTTGTTCGAGCTCATTCCCGAAAGCCAGCATCTGTACGTGCAATGCAAGTCTGAACTGGAAGGCGACCTGGCCCTGAACCGATGCAGTGTCGCCTGCACAGCCTGTGGCAAGTGCGTCGCTGATGCGTCTCCCGGGCTGGTGGAGATCGATCATCACGTGGCCCGGGTGAAGACCGACTTGCGGCACCTGGAAGCGAGGGAGGCCATTCGCCGATGCCCTACCAATGCCATTGTCTGGCTGGAAGGGCCTCAGTTTGCCTCACCCTCCAGGAACCGCCCGGCCTTCGGTCAGATCGAACCGATCCGTATGGAAGAGGACCTTGAAAATCATTATTGGCAATGAAGGTGTCTGCCCCATATCAATCCGCTGGAAACAGTCCACAGGATGGCCTGAATGACCTGGTGGCCCTGGAAATGTCGGTATGCAACGGCTTGTTGCTTCCCGATGGGTTTGTCGCCCCTAAGGCAGACCGGAATGCGTTTGGACGCCCCGTCGAGCTGATCAGCTCCAGGGGGATCGGCCAGTGCCTGGGCATGGCCGCCGCAGGCCAGCGGGTCGCCATCTTCCTGCGCCAACCCGGGGATCTCCCCGAACCGGATCGGCGGCTGATCGCCGATCGTCAATTGCCCCTGGTCGTGCATGCCCCCGCCATGCTGCCCGGCATGGAGGATTGGATCGTCTTTCAGGCCATGGATGACCTGGATGCCCGACGGCTGACCTTCCTGGCCCATGCCATTGCCGAACAAACCCTGACCCCGGTCCTGGTGATCGCCGACCCGAATGTTCATCGGGAAGAGGCCCGGGTCAACATGAATGAATTGTGTGCCTGGCTCGGCATGCCGGATGAGATCATCCCTTCCCCGGACCCCGCCCAGGAGATCGTATATGGACCTCGCCGCCGGCGGATCCCCAATCAGTTTTCCTTTGACCAGCCCGTCACCCGGTATGCCTCGGCATCCTGGCGCGATGGGGTGCGGTCGTCCCTGGCCCGAAGTGTCTTCCGGCATCGCGATCTTGGCCGACAGATCGCCGAGGCGGAATCAGCCCTGAACCTGATCCTGCCAGGACATTCCGGGGGGGTGCACATCCTGGGCAGGGAGCAGGCATCTGAACTCCTGCTTGCCCAGGCATATGACGCCCGCCAGGCCTATGCCTCCTCCCATTCCGGCAAGCAGACGGCCTGCATCAGTCTCCGGCACCTGCAACCCTTTCCACAACAGGAATGGGAGGAAGCGACCCGAAAGGCATCCGTGATCGGCTCACTTCTTCCGATCGACCAGGTGGCCGCCGGTTGGATGGCACCCCTTCACGATTTGTTGTCCGGAAAGGCCCTGCCGGATCGGCCAGGCGTGCGATGGATCCAAGCAGTCTATGCGTCACCCTTGGCCCCGGCCGCACTGGATGCGCTGCAGGAGCATATGCGGTCCCGGCAGCAGGGGCCATCTACAGTCTATCTCGACCTGTCCCTGTTGCCCATCGCCTCGGGTTCCGGTCAGAAAGAGGTGTTGCGCGATACCCTCACCCGCTATTTCCCGGGATTGAATGACGGGTTGCTGTCCACCCGAACGGAGGCACATCCCGTCTCCCCGGCATCTGGTCGAACACCATTATCCCTCTCGGCACTGGTGCGCGAGCAGGCCGACCAGGGGCCTCCCTTCAGCCGACTGGCCCGGTTCTATCATGAGGTGATCCTCAAGGAGGATGCCGGTATGATCGATACCGATCCGTTCTACATGCAGGGGGTGATCCCGCCGTTGAGCGAATTGCTTCGGCCGCAGGAAGAATCCTGGAAGGGGATCGCGGTCATGGATCCCGGTCTCTGTACCGGATGTGGATCCTGTATGGTGCAATGCCCCTATGGGGCCATGCCCTCATTGGCTATCGGGCTGGAAAGCCTCATTCGCTCGGGCATGACGGAATGGACCCGGCGTGGTGGGTCGACCAGCAGCCTGACGCCATTGATCAAGAATCTGGTCACCTTCTGGTCGGCCAAGCTCGCCACAGGGGAGGTCGATCCGTTAGGCAAGGGGGAGGAAGCACTGACCGAACTGATGGACCAGATGGGGATGGACGCGCAAAAGCGAGCAGCCACGCTCCAGGATTGGTCCGCTCTCCGCGAGATGCTCCAGGAGCTTCCCTGGGCGGTCACGGATCTCTACTATGCCTCCCGCGAACAGCAGCGTTCCAGCTCGGGCGAACTGTTCACCATAGCCATTGATCCGCATGCCTGTACCAGTTGCGGGCGGTGTGTGGACGTTTGCCCGGTAGATGCCCTCACCCTGTCAGCCGATGAACCGGCACTGGCCCGAAGTACGCAAGCCTATGCCTTGTGGGAGGCCCTCCCGGATACACCTGGAGAGACCATCCACGCCATGCACCTCCATCCGGAGGTGATCCCATTGAGCGCCCTGATGCTCAGTCGGCATCACTATCAATCCATGGTCGGCGGACCGGAAGATCCCGAGGTGGCCCCCGCCCGGATGATCCTGCACAGCCTGACGGCCCTCCTGGAAGCCCAGGGGCAACCGGTGTGGCAAGCCATTTTATCTGATCTGGCCCAACTTCGGCAAGGTCTGGATGAACTAGCAAAAGACCACTTCCAGCAGGCTCTTCCCGACAGGTTGAGCCCGGATCTCGAGCGGGTGATCGATGAAGCCGGGGACCGAAAGCTGGCCCTGGATGACCTCCTGGCCAGGCTACCCTCCGAAGGCCCCGGCAAACGGGTGGATACCGCCCAGCTCAGCCAGTGGATCCATACCAGCCGGGAACTGGCCATGTTGGAGGAGGCCCTGAAGAAAGGAACCACCGGTGGTGGTCGCAGTCGGTATGGAATCATGCTGTCCGGCGAATGGGGTGACCGGTTGGTCCAATTCCCCTATCAGCCCTTCCAGGTGCCCGTGTGGGTGGAATCCAGCCTGGACCTGGATCGTGTCCAGGGGGTCCTGCTGGCCCAGCAACAATGGGTCCTGGGCCAGGTCCGGCTATTGCGACTGGCTGATCTCCAGATCAAGCAGAACTATCGACCGGAGATCCATGACACGGCCCTGCAGGCGATCACCTGGGCAGACCTGACCCGGGAAGAGAAGCGATTGTTGCCACCGCTCGTGGTGGTGACCACGGCCCGGGAATGGGCCGACCTGCCATTGCACAAAGCCTCCCGACTCCTCTCCGGGGACATGCCGGTCAAGGTCGTGGTGATCCAGGACCAATTGCCTGCTCCGGAGGATACCTATGCCCGCCAGGGATGGTTGTTGCCCTGGCTGACGGCCGGGCAACTGCCCGTCGTCCAGACCAGTCCCTGCCGAATGGCTCATTTTGCTACGGCACTGCAGAGCTGCCTGGCCTCTTCCGGCCCGGCCCTGGTGAGCGTACTGGGATACAGTGGCCAGGATACCCACTGGCTGCAACATGCTGAAGAGCTGCTGGTGGCCGGCCTGTTTCCCCTGATCATGGCCGTTCCTCAGGGGGATCATGCCCTGTTGGCCGATCATCTTCACCTGGAGGCAGTACCTGAACCGGGCATTCCCGTGGATAGCCTGCTGTCCGACCATGTCCGGTCCGTCTGGAGCCGGGGGACATCCACGACTGCCGACTGGTCCGCTGTCCTGAACCGGGAATGGACCACCTGGCTGGAACTGGCCGGCAGGATCAGATCCGGCCAGACCGATGAGACCCGGCAGATCCGGCAGGAGCTGACCGCGGCATTCACGGAACGACAGCAATCCCTGGAAGCCGACTATCAACGTCAACTGGCCGACCTGAAGGCCACCTTCCGCGAAGAGGTCAGGGTCCAGCTGGCAGACCGCCTCTACCACCTGTCGCGCAGCCGCCAGGAGCGGCCCGACGCCTTCACATCGGCAGAGAAAAACGAGATGACATCATGAGGGCAGGACAGCAGACAACGGATATCGGGTCTGTGCTGACCTTCCCGCACGGCGTGCACCCGCCGGAATACAAGGAACTGTCCTGTACCCGGCCGATCGAACGTGTGCCGTTTGTCGATGAGTACACCTTGCCGCTGGGTCAGCATATCGGTGCCCCGTCCCGGCCGGTCGTGCGGGTTGGCCAGGTTGTCCGGCGCGGTGAATTGATCGCCGAACCGGTTGGATTTGTCTCCGTAGGACTGCACTCTCCCGTGGACGGGACGGTTACCGCCATCGAGCTGGTGGACCACCAGAATGGTCAGCTGGTCGAGGGCATCCGGATCCGGACAGATCGATTCTCCCCCCAGGTATTCCCACCACGGGAGGCGATCAATCCGTCTACCCTGACCAGGGACGAGCTGATCCGGGGCATCCAGATGGCGGGCATCGTGGGGATGGGAGGAGCGGCCTTTCCGGCGCATGTGAAGTTTTCCCTCAAGCCGGACCAGTCGGTCCGGATCCTGATGCTGAATGGCTGTGAGTGTGAGCCCTTTCTCACCTGCGACCATCGGGTGATGCTCGAACAGGCAGAAGCCCTGTTGGATGGGACCATGATCCTGGCGGGATTCCTCCATCCCGAGCGCATTGCCATCGCGGTGGAAGCCAATAAGGCGGATGCCATAAAGGTCCTTCGCCAGGAAGTGGCTCGCCAGGGGATCCCGGTCGAAGTGATCCCCCTGGAGGTCAAATATCCCCAGGGCGCAGAGAAGATGATGATCTCTGCCATCCTGGGCGAGGAGGTCCCCAGTGGCAAGCTGCCCATCGATGTGGGCGCTATGGTGTCCAATGTGGGCACGGCTGTGGCGATATCAGAATATTTCCGGACAGGAAAGCCCCTCATGGAACGGGTCGTGACCGTTAGTGGCACCGCCCTGGCACGACCGACCAATGTGCTGGTGCCCATTGGTACGCCCATGCAGGCAGTAGTCGACTTCTGTGGGGGCATAACCCACCCCGAGCCACGGATCCTCCTGGGCGGACCGATGATGGGGATGGTCCAGAAGAACCTGGATGTACCCGTCATGAAAGGAACCTCCGGAATCCTGGTCCTCACCGATCGGGAAGTAGTGGATCCGGTCACCTATTCCTGCATCCGTTGCGGCCGTTGCGTGGATGCCTGTCCGATATTCCTCAATCCAGCCCGGCTGGGCTTGTTGGCCCGTAAGGGCTTGTGGCTGGAGATGGAGGAGCAGCATGTGATGGATTGCTTTGAATGCGGATCCTGTTCCTTCATTTGCCCGTCCGCGATTCCTTTGGTCCAGAGTTTCCGGGTCGCCAAGGGGCTGTTGCGCGAGAAGAAGATCCGGGAACAAACCAACCAATGACCCTGTCGATGATGAAGACCATTATTTCCAGTTCACCCTTTCTTCGTTCCGGCCTGAGTACCCCCCGGATCATGTGGGAGGTGGTGATCACCCTGGTGCCGGTGGTCGGGATGGCGGCATGGGTGTTCGGCATCAGCGCCCTGCTGATGACCCTGGTGTGCGTCCTGGCCTGTTGGATGGCCGAACGCATCTTCCTGCCCCCGGCGCCCGGCGCGTCTGTCCTGGGTGATGGCAGCGCCGTGATCACGGGCATCCTGCTGGCCCTCTGCCTGCCTCCCGGGTTTCCATTCTGGATGGCCTTCCTGGGCGGGTTTGTGGCCATTGCCCTGGGCAAGGCCATGTGGGGCGGACTCGGACACAACGTTTTTAACCCTGCTTTGCTGGGTCGCGCCTTTCTGCAGGCGGCTTTTCCCGGAGCGATCACCACCTGGTCGGCACCGGCGACCTCTTTTTTCGCCCTTCGCGGTTCGAATCTGGCCTTGCCCTTCCTGAAAGGGGAGTCGGTGGATGCCATGACCGGTGCCACCCCCTTGTCGGCCATGAAGTTTACCCATCAGGCCGCCGACTGGCAGGACCTCCTGATCGGCCAGGTGAGCGGCTCCCTCGGGGAGACCAGTGGTGGATTGTTTCTCCTGTTGGGGCTATACCTGGCCTGGAGAGGGCTGATCAACTGGCGGATCCCTGTGGGGATGATCGCCACAGTGGGCCTCTTTTCGGGGATCCTCTACTGGATCGATCCGGCTCACTATGCGCCACCCCAGTTCATGATTCTGGCCGGCGGCCTGATGCTGGGGGCCGTGTACATGGCCACGGACCTGGTTTCGTCACCCCTGACCCACAAAGGGATCTGGATCTATGCGGTGGGCATTGGCATCCTGGTGGTGATGATCCGGGTGTGGGGCGGATTGCCCGAGGGCGTGATGTATGCCATCCTGCTGATGAATGCCGTGACGCCGTTGATCAACCGTGCCCTGCCCACCCGGGTATACGGCCATGCTTCACCCACATCCTGACGATCATGAGTGAACAAACGAACATATCCCCTCCTCCCTCCGATACCGCGGAAGCCGGGCCAATGCGCCTGGTGGCCACCCTGGGCCTGGCGGGGTTCTTTGCCGGATTGCTGCTGGTGACCGGATTTGTGTTCACCCAGCCATTGATCGAGGCCAATAAGGCAGAGGCCTTGCGGGTAGCGGTCTACCAGGTCCTGCAGGGTTGTGCCAGCTATGAACAGCTGGTCTGGGACGGGAAGCAGTTGTCGATCGAGCCCGGTCCGGATGGCGGGTTGGCTCCGGTGTATCTGGGTAGGAATGCTGAAGGGCAGGTCATCGGCTATGCCGTGGTCACGGAGGAGCCCGGATTCCAGGACATCATCCGCGCCATTTACGGATACGATCCGGTGTCAGACCAGATCATCGACATGGAGATCCTGGAGAGCAAGGAAACGCCCGGCCTGGGGGACAAGATCTTCAAGGATGATGCATTCCGGGGCAATTTCACCGCCCTGGCCGTCCAGCCGGAGATCGTCTCCGTGAAGAAGGGTGAAAAGACCCAGCCGAATGAAGTCGAGGCCATTACCGGGGCGACCATTTCCTCCAAGGCGGTGACGCGGTTGCTGCAGAAGGGGATGGAGGCCTGGCGCCAGCCCATCCTGGACCTGAATGCGCAGGGTGGCGCCACCGGGGAGAACACAAAAACCCAATAACATGAACACGCCGGATGCACATTGGGATGTATTTCTGAAAGGACTCTGGAAGGAGAATCCGGTCTTCGTGGCCGTATTGGGCATGTGCCCGACGCTGGCGGTGACCAATACCGCGATCAACAGCCTGGCCATGGGCGCAGCGACCTTCTTTGTGCTGTTCTTTTCCAGCCTGCTGGTGTCCTTGCTGCGTAAGGTGATCGCCAAGCAGGTGCGCATCACCACCTACATCGTCATCATTGCCACGTTCGTCTCCCTCGTGGATATGTTGCTGGCGGCCCTGGTGCCCGACATTCACAAGGAATTGGGAGCGTTCATTGCCCTGATCGTGGTGAACTGCCTGATCCTGGGCCGGCAGGAAGCCTTTGCCGCCAAGAACAGGGTAGGGCCGGCCCTTCTGGATGCCGCGGGCATGGGGCTGGGCTTTTCCATGGCCCTGTTGATGATCGGGGTGGTGCGTGAGCTGCTGGGCAGTGGCTCATTGTTCAACATTCCGGTATTTGGGAGCTCCTTTGAGCCATGGATCGTGATGATCCTGCCCCCGGGTGGCTTTTTTACCCTGGGCTTCCTGCTGCTGATCTTCAATGCCGTCGCCCAGCGGAGGGCGGTTGCCTCATCTGTTACCTCACAATCGTAGATCATGGCACAGGAACTTCTCTGGATCTTTATCTCCGCGCTGCTGATCAACAACTTCACCCTGGCCTATTTCCTGGGGATCTGTCCGTTTCTGGGGGTATCCAACAAGCTGGACACCGCCCTTCGCCTGGGTCTGGCGAACATCTTCGTCATGATCATCACGGCGGTCGCCGCCTGGGCATTGAACACCTTCGTGCTGATCTATGCCCCGTATCTCCGCCTGATCAGTTTCATCATTGTCATAGCCAGCACGGTCCAGTTCGTGGAGATGGCCATCAAGAAATGGAGTCCGGAGCTGTTCAAGGCCCTGGGTATCTTTCTGCCCCTGATCACCACCAACTGTGCGATCCTGGGGCTGGCCCTGTTTGCCACCAACAAGGGCTACGGGCTGATCGAAGGGATCGTCTATGCCCTGGGGGCCGGTGGCGGGGTGACCCTGGCCCTGATCCTGATGGCCGGTATCCGGGAGGAGACACGGGTGCTGGATATTCCCGATGTGGTCAAGGGAACGGCCCTGAGCCTGATCGTGGCGGGGATTCTGTCCATGGCTTTTATGGGATTTGCGGGTATGTTCAGTGCCGCTTAAATAGGAAGACATGTCTGAGTGGATACAATATTTCCTCCCTGTCCTTGCCTTGACGGCCGTCTGTGCCGGCTGGATCGGCGTGCAACTGCTGGCCCGGCGAATGGGCACCAAGCATCATCTGGGTGAGCGAAAGGCAGGTTCATGCGGTGGGTGTGGCTGTCAGGGGCAATGTGAGTTGCCGAAAGAGTGAGGATTCCTCCAGGAGATCATCGGCTGTTTCTCCGTTCGTTTCCTTGTTCCTGGGTTTCTGATTCCTTGTTTCAGAATTCTGATTTATGGTCCTGGTTTGCCTCGGGTTTGGCAGGTTGGCATTGATTCGGATGGTCATCTAGGGGTGTTTTGTCATCATGTTTGCGGTTCCGGCAAACATGCCGCCAAAACAGATCTTTCTGGTCAAACATACCCCGGGCTGAAGCCCGGGGCTATTGATGTTGGACCCCGGCGCGGTTCCTTCGTTACCACTTCCAAAATCTTGAATTTGGGATTTTGAATTTTTTTGGGATTTGGAATTTGATCATTGGAATTTTACCCTGCGGTTCCGGCAAACATGCCGCCAAAACAGATCTTTCTGGTCAAACATACCCCGGGTTTCACCCGGGGCTATTCATATTGGACCCCGCTGGGGTCCTGTCGGTGTTCCAGTTGCTAGTAGGTCAATCTGAAGAATTTGATTCTTGAGTTGATTGTGACTTGGGGTTCATACTGGAATTCGTTGGTCTTCTACCAGGACGAAATAGTCCAGCACAGATCTACCAGCACTTATGAAGGAAAAGGACCGGTTTGCTTTCAATTCAAATACCCAACAATAAATAAGTCTCGAGATACTGGTCTGGCGACTAGGTAGAGAATCATCCTATGGTTCCGCGATAGAGCTTCGGCCCATTCAAATGGTACACTAAGGGCATACTCACTTTTTTCTTTCTCTCAAGCTGATGACCTGATTGTCGAACAGATATGTCTGGGGGACATAATTGAGCTCATTCCCAATCAACAGCTGAGATATTCCCTTCAGTTTATCTGTCTCATTCCGACCGAAAGCAGAGGCGGAAAGTACATAGGCTGTATCGATTTGACCCCCCAAAAGTTTGACAATATTTGGAATGTCATAGTTTGTGCTGACTAGCAGAAGCATGCCGTCGGTCTCAAATTCTTTCACAAAGTGATGTTTAAGTGTGCCTATACAAGGTGCACACCAAGGCGCCCAGATATAGATGATGCCCTCAGCCTTTTGGGTCATCCTGACCAATTCCTCTGGGTCAATTTCCAGGATCGTAAGATCTTCAGATTGGTAAAGAACTCCGTTTTTTACAGATGCATAACTCGATGAGCCATCATCATCCATTCTTCTTGGAGCCATGGTAATGGAAATACATGCACAGATGGGTAGTATCAGGATGAGGAAAATCCAGAACGGATGCTTGATTACCCATGTTGGAATGTGTGGAATGACAATGTTCATTCATTCTGTTTATTGAAGGAGTATCATGTTAGACATTCAAAAGATGGCCCAATCAAATTCAAGTCTCGCCACAGATGGTTACACATGCCTCTCCTTCGTTAAAGTTAAATTATTCTGCTAAGGTAAGGCGATCAACGAATGAGTGATGAGATAACCTCACCCAGAACCGATATCCACCTAGCGTTCTAGAGAAAGGGGAGCTCTCCCTTTCAGTAAATCGGTTGAATTCAGGCCCTTGACCTTATACCCATTACCCAATACCGGCCGATCGTGATATGCCCTTACAGTTTACCATACCTGGTGAACCGCGAACCGCGAAATGCGAATGGCGAAATGCGAATGGCGAACACCCTGGACTAGCACGCGCTACTCTCTACCCTCCACACCCCACTCCATACCCTCCAATTGATTTCGTAACATTGCATGCAAATCCTTGAGCCTATGTCCCTGCTCCAGATGTGGATCGCCATTCCGGACTTCTCCTCTCCCGAGATCTGGATCTCCCTGCTCACCCTGACCTTCCTGGAGGTCGTCCTGGGGATCGACAACATCATCTTCATCTCCATCGTGGCCAACAAACTGCCCGAAGGGGAACAGGCCCGGGCCCGCAACCTGGGACTGATGCTGGCCCTGGTCTTTCGTGTGGCCCTCCTGCTGGGCATCACCTGGATCATTTCCCTGACCAATCCACTCTTTACCATTCCCTCCTTCTTCAATGGTATGGAGCCGATCAGTATCAGTGTCAAGGACCTGATCCTGCTGCTGGGCGGATTGTTCCTGATCGCCAAGAGCACGTCTGAGATCCACCACAAGCTGGAGGGGGCCGGCCATGAAACAAAGGAGGTCAAGGTCAAGGCGACCCTCAGTGCCATCCTCGTACAGATCGTCCTGGTGGATATCGTGTTTTCCTTCGATTCCATCCTCACGGCCATCGGACTGGTCAAGGAGGTCTTCATCATGATCGTGGCCGTGGTGATCTCCATCCTCATCATGATGGCCTATGCCGGCCCGGTGAGCCGGTTCATCAACAAACACCCGACCCTGCAGATGCTGGCTCTGTCCTTCCTCATCCTCATCGGCTTCATGCTGGTCATTGAAGGATTCCACCAGCATGTCAGCAAGGGGTATATCTACTTCGCCATCGCCTTCTCCCTGGTGGTCGAGGTGCTGAACATGCGCCTGCGCAAGAAACAGGTGCCGGTCCAGCTGCATGGACTCCAGGAGGAATCCATCCAAGGACCGGATCAACACGCTGCGGGATGATCCATCCAGGAAACCGGACGACCGATTGGATGCTGCTGGGATTGCGGCTGGCCTTCGGATGCCAGATGCTGGCCTTCCATGGCTGGGGAAAAGCGACCAAGCTCCTGACCGGTGATCCGACCGCCTTTGCCGATCCGTTCGGTTGGGGACCGGTCCCCTCACTGGTCCTGACCGTATTCGCCGAAGGTCTTTGCGCTCTCCTCTTGATCCTTGGCCTGTTCACCCGGTGGGCCGCCGTTCCCCTGATCATCACCATGCTGGTGGCGGTGTTCATCATTCACCAGGGTGATCCCTGGGGCGACCGGGAACTGGGATTGCTCTACCTGGCCGGATACCTGGCCATCGCGGTATTTGGCCCTGGCCGTTATTCCCTGGACGAACAATGGCGTGGACGATCATGATCAAGAACAGCTATCCATACCTCCTGGCCATCCTGGCCACCATCCTCGGTTTATTCGGGTGCCAGCCATCAGCGGGCCCTTCCCATTCCGCCCAATCGTCATACCTGAAGATCCGGGGAGAGACGATGGGGACGTACTATCAGATCACCTATCGGGATTCCCTGGAACGGGATCTCCAGCCCGGGATCGACTCCCTTCTGTTGGCCATCAACGAGGAAGTGTCTACCTACATCGATTCGTCGGTGATCTCCCGGTTCAATCAGTCTGTGGACGGCCTGCAACTGACAGGCACAGAACGGCACTTCATCATCAATCTGATGAAAAGCCGGGAGGTCCATGCCCTTTCCGAAGGCGCATTTGATCCGACCGTGATGCCCCTGGTCAACTATTGGGGCTTTGGCTATACCGGCAAGAATCCGGTCACCGGGGTAGACAGCCTGGAAGTCGGGCGTCTGCTTCGCCTGGTCGGATTGTCCAGGATCACCGGTGTCGACTCCCTCGGTCCAGGCAGGTTGCGCAAACCGGACCCGGGCATGCAGCTGGATTTTTCGGCCATCGCCAAGGGGTACGGTGTCGACCAGGTGGGGGCCTATCTCGAGTCACATGGGGTGAAGGACTATCTGGTTGACATCGGCGGGGAGGCCCTGGCCCGGGGCCTGAGCCCGCGTGGCGCTGCCTGGCGTATCGGGATCAACCTGCCCAGCGAAGATGCCGGCCTGACCGACCTGTATTCCAGCGTGGAGATCCGGGACAAGGCCCTGGCTACTTCCGGCAATTACCGCAACCTGTACGAGTCGAACGGGGTGAAGTTCAGCCATACCATCAACCCATTTACCGGCTTTCCGGAGCGGCGCTATCTCCTCAGCGCGTCAATAGTGGCTGATGACTGTATGACCGCGGATGCACTGGCCACCACCTGCATGGTCCTCGGGCTGGAACGATCCAGGGAACTGATCGAAGGTTTGTCCGGAGTGGATGCCTACCTTATCTTTAGCGCGGAGGATGGCTCGATGGCCGTCTGGGCATCCACTGGCATGGCCGCCTATTCTCCCACCCGTTGACAGACGGATTCTGTTCCTAAATCAAGAATGATATGCTCCCTGTCCTGAAGAAGGATCTTGTGTTTTTCGACCTGGAAGCCACCGGTCTCCATGTGATCCGCGACCGGATCGTCCAGATCGCCCTGATCAAGTATTTTTCCGACGGACGCGCACCGGAGGAGAAATGCATGCTGATCAATCCGGGGATTCCCATCTCGGAAGAGGCCATGGCCGTACATGGCATTACCCCGGAAGATGTCCGCAACAAGCCCACCTTCCCACAGGTAGCGAAGGAGATCTTTGATTTTATCGGTGATGCCGACCTGGCCGGATACAACTCCAACCGGTTCGATATCCCCTTCCTGATGGAGGAGTTCGACCGGGCCGGAATGGATTTTCGCATTGACCACCGGCGCCTGATCGACGTCCAGCGCATCTTCTATCGCATGGAGCCCCGGACCCTGAAAGCGGCTGTCAAGTTCTATTGCAATCGTGACTTCGAGGATGCCCATGATGCCCTGGAGGATGTGCGGGCGACCATCGATGTTCTCAGCGGGCAGATCGACATGTACCAGGGCGTGGACCTCACCGAAGGGGATGGCACGGTCCTGACCCAACCCATCCGGCCCGATGTCCAGGTGCTGCATGATTTTACCAATGATGCCAGCGTGCTGGATGCCACCCAACGGCTCCGGTTCGATGACAAGGGACAGGTGGTCTTCAACTTCGGCAAGTACACCGGTCAATCCGTCAAGGAGGTGATCACCCGCGACCCGAACTACTACCAGTGGATGATGACCAAGGATTTCTCGGTCCAGGTCAAGCGGATCTTGCAGGACATCCATAGCGGAAATGAACCCCGGCAAAGTGCGTAAGGGACTGATGATGCTGGTCGGCTTGCTGTTGTTGTCCTGCAGCAAGCCGGAAGAGGGATGCCTGGATATCCGGGCCACCAATTTCGATGCCACGGCGGATGAGTCCTGCTGCTGCACCTATCCGGTCCTCCGGCTGCTCCTGTCCCATGCGGCCGGTTCGGTCTTCCATTCTCCGGACAGCGTGTATGTCAATGATGCCGGACAGAGCTACCGGATCATGGGCGTAGACTATTTCCTTTCCGATGTTGCCCTCCTGGTGGAGGGCACAGGTTGGGTGCGGGTCAGTGACAGCCTGACCGTTACCCTGGAAGATGGGAGCATCCTGACGGTCGATGATGATATCCTCCATGTCAGCCGGAACCAGTCCAGCTATTCGGTCGGGACCCTGCTCACTGAAGGGGTGATCGATTCCATTTCCTTCCGGATTGGTCTGATTCCGGATCTGGTGAGTGTCGACCCGGAGGCCTTTCCGGCAGATCACCCCTTGCACAGTCCGCCGGATGTCCTGGTGGATCCGACAGGCGGATTTGGTAGTGTAGCCGTCAAATTGATCGCTCCGGCCGAGAATGGCGATACGCTGACCTGGTCAGCTGCGTTATCTACCCGGGTGACCCTGGACGTCGGGCAAACCGTCCTGACCGGATATGACGTGGAGATTCCAATGACGGTCGATTACCTGCAGTGGATCCGGGAAGAAGATGTTGCCCAGCCCAGTGTGATCAATGTGACAGACTGGATGGCCCGCATCGCCTTATCTTTCCGATACGGAAACCTTTAGACGGGTTTGATTATTTATTGATTGAAATATCCCATCATGAAACACATATTCCTCTTGTTGATCGCCGGTATGCTGATGCTGTCGGCATGTGAGAAGAAGGATGACGGACCGGCTACCGGAACGCTGGAACTGGTCTGCAAGGCCAATTTTGCCGGTGATCCTCTGGTCATCGGTACGGCCTACGACTATCCTCTCAATGACTGGTCTTTGAAATTCTACCTGGTGGACTACCTGATGTCCAATGTGCGCCTGGTGGACCAGAACGGGGAGGCGATCTCCCTGGCTGATGTGGCCATCGTGGATTTCTCACCGGTCAATACGGATCCGGCCAAGGCAGCTGCCGGGATCAAGTTCACTTTCTCTGATGTCCCCAAGGGGACCTATCCGACCATGATCGTCGGGATCGGTGTGGATACGGCGGTCAATCGCACCCGGCCCCAGGATTATCCCAGTGGGCATCCCTTGTCCATCGGTGCCAACCGCTATTGGGACGCATGGGACAGTTTTATCTTTACCAAGACCCAGGGCCTGGCCGATCTGACCGGTAGTGGTGTGTTCAGTACGCCTTTTTCATACCACACCGGTGGAGACGCCCTTTATCGGGAAGTGAGCTTTGCCCATGTTACCCGGATCGAGGGCGGACAGACCACCACCATGACCCTGGACCTGGATGTCCGGGACTTGTTCCAACAGGCTGACGGTACATGGTGGGATATCCAGGCCCAACCCAATGCGCATACGCCGGATGATCCGGCCATGCTCATGATCATGGATAATTATGAAGATGCGTTTTCCCTGTTCTAGGATACAGGTCGTTGGCTTTGGTCTGCTCATCCTGCTTGGCCTGGTCGGCGGTTGCGGGAAGGATGACCCCATGCCTGATTGCACGGATTGTGATCTGACCGGTATCCCCTATGCGCCGACGGCGTATGTGGTCAATGTGCCAGCGGATTTTCCCCAGATGGAAATTCCAGCCGACAATCCCATGACGGTGGAGGGTGTCGAGCTGGGCAGGCGGCTGTTTTACGACAAGCGGTTGAGCGCTGATTCGACCATGGCTTGTGCTTCCTGCCATCTCCCCGAATTCGGATTTACAGATGACATGGCCTTCAGCAAGGGGGTGGACGGTCTGTTTGGCAAGCGAAGCTCGATGAGCCTCACCAATATCGGATTCAACTACTATGGGCTTTTCTGGGATGGCCGTTCGGCTACCCTGGAAGAGCAGGCCTTGTTGCCGGTGGAAGATCCGATCGAACTGCATGAGGAATGGCCCAATGTCATCCAGAAGCTGGTGCGGGATGACCAGTATCCGGTCTGGTTCCGCCAGGCCTTTGGCATCTCCGACAAGCGGGAGATCACCAAGGAATTGGCGGCCAAGGCCATCGCCCAGTTCGAGCGTACCCTGATCAGCGGCAATTCACGGTATGATGCCCTGTTCATCCGGGTGGAGGATTTTCCCACGGAGGATGAGCAGCTGGGATACGACCTGTTCTTTGACTTTGAGCCGGCCGTTCCGGATGCCGAATGTGGCCATTGTCATGGCAGTGTTCTGCTGACGACGAACAATTACTTCAACAATGCCATTGACAGCGTTGGCAATCTCAATGAGTTCAAGGACCTGGGGAGAGGCGCCGTGACCGGCAATTATCTGGACAACGGGCGTTTCCGGGCGCCTACCCTGCGGAACATTGCCCTGACCGCTCCGTATATGCATGATGGTCGCTTTGCTACCCTGGAAGAGGTGATCGATCATTACGACTCAGGTGGGCACGTAGCTGAGAACTATGATGCCAATATGCATCCGCTCAAGCTGACGGAGAAGCAGAAACAAGCCTTGATCGCCTTGTTACACACTATGACGGATACTTCTTTTGTACAGAATCCGGCATTTCAGGACCCCTGGAAGTAGTCTGAAAAAACGGTATTATTCACAACGGGTCTAGTTGAATTCCTTATTTGCATAATTAATTCAATGATTTGCAATCACATACGACATGAATTATCTCGTATGTGATTGTAAATAATCTTATTGGGGCTGTTTTTTGTATTTGTCCCGGGGATAGGGGTGCTGCATATTTGTATTGTCGAAAGAGACAAAGAGAGAAACAAACGAAATGGCGTTTCTCCTGGAGCCACTCTCCACATCAACTGATTTTTATGTTCATGGGATTATAATTTGGAGTCGGCCGTACCCTACATCCCAGGGTACGGCTTTCTTTTTTCGACAAACTGCTTCATGAGGACCAACAAAAAGGCCCGTCCATTGGACGGGCCTTTTTTGTTTCGGCGCCTCTCCGGGGAGAGGAACAGTGGATTACTGCTGGCCTTCCTCAGGCTGAACCAGGGTGCCAGTGGCATCCGTACCTTCAGCAGGAGCAGCCTCTTCAGCAGGGGCAGCTTCTTCAGCAGGAGCAGCTTCTTCCATGGCAGGAGCTTCTTCAGCAGGAGCAGCGCTCTCTGAGTTGCCACAAGCGACCAGGAAAAGGCCAAAACCAAACAGGATTCCGAATTTCATCAGTTGCTTCTTCATTGTTCGTCGTATTAAAAAGTGGATTTGAAATAGTGTTGCAAAATTAACAACGGGAACGAGTCTGCCCAGTGCTTTCGGCCTGTAGTTTCCAAATGATATGTTAATCCGGCTGTTAACAGGGGTGAAAATGTTAGTTTTTTGGGGTCTGTTGACCAGAATGAACAGACCTTTACACTTTCGGGTTTCAGTTCCAGATCAATTATGGCCAGTCGTAGAAGAGGTTTTCGGGCAGGTGAAGAGGAGGCTCCCCCCAGGTTTTCCCGGGCGGCAGCTGCAAAGGCCTTGCGCCTGTTTCGGCATATGCGTCCCTATCGGCTGCCTTTTGCAGTCAGCCTGATCCTGTTGGCCGTTTCCAGCAGTGTGTTCATGGTCTTTCCCATCGGCTCGGGGGAGATCATCAATGTGGTCACGGATAAAAGCGAATACGGTTGGACCCTCGACCAGATCGGTCTCGGTCTCCTGGTGATCCTCGTAGCGCAAAGTATTGTCTCGTTCTTCCGGGTCTATCTGACCACCTACGTCAGCGAGCGGGTCATGTCCGATATCCGCGGACAGCTCTTCCAGAAGATGATCACCTTTCCCATTACCTTCTTCGAGGAGAATCGGGTAGGGGAGCTCACCTCGCGGACGACCACGGATGTCCAGCAACTCCAGGATACACTCAGCCTGACATCCATCGAATTCCTCCGCCAGATCATTATCCTCATCGTGGGGATCAGTTACCTGATCTACAAGACTCCGGATCTGGCCCTGTTCATGTTTGCCACCTTCCCGGTGATCGTCATCCTGGCCCTGATCATTGGCCGGTATATCCGTGGGTTGTCCCGCCAGCGCCAGGATGCCCTGGCCCAGACCAATGTCATCCTCGACGAATCGCTCCAGTCCATCCAGGTGGTCAAGACCTTCACCAATGAATGGTTTGAGATCGGCCGATACAAGAACCGGAACGATGAGGTCGTCCGGCTCTCCCTTCGCCTGGGCCTGATGCGGTCCCTCTTTGTGGCCTTTGTGATCTCCATTCTTTTCGGGATCATCTTCTATGTCCTCTGGCGGGGGGCCATGATGGTCCAGGCCGGTGACATGACCCCGGGTGACCTGATTTCCTTCATCGTGATCACCGCGATCATCGGAGGGTCGATGGGCAGCCTGGGCGATCTGTATACCCAGATGCTCCGCGCCATCGGTGCATCGGAACGGGTCATGGATATCCTGGACATGACCGGTGAGGTCAAGGGAGAACAACCCGATCTGCGCAAGAAAAAGATCCACGGGGAGATCACCCTGGACCATGTCTCCTTTGCCTATCCCTCACGGCCTGATCTTCCCGTCCTGAAGGATATTGACCTGCACATGGCCCCGGGTCAGAAGATCGCCCTGGTCGGTGGCTCTGGTGCGGGCAAGTCCACCATTGTCCAGCTGATCCTGCGGCTCTACCAGCCGGAACAGGGCCGTATCCTTCTGGATGGCCAGGATGTCCGCCAGATGGACCTGGCCACCTATCGCCAGCATTTTGCCATCGTGCCCCAGGAAGTGATGTTGTTCGGAGGTACGATCCGGGATAATATCCTGTATGGCAACACCAGGGCCTCGGACGAGGAAGTCCTTCAGGCTGCCGAGTTGTCCAACTCCATGGAATTCATCCGGCAGTTTCCGGATGGACTGAATACGGTGGTCGGCGACAGGGGTATCAAGCTGTCCGGCGGTCAGCGCCAGCGCATCGCCATTGCCCGGGCTATCCTGCGGGATCCTTCCGTACTGATCCTCGACGAGGCCACATCTTCTCTGGATGCCGAGTCGGAAATGATCGTCCAGGAAGCCCTCAACCGATTGCTGGAAGGACGGACGGCTATCATCATCGCCCACCGACTGGCCACCATTCGCAATGTGGACAGGATCTATGTACTGGAACATGGCGAGATCGTCGAGTCGGGGACACACAGCGAACTGACCAGTATGCCGGATGGGCGGTACAACCAGCTGGCCCGCCTTCAGTTTGACCTGTCGACTTCTGAATGAACAAACTCATCTATATCCTGCTGGCATTGATCCTGCCGCTCGGGGTGGCGGTGTGGGCCATGTACCTGAAGGAACTGAGCCAACCCTGGTGGCTGCTCATACCCATTGCCGTGTTCGTCACCCTGTCCATCCTGCCAATGGTTCGGTATCTGCGCCGGATCCCGGCGCTGGAGGACAGGTCCCTGTCGATCTTTCTCGGCGTGGTCTATCTCCTGATCCCCGCCGGGGCCCTGGCCCTCCTGCTCAATCGCATGGTGGCCATTGATTCCCATGTCGATCATCTGGAGGTCATGGACCGATTCCCCGACCAGCCCAATGGTGATCCGGATACGTGGGTGTTCCTCTGGACGGGTCAGGACATCCTCCGCATCAAGGTGTCTCCCGATGATCCGCTGTATCTTTGCCAGCCCCGCGATACGGTCAACCTACAGTATGCCACCGGACTCCTGGGACTCGAATATCTCGAGCATGCCGATCGACACTAATTACTCCCTGGTTGCCCTGAACACGTTCGGTGTCCGCTCTACCTGCGCGGCCTACACCTCGTTTGCAAACGAGGATCAGCTCAGAGAAGGCCTGGAGCAGGCAGAGAGGCCGGTCTTCATCCTCGGAGGGGGGAGCAATATCCTGTTGCCCGACTTCCTGGACAACACGGTCCTGCACAATCGCATCATGGGCATCCGAATCCTGTCGACACATCCGGAAACAGTGACCGTCAGGGCCGGGGGCGGTGTGTTGTGGCACGATCTGGTCACCTGGGCAGTAGACCAGGGACTGGGCGGCCTGGAGAACCTGGCCCTCATTCCCGGCACTGCCGGTGCAGCGCCCATCCAGAACATCGGTGCCTATGGCGTCGAGCTGACGGATCGGTTTGTCCAGCTGACGGCCATGAACCGGGCTTCGCAAGCGATCCGCATTTTCGATCATGCCGAATGTGCCTTCGGCTACCGGGACAGTTTCTTCAAAGGTGAAGGGCGGGACCAATGGGTCATCCTCGATGTGGATCTTCGACTCAGTCGGAATCCGGAACTGCAGCTGGATTACGGGGCGATCCGGGATGTCCTTCGGGACAGGCAGGTCGGCCAGCCGGGTATCCGGGATGTGTTCGATGCGGTGGTGGCCATTCGCCAAAGCAAATTGCCTGACCCGGCAGAGATCGGCAATGCCGGCAGTTTTTTCAAGAACCCGGTCATTGCCGAATTAGCGTTTCGGAATTTGAAGGACCGATATCCCGGTTTGCCCGGATATCCGGGAGAAGACGGGATGGTCAAGGTGCCTGCCGGCTGGCTGATCGACCAGGCCGGATGGAAGGGCGTCCGTCGCGGTGACGCCGGGGTGCACGACCGACAGGCCCTGGTCCTGGTCAACCATGGACAGGCAACGGCACAGGAGATCCGTGGCCTGGCCCGGGAGATCATGGCGGATATCCACGATCGGTTTGGCATCGATCTGGAGCAGGAGGTGAATATCCTCGGGAATTTGGATTGATCCCGACAGTTCCGGATGAAATGTTGGCGGGTATCGCGGGAAGCCCCTACTTTTAGGCTGATGTTTGACCAGGTTCGCTTTGCCATGCCACGTTTCCTTTTTCCCGCACTGTGCAGTGTATTGCTGATGTTTCCTTGGATGGGTTCACTGTCCGCCCAGCGACCGCTCGGCCAGCAGGCCCTGAACGAGGCACCGATGCTGTTCCTGAATGCCAACTATGCGGGTATGGTGCCCCTGGGCGACCTGGCCGACCGGTTCGGAGCCGGATTTTCCGCCGGATTCCAGGTGGAGTGGATGAGCTGGCCAAACAACTGGATCTTGGGCATAGACGGACAATACGGATTTGCCGGCAAGGTGAAAGAGAATGTCCTGGATTTCCTCCAGGATGAAGATGGGAACATCGTGGGTCGTGACCTGGCCATCTCCCAGGCATTTCTGCAGCAACGCCTGGTCTCCGGAAAGGTCACCATCGGCAGATTGTTCCCCCTGTTCGAATCCAACAAGCGATCCGGTATCCGTTTTTCTCTGGGCACCGGTTTCCAGATGCACTGGATCAAGGTGAACGATGAGCTTCGCTCCCTGGCCCAGACCGAAGGGGATTACGGGGCCGGATATGATCGCCTCACCGCCGGTTGGTTGGTGTCGGAATTCCTTGGGTATCAGCATGTCAGTCTCAATCGCCGGATCAATTTCTACGCCGGTGTCGATGTTGGCCAGGCCTTTGGCCGGAGTCTGCGGACCTATGATTATTCGACCATGCAACAGGATGATCGAACCCGTCTCGACATGACCCTCACCTTCCGGGCAGGCTGGTGCATTCCACTGTGGACTGGTACCGGAACGACAGACATCTATTATTGATCCATTGAATCAGCTTATCATCCTCACCGGCTATCGGCTGCTGACCCAGGGGGTACAGTGGATCCTGCCGATCATCGGATGGTTCGTGCCCAAGGTGAGGCAATGGCGCCATATCCGGGCCGATGTCTGGCAGATCCGACCTCCGGAAGGCCGACAGGTGATCTGGATGCATTGCTCCTCGCTGGGGGAGTTCGAACAGGGGCGCCCTGTGTGGGAAGGCATTCGGGAGTTGTATCCGGATGCCTGGCTGCTCCTCAGTTTTTTCTCCCATTCCGGTTATGCCCGGCAGAAGGACAACCCCACGGCTGACCGGGTGGTCTGTCTGCCCCTGGATACACCCCCCAATGCCCTCCGCTGGATGGACCACTTCCATCCCGATCTGATCCTCTGGGTGAAATACGATTTCTGGTATCACTACTGGATGGAGGCCAACAGGCGAGACATCCCCATTATCCTGTTTGCCGCGCGATTCCGTTCAGACCAGTTTCTGGCCCGTCAGTGGGCCAGGCCCTTCCGGGAGATCATCCTGAGGGCGGCTACCCTGGCGGTCCAGGATGACTCCAGTCGGGAGCTGCTCCAAAGCTGGGGGGCTAAGGACCCGATGCTGGCCGGGGATACCCGGATCGACCGGGTGCTGGATATTGCTGACTCACCCTACCATGATCCCTGGATCGAGGAGTTTGCCGCCGGGCAACGCGTGATGATCGGGGGCAGCGTATGGGATGAAGACCTCGACCTCTTGCTGCCCATCCTGCAGGAGCAGGTGCTGTCGGGATGGAAGTGGATCCTGGCACCACATGACCTGGCCGCTGACCGGATCCAACGGATCCTGAAAGCCTGGCCGGATGCCTCCGTGGCGTACACCGACCGGGATGATCATGACCCGGCAGGTTGCCAGGTGTTGGTACTCGATACCATCGGCATGCTGAACAAGGTGTACCGCTGGGCAGCCATCACCTATGTCGGTGGTGGCTTTGGCAAGTCGGTCCACAGCCTGCTGGAGCCGGCCGCATATGGCGTGCCGGTGCTGTTCGGACCCCGCCATCAGAAGTTTCCCGAGGCGGCCGGACTGATTCGGGCCGGCGGCGGCTTTGAGGTGAACGATCTTTCTGAAGTGAGGAAGTGCCTTTCGGATCTTGGGCAGGAGTCCACCCGCTTGGTGGCCGGTCGATCCGCCCGACACTGGCTGGACCGGCACCAGGGGGCAACCCGGTTGATCCTCTCGGAATGCCAGGCCATCCTCCGTGAATAATCCGTACTTTCGCGACCGATGAAGCAACTCGATTCTTGGTTGACCTCCCTGCGTGGATTGCGGGTCCTGGTCCTGGGTGACGTGATGATCGATCGCTATGTCCGGGGGCATGTCCAGCGGATTTCGCCAGAGGCACCCGTGCCGGTCGTCGAACTGCGATCCAGTGCTTCCCGGCTGGGCGGAGCTGCCAATGTCGCTTTGAATGTCAAGGAGTTAGGGGCGGACCCCGTGCTGGTGGCCGTGGTCGGCCAGGATCAGGAAGCGGCCGAGCTGGAGCGTCTGGTCGACGAAGCCGGCTTGTCCGACCACAGTTTCCTGATCCGGGAACCGGGCCGGAAAACCACCATCAAGACCAGGATCATCGCGGGCAACCAACATCTGCTGCGGGTCGATTCGGAGGATACCCACCCGGTGAGCCCGGAGAGTGTCGCGTCGCTGATGGTCCGGCTGGAAGAAGAGATCCGGCAGACTCCCGTGGATGTGATCATCTTGCAGGATTATGACAAGGGCGTGCTGTCACCGGCGATGATCCGTTCGGTCATCGGGCTGGCCGGCCGCTATCAGATCCCGGTCACGGTGGATCCCAAGTTTCGTCATTTCCTCCAGTACGCAGGTTGTACCCTGTTCAAGCCCAATCTCAAGGAACTGTCAGAAGGATTGGCCCGGGTGATCCATCCGGTCGAGGAGGAGTTGCAGCAGGCGGTGCGTGAACTGCATAGCCTGATGGCCCATCAGTATACACTGGTCACCTTATCAGAGAAAGGTATCTACTGGTACGATCATGGTCGTGACCAGGGAGGCATCATTCCCCCTGAGGCGCGCGACATCATTGATGTCTGCGGGGCAGGGGATACCGTGATCGCCGTGGCATCCATGACCCTGGCCGGGGGCATGGCCCTTCACGATCTGGCCGCCGTGGCCAACCTGGCCGGAGGCCTGGTCTGTGAGCGTGTCGGAGTGGTGCCCATTGATGCGACAGCCCTTTTTCACGAAGTGGAACGGCTCAGTATCTGATGTCGTGAGCGGATAAGCTGTCACATTCCCGACAGAACTTTCTTTTATCTCGTTCATTTGAAAGATTCTCCTTATTTTTCGGCAATTCTCTCTTAAAAACTTAAAAAAATCTGTGCTCCTATGAGAATCAAATCTTTACAAGTTAAGTATGCGTTCATGTCCGCCCTCTTCGTTCTGGCGACTTTCGCGTTGCAGGCACAGCCTGCAAACGACAATTGTTCCGGTGCGATCGATCTTCCAGTTGCGGACAGTGAAACAAATGCCGTACTGATCGACGGGGATACCCGGAATACGGTCGATGAAGCATCTGCAGGGATTCCTGTATGCTCCGGCAACTTCTACCGTGACGCGGTGTGGTACAAGTTTACCGCTCCTGCTACGCCTTACCCGAATGGCTTCTCCATCAAGATCTACTATGGTGATCAGCCAGATGATTTCGCCAGCCCCGGTGTGGCTTTGTATGCATCCTGCGATGGTGATCCAGCCAACCAACCCCTCTTCTGCGCCAACGCACCTGCCGGTGACCGGATCTTCTTTGGTGAGATCTGTCCTGAGCTGACTCCTGGCGCGACCTACTACGTCCGTGTATGGTCCAATGACGGACCAGCAGCTGACTGGCAGGCCGGTTGGGGTACGTTCCGGATCGCTGCATTCGAGAATGATCCTCCTGCGGAAGTGTACAATGTACTGTGGGACGAAGGTCAGTTTGATGGTGGTCTGAACGGTTGGACGACTGAGGGCATCCTGTGCTCCAATGATGGCGATGGCAACCCGGTTGACGCGTCCAATGCCCTGTGGCAGTGGGCCATCGACGGCCTGACCACGGGTAACCTGTGGGGCGGTCAGCGGATCCTGTCCCGCACTGCTTGTAATGGTGCAGTGGTCTTTGACTCCGACTTCCTCGACAACGGTGGCGTCGCGAACAACTTCGGTTATGGCCCATGCCCTGCCAACCAGGAAGGTTCCATTACCTCCCCTCCGATCGACCTGAGCGGATTCAATGTAGCTGGTGTATCCCTGCTGTTCCATCAGCGCACGACCCAGTTCCAGAGCACCTACTTTGTCGAGTACTCCCTGGATAACGGCAACAGCTGGATCTCCATCGAGATCAACCAGGATGTTGAGCCGTTCACCACAGCTACCCCTCCGGGTGTGAACCCGACCTTTGATGGTCAGACCCGTGTTCCACTGCCTGGTGCAGCCGGTTCGACCAACCTGCTGGTGCGGTTCCGCATCGAGGCAAACTACTACTACTGGATCATCGACGATGTTCAGATCGTAGAGACCGAGTGCAACAACATGCGGGCCAATGATTTCTTCGCCATCGCTCCCAACGCGACATGGCACATGGAACAGCTGCATGACTTCGGTGCATTGATCGACGTTGAGAACGTTGGTGCATGTGCCCAGACTGGTGTGGCTGTGGATTATGAAGTCGCTGACGAGAATGGCAATGTGGTCATTTCCGGTACGCTGGATTATGGCACCATTGGTTCCGACTCGATTGCCGAAAACATTCCATTTGCCGAGTGTTTTGATCTTCCTGCCGGCGCCAGCGGAATGTATACCGGTACCTACACCGTTCGCTCTGATTCAACGGACTTCGATGACTCCAACAACTCACAGTCCTTCCGCTTCATGATCAGCAATACGCAGATGGCCAAGGAGATCCCTGGTGGCGTGTACTCTGGTCTTCGTCCAGTGGCGACCAGTGGTAGCCTGGATTATGCTTTTGGTAACTATTACTATCTGCCCAAAGGTGGTGATTACGAGGTGTGCGATATCGAGGTGGGCATCTCCAACGCCGACGATCTGTCACCCAGTGTCCTGGGTGCCCAGGCCAGCATCATCATCTATCTGTATGAGTGGACGGACCTGAATGGCGATGGCGACTGCCAGACTGCCGATGAAACTCTTCTGGTTGGTTTCAACCAGTATGATTTCCAGGACGGCGATCCTGCCAATACCGTATTCACCATTCCAATGTTTGACGAGAACTTTGAGCCGTGCGTCAAGCTGAAGAACGATGGAGAATATCTGCTGGTCATGCAGTATCAGGAGCCAACCGGCCTTTCGACCGAAGCCCCGTTGTTCATGCTGATGAGCAGTGATTTCAACTATGCCGCTACCCGCTTCCTGACGTTGCCTGAAGATGCCGGAGGACTGGGTCAGTGCACCCACGCCTATGCCGAGTTCCTGAATGCCGGTCTGGCGGATGATGTCCTGGGGAATGGTGCCTTCGCCGGTGGTGAAGTACCCGTACTCCGACTCAACCTGCAGAAAATTGTTTCGATCGAGGACGAGCCACTGGCTGATGACAACAAGATCACCATCCTGCCCAACCCGGTCGGTGATGTGTTGACCGTGAACATGGACTTCGTCCAGACGATGGACCAGGTGAACATCCGCGTCAGCGATATCACCGGTAAGACCATCATGAGCGAGACCATGTCCGGCGTACAGCAGACCAACTGGACCCGCAGCGTCAGCCACCTGGCTAACGGATCCTACCTGCTCTACATCACCACCCCACAGGGTGTACGTACCGACAAGTTTATCGTCCAGCACTAAGCTGAGATGAACTGCGGTTCTTGAATCGTTTACAGCGCCATTCACCGGAAGGTGGATGGCGCTTTTTTTATTCATACGATCCAGGTGCCGGGATCACAAATTTCTTAATGATGCGTACTGCCATCATCCCGGCTCGTTTTCGTTCGGTTATCCTTGGTCTCCTATTCGTTACAGGTATTCTGCTGCCTGGGCCAGGATGGGGTCAATGCGACGGTGTCAAGGCCACCGATCGATTTGCCATTCCGCCGTATGCCATGTGGCATATTTCCCAACTGACTGACTTTCCCCTTCATCTCGAAGTGGACGTTGACCCTGCATGTGGGCCGGTGAATTATGTCATCGCTTGCCAGATTTGGAAGGAAGGAGGCGATACGATCGTCTCGATTTCAGACCTGGAATCATTGGGGATGCCCTATTGTCTGACCTTGGCGGATGGCTTGCCCCTGGGGCTTTACGTTGGCAGGTACAGGGTCACTTCAGATCTGCCAGGTGATGACCTCTCTGACAACGAACAGACCTTTCAATTTGTCTTGTCGAATGACCGGTTTGCCAAGGAGATCCATGGAGGGCCATTAATGGATATTTCGGCCGATGACCTGCCCGAAGGCTTCTTCGGTTTTCAATATCTTTTTTCCGATATAGATTACACAGGAGATATTGATCTTGAATATTTTGAAGTAGAAGTAGGTATTGCCAACGCAGATGATCTGGTTCCGGGTGGCCCCGGTGGTCCGGCTTCTATCGCAGCAATCCTGTATGAGTGGCATGACCTGAACCTGGACAATCAGCTTGATCTTGGTACTGAGACGGTGATCAGAGGGTTTGGTCAATACGATTTCCAGGATGGGGACCAAAGCCAGACCTTGTTCCGGTTTCCACTTTTCGATGAAGATTTCAATGAGGGGGTTCCCGTTCAGGAAGATACACGATACATTCTGGTAGCCATACCGGTGGCACCTGAAAATGCTTCTGTATTGCCCAGGTTTCTCATTAGTCAAGAGTTTGATTACACCGTCACGGATTCATTAAATATCGAACTGGTGGGAGGTGGTACGTTGAGTGGGTGTGCCCCTCAACTGGGCGGTGGTTGGTTGAATTCCCAGCTTATTGGGAGTGTATGGTTGCCGGTTGGTGACACCATCCCTGTTATTCGGTTGGTTCTTCCTCCGAAGATCACGACCTCGACGACTGCTCAGAAGGTTGAGATCCAGATGAAGGTTGGTATCCTGAACGGGGCCTTGTTGGTCGAATGGTTCGGCAATGATCTCGGTGACACGGGAATCCTGTCTGTCACCACGACAACTGGCTACTTGGCCAAACAACAAAAGATTGATCTGCGTCAATCCAGGTCAATGACCATTCCGTTGGAAGGTCTTCCTCCAGGATTGATTTTTCTCACCTATGAGAGTGGGGCAGCCATATTCACTTCAAAAATGTTGTGGATGCCCTGAATTTCTCATGCCATGATAGGTATAAGCATTGGCATACATCACCCCAGCGCCGCCAGACTCTCCTCCAGGCTCTTCAACTTCGTCTCCCCATCCGCCATTTTCTGACGTTCCCGCTCGACCACGTCCGCAGGTGCTCCGGCCACAAACCGCTCATTGCTCAGTTTTTTAGCGACAGAGGCGATGAACCCCTTGGTGTAATTGATCTCCTCTTCCAGTTTCTTGCGCTCTTCCTCGACGTTGACTTCCGCCGTATAGGCCATGTAGAGTTTCTCTGTGGCCGCCATGATCGGAAGGCTCTGTTCGGGTTCCTGTGTCACCGGATTGAGGCTTTCCAGGTTGGCCATCTTGCAGACCAGGGCGTTCGTGCCCGGCTGGGCAAACAGGGCGTCTGATTTGTCCGACCGGACATACCAGGCTGCCGGCGTGTCCCGCATGGGCATCTGCTTGTCGGCCCGCAACTCCCGGATGCGGGAGACCATCTCATTCATCAGGTCCATGTCCTCGACCCATCCCGGATGAACGGACGAGGAACAGGCCACCGGGGTGATGATGCAATCCTCTCCGGGTTGCCTGTCCCGGAGCAAATGCCAGATCTCCTCGGTGACAAAGGGCATGAACGGATGGAGCAAATTCATCAGTTCGGTGTAGAAATCAACCGTCCGCTCATAGGTGGCCCGATCCAATGGCGAACCGTAGACAGGCTTGACCAGCTCGAGATACCAGCTGCAGAAATCATCCCAGATGAAGCGATACAACCGCTTGACCCCGTCACTCAGTCGGAACTGGGCATAGTCCTCCGTCAATTCCTGCTGTAGAATGGCCAGTTTCTCCTGCATCCAGCGAGTAGCCAGGGCATTGATGCTCGCGGCTTCCGCCGTGGGAGCCTCGTCCACCAGCTGCCATTGCTTGATCAGCTTCAGGGCATTCCACATCTTGTTGCAGAACCGCAATCCCTGATCACACAACTGGCTTTCGTTGACGATCTTCTGGGTCTTCTGGTCAAAGGGGGCATCAAAGATGATATCATTGCCCGCCGCCGCAGCGCTCAGCAATCCGAAGCGAACGCCGTCAGCGCCGTATTTTTCCAGGAGGGCCAGTGCATCCGGACTGTTGCCCAGCGACTTGCTCATCTTGCGCCGCTTGTTGTCGCGCACCATGCCCGTGTAATACACATGCTCGAAAGGCATGACCTTTTCCTTTCCCAACAGGCCGGGAGCCCATTCGTAGCCGGCCATGATCATCCTGGCCACCCAGAAGAAGATGATATCCCAACCGGTGACCAAGGTCTGCGTCGGGTAGTAGTAGTCCAATTCCCGGGTGTCTTGGAAGCCATCGAATACACTGATGGGCCACAGCCAGGAGGAGAACCAGGTGTCCACCACATCTTCATCCTGGTAGAGGTCTGCCGCGGTGAGTTGCTGGTTGCCCGTTGCGGTCCTGGCCTTGTCCAGGGCTTCTTCCTCCGTGTGGGCTACGAAGGCTTGCGGATTGTCCATCTCCCGCTCGGACAGGAGATACCAGGCGGGGATCCGCTGGCCCCACCACAACTGGCGACTGATGCACCAGTCCCGGATGTTCTCCGGATTGAGCCAGTTCTGGTACATGTTGATGAAATGGGGCGGATGGAAGGCCACATCACCTTCCTGGACGGCGGCCAGGGCTTCCCTGGCGAAATCCTTCATGTCCAGGAACCACTGCAGCGTCAGGCGCGGCTCGACAATGCTTTGGGTCCGTTCCGAACGGCCGACCTTGTGCACATAGTCCTCCGTTTTGGTCAGGAAGCCTCCCTCTTCCAGCATGGGCAGGATCTTCTTCCTGGCGGCAAAGCGGTCTTCGCCCACCAGCATGCCGGCGGCTTCGTTCAATCGGCCGTCGTCGGTCAGGATATTGATGGTGTCGAGGTTGTGTCGCTGCCCGATCTCATAGTCATTGGGGTCGTGTGCAGGGGTGATCTTCAAGGCACCGGTGCCGAATTCCTGGTCGACATAGGTATCTCCGATGATGGGGATTTCCCGATCGATAAGGGGCACCCGGACGGTCTTGCCGATCAGGTGCTGGTAGCGTGGATCCTCCGGATGCACGGCCACTGCCGTATCACCCAGGATGGTTTCGGGTCGTACGGTAGCGATGGTCAGACCGGTCGAGGGATCGTCCGCCAGTGGATAGGTCAGATAGTACAGGGTGTCCTTCTCTTCGCTGTAGATTACCTCCTCGTTGGAGAGTACGGTCCTGGCTTCCGAATCCCAGTTGGTCATGCGCAGGGCCCGATAGAGTTTGCCCTTGGCATGGAGATCCACGAATACCTGGATGACCGCGTCGGAAAGGGCCTCCTCCATGGTGAAGCGGGTGCGATCCCAATCACAGGAGGCCCCCAGCCGTTTGAGCTGGTCGAGAATGATCCCGCCGTATTTGTCCTTCCATTCGAAGGCATAGCCCAGGAACTCATCCCGGCTGATGTCGCTTTTCTTGATGCCCCGTTCGCGAAGCATTTGTACCACCTTGGCCTCCGTGGCAATGGAAGCGTGGTCCGTGCCCGGCACCCAGCAGGCGTTCTTGCCTTCCAGCCTGGCCCGGCGGATCAGGATGTCCTGGACGGTATTGTTCAACATATGGCCCATGTGGAGAATACCTGTCACATTAGGCGGCGGCATGACAATGGTGTACGGCTCACGCTCATCCGGGACAGATCTGAAATAGCCCTTTGCCATCCAGTGGGGATACCATTTCTGTTCAATGGCAGAGGGTTGATAGTGGGAATCCATAGATCGATTTATTAATAGAGTTCAGCTATTGTGCCAAATATTCGGATTTTTCCTCAGATCTGCCTGTCAGAACGGGAATTTCATGATCTGAAGCCCGATCCGGGGGCGCAGCACCAGCACCGCCAGATCATCCGTTCCCTGGTCTGTCCAGTCCTGCCGATCGACCGGAAAGCGACTGCTCAGGAGTTCCTCGCGAACAGAGAGGCTGGTGATCATCAATCGGGGGGCCGGGTTGTCCAGGGTCAGGATGTGGTCCAGGGTGTCGCGGGCATCCTCATAAGCAAACGGATGGATGGGAGCGGAGGTTGCCAAACCCAGGGGTTGGATGACGTCCAGGGCAGAAGGACGATCCAGGACATAGATGCCGGCGATCCCGGCATCACGAAACAGGACCCCGACCCGCTCGCCAAAAGCGGCCAGCCTGGGGGGCGGATCGGTCGGGGCATAGGCCAGGAGGAAGAGGATCACCTGACCGGTATCTTCGGCAAGCGCCCAGGTTTGTCCGGAAGTAAAATGCAATCCTTCGCTGTCGATGGACTGGAGAAGATCAGGTGTGTCCGGTACACACGCCGGCATCAGCAGAAGCAGGATGCCCCATCGGATACCGGTCAATGCGTTCATCAGCTGTGGTCAGCTGGGGAGAGGGACAAGACATCCGTTTCCTGCAGGGCCAGGATATCCTCCAGGGTTTCCCGGCGTCGAATGAGATAGTCCTTTCCCTGGTAGATGAGCACCTCGGCCGGGCGGAATCGTGAGTTGTAATTGGAAGCCATGCTGAAACAATACGCACCGGCATTGTGAAAGGCCAGGATATCTCCTTCGTGGATCTCGGACAATTTCCGATCTACCGCGAATGTATCCGTTTCGCAGATGTACCCCACGATGGTGTAGATCCGACTCCTGCCTTCCGGGTTCGAGATGTTGTCGATGGAATGCCAGGCATTGTAGAACATGGGGCGGATGAGGTGATTCAGACCTGAATCCACTCCCGCAAAGACCGTGGATACGGTGGTCTTGATCACATTGGTCCTCACCAGGAAGGTACCCGATTCACTGACCAGGAATTTTCCAGGTTCGAACATCAGGGTCAGGTCACGGCCATAGGACGCACAGAATGCCTGGAATCGGGAGCTGATCTCCCGACCGAACTCCTCCACATCCGTGGACACATCATCTTCCTTGTAGGGTACCTTGAAGCCACTGCCGAAATCGATGTACTCCAGGTCGGGGAAACTGGCCGCCACCCCGAAGAGGATGTCGCAGGCATTCAGGAAGACCTCCACATCCAGGATATCCGAACCTGTATGCATGTGCAATCCGGAGATCCGGATGCCCGTCGACTCCACCACCCGTAGCACATGGGGCAGCTGGTGGATGGATATGCCGAATTTCGAATCGATATGTCCGGTAGAGATCTTGGAATTTCCTCCGGCCATGATATGCGGGTTGATCCGGATGCAGACCTTGTCGCCCGGAAAGCGCTGGCTGAATTGTTCCAGGATGGAGATGTTGTCAATGTTGATCAGGGTGCCGATCTCATGGGCCATCTCATACTCAGCCAGGGAAACACAATTGGGCGTGAACAGGATGTCCGATGGCTGGAAGCCGGCCAGGATTCCCAACTGTACCTCCTGTATGGATACGCAATCCAGGCCCGCCCCCCAGCTGCGGAGCAACTTGAGGATCTGCAGATTGGTATTCGCCTTGCAGGCGTAGTAGATCCGGGCGTTGGGAATGGAGAACGCGTCCTGCAGGCGGCGGTATTGCCGCTCGATCAGATCGGCCTCATAGACGTAGACCGGCGTACCATACCGTTCGGCGATCTGGGTGGCCGGCACCTGGCCGCTGAAATAGTATTTTCCGTTCTTGAGGTACATAGAGGGTTGTTCAGGCCACAAAATTAGCTGATTTTGCGGGTCTTGCCGGTTTCCGCGCCTTCATGAACCACCAATTTCCTTTCATGCCGCATCTTGTACTTGTATGGACTTCCCTGTTCTGATCGAGAAGTGCCGACATGGCGACCACCAGGCGCAGTCCGAATTCTACAGATTGCTGGCCCCGGCCATTCTGGGTGTTTGCCGCCGATACCTCCCCGATGAACATGAAGCAGAGGACGCCATGATCCAGTCCATGTACAAGGCCCTGACCGGTTTGGATACGCTCCGCGATGGTCGGACGGTCCAAGGCTGGATACGCCGGATCGCTGTCAATGAATGCCTGATGACCCTCCGCCGGAAGAAGATGGATTACCGTGAGGACGGCCTGGAACACGTAACCACGGATGAGCCGGATGCCCAGGACAAACTCCAGGCCGAGGAGGTGCTGGCTCTGCTGGATCAGCTGCCGTTGGGCTATCGGACCATTTTCAACCTGTATGCCATCGAGGGCTACACCCACAAGGAAATCGGTGACATTCTCGGCATCAGTCTGAATACATCAAAATCACAATTGATCCAGGCCAGGAAAAAGCTCACCTCCTGGATCACAGAAACGAAACTATCCTCATCTCATGACCATGCATAACCGACCTGATACCCCATTCCATGACCAGCCTTCCTGGGAGCCCCGGATGCGCTCGGCTAGTGATCAGCTCCGGGTCCAGCCCCGGCCGGACAGCTGGGATCGTGTACGACGTCAGCTGGAGACATCATCCCCGCGTGCGGCCCATCCTAAGGTCGTCAGGATGCGGTCGTTCCTGCGCGTCGCGGCAGTCTTCTTGATCGCCTTCGGATTGTGGGTGGTCTTCCAGCCGTCTTCCTTGCGTGATCCATTGGTCCAGAGCGAGTCCCTGTCGGATTCTCCAGCCTACTTTGCCAGCTACCTGCAGGTATCGCAAAGCCTGGAAGGAAGGCCGGCCATCAGTGAAGGCCGTCGATCCGCCCGGTTTCGGGACGGATTCGCGGGGGTAGAAGCGACAGGTGATTCCGCGGATGCGCTCTGATCAGTCCTCCTGCTTGAACGGGTGGCGAGGCACCCAGTCATCGACCGGATTCAGATAGTCCAGCAGGGGGCGGATGAACCGGTTGGTGAACGAGCTGCGGTGGCGGATATAGCAGGTCAGGTTGACGGCTTTGGCACCTACGGAGCTTTTGATCTCCTCCGCAGTCCGGGCAAAGATCAGGCTGGTGGAGCGGTGCTGGATGGCCAGCTCGACCAGGTCCAGCAGCATGTTCAGATAAAGCTTGTATGAGGGATTCCATTGGTTGGCATAGCCCAGGAAATGGGCCTCGAATTCCCCGTTGAGGTTGATCACCCCGCTGAGAAAGCCGATCAGCTGACCTTCCCTGAAATAGCCCTGCACGAGGAAGTCGTCTCCCAGGGCAGCCTTCATTTGTGTGAAATAGTGTTTGTCCAGGGTGATCACATTGAATCCGGAATCATCAGCGATCTCCTGGTACAGGGCGTGCAGCTGCGGCTGCAGCTCATGCACATCCTGCAGGGAGAGCATCCTGCGCTGGACATCCTTGCTCATCACCTTTCTGGCTTTCTTGGCCCGTACCCGGTACTTGCTGCTCAGCGCGCCCAGATAGTCCGCATAGGACGACCATGACGGATCGAGGGTCATGACCATGCTGGGCAGGATATGGAAGGCGTGGTACTGATAATCCTTGAAACGGTCGATCGTTTCCAGATGTTCCGGATAGAAATCCTTGATCAGCAGGATGGATGCCGGAATGTTCTCCTCTTCCAGGGATCGCCGTATCTGCCTCATGGCCTGGTCGACCAGTGCGGAATGATCACAGTTGTCATCCTGGAAGGCGAATCCGTGCTCACCTGACAACATCAGATTTCCACAGACCAGCGAGTAGAATCCGACCTGTCGGGCGACCAGGCCGCGAAGAAATTGTCCGAATGTGCTGAAAAAACAAGCTGGACGACCGCTCGACTGTTGGTATCGGATGCTCTCTGCCCCGTTGAAGTAGAGCAGTTGGGTGTAGACAACACCGAGGGGCATATCTCCCTGGCGAATGATGGCATACCGGAACTGGATGCCTTTGGGTGGATGTGCTTCCAACGCACGGAGATAAGGGCGCTGCAGGAAAAGATTGTCAGCCGGAGCCGCGGCATCCCAACCGTGGGGGTCCTCCTCGACGGATCGAAGAACATGGATGGAGACCTGCTGGTCGAGTGCCGTTTCAGTTGTCATAGGAGGAGAACGTTCCAGGTCGGGGGGTTTGTTCATCCCACCGGAGAGATTGGTCGACAAAATTAACTGATCCGTCCAAAGCGCGTATTTTTGACCAAAATATCCATCCCATGAATCACATCATTTCGATCCCCGTGCTCTTGCTCGTATTGCTGTCTTCCTGTGTGTCCTCGAAGAAGTATGACAGCCTGGCTCTGGCCAAGGATCAGCTGGATCGCGAGTACAAAGCCCTGCTGGGTGTCCGTGATGAGAAGGCTGAGCTGGAGGCCGCCCGCCGCAATCTGCAGCAGGATCTCGTGGTCTGCAAGGAGGAGATGACCCGACAGCAGGAGTTGATCCAGGGCCTGGAAAGTGCCCGTGATGATCTCAATCTGCGGTTGAACGATCTGATCGCGCAGAATCAGGCCCTCCTGACCGCCTCTTCCGAGGAGAAGCAGCAACTGGTCGAGGAGATCCTGGCCAAGGAAGCCGAGATCAATCGCAAGACTGCCGACCAGGAGAGCCTCGCCAAGGCCCTGGCCAAACGAGAGGCCGATGCCAAAGAGCTGGCAGCCGACCTGGCCGAAAAGGAAAAGCGGATCGCTGAACTGAACGGTTTGCTGGACGAACGCGAGAAAGCTTTGAGTACCCTGAAGACAGGTCTCCTGGACGCATTGCGGGGATATTCCTCGGCTGATTTGTCTGTCAGGGAGGAGAATGGCCGGGTCTACGTTTCGATGAGCCAGAACCTGCTGTTCCCTTCCGGTAGTGATATCGTCGATCCCAAGGGTGTGCAGGCTTTGCGCCAGTTGGCAGGGGTGCTGAAAGTGCAGAAGGATGTCGAGATCCTCGTGGAAGGTCATACCGATACCGATGGCAGTGCTGACCTGAACTGGGATCTCAGTGTCAAGCGGGCCTCCTCGGTCGTGAAGATCCTGACGAAAGAAGGTGTACCACCGGAGATGGTATCCGCTGCCGGCCGCGCCTTCTATCTTCCCCTGGCATCCAACGATACCGCCGAAGGCAAAGCCAGGAACAGGAGGGTGGAGATCATCCTGGCTCCTCAGTTGGAGAAGATCCTGCAGATGATCGGTTCGGGGAAGTAGACTCACGGAAGCGATATTCGATCACCTGATGATAGACCTCACCGGGCCGGAGTACCCAGCTTGGGAAACCCGGATGGTGGATCGCATCCGGAAAACCCTGGCACTCCAGGCAGATCGCGGAATGGATGCCATGCGGTTTCCCGTGCTTTCCCGGTTGCGCACTTCGTTCCTGATTGGAGGTGTACACCTGCAGGCCGGGCTGGGTGGTCCAGGTATCCATGATCAATCCGGATCGGGCCGAGGACAGTCGTGCGGCATGTACCAGGTCCTTTCCATTCCTTCGGAGGATGAAATTATGATCCAGTCCGCCGGCTGCCGACAGGAGCGGATCGCCGGATGACAGGATTTCGCCGATCAGCCTGCCCTGCCGGAGGTCCAGGACGGTACCCGCTACCTCGGCGATTTCGCCTGTCGGGATCAGGTCCTCGTCACCAGGGGTGAACTGATCACTGAATACCGTGAGGCGATGTCCGGCGATCGATGCAGCCTCCATGCCATCCAGGTTGAAATAGGCATGATGGGTCAGATTGACGAGGGTTGGCGCATTGGTGGTCGCCTTCATCTCCATGCGGATGGTTTGATCCTCCGTCAACGCATACCGGATCGATACATCCAGATCACCAGGGAATCCGGACGCACCATGGGGCAGGGTAGTGGTCATGGTCAGCGATGAGCTGTCGATGTGCGCCATCCTCCAAACCTGGTTGTGCAGGCCTGTGGGGCCTCCATGCAATTGATGGGCACCGTGATTGGCGGCCAGTTGAACGTCCCGTCCATCCAGGACAAACCGGGCGTCCCGGATCCGATTGGCGACCCGGCCGATCACGGCGCCGCGATAGGGATTGCCCAATGCATAGTCAGTCAAATGGGGATAGCCCTGGACAACATCCAATGGAGGCCCGTTCGTTCTGGAGATGAACAGATTGAGAAGCAGGGCACCATGCTCACTAATCGAAGCGGATATGCCAGAGGGGTGTATCAGGGTATGCACACCGGCGTTGGAGGATTCCTGTTGGATATTGGACATGGTTGACGGACGAAGACGTAAATTTACATCATGAGACCTTTTCTTCTCCTTGGCCTCTGTCCGATCTGGTGGATGGCTTGCCATACCTCCCGGTCATCAAATGGGCCCGCGCCTGTTGATGAGGCGGTGGCCAATGTTCAGGATACCGTGTTGATCCGATTGCACAAGGGGTCGTGCTATGGCCAGTGTCCGACCTATCAGCTCGAACTCCATGCTTCCGGTCGGGCGGTCCTCTCTCCCCGGCGCTTCATGCCGGTAGATTCCACGCGGACGGCGGTCTGGCCGATGGAGGAGATCCTTTCGGCCTTCGACGCTGCCGGTTTTGATCGCTTTTTGCCAGAATACATGCAACCCATCGCCGATATTCCCACATTCCGCCTGAGCTACCGGGGCAAGGAAGTGAAATGGAATGGCCGGGCTCCCCAGCCTTTGCTGGACCTGGTCACGCTCCTGGATCGATATACGGTGAAGGAAGGGTGGCTGGAAGAAGAACGGGCCTTTCGGGCGAAACCGGCCTACCGGGTGGATCGCGAGCTGATCGTCCAGTTGAAGCCAGGGACAGACGTTCCGCTCTGGCTGTACCTGTACGACGATGTCGGCATGGAGATCCTGAGAAAGATCGTTCCTTCGGGCGAATATCTCCTGGTTACCTACGATCAGGACAGGGTGGAACCGGATACCTTGCTGGAACGGGTGCGGGCAGACCAACAGGTTGTCCTGGCCAACTTCAACAAGGAGGTTGACCTGCGCGATTAGAATCCGAAGCCCACGAAGTTGCCCACCGCATTTCGCCGGTAGGGGATCTTGATGAAGTCCAGGGTGGAAGGCTTGACCTTGACCATGAAGGTATAGGCGCCGATCTCGGGAAACCATCCCAGGTTCATCTCCCAGCAATGCAGGTCGCGGATAAAGGTAAAGCTGGGGTAGGTGATCCGTTCCGACCGGAAGTCATAGCCGATATTTCCTACGTTGATCATCCATTTGTCCGTGATCCGGATGTTTCCCGAGGTGTTCAGGGTATGGGTGGTGATGAGGAAGGTGTCCCGTCCATTCATCGGCATGAGCACGGTATTGATGTTGTGCTGGATCCCGAATCCCTCGAACAACCCGAGGACATCCTCATTGGGCTCCCGGCCGGATGCTCCTCCGAACAGCTCCCGAAGCTTGCCGATGGTCAGGTTGGTCGTCAGGCGGAACGTGGCATTGACGAATCGAAGGGGTTTGCGATTGGTATCCCAGTAAAAGGTGTTGATCGTCTTTCCCGTTGCATCCTGCGCATAGGGGTCCAACTGGATGTTGACATCAAAGCGGGAGATCCGCTTGAAGAGGTTGGTGCCCCCACCGATCCGGATGGAACTCCACTTCAGGCTGTCCGCCAGGAAATTATAGGATCCGGAGACGATGATATTGTCGAACAGGTTGACCTTTTTGGCCGTGCTGTCGGCCTTGCTGAAGTATTTCGCCTCGAAGATGTTGTTCAGGGAATAGTTGAGCGACATGGCCCCCGTCGAATAGCTCGGTGCACCGAAGGGTCCGCCCTCAAAGATGGAATAACGCTGCAGGTCGGAATAGTCGGCGGTCGTGCCACGGGCATATTCGTCAAACCAGGACGTATTGTTGTTTGACGGGGTGTAATTGAAGCTGAGGTTGGGCTTGATGGTATGCCGCAAGCCGCGAAGCCAACCCTTGGAAAAGAGGATCTTGCCGAAGATGGCTGTATTCAGGTTGATCCCCATGTTGACATTGCGGAATGTCTGAAAATCCTGGACGTATCGCGGACTGACGGTTCCGTAGGACGTGGTATCAATGGTTTCAGAGAAGAAAGTACCATCCGTGTTGAAAATGGTATCCCGCTTGACAATGGGCATGAGGTCATTCTCCCGGCGGAGGGTATTGTAATTCCAGACTTCGGTATAGGTCACACTGGGCACCACATTGAAGTAGCGCAGGACATTGAAATTCGAGTTGATGGCCGCATTCTGGCGGATACCCGGCCGTGCCTTGCGCAGGGTCTCCTGGGAGAAGAAGGTGGAGTCTGGTCCGCTCAGACGGCTGATCAGGTTGGCGCTGTAGGTCATGCCGATCCGCTCATACCAGCGTTCCTTGGCGCCGCCACCCTTTCGTTTGAACGGCTGCAACCGTTGCACGACGAAGGAGGCCTCGGGCAGGGTCATGTCGATCTGGCCGGACCGGAGGTTCTGGGATTGGGTCAGTGCGGCCGTGAACTGGTAGGGCTTGCCGAGCCAGGTGCGCCGGTAATTCATCGACGAGGAGATGGTATTGGCCAGGACGTTGTTGGCGTCGTAGTAGTTGAGCCGCGAAAAGGCACTGGATTCAAACTGGATGCGTCCGCTGATATTGTGATAAGGGTTTGCCTTGGGGTCCTGGCGATGATTGTACACGACCTTGAAGAGGCGGTCCCGTTCGATCTTGCCGGTCTCCGGTACTTCCCGGCCCAGATCGGTCCAGGTGATCTCGCCGCCCCCGCTGTAGCGATATCGCTTGTTGTAGTCCGACCGGATGCTGACCCGGTAGCTGCCCCGGGTGTAGATATCTGTCAGGATACTGAGATTGGCATAGGGACCCAGCGGGGTGAAATAGCCAATGCCCCGCAGGCCGTAGCCGAGGTCGTCCCGGTAGTCGTAGTCCAGGGAGAAGACCAGTCCGGCCTTCCTGGATTTGGAGATCGGAAAAAAGCCGAAGGGCAGCCACAGAGGCGTGGGTACGCCGGCGATCTCCAGGTTGGACGGACCGATGATCACCGATTTGTCGGGGATGATCTTCTGCTTGGTGCTGCGAATGCCATAATGGGGGACGTCGGCATCACAGGTGGTGATGATGGCATTCTTGCCATAGATCTGGTCATTCAGCGAATCGGAGGCAGCGCCGACGAACTTGGTCTTCTGGGTCAGCACATGCAGGTCACCTTCTGTGGTGGTGTTCTCGATGCTATACCCCTTCTTCGTTCGGAAGTTGTACCGCATCTCACGGGAAGAGAACTCCTGGCTTCCCTGTTTGAAATGGGGTTTCTGCTGAAGGGTGCCTGTACTGTCGGTGATGCCTCTGGCCGTGACGATATTGGTCTCGAAGGAGAAGATGATATACCCGGCTTCCAGTTCGATGTCCTGGTACGTCACCTTGGCCTGCCCGATCAGATGGACCTCCTTCCGGCGCATGTCGATCCATTGGGTATCCAAGCTGCTGTACCGGACAGGTGACTCGATGGCATTGCGGGATATCCTGACCTTTACAGGCAGGTTGGTCGAGTCAGGAAGGGTCATGCTGGAATCGACGACCAATGGCGGACTGGAGAGACTGTCCACCTGGGCTGGCAGGGGCGCCCATGCTCCCAGCACACAGAAGCTGAACCAAAACAGACGAATAACGGTTTTGTGCATATGAAACCGGGGTTCAGGGGCGTTTCTGGTGAGGTGGCGGGATGGAGCCCAGAATTGCATTTGTCCGCTACCTTTGATCAACCAAACACCAACACTCGTGCGAAGGTATCGTATGTTCTCACTATTAACGTCTATTCCAGCCATTTTGTGTCTGATCCCGGGAGTGGTTTTCCCAATGGATCCCATAGGTCATGTCGTGCATGCAGGAGATCCTGTCCGCACCGTGGTGATCGATCCGGGTCATGGAGGACATGATCCCGGCTGTCTTGGTGGTCATACCCGGGAGAAGGAGATCACCCTCCGGATTGCCCGATTGTTGAAGAAACAGATCACTGCCCGGCATCCGGACGTCAAAGTGCTCCTGACCCGTGACGAGGACGTGTTCGTGCCCTTACATACCCGATCGAGCATAGCGAATGACGCCAGGGCGGATTTGTTCATTTCCCTGCACTGCAACGCATTACCGCCTTCCGCCAGGGATGTGTCCGGATCGGAAACCTATGTCCTGGGTCTGCATCGGGCACAGGAGAATTTTGCCGTGGCGCAGCGTGAAAACGCCACCATCCTCCTGGAAGACAACCACCAGTTGAATTATGGGGATTTTGATCCCAGTTCGGCGGAGGCCTACATCCTCATGGCCATGTACCAGAATGCCTATCTCGAAAAGAGCATCGTCTTTGCCGACATGGTGGAGAATGCCATCGTGGACCATGGAGGACGGACCAGCAAAGGCGTCAAACAGGCGGGATTCCTGGTGTTGAGGGAGAATGCCATGCCCAGCGTTCTCATCGAGACAGGATTTCTGACCAATGCCTCGGATGAAGCCTTCCTCTCCTCGGAAAACGGACAGCAACTGATGGCCGAAAGCCTGGCCTCCGCCTTCAGTGCCTACAAGTCCCTGATGGAGGATGGCATAACGGCCGCTTCCACCAAAGCCAGGACTCCCGTTGACCCGGTTCGATCCACGCCGGCCAAAGAGCCTGAGAAAGCGAAGCCGGTTCCATCAGACGCGACCAAGCCGACCCCGAAACCGGTCAAGACGACGCCAGGTACCGGGGATGCTCCGGTACCTGCACCGACCCGTCCAGCTCCCCAGGCACCGGCGACGAAAAGCCCACCTGCGTCGGGGATCTGGTATGGCATTCAGTTGGGCGCCTTCAAGGAGGCCTTGCCAGCTGACCATCCCATCCGAAAGGATGTGCCCCAGTTGGTGGAGAAAAAGGAAAACGGATTCTATAAATACCTGGCCGGGCCGTTTGCCAGTGAGCTGGAGGCGGAGAAAGTCAAGAAAAGCCTGCTGCAATCGGGCTATAAAGGTATTTTTACGGCCAGTTATCGGGGAGACGAACGTCTCCGTTGATCTGGTGAGTCGGAAATCGCCTCATCAAACGTCAGTCTGCAGTGTATGTCAAAGGAAACCAAGCTGGGCATTTTTGCCGTCATCGTGACCATCGGAGCCATCTGGGGGTATCATTATCTCAAGGGAAAGAACCTGTTGTCGAGGACCCAGATCTTCTCTGCCCATTACGAGGATATCGGTGATTTGATGGTCTCCTCTCCGGTCAAGATCAATGGATTTCAGGTGGGCAGTGTGACCAATGTCTATCTGGAAGAAGAGAACATGCAGACCATCATTGCGGAGTTTACGGTCAGGAATGATGTCAGGATCCCCGGGACCGCCCAGGCAGTGATTGTTCCGGGCGGGGTCATGGGCGGTGCCTCCATTTCCCTGAAGTTTGACCGACCCTGTTCAGGAGCGGATTGTGCCACCACCGGTGCCGTCCTGGAAGGCAGGCATCTGGGCCTGATCCAGTCGATGATGGGCGGGGCCGACATCGATGATTACCTGGACAAGCTGAAATCGGGGATGAACGAACTGGTCGATACCCTGACCATCATGAGTGATGATCCCAATAGCGCCAATCTGGTGGGACGAAGTCTCTATGACACCCGGCAGATCCTGGAAAATACCCGGGTGACCACTGCCGAATTGGCCATCATGGTTGACCGGTTGGGTCGGCAGATGGAAGCCATCATGGGCGACCTGAAAACCGTTACCGGCACATTGAAGACCTCCAACCAGGATATCGCGGGTCTGCTGACCAATGCGAATGCGGTATCCAAGCAGGTGGCCGATGCTGACCTGGGCGCCACCATCCGGACATCCAGGGAAACCCTGGAGCGGGTCACGGCGACAACCGCCGAACTGGGCAAAGCTACCGAGGACCTGAAATCTATTCTGGGCAAGATCGAGAATGGGGAAGGTGCCCTGGGTAAACTGATCAATGAGCCGGAGTTGTATGATCAGCTCAAGGCGACTACCAGGAATGTGGAATTGCTGCTCCAGGATGTGCGACTGAATCCCAAGCGGTATATCAATGTGTCTGTCTTTGGCAAGAAGGACAAGGAGTATGCCCTGCCGGAGGCAGATCCCGCCTTTCCGACTACCCGCCAATAGTTACCTCATTCCTTGATGGCATACCCGTCAGGGCTCAGGCGGTCAGAAGGGATCTTCTGCAGGATGAGATGTTCATGCTCCCCGTCTGATTCCAGGTCCAGGCGGTATGCACCCGTGGGCAATGGGTCCATCTGAAGGATGACTTCATTTTCGCCGGCGTTCAGATATACCGGGTAGGATTGCAGAACCTGATGATCCAGGCTGCGCAGGGTGATCCGGAGCGTAGTGCCGAGGACACTTTCCATAATAAAACGAAAAGGGGCATTGGTTATCGTACTGGTCATCCGGGTGATCCTCCAACTGTTCTGGATCTTGCGATGGTGATACATGGACGGAGTCAGCAAGGTCTGCTCCCCTTGGCCGACACAAACCAGCCTGTAATAGCTGGCCGGATGGCCGATCTCCAGGTCCAGGAATTGGTAGGACTGCACTTCCCCGTTGTGATGGGTCGCCTCGACTTGTCCAATTGAAGTGTAATGTTCACCATCCGCTGACCGCTGGATAATGAAATGCATGTCCTCCTGAGTAGCCGTCGACCAGGTCAGTAACATCCCGATCTCCACTTCTTCCAGGGCCAGGCCCTGGCGAAATTCACAGATCGGTGAATGTGCCACAGCTGATGGAGGAGATAGCATCAGAAAGAGGAAACTCAACAGGGTGAGAAAGGTGTGGTGAAAGGTCATTGGTAGGGACGGATTGGTGTGAACACAGTTGGTTGTACGCAACAGGGCCCATCGGGTTTCACGTACCTTTATGCGCATACAACAATCAAATATATGATAAAATCCTTTATATTAAAATATATCACATTAATAATAATTATCTTTTTATGGCAGGGGTGCCGTCAGCAGGCAACAGTGGGTGAGCCCTATGCCATACAGAAAGTAGCCCGTTCTTCCCAGGCGATGGTGGTGACCGCTCACCCTCTCGCCACAGAGATAGGCGTGGAGATCCTCGAGCGGGGAGGGAATGCTGTCGATGCGGCGGTGGCCGTCCAGTTCGCTTTGGCAGTGGTCTATCCCATTGCCGGGAATATCGGAGGAGGCGGATTTATGCTCATCCGGGATACATCGGGCGAAACATCGGCCCTGGATTTTCGGGAGAAAGCCCCTATGGCCGCCTATCGGGACCTGTACCTGGACAGCATGGGGCAGGTCGTGGAAGGAATGAGTATTACAGGACATCTGTCTGTAGGCGTACCCGGGGCCGTGGACGGGATGTGGAAGGCTCATCAGCGATATGGCCGATTGCCCTGGAACGAGCTGTTGGCTCCTGCCGTGGCCCTGGCCAGCGAGGGGATCCTGCTCACCAGTCAGGAGGCAGCAGAGCTCAACGCGGAGCGGGAGGTCATCCGCACGGTCAATGCTGGCCCGGTGCCCTTCATCCAGGATATCCCCTGGCGGACGGGCGATCGATTGGTTCAAACGGAACTGGGGGCGACACTGCAACGGATCGCTGATGCTGGCCGGGATGAATTCTATCTCGGCGAAACTGCCCGACTGCTGGTCCGGGAGTCCGAACGGGGAGGTGGGATTCTCACCATGGACGATCTTGCCGCCTATGAGGCCCATTGGCGCGAACCTCTGATCGGACGGTTTCATGGCATGGAGGTGATCTCGATGCCACCGCCATCCAGTGGCGGGGTGGCCCTTCTTCAATTGCTGAAGGCTACCGAGCATTATCTCATTGATCGGGATGCAGGAACCTGTGTACAGACCGTTCACCTGATGACGGAATTGGAGCGCAGGGTGTATGCTGATCGGGCAAAGTATCTGGGTGATCCTGACTTTGTCGACGTCCCCATGCAAATCCTGCTCGATTCCCAGTATATCATTGATCGACTCCGGGGCATTCGCCTGGATACGGTGACGCCGTCCTCTGAGATCCAGGCTGGGCTCATTCCAGGATACGAATCGGACCAGACCACGCATTTCAGCATCCTGGATGCAGATGGCATGGCTGTGTCAACGACCACCACCCTGAATCTTGCCTATGGGTCAAAGGTCGTCGTTGAGGGAGCAGGATTCTTCCTGAACAATGAAATGGATGACTTCAGTATCAAGCCCGGGGTACCCAACTATTTCGGATTGATCGGATATGCCGCTAACGCCATCGAACCTGGGAAGAGGATGCTGAGCAGCATGACCCCGACCATCGTGGTGGATCATGAAAAGCCCCGGCTGATCGTCGGCTCACCGGGCGGGTCCAAGATCATTACTACAGTCTACCAGATCATCCTGCAGACCCTGGTATTCGGTCAGGACCTGCCGGACGCGGTAGCCATGCCAAGGTATCATCATCAGTGGCGACCGGACACCCTGTTTGTCGAGAACGGCCGGGTACATCCGGATACCCTCGAACAACTTCGCCATATGGGACACCGCGTCGTCGAACGCACACCCATCGGCCGCGTGGATGCCATCTGGATCGATGATAATGGCTCAGTGACGGGAGCGGCGGACCCACGAGGGGATGATTCGGCCAAGGGGCATTGATCAGTTTCAGGCTTGCAAGATCTCATGGATAAGCTCGGTGATGAGCTCCATGCCATCTGTCGATCGATTGTTGACCCCTTTCAGGCGGAGGTCGAAATGGTGGAGAAGTCCGAAGATCCGCTCCAACTGGACCGGCCGGAATTGCCGTGCTGCCTGCCTGTACTCGGCAAAGAACTTCGGGAAGGGCACCCCGATCGCACTCATCATGTCCTTTTCAGACGCGCCAGTCATCCTGTGGATCGTGTAGATCTTCAGGAAATAGGTGAAGAGGCTGCCGATCACCATGATCGGTGGATTGGCCTTCTGATCCAGGGACATGAAATGCAGGATGCGGAAGATTTCCTTGTTCTGACGCAGACCGATCACCTTTTGCAGCTCGAACACATTATACTCCCTGGAGATGCCAATGGAACTCTGAATGTGATCGACCCGGATCGGATCTCCAGGTTCCAGATTCAGTACGATCTTTCCGATCTCGTTGATCAGGGTGCTCAGCTGGTTGCCGAGGTATTCGGTCAGGAGGGCGACAGCTTCCGGCTCGATGGGGTATCCCTCATGCCGGCACCAATCCGTGATCCAGCCAGGGACCTCGTTCTCATAAAGCTTCTTGCTCTCAAAGACAACACCCTGCTGGAGCAGGGCTTTGGCCATCTTGGATCGCCCGTCGATCTTCTTGTTCTTGTGGCACAGGACCAGGACCGTGGTAGGAGAAGGTCTCTGGACGTAAGTTTCCAGATCGGCCAGATTCTTCATGTCCTGGGCTTCCCTGACGATCACCACCTGACGCGGGGCCATCATGGGGAGCCGTGACGACATATCGGTCAGGGCTCGGGCGTCCACGTCACGGCCATAGACCACCATCTGGTTGAATGCCTGGTCAGCTTCAGGCAGGGCGTGCTGCTCGATGTACCTGGACAGCTCATCAATGAAATAGGGCTCTTCCCCGTGGAAGAGATACAACGGGGCATACTCTCCCTTCTTCAGGGTTTTCAGGAGATCCAGATAGGCATTGCTCTTGGCCATGCCACAAAAGTACACCCTGCGTGGTAAACTACTCCCCGAAGATCGAAATCCGCTGAGGGGAACTGCAGGGAGGTTGTACCTTTGGGACCATGAAGAAACCACTCATTCTGGTCACCAATGACGATGGTATTACCGCCCCGGGGATCCGGGCGCTGGTCGAGGTGATGTCCGAAATCGGACGCGTCGTGGTGGTTGCCCCGGATTCTCCCCAGTCTGGCATGGGCCACGCCATCACCATGAATGATCCGTTGAGGATCCACAAGGTGGATGTCTTCCCGGGAATCGAAGCCTGGGAATGCAGCGGAACCCCGGTCGACTGTGTCAAACTGGCCAAGCACGTGGTGCTGAAGGGACAGGCCATTGATCTCTGTGTCTCCGGGATTAATCACGGTTCCAATGCCTCGATCAATATCATCTACTCCGGGACATTGTCCGCTGCGATGGAGGCCTCCCTGGAAGGGATCTTCTCCATTGGATTCAGTCTGTTGGACTACAGCTTCGAGGCCGACTTCGAACCCGCAAAGCCGTTTATCCACCGGATCGCCACACGGGTACTCACCTCACCGCCCCGGGCCTGCAGGTTGTTGAATGTCAACATACCCAAGGGTCCGGATATTCAGGGCATTCGGGTGTGCCGGCAGGCGGACGCCCGTTGGATCGAGGAATTCCAGGAGGCCCGTGACCCGAGGGGGCAGACCTACTATTGGCTCACCGGTGAGTTTGTCAATCATGATCATGGGTCGGATACAGACGTGAAGGCCCTGGAGGAAGGCTATATTTCCGTGGTGCCCTCCGGTCATGACCTGACCATTCCCGAAGCGATTCCCCAATTGTTCCATCTCCAAAACGAATGACATATGTATCAGCGTAATTCGATCGCCTGGGGCTTGTTGATCGGTGCGGCGTTCCCCGTGGCCGGGCTGGTCGTCCTGTGGATCATCAACCTGATCTGGAATCGCCTCGACCCCATGGGTATGGATCTGCCGATTCGAGAGCGGACTTTGCTCCTGCTGGTCATCTGCCTGAATCTGATCCCGTTCAGACGATTCAACCAGAACCGGAAGCTGAACAGTCTCCGGGGTGTGGTGACCATGACGGTGATCCTCGCCTTCGCCTGGATCGCCCGGTATTTTGCAACCCTCATGAACTAGGCAGTGGGGCGGAAGATCTATCTGATCGCCGGTGAAGCGTCGGGCGACCTTCACGGAGGCAACCTGATCCGGGCCATGAGAACCCGGGAGGCAGACCTGGAGATCAGGGGCTGGGGTGGTGATCAGATGGAGGCCGCCGGCTGTCAACTGGTCAGGCACTACCGCGACCTGGCCTTTATGGGTTTTGTGGAGGTCATCCGGAATCTGCCGACGATCCTGGGAAACCTCCGGCTGGCCAAACGGGACATTCGTGAGTTTCGACCGGATATCGTGGTCTTCATCGACTACCCCGGTTTCAATTTGCGATTAGTGCCATATGTCAAGTCCCTGGGGATTCGGACGGTCTACTACATCAGTCCCCAATTGTGGGCCTGGCACAAGAGCAGGGTCAAGATCATTCGGCAATCCGTGGATGACCTCCTGGTCATCCTGCCATTTGAAGCCGGTTTTTTTGCACAGGAAGGCGTCCAGGCCAGCTATGTGGGGCACCCCCTGGTCGAGGTCATTCGCTCGTTTCAGTCGCAGGTGGATATCCATCAGGCCCTGGATCTATCGCCTGATCGTCCCCTCATTGCACTCCTGCCCGGCAGCCGGCGCCAGGAAGTGACGAACATGCTGCCGGTCATGGCCGCGTTGGCCCGCCAGTATCCCCGGTTTGCCTGGGTCATCGCCGAGGCACCGGGCTTGTCGGAAGCGACCTACCGGCAGGTCCTGGCCGACTATCCGGAGATCCACAGCATTCGGGGCAGGACATATGATCTGCTGGCCCAGGCCTATGCCGCCGTGGTCACCTCAGGGACGGCGACCCTCGAAACGGCTCTCTTCCAGGTACCGCAGGTGGTCGCCTACAAGGGCAGCGTGATTTCCTATTGGATCGCCCGGCAACTGGTCAAGCTGAAGTATATCTCCCTGGTCAATCTGCTGCTCGATCGCCCCCTGGTGAAGGAACTGATCCAGCAGGATCTGACCATTGAACGACTGAAGCAGGCCTTTCAGGACCTCCTGGATCCGCCGACACGGCAGGCCATGCTGGAGGGGTATACCGAGTTGAGGAAGCTGTTGGGCGAACAGGATGCCTCTGCTTCGGCAGCCGGGCATATCCTGAACGATTGATGGCACCCGATTGGCTGGAGGGGATTATTTGATCGTTCCCGGTGCCTGTTCGTTGATGATCTTCTTGACCTCTTCCAGGGTCAGCTGGCCGGCTTCTTCCGAAGTCATTTTGCCATCCTCGCCCTTCGGCAGCTTGAAGCTCTTCTTCTTGAACCGAATGAATGGTCCCCACCGACCATTTTCAATGGCGATCTGCTCCTTGTCCCACTGCTGGATGTACCGGTTGGCCTCTTTCTCCAGCTTGGCCTCCAGTAATTCAATGGCCTGTTCGGGGGTCAGGGTATCAAAATTGATACGCGCAGGGATATTGGCATAGGTAGATTTCCACTTGACAAATGGACCAAAGCGGCCCTTTCCGCAGGTGACCGGTTCTCCCTTGTAGGTCGTCAGGGGAGCATCCGCTTTCTCCTTTTCCCGGATCAGTTCAATGGCCCGATCCATGTCCACGGCAAAGGGATCTTCCCCCCTGGGGAGCGATATGAACTGGTCGCCGTATTTGACATACGGGCCAAAGCGTCCTGCGCCGATCAGAACCGGTTTGCCTTTGTGCTCCCCAAGATCCCTGGGTAGTCGAAACAAGTCCAGGGCCTCCTCCAGTTCGATGGAGGTCATGGATTGTCCGGCCCGCAGATTGGCGTAGACCGGTTTCTCATCTTCGCCCAGTTCTTCGGGTTTCCCGATCTGGACGACGGGGCCAAAACGCGACATGCGGGTGAGGATGGTTCGGCCGGTTTCGGGGTCCTTTCCGAGTATGCGCTCCCCGGATGCGCGGTCGGCCTCGTTCTGGGTCAGTTCCACCTGCTGGTGAAACGGCTTGTAAAAGGCGGACAGCATCTCGGGCCAGGACATGTTGCCCTCGGCAATATCGTCGAATTGCTTTTCGATCTCCGCCGTGAACTGGTAGTCCATGATCCCTTCGAAGTGCTCATCGAGGAACTTGGTCACCAGGATGCCCATGTCCGTCGGAAACAGGTGGTTCTTCGCAGCCCCCGTTTGTTCGGTAAGGGTCTTGGCCTGGATGGTCTGGCCAACGATCTCCAGGACACGATATGGCCGAGGGGTTCCTTCCCGTGATTCCTTGACCACATAGCCGCGGCCTGGTTCGGTGATCTTGGAGATGGTCGGCGCATAGGTCGATGGTCGGCCAATGCCCAATTCTTCCATCTTTTTGACCAGGCTGGCCTCGGTATACCGTGATGGCGGACGCGTGAATCGCTCCTGGGCCATCATGTTGGCCATGGACAGCTGTTGGCCAACCGTCAGCGGGGGCAGGATTCCCTTGGCCTCATCCTCATCCTCGTCATCGCGGCCTTCCATGTATACCTTGAGGAATCCATCGAATTTCAGCACCTCACCCACCGCCTGCAGCGGCTTGGTCGGATTGCCCGAGACATCGATGACCACGGTGGTCTTTTCCAGGATCGCTTCTGCCATCTGGGAGGCAAGGGCCCGCTTCCAGATCAGTTCATAGAGTCGTGCCTGGTCGCGATCCCCGGGTACGGTGCGACGTTCCATGTAGGTGGGCCGGATCGCTTCGTGGGCCTCCTGGGTATTGGCTCCCTTGCTTTTGAATTGCCGGGTATGCACATATTCCGCACCATAGGAATCCTCGATCTCCTTGGCCATGGCTGCGATGGCCATGCTGCTGAGATTGAGTGAATCGGTCCGCATATAGGTGATATGTCCTGACTCGTACAGTTTCTGGGCAGCGCTCATGGTCCGCTGTACCGAAAACCCCAGCTTCCGACTGGCCTCCTGCTGGAGGGTGGACGTATTGAAAGGTGGAGCTGGCTTCTTCTTCAGGGGGGAGACGTCAATGCTGCTGATGACAAATGTCGATGTCAGTGATGCCTCAAGATAGGCCCGGGCCTCATCCATATCCTTTAATCGACCGGGCAGTTCGGCCTTGAGGATGGCACTTCGTCCATCCGAATCCAGGACAGTGAATTCGGCCACCACTCGCCAGAAGGGACTGGTCTCGAATTCATGGATCTCCCGGTCGCGGTCGACGACCAGTTTTACGGCAACTGATTGCACCCGGCCGGCGGACAATTTTCCTCGCACCTTCTTCCAGAGGAGTTCGGACAGTTCAAATCCGACCAGGCGATCCAGAATGCGGCGGGCCTGCTGGGCATCGACAAGGTTGAGGTCCACTGTTCGTGGTTGCTGGATGGCCTTCTGGATGGCTGGTTTGGTGATCTCATGGAAGACAATCCGTTTGGTGGTGTGGGCATCCAGGTGGAGGACCTCACACAAGTGCCAGCTGATGGCTTCTCCTTCGCGGTCTTCGTCAGTAGCCAGCCACACTTCCTCCGACTTTTTAACCAATGCCTGCAACTCCTTGACCACCTTTTGCTTTTCCGGCGAGATCACGTAGGTCGGGGTGAATCGGTTCTCGACATCGACTCCCTTGTCCCCTTTGTCCAGGTCCCGGATGTGACCGTAGCTGGATTTGACCGTGAAGTCCTTACCCAGGTACTTTTCGATGGTTTTGGCTTTGGCCGGAGACTCTACGATTAGCAAATGTTTGCCCATGCTCACTACAGGATTTTACCGGAAATGACTTCCGACGGGGGCCAAAGGTAAAGAAAATGAGTCTGTAGGCAGAAGGTATCTCAGAAATGAGCAGTTAGTCCTTTCGGGCACCGGGCTCGACTTTGCGCCGTTCCTCTTTGAGCAGGGTCGCATTTTGCAGTCGTTCAGCCTGTTCCTTTTTGATCCGTTCCTGGATGATTGCGACCTGCCCTTCCAGGTCGATCGGCTGGCCTACCAGATGGCGATGCCAGGAGCGCATGATCACTCGGGCCATATCTTCGGGAAAGGTGATCCCTTCCTGGCGCAGTGCATGGGAAAGTCGGCTTCCTCCCTCAAATCCCCAGTTGATGATGATCCATCGGCCGAGTTTCGGAAACAGGCCATTGACCACCGAATCCTCATCCTGTTCCTTGTAGAATTGGATGGATTCCTTCGGAGCCAGGCGTTCCAGTTGCTGGAATGCATCATCCAGGTCGATTGGAATGTATACGCCTGCGATCTCCGACAACTTGATCCGTTCCTGGTAGCGGGCCTCGTATTCCTCCGGAGAAGACGGAGGTCCCTCATTGACGGAAGCATCCGTCTGAGCTGTAGCGATGAAGGTCAGTGAAACCAGGAACAGCAGAGAAAGGAGGAATTTGTACATCATATGCAAAGTAACGCCATGGTCAGGAAATATTGTTCCCTTGCTGGCAGAAACCCCGGATGGATCATCCTAGAAATCATTGAAATACCGGCGGGCATTCCGATAGAATTGGTCCGTCACCCCGGTGGCATCTTGGATATTCGTGCCGCTGATCCCGCTCGCCCCCGCTTTCTCATAGAGTTCGATCTCCCAGCGGGGATTCTGCCGTTCCGTTCTGGCTGTGGAATGCAGGAGGACGAAATCATTGGGTGTCAGGTTGGGATTGTAGAACAGGAACTTGACGTTGCGCTGGCCGGTGTAGGGGAAGTCATCATAGATCCATATCTCGTAGGGCGGGGCATGGGGCTCATCCTCTACCGTGACGATATCGTTCGGCTGGCCGTATTTCATGAGGATATACCCCCGATCGGTTTCAAATCCGTAACCGAATCCCGACCGGAACTTTTGGTCGACCTTCCGGACCACCTCCATGTACTCTTCGTAAGCTTTGTCCGGGCGATTGGCGTTCATGCCGGTGAAGAAATGGAAGAGCATGTGGCGCTTGGCCTCCAGGCTGGGGTTCTTGATCGCCGCATTCAATACCTCCACATCCTTGTCGGCGACCCTGGCAGCGATGGATCGGAGGGAATAGGTGAGTTCCTCCTCGTTCAGGGCGATCAGGAAGGAATCGGCATCTTCGGTGAGGTTGGGCTGTGAGCTGGCGACCGCCTCCTCCTGCTGAAGATATGGGTTGGATCGTTGGAAGTCTACATGGGTGGTGTTCAGGAGATTGAGTTCCTGGTCTCTCACCTCTGTCACCAGGCGATAGTTTCCGGAAGGCAGCTGGCGGATATCCATCTGCAACAGGACGGGGTCAAAAGGCCTGGTCTTCCTTGTCTTGGTAATGGCCTGCTGCATCCGCTGTACCGTCTGGTCACCCGACAGCTTTTCGATGAAGTAGGCATATCGATATGTGTCACCCAGTGTTTCCGGTTGCGCGATGTACACTTCCTGGTAGAGATAGAGCAGCTCAGCAGTGCGGGGATAATACCGGTGGGGAAGGGGTTCCATGTAGAACCCGTTCCGGGTCAGGGAATTGGTCTCCTTGCTGGCGTAGGCATTGGCGAGAAGAACCGGATCGGACAGATGGACCGCCTCGCCAGGCGGTGATGAACCGATCTGGATCTCCCGATAGATGGCCAGGGTGTCGGCAGTATTCATCGGGTCGAATGCTTCCAGGTCGACCCGAAATGTACCTTCCGGCAGCGCAAATCGGCGGACATCGACGAAGTCCTGGCCGGGTTGTGGTTGGCTGGGACTGTGCAGCAGGTAGTGGTCATATTGGACGATCTGACTGTCGCGGCTGAAGTAGATCAACAGATCGACCGAAGAACGCCATTGTCCGTCCGGGGTAGGAGTGCTGGTGAGACTGGCTCCGGCAAAGTACATCTGTACTTCCAGCACGTGCTGGTCGGCCGCCTGGAATCGGACCAGGTCAACCTGCATCTGGACCTGGCCGAACATCGGTGACCCGCTGACCACCAAGAACAGGCACAGGGCCAGGGAAAGACATTGTTGGATTGGCCGCATCATGACGGAAGATAAGGGTAAGCGCGAATATTATCGAGTGAATCAACCCCGGAATCTGTCAGGAACGCGACAGATCAAAGCGAAAGGTCTGTTGGTTGATCGTGGTGGTCAACACCATGACGGAACTGTCGAGCTGCTGGATGACCATCTGGAAAGGAAAGAGGCCGGTCACATCAATAGTATCCTGACGCAGTGCGTACTTGCTCACCAGGAAGGGGCCTTCCGATGGGCTATTGGCTGGCAGCGGAAGATTGGTGGCCATCGACTGGCCGGCTGAGAAACTGAAGAAGGTTCCGTTCAGTGTTTGGGTCTCCCGATCATTTCGATAGGCCGTCATGAGATCCCAGCGACCTTCGATCAACCGGGGATAGGCTTTCCACGGCAGTTCTTCGCCCGACGAGCTGCACCCGGTGACCAACGCGAACAGCCCCAGGGCAAGGGAGCTGACAATGAGGGGGGTACGCATCATTCTCATCGCACGAAGATAAGTCACGATCCGGCAATTCAGGATATCCCTGCTTCGGTGTTTTTCGAGGTCAGTTCCAGCAAGGTGATCTCGGGCAGGATGCCCACTCGTCCGGGATAGCCGAGGAAGCCAAGACCCCGGTTGACGTAGAGGAACTGATCCTCGGTTTGGTACAGTCCCGCCCATTGTTTGTAGACATACTGGATCGGGCTCCACTTCATCCAGCCGGGGATCTCCACGCCAAACTGCATGCCATGGGTATGTCCGGAAAGGGTCAGGAAGATACTTTTCTCCAATCCCCGAACCTGGGCTTCCCAGTGGCTGGGGTCATGGGACATCAGGATCTTCAGGGGGATGTGTTCACAGCCGTCCAGGGCCTTGCCCAGGTCGCCATACTTCGGGAATCGGGCATGTGTACTGTAGTTCTCTACGCCCAGGAGGGCAAGCTGGTGGCCCTTGATCTCCAGGATCCGGTGTTCATTCCGCAGCAAATCCCACCCAAGTCGAGCATGGGTGTCGACGAGTTGCTGAAAGTTGGCCACCTTGGCTTCCTGGGAGGGCCATTGGTGGTAATCACCATAGTCATGGTTGCCCAGTACCGAATAGACACCCAATGGTGCATTGATCCGGGAGAACATCGAAAGGAAGGGAGCCACTTCATCTGCCCTGGAATTGACCAGGTCCCCGGTGAACAGGATCAGGTCGGGTTGGAGATCCCGGATCATATCCATGGCTTGTTCCACCGGTTCGGTCAGGGTAAAGCTGCCGGAGTGAATGTCCGAGATCTGTACGATGCGCAGACCCTCCAGGTCTTTCGGCAGATCCCGGACCGGTACCTCGACCCGGTGGACCTTGTATCGGTAGGGGTTGCGCCACATGCCATACAGCAGGGAAGACAAGGGCAGCAACCCGGCTGCCAGGCCGACCGTCGAAAGGAATCGGGAGCGGTCAGGCATATATGCCGGCTCGGCAGTGAAGAGACCGGCCAGCCAGCTCAGTCCTCTTCGCAGATCATCGATCAGGATGAAGGGCAGGACAATGATCTTGCAGATGTAGATCAGGAAAAGAGTGGATTGGACAATGGAACGAAAACGTCCGGGATGGCCATTGCCGAACCAACCGAAATGGGCGGCGATCAGCCAGAGAACCGCCACGACCGGGACAGCCCAGTAGATCACCTGCAGAACCATCCTGACCTGGCGATTCCAGGGAGAGATGACTGTCTGAAAGGGTTGGAAGACGTACAGGTCAAGCGCGAACATGACCAGCGCCAGAAAGAAGATACGTATCATACTACCACACAAAGGTGCCGGATTTTTCAGGGATATCCCCGGGCGAATCGCTACCTTTTCACCCTAACAAGTCAGGAGAGGGCCGATATGTTGTCCATGTTGGCTGATTTTCGACGAAATGATCATAACCACCCGATGAAAACATCACCATCCTCCATTCTGATCACCGGCGTCAGCTCAGGGATCGGACGTGCTACGCTCGACGTTTTCCACCAGAAAGGTTGGCTGGTCATCGGGACAGTCCGTCGGGAGGAGGATGCAGAAGCCTTGCGAGCCCTCTATCCGGATCGGCTGCACGTCATGGTCTTTGATGTAGCCCGACCCATGGAGGATCACCTCGCACTGGTCGAAGACCTCCGCAACCTCCTGGACGGGCGCGGGCTCGATGTGCTGGTTCAGAATGCCGGTGTGGCCCAGGGCGGACCCTTGGCCTGGCAGAGTGAATCCGATGTGCGGGAGATTTTCGAAACCAATGTCCTGGGTGTCTTCAAGTTGACCAAGGCCGCAGTGCCATTGCTCCAGGAGCGCAAGCCTGGCCGGATGGTGATGATCAGTTCGGTATCCGGGTTGTTGGTCACCCCGTTTGTCGGGGCATATGCCGGGTCCAAGTTCGCCCTCGAGGCATTTACGGATGCCTATCGCAATGAATTGGGCATGCTGGGCATTCGGGTGATCGGGATCCAACCCGGACCGGTCGCGACCCCGATCTGGGCAAAGGCCCGGGCCATCAGTGACAAATACCTGCATACGCCATATAGCGATATCCTGGCGCGCCAGGAGGAGTTCATCCAGCAGGCGGAATCGAGAGCATTGCCCGTTGACAGGGTGGTGAGGACCGTAGTGCAGGCGGCCACAGCTGATCAACCTCGGAGCAGGTACCTGTTGGTCACCAATCCCTGGTTGGTTCGAATAGCAAAGCTGCTTCCAGATCGAATGAAAGACAAAATGATCATGGCCCGACTCGGCCAGGCAAAAAAATGGTAGAGAGGAAGGCGCTTAGGCCTTGATGAACTTGCGCTCCTTGATCCGCGCCTTCTTACCCACCAGGTCGCGCAGGTAGAAGAGCTTGGCGCGACGAACCTTACCGCGCTTCAGCACCTTGATCTCATCGATGTTCGGAGAGCTGAACGGAATGATCCGCTCCACGCCAACACCATTGGACATCTTGCGAACGGTGAATGTGCGCGTGGCACCTGTACCCTTGATCTGGATCACGTCACCACGGAAGTCCTGGATCCGCACCTTGTCTCCTTCCACGATCCGGTAGCTGACAACAATGTTGTCACCAGGGCGAAACGAAGGGTGAGTCTTTCCGAGGGCAGTTTGTTCCTGTACGTAGCTGATCAGATCCATGATGGTATTCCTTTTGCAAATTGGCACGCAAAGATAGGCGCTTATCGCAGAATTTCCTATAAACAGTGGAAAAAATTATAGCACCAGGGTGGCAAAGCCGGAGAGGGTGAAATCGTTTCCACGACTGTCCCGGTAATCCACCTGGTAGAGGTATACCCCTGGCTGGACCGGTTCGCTTCGGCCCATGATGCGACCATCCCAGCCGCTTTCCGGATCGTCGGACTCAAAGAGCAGTTCGCCCCAGCGATTATAGATCCTCATCTGGAAGAATTTCATGCCGTCAGTCAATCCCCTGCCAATGAAGAAATCATTCAGGCCATCGCTGTTCGGTGTGAAGGCATTGGGCAGGAAGTATCGAACCTCGGGGATGACATCGATATACCGAACCAGGGTATCCTGGCAGCCACTGGGGTGGGTGACGGTCAGCAGCACCTTCTGCAAGCCCGTATCCGGAAAGGTAAAGGACGGATTCTGGAGTTTCGATGTCCCATCCTCATCGAATTGCCAGAGCCATCGATCGGCCCCGGTGGACAGATCCGTGAAATCGACCGTGGGGTTGAGACTGGTGATGACCGGCGGTGAAAAGATGAAATCGGCAATTGGCGACGGATCAATGGTGATCCAGTCCGGAAAGAAGGCATCCGTTGTGCATCCGATGGGAGATGTCACTTCCACGGTCACTGAAAAGGTACCAGCTGTCTCATAGGTATGCGTGGGAGAAATCTCGGATCCCTTGGCCCCATCACCGAAATCCCATTCGATCAGATAGGTCTCATCGATGGGCGAGGAGAGGTTGTTAAAGAAAATCTCTCCCGGTTGGCAACCGCTGAAGGCACTGGGTTCGATGATCAGCAGGGGGGGCACCGGAAACCAGTTGACATTCTGCGTGATCTGGGCTTCGCAGTCATTGATATCCTGGACGGTCAGCGTAACGGCCTTGACACCCGGGGTGGGAAACTGATATGCCGGATCCTGTTCGACGGATGTCGCCCCGGGTTCAAAGGTCCAGTCCCAGGACACCATCTGGTTGCTGCCGGTCACCGACAGGTCCTGGAAGGCCACTTCGCCAGCGGTGCAGGTATCATATTCAAAGGCAAAATCAGCGCTGATGGCGGGAAAGACATTGACGAAGATCGTGGCGGTGTCCCCGCAGTTGGACCCCGGGTTGATGGCCATGATGCCCTGGTATTGCCCCACTCCTGGAAAGGTGATCGTGGCATTCTTGGTGGTCACGATCTCCTTGGTCCCCTGGATGTCAAACTCCCACAAGTATGAGGTAATGAGCGGCTCCTGATAGCTCTGGTTCTGGAACGTGATCACATTGTTCCCGCAGCTGTTGACCAGAAATGCCTGGTCGCCCACGATCTCATCTTCAAGGATGTCTGCCACGACGGTCTGTTCACATGATTCCACGTTGAACTGGAAATCCCTCCTGATCACACTGAGGAGCTGGCCGTTGCGATATTCATAGACACAGACGCCCACAACGAACTGCCCCTGGGTCTGGGGTGTGCCGGTGATCAATCCGGTGTTGGGGTCGATGCTGACCACCGGATTGCCGGCCAAGGGTGCCGTAGGAGAGTACGTCGGCAGGATATAGTCGACCGGGTCATAGGGGGGCGGACAGGGCGGGAAAGGGGCCACCCCGTTGCAGGCCGAGGCATTTCCCGGATTGTCCGGCGTTCCGAATGGGCCACCGCCCTTGATCGGGGCACAGAACTCATACACCAGCTGATCACCGTCCGGATCCGTGGCACTGTGCATGTAGGACAGCGGCTCCCCGGCGCAGATCACGGTAGGGGGGAAATCATCAAACACAGGGCTGTCGTTACACAGGGCCTGGGCAGCGGGAGTGATCTCGACTGAAAAGGATGCTCCGGTATCCTCCGGATTGTAGATGTTGGTAATGGTGTTGTTCCGGCAACATCGCTGATAGACGATGTGATAGCTCTCCGGACTTTGAGGCAGGTTGAGCGAAAAGTAATAGACGCCTTCCTCCACCTGAATATTGGGTGGCACCAGAAGGCAGGGATAGGTCGGGTTGGCGATCTGGATGACCGGGAAGCTCAGCGGCACGGAAAGGACCTGGATAGCATTGTTGACATTGAGCAGATCACAGGGCGTGTTCGTGCCACATTGGTAGACGGCCACCTGGGCGGGGTCATCAAACAGGGCTCCGCCACCATAGAAATCGCGATAGATTTTCATGGTGAAATTATAATTGCCATTGCCCTGGCAGGTATAGGTGATCACGCCCCCGATAATGTGCCTGGCAGAAACCGGTGCAAGAAATAGGGCGATCAGAAAATAGATGACCAGTCCAAAGCGTTTGTGGTTCGTCGTCGGGAATGTCAATAATGAATTGGCACGATTACGCATGGAAGGATTTCAAACTGATCTGCTGTAGGAAACAAATTTACACCTTAGAATGGTTTGGCCGGAGGATAGAGATTTTTTAGGTGACCTGTTGGCAAATGACAACTTGTTGCTCATGCCCACGGATACGGTATGGGGTGTGATCGCCGATGCTACCAGTGAAACCGCCATCCAGCGGGCCATCCAACTGAAAGGAGGCGGGTCTCATCGCGGCATGATCATCCTGGTGGCGGATCTGGACATGCTCAAGGCACTTGTACCAGACCTTCACCCTCGATTGGAAACCTTGCTGACCCTGCACCGACGCCCCCTGACTGTCCTTTATCCCCAAACGCGGGGCCTCCCGCAAAGATTGTGTGGGCCTTGGGGGGAATGGGCCATTCGGATATGTCTTGACCCCGTGCTTGCACCACTGATCGGGCATTATGGCCGTCCGTTGGTCGGCACAGCGGCCTCGCGATATGATGAGGCCATTCCCCTTCATTTCGGGGAGATCCGCTCAGATATCCTGGAAGGCGTTGATTATGTGGCCAAGTGGCGGCGACAGGAGAAAGATGGACGGGTGCCTTCCGCCATCGTGCGTCTGGATGAGCGGCAGGAACTGGAGTTTGTCCGTGAGTAGTGGTTTGGATCAGAGGATGCGGTCGAAGGCCTGCCGGTCGAGGAATAGTTGGTAGGCTTGCAGGATCTCCGGATCGGTCCGGACCTGCAATTGGTAGGTTGCTGTGTCGCCTCCCCGGTAGTGGGCAATTCGCCAGAGCAGTTCCCGCTTGATCCACACCATCATCCTGGGGTTGTCCAGGGTCTTGGGATTGACTTCCCTGCGTTGCCTGGCCCAGTTGACGAAGCGCTGCCAGGTGGCCTCCTGATCGTCGGGTGATGTGCCGGACGTGGAGCCATTCCGGATCTCGGACAATTGGAATGAAGGGATCAGCCCCGTCCATTGCCGAACATCTGACTGGTCCCTGAGGGTGTCATACGGGATGAACACATCCGGACTGATCCCTCCACCGCCATAAACGGTTCGTCCATTATAGGTAGAATAGGTTTTCCCATGTCGGGCGGTGGAGTTGACCTGGGAAAGGAGTTCGCCCCGGTCTTTTCGAGCCTGGACATCCTGGGCGTAGGCCTCCAGGTCCGAGTAATCCTTCTGGATGGACCGACCGGAGGGGGTGTAATACCGGGCGATGGTCAGCACCAGGGCCGATCCGTCCCGGAGCCCGTATTGCTCCTGGACAAGGCCCTTGCCAAAGGTGCGTCTTCCGACAATGATCCCCCGGTCCCAATCCTGGATGGCTCCGGCCACGATCTCGCTGGCCGAAGCACTGTTCTCGTCCACCAGCAGGACCAGTCGGTCAATGGGAAAGAACCGACGCCCGATGGATTCATATTCCCTTCGCTCACCGTCACGCCCAACGGTGTAGACCAGCAGCTGGTCCTTGTCTTCGAACAATTGGCTCAGGATATTGATGGATTCATGCAGGTAGCCGCCGGGATTGCCGCGAAGGTCGATCATCAGGTCCTGCATCCCGCCCTCCTTGTTCATCGTCTCCACGGCTTTCATGAATTCCCGGTAGGTATTGGCTCCAAACCGGAGAATCCGGACATACCCTACCGTGCTGTCCAGCATGATCCCGTCACTGACGCTGGGGACACGAATGGAGGTTCGCCTCATGGACAGGTCCATGAAGCCCTTGTTCTTCCTGAAGATCTTCAACCGGACCTTGGAGCCTTGTTCACCTCTCAGGATATCGGCTGCCCGGATCTCATTCATGCCGGGGCCGCAAAGCAGGCTGTCATTGGCCATCACGATCTGATCGCCTGGCACCAGGCCTTTTTCTTCGGCGGGACTGCCCGGCAGAACCCGAAGAATGTTCAGCGTATCCTTTTCGATCAGAAACTCGATCCCGATCCCGGTGAATTGGCCCTCCCTGGTTTCATTGAGGCGTTTGACCTCCTCGGGGTCCAGATATTCCGAATGGGGATCCAGATGGCGCATCAGGCTGTGAATGGCATCCCGGAGGAGGGTATCTCTTCCGATATCATCCACATACCGGGCATCAATGAAGCGGATCAACTCCTCGATCTTCCCTTCCATGGAGGCATTGGCCAGCGTATCATGGTAGCGAACCACCTCGACGATCGGCCCGGAACCCTGCATCTTGCCACCGATGATCATGCCCAGGGCGACCGTGATGCACAGGATGAGGGGCATCCATGTCTGTTGGGGAGTGTTCGTCTCAGTTGCCATGTCGCCTGTCATTCAGGGACAAAAGTACATTCTGCCCGGGGATTCCGATGGATCGGAGGTTGACCGGCCTTGTTTCCGATCCCGGTCCGGATGGCTGGAATTCTGTGAGCTGGGGAATGTTTTTGCAGGAATATGCGTTACATAGGCTGTATCCTCTTACCAAAGACCAAACAGCATATTGACCTTCAGTCTGTTATCTTTGTCCTTCAACTGTTTCCTATGACCTTTCTCTTCCGATCCCTGTTGGTCCTGACGGGTATGACGACCATTTGGTGTCAACTTCCAGCACAATCCTGGATCACCTCCGACTACAACGGGTATCGATGTGCCATCATGCAGGTGTCCGATGTGTCTGTGAAGGGAGACAAGGTGCGGTTTACCTGTTCCCTGGTCAATACCGGCAAGGAAGAGCTCCGTTTCGATCCCGGGCAACCTGTCCGGGAGGTGGTGTTTACGGGTGATCGCTCTTTTCAGGAGTCTGAATTATCGCAGGAGCAGGAGCTGATCGGCCAGGGTTTGCTGCGATCAGGCATCCGGATCAAGCCGGGCGAGATCCTGACCGGGCAAAAGTTGGTGCTGGACCGGCAAAAGGACATGACCCCTCTGGATCATCCTGTGCAATCCGCACCCGTTGCCAGTGTGGGAGATGCCCAGGCGGAAGAGAAGACCTACTCGGAATTGGCCGAGGATGGCTGTCCTGATCTGGTGATCGACTCGCTTTGGGTCATGGGACAGAAACGGAATTCCCTGCAGCTGATGATCCGGCTGCACAACCGGGGAGATGGTCCCGCCCACCTGTACACGGCCGACCGCCAGGACAAGGGGATGGGGGTCAGTTTCTACTTTGGCACTTCCGAGCGCATCAGTCGGGGCTCGATGTTCATTCAGGGGGAACACATTGATGACGGTTTGAACGAGGCAAAAGGCATGCTGTTGCCTGGCCAATCCCTGGTCAAGTCTGTGAATCTGGACATGCGTCGGCATACCCGTTTTCTGACAGCGGTGCAATGCCGCGTCGACACCTTCCAGCGCGTGGTGGAATGCGACGAGACCAATAACGAATTCACCTATTTCCTGCGATAGCCCTTCCCGGCCTAGTAATAGGATGGGCGGCGTACCCTGGCTGCGTGTTTGGCCAGCCGGACCACCTGACAGGTATATCCGAACTCGTTGTCATACCAGGCATAGATCGTCACGGTATGTCCATCCGCACTGACAATGGTGGAAGGCGCATCCAGCACGGAAGTGCTGGTCATGCCCACGGCATGGGTGGATACATACTCCTCATCAGCAGAGTAATGGATCTGTTCCACCAGGTCACCCTGCAGGCTGGCCTCCCGGATCACCTGATTGACGGCCTCAACTGACGCAGGCTTCTCCAGGGTCAGTACCATGATCGCCAGCGATACATTCGGGGTGGGTACCCGGACAGCGTTGCCGGTCAGCTTGCCCTTGAGGTGGGGTAGGACCTTGGCGACAGCGGTGGCAGCGCCCGTGGAGGTCAGGACCATGTTCAGGGCGGCAGCCCGTCCGCGACGGGGCTTCTTGTGGAAATTGTCCAGCAGGTTCTGATCGCTAGTGTATGCGTGCACCGTCTCGATATGACCGCGCTGGATGGAAAAGTTATCGTCCATGACCTTGATGATCGGGACAATGGCGTTCGTGGTGCAGGAGGCGGCGCAGAAGACACGCTCCTGTTCAAAGTCGACACTCTTGTGGTTCACCCCGTAGACCACATTCGGGATATCCTTGCCCGGGGCGGTAAAGAGGACCTGGCTGACGCCGGGACGCAAATGACGGCTCAGGCCGGCGTTGTCGCGCCAGACCCCGGTATTGTCGATCACCAGGGCATCCTTGATCCCGTATTCCGTATAATCGATATCCTCCGGATTCTTGGCGTGGATCAGATGTACGCGATTGCCATTGATGATCAGTTCGGATCCATCCTGCAGGACTTCTACCGTGCCGTGGAAATCGCCATGGACGGAATCCTTCAGGAGGAGGGCGGCCCGTTTGGAGGCATCCAGATACTTGTCTTCCAGCGATGGGCGAATCACGATGGCCCGGAGGCGAAGCTGGTCGCCGCGACCGGTGGTACTGATGATCCGTCGAGCGGCAATCCGCCCAATCCGTCCGAACCCGTACAGGATCACATCCTTGGCACCGAGGTGCGGGTTGGGCTGCTCAACGACCTGCCCCAGTCGGGAACCGATAAAGGCATGGATGTCCGAGAACGTGGATTCATACTCCATCCATTCTGCAGCGAGTTTGCCGATATCCAGCTTGGCAGCCGGGATGTCGGCTCTGGCCTGGATTGCCTTGGCCACGTCAAGGGTTACTTCCACCGGGATCGAGCTGTCCATGAAGTTCCTGGCTACCCGATGGAGGTGCAGGACCTCGCTGGGGCGTGCGTCATAGATGTCCTCCCGGAAGAAGATCAGTTCGATGGATCGGTCAAACCGCAATTCACCGGTAATCTGCAGCAGTTCAAGGGCCTTTTTCTCCTTTTCACGCCAGTCGACCAGGGTGTTTTCCCGTTTCTCTTGTAAGATGGTTTGTTGCGGACTCATATCGATCTCATTTAAAGGGGGTGGAAGAGGGTGCAAAAGTCGGAAAAACCCGGGAGACCATAAAAAAAAGCGCCCCCCAATTTGGGGGGCGCCAGTCGAAATGTCTTCACGGGGGAGCGAGGGGATCAGGCCACGCCCAGATAATGTTTCAGCAATTTGCTCCGGGAAGCGGAACGCAGCTTGTTGATCGCCTTGTCCTTGATCTGACGGACACGTTCGCGTGTGAGGCCGAACTTGTCGCCGATGTCTTCGAGCGACATGGGGTGCTCGACACCAATGCCGAAGTACAGCTTGATCACGTCACACTGACGGTCGGTCAGCGTACTGAGCGAACGCTCGATCTCCCGGCGAAGGGACTCCGAATAGCTGAGGTAATCGTCCGTGCCGGGCGTGCCACTGTTCTCCAGGACATCCAACAGGGAATTGTCCTCTCCTTCAACGAAAGGCGCATCCATGGATACGTGGCGAGCGGCGACACCGAGGGTCGTTTCCACTTCTTCCGTGGGGATCTCCAGCATGTCAGCCAGCTCATCCGCGGAAGGTTCGCGTTCGTATTCCTGCTCCAGTTCGGAGAAGGCCTTATTAATCTTGTTGAGGGAACCCACCTTGTTGAGGGGGAGGCGAACGATCCGGGATTGTTCGGCCAGTGCCTGAAGAATGGATTGGCGAATCCACCAGACTGCGTAGGAGATGAATTTGAAACCCCGGGTTTCATCGAATCGCTGTGCCGCCTTGATCAGACCCAGATTGCCTTCATTGATGAGGTCACTGAGTGATAAACCTTGATTCTGGTATTGTTTGGCTACAGATACGACAAAACGGAGGTTTGCCTTGGTGAGCTTTTCAAGTGCTCGTTCATCCCCCTGTTTGATCCGCTTCGCGAGATCCACTTCTTCTTCCGGAGTCAGGAGGTCGACTTTTCCGATCTCCTGCAGGTATTTCTCCAAAGACTGGCTCTCCCTGTTCGTGATCGATTTTGTGATCTTTAATTGTCTCATGTACCGTTTATTTAATAGAACGTCTGTTTGAAAGGTTGTCTAGCTTTCAAATCGGCCGGGGATACATGTTCAGGGATGGTGAAAATGTGCTGGATAATCAGCTCCACAAAAGTATGCGATTTTGAACTAGTAGTCAACCTTACTCGGACTTAACCGGGTCGGATAATGAAAAGTTCCCATACATGAAGGAAAAGTTCGGGGGGCATCTTGGAATATTCCGTGAATTGTAGTTTATTACGCCCTTTCTGATCAACGAATTGTATCCGCCGGTTATGGGAAGAACCAAGATCAAGTGTGAATTCTTGCTGAAGGCATCGCCAACGATCGTCTATCAGTTTCTGAGCGACCCGGCCTGCCTGATCCGCTGGTTTTGTGATCATGTCGAGATCGAGGAGCCCATCTACACCTTTATCTGGAACGGATATGGGGAAGAGGCCGAATTGATCGAGGATATTGAGGATGACCTGCTCCGATTCGCCTGGGTAGAGGCAGAAGACCCTGCTGAATATCTGGAATTTTCCATCACCACCTCGCCGATCACCGATGAGACCATCCTCACCATCACCGATTTTTGTGATGATGATGAAGTGCAGGATCAGAAACTCTTCTGGGAGAGCCAGATCAAGAAAATGACCCATGTGATGGGTGGCTGATCCACCCGAACCCTGACAGGTAGCCGCCTATGTTCACGCATTGGCACCCGTTTCCGATGGTCAGGCTTGTCCTGCCTTTTTCCGCCGGTCTCCTGCTGGCCGATCAGTCGGATTGGTCTTGCCCGTTACCCCTGTTGTTGGCCAGCCTGTTGCTCCTGACCGCATTATCTGTACTCGACCTGGCTCCCCTCATGCGGCAGATCTACGGGATCTGCTGGTTCCTCTGGGTCATCCTGGCCGGAACATCCTGGTTGGCACTGCACCATCCTGCCGGGGACAGGGATCATTGGCAACACCAGGTGCGGGACCAAACCGCCAGATGGACAGGCAGTATCCGGGAGGTTCGCCACAATGAACGATGGCAACGCCTGGTCCTGGAGGTTCAGGGCGCGCAGACCGCACAGACACGCCACCAGGATCTTTCCGGGAGATTGCTGGTCTATGTGCCTGTCGAACTGTCAGGGGAAAGGAAGCCGGGAGAGGTGGTGGCGTTTACCGGCCGACCGGAACCTGTACCTCCCACCAGTGACCCGTACGGGTTTGACTGGAAGCGGTATCTCTTTCTGCGGGGTGTCGAGTACCAGGTCTTCCTGCGGGATTCCCTGGAGGTGGTCGATACAGGCTCGACCTGGTTGGCCCGGTTCAGTGCGTTCCGGGCTCATCTGGAAGCGAAGCTCACTGAACTGATCCCGGACGATCAGGCCAGGCAATTGCTTCAAGCCATCCTCCTGGGTGCCCGGGATGATCTGGGTGACGACCTCAACCAGGCATACCAGGCATCCGGGGCAGTCCATATCCTGGCCGTATCCGGCTTGCATGTCGGCCTGGTGGCTGGTGGATGCCTCTTCCTCCTGGGGTGGCTCATGCCTGGCCGGCGAAGACATTGGATGGTGGCCTTGCCGACAGTATGCATGGTCTGGGTGTATATCCTGCTGACGGGGGCAGCCGATTCTGCACTGCGGGCGGGTGTCCTGTTCACGTTCCTGATCCTCGGCCGGGCGCTGTCCCGATATGCCGAGGCCATCAACCTCCTCGCGGCAGCGGTGCTCCTGCTTCTCCTGTGGGATCCCTGGATGATCTTTCATGTCGGGTTCCAGCTGTCGGTCATGGCGGTTGCCGGGATTCTTCTTCTCCAGCCGCTCATCGTCCGGTCGTGGGTGCCTCCGGATCGTGTGATCCGATTCTTCTGGAATCTGACCGCGGTGACCCTGGCCGCCCAGATCGCCACGGTTTTCCTCAGCCTGTACTATTTCCATCAGTTTCCGGTATACTTCCTCCTTGCCGGATGGTTTGTCGTGCCCCTGTCCGGGGTTGTCCTGGCCAGCGGATGGGCCATCCTCCTGCTCGAGCATCTCCTGCCCGGCCTGGCCATGTCGCTGGCCTGGATCCCTGCCGGCCTGGCCACCGTGATGAATGCCCTGGTCTTTGCCATTGCCAGTTTGCCGGGTGCCCTCTCCACGGATTGGTCACCGGCCGCCTGGTGGGCCATCCTGGTTCCCGTTGCCGCCGGAATGATGATCTATGCCCTGGTGTACAGGAAAGCGGGAGTTGTCCTGATGAGCCTGGCCACCCTGGTCCTCGGCCTGGGCCTGGACGTCCAGGCACTCATGAAGCGACAGGATCAGGTGCAATGGGGCGTTGTGCGACGACAGGGGCAAGGGCTGGAGGTCGTGCTTCGGGAGCAGGGAGGAACGGTTCTGCTGGATCTTTCCGGTGAACGGCAGGTCGTTGAACAGCAATCACTGAATGGATACGGCCCGACCTGGCTGATCCCGGCTTCGCTGGATTTTACATTTGGCTCGTTTCACAAATCCGGGTCTGTCATCTCCCGGGGCGGACGCCAGTTTGCCTGGGACCAACCAACTTCTGCCGATGTCTTTCTGGCGTCATCCCGATATCCCGGTCCGCGGGAGTGTATCGATGAAGGTTCACTGGTCCTCTTGCCCTGGCAAATGAAGCCATGGCACCGCAAGGCCTGGGTCCAGGCAGGAGTGGATTCCATCCTGGACCTCCGGCAGCACGGTTACTGGATCGAGGACCTGACGTCGGTTCCGGACAATGAGGCGATGCCCGGTGTCCCAGACCAGTCGGAAAAATTCCGGGAATCCCTATCTTTCTGATAGAACTGACCGTTGCCTCGTGTTCACCTTTACCCGAAAAGAAAGGAGGGCGCTCCTCCTGCTGGCCTGGACCATCATCCTCCTGACGGGACTGCGATCGTGGTGGAGCCAGACCAATGTGCCATTGCAACTGTTCCCAGCCTCGATCGACGAGGGTTCATCGTCCCAAACTGGCCGGATGGCAGCATCTCCGGCAGAGGCACCTCGTCAACTGGATGACGGTGCCCGGCCTGCCGGTATGTCCGATCCGGAAGCCTCCGAATTCCAGTCTGAAGGAGAATCGGCCCGGGCCAGGCAGCCGTTCGATCCCAATGAGGCAGGGGTGGAGGAAATGAAGGCCGCCGGTTTGCCAGGCAAGGTGGCGTATACCATCAAGCGATACCGCGAGAAAGGCGGTCGGTTCTATCAGAAGACCGACCTGCTGAAGATCTATGACATGACGGATTCCCTGTTTGCCCGGGTTGAGCATCTCATCCTTCTTACGGAGCAGAAGCCACTTCCGGAGACACCGAATGCCAGGATCACCATCAATATCAATGCGGCTGACGAGGAGCAATGGACGTACTTGCCGGGCATCGGAAAAGGATATGCCCGACGGATCTGCAAGTTCAGGGACGCCCTGGGGGGATTCGCCTCGGTACAGCAGGTGGGGGAGACCTTTGGATTGCCGGACTCAACCTTCCGGCGGATCCTGCCACAGTTGCAACCCGGGGAATTTCGTCCCGGGGTCAGGATCAATGAATGGGATGCGGCTCAACTGGCGGCCCATCCCTATATCCATCCGAAAGAGGCCCGCATCCTGGTCAATTTTCGCAATCAGCATGGCGCCTACCAGGCAGACCGGGACGTGCGTCGCGCCCTGATGATGATGGACAGTTTGCGACTCAATCGATTACTGCCATATCTGGATTATACCGCTGAAGGGCCTACACAGAACTGACCGCACTGTATTTTCGGACAAAATCCACCATTTCGGAGACCATCACCGGTGATCCGGCCACGAAGGTGGCCCGCTGGTGCAGTTCAGCCGGTTCGATCTCCAGGATGCGGTTCATCTGGGTGTTGATCGCCCGGCCTCCCGCCTGCTCGACGATGAAGGCCATCGGATTGCATTCGTACAACAGCCGCAATTTTCCATTGGGGTACTTGCGGGTATTGGGGTAGAGGAAGATGCCCCCGGAGAACAGGGTCCGATGGATGTCGGAGACCATGGTGCCGATGTAGCGCAGGCCGAGGTTCAGGTCAGAACACTGATCGATATAGCGACGCATCTCCAGGTCGAATTTCAGGTAGTATCCCTGGTTCACCGAATAGTACAGCCCACGCTCGGGGATCTTGATATCCCGGTGGGAAAGGCAGAATTCACCAATGGAAGGATCCAGGGTAAACCCATTCACGCCTTCACCTGTAGTGTAGACCAGGATGGTGGAAGTGCCATAGAGGACATATCCGGCAGCCACCTGTTCGGTGCCTTTCTGCAGGAAGTCATCCAGGGTGCAGGGGCCGTTCTCGTCACTCTTCCTTCGGAAGATCGAAAAGATGGTGCCGACAGAGACGTTGACATCAATGTTGGAGGACCCGTCCAGCGGATCGAAGAGGACCACATATTTGGGATTCTTCCCAGCCATGGGTTCGAACAGCTGGATATCCTGGAGTTCTTCCGAGGCGATCCCGCAGCACTCCCCGCTGTTCTGGAGACATTCGATCAGCTTGTCGTTGGCGTAGATGTCCAGTTTCTGGACGATGTCGCCACTGAGGTTCTGGGCACCGTCTACCCCGAGGATGTTGACCAGGCCGGCTTTGTTGACCTCGCGATTGACGATCTTGGCGGCCACGCCGATATCTCTCAACAGGCCAGTCAGTTCGCCGGTGGCGGCGGAGTGTTCCTTCTGTGAACGCATGATGAATTCATCCAGCGTCACAATGCGGTTCAATGGTCGTTTCATGCCAGGGAGGGTTTAATCCAGAATATCACCGGGCACAAAGATACGCCAAGGAAGGCGCGACAACTAACTGCTGCCTACATTTGTTCCACCCACTTGGCATATTTTCCGGTGAAGCATCTCTTTGTCCTCAATCGTCTGTTCTGGAAATACCGTTGGCGTCTGCTCACCGGGATCGGATTCGTGGCCCTGGCCAACTATTTCTCGGTACTGCAACCACGGATGGTGCGGTACGCCCTGGATGAAGTGATCGCCAATATGCGCCTCTATCCGGTCCTGGACGGATTCGATGCCCAGGGAATGCTGGGCAAGGCCCTGGGTGAACAGCTCCTCTTCTTCGGGGGGCTGGTCCTTTCCTTTGCCTTGATCATGGGCGTGTTCATGTTCTTCATGCGGTGGACCATCATCGTGATGTCCCGCCTGATGGAATACGACATCCGTAAGGAGATCTATGATCACTATCAACTGTTGACCACGGCCTTCTACAAGCGAAACAGCACGGGCGACCTGATGTCCCGGATCACGGAGGACGTCTCCAAGGTGCGCATGTACCTGGGGCCGGCCATCCTTTACGGGATCAATTTGGTCTCCCTGTTCATCCTGGTCATCCAGGCCATGATCCAGGTCAGTCCGATGCTGACCCTGTTCAGTTTGTTGCCTCTGCCGGTGTTGTCAGTCTCGATCTACTATGTCAGTGAGCTGATCAATCGGAAGAGCGGCCTGATCCAGAAACAGCTTTCTTTCCTGAATACGGTTGCCCAGGAGGTATACAGCGGTATCCGGGTGGTCAAGTCCTATGTCCAGGAGAAGGCCATGATCCGGTATTTCAACGATGAAAGTGAGACGTTCAAGGCCAAGTCGCTGGATCTGGCCCGGGTGGATGCGCTGTTCTTTCCCTTCATGGTCCTGATGATCGGCATCAGTACGGTCATTACGATCTATGTCGGGGGGCTCCAGGTCTTTTCGGGGCAAATCACCACAGGGAACATTGGTGAATTCGTGATCTACGTGAACATGCTCACCTGGCCGGTCACCTCCATCGGATGGGTGGCCAGTATCATACAACAGGCAGAGGCGTCCCAGCAGCGGATCAATGAATTCCTGGCCACCGAGCCGGAGCTGCAGGATGGCCAGGTGCCCATGGAGGTCCTGGAGGGGCGGATCGAATGCCGGAATATGTCCTTTACCTATCCGGATACGGGGATCGAGGCATTGAAAGAGGTGAGCTTTTCCTTGCAGCCGGGCCAGAAAATGGCCGTGGTCGGACGAACTGGAAGCGGGAAATCGACTCTGGCGGAGTTGCTGTTGCGGATGTATGATGTCTCCAGTGGCGAGCTGGAGCTGGATGGACGACCCATCCGGGAATGGCGATTGAGGGACCTGCGGAACCAGATCGGCTACGTGCCCCAGGATGTGTTCCTCTTTTCTGATACGGTGGCCGCGAACATCGCTTTCGGCCATCCGGAGGCCGATGCATCAGCCATTGCCTCCTTTGCCGAGGCGGCGGCCGTATCCCAGGATATCGAGCGGTTGCCGGCGGCATATGAGACCCTGGTGGGCGAGCGAGGGGTCACCCTGTCCGGTGGGCAGAAGCAGCGGATCTCCCTGGCCCGAGCCCTGATCAAGCGGCCCCGCTTGATCATCCTGGATGATTGCCTGTCCGCCGTGGACACGGATACGGAAAAGCAGATCCTGCAGCATCTGGATGAGGAACTGCGGGATGCCTCTGTACTGGTGATCACCCATCGCATCACCAGCATGATGGATTTCGATCACATCCTGGTGCTGGACCAGGGGAGGGTAGTAGAGCAGGGTACCCACACTGAACTGCTGGAGCGGAGAGGGGCCTATGCCGAATTGTATGAGCTGCAACTGATGGAATCCGAGCGGGAGAGCCGTTCTTAGCCTTTGATAGCCAAATAATTCGTGTTACATTTGTTTTCATCGATATCATCTAAAACGACGACCAGTGGATTACGATCCGAAACGACAGGATTTGGTCAAGTCGCTCAAAGTGCGAGCAGGTAAACGGCGGACGTATTTTCTGGACATCCGGCGGACCAAAGGGGATGACTTCTACATCACCATGACCGAAAGCACCAAGCGCTTTCACGGGGACGGGTACGAACGGCACAAGATCTTCCTGTACAAGGAGGACTTCAACCGGTTCCTGGGCGGTCTGGAGGAGATCATCAACTTCGTCAAGACCGAGCTGATGCCTGATTATGATTTTGATGAGTTCGATCGTCGGCAGGCAGAGTACGAGGCCAGGAAGGCGGAGGAAGAGCGTCTCGAGCAGGAGGGCGGCGAAGCTCGCCCCTACCAGGACGATGATGACCAGTCCTCCCATGATGACCAGATCAACTGGTAGATCCCCGGATTGACAGTGGATTGAATGGATTTGCTTCTGGGTGGAACTATGGTGAAATAGATAGCTATTTCGATTTGACATGATATGCTCACGAGCCCCTGGCTTCAGCGGGGGGAATCAATGGTCAAGTATGGCTGTACCTCGTTCAGTGGCCCCCGAGGGTTTGACAATAACAACCAATCCTCGATTCCGGGTCTATCCCAACCCCGCCCGGGATGCCAGCACCATTCATGGCACAGGGAGTGCTGCATTTGATGAGATCCAGATCCTGGACATCCTGGGGAGAGTCCTGGTCCAGCGGGTGGTTGATCCTGGAAAACATCAGGTGGTGGTGCCTGTTGGTGAACTCCCTGAAGGGTTTGTCATCCTCCATTTGAACCGTGGAGGGGAACAGGTCTTTTCTGAATTGATCAACATTCAGGGATGATTGGGTTTATCCTGAATTGGCAACGCCTTGCATTTGTCGGTTTGATTTGTCTGTACCCTATGCTCAAGGGACATGCGCAGGAGCTTTCACGAAACATTCCCGTGATCATTGGGAACACTGATTTTGCTCTCCAAGTGGAAGCAAAGAAAGACACTCTTTTCTTACTCACAGGTTCTTTTTGTCACCCGTTACCAGTGAACGGAGAATGCATGGGTGTGATGGCCATGGACCGACTCGGTAATCCCTTTTGGAATCAGATCATTGACTCCAGTCCGTATCTTTGGCTTTCACCCAATGGTCGCACCATGGACCTTCGGGGAGATTCCCTCTTCCTGGCCGGCATGATCTGGAAAGACAGCCTGTATGAAGTGCGGATGCTATGCTATTCGACGGATGGCGACTCGCTGGGCCATCGGGATTTTTCCTTCTCTTACACCAAGCAGTTTTTCTTGCGTGGGGCTGGACTATACGGGGATGAGTACATCCTCTTCGGTGAGATCGAGACGACGGAAGGCAAGTTTGCCTTCCTGTGGCGCTTCGACCTGGCCTTCAACCTTATCGCCCAGCATCAGTACGGTGATCCGGACGGGGTCAAGAATGTGGTCAACCTGGTTTCTTCCAAACAGGGTGGGTACCTGCTGGTCTACGAGGAAGACCTGAAAGGCGTGTTCGACCAGGCGGTGATCAGCCGTCTGGATGCGGATTTTCAGGTCGTGGATTCGTTCATTGGATTCCCGCAGGAAGAGCGATTCGCTCCGGGATTGAATATCACGGAGACAACGGACAACGGGTATCTACTGACCTGGAAGAAGGATGTGACTTACATCTATCTTCATGACACATTCCCTTACCCCCCAGCCATCTATAAGCTGGACAGTACCTTTCAGTTGGAGTGGGAGGTTTATTTCGCAAGTAAAGAGGTGAAAGGGATCATTTCTACTTTTCCCCATCCGGGTGGTGGTTTAGTAGGAGTAGGAGGGTCAGACTATTGGTACCATTATGATTTCATTCAAGGGGCAAGTTGGAATGGCTGGTGTTTTCGGCTTGCGGAAGACGGCAATGTACTCTGGGAGCGGGCGATCATCGATACGACCAATGCCTATGGCGGCCGGATCTGGGATGGGACCTTGGATGAGCAGGGGTTCATCTTGGTAGGCGATCTATTTACCTGGAATCCAACCGGTGAACCTTTCCTCAATGACCCGGATGTCTGGCTCCTCACGCTGGACCTGGATGGCTGCTGGAACGGCGATTGTGACGAATATATCGTGATTGACGGGGATACCACTACCGCCATATATCCCCCAGTTGTTGATGAAGTACCCACGTTGCACGTCTTTCCCAACCCCACCCGGGCCATTGTGACCCTGGAATGGCCGGAGCATGCCCCACCGGCGGAGCGTCTGGTCCACATCGTTGATCTGACCGGCAACCTGGTGTTGGAGCAGACACTGCACGCCCCCCGATCCATTCTTTCCATCCAGGGCTATCCACCCGGCACCTACTTTCTGCAGCATATCGTAGATGGCACAATCATAGAGGTGCGATCAATTATTCTACAGCCGTAATCCATTGAACATGATCCGATCCATTCTTTTCCTTCCGGTCTTGTTGGCACTGATGTCATCGCCCCTCTCTGCACAATGGGTCGTCAAACATGTGGATAAACATGGAGCCACGATCCATGATCTGCATATTCTCCCTGACGGGACAGGGTTCGCTGTGGGTGAACAGGGGCTCATTCTGCGCACTGACGATTTCGGGGAGTCCTGGGCTCTCGTTCCTGGAAACATTGAAGAGGATTTGTTTCAGATCGCCCTGCTGGGAGTCGATACCCTCGTGGTGCGTGGTGAAAACTCGGAATATGACGGCACCCTGCATCGATCTGTCGATGGGGGCTTGACCTGGGAGATGGTATATTCCATGGAGGATAATCAGCTGTATTCGCTGCAATTCTTTAATGACTCTTTCGGGTTGGCGTCCGGCTCGGACGTGATCATTCGAACTGTGGATGGAGGAATGACCTGGTCAACAGTACTTGACATCCCTGCTATGACCAATTTCAAAGTCGGGTTAATCTGGATGGATGTCGCCTCCGATTCGGTGGCTTATGCCGGTGTGTTGGCCTGGCAAAACGGTTTTGAGAATCTGACAAGATACCTGCTCAAGTCAGTTGATATGGGAGTGTCCTGGGAGGAAATCAACGTATTGGGGAATGATTTCGGATATCCCGAGTTGTTTTTCTATGATGAATCCTTAGGATTTACAGATTGGATGATCCCCCAACGAACACAGGATGGTGGGATAACCTGGGATACCACGAATAATATTGGGTATGTTGTTGACATGAGTATGCCTTCACCGACAATAGTTTATACGGTCAACCATCCCAATGCCTACATTGCTCTTCCGGATATTCTTACTGAGTTCGCCATCTGTTCATCTACGGATGGAGGCATGACCTGGGAGGGTGAGATGACCTACGGGGCGCATCTGGAAACCATTCAGTTCCTGAATGATTCGGTTGGTTTTGTGGCCGGTGATCACAGCCTGATCATGAAAACAGAGCATGGAGGCGGTGAAATTGTGGGTGACTATCCCTGGGATCTGTATACCAGTACCACAGATGTATTCGGAGCATCGGATCCAATGGTGATTTATCCCAACCCTGCCCAGGCCACGGTGACCCTGGAATGGCAGGAGCATGGTCCGCCTGCGAAGCACCAGGCCCGGATCTATGATGTGACCGGACAGCTTGTGTTGGATCAGACACTACGCACACCCCGATCTGTGCTTTCCTTCCAGAGCTTTCCTCCCGGCACCTACTTTTTACAGCATGTGGTGGATGGCAAGGTAGTCGAAGTGCGTCCCGTGATCGTACAACCCTGAACGACGAACAATGGCCTTCCACATCGTTTCACAAATGTGCGCCATTAGAGGTTTCGGTTAGTTGAGGGAGTCGCGTCCTTGTGTTTGAGGAGAGGGAGTACCTGCGGTGATCCCCGGGGCGCCCGAGGTCAGAATCAGCCACACACCGAAACAGTAAACAGGTCGATGTCAATAGCCCCCGGCTTTTTAACCGCCGACGGAGGTTAGCCGGTGGGTGATGATGTTTCAAATGAATGGCTTTAGCCGCAAGAAGGATGGAGGGAAATCTCCAGGAGGCGGAGGGAGTACCTGCGGTGATCCCTTGGGCGCCCGAGGTCAGAATCAGATCGCCCCCGAGTACTCGGGGCTGATTCAACCCGCCTTCACTCGCTGATGCGTGGCATCGCTCGTTACGGTGAGTTGAGTGAGTGGTGCGCTTGTACTTGTGGAGAGGGAGTACCTGCGGTGATCCCTAGGGCGTCCGAGGTCAGAATCAGAGAAGGGTCGGATCAGTAAACAGGTTGATATCAATAGCCCCCGGCTTGAGCCGGGGGTTAATGATGTCAAAGATAAATGGCTTTAGCCTCACGAAATGAAGAGGGGAATCTCTAAGAGGGGAGGGAGTACCTGCGGTGATCCCCGGGGCGCCTGAGGTCAGAATCAGCCACACACCGAAACAGTAGACAGGTCGATGTCAATAGCCCCCGGCTATAGCCTGGGGTAATGGTATTCCAGAAGAATGCCTTTAGCCGCACGATGGATGGTGGGAAATCTCCGGGAGGTGGAGGGAGTACCTGCGGTGATCCCCGGGGCGCCCGAGGTCAGAATTTCTGTGCCGCCCCGAGGACTCGGGGCGATTTCATCGACTGTCTTCTCACTCATGCAAGCATGGTTCGAAGCCATGTCGATGAAATGGCGCACAGAAATTTTCTAGTGGAGCTGGAGGGATTCGAACCCTCGTCCAGACAAAGCAACCAAGAGCCTTCTACATGCTTATCTTCTGCTTGGATTTTCGAGGTCAAGGCTGGTGCAAAAGCGAACCTACCCGACCCTTAACTCCGGTGTCTTACTGACAAAGTGGAATGGGCTTTGCCAGCCAGCCTGAAAGGTGTTGATGTGCGGCATCCCTGTGTATCAGGCATCAAGAGAGCGGCACAAAGGCGTTCTAATTCCTAGAATTAGGCAGCCATGGCGTAGTTAAAGTCGCCAATTAAGATGGTCGATCATCAGTTTATTCCCGAAGGATCCCCGAAGGGAACGGAGTGAATGATCGTGCTCCGGCATGCTTACTCAAAGAACATCTTTCCTGTCGATTCCGGTCAGCCCCTGAAGTCGATGGACGCAAATGTAACTATTCCTCCACGCCAATAGTTCCCGTCGGGGAAAGATTGGCAGTTGGCTCCCCGAACGGCTATCTTTGCGGCCATGTCCAAGCCAACGTCAATCGCATTGATCCGCGAGGGGAAGGTTCCTCCGGATCGCCGGGTCGTCTTCACACCGCTGCAGAGTCGGGAGATCAAGGAACGATTCGGTATCCGGGTCATGGTCGAATCATCGCCCATCCGTTGTTTCCAGGATGAGGAATATGCTGCCCTCGGGCTGGACGTCCTGTCGTTTCGTCCGGATGCCGATATCTATTTCGGGGTCAAGGAAGTGCCCATCGATCAACTGATAGAGGGGAAGACCTATCTGTTCTTTTCCCATACCATGAAGAAGCAGCCGTACAACCGGACCTTGCTCCGGGCGATCCTGGACAAGAAGATCCGACTGATCGACTATGAGGCACTGACCGACGACCTTGGCAAACGGGTGGCGGCCTTCGGCTATTATGCCGGGGTGGTCGGCGCGCACAATACCATTTACACCTATGGCAAGCGCACTGGATTGATCCATTTGCCCCGCATGAAGCACCTGCACGATTATGCCGAGGCACGCGACTTCTATGAGAGCGTGGATATGCCACCCATGCGGGTGGTCGTCACCGGTACCGGGCGGGTAGGAAAGGGTGTGGTGCGGGTGCTGAAGGATATGCGGCTGACGGAAGTGTCCCCGGAAACATTCCTCAAGGATGAGGCATTGCCCATCAGCTGCTTTACCGTCCTCTCTGCGGAGCACTACGTCCGCCGGAAGGATGGCGGGGCATTCGCCAGGTCGGATTTCTATGAGCACCCGCAGGAATTTGAATCGGCATTCTGGCCCTATGCCGTTCGGGCGAATATCTTCATCAATGCCATTCTCTGGAAGGCGGAAGCGCCGGTATTTTTCACGGCCGAGCAAATGGCAGAGCCAGGATTCAGGATCCGCACCATCGGCGATGTCACCTGTGATATTGCCCCGGTTTCCAGTGTACCGTCCACCCTTCGGGCCAGCAGTATCGAGGACCCTGTGTATGGCTATGATCCCCAAACCGGCCAGGAGGTGAAACCATATCAACCCGGGGTCATCGATGTGATGGCCATCGACAATCTGCCTTCCGAACTGCCCCGGGATGCCGCTACGGCGTTTGGGGCGGCCTTGCTGGAATACGTGTTGCCGGACCTGCTCCAGGACAATCCGTCACCCATGATCGAGCGAGCCACCATTACTCGCGATGGCCAGCTGACCCCGCGCTTCGCCTACCTACAGGATTACGTAGCGGACTAACGGCGTTCGGAGAGGAAGGCCGTGATGGCCCGCTCAATGCGGTCAGCCGGATCCGGGTCCGTGTCTGGTACGAACGTTTGCCCGGTCACCTGCTCATAGAGCTGGATATACCGCTGGCTGATCTGCTCGACGAAGAGGTCGGGCATGATCGGCATTTCCTGTCCCTCCTTGCCCTGGAATCCATGGTCCATCAGCCATTCGCGCACAAACTCCTTGGAGAGCTGCATCTGGGCTTCTCCCCGGGCCTGGCGCTCCTCAAAGCCGTCCAGGTAAAAGTAGCGGGAACTATCCGGCGTGTGGATCTCATCCATGACCATCATCTGGCCTTCAAACATGCCGAACTCGTATTTTGTATCCACCAGGATCAGGCCTCGTTCGCGGGCCATCCGGGTGCCCAGCTGGAACAATGTGTTGGTATACGCCACCAATTGATCCCATTGCTCGGGTGTCGCAAGGCCGCGGGCCAGGATCTCATCGGCTGAGATATCCTCATCGTGACCTTCCGTGGCCTTGGTCGACGGGGTAATGATGGGGGTGGGGAAGGGGTCGTTCTCCCGCATGCCTTCGGGCAGTGGCACGCCGCAGAGCGTCCGGGCGCCTGACCGATAGGTCCGCCAGGCATGGCCAGTCAGATATCCGCGAATGACCATCTCGATCCGGATCGGTTCGCAATAATGGCCTACGGCAACGTTGGGGTCAGGCGTATCGATCAGCCAGTTGGGCACCTCATCCGCAGTGGCCCGCAGGAAATAGGCCGCCAGTTGGTTGAGCACCTGCCCTTTGAAGGGAATGCTGCGGGGGAGGATATGATCGAATGCAGAAATGCGATCGGTCGCTACGAGCATCAGCAGGCCACCCATGCGATACAAGTCTCTCACCTTGCCGTGATAGACCATGTCCTGTCCGGGAAACGAGAATGCCGTGGATGCGAGTACGGGCTTTTTAACGTTGGTCATACCCGCAAAGGTAGAAGGGAATTACATGTATTTGGTCGAATTCCTGTCGCGGATGATCTCCTTGAGCTCTTTGATGAACCCGTCATAATCCGGAAGGACCTTGCGAGCTGCTTCACTGAGGGCAAAGAAGGCGCCCTTGTCCAGTTCTGGTGACATTTTGGAGACCTGGTCCTTCATGAAGTCGACGTCCTCCAGCAGCAGCTTCTTCAGCGATGGGATATCGTGCCAGTCCCCTTCCACGGCCAGGCCTTTTTCCGCCTGGCCATCTGATGTGCGGGATACCGGATCCAGCTCAATATGGTTGGCAGGATCGGTGGCCGCCTTGCTGGCTTCCCGGATCTCGGGAAATTCCCATTGATCACCCGTGTTGACCAGGAAGATCTCCAGACCTTTTTCCTTGATCCGGTAGATCACCAACCGGGCTTTGTCCAACATGCTCATAAGCCAATCATGCTATGGGGGCAAAAGAAATGACACTCGTCAGGACAAAGAAAGGAATTTTCAGCCGATTTGTTCAATGATCCGGCGATGTCCGGGAGATGATCCGGGGACGGGGCATAAAAAAACCACTCCGAAGAGTGGTTCATGTTTTCGTTTCCTTCATGCGGCTTATCCCAGATAGGATCTCAGCGCATTGCGGTTGTATGACTTCCTCAGGCGGCGAATGGCGCGTTCCTTGATCTGCCGGACCCGCTCCCGGGTCAGCCCGAATTGCTCGCCGATCTCCTCCAGGGTGAGTGACTTGTAGCCGTTGAGGCCGTAGTATGCTGAAAGGACCTCCACTTCCCGTGGGGAAAGCATGGACAGGCCATGTTGGACCTCGTCCTTGAGCGACTCTTCCATGAGGGTGTTGTCCGGGCTGGTTTCCCCGTCATTGATCAGGACATCCAGCATGGTCGCATCACTCTCCTCCCCGTTGATGGGGGCATCGACCGACAGGTGACGATTGGTGCCGCGCAGCATGTTCGATACTTCGCGTGGGGTCATTTCCAGCAGTTCAGCCAGCTCTTCATGGGTCGGCTCCCGCTCGAATTCCTGCACGAAGGACAGGAATGCCTCGTTGACCTTGTTGTAGGAACCCACCTTGTTCAGGGGCAGGCGGACGATCCGGGCATATTCCACAATGGCCTGCAGGATGGATTGACGGATCCACCACACGGCGTAGGAAATGAATTTGAATCCCTTGGTCTCGTCAAAGCGACGGGCGGCCTTCATCAGGCCGACGTTGCCTTCATTGATCAGGTCGCTGAGGGACAGCCCCTGGTTTTGATATTGCTTGGCGACAGAGACGACGAATCGAAGGTTGGATCGGGTGAGGATCTCCAGAGCTTCATTGTCGCCCTGGCGAATGCGCCGGGCCAGTTCGGCCTCTTCGTCGGCGCTGAGCATCGAGATCTTCCCGATGTCGTTCAGGTACTTGTCAAGTGACAGGCTTTCCCTGCTGGTAATCTTGTTGGTAATCTTTAATTGCCGCATACGGTCATCTCAGTTTAGGGACAGTTTGTTGGTACGGTACTTACAGCAAAAAAGTTGCCACTTTCCCGTTGTCCTCTTGACTTTAAGACAACAATGCCTTAATGTCCATGGGTTAGAGACTATACATTCAGGTCGAGGCGAAAAGTTCCCGTTGTTGAAAACTTGTCCCTCGCTCAAGGGGTAGGTGCAATCGATGCGGATTTCGTTGCCTGCACCGGGTCGATCTCGAGAAATTTTCACCCCGGGGAAGAGAACAGTAAACGGATATCGGATGTTCGTGGTGTAGAAGCAAGAAAAAGTCTCGCCAGCGCGAGGTTCGCTATCTTTGACGACTTAAAATCTGAATGACATGTCTGACAATCCAAAGCAAGGCCCACAGCTGAATATCGAATTGCCCGAAGACGTAGCCGAAGGGATCTATTCCAATCTGGCCATCATCGCCCATTCCCATACGGAGTTTGTCCTCGACTTTATCCGCATGATGCCCAACATGCCCAAGGCCAAGGTGAAGGCCCGGGTTGTCCTGACCCCCCAGCATGCCAAGCGCCTGTTGCGGGCCCTGGCGGACAATGTCAAGAAGTTTGAGACCCAGTTCGGCAAGATCGAGGATACGGAGCCGAACAATTTTCCGCCCATGAATTTTAATACCCCGACCGCACAAGCCTAGGCCCGTTTTACGTTATCCTCAAAACTGAATGCTTATGTTTCGCAGGCTTCCCTCCCTGTTGCTGATGACGATCCTGTTCATTGGCGTGACCCAGATGGCTTCTGCCCAGAATCGGGACAGAGAACGCCCGGCCCCCCAGACGTTCAAGGACAGGCTATGGTACGGCGGTGGTTTCGGCCTCGGGTTTGTCGGGGGGAATCAGACCTCCCAATTCAATATGGGGATCTCCCCCATGGTGGGGTATAAGATCATTCCCTGGTTTTCGGTCGGTCCGCGATTGGGGATAGACTACACCTATTATAAGGCTCCATCCACCCTCGGCAGAGTTGCCTCGACCAACATCTTCAGCTTTTACACTGGCGTATTTGCCAGGGCAAAGGTCTTTCGGGGAATATTCGCACAGGGTGAATATGGCGTGACCTTTGGCAAGCTGCCCTACCTGGACGGATTTGGTCGTCTGGTGGTGGACAACAATAACAAGGTGGTCAAGGACCAGGTGACCCAGGAATCCGGTCTCGTCGGCCTCGGGTACAACTCGGGTGGCTTGTTTGCCACAGAAATTGTACTCCTGTATGATGTGCTGGTGCCGGAGGATTCCTACCAGAATCCCTGGAACTTCCGGTTCGGGTTTACCTACAGGTTCTAGTATCCGGCGTGCTCCAGGGCAAAGTAGCGAAGGATGGCCTTGACGTCCTTGTCGTTCCGCAATTCCGGTGCACAGGTGAAGAGCACCTCCTGTTCGTCCATGTCCTCTGACAAGGCTTCTTCCAGCGACCGCAGGGCCTGCTTGCGTTGGTTCAGGCGGAATTCAGCCGCAGCCCGGATGAAATAGAGGCTGGCACCCCAGGTATGCTCGACCGCTTCATCCAGCAGGGCGATGACTTCCGCATACGCCTCCTGGTTGTATTTGAATTGGGCATAGCGACTCCATGACTCGGGTAGTTCGGGGGCCAGTTCGGTGGCCCGGACATAACAGGCTTCCGCCTCGGCCGGTTTGCCTTCCGCCAGCCAGGCCTCAGCCAGCCCGGTCATATAATCCTCGTTGCGATCGTCCAGGTTCACTGCCCGTTCGAAGTAGCGTGCTGCGATACTCGGCTTCTTTTCCAGCATGTAGATCTTGCCCAGCTGGTAGTAGATCTCGTCGTCCAGGGGGGTGAGGTTCCGGGCCAGCAGGAAATATTGCCGGGCCTTGGCCGGATTTTCCAGGGCCTGATAGGCCTGGGCGATCTGCTTGAGGATCTCACCATCCGGCTGGATACGCTGCTGGATATCGTACAGGCTCTTCAGCGCCCGCTTGGGGTCGCCGATAGCCAGGGCCACCTCAGCGGCATAACAGAAGGTCAGCTTGAAATGAGGCTCCAGCAGTCCGGCATACTCGAAGGCTTCCATGGCCTCTTCATAGCGGAGCAGGTAGTAATATGCCTGGCCGGCGTTGAACCAGGCCATGCCGTTGTAGGGATCCTGGTCGATCAGCTCCTGGTGAAACTGCAGGGAGTCCTTTTGATTGCGACTGGATTCACTGGCCAGCCAGATCCGCTCCAGGGCCGTGCGATGGCGTGGTTCGATCCTTAAAACTTCCTTGTAGCTGTGATAGGCGGCATCCTGGTCCCCCGAGCGGGCATGCACCTGCGCTTCCAGGAGGTGGATCTCGGTCATCCGGTTTTGCGGGGCCCGGTACTTCAGCTCGGTCAGCAGGACACGGGCCATCTCGACCTCGTCCATTTGGGTCATCGCCTTGATGCGCAGACAGGTGCAGGTGATCTCGTCACCACCGGCCTGCTCAAGGACGGCGAGTTGCTCCATGGCCTCACCGGGACGCTTGTATTCCAGCAGGATCTCGATCTGGTGGGTCAGCAGCTCCTTGTCCATCCGATGGATGGCCAGGGCCTCCTCACTCAGGCGCAGGGCCTCCGACCAGGAATCCTCTTCCCTGAAATGAGCGATCAGGATCAGGATGTCCGTTTTGTTCATCCGGTCCAACTGGCCATTCTTCGCCAGGGATTCATAGCTGCTGATCAGTGTATTGACGACTTCGCGCTGGGGGGTAGGAGTAGTTTGCATCGATTGTTTCACCTTGTGATCCATGTATACGGGTGGTGCTGGCAGAGGTTTCTTCCGATGGTCTTCAGGCATGCGTGCTTCAATTAATTGAAATGCAATGATAAACAAAGATGAATAAATAGAATAATAAATATTATTGATATGCAATTGTTTGTTTGGCAGCGCCATGTGAGGATGGCGGAGCAATGGAATATTTATTATACAAATATGAAATGCTGGTGATGTGATGGGTGCCTTCTCCGCTTCCACCTCGGTGCGTTCCAATCGGGCGTTGTTCAGGTGGTCCGGCAGTTCTTCAACCCCTTCAGGGTTGAATGAGATTGCTTCTCCCACCCCGGGTTCCACCCGGGGCTATCATATTGAACCCCTCCGGGGTTCGGATTTACCGTTGACCGGTCACAGGAGAAGAGTCCATGCTTGTCAGCCGAGGGCAGATTTACTGGCATGGCCTAACGAAATACCGCCATCCCGCAATAACTCAATAACTCAATAACGCCATAACGCCTCGTCATCACAGCTAAAAAAAATAGGTCATGCCGAGGGAACGACATGACCTGAAAAACCTGTACAAGCACAATGGTAATTGGGATGCTCTTGCATTTTCCCCCGGCCTGTCGGGGGACGGTCGCCAGGGTAAGCAACCTTGCCTATTCATCGACAAAATATATGCCAAAAAACTCTATATATCGAAAAACTTGATGCGTAAGACGCATTTTTTTTTCGAATATCTAGAAGACGAAGTAGATAAAGGGCTGAAGATCAGCAGACATGACCTGGTAGATCAGGATGATGGCGATCACGATGACGACGGCCTGGACAGACAGGTGCGCCCGGGAAAAGCGATCGCGCAAGGTGTCTTTCCAGGAGGCAGGCAGCCAGTGGATCAGGTATCCACCGGCCAGGAAGGCAAATACGGTACTGTAGCCGGTCACCACGCGAGGGATCAGGGATGCGTCAAAATGGAATGCGATCCGAGACAGCATGATCTGGACCTTCTCCAGGCTCTCCCCCCGAAACCAGGTGCGGGTGAAGGTGATGAAGGTCAAGGTCAGCAGGATCGCTCCTGCCCGGATGAGGGCCGGGCGGCGGGTCCGCCAGGGGCTGATCCGGTTCCAGTACTTGTACACGATCAGGCCGGCTCCGTTGATCGCTCCCCAGATGATCATGTTCAGGGAGGCCCCATGCCAGAGCCCCCCGATGGTCATGGTCAGCATCAGGTTGATATTGGTATCAATGTGCCGGCGGACGCCGGGTATGAACCGGTGGGCCAGGACCAGGCCCAGGGCCGGGATGAGCAGGAGGGCTACCGTATGCAGGCCGGGCCGGATCAGGAACAGAAAGAGGGCGACGAACCCGATCATGATGTAGGAGAAGAGCGATCCGTGTCGATTGCCTCCCATGGGGATGTACAGGTAATCCCGCAGCCAGGTGGACAGGGAAATGTGCCAGCGCTTCCAGAAATCGGCCACACTGTCCGCCTTGTATGGCGAATTGAAATTGACCGGCAAGGTGAATCCCAGCAGTGCCGCCACCCCGATGGCAATGTCCGTATAGCCGGAGAAATCGGCATACACCTGGAGGGAATACCCGAACAAGGCTGCCAGATTCTCAAACCCACTGAACGAACCTGGATTGGCAAACACCCGATCGATGAAGTTGACCGCCAGATAATCGGCCAGGAGCATTTTTTTCAACAGTCCATTCAGGATCCAGAACAGCGCCACCCCGAATTGCTGCCGCGTGACGGTGTAGGGCAGGTACAATTGCGGGATGAATTCCGATGCGCGAACGATGGGGCCCGCCACCAGCTGGGGGAAGAAGGACACATAGAATCCGAAATCCAGGACATTCTTCACCGGCTGGACATCCCCGCGATAGATGTCGATGGCATAGCTCATCGTCTGGAAAGTGAAGAAGGAGATCCCCACCGGCAGGAAGATCTTCTCTGCCCGGAAACTGGTGCCGAATGCCCCGTTCGACCAATGCGCCAGGAGATTGTAGACCTCATGGTCGGTATGCATCAGGGCATTGTAGGCGTCCGTAAAGAAATAGGCGTATTTGAAATAGACCAGGACTGCCAGATTGATGAAAATACTGAGCGCCAGCCAAAGCTTTCGGCTCAGTTGGGAGTTTGACCGGATCATTTGCCAACCGATCTGGTAGTCGGTCACCGTCGAAAAGATCAACAGCAGCACGAAGAGGCCGCTGGTCTTGTAGTAAAAGAAGAGACTGATGAAGAACAGGTAGGCATTCCGCAGACCTTTCCGGGGGTATATGACCGCATAGCCGAGCATGACGGCAGCAAAGAAGAACCAGAAGGCCGTCTGCGTGAAGATCAGGGGCTGATCCGCCTGATAGGAAAACCAGTGCATCAGTCGCTCCATCATGGCTGTGCCGTTGTGGGAGGTGGACAACAGGAGGCCATGGTGTGTTCCACAGCATCCATGAACAGGTTGGCGATCAGGGTATACCCGGCCGGCGTGAAATGAAGCCGGTCCCGCTTGGCCAGTCCGGCCTTGTGCCAGGCATGGATGGAGCCCAGCCCCCCCATGACCTCGAACTGGTCCCAGATACAGGCATTCCAGCGAATAGCCAGTTCCTTCATGGCCTCCCGGACCGCCAGGGCATTCCGGTTGGGTTGCCGACGCTTGTAATAGGTGTCATTGTTGGTGAGAAAGATGAACCGTACGTCAGGACGGGCCGTCCGAAACAGGGTCAGCAGGGAGTCATAGCCAGCCTGGAACCGATCAGCCCTGAATTCCCCATTGGGCACATTGGCATCATTCACCCCGATCCCCAGGATCACCAGATCCGGGGTGACGAACTGCAACTGGGCGGCAAGGCCCTCACAGCGCAGCGTACTGGCCAGGCTGGCCCCGTTGGCGCCGACCTGGTCAAAGATGAGTCGGCTGCCGGGATGGAGGTACTGGATCCCCTGGAGGACAAAGGTGTCCTGCATGGTTGGCGTGGCCGGAAGGATCTGGAATGACAACAGGCGTTGTGGTTCCGACCAGGTCCATTGCTGGAATCCGGCCATGGAGTCTGAAACGATGGTATCCGGGCAGGACCATCCCAGGGGGGCGAGGGTGTAATTCGCCTGCAGGCTTCTGCCGAAGATCCGGACCCCGGTAAAGGTGGCCGTGTCTGCGTCCATATAGTGCAGATCGACCATATCATAGGCCCGGTCTGTTCGCGCTGATACCCCCGAAAGTCCGAAGGGTGAAGGCTGGTCGCGCTTGACGCTCCGACTGCCTTGCCAGGGCGTGGTCGAGGAGGCGCGGATTTCCCGGGGGGAATTGGTGCCGGCCAGGGGATAGGGAAAGAAGAAACCCGGGCTTCCTCCGGTGGAATCGCCCACCAATGCGGCAAACCGATAGCGGATCTGGCGGGACATGCTGCCGCCCTGGACATGGGATCCGCCCAGGTGCATGACCTCCAGTCGGCCGGCACTGTCCCGGGCGAGTTGGCGGATCCGACAGAAGAAGGATGTCCACCCCGCCGTGTCCCCGGGCAGGATCAAGGTATTCGATTCGAGATGGAGGAAGGGGTGTACCGCCCCCAGGCTGTCCTGGTCGAATTGGTGTTGCCCCAGGATGACCTGGCACCAGAAGGTCAGGATCAACAAGGTCATGGTCTTCATTGGACAGGACCTTGGGTGATGGTTCGGGCTTCTTCAAAGGCTTCGATCAACCAATCGGCGATCACCTGACACCCCTCGATGGTGAAATGGGTGTAATCGGTCGTGGCCAGGGCTGGCTCGGCATCGACCCATTGGACCATGCTGTTGCGACCGCCCATGGCCTCATACATATCCCAGAAGATGGCTCCCTGGTCGAAGGCCGCCGCTTTCACGGCATCCCGTACGGCGGGCAGGAAGGGATGGGTGACCAGGCGGTCACCGTCCTTGACCGACATGTCCGATGGTCCGATGACCAGGAGGGTCGCTTCCGGGAACAGGCGCCTGATCCTGGCCAGCTGGGCAATGACCACCCGCCGGTAGTAGTCCACCTGTTCCTGGTTGGTGGTATTGGGCAGGGTGTTGCCCCCGAACTGGTAGATCACCATGGCGACATCGTCCGTGCCAATCTGGTCGGTGATGCTGCCGGGCTGGATCCGGGTGAACTCGGTTCCGGAACTTCCCCGGAGGGGGATGTTGTCTACAAAGACGCCCTTGTCCGTTTCCAGGGACATCCCGTAGAAATTCGGGCTACTGGCTGAACGGAAGGACATGCGCAGGGCAGGTGGCGGTGAGCCGAGTGGCCAGGACTGGCTGTGCATGCCTTCTCCCGGTGGCCAGATCCCCTCGTCGATCAACTCCTCGCCGGCCTTGACCGAATAGTGGACGGAATCCGCCGCATCACCCCAGGCCAGCCGCAGGCGATCGTAGCGGCCGATGGCTCCCCGACGTGGGGCCACTTCCAGCCAGGCAGAATAAGGCCCATCAGTGGTGGAAGGCGGCAGGAGGGAATCCTGGCCGGGCAGGGCGGGGGAGAAGCGGCTGAATGCCCCCAGTAGGCCGTAACGGTCATGACCGGATACCGGCCCTCCTCCGTAACGGGTATAGCGGATCCAGTTGTCAGATTGCCTCTGGTCGGCAGCAAACGTCCGGATGATCTCCACCACGGGGATCCAACCGGGTCCCCGACCACCGTACTGGGCCTGGAACCAGGATTGCAATTGGGCGGTGATGCGGTTGCCCTCGATCTGGGAGTCGCCATAATGCAGGATGCGGACACGCCCTTTCCGGCTCAGCGAGGGCAGGCTGCTGAAGAAATGGTCCAGGGTGCAGGAATCCCGTTGAGGATACTGGAAGTGCTTCATGGCCAGTCGGAACCGGCGTTCCTGCTCGAGGGAGTCCACTGTTCGGGCGCCATCCTGCTCCTTCTGGGCATAGATGGCGAACAGGTCCTCCAGGCTGACCCCATTCGTGGTCGTATCTTCTGCCAGGAAACGCTCCCAGGTGGGGAAGTCAACGGTAACGGGTCCGACCCTCACGCCATCCGGGGGGATGACCAGCATGAGGAGGCTGGTCAAGCCGAAAACAAGGGCCATCAGGGCCAGGATGCGTACAGGGTGGATCATGAACGGGAACGAAAACCCAAAGATAACAGGGTTGCCCGATGCTGAAGATAACCGATGGGGAATATGACCGCAGCGATCCGTCTTTCCGGTTCAGGATTATTTTTTCCCTCCAATCAGGGGTGCAGCCACTACTTCTTCCTGGAATAGGGGATATTTTCAAAGGCTCTGTAAATGAGGTTGTCGGTCAAGAGATCGATGCTGGTGAGCACGCTGCCAGACTCGACCCGATTGAAGTTCCAGATGACCTGATCCGTTCGTCTGTCATATAGCTCAACATACACATTGACCACATCAGTGGGATTCCATCTTCCGGTAATGACCCTTACTGTTACAGCAGCACCATCCGACATGGCCCGGTGTGTATTGACATCGGCCAGGACAAGAGCATCTACCTGAAGAAGGTCGCATATCTCGGCCATGGTCAGTTCACTGGTCGCCGTATCCCTGGCCTGCGCCAATATCGCGTTGGTTTTCTTGACATCCTGAACGGTGAATTGGACGTAGTAAGACCCCCGGCGTCTCATGAGCCAGAGGGCCATTTTCTCTTGCAGGTGGAGGGATTCGCTTTCCTGCTGAAGCCTGATCGATACTGAATCTCTGTGGTTGTAGGGCGTGTTGGTCACATCGGGGGGCAGGATGGCAATGAATTCATGCGTCTTTGACAACCTGACTGCCTCCGGGTTCCGATAAACATCTGCACAACCGGTGACCACAAG
>JACJYI010000006.1:82500-459703 GCA_020636225.1 Lewinellaceae bacterium | reverse complement strand
GCGGTCAGTGAAAAAACGACGTACCAATGATGACAAACAGATTGATAATAATTTTCTTCGTTTGCTTAATGAGCATGAATCTGCATGGACAAAATGAATTGCAGTTTTCATTCGAATGCGGAGAATCAATTAAATCACCGATTGAATCGAGCGTTTTATTAAAATTTCCTGATGGTCGTATTTCAAAATTGTACTTAGATTCTAAACCTAAGTATGATTTTATTGATAAAGAATATTTTACTTCAAAAGGAAAATATATTCTTTCAATTTATTTCATAGCTGAAAATTACGGACAAGATTCGATTGAATATGATTTTGAGTTAAATGGAGATGAAATAAAAACTACAATTTCAGTGAACTTTGACTTTAAGGAACGACTTATTAAAAAAGGAAACATCTATGAAAAAGGAGATGAAGTTCTAAATGGGTATGTTCGGATTAATAAATACTATAATGCACCCAAGACAATTGAGATTTCGATTGACAAAGAGAATATAGGAACTGAATATTACAAAGGACCTTTCTTTAAAATTAAGAACAACTCGACAGACACAATATATGGAGAACATTTGCCAGGTTATTTCTGGGGAATATTATCATATTTACGAAACGATTCAACTTTCATAACAAGAATTGGAGTACTCGAATATAATTTTTCAGATGCACCACCATTATATCCAGACTCTATTAAAATTGCAACAGTCGGCTCATTTGGTCTGACAAAAAAGTTAATTCCTTTTGACTATAGATTTGACGTAATGCTTGCAAAGGAATTTCAATCAACTGGAATTGGAATTTATAGAGAACAAGAGAATTTTATATGGTGGGCTGGATCGAAAGAATATTATAAATTGACACACGATTTTAAAATTGAATAAACACCGAACCGCTAATCGAGTAGGCGGCTCCGCCGCTGAATAGCGACGGAGTGCGCCTCTCACACCACTCCCGCAAATTTGCGGGATACGGGTCTCGTATTCGGCGGTTCGACAACCATCACGACAATGCTCTTTCCACCATTGCCACTATCCCCTACTTTAAGAAAAGGCTACGTTTTGGCTAAGCTGTACAGCTTATTACTTGCACGCTCCTAATCGAATTTCGCGGAGATTATCGTTTGGCCCTTCGCTACTCAAAGTGGACTATAGCCTACCCACTTCTTTCACTACTATGACCTCGGCTGACTTCTCTCCTTTTCCAACTCGTGGTTTGAGAGACCTCCCTCGGTAAGACAATTAGCTTTCAGTCAATCCCGGCTGGATCTACCAGAGTGAACCTTTCTCGTGGGCGTTAGTATGATGTGCTACTTTACCCCATTCACAGTGGCCTCTTATCCAGTTTTCCCGAGTACTCGGGATCCGTACCGACCTTTGCAGTCCTGTTGACTTCAGTGCAGGGGTCACCCCCAACCACCTTACAGCTTGCTAGCGGTTCAGGTCGTTACTCCTGCCCGCAGGAGACTTTCACTCCCTAGCTAATCCAGACTCGCTTTTGAGCCCGGTTACTCCCTCACTAAGAATAGCTATATTAGTGAGGCGTTTGCCATTCGAGGCACACACAATGTGCATATGCACAGCCGGCCTAAAGGCACGGCCGTCACATGCACGAGTCGTTTTGCACCATTAAAATAATAAATATGACAGAAATCTTTACCCGTAAATTTGAAAATTCTTTAGTTAAATTAATCGGAGGTAACATACGGAGAATATTATATGATAGGAGTAAATTATACTATGGCTCACCTTGCATTCTTATGGCTGAATCTAAACTTGTGTTTGAATTAAAAATTGAAGATAAATATTATGATTTAATAATAAATGGCGTAAATCTTAAAAATGCCCATGACAACATTAAATTAACAAGATTTTGGTCTGGACTATATGGATACAGATTATTATCTTCGCGCAATTACTTAAATACTTTTACTTTTTTGGAAAGTCCAAGTTATAGTTGCAATTATAATTTAAAAATCTCTTCAATTGAATTATATGTTTCAAACTATTCCGAAGACACAAGCATTTTTGGTTATATTTTAATCTACTTAGAGCCTGAATTAATTTTTCAAATACGAAGACATCATGACGACAGATATATAGAACTTACAATATCAAAATCAGATAATTACTCTAAGTCTTCAATTGAAGAAGACTATAAACTATTCAAAATAATATAAAACGTCGCATAATCGAGTAGGCGACTCCGCCGCGAGACTGTTTCATAAAGTGTGTCAATGATTCTAAAACTTACACCTAAGTCATTGACTTATGGAAAGCAAAGAGTTTGATTTTGAAGCCTTCAAAGCGGAAGCGTTGGAGCGACTGAAGGCCCGGAAAAGGCCTGTTGGGTAGTGAAGCAGCCTTTACACCATTGATCAAGAGCTTCCTGGAAGAGGCATTGGAAGGTGAGCTATAGGCTCACATTGCCGAGGAAGACCTACCCAATCATAAGAATGGCAAAGGAAAGAAGACGGCGTGGACGCCTCAAGGTCAATTAGAGATTGATATTTCTCAAGACAGATCCGGGAGTTTTGATCCCAAGGTGCTGGCAAAGCGCCAGAAACAGCTTCCAAACGATATTGAGCGTCAGATCTTTGCGCTTAATACCTGTCGAAGTTCCAAAGGAAGAGCCATTCATGATTTTTAGGCGAATTGCAGGCGTGGAGATCAACCTTGCTTCCCCCTCCCAAACATAGAAAAGCTATATTGTTGCGCTTTTGGCCATTCCTGGAGCACGCCATGTATTCCATGACCCTGCCCCTGTCGATCATTTGGCCAAAAAACGAACCGTTCAAGTGAAGAACGAAGAAATAGAGGAGAACACCATAAAACACCAATCAACATGAGTACAGACAAGAAGTCCTTTTTTGGCGTCATGCGATCCTACAACAAAGGGTTCTGGGTCGCCAGCGTCATGGAACTGTTCGAGCGTTGGGCCTGGTATGGCCTGTTTGCCGTCCTGGCGCTGTACCTGACCGGATCCACCGACGAAGGCGGGCTCGGTTTCTCCCATACCGAAAAAGGGCAGATCATGGGGATCGTCACCGCCATCCTGTACCTGTTGCCCCTGTTTACGGGCGTGATCGCCGATAAGATCGGCTACAAGCTGTCGCTGATCATCGCCTATGGGCTGTTGATCTCCGGATACTATCTCATGGGCGAGGTGCAATCCTATGCCATGGTGTTCATCGTGTTTCTGTGGGTTGCCGTGGGCGCAGCCATGTTCAAGCCGGTTGCCTCAGCGATCATTACGAAAAATACCGACGAGTCCAATTCGACCCTGGGCTTTGGCATCTTCTACATGATGGTCAATATCGGCGGATTCATCGGGCCGGCCTGTTCATCCACCCTGCGCACGCAATTCGGCTGGAAGATCATCTTCCTCCAGGCCGCCATCGTGATCGCCATCAACCTGGTCATTCTGTTGTTCTTCTACAAGGAAGCTGACCGGGAGAAAAACACGGATACCCTCCTGGAAACCATCAAAAGCTCCCTGATCAATATCTGGGAAGCTGTGAAAGACACCCGCCTTTCCGTCCTGCTGATCATCATGGTGGGCTTCTGGACCATGTTCAATCAACTCTTCTATACCCTGCCCACCTTTATCGAGGATTGGGTCAATACCAAAGCTCTTCACGACTCCATCGCCCAGGTGTCCCCATGGCTGGCCAATGCCATGAGTGGAGGCGGTGACTCCGTCAATCCGGAAATGCTCATCAACCTGGACGCAGGTGCCATCATCGTGTTCCAGTTGATCGTCTCCTATTTCGTGTTGAAGATCCGCCACGTGAGTGCCATGATCACTGGATTCACGATCGCCGCGATCGGTATTGGTATCACCTTCTATACCGGGAACGGATTCTATACCATCCTGGGGATCATGATCTTTGCCATCGGCGAAATGATGACCAATCCGACCTTCTCGTCATTCATTGCCCTGATATCGCCCAAGGGGAAGGAGGCCTTGTACATGGGGACCTATTTCCTGCCCGTATTCCTGGGTAATTTCCTGACAACCTTTATCTCGGGCAATCTCTACGAGGCCTGGTCGGACAAACTGAGCCTTCTCCAGGCTGAAATGGCCAAAAGGGGGATCGCCATGCCGGACATCTCCAGTGAATTCTCGAAGAATGACTATTTCACGTCTGCATCCGAAAAACTGGGCATGACCGAAACGGAAATGACCCAATTCATTTGGGACAGTTATCATCCGAACCATATCTGGTATGTCATTACGGGTATCGGGGCGGTGACCATCCTGGCCTTGATCGTGTACGACAGAGTAGTGATCCGGCCCAGGGAAGCCAGGGCAGCCCAGTAGTTGGCGTGATCCTTTGTTAAGAAGAAGACCTGGCAGGAGTGCATTTATAATTCCGCTACATTCCACTCTGTGGTCCTGTCATAAAACCTCTAACCGAGGAGTTCCACCTTTGGCCCGACTCAATCGCCGTCGTGGCTCGGCACTTTTGAGGCGCCAAAAGTGCCCAAAAGCGCTTGTCGCCAAAATGGGCCTTCATATTCCTGTTTGTCAAATCATTCAATGCGTTTATTGATTGACAGTTCGGTGACATCAGGACCCGGCCGCTCGTATTTGATCGGTGGTTTTTTTCATTATTGACAGCCATGTATCACATGTATTGTTTGATTCTATTATTCTATATCCGATCAAATAATGCGGTAGTGTGAAGTATTGACAGTTTTCATGCAATTGGAAACGAGCACAAATTGTATTATGAACGGATCCTTGATGTGTCTGGGAGGCCCTGGTTTGGCGACGAAATCCTCAAAGGGGCCAACCAGAATACCTGAGTCAGCGCAGTGATGCAATATTGATTTTACCCACCCTTTCACCTGATCCAAGAAAGCTTTGAAAAGCTTTGGAGCAGGGTAGAAATTCACGGATTCTCTGTAGCAATGATCCTTATTCTGGTCCATTTTGGATAGCCCTGTTTTGACCAATTGCTAGTCAATGATAAATATGCTGGCATCAATTACTTTTGTCATGCTGAAAAAAAGCGGCCGCGGATATCCGGGGCCGCCTTTTGATTGGCTTCAGCTCGATCCAGTTGTGCAGCATCATCGCTGGTCCGCCGTCCGGTGACATGGGTTGATCGCATCCATCCCACAATTCCGTCATTGCCCATTAAACCTTCGCTCCAGGAGCCAGTCCAAAACCCTAAACAATGACAAGATGACCAAATACCTGTTCCCATCCTTCCTGACCACCGGTCTGGTCCTGGGCCTGATCGTTCTGAGCTGCAGCAGCTGCGAGAAAAAGGACAGCCTCGAAGATCCACCCCAGGAAGAAACACCCGACCTGACCCATTTACCTCTTGGAGACCCGCTCATCCTGCGACGTGACCAGGGCGACAAGAACCCCCTCCTGCAGCACCTTTGGCTGTGTGGTGTCCCGCAAAATGGTGCCGGCAACGATGATGCCAGTGACTGGACCAATGCGGATGGCACCTGGGACTATACACGCAAGCCACAAGTTGGCGGCAATGTGGTCTGGATCAGTGAATTTGAGGTTACCCTGGATGGAAACGGCAACCGGATCATTACCGGAAACGCCTTGCCCAGCCATCCAACCGGCGTGTTTCCCATCACCCCAGGCAGCCTGCCCTACAAGTATGACGGCAACCCGAACATCATCACGGCGCATGACGTCCTCTACATCCTGCCGGCCATACCGGAGATCGCGCCCAAGCCCAGTTGTGTGACCTTCGGACCATCCGGCATTTCCCTCAGTGGCAGTGCCATCTATCACGGCGCATCAACCCTGGGGAACGACGCGGCTGCCCACGAGATGCTGGACCGCTTCGGCGGTCATACGGACGGCACCGAAACCTACCACTATCATTTTCCCGCCCAGGACCTGCAGGACCATATCCATCCGCACACCTCCGGGCATTCCGCCCTGATGGGCTATATGCTGGATGGCTTCGGGATCTACGGCCCCTATGGGGAGCAGGGTGAATTACTCACGTCCAAGGATCTGGACGAGTGCCACGGACATACCCATCCGGTGCTGTGGGATGGCCAGATGATCGAGCTCTACCACTATCACTGGACCTATGATTTCCCTTATAATATCGGCTGTTTCAAAGGGACACCTCAGTAAAACAGTCTAAACTGAGATAGGGGGATGTTTAAGTCAACAAAAAATTCTTTCAACATATATCCAGGAAGATTGCTCTAAACAAATAGGCAGTATTCCACTCAATGGCATCATCGGAAAACTCTGTCATGGGAATTTAAATCTGGCCCGCCTCTTGCCGGCGGGGCACTTCCTTTTGAAGCACCAAAAGCATGCCTGCCGGCGTGCAGGGAAGCAAAAGTGCTTGTCGCCAAAATGGGCCCTTTCTTCAAGATTGAGGTTTCCATTACCTCGTCATGGGATTTATGGCCGTTTACATCATTACCCGGCCGCTCCGGTTTTGCCGTCGCTAAATAAACTGTTATTTGACCGCTCATCTAACTTCAAATCCGACAAGTCACTCCTTCAAATCGGCAAAACAATGCGGCATTCTTCAATTTATTCATATTCCTAAGAAAACCTATTGGCAACTATATTTTGAGCGGGTAATGATGTGATTGGGAGGCCCTCGTTTGGCGACGATAACACAGTTGGGATTAGGTTTGGTTACTAAGAATTCAGAAGAGAAAATTCATTGACATTCAACGCCCCTAATCCGCATAGTTCAACATTTGGATAGTATAAAGACCGCAGACAATGCGTAGCTTGTCTGCGGTCTTTATATGATCCTTCGAGCCGGTCTGATGACGTCGCCCCTTGTCCATGTCCATATCGCCCCACCCCAATCTGCACCCATGCGCCTGCAGGAGTACGGTGTCGGCCTGTTCGAGGTGGCGCCTACGCGCTCGGCATGGAAGAAGGTCCTGAAGAAACACTACGTCACCGTGGATGGCCACCCGGCGACGACGCCCACCTGGATCCGGGGCGGGGAGCACATCCAACTGACTATGCCCGAGGATGTTCCGCCGGCCAGGCCCCTGCACTTTCCCCTCCGTGTCCTGTATGAAGATGATCACCTGGCCGCCATTCACAAACCCGGTGGTATCCTGGTAAGCGGCAATACCTTCAAGACCATTGCCAGGGCCCTCCCGCAAAACCTGCAACCCAGCCCCCGGGCCGATGCGGTGACCCCGCAGCCCGTCCACCGACTGGACTATCCCACCACCGGCATCCTGCTGGCCGGTAAGACGCACAGCTGCATTGTCGCCCTGAACCAGCTGTTCGAAGAGGGCCATATCCACAAGCAGTATTACGCGGTGACCATCGGGGTCATGCCGACCACGGGCCGGATCCAATCTGAACTGGACGCCAAATCTGCAGATACCCGATATACCCTCATCAAGACCATCCCCTCACCGCGGTTTGGCGCACTGAACCTCGTCCTTCTCCAGCCGGGCACCGGGCGGCGGCATCAGTTGCGCCGACACCTGGCCGGGATGGGCAATCCCATCCTGGGCGACCCCACCTACAGTCCCGACCATCTCCTCCTGAAAGGCAAAGGCCTCTATCTGCATGCCTGGTCCATCCGCTTCTCCCATCCGGTCACCGGCGAAGAGATCCATCTTAGGGATACCCTGCCCAAGCGGTTCACACACTTGTTCGGTCCTGTCGGACAAGGCACTTCGGATAACGAATAATTCACGGTTCCCGGCAGGATCATCACTGCGACGCTAGTGACACATATGTAAAAGGCGACTCCGGGTGAAGGGCAGAACAATTCACAGATTAACTCGTGATTGATCCCATGTATTGGTATATTGCAGTGATCATTCATGAACTGCCATACTTGGCTATGCTATGTATGGCAGTTCATGAATGAGTGATCCAAACGAATTAAAGTTGGAATGGCAAATTGAATAAAATGGATGAGTCGAAGGTTGAATACCTCAATTTACAATTGATTGACTCCACTAATTACAAAGAGTTTATTCCAGTATTTGTAGTCCTTTTCTTTGGATCTTATTTTTTTTCATTTTTTAATTTTCCTTCCGAAGTCATTCTTGTTCTGGTATCTATAAATATCATGGTCCCTTTGACCATGTATATTTACACAAAATACTTTATTACAAAAGGAAGGTTACAAATCGACCAAAACTATATTATCATAGATTCTACATCCAAAGATCCTTTGATCTTTCCAATTTTACATGTAACCAACCTTAAGATCACAAGGGGCGCTACCTTGCACAAAGACAATGGAATCTATCCTGCCGATCTGAATGACAATTGGATCTCATTCAATTTTAATAATAGATCCTATCGCTACGAATTTGGCATTGTCAGTTCAGATGAAAATCTAAAATTCGAAGCCATGATGAAGACACTGAGGAAGAAATATTCAAATTTTATATTTCTTTCAATTTAATTCCTATTATCAAAGGGTCGAAGATGTATCATAGTGCCATTTATCCTGTAAAGGAATCAGATTGAAAACAAACATCTCATGTCGCCTCAACATATACCAGGAAACTACCTGAACAGCTTCATTTGCATTACACATTAAGAATACTTTTACCCTGACCTGATATAAGCTTTGATTCCAGGTGAGACAGTAGTGGAAGATGACATCCCTGCACAAACCAAGCCTCCAACCCCTAAGATCTGTTCCAGTTCAGATAGTCAGTCTATTTACATACTTGAGAAGAAAAGCCAGCCCCTTCAGTGACCCCATCACCCTGCCGGATCTTATTCCTTGCCAACGAAACAAGCAGGAACACCATTCACATTTCTAATCCCTCTCCCATTCATATAGTGAAAAAAGGCGACCCCGATTCCCCGGGGCCGCCTTTTATTTTATGGCTTTAACATAAAAGCCACTCTTGTCGTGCTTACTTCAGGTCGAAGCGGTCCAGGTTCATCACCTTGTTCCAGGCAGCGACGAAGTCCTTGACGAACTTCTCCTTCGCATCGCTCTGGGCATAGACCTCGGAGATGGCCCGCAGCTGGGAGTTGGAACCGAACACCAGGTCGACCCGGGTACCCGTCCACTTCACATCGCCTGTCTTGCGGTCGCGACCCTCGAACTCATTCTCCGACTTGGGCGACCAGACGGTGCCCATATCCAGCAGATTCACAAAGAAATCGTTGGTCAGCTTCCCCTTCTGACGGGTCAGCACACCGTGTGCGGATCCACCCGTATTGGCCCCCAATACCCGCAGTCCGCCGACCAGCACCGTCATCTCGGGTGCGCTCAGGGTCAGCAATTGGGCCTTGTCGAGCAGCATTTCCTCCGACTTGACACTGTAAGCCTTCTTCTGGAAATTGCGGAATCCATCGGCCTGCGGCTCGAGGAAGGCAAAGCTTTCCACGTCCGTCTGCTCCTGGGTCGCATCGGTGCGACCTGGGGTGAAGGGTACCGTGATCGTCATGCCGGCATCGGCAGCGGCCTGCTCAACGGCAGCACAGCCACCCAGCACGATCAGGTCAGCCAGGGAGACCTTCTTTCCACCGGTTGCGGAGGCATTGAAGTCCTTCTGGATGCCTTCCAATGCACTCAGCACCTTGCTCAATTGAGCCGGATCGTTGGCGGCCCAGAACTTCTGGGGTGCCAGGCGGATGCGTGCTCCATTGGCGCCGCCGCGCATGTCACTGCCACGGTACGTGGAGGCAGAGGCCCAGGCCGTGGCCACCAGTTCGGAGATACTCAGGCCTGACGCCAGGATATTGCCTTTCAGGCTGGCGATATCCTGCGCATCGACCAGCTTGTGGTCGACTGCCGGAACGGGATCCTGCCAGATGAGCTCTTCCTTCGGTACTTCCGGACCCAGGTAACGCTCACGTGGTCCCATATCCCGGTGGGTCAGCTTGAACCAGGCGCGGGCGAAAGCGTCAGCAAACTCGTCCGGGTTCTGGTGGAAATGGCGAGAGATCGGCTCATAGATCGGGTCAAAGCGCAGGGACAGGTCCGCCGTGGTCATCATCGGCGGATGCTTCTTGTCGGGATTGTGTGCATCCGGGATCATGTGCTCGGGCTTGCAGTCCTTGGCCACCCACTGATGGGCACCGGCCGGACTCTTGGTAAGCTCCCATTCGTAACCGAACAGCATGTCGAAATATCCATTGTCCCAGGTGGTCGGGTTGGGCTTCCAGGCCCCTTCGATACCACTTGTGGTCGTGTATTCACCCTTACCCGTGCCAAGCTTGTTCGCCCAGCCCAGTCCCTGCAATTCGAGGGGTGCGCCTTCCGGCTCAGGACCGACCAGGGCTGGGTCGCCGGCACCGTGGGCCTTGCCGAAGGTATGACCTCCGGCCACCAGGGCGACGGTCTCATAATCGTTCATGGCCATCCGGCCAAAGGTCTCGCGGACATCCTTGCCAGAGGCTACCGGGTCAGGATTGCCATCCGGACCTTCGGGGTTGACATAGATCAATCCCATTTGCACAGCGGCCAGGGGATTGTCCAGGTCGCGCTCACCGCTGTAGCGGCTGTGTGGCTTGTCACTGGTCGCCAGCCATTCCTTCTCGGCACCCCAGTAGATATCTTCTTCCGGTTGCCAGATATCTTCCCGGCCACCGCCGAAACCGAAGGTCTTGAAGCCCATGGATTCGAGGGCGACGTTGCCGGCCAGGATGAAGAGGTCGGCCCAGGAGATCTTGTTACCATACTTTTGCTTGATGGGCCAGAGCAGGCGGCGGGCCTTGTCGAGGTTCCCGTTGTCCGGCCAGCTGTTGATCGGTGCAAAGCGCTGGTTGCCCGTTCCGCCTCCACCGCGACCGTCGGCTGTCCGGTAGGTACCGGCACTGTGCCAGGCCATCCGGATGAACAGGCCGCCGTAATGGCCCCAGTCGGCGGGCCACCAGTCCTGTGAATCGGTCATCAGTTTCTTCAGGTCCTCCTTCAGGCCAGCGTAATCCAGGCTCTTGAAGGCCTCGGCATAATCAAAATCCGGACCCAGGGGATTGGACGCCGGAGCATGTTGATGCAGAATGCTGAGGTTGAGCTGGTTGGGCCACCAGTCGCGGTTGCTTGTCCCGCCAACGGCGCCCTGCTTCACAGCACCGCCCATGTAGGGACACTTGCTTGCGCCGTTCCCGTTAGCGCTTGAGGTATGGTTCGTCACGTTAAGATGGTTTTGAGTATATAAAGAATGAGTTTTCCTACTCCCAAAAGACAGGCGAAGGTACCAAATTGTTCAGTGCCTCCCCCTTCGGTCCGGCCGGAACCCCGGCTAACCGGCTAAGCTTTCCGGCACACCGATAGCTCGATCCGTATATCGTCGAATCCAGACACAGCAGGATGCCGAAGTGTTGAATATACGTCATGAACGTCCTGCCTCTGATGATGGGTGTCAGGCTGGACCATGATCAGAACCAGCCTCATGACACCAGTCGAAGAAGTGCCCTCACGATCGGTGTCCCTACTCGGGAATTTACCATTTCTTCACCTTCTCTTCCTCGGAGCGGCCCGGATGCGCCGCCCCGGTTTCGTATCTTTACGCAAGGTGGATATCCACCGCTTATTCATCATTAAATCTCGATATCATGGGACTGTTCTCCTTTATGAAAAACGCAGGTAAGAAATTGTTCGGCCAGAGGGATGAGGCACCTGCCGCGACCACCACTCAGGCCGCTCCTGCCAGCAAGACGGATCTGTTGAAAGCCGAAGTCGCCCGTCTGGGTATTCCCGTTACGGGACTGAACGTGGAAGTGTCCGAAATGGTGACCGTCTCAGGCACCACGGCCACGAATGCCGATCGCGAAAAGATCATCCTCGCCATGGGGAACATCGACTGCGTCGGTTGCGTGGAGGACAATATTACCGTGACCAATCCGGAGCCGGAAGCGAAGTTCCACGTGGTCCAGAAAGGGGACACCCTCTCCAAGATCTCCAGGGATGTGTATGGTGATGCCATGAAGTACAACATCATCTTCGAGGCCAACCGTCCCATGCTGGAGCACCCCGACAAGATCTACCCCGGTCAGACCCTGCGGATCCCGGCGCTGTAAGCACAGCACATTTACAGGTCAATGGAATAAAAGGGCAACCCGCATGGGTTGCCCTTTTTATGGTTATTATTATGTTGGAATCGAGTAGCCTGCGCCATTTCAGCTTCATCATATCCACTCAAACCGGAGACCATGTTTAGAAAATCGGGATTTGTGCTCCTCGCGGTGTTCATCCTTTTTCTGGGTGGATTTGTGTTCAACATTTTTTTATCCACCGGCTATTTTCGTGAAATAACCAATCGCCTTCCTGGTGAGGTCCTCCGAACCATTGACCTGCCCGGCGTGGAGGACATGCAGATCAGTTATCTGGATAGCTTCCTCATCCTGTCGTCAGACGATCGGGCCGCCCGGCGCGATGGCAATCCCCGGCAGGGACATCTCTACCTGATCGACCTGACCGATCCCTCCCTCACACCCCAATGCCTGACCACCGACCTGGCCATACCCTTCTTTCCCCATGGGATCAGTCTGTTCCGTCAGGGTGAACAGCATTATCGCGTCTTTGCCATCAATCATGCAGACGATAAAGAGTCAATTGAGGTTTTCGATCTGAAGAACGACAGCTTGTCCCATTTGTACACCTTGCTAGATGAGGCCCTGATCCATCCCAACGACCTGGTGGCTCTGGATACCAACCATTTGTATGTCACCAATGATCATGCATACCCCAGTGGATGGCGAAGACTGGCCGAGGACTACCTGGGCCTGGCCTTGTCCAATGTGGTCTATTTTGACGGAAATGCGTGGCAGGAGGCCTCCAGTGGCATTGCCTATGCCAATGGGATCAACCGCGACCCGAAAAGGAATCTCCTCTTTGTGGCCTCCCCCCGTGACTTCCTGGTCAAGGTGTACCAGATCGGAGCGGATCACACCCTGTCCTGGCTTGAGGATATCGACTGCCAGACTGGCGTGGATAATATCGAGCTGGATCCAGAAGGCAAACTTTGGATCGGATGTCACCCGAGCCTGCTGACCTTTTCAGCCTATGCCAAGGGCAAGAAACCGATCTCGCCCTCTGAAGTCATCACCATCGATTATCGGGGAAAGGAAGACTACACCGTAGCATCCGTTTTCCTGGATGACGGGCACCTGATGTCGGCTTCGACCGTAGCTCCACCATTTGGCGATCTCATCTTTATTGGCAATGTGATGGATGATCATTTTCTGGTATTGAAAATCCAATGATTGCACAAACGGCTCTCTTGCCATTCTACACACATCTTCACAATCATCCATCATGATCTGTCGCCAGCACATTTTCCATTCAGCTCTGATCCTCTTCCTCATTTCAATGCCCGTCCTGGTCATGAGTCAGAGGGAGCCTCTATTGCGGAATGCCGTCCAGCTGACCACAGCCCGAGCCTTCACCCTTCATTATCAGCAGCCTGTTGCCCTTTCTGTCTGTTTTGAAGGCTGTATTCCAGAAAAACAGGTTGCATTGTTGGCGTCAACCAACACGATCAGTTATTACCGCCAGATCCGTCCCCGACAAACTGTCCGTCTGGGATTCGGGCTTGTGAATTATCGATTCGAAGAAACAGGTATGGCCTCTAATGGCACATCCTCATTCCAACCGTATAATGACATCCAGGATTATACCTTCTTCGCTTTGTTGATGGGACACCGATTTATAGTATCACCTCAGAAAGTCCTTTCACCTTTTATTGAAAGCACCCTGTTTTATGAATGGGGAGATCGATATGATTTCAATGAACATTTAAGAGGTGCATCCCTCCAGCTGGGTCTGGGTGTTGCCTGGAGAATGACGCAAACATTCTCCCTGACCCTGGACGGGTACTACAAGTCTGCCATAATGAATTACAAGAGAAGGCATTCCGGTGACCCGTATTATCCGTTCAGCTATGGAATGGAATTAGCCCTGCTGTTTTACCTGTTCTAGCATTGGAAGAGCTGCTCCCTTTCCACTGTTCATGGGCTCGTTGGTGACCAGGCTGTGCTCACTGTGACTGTTTTGCGATAAGGCCTATCGGGAATACCGGCCTTCGTAGAAATTCCTGATGAAATACAGTTGGAGGAGCAAGACCGGAAGTAGAAGGGCCAGCGTGCCTGGTACGAATTGAAACACCGAAAGCAGGTCGGATAATTCGATCTGGATGGTGGGGATATGAACTGGTCCCAACCATTCATCAAGGCGAGATCCACTATTTGCGGATGGGTAGGAAAGCGCGTAACCGATGGATGCCACGACCAGGGTACCGATGACCGCCCAGACTCCTCTGGGGATCAGTGGGCGGACCGGTGCGAGGGACAGTTTCTCTTCCGCCTGGATACGGGCAATGACCCGGGCAGACAGGTCTGCCGGTGCCGGTTCATGGCCTGCCGTCCTGAAGAAATCCCGCAAGGCCTTTTCTTCATGGTCCAATGGACCACCCGAGAATGATCTATCTGGCTTGCTCATCTACCCATGTTTTTTGCAATACCTCATGCATTACTTTTCGGCTTCGATAAAGTTTGATCTTGACATTACTTTCTGACATTCCGGTTATCATACAGATCTCCCGGATGGACATCTCCTCAAAATAATAGGCATGAACCAGGACCCGGTCCTCCGGAGGCAGATGATCCAATGCCAGTCGGATCATCCTCCGCTTATCTGCCGCCTCGATCTCCTCCAGATGATTGGTCGTGGTTGTTGCAGCATCCCCGGCATGGTCATCCAGGTCCAGCGTTGATCGCTGCCGATTGATCTTCTTCAAGCGATTCAGCCCCTCATGATAGGTGATCCGATACAACCACCCCTTGAAAGGAGCCAGTCCTTTGAATTGTGGCAGCATCCGAAAGGCCTTCACCAGGACATCCTGGCTGAGGTCCTCCGCATCCTGGCGGTTCCTCAGCAGGGACAGGGACAACGAAAACACCATGTCCTGGTGAAGTTGAACCAGCTGGCCATACGCCTGCAGGTCTCCCTGGGCAGCAGCGCGGATCCAAACCTGTTCCTGATCACCTTCCATATATGCATATAGACAAGATGAAAAGCAATGCGGTTACAAGAATAGATATGTGCGCCATCCAACCTGAAAAATACGATCATTTTGTAACCGATTGTTCATTCAGCTTGTCGTTCCACCATACACATCAATTTTCCGCTTAAAAAAGAATACCATGGAAGAGTTTCTTGTCGTATTGACTGTCTTTGGCACCCTGTTCGGCATTATCTATCTCTATTTCTCCACACGCCACAAGGAGCGGATGGCCCTGATCGAGAAGGGAGTCAGTGCCGATCTCTTCGTCACGTCAAAACGACGGACAGCCGTGCCCCTCTATGCCCTTCTCCTCGTGAATATCGGCCTGCTGGCCGTCGGGATCGGTGTTGGCATCCTCCTGGGACAAGCCCTGCACCTGACCGGCATGAATGAGGATATCAGCATGCCCGCCTCCATCTTTATCTGCATTGGCCTGGCCCAACTGACCGGCTTCTCCATCTCCCGTCGGATGGATCAACATTACCGCATGGAGATGCGTGATGAAGAGCAAAGCTTGTAGGTAAGGTTATTGAGTTATTGAGTTATTGAGTTATTGAGTTATTGAGTTATTGAGTTATTGAGTTATTGAGTTATTGAGTTATTGAGTTATTGAGTTATTGAGTTATTGAGTTATTGAGTTATTTCGAAAGAAAAACACCTTGTGATAAATGACTGCCACACTCCGTGTGGCAGTCATTTTCGTTTTGGAATTTGTGATTTGAAATTTGCCTGGCCGCCGGCAGGCGGGTTTGTGATTTGAAATTTGCCTGTCTGCCGCAGGCAGGGAATTTGGAATTTCCACCTCGGTGCTTCGTCCGACCCCTACAGGGCCGATCCTTCTTTTCGGACGTAGCTATACACCTTTGGCCCCTACAGGGCCATACGTATTCGTTCATTCGAATTGATCATTCTGAAATTCGTTGTTTTTTGGCATTTTGGAATTTGTCATTTGGAATTTTCACTTCGGTGCTTCGTCCGACCCCTACAGGGCCGATCCTTCTTTCCTGACGTAGCTATACACCTTTGGCCCCTACAGGGCCATACGCATTCGATGATTCGAGTTTGGCATTTCGAAATTCCTTGTGTTTTGGAATTTGGAATTTGGAATTTGTTTGTGATTTCCCTGCCTGCGGCAGGCAGGGAATTTGGAATTTGGAATTTCCACCCCGGTGCTTTCCCGAACCCGTATCTTCACCCTCCCATACACCTCCGAATGCCTTCTTTCCCGTCCCAGGTTACACTAAAAAATGGTTCGATCATCACCATTCGTCTCGCCACCATCGGCGACGCCCCCGAACTGATCGACACCGTATCCAGATACATTGCCGACAGTCCGTATATCCCCATGCTGCCGTCCGAATTCCATCCGACCGTGGAGGAGGAGGAAGTCTGGATCCGATCCTTTCTGGACAAGGCCAATTCCCTGCTCCTGGTCGCCGAACATGACGGGCGCATTGTCGGCAATATCGACCTGACTGGCAGTCCGCGGGCCATCATGGCCCATACCGCCATGGTGGGCATGGGCATGCTGAAGGAATGGCGAGGCCTGGGCCTGGGCGCCGCCCTGCTGAAGGCCGCCATCCAATGGGCCACCGACAACCCCATCCTCGAGATCCTGTGGCTCCAGGTCTATACCGCCAATGCAGCAGGCATGGCCTTGTACCGGGGTCATGGATTTGTGGATCATGGCGTCATTCCACGGTATTTCCAGCACGAAGGCCAGTGCCACGACTGCCTGACCATGAGCCGGCAGGTGTAAGTCGAACGATCCGGGTCGATCGTGGTGGCCACCCTGACTCAGGCATTGTTATTGCTCGAAATTTCCCCTGTGGCCAACGTCTATTGAACCACCAACCTCTCTACCTGCACCACCCGGCCATCAACGACCAATTGAACCACATACAACCCGGGAGCAAGGGTGGAGACATCCAGGGTATGCCAGAAACTGAACAGTGGGAAGGTATGGGTGGACTCTGTCTTTCCGAGGCCGTTAATGACGGCACATATGACCTTGTGCCCCTGATACTCGGGCAGGGTAATCTCGACATCGACAGGACCGGAAGGTAGTTGTCTTTCAATAGGTTGAAAGGCCACATAAAGCTTCAAGACGATCCTGCCCAAATTCTAAGACTGGCTGTACATCAGGCTCGCTGAGCGATGACCCACAGATCCGAAATGGCGTGAATATTCGTTCGCGGAGTGATTCTCTCAATCCTCGCACAATGCCAGGTTTACTCTCCAATCCACAATTCAAACTTGTCCTCTTCGATCCAGGGCTGACGGACGAAAAATCTGTATTGACCTGGTTCTACCCGATGAACATCCATCTCCATGCTTTCGAAGGAGAGCGGGCCCTCCCACAGCAACTCCCCTTCACTGTTTTCAATGTGGATAGCCCCCATGCCGAGCTGTGTATCAAACCAGGTAAATAGCTTGCCTCGGGCTGGCAAATAACTGACCTGCATTCCTGGGCGAATTTCCGGATCACTTTTACCCACCTCCAACAAGTGGCAATACCGTGTAGAACCTTCTGGCCCTGATGCACTCAGACAAAGCTTATATTGACCAAGTTGAGTATAGCGATGGGAGGCTGTCATTCCCTCTGAACTGTGGCCGTCACCGAAGTCCCAGTTCCAGGAATCTGCGCTATAAAGCTGCTTTCCCCGGAAAGTCGACATCCGGCCACTGAACTCCAACTCCTGCCCCTTTCCGTTGACCACAGTCTCCACGAGAAAGGGAATCACCGGGTCAGGCCGTTGGGCCAAAAGCTCTTGAACTGGGGCCAAATACAGGAATAGCAGCAGACAACAGATTGGTCCTCTCCCGAATATATGGTTGGCATTTATCATGGAACAAACCATTTACTGGATCATTAATTTTTCACGCAATACGACTCCATTCTGAAGCCGCACATCAATGAAATAGGTGCCTGATGAACAACAATGTTCAAGAGAAAGTGTAGCGGAACCCTGATGGATCCGGGTCGTTGCCACCAGTTGACCGATAACAGAATACAGGTACACTTGACCCTCGGCATCAGGAAAACGGATCTCTAACCGATCTATTACCGGGTTGGGATAGACCTCGAGCAACCCTTGTTGTAACTGTGACTCCACGGCGCTTGTTTTCACCATGACATCCGAACATGTCATATCACCCCCGTAAATATTGGATGCCGTCAAACAAACGGTGTAGGTACCCTGATTCATGTAAACATGCTCCGGGTGTTGCTCATCGGATGTGCCTCCATCTCCAAAATCCCAATGCCAGGCAAGTGGAACACCCGTTGACTGATCTTCAAACACAATCTCCAGTGATTGGCCTTCATACGCAAACTGTGCAGTGGGAGGGCCAAACATTTGCGAGCAGGGACTGCCTTCAAGTGGGCCAAGGAAATAATTAGGGAAGTTTGGGACAGTCCATGCATAAATACCTGGAACTTCAAAATGCTGTGCAACTTCAAAATCATTCTCACTGTCAGCATGTTCTATTTTGTGCATATACCCGGTTGCAGACGAAGAGTTGGAATAAACGACATCATCGGCACCCAGCTCTCCATAACCCAACCTGACGGGAAATCCTGATCCTCCTGGCGTATACCATATAAATCCATCCCATTCAGCAACGGTGTCCTTACTGGCCAATACATCCGGCACTTCAGTATCAAACCGAAAGATATAGTCTTGATAGGTCTGGTATAAGTAGCGTGACGTAGCACTGAAAATGACGCCAACCTGAGAAATCCCATAGTCATCCTGTACATCGTAAAACACAGGCGTAAACTGGCCACTACACCGGTCAAACAGATAATAATGGATGCTGGATTCATAATTATCTCCATATTTCCTTGCGTGACCGGAAGCAAATTTGGTTCCATCCGGACTAAATTGACACTGGCCTACCGCCGAAGGCTTCACCCACAATGGCGTCTGAGGCACAAATCGATAGATGGAGTCCGGTGTATAAAGATGCAGCATGATTTCCTCCGAAGGATAGAGGATGGACGCCAGCCACCAGTCACGTCCATTGGCGTGACGTGTCGCGTTGAAATGACTCTGACTCAGCCGGCCATACTCCTGATCATATATAACCCGATTTTGTTCCACAACCTCACCCAACCCGCCATCTCCATGCATATCGACAAGAGTTGTCATTATCTTGTCGGGTGACAAATCAGAATCAGATGCGCAAATATGAAATAACCTGTAATGATTGGGCTTGTTCAGATCCGGTAAAACAATGATTCCATCGCGCGTCCGATATCCTTTGTCACCCCAACTCGTCCAGACATCCGCCCAATAACCCGGATTCATGGGACCACCTCCTTTCATGGTATCATGTTCTACATTGGCTATATATGTACCATTAGTATAAAATAGTAATTGCCCGGAAGAATCACTGCAAACGCCCATTGTTTCCAGAAAATTCATAGGCCTCAATTCCTTACTCATATTTAATGATCCCATAGTGAAATCAAAAACATTTCCACCAAATAATGCAGTATCAATAATATTCTTTGGATTCCCATCATTTCCTGATATCCAGAAATTATTGTGATTCTGACTTACCCCGAAATAAGAATAAAGTAAGAACAACAGCATGCAATAAAAATGGCGATTCATGGGCCTTCAATTTAAAAGAAGTGGGGCATCCAAAGATAGCCCCACTTCATCAGTTAAACTTATCGATTGATGATCAATGCTTTGCTGACAGGCGACTGTTCAGATCGCAACCAAATGACGATGTACATACCACTCGTCAAGTGGTGGCCATATAAATTCACAACAGAGCCGTTGACTACTTGCCTGAGCTGAATTGTGCCGAGGAGATCCATGACGACCAACTCCCCACCTTGTGGATCTTGATCGTTAAAATGAACAGTCACAACATTACCGGCAGGGTTGGGCTGAAGTGAAAATCCGGGTTCACCCATCAACAATTGATCGGTAGATAACACAAGTGATTCTGTTTCCGGGCACTCATAACTGAAGAGCTTATCTGTATTGATCGAACGCAGAGAACCCGCTAAATATACAGCTTCACCATGGGTCAGCGCACAATTCTCGGCAATGCTTTCCAGTGAAAGAAGAGTCAGAGAATCAAAAGACACCGTATCCCCAATCAACGACTCCAAATAAATGGTCCAGACGGTCTGCAGGGCTTCTGTCCAATCACTGCTGTCCGGTGCATTAGCAATATCGACAATCAGGCCCTCCCATGCTTCTTTACGCAGGGAGTCACTCAGATATTGATCGCCCTGATAAGCCTCGATATAATCATTCATATCTGACAGAATACCTGCAATGTTATTCGTTGCGGCAAGGCTGTCAATAGATGTCGTAGCGGTATCGCGCATATGCCTGTAGAAGTCCAATTCGTCCATAGCGATATACAAGGTATCCAGACACTCTTTTCGCAAAGCTATATCCAAACTGTCGAGTCTGAACGTCTGCCGGATATCCTCTTCAATTCCGCACCACTCCCCGACTTGTCCAGCTTCATGGACGTCCATAAAATCATCATAGATTGTTTCATCAAATGTCCCAGAAGGCCATAAGTGCAAGTACTGGTAGAGGTATTTTTGCAAATTCCAAAGATATGCCGGGGCATCTTCCGGAACATCAATACTGTCTACAGCGATTCGCTCTTCTATAAAACCTGGATCAGGGAGTGTGAATGGTTGTGTAAACGCCTCGCATGCTTCGAGAGGATCATAAGTATTATTGGGATTGAACCAATCCTCATTTGGGTCAACAGGATCGGGCATTCCATCTGTCACATTGGAATGGACTTCATAAACAGAACTCCAAATTTGTTGAAGGCCTCCTTGATGGCGGGCCTCATGGCCACCCGTAATTGCGGCATTACCGGGCCAAGTATTTAATGTGTTGAGCTGATGACCGGATATTCCAGTATGGTCGTACCAAAGTCCGGTATGAAAAGGTCCTGTGAATAAATTTCGACCTATAACACTGCTAGTACAGAAATTGACCACTCCATGACCAACGCGTACATTCTCATACTCGTTACACAAAATATAGTTTAAAGGAGAGTTTTGAGTTTGCACCCCAAAGTTGGCAGCCATGAAAAAATTGAAATCACTGGTTCCCGATCCGGTAATTTCATTATCCCGCACCACATTCCGGAGCCCTCCCATTAGGCCAATACCATTTACGGATACATCTGAATCAAGATTGACCTGATTCCCTTCAATATCGAGGTTATAAGAATTGAGGGCATTGATGCCGCCCCATACACTATTGCCACCATTAATGATATTGTACTGTATCTTGGCCGGAGTAGCGTGTTTGTTTGACATTTCATCAATCCAAATGCCTCCCCATGCACCATTATTGGAAAAGATACTTGTCGAACCAGTCATCGTAATCTCATTACTTCCTACATTCATTTCGTATGTTGGGTCATTTTGGTATAATGAAATACCAATCCGTTTCGCCTCGATTTGGTTATAGTGAAGGTCGATGAATCCTTCTTTGCAATGTTCAATTTTATAGGCTTCATTGGCATTTACGATGTTATTGTCACGGCTTATAACCTTTGACAATTTGTACGCTCGAATTGGAAAACGGACATCTGTGAAGGATGGGTCTTCATTAAATCCATATCCTTGTTGATCAAGGATTTCACCATATCCCTTGGTATAAATACCATATCCGATTATATCACCATAGGAGTAACTATTAACAGGCATATCCTCAAATGTACTATATTGGACAAAGACATCGGAGTTATGTGCTACTATGCCATTTTGTAGGTTGCGATACAAATTGTCAGCGCCCTCATAAGTGCTGGATAGCTGAAGTATTCGCACATCGTTAATCACTACACCAGCAAAGCAGGTTATTTCAGGATAAGGTGAAATGACATTAAATGTTTGTGGAATCTCAAGATGTGGATCACAATACATTGTAGATGGCGTAAGTAAACTTGCTGTACATTCAAAGTTAAGATCCCAAAACCGAGTGAGATTTACTATATTGTATGTCGTAATCGGAAGTGGTTGAACCACATTGGGCGGAATGTAAAATCCGATCACATTGTTTACAAAGTTTGTTCCGGTGAGAGCCACTGTAGATCCATCATGTGCAAAATCAGCAGCTTTTGCATCCTGAATGTGATTTCTTTGGTTATCACTTTCAGAAAGACCAAGATTGCCTCCGGGACCTACCCTTATTGCCCGCCATAAATTCGTGCAAGAATAGATTGTACATCCTTCCAAATGCAAACCAAAGCCAGACTCAATAAAAATCTCTGCATCCGGACCCATTTCAATGATACAATCCTCGAAATTCAAAGTTTTGTCAATGACAAATGTCCCGTTAATCGCCACCTTTTCATCAGTTATAAGTATTTGCATGGGAAAAAGCTCACTCGAAAATTCAATATCACATTGATCTGAACCGATGGTAATATCCGGTGTATCAGACCCATATTCTTCACACGGGTCGAAGGTCTGGGCCAGTGCCATGTTGTTAAGGAACAGGAGTAAACTGACAGCGAAACCGGTTAGGTTGAGCATCCTGGAGAGGCTTCTCCGGCTGCGGGGGGGGGGGGAGAAAACATAATAATACGGTTTTTGATGAGCTATAAAGATATTCTTGTCAATGAAGAAAGTCAACAGGATATCAAATAAGAATAGATGAACTTTGTGTAAAGGGCTTCCGACAACACCAATTCACCTTCTGGATGGATGAACCTTCAATGATGTAGTCACACCTGCCTGATGCCGGAAAGAACAAATAATGAAATGCCTGTTGGATAGTCATTCATGTCCAATGAATTGAAATGACGGCGTTGCCTGCACTCGAAATATACCCTTAACTTTGCACCTTCGTTTTGACCCGTACGACCGCAAGCACCATGGCAAAGCCGACCTACCGCGAATTCAAGCAACTCAACCTGGCCGAGATCGACCAGGAGATCCTGGCCTTCTGGAAGGAGCGCAACACCTTTCAGCAGTCCATCGACCAGCGTGATCCCGAGCATTCCTTCGTCTTCTATGAAGGTCCGCCCAGCGCCAACGGCAAGCCCGGCATTCACCATGTCATGGCCCGGACGGTCAAGGACCTCTTCTGTCGTTACAACACCCTCAAGGGGTACCGGGTCGAACGCAAGGGCGGGTGGGATACCCATGGCCTGCCGGTCGAGCTCCAGGTCGAAAAGGAACTGGGCATCACCAAGGAGGACATCGGCAAGTCGATCACCGTCGACCAGTACAATGCCGCCTGCCGCTCCACGGTCCTGCGCTACAAGGACCTCTGGGACGACATCACCCGCAAGATGGGCTACTGGGTGGACCTCGAGCATCCCTACATCACCTTCGACAACCATTATATCGAATCCTGCTGGCACCTGCTGCGCACCCTCTACGACAAGCGCACCCCGGCTGGCGATTCCTTCCTGTACAAGGGCTTCACCATCCAGCCCTTCAGCCCGGCGGCCGGCACCGGCCTCAGCTCCCACGAGCTGAACCTGCCCGGTTGCTACAAGGAAGTGACGGATATTTCCGCCATCGCCATGTTCAAGGTCCGTCGGGAGGATCGTTCCGCCTTCCTCTTCGAGGACGAGCAGGAAGATGTCCGCATCCTGGCCTGGACCACCACCCCCTGGACCCTGCCCAGCAACGTGGCGCTCACCGTGGGCCCGAAGATCAACTACGTCAAGGTCCGCACGGTCAGCCCGTACACCGGCGATCCGGTCAGTCTGGTCCTCGCCCAGGACCGCCTGTCCGCCTATTTCGACCCGGCCGGAGAAGGCCAGCCGATCGACGCCTATGCGCCTTCCGACAAGATCCTCCCCTATGCACTGGCCGGAACCTGGACCGGCAATGACCTGGTGGGCTTGCGTTACGAACAACTGCTGCCCTATGTGACCAGCCCCGACCTCGAAGAGCGCGGTTTCCGGGTCATCCCCGGCGACTTCGTGACCACGGAGGACGGCACCGGTGTCGTGCATACCGCACCCTATTTCGGGGCGGACGACTTCCGCGCCTGCGTGGCCAACGACGTGCCTTTCATCGGCATCCCCGACGATCGCGGGGTGATCCAGCCCCTGGTGGATCGCCAGGGTCGCTTTGTGGACGAGATGGGCGAGTTTGCCGGCATGTATGTCAAGCCGGAATACTATCCGGATGACGTGCGCAGCCAGAAGGATTTCAAACCCACTGACCTGCTCATCGCCCTCAAGCTCAAGGACGACAACAAGGCGTTCAAGATCGAGAAGTACAAGCACAACTATCCCCATTGCTGGCGGACCGACAAGCCGGTGCTCTACTATCCGCTCGACTCCTGGTTCATCCGCGCCTCCGCGGCCAAGGAACGCATGGCCGAGCTCAACCGCACCATCAACTGGAAACCTGCGCATACCGGCACGGGTCGGTTCGGGGTCTGGCTGCAAAACCTCCAGGACTGGAACCTCTCCCGCACCCGATACTGGGGGATTCCCCTGCCCATCTGGCGGACGGAGGATGGCGACCTGGAGATCTGCATCGGCTCGATCGAACAATTGCAGAAGGAGATCGACATGGCCAACAAGGTGCTCAAGCTCGACCAGCACGTGCCCAACGATCTGCACCGCCCCTACATCGACGAGATCATCCTGGTGAGCCACGACGGTCGCCCCATGCATCGGGAGGCCGACCTGATCGACGTATGGTTCGATTCGGGGTCCATGCCCTACGCCCAGTGGCACTATCCCTTCGAGAACGAGGAAACGTTCAGGCGAAACTATCCGGCCGACTTCATCGCCGAAGGCGTGGACCAGACCCGGGGATGGTTCTACACCCTGCATGCCATCGCCACCATGTGCTTCGATTCCGTAGCCTACAAGAACGTGGTCTCCAATGGCCTGGTGCTGGACAAGGAAGGCAACAAGATGTCCAAGTCGAAGGGCAATGTGGTCGACCCGTTTGAGACTATCAACACCTATGGTGCCGATGCCACCCGCTGGTACATGATGGCCAATGCCGATCCCTGGGAGAATCTCAAGTTCGACGAGGCAGGGTTGCTGGAAGTGCGCAACAAATACTTTGGCACCCTCTTCAATACCTATAACTTCTTTGCCCTCTACGCCAACCTGGACGGATTTGTCAACACGTCGGACGACCAGGTGCCCTATGCCGATCGTCCGGAACTGGATCGCTGGATCCTGTCCAAGCTGCACAGCCTGGTGCGGGACGTGCGCCGGCATTTTGACGATTACGAACCGACCAAGGCCCTGCGCGCCCTGGAGAATTTTGTGGATCGCCACCTGAGCAACTGGTATGTCCGCCTGGCTCGTCGCCGGTTCTGGCGGGGGGAGATGAGCGAGGACAAGCGGTCGGCCTATCAGACCCTCTATGAATGCCTGATGGTGGTGGCCCAGTTGTCCGCTCCCGCCGCACCCTTCTTCAGTGACTGGCTCTACCAGAACCTGACCCGGTCAGCGACCGATGCCGGTCAGCCGGACAGTGTCCACCTCACGGACCTGTACGAAGCCGATACCCAACGGATTGATACCGACCTGGAGACCCGGATGGAATATGCCCAGCGGATCTGCTCACTGGCCCTGAGCATCCGCAAACGGGAAAAGCTGCGCGTTCGCCTGCCCCTGCAGAAGGTCATGCTGCCCGTGCTGGACAGCTCCTTCATCCAGCAGGTGGATGGCGTGAAAGACCTCATCCTGTCCGAGATCAATGTCAAGGCCATCGAGTATGTCACGGATGCCGACGGCTTGCTGGTCAAGCAGGCCAAGGCCAATTTCAAGACCCTGGGCAAGCGCCTGGGCAAGGACATGAAGGCCGCCGCCGACCAGATCGCCGCCTTCAGCAATGAACAGATCAATGCCCTGGAAGCCAACGGCAGCCTGGCCCTGACCATCAACGGAGTAGAACATGCCATTACCCCGGAGGACCTGGTGATCACCACGGAAGACCTCCCCGGTTGGAAGACCGCCAGCGAAGAAGGCCTGACCGTTGCCCTGGATGTCCATCTGACCGATGAGCTGCTGGCGGAAGGCACCGCCCGCGACCTGGTCAACCGGATCCAGAACCAACGCAAGGAACAGGACTTCGATGTGACGGACCGCATCCGCATCCGCATCCAGGATGAGGACCATATCCGATCAGCCGTTGCCGCCTTCGGGCAGCATATCCAGGAGGAGACCCTCGCGGATGCCCTGGTCGTCGAAGCCCGGGTCACGGAAGGGATCCAGGTCGAGCTCAGCGACGAGCTCACCGCGATCATACACGTGGAGCGCGTCTGATCCGGGTGGATCAGGCCATGGGGAGAGGCTGCAGATCCGGACCATACAGGGGCACGTCTGCCGGACGGGTGCGTTTCCAGCGCTTGTGCGTCCAGAGCCAATACGCCGGGAGGGTCCGGATCTCTTCTTCGAGCCAGCGGGTATGCTGCTGGGTGATCCGGCCATAGGGGGCTTCCCGGGGCTTGTCCTCCAGCAGTTCGAAGGAGATCTCGTAGTATCCCCTCCTGGTCTTGGAGATCCAGCCGAACACCACCGGCCACCCCTGTTCCGTGGCAAACTTTTCCGTACCGAAGAAGATGGGGGTTTCCTGGCCCAGGAATTCCATCCAATAACACTTGTGCACATTGGAAGGGGTCTGGTCCGTGGCAAAGAGGATCACCTCCGGACCCAGTGGCTCACGGGCGGCGAAATCCTTGATCTTCTTTCTGGAGAGCATGCGCATACCGTATCGCTCGCGGGAACGCATCAGCTTCTGATCCATGAATGCGTCCTTCAGTGGGCTGTAGATGCCAAACACGGTGGAGGTGGTGGCAATGCCCAGGGACACGGCGGCCAGCTCCCAGTTGTTGTAGTGTCCAGCGGCGACGATCACCCGCTTGTGCGTCTTGCCCAACTCCTCCAGCAACTCGGGATTGACCACCCGGCAACGGGCCTGGACCTCTTCACGGGTGATGGAGAACTGCTTGATAGACTCGGTGATCAGGTCGGACAGATGCAGGTAGAAGTCCTTCTCGATCGAACGGATCTCCTGGTCCGACTTGTCGGGAAAGGACTGCTGCAAGTTGCGCCGCACGACCTTCTTCCGATAACCGGCGACACGATACAGGAGGAAGGACAACCCGCTGGACAGGCGGTACAGCACGGAAAACGGCAGCCTGGAAAGGGGCAGAATGATCAGATAGAGAAGCAGACGACTCACAGTGCGTATTCGATTCAGTCCTATGGATTGCGGATAAATGCATACCCGCCTTTCTCGGCGCCCCATACCTGGACACCCGATGTGTCAAACCCCTGGTCCCAACTGACTATGCCTTCCGGACGAATGGTGACCGTCGAACTGGCATAGGCGGCACCGCGAAGGGTGCTGGCACAGCCCTGCCCACGGGTGGAGCCAGTGTATACGCCTTGTTGATATGTGAGGTAAACGGCACATCCGTCACGAAGGTCGAGATCTTCCGGTTCCCACTGGTCAAAGTAGGCAGGATCGGCGTTCTTGCCCACCGCCCCGTCAGGATCGGGCAGGGTATACACGGCACTGCGAAATGACCCGTCAGGTAGCGCCTCCACCTGATAGACCCGCTGGCGATACGGCTTGTCCAGCCGGGACGCCATGGCCTGCTCGACATACAGCCAATGCTGGCCGGGATAGCGGTCCTGCCAGATCGGGGTCATGATGAGGGATATGGCGTAGTAATCCGAATCGCGGGCGGCCTGGGCCTCACTGGTAAAGGTACCGGTCATCCAGGATGACAACTCCTCGAGACTGCCCGGTTGCGCAGGCAGGGAAAGGGTCACCAGCAGCAACGGGACGAACAGCAGGTGATAGACGATCGATTTCATTGGCTAAAGGTAAAGATTCATCCTCAGCCCTGCCGAAGTCCTTCCCCGGATATTCACCCGGATGCCATCAAATGCTATCCGGATGGCGGGGCGTTGCAGCCCGACGCAGTCGGTCATTGATCGCCCGGCCGATGCCCTCTTCCGGCACGGGCTCGGCCAGAAGCTGGTCCAGATGCAGGGCATCCAGATGATGCAGCCCCTCGTACAACCGCCGGGCAGCCGACCGCAGATCGCCGTCTGGAGCCAGGATGAACTGATGCTCTTCGGGTACACCCGGCATGGCTTTCCGGAATCGCAACCATCCCACCCGTTTGGCCTCTGCAGGAGGGGTGTCGCCGATCGTGAGAGGGGTTTCCGGCGCATAGTGCCATGGCAGCATCCCGGGTGCTTCGGGTACTTCGGATGTGGTAACCACCTCCACCGGACCGATCACCGGTTCCAGGTCGGCCATGGTCACCCCCCCGCGGCGGTAGATCTTCCAGACACCGTCCTCCCGGCCCAGGATGGTCGACTCAACCCCGACCCGGCAAGGACCTCCATCCAGGATATAGGGGATGCGACCGGCCAACTGGCTCTTGACATGCTCCGCCGTGGTCGGGCTGATCCGACCGAACAAATTGGCACTGGGTGCTGCCAGGGGGAATCCACAGGTCTGGATCAGGGCCAGGGTCAGGCCATGGTCGGGCATGCGCACGGCTACCCGGGGCAGGCCGGCACAGACCAGGTCCGGCACACGAGAGGTGCGGTCCAGCAGCAGGGTCAGCGGCCCCGGCCAGAAGGCATCGATCAGGGCCCGGACCTCGGCATCCGGCGAAACGATCAGGTCGTTGATCTGATCGGGATGACCGACATGGATGATCAAGGGATTGTACAGAGGGCGTTCCTTGGTCTCGAAGATCTTCACAATGGCACGGTCGTCCAGGGCATTCCCAGCCAGTCCATAGACCGTTTCAGTGGGAATGGCCACCAACTCGCTGCGGCGCAGCCAGTCTGCCGCGAGTCGTAGGTCCTGTCCTGTTGCTGTTTGGAATGCCATCCTGCAAAGGTAAGGTGTGAAAGGATGGACAATATGAAATCAGCATGAAAAAAGACCCCTGATGCAAAAGCCGGCTCATGGAACCATGAGCCGGCTTTCTTCATCCCAACCTTGCTGCGATCTATCGCTGCATGATCATGGTCAGGGATTGCTGACGCTTCGGTGTGCGCAGGTAGGCAAAATAGTTGCCCCTGGGCAGGCCCGATGCATCGAAGGGTACCGTATAGTTGCCCGCTTCCAGATACTTGTCGACCAACACACTGACCGTGTATCCACCGCTGTTCATCACACTGAGGTGCACCCGCTCACCAGCGCTCTGGAAGGTGATCTGGGTACTGCCCGTGAATGGATTCGGACTGTTGTTGAACGGACTGTCAACCGGTTCGGCATAATCCGGATCCAGTTCATATTCCTTGGTCTCGCAACCGCGGATGAGGGGGATCTCGGAATAGGCATCATTGAGCAGTGCCTTGACATCTGCCGTCGGCACTCCGAACCACTGGTTCAGCAGGGAGCCATAGATGGACCGGAAGTCGATCTGCATGGCCAAGCCTTCCTGGTCGCCGACATTGTCGGTGATCGTGGGGTTCTGGCCGAATATCCGGCTGTTCACGCAGGAACCGAACACGAACAGAGGAGCCGCCGATCCATGGTCGGTACCATTGGCACCGTTGGACTTGATCCGCCGACCAAACTCGGAGAAGGTCATGCCCACCACCCGCTGGTCCAGCTTCTGGGCGGTGAGATCCTGCTGGAACAGGGTGATCGCCTCGGAAAGCCGGTTGAGCAATGTGGCATGCCCACCGGTCGTGGTGTCCCCGATGTTGACCTGGTTGGCATGGGTGTCAAATCCGCCGATATTGGCGATGTACACCCTGGTCTTCAGCCCGCCGGAGATCAGGAGGGCAATGGTCTTCAACTGACCGGCGAGGTTGTTGTCGGCCGGATACTCCACCATATTGGCTCCTTGTTCGGCGGCCGCGGTGATCACCTCCGAGTAAGCATTGGTCTGAGCGATGGACGTCCGCACAAAGGCGATCTCCTTGCCGTAGCACTGGGTCGGATCCGATGTTGTATCGTCATCCTCCAGCAGCGGCGACAGGCCGAATGGATTGGTGAGGGCCAGGGAGTAATTGGACAGGTTGCCCTGGCAGGTCTCATTGACCGTCGAGCCGATGGTGATCGCAAAGGGATCCGGATACTGGGCATTGGGATAACCGTCCGGATAACCGACAGCATAATCATCGAAATGGCGGCCGAGCCAGCCTGTGTTGATCACTTCGGTGGCACCGGAGGCGCTTTGCCAGATGTCCGTTGATCGGAAATGGGATCGGTTCTGGTTGGGATACCCGACCCCCTGGAAGACGGCCAACTGGCCATTCATATAGGTTTGATGCAAACCGGACATCGCCGGATGTAACCCGGTCTTGTCGGTCAACTTGAGTGCTGAGGTCTCCGGGATCAGGATGTTCTCCCGGGCCAGGAAGAGGTTGCTGTACTGATCCAGCGGCAGGACCATGTTCAGGCCATCATTTCCCCCGTTCATCTGGATGAGGACCAGGACCTTGTCAGAATCCTGCTGCATCCCCTTGAACAGGGCGTGCTGGGTAAAAGCCGACAGCTTGTTGCCATTGAGCACAAGGGGCAGGGTCACTGCGGCTGTGGAGGTATGCTGGAGAAAGGTTCTTCTTTTCATCAGAGTTGATTTTTCGGGAATGATCAGCTGAGTTGATATTCGGGCATCTGCATCATGGTGGAGATGAGGTTACTCAACTTGTTGACCACCGCTTTCTCCAGATCCTCATCATTGGGATTGGCCAGATAATCGCCGTATTCCACCGTCCACTCATATTCAGGCAGGCCGGGCAACAAGACTTCCAGGAGATATTCCTTTTTCTTGTCCGAGATGTTGCGCGGAAACAATTGCGCCGCCAGTTCGTCGATCAGGGCGATCGGGTCATAGGGATCATCCAGGGAAGCCACCCAGTCGAGCAGAGGCAACGGAGCATAGAGGTTTCCCAACTTGATGCCTCGTCCGGTCATGGTCTTGGCGACATTGGCCCGGTTGGGCAGGGTCACCGAGTTGAGCCATCCCTGGTAATAGGTCGGCTCCTGGTACCAGGCTTTCCAGCCGGCCACACTGGGCGGGGCATAGTACGGCATTTGCAAGAGGTCGAAATTGGTATAGACCAACCGCCACCAGCGGTATTTGGTATTCAGGTCATCCCCCGGAAACCACCCACCCTGACGGAGCATGGTCATCACAAAGTCGATGGGATGCTTGATCATCGCCCCACGAATGCAATCGTCATAGAAATGCTCGCTTTGCAACAGGGCGAACAGGGGCCAGCTGATATCGTAGTCATGCTGGATCAACGTCTGCGCCATGGGCTCGATGACATTGGCCTCGACATCGGCATCGATCTCATAGTACACGAACCAACGATACAGTTTCCGGCAGATATATCGGGCACATTCATCCTGTTGGAAGATGATATCGATGGCTGTCTTGTATTCCTGGTCACCGCCGTTGGTGATCACGGCATTGTTGAAGCGATGGGACAACTGCTTGGTGGTCTTGTCGTGGCGGCTGTCCGTATAATACGATTCGACGGGGACGCCGGGCGTTTGGGTATTATACCCTCGTTCGCGCCATCCCGTGAACACCCGGGCCAGGGCCAGGACGTCATCTTCCGTATAGTTGGTATAATCGCCAGGGCCGACCTGGGGACCCTTGCCGATCGTGAAGAGCTCCATCACTTCCCGCGCATAGTTCTCATTCGGCTTGGCCGCCGTGCTCTGGTTGCCATTGAGGTAGCGCAGCATAGAGGGATCGACCGTGATCTGCTTGGTCAGTTCGCGAAAGTTTCCCAGGGCATTCTCGCGCAACAGGGAGATGTAGATATAGGTATACTTGGGGTCGTTGACATCGATCCGGGAGGTCACAAAGTGGTTGTGCCAGAAGAGGGTCATTTTTTCTCTCAACCGCAATCCGTTCCCAAGCATGATCCCCACCGTCCAGGCAAAGAGGGAGTTGTTCCGATGTGTCTTCAGGTTGGCGGAAGCACTGTAGGGTGCATCGATCCAGGTACTGCCGATCGGGACATAGGGATCGTCATTGAAATAATAGTTGATCGGAGGGGTAGGCAGTGGCTCCTTCTTGAACAATTCGTTCAATGTCCAGGAGAGTCCGTTCTGGACGGCCTGGTCGAGTTCGCCCTGGGTAGGGCCAAAGGTGGTCCGGCGAAGCAGGTGGGCAGCCGTGGTGGCATTCCATGGCCCGGTATAGGGAGCCAGGGTGCCGCCTCCGCCGGCGGTCTTTTGGATGGCCGTTCTCTGCCTGGTGGAATTCCGACCGGTGAAGAGGACTTCCAGTGTCGATCTACGATCCATGATCCTGAGTTGAGGGTGAAGTGTGAATGACTGATGGCTGAGGTCGGTTACGGGATCAGCCATGGAATAACCGGCTTTAAATATAAGCGAATCACTGCAATGATGCCCGAAGATCTAGTTGAGTTGCCTGAACCATGAAAAAATGTGTCGCTCTGCCTAATTTGGCATTGCCTAAATTTGCCCCACCATGTATCCAAACCTCAGTTACCTCGTCCATGCCGTCACCGGCTGGGGCCCCGACAACTTCCTCTCCATCATCCAGACGTTCGGACTCTTTCTTGCCCTGGCCTTCCTGGCCGCCGGGTGGGTCTTTGCCCTGGAGCTCAAACGAAAGGGCGATGAAGGCCTGTTCCAGCCGACCAGCGTGACCACCCTGGTCGGTGCCCCACCTTCCTGGAACGATGTGATCTGGAATGCCGTCTTCGGATTCCTGATCGGTTACAAGGGGGTTTATGCCTGGCAACATGCCGCCGCCTTCCAGCAGGACGCGGCGAGCATCATCCTGTCCTCCAAGGGGCATGCCCTGGGTGGCCTGATCGGACTGGCCATCTTCGGCGGATGGAAATGGTGGCAACGGACCAGTGCCAAAGGCCCCGGCGAACAGCGGACCGTGCAGGTCTGGCCCCATGACCGGGTGTGGGACATGGCCATGATCGCCGGTCTGTCCGGCGTCGGTGGCGCCAAGCTCTTCTCCATCCTGGAGGATCCCGCTGCCCTGATCAACGACCCCATGGGGCAGATCTTCTCCGGGGCTGGCCTGAATATCTTCGGCGGATTGATCATGGGCTTCGTCGGGGTGTACAGCTATGTGCGCTGGAAGGGCATTCCGGGCATCCACGTGATGGACGCCGTGGCCCCGGCTCTGATCACCGGCTATGCCGTTGGTCGGGTGGGCTGCCAACTGTCCGGCGACGGCGACTGGGGCATTCCCAATCCCCATCCCATACCCGACTGGTGGTTCCTCCCCGATTGGATGTGGGCCTTCGACTATCCGCACAATGTGATCCATGAAGGGGTGGCTATCGACGGCTGCACCTGGCAGTTCTGCGAACGGCTGCCCGAACTGGTCTATCCGACCCCCTTTTACGAGACCATGCTGGGCCTGGTCATCCTGGGCATCCTGTGGGCCTTGCGCAAACGGATCAGCTACCCCGGGGTGCTCTTCTTCGTCTATGTCCTCCTGATCGCCGTGGAACGCTTTTTCATTGAAAAGATCCGGGTCAACCAGAAGTTCGATGTCCTGGGCTGGCAGGCCACCCAGGCGGAGGTCATCGCGGTGATCCTCTTCTTTGTCGGCCTGGCCGGGATCCTGGTCTTCTGGAAACGAGGTCAATCCAAGGCGGCATGACCGGGCTGGACTGGGGGATCCTCCTGGCCTTCCTGGCCATCACATTGGTCATCGGACTCTGGTCCAGCCGCAAGGCCGGACAGAATGCCGAAGAGTTCTTTCTGTCCGGCCGCCAGATGCCCTGGTGGCTGCTGGGCATCTCCATTGTCGCTACGACCTTCTCGGCAGATACCCCCAACCTGGTCACCAACATCGTCCGGCAACACGGGGTGAGTGGCAACTGGCTCTGGTGGGCGTTTCTGTTGACAGGCATGCTGACGGTGTTCGTTTACGCCCGACTGTGGCGCCGTTCCGGGGTCCTCACCGACCTCGAGTTCTATGAGCTCCGCTACGGAGGTCGCCCGGCTGCCTTCCTGCGGGGATTCCGCGCCATATACCTGGGGGTCATCTTCAATGTGATGATCATGGCCACGGTCATGCTGGCCGGGATCAAGATCGGCGGTGTGCTCCTTGGCTGGAGCCCCTGGCAAACTGTCCTGATCGCCGGATCGGTCACCCTGGTCTATTCCGCACTGGGAGGATTGCGCGGGGTGTTGTGGACCGACTTCCTGATGTTCTTCCTGGCGATGGGCGGGGCCATCATCGCTGCAGTGATCGCCCTCGACCAACCTGCTGTCGGTGGCCTCTCCGGACTGGTCAGCCATTTTTCCGGCACCACTACCCTCGACCTGATCCCCGACCTCAGCGATCCGTCCGTCTACATTCCCCTCCTGCTCATTCCCATTGCGGTACAATGGTGGAGTGTCTGGTATCCCGGTGCCGAACCAGGTGGAGGCGGGTATGCCGCCCAGCGCATGCTGGCAGCGAAAAACGAGCAACATGCCCTGGGCGCGGTCCTCCTGTTCAACATCGCCCACTATGCCCTGCGACCCTGGCCCTGGATCCTGGTCGCCCTGGCCTCGATGATCCTCTATCCCGATCTTGCTTCCCTGCAAAGCGCATTTCCACACCTGGACAGCAAGGTCGTACAGGACGACCTGGCCTATCCGGCCATGCTGATGTTGCTGCCGGCCGGCCTGCTGGGCCTGGTGGCCACCAGCCTGATCGCCGCCTTCATGAGCACCATCTCGACCCATCTCAACTGGGGAGCCTCCTATCTGGTCAATGATTTCTGGGTTCGGTATATCCGCCCGGAGGCCGGGGCCAAAGAGCAGGTCAATGTCGGCCGCTGGTCAACCCTCATCCTGATGGTCCTGGCCATGCTGCTCAGCCTGTTGTTGAGCAGTGCCCTGGAAGCCTTCAGCATCCTGCTGCAGATCGGTGCCGGCACCGGCCTGATCTATATCCTGCGCTGGTTCTGGTGGCGGATCAACGCCTGGACGGAGATCGCCGGCATGGTGATCTCCTTCGTCATTGCTCTCTACTTTGCCTTCGTGCATCATCGACTGGGGCTGGAGCCCCTTCCGGATCATATCGAACTGGTGATCGGCGTCCTGCTGACCACGGTCGGATGGGTACTGGTAACGCTGCTGACAGCCCCCGAATCACAGGTGGTCCTCACCCGCTTCTACCGGCTGATCCGTCCGGCATCGGTCGGTTGGCGTCCGGTGATCCGACAAGGGATCATGGATGCCACACTGACCACCGAGCAGATCAATCCCGGGCGGCTGCCCTTGCAGATCCTGGCCATGGTGGTGGGCTGCATGCTGGTCTATGCGGTCCTGTTCACCATCGGATATCTGCTGTACGGGCGATGGGGGATGGTCCTCCCAGCTGCACTGGTGTCCCTGGTCACCGGCCTGGTCATGGTCCGACTGGTCAGGCGAATCCAGAAAATCACGTTTTGATCGACTCCCGGGAAACTTTTTCCAGAAGGGTGCGTATCAAGGACCATACAGGAGAGAAGCCGGGCAGCGTCCCGGGATGGCCGACAGGCCATGTACAGACGAAAATGCGCTTGCCTATGGCATCCATTGGAGTTTTCTCCTATATTTGTGCCCCCAACAGGGTCACGTGGCCGAGTGGCTAGGCAGAGGTCTGCAAAACCTCGTACAGCGGTTCGAATCCGCTCGTGACCTCGAAGAGGACCGTCCAGACCGGATGGTCCTTTTTTTATGTCCTGCAGGCACCCCGTGCGGAAAAGGAAGTGCAGGACACGGAAACGATTCATTCTCCTGCCAGGTGATCCGGATCCTACCGAATGAAAAAAGGCGGCATCCCCAAAAGGGATGCCGCCTGGTTCGATCAGGTGGAGGGAAGAATGCTGATCAGTTCTTCACGATCGTGTAGGTATAGATCGGGCCTCGCAGATTCATGGAAATGGTATAGTTACCCGCTTCGGCGATGGCGATATTGCTCGGCGCATTGAAATCCAGGCGACCATCCGCTCCATCGTCACCGTAGTTGATGGCCCAGTCATCGTTCGCCCGGAACTTGATCTCCCCGGCAACCAGGTCCAGGGTGATCGTATGCAGGCGCGTAGCCGGATCATAGGTCATATCCTGGTCAGGATCACCCCAACCATTGGGGGTAGCCGAGCCGATCACACCCCAATTGGTCAGCACTGCGGAATAGGTCAGGGCATTGATGTCCACATTGAGCTTATAGGTGCCCGCAGGTCCCGCCTCAATATCAGTTCCGCCTGCATCCAGAGTACCGTCTCCGCCAGTATCTCCCCAGTTAATATCCCAGCTGGGTCCATCGGTGAATTTGAACTTGGTATTGTCATCCTGGAAATGGATGTATCCCTCAAACTTTCCATTCGACTTCAGGGAGTAGATCACCGTGGTATTGTTCGCAGGGTCCCAGCTCTGGTAACTGCCCGGCACCTGCAACTGCGGATAGACGATCACGATGGTATACGGAGTCATCTTCATGCTCACGGGAGCAGAATAGATCGCCGCGACATCCGAGTTGACCACCGCCCGTACGCGCATCTCGACATCCGCCTCCTTTTCACCGACCAGGCCCTTGGTGATGAACAGGGCTGTGTTGACATCCTGCTGGGTCAGGTTGAGGGCGGTGCCAGAGGTGGAACCCAGGACAACCGGATCGGCAAAGGAATTGCCGGCGAGATCCAGCTCTACTGTATAGGTCACAGCCGCTTGGAATCCGAAATCGGCAGCCGTCCAGGTAATGTCGAACGCATCACCTGCAGTAGCTTCCGTAAGCACGATATTGGCACCGGCTGTCGGACTGGTGAGCGTTGGCGACGAATTGATGCTGAGGGTCGGGCCCACAGCACTGTCCTCACAAGCCGACATCAGGCCGGCGATCAGGAGGAGAGAAAGGAAATATTGCTTAGCCATTGGATTGGATTTAAGGAGTGGGCCGGTGCAAGTATGCACCGGCCACCATTCGATTAGTTATAACCAAAATTCTGTTGAAGATTCGGGTTGGCTCCGATATCGGAGGAAGGCAGGGGGAAGACATCATAGAACTGATCTACGGATGCTCCGTCCTTGGCTCCACCTTTCCAGGGCCACAGATAGGTCGTGTTCGAGAACTGGCCAAAACGGACCAGGTCAGTCCGACGATGGCATTCCCAGTAGAGTTCCCTGGCCCGTTCATCGATGATGAAGGCCAGATTCAGCTCACCGGCATCAATGTTTCCGGATTGGTCCTTGTAGGCACGTTCACGGATCTGATTGATGTAGTTGACCGCTTCACCGATACTGCCACCCGTACCCCCACGAAGGACGGCCTCGGCATACATCAGGTATACATCGGCCAGACGGAAGAGGGGGAAGTCGGTATCCACCCAGGTGGGGTTGGAGCCCGGCTGCCCGGTAGAGGTGACGTTGGTGAACTTGGTGATGGCATAACCCTCAGTGAAGATGGCCACATCCTCGATCTCCAGACTCTGCCCGTCGGTATAGAACATGGCCCGGCTGTCAAAGCTGGTCAGTTCGATCTTGTAGGTATAATCCGGCTTGTCCAGATACAGGGTGATCTGGTAGGTGCCGGCAGAAGGGATCTTGATGTTCTTTCCGCCTTCGGTCAGGATGGCATCCGCCTGCTCATCTCCGTAATTGAGGCCCCAGCCGTCATTGGCCCGGAACTTGATCTCACCGGCCTTGAGGCTGATGATGATCGTCCAGGTGTTCGTGGCGGGATCATAGGTCATGTTCTGGTCGGGATCGCCCCATCCATTCGGAGTGGCATCACCGATCACACCCCATTCCGTCTTCAGCAATGTGTAAGTGCTATTGTTCAGGTCGACGTTGATCTTGTAGTAACCCGCTTCCGGCACGGAGATATTGTCCGGAGAGCCCTGCTCCAGTGTGCCATCACCTCCGGTATCCCCGAAGTTGATGTCCCAGTTGGGGCCCGTGGTGAACTTGAACTGACTACCGGCATCCGGAAAATAGACATAGCCCTCATACTTCCCGTCGCTATTGACCGATGCCAGCTGCATCGCGGTGGGCGATGTCGGATCCCAGCCCTGATAGGCACCAGGTACGTAGATCACCGGGTAGGTGGACCCGGGGTTGGGATCAACCAGCACGGAACCGCCTGCGGAGGAAGGAAACTTCTGGACAAGGTTCTTGGTCGTGCGGATACCACCCCATCCGCCATCCAGGCCAAAATCAGCTGCCTGCATGGATCCACCGACCGCAGCATGGCAGACGAAGGTCATTCCTCCCCAGGTGCGGGAACGGATGCCATCGAAGGCGATCGGGAAGATGAATTCGGGGGAGGTGTGGTTGTCTGCGGTGAACAGATGCGCATATTCCGGATCCAGTGTGTAACCGGCATCGATCACTTTCTTGCAATACGCGATGCAATCGGTGTAGCGAGGTGTTCCGATATGTGTCTCGGCATTCAGGTACATCTTGGCCATCAATGTCCAGGCAGCTCCCTGGTCAGCGCGACCATACTCATTGGCCCGTGCGGCAACCAGTGTCCCTTCCACAGCCTTCAGTTCCGATTCGATCCAGGCGAAGAGTTCCTCCTTCTGGATTTGACGAGGGAAGAAGGCTCCCACGGCATCTGCTTCGGTGACAAAGGGTACGTTGCGGAACATATCCAGGGCATGCCAGTAGCTCAGGGCCCGAAGGAAGCGGGCCTCGGCGCGATAGGTGGCCACTTCGGCCTTCAGGTCACTCTGACCCCGGCCATCCAGCTTTTCGTCTGTGGTTTCCCGCAGGAATTCATTCACCAGGGAGATCTGGTAGAAGATCCGGTTGTACATGGCCGTGATGAACTCGTTCTGGGCATCCCAGTTCTGGTCCTCATAGTCATGGATATTCCCGTCATTCCAGGCGATCACCGCTTCATCCGTGGTCAGTTCCTGGGCTTTCCAGTACTGGCGCAGATAGGTGGAGAACCCTTCATCGATCCCGCTGATATCGGGTTTGCCGGCAGGTCCCTGCTGGCCGCTCAGTGCCAGTCCGGCGTAGAGCTTGGCCAAAACCTGCTTGTAGGCCGCCGGATCATCATAGACAACCGCCGAGGTGACGGAGTCCGGATCCAGGGGAATGGTGTCCAGGTCCTTGAAACAGGACGGAAGAACGAGTACCACTCCCAGGAGGAGAAATAGATTCTTTATCGACATGATCTTCATGTTTACATTGGTTTAGCGATCAGGACATTCCTCAGGAAACCCGTGAAAACAGCTTTCTGTTTGGTATCAGGTAGGCCTGAGTGGTGTTGATCATTCATTTTAATCGATTTATAATCCCAGATTGACCCCGAACAGGAAGGTACGGGCTCTCGGATAGATATTGTTGTCAATGCCACTGGTCACCTTGGCGCTAACCGCATCCAGGGTCACGATCTCCGGATCGATACCGTCATAATTGGTGATCACAAAGGGGTTCTGGGCGACCGCATAGATCCTCAGGCTGTTAATATGCCTGGAGAAGTTGCGGAACGTATATCCCAGGGTGATGTGATCGAAGCGCAGGAAGGAAGCATCCTGGACGAAGTGATCACTGAAATACTGCGGATTGCGCATGTCAATATCGGCGTACTGGGCATGAATGTTACTCAGGTAACCCGTCGAATTGAACAGGTTGGCATAGTGCCCCCGCTCAGACAGGTTGTTGTTGTAGACATAGTTGCCCAGGTTGGCCCGTGCACCGAAGGAGAAGTCCAGATTGCCCAGATAGAGATTGGAGGTAAAGCCCATCATCACATCGGGGGCGGGATTCTCGAACCGGTACTTGTCGGCCTCGGTGATCTGGCCATCTCCGTTGCGGTCGACATACAGGCCCTCGATCGGGAGCCCCGCATCGTCATACACCTGCTCGAAAACATAGAAGGAGTTGGCTGGGAAGCCCACACTGTGGATCTGGATGTTGTTCCCCACACCACCGGAAATGCCTCCGGTCGCTACACCCTGATACGTGGGATCGTCGGTAGCGGTCAGGCGGGTGATCTCATTCTCGTTCAGGGCCACATTGAACCCGAATGACCAGGAGTTGCGATCATTCTGCCAGGGGATCATATTGATCCCGAATTCGAAGCCACGGTTCTCCAGGTCACCGACGTTGGTGTTGATGAAGTTGGTCAGGTTGGTCCCGGCCGGCACAGGAATGAAGTTGATCAGGTCGGTGGTCTTCCGCTGATAGTAGTCGATCGAGCCGGTGATACGGTCCTTGAAGAAACCGAAATCGATACCAGCGTTGATCGTGGTGGTTTCCTCCCACTTGATGTTGGCATCATAACCTTCCGGACGCAGGGTGGTCACGAACTGGTCACCGATCTGGTAGGTCGCATTGTCAAAACTGGAGACATAGCTGGCCAGGTAGGGATAGTAGTTGTCGCTGATATCCTGCTGACCCGTCACGCCATAACCCACCCGCACCTTCAGGTTGGAGAACCGTCCATTGGGGTTGGAGATCACTTTATAGGCGGCAGCCGCTGACGGGAAGATCCCGTAGCGATTATCCTCGGAGAAACGTGAAGTACCATCCCGGCGGATGGTACCGGTCAGCAACAGGCGATCGAACAAGGTGAGGTTCAGGCGACCAAATACGGAAGCCAGATAATATTCGGCCGGATCGAAGTTCGGTGCATCAATGATGTTCGAACCGTCGGCGTTCTGGGCAAAGTTATAATTGTTGCGATAGAACCACTGCCAGGAATAGCCGCCCATCAGGTCGACATCCACCTGCCCGACGCTTTTGGTGTAGTTGAGGTAGAAATCAAACAACTGGTTCTTCTTCTCCTGGTTGTATTCACCCAGGCGTCCTCCGTTGACAAATTCAGCGGGAGCGAAAGCCGGTACAACCACGGTACCTTCACCGTATGACCGGTCATAGGCCATGGCCAGGTTGGCCCGCAGGTCAGGCAGGAACCAGAAGCGGTAATCCACCGATCCGTTGATGATAAAGCGGTTGACCGTAGAATTGTCTTCCTTCAGTTCCAGAAGGGAGAGCGGGTTCTTGGGAGCGAGGGTGGAGAAATTGCCACTCTGGTCATTCCAAGTGTAATATCCACCATAACCATTGTCCTCCTGGTAAACAGGCTTGGTCGGATCGAACTGGACGGCTGCGCCGATGGCTCCGTGGTCCGCAAAGCGGTTCTTGTCAACCATCCCCTTAAAGCCGAGATTGACCTGAAGGGAATTGTCCAGGAAGCTGGGGTTCAGATTGAGGGCTGCGGACTTCCGGTTGTAATTATCAGTCCGCAGGATACCATCCCGGTCGGTATAGCCCAGGGAAACCCGGTAGGGCATGGTGCCGATCCCCCCGCTGAGGGCGATGTTATGATCCTGGAAGACACCCGTCTGGAAGATGACATCCTGCCAGTCGGTATTGGCATCACCAAGCAGACTGCGGGGATAGCTTCCTTCCGCATAACGCTCCTCGATCAGGGACCGGAATTCGTCAGCCGACAGCACATCCAGGGTGTTGGCTACATTGGAGAAGGCCACGCTACCGTTGTAGTCGACATTGAGGTCGCGGCCCAGTTTCCCTTTCTTGGTCGTGATCAGGATCACCCCGTTGGAGGCCCGGAAACCATAAATGGCCGTCGCACTGGCGTCCTTCAGGACGGTGAAGGTCTCAATATCATTCGGGTTGATGATGCTCAGGGGGTTCCGCCCACCGGAGATCTTGTCATTCGCTACCGGGACACCATCGATCACGATCAGCGGATCGTTGGTGGCACTGAGCGAAGACCCACCCCGGATGCGGATGACCGAGGCACCGCCCGGCTCGCCGACAGTCGAGATCGCCACGCCGGCCACCTTTCCGGCCAGGAGTTCCTGGGCAGATGTGATCGAGCCACGGTTGAATTGTTCTGTGCCCACCGCTACGATCGAACCGGTGGCATCTTCGCGCTTGACCGTTCCATAACCGATCACGACGACCTCATCGAGAATGGTTCCCGCCGACATCTGAAGGGAAATGGTGTTGGATGCACCCAGATCTATGGTCTGGGTCGTGTAGCCAGTATAGGAAAACTGGAGCTGTGTCGCGTCATCAGGGACGCTCAGGCGGTAGTTCCCGTCAAAGTCGGTCACCGTACCTGTGTTTGTACCGACCACCAGGATGTTGACACCGATCAGGGGGTCACCATTGTCCGCATCGGTGATCGTACCCGTGATCTGTCGCTGGGCCAGACCCATGCTACTGAACAGCAGCATAGCTCCCACCACGACAACCAGGGATTTCACGTGTTGAAGTACCATCATCTAAGGTTTGTTGAGTAGATAAAGAAGGTTGACATGCCTGCACCTGAAACTTCTGATCCAGGCAAGAAACAATAATCCGTTGCTGACAAATTTAGCATCTGAGCCGCCTACTTGTATACCACTTAGTGTGTTTTTTACTCTTTCACCCGAATTTTGTGTAAATTGTACACTATGGTAGAATTAAATTTTTCTAACCTCCACTCAAAGAAATATTATTCCGAAATTATTCATGACCTTTTTCTCTATGTTCGAATGATCGACATTCAGGACCTTCCCAACGCGACCGCGACAGGGGTGGAATTCCGACCGATCCACAGTGGACCGCACGACTTTGCCTATCTTTTCCAGGCCAATCCTGCACCATGTCGCGTTACCTGCCCGCTTGCCTCCTTGTCCTCCTCATCACTGCCCTGACACTCCCACGGACAGCCCATGCCCAAGGCCTGCCTCCCTGGGAAGACCCTGCCATCACCGGGATCAACCGGCAACCGGCCAGAAGCCTGCTCCTCCCCCGGACAGATGCTGCCAACCTGTCGGCAGACGATCTGGGACAATCGCCGTTCGTCCTTCCCCTGGATGGAACCTGGCAATTTGCCTGGTTTCCGACCCTGGACAACGCTCCGCTCAACTTTCCGGAGGACCAACCCGACTGGCAAACCATAGCTGTACCGGCCAACTGGGAACTGCAAGGCTTCGGCCAGCCGGTCTACAGCAATGTCCGCTACCCCTGGGGCAAGGTCGACCCTCCCTTCATTCCGGCCGACCATCAACCGATCGGCCTGTATCAGCGCACGTTCCGCATTCCCGACCAATGGAAGGATCACACTATCAGCCTGCACCTGGAGGGCGTCAGCTCCTGTGTTCAGGTGTGGATCAATGGCCAGCTGGCCGGATATTCGGAAGACAGTGCCACCGGTGCCGAATTCGCCATCGATCCACTGCTCCGGGAAGGGGCCAATACCATCAGCATCCGTGTGTTCAAATGGTGTGACGGTTCCTACCTGGAAGACCAGGACCACTGGCGACTGGGCGGCATCTACCGGTCCGTCTTCCTCCTGGCTGAACCGGCCATCCGTATCCGAGACTTGCAGGTGGTGGCCGGTTTGGATCCTTCGTACACGAAGGGTGACCTGGCCATCCACGTCGACCTGGCCGGTCCGGAAGGGGCACTGCCGGAGGGGTCCTTCCTGGAGGCCCGACTGTTCGATGCCCGTGGCCAGGCTGTCCTCATTGAGCCCCTTAAAAGAGATGCTTCGGCCATTGCCCATCGCTGGTACCCGCGGTTGGACAACCTCCCCTTTGCCGACCTGCAGTGCTTGCTGCCCGACATCCACCCGTGGTCAGCCGAAGATCCCTATCGCTATACCCTGATCCTGATCCTGGCCGACCCCACCGGAAAGCCCATCGACATCCGATCGACCCGCATCGGGTTTCGCAGCTTAGCCACCAGCGACAAGGGCCAGTTGCTTGTCAATGGCCGACCCGTAAAACTCTACGGGGTCAATCGGCATGAACACCATCCCACACGTGGCAAGGCCGTCACCCGCCAGGATATGATCGATGATATCCTGATGATGAAGCGACACAATATCAATGCGGTGCGCAACTCCCACTATCCCAATGACCGGGCCTGGTATGACCTGTGCGATCAATATGGCCTGTTTGTCTTTGACGAGGCCAATCTGGAGACCCATTACCTGGGCGGACAATTGTCCAATGATCCCCGCTGGATGGCCGCCTTCCTCGACCGGGCCGTTCGGATGGTCGATCGCTCGCGCAACCACCCGTGCATCATCGCCTGGTCGCTGGGCAATGAGGCCGGCCGGGGGCCGAACCATGCCGCCATGGCCGGCTGGATCCATGCGGCTGACCTCACCCGACCCATCCACTACGAACCCGCGCAGGGCGACCCCCGCCTGCCCGGATACCTGCCCTGGGGGCATCCGGACACCGAGACCTGGCCAACCGACGGACGGCCCTGGAATCCCAATGATCCGACCTGGGTGGACATCACCGGGCGGTTCTACCCTACCGTGGACGATTTTCAGGAGCTCCTGCGCACCCAACCGGATTCCCGACCGCTGGTCCTGTCCGAATATGCCCACTCCATGGGCAACTCGACCGGCAATCTCCAGGAATACTGGGATCTGATCCATGCCTGGCCCGGGGCACTGGGCGGCTTCATCTGGGACTGGAAGGACCAGGGACTGTTACGGACCAACGACAATGGTCAGACCTACTATGTGTACGGTGGTGATTTCGGAGAGACCATCCATGACGGCAATTTCTGCCTGAACGGGATTACCTATCCCGACCTGCGCCCGAAACCCGCGCTGATGGAGGTCAAGCATGTCTACCAGCCGGTAGACTTTGCCCTCGACCGGATCAACAGTCGCATCCGCCTCATCAACCGCCGTCATGCCTCCTCCCTGGAGGACCTGGAGATCAGCTGGTCACTGGAGCGGAACGGTGACCTTCTGCGTACCGGCACCTGGCCAACCCCTGACCTGGGGCCGGGAGATACCACCTTCCTGCCCATGCCCAATATCTACAAGGAACTGGCTGAGGATGAGGTCGAGTTCGCCCTGAACGTGCAGGCTTCGCTTCGCGATGCTACACCCTGGGCCGAAGCCGGCCACTCCCTGGCGGCTGACCAGTTCATCCTGCCGTCCTATGACATCCTCCCGGATACCCGGACCAGCCAGGCATTGACCATCCAGCCTGCCGACTGGAAGGAGACCGAAACGGACCTGACCCTGGAAAAAGCGGGTAGCCGTTGGACCTTTTCCAGGACCACCGGTTGGTTAACGCATTGGCAGCATCAGGGCCAGCCGGTCATCGAAGGTGACCTGAGGGCAAACTTCTGGCGGGCGCCCACCGACAATGACCTGGGGGGATATCACACCCCCGATGTTCTCGGATACTGGAAGACAGCCGCTCAAGGCCTGATCCTCGACAGGATCCAGCAGATCAACACCGGGCTGTTGGTCAGCTACCAGTTGCCTGGCAACCGCGGGATGTATAAGGTATGGTATACCCCTCATTCGAATGGCGGACTGGAGGTCCGGATCATCATGACTCCCGACAAGACCCTCCCGGATCTGCCCAAGATGGGGATGCAGGTATCCATCCCAGCCACCCGCGACCGGATCGAATGGTACGGACGGGGCCCCTGGGAAAATTACCGGGATCGATTGGCCAGCGCACGGATAGGGCACTACCGGATGGCGCTGGACTCCTTCGTCGAACCCTACATCCGGCCCCAGGAAAATGCCAACCGAACCGGCATCCGCTGGATGCAACTCACTGACCCGGAAGGGCAGGGGATCCGCATCACCTCGGTGGGCCAACCCCTGGAATGCAGTGCCTGGCCCTATGACCAGGCCACGCTGGAGGCCGCCCGACATACGACGGACCTGACCCCCAGTGGGACCATTACCCTGAATATCGATCAAGCTCAGATGGGTGTCGGCGGTACGGATACCTGGACCATCAAGGCCGCCCCTCTGCCGGTCTATCGTCTGCCCGCCCGACCCGGACAATATACCTTCCAACTTGACCCCATCCGAATCCCATGAATTTCTCTACCATCGACCTGATCGTCTTTGCGTCCTGGATCCTCTTCATGATGGGATTCGGCATCTGGATCTCACGGGGCAAGCAGGACACTTCCCAGGATTATTTCCTGGCCTCCCGCTCCCTGCCCTGGTGGGCGGTCGGCGGCTCGCTCATTGCTTCGAACATCTCTGCCGAGCAGTTCATCGGGATGTCGGGGTCCGGATATGTGGTCGGCATCGCGATCGCCTCCTATGAGCTGATGGCCGCGGCGACCCTCCTGCTGGTGGCCAAATACTTCCTGCCCATCTTTCTGGAAAAAGGCATCTATACCATGCCCCAATTCCTCGAACAGCGGTATGATCCCCAGGTGCGAACCGGCCTGGCGGTCTTCTGGGTCCTGCTGTTCGTCTTTGTCAACATCACCTCGGTCCTCTACCTGGGTGGCCTGGCCTTGCAGACCATCATGGGCATCCCTCTCCTCCCGGGGGTGATCGGCCTGGCCCTGTTCGCGTCCACCTTTTCCATTGCCGGAGGGCTGAAGGCGGTGGTCTGGACGGACGTCGTCCAGGTGATCGTCCTCCTGCTCGGTGGCCTGTTGGCCAGCGTGCTGGTCCTGGAAGAACTGGGTGGCAGCTTCTGGGGAGGCTTGAGCACCTTGTATGAGCGCGCTCCTGAGAAATTCGACCTGATCCTGGACCGATCGAATCCGGAATACATCAATCTGCCTGGAATCAGTGTCCTCATCGGCGGCATGTGGATCGCCAACCTCTACTACTGGGGCAACAACCAATACATCATCCAGCGTGCCCTGGCCGCCCGTTCCCTTCGCGAGGCCCAGGTAGGAACCGCATTTGCTGCCCTGCTCAAACTGGTCATCCCCCTGATCGTGGTCATTCCCGGTATCGCCGCATTTGTGCTGCAGGCGGATATCCAGAAACCCGACGAAGCCTATCCCTGGGTGCTGAGCAATTATGTCACCTCGGGATTCAAGGGCCTGGCCTTTGCGGCCCTGATCGCCGCGATCGGCTCATCGCTGAGTTCCATGGTCAACAGCGCCTCCACCATCTTTACGCTGGATATCTACCAACCCCTCGTCACGCGGAATGGGCATCCTGCCGACGAGCCCTCCCTGGTTCGCATTGGCAAGATCACGGCCGCCGTGGCCTTGCTGATCGGTGTCCTGGTTGCCCCGATGCTGGGGAATCTGGACCAGGCATTCCAGTACATCCAGGAATACACCGGCTTCATCAGTCCGGGAGTGGTGGCCATCTTCCTCCTTGGCATGTTCTGGAAACGCACCACCGCCCTGGCAGCCCGCTGGGCCGTCATCCTGGCCATTCCGCTGTCCGCATCCTTCAAGATCCTCTTTCCGGATCTGCCCTTCCTGGACCGAATGGGTATCTGCTTCCTCCTGATCAGTGCATTAATGGTGGTGATCTCATGGTTCGGTCGACCCGATCCAGTGGACCGATCCATCACCCTGCCTCAGGGAGCCTTTCGAACAGACACCCGGTTCCATGTCCTCGCCCTGTTGATCCTGGGTGTCCTCGCGGTCCTTTATGCTGTTTTCTGGTAACTGCTGATGGACAGGACCGCCAGCCATACCCGTTCCGATGCCGAATGGACACCCTTGCTCCACTGGATCGATCAGGCCATGCTCGATGGAGTGGCCCTTCATCCCATGCCGGCGTCGATCCGACACCAACTGGAGGCCTGGGGCATGCCGCTCTCCGAAGATCCGGTGGATGCCTTTCATGAGGCGTTGGCCCTGGTGATGCCCCTGTATCATTCCCGGCCGGCCTCACAAATGACGGATGGACCAGCCATGGAACAACGTCCCCCACCTACGAGAGACTGGACGACGGCACAAGAAGACAGCATCAGCCGGATCCTGAAGGTCCAGGGAATGCCCGGGGCAACGGAAGCGGCCTGGCTGATCCAGCGCAACGGCTGGCATTGGCCCGAATCCGCCGTATCGGCCCTCCTGGCCCATCTGCAGGACCATCCAAGAGACTGGCCGACCCTGGGCCGGCATCTTCCACCCCTGGCGGCCTGGCTGACTCGCCAATTGACCGGCCACCCCTGGGCCTATCCGGAGGGGCCGCCGGATCGGCGCCAGATCGGCTTCACGCCGATGCTGACCTATCTCTTCCGGTGGATCCAACTGACCCCCGACCCGGCACTGACCTGGCTGGCAGACCATCATGCCGAACTGGACAACGAGCTCTGGGAGGCATTCCTGGATCAGTTCCATGACCTGCTTCCCGCCGAGTCACTTGACCTGCTCCGAAGGCGGACGGACCTTGCCCCTGCCGATCGGCGAATCCGCTGGTTGCAGACCAGGGCCCGCCTGGGGGATCCTGGACTCCTGGAAGAGGTCATGGACCGGATCGGTGCGATGTGGCGAATGGAAGGCGGGATGCCATCACTGGTCCTGCCCAAAGCCGGACCGGCCTGGGAATGGTCGGGTTCCATTCCGCCGAATGGCTCATTCAACCGGACCACCGCACTGTATGACCTGGCCTCCTGCCTGCCACCGAACTATTGGACGTCCAGGACCGGCATGACACCCGACACTTTCCTGGATGCCATTTTCCGATCCGACCAGCAACGGATCTGGGTCAATCTGGTCTACCACCAATTGGGCAGCATGCCTGATCCGGATTGGTGCCTGGCCTTCCTGGGCCATCACCTGGCCCATCCGGAGATCGTCCTCGATGGTCCTGTCGTACCACTGGCCCGATACATTCCCTCCACCCGTCTGGCGCCATTGCTGGAATCCAGGATCCGCCTGTCGCGCTTTCAGCTCTGGCTGGATCGACCGGAAGGTCAACTCCTGGTGAGTCCGGGATTGTTCTGGACAGAAGGCCTGCTGGAAACTGTGTTTCATGCCTTCCAGATGCGCCCCGCCCTGGCATACGAAGCAGCTGTTTCCGAGGCCTTTATGACCGCCCTGGCCTGGAGGTCCCACCTGGGGGGCATGCTTCGCCGAAGCTCAGGGAGGGGTCTGCAGCAATCCCTTCCCGGTCCGTTGTCCAGGCTGGCCCCGGATATCCTGCAGGTCATCCTTCTCCGCCAGGATCTCCACCAGGCATTTGACCCGAAGGCTACCTCCCGTGCGTAAGGCTGGGATTTGGCTTACCTTTGCGCTTTCCTGTTGAAGAACTTCCTCTATGGCCCAACTGTTGTCCATCATCATTCCTGCCTATAATGAAGGGCGAACCATCCACCTCATCCTGGATAAGGTCCGCGATGCCCCATTGCCAGACGGGCTGTCCAAGGAGATCATCATCACCAATGACCATTCGACAGACGATACCGAAGCGGCCATCCACCGCTATATGGCCGCCAATCCGGACCTGAACATCATTTACCAGAAACATGAGGTCAACAAAGGAAAAGGTGCGGCCCTCCATACCGGGATCACCCGGGCTACCGGCGACTATGTGATCATCCAGGATGCCGACCTGGAATATGACCCCAGGGAATATCCCATTCTACTCCGCCCATTGCTCGAGGGGGTCGCGGATGTCGTCTACGGCTCCCGATTCATGGGTGGCCGTCCCCATCGCATCCTCTTCTTCTGGCATTCCATCGGCAACAAGTTCCTGACCATGTTGTCCAACATGTTCACCAACCTGAATCTCACCGACATGGAGACCTGCTACAAGGTCTTCAAGCGGGAGATCATTCAGTCCCTGCCCCTGCGGGAAAAACGCTTCGGATTCGAACCGGAGGTGACCGCACGCATCGCGCGATATCCGAATATCCGGATCTATGAGGTGGGCATTTCCTATTACGGACGTTCGTATGCCGACGGGAAGAAGATCGGCTGGAAGGACGGGGTCCGGGCCATCTACTGTATTCTCAAATACAATCTGTTTGCCCGATGAAGCGGGAGTTCCTGCTGAACATCCTCTTCCTCGTCGGGATCAACCTGCTGATCAAACCCCTGTACATCTTCGGCATCGACCTGAAGGTCCAGAACACCCTGGGTTCGCAGACCTATGGTCTGTTCGCCGCGCTGTTCAGTCTGTCCTACATCCTGCAGATCATCAATGATGCAGGCCTCCAACAGTTCAACAACCAGACCCTCTCCCAGGATCGGGGGCTGTTGCGTGACCAGTATCCCCGGCTGCTGGGCCTGAAATTCTGGCTGGCCGTGATCTACCTGGCCGGCTGTGCGCTGATCGCGCTGTCCATCGGGTACGGTCCGGAGATCCTGCCGTTGCTCCTGCATATCGCCTTCAACCAGGTCCTGCTCTCCTGGATCCTCTTCATTCGCTCGAATATATCGGGCATGGGCATGTATCGCCAGGACAGCCTGGTCTCCGTGCTCGACAAGTTCCTGATGCTGGCCATCTGCGGTATCCTGCTGTACCACCCGGACCTGTCGGCCCGCTTCACCCTGTCGTGGTTCGTCTGGGCCCAAACGATATCCTTCCTCTTGACCATCCTGGTCGGCCGGGCCTTCCTTCGGGGTCATGGCCTGCGATTCTCCCGGTCCTTCAGCTGGACTTCCCTGCGACCGCTGGTGATGAAGAGCCTCCCCTTTGCCCTGGCCGTCCTGCTGATGAGCGCCTATACCCGCATGGATACCCTGCTCCTGGAGCGCCTGTTGCCGGACGGGGATCACGAAGCGGGCATTTACTACATGGCCTACCGCTTGCTCGATGCCGCCAATAACGTGTCCCTCCTTTTTGCCGGACTGCTCCTGCCGATGCTGGCACAGATGCTGGCCAGGCGCGAGGATGTCCAGCCTTTGGTGGTCGTGGGCACCCGATTGCTGGTGGCCGGGAGCGTGGTCACTGCCGTAGCAGTCAGCAGATACGCCGATCCCATCATCCATTCCCTGTACGACCAGGCTCCCGGGGAAGCGGTTGCCTCTCTGAAACTGCTGATCTGGTCCTTTGTGCCGGTCAGCATGATGTACGTTTTTGGCACCCTGCTCACCGCCGGTGCGCGTCTCAACCTCATGAACAAGGCCCTGGCCTTTACGGTCGTGATCAACCTGGTCCTGCTGCTCGTCCTGATCCCTCTGCATGGCGCTGTCGGGGCGGCGACAGCGACCCTGGTCACCCAGTCAGGAGTGGCCCTGACCATGATCATCCTGGCCTTCCGGGTGATGCCTGTCCGCCTGGACTGGAAAGAGCTGCGGGGCATCATCGGGTTCCTCCTGGTCATGACCGGGCTCGTCCTGCTCCCCCCTTTCGAACAGGGTGCCTGGACCCTCCAGTTTGGCGTTATTCTCCTCATCGGTCTGGCCGTAGCGGCCTCCTTTGGCCTGTTGCCGTTGGGGAATTTGTTCACCCTGCTCCGATCCAGGTCCCGAGCCTGAGGAGTTTTCCTAATTTTGTGGCCACAATCCGCACGGATGAATCCAAATGAAAGTTTACTGGGCGTTTTTCGTACCATCTACCAATGGCGAAAGCGACTGATCTATAGCACCCTGGCCGTCGGGGTCGCCACAGCCCTGATCTCCCTCCTGCTGTCCAACTACTACCAGGCATCGACGACCTTCTTTGCCGCCAATTCCGATCTGACCAAACCGGATCGCATCTTCGGGCCTCCCGGCTCTAACGTGGAATACTTCGGTTCGGGAGCGGATATTGACCGGATCCTCACCATCGCCAGCAGCACCCAGCTTCTGGACCGCCTGATCGATACGTTCGCCTTGTTTGATCGCTACCGGATCGATCCTGCTTCGCCCAAGGCCAGGGAACGGGCCCGACTGAAGCTGACCGGCCACCTGTCGGTCAACCAGACCAAATACGACGGGATCACCATCATGGTCGAAGACAAGGATCCGGAGCAGGCTGCTCTCATGGCCAACACCGCCCGCGATATCGTCGATCAGATCGCCCGCGATTACGTGCGCGACAGCCAGCTTCGCCTCCTGGAAACCTATGAGGTCAGTATCAACACCAAGCAGATCTATCTCAGCGACCTGGCCGACTCACTCGAGCAGGTGCAACGGGAATTCGGTGTTTATGATTACCGACTGCAGTACCAGGTCATGGGCGACCAGATCTCCCGAAAGACCATACAACTGGTCGGCGACCAGGCCCGGCTCGAGACCTACAAGCGGATCGGGTATGCCAATCGGGATACCATCGCCAACCTCACAGCCCGAGTTGCTGCCCTGCAGACCCAGCTGGCCGATCTCAATGGCACATCCGATGGCAAACGGTTCGATGTGCGGGGCTTCGCTCATGGCGCCACCCTGTACAGCAAACTGCAACAGCAATTCGAGAACACCAAGAACCAGTTGAGCTACGACATGGAGAAAGCCAATCACCTCAAGGCGACCCTGGAGGGAGATGCTCCGGCGATCATTCCATTCGAACATGCCCTGGCCCCGGAAATGAAAGCCCGTCCAAAACGCGCCTTCATGGTCCTGACCGCCATGGCCCTGACCCTGGTCTTCGGTATTCTCTTTCTGTTGGTTCGCCGGCAATACCAGCAGATCGACTGGACCCAACTGAACCCCGATGGACGGTAATTCCGTCAGTCGATTCGACCTTTTCCGGTCCGACAACCGTCAATGGACCGTTTTCATGATATTCACCACCCTGTGTATCCTGGCAGGGACCTGGTGGGAGGTCCCCTTCCTGATGATCCTGCCGGGAATTGTCCTGGGGGCCGCCTGGATGCTGGTCGACCTCCGACAGGTGTACTACCTGCTGCTGCTGTGTATTCCGCTGTCCATCGAGATGAACTTCTCCGACAGCCTCGGCACAGATTTTCCCACCGAACCCCTGATCATCCTGCTGACCGGCGCCCTGGTGCTGATGGCCCTGCACCAACCCCGTCGCATCGGTCTCACCCACCTGTTTGATCTGCTCCTGGTCATCCACCTGGCCTGGATCGCCTGTTCCGCCATGTTTGCAGAGATCCCCTTAGTCGCCGTCAAATTCCTGCTGGCCAAGACCTGGTACATGCTTACCTTCTACGGGATGAGCCGATTGTTCCTGACCGGACCGAAGGCCTGGCGCATCGCCATCTGGTGCCTGCTCATTCCCCTGGCCATCACCCATATCATCATCCTCGTTCGCTTCAGTGCCTATGGGTTTTCCTTCAAGGATGTCAACGCCGTGGTGGGTCCGTTCAATCGAAATCACGTGACCTTTGCAGCCCTGGCCGTGGTCTTTCTCCCCTTTGGCTGGCATCTCTTCCGGAGCTATCGGGACAATCGGTTCCTCAGCAGCCTGATCCTTGCCCTCCTGGCCATCATCCTGGTCGGCGTCCAGGTATCCTATACGCGAGCCGCATACATCGCCCTCCTCGGGGGGATCGGCGCGGTGTTCCTGATCCGTCGGAAGTGGATGGTCCCCACCCTGGTGATCGCTTCCGTTGCGGTCATTGCCTTTGCGATCAGCCTGGTACAGAACAACCGATTCCTGGAGTTCGCGCCGGACTACAACAAGACCATTTCCCACTTCGAATTCGAGGACCTGCTGACAGCTACGGTCAAATTGCAGGACATCTCCACCATGGAACGGGTGTATCGCTGGGTAGCCGGTTCCTATATGATCGGTGAGCGACCCTGGACCGGTTTCGGGCCCAACAACTTCTATCCGAATTACCAGGTTCGCACCGTCCGCAGTTTTCGCACTTATGTCAGTGACAACCCCGAGCGATCCGGTATCCACAATTACTACCTGATGACAGCGGTGGAACAGGGTGTTCCCGGGTTGCTCATCTATCTCCTGCTGATCTTTTCGGTCCTGATCATCGGGGAGCGGATCTACCACCAGACCACTGATGACAAGCGCAAACGGATGGTGTTGACCGCCTTGTCCAGCCTGGTCGTCATCCATGTCATGCAGACCATGAACGACTTGCTGGAAACCGACAAGGTCGGGTCCTTCTTTTTTATCTCGATCGCCCTGCTCGCCAATATTGACCGGCTCAATCGCCAGAGCCCACCGGACGAACCGTCACTTCCAGGTCCTGATCCGAGCCGAATCGCTTCGAGCTGACCTGGGCCATATGCAGCCCTGTGGTCGGTGAATACCGATAGACCCCCTCTGTGGTTCGCAGGGGGTTGTCCACCCGCGTGGTCAGCCGCAGGCTGTCCGTCTGGCCTGCCCGGGTCCAGATCTCCATCAGGCGAACCTGCAGGTCGTCATCCAGGCACTGATAGCGATACAGCACCTGATCCCCGGTCAGCAGGGTATCGCGTTGATACTGGTCACGCCATGCCGGCCGGTTGATATCCCATTGCCTGAGCAGGCTGAATTCCGACGTCCAGGCATACTGCTCCATTCGTTTGGTCTCGGTCACCCCGTTCATGGTGATGGTCTTGATCACATCCGACTGCTCACCGATCCGGGCTGCTTCCCGATCCAGATATCCTGCCAGATCGAAGAAAATGAGTGGCCCCTTCTTCTCGTCCTTCTGCTGGCAGGCAGACAGGACCAACAGGAGGGCAACGGTCAGCAGGATTGGATGCTTCATGAACGGGGAATCAGGAGGTTCTCGCCATTCATCCGGGCTGGGACAGGCAGGCCAAGGAGGTGAAGGATCGTCGGGGCAATATCCGCGAGTTTACCACTATGCAACGCAACCGGTTCCGGTTCGGGCGATACATAGATCACCGGCACCGGGTTCATGGTGTGTGCTGTATGCGGTGTTCCATCCGGGTTCCGCATGGTGTCGGAGTTGCCATGGTCGGCAATGATGAGGAAATGATATCCCGCCTGTTGTCCGGCGGACAGGATGCGTCCGAGACAGCGGTCGACGGTCTCGGCAGCCTTCATCGCCGCCGCAAAGACACCCGTGTGACCGACCATGTCCGTATTGGCAAAATTGAGACAGATGAAATCCGGACAGGTCGTCCGGATCTTTTCCAGGACGGCATCGGTCACTTCACCAGCGCTCATCTCCGGCTGCAGGTCATAGGTGGCCACCTTGGGTGAGGGGATCACCAGACGCTCCTCGCCAGGGAAGGCGGCCTCCCGTCCACCGGAGAAAAAATAGGTCACATGGGGATATTTCTCTGTCTCGGCCATGCGCAACTGGGTCTTCCCGGCCCTGGACAGCACTTCACCGAGGGTTTCATCCAGATTGTCCTTCTCCAGGATCACCCGGATCCCCTGAAATGACTCGTCATAGCGGGTCATGGTCACGTAATGGAGATGCAGGGGCTTCATCTGCTGCTCGGGAAAGGCCTGTTGGGTGAGCACCGTGGTCAGCTGACGGGGACGGTCGGTGCGAAAGTTGACAAAGATGACCACATCATCTTCCCGGATCACGACCGGCTCAGCTCCGGCAGGATGCAGGGTGACCGGTTCCAGGAACTCGTCCGTGACCCCGGCGGCGTAACTGGCCTGCAGGGCTTCCACCCCGCTGCTGAACCGGGCGCCTGATCCGTGTACGAGCAGGTCATAGGCCTTTTTGATCCGCTCCCACCGCTTGTCGCGATCCATGGCGTAATAGCGTCCGATCAGGGAGGCCAGACGGGTATGCGGCGAACCAGCGATATGGGACTCCAGGCGCCCGATGAATCCGACTCCGGATTCCGGGCCGGTATCTCGCCCATCCGTGAAGGCATGGACACAGATGTCCGGAACCTGGGCCGCCTCGACGATGTCGATCATGGCCAAAAGGTGGTCCAGGTGACTGTGCACGCCTCCGTCAGAGGCCAATGCCAGCAAATGGAGTCTTCGACCAGGTTGCCGGGCAACCTCCATTGCCTCGACCAAGGTAGCATTGCGGGCCAGCGACCCATCCTCGATGGCCAGATTGATCCGGGCCAATTCCTGGTAGACGATGCGACCTGCCCCGATGTTCAGGTGACCGACCTCCGAGTTGCCCATCTGGCCTTCCGGCAGCCCGACCGCGGGACCGAAGGTGGTCAGGGTGGCATGGGGCCGGGTCCGCATCAGTTCGTCGAATACGGGGGTATCGGCCTGGGCGATGGCATCCACGGATGGATCGGGACCAAGTCCCCAACCGTCGAGGATGATGAGGGCTACACGTTGAGCAGGTTTCATGCGACAAAAGTACAGTTGCCCGGCAACAAAGGTTCATTGTAAAGCTGGAAATGGGCGATTCAGTCCATATCAGTGGAACGAAAAGAACTTTCCCACAGTTGAATGGTCATTAAATAGAGACAATCAGGCAATAGTCCTTGTCTTTGCTTGCGTTAACTAGTAGCTTTAGACCACCAACACCCCGAACATGAAATCCCTTCTTGCCCTGTTCTTTCTGTCTATGTCCACCATGGCCATCGCCCAGACCAATGCCCTGCAGGCCATCAATTCGGCCTTGCAACGCGGAGACGCGGCGACGGTAGCCTCCTATTTTGACCAGAGTGTGGTGTTGGATATTCTCGGAGATGAGGCCATCGCTACACCGGCAGAGGCCCGCAATCGCCTGGAGAAGTTCTTCACCAGCCACAAACCGGCCGGCTTCAAGCAGTCGCACAGCGGAAGCAGCCAGGGGAAGGATTCCCATTACATGATCGGCGAACTCAACGATGGCAAAGGTTCGTATCGCGTGTACCTCTATTTCAAGACGAGTGGAGGAAAGTACACCCTGCAGGAACTCCGCATCGATCAATAGACTGCAGTCCGCATCAGGCGGGCAGCATCGCTCAGCACATCTTCCGTTTTGGCAAAACAGACCCTTACGGTCCGGTTGTCCGCTGGTGGATGGCGGTAGAACGGGCTGATCGGGATCAGGGCCACCCCGCACCGCTCGGTATAGTTGCGCGCAAAGGTGAGGTCATCCTCATCGCTGATCCCGCTGTAGTCCAGCAACCCGAAATAGGTGCCCTCACAAGGTAAGACCCGGAACGGAGATCCGGCCAGCTCGGATGCGAAATGATCCCGCTTGGCCTGGTAGAAGGCGGGAAGCCCACCCCAGCTGGAGGGGTCTTCCATGAAGTTGGCCAGGGCAACCTGACTGGGGGTATGCACACTGAACATATTGAACTGGTGCACCTTCCGGTACTCCGCGGTCAACGAGGGCGGAGCAACGATATACCCTGTCTTCCAACCTGTGGCGTGGAAGGTCTTCCCGAAGGAAAAGGTGACCAGGCTTCGCTGGTACAACTCTTCGTCTGCCAGCACACTGAGATGGGGCAACCCGTCAAAGACCAGGTGCTCATATACCTCATCCGACAGGAGGAGCAGGTCATGTCCCAGCACAATATCCTTCAATGCCGCCATATCCTCCGGCCGAAATATCTTGCCCACCGGATTGTGCGGATTGTTGGTGATGATCAGCCGGGTCCGGGGGGTGATGCGGGCGCGCACCTCGTCCCAGTCGACCCGGAATTCCGGACTCCTTAACGGGATGGACACCGGCACGCCTCCCGCAAGCAGGACCGATGGCAGGTAGGAATCATACGCCGGCTCCAGCAGGATCACCTCGTCTCCCCGATGCACCACCGCCTGTATCGCACAGAACAAGCCCTGCGTCGCTCCGGCGGTCACCGTGATCTCCGTGGCCGGATCCGGACGAACGCCATAGCTCATCTGGATCTTTCGGGCAATGGCCTCTCGCAGTACCAGCAGGCCTGGCATCGGCGCATACTGGTTGTGTCCGGCCTGGATCGCCTCGCCGACCAGGTCCAGCAACCGTTGGGGGGGCGCAAAATTGGGGAATCCCTGGGCCAGATTGATGGCACCGTGCTGCTGGGCCAGGGCACTCATCACGGCAAAGATGGACGTGCCGGCTTCGGGAAGTTTGGTATGGATCTCTGGCATCATGAGGCTAAGTCTGGGTCAGGACAAAGTCCGAAAGATAGGAAGGGTCCCCGAGAGTGGACCCGGGAAAGAGGGTGGCCAGGTACCCGGCATGGACTCATTTTATAACGGTGACCGTGCAAATGGGCAGGCATCCCAAAGGGATCATTGGAAGATACCCTGACCTGCCATCCGGTCATTTTCCTACTTCCGCACGTCCTTTACTGTCTTGCTGGAGAGGGAAAAAATTCCCAATCCGTTCTGGATATTCGAGTTGACGAAGGATGGTTCACTGAAGAAATCGATGTCATTGTTGACATAGCGATCGATGCTCAGCAGGTACTGGAAGACATCCTTGCTGATATGACGCAGGATGAACTCGTAATCCGTGAACTCATTTGCACTGTAGGCATAGACCTCGAAGGTCTGGTCAAACCCGTCATTGCCTTCATCCTGGATCAGCACAAATCCGTCATTCACCGTCTGCACATAGGGATCATTGCTGTCCAGGTAGACCCGATATTGCCCCTGGCCCTTTTCAAAGCATTCGAGCAGATAGTAATCGTTCGTCTTGGGCGAATCAGCAAAGGTCACCTTGAACCCGTTGACCCGGTATCCATCCTCGTCCACGGTCAACTCGGGCACAAACAGGGCATCACTGATCTCCACCGGTGCCGGCAGGTATTGCCGGGCCTCGGCGTCGGGCATCCCCGGCGCCTGGATGCGAAGGGTATATTCTGCCCCCACCTTGTTGAAGACATTCGCTGTCCCTGTGGCATATTCGTTATCTGGCGGGGCAAGATCGTGCTGGAAACTGCCCACCACAACACCATCCTCCAGGATCTCGATGGTGGCATCCGTGATCGGGCGATTCTGGTCGAAGGCATCAAAGATGTTCCGGTTGGTTTCCAGGATGAGGCTTTGCGCCGCATCCGGCGTATCGTCGCACCAGGCATGAACCACCATCTTGCGGGTGAACGGGGGTGGATCGGCATCGATGACCGTGGTAAACGCATCTTCACAACCGGTCATTCCCAGCAGCAGCAATCCGAGGAGCAGGAGTGTACGAGTCATGATCTAGAATTTGATGTTGTAGGAAATAAAGGGGATGATCGGGAACAGGCTGGCCTGCTTCAACTGGACCTGGTTGCTGGTTTCCTCGGTAAAGACGAAGAATGGATTCTTCCGGTTGTACACGTTGTACGCACCGAATGAAATGGTGCGCTGGTAGCCGGTCCGGATCTTGTGAAAATTGAATCCGATATCCCCGCGATGATAGGAGGGCATCCGGAAGTTGTTCCGTTCTTCAAAGTGCTCGACATAATACTGGTAAAAGGAGTTCGGATTGATCCCGGGCGAGTAGTAGTAATAGGACTCGGCGGCCAGGGAAATGGCATTCCCTGTCCCGAAGACCCAGGTCATCCCGATATCGAACTTCTCACTTTTCTTGTAGTTGACCACGATCTCAAAATCGTGGCGACGATCGTATTTGTAGGGGAATTTCCTGCCAAAATTCAATTCATCGAACTGACGGTTGGTCCGCGACAGGGTATAGCCGATCCAGCCGGTCCAGGCCCCCCGTTTCTTTTGCAGGAAGAGCTCGACACCGTAGCTGTCGCCCATTCCCTGGGTCACCCGGTTCTGCCAGTTGCTGAAGGAGAAGAAGCTGGATCCTTCGGTGTACGACAACAGGTTCTGCATGTCCTTGTAATATCCCTCCACGCTAACCTCATACTCCTTCCAGTCGTACGCCGCACCCAGGGCCGCCTGCCAGGCATCCTGGGGCTTCACCCGCTTGGTGGCGGGAAGCCAGAGATCCGTGGGCAGGCCGATGCTCTCGTTGGACAACAGGTTGATGTACTGGCGCATGGTGCTGAAGGAGGCCTTCAGGGAGAGATCCTCCCGAAGGAGATAGCGTAATGAAATCCGCGGTTGGACGCTGACATAATGCTGATCCTCGACCTGGAAGCCACTGGTGTGCACCCCGTAATTCACCTTGAGGGCGGGCAGGATCTCGGCATCATCCTCGACATAGGCAAACCATTCCGTCGCCGTGATATTCGGTTGTCCGATGGAGGTGCTGATCCGATCCTCCTCGTCGGCGTTCAACAGGTCGAACACCCCCGGCTTGAAGGTATGGGCGATCACCCCTGCGCCGTAGCGGATGTAGTGTTTGGGCACCGGGAGATAATCAAAGTCGATCCGACCGGCCCAGTCGCGAATACCGGAGGTATAGGCCAGCTTCAATTCGGAGACGAGGGAAGAGCCTTCTGTTTCCTTGAACCGATTGTCGGTATCAAAGGTGTAGTCCGACAGGGTGAGGGTAGTGTTGCTGAACAGATTGGGCGACCAGACATGATTCCAGCGCAGCGCGGTGGTCAGGTTTCCCCAACCGATATCGGCATTCTCCTCATAATTGGACCCACCGTCACGATCCTCATAGCGGTAGTAGAACTTGTCCCGACCGGTATAGGTCGACAGGTAGACGCGGTCGCGATCGCTGATGCGCCAGTTGATCTTGGCGTTGACATCATGAAAGTAGTACCCGCCAATCCCATCCTCGGAGGACAGGAATGGTCGGATCAACAGGTCGATGTACGTCCGCCGTCCGGTAACGATGAACGACACCTTGTCCTTGATGATCGGCCCTTCGACCATGGCGCTGGAGGCCACCAGGCCAAGGGAAAGGGAACTGTGGTATTCCTGCATGTTCCCCTCCTTCAGGGTGATATCCAGAACGGAGGACAACCGGCCGCCATAGCGGGCCGGGAAACCGCCCTTGTAGAGGGTCACATCCTTGACCGCGTCGGCATTGAACACGGAAAAGAACCCGAAGAGATGGCTGGCATTGTACACCGGCACCCCGTCCAGGAGGATCAGGTTCTGGTCGGGACCGCCACCCCGCACATAGAAGCCACTCTGGCCTTCCCCACCCGACTGGACTCCCGGCAGGAGCTGGATCACCTTGAGCACATCCACCTCACCCAGCAGGGCGGGCACTTTTTTGATGAACTCCACCGGCACATCCACCACACTCATCTGGGTCTTGGTGGAGATGCGCTCGACCTTGTCGGCGGTGACCTCTACCTCCTCCAGCTGAGTACCCGGCAGCAACCGGATGACCATGGAGGTGTCCCGGAGCAGGTCCAGTCGAAGCACAGTTGATGTATATCCAATGTAGGACACCGTCAGCTCTGCTGGTCCGGATGGAAGGGTCAGGCTGAAAAAGCCGTACGTGTTGGTCACGGTACCGGAACCGGTGGCCTGATCGTAGATCGTCGCACCCAGTAACAACTCGCGGGAATCCGCATCTTCGATGGTACCGGATATGGTGACCCGGGCAGGGGATTGACCCTGGAGGGGGGAAAGAAAGCCCAGGAGCAGGACCAGGGCTGACAGGTAATGCATGTCGGTAACAGGTTTTTCAGGTTAAAGAACGATGTTCTTTGGAAAAATGTGAGCATCCCTGGCGTATTTGTCTAACCCCGGCTGTCATTGTACATTGCAGTATGCAGGAACGGATCGCACTGGTCACCGGAGCCAACCGGGGCATCGGAAAGGAGATCGCCAGACAACTGGCCGACCTGGGCTGGCAAGTCATTGCGGCGGGTAGGCAACCGGCAGCCATTCAGATGGCAGCCGAGGAGCTGGGGCCACGGGTCATGCCCGTCGTGTGTGATATCCGACGCCTGGATCAATGCGCTCTGGCCGCTGCGCTGGTCGAATCGCGGTTCGGCCGACTGGATGTCCTGGTCAACAATGCGGGGATCATCGGTAACCAGGCGGCCACGGCATTCGATCTGGACCAGATGGCGGAGGTCATGGAGACCAACCTGAACGGCGCCCTGTACATGACCAGGGCCATGTGGCCGCTGTTGCTGAAGTCGAAGGACGCCCGGGTGATCAACATCAGCAGTGGCATGGGAAGCCTGCAGGACATAGCGCGAGGGGATTATGCCGCCTACCGCCTGTCCAAATGGAGCCTGAATGGATGGACCATGCTCCTGGCCGGAGATGCCCCACCGCATATCCGGGTCAACGCCATGTGCCCGGGCTGGGTCAAGACCGACATGGGCGGACCCGGGGCCACCCGCCCCGTGAAGAAAGGAGCCGAGACCGCCGTCTGGCTGGCGACCGAACCGGAGATCCCCTCCGGGAAATTCTGGCGGGACAAGGCCGTCATTCCCTGGTGACGAGGAGTCGAGGTGTGGAGGAGTCGAGGAGAAATTTTCGTCAGCGCTGCGTGCAATCCGACAGGATATGGTCTTCCTGAACACCAAGGGTATTGCAAGTGGTATTGGAACACGAAGAACCGCCCAGGGTATTGGTCTTTACAGGCAGGCATACCGATCAGCTGTCCATAAACGACGATGAATGGCTAACGGACAAGCATCCATCGGTCTTCGGTCTTCGGTCTTCGGTCCTCCCTGCCAGTCGGCAGGCTGGGGTCTTCGCTATTCGCCTTTCGCTGTTCGCCTTTCGCCTTTCGCTTTCCCTCTTGATGCAGGCGGGTATTCGTCACCCGCTATTCGCTTCGGTGGGTTGGCCGCTGACGCCTGTTGGGCAGGTCAATGGTCAATGGCGAAGAATCAAGGGGCCTGCAACGAGGGCACTATGCTGCCATACCTGCATGCGGTCTTCCCTGTCGGGCCCGGCCATTCGACATAACCCCATCACGATATATCGAAGTAACTCTCGCTGCGGCAGATAGCAGCTCCTATCCCTGATTCCTCATCCCTCATCCCTCATCCCTGATTCCTCATCCCTCATCCCTGATTCCTGATTCCTCATCCCTGATTCCTCATCCCTCATCCCTGATTCCTCATCCCTCATCCCTCATCCCTGATTCCTGATTCCTCATCCCTGATCCCTCATCCCTGATTCCTGATTCCTCATCCCTCATCCCTCATCCCTCATCCCTGATTCCTCATCCCTCATATCATCGCTTCTCCGTATCATTGATATCCAAAACGTCCCCGACAATGGCTTACCGAATGGTGTTCCTCCTGCTTGTCCTGTCCATCATCAGTTGCAACAAGGATGAGGACTGCGTCGAATGTGGTTTTTACAGCGGCCTAAGCACCAAGGTGGATTTTTTGCCCGGCACTACGACCGGCAGCTACTCGACCACGACAAAGACCTATGAGGTGGCCCGTGCCGGAGAGGGATTCCGCACGGATTTTTTCTTCTATACCCCGAATGAATCCGGTGATTTCATGGAAGTGGTCGACCACGGACAGGTGGGTGAAAAAGGGTATGAGGCCCTGACCGTCCGGCTGGCCAATGACACCCTCTATTTCTTCCTCGACAAGACGGAGGGGCGCTCAGAAGAATTCCTGGGCGTGCGGATCAAATGATCCTCCCTCCCCCACGACCTTACCAGACCGTAATGATATACTGATACGGCAGGGTCTCTACGTCAACAGCGACGTGTTCGAATCCCGCCTGGTGCAATTCGTCCATCACCGTCTCCTCGGCCATTTTCATCTCCACCGGAGGCCCCACCGGGGCTTCTTCCTTGAAGAAATCGATCACTACCAGTTTTCCGCCGGAGGTCAGGCCCTGCCGCACCTGCCGGAAATAGGCCACCCGGTCCTCAATATGATGATAGGTATCCACGATCAGCACGAGATCCGCTTCGCCTGGCTGAAGATCAGCCGAATCAAACGGCACGAGGCGGGTGGAGATCCGATCGGCGGCCCAGGAACCGATGCTGTCTCGCTTCTGCATGATGTAGTCCAGGAATCGCTGGTCAACATCGGCACAGATCACCCTGGCGCCAGCACGGGCCATGCGAAAGGAAAAATATCCCGTACCACTGCCGATGTCCATGACGGTCTTGCCGTTCAGGTCGCCCAACCGGGCCATCACCGCGTCCGGTTGTTGCCACTCATCCCGGGCCGGATCCTCGAAGTGGGCGACCAGCTCCCCGAAGGGACGCTGGTTCATGTGGTGGTTGGCATCGTGGCCATGGTGGTGATGCTCGTGCTGGGCGTCGCCACATGACCAGGCCAGCATACAGGTGAACCAGAAGAGGTATTTCATAACCATTGTTTAGAACTGATGCGATAGGTGATCCATCCGACCGCTAAGTTAGCCAGGCCAAACAGACTTTCCTCCGGTTGCTCCCAGAGCAGGAAGCCGAGGATCCAGAGACTGGCCAGGATGAAGAGGGCGGGCAACCATGGATGGGTGGGATTCTGATAGGGCATGGCGATCTGCTTTCGTCGCAGGAGGAAGGTGCCCAGGACGGCCAGCATGGCAAAGAGCTGGAGGATGAACCCGCAATACAACAGGACCTCCTCGAAGGTTCCGGTCCATACCAGGAGGATGCTCAGTCCGGATTGAAACCACAGGGCACGGACCGGGATGCCATGTCGGTTCTGCTGCCGGAGGAATTGCCAGAAGCGGTGGTCTTCCGCCATCACCAGACTCACCCGAGGCCCCACCCAGACCATCGCGCTGATGCTGGACACCAGGAACAGGGCGATGGCCAGGCTGACCCAATCCCCTCCGGTCTGACCAAACAACTGCGTGGCCACGACCTGGCCCACTTCCACTTTCCCGGTCAGTTCGGCCAATCCGGCCTGCCGCAGGAAGACCCCTTGCAACAGGACATACAGTACAGTGACCAGCAGGGTACCGAGGATCAGGGCCCGTGGCAGATTGCGGGCCGGCTGCCGGATCTCGTCCACGATGTAGGCAGCCGCATTCCACCCGGAATAGGCATAGGTGACATACACCAATGACACGGCAAAGGCCGGCAGCATGATCTCCTGTTGCCAGCTGGCCGACCAATCCAGGGCATTGGAAACAGCGGGCGGCAGCACCAGTCCGAGGGCCACGAACCCCAGGATCAGCAGCACCTTGAGCGCCGTGGTGGCCAGCTGAAACCGACTGCTGCGACGAATGCTGACCGAATGGATGACCGTAACCAGGACGATCACTGCCGTGGCCATGCCGGTGGTGGACACCGGAACGGACTTGGCGAGATAGGCGGCCATCGCCATTGCGGCCAGGGCGACCGGGGCGGCAAAACCGACGGTCAGGGAGACCCATCCGGACAGATAGCCCACCAGGGGATGATAGAGTTGGGAGAGATAGTGGTACTCCCCTCCGGATCGCCGGAAGGCCGCACCCAGCTCCGCATAACTGAATGCCCCGGCCAGGGCGATCGCGCCCCCCAGACACCAGAGGAGCAGGATGCTCACCGTATTGGTGGTATCCGCCAGCTGAAACCCCAGGCTGGTGAACACCCCGGTGCCGATCATATTGGCAATGACCAACGCGGTGGCGCTGCGGGCTCCGATCTTTCGGGTGAGTGACGGCATAGTTGAACAACGAAGACAGGGGGCAAAATATCATTTCTCGTGGAGTCCCTTTGTGATTTCGGTAACCCTCTGCCAAGGAATCCTCTCCACCCTCGGCAAACCATGGTGGAGGACGGACAGTGGAAACCGACTCCTCCCTTATGTTTGCAGGATGATGCTCGAGACACCACGGATGCACCTGCGGCCACTGGCCCCGATGGATGCGGAGCCATTTTATCTGCTGAATACCGATCCGTTGGTCATCCGCTATACCGGCGACGAACCCTTTTCCGATGAGGAGGCCGCCCGCCACTTCCTGGAGCACTATGATCAGTATGCCCGCTACCGGCTGGGGAGGATGGCCATGATCCGAAAGGCGGATGAGGCCTGGTTGGGCTGGTGTGGCCTGCGCCGGGATGAGGAAACCGGCGACGTGGATCTGGGATTTCGGTTGTTTCGCCAATTCTGGGGGCAGGGATATGCCACGGAAGCGGCCCTGGCCAGCATCGACTACGGGTGGTCACTTGGCCTGGACCGGATCATTGGCCGGGCCGTTTTGGACAATGTCGCATCCATCCGCATCCTGGAAAAAGTGGGCATGATCAAGGTGGACGAACTGGATTTCCATGGCATGCCGGGAGCGATCTACGCCCTGGCCAGGCCGGGGGAAGGGTGATCGGCAACCGGTGTTTATACCCTTTAAGTACCCTTTAAGTACCCTTCAAGTACCCTTTAAGTACCCTTCAGGTCCCCTGGCTATCGGATCATCGTTCAGGCGGCCGATGGATGCATCCGGATCCTGCCCGGGGGTCAGTCGGTGATCCGGAAGGTCGATCCTGCAGGCAGGACCTCATCCACCAGGATCTGCTGGTCACGCGTCACGGTCAGGCGGATCCGATCGCCCATTCGATCGACCTTCAGGTCCAGGAGCTGTCCCTGGAGGTGCACCCTGTGGAGGGACATGCGCTCCCACCCTTCCGGCAATCTGGGGGTACAGGAGAATGCGTGCAGTCCTTCGGGCCGGATCCCCCAAAGACCTTCGGTGATCACCCGGCAAAAGAGCGCACTCTCTGCGGAGAGGTGACGCTGGTTACCCTCCGGCCAGGCTTCGACTGGATAGGGAACATGTTCACCGAGCAGACGACGGTTGGCATAGTGCGACAGAAAGGGCATGGCCCGGAACGTCTCGCCAGCAGCCAATACGCCACGCAACGCATAGAGGGTCGCCCGGTCCCAGAAGGTGGGCTTGCCGGCTTCCGTGGCCAGGCCGTCATCGGTCCACAGGGCCGGTGAGAACAGGGCATCGATCGTAGCAGAAGCCCTATCGAAAATACCGACCGTCAGGGGCGAACATATCCAGGCCCGGAGCACCCGGTTCTCCCGGTAATACCGATAGGTATTGTATCCCTGGACACTGGCCCCGAACTGGTCTTCGATGGCCTGCCGGATGTCTGCGGCGGCCTCTGCATAGGACTGGAGGAGGGCGGGCTCCTGGTCCAGGTCGCCACCCAGCATGGCTGCGGAGAGCAGGGCATCATAGTAGAGGCAGGACGTATGAAGGTTGGCATCACCAGCCGGAAACCGGTTCTCCAGCTCGTCACAGTCCGAGGCGACGACCCCGTCGGCATTGACCTTTCGCCGGCAGTACTCCAGGCACCAGGTGATCAGGGGCCAGAGTTCCTGCGCAGTCGATCGATCACCATAGGCCAGGGCAAACCGGGTGGCACCATAGGCGATCATGGCCATATCCCCCCGGTCACCGGCTCCATTCCAGAAATCGGTTCCTTCCGCAATGATGGAACTGGGAATGGGGCGGAAGTCCGCATTCATGTAGCGGGCGAAATGACGGAACGAGTTGATGGCCGATTCGACGCCCTCCGCATTCCCCAGAAACGGAAAGAAGGGATTGGCATATTCGGCCTGGTCATTGGCCCAGATGGCGGCATAGTAGCGCCCTCCACCGGGACCATGCATGAGTCCACCGCGGGTATCGTAAATGCTCTCGACAGCCCGCAGCTTGGCAAAGGCAAACAACTGGTCGATCTCTTCATCCGGCGTGTCCAGGACCAGATCGTGCCGGGTCCTGTCGATCAACTCCTGTCGTTTCTGTCGCTCGTAGGCGGGTGAGCAGGTCCGGGCCGGTTCACGAATGGGCCGGGCCGTGTAGATCCGGGCATAGGTGAGGCGTTGACCCGGAGCGAGGACAACCTCACCGGAATGCGTGCTGCTGACCTCGATCACATATGCCCCCTGGAGACCCTGCTCCGCCGAAGTCGTGTCGCGGAGGGCCAGGGCGGGTATGGTCACCCGGACCGCCTGGTCAGACCCGTTTTCCACCATGACCTGATCAAAAAAGGCAGCATGGGACGTGGAGGGCCAGGACTCCTCCCTGACGCTCACCCCTTCCCGGGGCACCAGGTCGGCCGACAGGATGCCGGAGAAGGTCCAGGAGGCCACCTCCCGGGTCATGGGGCGGCCGTTGATCTGCAGGATTGGCCAGTCTGCCTGGTCAAATTCGTGGATCAGACTGGCGTGGGTGTCATTGGGCATGGTCCGCAACAAGGGGAAGACCAGCTGCACCCGCTGGCGATGGCGTCCCTCTCCGACCCCATAATGCACGATGGCGGAGATCTGCAGACCACTCATTTCCACATGATCCATGTGTGTACTTTCCGGCGTGACCGCCCAGGAAATGGCCTGTCCGTCCGGGGTGATCGCCCAGCGCGAGGCGGGTTGTGCCAGGAGAATGCCTTGCAGGCTAAGGAGGAGGAAGAAGATCCCGTGTTTCATCCTCCGAAGATAGGTGAACGACCCCATCTGCTCCTTTGCGGACGATCAGATCAATGGACGACCAACATGGTGGTGGTCATCTGCTGGTCCGGAGTGCGGAGTATGCAGATGTACATCCCTTCCGTGAGATGCTGTCCGTTCACTTCCCAGGCGTATTGCCCGGGTTCCAACCGGCCATCGAACAGGTTGGCGACCGGCCGGCCAAGCAGATCATGGATGGCCAGGCTGGCGTCACAGCTCCGTGCAATGGTACAGGTGATGGTCGACTCCCCGGAAAACGGATTCGGTGCATGCTGCAGGAGGCTCACCGCCGGTTGAGAAGGCGAGGGCTGGATCGGCACGATCTGGTCGATACTGATCCGCGCTTCCTTGAAGGTGACCGGTTTGCCCCAGGGCCAGTTGTAGTTGCCCTCGTAGTAGTAGACGTAGGCGTACCCGTCAAGGATGACCATATCCTGGAGGGCAATAGCATATTGGTCATGAGGAAGGGCCACATACCCACACTCACCATCCGTTCGAACCAGGCACAGTCCCGGTTGGTCCGATTTTTCCTGGTTGATCCAATACAGGGTTTGCTGGTCATCGACCTGAACGGTCGAACTCATGAAGAATGGATGCACCCAATCTTCGTCAAAAAAGACATCACCCTGTTTCCAGGTGGCACCATCAAACCGGAATAATTGGGGAAACGACTCATCCAGGTGTATGTCCTGGAGCAGGTAGACTCCCTCCTGGTCCGCTCCCAGCTTCGTCGATCGCTCTTCCAAACCCGAACAATCGTATTCACCGGTCCACACCTCTTCAAAACTCTGGATCCAACCACTGTCCGTCCTGGCATATACCCGGGTGATCAGGGTGTCCGGGCATCGGCTCTCGGCGAAGGCGACATAGAGGCTGCTGTCGGTGGATACAACGCTGGGTCTGGTCTTTTCCGACTTGTCGACATCTGAAATGATCGATTGCTCCCAGGAGGTGCCGTTGAACCGGGCATAATGAATGGGGTATTGATTGGTCGGTGGGATCCGGATACCCGGGTATACAAAACCGATCTCCCGCGCATTCGGGGCAGCCGCTACCCATTGGTGTGGAGTTCCCAGCTGGTTGAGACTGAAGGATTCCACCCAGGTATCATTGACCCGATGATAGGCCTTGATGTACCGGGTATTGTTCGAATTGAATCCGGCGTAGACCCAGGGGTTCCCCATGGAATCGATCTGGATGGCGGTACCCGATAAGGACTTGGTGTATCCCTGGATCTCAGTGATGGTATCTGTGGACAGGGATGTTTGGCTGCGGGTGCTGTACAACAGCCAGGTCCGGGATGTACTGTCACTGTAGTAGTAACTGAGGTGGATCATGCCGCCGGAGGCTGCAGCATCAAGGGCATAGACCCCGTTTTGACCCGTTGCGGTCGTGGCAAATGAATCCAGGGTGGTAACCTGAATGTCGATCTGGCTGAATCCGGTCTGCCAGATACCGATCAGTAGGAGGGAAAGCAGAATGTGTCGCATAGGGCCCGATTTTGTGTAAAGTAGTCAAAATCAGGAAACTGGATGATGATCTGGGTCATCATCCCGCTCCAGCCTTACTGCCACCCCACAGAAGGCCCTGTGGCTCCGCCTGTTCAATCAATGATCACCGGGAGATCCTCCGCGGGAGGCGGAGTGGACATGCGGAACACCACCCCGATCTGGGGAATGAGCATATTGGTGGTCGCCTCCAGGGGATCGAACGCGGTGAAGGGGTCCTCCTCGAAGGCGACCTCGTCGATATCCTCCTTCAGCTGGAAGAAGGTCACCTTCCCGCCGGCCAGGTAGCTGCACTTGATATCCAGGGCGATATTCGAATCGCCAAAGAAGACCATCAGGCCCGCTGAACCGCCATAGCCCAAGGCCCAGTCGCCGTCAGTGTCACGGTCCTGCTCCTGCCATTCATAGTCGAATGTGTCATATTGTTCCAGGCGTTTGGAGATATAGAAGTTCTTGAACCCGATCAACCCCTCGGCATAGGGCTGGAGCCATCCGGTGCCGGGCATGATGCGCAGGCCCGCATAGCCGGAAAACAGGTTGGAGGAAGCGCGAAGCCGGTATTCGCCGGAGAATCCACCGGGCAGGAGGACATCAAAATCCCGGCGAAGTCGCTCAAATCCCATCACGGACAGATTGAATCCGGCATACAATGGCAGATCGGGATCGAGGCGGAAGTAGAGGTCCATGCTGCCGCCGAATCCGACCTCGTCATACGCCTCCTTGAATGCGCCCTGAGGGAGGCCGACCTGGAAATTGAGGCCTAGGGTGCCGATCTCGCGCTGGGCCATAAGGGATGGCATGCCGGCCAGGCAGAAAAAGAGGAACGGGTACAGATACTTCATCAGTGAAAGATTTTCCCAAAAATGAACGGAAGCCGGGGAATAAACCACAGGGCATCCCTGGTTTGTCCATTCTTTAACGAGCGTTAAGAAGGTGTGAAGGTCGATGATCCATCGGGTTGATCCGATCCATCCACAAAATACATCTCGATCTCCCCCCGGTTCTTCACCGGCAGGCGACCGCGGTACTGGCAGGAGAATGCGTCCTGAACCAGGTCGAATACGGCCCGGGAGATATTGATCCGCCCCGGCTCGCTCTCGCTTTCCAGCCGGGACGCGGTATTGACCGTATCGCCCCAGATATCATAGGCAAACTTCTTGCTGCCGACCACCCCGGCGACCACGGGCCCGCAATGGATGCCAACCCGCATCAGGAACACCGGCGCCCCTTTCTGTTCCTGGATGATGGCCTGCTCCCGGCAGAAGGCCTGCATCTCCAGGGCTGCCCGGATGGTGGACCGGACATGATCCCCGTGGGCCTGCCCCAGGCCACCCGCGCACATGTAGGCATCGCCGATGGTCTTGATCTTTTCCAAACCATGCCGGCTCACGATATCATCAAAGGCGGCAAAATAGGTGTTCAGGTCATCGATGAGCAGGTCGGGGTCCAGGTGTTCGGTCAGCGCGGTGAACTTGCTGAAGTCCGTGAACATGACCGTCGCCAGATCATACTTTCGCGGAGTAGCCTTTCCTGTCGCTTTCAGTTCTTCAGCTGTCTCTTCCGGCAGGATGTTGAGCAGCAATTCATCCGACCGGGCCTTTTCCGCGGCGATCAGGGCCCGGTTGGCCTCGATCACCTCGTTCTGCTGACGGATCTGCAGGTTCTGGGCGGCCAGGAGGCGGTTCTTTCGTCGCGTGAGCCAATACCCGCCGGCGATCAGCCCCAGAATGACCAGGAGGAGGGCACCGGCTCCCAGGGCCGACCGACGGAAGGCAGCCTGCTGCTGGATGGTCAGCTCCTGGATCTGCTTTTCCTGGTTGAGCAGGGAGATCTGTTGGAGGTTGTCCTTCTCCCGGGCGTTCTGGGCGGCGATCTCCAGTTTTTGCAAGGCTTCCCGCTGGTTGAGATCGTTGATCTCTCGATCCTTTCGCTCCGCTTCCAGGCGTTGCTTGGCAAGGACCAGTTCCTGCTGGGCCCGGGCCGCTTCGAGGGCCTGGTTGGCCAGTCGCCCGGCCTGGATCTCCTGTTGCTGGCGCAGGAGGGCCAACTCGTCTTCCTTGCGGGCGGCCTCCAGGGTCATCTTGTCCGATTCCAGTTGCAGCTTGTCCTTCTCCAGGCCCAACTGCTGGATGGTCAGATCCCGCAGTTCCTGGGCAGCGAGTAGCAGGCGGATCTCCTTTTCACTGCGCTCCAGGGAGAGTTCCTGTTCCTTCAATTGCTGTTCCTGCAACCGGTCCTCCAGGCGAAGGGAATCCCGGATGGACAGGTGCCGCTGATAGAAGCCGAGCGCTGTCTCGTATTCGGCGAGTTCGGTGTAGATACCGGCTGTGGTCAGGTAGGCCTCTCCTTCCGCCCGGGCATCCCGGACGTCGCGGGCCACGGCAGCCGCCTCGCCGGCATAGCGCAAGGCATTGTACTGGTCTCCTGCCTTCTGGTAGACCGCGGCGATCAGGTTGCGCAGGGCGGGTCGGTCGCGATCGGAAGCCAGTTGTTCAGCCTTCAACAGGATATCCAGGGAGGAGCGGGTCTGGCCCAGGTTGAAGCGGGCAATGCCCAGGTGGGTCATCAGGGCGATCCGGACCGGATCGCGATCGAGACGGGCATAGGGTTCCAGGGCGGCTTCGAACTGGCGGGCGGCCTGGCTGTACTGCCGGTCGCGATGCAGGAGATAGCCCAGATTATTGGTGAAGATGGCCACGCGTTCCGACGAGCCGGATTCCCTGGCGACGCGCAGCCGGTCCTCGGTGAGGGTGATCGCTTCCTGGCGCCGGCCGGTTCGTTCCAGGGCTTCGGTCTTCCACTGCAGGGCCTGGTCCAGCCGGTCGCCGGACAATCCGGGCAAGGCCCGGTCCAACCAGACCAGGGCAGAATCAGGCTGGAAACTGGCCAGGAACGCCCCTCCCAGGTCCAGGGCGATCCCGGCGGCCTGCACCTCGCTCCATCCCGACTGTCCTTCAGCCAGGCCCTGGAGAAGGTAGGGGATGGCCGCGGAAGGAAGGTTGGCCTGGAGATAGATCTTCCCGATCTGCAGATCGAATGCCTTGGCCAATCGCGTGTTGGTTTTGTTCTGCAGGGATTGCCTGCCTTCCAGGGCGTAGCGCAGGGCATTGGGTATCTCGCCACGGCGAAGGTGAATCCCCGACAGGCCCAGCCGGGCCGAGTCCCGGGCCCGGAGGTCGCCCCGGTCGCTGGCCTGCTGGAGGGCCTGCTCCCAGCGATCCAGATCGGTTTGTCCGAACAGCACGGCCGGCAGGAGACCGGCTGCCAGGATCAGCAGGATCGTCGCGGTTCTGGTCATTGTTCGAGGTCGTAGCTCAGGCCCACCCACAGGGTTCTGCCCATTTGAGGATTGAATTGCAGGTCATCGCCGGTACCGGTGGCCGATATGCCGGCAAATTCATCTGCCAGCAGGTTGCGGATCTGGAAGAAGGTCTGGAAGTTGCGGGTGAGGTGGTAGCGGAAGTTGAGGTCCACGATCTTGTACCCCTCCAGTCGGCGGGCTGGCGGTTCGGCATTGTTCGCCCAGAAATCAGTGGCCATGCGCAGGTCCAGGGTGGTGAAGAACCGCTCCTTCCAACGGTAGGTCAGGCGGGTCTTGATCAGCCATTGAGGGTATTCGCGCACATAGGGCAGCGGGGCTTTCTGCACGGTCACCCTTTCTTCTCCCCGGCTCCAGGTCAGGCCCAGTTCCAGGAGGATCCGGTTGCTGATGGCAGGGTTGCCGAGGGTGATCCGGCTCTGGATCCCCTGAATGTCCAGGTAGGTGTCTCCGAAATTAAAGTAACCCAAGAGGACCGGGGCATTCAGCAGCTCCTCCTCCAGGGGTTCGATCTTTTTATAGACAATGAAGTTCTCCGTCCTGGAGGAGAACCAGCTCATGTCGGCATGCAGCCAGGAAAGGGGATGCCAGCGGAAACCGGCCTCCCAGGAGGAGGTCTCCTCGGGCTCCAGGGGGATGGGGGCAGGTGACGGGTTGAGGATGTTGTCCTTGGGAATGAGGTAGGTCTGGCCGAAGTAGTACACAGGAGGCTGTCGGAGTGCCCGTCCATAAAAGCCGCGCAGGCTCAATTGGTCCGTGGCCCTCCAGGAGAGCCCGAATCGCGGATTGATCTGGGGTTTCTGATCAAAGATGTAGTAGGACACCCCGCTGAACACCTGGAACGGCTTCAAGGACAGGATCAGCTGGGTGAAGGCATTGGCAAACTGGCCCTCTTCCAGGGGAAGGTCGTTGTTGGTGTCGTTGGGAAACCGGAGGTTGTTGCGCTGGGCCCGACTGAAGAAGGCCTTGCCCTGGATGCCGGCGGACCATTCCAGGAATTTCCAGGGGTAAACGGACAGGATCAGGTCCAGGTCGAATTCGTTGGATTCCGCCGAACTGAACCGATTACCGGTGAAATACCGGTCGCCGATCACCTGGACCAGCGAATCGTAGAGCATCTGATCCAGGCTTCCCGACTGACTGGCCTTGAGATAGCTCAGTCCATAGAGGGCATCGCCCAACTGGTTGACCTGGTAGGGATAGGACGATTGGGGGTCCATGGCATAGATCAGCCCGGATAAATTGGTCTCGATGCCCCATTTCGCGGCATAGCGCTGATAGCCGAACCGGAACCGGGTGATCCGTTCCCCGTGGAAATCCTGGGGATTCTGGTAATTCACGGCTACGGGATTGAGGCCGAGGGTACTGGGATCCCGGCGGTAGAAGATGTCCGTGGAAAACCGCAATCCGCGGTAGGCGAGATTGAGTCCGAGACTGCGACTCTGGTGGGGAAACTGGGCCTGGGGAAGTCGGGTGTAATACGTGGCCGAGTCAAATTGCAGGATGGACTGCCTGACCAGTGGGGAGCGATACCGGTCGAGATAGGTCCTGGGATCGTAGATGGCATCCTGCGGATCCAGGAAATCCGTATCGTTCCGATTGGCCGCACTGGCGTAGACATTGAACCGCAGCAGACGATTGTTCTTGCCGAACTTACCCCCGAAGAACACGTCCAGTCCGGTGAATCCATTGCCCCCCATGGTCAGATTGGCGCGGGCATATACCGGTCGCTCGGATCGCTTGGTGATGATGTTGATCACGCCGGCGTTGGCGTCACTGCCATACAGTGCCGCGGCCGGGCCATAGATCACCTCGATCCGGTCGGCCTGGCGGACAGGCAGCTGGGCCCCGATGGGCATACCCCGGGTGGCAAAGGGTTTGACGGGCACACCGTCGATGAGGATCTTGCAGTAGCTGTTGCCCAGCAGGCCCCGCATCAGGAAGGTCTCGCCATCCGCCCCGGAACCCGGTTGGGAGACCCGGATGCCGGGCAGCATGCGCACGGCATCGACCAGGGTGACATACCCCTGGTTGCGGATCTCTTCCGCCGTGATGATATAGGTAGTAAAGGGCAGATCCCGGATCTCCCGCAGGGAACGGGAGGCCGTGACCACCGTCTGCTTGTCGAACGGCAGCAGGTCGTTCCGCAGATCTTCCCGGCCCAGTCGGCTGATGGGAATACCGGCCGTGTCGACCTGGGCGGACAACGTCCAGGCGAACAGGAACAGGGCGATGAAGGAGAGTACGCGAGCCATCCGCCCGAAGATAAGCAGGCTGGAACATCCGTGAAAGCCCGGAGGCCAGCGCGAAGCCGGCTGGATGCCGGATCAGGCGGATCCATATTTTCTGATCCGGGGGATAACTGCTAACTTTCCTGTTCCATTGCCTGGAGGCAAGACCAACAACTAGACCTATGTCCAAGAATCTGAGTGAATTATCCGGCCGAAAGGGCCTGACAGACAACCTGTTCGCCCGACTGGGTGAAACGGCCCTGGAAGAAGGCGCCCCTTCACCCGAAGCCCTGGAAAGCCTGGCCCAGGAATTCCTGATCGGCACCGCCAACACCTATGGCACGGCCTCCTTCTATGATTTCACCCGGGAAGAGAATCGCGGGAAGAAGGTCTATGTCTGCAATGGTTCCGCCTGCTTGTGTGCCGGTACCCAGGAGGCGGTGCACCACGAATTGGCGAAGAAATTCACCCCGGAGGAGATCGGTCACATGACCTGCCTCGGGCGGTGCCATGAGAATGGGGCCTTTCATTACCAGGGAAACAATTACTCCGCGAAGAGCCCTGCCGAGATCGCCTCCATCCTGGAGGGGACCAAAGCCCCGATGGATACCTATGCCGTCCGATCCACCGGCACGGCGGTCCTGACCGGCAAGCCCGTGGATGCACGTGTGCATGTCGAGCGGCTACTGGGCCAACCGGCCGAGCATTGGCTGAAGGAGATCGAGCAATCCCGCCTGCGCGGTCGTGGTGGTGCCGGTTTTCCCATCAGCATGAAGCTGGATTTTTGCCGGAAGGCTCCCGGCTCCGACAAATTTGTGATCTGCAATGCCGACGAAGGCGACCCCGGTGCCTATTCCGACCGCTACCTCCTCGAGCAACAGGGCATCGCTGTGTTGATGGGGCTGATGACCGCCGGCTATGTGACCGGGGCCGGCTGGGGCGTGATGTATATCCGGGCGGAATATCCTGAAGCCGTGCGGATGACCGAAGACCTGGTGAAGCAACTGCATGCGGACGGCCTGTTGGGCGACCGGATCCTGGGCAGTGATTTCTCCTTCCGGATCAAGGTGATCCATGCCCAGGGCTCCTATATCTGCGGGGAAGAGACGGCCCTGATCAATTCCATCGAAGGGCAGCGTCCGGAAGTCCGGGTCCGTCCGCCCTATCCGGCGGTGCAGGGCTTGTTCAACAAGCCCACGGTGGTCAACAATGTGGAGACACTGGCAGCGTTGCCCTGGATCCTGAATCATGGCGGGGCCGCTTACGCGGCACTGGGCACGGAAAAATCATCCGGCACCAAGTTGATCTCCCTCGACGGCCTGTTCAACCGACCCGGTATGCTGGAAGTGGAGATGGGTACCTCCCTCAAGGAGGTGGTCTACGAACTGGGCGGCGGGTTCCGCGAGCCGGTCAAGGGACTGCATATCGGCGGTCCGCTGGGTGGCATCGTCCCGGTGAGCAAGATCGGCGATCTGACCGTCGACTTCGAGGCGTTCAGCCGGGAAGGTTTCCTGCTGGGGCACGCCTCGGTGGTCTCCATCCCGGAGCGCATGCCCATGGTCCACTACCTGACCCACCTCTTCGAGTTCGCGTCCTACGAGAGCTGTGGCAAGTGTTTCCCCTGCCGGCTGGGCACCCACCGAGCCGCGGAAATGCTGCAGAAGGCCGAAGCAGGAACGTACAAGATCGACAAAGTCCTCTTTGATGATCTGTTGCATACACTGCAAACAGCGTCCCTGTGTGCGCATGGTGGAGGCATTCCACTTCCGGTGCGCAACAGTCTGATGTATTTCCAGGAAGAGCTGGAGCCGTATTTTCGTTGAGGAGGGGAGGAGTGTAGAAGTCGAGGAGAACTTAAGACCGAAGAGACTCAGGGATGAACGACTTTGTAAAAAGGACCAGCCTCATCCTGTTCATAAAAAATACTGCAAACCCTGAGACGGTGTAACCCAGGGCTTTTCAACCGCCGGAGGAGGTTAGCCCCGGGTGAATGAACCATCGGGAGGACAGGGAATGGTTTCAACCATTTCCCCAGCACCTCCTCCCGGGCTTCTGGAAGCATTGTGACTGCCGGCTTGCATGTTTGATAAATGGTTAAAACCATTTCTCTATCTCGGTTCACCTGAAGACCCAGGGTTAAAACCCTGGGCTAATACGGTACACGTCGAAGTTCTGTCAAATGGGTCACTTACTACCCATTCGTTGCCCTTTATCTTGCGTATTGGATAATCCTGCTTTCAATATTAAAAAAACGTCAGGCATCAGAAACAGGCCTGCAATCCTCTTATGCTATGCAGTGTGGCGATTGTTCCACTATCCTATAGCTATCTTCGAAAGATGTATTCCCTCCGGTTCATATTGATCTTCATTCTCCTTGTGGAATGCCTGGGCACGGAGGGGAATGCTCAATGCCTTACCGGCCATGAACAGGACCAGTGGTATATCCAAGGTCAAGGTATTCTGGATTTTAACGAGTCACCACCAAAGACGATCTACCAAACCCAATTCTGGAGTTATGAATTGAGCACCGGATGGTGTAGCGCCAACGGTGAGCTTCTTCTGTACACCAACGGAGCCCATATTTATAATCGAAATCAAACCATCTTACCCAAAGGAAAGATCTTCATTGCCAATGCCTCTTCCACTACCCACGGCCTCATTCTGCCCCGGCCGGGGTCGGACAGCCTGTTCGATGTGTTCATTCCGGAGAGTTACGACAGTCATGACAGCCTCAAGACCCTCTGGCATATCCTAGTGGATCTCAGCCTCGACGGTGGATTGGGTGATGTGGTCAGTGTTCAACCCCTCTACAAAGGCACCAGTGAGCGGGTGGCGGCCATCCACCAGTGCAACGGGCAGGACTGGTGGCTGGTGTGCCGGGCCGCCGATGGCAATCGCTTCATTACCTGGCCGATTACTCAATCTGGCATTGGCACACAGATTATTTCTGATGTCGGACATTCAACGATTAATAATTCTGATAGCCAATGTTCATCATCTGCTGGTCAAATGAGATTTTCACCTGATGGCCGATATCTGGCTATTATGTATGAAAGTGCTATATGCAATGATGATTCCATTTTTATTCAAGTCTTAACATTTGATAGTAATGTCGGCAAATTTGGTTCTAAACATTGGAGCTTTATCCATTTTGGGACTGGCTATGGTGTTGAATTCTCTCCAGATATTACCAATGTTTATTTTTCCAATAACCCCAAAGGTGGGAAAGAGATTTATCAAGTGGATCTGCTCAGTCCAAATCCTTTGCCTGTGCTGATCTCCCCTCCTTCAAATTTCCCGGTTCAATACATCAACATCGGCGGAGGAATGGCCACAGGTCCCGATGGACGCATCTATGTAAGCGACTACCCCAACACCTGGCTGCATGTGATCGAAGCCCCCAACGAAACTGGCCCAGCCTGCAACTTCCTCTGGAAGGGGCTGGACATCAGCCCGGGAGAAAGCGGACTGGGCATGCCTTCCATGCCGGCCGGTTACTGGCGGCCCCATGCGCCCTGGCTTTCCGGCCAGCGTCGGGCCCGCACCTGCGAGCAGTGGACCTACACCGTCAGCCATACCTGTGCCCCCGGCACCTGGACGGAGTGGGCCTATCACGGGGCCAACACCGTGGCCTTCAGCGATCAGGACAGCCTGGTGCTCGACTTCCACACCCCGGGTCTGGACACCCTCATCGCCACCCGGTTCAGTCCCTGCGATACCGTCAGCGATACGCTGATCATTGTGGTTGATGATCCCTTCACCGCAGCCTGGGCCCTGGAGGAATCCACCCTCTGCTCCGGGGCATTTACACGGCTCTTCACAGCCGCTCTCCCTCTTCGTGAACTGAACGGCATACCCTTCGTCACCGACACCATCACCCTGGGGCCGTTTGCAGCCGACTCCTGCTTCGCCCTCCGTCTCAGCGACGGGGTTTGCGACACCACCGTCACCCTCTGCCTCACCGTTCTGCCCGCCATTCAGACCGCCGATACCCTCACCCTCTGTCCGGGCATGGTCGTTCCGGTCCATAGCCAGCCGGTGAGCCAGCCAGGGGTATACCCACTGGTACTGCCCGGGGAAAACGGCTGTGACAGCACCAGTGTCATCACCGTCATTCGCGGCGATGTTCCGCAGGTAGAGGCCGATGTGATCTCCCCGCTGTGCCCGGGCGATGATGATGGCGAGATCACCCTCATTGGTGATCCCGCCCTGACATGGACCTGGGCCGATGGCAGCACCGATCCCCAAAGAGACCTCCTGGCCCCGGGCGTATATTCCGTCACTGTGAGTGGTGTCGGCCAGTGCGATACCGTGCTCCAGTTTATCCTCCCCATACCGGAGGATTTGTCGCTCATCCTCCCGGGTTCGGTATCCATCCACGCAGGGGCATCGACGACCCTCGTACCCCAGGTGAACGGCATAGCACCCTTGACATGGGCCTGGTCGCCCGTTGATGGTTTGAGCTGTGCCGATTGTGAGCGGCCAGAAGCCTCACCCACCGCCACCACGACGTACACCCTCACGCTCACGGACAGCCGGGGCTGTACCGTTTCCGCGCAGGTTACGGTGATAGTCGATCGGCCGGTCACCGGCATCTTTTTCCCCACCGCCTTCAGTCCGAATGCCGATGGCATTAACGACACCTGGTCCGTTCTGGCCGGAGAGGATGTGGCAGGTATGGAGTTGTTGGAGATCTTCGACCGCTGGGGGGGACTCCTGCATCGCTGTGCGGATCTTCCTCTCGATCATCCTCATTGTGCCTGGGATGGCAAATCGAATGGGCAACATGTCGACCCTGGCATGTATTTATGGCAGGCTCGTATCCTGCTCATCGATGGCACTGTCGTGCAACGGCAGGGAGAGGTGGAGGTGGTGAGGTAGGGGGTTTTGAGACTTTGAGACTCAGAGACGTAGAGAACCAGTGAATCTTGATCCTGACAAGTAAAGAAAGTACTAAATCCCAGCCTCGCCGGCAGGCAGGCGAACGACCAAATCCACATCATCCGTGAAATCCCACCATCCGTGCAAATCCGTGATTCTGACCATACTCGGCATTCGTGACTCCAAATCATGGGCCTTCGCCCTTGACCCTTCGCCTTTGACCCCGCTAACCGTCAGAATCACGGATGGAACGGATGACGCGGATTGCACGGATTTTCTATTCCCCATTGATCATGCCAATGCTTGGTCTAATCATCTTTTCCCTATTTTCATATCCTTCGTAACCATGGATATGCAGATCAGAAAATGAGTAATCTTCTTTTTCATGACATCACCGAAAAGGTCATTGGTGCAGCATTTGAGGTCCACAGTTTTCTTGGAAACGGGTTCCAGGAAGTCATCTACCAGCGTGCTTTGGCTTGGGAAATGATGCAGCGGGACCTGAGCTTTGCCCGGGAAATTGAGCAAGATATCTTTTACAAAGATCTGATCCATCCCATCGGTACGAGACGCGCAGACTTTGTAGTCGAAGAGAATGTCCTAGTCGAATTGAAAGCAATCATCCATTTGGAGGAAGTTCACATGGCTCAGGTGTTGAATTATTTGAAAGCCTACAAACTCCGAGTCGGGCTCCTCATCAATTTTGGTAGTAAATCCCTCCAATTCAAGCGCCTCATCCTTTGAATAACGGAATCAAACGGAAGGACTTCATCCGTGCAATCCAGAAATCCGTGCAAATCCTTGATTCTGGCCATACTCGGTTGCCGGGATTTCAATTGATGAGCCTTCGCCATTGACCTTTCGCCTTTGACCCCGCTAACCATAAAATCCCTTCATCCGTGCAAATCTGTGATTCTGACAATGGCAGCATTCTCTTGTAAAAATCATGCCTAATGGCCATGCAAAATCACCTTGCCCGACTGAATCAACCTCTCTTTGGACATCATCTGATAAAAATACATCCCTGGAGCAAGGCCTTCGGTGTGCCACTGGACGGAAGTGGCACCATGTAGCACAGGAATCTCACAAATCTTCCGTCCATTTCCGTCAAATATTCGAATGGATATACCAGTACTCGCAAAGGAACCTGGCCAACTGAACGTCACGTCACCTCTTGACGGGTTGGGATAAACCAAAACCTCACCCTCCGGCTTTTCCACCTGAAACAGATCAGAAATCGACCCGCAACCCAGCGTATCCACACAGCCATTGGCATCTACCTTGATGAGGATGCCCCAATCTTTGGGATAGGTAAACCCATCGTAATAGCCAGCGCAAATGATGCTGCCGCTGGGTAATTCAACCGCAGAATGCAGATATTGAATTGTCCCAATAGGAACAGTGTCTGGAAACGTTAAGTACCGGCGTTGCCAGAGAGTATCTCCCTCCTCATCCAGGCGGACCATCCAAGCATAAAAATGTTCGTCGGCAACCCCTGGATTTTCGACCAATTCATAGTTGGTACCCACGCCCAGATATCCACCATCCGACAAAGAGATCATATTATACGGGCGGTCCTGACCATCCTTATCATCCAGATCCATAGATTTGATCAGGTTGAAATCACTGTCACGCACGACTACTTTTAGTGCAGTAAGAAACAAGCCATCAGGCTCATATGCAAGCCGGGTTGACAAATATATCCAATTGTCTTTATCAGTACGGTGCAAGCCAGTCATGAGAGTTTCTTCCAACCACTGAGGACTTTCCCAGCTCCATTTTTCCACGCCAAGACTATCAATGGCGAAGATCCGTACAGTAGCTTTCCATTGCTGCCAAGGAACATTCTGATTGGAGCCGGTGCTGGAACCAATCACAATTTCGTTGTCATTGACGACATAGACCGAATTGAAAAAGTCCTGCCGTCCATTTCCAACTCCGTATTTCTTTTCCCAGATCTCCTCCCCGTTGGTATTAATTTTTCTAACGAAGAGATCGCTTGTGCTTTTGTTGTATTTTCTTCCAATGATTAAATATCCACCATCCACTTCCAAAGGATAATTATAGTAATCTTGCTGTGAATCCGGGTCAGGATACTCTTTAATCCATTCAAGATCACCCTGGTGATTGGTTTTCAATACAACTCCATTTGTCGTTTGGAAAATACCACCTGCAAATAAAAATCCTGATTTGTCTTTCTTTTGAATGAAGCCACTTGGGAATCCAGCCACACCATAATTTAGTTGTAGTGAGTCATAATATGTGTGCGTCTTGACCACATGTCCCAATGTATCCATTTGAGCCAGAAAATAGCCCTGAATGTAAGGTGGGTTGTTGGCTTGTTTAATGCCAACGACATATAGTGTATCCCCATCCAGCAGCATATTGGTTATACCTGCATTGGGGCCATCAAAATCATAGTGATTGATGAATCCGGCTTGACCCATCATCAGGACAGGAATAATTAATAACCCGAATAAAGGAAGGTGATATCTCATGACCTCGTGATGGAAATTGAAGGAGAAAAGGATACTCAATTTCCCTACTGAAGAACGATCACACCAACCATATGATCCGATCCTGAGCCGATAATTTGATAGTAGTAAACCCCGGTATGGGTATTCCTCGTATTCCACAATACGTTTGGGCTACCCGTTGGAAACGGTAACTCTTCCTGGAGCTGGCCATTTAAATTCCAGATGCGAATAACCATCCCCTCATTCGGCACCCCGCCAACCCATTGAAAGGTTACATCGCCTTGTGAAGGATTCGGATAGACACGTATTTCAGGACTCAAATTTTCACGTTTAGCCCTTCTAAAGTCATATGCACCTCTCAATCCTGCCACCTCCGGATAATCCGGTGGATAATGTGCCCCATATAAGGTGAGAATGGATCGGGCCATGGTGCCTGAATAGCCTTCCAACTCATCATAGGTGAGCAAGGTATCCAGGGTCAGACTGTCCAACAGATAGAGATCTTTCCCGGCCATCAAACCCAGAATGTCCCGGTAATCCACCATGTCGTCCGCTTCATCCGGTGTGAGATCATACGTCAAGGCCATGTCATCCACCAGCGCGTAGGCCTGGGAGGTATCGCCCCGGTGCATGGCCATACCGGCCAGCCACAGGTCGCCGGTCTGGCAGTCCAGGTGTTCCACCCAGGTCAGCAGAGAATCCACATGATTGGTGATGGTATCGTACATCATATCCACCACCAGGGCATAAGCCGCATGGTCCATCTGATACCGGCTGTACGCCATGAGGTTCAACAAGGAATCCGAGGGGTTAACCGCATATTCTGCACTGGTGCTCAGGTAATTGGCCTTTTCGGTGTAATAGGTGTTCCTGAACTGGTTTCCGTCTCCGGGCTCCAGACAGGGTGGGATGCAGTATACCATGTTGCAATCAAGTGGGTGTGTAACAATAGGAGTATCCATAAATATCGGTTGAACGGGTATAGGCATAGCAGTCGGTTCACCTTTGGTATGCACAGGAATGAAAGTTACATTTTTTCATGGACAATGCATATGGCGGAAATCTCTCAGGACCTGTTTGTCGGTTTCCTGGCAAAACAGCGCAATGTGTCTTGAACGAATCCGCCTTGAACATTGGTTGAATCCCGGTAGATCGGGTTTACCATCCCCTCATTGAAGATGTTTCTGCCCAGATGCACCAACCGGTCAATGTTTGCGTCTTTATCTAGCTGGCTCCAATCCTCCTCATCGATGGGACCATTTTAGCACGGCAGGGAGAGGTGGAGGTGGTGAGGTAGGGAAGGAGGTGATGAGCGGGAGCAGTCGAGGAGAACTAGGAGCCTGGGTCCGAATATACAACCTGCTCCGGAACAATCAATGAAGGATTTTGAAGGAGAAAAGGTCTTTCCCTCTCGGATGGAAAGCTGGTCCAGACAGCCTGTCGGACAACCGTTTCAGGATGCATCCTTTGACACCATGCGGTTAGAAATGAATGAGAATGGACTGTCGGTTATGGAAATTCTTCAGAATACCCCTAACTTGAATGGCTTTTCAGGCAAACCTGTTACCAATGACACCATCTACTCTGACCAAAGACGTCGCCGATTCCACCAAGCTGAATGGAAACGGTGCCAATATGGGCTATATCAACGGCCGTCCCTTCAGCATCATTCCCGGGGAGACCGTCCTGCAGTTCCTGCGCCGCCACCGAGGGCAGGATTATATCCCGACCCTGTGTGATGCGCCCAACCTCGAACCGTTCGGTTCCTGCCGGGTGTGTAGCGTGGATGTGGCCATGCAGGCCAACGGCTCCATGCGCACCGTGGCCTCCTGCCATACGCCCATGGCTGCCGGCATGCATATCGCCCCGCACAGCGCCAATGTGCAGCGGGTCAGAAAGAACATCATCGAGCTGGTCCTCACCGACCATCCCCTGGACTGCCTGACCTGTGAGGCCAATGGCAACTGCGAACTGCAGGACGTGGCCGCCATGGTGGGTGTCCGCGATGTGCGCTATCCGGAAGGGGCCAACCATCTGGACCGGGAAAAGGACCTCAGCCATCCGTACATGGTGTCCGATCTCAGCAAGTGCATCAACTGCTATCGCTGTGTACGCGCCTGCGACGAGGTGCAGGGCCAATTGGTCCTCACCATGTCCGGCCGGGGTTTTGACTCTATGATCGCCAAGGGGATGAACCAGTCTTTTTTCGAGTCGGATTGCGTGAGCTGCGGCGCCTGCGCCCAGGCCTGTCCCACCTCCGCCATCTCGGATGTGTACCAGTCCAAATCCATCCGGGCCACCGAAAAGACCCGGACGGTCTGCACCTATTGCGGCGTGGGTTGCAACCTGGAAGTGTCCAGTACCAGCGGCGAGATCCTGAGCATCCAGGCTCCCTATGATGCCGAGGTCAACCAGGGCCACACCTGCCTCAAGGGCCGTTATGCCTTCCATTTCTACGACCATCCCGACCGGCTGCGCACCCCCCTGATCAAGCGGAACGGGGTCCTGGAGCCCGCCACCTGGGATGAGGCCTATGATTATATCGCCGACAAGCTGACCAACATCCGCGCCCAGCACGGTCCGGACGCCATCGCCGGCATCTCCTCCGCCCGGGCCACCAATGAGGAGAACTACCTGATGCAGAAGTTCATCCGTTCCGTGATCGGGACGAACAATATCGACTGTTGTGCCCGCGTCTGCCATTCGCCGACCGCCCTGGGCATGCAGCGCACCTTCGGCACGGGAGCAGCCACCAACTCGGTCGCCGACATCAAGCGTACGGATTGCATCCTGGTGATCGGGGCCAACCCCACCGATGCCCATCCGGTGACCGGGGCCAAGCTCAAGCAGTTTGCCATGAAGGGCAAGACCACCATCGTGATCGACCCACGGCGCACGGAGCTGGCCAGATACGCGACCTATCACCTGGCCCTGCGGCCGGGCACCAACGTGGCCCTGCTGAACATGTTCCTGTACTACATCATCACCAATGACCTGGTCGACCAGAACTTCGTGGATACCCGCACCGAGGGCTATGCCGAGTTCAAGGCTGGCATCCTGGGCATCGATCTGGATGAAACGGAAAAGGTGACCGGCGTCGATCGCAGGCTGGTCGAAGAAGCGGCCATCGCCTATGCGTCTGCCCCGAATGCCATGTCCTTCCACGGACTGGGCGTCACCGAGCACAGCCAGGGCACCTTCACGGTGATGCAGATCGCCGACCTGGCCATGATCACCGGCAACATCGGCCGGCCGGGTGTGGGCGTGAATCCCCTTCGTGGCCAGAACAATGTGCAGGGTGCTGCCGACATGGGCTGCCAACCTCACCAGGGCGCTGGCTACCTGGATCTGACCAAGGCCGAGGTCATCGACAAATACGACAAGCACTATGGCGTGCCTCAGCCCAAAGGCAAGGGGTACAAGATCCCGGAGATGTTCGACGCGGCCATTGCCGGCCAGTTGAAATCCCTCTGGCTCATCGGCGAAGACGTGGTCCAGACCGATCCCAACACCGCCAAGGTGAGCAAGGCCCTGCAGAATCTCGAATTGCTGGTGGTGCAGGAACTGTTCATGACCGAGACGGCCAAGCTGGCCGACGTGGTGCTGCCGGCTTCCTCCTTCCTGGAGAAGGACGGCACCTTCACCAACGGCGAACGCCGCGTACAGCGGGTCAATGCCGTGATCCCTCCACTGCCGGGCACCAAACCCGACGGGCAGATCATCGTGGATATCATGAACCGCATGGGGTACCAGCAACCGGACTATACTGCTGCCGGTGTCCTGGAGGAAGTGTCCCGCATCGTGCCCTTCTTTGCCGGTATCCGCTGGGAGGACCTGGGCGAGAACGGCAAGCAATGGCCGGTGACGCCTGATGGCAAGGACACCAAGATCCTGCACGGCGAGACCTTCAAGCGGGGGTTGGGCAAGTTCGAGTTCTTCGACTGGCGCGAAAGCGGCGAGCTGCTGGACAACCAGAAGGATTATCCGTTCATCCTGACCACCAACCGGGAACTGGAACACTACAACTGTGGCGCCATGACCCGCCGCACAGGCAACGTGGAGATCCTCACCGAGGACACCCTGATGATCCATCCCGACGATGCCGCCGCCTATCACCTCAATGATGGGGATATGATCTGCGTGGAATCACCCCGGGGCAAGGTGGACATCAAGGCCAAGGTGACCGACGAGGTGCGACCGGGTGTCTTGAGCACCACCTTCCACTTCCCGGAGATCATGGTCAACAACCTGACCTCCGATGAGCACGACTCCGAAGCCATGTGCCCCGAGTACAAGGTGGTCGCCGTGCGCATCCGGAAGAGCAAGGGGAAGTATAAGGAGGGGGCGGTGAATGCCTGATATACACTCCCGAAATCGGAGGTGTAATTATTTTGAATATCAGCAGGGTAAATGGTTAAAACCATTTACTTGCTTCAGACTCGATTAGTCCCAGGGTTAAAACCTTGGGCTACATCATATTTGTCCAAAGTAAACCTCGGAAGGTTGCCTTTGGCTGGCTGCAGTATTCCACTTGTGGCCTCATTCGATAAATTTGATGGTAGGTGTTTGCCTCTGGCCCGCCTCTTGCCGGCGCCCCGAGTACTCGGGGCTACTTTTTGTCTTGGCAAAAAGCACGCCTGCCGGCGCGCAGGTAGGCAAAAACCGCTGTCGCCAAAATGGGCCTTCTTATTCTTGTCTGGCATACCATTCATCTCGCTTATCGATCTGTAGCATGCCTACATCAGGACCCGGCCGCTCGTATTTGATCGGTGGTCGTATTTATCACTGACAAGTATGGAGAAAGTACTATTGTCAATTTTCGTATCCTATGTCCGATCAAATAATGCGGCGGTTTTCACTTTGGATAAATATCAAATGGTTTAGATTTTCAATTCATGCCTGCCATACCGGGTCTCTGATGTGTTTGGGAGGCCCTGGGTTGGCGACGATTCGAACAAGGGGATAGGAATGGAATTTTAAGAAATTTAAACCTATACTATTGATTATCAATGTCGATCAAGTTTATCTGGGATTATTTTGGACAGATGTGGGGCTACATAGTTATTTTCTTCACAGCCAGACATACAAGGATAATGTTGTTGAATTGCGCCGTGGAAGTTCGATCATGACCAGATTGCATCTGTCTGTTTCCCACTTTTTTAAATGAAAACGTTGTAGCCCGGGGTTTCAACCCCGGGGACAGGATCCACTCTGCATCAGGTAATGGTTTTAACCATTTCCATCCTAAAATCGAAATTCGTTTTATGGATGATCCTACAAGGAAACGGATGTTGATCTCCTTCACTACAAACTCCTTCCCTACAAAGGGTGTTCATTTTTCATGGGGTTTGGAAGTTCTTCAACCCCTTCAGGGTTGAACGTCCCGCCGATACGGTACCCCGGGTTTCCTCCTTCGGCGGATAAAACACCCGGGGCTATCATATTGAACCCCTTCAGGGTTCAGGGCTTGGATCTTTCGACATATCGAAATTATAACTGCAGAAGGTAGTAACCCAATAACGAAATAACTCAATCACTCCTTCCCTCCAAACTCATAACCTCATAACCTCCTTCCCTCACTTCACCACCGTCACTTCCCCCTTCACCAACCGCTGGCTTTCATCCGACATCAGCAGGGTGCCGGTAAAGACATAGACACCCGGATCCAGGGGCTGGTCGCGGCTCTTGCCATCCCATCCGTATTCCGGATTCCCCGGCGGGAGGTCGGCATAGGTGGCCAGCTTGTTGCCCCACCGGTCGTAGATGGTCATGGACTCGATGAGGACCAGGTCGGATCCGCCATAAATGGTAAACCGGTCGTTGATCCCGTCATTATTGGGTGAGAAGGCGGTGGGGATATAAATGCCCGTCCGGAGCAGGATCAGATGCAGGATGTGCACCGAATCGCAACCAGCCGAAGTCGTGCCGTTGGCAACATAGGTACCCGTTTGCGTGTACACGGATTGGTTGACCGGCCACAGGTAGTTCGGATCGGTCGTGGTCACACTGTCCACCTGCTTCCAGGAGGGGTGAATGGTGAGGATGAGCTGTGTGCTGGAATCGCAGCCGTGCGCGCTTTGCCCCTGATCGGTGATGACCGTGCTCTGGCTATAGGTCTGTCCGTTCACCGGCCAGGTGTAGACATCACAGGCCTGGACGATATCGATCTGATCATAGGCCGGATGCACCGTGAGGTGCAGAATGGCGGTGGAATCACAGCCGTTGACCGTCTGGAACTGCGCGGTGTAGGTTCCGCTGACCGTGAGGGTATCCCCTTCAAAGACGACCGGTGCCCCGGCGCAAATATCCAGGTAGGTCTCTGCTGACTGCGCGGGATGGACCGTCAGGGTCAGGGTGACCAGTGAATCGCATCCGCCGGATGAGGTCAGGGTGTCGGCATAGGTCCCCGCACTGGAGAGGGTGCTGCCCCCGAAGGCATATTGCTCGCCCGCGCAGATGGCCGCGTCCAGGTCCGTGGTCAGGATGGTCGCGATGGAGAGGGTCAGCTGGACGGTGCTGTCGCATCCCTCACTGGTCTGCAGGTTGGCGGTGTAACTGCCGGGGTTGGAAAGGGATTGTCCGTTGAACCAGTACGTCTGGCCGGTGCAGATCTGTGCCTGGACGGGTATCGAAAAGGTGGGATGTACAATGAGGGTCAGTGAACTGGTGCTGTCGCAGCCCTGGGCCGAGGTCAATGTGGCATTGTACGTACCAGCCTGGTCCAGGACCTGCCCGTTCCATGTCTGGGACTCCCCGGAGCAGATCTCACCGGATTCCATGCCCGGCGGTATCGTTAGCAGGCCCAGTTCCAGAATACTGATGGAATCGCACCCGCCAATAGACACCAGGGTGTCTGAATAGGTGCCGGGCTGGGTAAGTGCCTGGCCACCAAAGAGCCAGGTTTCACCGGGGCAGATGTCGGCGGCGTCCTGGGTTAGGATGATGGACTGCACATCCAGGGTGAGGGTGACCGTGCTGTCACAGCCATGGACGGTCTGGAGATTGGCGGTGTAGGTTCCGGGATTGGTCAGGATTTGGCCGTTGAAGGAGTAGCTGCCCCCCGGGCAGATTTGGGTCGTGAGGGCAATCGACGGCGTACTCCAAACCAGAAGGTCCAGATGGATGAGGCTGTCACATCCGGCCTGATTGATGGCCATAGCGGTGTAGGTCCCCGGTGCGGAGAGTGTATCGCCCATAAACACGGTGGTTTCCCCCTGGCAGAGGGAAAGAGTGTCGCGGAAAGAGGAATTGGCCTGGACAACCAGATTGAGTACCACCGTGCTGTCACACCCACCGAATGAAGAGAAGACCGACGAATAGGTCCCGGTTTGGGTCAGAGTATCCCCCCCGAACAGGAGGGAATCCCCCTCGCAAATCGAGATGGTGGTTGCCGAAGAAAGTTCCGGCAGGACGGTCAAGTTGAGGATAAAGATGCTGTCACATCCGTCAACGGCCGGAAATGTGTCCTGATATATGCCCGATAGGGAAAGGTCCGTTCCGCCGAACGGGTAGGTCGTCCCGGCGCAGATCTCTGCATCCATGGGGAACATGAGAAAAGGCAGAACATCGAGATCCAGAATGATCGTGCTGTCGCAGCCGAAGGTGTTGGTCAGGACGGCTGTATAGATGCCGGCATCGGAGAGGACCTGTCCGTTGAACAGGAAGGACTCGCCCGGGCAGATGGCCTGGTACACCATGTCGGTCGAAGCCTGGACGACGGTCAGGTCCAGGATAATGGTGCTGTCGCACCCGTTCTGGTCCGGCAGGACGGCGGTGTACAACCCGGTTTCGTCCAGATCCACATTCTGGAATGGATAGGTCTCCCCTTCACAAATGGTGGCCGCAGTCTGGACCGTGTGTGTTGGATAGAGGAAGAGGTGCAGCATCACCACACTGTCACAGTCATTTACGGTGGGGAAAACGGCTTCATAGATACCCGGCTGGGTAAGGTATTGCCCATTGAACGTATACCCTTCACCCGAACAGATCTCCTGCTGGAATGAGGTTTCATAATCTGGGTGGAGCATGATCTCCACATCCCCGACAGAGGTGCATCCGTTGTCATCTGTGACCGTGACCGTATAGTTGCCACTCTCGGTAAATTGGTTGGTCGGTGAATTCGGGTTCTGCCCGCCGCTCCAGCTGTATGTCTGCCCGCCGGAGGCCGTGATTGTAGTGGTAACGCAAGCCACCGTATCCCCCGAAAAATCAATATCGAACGGGGGGTTGTCATCCGGGATCCCCCAAGAGATAATGGTACACCATTCCTGGGAAATGGAATGGGCCTGTACACAATCTACGCTTCCAGGGAATTTAATGATCCCATACCCTTCCTGTCCGGTAATCGTGGTGTCATTGACCCACATCATCCCCCCTCCGTCATAAATGACCTCATAAGGCAGGGAAAACGTGATCGTCACCGGGGTATTGATATTGCCGAGCGTGGAAATCAGCAAGTAGGGATCCTCTACTGTTTTGGAAAAACAAAAGTTCGTTTCACCGTTCTGGCCGTCAAACCAGGTGGTACAGGGGGAAATGGCATTTTCTGGCAATGACCCGGGGTAATTGTCGAATAAGTTGTAGTTGAAAATGAACGGGTAGGAATCGAATGAATAGTCGGTCGTCATCGACAGGAGGACCGGCCCATCGGAGGTCTGGATGGTTCCGATGGCCGAATAATCGGTAAAGTCGCTCCATGTTGTCCAGACATAGTCCGCACACTGGCTCGTTCCCTTGGTCAAGGTGGACGCCAGCAGCAGGATGAAGATGTAGGAATGTTTGGTCAAATCTTCGGTTTTGTCAGCATGTGGAACGGTTCTGTCCAAGCTATTTTACGATCGTCACCTCCCCCTTCACCAACCGCTGGCTTTCATCCGACATCAACAGGATGCCGGTAAAGACATAGACACCCGGATCCAGTGGCTGGTCGCGGCTCTTCCCATCCCATCCGTATTCCGGATTGCCCGGCGGGAGGTCGGCATAGGTGGCCAGCTTGTTGCCCCACCGGTCGTAGATGGTCATGGACTCGATGAGGACCAGGTCGGATCCACCATAGATGGTGAACCGGTCGTTGATCCCGTCATTATTGGGCGAAAAGGCAGTGGGGATGTAGATGCCCGTCCGGAGCAGGATCAGATGCAGGATGTGCACCGAATCGCAACCAGCCGAAGTCGTGCCGTTGGCAACATAGGTACCCGTTTGCGTGTACACGGATTGGTTGACCGGCCACAGGTAGTTCGGATCGGTCGTGGTCACACTGTCCACCTGCTTCCAGGAGGGGTGAATGGTGAGGATGAGCTGTGTGCTGGAATCGCAGCCGTGCACGGTTTGCCCCTGATCGGTGATGACCGTACTCTGGGTATAAGTCTGTCCGTTCACCGGCCAGGTGTACACATCGCAGGCCTGGACGATATCGATCTGGTCATAGGCCGGATGTACGGTGAGGTAGAGGATGGCGGTGGAATCACAGCCGCTGACCGTCTGGAACTGCGCGGTGTAGGTTCCGCTGACCGTGAGGGTGTCCCCTTCAAAGACGACCGGTGCCCCGGCGCAGGTCTCCAGGTAGGTCTCTTCTGTCGACATGGGATGGACCGTGAGGGTGAGGGTGACCAGGGAATCGCATCCGCCGGAAGAGGTCAGGGTGTCGGCATAGGTTCCTGCATTGGAAAGGGTGTTGCCCCCGAAGGCATATTGCTCGCCCGCGCAGATGGCCGCGTCCAGGTCCGTGGTCAGGATGGTCGCGACGGAGAGGGTCAGCTGGATAGTGCTGTCGCATCCCTCACTGGTCTGCAGATTGGCGGTATAACTGCCAGGGGTGGAAAGAGATTGTCCGTTGAACCAATACGTCTGGCCGGCGCAGATCTGGGCCTGGACGGGAGTGGTGACCTGGGGATGGACCGTCAGGTAGAGGTTCACTGTGCTATCGCACCCGGTCCAGCTGGTGAGGACCTCCGTGTACGAACCGGCGGCGGTCAGGAGGTCGCCCTGGAAGTCGTAGGTCTCCCCGTCGCAGATCTCCGCCTGGAGGTCAGTGGACGGGTTGGGCAGGATGGCCAGGGTCAACAAAACGATGGAATCACATCCTCCGGAAGAGAGGAGTGTATCGGCATAGATTCCCGGGGTGGAAAGACTTTCCCCATGAAACGGGTAGACCTCACCCGGACAAATGGCAGCATCCAGCGACTCCTGGATGACGGCCACCACATCGAGGGTCAGGACAACGGTACTGTCACAGCCCAGTGATGATTGCAGGTTAGCGGTATATATTCCGGGGCTGGTGAAGGTCTGACCGTTGAAGGAATAGGATTGTCCGGCACAGATCTGGGCCTGCAAAGGGGTGGTCGGTGCGGGGTTGACCTGCAGGCTCAGGGTGAGCAGGCTGTCGCAGCCGGCATGGTTGACCAGCAGGGCGGTATAGGTCCCTGAGGCGGTCAGGGTGTCCCCCTGGAAGAGATAACTCTCGCCAGCGCAGATGGACACTGAATCCTTGGATGAGGTGGCCGGAAGGATGTTCAGGGTCAGGAAGACCGTGCTGTCGCAACCCTCACCGGTTTGAAGATTGGCCTGATAGACACCTGGTAGCGTCAGCGTGTCGCCTTGAAACAGGTAGTTCTCGCCCGCACAGATGAACGCTGAATCGACCGATGAGGTGGCGGGGAGAACGTCGAGAATCAGGAAAACGGTACTGTCACAACCCTCCCCGGTTTGAAGACCGGCCTGATAGACACCTGGCTGTGTGAGGGTGTCACCGTCGAACAGGACGTAAGAGCCGTTGCAGATCTCCATATCCAGGGTTGTGACACTGGGCGGCAATACTTCGAGAGAGAGGATAACGGTACTGTCACAACCGAAGAGATTCTGCAGTTGGGCGGAATAGATCCCGGGATCGGAGAGAAACTGCCCGTTGAAATCGAGGATCTCCCCGTCGCAAATGGTCATGTCCACGACCTCGGTCGAAGTGGGCAGGACGATCAGCTCCAGGTTGACCAGGCTGTCACAGCCATATTGGTTCTGGAGTTGGGCAGAATAGAACCCGGACACATCGAGCAGGTCCTGGTCGAATTCGTAGAATTCCCCTTCGCAGATGGTGATGATGAGGTCGGTATAGTCCACCGGCCAGACATCCAGTTGCAGGCCGACGATACTGTCACACCCCTGGAAGGTCTGGAGATAGGCCTCATAGTAGCCCGGTTGGTCGAGAAACTGGCCATCGAAGACATAGCTCTCTCCTTCACAGATCGATGCCTGTAGAAATTCCTCCTGCTCCGGATAGATGGTGACATTCACCGAGGTGACCACGGTACAACCGGCAGCATCGGTGACGGTCAGGCCATAGAGGCCGGTCTCGGTAAATGTATTGCTGGGAGAATTGGGGTTCTGGCCGCCATCCCATTCGTAGCTCAGGCCGCCCGATGCGGTGAGCGTGGTACTGACGCAAGCGATGGTATCGCCATCGATCTCGACCTCGAACAAAGGGGGATTGATGCCCCAGGTGATGTTGGTATAGTTCTCGGGGGTGGACGAATAGATGGTCACGCAGTCGAAGTCGCCCGGGAATACGATGATCCCGTAGCCCTCCTGCCCGATCAGGGTGGTGTTGTTCACCCAGGTCATGCCGCCCCCGTCGAAGACCACCTCGTAAGGCAGGGAAAACTGAAGCGTTACAGGTATGCCCACCTGGCCAACGGAAGAGAGGAGCAACACAGGGTTGGTCACCGTCTCCGAAAAACACATGGTGGTCTCCCCGCCCGGGCCGGCGGCCCAGGTGGTGCGGGGTACGGTGCTGTTTGGTGGCGGATCGTTGAAGGCAGCAAAGACACCATAGTTGTAGATGTCCGGCGTGGAATCAAAGGTGTAGTTGGTGGTCATGCTCACGGAGATGGGACCATTGGGGGTGGAGATGGTCCCAGTGGCCTCCATGCCGGTAAAGCTGTTCCAGACGGCCCAGATATAGTTCTGGTTGCACTGTCCCAAACTGGTAGTGGCCAGCAGGAGTCCGACAGCCAGGAGAAAACAGCGTCTGATAAAGACTGTAGTCATGTTGAAATGAAAGTACAACATCTATCGCTTTTCCAGACGGTCCGGAAGAACAATTCAGGTTCCATCCTGCCCTTCCCGAAGCGACAGTGACGAGGTTTGAAGAACCTTCCTGACCGGGCGGACGGTTATCATCCTGGCTTGTTTCCCGGGTTCTGACCCGTTTCGAAGTTATCAGAAGTACCCTATATTCGGCAGAGCAATCAACTGACGAACTGACTATGGGCAATTTCTTCCGGCCATCCGGACCGTGGACGCTGTATATGCTGGCATGGCTCTTTCTGGGGCTGTTAGGCCTTGCCGAACGATCCCATGCCCAAACGGGCACCTGGCAATCCGACCTGGTTCACCTGGACCCGGAGACCGGAGCACTGAGCTATGCCCCCGAGCCATCCAGCGGGATCCGTATTCCGGACTTTTCCCGGGCCGGTTATCGCGGGGGGAGTGTCCCGATCCCGGAGGTTCCCACCCTGCTGATGATTCAACCGATCAGCGGTGACAACACCACCCATATCCAGAATGCCATCGATTCGATCAGTGCCCTGCCACCGGACCAGAACGGATTTCGCGGGGCCTTGCTGCTGGGGCCGGGTGTCTACCCGGTCTATGGTACGCTGCGCATGCCTGTATCCGGAGTGATCCTCCGGGGATCGGGCCGAGACAGTGATACCCTGACCAATACACATATCCTGGGACTGGGCAATACCCCAGCCGACCGGATCATCCTGGAAATGGGGGGAGGGGATGCCACCCAGTTCGCCGGCATGGTGCCGGGCACAAAAACGGATATCATCAGCCCGCTGGTGGCCGTGGGTGACCAGCAATTCCGGGTCGCTGACCCCGGTCTGTACAAACCAGGTGATAACATCATCATTTATCATCCCTGCACGGAAGCATGGCTGGAAGCCGTTGACGGCGGGGGAACGGGGTCGGATGCCAGCTGGACGCCAGGCTCCCTCCCCATCCTGTTCAACACCCGGATCACGGCGATCAAATGCGACACGGTCGTGACCAACAGCCCAGTGTTCAATACCCTCGACAGTACCCTGTCCCGATCCTACATCTACCGATATGACCGCGACGGATTGGTCGAACATATCGGCCTGGAGAACCTGCGGATCGACATCGAATTCGATCCGGACGACCCGGATGATGACCACCATGCCCGGACGGCGGTCCGACTGACCCAGGTGGAAAACGCCTGGGTAAAGGGGTGTGAGTTCCGATATTTCTGGTTTGCCGGTATCGATATGCGTACGGCCAACTATGTGACCGTCGAGGACTGCCGCGCCCTGTCCCCGAAAGGCCCGACCACAGGTGGAAAAAAGTATAACTTCTGTGTCAGTAATGCGGTCCAGAATACCCTGTTCACAAAATGTGTTGCGACCGAGGGCCGACACGCATTTGTATCCAACGGCACTAGTAGTGTCGCCGGTGTTGTCTTTCATCATTGCACCTCCATTGACCCGTTCACATCCAGCGAAGGACACCGTCGCTGGACCACCGGACTTCTCTTTGACAACTTCAATGATTACGGAAATTATCCGAGTGCTGGAAGGGCCCTGGGACTGTACAACAGGGGTAGTTATGGCACAGGTCATGGATGGTCTTCAGCCAATTCCGTAGCCTGGAACTGCGATGTCCGGCGTACGAGTGGAGCCAATGGCGCCATCGTGGTGCAACGACCACCTACCGCCCAGAACTTTGCCATCGGCTGTCGCGGCGTGATCACCGGGAATGGCCCCTTTAACCACCCGGCTGGTTACATCGAAGGGTCCAATGCGGTGGATTCCCTCGTGCCTCACTCCCTGTACGAGGCCCAATTGACATTCAGAAAGGATCGGGATTCCATCACTCAATGGCTGGCCATCGACGCCCATACCGCTTGTGACTCCTTCGTCTGGATCGATGGGATAACCTACACGGCCAGTACCGATCAACCAAGCTTTGTCCTGACCGACACCCACGGCTGTGACTCGATCGAACTTCGCCTGGATCTGGTCATTCACCCGATAGATACCAGTGTCATGACCAACGGACCGACCCTGACAGCCAACGCAACGGATGCTACGTATCAATGGGTGGATTGCGAGGACGGATGGATACCAGTACCAGGAGCCACAGACCAAAGCTGGACAGCAACAACCACAGGCAGCTATGCCGTGGTGATCAACCAGAATGGTTGCCAGGATACCTCTGCCTGCATTCCGGTGACCTTGGTGCGCACCACCGGGCATATCCCGGAAATTCCGCTGAGGGTGTATCCCAACCCGACCCGAAGATCCGTATGGGTTGACCTGGGGCACATCTGCGATCAGGCAGTGGTGCGGATCTATTCCAGTCTGGGGCAGATCGTGGCATCCCGGCAACTGGAAAATACGGCAACATTCGAATTGGACCTTCCGGGCGATCCCGGTATTTATCTAATGGAGCTGACCACCCTGAAGGGGGAACAGGCCTACGTCGTCATTCGAAAGGAATAGGCATCCACCTTGCGATGGCAACAGTACCATCGTTCGGTTCGAATGATCCACCCGGCAGGAAAGGCATCCCCGCCGGATAGAAGATGAATGGCGGAATATGCGAAGAGCCTGGATCGGTTTCATTCGGCCGGGGTCCTCTATTGATCATGAAACACCTTCCTGTATATGAACCGCACTATGGAATCAGCACACCAACTGTCGAATCGATTCAGAGAGGTCATCCTGAACGGCACCTGGATCGCCAACACCAACTTCCAGGACCGGCTCACCGGAGTGACCCTGTCACAGGCCACCCGCCTGATCGGTTCCCTGAACAGCATCGCCATGCTCACCTATCATATCCATTATTACATCGCAGGGGTGCTGAACGTCCTGCGGGGTGGCGATCTGGTCATCCGGGACCGATACAGTTTTGACCTGCCTGAAATGGACACCGAGGAAGCCTGGAATGCCCTGCGTCAGGCCCTGTATCGCGATGCGGAGGCCTTTGCCGTAGCCGTGGAGCAACTGAGCGAGGAGCAATTGGACAGCACCTTCGTGGATGAGAAGTACGGAACCTACCGTCGGAACATCGAAGGCATCATCGAACACAGCTACTACCATCTGGGTCAGGTGTCGCTGATCCGGAAGCTGGTGGAGGAGCTGGGTGCGAACGTTTAAGAATATTGCCATGATGAGTTACCCTAAAATTGTTTTTTTTATTGTAATCGAATTCAGTTTAATGTGGTTTACGACTGAACTTGAGGCATGCTCATGTCGTTGGCATGACGTGAAAACGGGATATGAAAGTGCAGATGTAATTATTCTAGGGAAAGTCATCAGGATACTGCCAGGTTTTGCTGAGTACCTAACTCCGGATTATAAGGTGGATGAAGGCGGAGATTATTATGAGACGGGGGATTCAAGTCTTGAAAGAAGGTATTATCATATTGTCGAGATTTCCGTTGTCAAGAAAATCAAGAATTTTGAAATTTTTGATCGAATTGAAATCATAACCGGAGCATTTGAATCGGCATGTGGCTATCCATTCGTAATCGGTGGAGAGTACCTGATTTATGCGAATAAAAAAGGATTGGATTATCCGGTTCGATATGATCATTCGAAATTACCTGTCGGGAGTTTGCCTGGGCGGCATTTTACCACCAATTTATGTACACGTACAACTCCTTTGATTCAGAAAGAGCTGGATGATATAGAAGCTTATCAACTGAACAATAACTACTGATTGGTTTTTCTCATATCAGTCCAGAATAAACCTCGGAAGGTTGCCCTTGGCTGGCTGTAGTATTCCACTTGTGACATCATTCGGAAAATTTGATTGTAGGAGCTTACCTCTGGCCCGCCTCAAGCCGGCGCCCCGAGTACTCGGGGCTTCTTTTGACGCGCCAAAAGAAGGCAAAAGCGCTTGTCGCCAAAATGGGCCTTCTTATTCTTGCCGGGCATACCGCTTATCTCGTTGAACGATCTGTAGCATAGCTACATCAGGACCCGGCCGCTCGTATTTGATCGGTGGCAGGATTCCTCATCAACTCTGTCGTATCTGGAATCTTGATCAAGATTCGGATCCACTGACCGACCAAATAATGCGGCTGTCTTCACGCTTGATAAATATCCTTTGGCTAAATCTTCATATTATGCTGGCCATACGGGTCTCTGATGTGTTCGGTAGGCCCTGGTTTGGCGACGATTCATTCAAGAGAATAGGAACGGAATTTCAAGTTATTTGACATCGAAAATATTGACTATCAATGATGATTAACTTAATATGAAATCTTTACGGACAGCAGTGGGTTTTTCTCAAAAAAGGTATATTGCTCTTTATGAGACGATAATTGATCAAGAGCGTTTTTGCTTTGCAGTTTGACACATTATTTGTATCACACCACCACCAGCCCCCTCTCCCTCAACTTCCTCATCTCCCGCCCTTCCCAGAGCAATTCCAGATCAGCCAGTCCGGCTGCATCCGCATCAGAAGCGATATCTCCCAGGATCAGGCACTCTTTCTGATCGCCCGAAATTCGGGGAATCAGATGGATCAACCACTGTCCCAATTCTTTGGGTAATTTCACAGAATACGTTTCGTGCAGATCATGAACCGTCAATTCCATCCCTTCCCGATCATCTTTTTTGGACAACCGCGGAATGGGCCGTCCTGATACCGGCCCACCCAGCCAGACCACCTTCGCATTGGTCCGCCATTTGAACGGTTCCTCCTCATGCAACGCGTCCTGGATATAGTCCTGCGGAATGCTCGTCTCCGGAATGGGAAAATCAAACCAGTCCTGCAGCGGAAAGTCAAAGCCGATGCCGTGCATGAAATTCAGCAGGGATTTCTTCAGTCCGTAGCTGAATCGGTCATGGTCGATACCGGTCGCATCCACATAGTCCATGTCATTATTGGCAAACGTCCCCACGGTGGTCGTGGTCGCTTCCACCCCGAACCCCGCCGGGTCCAGTCCGACCGGACTGTGCGCCGTCATGGCAAACTGGTGCCAGAACCCTGACTGGATCACTCCGGCTTCAAATAACTGCCGCACCATTTCCAGGGAATCGACCGTTTCCTGGACGGTCTGGGTGGGGAAGGCATACATCAGGTAGGCATGCACCATGATCCCCTGCTCCGTGAAGTTGCGCGTCACCCGGGCCACCTGCGCCACACTGACCCCCTTCTGGATCAGATCCAGCAGGCGGTCGGACGCCACTTCCAGGCCTCCGGACACCCCAATGCATCCCGATGCCCGTAGCAGCCTGCACAGGTCACGCGTAAAGCTCTTTTCAAACCGGATGTTGGTCCACCAGGTCACGGTCAGTTTTCGCCGGAGGATCTCCAGGGCCAGCTCGCGCATCAGGGCGGGTGGGGCCGCCTCATCGACGAAATGGAAACCGGTCTCCCCGGTGGCAGTGATCATCTCCTCCATCCTGTCGCAGAGCAGTGCTGCGGTGAGGGGTTCGTACTTCTGGATGTAATCCAGGGAGATATCGCAGAAGGTGCATTTCCCCCAGTAACAGCCGTGGGCCATGGTCAGCTTGTTCCACCGCCCATCGCTCCACATGCGGTGCATGGGGTTGGCCACTTCCAGCACAGAGATGTAGCGGTCCAGGGGTAGGTCGCTATAGTCGGGCGTTCCGCAATCCTCCTGTTTGTAGTCTTTGTCCAGGGAGAAATTGAGGTAATCCACCTGACCATCGATCCGAACGAAGGTGCGCTTCAACAACGCCTGCGGCCGCTTGCCGGCCAGGTGTTCGACCAGATGCTCGAGGGGCGCTTCGCCATCGTCGAGGGTGATAAAATCAAAGAAGTCGAACACCCGTGGATCGGAGAGGGAGCGCAATTCGGTGTTGGCAAATCCGCCACCCATGGCCACCGGCACATCGGGGTAGTGGGCCTTGATCCATTGGGCACAGCGGAAGCCGGCATAGAGGTTGCCGGGGAAGGGAACAGAGATGGCCACCAGGCCAGGCCGGACCTCCGCCATGCGTTCTTCCAGCAGGTCGATCAGCAGTGTGTCGATATAGGTATATGGAGCTTGCAGCGACGCATGGATCTCGTCAAAGGTGGACGCACACCGCCCCAGCCGCTCGGCATAGCGGCTGAAGCCGAAATGGGGGTCCACGCATTCCTGGATGAGGTCGGACAGGTCCTCCAGATAGAGGGTGGCCAGGTGCTTGGCCTGGTCCTGGATACCCAGGGCACCGAAAGCCCATTCCAGGTCATCGAGCTGGGCAAAGCGGGAGGCTTCCGGCAGGAAGTGGTCCTGGCAGATGCGATGCGCCAGGGTAGGGTTCCTGCCCTGGAGGAAGGCGATGACCGCATCGATGCTGCGGATGTATGTGTCCCGAAGGGCGATGATCCGTCGGGAATTCTCGGATACCGGCTGATCCGCCCCGGCGATGTGATCAAACAGATCGGTCAGTCCCCGCTGGCTGAACAGGCGGAGGATCACTTCGATGCCGAGGTCATCCTGCCGGGCAGGAATGCCCCGGGTATTCAGGAATCCCTTCAGGTAGGCGGTCGCCGGGTAGGGCGTGTTCAACTGGGTGAACGGCGGGGTGATGAGGTAGACGGGACCCATGGGGTGAAAATACGCACTTGGTCCGCATTGGTTTTCCACCCCAATCATCCGCAAGTGGTTCATGTGAAGAACATGCCCTTTCCATTGAACCGGATAACATGTTTATCTCCAGCCCCCGGCGACCGGGAAGAACGAAAATCGGTCGCAAAGTCGGCCAATGGAAAATGCCTGGTCATGCTGATGAAAAATAAATCCGGACAATGTGGATCACCAGTCGTACATTCAAGGAATTCTATTCCCGAAAAGCATTCCGTCATCCCGTTGCTTTTCCTTTTCGAACCAGGCGGTGGGTACGAGCCGTCGTGTTTTCAGTCAGCTATCAGGTTATCTCTGTTCGCCTCCTGATTCGCCCATTACCATCCTGCCAGGATGAAGAGGGACCTGGAGAGGAGTTGATCAGATCAGGTTGCATTCAGGTAGATGGGCATGGCCTTCCAAGGGAAGATCGATCATGTCCGGTTTGCCTGGTCATGTCACTCCATCAATTGCTTCATATGTCTCAAGATCTGGTTCGTTTTTTCAACATCCTGCTGGCCGGGTTGCTGGCCGGAAGTGTCTTTGTGATCTGGGCGGGATACGATCCTTCCGCATATCCGTACGAAACGTATGTGGACCAACAGCAGGGCGCCATTCGCGGATTGAATACGCTGATGCCCCTGATGGGATTCTCCACCTTGCTGCTGACCGCATTGTCCGCCTATCAGCAACGAGACAACCGGCCTGTGCTGATCACGCTGGTGATTGCCATGGTCTTCATGGTCGGCAGTGCCCTGACGACCCGATTCGGGAATCAGCCTATCAATGCCGTCGTGATGACCTGGGACAAGGCCAGTCCTCCTCAGGATTGGACGATCCTTCGGGACCAATGGTGGTCCTACCATTGCCTGCGCGCCATCACCACGTTCTGTGGTTTTGCGCTGGTCATCTGGTCCGCCCTGAGAAGAGCCGGGTGATCGTTGGCCCTTCGGGAGCAGGATGACAAGCGGCGAGGTTCGGTGCTGATGGGTATTCCATCGGTTGGTAACGTTCTTTGGCAGAATCTGTCAGGCATTACCTTTGGTGAAAACACCCTCCGTTCCGGTGCAGGTGGTTAAACCTCTTCCTTCGGAAATCATCCAACCTTCATGCGCCGAATCAACCTGCTCCTGCTTCTCACACTCGTTCTGGCCTTCTCCTGCAACAAGGACAAGGAACTGGATGGCGATCCAACCGCCAACACCCGACCGAACATCCTGCTGATCATCGCCGACGATCTCGGACTGGATGCCACGCCCGGTTATCCCATCGGGTCGATCAAGCCGGAGATGCCCCGCCTGAATGCCCTGGCAGCGGCCGGGATCACCTTTGACCAGGTGTGGTCCTTTCCGGTCTGCTCGCCCACCCGGGCGTCCATCCTGACCGGCCGCTACGGATACCGTACAGGTGTGCTCAATGCGGAAGAGGCATCCACCATCCCCATCACGGAGACCACCCTGCAGACCAGGATCGATGAATCGACCAACCAGGCCTACAGCCATGCCATTATCGGTAAATGGCACCTTTCCAATGGGGAACCAACCCGCCCCACGGACATGGGTGTCGGCTACTATGCCGGACTCCTGGGCGGTGGCGTCCAGGACTATTTTACCTGGCCGCTCACCCAGGATGGCCAAACGGCGCAGTACTCCGGATACATCACCACCAAGATCACCGACCTGGCGATCGACTGGATCGACCAGCAGACCCAACCGTGGTTTGCCTGGGTAGCGTACACCGCACCCCACACCCCCTTTCACCTGCCGTCGGATTCGTTGCACAGCCAGGGCCCACTGCCGACGGACCAGGCCAGCATCGACGCCAACCCCTTGCCGTACTACATGGCCATGATCGAAAGTGTCGATGCCGAAATGGGACGCCTGATGGATCATCTCCCTGCCGAGGAACTGGCCAATACCATCGTCATTTTCATCGGCGACAATGGCACATCTCCCCAGGTCCTGCAAGCTCCCTACACCAACGGGCAAGGCAAAGGCTCCTTGTACCAGGGTGGGATCCATATTCCCATGATCATCGCAGGTAAGGGCGTCACCCGAAACAATGTCCGCGAAAGTAGCCTGGTCAGCACCACCGACCTGTTCGCCACCATTGCCGAACTGACCGGTGCCGATCTGCCCGCCTGGGAGGATAGCTACAGCTTTGCTCCCCTGCTCTCCCAGGCCACCACTTCGGCCCGGACCTGGAATTATTCCGAGGTGCTCAATTCGACCCCGATGCGATCAGGCTATGCGATCCGCAATGCCCGATACAAGTTGATCCAGTTCGACAGTGGTAACCAGGAACTCTATGATCTGGAGGTCGATCCCTATGAGCAGGATGACCTCCTTTCCGGCACCCTCACCCTGGAACAGGCCACAGCCCTCCAGGAGTTGACCAGCCAGGCTGCCCTGATCCGGCAATAGGGCACCTGGTCAGAGGAGAACAGGGCAGAATTTCTGTCGGATTTCACCAGTCGGACATGATCCCTTGCCGTATCTTCAGGACTTTTCTGACCCGGGCCTGCCCCATTTGATCCTTGACCATGAGAACCCTCCTGTATCTGCTCCTCCTGCTGACCCTTCCTGTACTGGCCTATTCACAGAAAGCCGAACGAAAGGCGAAGAAAGACCGTCCTGCCACCGAACAAAAGGATACGGTATCCCTGGAAAAAACCAGCCTCAGTGGCCTGGCCTTCCGCTCGATCGGACCGGCCATCACCAGTGGGCGGGTCATCGATATCGAGGTCAATCCCCAGGACCCAACGGAATATTATGTCGCTTCTGCCCACGGTTCGCTATGGAAGACCACCAATGGCGGGGTAACTTTCTCGCCCATTTTCGATGGTCAATCCTCCTTCGCCATGGGAGCGGTCACCCTGGATCCATCCCATCCGCACACTGTCTGGGTCGGGACGGGTGAGAACAATGCCCACTCCTACGTCGTGCCGGGCGATGGCGTCTACAAAAGCGAGGACGGCGGCAAAAGCTGGGTCAACAAGGGATTGAAGGAAAGCCAGCAGATCGGGGAGATCGTGGTTCACCCCTCCGACCCGAACACCGTGTGGGTGGCCGCCTACGGACCACACCGCCAGTCGGGAGGTGACCGGGGTGTCTTCAAGACCACGGACGGCGGAACGACCTGGCGGAATGTGCTGCACCCCAGTGAGCACACCGGCTGCTGGGAGCTGCACATGGACCCCCGCGATCCGGATGTGCTGTACACCGTGGCCCACCAGCGGCAACGGTATCTGACCACCATCGTCACGGGTGGTGATGAAAGTGGCATCTACAAGAGCACGGATGGCGGCGAGACCTGGAAGCGCCTCAAGGGAGGATTGCCGCAGACCATGGTCGGACGCATCGGCATGGATATCTCTCCCGTCGATCCGGACATGCTGGTGGCCGTCGTGGATGCCAAGGAGAACAAGGGCATCTACAAGAGCATGGATGCCGGAGCCAGCTGGTCGAAAATCAGTGGCTACACCACTTCCTATGCCTTCTATTGCCAGAAGCTTTTCTGCGATCCTGTGGATATCAACCGCATCTATGCCATGGATATCTTCAATCAGGTCAGTATTGACGGAGGCAAGACCTGGTCGCGGTTGGGCGAGGACAAGAAACATGTCGACAATCACGCCCTGTGGATCGATCCTAAGGATCACCGCCACCTCCTGTCCGGTTGTGATGGAGGGGTCTATGAATCCTTTGACATGGCCAACACCTGGGCCTTCAAGGCCAATATCCCGATCGCCGAATGCTACAAGGTCACCGCCGACCGGGCCAGGCCCTTCTACAATGTCTATATCGGCACCCAGGACAACAACAGCCTGGGCGGGCCATCCCGGACCATCAATTCCGGAGGGATCAGTAACAGCGACTGGTATTTTACCCTGGGCGGGGACGGATTTGAAACGGTGGTGGACTGGGCCGACCCGAACATCGTCTACTCCCAGTCACAGTTCGGCAACCTGACCCGCTATGACAAACGAACGGGTGAACGACTGTACCTGCGCAGTTTTGAGGAGAAGGGCGAAGAAGCCTACCGGTTCGACTGGGATGCCGCCCTCATCCTGTCCAGTCATGATCACAAGCGACTTTATCACGGCGGCAACAAGGTGCTGCGCTCCGATGACCGCGGAGAGAGCTGGACGGCGATCAGCCCGGACCTGACCCGCGGCGTACCCAAGGAATTGCACAAGCTCATGGACCGGAGCTGGGCCATGGACGAGATGGTCAGCAAGGCCTCCTTTGCCCACATTGTCACCCTGGCGGAATCGCCACTGGATGAGCAACGGTTGTATGCCGGCTCAGGCGATGGCCTGCTCCAGTACACCCATGATGGCGGAACGACCTGGAAGAAGGCTAACCTGCCCGGATTGCCGGAATTTGCACGCATCCATCATATCGTGGCGTCGCCGCTGGACAAGCAGGTGGCCTACGTGGCCTGCCACAATTTCTTTGCCGGTGATTTCCGGCCATACCTCTACAAGACGACGGATGGCGGGGCAAACTGGGAGCAGATCAATGCCAATCTGCCGGAGAACGGATGTACCTACACCATCGGCGTGGATCATGTCGATCCCAACCTGTTGTTCGTGGGGACCACGTACGGGGTCTATATGTCCAATACACGCGAGGTCCACTGGGTCAAGCTGACCAATGGCCTGCCTGCCTCCGTCCTGGTCATGGACCTGGACATTCAGCCGGAGGAGAATGACCTCGTGGTCTCCACCTTTGGCCGGGGGGTCTATATCCTGGACAACTATGCGCCTCTCCGCCAGCTGACCAGTGAGCAGTTGGAGCAGGAAGCGATCCTCTTCCCGATCGAGGATGGCCTGATGTTCGTCCAGGCGGACCCGCTCGGATTCCCGGGCGTGGGCTTCCAGGGGGCCAGCTATTATACCGCACCGAATCCGGAGGTCGGAGCCGTGATCCGGTATTACCTGAAGGAGGCACCGAAGTCCCTGAAGGACCAGCGTCTTGAGGCGGAAAAAAACCTGCAGAAAGAAGGCAAGGATGTCCACTACCCCGATTATGCGACCCTGAAGAAGGAAGCCTTGCAAGAAGACCCCTTCCTGCTCATCGCCATCTCCGACCTGGAGGGCCAGGTGATCCGCAAGATCAAGCAGCCGCTCCAGGCTGGACTACAGCAGGTGATCTGGGATTTTCGCACCAGTCCGGTCGGGCCGGCGTCCCTGACCCCGTTTGACAACAGTGTTCCATGGAATTCCCCCGAGTTGGGATACATGGTCGCTCCGGGCCAATATCTGGTCAGCCTGTATCGCTACGCCGACGGACAGTTGACACCCCTGTCCACGCCCCAGCCTCTGGTTTGCAAGCCACTGTTCCAGTCGGATATGCGCGCGGAGGACAGGTTGGCCCTGGATGGATTCAATAAACAAGTTGCCCGCCTGGCCAGGGCCATCTCCGCTGCGGATGCGCACCGGAGCCATTTGGAGTCAGGCCTGCCGTACCTGGAGCAGGCCATGCTCAGTGTGCCGGTGATGGAGCCGTCCTGGATGGCCGACCTGTCGGCGATCAGGATCCGCCTGAAAGAGCTGAACGAGCAGCTGAACGGGGATGCACTGCTGGTCAAGTATGAAGGCCAGTCGCGCACCTCCCTGAAAGGCAGGACGGACCTGATCATCTACTCCCTCTGGACCACCACTGCCGCCCCGACGGGAACCTATGAACGGGCCTACGAAGAAGCCCGGGAATCGTTCGCTGCCGTACTGGATGATCTGGGCGAAGTGGATACCTGGGTCCGTCGTCTGGAAACCCAGTTGGAAGAAGCCGGTGCACCCTACACCCCGGGTCGGTTTCCCGCCTGGAAGAACGATTGATGTTCCGGGGGGCTGTCGCCCGACCAGACTTAATAAAAACTTTACACACCCTATCTGGCTGGCTGCCAGTGCGGTGAATGGATTCTGGACAATGCTGCCTGATCTCATCCTTGAAGGCCATGTGCCTGATCCACCCGGTTAGGTGAACTTCCCTATCTTTTGCAGTTGAAATTGGTTGACCCTAAGCCGGATCGGATCGGGAAGGGAGTGGCAAGTTCTTAGACGATGGTCTCCAGAGAAGGATCCGACGGCATGACCCTGTAGCTATGGAAGTGTTTTATTTGATCATCATCGGAGTTTTGTTTCTTTTGGCCGTTTCTGACCTCATCGTGGGGGTGAGCAATGACGCAGTCAATTTTCTCAACGCGGCAGTTGGATCAAAGGCGACCACCTACAAACTGATCCTGATCGTGGCAGCGGTTGGCATCATGATCGGGTGTACCTTTTCCAGCGGCATGATGGAGGTGGCCCGCAAAGGGATCTTCCATCCCGAGCAGTTCTACTTTTCCGAACTGATGCTCATCTTCCTGGCGGTCATGGTCACCGACGTGATCCTCCTGGATGCCTTCAACACCTTCGGGATGCCGACCTCCACCACGGTCTCCATTGTCTTCGAATTACTGGGTGCCAGCGTGGCGATCTCGATCATCAAATTGTACATGTTCCCGAGCGACATGGACCTCGGCGACTATATTAATTCAGGCAAGGCCCTGGCCATTATTTCCGGCATCCTGTTGTCCGTGGTCATTGCCTTTACGTCTGGCGGGATCATCCAGTATCTCACTCGCATGCTGTTTTCCTTCGACTACGAGAAACGGCTCAAATACTTTGGTGCGCTGTGGGGCGGTGCAGCAGTTGCGGCGATCACCTATTTCCTGCTCATCAAGGGGTCAGGAGGGGCCAGTTTCATGGACGATGAATTGAAGGCGACCATCAACCGGAACACCTGGATGATCCTGGCGGGAAGCTTTGTGGTCTGGGCGATCATCCTGCAACTGCTGATCCTCTTCACCCGGGTGAACATCTTCACGCTCATCGTGCTGATCGGCACCTTTGCCCTGTCCATGGCCTTTGCCGGGAACGACCTGGTCAATTTCATCGGGGTACCGCTGGCCGGATACAATTCCTATGAGATCTGGATCCAGTCGGGTGCAGGCGATCCGGATGGTCTGCTGATGAGTGGCCTGGCCGGGAAAGTGCCTACGCCAACCATCCTGTTGTTGCTGGCCGGTGTGATCATGACGGTGACCCTCTGGTATTCCAAAAAAGCCCGCTCGGTCGTCCAGACCTCCCTGGACCTCGGCCGGCAGTATGAAGGTTCGGAGCGATTTACATCTTATGCCATCTCCCGGCAACTGGTCCGCAATGCCACCCGGTTCAGCACCATGATGAGTTCGGCCATTCCATCCAAATGGAAAACCGTCATTGCCCGACAGTTTGACGAACAACCCTTCGCGGCCAGACAGGCCGCCATGGGAAAGGATGCCCCGTCCTTTGACCTAATCCGCGCCTCGGTCACCCTGGTCGTGGCCAGTATCCTCATTACCATGGGCACCAATCTCAAGCTCCCCCTGTCGACCACTTATGTGGCCTTCATGGTCTTTATGGGCACGTCGCTGGCCGATGGGGCCTGGGGCAGGGAGAGCGCCGTCTATCGGGTCTCCGGGGTGATCTCCGTGATCGGGGGGTGGTTCTTTACGGCCTTGTCCGCATTTGTCATCTCCTTCATCTTTGCGGGCATCTTCTACTTCGGCGGATCCATTGCCATTCTGGTGGTCATGCTGGGCGCGGTATTCATGGTCTATCGATCCCATCGGTATCACAAGGAACGCCTGGAGGAACAACTGGCCCTGGAACAGGGCATGGAGCAGGACCAGATCAGCCGTACCGGGATCATCGCGTTGTGTTCCACCAATATCCAGACCATCCTGGGCGGAATGAAGCCGATTCTGGATGAGACATTGCAAGGCCTTTCGGGCGAGAACCTGCCTCAACTGAATGCCGCGCATCAGGCCTATCGAAAGCTGCTCAAGAAAGCCGAAAAGATCAAGCGCCAGGCCGGCAAGACCATTGACAAGGTGGAAGATGACCAGATCGATGCCGCCCATCTCTATATCCTGGTGGCCGACTATCTCCATGAGATGACCTCCTACCTGGGCATGATCGTCAAGCCCAATCTCGATCATGTGGACAACAACCACAAGCCGCTGACCAACGCCCAGGTCCAGGAGCTGGCCATGCTGCAAGATCATTTCCAGGCCCTCATGGATCGGGCAATGCAAGCCTACCAGCGACCGGATGAGGTCAAACAGACCATCATCCAGCCGGAATTCGATGCGTTTGTCAAGCTGATCCGAACCTATCGCAAGAACCAGATCAAGCGGATCAGGAACCAGGAGATCGGCACCCGCAATAGTGTGCTCTATCTCAATTACCTGAGCGAGCTGCGCAACCTGGCCTTTTTCTCCGGGCGGATGATCCGGGTGCTGACCGAATTGGTGATGGATCCGGATGGAGATTCCACCACTGAACTGAAAAGCACCCCGACCGATCAATAAGCAGTGCGACAGACCGGGAAGCCGGTCAGCCTGCAGGCGATGACCAGGCTGGCAGTTGACCACCTGAACTGGTTTCCCGTTCTGCTTCCCAATCAAAAAAGGGCCCCTCATGCGAAGGGCCCTTTTTCAATAGGTCGTTCGGTCGTCCCTACAGTCCAAGGACTTCCGTCCCCTGCTCAAACACCACATCCACCGGAATACCGGCTTCCGACAGTCGGTCGAGATCTGCCTGCAGCCCAGCACCGATCTGCCCCTTCTGCGCGATCAGGTCAGCGGCCTGCTGGTAGGCCCCGTCACCCTGGATCTGGAGGATCAACGCACCGAGTGCGTCCGTGGCTTTCTGGAAATTGTCGAAGTTGACCATGTAGGTACCCGTTGCCTCATCGCGGGTAAAGGCGCCCATCTCCTGGAAGAAGTTGAACCGGATCATGTTGGCCTTGCCATGGGCACTGGACGCGCCGAAACGCACCGAACGGAAGATACCGGCCATGAACGTGACAAAATAATCTTCCAGGGTAGCTCCGGTCAGTTCCCCTTTCTTGTAGAGCTGGCTGACCATGTACAGACCGAGGATATCGGCCTTGCCTTCCTCCAGGGCGGAAGCGTGTTCCTTGAGGGCCTCTCGCACACTGCCCTGGCCATTGATGGTATTCTTGATGCCCAGGCCGTGAGCCACTTCGTGGAACATGGTATTGGCGAAAAAGGCATCAAAGATGACATGCTGGCGCTGGGACGGATGGATCAGCTCATTGGTGATCGGCATCATGATGGCATCGAACTTGGCCCGCATGGCATTCTTCAGCTGAAGGCGACGCGTACCTTTCTTCAGCTGCACCTCCTCGTCATTCGGCAGGTTGATGGCAATGGTCTTGCTACCCGCATTGCAGTCGCCGGAATAGTAGATCACGTCATAGGCGTTGAGCTGGGCATCCGCACCCGGCTTTTCCTTCTTGTATTTTGCATCGCAAGGAAGTCCTTTCTGCAATTCGGGCATGAAGGCGGCATACTTGTCCAGGCGCTGGCTCCATTCCATGTCCTTGACCAGGACATACGCCTCATGCGATGCCTTGTAGCCAAACAGCTGGTCCTCATAGGTCTCGATGGGGCCGACCACGAAGTCGATGTGGTTGTCCTTCATGTCCATCCAGGCCAGGTCGCTGGGCTGGTAGTTGTCGGTGCGCAGGGCCTCGGCCCGCATGGAGAGGTATTTCTTCAGTCCGGCATCCTCGGCCAGTTCGGATGCCTGGTCCAGGAGGGCGGCAGCCCGGGTGATCTGAGGGGCGAACATCTCGCGATAGGGTATGGTCATCAGGCCACCTTCCTCATTGCGGCGGACGAAGGTGTAGAGACTGGCCTTGTCGGGCAGATCGGCAGCCTCGAATTCTTCCTTGGTCATGTCCTCCGGGTAGTAGCGGGCGCCAGCCGGCTTCTCCCCGACTCCGGGCACGAAGGGCGCATTCCCGCCCAGGCGATCCCAGGGACCGTAGTTGATCACGGCAAAACGTCCCATGTCCTCGTTGTCGATGGAGGCCAGCAGTTCATCGCGGTCGCCATAGGCCTCAAACCAGAAGAGGGTATCCATGATCCGGGCCACCTCGATCAGGATGGGGATCATCTGCTTCTCCGAAGCGGACAGCAGGGACACATCGGTCGTCAGCTGGACGGTGGTGTATTTGCCAAGGAGGGCCTGCATGGCCAGAGCGGTGGAGTCTTGAAGTGTGTTGCCATCTTCTGCAGCGGCATCATCGGAGCAAGAGGCCAGGCCATAGAGCATGGAGGCCAGAAGAAGTAAGGTCAAGGAACGAAACATACAGGGAATTTTGCCCAAAGATAGGGTTTCACATTCCTCTTCAGTGCAAGGCCATGACCTCCCGGACAGGATTTGCTGTAATCCCCGAAGATGCCCGGATGATCAGGCTCTCTGGAATATGGGAATAGCCATGCCTGAAGACCGCCCACCTCAAGTGCGGGGTTTCGCTGGATCGGTCGGCAGAACGGAGCGCCTACGACGGATCGTAGACCCATCCGATGAACAAGGGCGTATTGGTCGGGATGTGCCGAAGGACGAGGACGAACGGATGATCGAACCGGAATTGGGGCGGAAGGGAGGTGATGGCAAATCCGATGGATGTGACTGCGGCGCCTTCCGCGCCATGCTCATCCACCTCGAGGACGGCTTTGTGCTTGATCTGGCTGATGTAGATGTTCTGGCTGGAAGTACCCATCGCCGTAAAGTCGGCATCCCGTCCTGAAAAGGCATCCTTAACACCCAGGTCGGTTAACGTGCCGATCAGGTCGGTATCATAGGCCAGCTTCAACCTTGGGAAGAAGACCATGGCGCGATCATACACCATTCCGCTCACCAACCTGTTGTAGGTGGCCCCATCCAGCGAGAGGGCCCAGTCCACATCCTTGTTGGCAGGGGATGGCTGGATCATGGTGAACCCGTATGTGGAATCCTGGAAGGGAATATCCACGGCATGGAATTCCGGGTCCTTTATCCAGGTGAAGTTGCGATCCGCATTCACAAACGGGACGGTCACTTGCTCCCCATTCTCTTTCACGAAGGGCAGGGAGACCGTCTCTTCCTCGGCGAAACCCTTGGCCCAATCAGCTTTGAAGTGCAGGGCATTGATCAGGAAGGCCACATCCAGGTCGGTGATCCGGTCCAGGATACCATCGATCTTCTGATGGGTATGGTCATAGACCCACCCGTTGATGGCATCCAGGGACTGCTGTTCGTTGGCAAACGGCAGGTCGGTTGCCTGGCACGTGTAGTATGCCTGCAGAGCATCCAGGAAAGGGGTCTTGACGGCCATCCGGTTGGCATCATAGAAGAAATGGTTGGCCAGGGTGACTTCAGGCTGACCGGATTGCTGGGTCAACAACGTGGTGAGGTCCTTGTGCAGGGGGTTGAGATCTGCAAGAGGACAACCCGGACAATGGAGGGTGGCCATCAGTTCGGACAAAGTGTTTCCACTGGCCCCGTTGCTCGCCATGAGCATGGCCGTTTGGATGCTCAGCGGGGACAGCAGGATGTTCTCTTCTTCGGACAGTTGCTTTTCTTGCCTGAAGATATCCCACCCTGTTTCCAGGGTCATCTGGGCGATCCCGGATACATCATCCGGTGAGACGGGGTCTGGCACGGGTATGGACTCCTTCTGACAGGCAATGAACCAGAGTGATAAGGCCAAGAGGAATAAGCGCATGTTGTGACTTTTTTAATAGGAAGGAATCTTGTGTTCATTTGACAGGCCTACCGCCGCCGGTAACGATGAAGAAAACAGTCGAAGCACTGATCGATCAGCACGAGTTCCGAGTCGGAGAGCAGGAAGGCCTGTTTCCCTCCTGACTGGAATGCGATGAAGGTCTTCTCTTCGGTTCCCAGAAGGGGATCATCCGAGATACCCAGGTGATATCCTTCCTGCCTGACCAGCGTATCATTGACAAATTCGGAAAAATGAGCTAGGTCGATCCTCAGTGAGGACGTACGCAGTTCTGTTTCGGGAGTCAATGTCCATCCTCCGAACCCGCCGACAGACTCCACCCAGATCCAATTTCCAACAATTCCGGCAGGCTGTCTGCAATCCACCTCTTTCTGACAGGATGTCAACACCAGGGACAGGGTAAGGAGGGCAAACACATTCCGGTAGATTCGTTCGATGTTCACTGCAGAATGGATGGATTTCTGAGGCGGTATTCGTTCACTCCCAAGATTGTCGTTGTTCACACCGGCGTTGCTGGTGGGTGATCGAGGGTTGACATACCAATTACACCCTTAGAAACGCTGCGCAGGTCTGGGGCGTTGGTGAATATTGTAAAATTTTTCGAGATCGATCTCGATGCGAATCCAGATCAGGCCGGTTGCAGGACAGGTACAGGAGCTGCCACGGGTTCGGCCTCCACCGTCTGGGGAACGACCTCAAACCGGTATCCCTGGGCATCCAGATGGGCCAGGACCCTGGGCAGCACATACTGCAGGGTCTTCATGGTCTTCAGGCTGTCGTGGAATACCACGATGGACCCCGGGCGAACATGGCGCAGGACATTGTTCAGACAGTCCTCGGGGGACAGGGCCGGATCAAAATCACCACTGAGGACATCCCACAACACCACCTGGTAATGGCGCTTGAGGAACTGGGCCTGGGAAGGCAGGATCCGGCCATAGGGCGGGCGGAACAGGTTGGAGTTGACCTTCCGGGCGGCCTTGCGGATATTGTGGAAGTAGGTGATATTGTCCGTGTTCCAGCCATCCAGGTGATGGTAGGTATGATTCCCGGTCAGATGACCGGCTTCCACCACCTGTTCATAGACATCCGGATGCTTGTCGACATTATGCCCGACACAGAAGAAGGTGGCCTTGGCGTCGTAGCGGTCCAGTTGTTCCAAAACCCAGGGAGTCACCTCCGGGATCGGACCATCATCAAAGGTCAGATGCACCACCTTCTCATCTGACGGCATCCGCCAGGTGAACCTGGGGAAAAGCGATTGGATGATCTGGGGGGTGTGGACGAGATACATGGTGGATAGGCTCTACAAAAGGTTTTTGATGGCGAAAGGTTCACCGTGAAGTCTCCGTTTGCGAATCATTACCTTTGCGAGCGGAACACCAGGCGGTTGGTTGCCTTCGGCAAGGAAACGATGCCCGTTGCCCAGGCGCTGCCAGCCGATCAAACTTTTTTTAACATTCCCTTCATTTTCCGCATTTCTGCCTCTTTTGGCTCCATAATCACACCTATGAATCCATCTCGTCCCGTTCGTGTCCGTTTTGCCCCCAGCCCCACCGGTGCCCTGCATATCGGGGGTGTCCGCACCGCCCTGTACAATGTCCTGTTCGCCCGAAAACATGGTGGCACGTTCATCCTGCGCATCGAGGATACCGATCAGAACCGCTACGTACCCGGAGCAGAGGACTATATCCTGGAAGCGCTGGACTGGTGCGGCCTGTCACCCGATGAAGGTCCTGTCCAGGGCGGTGATTACGGACCCTACCGCCAGTCGGAGCGCAAGGCCCTCTACCGCCAGTATGCCGAGCAACTGGTCGAAAGTGGCCATGCCTACTATGCCTTCGACCGCGAGCAGGACCTGGAGGCCATGCGCGAGCGACTGAAGCAAGCTGGCAATCCGGCACCGCAGTATGACCACCGCATTCGCATGGACATGCGCAACAGCCTGAGCATGGATCCGGAGGATGTGGCCCACCGCCTTGCTGCGGGGGAAGATTATATCATTCGCCTGAAGATCGACCCGGGGCAGGAGATCCATATCACCGACGAGATCCGCGGCGATGTGGTCTTTCGTTCTGAGGAACTGGATGACAAGGTCCTGCTGAAATCCGACGGCATGCCGACGTACCACATGGCCAATATCGTGGATGACCACCTCATGAAGATCACCCATGTGATCCGCGGGGAAGAGTGGTTGTCCAGTACCGCCCACCACGTCCTGCTCTATCGCGGACTGGGTTGGGAAGCGACCATGCCGGCCTTTGCCCACCTCCCTCTGATCATGAAACCGGATGGGAAGGGCAAGCTCAGCAAGCGGGATGGAGCCCGGTTCGGGATTCCGGTCTTCCCGTTGTCCTGGACCGGTGAGACGGAAGAGGATTCCTTTGTCGGATTCCGTGAATTCGGATTTGACCCCGGGGCCGTGGTCAATTTCCTGGCCTTCCTGGGGTGGAACCCCGGTACGGAACAGGAATTGTTCGACCTCCGGGAATTGACCGAGGCATTTACCATTGACCGGATCCACAAATCCGGGGCCCGATTTGATTTCGACAAGGCCCAATGGTACAACCAGCAATACCTGATGGCAACCCCGTCGAGTGACCTCGCCGCCCAGATCGCCCCGCTGGTGGAAGCCCGGGGTTGGCCGGCTGAGCCCCACTTCCTCGCCCAGGTGTGCGACCTGATGAAGGAACGGGTCACCTTTGCCAAAGATATCCCCGTGGAGGGGGCCTATTTCTTCACGGATGTGCAGTCCTATGACGAAGGTATGGTGCGCAAGCGCTGGAAGCCGGAGTCCCGCACCCACCTGGAGGACATCATCCAGCGCCTGCAAGCCGTAGAGCCGTTCCATGGCGAGGAGCTGGAGGCCCTGGTGAAGAGCTACCTCGAAGAACGGCAGATCGGGTTCGGAGCGGTACTGCCTCTGTTCCGACTGGCCCTGGCCGGGACCATGAAAGGCCCGGGTGTTTTCGAGATGATGGAGGTCCTGGGCAAGGAGAAGAGCCTGGCGCGACTGGAAACGGCTATAGCTGACTTCGATCGGATCTGCAGCTAGGGCTACCGTTTGTCCCATGGCGCCTTATCACGAAGCGGGCAGGAATCCGGAGCCTTAGACGGTAGAACGTTGAATGTAGAATGTAGAACGGTAGAATAGGAGAACCCTGGCCGCCGAGGCGGCTGGAGAACTGGAACGATCAACGATCAACAAGCAACGGACAACATCCTCGGTCCTCGGTCGTCGGTCTTCCGTCCTCCCTGCTCGCAGAAGGCGAGGGTCCTCCGTCCACTATTGCGCCCCTTCAGGGCTCCCCCCTTCAACACAAATAAAAAACAACGTTCATGCCGGTGTCTCACCGGCATTCCGGAGATGAACTGACCATCATGGTCAAACACGTAGAATGACGATTTGGCGGTGTCTCACCGCCTGGATAAACCCAGAGGGTAAGCACCCTGCCTAACGGCAGGCAGGCAAATGACAAATACCAAATCACAAAAAACACAAATCACAAACCAGAAATCCAAAACCAGGACTGGCCCTGTAGGGGCCAAACATGTATAGCCAACCCAACCACACGGAATCGGCCCTGTAGGGGTCGGACATGATGGTTCTGAGTGAACCTGCAGCCTGGTGTCGCCCCTACAGGGCTTTCCCACGGGGATTGTCTCTTCCGGTTGGGCGATGCCCAACCCTGATGGATCGCGCCCCTTCAGGGCTATTGTTCTACCCGTGTTGACCTGCCGTGTTCAATCCCGTCCTCCGTCCTTCCCGGCTCGCTGCCGGAGAGGGTCCAGAAGTGAACTATAGAATCGGAGAACTGGAACGATCAACGATCAACAAACAACATCGTCGGTCCTCGGTCCTCGGTCGTCGGTCTTCCGTCCCTCCCTGTTCTTCGCCGGCGTGGGTCCAGAGGTGTAGAACGTAGAATGTAGAACGGTAGAATCGGAGAACCCTGGCCGCCGCAGCAGCTGGAGAACTGGGGAACTGGAGAACTGGGGAACTGGGGAACTGGAGAATCGGAGAACTGGAACGATCAACGATCAACAAACAACGGACAACATAGTCGGTCTTCCGTCCTCGGTCCTCGGTCGTCGGTCGTCGGTCTTCCGTCCCTTCCTGTTCGTCGCCGGCGTGGGTCCAGAGGTGTAGAACGTAGAATGTAGAACGGTAGAATCGGAGAACCCTGGCCGCCGCAGCAGCTGGAGAATTGGAGAATTGGGGAACTGGGGAATCGGAGAACTGGAACGATCAACAAACAACGGACAATATCGTCGGTCCTCGGTCGTCGGTCTTCCGTCCTTCCTTGTTCGCCGCCGGCAAGGGTCTTGCTCTTGTCTGACTTGAAACGTCCGGCCTTTTGGTGGTTTTACCGAGCTATTTGTCGCCCGTCTGACAAAGATGACAATCAGCATCAAATTTGGCTGAGTCTGGCTATCAAGCTCAGATCTTCCACGTAATCCCGACCCATTTGGCATGAATCAAAATATTATTCTGCACAAATGCCTTTCTAAACTGCTACCAGGTGCCAATTTGATTAACCCGCCGATCGAATGAGTCTTGTTTGTTTCTTCCAATAGGATTAAATTTCATGATTGTTCACTTAAACCCCCTGATTATGAAACACAAGATCCCAAAAATGCGATTGAATTTCAACAAATTGTTTGGAATTTTCCTCTCTCTCTCTCTCTCTCTCTCTCTCTCTCTCTGCGCATCCTCCATTAGCTGTGAACAATCATGAGCTTTCTGGATGGAAGGATGCTTCCTCCAATCCCTTTGCCTTCCCCTTGGGCTTTCAAATGGAGGATTGTACTTGCGAATTCGCTATTTCATCAGTCCAGTATGATGGTATCAATGTCATTTACACCATCTGTGTAGACCCCTGCGAAGACAATGCAACTGGTCATAGTTGGACAGTATTTCAGGGAAACACCCCTGTACAGACCAGCATGGATCATGCCCCCTGTTTCACCATTACCGGTGTCCAAAACGGGTTCACTGTACAACACATCTATGACGGTGATACCTGTATGGTCGGACCGTTCAGTGTGTTTCCTGACGGCCTGTGTCCTCCAGAACTGGCCGTCGATCTGTACAATGATATCTGCACATACGGTCTGGGAGGCGATCTGCTCTGGAACCTCGTTGGCAATAACACCGATGTGTATGTTGATTGGGGAGACGGCACCTCGGAGATATTGCCCTACGGGCAGCCATTTTTCCATCAGTATCCCACCGATGGGATATTCACGGCCTGCTTTACCTATATGACCAATGGTGAAGCCATGATCACCTGTTGCTACCGGTTTGTCATCCCTCCCATCGAGTGTTGCCCAACGGCGGATTTTACTTTCCAGCAGAAGGAAACCTCCAGATCCTGCGTCAACCCGGAATATTATATTCAGGCGGATTGTCAGTTACTGGGTGCCAATCAACATACCTGGATCTTTGAGAACGGAGACACCCTGGTAAACAGCGGTATTCTCACTTTTGACGACCTTATTTTCACGGATTGGGTCAACCTTGATGGTAATGTCTGTGTCACCCACATTGTCGTATGTTGCGGAGACACCCTCTCTGTGACCCGCTGCCTCCCCCATCCTCCCGGTGCCTACCTGGGCCTTCCTGATGAAGAGCGCCGACTCAGCGATCTCATCCCAAATCCGGTTTGGGGCCCACGAGTTGTGGATTTCATCAAACAATGGTCGCATGATCTGAATGTTCCCCTGCTCATCGATGGCCGCCTGATCCTGGATTTGGACGATTTCTTTGTCGGTGGCTGGTGGAATATGGGCGATGAGTCGGAGATCTTCAACGAAGCAAGTCTCTTTGTGCTGAATGGCACAACCCTGCAAAGTGCCGGACGAATTGGCAAGCTTTGTTGCAAGTGGTTTGGTGTCAACAATTTTGGATACACCCGAACCACCTGGGTCGATGCGACGGTGTCGGATGCCTATTATGCTCTGCACTATCCTTCATTGACCAGTATCGATCCGCCCCGTCTGACCATGCGCAACAGTCATCTGCTGGTGAACTACTACGGTATCAAATCGGTTCATCAACCGATTCATGTCCATCAATTCCATGGCAACGAGATCATAGGTGCCGACCATGATCTGGTATTCTGCGATTGTGATGCCGTGAATGCCATCGACTTCCGCGATGTCTCCACGGCCCATACCATCACCTTCCCGGATTCCGGCCCGTCCAATCTGATTAAGGATTACGAGCAGGGGTTCCATTTCGACAATGCCAACCTGGATGTGCAAAACTTCGATGTATTCGAATTACAGCAATACAACCCTATCCCCTCCGTCCCGAACAACCCCAGTGCCAATGATGCCGGCATTGGTATCGATTTCTTCATGGATCACGGCACTGTCGGCCGCCTGGCCATGGACCACATGAATTTTGTAGCCCTTTCCGATGAGCTGGGAGCCAGCAGTATGGCAGTGAGGGCTCTGAATACCAATGGCCATTTCAATCTGGCGGCCTCTCCTCAGACCCCGGGAAATATCGCTGTATTGAACACCCAAAACGGCTACCGGATCGATCTGGAGAATGGCTCTACCATGAATGGTGGCATCCGCCACAATGACCTGAGCACGGGAGAATCTGCAATCGCAGTTGTGGTTCGGGCCTCCGCCAACAATACACTCACCATTCGCGACAACGAGATCGTCAACAACGGTGGCAACACCGTCAATGCCCAGGCCATCAGCCTGGTGAGTTTCCCGGAGAATGTGCAGGACTTCAACATACGGCACAACCACATCGTGGCCCAGAATGCGCCCGGAGGTGCCGCTATCCACCTGCTGCGAGTACGTGGTGCCGAGGTGGAAAACAACACCATCGACAACGGTGCCTCCACCGTGGATGGCATCCTCATCCGCCAGGGCGGCAGCCACCAGGTGGCCTGCAACCAGGTGGTGGATTATCAAAACGGCGTGGCTGCCGAGCAATCTACCGGCAACACCTACAGCGCCAACCACATGCAGTTCAACCGCTGGTCCATGCGCTTCAGTGGCAACAATGACAACATGCTGGGCACCAACACCGAGTGGAACACTTTCGAGGCGGCCAACTTCGAAGAGGTGCTCTTCGCCACCACCGACTGCGTGACCGGCGCGCAGGACCATACCCGGTACAACTCCTGGCTGGGCCAGAATGGGGTGGAGGCGAGACATGCTGATTCAAATCCAACCGGGAACGCCCCCTTCTGCCGCTTCAATCATCCCCCCGCTGTACCAGTGGGCAGCATCCATCGGCCAGCGGTGGATCCGAACCAGTTGATGTGGCCAAACGGTCCAATAAGCGCTCTCCCATCTGGCTACTGTGCCAACCCAGGTGGACCCACCGGCGGAGGCGGTGGTGAACTGACCAACCCCGGTGCCGAGGGGATGTACCTGGCCCTGCTGACGGACACCACCCTCACCGCCGGCTACACGGCGGCCCAGATGGCGGATCTGAACCGGGTGATCTGGACCCTTCTGCAGGCCAACCCGAGCTGGGTGAGTGCACATCCGGAATTCGCGGCCTTCCAAAGCACTCAGACAGGCGGTTTTGCGGCCGAGATGGCAGACTATCAGGCGGCCCTGGCCCAGTACACCGCTGATCTGACCGCCCAGCAAGCCGCCATGGCGGCTGATCAAACCATACTTGACAGCCTCCAGACCCTCATCCAGCAACTCTACGAGCAGGCGGCCAGCGAGCCGGACTCCGCTACGGCTGCCGGCATCCTGGCCCAGGCAGGGATCGTCGTGACCCAGGCAGAAACAGTGGCCGGCATCCTGGCAGCACAGTCGGCCGCAAATGCCCTGGTCAACCAGGCCTCCCTGGCCGTTCTGGCCAGCGACCTGGCCGCCATCTCTACCACCGCCCCGCACGAGGTGTGGACGCTGGCGGTGGAGACCATTCTGCTGGATGTGATCACTGGTCAACCCCTCAGCCCCACCCAGGCCCAGAGTCTGCGCAGCATCGCCCAAATCTGTATGGATGACGGCAGTAGTGCGGTGGTCCTGGCCCGTGGTGCCTGCCTGGCAATGTTGGGTGAGGTGTATGATGATACTGGGTGCATACCTGCATTCCAGGGTGGAGGCAGCACTTCCCGGGTGGCCACGGCACTGACGGTGTCACCCAATCCGGCGAACGGCCAGGTACTGGTGTCGTGGAACCCGGACAGGGTGAGCGACCTGGTTACTCTGGAGGTAGCCGACATGACCGGCAGGATGGTCTTCCGCCAGGCCAAGTTGGATGGACAATCGGGAATGATCAGCCTGTCTACCGCCAACTGGCCCGTCGGCACTGTCGTCGTCCGTCTGATTCATGATACGGGCATGGAAGTCATGCCCTTGCAGATTGCTCGTTAAAATGTAGAGAATGAAGGGGTGTTGCACCATGCCGGTGCAACACCCCTTTTCAACTTGATTCCAATGAAGAAGTTTTTCCTGTTCCTGATTGTCATGAGTCCTTTTGTTCTTTTCGGACAGAAGCATGATGCCCACTGGATAGGAGGTAATCGACACTTTCCTCCAACGATCTACACTTCCACAGCCCGAGATTTATTCTTTACCAATGACTCGATTGAGATCTCCGTAATCCTTTCTCAAATTGGAATGTACAATGCCTCTATCGCCATGAGCGACCCGGAAGGGAAGCTCTTATTTTATACCAATGGGAATGTGATCGCGTCGGCCAAGACGCACAAAGTCATGCCTAATGGTAAGGGTCTGAATGAGGGATCATGGTATAGCGATTTTCCGGACCTCACAGCCAACAAACCCTACCAATACTATAAATACGCCGTAGTGCCCGACAAGCGGCAGCCCGGGGTGTATTATCAGATCCATTCGTTGTTGGGCGACTGGACCAAAAACATCAGCCCTGTGCTGATCACCAAGATCGATATGAACCTGAAAGGGGGCGCAGGAGACGTGGTGTACAAAAACAAGGTGCTCTACACCGACTCCGTAGCCAGCCCCATCGATGTGATCCAGCATGGCAACGGGGTGGACTGGTGGATCGTGCTGCACAACATCGACGGCAGCGCCTACCACACCCTCCTGTTGGAGCGCGACAGCATCGTGCAGGTGCAGGTCCAGGAAGTACCGACCTTTGACAAGTATCCAAGGACTTGGACAGATACCGTTTGGAATGGTTTCTATCCTATTGCCGTGTCAACCCAAGGGGATGAGATTGTGGATAATTATTCTCACCGTATCCATAGGATAATTGATTTTGACAGGTGCAGCGGAGCACTTTTTATGAAAGATACATTTGAAACTGAGATATATGAGCACATTGATGTAAATGGGAACAAGCGATCTCAATCCGCACTTGGATTTACTTATTCCCCAAACGACCGATTTATATATGCTACCTCAGTTGTTGGTTATATGCAATGGGATTTAGAAGCACCTTCTATCAATGCCAGTCGAACCCTTCTAAGCGGCCCTCCGTTCAATGTAACTGATGATTACTTGATCGACACGGCTCCCGGCCTGTTCATCCTCCAACAAGGCCCGGACGGCAAAGTCTATTCCATCTTCGAGTACACCCACCACATCATCCACCAGCCGGATGAGAAGGGCGCCGCCGCCGATATGTGTCTGGCCAGTGATCAAAACCCGCCCAGTTGCTTCGGAGTGCCCTATGTGCTGGGCAACCCCCACCTGCCCAACTACCGCCTCGGCCCGCTGGCCGGCAGTGGCTGTGATACCATCACCAGTACCGTCACACCCGAAGTGCCCCACGCCACCCTGACAGTCCGGCCCAACCCCGTGCGCGGCCCGGTGGAGGTGGAGGTCACCCTGCCCGACTACCGCAATGCAGACCTGGAGCTGGCGCTGTACGATGCCCTGGGTCGGCCGGTGCACCAGCACCGCTTGCCGGCCTACGCCTACATCCACCGGTTCGACACCAGCCACCTGGCTCCCGGGGTGTACCTGTTGCAGTTGCGCGATCACCAGCGGGTCATCGCTACGGAGCGGGTGGTGGTGATGGAGTGATCGTCTGCATCACGGATGGGCACGGATGGGAGGATGACACGGATTGTCTTTACACCCCAAAAATGCATTAGCATTTTTTGCGCGCAGCGCAGACGATTGAGCGTGAATGAATGATCCATATAATTCATTGGAAGGAATTCATTCACTCTCAATGTCTGGGTTACATGCTGGAGATATCAGAGGTAATTCTTTTTATTAACTGGTTTCCGGACCAGAACTACTTGGCCATCCATTCCTATTGCGCTAATTTTAAGTGATGAAGTACAATCCTGATCCAGTCATATCCGTGTCATTTGTGTCATCCAGGAAATCCGTGATTCAGACAAATGTGCTGGCCCGGGGTGCCTGCCTCGCTATGTTGGGTGAGGTGTATGATGATACCGGATGTCAACCAGCCTATCAAGGCGGAGGCAGCTCTTCCCGAGTGGCCACGGCACTGACGTTATCACCCAACCCGGCGAACGGCCAGGTCCTGGTGTCGTGGAACCCGGACCGGGTGAGCGACCTGGTTACTCTGGAGGTAGCCGACATGACCGGCAGGATGGTCTTCCGCCAGGCCAAGTTGGATGGACAATCGGGAATGATCAGCCTGTCTACCGCCAACTGGCCCGTCGGCACTGTCGTCGTCCGTCTGATTCATGATACAGGCATGGAAGTCATGCCCTTGCAGATTGCTCGTTAAAATGTAGAGAATGAAGGGGTGTTGCACCATGCCGGTGCAACACCCCTTTTCAACTTGATTCCAATGAAGAAGTTTTTCCTGTTCCTGATTGTCATGAGTCCTTTTGTCCTTTTCGGACAGAAGCATGATGCCCATTGGGTTGGGGGGATTCGCTATTATTCACCAGACATATATACAGCAACTTCCAGAGATTTATTCTTTACGAATGATACCGTTGAAATCACATTTATTCCATCTCAAATATCTCTGCTTAACGCCTCCATCGCCATGAGCGACCCGGAAGGCAAACTTTTGTTTTACACCAATGGAAACGTGATTGCTTCCGCAAAGACCCACAAAGTCATGCCCAATGGCAAGGGTCTGAATGAGGGATCATATTTAAGCGATTTTCCTGACCTTTTGTCTAACAAAGCCTATCAATACTACAAATACGCCGTGGTGCCCGACAAGCGGCAGCCCGGGGTGTATTATCAGATCCATTCGTTGTTGGGCGACTGGACCAAAAACATCAGCCCTGTGCTGATCACCAAGATCGATATGAACCTGAAAGGGGGCGCAGGAGACGTGGTGTACAAAAACAAGGTGCTCTACACCGACTCCGTAGCCAGCCCCATCGATGTGATCCAGCATGGCAACGGGGTGGACTGGTGGATCGTGCTGCACAACATCGACGGCAGCGCCTACCACACCCTCCTCCTGGAGCGCGACAGCATCGTGCAGGTGCAGGTGCAGGAAGTGCCCACGTTTGACGTCCAAAAATCATGGGCAGATACAGTAAGACTTGGATTTTATCCAATAGCCGTATCAACCCAAGGAGATAGAATAATAGACTGCTATACTAGCACCATTCATCGTTTGTTCCACTTTGATCGATGCAGTGGACTTCTTGAATATCAAGACACTTTTCAAACTGAAGTCTATACATATATAACGGTAGATGGAAAACAAAGACAAGGCCCTGTTTTAGGATTTACTTTTTCTCCAAATGATCGGTTTGTTTATGCCTCGTCTGTAATTGGGTATATGCAATGGGACCTTGAGGCATCTTCAATCTCAGCTTCCAGATGCCAACTCTCTGGCCCACCTTTCGATGTTGTAGATAATTATTCTGTTGATAAGAATCCCGGCCTGTTCATCCTTCAACAAGGTCCGGACGGCAAGATCTACTCCATCTTCGAGTACACCCACCACATCATCCACCAGCCGGATGAGAAGGGCGCCGCCGCCGATATGTGTCTGGCCAGCGATCAGGACCCGCCCAGTTGCTTCGGCGTGCCCTATATGCTGGGCAACCCCCACCTGCCCAACTACCGCCTCGGCCCCTTGGCTGGCAGCGGGTGCGATACCATCACCAGTACCGTCACACCTGAAGTGCCCCACGCCACCCTGACAGTCCGGCCCAATCCCGTGCGCGGCCCGGTGGAGGTGGAGGTCACCCTGCCCAACTATCAGAATGAGCAGATGGAGTTGGTGCTGTACGATGCTCTGGGGCGGCCGGTGCACCAGCACCGCTTGCCGGCCTACGCCTACATCCACCGGTTCGACACCAGCCACCTGGCTCCCGGGGTGTACCTGTTGCAGTTGCGCGATCACCAGCGGGTCATCGCCACAGAGCGGGTGGTAGTGATGGAGTGAGGATTTGGTTCCTGGTTCCTTCGTTCCTCCTCGAGTACTCGGATCTGGTTGAGCAGTGCAGCTGAACGACTGGCTGTTCAACGTTCAATGTCGTCGCCTTCGGCTCGTCTGTTCAATGTTTAATGTGTTGTACGTTGAACATTGAACAGGGCCCCGGGCGTTCGGAGCCGGATTGAACGTTGAATGTAGAATGTAGAACGGCAGAACTGGAGAACTGGGAAACTGGAGAATCGGAGAATTGGAGAATTGTAGAACTGGAGAATTGTAGAACTGAAACAAACATCGATCAACAAACAACATCGTCGGTCCTCGGTCCTCGGTCATCGGTCTGCGGTCTTCTGTCCCTCCCTGTTCTTCGCCGGCGTGGGTCCAGAGGTGTAGAACGTAGAATGTAGAACGGTAGAATCGGAGAACCCTGGCCGCCGTGGCAGCTGGAGAATTGGAGAATTGGGGAACTGGGGAATCGGAGAACTGGAACGATCAACGATCAACAAACAACGGACAACTTAGTCGGTCTTCCGTCATCGGTCATCGGTCTTCCGTCCTCCTTGCTCGCCTCATGCGAGGGTCCTCCGGATTTCTTATCTTTATCGCATGGCCAAGAAGCGGAAATCACCCTCCTCCCCTCGCGTTCATCCTGACCTGAAAGGGTTCAGTATCGATGTCGATGCCCTGGGCGAGATCCGCATGAATCGGAGCCTGGAGGAGATCGGCCAGTTCCTCAAGGAGCACATGCCAGCCGAACCTTCTTCCTCCGAAGAGCCTCCTGTCCCACGGACGGAAGAAGAGGAATGATCTGCCCGGATACGCAGGTTCTTCCCCATCTACCCTGAATGGGATATATTCAGAAAAAGGTAAAATGTTTCCGGGCATTTTCTACTTTTGTACCCAGGTCTTTCCCCCAAAGGAAGACCACCCATGAACCGATCCTCCCGTTTGCCCCGCTTCAGCGGTTTCTTCCGGTGTCTCTCTGTTTTCCTGCACTTCCGGACGGGTCGGTTCCTTCACGAATATGACCAACTACGGATATGCCGCCATCCATAACCCGATCCTTTCTTGCCTTCCTCCTCCTTGCCGGTATCGCCCTGCCGGCCAGGGCCCAGTTCTTTGCCTTCGACTTCAAGGGACCAGATACCCTGCTGGCGGACCCGGGTTGTCAGGCCATCCTGACCCTGGACATGGATTCCCTGTCTGTACAGGCTCTGGTGGGAGCTTCCGTCACGGATACCGTTCTCACCATTCTCGGGGGCTTCTCCCTCGGAGATCCCCTGGTCCCGGGCGACATCGTGACCTTCGAATGGACCGCCACCGATAACCTGGGCAATGATTCCACCTTCGTCTTTACGATCACCGTGATCGACGGCACTCCGCCGGATTTTTCCATTGCCCTACCTCCAGACATTACTGTTACCTGCCCGAATATCCCCAACCTTCCTGCCGTGTCGGCCATCGACAATTGTGACGCCCAGCCGACCCTGGCCTTTACGGAAACGAATACCCTGGCATCCTGCGCCGGTTCCTACACCATCACCCGCCGTTGGGTCGCCTCGGATGACGCGGGCAACTCCCGGTCCCACCAGCAGGTCATCACCGTGCTGGACATGACCCCTCCGGTGTTGAACGGCGTGCCGGCTGACGTGACGGTCAATTGCAACAATATTCCCGCCCCACCCCTGATCGGGATGGACATCACCGCGACCGACGCCTGCGACAATTCCCCCACCATCACCCTGACCACCCAGAACAATACCGGGGGATGTACCCATGAATTCGGCATTGTCCGGATCTGGACGGCAACCGACGATTGCGGGAATGCCACCACCGGATCCCAGATGATCTCCGTGATCGATACCCTGCCTCCCGTCCTGTCGGGAATCCCGGTCGACGCCACCGTCGACTGTGATCAGATCCCCGTTCCACCGGTCATCGGACCGGGCGGGGTCATGGCCTCGGACAATTGCGATGCCACGCCGACCATCATCCGGATCGACAACGACAATCGCGACCCGGACCCAACCCAGTGCGGGTATACCAACTATGAGATCACCCGCACCTGGCTGGCCACCGATGATTGCGGCAATGTCCAGTCCCGGTCGCAAGTCCTCGCTGTCCGCGATCGCGTGGCCCCCACGCTCTTCTGTCCAACTTCCGATACCGTCGTGGTCGCCCCCGGCATCTGCACGGTATCCGGACCATTGGTACAGATCGACTTCACCGGCGACAACTGCACCGACGGAGGGGGGGTGGTCCTCAGTGATACCCTGCCCATTGTCAATACCTCCGGAACGCCACTGCTCAGCGGTGTGGTGGACACGGTCCTCTTCAGCCTGCCCTTCAACGGTCTGCCTGACCAATACATTACCGGGAATGTCACCTTGCGGATCGACCTGTATGATGCGGATGCCGAAGAACCCGGCGAGTACTATCGCGTCTATGCCGAGGATGGCACCCTGCTCACCCAGACCAATCCCGTGCCGGCCCAATGCAGCAATGGCGTGACGACCTATACCCAGCTGACCCCGGCCCAGCTCAACGCCTGGACCCAGGATGACCAGATCGGCTTCATCCTCATCCCCAACGGGAACGGGGTCGAGGCCATCAATCAGATCTGCACCAACAGCCGGGTGAGCCTCTCGCTGGCCTTCGACTTCCTGGCCCGGCCACCCGCTCCCATTCAGGTGCAGTATCGGTTGAACAACGGCCCGTTGACCAATCTGGGCTCCAACGAAAACCTGACCACCGGCGAGTATCAGGTAGATGTCCAGGCGACCGATTGCAGTGGCAATATCGGCCAATGCAGCTACACCCTGACCGTGATCGATCAGGAGGCCCCCACCCTGACCTGTCCGGATACCTTGCGCGTGCCCACCAATGCGTTCAACTGTGCCGCCTCGGTCAACCTGCCCTTTCCTGTCCAGGCAGATGACAATTGCGGATTTCCCACCAGCTTCAACGGGGCGGTAGATACCCTTCCCTTTGTCTTTGTGGATGATCCCAATGCCGGCATCGTCCCCGCCGATCTGAACTTCCTGTTCTCCATCGCTTCTCCGGCCGGCCCCGGTGATGGGACCCTCCGGGTTCACGTGCGCGGCGACATGGCCAATCCGGGCGAGTTCTTCGAGGTCTACGGAGAGGGCAATACCTTCCTGGGCATCACCGGCCCGGTCACCATTCCCCAGGAATGTGCCAGCGAGGCCATCTTTACCTTCAATATTCCGGAGCCACTGCTCAAGGCCTGGACGGCCAATGGACAAGTCAGCTTTCGCCTGGCAGCCAACAAGGATGTGCTCAACTACACGGATTTCATCAATCCCTGTGGCCCACTGCAACTGAACATGACCGATGGCACCAGTCATGCCTGGCTGGAACTGTCCTATTCCTCCGTGGAGACGGCCTACACCGTCATCAATACCGCGACCAACCAGCAGGTCGGCGCCGGCACCCTCCGCTATCCCTCTGTGCCGAATACTCTCACCCTGGGTACCGGTCAGTACACCGCTACCTATCGCCTGGAAGACAGTGATGGCAACACCACGGCCTGCACCTACCCCATTTTTGTCGAAGACCGCACCCCGCCGGTGATCACCTGCAAGCCAGGACTCTTCATCAAGACCAACCCCTCCGGCCTCGTCAATGTGACCCTGGATGAAGGCGACCTGCTCCTGGTACCAGGAACCGACAATTGTGGCATCACCCAATACCAGGTCACCCCGAACACCTTCTCCTGCAATGATGCCGGCTCCAATTATACGGTGGATGTCGTGGCCTTTGACCTGGCCGGCAACAGCGACACCTGTGCCACCCTGGTGGCCATCCAGAATGAGGAATTGACCCCTACCTTCATGCTGGATACCTGTGGCGGCAACCTCCAGCTGATCCCGGATACCACCTTCACCTTGCCATCTCCCGGTGTCGGGGATTATTTCGTCTTTACCTGGACCTCCTCCAATGGCTTCTTCAGCAACCAGGCCAGCCCGGTGATCAGCGATCCGAAAGAAAGTGATTCCGGTACCTATGTCCTGACCATCCAGGGATTGACCGGATGCATTGCCACCGGATCGGTCAAGATCGACATCGGTCCCAATGGCGCCTTCCGACCTTCCATCCACAGCAACAGCCCGATCTGCCAGGGAGATACCATCCGCCTGGGCACCGAGTGGCAGCAAGCCCAGACCTACCAGTGGACCCACCAGCAGACCAATCAGGTCTTTGTGACGACGGTACCCTCCCTGAATGTAGCCGGACTGCAGATGTTTGCCGGCACCTGGACCCTGCAGGTGTTCCAGTCACCGGGCTGTCCATCAGATATCTCATTGCCACTTCCCGTGATCATCCATCCCATCAATGTCCAGCTGCCCGACAGCATCCTGGCCTGCGAAGGGGATTCGGTCATTCTGCCGGTCAACGGCGTGAATGTGGTCAAGTTCACCTGGACAGCCCCCAACGGAAATACCTACCTCGGTGCCTCGCCAAAGGTGCCCGCCCTTCCCGGAACCTACCACCTCATCGCCGAGAATCCCCAGGGGTGTACCACCCGCGATTCCCTGCGGATCGTCCTGACCGAGCGACCCAAGATCACGGCGCTGTCCAGTTCCTGTCCATCCTGTGTCAGCGGATCGGAAGATTGCCAGATCCTGCCCACCGTGTTCCCACCGGACATGGGCGGCAGCTACCAGTATTTCTGGACCGATCCCAACGGGATGATCTTCTCCCTGGACTCCGTGGCCCAGCTGCTCAATGTGACCGGCGCCAGTTCAGGCCTGTACAGTCTCCAGGTCACCAAGGTGGACAATACCTGTACCTCCCTGCCGGCGACCATCTTCATTGCCATGGATGATGCACCGCTGACACCGGTGATCCAGGTCGATGACCCCGCGCCATCCGACCCCTATGCGATCTGTGCCGGGGAGACCCTGGTCCTCACCGTGCCCAATGACCCCTATTCCGGGGATGTGCGGTATATCTGGATCGGTCCGTTGAAACAGGATACGACCCTGTTGCCGACGCTCACCATCCCGAACATCACCCTCAACCAGTCGGGGAAATATACCCTCAAGGTGATCGTCGATGGCTGTATCTCCAACCTGTCCAACGAGATCACGGTGGTGGTGCATCCCATCCCCTTCCCGCCGGCCATCAGCACGAACAGCCCGGTCTGCGCCGGGGATACCCTCATCGCCTGCGCCACCTTCGTCGCCGGAGCCACCTACGAGTGGCAGGGCCCCATCACCAGCCAGAGCGGCAGCAATTGCCTGGTCCTGCCCAATGCGGCCACCAATCTCTCCGGCAATTACCAGGTGCGCATGCTGGTCAATGGTTGCTATTCTCCCCTGTCCGAGGAATTCCAGCTGATCGTCAAGAGCAACCCGTCGCCGCCGATCGTGTCGGACAATTGCGGCGGACTGATCTGTGCCCAGGTCCCCGGCAATTGCCAGCTGACCCTCAGCGGTGGCACACCGGGAGGAACCTATGCCTGGTATGATGCCTATACGGACACCTTGATCGGCCTGTCCGGTACGGAACCCTTCCTCCCCCTGGACCTGCCGGGCAATTATACTGATGGCAACTACTACTTCTATGCGATCACGACCCTGGATGGCTGCCAGTCCGTACCCTCGGTGGTCCATTCCGTTCAGATCAACACCATACCCAATCAGACTGCCGATGCCGGCCCGAATGTGCAGATCTGCGACGGGGCGGTCCTGCAGGTCTGCGCGCAGGCACCGGCCATTGGCACGGGTGTGTGGAGCCAGACAGGCGGCCCATCCGTCACCCTGCTGACGCCCAATGCCAACTGTACCCAGATCACCGGCTATCCTACGGGCGGTCAGATGACCTTTGCCTGGACGCTCTCCAATGGTGCCTGCACCAATTACAGTTCCGATGAGGTCACCGCCGGCATTTCCATCATTGTCCAAGCCGAGGCGGATTCACCCCTGGAGATCTGCCGGGCCACCAGCTTGCCCATATCCGCCCAGGATCCGGCTCCCAATGCGGGCCTGTGGACGCAAACCCCCGGCCAGGCAGGACTGGGCGTGACCATAGCCAGCCCGGGCCTACCAGGCACCATCGTCAATGGCATGGAACCCGGCAATATGTACTTCTTCAAGTGGACGGTGGACAACGGCGCGTGCCCGCCGACCTCGGCAACCGTCGAGGTGATCAACTATGATGATGAGGCGTATGCCGGTGTCGATCGGATCGATTGCGGATATGGCTGCCTGTCCCTTCCGTTGACTGCTGATTTCACCGAACTGGGCACCGGCCGGTGGCTGGCCCTGGACCCGGGGATCACCATCGACAGTGTCGGTGAAACGTCCGCCAACGCCTGCAATCTCCAACCCGGGATGAATCTCTTCGTCTGGGAATTGAATGAAGGGATCTGTGGAGAGTCGGCCCGAGATACCCTGGTGGTGGACTATGAATACGGCCCTCTGGCCCAAAACGATACCCTGGCGGTGCCATTTGCCGGACAGGCCATGGTCCAGATGCTGCTGAATGATGCGGTCTTCGGTCCGGTGACCACCGAACTGCTCACCCAGCCCCTGGTGGGCACGGTGGAAAAGATGGCCGAAGGCATCTACCTCTATACAGCACCGGCGAATTATTCCGGCTCGGTGAACTTCCGCTACCGGGTCTGCAGCGAGCAATGTCCGGATGTCTGCCAGGAGGCCATCCTGGTGCTGCAGATCGGTCAGGAGCCCGGATGTGACATGCCCACCATCATCACGCCGAACAACGACGGGGTCAACGATATCCTGGTGGTGCCCTGCCTGGTCCTGGAGGACGAGTATCCCCGCAACCGGCTGTCCATCTTTAACCAATGGGGTGACGAGGTATATGCCGCATCACCCTATAGGAATGACTGGGCGGGGACCTATGGCGGACAGATTCTGCCACCCGGCACCTACTTCTTTGTTCTCGACCTGCAAAACGGTGAAGTCCCGGAATCGGGCTTCCTCATCATCAAATACTAATGGCCATGATCCAAAGGAACCTGATCCTCCTGACCGTTTTGACCGGTTTGTCACTGTTGGCCACCCCGCTGCGGGGCCAGCAGGACGGGCAGTACACCCAGTTCATGTTCAACAGGTTGTACTATACACCCGGCTTTGCCGGGAGTGAAGGCGGCCCCTGCCTCTCGTTGCTCTATCGCAAGCAGTGGATCGGACTGGAAGGCTCTCCGGAAGCGCAACTGATCAGCTTCAACACACCGCTCTTCCAGCAACGCGTCGGACTGGGGGTCAACCTGTACCGGACCTCCATCGGCATTACCCGCAACGTGACCGCCGAAATGGCCTACAGCTATCGCATTCCCCTGGGACAGGGATACCTAGGCATCGGACTGAGCGGATCGGTGCGCTATTATGCGGAAGACTACAGTGACGAGCGATTGAAAGGCACCCAGGACATCAACCTGGACCAGAGCATACCCACGGGACTGCAGACCCGCTACCTGCCCAACTTCGGAGCAGGGGTCTATTACCAGGGGAAAGACTGGTACGTCGGGGGAGGGGTGCCCCGCCTGGTGGAAGGGAATATCGATTTCAGCAATGGATCCGATCGGCCCTCCACGGAGTTGCGGCACTATTATGCCCTGGGTGGATATCGGATCCACCTGAACAACTTTCTGGCCCTGCACCCCCAGTTTCTCCTGAAATACGTTGGTGATGCCCCATTCGATGCCGACCTGAACCTGAGCGTGGAAATGAAGGATCAGTTTCATGCCGGTCTTTCCTATCGGTTCGGAGGCGATCGGGATCCCGGACTGGGCGAGTCGATCGACGTGATCCTGGGATTCCGGATCCGCCAGCAATTTCTCCTGAGCGTCGGCTATGATATTGCCCTGTCCGAGATCCGGGATTACCAGAACGGGACATTTGAGGTCCTGCTCCGATTCTGCTTTGGAAAAGATGCCGCATCTGCCATCGATAATCCACGTTTTTTCCAATAATGTACGAATCGATACCATAGATTCGTTCTTCATCGGTAACTTTTGGCCGATTCATCCATCTATCCTAATGATGAGAAACACCCTCCTGACCCTCCTGGCGATTGCCGCCCTGCCTCTTTTTCTCTGCGCCCAGCAATCCGGTTCGTCCAAGACGATGGGCCGGGACAAGTTCTATGAAAAGACCGGGGGCAAAGGCATAGTCATCACCAATGCCTCGGCGATCAACACCGATCACCTGGATTTTTCACCGGTCTTCTACAACAACGGCCTGGTATTCGTCTCCTCCCGTAAGAAGGGTGGATTCGTGGATGCCAAGATCGGGGAGACCTATTTTGAGCTCTATTACACCCGGATCGATCCGAACGGTGCTCCCGTGGAACCCGAAGCCTTCTCCGGCCAGCTGAATTCCCAACTGCACGAGGGGCCGGTCGCCTTTTCCCGCAACGGGGACCAGATCTTCTTCACCTCCAACAACCAGAAGCGGGGGATGCAGCAGGCCGATGGCCAGGGCCGCGTCCGCCTGAAGATCTATACCGCCAGGCGCGGTGCGCTGGAATGGCAGGACATCAAAGAATTGCCCTTCAATTCGGACGAATATTCCTGCCAGCATCCGTCCCTGTCCCGGGATGGCCGTCGCCTCTATTTTGCCTCCGATATGCCCGGCGGTTATGGCGGATATGATCTGTGGTTCGTCGATCGCACGCCGGAAGGCTGGAGCAATCCGGTCAACCTGGGTCCGATGATCAACAGCCAGGGCAACGAGGTCTTTCCATTCATCCATTACAGCGGTTACCTCTACTATTCCAGTGATGGCAGCGAAGAAGGATTGGGCGGACTGGACATCTTTTCCGTGAATACCCGGAATCTGCCGGAAGCATTTCCACAGATCTTCGGTTCACCCTTCAATTCCCCGTTCGACGACCTGGGATTTGTCCTGGACGATGACGGCAAGAAGGGCTTCTTCTCCTCCGATCGCCCCGGTGGTTTGGGGAAGGACGATATCTACCAGTTCGAGTCAGCCTATTCCCTGGCCGGTGACCTGGAGAACTTTGTGGCCCGCGCCATGATGGAGATCGTGGATGAAAAGACCGGTCAACCCGTATCCGATGCCAGCATCTTCCTCCTGGAGAAAGACCCCTATGGCTTTGTGACCGGGGAATCCATTTACAATATGGCTGTGGCCAGAGAAGATGATGCTCCGGATAAGCTGACGTTGAACCTGGTGCGCAAGAAGACCCTGGACCTCAATGATCCGGATCTGCGCTCGGATGCCGCCGGCATGGCCCTGGGCCAGATGAAGGTGGACCAGAACTACCTGATCCTGGTGTCCAAGCCGGGCTATGTGACCCGGGAATTCAATTACACCTCGCCGGTCGAGCCAACCGCTGATGAGATCGTGATCAACCTGCGTCCCCAGGATTGCTACCAGATGGAAGGTGTGGTGCGCAACCAGAAGACTGGTGTCCTGATGGCCAACGTGCCCGTCGTGGTGGAGAAGGCCGGCGGCGCGCCCGTCTATATCGAAACGGACATCAATGGCACCTTCAGTTACTGCCTGGATGAGCCGACAGAATATGCGCTTTCCGCCAGCAAGGATGGATATATCCCCGGCCGGTCGCGCGTGTCGACCACGGATGGTGACTACGCCACGACCCGCAAGGTGGAATTGCTGCTGTTGCCCTTCTCCGGGACACCTGCTGAACCCGCCCCTGCCAAGCCGCTGGCGAAGGGCTCAGTGATCGTACTGAACAACCTGTACTACGATTACAACAAGTCGTCCCTGAGGCCCGGTGCCGCCAACGAACTGGATGTGGTCTACGATCTCATGAAGAAATATCCGACCATGGAGATCGAGCTGGGAGCCCATACCGATTGCCGGGGCAGCGAGAAATACAACCAGCGACTGTCGGAATCCCGGGCCTCTGCCGCCAAGAACTATCTGGTCAGCCGGGGCATCCAGCCCGCACGGATCACCGCCGTCGGGTATGGGGAGACCCTGCTGCGCAACCATTGCAGCGAAGGGGTCACCTGCACCGAAGCCGAACACGAGTACAACCGCCGTACCGAGATCCTGATCACCACCCTGGATGAACCGGTGGAGATCCGATACGAGGAGGAGAAATAAACTGACCCGTCAGAAATGAGGAAAGCCCCTTGCTCACCTGGTTGAGCAAGGGGCTTTTCGTGTGTCAGGCACCAATGTTAAGCACCAAATCACAAATTCCAAATAAATTTCAAGCACCAAATTCGAATGACCGAAGGACAGAAAGGGAGGAGGGAGTGGAGGAGGTGAGGAGAAACGCCAGGTTTTAAGTATCAACTTCCAAATCTCAAATTCCAAACCTAAGGGCCGGCTGGCAGATAAATTCGAAGCACCAACATTCAAACGCCAATACTCAATGACGAGATTGGAAGATCATTTTGGTCATTGATGATTCGTCATTTGAATATACCTGCCAGCCGGCAGGCTGGTTTGTGATTTGGTGCTTGTGATTTGGTATTTCCCCTCTGCCCGACTCTCCGCCCTCCTTCTCAACTTCTCCCCTCCTCGACTTCTCGACCTTTTCATAACCTCCTCAACTCACTGCCAGGCTGAGTCGCTCGACAAAATGGAAGACATCCTCGAAGCTGTTGTACAGCGGTACAGGAGCCACGCGGATCACATCCGGCTCACGCCAGTCGGCGATCACGCCCTGTTCGGAAAGCCGGTGGAAGACGGATTTGTCGGCGCCGGCAACGCGAATGGACAGCTGGCATCCCCGCTGGTCGGGATCTGATGGCGTGATCAGGGAGAAGCGCGGATTGCTCTGCTGTTGCAGCAGATATTCCAGGAATCCGGTCAGTTGCCGGGACTTGGCCGTCAGCCGGTCCATGCCCGCTTCATCGAACAGGTCCAGGGAGGCCCGCATGGCGGCCATCGGCAGGATCGGCGGATTGGAGAGTTGCCAACCCTCCGCGCCCTGAATGGGAGTAAAGGTATCGGGCATCAGAAACCGGGTGTCTTTGTCCTGCCCCCACCACCCTTCGAACCGGGGCATGGCCGGGTGGTTGGCATGGCGTTCGTGCACGAAGACACCGCTCAGGGAGCCGGGCCCTGAGTTGAGGTATTTGTAGGAACACCAGGCGGCAAAATCCGGACCGTCATCATGCAGTTGCAGGGGAAGATTGCCGGCGGCATGGGCCAGGTCGAATCCTACCATACAGCCATATCGATGCCCCAGGGCGGTGATCCGCCGGAGGTCATAGGCCTGACCGGTATAGTAGTTGACCCCGCCGATGAGCAGGAGGGCGATCTGGTGTCCCTCTTCTTCGAGAAGGGTCTCCAGGTCCTCATAGAGAACCTGGTCGGATCCCTGGCGGGGCTGGAGCTCGATCAGGTCCTCCACCGGATCGAAACCGTGGTAGCGCAACTGGGAGGCGACGGCATACCGGTCGGAAGGAAAGGGACTGTACTCCAGGACGATCTTCCGGCGCTTGGTGGTCGGCCGGTAGAAGGACACCATCATGAGATGGAGATTGACCGTCAGGCTGTTCATGACCACCACTTCCCTGGGCTTGGCCCCGACCACCCGGGCCATCTTCTCGGTCAGGAATTCATGGTAAGGCATCCAGGGATGGCGGGCATGGGTGTGGCCTTCTACACCAAGGCGGGCCCAGTCGTCCAGCTCGGCCAGGACATACTCCCGGGTGGATTTGGGTTGCAGGCCCAGTGAGTTGCCACAGAAATAGACAGAAGGGCTCCCATCCTGGGCAGGGGGGATATGGAATCGGTCGCGAAACCCGGCCAGAGGATCCTGGCGGTCCAGTGAGCGGGCAAAGTCGAGGGTGGCCTGAAACGTCATCATGGCCTAAAGGTAGGGAGCAAGACGTGGATCACGAAGCAAGACGCGATCAAGCGCAGTATCGCGACATGGTAGCATCGAATCTCACCCCCACACCTTGCACCCTTCCGTACAATTGGTGCAGATCTCGATCTGGTCTCTTCCTTTCAGGAGTCGTTTCCGGAAGTCCTGGGCGTATCTTTACTATACAATGGATTCAACCATGCGTGTCTACTACTACGAGTTCGTGCCATTTAAGGAATTGGGCTTCTCTTTTGAGACGGAGGAAGAGCTTGTACAGGACTTCACCGTGTGGTGTGCCTTCTATGCGATCGGAGAAGGGATAGTGGATGCTTCACATTATGAGTTGGAAGTGATCGATACGATCAACATAAATGAATCCTTATCCGGGGCACAAGTTCGGGGTGGAGAAGACCTTTGGTAGTATATGAAATGGGATGAGCTTTGGTTAAAATTCCGAGGATAATCCAAATAATCATACATGCCCATGAAACTGATTGTAATGTTTGCTCATGTGTTGCTCCTACTTTCGTGTAGCTCGCTAAGAGTCAAATCCATACCGTCTGATCGCTTGCAACATAATTTACTTTGCGACTTATTCCATAGAGGTACAGATGGACATCCTTTTCCTGGAAATATGGTGATCGTTGGAGTTCGATCCAATGTGTTTCCTACCGGTTTTCTAGAATCTTACTTGAACAAGAGAGTCGAAAATATTACTGAAGAGACCCACTATTCTGATCTGGAATTTGAACAGATAGCGCTGAAGGACCAGAGCCTTGGATGCGGAACTACAAAATTCAGTATGATTTCTTGGGATACCAGTATGACTAACCATGTTATGGTTATCTCAGATCTCTTTATTCACAACAATGAATATTTCGTCATTTTCTTGGAATATGGGTCTCAAGGACATGAATTTCTTTACAAAGTCACCAACGATGGAGAACCCGTGTTTGTCAAAGAATCAATAATCTGGATAGATTGATAATCGTTCTTTAATGATTTATCCGATGTAAAAAAACCCAAAGAGCAGAATTTGAACAGCAATCCTCGTTCAAGGAAAATCCAGAAATACTTCCCTCACCCCCACACCTTACACCCTTCCGTACAATTCGTACAAATATCAATCTGGTCCCGGCCCTCCAGGATCTGAGAACGGAATCGCTGATACTCCTCTCCCTGCCATATTTCCCGAAATGAACGTTGCTTCATATCACCCAGCCGGTGGGTGGCATCCTTGTCGAAACAGCAGGGGACGACCATCCCGTCCCAGGTGATCACGCAGGCATGCCACAGCTTCCAGCAATGGTTGGCCAGGGCATGCCGGGTACGCCAGGTGCCATCCGGCTGAGGGAGGTAGCGGCTGTAGGTCAGGTCTGTGGGGATCAGGGGGTTTCCCCGTTCGTAATCATAGATCTGGGCAGTCTTCAACTTCACCTCGTCCACACCGATCTCCTCCGCCAACCGGTAGATCTCCGGGATCTGGTGCTCGTTGGGGCGCACCACCAGGAATTGAAAGATGATATGCGGGGTGGCACTGTTCAACGCCTTTTTCCATTTGACCACATTTCGAGCCCCTTCCAAAACGGTGGCCAGTTCACCTTCTTTCCGGTACTGCTCGTAAGTTTCCTGGGTGGTGCCATCCACGCTGATGATCAGGCGGTCCAGACCACTTTCCACCGTCTCCCGGGCCCGTTGGTCATCCAGGAAATGGCCATTGGTGGAGGTGATGGTGTACAGCTTCTGTTGATGGGCATACCGCACCATCTCCAGGAACTGGGGATTGATATAGGGCTCCCCCTGGAAGTAGAAGATCAGGTAGATCAGGTCGCGGGACAGCTCGTCGATGGTCTTCCGGAAGAAATCCGCCTTCAGGTTGCCCGTTTCCCGGGTGAAGGCCCGCAGGCCACTGGGACATTCCGGACAGCGGAGATTGCAGGCCGTGGTCGGTTCGATGGAGATGGTCATGGGCAGGCCCCACTGGATCGGGCGCCCGCTGAGTCGGGTGAGGTAGTACGATGCCAGGACCTTTCCGGCGTTCCACAGGCGGCGGAAGCTCAGTTTGGAAAGGAAATTGCGGGTATCCCGGTACGGCACGGACAAAGGGTTGGTGGCTGTGCTGCCAAAGTAAGGGCCTTTTGTCTATTTTTGCGCTCCTTCCGAAAAACCGCAAGTGATGAATGTCAACCTCCTGAAGACCATATGCGAGATCCCCGGCGCCCCGGGATTCGAACATCGTATCCGCGCATTCCTCAAGGAACAGGTCGCCGACCTGGTGGACGAGATGACCGTCGACCCCATGGGCAACCTCATGGTCCTGCGCAAGGGACGCCAGGACAAGCGGGTGATGGTCACGGCCCACATGGATGAGATCAGCTTCATCGTCACACATATCGATGACGAAGGCTTCCTGCGCTTTTCCACCCTCGGTGGATTTGACGCCAAGACCCTCACCGCCCAGCGCGTGATCGTCCACGGCCGTGAAGAAGTGATCGGGGTGATGGGCAGCAAGCCCATCCACCTGATGAAGGCGGAGGAGCGAAACAAGGCCGTGCAGATCGAGGACTTCTTCATCGATACCGGCCTGCCTGCCGAACAGGTGAAGAAACTGGTTCGCGTCGGCGATCCGGTGACCCGCGAGCGGCAGATGATCGAGATGGGGGAATGCATCAACAGCAAGTCGCTGGACAACCGGATCTCGGTCTTCATCCTGGTCGAGGTACTCAAGGCCCTGAAAGGAAAGGAACTGCCCTATGACCTGCATGCCGTCTTCACGGTACAGGAGGAGATCGGACTGCGTGGGGCCATTTCGGCCGCCCACCGGATCAATCCCGACTTCGGGATCGTCCTGGACACCACCATTGCCTTCGATGTACCCGGCGCCCAGCCCCAGGAAATGGTCACCAAGCTCGGCAAGGGAACGGCCATCAAGATCCTGGACGGTATGACCGTCTGCGATCCGCGCATGGTGGATTATCTCCGCGATCAGGCCGATGCGGCCGGCATCACCTGGCAGTCGGAGATCCTCACCGCGGGTGGTACGGACACCGCTGCCGTCCAGCGCTACGGGAAGAATGGCGCCATCGCAGGTGCCTTGTCCATCCCCACCCGGCACATCCACCAGGTCATCGAGATGGTCCACAAGAACGATGTGCAGGCCACCATCGACCTGATGACCCTGGCCCTGCTGAACCTGGACAAGGGCCAATGGAACGAGCGGTGATGAACACTCCATGTCTCTTCGTGTCGTGGCGTCTTTGCGTGTCAAACGAACGCAATGTACCTTCAGGGCAAATTATTCCGATGTCCTGGACCGAAGCTGACAACTGTCTGACCCGCACCTTTACCTTTCCGGATTTCAATGCCGCCTTCGGGTTCATGACCCGTGTGGCCCTGGTCGCCGAGAAGATGGACCACCATCCCGAATGGACCAATGTCTACAACCGGGTCGACGTACGCCTGCGAACCCATTCTGCCGGGAATACCGTCACCCGAAAGGATCGCGATCTGGCCGCGGCGATGGATCGGATCGCGGGTGAACCGGGATAAACCTAGTCCCACTCGCGGAGAACTGTTCCGGACAGATGCCGGTAGCAGCCCGGATCCCAAAGGAAAGAAGATCCACCAGGAGCCTGACAGGGGCTCTATAGCGGGACCATTCACCGGGAGGTCTTCCTTGGCTCCGGATGGCCTATCGCTTCACTCCGATCAGGCGGATCACCTTGCCCAGGCCGGCATGAAAGGCACCTTCCTGGAGCATCACCTCCCTTTCCTCGAGGACGGAAGGATCCATCCCGGGAAATTCATCCCGAATGGTGTCCAGGGTATACAGCAACTGCGGCTCTCTCGGCCCCCCGGATCCATGTTCCTGCTGGTAGGCCAGTTGCCCGACGCTGAAACATTCCAGGATCAGCACACCCCCGGGTTTGAGCCACTGGATCCAGCGGGGAAAGATCTCGTTCCGCATCGGCTCCGGGAAATGTGTGAAGATCATGGCGATGGCGTCAAATGAAGCCTCCGGGAATTGAACATCCCGGGCATCCGCCACCTGATAATGGATGCGCACGCCATTCCGTCGGGCGAGCTGTTCCGCTTTTCTTTTTCCGGCATCACTGTAGTCGAAAGCTTCCACCTCCCAGTCACACTGTGCCGCATAGACGGCATTTCGCCCCTCTCCTTCTGCCGGAAACAGGATCTTCCCCGGAGTCAGTCCGGCCAGGCATTCCTTCAGCCATTCATTCGGCGATTCGCCGTAGACGTACTCGTCCTGACTGTATCGTTCGTTCCAGAAGGATTGCATAGTGTTGAGGAGGTTTAGAGTGGGGAGGTGATGAGGAAGAATATGGAGTTATTGCGTTATGGAGTTATTTCGATATTTCGTATATAATTTACCCTTTACCCTTTACCCTTTACCCTTTACCCTTTACCCTTTACCCTTTACCCTTTACCCTTTACCCTTTACCCTTTACCCTTTCCTGATCAGCTTCCTGGAAAACGGGATCTCAATTCCTTCTTCAAGGCGGCGGCTTCGTCGCGATACTGGGCAGCGGACATGAAATCGTATTCCTTGGCGGCAGCTTTCATCCGGTCTTCGGTCTCCCGGATCATCTTTTCCAGCTGGTCGCGACTGGCATGCTGCACCACCGGATCGGCAGCCACGCTGGGGGCTTCCGGCTCGAGGTAGGCGTTGTGCTTCTTGCCACGGATATCCAGGATGGACTTCTGGGCCAGGATCTCTTCCTTGGTCCGGCTTACCGTGGTCGGGGTGATGCCGTGTTCCTCGTTGTAGGCCATCTGGATGGCCCGGCGGCGATTGGTCTCCCCGATGGTCTTCTCCATGGATTCGGTCATCTTGTCGGCGTAGAAGATGACCAGGCCGTTGGCATTCCGGGCGGCCCGCCCGGCAGTCTGGGTCAGCGACCGGTCGTTGCGCAGGAAGCCTTCCTTGTCCGCATCGAGGATGGCCACCAGGCTGACCTCCGGCAGGTCCAGGCCTTCCCGAAGCAGGTTGACCCCGATCAGCACATCAAAGCCGCCGATACGCAGGTCGCGCAGGATCTCCACCCGCTCCATGGTATCCACCTCGGAGTGGATGTACCGGCAGCGGATATCCAGGCGGGTCATGTAGGCGCTGAGCTCCTCGGCCATCCGCTTGGTCAGGGTGGTCACCAGGGTCCGTTCATTGCGCTTCACCCGCTCGCTGATCTCGTCCAGCAGGTCGTCGATCTGGTTGAAGCTGGGTCGCACCTCGATCGGCGGATCCAGGAGGCCGGTGGGCCGGATCAGCTGCTCGACGATCACCCCGCCGGTCTGTTCCATTTCATAATCCCCCGGCGTGGCGCTGACATAGACCACCTGGTTGATCATGGTCTCGAACTCCTCAAAACTCAGGGGGCGGTTGTCCAGGGCGGAGGCCAGCCGGAATCCGTAGTTCACCAGATTGATCTTCCGGGCCCGGTCGCCCCCCCACATCCCCCGCACCTGGGGGATGGTCACGTGGCTTTCATCGACCACCATCAGGTAGTCTTCCGGGAAATAGTCCAGCAGGCAGAACGGGCGGGTACCTGGCTGTCGACCGTCGAAGAACCGGCTGTAGTTCTCTACCCCGCTGCAATAACCCAGCTCGCGGAGCATTTCCAGGTCGAAGGTGACCCGCTCCTTGATGCGTCGGGCTTCGAGCAGGCGGCGCTCCTTCAGGAAGTACTTTTCCTGGGCATGCAGTTCATCCTCGATATCCCGGATGATCTGGTGGATCCGTTCACGAGGGGCCACATAGAGGTTGGCCGGGAAAATGGCCGCATGTTCGATGGCCTCGATCTTCTTTCCCGACTCGATCTCCAGGGTCTCGATCCGTTCGATCTCGTCCCCGAAGAAGGTGATGCGGTAGCCATAGTCCACATAGGGCAGATTGATGTCCACGGTATCCCCCGTCACCCGGAATGTCCCCCGGTCCAGGGTACGCTCGGTGCGACTGTAAAGGCTTTCGACCAGCTTGTAGAGGAAGGTGTTCCGGCTGACCACCTGGCCCTTGTGCAGTCGGATAATGCCCTGCTTGTAATCGTCGGGATTCCCCATGCCATAGATGCAGGATACCGAAGCCACGATGATCACATCCCGACGGCCGGACAGGAGGGATGAGGTGGCGCGCAGACGCAGCTTGTCGACCTCGGCATTGATGGACAGGTCCTTCTCGATATAGGTATCGGACACCGACATATAGGCTTCCGGCTGGTAGTAGTCGTAGTAGGACACGAAATATTCCACGGCATTGTCGGGAAAGAACTCCCGGAACTCACCATAGAGTTGGGCGGTGAGGGTCTTGTTGTGGGTCAGGACCAGGGTGGGCCGGTTGAGCTCGGCGATGACATTGGCCATGGTGAAGGTCTTACCGGAGCCGGTCACTCCCAGCAGCACCTGGGCCGGTTCGCCAGCCTGGATACCTCCTACCAGTTGCCGGATGGCTTCCGGCTGGTCGCCGGTCGGAGAAAAACGGGATTCGAGTTTGAAGGCCATGGGGTAAAAGTAAGAAGCCTTGGATCAAGGCCATTGCAGAATTATTCATTGTCGATGTTCCAATGCTGCAGCTTCCCTTCCAGGGTCAGATGAATGAATGGAATGAACAACTCAAGAAGGACTATTGTCCTTCCCACAACTGACCAAGTTCTTTAAACCCAAGAACACGGACGCCATTCGATAACGGAAAACCGTATTCCACCGGACAGACAATGAATCGCCGTTCAACGTTCAGATCAGCCGAGGCGACGGTAAATCCTCTGGTCACCCGAGGAGTAGTTGAATATTTTATCTCGACCAATGTAACCGGCTTTGTCGAGCGAGATAGGACAAGGTCAACCTCTGTACCGTCGTGTGTCCGATAGAAGGATACATCCAGTCCTTCCGGTTTCATCCCGGTAATTTGATTGACAACCCACGTCTCCCAGGAAGAGCCCATGATGGGATGTCCACTCAGATCCACAAAGGAAGGAATTCGAAGCAATTGATGTAGAATTCCTGTGTCACGCAAATACATTTTGGGTGTCTTCACCAGTCGCTTTTTCGTGTTCACCAGAAACGGTGGCAAGCGTTGAATTAAAAATGCCGACTCCATCAAATCCAGATATCGACTGACCGTCGTACTGTGTATGCCTAACGATGAGGCGAGTGCATGTTTATTCAATAATTGACCACTGAGGTGAGCCAGCATCTGCCATAGTCTCCGGATCAATAATGGCTCGGCCCCGAGTCCCAGGTCTGCCAGATCCTGTTCCAGGTATGTTCGGATAAAATTTTCACGCCAGACGGATGACATGCTTTCGTCTGGCGCGAGTAAGGAATCCGGAAATCCTCCTCTCAACCAGTGTGTCCGAAAATCGATCGTCTCAGGAAGTTCGTCAATCATGAATGGGGTCAACTCGATAAAGGCTATCCTCCCCGCAAGTGATTCAGATGTCCCCCTGATCAGGTCTGGTGAAGCACTACCCAGGAAGATAAACCTGCCTGGTTCCCGATTTCGATCGATAATGCCTCGAAGGACTGGAAATAGTTCTGGAACACGTTGAATCTCGTCAAGGATGACGGTCTTGTTCGCCAGCGGTTCAAGGAAGAGAGTAGGCTGATCCAATTTGATCCGATCATCCGGATTCTCCATGTCCAGATAGACAGTTTCCTTCGCCAGATGACCGTGAAGTCGCTGGACCAGCGATGTCTTTCCCACTTGTCTTGGTCCTACAATGGCGACTACCGGGAAATATTCAGCCAATGCCAGGATGTTCCCCTTCAGTCTCCGAGGGATATATTGATTCATTAATACCGTAATTATTGCATTTGGAACAACAATATCGGTATTAATTGAATACTTTGTCAATCTCTCACCCAAAAAACTTGGATGATTTACCCTCCAGTCCATGGAGCTTCACTCTATTCCTGATATAGCAGATAAAGGCGCCCCCTCTCGTAAAATCGATCTGGAAGCCCATGAACGATCACATGATTCCCGATGTTTACCCCGTTATGATCCTCCACCATAAGATCCAGGGCCAGGGCGACCCGCTGATCATCCTGCACGGCCTGTTTGGCACTTCCGACAACTGGGCCACCCTGGCCCGGCGCTGGGCCGAGCGATTCACGGTGATCACCGTCGACCTGCGCAACCATGGCCGCTCCTTTCATGATCCCGTGATGAGCTATCCCGCCATGGTCGAGGATCTCGTCCGACTGATGGAATCGGAATGGATCCACAAGGCGCATATCCTCGGGCATTCCATGGGCGGGAAGGTGGCCATGCATCTGGCATTGTCCCACCCTGACCTGGTGGATCATCTGCTGATTGCCGATATCGGTACCAAGGACTATCCCGGCGGCCATGAAAACATCATCGATACCCTCAATGCCCTGCCGTTGGACCAGCTGACCAGCCGGGCCGATGCGGAGACCTTTCTACGACGGACCATTCCCCAGGATGGAGTCGTGCAATTCCTGTTGAAAAACCTGGCCCGGGACGGACAACACAGCTTTCGGTGGAAGATGAACCTCCCGGCCATTACCGAACAGTATGACCAGATCGTGTCGGGCCTGCATCCCGATCATGCCTATGACCAACCGGCTACCTTTTTGCGAGGCGGCCGGTCGGCGTATATCCTGGATGAAGACTGGCCCGGGATCCTGGACATCTTTCCTCAGGCCAGGCTGATCACGGTGCCGGATGCCGGCCATTGGTTGCATAGCGAACAGCCGGACGTCTTTTATGACCTGGTCAATCGTCAGCTAAACGATCCTCCCTGATCGGGTTAATCGTATGCGTAGAAGGATCTGGCCAGGCGAATGGCCTGGTCGCGGCGCTCGGGCGTGAACACGATCACGGCGAGGTAGTTGCTGGATGACTGGGTGTCCATGAGGGCGATCACGAAGGCATGGGCGCCTTCCTTTGTCCCTTCTACGTAATACCCGTACAGGTCATTCAGTTTTAAATCGTCCGCATCGGTCAGGTCATCATAATCCATTTCCGTGGCCATGGCAACGACGGCATCCGCCAGGTCATCCTCCGTAATAGTCTGGTCCGCGATCGGGAGGATGGTGAGATAGAGATCGTCACTTTCCGCGGAGAAGGTATCCCCGTCATTTTCGGTGATGGACAGCCCACGGGGCAGGGTGAATCCGAGACCATAGTCATCCCAGACCATGTCGACCTGGGCGGACAGCGTGACGGACATGACAAGCAGCAGGAGAGTTTGCAACGCGATTTTCATGTAAGTTGGATTTATCCATGAAGATCGATCAAGACCCTGATTGTTGCATCTGTCCGCCGGAAGATTATTTCCGCAGGATCATCGCCTGGTGGGGAATGCCATCCTCCGGGTATTCCTCACCGGTGGGAACGAAGCCCAGGGACTGATAGAACCGATCCAGGTAGCACTGGGCGCTGATCTTCACCGGTATCCCGGGCCAGTTCTCCCCGATCCAGCGAATTGCCTCTTCCATCACCCGCCGGCCCGCTCCGGTGCCACGCTGGTCCTGGCGACTGATCACCCGACCAATGGCTGCATAACCGGTATAACTCACCCCTTCCGGCAGGATCCGGCAATAGGCGATCATCCGCCCACCGTCATCGGTCAGCCAGAGATGCCAGCTGGCCTTGTCCTTTTCGCCATCGGCATCCAGGTAGGGGCAGTCCTGCTCCACCACGAACACCTCCTGGCGAAACTGGAGAAGCTCGTATAATTCGTCCAGCGTGAGGTCGGGATATGATTTGATGATCAGCGGCATGGAAGGAAGGGAGGAGGTGATGAGGTTATGAGGTTCTGAGGTTATGAGGGAGAAGTTATTGCGTTATTGCGTTATTGCGTTATTGCGTTATTGCGTTTTCCGATTGGACAGCGTGTATGTATCGATACCAATTCAGTTCTTGTCCCCTCCCGGAAATGAGGTGACTGTTTTGGTCATTCGAATTTGGTGCTTCGAATTTACCTGTCAGCCGGCCCTTAGGTTTGGGAATTGGAATTTGGAATTTATTTGTGATTTGGAATTTGGTGCTTGGTTCTTCCACATCCGTATTCGGTCTTCTGAATACCCTCAAATACCCTCTTCAACTTATCTCATTCCGATTTCCGATTTCCGACTTCCGCCTTCCTCCTCCACTCCCTACTCCCATTCGGTCATTCGAATTTGGTGCTTCGAATTTACCTGCCAGCCGGCCCTTAGGTTTGGGAATTGGAATTTGGAATTTATTTGTGATTTGGAATTTGGTGCTTGGTTCTTCCACATCCGTATTCGGTCTTCTGAATACCCTCTTCAACTTTTCTCTTTCCTCTTTCCGATTTCCGCCTTCCGATTTCCGATTTCCGACTTCCGATTTCCGACTTCCGATTTCCGATTTCCGCCTTTAAAACCGCTGCATATAGGTATTGTACACTGTGGCGATCACCACCTGGCCGACCGCCTTCAGGCTCCGCTGATCGATGATCTCGAGCCCGTCGCTGTGGGTATGCCAGTGGGCACCAAACCCGGTTTCGGAGGCCAGGGGCTGGTTGATGATGTTGACCGTGGGGATCCGCCGCAGTTCATTCACATACTTGTGATCGTCGGTCACCGGATTGGTGAGGTCATTGACAAAGAACATCCCGAATCCCATGCCCTGGGCCATGCCCCAGACCTTCTGCTGGATCTGTGGGGCATAGGCCCTGGAATAGCCTTCCTTGCCAAACCGGGGATTCTTCGCTCCCACCATGTCCAGGTGGATCCCGAATTGGGCCATGTAATTCTCGACATGGGGCTTGTTGCCCCAATACTGTGCGCCCTGGCACCAGGACATCGGATCCTCCCCGTTGTTCTTCCCCTGGTCCTCGGCATCGAACAATACGATGTCAACACCCAGGTCGATCGGGTTGGCTTGCAGGAGGCGGGCGACTTCCAGCAGCACGCCGACCCCGCTGCCACCATCGTCCGCGCCGAGAATGGGGGAAGCATGCTTGCTTTCATCCGGATCATAGTCACCATGGGCCCGGGTATCCCAGTGAGCCGTCAGCAGGACCCGTCGGGATGCTTCCGGATGGAAGCTGGCGATGATATTGGTGGCTTCGTAGCTCTTGTTGTTCAGGTCGCGGGCCTGGAAATCCTGGGCGGTCACCCTGGCTCCGAATGACTCGAAGGTAGCGATGAGCCAGTCGCGGCAGGCGCGGTGGCCATCTGAACCGGGGTCTCGAGGCCCGAAGGCGACCTGCTGTTCGATATAGCCGAATGCGGAGGCCGCATCAAAGGAGGGAATATTCACCCGGGCCGGTGGCGGAGCGGGTGCCGGAGATTCAGTCTTCGGTGCATCCTGCTGGCAGGACGTCACCAGGAAAAGGAAAAGAAAACCCAGATACAGGGAGCGCATACGTTCGTCTTTCTCGCAAAAGAACGAGAAAACCCGGACAAACCGTCTATGAAGGGTGCTTAAACTGTCGCTTTTGCGAGGCGGCCTGTCCTGGCCGGCCCGGCGACCTCACTGCTGCCTTCCTCGCCGAGATGTTCGGTGCAGAAGGACAAGGCATCCTGGATATCCTTTCTGTCGCTTGCCAGGAGCTTCGGACGGGTTTCCATCCGGGTCAGGACAGCCTGCAGTTCTTTCGCGGCATCGGCATAGTCACCACGGGCCTGCAGCATTTCCGCCTTGAAATAGCGGGCTTCCCAATGGATCTCCTCCAGGGGCATGCTGTTCTTTGTCACCCGTTCTACCCGCTCCATGGCCTCATCCCACTGACTGGTGCGATAGGCACAATGTGCCCAGGCCAGCCAGGCCGCACTATGCTCGGGATCGCGTTCCAGGGCCCGGGTGAGATCCTCATCCGCATCGGCAAAGCGGTCTTCTGCAATGGCGATGTTCGCCCGTGCCACAAGGGCATCGGCGTGGGCGGGATACTTGTCCAGGGTCTGATCCAGCAGGTCCCCACGAGAGGTCATGCAGCTTGACTCCATGGCATGACTGTACAGGACGACCGCCGCTTTCTCGCTATTCGGCTTGACTACGGTAGCAGCCTTGGCCGATCCTCCCAGCTTGAAGGCCATGACCTCGCCACAGAGGGCGAATTGGGCCAGGAATTCCAGACCGTCGATCGCGTGCTTCCACGTCCGGTCCGAGAGATGCAGACTCTCCGATTTGATGACCAGCTGCTCCGACCCTTCCGGGAGAATATCTTCCAGCTTCCAGGGGAAATCACTCTTGTACAGGTTGAGGATCCGGGGTTCCAACATGCGGGCAATACGACCGACCGTCTCCGGTGAACCGAAGTCGAACTTACCTTTAAAGATGACACGAGTAGCCTGCATAGGGTAGCTGGTTTTGGGATTCGGGACGGGTCAGTTCGGGGAACGGCCTATAAAGGTATGAAAACGAATAGATTGTACGAAGGATTTCCAGAAAAGTTTTCAAATATCAACTGAAATTTCGATCATGGCCTGCTCGCCATTGTCAAATGCACGACAGATTGTGAAGAACCCTACTGCATTCCACCTTTATTCTCTGTATCTTAGAGAGCCTCATGATTCTTAGGACATCGCAGGGGCTGATCGCTGGTGAAGTATGAACAGTGCGACGAGAGGATAGCATCGGATCAGCCGGAATGGACCTGCCCTGTTCGAGGAGAGCGGCCTTCATCCTGCACAACTCAATCGTTCTTCCTATGAAACACCTGATCGTTCTCCTCAGCATGCTGACCTGGCTTTCTCAAAGTTCTTTCAGTCAACCTTGTAATGAACCACCAGCAGCCGAGGATTGCATGAGTGCTCCCTTGATCTGTGATCTCAACATACTGGATGGGTATTGCACGTCCTTGAATACCAATTTGACGTACAACGGCCCAACACCGATATGCGGCAATGGTGGTGTGCCGAACAACCCGCTCTGGTTGTCATTTTATGCAGGTTGTGAAACTCTCCATTTCACCATCACCCCCTCGAATTGCACTTACTCTCAGGGATCTATCGGCATTCAGGTGGGAATCTATGGTTATGGGTTTCCCGGTGATTGTTCGGATTCGTTTGCCACTCCTGATGAATACATTGCCTGCAGTGGATTATGTCCGAATGAGTATCCGATCGACCTTATTGCCAATGGACTCTCCATTGGCAAGGTCTATTATATGATCATTGACGGATGTGCAGGCTCCTCTTGCGATATCTCCATTTCCGTACAAGAGAATTGCGGCCTTCCTGTCATAGACGAATGGACGCTCGACCCCCTCACCGGCCCTGATTCGGTTTGCACGGGTTCCATAAGTACATATGAAATTGCTTCACCCTTGGGTGCAACCTTCTACCATTGGTACCTGGACTCGATCCTGGTCGGGGAAGAGTGGGATCGCTTTGACATCGAGTGGGCTGCAGCCGGCACCTACCAGCTCTGCGTCGATGTGTCCAATGCCTGCGTCCCCGTAAGTGCAGATCCCGCACCCCGGTGCATCACGGTGACGGTGACTGACCTTCCGGCGGTGGACCCCGACACCGTGCATATCTGCGAAAACGATACGTATACCTATGCCGGGAAAAAATATCCACCAGGCATTCATGAGGTCCATTTGCCTTCCGTCTCGGATTGTGATTCGATCGTTCACCTGGTGATCAAGGGGTATCCGGTCGTGGATACCTTTGTGGGCAACTTCACCATGTGCCGGGAGGATACCCTCTTCCTGGAAAACATGGCGCTCACCTGCAACTATTCAGGCCCCAATCAGGTCGTCTACTCCCAAGCCGACTTCCCCTTTTGTGACAGCGTCGTTGCCTTTGACATCCTATGTCTCTACGCGAAGGCGGGGATCCAAAAACCGGCAAGCCTGGGAAACGGCCTGGATACCGTCGTCCTGGACGGAACACCTTCCGTTTATGACCCCCTGATTCAACCGATCATGTATTCCTGGTACGCTGTGGATTCCACCGCCTGGACCTGGTGGAGTGACAGTGTGATCACCAGCACCACCATACCCGGTACGTATTGCCTCGTCCTCACCGTCTTTACCGGCGACTCCCTCACCTATTGCACGGATACCGCCTGTGTCGTGGTGGATACCCTGACGTCCGCCATCCATCCAACCGCTCTTTCCGGTCAATGGGAGATCACCCCTGTGCCGGCATCCCAAACCCTCCGAATCCAGTGTACGGGTTCCCATTGTCCACAGGATGGCATGCTGGATTGTTGGGATGCTCTCGGGCGAAGGATGGATCATCGGCCCAACCATCATTGGCCAGATCCTGTACAGTTGAATGTCAGCACCTGGCCCCCAGGCCCCTATTGGATCACCTGGACCGGGCCGGATGGGCAACGCATGCTGATCGGTCAGGCGATGGTGCAACGGTAAACCTACTTCCCCAGCCAGTCCAGCGCATTCGTACCCAACAAACGGGCCTTGGTGTCCTGGTCGTATTCCTCCATGGAATGGATGAGCTGCCCCGGTTCCAGCTCACCGAGGGGGAAGGGGTAATCCGTGCCCAGGGCCACCTTGTCCCGGCCCACCAGGTCGACGATATAGCGCAGCATGGCCGGGTCGTGCACCAGGGAGTCCAGCCAGAAGCGGCCCAGGTATTCCCGTGGATTGACATCGTTGTCCACCGCCACGAGGTCAGGCCGGACGTTGAATCCGTGCTCGATCCGCCCGATGGTGGCCGGGAAGGATCCGCCCCCGTGCGCGAAGGCCACCCGCAGTTTCGGGAACTTGTCAAAGACCCCCCCGAAGATCATGGAGCAGATGGCCAGGCTGGTCTCCGCCGGCATGCCCACCAGCCAGGGCAGCCAGTACTTGCCCATTTTGTCCTTGCCCATCATGTCCCAGGGATGGACGAAGAGGGCCGCGCCCGTCCGCTCGCATGTCTCGTAGAACGGATACAACGCCGGATCATTCAGGTTCCAGTCGTTGACATGGGAACCGATCTCGATGCCGGCCATGCCCAGCTCACTCATGCACCGCTCCACCTCCCGGCAGGCCCGGTCCGGATCCTGCATGGGCACGGTACCCAGCCCGATGAACCGGTCCGGATATCTCTCCACGATCCCCGCGATATGATCATTCAGGAAGCGGGATACCTCCAGGGCATCGGCCGGCTTGGCCCAGTAACTGAACAGCACCGGGATCGTCGACAACACCTGCATGTCCACGTGATGATGGCCGCAGTCCCGCAACCGGGCCTCGGCATCCCAGCAATTGTCCTCCACCTCGCGGAAGAACTTGTCGTCCTGCATCATCCGTGCACAGCACGGCTTGTGATGATCGAGATGAATGAATCCGCCGTAGCCGAATTTCTGGCTCCAGCGAGGCATCTCGCCGGGCATGATGTGGGTGTGGATATCTATTGTTTGCACAGCTGTTGTTTCGTGTTTGAGTTATTGAGTTATTGCGTTATTGCGAAAAGGATGGTGGAGTCGAAATATCGAAATAACCCCTTAACGAAATAACGCCCTAAAGCTTGATACACACGTTCTTCGCCTCCGTAAAAAACCGCATCGCCTCCCATCCTCCTTCCCGGCCGACGCCGCTGTCCTTCATGCCACCGAACGGGGTGCGGAGGTCACGCAGGAGCCAGCAATTCACCCAGACAATGCCGGATTCCAGCCGGGCGGCGACACGGTGGGCACGCTTGAGGTCGCTGGTCCAGACCGTGGTGGCCAGGCCGTAACGGACCCCGTTGGCCATCGCCAGTGCTTCCTCTTCGGTGTCGAACGGTTGGATGGTGACCACCGGACCGAAGATCTCCTCCTGGTTGGTGCGGCATCCCTGGTCCAGTCCTTCGATCACGGTGGGCTGGATGAACCAGCCATTGGCACAACGGCCTTCTATTCGAACTGCCTTTCCACCACACAGGATCCGCCCGCCTTCTTCCTGCGCCAGGGCGATATAGGAGAGGATCTTGTCCTTGTGGGCCTCCGAGACAATGGCCCCGACCCGGGTCTCCGGATCGGTGGGATCGCCCACCTTCAGCCGGCTGATCTTCTCGACATAGGCATCCCTGAACTTCTCATAGATCGGACGTTCGACCAGGATGCGCGAACCACACAGGCATATCTCGCCCTGGTTGGCAAACCCCGACTGGACCGTGGTGCGCAACACATCCTCAAATTCTGCATCGGCAAAGATGAGGGTGGGGTTCTTGCCCCCCAGCTCCAGGGAAAGCTTCTTGAACATCGGTGCCGCCGTGGCCGCGATCCGTGCCCCGGTGGCCGTCCCCCCGGTGAAGCTGATGGCCTTGATGCCCGGGTGGGTGACCATGGCCTCGCCGACTCGCGGTCCGGTACCATGCACGATGTTCAGCACGCCGGGAGGCAATCCGGCCTCCATGCAGATCTCGCCCAGGCGCCAGGCGGTATAAGGGGTGATCTCGGAGGGCTTGGCCAACACTGTGTTCCCGGCCGCCAGGGCCGGGGCGATCTTCCAGCTGAAGAGGTATAGAGGCAGGTTCCAGGGAGAGATGCAGCCGACCACCCCGATGGGTTGGCGCAGGGTATAGTTGATCGCCTCGCCGGGCATCTCGTGCGACTCGGAGGAGAAATGCATCAGGCCGGTGGCAAAGAAGCGGAAGTTTGATGATGCCCGGGGAATATCCACCTTGCGGGCCAGCCACACCGGCTTGCCGTTGTCCCGGCTTTCGGCCTCGGCCAGTTCCTCGAGGTGGTGATCGATCAATTCACTGACGCGGATAAGGATGCGATAGCGCTCCTCCAACGGAGTGGTCGACCAGGCCGGAAAGGCGGCCCTGGCAGCCTGATACGCGGTTTCCACATCGGCGCCGTCCGAGTCGGGAATGCGGCTGTACACCTGCCCGGTAGCCGGTTCGTAATTGTCCAGCCAGGTGCTGCTCAGGGGGGGTACCTGCTGGCCGTTGATGTAGTTGCTGAGCTGGATCATGTGTGCTGGACCGAATAGTGAAAGTTGAGGTTATCCCGTACCGCCGGGGGCAATACCGGCAGTTCTGACCGGGGGATCAGCAGGGTGGAGATGTTGTGAAAATCGGAGAAGATGCTGTGCTTGGCTGCCGTAGCGGCCAGGTAATCATGGCCGCTGGACCCTCCGGTCCCCATTTTCCGGCCCAGCATGCGCAATACCATCTGCGCGTGACGCGTCCGCCAGGCGGTCAATCCCTCGTCGATCTCGGAGAGTTTCTGCAGGAGGATATAGGGTTGATGGAGGATGGGCTCGTCGCGATACAGGTTGATGAGCAGGGCGGCCATGGTGGCCCGGTACGAGAGACGCAGCTTGCCCTCCGCCCGCATCTGCTCGTGCTGGTCCGGATCGGTGACCGCCAGGATATAGTCCTCATTGTTCTGGAGGATCTCCAGGCGCATGGCCTTGGATTCCTCGCTGAGCAGGGGTGCTTCCACGATGGCCTTCCGTTCGCTCTCCATCATGCGCCTGACCGCACCGGTATAGCTTTCCAGGAAGTTGAAATCGCCAAAGTCCAGGAAGGGGGTTCGCTCCAGCCACTGTTCGATGGCGGCGAAGATAGTGCCATGGGCCTCCAGGTCGGACAGGACCTCCTTCTGCTCATCCCGGAAGACGATATGGTAGGGCTTCTGGTTGTAGGTCAGGCGCTGGCTGCTGGGCAGGCCGAGCATGGTCTCGATCTGGCGGAACTGATAGCTTTGGAAGCCGGAAGCAGGGAAGAGATGGTGACGGAAATCCAGGAAATCGAGGGGTGTCATGGTCTCCATCACCAGGATCTGCTGGACGAGCAACTTCTGGATCTCGATCACCCGGTTGAGGCGGGAAATGGCCAATCCGAGGTTGCGTTCGTCGATGGCCCCCTTGGCGAAGAGATCGCGCACCGAGCCCATGTCGTGAATGATCTCCTTGAACCAGAGCTCGTACACCTGGTGGACAATGATGAACAGCATTTCATCGTGGGCAGGCTGGCCTGCTTTTTCGCTCATCAGCTCCTGGCTGTCCAGGAGTTTGTCGAGTTGGAGATAGCTGTGATAATGAATGGAGGTATAGGACTTCCCGTCGCTCATGTCGTCTGTATTTGGTCGGGTGGAAAGATAGGAACTATCTCCCGCCCTCCCAATGATCCTTGACCGGTCGGTCACAGGCGGTCAGGCCGGCTTGTAGGCCACGGCCTTGATCTCGATCAGGAGGTGGGGATGGGGCAGCTGGTGCACGGCCACGGTGGTCCGGGTGGGTCCGTTCTGGTCGAAGTATTGCCCATAGACCTCATTGTACCCGCCAAAGTCATTCATGTTGACCAGGAAGGTGCTGATCTCCACCAGGTCTTCCAGTCCGGCCCCTTCGGAGGCCAGGATATCCCGGATGTTCTCGATCACCGCCCGGGTCTGGGCCCGAATATCCAGGTTGGTGGTGCCCATGGCATCGACCTCCACCCCCTCGAAAGTATTATCGGGCCGGCGGCTGGAGGTACCGGAAACGAAGAGGAAATCACCGGCACGCTTGATATGGGGAAATTTTCCGCGAGGGGTGGCTTTCCCGGAGACAACGGTGGATCGGGTGGTCATGGCTGAAGATTTTGCCACAAGGTAAGGCTTACTGGATATGCGGTACGATGGATCGTGAGGCAAACCCAGAGGGGAAGCACCAAATGACAAATCTCAAATTCCAAACAAATCCCAAATTCCAATCCAGAAATTTAAAACCAGAGGTGGCCCTGTAGGGGCCAAACATGTATAGCAGTCCCTTCCTTAGGGAATCGGCCCTGTAAGGGTCGGACCAGATGCCTCTGCCCAATCCTGATAGACCGCCGCCCCTTCAGGGCTTTTCCGTGCCCTTTTTCATCATATAGATTGCTTATGCCGGTGTCTCACCGGCATCCCGGAGATGAACTGACCATCATGGTCGAACACGTGGAATGACGATTTGGCGGTGTCTCACCGCCTGGATAAACCCTGAAGCGAAGCACCAAATACCAAATCACAAACAAACCCATCGACCGCTGAGGCAGGCCCACCTAGCGGCAGCCAGACAAATTCCAAAACGAAAATTGAAACCCGTTCCGGTCGTTGCACCCCTTACTCCACCACTACCCTGGCTACCTTGATTCCTGTCGCATCTGTCCCTTCCACCCGGAGGATATACATCCCAGATGGCAGATGTCCGAGGTCCAGGTCGAATGCATTAGTCGTGACTGAACGCTCCAGTACGACCACACCCTGAGCATCGCGGACCGTCAAGCGGCACATTTCCGGAAGATCGGTAAGGTACACCATGCCGGATGTCGGATTGGGCGTCACGGCCAATGGCTCAACAGGTACAGCAGGGATCAAACCACTGGTTTCGTCCTGGAAGATGGCGAAGAAAGCGTCGTATGCGCCTGCCTTGCCGGGTTTATCGCTTCCAGGAGTAGATATTGCGTCACTAGATCTTGTTGTGCCCGCAACAACGAATTTATCATCACCAAAGGACTGAATTGAATAAATATAATCATGGCTGGAGCCACCATAATATGTACCCCAAAGCATATTCCCATTAGCACCAAATCTTGAAATCATCCCGTCAGCGAGACCATCTTGAATAATATCATATCCATCCATGGTTGCAATTCCAGATTTCGATGAAGTTGCACCGCCAACTATTACATCCCCAGAATTGGAGACAGCACAAGAAAGCAATTCATCAGTGGATGTCCCTCCATAACAGGTCCCCCAATACAATTTGCCCGATGGTGAGAATTTTGCTAAAAATCCATCGCTAAAACCCCCACCATAAACAGGTTGATGTGCTCCACTTGTAACCACATAGGAAGTATCCTCAGTCGAACCGACTATGAAAATATTCCCCTCATTATCAACGGCAACTTGCCTAGCATGCGTTTCGGAACCTCCATAATAAGTCGACCAAATCACATTCCCCGTGAGATCAAACTTCATAACCAATGCACTGGTCTGATCCGGAATGAAGGTTTGATGCGCATTGGGAGATGCTAGTGTTCCATTCAATACCTGTGTTGCAGACCCTACCATAACAGCACTTGCATCTTGACTAAATGTACATGCATACCCAATCTCATATCCAAAATCAAATCCGGCATAGGTAGCCCAGTTCAATGCCCCTTCTGGAGAAAAACTGGCTAAAAAAGCATCTTGGTTATCTCCTTGCAGTTTTGTTTCCTGAAACACACCTGGTGTTGCCACATTTGTAGTAGAAAATGTTGATCCTGTAATAAGAATTGTCCCATCATCGTGAACATCACAGCCATAGATACTCTCATTTTTCTCTCCACCAAAGTAAGTACCCCAAACTAGAATTCCTTGGTTTGAGAACTTAGCAATAAAGCCGTCCAAAAATCCCCCAAACAGGTTCTCCTGATGAGCTCCAGATGACGTTAAATTTTCAACGGAAGCCGACTCCCCTACCACTAGAATCGATCCATCAGAGTGAACAGAACAAGCTTCGGGAGTATCAATATTCGATCCACCAAAATATGTAGCCCACTCTAATAACCCTTCAGATGTATATGATGCAAGGATACAATCATTGTCCCCACCACCAAATTCAACTTGGTGAGCGCCATTTGTTGCTATCTGTGTTGTTGAAGAAGTTTGCCCAAATCCAATGAGGTTACCTTCTAAAGACAGGCTAACCTCAACAAACGAATCATCTCCACTCCCCCCAAAATACGTCCCATACAAGCGCACTGGCGGATCAATGATCAAAGGCAAACTCGGATCAACCTTGCCCACCAATTCAAACCGGACCACATCGCCATCCACCACCCAATGGGAACCAACCTCCTTTCCGTTCTGGTGGGCAAACACAGGCCCCTCCAGAATATCACCAAAGGGCGTGTGCATCACCAACTCCCCACGCTCGTTGATCGACAATTCCGCACCGGATATCTCCAAGGCAATCTGACTGTAATCAGCCCCGGGCTGAACCACAAAATCCGATTCCAGACCACCATGCTTGCCCTGGTAGTACCGCAAGTCTATGCCGGTATAGATGTCCTTCCTGGTCACTGACTGCCAGGACCGGACATACAAAGCCGGTTCTGCGCCATGGGGTACATTGTAAAAATGGCTGACCGAACTGGAGCCCCCGGAGGACACAACCTCCGCACGCTCGTTAGCTCCCAGATAGTTGACATCCACCCGATAGATCGTGATGGGCTGCTCCAGGGTTTCAAAAACCAGATCATGCTTACTATTCGTAGCCTTACTCAGAAGTTCCTTTTGCTGGAACCCTTCCGGATACTGCACCATTTGGTAATGTATGCCTCCAGCCGTCAGGTGGTAAGACAACCCGTCCACCTCGCCATAGTACAGCACATCCGGGCGGGGCATATAATGTTGATCCCTGACCTGGCCCTTGTTCTCGGTGAACAGGCCTGCCTGGGCTTTTTGTGGTGGCGAGCTGGCAAAAACAGGGAGGAAAAAGAAAATCAACAAGCTTATATTCAAGCTTTTACACAAAATGGAAGGGGGGGGGGGGGGGGATGGAGAACCTCATGATATGTCACATTAAATTTTCTTGATCGAACCAAGATAAGTAACACTTCAGATTTCCGGACAGAGAATACAACCTCGGTCCACCGTCCTGGCTCCAGCCACACTCGCGAACAGCACATTCTCAGGGATGAGGAATCAGGGATGGGGGATGAAGACTTTATTTCGTTATTGGGTTATTGGGTTATTGGGTTATTTCGTTGAACAATCCCATGTAGCAATCGGAATTTTACCTTGACCTTTTGCCCCTGCCAGCGGCAAGCAAGCATTTCCCTTCACCGGCCCTCATAGAGCATACAGTCCGAGTGGCATTAGCCACTGATGTGTTGGCGAATGGCCCCGAGTACTCGGGGTAAAAGCAAATGGCCCTGATGGATGGCGCCCCTTCAGGGCATATCAGGGCGCATGTTCATCATCCTGATTGCGATTGCCGTGGTCCCACCGCTTGGCTCATTATGTTGAACACTTATCCAGGTTCAACCCCTCCAGGGTTGAGAGGACATATCGCACAGAAACCCCGGGTTTCCTCCTTCGGCGGATAAACCACCCGGGGCTACTCATATTGAACCCCTCCGGGGTTCGACTTCTGGGCTTTTAGGCATGTTGGAGTGTATGGTACAAACAATGACCGATCGATACTCCCTGCGAGAGACAAACCAACTGACCATAGCAGAAAGATTCAACTCAAATCGCTCCAGACCCAGAAAGGCCCTGTAGGGGCCAAACATGTATAGCAGTCCTTCCACAGAAAAATCGGCCCTTTAGGGGTCGGACCCATTGACTCTCCTTTCAACCCAGGCAAGGTGTCGCCCCATAAGGTCATACCGGTTAGCTGAAGGTGACGGTCCTCCGTCTTCGGTCTGCCGTCTTCCCGACCGGCTGCTAAGCCGGGGTCCACCGTCCTGGCTCCACCCACACTCGCGAACAGCACATTCTCAGGGATCAGGGATGAGGAATGCCTGCCCGCTATGGCGAGAGGAAAAAAGACGTTATTTCGTTATTGGGTTATTGAGTTTTTTCGAATCTCCCGACCGCCAGTATTCAGGAACCAGAAATTTGGAATGACCAGGGCAGATTTCCATCGATTGGCAGGTATTCGGTGTTGGGTTAGCTTTACCTCTTCACATGGAGCTAGTTGCCCGCGTGGCACCTGCCACTGACATACCTAGCGAAGAGCCATGAAGTCTATGGGTAGAGTAATAGCTAAAGGAGAATAGCCTGAGCTCTTTGATCTATTGAACTTGACGATAAACCAGTCGAACCTATTTGCATTTATTGCTCGTCAGGTGCAGAAGTATCGACTGCCAATTTCTTTTTCATCAAGACCCGACCTCCAAAATATTCCTGAACCACCTCAAAGTGAGATTCCATGGTGGGCCGGTCCGAATCAAATACATAATAATAATCGACTTCTGCCGTAGGCTCCAGGTTTTTGTCATAATCTGACAAGAGAATGTAGTCTGCTTTACCCGTTTCACAATAAAAATAAAAGGAAGGATGAAACTCCCATCTGGTTTTTAATCGCAATGGCTTCTGCCCAGGCGCATCCTTCAAATAGTGGAGTACATCAAACGTATTCGCATCAAACCACCATTCTCTGAAATCATAAAATTGAGTGCGTGTCTGAACATGGTAGACTGCGCCGCCTATAATACTGCATGCAACCAGAAAATGTAAAGTTTTGGGGATGCGCAACAACGACAGCTGACCAATCACCCCGGCGACTATCGCGACAAACATCGGAAACAGAAAGAGCGCAGTCCGACCAGATAAATTTGGCGTGGATAATAACGTGTTCTGATAAATATTCACTTGTACTGTGAGGCAGAAAAAGAGGACAGCAATGACCAACGGCTCACCAAAAGCCTTCATTCCCACTTTTCGAAACAGGTAGATACTTCGAACCACTGCACCAAGTAAAAGCACTCCCCCTCCCAAGGCAAACCAAACAGAAGTTTTGGAGAAATATAATGGCCACTTGTATCGCCAATGATCAATCAGGGACAGAAAGGTATCCTTGTAGATCCCCTGAGACGACCAAAATTGAAATTGATCGCCACTGCTCATTTTATAGATTGGCATGGCGATCAATGCCAGGAATCCAAAAAGAGACAGCCCGATCCATCCCAGGAATTTGATCCGTTTTCTTCGATCATCCAACCAGATAAAGGGCGCCGATAAAAGAAACAAAACCAGGGCAGCCAAGGAAATCAGGGCCGTCATGTTTGCATAGGTAGCAAGCATAGAAAAGACCAAGGACCACCACAGATCTCTTTGGCGTTTTGTCCTCATGCCATCCATTAAAAAACTAAGGGATAACAATACAAATGCGGTGGACATGGCATACCCCCTGGCCAGTGAAAAAAAGTCGTTTAAATAGGGATTTGTTAAAAACAATAATGCCCCTGCCAGAAAATAAGGCGACCGTTCACCTATCAACTGTTTACAGATCCGATAAACAGCCCATCCAAATAGCCAAAAAGCGAGTAAACTCGGCAGGCGAACAGCCCATTCTTCCATACCAAAGACCCCTGTAATACACTTGATCAACAATGTGTTCAAGATGTGATTATTCGGAATCGAGTCGGGAAACATCATGATCTCCCACACCGAAAATCGGGTATAATAAACCGCCGTTGCAGTCTCATCGTGGGTGATCGGCAAGGTGATCGCTTTGGTGAGGATCATTCCAAAACTGATCAGAAGCAAGACAGAATATATGACTCTGTTCAATAAGATCACTCTGAAATTTACCATCGTCATTGAACGAATTTTATGGCTGCATGAATTCGCTATTTCGGTGTAATATACCCCAACCGTGCCGCCTTGTCGAGATAGGGCTGCCCCTTGTCCGCCTGGCCAATATCCCGATACGCGGAACCCAGCATGGTCAGCAACCGGACATTCTCCGGATCATACTTCAGGGCCTCCTCGAAATACCGGATCGCCTCGGGGAAGTTCCCCATCTGGGCCGAGATCGCACCCAGGTTCATCCACCCATCTGCGAATCGCGGATCGGCGGCGACCGACTTTTCATACACCTCCTTCGCCTTGTCGAGCTGACCTCTCTCGGCATAGATGATCCCCATGTTGCTCCAGGCGATGGATGCCCCCGGATTCAGGGTCGTGGCCCGGGTATAATACTCCAAGGCCTTGTCCCGGTTGCCCCTGCGGAACTCGTACAGGCCGGCTGTTCCGAACGCTTCCCAGTACTTGGGATGGGCGGCCATCACCTGTTCCAGGTCCTTCAGCGCCTGGTTGAGCAAACGGTCCTTCTCCGGGCCCGCCGGCAGGTCGGCAGCCGACTTGCCCGTTTCCAGGGCATGATGGTAGCGCAACTTCACACTCTTCGGGGAATGCACAATATCCGTCGCATACAGGGTCGCACTGTCATACCAGGCCGGATTTCGCTGGATGGCCAGGAGGGAGAAGATGCCCACGATCCCCACAAAGGCATACCCGACGGGTTGCTTCAGCCAGCCGGGCCAGGAGGGATTGGTGCCCGCATCCCGCCACCGGAACAGCGCGGACACCGCAATGGCAAATCCGGCACTGGGCAGGAAAAGCAAGCGCTCACCGTAGGACGTGCCGATGAGGAACAGCAGGTTGGCCGCCAGACTGAAGGTCACCACGAACCACACCAATCCGAACACCAGCCGTTTCCGGGTATTCCAGAACCAGAAAATGGCCGTGAGACCGCCGACAATGGCCAGCACGCTGACCCACACGGCCGGGCTGCCAAAATCCGTCAGGGGGATCTGATTCCACCCCTTGTCGGACACCAGGGGCCAGGGGGCGACCAGCATGCGCAGGTATTCACCGATGTGCCGGATAGCCGAGGCCATGGCCGTGGGGGCATCCTGGGCCGCGACCAGGACATTGTCCAGGAAGGACACCTTCTCGGCGCCCCGCACCGACCCCAGCACCGCCTGACGGGCAAAGAGGAAGAGCCCTGTCGGGATGAGGAGTACCAGGGTCAGCCAGTAATCCCGCTTCTCCGGTCGCTGGCGGAAGGCATAGACACTCAATGGCAACAAGGGCAGAAAGGTGATCGCACTCTCCTTGGACAGGAGGGCCAGCGACCAGGTGACCACGGCCAGCAGCAGGAACAGGATCCGAGGCCGGTGATGCTGCATGCGCTGCCAGGCCCCCCAGGTCAGGACCAGGAAGAACATGGAGAGCAGTTCGTCCCGGCTCTTGATGTTCGCCACCACCTCGGTATGCACCGGATGGACCGCGAACAGGAGGGCGGCGATCATCGAGAAGACCGGACCACGGCTCCACTTGTACAGGAACCAGCCGAAGAAGCCGCACAGCAACCCGTAGAGGATCACGTTGATCAGGTGGCCGGGGAAGGGATTGTCGCCGAACAACTGCCACTCCACCGAATAGGAGATCAGCGACAACGGGCGATAGAGGTCGCCCTTGCTGTTCCAGTATCCGTACCGGTAATCATGCGTCAGATGATCGGCAATGCCGGCTGTCCCCTTCTGGGTGACCCAGTTGTCAACGATTACAGAGTAGTCGTCCAGGCACCATTGATGGCCCAGTGTATTCGCATAGAGCAACATCCCCAATACCCCGGGCAACACAAACCACCAGGGGGAGAAGGTCTTGCTCTTGGATTTGGCGGTCCGTTGCTTCTTCATGCCTTCTTTTCCAGGTCCCATTGATTGTTGATGCCCCGAACCAACCGCCAGGTCGACAGATCACCCCGATTGTCTCTGAGGGTGATGGTCGGAAGGCCGCTCTGCTGCCATTGCACCCCGACCAGGTACTGCTCGGGGAAGGTCTGGGTGAAGACGGTTCGCAGTAACCGGGGTTCGCTGGCCACAATGGTCAGCGCGTAGGAGCCTGGCTGATCCAGTCGTGCCCCGATGCAGAACAGGCTGTTGCTCATGGGGATGGGCTGGGGCAACCCGTCCACCTCCACCTGGTCGCCGGTCTCCTGGTGCACCAGGACGAAGGACGATCCTCCCCGGGTATTCTTCTTGATCACATAGATATCACCGACCTCGCCGACATACTGATAGGCCTTGTAGTTCCTGCCCACCTCCAGGTCGTTCTCCAGCTGGACGGTCTTCCCATCCCGCAGTCGCAGCCGAAGTCCCGACTGGTCGACCTTCACCTGTTCCGGACCGGAGGCCTGCTGGGAGACCCCGTCCAGGAAGGGATAGAACTGGCTGAAATCACCCTGGTTGAAGGCCTGCAGGCAGGTCCGGTAGGGCAGATCCTTTCCGAAGGACCAGGTGGCCAGGGCACCGGAAAAGACCCATCCGATGGTACCCGCCCCCGTCTCGATCTGATACCAGGGAGCGATGATGGTCTTGCCCCGCAGGACGATGGTGTCATTGGCCGGGCCAGCTGCTCCCGTCCACATCACCTCCTCCCCTTCGCGCAGGGAACTGACCACTTCACTGTCCGTCAGGGGTTCCTTGCGGACCCGAAGGAAGTCGACCGTGCTGGTCATGATCTTGGATTCTTGTTCAACAGGTGTCAGTTCTTCGCTGACCGACTCCCCTGGGGGATTCGTATTTTTGCAAGCTGCCAGAAGGAACAAGACGGGTAAAAACCGCCAGAGAGACATAAGGAAATTCCTGATTGTTCGTTCCGGTAAAGGTAGTTGATTTGTAAGAACATGACCCTCCTCCTCATTCTCCAACTGATCGGGATCCTTCCCTTCCTGCCTGTGGCGCCGATGGCGTCGGCCGACCCGCATGATGCCTATATCCGGACCTTCCGGCAGGTCGCCATCCAGGAAATGGAACGAACCGGCATCCCCGCTTCCATCAAGCTGGCCCAGGCCATCCTCGAATCCAACGGGGGCCGAAGCGAGCTGGCCACCAAGGCCCACAACCATTTCGGTATCAAATGCGGGTCCAACTGGAAAGGTCCGACCTACGAACTCAAGGACGACGACTACGATGATGCCGGCAATCACATCAACTCCTGTTTTCGGGTGTACCGCAAGGATGAAGCCTCCTTTATCGCCCATTCGGAATTCCTGCGCGACCCGAACAAGGCCAGTCGGTACGGGTTTCTCTTTCGCATTCCCCCCACGGATTACCGCCGCTGGGCCCACGGCCTGCACAAGGCGGGATATGCCACCAATCCCCGTTATCCCCAGCTCCTGATCGACATGATCGAGCGGTACCACCTGGACCAGTACGACCTGGTCAGCCCGGACGCGCTCGACAAGCTGGCCGGTATCACCCGGATCAACGATGTCAAACTGACCTTCGCCCGGGAAAAGGAAACCCTCGCCACCATCGCCGCCCGGACCGAGGTGTCCGTCAACCAGCTCCTGAAATACAACGACTACGTCTATACACCGGATACCCCGCTGAACGAGGACGATCTGGTCTATCTCCAGCCCAAACGAAGCTACTTCCGGGGGAAACAGAGCTGGCACAAGGTGCAGCCCGGCGAGTCCCTCCTGTCCATCGCCCAGCTGTATGGCATCCGGGTAGACAAGTTGCGCAAGAAGAACCGCATCCCCGATGGCTTCGAGCCTGCCACCGGTGAACGCATCCGCCTGCGTTGGAAGATCCGGAAGTCCGACACGCCCCGGACGGTCCGCCAGGGTCCCGTCCCGGAAAAGGTCCCCATCCCGGATCCGCCAAAGCAGACCTTGCCCAAGGAACCTGCCCGGCCCGCTCCATCGGTCGTGGTGGATGACGACCTGCCCGATTCGTCCAGGCCCCGGACGGAGCCGGTGAACATTGCCGTCCCATCCGTCGAGGATGACCCGGGTCGGCCTACCCGGGCGACCTGGCATACCGTTGCTCCGGGAGACACCTTGTGGCGTATCGCCAAACAATACGATCTTACGGTCGAGAAACTCAAATCGATCAACCGACTGACCTCCGACCAGATCGGAGTCGGACAGAAATTACGGGTGAAATGACCTCAACCAAGTCCATCCTGATGATCCTGGCCACCGCCTTGCTGGCGTGGCTCGCCATGCCCGCCGCCCGGGCCCAGTCCTATGCCTTCGGGGTAAAAGGGGGCCCCTCCCTGTGCTTCCAGCGCTGGGGCGAAGGCAATCGCGATGTCCTGTGGGCCCACCATGCCACGGTGTTCATCGAATCCGCTCCACCGATCAGCCAGGGGGTGATCTATGCACAGGCCGGCTATCATGTCCGCGGCAGCGCCCTGCGCTTCCAGGCCATCAATGTCAACAATATCTTCCTCGGCCAGCGCACCGATGAGTTCCGCTACAACAACCTGTCCGTGGCCGTTGGCTTCAAGAAGCGATATGCCACCGGCATCGGGGTGGCCTATTACCTGTTCGGGCTTCGGGGGGATTACACCCTCAATACCAATCTGAAGGATTATGAGGAATTCGTGGCCAATGGCCTGATCTATCCGACGGATGCGTGGGTCCGGAAGTTCAACTATGGCCTGTCGCTCGGGGGCGGCTGGGAGATCCCGCTCGGCGACTATATCTCCGGACTGATCGAGATCAGCTTCCATCCCGATTTCAGCCGGCAATATGACCAACCCAGTATCCCCAATGTGATCGATCCCTTCTTCCCCGGAACCACCCGGACCATCCCCGATCGGCGCATCGTCAATTACACGGGAGAGATCTCCTTCGGGCTTCGGTTCCTCCGGGAGATCGAATACATTGATTGATCGATATTCAATCATATAAGTCTTGTGTATCGAAGCATGGAATTTCTGGATGCTCGAATATGAAAGCTATTCAACCGTCTTTTCGTCGCCAAACCAGGGCCCGGACGATTCTGTCCGGATCCAGACATGGCGAGGGTCGCCATCGTCTGGGCCTCCCAAACACATCATGACCCGTCCTGTTCTTGATGAAACGAAGAGTCTACTTTAGTGAACGGCTAACCCGAGGATTGCCGCATTGTTTTGCCGATATCAGAGGTTGCGCCCCGCCCAGGAATGATTTGCGGATAAGTTAACATTCAGTTTCCAACGGCAAAACCGGAGCGGCCGGGTCATGATGTAAACAGCAGCCAATCCTGAGCCTGGATTACATCGCCCATAAATTTGAAAAGAAGGCCCATTTTGGCGACAGGCGTTTTTGGGCACTTTTGGGGCGCCAAAAGTGTCTATCCCGCTAATAGCGGGACGGCGATGAGGCGGGGCCAGAGGTGAAAAACTTCGGCCCAAAAGCCCCTGATGAATCCAGGAGTGAAATACTGAAGCCTTCCAATGCCATCCTTCCTGGGTATATTTTCGACAGAACTTGTCTTGTTACCCTCAACCAGACCCGTGTAATACATACAATAGTTCAATAATCCGGATCGTTGAATTCCCGTCATGTCTGACCCCGGCCCCTGGCCGGAGTCCAGGATCGTCAAACATCGAAAAACCTGATTTATGCGCACCCTCCCATTGCTCACACTGCTGATCGCCCTGGCCCTGCCGGCCTGCCAGACCAGCCAGGACCTCCAGAAGGATCTCACCGGCCAGTGGAATGTCCGGATCTCCCTGCCGAACGACAAACAATCCGAACTGGACCGTGAACTCGCTCAGGCCAGAAAGGACGTGGACACCGACCTGTCACAGGCAAAGGAAGAGATCCGCACCGAACTGAAAGCAGCCGGCCAGGAGATCCGCCAGTCCCTGGAAGAGGAGGGTATCCACATCAATACATCTACTGATGGTGAGTCATCCGACCTGGCCGACGGCCTGACCAAGATGGTGGAAGGGATCGGCCAGATGGTCGAGGGTCTGGCCACCATGGGGGTCGGCCTGGGCACGGCCATCACCCGGGCCATCACCGAAAACCTGGAACTGCGGGTGGACCTCAAGGCCGATGGCACCGTCGGCATGACGTCCACTTCCGACAAGGTGGACCTCGATATCGATCACCAGGATACCCGCTGGAAGGTGGAAGAGGGCAAGTTTGTCCTCTACGGGGATGAGGAACCGGAGATCATGGACATCGTACCCACCGAGGACGGCTATGACCTGGTCGGCAAGGAGATGATCTTCCATCTCCGCAAGACAAAACAATAGACCGATCTACAGGCACCCCGTCCGCCCGCCATCCACCGGCAGGTTGATGCCGGTGATATAGGATGCCGCCGGTGAGGCCAGGAAGGCCACTGCCGCCCCGAACTCCTCCGGACGGGCGAAGCGCCCCAGGGGGATCTCCGCCTCCATGGCAGAGATCGTCTCCGCTTCCGTCAGGCCGCTCTTGGCGGTCTTGCTTTCAATGATCGACTCCAGGCGTTCCGTGCGTGTCGCCCCGGGCAGGACATTGTTTACCGTGATCCCGAACGGGGCCACCTCGGCAGCCAGGGTCTTCGCCCAATTGGCCACTGCCGCCCGGACCGTATTGGATACACCCAGCCCATGCAACGGTTGCTTGACCGAGGTGGAGATCACATTGACGATCCGCCCGTACCCGTCGGCCCGCATCCCGGGCAAGAGCAGCTGGGCCAGGAGGTGATTGACCACCAGATGCCGGCGAAAGGCCACCTCGAATTCCTCCACCCTGGCCAGGCGGATCGGTCCGCCGGGAGGGCCGCCGGTATTGTTGACCAGGATGTGATAGGCCTGCTGCTCCAGTCGGCGACGGACAGCTTGCCGGACGGATTCCGGGTCGTCGTAATCCAGCACCAGGTAATCGTGTTGCTGGCCGGCCGTGACCGGCAGGGAGGACAGGGCCTTCTGCAGGTCGGCTTCCGTCCGCGACGCCAATGTCACCGTAGCTCCCAGTGCCGCCAGTTCACGGGCAGAAGCCAGTCCGAGCCCCTTGCTGCCCCCGCCCACCAGGGCATATTTTCCCGTCAGATCCAGATCCATTGCTTGCTGTTTTTGCTATCTTTCCCGTAAATATCGCTAAACCTGACCGGCTTATGGCCATTCGCAGACCTTTCAATCTCCAAGCCTGGATCGATGAACATCGCCACGAGCTCAAACCCCCCGTGGGCAATCGCAACCTGTATCACGATGCCGGCGACTATATCGTGATGATCGTGGCCGGGCCCAATGCCCGGAAGGACTATCACTACAACGAGACCGAAGAGCTGTTCTACCAGATCGAAGGCGATATCAACGTCCGCATCCAGGAGGATGGAAAAGCAGTAGATATCCCCATCCGGGAAGGGGAAATGTTCCTCCTGCCGGCTAGGGTGCCCCATTCCCCCATGCGGTCAGAGGGCAGTATCGGACTGGTCATCGAATGCAAGCGCCAGAAAGAGGATACCGACGGCCTGCTCTGGTTCTGCGATGCCTGCAACCACAAGCTGCACGAATCCTATTTCCACCTGGAGAATATCGAGAAGGACTTCCTGCCCCGGTTCAGGGAATATTACAACAGTGCGGAGATGCGGACCTGTTCCCACTGTGGCCAAGTGATGGAGGCGGATGAGCGCTTCGTCGGATGATCCGGGAAAAACCCGCTGATCCATCGTATCTTCACCGGACCACGGGGTATGAAGAAGATCTATTTCGCGTCTGATTTTCACTTGGGCGTCGCTGGGGCGACCAGCAGCCCGGAACGGGAAAAACAGATCGTACGCTGGTTGGACGAGATCGCCGATGATGCCGAACACCTCTACCTGGTGGGCGATCTGTTCGACTACTGGTTCGAATACAGGACGGTTGTTCCGAAAGGCTATTTGCGTTTGTTGGGGAAACTGGCTGAGCTGCGTGATCGCGGCTTGCCAGTTACCTTTTTTACCGGCAACCACGACATGTGGATGTTCGGGTATTTTGAGGAGGAACTGGGCATTCCTGTCCTGAGGGAACCGATCATCCGCACCTTTTCCGGCAAACAGTTCTATATCGGTCACGGGGATGGCCTGGGACCCGGCGATCACGGCTACAAGTTCATCAAGAAGGTGTTCGCCCATCCGGTCTGCCAATGGCTGTTCGCCCGGCTCCATCCCAATCTCGGCATAGGCCTGATGCGCTATTTCTCCGGCATGAGCCGCGACACCACACGCGGGGATGAACTTTACCTGGGCCGGGATAAGGAATGGCTGGTGACCCATTGTGAGGAGGTGATCCGCCAACAACCCATCGACTACTTCATCTTCGGGCATCGCCATCTGCCCCTGGACATCACCCTGTCCAACGGGCGAAGCCGGTACATCAATCTCGGAGAGTGGTTGAACTACCGGTCATACGCCGTCTTTGACGGCGAGGAGCTTTCGCTTCGGTTCTTTGAAAATCCCACGGGCCGGCCGGCCAATCAGGAGGCCCCCACCCTGGAGACCACTCCGGTCAAACCGTCATGATATCCGCATCCTTCACCTCCACGGCGTGGTCTGCCTTGCGGGAATAGGTATTGACCATGTCCTGGACCTCTGTTTCCCGTCGCTTGCCCATATCCTCCGGATAACCGTCCTTGACCGCCTTCTTGATGGCATCCATCAACTTGTGGCGGATGGAGCGAATGCTGATCTTGGCCTCTTCTCCCAGGTGCTTGGCCTGCTTGACGAGGTCCTTCCGCCGTTCTTCGGTGAGAGGGGGAATGGTCAGGATGATATGCTCCCCGTTGTTCATCGGGGTAATGCCCAGGTTGGCTTCGAAAATGGCCTTCTCGATCGGGCCGATCATGTTCTTCTCCCATGGCTGGATGGTGATCGTCCTGGCGTCGGAGGTGCTTACGTTGGCTACCTGGTTCAACATGGTCGGTGATCCGTAGTACGGAACCAGGATACTGCTCACCATCGCTGGTGAGGCCTTTCCCGTGCGGATCTTCCCCAGCTCATTGATCAAATGCTCGATCGAATGGTCCATTTCGTCGTGCGCCTTCTTGAAGAGCTGATCCATTTCCTCTTGTGTCATCATTCCGGATTTAGATGGTAAAGATAGCGGTCTGTCCTGATTCCCTGAAATGCCCGGAGGCTTAAACCAGCAGATCCACTTCGCTGACCCGCCGTTTGAGCAGGGTCCGAAAATAGAACCCGGACAGGAAACCGAAGGCAAATCCCCCGATATGCGCCCACCAGGCCACGCCACCGGTATCCAGGTCCACCGTACTGATGGCCCCGACCCCGGAGATCGTCTGCTGGAGGATCCAGAAGCCCAGGAAGAGGAAGGCCGGTATGGAGGCCGAGGTGAAGATGATCAGGATGAGCACCTTGATGCGGGAGGAGGGGAACATCACCAGATAGGCCCCCAATACCGCGGAGATGGCCCCGCTGGCACCGACCGCCGGCACGATACTCCCCGGATTGAACAGGGTATGGGCAATGCCGGCGATCAAGCCACCGGCCAGGTAAAAGGCCAGGAACTTCCAGGGACCGATGGTGGCCTCGATATTGTCGGCAAAGACCCAGAGGAACAGCATATTGCCCAACAGGTGCATCAGCCCCCCGTGCAGGAACATGCTGGAGCCCAGGGTCCACCAGTCATGTCCGCTCATGATCTGACTGGGGATGGACCCATAGGTCATGTAGAACCCGTTGATGGACTCCGGAGGGATCATCAGGAACATCACCGCAAAGACGACCACATTCGCCGCGATGAGGGAATAACTGAAAATGGGCCGATCACCGCCCTGGACCTGATCGTCGCCAATGGGAAAGATCATACTTCGATGGTATCAATGTTGAGAACCAAACGTCGAACATAAGAAAAGTGTTCCTCAGGAGAGGAGTTCGGAGGTTATGAGGGGAGGAGTTGAGGGGTCGAGGAGTCGAGGAGAATGCCTCCTTATTCTTGCCTGCCAGGCCCTCCGATTTGAGCCTTTGGGATTTGGGTAATGGATATACGGTATTCGGTATTCGGAAATGGAATTTGGAATTTGCTTGGGATTTGCTTGGGATTTGGAATTTGGGGTTTGGAATTTGGAATTTGTTTGTGATTTGTGATTTGGGATTTGGGATTTGGGATTTGGGATTTGGGATTTGCTTGTGATTTGGGATTTGTTTGTGATTTGTGATTTGTGATTTGTGATTTCTCCTGGTTTCTGGCTGATCAACGATCCGAGAGCCGGGAGTGGCCCAACGTCCTGTTGTGGTTTCCCCACGAACAATCGGGGACCTGAAGAACAAATTCTTTTGTCGTTCCACGACAGAGTAGCCGAATATCCTTGGCCCTTCCCTGGATTCATGCGAATATCGGTACAAATACGTACCACTATGATCCTCAGATTCACCTTATGCTTCCTTGGCCTGCTTTTAGGCAATACGCCCGTTGTTGCCCAAACCATCCTGCATCAGGATTCCCTGGTCAACCTGATCGTCGACGGTGATTTTCAATTGCCCTGCATAGAGGAACATGTCTACCTGCCCTACAAATTTGAAAGCGGAGGCCACGACAATTCTCCGGACATGGTGGTCTACCAGGCAGATTCTGCTGGTGGACGATGGTACTGGGATGAAATGGGCTGCAACAAGGACCGCTATTTCCTGCCTTTCCTACCCCTGCATTATGCCTGTTGCCGCATGCGCCAGGAACCACCTGTCCCACCCGCATATTCGGGAGAACGCTATGCCTGCCTGATCCGTGAACCCCTCATCGACGAAGCCCTCGTCTATCAACTGTCCACACCCATCCTTCCGGGCCAACCCTATCGGTTGTTCTTCGCCGCCCGGGGGATGAGCCCCTTTTGTCCAAAACCTTCTGTCAGGGTGTCCGCCAGCACCTCCGAACCCTGCAGGGACCTGGTGAACAGCCTCGAACATGGCGCAACCAATTCATGCCGCGGAAAGCCCGCATTCCGGCCAGTCACCCTTCTGCTGACCGATACCCTGGACCTGGAGTGGACCACGTTCGAGCAATTTCTCTTGTCCCCGGATACTGTGAGATGGATCATCTTCAGCGCCGGACCGGCGGATACGACCAATGGACTGCCCTATGTGGGTATCGATGATATCCAGGTGCAGCTCCTGCCTCTACCAGTGGAGATTTCCGCACCGGCCTCTCCCCACAAGACAGGTGACATTCAGGAATGGACCCTGACCTTTCGCAACCCATATCCCCTCCACATCCAGCGGTACCCGGTCGTGGTCTATCCCGATGACAAGCTGGCCCTCATGGATGGTCCCGCCCCGGACAGCCTTGCGGCCAATAACGGAATTCATTTCCATGTCGATCTCCCCGAAGGGACATTCCAGAATGCCTCCGAGGTGAGCACCACATTCACCTGGCGTTGTCTGTCCGATTGCCCCATGCGCAGCCATATCACCTTTGGACAGGAACCGGGTGGGTTCCGGAATCCGCATGTGGTCATCAAACAACCTGATCCCTCCTCCATGATCAGCATTCCCGGTTCGATCCAGAGCCTGACCCGGGCCATCGAAGAAGGCCTCCTGCCAGCAGACTCCATCCGGGGGCAGGATATCTTCATTCAGAGTGATTTTCTGGCCGATCGACCCGGATATCAATTGACCGACTGCGTGGTCCATGTCCGTTGGGGTGCACGGATCGTGATTCCCGAGGATGGCCGGCTGTCCCTGATCCGCACCGAATTCCAGGGTTGTGGCCAACCCTGGGAAAGCATCCACATCCTGGATGGTGGAGACTTGTACCTGGAAGAATCCCTGATCCGGGATGCCAAAACAGCCCTCAAATCACAAATGGGGGCCCGTCTCCGCATGAGAGGCAGTCAACTGGATGGTATGATCATGGACCTGGACGTCGATTCCGATCCAACTCTGAAATCACGAAACCAGAAGAAAAAATAACCCGGTGACCCGCCGGTGCCTGGCGCGGCACTCCTGCTTGGTACGCTTGTGAACCGATGGATGGTTCAAGAAGGAAGAAATGTGCAGACGCACCTTCTGTTCATGGCTCATGGTGATGAGCCGGATACATGGCATGGTCCGATCACCTTCCATCTGAACGATCTGACACGTTGACATCACACCCTGCAAATGGTCAATAGCCCGGGGTTTTAACCCCGGGTAAAAATACCAGGTCAATCCCGTTTTGGCGGCATGTTTGCCGGAACCGCAAACATGGTGACAAAACAACTCCTGACGGATGCATCAGATCTACCGCTCCTAGTTGTTGAGTGGGGAGGTGATGAGGGGAGAAGTTGAAGGGTCGAGGAGAATGCCTCCCTGTTCTTGCCTGCCTGCCAGGCCCTCGGATTTGGGCCTTTGGGTATTGGATATTCGGTATTCGGAAATGGAATTTGGAATTTGGAATTTGATTGTGATTTGTGATTTGCCTGCCTGCCGCAGGCAGGGAATTTGGTGCTTACCCGTTGGGTCTATCCAGGCGGTGAGACACCGCCAAATCGTCACTCCACGTGTTTGGCCATGATGGTCAGTCCATCTCCGGGATGCCGGTGAGACACCGGCATGAACAATCTGTAGGAATGACATGGGCCCAGTGAAAGCCCTGAAGGGGCGTAATCGATCAGGGTTGGGCAGCGCCCAACCTGCTGATTAATGCCGTGGAAAAGCCCTGTAGGGGCGACACCTTGCCTGAGTGGAAAAGAGAGGCATTTGGTCCGACCCCTACAGGGCCGATTCTGCGCGGGAGGGACGGCTATACATGTTTGGCCCCTACAGGGCCACCTCTGGTTTGCGATTTGGAATTTAGAATTTGCTTGGGTTTTGCTTGGGATTTGGAATTTGGAATTTGTTTGTGATTTGTGATTTGCCTGCCTGCCGCAGGCAGGGAATTTGGTGCTTACCCTTTGGGTCTATCCAGGCGGTGGGACACCGCCAAATCGTCACTCCACGTGTTCGGCCTTGAGGGTCAGTCCATCTCCGGGATGCCGGTGAGACACCGGCATAAGCAATCAATATGATGAAGCAGGGCCAGGATAAGCCCTGAAGGGGCGTAATCGATCAGGGTTGGGCAGCGCCCAACCTGCTGAATTACTGCCTTGGAAAAGCCCTGTAGGGGCGACACCATGTCTGGGTGGAAAAGAGAGGCATTTGGTCCGACCCCTACAGGGCCGATTCTGCGCGGGAGGGACGGCTATACATGTTTGGCCCCTACAGGGCCACCTCTGGTTTGCGATTTGGAATTTGCTTGGGTTTTGGAATTTGGGTATTGGGATTTGTTTGGGATTTGTGATTTGTGATTTGTGATTTGGTTCTTGTCAGATCAACCCTTCCCGGATCAGGTCGTGCAGGTGGATCATGCCGACATAGGCCTCCCCCCGGCACACGGGGATCTGGGTGATGTTGAATCCGCGCATCACTTCCAGGGCATGCACGGCCAGGTCGTCGGCCTGCACGGTCTTGGGCGACCGGGTCATGATCTCCTCCGCGCGCAGATGGCGGGTCTCCTGCTCCTTCTCCAGCATGCGCCGCAGGTCGCCGTCCGTAATGATCCCGACCAGGCGGTCGCCATCGACCACCACGGCTGCTCCCAGTCGCTTGGTGGTCATCTCCAGGATGGTCTCCCGGATGGAGCTCGACGGGTTGACCGTCGGCTTCTCGTTGGCGGGATACAGGTCGGACACCCGCAGGTAGAGTTGCTTGCCCAGGGAGCCTCCGGGATGGAAGCGCGCGAAATCCTGGGAGGAAAATCCCCGCTGGTCCAGCAGGGCGGTGGCCAGGGCGTCGCCCAGGGCCATCTGCGAGGTGGTGCTGGTCGTCGGGGCGAGGTTGTTGGGATCGGCTTCCTGGTCGACCGGGGTGAGCAGCACCAGGTCCGCCTGACGGGCCAGATAACTCTCCGGCTTGCTGACCATCCCGATCAGGGCCACGATGCGGTGCTTGAGCAGCGGCAACAGCACCTTGATCTCCGGGGTATCCCCGCTCTTGGACAGACACAGCACCGCGTCGTCGGGCCGGATCATGCCCAGGTCCCCGTGGATGGCGTCGGCGGCATGCATGAACAGGGAGGGCGTGCCGGTCGAGTTGAGCGTCGCCACGATCTTCTGGCCCACAATGGCGCTCTTGCCGATCCCGGTGACCACCAATCGGCCCGGAAGGTTCAGGATGAGGTCAACCGCATCGACGAACGACTGGTTGAGACTTTCCTTCAGATCGATCAAGGCACGGGCCTCGATATCCAAAGTCTCACCCGCAATTTTCAGGATCCGCTCTTTCTTTTCAGGGTTCATTTCGGTAAATTTGGCACCCCGTTTCAAAAGAGGCGGCTTTCCTTCGCTTTTTTCCACAATGTGCATAACTAATTCTCCGTTCTTGCTGTTTAAACAGGCTGATTTCCCTATATTGGACTACTGACTTCAGCTACAGCCAGGAGGCTTAAAAATACTGTTTTAATTCGTTGGCATGTCCACCTTAACCACCCAGGATACCCTTTACGATGCCCTGCAGCATCACTTTGGCTTCGATCAGTTCAAAGGAGACCAGGAAGCCATCATCCGCAACCTGCTGGATGGCAATGATACGTTCGTGATCATGCCGACGGGAGGGGGAAAATCCCTGTGTTACCAGTTGCCGGCCCTGATGTTTCCCGGTACGGCCATCATCATCAGTCCGCTGATCGCCCTGATGAAAAACCAGGTGGATGCCATCCGGGGGTACAGCCAGGAAAATGCGGTCGCCCACTTTCTCAACTCATCCCTCACCAAGATCCAGATGCGGGAGGTCAAGGCCGACATCACGGCCGGCAAGACCAAGATGTTGTACGTCGCGCCGGAGACCCTGACCAAGGAAGAGAACATCCAGTTCCTCAAGGGCGTCCAGATCTCCTTTGTCGCCGTGGATGAGGCCCACTGCATCTCCGAGTGGGGTCATGATTTCCGCCCGGAATACCGCCGGATCAAGCATATGATCGAGGAGATCGACAACAAGATCCCCATCATCGCCCTCACGGCGACCGCCACCCCCAAGGTTCGTTCGGATATCATCAAGAACCTGGACATGGACGACAACCATACCTATGTGTCGTCATTCAACCGGGGCAACCTCTTCTATGAGATCCGTCCCAAGGGAAAAAAGGAGCAGACCCTCAAGCAGATCATCGAGATCATCAGTGGGATGCGCGGCCAATCGGGCATCATCTACGTGCAGAGCCGCAAAGCCGCCGAGGACATCGCCCAGTTCCTGACCGTCAACAGCATCAAGGCGGCCCCCTATCACGCCGGACTGGACGCCAAGGTGCGCAGCAAGACCCAGGACCAGTTCCTGATGGAGGATATCGACGTCATCGTGGCCACCATCGCCTTTGGCATGGGCATCGACAAACCCGACGTGCGCTTTGTCATCCATTACGACATCCCCAAGAGCATCGAGAACTATTACCAGGAGACCGGTCGCGCCGGTCGCGATGGACTGGATGGCCGGTGCGTGGCCTTCTTCGCCCCCAAGGATATGCTCCGCCTGGAGAAGTTCCTGCGCGACAAGCCCGTGGCCGAGCGCGAAATGGGCGCCCAGCTCATGCAGGAAATGGTGGGCTATGTCGAGACCAGTTCCTGCCGGCGCAAATTCCTCCTGCACTATTTCGGAGAAGAATTCAATGCCGACGACTGCGGGAAGATGTGCGACAACTGCAAGCATCCCCGCGAACAGATCGAAGCCGGTGACGACCTGCGGATCGCCCTGGAGTGCATTGACGCCACCAAGGAGAACTACCGGATCAAGACCATCATCGACTTCATCAAGGGTACGCCCACCAAGGAGATGCTGGATTACGGCTTTACCAGCTACGACCTCTTCGGCGAAGGCAAGGACAAGGATGAGGCCTACTGGCACTCCATCCTGCGCAATGCCCTGCTCCAGAATTTCATCTACAAGGACATCGAGAAATACGGCATCCTCAAGTTCTTCCCCAAGGGTCGCACCTTCATGAAGAATGGCGGCTCCTTTGTCATCACCCTCAACCATCAGTTTGACGACGATGGCAGCGGTGGCGACTGGGAAGATGCTGCCGCCAAGACCTCCGTGCTGGATGAAAACCTCCTGAACATGCTCCGCGATATCCGGCGCAGGGAGGCCAAGAAACTGGGCGTGCCGCCTTACGTGATCTTCCAGGAGCCCTCCCTCGAGGACATGGCCACACACTATCCCACCTCCATGGAGGATATGGCCCGCATCTCCGGGGTCAGCATCGGCAAGGCCCAGCGATACGCCAAGCCGTTCATCGAATTGATCAGCCAGTATGTGGAGGACAATGAGATCGACCGTCCGACGGATATCCTGGTCAAGACGGTGGCCAACAAATCCCGCATGAAAGTGGGCATCATCCAGGGCATCGACAAAAAGCTCTCCCTGGAAGATATCGCCCAGGACAATAAGCTGAGCATGGAGGACCTCCTCGAGGAACTGGATGCCATTGTCACCTCGGGAACCAAGGTCAACCTCGATTATTATATCGAGGACGAAGTAGACGAATATGTCCGCGATGATATTTACAACTACTTCATGGAGGCGGATACCGATGACATTGACACGGCCTACCACGAATTGAAGGAGGATGATATCACCATCGAGGAGATCCGGCTGATCCGGATCAAGTTCCTCTCCGAAATGGCCAACTGATCATGCGTTTGCTTGTCCTCAACGGCCCCAATCTCAACCTGGTCGGCCAGCGTGAGCCGGACGTCTATGGACACGAGAGCCTGGCCGATGCCGAACGGCAGGTCGCCGAACGCTATCCCGACCATGAGCTGGTGTGGCGGCAGAGCAACCACGAAGGCCAGTTGATCGACTGGCTGCATGCGGCCGGTGAGGAGGGGTTCACTGGGGTGATCATCAATCCGGGTGGGCTGACCCATACATCCGTGGCCCTGGCCGACGCCATCCGCTCGATCGACCAACCGGTCATCGAAGTGCATATCAGCAACATCCACGCCCGGGAGACATTCCGCCAGGTATCCCTCAGCGGGGCGGCCTGCAGGGGCATCATCAGTGGATTGGGGCTCAGCGGCTACGCCCTGGCGGTGCAGGCTTTCCTGGAGGCAGATCGCCCTTGATCAATCCCCTGATCACTCGCTTGATCGAGCGTTCGATCACCTCCCACGTACTATCCTCGGGTTTTCCGGAATAGATGAGGACCAGGGCACAGGCCCTGTGCTGCTCGCGCAGATGATCGATGAGGGGTTGGTGATGCAGCCGCCAGGCTTCGAGCATCCGCCGGCGTACGGGGTTACGCCCCACGGCCAGGCGAAAGCGCCGCTTGGGTACGGAAAACGCAACTTGCAAGGGATAGCCTCCTTCCTGGTCGCTGGTCTGCCAGGCAATGCGGAAGGGATAGATGAACGAAAGCTGGTCACCGGTGATCAGTTCACCGAGTAGCTTGCGGCTTTTCAGGCGTTCGGCCCGGGGAAATCGGAATGTGGTATTCGGCATGGGCCAGCAATGACCCGCCGGGAATTACTTCACGTACTTCTCGTCAGACACAGTCAGCTTGTGACGGCCCTGAGCCCGCCGACGGGCAAGCAGCTTGCGACCATTCTTGCTGGCCATCCGTTCGCGAAAACCATGCTTGTTGGCGCGCTTCCTCTTAGACGGTTGATAGGTCCTTTTCATTTCCGGCGGTTCTTATTCCAATAGGGTGGGTAAAAAGCGAATGCAAAGGTAAGCCTGTCAGGCCAATTCTCCAATAGCATTCGCCGGATTTCTTGATTCTCTTTTGAAAATGGTTGGATCAACCGTTCATGGACGACAGGAACTCCTCGTTACTGGTGGTCCCGTTCATGTACTTCTGCAGGAACTCCATGGCCTCATCCGGCCGCATATCGGCCAGCTGATTCCGCAGGATGAACATCCGCTGCAGTGTCTCCTTATCCAGCAGGAGGTCTTCCCGACGGGTACTGGACTTGGTCAGGTCGATCGCCGGATACAGGCGCTTGTTGGCCAGGGTGCGATCCAGCTGCAACTCCATGTTGCCGGTGCCCTTGAATTCCTCGAAGATCACCCCGTCCATCTTGCTGCCCGTATCGGTCAGTGCCGTGGCCAGGATGGTCAGTGATCCGCCGCCCTCGATGTTCCGGGCGGCCCCGAAGAACTTCTTCGGTTTGTGCAGGGCATTGGCCTCCACACCACCGCTCAACACCTTGCCACTGGCCGGTGCTACCGTGTTGTAGGCCCGGGCGAGACGGGTGATGGAATCCAGCAGGATGCACACGTCATAGCCGCATTCGACCAGGCGCTTGGCCTTTTCGAGCACGATGCCGGCCACGCGTACATGGTTATCCGCCGGTTCGTCAAACGTGGATGAGATCACCTCGGCCCGCACCGACCGCTTCATATCCGTGACTTCCTCCGGACGCTCGTCGATCAACAGGACGATCAGGTAGCACTCCGGGTGGTTCTTGGCAATGGCATTGGCCACATCCTTGAGCAGGAAGGTCTTACCGGTCTTCGGCTGGGCCACGATCAGCCCACGCTGTCCCTTCCCGATCGGGGTGAACAGGTCGATCAGACGTGTGCTCTTGTCCTTGCCGGTCGCCGACATGTTCAGGTTGAACTTCTCGGTCGGGAACAGGGGCGTCAGATAATCAAACGGCACGCGATCGCGGACCTTGTCCGCTGTCAGGCCATTGATGCGGGTCACCTTGAGCAGGGCAAAGTACTTCTCCCCCTCCTTGGGCGGACGCACCGGACCCTCGACGGAATCACCGGTCTTCAGGCCGAACAGTTTGACCTGGGAAGGTGAAACGTAGACGTCATCCGGTGAGGAGATATAGTTGTAATCCGCCGAGCGCAGGAAACCGTAGCCATCCGGCATCATTTCCAGTACACCCTCGGCTTCGATCTGGCCATCGATATCAATGTTGAAGTCGGACAGCTTCGGTGCGGGTGGCTCCTTGGGCTGCTGGCGTTCCCGCTGCTGACCACCATCGCGGGCTTCCTCGCGGTTGCGGTCATTGCCACGGCGATCCCTGTCGTCCGTACGGCCGCGATTGTCACGTCCTTCCTGGTCGCGACCCCGATTGTCGCGGGCTTCCTGCTCGCGTCCGCGGTTCTCGCGATTGTCCGGCTCCTGCCGGTTCCGATTGTCACGGCCCTGACCTTCCTGGTCGCGGCCCCGGTTGTCCGAGCCACGTTCATTGCGTCCTTCCGGACCCCGATCGCGGTCGCGGCTGTCGCGGGCATCCCGGTCACGACGGTCCCGGTCGGCACCGCGACGATCCTGCTGCTGGTCGCGGCGGGGTTCTCGTGATTCTTCCTTCTGGCGGGGATCATCGCCCTTCCTGGGTTCCTGCTCCTTCCTGGGATCGGCCTTTGCTTCTGCGGGTTTGCCCTTGCCCCGTGGGCTGGCCTGGCGACCACCCCGGGTGGAGGCGGCTGATTGATCGTCCTTCTCCGGCGTCTCTGTCCGGCGTGCCGGCTTGCGCAAGCGGTTCTCCTCGATCTCTTCGACCGGCGGTTCCGCATTCTGCCCGTTGGCCCCATCGGCCTTGAGGGTCTTGGATACGGCTTGCTGGTCAAGGATCTTGTAGATCAGGTCCTGCTTGGTCAGTCGCTTATAGCCTTTCAGGTCCAACTTCTCGGCAATGTCCCGAAGGTCATTCACGAGCATGTCGTTCAATTGCAATATATCATACATAGGAGGAACGATATTCAATCATCGTTATCAATAGGAGGGAAAATGGGAAACGCTTCGTTACGAATCGATAAAGTAAACTGTACTTGGGTAGGTGCTCCTCAGACGATCAAAACCGCCAATGCGGCGAGGTGTGAAGTAGTGAGGGAAGACAGGAAGTCTTCAACAGCGATGCGAAGATAGGAATATTTCCTTGTTCACCCCCTATCTTTGCCCCCGGGGAAGAGGAAATTTCCCTCCTTCACTGAAAATCCGCTTATGCTACAGGCAAATACCATCCGCCAGGAACGCGAACGCATCCTGGAAGGCTTGACCAAACGACATTTCCCCGACCTCGGGATCATCGATCGCATCCTCGCCCTGGATGACGACCGCCGCAAATACCAGGCCTCCGGCGACGAGATCCTCGCCGAGATCAACCGCCTGTCCAAGCAGATCGGCGACCTGTTCAAATCCGGCCAGGCCGCCGAGGCCAATGCCCTCAAGGAGGAGGTCGCTGCCCGCAAGGAAACCCTGAAGGACGTGCAGGAGCACCAGGATCGCACCGCTGTCCAGCTTGAAGAGCTGCTCATCACCGTGCCCAATATTCCCCACAGCTCCGTCCCGGAAGGACGGACGCCGGAGGACAACGAGGTGTTCCAGGACTGGACCAAGCCCATGCCCGATCTGCCACCCGATGCCAAACCGCATTGGGAACTGGCCGAGGCCCATGGCATCATCGATTTTCCCCTGGGTGTGAAGATCACCGGTTCCGGCTTCCCGCTCTACCGGGGCAAAGGGGCCAGCCTCCAGCGCGCCCTGATCAATTTCTTCCTCGATGAGGCCCGCCAGGCCGGTTTCGAGGAGATCCAGCCTCCCCTGATGGTCAATGCCGATTCGGCCCGGGCCACCGGCCAGCTTCCTGACAAGGAGGGGCAGATGTACTATGTCGAGAAGGATGACCTCTACCTCATCCCCACGGCGGAGGTACCCGTCACCAACATCTACCGGGATGTGATCCTGGAGGAGAAGCAACTGCCCATCAAGATGACGGGGTACACCCCCTGCTTTCGCCGCGAGGCCGGGGCCTATGGCAAGGATGTGCGGGGACTGAACCGCGTCCACCAGTTCGATAAGGTGGAGATCGTGGTGATCGATCATCCCAGCCGCTCCTACCAGACCCTGGATATGATGCTCGACCATGTGCGTGGCCTCCTCGACAAGCTCGAGCTGCCCTACCGGATCCTGCGTCTCTGTGGTGGTGACATGAGCTTCACCTCCGCGCTCACCTACGACTTCGAAGTGTGGTCGGCCGCCCAGGGTCGCTGGCTGGAGGTCAGCTCGGTGTCCAACTTTGAGACCTTCCAGAGCCACCGCATGAAACTGCGCTACCGGCCGGAGGATGACAAGAAGACCCAACTGCCCCACACCCTCAATGGCAGCGCTTTAGCGCTGGCCCGCATCGTGGCGGCCCTGCTGGAGAACAACCAGGACTCCTTCGGCATCCGCATCCCGGAGGTGCTCCATCGATACACCGGCTTTGATCGCATCCCCTGACCGGCAGTTGGTCGATAATTTGCCTGTCGCGACGAACGATTCGCGACCTTTCGCGGTTAGTACTTCACAACAAAAAACGAGTTGACATATGTATATGGGTTTAATTGTGATCAGTGTTCTCTTTGGCGTGATCGGCTGGCTGATCAGCAGTCGCCTGAAGAGCAAATTTGCCACCTACAGCAAGGTGCCCCTCCAGACCGGAATGAGTGGTCGCGAGGTGGCTGCCCGCATGCTGGACTTCTACAACATCCATGATGTGAAGATCGTCCAGGGCGAGGGTATGCTGACCGACCACTACAATCCACAGACCAAGACGGTCAGCCTCAGCCCGGAGGTCTACAACGGCCGCCATGTCGCTTCAGCCGCGGTAGCTGCCCACGAATGCGGACATGCCGTCCAGCATACCGAAGCCTACGCCGCCCTGAGGATGCGGTCGGCCCTGGTGCCGGTGGTGCAGATCTCCGCTTCCTTGCAGCAATACCTGTTCATGTTCGGGATCGTGGGGATCGCCAGCTTCAACAGCCCCATCATCCTGATGATCGCCATCGCCGCTTTCGGCGTGACCACCCTCTTCAGCGTGATCACCCTGCCCGTCGAGTTCGATGCGAGCAAGCGGGCCCTGGCCTGGCTGGATTCCAGCAACGTCACCCATGGCCAGGAATACACCGGTGCCAAGGATGCCCTCACCTGGGCCGCCCTGACCTATGTAGCTGCCGCCCTGGCCGCCCTGGTACAGCTGCTTTATCTGGTGATGTACTTCCTCGGCAGCCGCGACTAACATAAAATCCGGTTACGGTACCCCAAACCATATCTTTTACCGGATATGGAACCGCGCTCAGGATCTGGGCGCGGTTTTTTTTTCAATGGCATGCCGGTCCTGGTATTTGAGTTCAGATCAAGTCAAGGATCTATTGGACAGGTATTGGGTGTTGGGTATTGGGTGTTGGGTATTGGCCCTAAAATTCTATTGGTCATCCAAGAGTGAGTAGCTCAATCTGCTTGGAACGGCTATACGCTAACATTATAAGCTATAGGTTGGAATTTTTTCTATTCAGAGTCAACAACGGTGTGTGCAGCCGAAGTATGCACCGTAGCGGAACATTATCGGTTGCGCGGTGTTGACAGAAGTTATCATTCCGCTGCACCTTGGACTAGACTTAGTTCATTTCTGTAAATGAACGGTATCCAATATCTTATATCATGTTTATCACCTCTCTCTTCAAAAAAACCAATGTCAGACAATCTTTGTGCAATTGCCGCGGTTTCTTTTTCCCCAATATCCCAAATTTTTTGTAAAGAATCTAATCGTTGTTCTGTCTTTTCTCCTTGCATTTTCTGAATATACTGCTTTAGATCAGGATATTCAGCATATATTGTTTGTTCAAGCCTTATTTTTGATACAATCTCAAGTGCACTTTTAAATGCCCTACGGCTGATGATCCAGTCGCCTTCAAGTTCATTTTGTCCAATTTCTATTTGCTTTATTTGTTTTTTTATGGCTTCATTAAACAAATGGATAATTTCTCTCGGCGCAAAAACTCCGTTTCCATCCTTGATTCGACTAATGATCCAGTCAATAGCCGCAGGTTTTTTATCGCCAACATCAATTTGCCTTGGGAAATAAGTGTAAAATAATTTTTCCTGATTCTCATAATCACTTAAAACCTCCACTACATTTATACCAAACTGTTCAACAAAAGCTGAGTTATTTAGAAGTCTTCGAATAATTAGATTCAGAATTGATTCCTTAGTCCATGAAATTGTAAGAGCTTTAGTGATATGATTCGCTTCGCGGAATCCTTCCTGCACAATTCGATTCCATATATCATCTCGCAAGAATATTTTAATTTGAACTTGGCCATATGGTGCTAAATCTCTATAAACCTTAAATAATGCACGGAGAGCGTTGGTTTCAAGTTCTAAGTTTTCTGTAAAAGCTACATCCAACCGATCAACAGCTATCCACAAAGAATATCCAAAATTTATGAGTGATTCATCAAGCAGTTCGTATAAGTAATCAATAGATCGAATACCTGCAGATTGTTCTTTAGGACTTGGTTCTCTAAATGTGATTTTTAGATTTACTCCAGAAGGGTGCCCTGTGAAATCATTAATATCCACACCGGGTTGAATTGACTCAACATTTATCAATTGGGAAATATATTTACGAACAGCGCTTAAAATCGATCTCAAGTTAGTTCTAGCAGGCACTAGATTTGACTCCTCAAGTATACCTTTCAACTCTATAAAAGAATCATTAGTGACCCCCCATTGTTTAAATTCCTCTACAGTAATAATTAAAAAGTATAATTTCCATATCCTAACAAACTCTAATTCACTAGTTGGTGGATCTACAACTAGGCCCTCAAAAACTGTATTCCCCCTTGGATTTTCAGCGGTAGTTAATAAAATATTTTTTTCAAAAAGGCTTTCTTTTGCTTGATCTAATACCGCATATAGAGCACTTTTGCCAGCTCCCTTTGTTCCATATATAATATCCACTTCTCCCTCAAACAGCCTTCTCCAATCCTCAGTCGTTACAAAGTAGTGTCTCAGATTTTGTGCTTCCTTTTCTGCGATTCGTTCACCAAACCTAATTGAATTCAGTAATTCCATGAATTTACATTTATAATTTCTGTCAACTCCACCGAAAGTTGTCGCCCCCTGAGACAACTTTTCGCGTTTACCCCTCTGGATCCATCCTGCGGGATTGAACGAGACCCTTTTGGTGGATAGGGAAACGCACTCCAATCGGAAGTCTGATGATCAACAAGGGCTGCTACCAAAGATAAGGCATTCGCTCGATAGATGCATGTCCAGAGCTGTGACACATGGTTTATACTGATCGGGAGATTGATTGTCCAGTCAACAGGGCCATTTTCTTCGCCATCAGGCAACGGGTGGATTCCCGGCAGCAGGCCCATCCACTATTCGATGAACCGGTCATTTCTAGGATGTCGGTGGTGCTCGTTCCGTTGTCTGCATCGGATACGGACTCAAGTAGATCCGGTCTGGCTGGTATTCATTGTTGATGAATGACCGACCCTGTCACCGGATAAGATCATGGCCGGTTCCTTGATTTCCAGAGTTCGGGAAAGTCATCCGCATGCTATCACCATAAACCCGGGGTCGTCGAACTACACGAGGTGCGGTAAGGTCACAACCACCAGGAGAGTGATCGCCATTTAGAGTAATGGTAGTGCGTTATCAGAGTAATGGTAGAGTACCAGGAGTGTAATGCGGAAGTACTACCAGAGTAATGGTGATGTATCCTGGATGTATTGCCGATGCAAGGATGAAGTAACGGATATGTATTCCAGATGCGTTACCCTTCCGTAGATGCAGGGCAGATGAAGTACAAGTGAAGAAATGCGGGGAGTCTATCACTACCTGAAGAGGGAGAAGAGGATAAATCGCACCCTTTACCGTTCTCGAAGGGGTCAACCTCCGGAAGGTTATTCACATTCAGGGAAGCGAACCAAGCATAAGATGGATCCGGTTGGTGGAGGCCAAATCCATGCGGATAACCGAATTCATTGTGGGGGCTTGTTTAGCGTCTTGCCGCTTTGCAAGGGCTGAGATTATGAGCACGAAACCCCGCTTTTGCAAAACGGCTGTTATACGGTCAACTTTCTATTTTCATTTTAGAATATTATACTTTCATCTACCCACTCGTCATTATCATAACTTGAAAATATCGCTGCGTCTAAAATGCAAGGATAAACTTTGGCCCTTTCACAAAGTTTCTGAATACCGTCAGAAACAAAATGATAATATCCTGTGTCCCCGAGGGGTAAAGAAGTCAATGTTACAGGGAAACCAAAATCATTTAACCAATTTGTAATTCTTGAGTCAATTGGAATTTCATATTTTGTCAATCCAAGTGCTTGTAAAAAGTTTCTAGATTGCTTAGGGCCAAATCCGTCAAAGTCATTAGCTAATTTATCAGCGATTTCTCTCTCCTTTTGTTTTGAGTTAGAATTTATTAGTCCTTTAAGTGCATCAAGGAGTATCCAATTGTTGTTGGTAATATTCGTATAGTTTGCAGTAAAATAACTGCTAATTCTGTTCATATATCTTGTCAGTTTATTTTGTTGCAAAGTTGTCTTAATAATTTGTTCCAAATTATTGTCCTTTGTTAACACGTCATCGGTAATTGGAAATGGGTCAAGTCTAAGAAATTGTCCGACTGTTGAATTTGGTCCGGAACGTTGTTGTGAAGTTAAAAGGCACATAATCATTGTTTTAATGATTATGTCCTTGTTAATTACTATTTTCTGTTTCTCAACATTTCTTTTATGTCTCGACTTTAAAAAGGCATTATCATTGTCCGAAACAACCTTTTTCACTCTGTCAATGTCAGTTTGTGTTATGTTCCAATTTATGTTCATTGTTATTTTATTTAAGCTACCGCATAACTCCAAGGAAAGTTGTCGCCCTTCGCGACAACTTTTCGAGTTGAACGAGACCCTTTGGTGTATAGGGGAACGCTATCCAATCGGAAGTCTGATGATCGACAAAGGCTTCTACCAAAGATAAGGTATTTGCTCGATTGATGCATGTCCAGAGCTGTGCCGTATGGTTTGGCCTGAAGGGTTGATCTATTTCCTTGTCAAGGCGGCTGTTTTCCGTACCATCAGGCAAAAGAAGGATATGCGGTAGTCGAACGATCCGCTCTTTGATGAACCGGTCTGCGCCAGGAAGTCGGTGGTGCTCGTTCTGTTACCGGGGGCAGGTATTGACTCAGATAGATCCGGTCCGGTGGGTATTCCATGTTGATGAATAACCGTCCCTGGCTCCGATATGATCATGTCTGGCCGCAGCTGTCCAGAGTTCGGGAAAGTTGTCCGTATAAAATTGAAACCCTCTCTAAATACAGAACAGAATAATAGTTAAATAATTTTGACCTGTCAAACTATGAAGAAGAGTAGATTTACAGAGGCCTAGGTCGTATCAATTCTCAAAGAGTACTATAGCCTTCCTTGTACTGTGAGATCGCCGCATGCGGCCTCATTCTGGCCCTTTGCAATAGAATGCAATGTTATACTCAAATACTTCAATCATAGAATCATGAATGACGTTTAGAGGATTGGCTTTTTCAGGAATACCTAAGAAATGAATAGAACAGAAATCCTGATGTTTCTCAACTATGAGATAGGATAAACCTCAACTTCCGGATGTGTTTTATAAAATAATTATCCCATAGTGTGCATTCACATCAATGCAATAAAATAAAAATGATATCCTTGGATATTCATTTCCTTCTCATTCTCATGCTGATTCTGCTCTATCTAATAACATCACAATCTAAATATTGGAGTAGTAAATATTATAACTTATTGAACAATAAAACTTCTCATTAAATTACTCTTTGAACCTGACACTTGAATGTAATAAACACCTGGCGACTTAACTTTTCCAGATAGATCACATGTGACAATCTTATCATTCTCAATTTCATTAGGGTAAATCTTAGATATAACTCTACCGTAAACATCAAAGACTAATACTTGTTTTATTATTTCCCCATGCAATTGCACATTGATAATTGGATGGTTTAATGAAATTGGGTTTGGATATAACCTGTATATCTCCACATCGGGTTCAAATTCTTCAATATAAGTATTTAAATCACATTCAGGCACTATACATCCCAAAGAGTCAACTTTTATCATCCAACCCTTTTTTTTCAAGGTGGAAGGATTTTTATTATCAACACAAGAACCCACTAAATAATATCCTCCATTTTCAGAGACAACAACATCAATTAATTCATCATAAGCAGAATCAGAATCCAAATTTGAATAATACCTCCTAAAAATTTCATCACCATTAGGCGAAAAGCAAGCAAATATTCCTTTATGCCGTGGTTTGCCTGCTAAAGTATCATAACTAATACCTACAACAACATAGTTCTCATTGTCAGCAGATTTTTTTATTCGATTAAGGCGAGCATCAATTGAGGCTTCATTCTCAAAGTCTAAATTCCAGACTATCTGTCCTAAGGAAGAAAGTTTCAAGACTGAGGGGATCCATACCTTTCTGTATGGCATGTATATCTCTCTCCCTCTGGCACTTGATATTATAAAATCTCCATTATCAGTTTGTATAAAATCTGTTGGTCCATACCAAAGTGAATCAATAGGATCATTAAAATACTTTGCTTTGTCTCTTGGTGTAAAAATAGATTCAATTTTGTTGCCCATGTGATCTAAATGGACAATTTCAATATACTGATCTTTCTCAATTTTAATATCCTCAATATATTCTTCATTCCAAACTATTCCGACGTACGCCCCTCCATTATTGTCACATTTTAATTGCATAGGAGTACCAACTGCATCTGGTCGAGTAAACTCTTTAGTCCAAATTATTGAACCACTTGTATCTATGTTAACAATTCTCACAATATTTGCACCAATATTCTTAGGACAAGACTCAGAACTTGATGCAAACAAACTTTTCCCTGAAAAATCTATTCCTCCTGGATATATAGTTTGTTTTGGTAAATCAATGGAATCACTGAAATACTTAGAATTGTAGGTGAATAACGCATTATAGTTATAATAGTTTATGTGACGGTAAACAACAAATTTAGTATTTGCATTTAATCCATCAATTCGAGTTCCAAGTCTGTAGGTATCTGGCCATCCTTCAGAGCTCGAGTTATTTAAAACATGATTGACAGTGTCACTAGAAATTATTGGATTATACCCCTTAAGCTCTCCGGAAAAATTAAACTTCGCAGTATAAATTCCTGGGTACTTACCAATCTCAGACATTGTTCCGGCCAAATACACAAACTGACTGTCAATCCAAATTCTCCTATGATATGTTATCCCATTTACACCGAAATCTTCCAGTTTTACATACCCCATTTGACCTTCGCTTTGAAGAAAGGAAAATAGGAAAATAATCATTAGTAATATTCTCATAATTGAAACTATTATGCCGTCTAATAAAATATGCGACCGCATAGATATAATTAGAAATCACCTCCTTTATAGTACTACAGAATCAATTATTTCAGATTCATGCAGAAATATCCAATGATAATCACCTGAAGGCACCGAAGATAAATCCATGATCATAGTAGCCTCTCCGAACGAATATAACCACTTTGCACTAAGCGTCCCAACATATCAAGCACATCAATATGATAATTCCAAAGCGGATCAAACTTCTGGGGATAAATACAAAATATCACTTGATATCTAAATAGATTCGGAATAACCTTACTGGGTCCAGAATTTTCTACACTTCCTATGGGAACAAAAGTTATCGACGGAAAAGCAATAGCCCTGGACTCCGTCCATAAGATGTTACTTGAAGAATTATTGAGGCTGGTGTTACCAAACACATTGATAAGGTTAGCGCATATAGATCCCTTCAGATTATCAAAATTTTATTCACTTAGTAGGAACTCAAGCCCGGTGAATCTTGAAGTACTCCCCATTGGAGAAGCTCAATGCCGGATCGTACACCTGAAGTCGGGACACCGACGGTGGTTCCGGAAGAACGCAGCGAAAGAACCAGGTCTGTCGCGCGTTGGAAGGCTGTTCGTTCTGACTGACTGGCGTGATGTTCTTTACTGGACCAAATGTTACCGGGCGCTGCACTCCTTCCAGGAGTCCATCATCCTGATTATCCCTCGTAAAATACAACAGTGGACGAATGTTTCCAAGTGAACCGGGTAAACAACTGAAACTAAAGGCATCCGGTTGCTCATAGCCGACTCCGGATGGGCTCCTTCCTCCTGTGAGGGTGCACCTCCACCTTTTGTCCATTTGAGGTCTTTGTGAACGCCAGGGAAGACCTGTCTATGAACCAAGGATCACATGACCATGAGGTAAACACTACATACCAATGAAGTATGGATGAAGTAGGTATGAAGTATGTACCAGGTATAGATGAAGTAGGTATGAAGTATATAAACCTGCATCAAATTATCCCAATGGAGCACCCTGACAGGTTGGCAGTAGCGTCAGAGGAATGGTGAAACGCCAAGAAGCGAAGACGCCAAGTCAAGTCAACAGTGATCTGGATGCATGTTTAATCGCCACAAAGGCACCATGACACAAAGGTTCACGAAGGATCAATCCCTCGATAAAACTCTGTGCAACTCCGTGTCCTCTGTGGTTATCAAGCCTAAGCGAAGAAAAAGCCTACCAAAATCTCTTTGCGCCTTTTTTTTTTCGCGCCTCTTGCGCCTTTGCGCGCAATCCAGTCGATGAGAAGAGGTAATCTACAGGATCTCTTAGTGCCCAGACGATTCTGTCTGGATCCGCATTGCCCCGAGTGCTCAGCATGAGAGATGTTTCGCGCAAAGGCGCAGCGTCGCAAAGGAAAGGAATCCTTAGGATAGATAGTGGCCATCAACGACTGGCAACCCTCTTTCTGCTTGATCATTTTAGAGCGCGCAGAGAAACTTTGGATCTCTTCGTGCCCATACGATTCTGACTGGATCCGGACTGTCCCGAGTGCTCAGGACCAGAGATGTTTCGCGCAAAGGCGCAGTGTCGCAAAGGGAAGGAATCCTTTGGATAGATAGTGGCCATCAACGACTGGCAACCCGCTTTCAGTTCGATCATTTTAGAGCGCGCAGAGAAACTTTGGATCTCTTAGTGCTCTCCTTTCAACTTAGAACTACTGCCAGGTTCTCTAGTAGCATTTGAAATGCAACACTCCATGCCCCTCAGTGCCTTAGTGGTAAAAAGCACTGCCAAAGAGCATTCCACAAGGTAAACTCCAGGTCCGCATCGATACTTCTTGCGAACGGCGAATTCCTCCTCGACTTCTCCACTCCTCCACTCCTCGCCCCCTCCTGTCCGCAAAATGACATAAAGATGACAGCCTGCATTCGCCACCTGCCCCCCGATCACTGTTCCTTTGTCATCGCAAATTCAAGCAACATGAAACACATATACATCTTTGGTCTTCTTCTCCTGGCCAGCGCCAGCCTGCAAGCCCAGGCGTTTGTCGAACTGGCCTGCGGGGCCAACTACGCCAACCAGGCCTACTACCGCCTGTCTGACGATCAAACCACCATCCTGGCCAATACCAGCTGGGATCTGGCCTTCACCGCCAATGGCTTCCAGGATGCCGGCGTCTTCATCAACGAATCCTCCGCATCCTCCTTTACGGCACCCCTTCCCGAGCTGGAAGCCTATGCAGCTGGTGTCGAATTCTTCGATGACTTCATCGATCCGGTATCCCTCGAAGATCGCCGGTACAACGACGAGGAGTCCTGGCTCTACGGCGCCCTGAACACCGACCGCGACCCCCTCAATCCCTTCGACTTCGGCTGGGGCCTGTACAACCCCATGACCAACCAGGTCGTAGGCAACAAGGTGTGGGTCCTCAAGCTTCGCAACGGGGCCTACAAGAAATTCATGATCGATTCCGTGGTCCTCACCACCTACCATATCCGCTGGGCCGACCTGGACGGCTCCAACCTGCAGACCATGGCCATCAACAAGAATAACCACATGGATGCCGGATTCGCCTACCTGTCCATCCAGAACAACCAGATCCTGGCCAACCCGCCCAAGGACTGGGACTTCTTCTGGGGCCGCCACACCGATCCCCTGGATGATGGTGCCGGCGGCATCATCGAATACATGGTCACCGGTGTCCTCACCGGGCCCGGCATCCAGGTCGCCGAAGCGGATGACGTGGACATCATCGAGGTGGATTACGTGACTGGCAACTACGCCGACTCCCTCTCCGACAGCCCGAAGGTCATCGACCACGACTGGAAATACTTCGATTTCTCCACCGGGTGGAACATCGATCCCGACCGTGTCTTCTTTGTCAAGACCCGCGACGACCATGTCTGGAAGATCATCATCATCGACTTCGAAGGCAGCTCCACCGGCAACATGGTCTTTGAAAAGACCGACCTCGGGGTGATCAGCGCCCTGCAACCGGTCGGTCCCACCGCCGAGGCCCTCCAGGTGGGCCCCAACCCGGCCCGCCCCGGGGATCCCCTCACGGTGCAGTGGACCGGTACATCTGGTACGGCCCGATTCCAGCTGGTGGACCTCCAGGGCCGCCCGGTGTGGTCGCAACAACGCGACATGACCCCCGGCTTCCAGGTGCTGAATGACCTGCCCGCACTTACCCCCGGCATGTACATCCTGCAGGTGAGCCAGGACGACAACCGTTGGGTGGGTCAATGGATCATCCGTTAATCCAGGAGAATACCGCCATGCGCTGTCTGACCATCCTGTTCTGCTTCCTGTCCGGTGTTGTGGCTGCACAACCCCTGGCGGACAGCATCACCTGGGACCTGGATCTCGAGGACATCGTGGTCACCGCCCAATACGCGCCCACCGATGTCCGCTCGGCCATCCATCCCATCCGGGTACTGGACCGCCAGGCCATCGACCGCCGCTTTTCTGCCACCCTCGACGAGGTACTGGCCTATGATGGCGGCATTCGGATCCGGCAGGACATGATCCTGGGCAGCGCCCTCAGCCTGCAGGGACAGGACGGACAGAGCATCAAGATCCTGCTGGACGGTGTCCCGGTGATCGGGCGCATGAACGGCAATGTCGACCTGGGCCAGCTGCCCCTCAACCAGATCGAACGGGTGGAGATCGTCGAGGGCCCCCTGTCGGTGCAATACGGCACCGATGCCCTGGGCGGGGTGATCAACCTGATCACCAAGTCCTCGCAGGTGAAATCATGGGAAACCAGCCTTCGCAGCAGTTATGAATCGCTCGGTGAGACCCGGGTGGATGGTTCCATCGGCCACTGGGTCAATCGCGACCTGATGGTCCGGGCCGAGGGAGGATGGCTGCGATTTGACGGATGGGGCGGCCTCACCGACGGTCGCGACCAGCTGTGGAACCCCAAGGACCAGTGGTATGCCGGGGCTACGGCCCGCTACAACCTGTCGCCGGAGGGCTCGATCCGCTATCGGTTCAACCTGATGCGGGAGGTGATCACCAACCTGGGGGATATCCGCCGGCCCCAGTTCAAGCCCTACGCCTTTGACGATACCTATTACACCAATCGACAGGACCACACCCTGCACTGGAACCGCACCTGGCGGGAGGAGCGCCTGTTCACGGAAGTGATCGGCAGTTACAACCACTGGGACCGCATCAAGAAGCGGGTGCGTACCGATCTGACCGCGGGTACCGACGAGCTCATCCTGGGCGAACAGGATACCAACGACCTGACCGGCCTCCACCTTCGCGCCACCCTGGCCACTCGCCTGCCCGGCAAGTGGAACGGCATGGTCGGCACCGAGAACCGCTGGGATATCGCCTCGGGTGATCGCATCATCGATCCGCGGGAGGAGCGGACCGGCTACAGCCGGATCGAGGACTATGCCATGTTCGGCAGCCTGCGCTTCGAGCCGGTCGACTGGCTGGACCTCGAGGGGGGCATGCGCTGGACCTACAACGAGCGATTCCCTTCCCCCGTGGTGCCATCCTTCCATGTCCGCAGCCAGCTGGCCCCCCAATGGACGGCCCGGGCCTCCTGGGCCAGGGGATTTCGGGCCCCGACCGCCAAGGAGCTCTACTTCGAGTTCGTCGATGCCAACCACTTCATCCTCGGCAATCCTGACTTGCGCCCGGAGACCTCCGACAACGTCCAACTCTCCCTCAACTGGGAGAAGGATACCCGGGATTGGGGAGCCCAGGTCCGCCTGACCGGATTTTACAATGATGTCCGCGACCGCATCGATATCTACGAATTCTATGTCCAGGACGGCGTCCGGGTGCCGGCCAGAGGCGATACCACTACCCTGCAGTTCGCGTATTTCAACTATGACCGGTTCCGCAATGTCGGCGCCCAGGTCCAGAGCAAATCCCACTGGAAGGCCCTCAGCCTGCAAGCCAGCTGGATGGCCAACGGCTACCTGCAGCCCGAACATGGGAACGACCCCGCTGTACCTGAAGTGACCTGGGCCAATGAGATCGGTTGGGACTTGAGCTGGCAGTGGACCAGGGCACAGGCCTCGGTCAGTGTCATGGGTCGCTATTACGACCAGTTGGTGACCTTCTATCCCGAGTCGGACAACGGTCGGTCGGTGATCCGCCGCCGGGTGCAGGACGGATTCACCCTGCTCGACCTGATGCTCGGCAAATCCTTCTTCCAGCAGCGCCTGCGCCTCCAGGCGGGGGCGCGCAATCTCCTCAACATCCGCCAGACGGGTGTGCTGGATACGGGTGCCAGCCTGCAGCACAACAGCGGCAGCGGCACCATTCCCGTCAGCGCGGGCCGGACCTGGGTGGTGGGGATTGAGTGGCGGGGGTGAGGAAAATGACTGCCTCCGCGACCGCATTAGGTTCATCCGGATCGCACCGGGTCGGAGAATTGTTGACAGTCGTACCGCCTTTCGCGCAAAGGCCGGGTGGTTGAAACAATGGAGACGCGGATCCCCAGAACACGGGGTCTGGGAGCAACGAATTTCTGGATATCCATTCAACCGCGTCTTATTTCACCACAGAGGACACAGAGTATCACAGAGTCATATCGGGCATCCAGGTCTTTGTGACCCTTCGTGTCTATCATGGCTAAACCCCTCAACGAATACCTGACTGCCTCAGGCAGTAACGAATAAACCACTTTGCGTCTTCGCGCCTTCGCGTTTCCCTCCCCCCTTCGTGCTCTTCGTGTCTTTGCGGCAAAAACCACGCACCCGGTTTCTATTCGTCCCTCCGTCTCTTCGTCGCTCAGTCTCCTATCACCACAGAGGGCACAGAGTATCACAGAGTCATATCGGGCATCCAGGTCTTTGTGACCCTTCGTGTCTTTGTGGCAAGAAACCACCTACCTGATTCCCCTTCGTCTCTTCTTCGCTATCGCCACGACATCGCATCGTGTTATCCTGGGATGTTCGTCCGGTTCAGGCATCATGGTTATGGCTTGACGTACCGACAGCCACTGATGGATTCCAGCATGTACCGTTCCCCCTCCTGTGCATAGAGCATGGATTGGACGATATGATCGATAAATGCCCCTTTCTCTACATCGAATTCCACCTTCACCCGGATGAGACCGGTGCCCTCCATGGGGCTGATCGAAGCAATGTGCACGCGCCGGATGACTGATCCTGCGGGGATGTTATCGCAAATGCCCGTGGCAACATGATCGTTGACATCCTTCCGGATCTGGTCTTCAAAAGCTTGGCTGCCGTGGCTGCCCTGGCTGCCCTGACTGCACGAGGTGAGCATGAACAAGACGATCCACATGGCCAACGATGATGCACCTTTCAAGGAAAGACTGAATGCCTGAATCATACCATTTGGAGCTTGTATCGATTGTTTCATTCCATTCCAGATTCGCGTCACATGATGACTTACGGGAGATGCGGTATGGCCGCCAGCTTCTCGCGGTACTTATCCTCCAGTGCACGGGCAAAGGCCTGCTTGTCTCGACGCAGGAAGTCCATATCCGCTCCATTGACCATGCCCGGATGGATGGCCCTGAGGTGCGCATCACTCCACAGCGCAAGCTCGACCAGCAAGGGTGTCAGGGCCAACCCCTTTGGGGTCAGCAGGTAGAGGTTCGTCTTCTTGTTGTCAGGCCGCTTGGTTTTGATGACCATGCCAAGTGCCTCCAGCATCTTGAGCTTGGATGACAGGATGTTGGTGGCAATCGCCTCACTGCTTTCGGTGAAGTCCTTGAACGTTTCCTTCCCCTCGACCAACATCTGCTTGATGATGACCAGCATCCACTTGTCACCCAGGACATCAAGGGCGGAGGTAAAGGGGCAATCACATCGGAAATCCGGTTGCATCAGTTCACTCTATGTTAATTTTTACTTGCAAAACAAAAGTTTTATCAATATTGCTTGCATATTGAAAGCAATATCATAACTTTGCTTGCATAACAAAAGTAAAAATTCTTTCCGTATGAGACAACTCCTTTCCCTTCTTCTGACCACAGGTCTCTTCATGGCCTGTGACGCGGATAAAACATCAACCAGTCTTCACGAATCCAACCATTCAACCATGAGTAACAAGGAAATTGCAGGCACCTTCCTGGGGGCCGCCCTTCAGAATGATCCAGCCACCATGCGTGAGCTGGCCAACACCGATTACATCCAGCACAACCCCTTTATCCCCACCGGGCTGGAACCGTTCATCCAAATGTTGCCCACTCTGAAGGCCAACGGCACCTCGGCTGAGAACATCCGCATGTTCCAGGATGGCAACTTCATCTTCATGCACAATGTCTGGAGAAATGCCCGGGCATTCGGGGCCGACGAGATGGTGTCCTTTGATATCCTCCGCCTCGACGAGAACGGAAAAGTTGCCGAACACTGGGATGCCATGACGGCCTTGAGAGCCACGACCGCCAATGGGAGAACACAGACCGATGGCCCGACTGAGGCGACGGACCTGGACCAGACCGAGGAAAACAAGGCCCTGGCACGACGCCTGATCGAGGATATCCTGATGGGCAAGAACCCGCAAAAGTTGACCGACTACATCAGCTCCGAACAATACCATCAACACAATCCCGATATCCAGGATGGCCTGGCGGGCATCGTGCAAGCGGTGGAGTACCTCACTTCGCAGAACAACATGTTTCAGTATACGACCATTCACAAGGTGCTGGGAGAAGGCAATTTTGTGCTGACGGTCAGCGAGGGGGAATGGAACGGAACCACCAATGTCTTCTACGATCTGTTCCGCTTTGAGAACGGGAAGGCCGTCGAACATTGGGACGTGATCCAACCCATCCCGACCGAAGGATTGGCCAACGAGAATGGCATGTTCGGTTTCTGATCAGGCTGGCCAGTCGAACTGATTCGGCAGCCAGGGATAATGGATCATCCCAACCGTGACACAAGGCCTCCAGGTCGTGCATCAGATCGGCACGACCTGGAGGTTGCCTGTCCATGTGTGTCCGTCATCAAGGGGTCCCCCTGAAGCATCCGATATTGTAGGGGAAGTCATAGGTCCAATGGTAATGGTACAGATCGATCATCTGCCCGTCCCATAGGACCGGATGAGTATGGCCATGACACTCGTCCAGGTCGGCCGAGGTCAACAGTTCGCCGTTCTCCCCATAGGGACCGTAGATCCCGAAACCATCCAGCATGTACCCCATCAGGACAGAATGACCGTGCTCATGCGGGTGGATATGATCCTGGAGGTCCTGGGCCGGAAAATGATAATGGTATCTCTCCGTGCCGTCGGTATGGCCGCCAAAGCGGTCCAGCATCTCATGGGCGGCGGCATCCGTTCCCAGTGTGGACGCCCCGTGATAGATGGCAGCTCCGGTCAGGGAAAACCCGGCCGGACCAAAGAACACACAGTTGGGTGTGCTGGCGACCTGCGGGAGTGCAGGGAGGGTATAGTTGACCACCTGTTCCGAGATGATGTTGGGATTCTTGTCATAGTTCCAGGCCTCCGTCCCTTTCTGGATGGGAAAGATCCCGGTGGGATGATTGGGCAGGTTGTTACCCGTGATGATCCGGTTGCCCTTCCCGTCCAGGCTGATGTCAAACACATGATTCCAGGTCACATTGCCTTCCACCTGCGGCTTCTTTGTGTAATCCCAGGTGCCATCCGGATTGGTCCAGTCATCCGCATTGTCCGCACCGGCACCATCCGGAGGAAGGCCACACAGCCACAGGGAAAGGAAATCGGGATTCGGGCTGCCCTGGTTGCGGATCAGGATATTCGTCGGGGATACACCCCCAAATGGCAAATGGGTCAGGTCCGGCGTTTCCGGGGTCTCTCCGCCTGGTGGGTCCTCTTTCTTCTGGCAACCTGCCAGGCCCGCTGTCAAGGTGATGAGCGTCATGAACAACACAAGGGACCTGATTCTAACTCGATTCATCATTTGAACTTGTTTGTGGTTGGACATCGTTTGACGAAGAAGGTTTAACAAATGGATTCTGCCACTCAACACCTCCCTCATTCAGGTCAATAGAAATGGCGGAAGTTGGCAGACAAGGCCTGGAGCGAGGAACAGGACAAAAACAATGAAACCTAGAGTTTAATGATCGGCTTGAGTATTGAGCGGCCTTGATGGTCCATCAACCGGATAAAGTAGGTGCCGTTTGGCACTTCGGATATATCCAGTTTTGAGTCGGTCAGATGCTGATCCATGAGCATCCGGCCCATTGCATCAAATAAAATCAAACGCTTGAAACCCTCTGCCTCGATCATGATCTGACCATTCGTCGGATTGGGAAACACCTTGACATGCTCATCCTGTGGTGGTGCACAGCAAGCGGATGTCGTCAGCTCCATCCGCCAGGCGCCAAACAGTTGGGATACATTATAGAACCAATCATTGACTATACCCAGGGAGTAAGTGCTGATTCCAACGTCTTCCGGTTCCAGCCTGGTCCACGTTCCCCCATAGTCCGGAGAGTAAAATATCCCCTTACCCCGTATACCCAATACCCATTGGTTATCCTGGATGGCGAGGCCAGAAATCTTCCAGGAGGAGATTTCAAACTCATTTTCGTCGGATAAGATCAGGGAATTTGAAACAAGGTCCCAGGTTGAATTGCTCTCCTGCCATCTGTAAATCCGGTATTGAACTGTATCGTTCAGAATCGAAAATGTACCGATATAATAGAGCGTATCATGTATGGATAAAAGCCGATTGGGGTGATCCCACCATGTGGTCGGGAGAGAGATTTTCTCCCATGAATCACCAGCATCAACCGATCGATACACGTCATCACCAAGATAACAGATCACACTTCCCTGATACTCGACAAGCTGAAAAAATGAATTTGATATCGGCAGACTGGAAGTGATATCCGCCCAGTTGGCTTCTCCTGCTTTCTTTCTGTACACCGTACCAAACATTTCTTTTAAGAACAATGCACCGGATGTCGATGTAAATACACCGGAGACATTCATCATATCCAGATCCCATGTGATTCCCTGATCAGCTGACCTGTACACATGGATGCCATTCGGTCCCGAACTCACCCGCCACAATTTTCCATCAAACCATGCCACGGATTCTGTGTACCATTCCTTGGGACCAAGGACACTCCAGCTATCCGATCCTGCCGGTTGAAAAAACAGACCATTTCCAGTGCATACATACACGCCTGAACTGTCCATCATCGTGCCATTGATCCAGGGCTCATCAATCCCTTCCTCCTTGACGACCCAGGTAAATCCGTGGTCATCCGAACGCAAAAGCGCTTTGGAATTCCTGGGCTCATCTTGCGTCGGATAATCAAAACGATTCGAAGTTGTAATAAATAATGAACTTCCGTCCGTCTCCAATGTGGCATCTCCCCAAGTCAATCCGGGATATGCAAAAGGCGTTGTGCGAAGAGAATCTCTGACAAATTCATCGACATCCAAGCCGGCTAACCACATGGATTTCCCAGGCCAAACCTTCGGCCATAAAAACACAGAATCTGCGATTACTGAAACATCAAAAGATTCAACGCCAGAAAGCTCTGGCTTTTCTTCAAAACCACAACCGAAACAAGGGGCCACCCAAAAGCTGTTGGGTACTGGCCAGGGCTCATCAGAAATTGCAAAAATGACTCCCTCTTCAATGCGCAGAGTGCCTGGAATCAAATCAGGGATCTCCATTGGATACGAGACCCATGAATCCGGAAACTGGAGACACCGGTATATGGAATCCGAAGTCCAGTAGTGCCAATGGTCCTGATCACTTTGAACTCCCAAGATGTCTGTTGGGAGGATTTTCAGGTTCCAATACTTCTTGTTGCCGGAATAGAATAGCAGACTGTCCTTATACATGTAGATCAGGGAGTCACCAATAACAAAATCTCCTTTGATCAACTTTCCTTTGTACTGTGGCAGCACCGGCTCCTTCCATGTCATTCCGAAATCCCCGGAATATCGAAGGTGGCTTTTCCCATCGCCAAAATACCACACGATGACCTGGCTGTCCCGCGCAGCCAATGGCCAATCGTTTGTAAAGCCGAAAGGTTGAGGATTATACAGATTGGAACTGATGGGAATGTCGATCAACCTTTGCCAGTTCTCTCCCTGATCCTTCGTCCTGTATACCCCGCGCAAGGTGGTCACATACGTTGCCGAGTCTCCATGGGCCATCCGCAGGATGGACGCACCAAAGGGACCGCCGGCATACTCCAACTGGGCCCGAAGATTCACAAAACCAAACAATCCTAAAAGGAGTAACCAAACACGCATAGGTCGGTGATTGAAATCAAGATACAAAACCTTCATCCGATATCCAATCATCAAGATATCGAATCAGGAAAGTGACAACCAATTTCAAGCAAGGTCACAAGGTCAACATTCTCTCTACTTCCATCCCATTTCCACCTTCGAAATATCGAAATAACGCCTTCACTCAATAACAAGAGCTTCTGTCTGTTTAACTTGCCACCCAACTTCACCTCTCATGCGCTACAAACTCCTCGGCCGATCCGGCCTCCGCGTTTCCGAGATCTGCCTCGGCACCATGACCTTCGGCACCGATTGGGGCTGGGGGGCCGACAAGGAAGAAAGCCGTCGTATCCTGGATACCTATGCCAATGCCGGAGGCAATTTCCTGGATACCGCCAATCGCTACACCGAAGGGACCAGCGAGACCTGGCTCGGTGAATTCATATCCGCCGATCGCGACCATTGGGTGCTGGCCACCAAGTACAGCCTGAAGGATCGCGATGGTGACCCCAACTTTTCAGGAAACCACCGCAAGAACATGATGCGATCGGTCGAAGCCAGCCTCCGTCGGCTGAATACCGACCACATCGACCTGCTGTGGGTGCATGCCTGGGACGGGATGACGCCCGTCGAGGAGGTCATGCGGGGACTGGATGACCTGGTCAGTCAGGGAAAGGTCCACTACATCGGTGTCAGCGATACGCCGGCATGGATCGTCAGCCGGGCCAACACCATGGCCGAGCTCCGGGGCTGGAGCGCCTTTGTGGCCCTGCAGGTGGAATACAGCCTCCTCCAGCGTACGCCTGAACGTGACCTGCTGCCCATGGCTCAAGCATTCGGGATGAGCATGACCGCCTGGGCCCCACTGGCCGGCGGGGCACTCACGGGAAAATATCTCGTTCAGCAGGAAGAGCCCAAGCGACTGTCGGCCGAAAGCAAACGTCTCAATGACCGCAATTCGGACATTGCCCGCAAGGTGGTGGCCATTGCCAGCGAACTGCATGTCGCTCCGGCCCAGGTCGCCCTCAACTGGGTTCGTCAGCAGCATCCCGGATACATCCCCATTGTCGGAGCCAGAAAAGCAGAGCAACTGGCCAACAGCCTGGGATGCCTCTCCTTTCACATTCCCCCCGACATGCTCGAACAGTTGAATGAATGCAGGGCCATCGATCCGGGTTTTCCGCACGACTTCCTGGCTTCAGATGGCGTGCGAAACGTCCTGTATGGTGGCACATACAACCAGATCGACAAACCATTGGTGCCGAAGTTGTAGCTTTGAAAGGGAGTCGATGCCTCTGTTTTCTGAAAGATTGGCACTCTCTGCGATCTATCTGACTTGCTAAGAGTTTCACCATGCAACACCGCCACATCCTCATCATTATTCTCACAGGATTAGCTGCATTCTGGATTGGCTCTATCCTCTATTACCAAAGAGTAAACACATCCATGATTGGCGGAGGGGACACATGGGGTTATTATATCTATCTCCCTTCCTCAATAATTTCAGGTGACTTACTTACCCTGGAAACCGCTGCACGCAGGCGGGCAGAAATGGTTCCGGGCTCCATGAACTTTGGAGCGAACAGGCTTGGGATTATGGAGATAAATATGACAGAAAAGGACCTTCCTGTCATAAAATATACCAGCGGAGTAGCTATCATGCTATCTCCCTTTTTCGTATTGGCCCATGCAATAGCTTATCTCTTTGAAATCCCTCCTGATGGTTATCATCCCGTGTATTGGTATTCCATTTATTTAGGGGTATGTCTTTGGGTCCTATTCGGAATGATCATACTCTATAGATTCCTGATCCGCCGATTTCCAACATGGGCAGTTTGGGTCTCGATTATTGTACTTGGTGTTGGCACAAACCTGTATTTCTTCCTTGTGTACACAAGTCCAATGTCTCACCCACTGCTTTTTTCATTATATTGCTTTTTACTGGAAGCTTCGGAACGATATATTAGAAATCAAAGAACCAGAACTGCTGGAATCATCGGACTGATCTGTGGCATGATCACCTTAATCCGACCAACTGAGATTATAGCTGTCAGCATACCACTTATATTGATAATCTACTCCATATCCTCGTATATAAGATCGGGATGGAAATGGCAACATCTCCTGATCGCCACTTTGTCATTTTGCATTCCAATCATCCCTCAATTAATCTATTGGAAAATGGCATCTGGAGAGTGGCTGTATTACAGCTATGGAGGAGAAGGATTTGACTTTTTAAACCCGCACATATTTTCCGGATTGTTTGGTTTTATGAATGGTTGGTTTATTTATACACCAATATATCTGCTTGCCATACCAGGATTTGTCCCTTTGTATATTCACTTCAGGAAATATTTTTGGCCTGTCTTGATCTTTATCATCTTACATGTGTATATCATTTACTCCTGGCACAATTGGTACTATATCAATTCTTTTGGATCGCGTCCCATGGTTGAAGCACTACCCCTTTTGGCAATTCCCTGGACAGCTTTCATCACTAAATGTCAAACCAATATTTCAAGGTCAATTGTCATAGGTGTCTCTGTACTCTGCATCTTACTGAATATATTTCAAACATGGCAGGTTAGTCAGGCTATACTCCTATCTGAGGAAGGCAGTTTCGACTACTATGTATCAATATTTGGCAAGAGAGAATTAAATGAAAAACGTCTTATTGCAGCAGATACACAAACATATCCACCCGATTTTAATACTTTGGACAGCATTGGTGTCATAGGAGAAAGGCGAGCAGAATTTCCCGATTCTACGGGAACTGTGCAGCAAACGAATGAGGGAACCATGTTTAGAATATCTAATCAAACAGCTCCCAGAATTGATCTACAATTAGACCCTTCCATTATCCAACCTGGTGATTACCTTCGAATAACTTGTAGGGCAAAATCTGAAGGTTGGAATAATGACAGATGGAACATGGCAACCCAAACTATCTCAATTTGGCAAAATCAGGATTGGTTGCTTTGGGTTTGGAACAGAATCAATAATAAACTAGGAAATCCAACCTGGAACTTGTGGGGTGGTGAACCGGGAGTTTGGGGGGAAGCCTGGTATGCCATTCAAATTCCGAAAAACTACAAATCTGATGCTGATATCAAGGTTTGGATAGAAAATCGAACTGGTCCTGCAATCCTAATTTCTTCTTTCCAGGTAGAGCTTTGGCGTGAAAAATAAATTCCTTGCTGACAAATAATATCAAATAGAATCACCATCCATATAACATTTATGGGTCGGCCAGAGAAAAAGTTCAAGTATCTTGTTAAATTCTAAGTTCTTGACGATTCTCTCACATCTACCCATTACACCCATATATAATCTGCAAATAATTCACCGCAAATTCTGGCGTGACCTTCTCATATAAATTAAAGATAGTTTTGATAATCCAGAATATCCGAAATTACCCCACTTGCCTGACACACAAGTTCTGAACGTGAATATTTCTGTATAGCGCCAAAGCGTGTTTAGATCAGTTTATAAAAAACTATATTACCCAAACTGAAAACCGATTTGTTGAACCAGGTCCTCAAATTGATTCACCGGACATCCTGCCAACAGTGAATGACTGCCCTCAGGTACTCTATCTTAGTTTGTACAGAGATTATCATTTCAAAGGCTATCGTCAACCAGGTTGAGGCACGGAGGAAAAAAACCGATCCCTCACCCAACTATCCAATTTTTCCTCCGAATCTCTATGGGCGCGAACAAGGAAAGATGCTAAGGACCTTTAGGCTAGATCACCTCCATTTCACATAGAGACAAAGTACTGGTTTATTAGAGAACTATGGTTTAAACTTCTTCAAGAAGAAGAAGGAAAGCACTATGAAATCCAAGATTTCTCTGGGCACTCTGATTCAATAGACTTGAAGTCAAGTATCCTGTGTTCTAAGAATGGCCCCCGGCAATTGAAGACGTTCCTTTACAACACTGAACCTGGTCGATCCCTTTTCAAGTGGCTGTCCGGATCCAGATCGCTGTGTCCGGGCATTCGTATAAACTATTGCGTGGAAATAATAGTCGGGACACAAAGTGGCCGTGGTCACGCTGCTGCTGTTCATCACAGGCGAGGAGACACATCATCCTTTAGAGGAGGTTCTTCGTCAACCTCTATGTCCAGATGAATTTGCTACGATACAATTTCTGGCTCCGGATCTCAAGACTCCGGGTTCTTTGTGCTTTTTGAGCAAGAATCAGTCTCTTCGTCCACCACCTCCCGTCCAAAGGTAATATCCAGATAACGGTGTGGTTTGCGATCTTTGGACTGATCTATGGACCGCCTGACCCGCTCTTCCCTCCTTCCTGGCATTCTCGTGACCCTCCTGGCTGCAGCACTCATCGCCTGGATGGCCCCGGATGTGTTCTTTCATCCCAATGCCCATCAATTCATGATCGGGGGGGACGGCTTCATCATCTCTTACCACCTCCACTACTTTACCCGCTTCGGATCAGGGATCCGGCTGACCGACATGAACTACCCCTTCGGGGAACTGATCTTCATGACCGATGCCCAGGCCATCCTGGCACTGGCCCTGAAAGCAATCCGTTCCGTATGGCCGAATGTCGTGCTGCATGTCCAGGGCATCCAGCACGGACTCCTCCTGTATTCGGCTCCCCTGGCCGCCCTCTTTCTGTGGCTGTCCCTGCGCCGTTTGGCCATACCCGGTTGGCGTGCTGTGGTTTACGCCCTCATCCTGTTCACTCTCATTCCCCAGATCAACCGCATGGTCAGCGGGCATTTCGGCCTGGGCTACCTGTGGGTCCTGCCGCTGATCCTCTGGTGGATGCTGCGCCTGGTCCAGGGTGATCACCGATGGCGCCTGACCATTGTCCTGACCATTGTGCTCATCCTCTTCGGACTGAACAACCCCTACCTCATCCTGATCTGTACCAGCTTCCTGGTCTGTTTCCTGGGCCTGGTGATCCTGGGCCGGATGTCCGGATTCCTTCACGCCGACATACCGGTGTGGCCCGCGACATTGGTGGCCATTCTACCGCCATCCGTGGTCATGGGGGTGGTCAAAGGCCTGGATACCATTCCCGACCGGGTGGTGGAACCCTGGGGATTCCATATCCATGTCGCCCAGTTCGAGAGCATCTTCTATCCGAGCAGCGGACCGGTCCACGACTGGATCCATGCCCTCACCCCCATCGCGCAGGTCTCCGGGGAGGGCATTGCCTATGTCGGCCTCAGTGCCACCCTGGTCATGCCCTTCCTCCTGCTTGGCTGGTGGATGCGCACATTCACTTCCAGAGGCAGCACCTGGGCAGCGATCACCCCGGATCGGTCCCTCAACGTGCTGTTGTGGTCTTCCATTCCGGTGCTCCTGTTCTCCTGCAATATCCTGTCCTCTCCATGGCTGGCCTGGATCCCGGAAAAGCTGCCCGTCTGGTACCAGTTTCGCGCCCCGGGACGCTTTGCCTGGGTCTTCTTCTTCACCTACGGCCTGACCGCGGCCTGGTGGATCGATCACTACCTGATCGGGGCCCGTTCCGGCAGGTGGGTGTGGTGGCTTCGCGCCCTGGCCATCCTCCTCCTGGCCTTCTGGGGCTATGAGGGTTATACCGCATTGCGCATCCAGAAGGACAAGCCTGTGTACGAAAGCCGAATGAGCGAGGCCGAGCTGGCGACCCTGCGGGAGGAGGCCCTGGCCCACCAGATCACTAAGGACCGGTACCAGGCGATCTATCTGCTCCCCGTCCACACCGGCTGGACCGACAAGCTGATCCAACCCGATTATTTCTGGTCGGAGTATGCCGGCTACCGGTATTCCCTGGCCACGGGCATTCCCTTGCTGACCGGCAAGCTCTCCCGCATCTCCCTGAGCCAGGCGGCCCGATCCGTACAATGGGCCTCGCATCCCTGGATCGAGCGTCCCGGCTTTGCCAGTCTGCCCGACAGGCGTGATCTCCTGCTGGTCATGCAAAAGGATGCGACACTGTCGGAAGGGGAAGCCTTCCTGCGGTCGAAAGCCCGACTGCTCATCGATGGCGAATATCACCAGGTATATGCCTTGCCCGCCGATGCCGCACTGGACGAGGGGATCCGCCAGGCCAACCAATGGATCACCGGCCCGGATGGACCCCGACCCTATTCCATTACCTACGACCAGGGCCAGTTGCCGATCCGTCGCACCTTTGACGAACACAAGAGCGATTGGTCGTTCTCGGGGCAGGGAGCCATGGCCATCGAACCGGGTTGGGATACCCTGGCGTTCATACCCCTCACGCGACATGATGCGTTGTGGGTCGAGGCCTCCGTCTGGTTTGCCCTGCAGCCCGAGCATTACGGGATGCCCGGATTGCGGATCCTGGAGAAGAACCCGAAGGGGGAGGTCACCGTTTCGGAGATGACCTGGTCCGCCTCCAGCAAGGACATCGTGGATGGGTGGGTTCGCTGCAGCATGCAATTCCCCCTCGTCTGGGATTGTGATACCCTGTTCGTCTTTTCCGAACACATCTTCCCCGGGCTGGCAGACGACCTGTTGATCCGCGAAGTGAGTGATACGATCTATACCCCGGTACCAGGCCAATCCGACCGCTTCTTCCTCAACAATTATCCGGTACCCAGGATGTTGCCCCCCGGTACGCCATCACCCGAATAACCTGACCAGCCATGAAACCTCTCTACCGCAACATGATCTTCTTCACCATCGGCCTGGCCCTCCTCACCTGGACACTTGAAGTCTACCGGAAAGGACGGATGCAACTCGACCAGCCCATCGCCTTCTTCGTGGCCATCCTGGCCCTGGGCATCATCGGCGGGTATGTCATCACCTGGGTACAGAAAGCGTCAGACAAGTGAAGGAAGTCAAGGAGTTATGGAGGCAACGAGGTCGGAGGAAGTGCATATAGATGCCTGCCTGTGTATGCCTTTGGAAAACTGAATCTCCATAGCCCCGGTCACAGCGAACATCGGATAAACCCAACCCTCCCTGCTCAAGGAACAACCCCGGAGAGGTTGAACAGGAATAGCCCCGGGAACAACACAGAAACCCATTCCACAATCCCTTGGGATGCATTAACACTTGAATTCTACCTTCAGGACAAATGGAACAACCCCGGAGGAGTTGTACAGGAATAGCCCCGGGAACAGCGCAGAAACCTATTCCACGATCCCCTGGGATGCATCATCACAGGAACCCAACCCCCAGGACAAATGGAACAACCCCGGAGGAGTTGTACAGGAATTGCCCCGGGTGCACTGCAGAAACCTATTCCACGATCCCTTGGGATGCATCATCACAGGAACCCAACCCCCCAGGACAAATGGAACAATGACTGAGAGGTTGAACAGGAATAGCCCCGGGAACAACGCAGAAACCCATTCCACAATCCCTTGGGGTGCATCATCACAGGAACCCAACCCCCAGGACACAAGGAACAACCCTGGAGAGGTTGAACAGGAATAGCCCCGGGAACAGCGCAGAAACCCATTCCACGATCCCTTGGGATGCATCATCACAGGAACCCTACCCCCAATGCATATGGAACAATACCAGAGGGGTTGAACAGGAATAGCCCCGGGAACAGCGCAGAAACCCATTCCACAATCCCTTGGGGTGCATCATCACAGGAACCCAACCCCCAGGACAAATGGAACAACCCCGGAGGGGTTGAACAGGAATAGCCCCGGGTGCACCGCAGAAACCTATTCCACAATCCCTTGGGGTGCATCATCACATGAACCCAACCCCCAGGACAAATGGAACAACCCTGGAGAGGTTGAACAGGAATAGCCCCGGGTGCACCGCAGAAACCCATTCCACAATCCCCTGGGATGCATCATCAAAGGAACCCAACCCCCAGGACAAATGGAACAACCCCGGTGGGGTTGAATATGAATAGCCCCGGGTGAAACCCGGGGTACAACGCGCCTTCAACTCTGTTTTGGCGGCATTTTTGCCCTGCAAAAATGATGACAAAACACCCCGAAGACAGCTGCCGAACCGAGCAGGAAAGTGCCTGACGATTCTCCAGTTCTCCGTTTCTCCAGTTCTCCGATTCACCAACCCAATACCGTCAAGGACATGGCGATAATCATTCGGCATGCTCCCGGGTTTATCCCAACTCCCTCTTGCGAAAACTATCCCATTACGCCAGATTCATCCACACCGCAATGGCCAGGAAAATGGCCGACAGGGTCATCAGGATCCCGAAGAGGGGCAGCATGAATCGCAGCCATTTGGGATAGGGAATGTCCGCCAGGGCCAGCATGGCCATCAACACACCCGACGTGGGAATGATGGTGTTGGAGAACCCATCCCCGCAGGTAAAGGCAAAGACGGCCGAATCCCGGCTGATGCCCAGCAGGTCGGCGAGAGGGGCCATCAATGGCATGGTGGTGGCCGCCTGGCCTGATCCGGAAGGGATGAAGAAATTGAGCATGGACTGAAAGGCCAGCATTCCCTCTGCGGCAATGATCCGGGGAAAGCCGTCCAGAAGACTGGCGGCATACTGGATGAAGGTATCCATGATCTGGCCATCCTCCATGACGACCTGGATTCCCTTGGCAAATCCGACCACCAGGGCCGCGACGACCATTTCTTCCATGCCCTTGACAAAGGCGCTGACGGTCTGGTCGGCCGTCATGCCGGCCATCCAGGCGGCCACAGCCCCCATCAGGAGGAATCCGCCACTCATCTCGGCCAGCCACCAGCCCTGGGTCTGGACACCATAGATAATGGAGATGAACAGGACGGCACACATCACCGCGATCCAGATATGAGCACGGGTCAGGGTATAGGTGATCTGTTCCAATCCCTTGATATGGAAGGTATCCATGCCCATGATCGAACGTTCGGGCTGGTTCTTGATCCGTCGGCCATAGGCCAGCATATAGGCCAGGGTGGCGGTCATGCAGGTGAGATAGAAGATCACCCGGAACCCGAGATCACTGCCCAGGGGCACTTCGGCAATGCCCTGGGCGATCTGGACGGTGAAAGGATTGGTGGTTGCCGCGGCAAAGCCGACGTCTGCCGCCACCATGACCAGGGCCAGGCCATAGATCCGGTCATACCCGAGCTCCTTGGCCACATACAGGAAGATCGGGACCAGGGGAATGAATTCCTCCCCCATGCCCAAGGTAGAACCCGCTATGGACACGGTGAGCATGAGGATGATGGTCAACAAGGGCCCCGACCCTGAGAATCGGGTCACCAGACCGTGAATGATGGCGGTGATCATCCCGGTTCGCTGGAGGATCCCGAACACGCCCCCGATCAGGAAGATTAGGAAGATGATGTCCGCTGTCTGTTCCAGTCCCCGGGGGATGGCGCTGATGAACTGGACCAGGCTGACAGGGGATGCCTGACCCTCGACCTCTTGCGGGAGGATCAGTCCGGTCACGCTGTATGCCTTGGGTAGTTCCTTGAAGGTACCGGGTACGACCATGGTCCGGGTCAGCGTGCCGACCTGTTTCTCCTCTCGATCGAATGTGCCCGACGGAACGATATAACTCAACAGACTGCAGAAGAGGATCACCCCGACCAGGAGGGTGAACACATGGGGCATCCGGATATGAGAAAAGGAAAGGGCCATAGGTGTTCAGTTCTGGTCCAGGAGGAATTCCTGGACAAACGAGGCATCAAATTAACCGATTGGTCCGAGTTTGACAGGAGGAAAGTGCCCGTTAAAATCCGGATGGAGCCTCCCGTCGGTTTTGTACCTTTGCCCAAACCCCCGCATACCATGGTCGAAGTCAAACTTTTCTCAGGCACCCATTCCCGATATCTGGCAGAAAAGATCGCCGATTATTACGGTTACAGCCTGGGCAATGTCACCCTGCAGCGTTTCAGCGACGGGGAGATGCAGCCCATTATCAATGAGTCTGTGCGCGGAGCCTATGTGTTCCTGATCCAGTCGACCTTTTCACCGACGGACAACCTGATGGAACTCCTCTTGATGATCGATGCTGCCAAGCGGGCATCGGCTGGCTACATCACCGCGGTCATGCCCTATTTCGGCTATGCCCGTCAGGATCGGAAGGACAAGCCCAGAGTACCGATCAGTGCCAAACTCGTGGCCAACCTTGTGCAGGCTGCGGGTGCCCACCGGATCATGACCATGGACCTCCATGCCGATCAGATCCAGGGATTCTTTGATATTCCGGTCGACCACCTCCGCAGTGAGGCCATCTTCATTCCCTATTTGCAAAAGCAGAACCTGGATTCGGTGATCTTCGCTTCACCGGACGTCGGGGGCGTCAAGCGTGCCCGCACCTACGCCAAGTATTTCGGTCGGGACCTGGTGATCTGCGACAAGCATCGCAAACGCGCGAATGAGGTTGCGGGCATCACGGTGATCGGGGAGGTCAAGGATGCTGATGTCATCCTGGTGGACGACCTGATCGATACGGCCGGAACCCTCTGCAAGGCGGCTGATGCGTTGATGGACAAAGGGGCAAAAAGCGTCAAGGCCATGTGTTCCCACCCGGTCCTGTCGGGCAAGGCCTATGAGAATATTGCCAATTCATCCCTGCAGGAACTGATCGTCTGCGACACCATACCCCTGCAGTCCGACTCACCGAAGATCAAGGTCCTGTCCACAGCCAAGCTGTTCGCCAAGGCCATTCGGAATACGCACGAACATCGGTCCATCTCCGCTCTTTTCGTGGAAGGATAGATTTTTCTCAAAAAAGCCCTTCATTCTCTGTATTTTATCGTTGAACCCCTTATCTTTGCGTGCTATTTTACAAAGGCATCAATATGGAATACGTTAAGATCACCGGAGAAGCTCGTCCTGACACAGGAAAGAAAGCCACCAAGGCCGTACGAAACGGCGGCGGAGTTCCCTGCTGCATTTACGGGGAGAAGAACATCAATTTCTCTACCACGGCAAAGGAGTTGAAAAATCTGGTGTATACCCCGGCGTTCAAGCTGGCTGAAATCACTATCGGAGGTGCGGCTCACAAGTGCATCCTCAAGGACATCCAGTTCCACCCGACCACGGAGGAGATCGTTCACATCGATTTCCAGGAATTGATCCCCAAGCGTTCCATCAAGGTCGAAGTACCGGTCACGTTGACCGGTGTAGCGAAGGGCGTGCGTTCCGGGGGTAAGATGCTCCACCTGCTTCGCAGGATCAAGATCAAGACCACCCCGGAAAAGCTGGTCGACGAGCTCATCGCCAACGTGGATCGTCTTGAACTGGGCCAGTCCATGAGGGTCAAGGAGATCGAGATTCCGGAAGGGATCGAGGTCCTGGTGTCTCCGAACATTCCGATCTGCCAGGTGGAGATCCCGCGTGCACTGAGAAGTGCGACTGCTGCGGCTGCGGCTGCAGAAGCTGCCGGGAAGTAACCTTCGGTGATCGTCCGATACGACAAAAAACCTCCTCCGTTTCGGGGGAGGTTTTTTTATTTACGGCCGGCATAGCCTTCCTGGAAATCATGTTTTTCTCTATTTTCAAGCATGAACGAACTGCGCCTGTCCCTCATCCAGTCCTTCCTCTATTGGGAAGACGCCCGCCTCAATCGTCAGATGTTCAGCTGGAAGGTCCGGGACCTCGCCGGAGAGACGGATCTCATTGTCCTGCCCGAGATGTTCACCACCGGATTTTCCATGAAACCGGAAAAGATCGCCGAACCACCGGGTGGTCCGACCACTGAATGGATGGTGGAACTGGCTCATGAGACGGGAGCGGTCATCACCGGTAGTCTCATCATTCATCAGAATGAAGCCTACTACAATCGCCTCCTCTGGGTCCAACCCGACGGGATCATCCTCCACTACGACAAACGACACCTGTTCTCCATGGCGGGGGAGGACCAGGTGTATACGGCAGGACATGAACGACTGATCGCCGAATGGAAGGGATGGCGGATCTGTCCCCTGATCTGCTATGATCTCCGCTTCCCCTCCTGGTGTCGCAATACAGTCGGCTATGACCTGCTGCTGTTTGTCGCCAACTGGCCCGAACCTCGCCGGATGCATTGGCAACACCTCCTGAAGAGCCGGGCCATTGAAAACCTGGCCTATGTCGCCGGCGTCAATCGCATCGGCCGTGATGACAACGGGCATGACTATTGGGGTGACACCATGATCCTCGATTACCGGGGAGAGATCCTGTCCCTGAGCACCCTCGCAGAAACGACCCAGCAGGTCACCCTGCAGAAGGACAGCCTGGACGGCTGGCGCCAGCGATTCCCATTCCTGGAGGATCGGGATGATGTCACCATCAACCTCTGATCGCCCTTTACCGGCCATTGGACCAGGGAAAACCCTGCCTGACAGGTAACCTTGATGGACAGCCTTGCGTACAAGAAGGGGACAAACGCATACCTGTCATGATTCGATCCGCTGTGCTGAAGCCCGGACTTCGGCGATCCCTGTTCCTGATCATCCCCTTTGCCCTCCTTCTCGGTTCCGGTTGCCAGGTGGCCCGGACCACCACCCGCGCGCCGGAATATCATCCGGCCAAACACGCGGAATGGTCCATGAGAGAGGAGATCCGGACTTCCGCCGCCAGGCACATCGGCACGAAATATTCCTATGCCGGGACCACCCCGCAAACCGGATTCGACTGCTCGGGTTTCACCAGCTATGTGTTGGGGCAGGTGGACATCCATCTCCCGCACCAATCCGGCTTGCAGGCCCAGACAGGCGAAGCCACCCGCGTGGCGGACCTGAAGGCCGGTGACCTGGTCTATTTCACCCGCAATGGAAAGGTATTCCATGTCGCGCTGGTGGAATCGAATGAACCGGATGGGATTACCGTCATCCACAGCACCTCCAGCAGGGGTGTCATCCGGGAGAACATTTCACAGTCCAGCTACTGGAAGCCGAAAATCGCGGGCGGACGGAATGTCATCCAGGGGAATCTCACCGCATCCCGATAGCATGCCCTCATGCTTTTTGTCTATTTTTGCCCCTACACGAAAGACCTTTTATGATCCATCTGATCCTCTTTGGCCCTCCCGGGTCAGGTAAAGGAACCCAGGCCGCTAAACTGGTCGAACATTATGGTCTGACCCATATCTCCACGGGCGACCTGTTCCGCTATGAAATGGAGAACGACACCCCGCTCGGCCAGAAAGCCAAGGCATACATGGCAAAGGGACAGCTGGTCCCTGATGAAGTGACCATCGGCATGCTCCGCAACAAGGTGAACAGCGTGGGGGAGACCCGCGGATTCATTTTTGACGGATTCCCCCGTACGGTTGCCCAGGCGGAAGCCCTCGATGCCTTCCTGGCAGAAAAGAACGAAGAGATCACCGGTCTGGTCGCCCTGGATGTCCATGAGGAAGAGATCGTCAAGCGCATCCTCATGCGGGGGGAGACCTCCGGCCGTCCGGACGATAATGACGAGTCCATCATCCGCAAGCGGATCGAGGTCTACAAGAATGAAACCACCCCTGTCTCTGACCATTATCGGCGTATTGGCAAGTCGCATCTGGTCCAGGGAATTGGATCCATTGATGAGATTTTCCAACGTCTGACCGGGGTCATCGACAGTCTGATCGACTGATCGCCCGGCCTATGGACCAGAACTTCGTCGATTACGTCAAGATTTGCTGCCGCTCTGGGAAGGGAGGCGCCGGGTCCGCCCATTTCCATCGCGACAAGATGACCCCCAAGGGGGGTCCCGATGGCGGCGATGGCGGAAAGGGCGGATCGATCATCCTGGTCGGTAACAAACAGCTCTGGACCCTCCTCCACCTGAAATACCGCAAACACGTCATTGCCGGCGACGGCCAGCCCGGGGGCAGCAGCCGTAAATCCGGAGCCACCGGCCAGGACGTCATTCTCGAAGTGCCCCTGGGAACCGTGGCCCGCGATGCTGAAACCGGCGAGGTCGCCTTTGAGATCACGGAAGACGGGGAGACCCGGGTCCTGGTATCGGGCGGCCGTGGCGGACAGGGCAACGCCCATTTTGCCACCCCGACCAATCAAACACCCCGATACGCCCAACCCGGTGAGCCGGGACTGGAAGAATGGAAGATCCTCGAGCTCAAGGTCCTCGCTGATGTCGGACTGGTCGGCTTCCCCAACGCGGGTAAATCCACCCTGTTGGCCGCCATCTCGGCCGCCAAGCCGGAGATCGCCGACTATCCCTTTACCACCCTGGTCCCCAATCTCGGCATGGTCCCCTACCGCGACCATCGCTCCTTTATCATGGCCGATATCCCCGGGATCATCGAACGAGCCCACGAAGGAAAAGGCCTCGGCCACCGCTTTCTCCGTCATATCGAACGCAACGCCCTTCTCCTGTTCATGATCCCCTGCGATGCGGAAAGCATTTCCCGGCAATACGAGATCCTGGAGAACGAATTGCGCATGTACAATCCGGAATTACTGGACAAACCCCGCCTCCTGGCCATTACCAAATGTGACATGGCTGACGAGGAACTGATGCGCCTGCTTGAACCGGAATTGCCCGCAGGTGTTCCCTACCTGTTCATCTCCGCCGTATCGGGGCTGAACCTGCAGGCCCTGAAAGATGTCATCTGGCAACACCTGGACCAGGACCAGGGATAGCCCCTCGGCATTGCCTGCATACCAGCGCCTTATCCTACTTTTGAGGTCAGACCATCCGATATGACCAACGCCGACTATCAGGCCATGCTTCCTTCCCTCCCCGACGAACCGGGGATCTACAAATACCTGTCGGAAGACGGCACCATCCTCTATGTCGGCAAGGCCAAGAACCTGAAGAAGCGGATCGGTTCCTATTTCGGGTCAAAAAAGCAGGAGTATTACAAGACCCGGGTGATGATCAAGGCAGCACAGCGACTGGAATACACCATTACCGAGACGGAACATGATGCCCTGCTCCTGGAGAATTCCCTGATCAAGAAGCATCAACCGCGGTACAACGTCAATCTCAAGGACGACAAGAGCTACTCCTATATCTGTATCAAGAAAGAACGCTTTCCCCGGGTGTTCTTTACCCGCAGGGTGATCCGGGACGGTTCGACCTACTTCGGCCCCTACACCTCCAAGCACCGAACGGCCATCGTCCTGGACCTGATCAAAAAACTCTTTACCCTGCGCACCTGCGCGTTGAATCTTTCCCAGGCCAATATCGAGGCAGGCAAGTTCAAGGTCTGCCTGGAATACCATATCAAGAACTGTCTGGGGCCCTGCGAAGGCCTGGAAGACGAAGCGGGATACCTGCACAAGGTGGATCAGATCCGCAACATGCTCTCCGGCAACTTCAATGAGGTCAAGCGGCACCTGCAACAGGAATTGCAGGACCACGTCGACAAGCTGGAGTTCGAAGCGGCCCATCAGGTCAAGATCAAGCTCGAGGCCTTCGAGGACTACCAGAGCAAATCCGTAGTGGTCAACCCGGCGATCCGGGACGTCGATGTCTTCTCGATCGCCTCGGATGACAAGTCCGCATATGTCAATTACCTGAAGGTGATCAATGGTGCGGTGATCAATACCTACACCCAGGAAATGGTCAAGAACCTGGATGAGGAACCGGAAGACCTTCTGGTCTATACCATCCAGCACCTGCGCGAGCGGTTCAACAGCATCACTCCCGAGGTCATTGTTCCCTTCCCCATCACCTACCTCGAAGAGGAAGTGAAGATCATCGTCCCACAGCGCGGCGACAAGAAGAAACTGCTGGACATGTCCCAGAAGAATGTGGACTATTTCCTGCTCCAGAAACGGCAGCAATCGATCAACAAAACCAGCAAACAGACCCCGGTGGAACGGGTGCTGACCGCATTGAAGGACGCCTTGCACATGCAGGAGCTCCCCTTTCACCTCGAATGCTTCGACAACTCCAATATCCAGGGTGCCCATCCGGTTTCCTCCTGTGTAGTCTTCAAGAATGCCAAGCCCTCCAAGGGAGATTACCGGCACTATCACGTCAAGACCGTGGAAGGACCCAATGACTTCGCCAGCATGGAGGAAGTGGTCTACCGCCGCTACAAGCGACTGCTGGACGAGGAGCAGCCCTTGCCCCAACTGATCATCATTGACGGGGGAAAAGGCCAGCTCAGCGCTGCCGTGGAAAGCCTGAAGAAACTGGACCTGTACAAGAAGGTCACCATCGTGGGCATTGCCAAGCGCCTGGAGGAGATCTACTTCCCGGAAGATCCGCTCCCCCTGTACATCAACAAGAAATCAGAAGCCCTGAAGGTCATCCAGCAGGCGAGAAACGAAGCCCACCGGTTTGCCATCACCTTCCATCGCAATCAGCGCAGCAAATCCTTCCTGAAAACCGAGCTTACCGGCATCCCCGGTGTCGGAGACAAGACAGCCCAGAAGCTGCTGAAGCATTTCGGCTCCGTGAAAAAACTGATGGCCGCCGAACCGGAAGAGTGGGCGAACGTGGCCGGGGAATCCGTGGCCAGGAAGATGCAAACCTACTTCAGTGTCGTCCCGGACCAGGAGGAAGAATGATCGTCGGCTGCAGCAGGGAAGCAGATATCCGGGCTTCCCTGCTGCAGGACGTTAGTTCAGTGTGAAGATCACGTTCACCCCGCCCACATTGGTCGTCGTCTTGAACCCGTTGAACGTCTTGGGTTTGTTTTGGGTGTACTCGTATCGCAATTGCAGGCGCAGACGTGAATTGATCGGATAATCCACCGTTGGATTGATCCGGATGGCACGGTTACCCCGCGCGGGGATCGAGATACTGCCATCGGCCGGGTTATCCACGGCATCCAACTGGTGGTTGATCTGGATATCATCCCGGAAACTGAAGCTGAAATTCAGGGTCAGGTCCTGTCCGGGCATGTTCTTCTTGTCCTTCTTGTTGACACCAAAATAGAGGAAGGGGATCTTGACCTTCGGGATCACATAGCCCAGGTTGAAGGTCAGTTCACTGGCCTTGGTCTCGGGCAACTGTGGATCGTTGAGCAGCAATTGCAGCTTACGGCTCTTGTTCCAGGTGAAGGCGAGGTTGATATTGTTCTTCGTCCGCATGTCGATCCCGATGAGGGGGGCGAACTGCTCGTCGATGATCACGTCCGGAATGATGAACTCCGAATAGAAGTTCAGGCTTTCCGGGTTGAGCTTGGTCGGATTGTTGGCATCGAAATCGGTATAGTCCGTCTGGAAGCTGTTCACCGTCAGGGTCGACCGGTAACCGTGGCTGAGTCGGAAACTGCTGAAGATGTCCTTCATGCCCGGCAGCTTGGCCAGACCGTCATAGGTCACCTTCCAGTTGGGGCGGGGCACATAGTCAAACAGTCCATCAAGCAACGGAGTGGTATTCGGATCCTTCCCCGTGTAGGTGGATATGAATGCCGGCACCAGTACTTCGAGCTGGCGTTTTCCGTACCCTTCAGCGTACCCGGGTTCAAGGGCATGGGTACCACCACCCAAACGTTTTGAGATGATCTCCCGGTTGGTCTGGAACTGCTCGAACAACTGCTTCACACCGTCATCATTCCGGAAAATGGTGTTCAACGACATGAAAGAGATCGAGTAGGACCCCATATTCTGGATGGGGTTGTGGGTGAAATCCTCACCGATATTCCGCACCTTGAACAGCTCGAAGTAATTCTCCGAATAGTTGCGGTTCATGTCTACTTCGATGCGGAAATTGTCTACGGGCTCCAGGGTGACTGTTCCGCGGATCGTCTGCTGGTAGGTGCGCTCCACGTTTTGGTTGAGCCATACATTACGGGTCATCCAGTTATTGGTCGCCGCATTGTCCAGCCAGGGTGTGGTCGGGGCATCCAGCCCGGAAATGAATCCCCAGCCTGGAGAATTGAAGTCCTGCATGCCGAGTAGCTGGGATTGCGGTGTATAGCCGGGCACCGTGTTGGTGTATTGCTCCTGGTAATCGAATCGGGCACGCCGGACGCTGAGCAGCGGGCGGATGATGATCTTCTCAGCCAGGGAGGGTCCGGTCCGCTCCTTCTTCTTTTTCTTCTTGGCCAAATCGGCATCATCCGGATCTGCCTGTTGGTTCGGATCATCCGGATCCTTGTTCGGTACGCCTGGCTTGCCGCCCCCCTGTACATTGGCCGGTTGTCGCTTCACCGCTCCACCCCGACCGGCATTATTTCCCTGGATCTGCTTCAGATACCCCCACTGGCCATACAGGCTCTCAAAGTTCAGGTCGGCATTCACCCGTCGGGTCTGCCCGTTGCGGATGGTGTTCCCCAGGGTGTCCACATTCAAGGAAGCGGTATTGTAACTGTAGATCCCATCATATTGGGCCCGCAGGTTGATCCAGTCCATGAAGGGGATATTCTTGGTCGGTACGGTGTAGTTGGCGCTGATATTATGGTTGTAGTCCTTGGTTCGACCCAGGTTGCGGATATTCTCCCGGATAAAATCCTTCTTCGCCTGGTCCGGCGTGGCTACCCCTGTCTCCGGATCAAACTCCGGCAATTCATCGACCACAGCCCTGTTCAGGGCATTGAAGGTGAACTTGAGGGACTTGGTCAGATCCCACTGAAGGTTGTAGGTGCGGTCCCACCACCACTGCTTGTTGTGGAAGGTATTCAACCTGGGGTCCGGACCGGCAAACCGGTAGGTCGTGACACCATACCGACGATCCATCACGGTATTGAAGGTGAAGTTGTTCGGAACCAGGTTGAAATTGAAGTTCTTCACCAGGTTGAAGTACTCCTTGTTCTTGATCAGTTTCTTGAACGGTTCAATGTACTTGACCCTGGTGCCAAAGGCATAGGCAAAGCCCCCATTCTGGTTCAGGAGGACATCACTGGCGATGATGGGATCCTGTTTGGCCGTTTCCGACCAGGCGTAATTGAAACTGAAGTTCTCAATATCCCAGGGCATCGGCTTTCGTTCCGTATTCGTGCGCTCCTTTCGGACATTGGTGAAGTTGTAGCTCCGAATGGTCGTCTTGGTCAGAGCAGCTTCCTTGACCGAATCTCTGACAGCCGTATTCTGGATCGACGCCAGTTTTTCCTTCAGCGGTACATCCAGGTCGTAAGGATCGAACTGAGGCGTACTGGTTGTATTGCTGTACTGGGCGTAGAAGGGGATCTTGATCCCGGTCTTCTCCGGGAGGAACTTGCCCAGTTCGAACGACCCGGCGATGTCATAGTTCAGATCCTCCTGTCGGGCTCGTTTCTGCACGCGCTGATCAAGTGCCCCATAGCCGATACTGCTGTAGTTGGTCGACACATCGATCCGGCCGAAATCGGCCAGTTGCATTTGCATACGTGCCGTAGCGGCATAACCTGCCCGGTCATCCAGTCCGGATAGTCGCAATTCGTTCACCCATACGGAGGCGCAGTGTTCCTTGGAGTCATTGTTTCGAACCCCGATCAATACCCCGCGTACCAGGCCGATGTTCGGATTGCCCTTCACCCGGGCATATTGAGTGAAGTTCTTTCCGTTGATCTCCTTGATGATCTCCTGTTCGTAAATGGTCTGGAGTTCTGCATTCGGATCGCCGTTCCGGTTCAGCTTGAGGTCCTTGAAGAGCGACAGATCAAAGTCGAATTCATTCTCGAGGGGCCAGATATATCGTCGGTAGGTGTTGTCCCCGATTACTGGCGCTCCCTCCGGTTGGGAAACCGCCAGGGGGATCTCATATTCGTAATAGTTGTTCTCGAAGTCACTACCGAAGCGAATGAACATGCTCAGGTCGCCATCCTCGATCTGATCGGTGATCTCACCTTGGCCGGGCAGGCGTGCCTCTTCCACGTGGACGAACATCTTCATCTTCTTGTATACCCGCATATCCAGCTGGAAGAGCTTGTAGATGCCGATGAAGTCACCGATGTTCTGCTTGAGGCCACAGAAATCAAGGCTCAGTGACTGCTCGTTCTGCAGGAGGTTGGGGAACAGACCCGCATTGTTCTCCCGCTCGATACCGGGTGGCAGATCATATCCGAAGGGCTTGTCATTCGAATTTCGCTCCACGTTGATCGCATTGATGTCAAATAACGTCGTGGTGAAATTCGGCTCGCCGACCGACGGCTGGATCCGCTCGTATTCCCGCCACTGGTTCCGCACCATGCTGATCTCGGCAAAGCGAAGGGTGACCGGCTGGCGGAATTCCGTCATGTACATCCGGATGAAGCGCATGGCCCGGAAGTCGGAGATACTGCCCACCTTCTTGGTGAACTGGTCGATCGGGATCTTCACCCGGTACCAGATCCGACCCTGCTCGCCCGGCACGGCATCGATGATGAACTGGTTGAACTGCAAGCCACCCTGTCCATCTTCCTCCAGAGGAATCTCATACTCGAAATAGGCCTCCGCTTCGTTCATCGTACCATCCCGGTTGATGTCCTCCATGTCGGGAAGGAATCGGCTGGCTGTAGTAAACCCGTCATTGCTGGGGGGCTGGGCCGAGTTGCCCTGCATCCCGTTGAAGCCGTTGTACCGGCTGTAGATATTGTCCTGATCGCCATAGCGGCTGTCCCGATAGGCGATATAGTCGTCATTGGAGGGGTCGTTCTGGACCACGGTCAGGAAGTTGGGCAAGGCCCCTCCTGTCTGCAGGTCCTGGATATAATCACCAAATACAACAGATTCACCTTCATTGTCCAGTCCGTCCAGGCCCACGTCCTGCAGCTGTTGATCTCCCTGGTCAGGGTCCAGGGAGGTATTGATCTGACGGTTGGCAGGGATCCGACCCCATGCTGTTGTATCCACCGTAGCGGGGTTATCGCTGGTGGGCAGGCCCTGCTCGAACGACTTCCGGCTGTCGCGCAGGATATCCTCGGAGATATTCCCGATGTTGATCACCAGCTTCCCCGGATTGCCCGGGCTGCCCCCGTTGTCCAGGAACGGCGTCAGCATCCACATCTCGATATACCCGATATTGGCCTGTTCCCAGTCGGTAGTGGTCAGATCCCGCATGATCCCACCCCAGCGGGATTCCGGATCGGCCAGGGCGCCATTGGGCAGGATCCCTGCTGAATAGGGGGTGCCGCCGATCTTGTCAAAGTTGTACGGTCCACGGGCCTCCGGATAGTACCGCAAGTCCAGGGTACGGATCTCGGTGTTGGTGCCCAGTGGCAACTGTTGGTTGGGGAAGACCTCCGTTCGGTCGACATAGGACTGATAGGGGTCGTTCCGGGCGTCCAAGTTCCGGACACTTGGATCGATCTGATACCAGTTGATCAAGGCCCGGTTCACCCCTTCCAGGGTATTGTTGACCAGCTTGGATTCGGGAAAACGCTCGACCGGTGCCGTGCCGGCATCCTGCGGGACACTGGCGATCACCCATTGGGTGCTGGGGATATGGATCGGCAGGTTGGCCGTGCTGCCTTCAAAGTCATCCAGATAGACGATCCCCTGCCGGTCACTTCCTTCATTGATGGCCCGGGCGTGCCCGGGTTGGAGATAGGCACCTTCTGCCGCCACCTGCACCGATGACTTGGCTTTCGTTTCGATGAAGGGGATCTTGTCGACCGCCCGGGTGAGCCAGGGCGCTTCCTTGTTGAAGGTAAAGTCCAGTCCGTATACCCGGTTGTTGATCGGGTCGTCGCCGATGTTCACCTTGAAGGTTTGCGGTCGTTCAAAGAGCTGGAGGTAGGTCGCTCCGACCGTAAAGTCTTTACTTCGTTCATAGTCGGCTCGCAATCCGATCATCGTTCGGGTCTGGAAGCCAAATAGTGTATTGTCTTCAAAGGACACCCGGATCGGGGTGGCTGCCTTGAGATAGGCCTCGTTCAGGATGGTGATCTGGCCCACGTTGTAGTCCACGATGTAATCCTCATTTTCCCGCAACGGGGTTCCCCCGGCCGTTACCCGCAGGGAGTTGCGGGGCAGGTTGAACGCGCCCAGGGAGATCCGGCTGGTCACATTGGTCTTGTAGGTCCCCCTGATGACGAAACGGTTCTTGTCCAGGACCTCCCTGGCCCGGACGAGAATGGTGTCATAGAGGTCCTGATAGCTGTAGAACTCCTTCAGTTGCGGATCATCGATACGGTCCGTCAGGGAACTGCCAAACGGTTCGAGTACGGGAAACATGATCCGCCCGTTCTGCGGGAAGATGGTCAATCCGGGCACATAGTCGAAAATGCCATCCGGCTGGGGATCCTGCTGGACATTGAGATTGTCCATGTTGAACACCCGGATCAAGGGGATGGCGGCCAGGTTGGACGACGGCAGGAATCGCTTCAATCCCTCTCCCGGATCTTCATAGAAGATATCCAGTTTGAAATCCTCCTGGCTGACATTGTAGGCGCCAATGTTATAGACGTTCTTCATCATCAGGTCCCACAGGGGGATATCCACCCGCTGGGTGATGCTCTTCAGCATCTTGACGAACAGAACATTGGGCTTCTGCTGATCGTACGGCACATCATCGGCGAATTCACCCACCTGATAGTGGCGGCCGTTGTAGGTGAATTCATAGCTGACCCCCAGGACATCCTGCGGTTTCAGGTTCGTCGTGATGGAGATGAAGCCCAGCTTGGCCATGTTGGGATCCAGGGTATACTCCGTCGGAGCCAGCAGGCGGGCGGTGATCTTCTCGAAGTCACGGGTCTGCTCCATCTGAAACTGGCTGGAGGTCAGGGTGGCGACCGAGCCTTCCAGGGTCCGGCTGTTCGGATTGGCCCGGATCAGGTCGAAGAGGGTATTCGCGTCGTTGGAGGGCAATTCCCTGCCGAGGATGTCGCGGTTCACCGGACCGGTCTTGCCATACAGGTTGGGCGCATTCGGGTTGGTGAAGCGATCATACTCGCCAATGTCTGCCACGGCAACAATGTCCCGGATGTTCTCGGTCTCGTTCCGGTCGTTGGTCACCCACACCTGAACACGGGTCACCTGGAACAGGCTGTTGATCTGGGGCAGATTGCTCAGCGCCTGTTCAAAGGTCGCCCGGTTATAATGGGACAGGAGGAAGTTGCGGTTCTCATCGTACTGGTCGGCCTTGACCTCAAAATCCTGGACCTGGGCCCCACCCTGGATGGTCAGCTCCTTCCGGTTCGACTGTTGCTGGGAAGCCAGGGCTGTCAGGCGCAGATAACCGAATTTCAACTCGGTCTTGATCCCGAAGAGGGCCTGGCTTCCCTGGATCAGGTTGCTGCGCAGGGGCAGGCTGACGTTACCGGCCTCGATCTTCTGGATAATATCGTCCTCGCTGAACTCATGACCGTTGTAATCCAGTTTGACCCGGTTGTCAAAGCTGAAGGTCGCCTGGTTGTTGAAGCTGGTGGACAGGTTGAGCTTCTCGCCGATCTTACCGGTGACATCCACCTGGATACCCATCCGAAAATCAAATCCGCCTTGCAAGCGCTGGCGGATCGGTAGAACAGGGTTGTCGGTTTTATTGTAGTTGACCCCGAAGAACAGGTCGACCTGGCCTTTCGGGGTGATCTCGATCTTGTTGCCCCCGAACAGTCGGTCGAGGAGGTTGCTTTTCAGGTCAAACCGGGCGATCGGATCCAGGCGGTCAGACAGGCTGCTCCTGGCAGTGCTCAGTCCGCTGAGCTTGTTGAAATATTCCTGTTCCAGTTCCTTGCCCCGGTAATCCAGATATTCCTGGAAACCCATCTGACTGGGGGCGCGATAGTACTCGTTCCCCATTTTCTCGGAGATCAGGTAGTTGCCACTGGAAGGATCGTACTCGATACTCTTCTCGACAAATCCCGGATCGGTCAGCTGGATCGGGTCCTTTCCCTCTCCGTTCTTCCAGAACCCGTAGTCCGGAAGTGTATCCCTGATCACCGGCCACCCCGGGGCGTTCGTCGCCGACACGCCGGATATACCCAGGGAAACCCAGAAAAGACATACTGCCAAATACCTCATAACCAATAAGCCTGTCTCAGATCGAACAGCCAGCCGGGGGAATTGGCCATTCGATGGTGTTTATTTCTACGTATTCACTTTTCAACTCCTGGAATGCCCTTTCGGTATCCATTTGACCTCCTGCTGTGTACGCATCCATTCCGGAATAGTTGCTTTGATCGGGGTGATTATCCCTGGGATAAAGCGCGGAGTGCATGCCGGATGAGAGCTTCCACTGTTGTTGGCCCGGTACCCGAATCATGGACCCGGGATATTGCCTTTTGGGCCTGGGACCGGGGGAATCCCAAGGCCAACAGAGCAGATAACGCCTCCTCTTCCATTGTATTGTTCGATGGTGCAGCGAGAATGGGGCTTTCGCCACTTCCCTTGCTGATCTTGTCCTTCAGGTCCACCAGGATCCGCCTGGCTGTCTTGTCGCCGACACCCTTGACCTTCTTGAAGGCCGCCAGATCCTCGGACAGGATGGCGATCTCGGTCTCCTGCGGACTCATATATGACAGGATGAGTTGCGCCGAACTCGGACCGACGCCAGAGACGGAGATCAGGTGGATGAATAACTGTTTCTCCGACTCACTGTTGAATCCGTACAGGGCCTGATGGTCCTGACTGAAATGATGGTGGATCACCAGGGTGATCTCGTCCTGTCCTTCAATGGCCGATGCAGTATACAGGCTGATCCTGACTTCATATCCCACTCCGCCACAATCCAGGATGACGTTGGTCGGAGTGCGGCGCAGGACCTTTCCTCGTAGGGATGCTATCATGCTGCGAAGGTAGGAAAACGACACCACAGGAAACCCGGATTCACCTGCCTAATCGCCTGTGAGATGTCACGTTATATGAAACAGAAAAAGATGACATATCCCTTAACGGCATCGGCAGGCCTTTTGTGAGGCCGGTTGGTTGGATCAGGCGAACAGATTCCATGGATTTCCTTCCGCCGAGGCAGGACCGGTTTACCCTGGATCCGATCCATTCATCAGTTTGAGCAGGATCTCCTGCGCGGCCCTGGCGATCACGGTTCCCGGACCAAAGATGGCTGCTACGCCAGCCCGGTACAATTCGTCATAATCCTGGGCGGGAATGACCCCACCGGCCACGACCAGGATATCCGGTCGGCCCAGATCGCGAAGCGCCTGAATGGCCTGGGGGACCAGGGTCTTGTGCCCGGCGGCCAGGGAGGAGATCCCCAGGATATGGACGTCGTTCTCCGCAGCCTGGCGGGCCGCTTCTTCCGGCGTCTGGAACAATGGCCCGATATCGACATCAAATCCGAGATCGGCAAAACTGGTGGCGATCACCTTGGCCCCCCGGTCATGCCCGTCCTGCCCCAGCTTGGCCACCAGAATGCGGGGCCGCCGTCCTTCCTGTTCGGCAAAGGCGTCCGATAGTTCGAGGGCTTTCTGAAAATCCTGATTGTCTCCCATTTCCCTTGCAAATACGCCGCTGATCGACAGCGGACTGGCCGTATACCGGCCAAACGATGATTCCATGGCATCAGAGATCTCCCCCAGGGTAGCTCGGACCCGGGCTGCCTGCACCGCTGCCTCCAGCAGGTTGCCCTGCTCAGGCTCACTGGCACAGAGGGCCAGGTGAGCCAGGGCCTTCCGCACCGCCTCCTCATTGCGGGAGGCACGTACAGCCTTCAATCGGTTGATCTGTGCTTCCCGGACGGCCGTATTGTCCACCTCCAGGATCTGGAAGTCCGGCGTTTCATCCGAGCGAAACAGGTTGACCCCGATGATATGGTCCTGTCCCCCATCGATCCGGGCCTGTTTCCGGGCCGCTGCCTGTTCGATCCGCATCTTGGGCACCCCCTGCTCCAGGGCCCTGGTCATCCCGCCCAGCTCCTCGACCTCCCGGATGTGGACCAACGCACGCTCCACCAGTTGCTGGGTCAGGGATTCCACATAATAGGAACCACCGAGGGGATCCACGACCCGGGTGATGCCGGTGTTTTTCTGGATAAACAGCTGGGTATCCCGGGCGATCCGGGCCGAATAATCGGTCGGCAAAGCGATCGCTTCGTCCAGCGAATTGGTATGCAGGGACTGGGTCCCTCCCTGGACGGCCGCCATGGCCTCCAGGCAGGTCCGGGCAATATTGTTGTATGGATCCTGCTCGGTCAGGCTCCAGCCTGAGGTCTGACAATGTGTCCGCAGGGCCATGGACTTCTGGGAGGACGATCCGAACTGCTGGATGATGGACGCCCACAGCAGACGACCGGCCCGCATCTTGGCGACCTCCATCAGGTGGTGCATCCCGATCCCCCAGAAGAAGGAGATCCGTGGTGCGAAATCGTCCAGGCCCAGGCCGGCAGCCAATCCGGTTCGCAGATACTCCATGCCATCGGCCAGCGTGTAGGCCAATTCCAGGTCTGCCGGAGCACCCGCCTCATGCATATGATAGCCGGAGATACTGATGGAGTTGAATCGGGGCATCCGCTTGCTCGTATAAGCAAAGATGTCGCCGATGATGCGCATGGACGGGGCGGGCGGATAGATATAGGTGTTGCGCACCATGAACTCCTTGAGGATGTCATTCTGGATGGTCCCGCTCAGTTGTTCCGGGGAAACTCCCTTTTCCTCGGCAGCGATGATGTAAAAGGCCAGGATGGGGATCACCGCGCCATTCATGGTCATGGAGACGGACATCTGGTCCAGCGGGATCTGGTCGAACAGGATGATCATATCCTCCACGGAGTCGATCGCCACTCCGGCCTTGCCCACATCGCCGACAACGCGGGGATGGTCAGAATCATACCCGCGATGCGTGGCCAGGTCGAACGCCACGGACAGGCCTTTCTGGCCCGCTTCCAGGTTTCGCCGGTAAAAGGCATTGCTCTCCTCCGCCGTGGAAAATCCCGCGTATTGCCGGATCGTCCAGGGGCGTACCGTGTACATGGACGCGTACGGGCCACGCAGGAACGGAGCCTGCCCCGCGCCATACCCGCAAAGTCCGGGATCGGGCAGGTCGGCTGGTGAATACTGCTGGCGGACCCCGATCCCTTCAGCCGTAGGCCATGCGGAGATGTTGGGATCAGACGTCCTGGCGCGACCCACCAATGGATCGAATGGTATCTTCTGAAAGGCCACAGGTCAGGGTTTGGGTATTGGCTCAAATTACGGGCCTAAAGATCACAATTCCCAATCAGCAGGAAAAAATTCGGAGGACGGCCAAGGGTAGCCAGCTTCCTGGATGAAAATTGAAATGATCCCATCCAAATCCATCTACCTTTGTCGGATGGTTCACTATGAACGACATACTTTGGCCAATGGCCTTCGCGTGATCATCCATCGCGACCGCAGCACCCCCATTGCCGTGCTCAATGTCCTCTACAATGCCGGCTCACGGGTGGAATCCCCACAGCGCACGGGTTTGGCCCACCTGTTCGAGCATCTGATGTTCAGCGAATCGCAGCATGTCTCGGATTTCGATGAGGCCATCCAGCATGCAGGGGGCGATTGCAATGCCTTCACCAATACGGATATCACCAACTTCTACGACATGATGCCGGTGGAGAATCTGGAGACAGCTCTGTGGCTGGAATCCGACCGGATGTTGGGATTGAAATTCTCCCAGGAGGAGCTGGATATCCAGAAAAAGGTGGTCATTGAAGAGTTCAAGGAAACGTCCCTGGACCAGCCCTATGGCGATCTCTGGCACCTGATGGCCGATATGGTATACCAGCAACACCCCTATCGCTGGCCGACCATTGGCCTGACACCAGACCATATTGCCCAGGTCACCCTGCCGGAGATCAAGGAGTTCTTTGCCACATGGTATCGCCCCAATAATGCCATCATCTCCGTAGCGGGTGATGTCGACCCCCAACAGGTCCTCGCGCGCATTGACGCGTGGTTCGGCTCCATCCCTGCCGGCCCGCCTGTCTCCCTGCCTTCCCTTGCTGAGCCCCCACAAACTCACCGGCGGGAGGTCAATGCCACCGGCAAGGTTCCCCTGCCGGCCCTGTACATGGGCTTTCGCTGCCCCGGGCGACTGGACGAGAACTACTACACGGCTGACCTGATCACGGATATCCTGGCGAACGGACCTTCATCACGACTCTACCGAAAGCTCGTGGTCGATCGCGAACTGTTCAGTCATATCGATTGCTATCAGACCGGCACCCTGGACCCGGGCGTACTCATGATCGAAGCCAAACCCGCCCCGGGTATTCACCTGGATGATGCTGAAGCGATCATTTGGGAAGAGCTCAATCTGCTGGCCTCCGCGCGCATTGCCGATCGTGACCTGGAGAAGATCAAGAACAAGAATGAAGCCGCCATTGCCTTTTCCGAGGTTGCGGTCGTGCATAAGGCCATGAATCTCGCGCATTGTGAATGGCTGGGTCAGCCTGACCTGATCAACCAGGAAATTGAGCATTACCGGGCTGTTTCCACCGACCAGGTTCGGGATGTAGCCGCAACGATCTTCCAGCCTCACCTGGCAAACGTGGTATTCTATCGCCAGTAAATCCATCAAATGTCTGATCTCCGACATTTTGACAATAATTTCAAGAGAATCCACGAAAACAACCGGTTCTTTCATTCCATTGGTTATTTTTGTTGGATATCCATCAATCTAGACTACCTATTATGAAGAGACTATTACCCCTCTTTTTGCTCGTATTTTCCATGATCACGCTCCAGGCGCAGATCAGTGTGATCTATTACGAGGACTTCTCCAACGGAATGCCTGCCGACTACAGCCTGTATGACCAGGACGGCAAAGCCCCGTTCTACACTGTATTTCAGGGAGCTGACGCCTGGATCGTCCTTCCTACGTTCGCTGATGCAGCCATCAGCACATCCTACTATTCGCCGGCAGCTGCGTCTGACGACTGGATGGTGACCGGACAAATTGATATCCCCATGGCCTCCGATCCCGCCAACAAGATCCTGGCCTCCTGGTTTGCTTTCTGCACCAGCAGTGCTTACCCGGATGGCTATGAAGTGTATATCTCCACCACGGGGAATACCGTAGCTGACTTTTCGACGAAGATCTACAACACCGCCAATGCCACTACTGCCGGCGCTTCGCAGAGCTATGATCTCTCTGCCTATGAAGGTCAGTCCGTCTGGCTGGCGTTCCGCAACAATTCCTTCGATGGGGACATCCTGGCCATCGATGATATCCTGGTCGGCGAATTCGCTCCTCGCGACGCCTCCGTCGTGGATATCACCAACCGTGGCTACAACCCGGAAGGCAATCTGAATCTGACCGCTCAGGTCTTCAATGTTGGTCACGAGAACATCACTTCCATGGAGGTGAACTACTCCATTGATGGCGGGGCAATGGTCACCGCTACCGTGAACGGATTGAACATCAAGCCGTTCAGCAGTGGTACGGTAACACACTCCACACCTTGGGATGCCACAGCCGGGCTGCATGAAGTCGAAATGTCCGTATCCATGGTCAATGCCGGTGAGGATGCCAATCCGGCCAATAATGATATCAATCTGGCTACTTCGGTCTACTCTGCTTCCAATACGGTCGGCCGTCATGTCATGACAGAGACCTTTACCAGCTCCACATGTGCGCCTTGCCAGCCGGGTAATGCCAACCTCCACAATATCCTCAACGGGTTGACCGAAGAGGAATATCCCGTGGTACTGAAGTGGCAGCAGAACTTCCCCGGCACTGGTGACCCCTACTGCACCGATGAAACCGTCCTGCGTCGTGACGTATATGGTATCAATTCTATCCCGGATACCCGGGTAGATGGCGACTACTGGTTTGGGAACACCAACGGTATTACCAAGAACAATATCGTCAATGCAGCCAGCCGCCCCGGCCTGGCAGAGATCACGGCCACCTATATGATTGATGAAGATAACCAGACGGTATCGATCAAGGGCAAACTGACGCCAAAGTCACCCACCCTGTTTGGCACCCGACTGATGATGGCCATCAAGGAAACGGAAACCACCAAGAACAAGAAGTCCAATGGTGAGACCGAATTCCTGGATGTCGTCAAGAAGTTGGTCAATGGACTGGAAGGTGTTGACGTCGGCGGTCTGGCTGTCGATGAAGAATACCCCTTCGATGTGACCTATACGTTTGAAGGCGACTACCGCCTGCCAGTAGATGGCCAGGCAGTGAACCGGATCAACCATGCCATCGAGCATTCCGTGGAAGACTTTGCCAATCTTGCCGTTTCCCTCTGGCTGGAATATCCTCGCGATGAGTATGTCCTCAATGCCGCTGATGCCGATCTGGAAACAGTAAGCACGGATGAGCCTGTTTCGCTGACCAAATTCGGAATCTATCCGAATCCGGTTGCTGACGAATTCCAGGTGACCCTCGACCTGACCGACAACCTGGATTGCAACCTGATGCTGTACACCAGCGATGGGAAAGCAGCCCTTCCGGTATTCAATGGCACTCTGACTCCCGGTACACACCAGATCGGAGCAGTTGTTCGCGATCTTCCTGCGGGCACCTACTTCCTCCATCTGCGTTCCGCTCAGGGCCTGAGCATCCAGACGGTACAGATCAACCGATAAGATCGACCTACTCCTGCGGGAGACAACTGAAAAAAGGCTGACCAGGAACCTGGTCAGCCTTTTTTTATTCGGGTTTCGGAAGGCAAGGATTCAGCCCTGTTCAGATCGTGGGAAATCCCCCATGTCTCTGCGACCAGTACAGCACATGATCGATCTGATCCCGATCCAGCACGCCCACGATCCTGCCTTCCGGGTCGGATACCAGGAGCAAAGCATCCTGATCACGCTGGAAGTAATGAAATGCATCCGGCAATGCCGTTTCCGTGGGCAGTATGCCCTGAACCGGTTTGGCCACATAGGTCACAGACAGGCCGCCATGGCCGCTGGAGATGCCCTTCAGCAGATCTTTGGCCCGGACATAGGACGAGATCTGATGGTGCTCATCCATGATCGGGAAATGTGTTTCCAGGCTATGCTGCAGGGCATGGACCGCCTCCTGGATCGTGGTATGCTCCGGCAGGGCGGTAAAGCGGCGTCGGGTCATCTGGCCCACCGTGAACTGTCGGTAAAGATGCTCGCTCTTGACCATCTTCAATTCCTGGGAGGCCATGAAGTAGACAAACAAGCCGATGAGCCCGAGAAATAATTCCTGTTGCCAGACGGCCAGGACCAGGAAAAGAATGGCCAGCCCACGTCCGATGGCTGCGGCATAGGTGGTTGCCTTCAGGCGTCCGATCCTCAGGGCCAGCAATGCCCGCAACACGCGTCCACCATCCATCGGGAAGGCGGGGATCATGTTGAAGACGACCAGGTACAGGTTCATCCAGAACAGGAGGGGGACAAAATTTCCGATCCAGAAAATGGCCGTTTCCGTTTCGCCCTGGATGTCCAGAAAGGTTGGCAATGTCAACCAGGCCACGACGGCCAGGATACTGGCAATGATCACATTGACTGCCGGACCGGCCAGGGCGACCAGCAACTCCTGAGCCGGCTTTTCCGGGATTTTATGGAGCCGGGCAACTCCGCCTATCGGCGACAGGATGATGTCACGGGTATGGATGCCAAAATGCCGGGCGGTCAGGGCATGGCCGAACTCGTGAAAGACCACACAGGCAAACAGGCTGGTGACCAATAGAGCCAATACCCCAATGGCGGGCCAATCCATCCCGAACCGCATCCCGGTATACAGAACCCAAAGAAACAGTAAACCGAACGTCCAATGAAGACGCACAGGGATGTCCCGAAAGGTAAAGAGTCGAATAGAACCCCGTTCAACCATGCCGTGGTGCAGGTCTGGTCATCGGGTCTAGATCACACCCACATAAGGCGTCCCACTGAGGATACTTCTGGAAATGACCAGGCGCTGGATCTCTGACGTGCCTTCATAGATCTGGGTGATCTTGGCATCACGCATCAGACGCTCGACATGATATTCTTTCACATAACCATAGCCACCATGGACCTGGACGGCTTCCGTGGCGGTCTTCATCGCCATTTCAGAGGCAAAGACCTTGGCCATCGAACTGGCCATATCGTAATCCTTACCCTGGTCCTTCAACCAGGCCGAGCGATAGACCAGCAACCGGGCAGCTTCCACCTCGGTCGCCATGTCCGCCAGTTTGAAAGCGATGGCCTGGTGCTGACTGATCGGCTTGCCAAAGGCTTCCCGCTCCTGCGCATAGGCCAATGCAAGTTCATAGGCGCCTGCACCGATCCCCAGGGCCTGGGCCGCTATCCCGATCCGACCACCCGAAAGGACCTTCATGGCGAATTTGAAACCGAATCCATCCTCCCCGATGCGATTGGCCTTTGGCACCTTGACATCGGTATACATAATGGTATGGGTGTCGGATGCCCGAATCCCCAGTTTATCTTCCTTGGCCCCGATCGTTACACCCGGCCAACTGGTTTCAACGATAAAGGCATTGATGCCCCGATGTCCCTTCTCCGGATGGGTCTGGGCAATAACCAGATGGACCTGCGACGTACCACCATTGGTGATCCAGTTCTTGGTACCATTCAGGACGTAATGATCGCCCATGTCCACCGCTGTCGTGCGCTGGCTGGTTGCATCGCTACCCGCCTCAGGCTCTGACAGGCAAAATGCCCCGACCCATTCTCCCGGAGCCAGTTTGGTGAGATACTGTTGCTTCTGTTCCTCAGTGCCATACGTTTCCAATCCCCAGCAGACCAGGGAGTTGTTCACGGACATGATCACGGAACAGGAGGCATCCACCTTGGAAATCTCCTCCATCGCCAGGACGTAGGACAGGGAGTCCATCCCTCCACCACCGTAAGCTGGATCGACCATCATTCCCAGGAAACCCAGTTCAGCCATCATCCGGACCTGGTCACGGGGATACTTCATCTCCCGATCACGCTCAATGACGCCGGGAAGAAGTTCTTTCTGGGCAAACTCTCTGGCAGCTTCCTGTACGGCCAGTTGCTCTTCGGTCAGGTTGAATATCATGGTGGATGGTTTGAAATAGGAACACAAAGATAGGCCTTCCGGTTGAACCCCGAGTCAATTCACTGACCCGTTGCATCCAAAGTCTGCCAGATCTAGGATATCGGCGAATCGATTTTCTCCAACAACGTCCGGAAGGCTACGAAGCGACCCTCATACCGTTGGCGATGGGCCGCCTGCAGGCCCGGGGCAAACTCCTCCTGGTATCTCTGGATCTCCTTCATCCCGGGGCAATGGTATTGGACTGCGTAGGTCACTACGTCCGGATGGTCATCCAGAAGCCTGCACAATTGATGTGACGTGAACAAACCCGATTGGAGGACCTCCGGAATATGGACCTGTTGCATCCACTCCAGCCAATCGGCAGCAACAGACTGCTCCACCTGGATGGTGACGTTATATATCAGCATATGATCTCTGTTTACTGGACATGATCACCCCGAAGAAATCGAAATCGCTTCCGGGCATCGACGGCAAAGGTACTGTTGGAATAATCGGTAAAGATCCGCTCATAACAAGCCATGGCCTTGGCCGGATCACCGAGAGGACCTTCATACAGCTGTCCCAGATCATACAAGGCATTGTCTGCCCGGATCTCTTCCGGATACTCGTCCAGGATCCGCTGGAGAACGGTCTCGGCCCGGTTCCACTCCCGGTCCTTGGTATAGATCCTGCTTTTCAGATACAGGACATCATCCTCCAGTGAGTGAAATGGAAACGCACTGGCCAGGCTGTCCAGGATGGCCAATGCAGCGGAATGCTGGTTCTGAAAAACCAGCAATTCAGCATCCGCATACATGGCCATGGCCGCCGTGGTGGTATCCAGTCCCAGATTGTCCATGATGAACACGGACAGGTCCAGGGCATCATTGGCGATCAACTTGGAGGTCGAAGCCTTCAACACGTCAAACTGGGCTTGTGCCCATTGGAAATCCCCATTGAAATAGGATAACCGGGCGTTGCGAAAACGCGCCTCATGCCCCAGGGGGTCATCCTTGTAGAGCTTGTCTACCTGGGAATACAACAGGGTCGCGTCCCAGATCTCACCCTGCATCAGGTAGTAATCGCCCAACTGGAGCTTGGCCGTGGATTGCAGGTCCTGCTCGATCCCCGGCATATGGATTACTTCCTCCAACAGAGTGATGGCCTTGGGCAGGTCCTGAAGATAAAGCGCTTCCAACTCAGCCTGCTCCATGATCAGGGGTGCCACCAGCCGATTGCGATTGTCCTTTCCAAGGAACTGCTCATACTCGGCTTCCAGATCGAGCAGGTCCTGCTGGGAATAGGACGGCGACTCGACCAGTTTTTTCCGCTTGGCATTCAGCAACTGCTTCTTGGCATCATAATAATACACTGTGCCAGGTCCCTTCTGGTCGATGAGATACTGGAAGGCTTCGATCGCAGGTCCATAGTCGCGCTCATTGGCAGCGATCTGACCCAGATTGAAGATCCGGTTGCCGTTCTCATTCAATTTCAGGTCCAGGGCCTTGGATTGCCGAAGAGCATTGCGATAATCCTTCTTCTGCAAGAAAGTCCATGTCAGCAGCTCGATCATGGCCACATCGTCCGGGTCCTCATTGATCCGGCTGTACAACTGGGCCTGCAACTCGTCGGTATATTCCTCGGGAAGATACCGTTGGATATTCATCTGGATCTTTCCCTGCTGTCGGGGATTCTCCCGCAGGTAGAGGAGGTAGTAGGCAATCATTTCAGGGAAATCGCCTGACTGAAGCATGAGATTGCCCTGGTATTCGGCAAACACCGAGGGACGACCGAGCAATTTGGCTCCCTTGTCATACACTTCCATGGCCAGATCGATCTTCTGATCGCGGGCCAGGGCATTGCCAAGAAGGATGATCTGGTATTGATCCGCCGGCATTTCCCGGATGGCTGTCCGGTACTGGTCTTCCGCCTCTTCAGACCGATCCTGCTCCTCCAGCAGCTTTCCCAGACTCACATACAACTTGACCGCTGCCGGATTCTTCTTCAACTCGCGCTTCAACACCTGCTCGCCTTCCTTGTACTGCTTCAACTTCAACAGGCAATCGATATACCGGTCCAGGTAGTACTCGCTGCTGGATTGAGTATCGTAGAGCCGTTGGAACAACTGGCTGGCCTTCTGGTATTCTCCATTCTGAAAGTACTGTTCAGCCAGCTTGGATTCCTGGGCCTGGAGACCGATAGAGAGAAGGAAGAATGCAAAAAGAAGCGAAGACAGTCTGAACGTCATATCTGCAGGGGATGAACCACAAGATAGAACGCAACAATCATGCAAAAGTTATTTCCGATCGCTCAGGTGGCCATTACTTCAGCTTGAACTTCACCGGCAGATTGAACATCACCCTGACCGGCTTGCCTCTTTGCTTGCCGGGGATCCAGCGTTTCCCCGAGGTATTCATCAACTCGACCACACGCAATGCTTCCTCGCCGCAACCGCCACCGATCTCGCGAACGATCTTGGTGTCGCGCACTACCCCGTCCTTTTCGACAACGAACGAGATCACGACGGTCCCCTCCACGCCATTCTCCCGGGCGATCGGGGGATACTCGATATTCTCGTAGATGAACTTCAGAAGATTGTCCCTGGCACAGGCTTCTTTCTCGGCTTTCGTCCCCAGGTGTTCGCATCCCGGAAAGCGGGGCATGTCCTCTGCGATCACAAAGATCTCCTCTTCCTTCGGTGGTGGTGGTGGCGGAGGAGGTGGAGGCGGTGCCGTCTTGGGGCCCTGCACAGGTGCAGGTGCATGGACCTCAGTATTTCGATCGATACTGTTATCCACGAATTCGGGTTGATCGAGGTCTTCGATGAATTCCTCCGGCACTTCCTGGATCACGGGTGGCGGAGGGGGTGGTGGAGGGGGTGGCGGCTCGGACGACCGGGGAACCTCCAGTGTGATGTCCTCATCCATGACCAGAGCATTCTCCGGGATCGCGGTCTCCTCCTCATAGGTTGTCCAGTTCAAGGCGGCCAGGATCACAAACAACGACGCCAGAAGACCGAAGCGCATGAATTGTGAACTGTACCGGAAGACATCCACTTCGGGAAACTTGCTCCGGCCGACCAGCAACTTCCGCCCTTGATCCAGGGCGTGTTTCGCTTTCAACCGATGCCAGTCGTAATGACTGAACCGATACTTGAAATAGAGGATAATTCCCACTGTCAGCAGGACAATTCCTCCCAGAAGCACAAGAGTAGTGTTACCGTCGAATGAGAAGTTCATGATCTATTGGTTTGGTATTCAATGATAGCCGACTTTGGATGGCTATTGAATGACCATGATCAATCCTTCAAGTGCTTTCCATCGGACGATCGGATGATCGATATTGGAAGCAGCCGCTGAACGTTCATGAGTACCGAAGGCAACCTGGAATCAGGGTGATGGAATCAAGCGGTCTGCCCATCTGCAAACGACCTAGGGCCGTCTTCACCGGGATAATAACAGAAGCGGGCGATCGACAGATGTCGATCGCCCGCTTGCAGGAACATGAATTATCAGGCAGGTTCTACTGCAGCTTGAACTTCACAGGCAGGTTGAACTGAACACGAACCGGCTTTCCGCGCTGTTTGCCCGGGATCCACTTGATGCCTTTCTGGTTCATCAGTTCTACCACGCGAAGAGCCTCTTCGCCGCAACCGGCACCGATCTCCCTGACCACCTTGGCGGCTTTGACCGTTCCATCCTTCTCGACCACAAAGGTCACGACCGCAGTTCCTTCGATGCCGTTCTCCCGGGCGATCGGTGGATACTTGATATTGGCATAGATGAATTCCAACATCTTTTTCTGGGCGCATGCCTCCTTGTCCTTCTTGCTGCTCTCATTCTCACAGCCCGGGAATCGGGGCATGTCCTCTGCGATCACGAAAATCTCTTCTTCCTTGGGCGGTGGTGGTGGTGGGGGGGGTGGGGGTGGTGGCGCCGAAGGAGGTGGCGCCTTGACCTCCGTCTCCTTATCCAGACTCTGATCGACAAACTCAGGCTGGTCCTCTTCCTCGATCAACTCCTCGGGCACCTCTTCGATCACCGGTGGTGGTGGTGGTGGAGGAGGCGGAGGGGGTTCAGCTGTCCGAGGGGGTTCGATCTCAATATCCTCAGCCATATCCAGGGCACCTTCCGGAATGTAGACCTGTTCTTCAAAGGTCGTCCAGTTGAACGCCAGGAGCACGATCAGCAGGGAGGTCAACAGGCTGAATTTCAGAAAGGTATTGCTCAACCGGAAGGCATCCACTTCGGGATACTTGGTCCGGGTAGCTAACAGGTCTGTACGCTCACGCTGGGCATGCTGATCCCGAAGATGCTGGATATCGTATCCGTTCAATCGTTTTCGGAAATACAGGATCAAGCCGATGACGATCGCCACAAGTACGGCCAGCAACACAAAGACGGTTGTACCTGAAAATGCCATTTCCATAATCAACACATTTTATATATCAAAAAATTGATACCGTAGCTCAGCAAAATGCCGATAATATTAGCAACAATATCCGGGACCTCAAAATACCGGTCGGCTTCCATGGCCCATTGAAGAACCTCGAGAATAGCCCCGTAGCCACCCATGAACAGCAATCCTGCAGCCATACTTCCTCCGGAAACATCGGTTCCCGTAGTACGTTTCCACCGGAACCACAAGGCGGCCCAGATACCGTAAAGCAGCAAATGAGCCAGTTTATCCAGTGCAAGCCAATCCGCCATCTCAAAGGCCGGCAACGTTTTGCCGGGGAGAAGAGACAATGCTGTGATCCATCCGCCCCACAAGAGCACATGGATCAGGGGCTGTCGAATGGTAGATGCCAGAAAGGGTCGATCTGGTGGATGACTGGAAAAATTATCCAACCAATTCCTTGTAGGCCGCGGCGTCCATCAACTTGTCCAGCTCGGACAGATCGCTCAGCTCGACCTTGATGATCCAACCCTTGCCATAGGGGTCCTCATTGATCACCGCCGGATTGTCGCCCTCCTTCTCGTCGATCTCCTCATTGAACGCGATGACCTTCCCGCTGACCGGCATAAAGAGATCAGAGGTGGTCTTGACTGCTTCTACGGTCCCGAAGACCTCATCCCGGGCGATCGACTCGCCTACGGTATCGACTTCGACGTAAACGATCTCACCGAGCTCAGACTGGGCAAACTCAGTAATGCCTATGATGCCGACGGAACCGTCGACGAGGATCCACTCGTGTTCCTTGGTGTACTTCAGGTTATCCGGATACTGCATAGTCTCTTCGCGTGTATTGGTTGTGAGGCCCAAAAATAAACGAATCAGCCGCAGTTCCCGTGCAGCTACCCATCTTTTTTTCCGCGACGACTCGAATTATCCCCTGGATTTTTCCACAAACTCTTTCACCCATTCAATGGTGACCGATTTGGGCCGCTCCAGTGGCAGGCTCAATGCCCGGCTCCAGCACAAGGCCGACAACACACCCAGTGCACGGCTGACGCCGAAGAGTACAGTATAAAAACTGTACTGGTCCATTCCGTAATGCACCAGCAATGCACCGGAATGGGCATCGACATTCGGCCATGGATTGCTGACCTTGCCCAGTGACTGCAGAATGGGTGGCACGACCTTGAACACCTTCCAGATGGTCTGGACGATCTCGGAATCCTGGATGTACTTCTCGGCAAACTCCTTCTGGGCCATGAATCGGGGATCAGGTTTCCGCAGGACGGCATGGCCATATCCGGGGATCACCTTGCCTGCGGACAGGGTAGACTTCACATAGTCTTCGATCTGCTTTTCCGTCGGGGCACTGGTACCCAGCGCATCATTCATCTTGAAAATCCACTTGATCACCTCCTGATTGGCCAGTCCGTGAAGGGGTCCTGCCAGGGCATTCAGACCTCCGGCCAGGGAGAGATAGGCGTCGCTCAGGGTGGAGCCAATGAGGTGAGTGGTATGTGCTGATGCATTTCCGCCCTCGTGATCCGCATGAATGGTGAGGTACAGTCGCATGAGACTGCGGAAATCCGGCTTGTTGATGCCCAGCATATGGGCAAAGTTCCCAGCCCAATCCAGGGAAATGTCCGGAGCGATATGATCTCCGTTGAAGTAGGTACGACGATAGATATAGGCAGCCACACGTGGCAGTCGGGCAATGAGGTTCATGGTATCCTCATAGGTCGCATCCCAATATTCCGACCGGTTCATGCCCTCAGCATACCGACGGGCAAAGACGCTGGTCTGCTGCATGGCCATGATCGCGGTCGACAACTGGGTCATCGGATGAGCATCCAGGGGAAGGGCATCGAGCGTCTTGAAGACATAGGCAGGCACATTGCTGCGACGGGTCCACTGATCGGTCAGCCACCGGACCTGCTCGGCTGTCGGAATATCACCAACCAGCATCAACCAGAACAATCCCTCTGGCAGCGGCTCATCATCGCCTTCTGCCGTCGGCAGCAGTTTGCTCAACTCAGGAATGGAGTAACCCCGGAAACGGATTCCTTCCTGGGGATCCAGAGCCGACGGTTCCCATACCATGGCTTTGATTCCCCGCATTCCGCCGAAGGCCTGATTCAGATCAACCGTGTCAATCTGCAGATCCCCATGCTCTTTCAGCAACTCCTTCACCTCCTGGCCAAGTGCGGTTGCCTTGGTTATGAATAATTCTTTCAGCTGATCCATGTCCTTCATTTTTTCTGGTAAACCACACCAAACATCATTCGGTTGTGCGTAGGCCGGCAAAAATAGAATTTAACCATCATCTTTGCCACACCTTTTCGGTAATTCCAGGGTATGACCCAATTCACCAGTCGAAGAACATCCAATGATGCATTTGATCGATGATGTCCTGATCAGTGATGATGTGCTGACCAGTTCCTTCGCCTGCCATATCCCGTCATGCCAGGGAGCCTGCTGCTGGGAGGGTGACTTTGGCGCACCGCTGGACCCTGAAGAAGTGAATACCCTGGAACGCCTGCTTCCGGACATCCGCTCCTATCTCAGTCCGGCTGGTCTGGCGGTCCTGGACAGGGAAGGCACATCCGTGTATTACCCTGACCTTGGAAAGGAAGGCACTCCGCTGATCGATGGCGGAGCCTGTGCCTACCTCACCCTCGACAGCCATGGCATAGCCCACTGCGGGATCGAAACGGCCTGGGAGGCAGGGGTTACCTCCTTCCGAAAGCCCATCTCCTGCCACCTGTATCCCATACGGGTGCTCGGAAAACCCGAAGACGGCTATGAGGCACTGAACTACGACAGATGGTCGATCTGTGCGGCAGCCTGTACCCGGGGACAGCAGGAAGGTATCCGCCTGGTGGAGTTCGCCAAGGAAGCCCTGATCCGAAAGTATGGCGAGGCTTTCTATGAAGCCCTGGTCGATGCTGCAGATCGCCGTTGGAAGGAAGAATGATTTCCTTGCAACTTATTCCGGCTCGTTGCGTAAGAACCTTAGAGGTGCTGAGATTGGATTATATGACCCAAACCCATTACCTTTGCATGGCTTTTTCCAAAAGGAAGCTCTTATTCATTGACTTTTATCGAATATTTAATCCAATATAGATATAAATATTTGATTTACAGGATTTTAATAGTGAGCATTGGTTGGAGAAGTTGACACATTGATTTTTTTGAAATATCTAAAGACTCGTTGATCTATGGGATTGATGAATACCATTCGGAAGAATCCGATTATTCTTCTGATTTCTATCGGTCTGGCCATGGCTGGATTCATTCTGATGGACATGATGACATCCGGAGGCCCGGCATCCGCCAACCAGTTCACCCTGGGCAAAGTGAACGGCCAGCGAATCGACTGGCAGGTGTTCAGCAACACCGAAAATCGTCTCTACGGAAATAGTGGCGCTGATGTCTACCAACGAAAGCAGCAGCTGTGGAACTATTTTGTCGAGAAGATCCTCGTCGACGAGATGGCCGAAGACCTTGGTCTCGGTGTCGGCAAGGAGGAGTTGGTCGACCTGGAGTTCGGCACCAACCTGAGCCCGATCATCCAGCGCAACTTCTCCGATCCCAATACTCGTCAGGTGGATCGTCAGCAACTCAACAGCCTGCGACAGGCCATCGAAGCTGATCAGCTCCCTCCCGACCTGAAAGTCTTCTGGGCCGAACAGGAAAAAGAGATCGTCAAAGACCGGATCCAGTCCAAGATCGTGGCCATGATCTCCAAAGGCATGTACATTCCTGCCTGGCAGGCTGAATTGATGAACCAGGATCGGTCCTCCCGCAGTGAGGTGGCCTATGTCCGGATCCCCTTTGATGTGGTATCCGACAATGAGGTGAGCATCACCGATCAGGATCTCACCGACTACCTCAAGGCCCATCCGGCCAAATTCCGGCAGGACGAAGAGACGCGAACCGTCAAGTATATCAGCTATGAAGTCCGGCCCACCAGCGAAGATTCTGTGGCTATCCGCAATGGTCTGGCTGAACTGGTTCCCGATTTCCAGAACACGGAGAACGACACCCTGTTCATTGACAACAACTACGGTTTCATGGACGGGGCCTATTACCAGGATGACTTTTTCACCTCTCCGGAGGCGGACACCCTGTTCTCCATGCCCACTGGCTCCGTATATGGACCCTTTGTGGAAAACAACCAGTACCTGGTGGTGAAGATCCTGGATCGGATGATCGTGCCCGACTCCGTACGCGCCCGCCATATTCTCATCCAGGCTAAGGATGCTACTGCCCTGGCACAGGCACAGGCCACCATCGACAGCCTGAAAGGCCTGGTGGAAGCAGGCACGGTCTCCTTCGATACCCTGGCCCTCCAGTATGGGCAGGATGCTACCCGGACAAAGGGTGGTGACCTCGGTTTCGCAGCCCAGGGCCAAATGGTCAAGCCATTCAACGACCTGATCTTCTACAATGCCAAGCCAGGTGAATACCAGACGGTGACCACTCAGTTTGGTGTGCACCTGGTCCAGGTGACCGACCGGAAATTCATCGAGAACAACGTGGGCCTGCGCATGGGTATTCTCAGCGAGGCAATCATTCCATCAGAGACCACCCAGAAACGAGCTTACCAGAAGGCCCTCGAAGCCGTCAGCCAATACCGGGATGTCGCCAGCATGGAACAGGCAGCAACCGAATCATCGGATCTGACCGTTCAGAGCAGCGCCCCGTTCCGTGCGAATGACTTCTCATTGGGTACTCTCGGCCAGGGCTCGTCTGCCCGCGACATTATTCGTTGGGCCTTCAAAGAAAAGTCCATCGGCAATATCTCACCGGAGATCTATTCCTTCGAGGACGAACAGGCTGGTTACACCAGCAGATATCTGGTGGTTGGCCTCGGATCCATTCGCCCGGCCGGCAAGGGTACTATCGAGACAGCTCGTGAAGAACTGGAGATGCTGGTCAAGAATCAGGCAAAAGGCAAGTTCCTGGCTGATAAAATCGGAGGGAATACCAATTTAAGCGCTCTCAGCGCAACCTATGGCGTGCCTGTTGACACAGCCAAGACCATGAGCTTTGCCAATTCCTTCCTGACCGGGATCGGCAGCGAACCAAAGTTAATCGGCACCGTGGTCACCCTGGCCGTCGGTACGACATCCGCACCGATCATCGGCAATAACGGGGTATATGTCGCTCAGGTCATCAGCCGGCCCGAAGAGAATCAGCCCGCCAATGTGGCCCTGATCCGCCAGTCGGCGAAGATGCAGAAGTCGAATTCGCTTTCCTATCAGTTCGTGGAATCCCTGCGAAAGGAAGCCAAGATCGAAGACAACCGGTCCAATTTCTATTGATTGGACATCCGGGAACAAAAAAAGCCGGTGCAGTTTCCTGCACCGGCTTTTTTTTATACCCCTATCCCAGAAAACCTACTTGCCGGCTGCCTGCTTGATCGCCTCGTACAGGGCCTGCTCATCTCCCGGCCGGTATTTCCGGTGATGATAAACGATCTCACCGCTTGCATCGATGACGAATGTCTGGGGAAGACCATTCAATTGACCGGGCAGGATCCTGCTGAACTCCCGGTTGACATCATTATAGGCAGGCCATGACCACTCACCTGTCTGGACACGCTCTACAAATGCAGGGAAGTTCTTGGCAAAATCCGTGGAAATGGCCACCAGGTTGAAATCTGTCTCTTCACGCCAGCCGGGAACGGCCTTCCGGAGCGCTTCCAATTCCATGCGACATGGAAAGCAGGTGGTCAACCAGAACAGCAGGACCGTCGGTTGACCGTTGACAGGTAGAACCTGGTCGGAAGAGGTCAATTGGCCATCGGCTTGCTTGAGTTGGATATCGTACGGATAGACGGCATTGATCTTTGTGGTAGGTCGGGCCGTATCCATGATGTAGTTCGGCTCCCTGGTCGGCAAGGCCTTTTCCTGTCCTTCCTGGGCTTGTACCCCCATCAGGGTCAGACCAATGAAGATGCCATGAATGAACGTTGTTCTGATCATTGTGCTGTAGATGTAAGATTGTCCAATGCGCGCCTTGCCCGGGTCATGGAGGGGTCCAGGGACAGAGCCTGTTCGTAATCCTTTCGGGCGCTGTCCCGCTCACCCAATGCCTCCAGGGTGTTTCCTCTGGCCAGATAGGCCAGCGAACGGGTAGGATCCACCTGCAAGGTCAGGTCAAATTGCTGGCGGGCCTGCTGAAGACTGTCCATTTCCAGATAGATCAGCCCTGAATTGTATAACGCATCGGCATACTGCGGATTCTGGATGATCAGGTCGCGGTACACCTGCAATGCCTCCTGCAGTTGCCCCTGTTCCTGGAAATACTCCGCCAGGGCGTGCCGGGCATGCTCACTTTCAGGATCAACGCGGATAGCGGTCTCAAAGAACTGTCGGGCAATCGGCTTCTTTTCCTGGCTGAGCAACTTGCCACATTCGATCCAGGCATCGATCAGGTCCGGATTCTGCTCCGTGGCCTCCTGGAAGCTCTTGATCGCCTGGGGCACCTGACCTTCATCCCGGAAGATCATGCCGGCCCAGAACATCCCGTCCGCATTCTGCGGATCCAGGGTCATGATCCTGGAAATGGTCTCCCTGGCGGGATCATACATCTTGAGGATAAACTGGAATTCCACCAACTTCAACAAGGTGGGGATGCGTTGTGGATAGAGTTCTACCGCCTTGTACAAGGTGTTCATGGCCATCCGTGAATTGTAGTAATCCAGGTAGACATCCGCCAGAAGATGATAACTGTCGATATTCAGGCTGTCGAGTGACAGGGAGCGGTTCAGGTCAAGAATGGCCTGGTCATAGGCTTCCCGGTCAGCATAGGCCCGGGCACGCTGCTGGTACAAGAGAGCATCCTCCGGGGATTTCTGAATAGCCAGGGAGATCTGATCGATCTCCGGATAACCCGTCAGGGAGATCGGTGGCGTGTCGGAGGTATCCGATGATTGACAGGCGGCGAGAAACAGGATCATCGCCCATAAGACATGGTAACTGCGCATAGGTTACAAAAATAGACCAATTCCAAGATCCCTGTATTTCTGTTTCCGATCCTGGGCGATCGCCACAAAAAGGAGAAAATGTCCGGGAGCGGACAATCTCAGGGTGGTCAGGCAGCGAAAGGTCGCATCATTCCGTTAAACGCAGTACCTTGTCTTCGGTTCAGAATGTACCACATCCATGGATGTTACCCTTCATCTGACTGCAGACGAGTCCGATCTGATCGCAGCATGTGTCCGGCAAGAGCGCTGGGCCCAGCAGCGGGTGTATGAGGAACACTATGGAAAAATGATGGGTGTCTGTCTGCGGTATGCCAACCATGAGGAAGATGCCCTGGATATGCTGCACGAAGGCTTCATCAAAGTCTTCCGGTATATCTCCAGGTACAAGAGTGGCACATCGCTCCAGGCCTGGATCAGAACCATCATAGTCAATACATGCATCGATCATTATCGACGAAACCACCGTCGTCGGACCGATGATCTGGATCAGGTACAGACCTTGTCCAATGGCGAAATCTCGGCCCTGGATATGATCTCTGCAGAAGAGATCCTCGGTCTGGTCAGAGAATTGACACCCTCCTACCGGGTGGTGTTCAACCTGTATGTCCTGGAAGGTTACTCTCACAAGGAGATCGCCGATATGCTGGACATCACGGAAAGTACTTCGCGGTCCAATCTGGTCAAGGCCCGATTGAAACTGCAACATGCACTGAAACTGAAATGGCAGAAATGAACGATTTCGATCGTTGGATCAAAGGAGAACTGGAAAACCATGAAGCCACCCGTCCGGAGTCGGCCTGGGACCAGTTTGCCTCCCGCCTGGATGCTTCCGAAGCCCAGGAGACGGCATCCAACCGGTTTGATGCTGCCATGAAGCAAAAGCTCGACCACTTTGAGGCCGGTTATCAGGAACAGCACTGGCAACTGTTCCGGAGAAGGCTCGAAGAACAAGCCCGCCAGCGAGCGCAGATGCTGCAGCTGAAAGTACTGGAAGGAGCATTACTCCTGCTGATCATGCTCACCCTGTGGAACTTCTGGAGCATGGATACCATCCTCCCGACCTCCCCGCAACCGATCGCCCAGATATCTCCGACCTTGCGGGAGAATGCATCCGGCCTGCATGATCTTCCTGCCCGGACTGTTCGGGAAACCAATTTGCCCGGCGAGGAAACCAGCACCTCTGTTTCTGTGACACAGCCGCCCTTCCGGCCGGACAGGTCGGAAACCATCCTGCTGCCCCTGACCAGACCGGCCTTTGCGGTATCCCTGGCTGATCAACCATCAGCGCATCCCCGATTCGCGGAGATGACGATCCAAACCCCCACCTTGTCAGAGGGTTCGTCCAGACCGTCGATGGACATCCTCGAGCCGATCACCACGCATGAGCCTCCCCTCCTGGAGTCCCTCCCGCCGGTGCTGGCGAACATCCCACCACTCGCCGGCGCATCTTCCCGTCGCCACAAGGTCAGCATGGCCATTCGCGGCGACCTGAACTATGTCATGACCCCGTATGATCAGCTGCTGGTCAAAAAGGGGTATGACCAGGTGGTATCCGGTTATGGCGGCATGATCGGTTATCTGCAGGAGGGACCTACATGGTCATGGCGTACTGACCTGGCCTATTCCCGAACCTACTATCTGCCCAAGCCTTATACCGAGGTATTCGACGGGGATATTCAACGGGGTTATTTTGCTGAAACCATCCGGGATATCGAATTGAACATGGTCAGCCTATCCTTCCAGGTCCAGCGGACCCTGAAGCGAAAGAATCGCTGGCATACCTATGCCCTCCTGGGCGGAACCGGCCACCTGGCCTTCCAGGCCAACTATGATCGCAAGCAATCCTATATCCCGGGAGCCGACCCGAATACCGGCGGACCTCCGGAGCCATTGACCCAATCCAAGACCAGCCAGAAGCGGTATGCCGATGGATTCTTTGAGGGTGGCAGCCTGGCCGAGAACAGTTACATGACCATCGATCTGGGCATAGGCCTGGAGAACCAGCTCAACGAGCGGGTGAGCGTATTCATGGAGCCGGTCTACCAGCACAATCCCTTCAAAAAATCCCTCGGTCCCAATAATGACCGGATCAATACATTGGGCATAGCGCTGGGCACGCGCATCAGCTTGTAGGTCATCGTCCCGATGGCATTCCCTACCTTTGACAAAAAGTTATGAAGGTCCTACTCCTGGGCAGTGGAGGTCGTGAACACGCTCTGGCCTGGAAGATCGCTTCGAGCCCCCTCTGTGATGCCCTGTTCATTGCTCCCGGAAATCCCGGGACGGCTGACTGTGGCCAGAATGTCGATCTCGACATCCTCGACTTTCCAGCCATTCACCAATTCTGTCTGGACGAAAAGATCCAGGTCCTCCTCGTCGGCCCGGAAGAACCACTGGTACGGGGGATCACCGGTTTTCTCAGGAGGCAACCCGATCTGAAGGACCTGATCATCTGCGGACCTGACGCCGTGGGCGCGCAACTGGAAGGCAGTAAGGCCTATGCCAAAGCCTTTATGGCGGAATCCGGGATTCCTACTGCACGCTATGGAGAATTCAACCGGGACCAGGTCGATGAAGCGATCGCCTTCCTGGATACCTTCACTCCTCCCTACGTGATCAAGGCAGACGGACTGGCCGCAGGAAAAGGAGTGATCATCTGCCAGGAGAAAGAAGAAGCCATCCAATCCATTCGCGGTATGTTCGACGGTGAATTCGGCAGTGCCGGGCATACCGTGGTGCTGGAAGAATTCCTGGCCGGGATCGAATTCTCGGTCTTTGCCCTCACGGATGGGAAACATGCCTGTATCCTCCCGGTTGCCAAGGATTACAAGCGGATCGGAGAGGGGGATACGGGACCGAACACCGGTGGCATGGGCGCCGTGTCACCTGTCCCATTCATCGATCAGCAAATGATGGAAAAGGTGATGCAACGGATCGTGGCCCCCACCATCAGCGGTCTGACCCGGCGTCAGATCGACTACCAGGGATTTATCTTTTTCGGTCTGATCGCTGTTGAAGGCGAGCCAATGGTCATCGAATACAACTGCAGGATGGGTGACCCCGAAACAGAGGTGGTCATGCCACGCCTGAGCACTGACCTGCTACAGATGCTGGTAGCCATGCACGAGCGGAAACTGGATACGATCACCGTCGAGATGGATCCTCGCACAGCTGTGACGGTCATGCTGGTATCCGGTGGCTATCCGGGCAGCTATCCCAAAGGACTGCCCGTCCTGGGTACTGATGGAACCCCTCCCGACCACACATGGCTCTTCCATGCCGGAACCCGGCAAATCGGGGACCAGCTGGTGACCAACGGCGGACGTGTCCTGGCATGCACGGGCATGGGCAGCGATCTCCGGGAAGCACAGAGCCGAGCCTATGCCCTGGCGGGGAAGATCTGTTTTGACCACGTGAACTTTCGCCGGGATATCGGCAGGGACCTCGAATGAACCTGACCCTCGACAGTCGGCATATACCGGACGGGGACTGGTGGCCTTCCCCGCCGGACAATCTGTTCTTCAGCCGGATATCCACGGATAGCCGGAGTGTTTTCCAACCGGCCAGCACCCTGTTTTTCTGCCTGCGCGGACCACGACATGATGGCCATCTTTTCATTCGGGACGCCTGGAATCAGGGGGTAAGGCACTTTGTGGTCGACCATGTTCCGGAGGAGATGCTACCCGAGACAAGGTATCTGCTGGTCAGGCATACCCTCGACGCCATGCAGCAGCTGGCCAGGGGGCATCGTCAGCAATTTCATGGAAAAGTGGTCGGCATTACCGGAAGCAATGGAAAGACCATGGTCAAGGAGTGGCTCTACCTGTTGCTCCGAGAGGACACCGCCATCATGCGAAGCCCGAGAAGCTTCAACAGCCAGGTCGGGGTCCCACTCTCCCTGTCCATGATCGGCCCCGAACACGAACTGGCCATCATAGAGGCAGGCGTTTCCCGAATGGGGGAGATGGAACGACTGCGGGAGATGATCCAGCCGGACACAGGCATCCTGACCAGCTTTGGCAGTGCCCATGACGAGGGATTTGCTGACCGGGAGACCAAGCTCCGTGAAAAGCTGAAGTTGTTCGAGAACAGCCAGCGATTGGTGATGCCGGATTGGATCCGGAGGGCCTATCCCGATATACTGGCTCCATGGCAAGATCGCCTGGTGACCTGGTCAGTAGACAAGGGCACCGATCTTCAGATCGTCAACAAGGTCGCACAAGGGCAGGCGATCCATCTTGACCTGATCTATGGTGACCAGGAAGGCCATGCCTTGATCCCCCACAGCGATCAGGCCTCCTTTGAAAACGCCATGACCTGCCTGCTGGCCGGTCTGGTCCTGGGGTACGATCTACATGTATTGTGCCATCGGATCGGCGACCTGCCATCCTTGTCCATGCGGCTTGAAACCCGGGAAGGGTGGCAGGGCAACCTGATCATCAACGATTCCTACAATGCAGACCTCGAAGGATTGCGCATCGCCCTGTCGTTCCTGCACCAGCGCAAGGGGAACCGTTCCACCTGGGTGGTCCTCACCGATCTGGATGACAGTGGACTGGATACCAGCGAACTGGTCCGGCGCATCGCCCAGCTCCTGCAGGATGCGACCGTCGACCGGCTGTCCTTCATAGGTGCCCAGGGACCAGCATTGGCTACTTTGCTTGGAGCCCATCCTCAGATCCAATGCTTTCCGGATGTTCATGCCTTCAACCAGGAAACCGACTTCCAGGACATCCATCAGACCGCCATTCTCTTCAAGGGAGCCAGGCGCTTTGCACTGGAATCGATCAGTCGCAATCTCACGCGATTTGTCCATCGCACCCGTCTGGAGATCAACCTGACCGCTTTGACCCACAATGTCAGGGTGATTGCCCGTCAGTTGAAGCCCGAAACACGGATCATGGTGATGGTCAAGGCCTCGGCCTATGGCAGTGGAAGCCCGGATATCGCCCGGCTCCTGGAAAACCAGCGCATTCATTACCTGGGCGTCGCCTATGCCGATGAAGGGGTAGAACTCCGGCAAGCCGGCGTCAGGCTGCCCATTCTGGTGATGAACGCCGATAGCGCCGGTTTTCCCAGCATGATCCAACATCAACTGGAGCCGCAGATCCATTCCCTGGACCAGTTTCGGGAATTGCTGCGGTTGCTGTCTCCCAGTGATCCGGTCATTCCTGTCCATCTCAAGCTCGAGACGGGTATGCACCGGCTCGGATTGGAAGAACAGGACCTTGGACCGCTCATTGACCTGCTCTCCCGCCAGGAACAGGTCCTCATCCGTTCCTGTTTTTCCCATCTGGTCGCCAGCGAGAATCCGGAGCACGATGCATTCACTCATGAGCAAGCCCGGCGATTCTGCCGGTTGACCGACCGCTTGAGCGAAGGACTGGGATACCGGCCTCTGTTCCACTTGCTCAACTCTTCGGGCATTCGTCGATTTCCGGAGTACCAGTTCGACATGGTCCGACTGGGCATCGGGATCTATGGCCTGGACCCGACGGAACAGGGCCACTCGGATGCCATGGTTCATGCCCTTTGTCTCAAGACCCATGTCTCCAGGGTCCATCGGGTACCGGCCGGCGAATCGGTAGGTTATGGACGAAAAGGCCGGGCCGATCATGACAGGACCATTGCCACCCTGGGCATCGGATATGCGGATGGACTGCTTCGGCTGGCGGGAGAAGGTCGCTTTTCCGTGCTGATCCGTGGCCAATTGGCTCCGACCGTGGGAGCGATCTGTATGGATATGTGCATGGTGGATGTCAGTCATATTCCCACTGCAAGGGCAGGCGATGAAGTCATCATTTTCGGATCGGAACACCCGATCCGATTGCTGGCTGACAGCCTGCAGACCATTCCCTATGAGGTATTGACCAATATTTCACCCCGTGTCAACCGCATCTATTTCCACGAATAGGCCCCGAACTACAAGAAAGCGTGTGAATACAACGTTATCGCATCCGATTTTCGGGCGCTGACGAGCCACAATTCGTATTTTTGCGCCTTGTTATTCTGAACCAAAGAGTAGACATCATGAAACTCCTTCGGAACGCCCTTGTCGGGCTCTTCTTTATCGGTCATCTCGCATTGGCTATGAGCCAGGACCAGGCTGATCCCATTCTTTTCAGCGTTGACAGTGATCAGGTACCGGTTAGTGAATTCGTGTATATCTACACCAAGACCAATGGCCCGAAAGCCAACTTCAGTCTGGCTTCACTTTCGGAATATCTCGACCTGTACAAGAAGTTCAAGATGAAGGTCCGCCGGGCCAGGGAAATGAAGTTGGATACCATTCCGTCCCTTCAGTCAGAACTGGCTGGCTACCGCAAGCAACTGGCCAGCAATTACCTCATAGACAAGGAAGTGACCAACCAATTGATCGATGAGGCTTATCAGAGGGTTCAGGATGATGTCCGTATCGGGCATATCCTCGTCAAAGTGGATCTGAATGCCTCTCCGGAAGATACGACCATCGCCTTGAAAAAGATCCGGGAAGCCGAAAAAGCCCTGATCGGTGGGCAGTCCTTTGCAGCAGTGGCCAGCCAGTTCAGTGAGGACGAGACCACGGCCAAGACAGGGGGTGATCTGGGTTACTGGACGGCCCTGTTCCCCTCCGGCTTTTATGCCATGGAATCGGCTGCCTATGATACGCCAGTAGGTAAATTCAGCCCCATCTTCCGGACCAAACTGGGGTATCACATCCTCTCCGTCTCCGACCGCAGACCTGCCAGGGGCGAGCTCGAAGTCGCGCATATCCTCATTCGAAAGATCAAAGGAGAGAACAGCGCCGATGCCCGGACCAAGATCGACAGTCTCTACCGCGCACTGCGGGAAGGGGCTGATTTCGAAGAGGTCGCCAAAGCAGAGTCAGAAGACAAGCTCTCTGCCGCCAAGGGGGGAAATATCGGGTTCTTCGGCATCAATAAATATGAATCCTCCTTTGAGGAAGCGGCATTCGCCCTGGCCAAGGATGGCGATTTTACCAAGCCCATCGAAACCACCAGCGGATACCACATCATCAAGCGGATCAGCAAGCGTGCTCCTGACACGGAGGAATTGGCCAAGCGACGTCTCGAACCTCTGGTCAAGCGAGATCAGCGTTTTGAATTGGCCAAGACCAGCATGATCGAAAAGATCAAGGCGGAGATCGGCGTGGAGGAGAGAAACGACGTCCTGCTGAAGTACACCCAGATGCAGAATGATTCGTTCTTCACCTTCATGTGGCGACCGCGGACGGGCAGCCTCTCTGACAGGACCATCCTGCGCCTGGGCAAGACCACGCAGATCCCAGTCTCCTCATTCGAGGACTACCTGCTCAAGAACGCCGGAAAGCGCGTCAACCTCAAGCGAAGCAATGACCTCGTCTCAGGCGTCCGTCAATTGTTCAATGATTTTATCCAGGACGAATGCATCCGATACGAAGAATCCAGGCTGGAGGAGAAATATCCGGACTTCCGTGCCCTGATGAGGGAATACGAGGAGGGCATCCTGCTGTTTGAAGCCACCAAGCGGATTGTGTGGGACAGGGCCGGGCAGGATTCGACCGGTCTGGCTGCTTTCTTCCAGGCGGAGGAGCAGGGGAAATATTCCTGGGGAGAGCGCGCCCGGGTCACCTATTATTCCTTGAAAAGCAGCGATACGGAACTTCTGGAAGATGTCCGCAAATACGCCGTCAGCAAATCGTCAGACAAGGTGCTGAGCAAATTCAACAAAGGCGACAAGGAAATCCTGAGCGCCCGCGAACTGATCTATGAGCACGGGAAGAACCCGGCCGTCGATGAAATGGTCTGGGCCCCCGGCACCCTGTCATTCAACGAGGAGGATAAACGCACGAAGGGCTGGAATTTTATCAAGATCGAAGAAATCCTTGCCCCCACCCCAAAAACCCTCGATGAAGCGAGGGGGTATGTGATCGCCGATTACCAGGACAAACTCGAACAGGATTGGATCAAGGAACTCAAGGAACGGTATACGGTCAAGGTAGATCAACGAGTCTTTCAATCCCTCGTCAAGTGATCGAACGGCTCAGGCTGGGACTTCTGTTGACCATCCCGATCTGCGTCCTCCTGATGACCGCCTGTTCGTCATGGGAAGGATCCGGGCATGAGGATGATCTGCTGCTGGCCGAGGTATTCGAGCGGAAGCTCTTCCTCAGTGACATGGAGAGCCTGCTTTATGATGGAGTATCGGCACAGGACAGTGTCCTGATCGTGAATGCCTATGTCGAGCGATGGGTCAGGGATCAACTGTTGATGCAACGAGCCGAAGAGAACATTCCGGAGGACCTGAACATCAACGCCCTGGTCGAGGACTACCGTGAATCCCTGATCCTCAATAACTATGAGCGATTGCTCATGGAGACCCAGCTGGATTCGACCATTACAGAATCCGAGCTGGCCAGCTTTTATGAAGCCAACAAGGACCAGTACCATCTGGAGAAGCCCATCGCCAATATCCTGCTCCTTCAGATCCAGGATGACCGCCCCAAACTGGACCATGCCCTGACCTGGTGGAATGATCCGACACCTGAAAACCTGAAAAAGCTGACCCGGTATGCGACACAATATGCCGACCGGTTCATCCTGGCTGACAGTACCTGGCTCCCTCATGAAGAGATCGAACAGATGCTTCCTCCCGGTGTCGTGAGCAAGGGCAGTATCCAGGTAGGCAAGGAGATCCGTTTCAAGGATCAGGATGTCAATTACCTGCTCAAGGTGCGGGACATTCGATCCACCCTGGAAATTGCTCCACTGGCGTATATCCGGGACCAGGCCACCCGAGCGATCCTGCACAGGCGCCAGATCGATCTGATCAACCAGGTCAAGGACCAGCTCTATGAGCTCGAGATCCGCAAAAACAACGTTAAAGTCTACACCCGCTAACCTCGGAATTCGATCCGAAGCCGTTTCTTTATGACCATGACTACACTGAATACTTTCCTGATCACTTGCTGTCTTTCCGTTCTCTGTCTGTTGCCCGGCTATGGTCAGGAAAGGCGCTTGATCGATGAAGTGACAGGAACGGTAGGTGCCGAGATCATTCTCCGCTCGGATATCGAATCCCAATTGGCTTATATGCAGGCCCAGCGTGGCTCCATCCCGCCCAACGCCCGCTGTCTGATCCTGGACAACCTCCTGGGGCAGAACCTCCTCCTCCACCAGGCCCGGATCGATTCCATCGTGATCTCTGACGATGAGGTCGAAGCACAGATCTCAGCCAGGGTCGATCGCATCCTGGCCCTGATGAATAATGATTACCAGCAATTTGAAGATTATTACGGCAAGACCGTTTCCGAGATCCGTGGTGAATTCCGCGAGCCCATCCAGAACCAGATCCTGATCGAACGAATGCAGAATCAGGTCCTTTCAGCGATTACGATCACCCCGGAAGAGGTCCGCACCTTTTTCAACCGGGTGCCCAAGGACAGTCTACCCTATTTCAACTCCGAAGTGGAATTGGCCGAGATCGTCTATTATCCCAAAGTCAATGAGACACAGAAACAACAGGCTTATGTCCAGTTGTCCCAGATCCGCAAAATGATCACGGAAGATCAACGCGATTTCGCTGAAGTGGCCTCGGAGTATTCCGATGACCTGGGCTCGGCTCGTCTGGGTGGCGACCTCGGATGGCAGAAACGTGGCACATTCGTCCCTGAGTTTGAATCCGTGGCCTACAACCTCGAACCTGGGGAGATGTCGGATATTTTTGAATCTCCCTTCGGATACCATTTCGTTCAACTCCTCGAGCGTCGGGGCAACCTCCTGCATACCCGCCATATCCTGATCGCTCCCAAGATCGAACAGGCCGACCTGGACCTGGCTGTCCATGTATTGGATTCCGTCCGAATGGCCATCACACGTGACTCCACCATGACCTTTGAGGAAGCGGTCAAGAACTTCGGGGACGAGAATTCCACCAGCTACAACAATGGTGGACGGATGCTGAACCCCAAGTCGGGAAATACTTTCTTTGAAATCGGGGATCTCGATCACCGGTTGTTCTTCGTGATCGACACCCTGCAGGAAAATCAGATCAGTTCCCCGATCGCCTATCAGGATCCCACCGGTAAGGTCTATTACCAATTGGTCAAGCTTCTATCGCGTTCACGCCCTCACAAGGCCAGCCTGAAGACGGACTATTCCCGGATACGGGAGGCCGCCCTGGCTGAGAAGAAAAATGAATACCTGGATGAATGGATCCAGGATCATATTGCCAATACCTACATCGAGATCGATCCTTCCTTTCAGAAGACCTGTCCGAATATCGACCGCTGGATCCAGCCGAACATCGACGCGCCCTCCACCATCAAACCGTAGGACCCCGGAGTCCCATTTCGTCCTGCGCCGGGCTTCCTGGTGTAAAAGGTCCTTCAGACAGAAGCGACCTGATAGTCCCGCCTGAAGAGGGACCAGTTTGGCTTTTGAAAATAGTACAGGGCAAACCCGACGGCAAACAACCAGAGGAAGGTATCATTTCGCGTGATCATAAACGCGATCAACGTGACCATATTCGCTCCTTCGCACAGGACCCAGCCGAAATAGAGCGGTGCACGGTAATGGGTGATCTTTCGCTCATCCTCCCAGTTGGCCTGGATCTGCCTGACCCGGTTCCTGTACCAGAAAAAAGGAACGGCAGCGGCAAGGGCCAGAAAGAGGATGCAGAAGATGACCAGGCCTTGACCGCCTGCTTCCTGAACAGGAAGACCCTTTCGATAAACCCATAGTGCGGGGATCAACAGGATCAATTGACTGAGGCCCAGGATCAACCAGACAAACTGAAGAACGCGGAATTGTGGATGCATGGCGCAAAAATAAGAAAGGCCCGGACCTCCTGGGAGGTCCGGGCCTTTTTGATGGTTGCCTACGGATTACTTGATACCGTGCATCCAGCGGGACACCATTGGCCCCAGGACAAACAGGAGCAGTCCGCACCCGATGGCAAAGAAGCCCAACATGCGGAAAACACCCAGGCTGAGACTCAGTGAGTCGCCCTTCAAACAGGAAATGACATCACCGGTAGCGCTGCCCTCGACAGCCGTCTCTACGTCGGCACGGGAAATGACATTGACATTCTGTGCAAACTCGGGATTCTTGGTCAGAACCGTGACAAAGGACTTGTTCAGCTCCTTGTCCCTGGCCACCTCATTGGTCATCTTGTCTGCCTTCTCTTTGATCTCCTTGATCTGCAGTCTGGCCACGTAGTAGGGTGTGGAAGAACTGGCGTTCAATGCGGATACAAAATCATCACTGACAAGGGTCTCTTCCAGAGATTTGCCATCCAGCACATTGGGTTGCTGGAGTGCAGCCTCAAGCGTCTCGTCACTGAAGCACTCCCGGAAGCTGTCGCTTTGCACGATCTCCTGTTCATTGACCGCTGTAAAATTGGCAATGTGCTTGCCTGCCTGGTGTGCGATCGACGAGGAAAGGAACCAGATACCCATCAGGAAACCGACGATCTGTGATGGCGCCAGTTTGGTCACCAGGGAAAGGCCCACCGGTGACAGCGTCAGTTCACCCAGGGTGTGCAGGAGGTACAGGGTGATCAGGAAGATGGCGGGTACCATGCCACCAATGGCACTGGCCTTCCCGACGGTCAGGACCAGAAAACCAAGGCCCAACAGGATCAGACCCATACCAAACTTGTATGGCGCTGCCGGTTCCTTGTTCATCTGTCCCAGCTTGATCCACATCCAGGAATAGATCGGAGCAAAAATCATGATAAACAAGGGGTTCACCGCCTGGAAGAACGTGGTGGTCAGCTCAGCTCCCATGATGTTCTTGTTCACGTTCCGGTCGGTGAACAGGTTCAGTGCGGATCCGGCCAGTTCGAAGAAGGTCCAGAACACCGTCGTGAAGAGCAGGAGCAGCAGGATGACCCAGATCCGTTGCTGTTGTTCCCGATTGTAGCGTCCGGACAGCACGATCATGTAGATGATCACACCGCCACCGATCAGGGCCAGGATATAATCCACGACATCATCATTGCGGATCAGAAGCCAGGAGATGGCCACCAGCAGGATCGTGGCAACATAGGGCATGATCTTCCCATTGATTCCGGCAAATCCGCTATTTGCGCTTCCCTCAGGGATCAGGCCGATCGGTCGATAGGAGTCCATTTCGTTTCCATCTTCATCCACATTGGTTTCCAGCCAGCCATTCTTCTGGGCCCACAGCAGGATCAACAACCCGAGAACCATCCCGAGGCCTGCCGCCAGGAATCCGTATTTCCAGCCTTCGATCTCACCGATCGCACCACAGGTCAGGGGGGTCAGGAAGGCACCGATGTTGATCCCCATGTAAAAGATCGTAAAGGCTCCGTCCCGACGGGAGTCACCCGTCTTGTAGAACTTGCCGATCATGGAGGAGATATTCGGCTTGAAGAAGCCGTTTCCAACCACCAGCAGGGCCAGACCGATAAAGAAGGTGACCTGGTTGTCCATGAACAGGGTAAACTGCCCGAGGGCCATCAGGATCGATCCCCAGATGATGGCCTTTCGGAAACCCATCATCTTGTCTGCAAAATAACCACCCAGGATGGGGGTGAGATACACCAGAGCCCCATAGGCCGCGTAGATCCCGAAGGCCTTTTCATCTTCATACCCAAATCCGCCCTGAAGCAGGGTGGAGGTCATGTACAGGACCAGGATGGCCCGCATGCCGTAGTAGCTGAAGCGTTCCCAGAGTTCGACCATGAACAGGGCAAACAAGGCCTTGGGATGAACCTTCCTGTTGGTGAAGATCACGAAGGCAACCCAGGCCGCCACGGCTACCCAGGAAATGAGCATGAGTTTATACGCAGGATGCATAGTGCAGAACAATTAGATGATTTGGTGAACAGATAACTGTCAAATATATCCAATTTCTTTGGTCGAACCTCCGAATCAGGGAATCAGATGTCCGACCGCGAACAAGTGGCTGGCTTACCGTTCGGATTCACCTATGCCGCCGATCAGATTATACATGTCCGCATCCGGGTAGAACCGTCTCAATCGCTGGATGGCGATCTGGCTGCGAATGCCTTTCCGGCAATAGAAGACCGTTGGCACGTCAGGATCGATCTCCCCGCGACGCCGCACGATCTCGTCCAGGGGGATGTGCCGCCCACCGATATGCCAGCGGGCTCGTTCATCTGCCTCCCGGACATCGATGAGCAGATGGGGGTGATCATTCTCCTCCCATTGCTGAAGGGTATTCCGATCGATCTCATGCCACTCTTCCATCGTCATGGGATGCTACCCGATCAGGAGCGGGGTAGTTCATAGAGGTGGAGTTGGTCCTTGTAGCGCACCGACCAACCGGTCTGCGCAGCCAGGGCATGGATCGTGTTGTAGAAGAGCCCCATCCGGACGGTAGCCTGACGATACAGATCACTTTCCAACACTTTCTGGCGCATCTTCATGCGCACATCCGATTCGATCCGGTTGAGATCTGCCGGTGCAAAGGCATTGAAGGTGCCCTGGGTCAGATCATAATAATCGATCTCCACTTCCAGGGCCAGGATTTCTGGCTGGGGCAGTCGGCTCAAGACAATGATATGGTCTTCCTCCCGAACGTCCATGTCGATCTGGTCGAGGTCAAATCCGACCAGGGCATGACCTTTGGCCCGGACCAATGCCTTCTTGCGCAACGGAGATATGTCATATCCCCAGTAATCTTCATAGGCATAGATCTCCATGAAATCCCCTTCATTGGTCACCAGTTTGGCCACGTCCCTGATCTGTTCGAGCAGGACATCGGAAGAAACCCTGTCATGGTGATCGCCGAACCGGTGCAACAAGTAGGAACCTCCCCACAGCAAGCCAAAAAGCAGGAACAGGATGAGGAACAGATTTCGAAGCTTGCGCATAACCGGGTGAATTACTTGTTGATACGTGAAGATACCGGATAGCGCAACCCTTTATAACTCTTCAGTACGGCCTTGACAGATCCTACAGAAACAGGAGACTCGATGAGCAAGGGAAGATGATTGGGATCGTCTGTGGCATAGATCATCATTCGGTCGCCATCATTGAAGACATTCCCGGGAATGGTGGCCGGAGAAAAGCTGAGCGCCTTGAAATACCCCTGGCCCCGAACATCGAGCTCGTGCACTTTTCCACGAAATTCAACCGTCAGGGGATATTCTTCACGATCCAGGAACACGCGTACCGGAAAGGTAAAGCCACGATTACGACCCTCAAAATCCTGGTTCCGCGTATAGTAGATCGATGACAGGATATCATGAACACAATCCGTCAACTGTAACTGTTTGACATCTGCCTTCTTGTTCCCTCGCTTTCTGCTGGAGGTCACCTTTTGTCCACTACTGTGGTATTCAACCACTTCATGAAGGGAATACCCGCCTTCACGGACATCCCGGATCGTGCGGATGGGTCGCAAGGTCTTCTTGTCTACAGTCGCCTCATAATAGTCCCTGACCTTGAAGAACCATTCATAGGATGAATACGTCCGCCCGGTAGCCGACAACTTGTAGACATTTCCAAGATCTTCCGTCCGAAAGATCACCTCTCCCGCAGGCAGCCAGACAACGTTCCAGTTGTAGTAGATCTTGTAGATCACCTCCTCCCCACCGATAAAGGCCGTATTATCCGTTTCACACAGATTGAATCCCTTGGATGAGGTTTCGGGCTGTGCCGTGTCCACCTGACCAAGTGGTCGCAAAGGGGACAGGAACATCATCCCGATCAACAGAACATTAGCCAGAAATGAATGAAGCACGAACATGGTCAAGATGTTTATAAAGGTGTTGGTTCAGAAGAAGGTATCCACCATATAGCCCGGGCAAAGCCAGATTGATGGTCCACAACAAGAGGGATGCGACCCCGGCTTCCACGGGTGGCACCATTAAAAAACCGCCAATGAATACGGCCAGTTCGAGCCGACCGATCCATCCAAGGGCCGGAGGCAATGGCAGGATGGTTTGAAATAGAAAGACAAGGGAAGCAAATGCATACAATTCTGCCAAAGGAGCCGACACACCGGTGAAGCGCAGCAGGAAGACAAACTGTAGGGAATAGGTCGCATACCTCAATAACGCCCACAGGCCAGCAGCGGTTACAGCCCCATTTCCTAAAATATTCCTAAAATGGTCCCACATGGCCTGAATTTGACCCCTCACCAGTGACCAGCCGAACAGAAGGAGGAAAACCGACAGGAGTCCCAGGACGATCAACAGCGGCCAGAAGGATCCCAGGTTCACGTATGGAAGGACATCCATTCTCCCAACGGAATGGAACAGGACCCACGCCCCGAACATCACGATCCAGATCGATTGTAACACACTTCCTGTCCAGGTGGCCGAAAGAGCAGCAGCACGCTGGTTGGCCGGAAAGAAGAGCAACCGGCCAATCCATTCACCCATACGGTTGGGCAACAGCATGGATACTGAAATCCCCCCCAGAACACATTGGAACAGCCGCGCCAACTTCAGATCGCTGGCTGTGGCCAGCAATGTTCTGAATTTCAAGGCCTCCAAGCCCCAATTGACCGGAAGCAGGATCAGGGCGACCAGCAAACAAGACCAGTCCAGGACCGCGGTCGAGTGCCACGCCAACAGATCTACCTGCTCCATCCGCGATGACAGACTCCACCAGACAGCAACAGACAATCCGATGAATATCAAGGTCCCGATCAATCGTTTCTGGAAAAGCCACGCCACAGGTTAAAAGTATCACTAATTTTATCCGATGAGCAAGTCAACACTTCGCATCCTCGGGATTGACCCGGGAACCAATTTTCTGGGATACGGGCTGATCGAAGCAGAGGGTAAACACATTCGTGTCCTTGAATCCGGTACCCTGACCCTGACTCATTTGACCTCTTCCACTGACAAGCTCAGCCGGATCTTCGAACGAACCAGATCGCTGATCCAGAACCACCGACCCGGTTCATTGGCCATTGAAGCTCCTTTTTATGGCAAGAACATCCAATCCATGCTGAAACTGGGCCGGGCACAGGGTGTATCCATTGCTGCCGCCATTTCAGAACAGATCCCCTATACAGAATATGCACCCCGCCGGATCAAACAGGCCATTACCGGAAAGGGAGGTGCCACCAAAGACCAGGTAGCCGCCATGTTAGAACACATACTCCAGATCCGCGTCCGCGGAGAGTTGGGGGAAGATGCCAGTGATGCCCTTGGGGTAGCTGTTTGCCACTATTATCAACTGTCAGGAAACGTTCTTCAAACAGGAAGGAATAGTTCCTGGGCCAGCTTTATCCAGCAGAATCCCAAGCGACTATTGCCCTGAACAGCGCTGCGCTACCCGCATGGCCAGATCCTCCATTTCCGCAGGAGCTACATCGACCGGTGGTTTTTTGAAATTGATGTCCCCAACCTCATTGATGGGCACCAGATGGACATGCGTATGCGGAACTTCCAATCCGATCACGGCCACGCCGATTCTGGCACAACTTACCTCCTGCTCCAGAGCCAATGCAACCCGCTTGGCAAACACCATCAATCCGGAAAGGGCCTGGTCATCCATTCGAAAGATGTAGTCAGACTCTTGCTTGGGTATCACCAGAGCATGTCCTTTCGTCAATGGACGGATGTCCAGAAAGGCAAAATAATGCTGATCCTCTGCCAGCTTATAACAGGGAATCTCTCCCTCGATAATCCGTGTAAACAAGGTAGCCATAGTTCAATTTGGCGTGGCGGAAATACTCTTGATGACAAACGAAACCGGCCCAGCGGGTGTTTCAACCAATGCAGTATCACCAGCTGCCTTTCCCAGCAGTCCCTGACCAATCGGAGAACTGGCCGAGATCTTCTTGGCCTTGAGATCCGCTTCTGATTCCGAGACCAGCTGATAGGTCATTTCCCGACCGGTTTTGGTATTCTCGATAGTCACATAGGCGAGCAACACCACTTTACTGGTATCCAGCTGACTCTCATCCAGAATACGTACGTTAGCCAGAGTCTTTTCCAATTCGTTGATCTTCATCTCCAGCATACCCTGAGCATCCTTGGCTGCATCATATTCAGCATTCTCGGAAAGATCGCCCTTTTCCCGGGCCTCGGCTATGGCCATGGCCACTTCCTTCCGTCCGGTCGTCTTCATTGTTTCCAGCTCAGATTTCAATCGATCATAACCCTCTTGTGTGAGGTAAGTGATTTGAGACATAACGTTCTATTTCATCAACTAAATGCCGCTATGAATGATTGAATCTGTCAATAAACGGCAACATGAATACATCAATCCACCGGGTTAAATACCGGAGGGATTATAACACAAAGAACGCTTCTGCATTGGCAGAAACGTTCTTTGAGCCCCAAAAATACGGGAATATCAGAATTCCTACAAATTGATGCGAACACCAATATTGTGAGAACCCTTATACAATTTCGTTACCCGATAACCATAATCCAGGGCTACAGTATGATCAGGCTTGTCCCGGTTGATTGGAAGAACCAGACTCGCTCCGGCAGCTATACCAGTATACAACGGGGTATTCTCAGCGGTAGTCGAGGTTGTCCCGATCTCATAACGATAGGCACCCCGCACCACGAACATATCGCGAATGGATAGTTCCAGGCCAGCACCCAGATTATCCCGGGAGAACGAATTGGAAGTAAAGTTACCGAGAGCCGTCAAGCGATTCCGCTCACCCAGGAAGAAATCATAGGACAAGCCAATGTTCAGCACAGAAGGCAATTCGAAGCGAGAAACACGCTGCAGGATCCGGATGGTGGTCCCGTTATTGTTCGGGTTGGGCACTTCGAGTGAAAGACCTTCACCATTGAACCGCAGAGGGCCACCAACATTCCGAAGGGAGATTCCCATCTTGAAATTGTCCTTTGGTCCAGTCACATACTGGACGCCAGCATCCAGGGCAAAACCGAAGGCGCTGACGTTGGACAGTCCCTCCGATACTCCCCGGGCCAGGATACCAACAGATACCTTGTTCGCAAACATATGCGAGTACCCCATGCCGATATTGAAATAGGAGGGTCGGAATGTTGCTCCGGTTCCAGCCGGTTGAGCATCCGTAGTGACATTGATATCACCGAAATCAAGGCTCATCAGGCTCAAACCAAAAGCACCGCTCTTGCCAACTTTCTGGGCCAGTCCAACCGCGTTGAAATTGATATCGGCACCTTCCAGATAACGGGTATGTGCAATATTCAATTCTGTATGATTGATCCGTGACAAACCGGCAACATTCAACCGCATGGCTTCGACACCAGTAATGAAACTGGTATTCAATCCATGCAGACCAGCCATGCGTGCCCAAGGCAGCATCAATAACTGCGCAGCTCCAGCCTCACCCTGGCGGTCAGGGTTGCCGGCAAACAGGATACTGGTCATGCAGATCCCGAACAAGGCAGCGTATAACTTCTTCATAGAAACCCGTTTTCTGGTTTTGCTTTGATTGGTACAATGTTGAGAACCGGGAGGGATCTGAATCTGGCCAGAACCCTCCCGGTAATCCAATTACAGTTTTGAAGGGTCAAATTGACGCTGGACTCCAAACCACTTTAAGGTTCGTACGCCAACACCTGGCACTTCAATATGAATCAGGTAGATCCCGCTGGCAACAGGAATTCCCTTATCATTCTTTAAATCCCACTCCAAATTGGGAATGATCTGAGTCGTCCCAACAGCCGCATTGGTCCTATCCAACTGAGAAATCCCCATTTCATTCCGGTTGAACCGACGGATGAACTTACCATCCAGTGTATAGATCGATACTGTTGCCACTGCGGGCAGGTTGGTGATCTTCACTGTGGTGGCAAACTCATTCGCTTCATAATATGACAAGCCATAGTATGGGTTCGGCACGACATCGATCGCAGCCAGCAACTCCGGATAACCTGGAGGCTGGACCGGATAGGCTTCATTCCCTTCGATGGTCCACTCGTAAGCGGGTAACCGGTTGTTCTCTTCCGTACCCTTGGCAATGGCAAACGAACGATCTACCCGGAGCTTGGTCACCAGCTGATTGGGGATCAACCCTTCCGCCCAGGAGGTCAGGAAGGATTCCGGGGTGAGGATAGGAATCGATGTCCAGGTCACCTGACGTAATGTTGTGATCGGAAGTCCGGTAATCCCGGGCTTCTGAAGTCTGTCCCAATAATTGATACAGCCGTCATACGGATCACGAGTTACATAGATGGTATGTTGTCCACCGTAGATATTCGTGAGTGGAATGGTAATATCTCCCTGGAGGATATCCTCATCAGATGGATTCCAGATCATATCACGACCATTCGCGCCGATGGTAAAGTTGGCCCCGGGGAACAAGTCATTGATCACTTCCGGATAGAACACAGAGTTCTCTCCATAGAAGATATTAAGGCGTTGACCGGTCTCTACGTCAATGGCATAACCTGGGAACCATCCCAGACCGATCGTATCCGGATCATAGACCGGGTCGCCATTGGCATCCGGCATCAGTTCCAGGGCATTGTGGGCCCTCAACTTCATGTGTGAAGCATTGCCCTCGATCGGAAGGTCAGGAATATTCGGATCAGAGTAGTTCTTGTACACATCACTGGCCGTCTCCACGACGATACAGCGACTCCACTTGGAGCGATCCGGGGTAAAGACAATATCCACGTTGTTCAGGGAATCCAGAGCATTTCGCTTGTTCTGGGTGACCTGTGAGTTGGAATTGCTGACCCAGGCTGGGGTGATCAGCGGAATGGTTTCATCCGGATCAACCTGATAGGCGCAAAGGACATAAGGATACCATGTTCCGCCAGCCACAGAGCTGAATGCCTGGTCCGGGTCCTGCTCGAAGAAGTAATCCTGCTCAACGTCATCCGTCGGAATGAAGTTGACAAAGGTTCCATCGATCAGTGCACCATACCAGTTTTGATCACTGGGCGTTGCATACTCGAGCTGGCCTCCGATCAACCCATTGCGGGCATCGATTCGGGCTCCGGCGAAAGGTGTCTGTCCCAGGGTAATGGAAATCCCATATTCCCGGAAGACCTGCTCATTCACTTTGGACAGACCGATATCGGGTGTGGAAATCACGGTATTTCCGGCATCATCCATGTATTCCAGGATCCAGGAGGCTGACCCAGATAGGACGCCCTTGGGATCAACTGCCGGATCATTCATCAACAGCCGGTAACGGCCATCGCGAACAGCAAACGGGTTGAAGACCTTGACATTGATCGGAGCCATGCCTCCTTCATACCGAAGGCGACCATCAAACGACCCACTGAGGATCAACTCGTACATGTCGTCCTCCAGGTCGAGGAAATTCCCTCCGGCACCCTGACCATCCAGTCGGGTTACCGCAAATCCATCTCCATAACCGGAGTTGAAGACCACATCCGTGATCGGACGCGGGGTTACCTTATAGACCCGGACATTGTTTCGTCCTTCCAGATACGCTGTCCGCTGACCTACAGGAGGTTCAACAGAGAAGTCGAAATCTGCAAAATTGTTGTAGGAATAGGCCACTACCGTGTAGTAGTAATCCCGGTGATTGATCAACCCGTTATCCGAAGTCTGGGCAAACAGGTCCTCAGTCATCCGGAAGGTGTGACGAATCCCCTTGTCTTCACCATTCACCTCCAGGGTTGGCAACCAAACAGCATCATCAATACCGGCAAACTTGGTCGAGGCCCAGTTGTAAATACGGCCGACACCATTCTGAATGTCCACCTGATAGGCCAGTTTGGCCTTCTCAGGATCATCCAACTCAGACAAGGAAACGTTTGCATTGACCAGTTGATAGATCTTGTATCCCTCGAACTTGTACAGACGTTCTTCCTCCGGCAGGTTGGTCGGAGCACGAAGGTCAAGATCCTGATAGGCTTCGAAGGCGTTGTTGGTGATCAGGGTGTCAGGCTCGTTGCTCAACACGGCAATGATCTGCTCATCCAGTTCGATCCAGTCCATGTTCGGCGCATCCGGACCATCGGTAATGGCGAAGCAGTTGTCGAACAGGGCCTGGGCAATACCGTCTGCAAATAACAGACGGTCCAGACTTGGACATGGATAATCTTCGTCAGGAACAAAGACCACCCCGATGATCAACTCATTGATGGCCCCTGGCTTCAATTCGAATGGTCCGGAAGCCTGGATGGTCCGGCGGTCGCCAAAGTCCAGATCCGCGGTACACATGCTCCAGCCGGCAGCATCATTCGGTGCCTCGGGGAAGACATAGTTGGTAATATCATTGCTCAAGACATTGTATCCGCTCCCACCTTTGGTGAAGCGAGTACCATCCTTCCAGGAGCCGGACATAAACCGATAGTATTCCCGGAAGTTGTCCGGATCGGTCATTGGCTCAGGCCAGTTACCGGCATCACCACCACCACCACGGTTGTAGTAGGTAAAGGAGGACATGCCCAACTCCCGATAGATGGGTTGCGGGATCGGTTCTCCTTCAAAGAAGATGGTATCATAGCCGATGATATCATTCAGGTCCAATGGGCCCCTGAAATAGTCGATACCCAGGATGGGCACTTTGTCACAGTAGGTGGGAACACCGCCTGAGCAATTACAGTTTGGGAAACCATCCAGCGCATCCTCGTTGTAAACATACATCAAGGCGGCGGCGGTATCACAACCGATATAGTCGTCTACCGAGCAACCCAGGTCAGGGTCGGTCCACATGGCAAAATATGTACTGTCCAAAGGCTGCGTACCCCGGTTGATCAACCGGTAACGCTGGAAGGTCATGTCATTGACCTCATCGTTGGTGGCATAGGCAAAGGCCTGTACCTGGACTTCCATACGCAATTGCTCGGGACTATTCGTCTGCGTGTGTGGGCCACCCGCATCGTTATAGATCCAGAAGATCATCTGGTCCGGATAACGAGGGTCATCCTCACACTTCCGGATCCCGATCCGAGGATAGTCACCAGCCAGCGGGTCATAAATACCATCCTTATCCTGGTCCCAGAAGTCGGCCAAAGCACCGAACTGGTTGTCCGGAAGGGAGAAGTCGAACTTCTCTTCAAACCAAGGGTTGCCCAACGCTGGCCAGTAAAGGACATTATCGGGTAATTTATCCCGGTCAGCCGGATCGATACGGCCCGTTGCCGGATCGCGGTTCAGGGTATAGAATCGACGAGCTTCATCGATCTCGTCGCCGATCACTTCGAAGTGGCGGTCCCAGTTCAGACAGATCGTATCATTGGTCGTTCCCCCGGTCGATTCATCCAGTGGACCAGGCCAGTAGTCGTTACCGCTCTGGCGATAGGTTTGAGCAGCTACCTTCAGGTTTTCACCCGGTGCAAATCCACCCAGCCAGACCGAGCCGGCAAAAATGGCACTCACCTCGACCTGACCGGAAGCCGGATCGACCTTGGGGACAATATAGCGTCCGTTGGACAGGTCCCACCAGACATCACCACCACCCAGCAATCGTGCACGCACGTTGTTGATATCCATATCCGTGGAGGATCTGGACTGGGCGCAGTCATCGCGGAGGGTGGCCTTGTAGGAAGTACCTCCAATTTTGCCTTGGTTGGGATTGATGTGGGCAAATACCGGCACCAGGAGAGTCGCCAGCAAGAATCCCAAGACACTGCGTTTCAGATTTTTCATTCTACGCGGTTTTTTTAAACATTCAACCATTAAAATTCGAATATGGCACCGAGGAAAATTCTACGGGGTAGGTTAAAGAAACCCGGATTGAGTACAGCCCAGCTGTATACATCCAGGTAGAAGTTGGGATCACGACCGACATCATTCAATGTCTGGACGGCTCCTTCTCCGAACGTTGACGCCAGGAAGCCATCATCATCAGGTGATCCGCTGGCGCTGTACACACCCAGTACGTTCTGGATGTTCAATACGTTCTGTACGCGCAAATAGGCATTCAACCACAATGGACGGGCATTTTCCACACCCTTGTTGCTCAGGTCGAAACGCTTGTCCAGACGGAGGTCCATATTGAATCTCCAGGGCAAGCGGTTCCCGTTGATCGTTCCGGAGTTCCCGGATCCACCGAAGGTGGTAGGCACCAGATTCTTGGTGTACGGACGACCGGATACGGCACTCGTCTGGATATTCAAGCCGGCATCCTGGAAGATATCCACTCCCATGATCCGCGGTCCATTGTATTTCTTTCCGCGGCCATACCGATAGTCAAGGACCATGTTGAAGGTATGACGCTCATCATAGCTGAATGGGAAAAGTGTACGGATGTTCAATCCACGATTGGTCAGACCATTCTGGGAGTTGGCATCCGAACCGGTTCCGTCGGCAAACTGAAGGGTATAGTTGGCATTCAGCTGGACGTTGTTGGTCCGCCGCAGATCGTACTCGATGGTAAAGGCCTTCACCGTACCGAAGTCGATGTTGCCATAGGTATCGTAGTTACTGACCGGGGCTGGTACATACAGCACTGTACGGCGCTGGATCAGGTCACGCAGCTCGCGATAGTAAGCTGACAGGCGGAGAGCGGAAGAGTTGGTCAGCTTCTGCTGGAATCCGACTTCATAAACGATCGTCCGCTCAGGCTGGAGGTTCGGGTTGTTGGCCGGTGTCCGCCCCTGATCTTCGAAGTAGAAGTAGTTGAGAGGTGTGACAATAGTATTGGAAGTCGGGCGACTGACCAGCACATCGTAGTTGGCAAAGAAGTTGGCCTCATCAGAGATGGGGAAGGAGAACGCCAGACGTGGTACCCAGAACAACTCCGGCTTGTAATCCTCGAAAGAGGTACTTGGATCATAGTTCGGTGACCGGATATCCCGGATATTGCTGTTCTGCTCGGCATAGTATGGCGTCGATGTCGAGGTTCCATAGATGGAGCGACCGTCCGGAGCCGGAGCACCATTCGGGTAGTACCATTGGTCACCCACCCGGAATGCCTTGATCTCGGTAGAACCCTCCTGCTCGACGTAAACCTTGTAGTCATCGCCGATGTTGGCCGGTTTGGACTCCTGCAAGACACTGCTGTAAAAGTTGTCAGCCGTCATGATATCATAGAGAGCATACTGGTCCTTCAGGACGGATGTGTTGGCATCATACCGGTCAGCACGCAAGCCCAGACGGAAGATGATATCCTTGTACTGGAACTTGTCCTGGACCCACATCCCCAGATAGGTGGGGCGCCAGGGAGCTACCTGATACTCCCGCTGGCCCGTCTCGGGATTGACTGCCCAGAAATCTTCGAACTGGACGTTCCCGGAAAGGCGGTTCCCCAGGTAGTCATATCCATAATAACCCAGGAGACCCTGGTCATTCAATTCCCGGGCAGAGAACAGATCCAGTGACATCATGGATGGATCGATCTCATCCACATCCACATATTCATTCTCGGCGATGCCCATGCGCTGGCGCACGGCACGCCAGAACTGACCTTCAACATCCGATGAACGCAGGGCATATTGCGGGACCATTACACCAGGAAAGAACTGGGATTCAAACGAATCAATGGCCGCACCTGTCGTATCCAGACCGACGATGTTCTCGTTGGCCAGCAAGCCGGCCAACTGCCACAGTCGGGTCGGGCTGGCTGCATAGAAGCGGTTATCCCGCTGCTCGTACATGGCACCGATGGTCAGGGTGTGCCGGCCTTTGGCTGACCCGCCGGGAAGCAGATCGAAGGTGATTCCTCCCGTAAATGTCGCTGTCCGGTCCTCTGACTTGGCATACCGGTTGTACACGGTGTGGATATTATTGTAGAATCCATAGACCGAGGTCAGGTTGGTGGGAATGAACCCGTTACGGGCCAGATAGGCACCGTCATCATCCGTATCCGAGGGGATCAGGGCATTGTACAGGGACAGACCGGGGTTGGTACTGTTCGATGCATCAAAACCACGGAAGTTGCGGGTATAACCGGTGTGCACCGGTGTTACCAATCCATCGACCACTTCAATTCCTTCGGCCGGAGTATAGTCGTAGTTGAATCGACCAAGGTGTCCGTAATCCCACAGGCGGTCCTCATGGCGAGGATCGTATTCCAGTGTATTGTTGAATTCGTAGGCAAACTGCAGGTAATATGAAGCATTCTGGATCACTGATGAACTGGCTTCTCCACTGGCATTGGTATTCCGGCCCAATCGGTGACGCAGCCGTGAGATCACCCGGTAGGTATTGTCGTAGTTGGTTGGATTGTATTGTGTATTCAGTAATGACCAATCAGTACCTCCAAAGTTCGCATTGTTGGAATGGTTATTAAATCGTGGGGTAAACTGATTCTCTGTCTGATTCAGCGTACCGGTAATCGCCAGATCAAGATTCTGTGTAAACCGGAAATCCAGCTTGGAGGTGACATCCAGTTCGTTCCGACGCTCGTTCGGCCGGGTCTTGCGCAGCTCGACATCTGCATCGGTCAACTGCTCTGCCGTTGGCACCAGGACATTGTTGTTCCCAATGTATTCCAGCGGATTGGCTTCGATCTCCTTGAGCTTTTCATCCTTGATGACATAGACACCGGTAGCGGTAGGGCCATCGTCTTCCCGGGTCCGGTAACGACCGGATAGACGGAAACCGAGGATCGGCTCACCATTGGAGCGTTTCCAGATCGGACCGGAAAGGAATGCGTTTACCATGTTATAGCCGTAGGGATCGAGATACTGGGACGTCTCCAACTCCACCTGTCCGCTATACTTCTTGCTGGCTCCCTTGGTGGTAATGGATACGCCACCCCCGGTCACGTCACCGATCTCAGCAGAGAATCCACCGGTGATCACCTGAAGCTGGTCGATCTCCGTTTCAGGAGGCAGGCTACCGGTGACCCGGATTCCATCAATATAGTAGTTCGTCGCACCGGAACGGCTACCCCGGATGTTCACAGCACGGCCTTCATCCTGGGTGGACAGACCCGCTGTGGTGGCAGCCAGAGCGATGATATTCTTGGTCGGCAGGTTGCGGATCTCCTCACCTGTCTTGATCCCACCACGTGTGGTGTTGTCCTGTTCGATCAAGGGCACCCGGTAATCGGTGACAATGACCTCATCCAGGTTGACACCGGCGGTGAGTTCGAAATCGAGTTTGTTGGCTTTACCGGCAAAGACGACCACGCCATTCACCCGTTGCGTGCTCAACCCCACATAGGAGGCCTCCACATCATAGGTACCCGGATCGATGTTGGAAAAACTATAGTTCCCATCGAAGTCGGTCAGGACACCGGTGACAAGCGCTCCGCCCTTGTAAAGAGCGATACTGGCCGAGATGGCGGGTTCTCCCGTATCATCCAGGACCTTACCGGCCAATGAGCTTTGGCCCGTTTGTGCAATGGTCAATCCCAGTGCACAGAACATCAGACAGAAAGAGGTAAAGATTCTCCTCATGGTTCACCCAAATTTGTAGTTAGGTTTAGAGACAGCGTGCAATGTTAAAAAATTTAACGCCATCAGCGAAATCATTCTTCATGTTTGTCATCTGCCAGACAATCTTCAACAGGTGGAAAATCCTTGTATCTGCGCAGCTGACCATATGTATTATCTAGAGATTAAAGCCCGAACAAAACTGTTAAAACCTTCATAAAGATTTTTCGGAATCATTCCCTTTTTGGATCCAGTCACCGATTTTTTCTACCAGAACGTCCGCAATCCGCTGCAAGGACTCAACCGTCCATCCGGCAACATGGGGTGACAGGACGACCTGCTCCATCTGGTGAAGGTGGCGATATACCTCCTCCGCTTCTTCCAGCTGGCGATCGGGCTTCTCCAGTTCAAAGACATCCAGACAGGCTCCCCTGACCATGCCGGACTCCAGCGCTTCGACAAGGTCAGCAGTATGAATGCACTGTCCTCGCGACGTGTTGATCAACACGACTCCTTGTCTACACCCGGACAGATAGGCCTTGTCCACATAATGCCTGGTCTCTTCGCTGAGCGGCAGGTGCAAGGACAGAATATCGGCTTCCCGCCGGATAGTTGTCGCATCTACCTCACGGACCCAGGGCAGCCTGTTGACCCAGTCCCTGTTATAGAGGTCGTGACCAACCACCCGGACACCCATTCCCTCCAGTTTCCTGGCAAAGGCGCATCCGGTGTGCCCCATCCCGACGATGCCCACCGTTCTGCCGGCGATCTCCCAGCCCCGGTTCATTTCCCGGTGCCATGAGAAATGCCGAACCTGACGATCAGCCCGCAGAAGGTGGTTTGCCAGACAGAGCAGCATACCCAAAGCATGTTCAGCCACCGCATTGCAGTTGCCCTCGGGAGCACTGAATACGGCAATGTGCTTCTTCCTGGCCGCCGCGCGATCAATAATCTCCAGACCAGAACCCAGACGAGCGATGAACTCGAGACGTACTGCTGAGTCAATCATGGCCTGATCCATCCGGATCTTGCTGTTGATCACCACCCCCTGGTACTGGCCGATTACCTGTCTGACCTCATCCATCGAGATCGCTGGTTGCTCGACCACCTCGTAGCCAAACCTGATCAGTCCTTGTGCCAGATGGGGATGGGCGTGATCAGTGATCAAAACACGCTTCTTCTGCATGCCCCAATGTACGGACAAACCTACATCTCAAATGCTTCAGGGTCAAGGATCAATTGGTCGTTGAAGACTCTTGCGGGATCAAGTACGATCGTCAATGGACGGGCCGGCATTATGACGTCTGCCAGACAATTGGATGGCCTCAATTGGCTGAAATGCCCCACCTTTGCTCCCTAATACATGACCAATGAAGACTCGCCTGATCGACCCGACAGCCATGGCTGTCAAGGATCTCCACCAATACATCCTGGGTGCCGTGGCCCCCAGACCCATTGCCTTTGCCTCCACCGTCGACAGCCAGGGAATCCCTAATCTGGCTCCGTATTCATTTTTCAACGCATTCAGCTCCAACCCTCCGGTACTGGTGTTCAGTTCCAACCGCAAGGTCAAGGACAATCAGACCAAGGACACCCTGCTCAACATCCGTGAAACCGGGGAGGTGGTCATCAATGCCGTCAACTTCGCCATGATGCGTCAGATGGCCCTGGCCAGTATTGAGTATCCGGCAGAGATCAACGAATTTGACAAGGCCGGTTTTACTCCCCTTGCTTCCGATCTGGTCAAACCCTTCCGGGTCGCTGAATCCCCTTCTCAGATGGAGTGCAAGGTCAAGGATATCATCACCCTGGGCGACCAGGGAGGGGCAGGACATCTGATCATCTGTGATGTTGTCCGGATCCATATTCATGAAGCTGTGATCGATGATCGGGATCGGATCGATCCACACAAGATGGATCTGGTCGGCCGCATGGGGCGTGCCTACTACGTTCGGGCCAGTGGGGAGGCCATCCACACCGTTTTTCAACCGGTGACCGACATCGCCATCGGGTTTGACCAATTGCCAGAAAGCATCCTGAAAAGCCCGGTCCTGACCGGCAATCAACTGGCTGAAATAGCCGCATTGACTGCCTTGCCATCGGCCAATGCCCTCGAGCTGTTACTGAGTGAGCCGGATATCGCTGACTTTCTAGACCAGGAAGATGGCTATCATGCGCTGCACCAGATGGCTGCCAATGCGATCATCGCCGGTTCAGTAGACCGGGCTGCCGGTCTGCTGCTCCTGGCAGATCGTATGCATCATCAATAATCAAACGGCCGCCAGGGTCTTCCTCCATCCTTGCGCTTGCGCTTGCGGGTGTACTCGACAAAACTGTATGCATGCGGGTTTTTGTCATCGGCTCCATGGGCTTCACGGCTCACTTCCTCCCAGTCGATGTCCCGCCATTCAGGAAAATAGGCATCACCATCGACATCCACATCCACCTCCGTCAGGAGCATCCGGTCGGTCATGTTCAGCGTTGCCTGATAGATCTGGGCCCCTCCGATGATAAACGCCTCTGTTTCCTCCTGCCGGAACACCCATTCGAGGGCTTGCTCAAGCCCGGTGAATACCTGAACTCCCTCCGGTACATCCAGGGAAGACCGGCTGATCACTACGTTGACCCGATTGGGTAATGGACCGCTGGGCAAGGTTTGCCAGGTCTTTCGTCCCATGATCACATGATGGCCGGTCGTGGTCTTCTTGAAGAATTTCAGATCAGCTGGCAGGTGCCAGGGAAGTTGATTGTGCTTTCCGATCACCCGCTTGGGGGTGAGAGCTGCGATGGCTGTGATGATCATGTTGCAGACTGGTTAGGGTGTTTCGGATGATTTCAGAATCGACATAGAACTTACCAGATCCTGACCCGACTGGCCTCGTCCCGGTATAATTGGTTCTCTTCGGATACATCGAATGCCTCATAGAATTCCGGCATATTGACCAGAGGGCCGATGGCACGATACTGACCCGGAGCATGTGGATCGGTGGCGATCTGCGTTTTCAGGGCCTGATCCCGGATCTTGGTTCGCCAGATCGTACCCCAGGACAGGAAGAATCGCTGTTCCCCGGTAAATCCGTCGATCCGGTCGGGACGGCCATGCTTGTTGTAGAATTTCTGCAGCCCGGAATACGCTACATTGACCCCACCCAGATCACCGATATTCTCTCCCAGGGTAAATTCACCATTGACCGTCACTCCAGGCAAGGGTTCGAAGGCATTGAACTGATCGATCAATTTGCGATTTCGCTCCGAAAATCTCTCCCGGTCACCATCGGTCCACCAATTGTTCAGGTTCCCCGACTCGTCGAACTGACTCCCCTGGTCATCAAACCCATGGCTGATCTCATGTCCGATCACGGCACCGATGCCACCGTAGTTGACAGCCTCATCGGCCCGATAATCATAAAATGGAGGCTGGAGAATAGCCGCGGGGAAAACGATCTCATTATACAGCGGATTGTAATAGGCATTGACGACCTGAGGGCTCATAAACCATTCCGAGCGGTCAACCTCCTTGCCCAGCTTGCCCAGGTCCTCCTTCAGGTTCCATTTGGTCGCCATCATCAGATTCTGTAGATATGACCCGCCCTCATCGTACCCCTTCACAGTCAGTTCGGCATAGTCCTTCCATTGGTCTGGATATCCGATCTTGACCGTAAATGTGCCCAACTTGGCAATGGCCTTTTCCTTGGTGGTATCCGACATCCAGTCCAATGCCAGGATGCGATCGTGAAAGGCCTCCAGGATATTGGTGACCATGTCCTGGGCACTGGCCTTGGCTTCCGGTGGAAAATAGGCATCCACGTACAACTTGCCAACCGCCTCGCCAATGGTCTGGTTCAGGATACCCAACACCCGCTCTTCCCGGGGCCGCATGGTTTGCAAGCCCCGAAGTCGTTTGCCGAAGAAGTCAAAATTCGCCTCACTCACCTCCGTGCTCAGGTAGGCAGCTGCCCCGTTGAGGATGGTCCAACGGAGGTAATCCTTCCAGGATTCTACCTGGTTCTCCCGAAGGATCTCATTGAAACGCTCGAGGTAGGCCGGCTGACTAACGATAATGGTCTCCAGTCCATCCAGGCCGAATGGTTGGAAATATGTTTTCCAATCAAACTCGGGGACCAGCTCGGCCAACTCGGCCATGGTCATGGGATGATACCGGCTGTAGGGATTCCGGCGTTCCTCCTTGGTCATCAGACGTTCCGCCATCCGGGTCTCCAACGCGAGGATGCGTCGGGAGGCAGCTTCGGCGCGATCTTGATCCTGACCCAGGAAACCGAGCATTCTGGCAATGTGCCGCTGGTAATCCTGTCGCAAGGCTACAGAAGCGGAGTCCTCCTTGGTGTAGTAATCCCGTTCCGGCAATCCCAGGTCAGCGGTACCTACCTGAACGGAATACATGGTACTGTTCTTCAGGTCGGGACTGATACCGAAATCCACGAATGGTCCGGCCCCTGCCCATTTCAACTGGATCAATATCCCGGTCAGGTCATCCCGGTTGCGGATCTGGTCCACCCGGGCGAGGATATCCTGGATGGGCCTGAGGCCATCGGCATCGATCTGCTCAACGGCCATCCCAGTCTGGAAGAAAAGAGCCGCTTTCCCCTGGTCCGTATCGCGGGGATAGGCACCTGAGGCGATGGCCGCTTCCAGGACCTTCAGGGTATTGGCATCGGTGTTCTTGCGCAGTTCGTCAAAACTTCCCCAGCGTTCCCGATCATCGGGAATCGTGGTCTCATCCAGCCACTTCCCGTTGACATATCGAAAAAAATCATCCGCCGGATTGACGGAACGGTCCATCAGCGAAAGATCCAGATAGGTGGTTGACGGCATAGAAGGTTCGTTTTGAGTATAACCAGCCTGACCAAACAACAGGATTGCCAGGATAATGAGTGTATAGCGCATGGCGACAATTGAGGCTGCAAATCTACTATCTCCTCGTGCATTCAGCAGTGATCCTTCTGCAAAAAGGGCGGGCTGAGACAGGTTGACGGAAATCATCTCCAAATTCTGACACATGCTCATTGCCAATTCTGTGAATCGATTACTTTTGGGTCGCTATTTATAATTAGTCTAAATTGAAACATATGCGCGTACAGATTCCGTCCATGCTGTTCTCCTTTGTTCTTCTCCCGGGATTCTTGCTGGCTCAATCCAGTGTGTCAGACTCGATTCCGTCCGAACAGACGCTCATGGCCATCACCGTCCTCGGCAGTCAGGATGGACTGTTTCAATTCACTCCCGGATCTGCGGACCAACTGAAGCAGGCCGACCTGCATGCCCTGGCACCACTGAGTGGCAACGATGCCTTTCGCACTATCACCGGTGTCCATGTGGTGGATGAGGAGGGTGCCGGGCTACGCATGAACCTGGGGATCCGCGGACTGGACCCCGACCGCAGTCGCTCGGTCCTGGTCATGGAAGACGGTATCCCCGTTGCCTTGGGCCCTTATGGCGAACCAGAAATGTACTATACGCCGGCCATCGAACGCATGAAAGGGGTCGAAGTACTGAAAGGCAGCGGGCAGATCCTATACGGACCGCAGACCATTGGTGGCGTGATCAACTACCAGACCATGGACCCGCCGGAAGATGGCCGGGGAGATCTTCGGCTACGGTTGGGTGAAGGCGGCCTCTTCCATGCGCAAGCCAGCTATGGTGGTTCCACAGGACAGACGGGTTACCTGATCCACATGGTACACAAGCAGGCGGACCGGCTGGCCTACAGCGGATACCGCATCAACGACCTGTCCGGCAAATTCACCTTCCGTGTCAGTCCATCTGCCCGGTTGTCCGCCAAAATCGGCGTCTATGATGAATGGTCCGACGCGACCTATATCGGTCTTACCCAGACCATGTACGATCGAGGTGACCAGGATTTTGTGGCCATGGCCCCCGACGATCAGCTAGAAGTCCGGCGATATGCGGCCAGCGTGGCGCACACCTGGGACTTTGGAAGAAAGAGCTATTTGCAGACCACCCTGTTTGGCTATACGACGACACGGAACTGGCAGCGCCAGGATTTCAGCAGCAACCCGGATGCGGCCAATGCAACCGGCGTGACCTGGGGAGACAGTTCCATTCCCGGTGGATCTGTGACCATGCTGGAAAGCAATGGACATCGGAACCGCCAGTTTGAGGTGGGTGGCCTGGAAAGCCGGGTCCATCATCCTCATCAACTGCTGGGCATCAGCCAGGTGCTGGAAGGAGGTGCCAGGCTGATGGTGGAAACGGCCTATGAACAACGAGTCAACGGAACCCTGCGCGATGCCGCCTCCGGAGCCCTGGTCCAGGACGAGGTACGGATGGGACTGGCGGGCAGCCTCTTTGCTCAGAATCGGTGGATGGTCAGCCAGCGATTGTCTGTCACAACAGGATTGCGGGCAGAAGCATTCAGCTATGAACGCGATATTCGACGCAATGTCTTTCAGGGTGTGGCGAGGGATACCTCCATTGTCGCCGGATCCGATCTCCTTACCCTCATTCCCGGCATCGGGGTAAACCTCACCCTGGCCCCGGGCTGGACCTTCTTTTCCGGAATCCATCGCGGATTTGCCCCACCCCGCATCAAGGACGCCGTCACCTCGGCTGGTGAGGCCCTCATCCTGGATGCCGAGACCAGCTGGAACACAGAGATCGGGATCCGTCATGCCGGCCCATCCTGGTGGGATGCCGAGTGTACCTTCTTCTACATGGATTTTGCCAATCAGATCATTCCGGTGTCGGAATCTTCGGGTGGAACCGGATCGGGCCTGGTCAATGGAGGGGCGACCCTGCATTACGGTCTGGAGGCAGGCGGCCAGATCCGTCTCGGTGAGTTTCTGCCTGCCGGACATCAGCTGGACCTGGGCGCCTCCACCACCCTTCTCCGGGCCGAGTATTCATCCGATCGGTGGATCGAATCGGATGGGGTACCGGTGAATATCAAGGGACATCGCACGCCCTATGCGCCCGAGATCACGGCCAACATGTCCCTGCGCTATCTGTGGAAAGGTCAGTTGGGCATGCAGTGGACCAGTCGATTTACGGGAGACCAATTTACCGATGAACTCAACCAGATGGAGGCTCACCCCAACGGTCGCACCGGACAAATCGCGTCCTTCTGGGTGCATGATGTGACGGCCTGGTGGGTCATTCCAGGTACATCGATCGAATTGGGTGCAAGTGTCAAGAACGTCAGCAATGAGCGATATATCGCCACCAGAAGACCACAGGGCATCCGTCTGGGCTTGCCCCGATATTTCAGTGGATCGATCCACTACCGGTTCTAGGATCGATTTCCGGGGCTGGCGTGATCATTTTGGCGGGTATGACGTTTCATGATCAGGCAGCTTGCCTGAAGATTCTTTACCTTTGCACCCTCACAAAATGAAGCGCTCCATGGTGTTCGATCTCGATATGATCCGGTCTGTCTATCAGGCCATGCCCGGCAAGATTGATGCAGCCCGCAAGATGCTCGGCCGTCCTCTTCCCCTGGCTGAAAAGATCCTGTACAGTCATCTTCATGCGGATTCGCCCCTGCAACCCTACCACCGGGGAAAGGACTATGTCTTCTTTGCACCCGACCGTGTGGCCATGCAGGATGCCACCGCCCAGATGGCCCTCCTTCAGTTCATGATGTGCGGACGTGCCACCACGGCTGTCCCCTCGACCGTCCACTGTGATCACCTGATCCTGGCCGAGGAAGGAGCCAATGCCGACCTGAAAAAGTCCCTGGATGTCAACAAGGAGGTCTTTGACTTCTTGTCCACCGTATCCAACAAGTACGGGATCGGATTCTGGAAACCCGGTGCGGGGATCATTCACCAGATCGTCCTGGAGAACTACGCGTTTCCCGGCGGGATGATGATCGGCACGGACAGCCACACGCCCAATGCCGGTGGACTGGGTATGGTCGCCATCGGGGTCGGAGGTGCCGATGCCAACGACGTCATGTCGGGTATGGCCTGGGAACTCAAGATGCCGAAACTGATCGGCGTGAAGCTGACCGGAAAACTGAACGGTTGGACATCCTCCAAGGATGTGATCCTGAAAGTGGCCGGTATCCTCACGGTAAAAGGAGGCACTGGAGCCATTGTCGAATATTTCGGACCCGGTGCCCAGTCCCTGTCCTGTACCGGAAAGGGGACCATCTGTAACATGGGAGCGGAGATCGGCGCTACGACATCGACCTTTGGTTATGATGAAGCCATGAGTCGCTACCTGCGCCATACCGGCCGTGCGGAAGTCGCCGATCTGGCCGACGGGATCGCCGAGCATCTCACCGGCGATGCCGCCTGCTATGAGGAACCGGAAAAGTACTTTGACCAGGTGATCGAGATCGACCTCTCTACCCTGGAGCCGCACATCAACGGCCCTTACACGCCAGACCTGGCCTGGCCTATCAGCAGGTTCGCCGAGGCGGTCAAGGAGAATGGATACCCGCAAAAGCTCGAAGTCGGCCTGATCGGCTCCTGCACCAACTCATCCTATGAGGACCTGGATCGCGCAGCTTCCATCGCTCGTCAGGCAGTGGCCAAGAACCTGAAGGTCAAATCGGAATTCACCGTGACTCCCGGATCCGAACAGATCCGGTATACGGTCGCGAGAGATGGCCAATTGGAAGCATTCGAGGAAATGGGTGGTGTCGTGCTGGCGAATGCCTGCGGCCCATGCATTGGCCAATGGGCCCGCCACACAGATGATCCTACCCGGGCGAATTCCATCATCACTTCCTTCAATCGGAACTTTTCGAAGAGAAACGATGGCAACCCGCAAACCAGATCGTTTGTGGCGTCGCCCGAGATCGTCACCGCCATGGCCATTGCAGGTGACCTGTCCTTCAATCCCCTGACCGATACCCTGGTTAACGAAGCTGGCGAAACGGTCAGGTTGGACCCGCCCTCGGGAGTGGAATTGCCTCCCAGGGGATTTGATGTGGAAGATGCCGGATTCCAGGCCCCTGCAGAGGATGGGTCCAAGGTGAATGTCCAGGTGGCAGCCGAATCCAATCGTCTGCAGCTGCTGACTCCGTTCACGCCGATCGTCCCTGCGGAGATTACAGGCATGCGCATCCTGATCAAAGCCAAGGGAAAATGCACGACGGATCACATTTCCATGGCTGGTCCATGGCTGAAATTCCGCGGTCATCTGGAGAACATCTCCAACAACTCGTTCATCGGGGCGATCAATGCGTTCAATGACGAGACGAACAATGTCGCCAACTACGCTGATTCACCGACAGAAGCGACGTTCCTGCCGGTACCTGACTCCGCTCGCAAGTACAAGGCGGCCGGCATTGGCACCGTGGTGTTTGGAGAGGAGAATTATGGCGAAGGCTCCAGTCGCGAACATGCGGCCATGCAACCCCGTTTCCTGGGCGTCAAGGCCGTGATCGTCAAATCATTTGCCCGGATCCACGAGACCAACCTGAAGAAGCAGGGCATGCTGGCCCTGACCTTTGCCAATCCGGCCGATTATGACAAGATCCGGCAGGATGACCTGATCGATATCCAGGGAGTAGAACACATGGCACCAGGCCAGCCCCTGACCATCGTGCTTCGACACCGGGACGGCACTGAGGACCGGTTCCAGGTCAATCATACCTATAATGCCGCCCAGATTGAATGGCTGAAGGAAGGATCAGCACTGAACAAGATCCGTCGGGACTTCGGTCAGATCTGAGCATCTCTGCTACAGGTAATCGAAAAACCCTGACTGTTCTCAGTCAGGGTTTTTTATATTCGCTTATTCTCAAACACAAAAAGAAACTCAACCATGTGGAAAGATTTCAAGGCATTCATTATGAAGGGCAACGTGCTCGACCTGGCCGTTGCAGTGATCATTGCCGGTGCATTCGGAGCCATTGTCACTTCTTTCACCAATGACATTATCCTCCCACCTGTCGGGATGTTGCTAGGTGGCGTAGATTTTTCCAATCTTGCCCTGGAGATCAGCGCTGCTGAAATGGGGCAGAATGGAGAGATCATCAAGGAAGCTGTTTCCATCAAGTATGGCAACTTCATCCAGCAGATCATCAACTTCCTGATCATTGCAGCTTCCATCTTCATGGTGGTGAAGGCTGCCGAGGCAGCTCAAAAAAAGAAGGAGGAGGAAGCTCCCACTGCTCCAGCCGGGCCAACCACAGAAGAACTGCTCGCACAGATCCGCGATTTGCTGAAGAAGTAATCACTGAACTGATCGAATAAAAAAAAGCCGGGTCAGATGACCTGGCTTTTTTTATCCCTGATCAAAGGGAATACCTGATACCCATGTAAACTCTGGTGCCGATCACCGGCGCATAGACCCGTGATGCATCAAAATGCTCGCTTCCCGGGTTCTGCCAGTCGATGATCGGAAAGGGCTGGGTGACGTTCCCCAGGTTCTCGCCTCCCAGATAGATATCCAGGTTGCCACGGACCCAGTTAACCTGTCCGCTGAGCAGCATATACTCTGGTGAGTTCTGCGGCGAGTTGACCACCAATTCAGGAGGAAAACCATCGTGGGTGGGCAACCGCATCGAACCAATACCCTGCGCGGTCAGATTGAATCGCCACTGTTCGTTGGGCGTAGCATAATCCGCAGAGACCAGGACCCGGTGCAAGGGAACCATGGGCAACGACGCCACTTGGCCCTGGTAGGTCGTCTTGACCTCATTATATTTCCAGGCCACCTTGCCGGATAACCCATCCATAAACTCCATGTTGACCAATGCCAGTAAGCTGTTGCTGTACGATCGACCATCCAGGTTGTACAGCTGGATCACGGTATGGGTGGATTCCATGTCCATCACTACCTGATTGGTAAACCGGGTGTGGAAGGCGTCCAATACCACGCTCCATATCCTGGTCCCCATCAGGAAACTTTTAGTCAGATTGGCGCCGAACACCCAGGCATCCTCCGGAAGCAAACGCTCACTGACTTGCAGCTTCCAGTTGTTGAAGAGCATCGACTGCCAGTCAGGTGGAAAATTGGGACTCCGCCACCCGCGTCCGGCCGATACCCGGATCACCGTCTGGGCGTCCAGGTTCAGGCGGGCATTGACCCGGGGTGTGATGAACCATCCAAACCGCTGGTGATAATCCGCCCGAACGCCAACGATGATTCCTCCGTTGTTGGACAGGCTGAAGGGTGCCTCACAATCCGGCATGTCCTTCCCATAGCTGTACTGGGTGAAGACACCGCTGATCTGGTCCTTTCGGTCAAAGGACACCCCGAAGAGATCTTCCTGGATATCATCCACCTGATGGCTCGCTCCAGCGGCAAAGGAGTGTTCCGGGGTTTTTCCTTCCACATTATACAGCAAATTCAAATAGGCACCCCGCTGCAAGCCTGTATGATCTCGCACACCGTATTGCCCATCGTACTGATGCACATAGGCATTGTAGATCAATCCCAGACTCTGGTACCGTTCGGTGTTGAACACAATCCCATTCTTGCCAAAGCCTTCCAGCCGATCATTATTCTGGGTGATCCGCCAGGGATTCTCCAACGAACTCAATTGTCCTCCCTCCTGTCGATGCATGATACCATGGAGATTGAACTGTCCCTCCAGATTTCCCATGGAATAGAACATCCTGTACATCGTGTTGATCTGCTTCTTTCTGGGCATATCCAGGAATCGGTCCTCATTCCGGTCCCACTCCTGTTGCTGCCCACTCGCGTGCACCAGAAGTCCGGTGCTGAGGGTCGGCTTCCACACCTTGTTGAGGTGTAGATTGCCTTCCATCCGGCCCAGCGTGTTGCCGAACAGGTTGATGAAGAACGGGCGGTCTGTGGTCGGTTTGACCAACTCGGTATTGATCTGGCCGGTAATACATTGAGGTCCATTGGCTACCGAACTGGCCCCCTTGGAGATCTGGATCGATTCCACCCAGGTACCCGGGATATACTCCAGGGCAAAGGGTTGGGCCAGGCCGTTGAACGCGGTCCGGTTCTCTACCAGGAGCTGTGTATAGATCCCTCGCAAGCCCAGCATCTGGACCTCGGATGCCCCGGTGACGGCGTTGGTCATACCGATATCCACCGAAGCATTGGTCTCAAAGCTCTCGGCGAGATTGCAGCAGGCCGCCTTCTTCAACTCATTGGAAGAAATCGTTTCCACATACCGCGTGCCCAGCGTGGAGATATAGTTCCCCTTCTCTTCGCCGGTCACTTCAACCTCTTGCAGTACTGTCACGCCGGTCAGGGTAATATAGACATCCTGATCCTCGGGAAGAATTTCCAGGCTGGCTGCCTCGTATCCCACATACTGGATCATGATGATCGCGGTGGTATCCGGCCGGGAGATCTGGAAGGATCCGTCCTCTCCGGTATTGACCGCATTGGTTGTACCCTGCCACCAGATGGTTGCGCCAGCTAATACTTCATCATCTTCATTGGCCACAACCCCATGCAGATCGGGAAGTTGGGCCATCCCCGCCGTGGCAAGCAGCAGGAAAAGCAAACTGAAATAGCATTTCATGTCTTGATCTGTCTTGTCAGTGAAAAAATCGAAACGCCCCTCATAGAGCAGAGGGGAGACAGATCAGGGGCTAACAGCGCATCTGGCAGCCCATACGATAGATCGGGGCAGAGGCAAGTACGCGTTTATAGCGTTGTGGTTGGACCTTCCCTGGCAGATCATCAGACACGGCCAGGTTGGCCAGCCAGAACATATACAAGGCTGGTGGGGGTAACGCGCAAACAGCGGCATCATGATCAGAAGTGCCACTATCCAGAAACTGATCAACGATCTTCAGGATGGACACCTCCTTGTCCTGGCAGGTGTGCCCGGTTGCAGAGCAGGCGGATGCGGCCTGACAGGTTTGGCCGGAACAACATCCAGCTTCAGCAGCTGGATCTGTCGGGGAGCAACATCCGTCCGGTTCCGCATAGAACTGGATGGTCTGCTCACCCTTGCACAAACACACCAGCTTGTGCACAGGAATCCCCGACGTGCTTACCAGCAGTAAGCCCGACAGGATGTATCCCAACCATTGCCGTTGCAGTCTTGTGACCATGATCGACAAAGTTATGACTTTACTGGCTGACGATCAATAATTTAATCCCCTTCCACTCCTAACATCCTGTTAAATCCAATGCCGATTTCGGTTTACCTGACCTGATCCATCCGACTTCAGACATCCTCCCAAGCTCCTGTTTGCATCAATCGACTTTCCTATTCCCGACGTAAAAGCGCCACCTGATAGACATTCACGCCATACCAGGTTACCATCGGGGTGGCTTCCAGGGGAGGTTCATCCGGTTGCGGACCTCCAGTTTCCTGACCATCCATGGATCCGGCCAGGATCTCGAACCGCAACTGGTCGCCTTCCAGACCGTAGCGGGCCAGGAGTAGCTGGCCGCCCACTTCAAAGCGGGAGACAAAGACAGGCCCCAGGACCTGGCCACCCAGCACGATCCCGTTGTGCTCGTCAATGACCCATTCTCCTCTGACCGTGTCGACGGGAATCAGGGAATAGGGCCGCCGATCTTCTTGTTCCCCGGGATTATAGATCAACTCCCAGGACCACTGCTGGCTGTCCTCCGGCTGGATGTTCAGGCGCATGGGTACCTCACGGGGTGCTGCACCGGGAAAATGGATCTGCAGCGTTCCCGTCCACGTTCCTTCCCATTGCTGCGGAAAGGAGGAAACGGACCGGTCCACCCGGTTCCACTCCTGTGCGAGTCCGGTTGTTATACCAAAACACAGGCAGATCCAACCGAGAATGGCCATCTTTATCCAATCTTTACACGTCATGTTCTCCCAGTATGTATTCGTTGTCAGGATGGCTATGAAAGTACACGTTTTCCTTCGTTTCGCTACCCTTATCCTCTATCTGGCGTTGGTCCGGATCTCATCAGCCCAGATTCCAGAAACCGAACCTCCCTATAGCATACATATCCGTGCCGAACTCGACCCGGCTGCCCGTGAGCTGGCCGCAGAATACGACTTGCGGTATACCAACCAAACTCCGGATACACTGCACGAACTGGTTATTCACCTCTGGGCTCAGGCCTTTTCATCCCCACTGACAGCGTATGGGCGGCAAAAGAGACTGTTTGGAGATACAGAGTTCTATTTCCTGAAGGATGATCAACGGATCCGATATTCGTTTCTTCAATTTTCCTCCGGAAAAACCTTCCTGGATATCGAGCAGGTCGGAGATGATCCGGATATCGTTCGTATCCGGCTTGGTGAACCGTTGCCTCCAGGCGAACAGGTTGACCTGCACGCCGATTATCACCTGGCCCTTCCGGGGTTCCACTCCCGGCTGGGCACCGACGGGACGATCTGGCAACTGGCCCACTGGTTTCCCAAACCTGCCCGTTATGTCGACCATGCCTGGCAGGCCATTCCCTATCTCGAACTGGGAGAATTCACCCAGGACTTTGCCCGGTACCAGGTCGATCTGACCCTGCCTGACAGCTTTGTTGTGGTCGCCACTGGTGAACCAGCCGATCAGGCAACCTATGAACTTCGGGAACTTGCCCTGGAAACGACCCGAAATGGTAGTTCGGGCATGCCCGAACGGACTGGCACCAGGCAAACCTGGTCCTTCAAGGCTGATTGGGTGCCCGATATGGCCCTGGCCTGCTCGGCAGCCTTCTTTCTTCAGGACGGACTCATATCATTGTCAGATGGGCGGAAGGCAAGAGGACAGGTGGCCTATCTCGCCTCGGAAGCCAAACGGTGGGAATCAGCCATGGATGATGTGGACCGATCCACCCGATTTTACGATCAGCATGTGGGGCCCTATCCCTGGCCCTTTGTCACGGCGGTCCAGGGTGTTCGGGAATTCAGCGGTGGGATGGAATACCCCATGCTGACCTATATCCAGCCAGGCCTGCCCGCCGGCGCCCTGGAAGAGGTCATCGCCCATGAGATCGGACACAACTGGTTCTTCGGGGTCCTCTCGACCAATGAACGTGAATACCCCTGGCTGGATGAAGGACTGAACTCCTATTACGATCACCGGTATACCCAGTCCGTACGCCACGGCAGGAGCGCCTTCGGCTCTCTGGATATGGAAGGGTGGTTGCTCCTCGGGGAAGCGGGCAAGCGACTTCTGCCCATCCCCGGGCATGGCATCCGGGATGTGTACGCTGAGATCGATTACCAGCTGGGCGCCTACACCATTCCCACCCGCAATGTCCAGGTACTGGAAGACATGTATGGCACAGATGCCATCGACCGGGCCTTCCAGGCGTATTATTCCGAATGGAAGTTCCGGCATCCCGGTCCGGAGGATCTCCGACGGGTGTTCGAATCTTCCCTGCAGACCGACCTGTCCTGGCTCTTTGACCAGGCCATCCATCAACCCTTCTCGCGGGATATCTCGATCCGGAGTGTCCGGATGAGGGGTGACTCCCTGAACGTATCGATCTGTCAGAAAGGGACCACGGGTCTGCCCTTCCGCATCCGGCAACTGGATGGGGAAACGGTACTTTCCTCCCATTGGTCCCCGGGCTTCACCGGGCGGGATACCACCTTGCTATTGGCACCCGAAGGCTCCGTCGACCTGTTGTCGGTCCGCGACGGGTTGATACCCGACCTCCGCCAGATCAACGACCTGTACCGGCCCTTCTCCAACTGGCATCGCCCGAAATTGCTGGGGCTGGGGTTCGGTGGTGGGGTCACCCGGGCCCAAACCATCCGGCACTATCTCCTGCCCGTTGTTGGGTACAATGTCTATGATGGATTCCAGGCCGGACTGGCCCTGCACAACCAGGGGATCTACTATCAGCCATCCGGTTATTTCCTGTCCGGCCTGTACGGTTTTCGGTCAGGGCAGCTGGGTTATACAGGTGCATTGTACCGGGATATCTACCTCAAGGAAGGTCCTTCTCTGGTCCGACTGGGGCTCAAGGCCCGGTCGGCCTCCTATTTCACCTTGCTGGATGACCTCCGCTTGCGATACCATCGATTCAATCCCTATGTAGAATGGCAAACCCGGGCTGAGATCCGACGTGGCGAGACCCATTGGAAGGCCGGATTGTATGGCTGGCTGAATGGACGAGAGACGATCCGATTCGGGGATACCGGGCCAGCAGGGGTGGACGATGCCCTGGACTGGGATCGGATCATCGCCTTCCGTTCAACAGTGACCCGGCGCGATGTGCTCCTTCCCTGGATGATCCATCTGGATGTGGAATACCAGCCCTACCGGGATGCCCTGTCCATATCACAGGCCTATCTCAAGACCGGACTGGAGGCCAGGATCGCCTTTCCCTATATGGCCAAACGATATATCCGCATGCGGTCCTATCTCGGTGGATTCCCCTACAATACCCGCCGCGAGGCAGGTAACGTGTCCAATCCATCCACCCGGGGCAGTCTGGCCCTGAGCTTCCAGGGGCTCAACGACTACCGGTTTGAAGAGACATTCATTGGTCGATCCGAGCAAACGGGTACCAGCAGTCGGCAGATCCTGTTGCGAGAGGGTGGATTCAAAACGGCACTGGGTTCTGCATTCGGCGCCGGACAAAGCAACAACCTGATCGCTTCGGTGAACCTGGTGGGCGAATTGCCCCTGCCCAATTGGTTGCCCGTCCAGATCTATACTGATCTCGGGTATTGGTCGGATCGCACGTTTCTCGGCAGGGACAAGACCTTCGCTGACCAGGTGTGGTGGGACCTGGGCTTGCAATACAGTCTGTTCGGCGACCGGATCCAGTTCTTTCTGCCACTGGTCCAGAACCAGCCGCTCGCCGAACTCTTGGACCAACGTGAATCTTCCCTGCTCAAGCGGATCACCTGGACGGTCAGGCTGGATATCGCGCAATTGCCCTGGGATTTCCCGTCGCTCTTTTGATGGCACAAGGCCCTGATGAAATGATCGTAGCTTTGCGCACCCGGCCCTTATTCCGGGGTTGATTTTCCAACAACCAGGTTCATGTCATGTCGCATCCAGAGATCGTACTGAAGAAAGGACGGGATCAGCCGCTCCATCGCCGTCATCCCTGGGTCTTCTCCGGTGCGATCCAACAGATATCCGGCCAACCCGTGCATGGTGACCGGGTCATTGTATTGGACTACCAGCAAAACCCATTGGGATGGGGACACTATCACGATGGGTCCATTCAGGTAAAGATGATCGCCTTCGGCAACGAGCCACCCTCTGAGATCCCCTTTGAGATGGCCCTGCAGTCTGCCTGGGCGCTCCGGCAGCGACTGGGCTTCGGACCCGGGCAGTCGACAACCGGTTTTCGGCTGGTCCATGGAGAAGGTGATCACCTGCCCGGACTGATCATCGACATCTACGAGGATACAGCAGTATACCAGGCCCACACGATCGGCATGTACCGTGAACGGGAAATTCTGGTGGATCTTCTGAACCGATTGGATGGTCTTTCCCTGGCCAGGGTCTATGATAAATCCAGATCCACCCTCCCCAAAGAATTTGCCGCCACCATCCGGGAGGGGTATCTTTCCGGAGAGGCGGCTGGCACCCGCTTCCTGGAGAATGATATCCCCTTTCTGGCCCAGTGGGAAGGCGGACAGAAGACCGGATTTTTCCTCGACCAACGCGAAAATCGCCAACTGCTGCGACGGTATGCCAGAGGACAGCACATCCTGAATACCTTTTCCTATAGCGGCGGATTTAGCATTTACGGATTATTGGGTGGAGCAGAATCCGTCACCTCAGTGGATGTGTCTGCCAAAGCCTTGGCACTACTGGAAGAAAATCTGGCCATCGCTCAGGCGCCTGCGGATCGACACACGTCCGTGACGGCCGATGTCCTCAACTATCTGCGGGATCATGACACGCAGTGGGATATCGTGATCCTCGACCCTCCAGCATTTGCCAAGAGCATGAACAAGCGACATCAAGCCGTCCAGGGATACAAGCGTTTGAATGCACTGGGCATGCAACGGGTCAAACCCGGTGGTCTCCTGTTCACGTTCAGTTGCAGTCAGGTGGTGGACCAACAGCTGTTTCGGGATACGATCACTGCGGCTGCACTGGATGCCGGTCGGGAGGCCAAGGTGCTCCATTCCCTTTCACAGGGACCCGATCACCCGGTCAATCTGGTCTTGCCTGAAACCAGCTATCTAAAAGGACTGGTCGTTGAAATCCGGTAACCCATGAGGCAGCAAGCATTGATCCGAGTATCCGGAAAGGTCCAGGGTGTCTGGTTCAGAAAATACACCCGTGAACAAGCACTGGACCTGGCATTGACCGGTTGGGTACGGAATGAATCCGACGGATCGGTGCTGATCACTGCATGTGGTCAGCCTGATCGTTTATCAGCTTTCCTTGTGTTGTGCCAGAAGGGTTCACCACATTCCAGGGTTGATCATATCGATGTCACCTATCAGGAACCGGAGAACTGGGATTCCTTTACGATTCAACGATGAACTACATTTTGATCTGTCTGCACCTCATTGTTTACTTTTACCACATAATCAAAGCACATGAATCGAATACTCCTCGGACTCAACATTCTTCTTCTGCTCGCGGTAGGCTATCTCTATGTAGATAAATACAGTGCCCCCACGGAAGAACATCAGACGCCGGCAGACACCTCTTCTCTGGCAACATCTCTGAGCATTGCCTATGTCAATACAGATACGCTATTGAACAACTATGACCTGTTCATTCAAAAACAGAAAGCGATCAGTGAGCGTGAAAAAAATGCTGATAGCAAATTAAAAGCGCAAGCCAGATCATTGGAACGGGAAATCATGATGCTCAATGAAAAGGCCAGCAAGGGTACCATGACCCCGAAAGACCTCCAGGCAGAAGAACAACGACTGACGATCAAGCAACAGCAATTGATGGCGGATCAGGAAAAGATCACCAAGGAGCTGATGGAAGAATCCGGAAAGATCAATGATGAATTGCAATCCGAGATTACCTCAACATTGCGGCTCATTCAGGCTCAATATGCCTACGATTTTGTTTTGAGTTATGGTGCCGGATCGCCGGTACTGGCGGTCAATGATAGTTTGGATATCACTCAGGAGGTGTTGACACGTCTCAATCAATCCAAATAACGCGATCCTATTCACGAAAAAAAAAGCCTGACCGGATAACCGGACAGGCTTTTTTTATTTCCAAATCCAAGGGACTGTAGTCGATCTATTCAACACACTGTTGTATAGTCTTCTGAATCCCTGCGGCATTAAGCCTTCTTGGTTTTTGTTGCACGAGGCTTTCTGGCCGCAGTCGTTGTTTTGGCTGTGGTCTTCTTGGCAGCAGGGCGACCACGACGCTTTGGTGCCGCTGGTGCTGCTCCTTCCGTTGTGGCAGTGGTCGCTGCCGTCGAAGCGGCCTTGGCCGGACGTCCGCGGCGGGCGGTGGTAGTTTTCTTCGCTGCGGTTTTGGCAGCAGCAGGGCGACCACGACGCTTTGGTGCTGCTGGCGCTGCGCCTTCTGTTGCAGCAGTGGTCGTTGTCGTCGCAGCCGCCTTGGCCGGACGTCCGCGACGAGCGGTGCTGGTTTTCTTCGCTGCGGTCTTCCTGGTTCCGGCTGGACGACCGCGACGCTTGGGTGCCGCTGGTGCTGCTCCTTCCGTTGTCGATTCTGTTGCTGTTGTTGCTTCAGCAGCTTTCGCTGGACGTCCACGACGACCGGTAGTTGTCTTCTTTGCTGCCGTTTTCGTCGTGCCCGCAGGACGACCGCGACGCTTAGGTGCCGCTGGTGCTGCTCCTTCCGTTGTCGATTCTGTTGCTGTTGTTGCTTCAGCAGCTTTCGCTGGACGTCCACGACGACCGGTGGTTGTCTTCTTTGCTGCCGTTCTCGTCGTGCCAGCAGGACGACCGCGACGCTTGGGCGACGCTTTTGCTTCTGCTTTGGCAGCTTTTGCAGCAGCCCTTGCAGCAGCCTTTTCTTCTTTTAAACGCTCCTTCGCTTCTTTTGCCAAAGCAGTGCGCAATTTCTTTTCCAGATCTGTGACCAACTTGCTGAGGTGGCCTGACTGGAAAGCGAGTTTCTTTAATTCAGACTGATAGGTTTCTAACAGTCCCTGTAATTCCTGAGAATTCATCTGTGTGGTTGCCATTGTTCCTGTTTTAATGCGAATGCAAAGATAGTGAAGATATTTAATCAATCAGGGTCTATTCATTGATTCGGGTGAAAATGCACGGTGACCATTCCAGGATGTATTCATATTGTTTACCCCAATCTGGAAAGATCTACCCTATGAATCGGATCGATATCCTGCAACAATCAAATCATCATGCATTTGTTCCAGACGGATATTGGTGATCTCATTCACATTCCCCTCTGATACTGGAACACAAACCGGAATATAGTTATCGGTGTACCCACCCAGCATTCTTTCTGACTTATCCTGTTCCAAAAGAACGGATCTCGTGGATTGTAAAAAAGCCTCCTGGAATGCCCGTTGTTTTTTCCGGGACAATAGACGCAACGTGGTATTTCGTTCTTTACGAACTGGCATCGGTACGACACCTTTCATTTGTTCGGCAGGGGTATTCGGGCGTTCCGAATACGTGAACACATGCAGATAGGAAACTGGCAGTGATTCAATAAACCGGACCGTTTCAAGAAAATCCTCGTGCGACTCCCCGGGGAATCCGACAATCACATCCACACCGATACAGGCGTGTGGCATCAATTCCTTGATCCAGCGGACCCGCTCTGCATACAGTTCACGCGTATAGCGCCGTTTCATCTCGCGCAATTGCTTGTTGTTTCCGGATTGTAGCGGCATATGCAAATGCGGCATGAATCGCCGGGATCCGGCGATAAACTCCAGTATCTCCCTGGTGACCAGATTGGGCTCAATAGAGGAAATTCGAAATCGAGGAATGGATTCCACCTTGTCCAGTTCACGGATCAAGTCAATGAACAAGGCTTCTTTTTTTGGTCGAATGCCTTCAATGACCGCTGTTCCATTGCCAAAATCGCCAATGTTCACCCCGGTCAGAACGATCTCCCGGGCACCCTGTTCACCCAACTGTCTCGCTTGAGCCACCACATCCTCCACCCCGTTACTGCGACTGGCCCCTCGGGCCATCGGAATCGTACAAAAGGTACATTTATAATCGCATCCATCCTGGACTTTCAAAAAGGACCTGGTCCGGTCGCCAAACGAGAATGATGAGGTAAACGTATTTGCTTCCCGAATGTCACCGGCGTAGACTTTCGCTCCTGCTTTCCCCATTCCAAACGGTTCGATATAATCCAGCATCCTGAATTTCTCGGAAGCTCCGAGGACAAGATCCACCCCAGGTATGTCTGCGATCTCCTGAGGTTTCAATTGGGCATAACATCCGGTCACGACGATATGCGCATCCGGATTTCGGCGCAAGGCACCCCGGACGGTCTGTCGGCATTTCTGATCAGCAAAATCCGTTACCGAACAGGTATTGATCACATAAATATCCGCCACTTCCTTGAACCCCCCGATCTGATACCCTTTCTCCTCGAATAGTCGACTCAAGGCAGATGTCTCTGAGTAATTCAGTTTGCAACCGAGGGTATGAAATGCAACCGTGCGCGGAGTAGCCATAGCTGGCAAAATTACACCTTTCAACATCAAGAATCAAAAAAGGCCCCGGAGGGGATCCGGGGCCTGCAGGCAAACCTGGGGCAAGGGAAAATCTATGGACGGGTAAACAGGAAATTTCCATCGGTATCGAAGACGACCACTCTGCGCCCATCGGGTGTCAGGATGCCAACTACGATCACCTTGTCATACTTCTGGCAGGCGGCCTTGATCTCCGCATCCGGATAATTGATCGTCAGGTAATCCGTGATCTCGGCAGACAGATCTGTCACCTCGATCTGCTTGCAAAACTTTGGGCAGTGGTGAAATCCTGCAGTCTCCTTGACAAAGGTGCCATCCTGTTCAAAGACCAGGATCATTTTTGTATCCAGCAGAACCAGGATCACTTCGTTCTTTTCCTTTCCCGCCTTGATCGTTGCATCCGGATAATTGCTGGCAATGTATTCCAGGATCACCAATGGCAGGCTGTCCGCCTTGATCCAGGTACCTTTGCCGCCACATGGTCCTAATTTGTTTTTCAGGAAATGACGACGGACGGAATTCAACCGGCGACCGGCCTCCGTGAAGTACACGGTCTCTTCATCTCCCATTACGACTTCATAACCGGCATTGCTCACATAATTGACTTCGTCGACATACGAGTCAAAATTGTACAGGTCAATCTCATCCTGGATGTCATCCGGAAGTGAGGTCACGTTAATGGTCACCTTACTGGTGGACATGGCGATCTCATCGACCAATGCGTCATCGTCCATCATGGCTTCCTTGTTGCAGGATACGGCGGCGATCAGGAACAAACTGCTGAGAAAAAAAAGGAACTTTTTCATGGCAAAGATTTTTTGGGTTATTTCTTCTATCGGTGTCCATTCACTCCATCTGGTTGCCTGTATATTTCTTTTAAGATTTATTTAAGTAAAAAAAATCGATCAGGAAAGCAAACATTTGGCTGCAGCACAGCAAGAGGGATCAACAGAAACTGGAGACCGTCCATGAATAAAAAACACTGCAGTCCAAAAAGATTTCAAATTAAGTTAATCACCATTGATAATCAATATTTTAGATGTTAAAGATCTTGAAATTCCGTTCCTATTCACTTGAATGGATCGTCGTCAAACCAGGGCCTACCAAACACATCAGAGACCCGAATGTCCAGCATAAAATGAAGATTAAACCAAAGGATATTTATCAGGCGTAAAAACGGCCGCATTATTTGGTCGGACAATGGATCCGAATCTTGATCAAGATTCGAGATACGGCAGAGTTGATGAGGAATCCTACCACCGATCAAATACGAGCGGCCGGGTCCTGATGTAGGCATGCTACAGGCCGATAAACGAGATGAATGGTATGCCAGACGAGAATAAGAAGGCCCATTTTGGCGACAGCGGTTTTTGCCTACCTGCGCGCCGGCAGGCGTGCTTTTTGCCAAGACAAAAAGTAGGTTCACGCTATTTAGCGGGACGGCAAGAGGCGGGCCAGAGGCAAACTCTTACAATCATATATTCTGAATGATGTCATGAGTGGAATACTATAGCCTGCCAAAGGCAACCTTCCGAGGTTTATTTTGGACAGATATGAATAAAAAACCCTTCCCGTCATGATGAACATGAACGGGAAAGGGTATCGGAAAAAGGGGGAATTAAAAGTTTCGCCGCAGTGCCACCTGCAACCCCGAGCCATTGGTGAATGTGCGGACATTCGGCCGGTCAACCACGGACTGGAGGGAGTACCAACGCTCGTATCCGCAACTGATGCTCCAGGTATCGGCCCACTGATAGCCGGCATAGAGACCGGCCTGGGTATCCCAGATGGTGGAACGAATATGCTTGATCGAATTCGTCGATTGGCTTTGTTGCAGACTGATCTTGCCACGGTCATCCATGACCTGGGTGATCGTTGCGTCACTGGACAGGAAGATCTGCAAACCCATGCCACCACGGACTTCGGCAAACCAGTTTTTCCATTGATAGTGATATCCGGCCACCACCGGAACACGCATCCATTTCAGGGAATGATCCACCGTCATCCGGAAGGAAACCTGGTCGCCTTCCTGGTAATCTGTCGTGGAACTGCTTTCACTGATGTCCACCCGCAAGATGGTCGAGGCTGTTCCAAAGCCACTGTTGATCACCAGCGGAATATTCTGCTGGTACCGATCTGACCCGACCTGGGTGCCATTCTGCTTGGTGAATGTCCAGGATTTTTCCTTCACCACCTCCTCATGGAAATCCTGATATTCCAGCCCCGAGCCGACAAAAAAACCGCTCTTGTGTTGCCACTCATATCCGACCCCCAGCCGGAACTGAGAATTCTGATGGCCACGCTCCGGATCGAAAAGATTGATCTTCGAGGTGCGCCGGATCTCCCGGTCAGCACCGAAACCATGACCGTAGACCATCAGGCGATGCAGCGATCCGGAAGGATCGTTCACGACAGGTAGCGGATCTGTCATGACGGGCAAGCCAACGGCTTCCAGAAGCGGAAGAGATGGATCCATCGAGATGATATTCCCTGCCCGGGACAATGCCAGCATTGGTACGGGTGCCAGGGTGGAACGCTCGTGAAGTGGGGAAAGATCGGCCCGTGGCTCTTCTTCCGTTGTCCGGATCTCTGCAGGTACGCTCCATCCATCGATCGGTTCTGGCATGGCCTCATGGTCGGATGAGTAGGGTATGGATGGCTGCCATTCAGGCTGAGCATGGCGAGGAGACTGGTCTCCTCCCGATTGGATCGGTTCGGTCGTACCAGACAATGGGATGGAGTTGGAGATCTCCTGGTGTGAACCGGCGGATGGGAACGTTTCTCCGGATTCTGGCTGAACAGGTTGATCCTGGTTGACTGATCCGTCCGGATGGTCAGATACCACCGCCGGCGCCAGGGAGGAGGCGTTCAGCGGGTGGTCAGGTTCGGATGGATCGGAAGTCCATCGGTGGAGGAGAAAGATCCCCAGAACGAGGATAGCCGTACCGCCTAACCACCACCAGAAGGCACCACGCCGTTTTCGTTGGGGCAGGGATGTCTCGATCCCTTCCCAGACATGATCGCCAGGCTGGGCCCAGCGGTCATCCCCCGACAGCGGCTCCTGGAGGATCCGGCGGATCTCTTCGTCCTTCTGATCGATATGGTCGAGGTTCTCCATCAAGGGTTGATTTTGCTGACTTGCACCGGCACCCTGGACTGCATCCAATGGCGGGCTTTATACAATTGGGTCTTGGAGGTACTGGCGGTGATCCCCAGCATGTCGGCGATCTCATCATGGCTGTAACCGTCGACCACATAGAGGTTGAACACCGTGCGATATCCCGGAGGCATCAGCTGGATCAACCTGGTCAGTCGTTCGGCATCCATTTGTGCATTCACATCCATATGATGCCCGTTGGCTGACAATTCAGGTAACCCGTCCAGGTCAACGATGGCCATTTTCTTTTTTCTCAGTTGTTGCAATGCTGCTCGTACCATCACCATTCGAATCCAACCGCCCAGGGGACCATCGCCGCGAAACTGCTGCAGATCCCGAAAGACGGTAATGAACCCTTCCTGCAGGTAATCTTCGGCATCCTCCCGATTGGATGCATAGCGCAGACAGACGCGGAACATATCCGACTTGAAACGCTCGTAAAGCGCTCTCTGAGCTGCACGATCCCCCTTGAGGCATGCATCGATCAGGTGTTGGTCTCGTTCCTGCACAGAAGCTGGTTCCATAATAAGGTACACGGCAGCCGGAAATGGTTGCCTGGAGATGTCAATCTTTTGATGGAATTGATCCCCGAAGGTTTAAGCCCCGGTTTAGCCTTACCCTTTTTTAAAGATAAGGGGTTCTGATATGGGAGCAAAACTGTCCGGGTAGGCGCGGGGTAGGGACTGCTGCTGCTTCAAGTCACTCGCTCGATCGTTTATTCGTTTATGGGTGTATTCGTTTATCCACTGAAAAGGAGTCCTTTCAACTCGAATCAGACAGGGGCAAAGCGTCAACTAGAAACATGTCAGTAATGACAGGGGGGGTGTTCATGGTTCCTTTGTTCCGAGTACTCGAGCCTGTTCCAAGATCCACGCTTTGGGTGATGGGATAAACGTTTAGATACCCAGACGTTTCACTTTCAGTGTAAGCCTGGGTTCAATGTTCAATTAGCCCTGTTGGAACGGGGCTCTGTTCAAGGTATAAGGTATTCTACGTTAAACTTTGAACAGGTGCTCGTCAGAGCTCCAATTGAACGTTGAACAGCCAAATGGTTGAAACCGAATGTCAAACCCGGGACAAACCAGGAACCTGGCACACAGGAACCTGGAACACCATTTCTCCCGAAAAACAGCGATGTTTGACCATGGCCTCCGCATTCACCCATGCATTTTCGGCATTTGCCCTGGGTTCGGTGCTCCAAACGGGCAAACTCCGAAAAGGGCTTATCCTCACCGGAATGCTCTCCGCTGCCATGCCCGACCTGGACGTAATTGCCTTCTGGCTGGATATCCCGTATGAGCATCCGCTGGGTCATCGGGGGCTTACCCACTCCATCCTGTTTGCTGCGATCTGGGCCCTGGGTATCGGTTACCTGTTCTGGCGAAATGTTGACAACAGGGACAGGATCCGTTGGCGGATCTGGTTTTACCTCTTCCTTTGTACGGCCTCCCATGGTGTGCTCGACGCCATGACCACCGGTGGCCGGGGCGTGGGCTTCTTCATCCCTCTGGACAATGACCGCTACTTCCTGCCCTGGCGATTCATCCAGGTCAGCCCCATCCGGGCCTCCGCCTTTTTTTCGGAATATGGCCTGAAAGTCCTGACCAATGAGTTCGTCACCGTCTGGCTGCCCTGTATGATCGTTATGATCATCGTCTGGATGTTCAGGCAGTGGCGGAAGGCGTAGAGGGTGGAGAGTAGAGGGTTCCTAATAATATGCGTATCAATGTAGTGGCTGCTTTAGCTGCCACCCTACCGGAATTTTAAATCATAGAACTGACGGACTGAATTTCAAGCCCTTGAGGAATTCAAGTCAACATTCGCCTTGATTTGCAGAGTCGTACATTTTGCCACCAAGGCACAAGGAACACGAAGGAGCACAAAGAGGTATTCCTCCCATTCACTCTGTGAGACTCTGTGTCCTCTGTGGTGAATCGAGCGGTTCGTTTATTCGGTTCCGCCACGGCGGACAGGTATGGGTTTATTCGTTTATCCTTTCTTTACAACAGACTCCTGTATTCAAGCGAACTGACAACAGACAACTGACAACCGATCAATCTACCACCATCGTGGCCTTGTTCAGTTCCTGCTGCTCGAGGGACTCGGGCAGATCGCGGTAGTTGTACTGCTGGTCGCGCAACTGGGGGCGATAGCCCGCATCGCGGATGGCCTGCTGGATCCCGTTGGCCGTAAAGCGGAAGGGAGCACCTGCAGCACTGACCACGTTCTCCTCGATCATGATGCTGCCAAAGTCGTTGGCGCCGGCATGGAGGCAGACCTGCGCCACCTGCTTGCCCACCGTCAGCCAGGAGGCCTGGACGTTGACAATGTTGGGTAGCATGATCCGGCTCATGGCGATCATCCGGATGTATTCGTCGCCCGTACAGGTATTGCGGGCACGCTTCATGTTCTTGAGCATGGTGTCCTCGTCCTGGAAGGGCCAGGGAATGAAGGCCAGGAAGCCTTTGGCATCTGCCGGTTTTTTATCCTGCACGTCCCGCAGGCGGACGAAATGCTCCATCCGCTCGAGGTTGGTCTCGATATGCCCGAACATCATGGTCGCCGAGGTGGTCAGGCGCAACTGGTGAGCTGCTTCCATCACCGCCAGCCACTCTTCGCCATTACACTTGCCCTTGGAGATCAGACGGCGCACGCGGTCGTCCAGGATCTCGGCGCCAGCGCCGGGCAGGGAGTCCAGTCCGGCATCCATGAGGGCTTTCAATACCTCGGTATGGGTACTTTTCTCCAGCTTGGTGATATGGGCGATCTCGGGCGGGCCTAACGCGTGCAGCTTCAGGTTGGGATAGAGCGACTTGAGCTCCTTGAACAGGTTGACGTAATAGTCCAGTCCCAGATCGGGATGATGACCGCCCTGCAAGAGCAATTGTTCCCCTCCCAGACGGAAGGTCTCCTCGATCTTCTGCTTGTATTCTTCGATCGTGGTGATGTAGGCCTCTTCATGGCCGGGACGGCGGTAGAAGTTGCAGAACTTGCAATTGGCCACACAGACGTTGGTGGTATTGGAGTTGCGGTCGATGATCCAGGTGACCACATCGTTGGGGACATGGTGCATGCGCAGTCGGTGTCCAACATACATCAATTCAGCCGTGGAGGCCTGTTCGAAGAGGAAGACACCTTCCTCGGCAGTGAGATGATCGCGTTGAAGTCCCCGCTGGAGGAGGTCATGGACGTGCATGGCGTATGTGTTGTGGGTTGGCAAAGGTACAACCTAAATCAGGCGCAAAGAGTTGAGTGCGACAGCAACATGCTGTCTGATGACCACTTCATCTACTTCCCCTTGAACGCTGGCTTCCGCTTTTCCAGAAACGCAGCCACACCTTCCTTGTAGTCATGGGTCTCTCCGGCCATGGTCTGGAGGCGATCTTCCAGGGCGAGCTGGCTGTCCAGATCATGGTGCATGGACATGTTCAGGGCCTGCTTGGTGAGGGCCAGACCACGGGTGGGCATGGCAGCCATCTGCCGAGCCAGGGCGGCCACCTCCATGGGGAAGGACTCCTGGTTGTATACCTTGTAGAGCATGCCCCAGGCCAGGGCATCGGCTGCGGACACCTTGTCGCCCGTCATCATAACGGCAGAGGCCCGTTGGAAACCGATCAAGCGAGGCAGGAAGAATGTGCCCCCACTGTCGGGGATGAGGCCGATCTTGGAAAAAGCCTGGATGAAGGAGGCCACCTCCGAGGCCACGACGATATCACAGGCCAGGGCGATGTTGGCACCGGCACCGGCAGCCACGCCATTGACGGCGGCGATGACCGGTTTTTCGATCTTGCGAATGCGCTGGATGATGGGATTGTAATGCTCCTGCAGGATGGTGGGCAGGGAGGGTCCGTTCGGATCGGTGACCTCCTGCAGGTCTTGTCCGGCACAGAATGCCCGGCCACTTCCGGTGATCACAATACAGCGCACTTCCGGATCGTCGGCACAGTCGTCCAGGTGCTGTTGCAGGGACAGGGCCATCTCCCGGTTGAAGCTGTTGAAGACATCCGGGCGGTTGAGGGTGAGGGTGGTGACGCCTGCTTCTGCAGTTTTCAGGATCAGGGACATGGTCTGTGATTTTACTCAAAAGTACGGCTCTGTCCGGGAATCGAAGGACAACCTTCCAGAAGTGGATAACTGCCTTCTACTCAACCTCATAAATATAAGCTATTCAATTACCGTATTACAATCAGCTTGATTCAAGAGTGACCTTGTTTCATTTCTCCATTTTTCTCCTTAATTTTCAAGGTCATCCATCCACATTACCATGAAACATATCCTGACTCTTCTTGTCGTTTGCAGTTTGTTGCCCTCTCTCCTATTTGCTCAATCCTCGCCTATGATCCTGCAAATGGATGTGGAAGAGATCAGTGGAACGGATGAGATTATTGCTCATCTGAGGGTTGTTCAGTACGATAGTGTATTTGGATTCCATATGGGTCTTATTTGGGATATTGACAAAGCCACCTTTATTCAAATTGAAGACGATGGGCCAAAAATGGGATCTGACAAGCAGACATTTTCCACTATTTATGCTAATCAAGGATTTGTCCAAAATCTATGGGTCTCTTTCCCACTTGAATGTGTAAGCCTGGATAGTGGTGAAGTCCTTTACTCACTGCGATTTAAACGATTGGAACAAGATATTGAGTTTACACTTTTAGCTGACACTAGCATTTATCTGATCAATAACATCATCAAACCACATTTTGAAACGGTCGATTGTAACTCTATGCTAAAGGATGTCATTTATATCAGCAATCAGAACAATACCATCCAAGTGCAGAATGGAACCATTGTTTCCAATGAGGAACCCACGCATTGGCAATCTGTAAAGCTTTATCCCAACCCTGTTCGAGATATCTTGTTTATTGAAGGACTTGAAGATATAACCGGCAAATGGATATTGAGTGACTTGTACGGGCGGACTATTTTATCGGGCCCAGTTCATCATTCTTCCCTTCAGATACAGGTCAATCATCTATCAGACAGTTTCTATTTCATCAAGATACAAAGCGTCAACGGCCAGTTCATCTCCAAGCCAATTCATATTCAACGAAATTAGTAGCCTGAGCCGACACTTGGCATCTCTGCAGTATTCGACTCTTTGGTCTATAGCCAAATCTTTGGTCGCGGAATTTTATTTCTGGCCCGCCTTCCACCTGCCTGCGGACAGGCAATGCCGGCACGCAGGTAGGCATCCCGCTCTTCAACCCCCCCGAGTACTAGGGGACTTCCGGGACGAAAAAATGCGGCAGGTCTTACTCTTGAAAGCAATCCAACAATGAAAAAAGATCATCAAGTGCTTAACGGACGGGTGCCTAATGTGTCAGGGAGGCCCAGACGATCCCGCCTTGAGCGGGATGTCTGGATCCGGACCCCCGAGTACTCGGGGTCCGGGCCCTGGTTTGGCGACAGTAAAAGCCTGGAATATGAGCGACACATTCGTGGATTGGCAAAAATATTCTATTGAATCTCAATCCAATATTTTATTGTATGAAATTGTTTCGGACAGGTGTAGACCAAGATAAGAAACCATTAAAATGGTTTCATTATATCAGGATTTAAACGTACCCAGGGTTAAAACCCTGGGCTACATCCGTATTGCTTATTGAGATCGCAAATTATTTATTTTTCTTTTATTCATGAATCAATCTGTTCATATTGAAATAGACCAACTTGGTTTAAGCAATCTTTGAATTTGGGTTTTGGAATTTCTTTGGGATTTGTTTGTTGGAATTTGGTGCTTCCCCCTCAATGGCATTTAAAATGATCAAACGGTTCTTTACACTCCTGGCATTGCCAGAGGGATTTGCAGGCCGTCGATCCGAACTGGGAGAGCAGTTTGGTATGGGGGGATCCGCATTGGGGACAGTTGGGCACTTCCTGGTTCTTCCTGGGTGGGGCGATGCCGAATTTCTCGAGCTTGGCCATCCCTTCTTCGGTGATCCAGTCGGTCGTCCAGGCCGGACTGAGTACGGTCTTGATCTTCACATCCTCGAAACCGGCCTCTTTCAATGCCGCCATGATCTGCACCTCGATCATGTGCATGGCCGGACAACCGGAATAGGTGGGGGTGATCACCACCTCCACGCCGCCTTCGGTCAGGTGCACATCGCGGATGATGCCCAGGTCAGCCACGGTCAATACAGGGATCTCTGGATCCACCACCGTTTCCAGCAGGGTCCAGACAGAGGCGATATCGGTCGTACTCGTGTTCATTACCATTCCAGGCCGGGATAGGCCCGTTGCATGTATTGAAGGTCAGCCAGCATGTGACCCAGGTGTTCGGTATGGATGCCAGTCTTTCCACCGGTTTGCACCGCCGGGTCTTCCGGCAATACCAGGGTGGCTTCACGGATAGTGTCGGTGATGGTCCGTTCCCATTCCTCCCGGATCTCGTCCGGGCCGGCGATCACACCGGCATCGATCAGCCATTGCTCGAACGGTGCAGGCATCAACAATTCCAGACGATACATCCAGGCCTCATCAAGGGCCACCTGCATACGGAGCTGGCTTTCTTCCGTGCCGTCACCCAGTCGCAGCACCCATTCCCGGCTCCACTTGAGGTGATAGGTCACCTCCTTGACCGCCTTGCCGGCAATGTCGGCCAGTCCGGGGTCCGGCGAAGACAACATGGTCTTGAGGAAGGGCAAATGCCAGGCATCAAAGAGAAACTGCCGGGCGATGGTATGGGCAAAATCCCCGTTGGGCAACTCGACCAGGAGGGCATTGGTATACTCCCGCTCGCTGCGCAGGTAGGCCAGGTCATCCTCGGTGCGGCCCTTGCCTTCCAGTTCGGCGGCATATTGATAGTACAGACGAGCCTGACCGATCAGGTCGAGGGAGATATTGGTCATGGCAATGTCCTGCTCCAGCACAGGTCCATGGCCGCACCATTCGCCGAGGCGATGGCCGAGGACCAGACAGTTGTCGGCCATGTACAGGACGAACTGGAACAGAGAGGGGGAAGCCGGTTGGTTCATGTCAGAATGGATTTCTTCATCAGGAAAACGGAGCATGCAAGCCGATCGTGGAGCAGCCTGCCAATCCCCGCACTACATATGCCCCACTTCGTCGGGGATATCGTAGAAGGTGGGGTGGCGATACACCTTGTCGCGGGCCGATTCGAACATGCTGTCCTGCTCTTCCGGATCGGAAGCATGGATGTATTTCGATTCGACCACCCAGATGCTCACCCCTTCGTTGCGACGGGTGTACACATCACGGGCGTTTTCGATGGCCATTTCCCAGTCGGCCGCGTGGAGGCTGCCGACATGCTTGTGGTCCAATCCGTTGCGGGAGCGAATAAACACTTCCCAAAGAGGCCATTCCTTCATAGCTCGTTCGTTTATGGATTTACGACTTCAGTTCTTTCCTGTTTCTTGCGGGCATAGGCCATTGCGGCATCGCGCACCCAGGCGCCTTCTTCATGGGCATTGACCCGGTCGCGCAGGCGCTGGCGGTTGCAGATGCCGTTGCCCTTGACCACGTTCCAGAACTCGTCCCAGTTGATCGGGCCGAATTCCCAGTGTCCGGTTTCCTCGTTCCACTTGAGGTCGGGATCGGGAATGGTCAGTCCCAGGTACTGGGCCTGGGGTACGGTGGCATCTACGAAGGCCTGGCGGAGGACGTCATTGGACTTCCGCTTGATCTTCCACTTCATCGACTGCTCGGAATGAGTGGATTCAGCATCGCTGGGACCGAACATCATCAGGCTGGGCCACCACCAGCGATTCAGGGAATCCTGGGCCATGGCTTTCTGCTCCGCGCTGCCCCTGACCAGGGTCAGCAGGATCTCATAGCCCTGGCGCTGGTGGAAACTCTCTTCCTTGCAGATACGGATCATGGCTCGCGAATAGGGGCCGTAGGAGGTCCGCTGCAGCATCACCTGATTCATGATGGCTGCACCATCTACCAGCCAGCCAATCGCCCCCATGTCCGCCCAGCTGAGGGCCGGATAGTTGAAGATGCTGGAGTACTTGGCCTTGCCGGTGTGCAATTCCTCAATGAGTTCGTCGCGGGAGACCCCCATGGTCTCGGCGGCAGCATAGAGGTACAGGCCATGGCCCCCTTCATCCTGGACCTTGGCCAGGAGAGCGGCTTTCCGGCGCAGGGACGGTGCACGGGTGATCCAGTTGCCTTCGGGCAACATCCCCACCACCTCGGAGTGGGCGTGTTGGGAGATCTGGCGGATCAGGGTCTTTCGGTAGGCCTCGGGCATCCAGTCCTTGGCTTCGATCTTGACCTCCCGGTCGATCTTGTCTTGAAAGCGTTTTTCCAGGTCAACAGGATTCATAGCGGTCTATTTACGACTTGATCAAAAGTACATCCTTTGCCCGATACGAACAAACGTTCGTAAGGAAAAGTTTTCTGTCTTCCTGGCGAACCGGTCTCGACCTTTGCTGGATAGGAACCGGACTTCCCTGTCGGCAACGTCCATCACCATCCACCTGACCCACCTCAGGATCCTTCACCGACCCTACTGTCTGAATGGATATCTTGCCTCCCGATCGGGTGGCCTGGAAGCATACCGGGCTAACGCACGGTCCAGGCATCCACATAATGAGCATTCTTCATGATTAAAGTTCTCTAACCGGGCATTGGCAATGGTCAGGATATCCTTATGTTCATCCGCAATTCGCACCCATCTGTTCATCCAAGATCTCCCTTGTTCGTGCAGATGCCTGATGATTTGGGAGAGGTAGAAAGACGACAGAGATCATCCTGGAATTGACCAAGCTTCGCTAACTTTCTGACATGTCCTTCCCCATCATCAACTCCATCGCCTCCTGGATCCTGAAGAAGCGGATCCATCAGATCGAGCTGTTCCAGAAGTACCCCCATGAAGTACAGGAAGAACTGTTGTTCAATCTGCTGAAGGCCGCGGAAAACACGGTGGTAGGACTGAAGTATGACTTTTCCAGCATTGACACGTACCGCACATTTGCCGAGCGGGTCCCGGTGACGTGCTATGAAGAGATCGAACACCTGATCGAACAGAGTAGAAGAGGTGCCCAGAACGTATTCTGGAATACCCCGATCAAGTGGTTTGCCAAATCCAGTGGCACCACCAATGCCAAAAGCAAATTCATTCCGGTCAGCAACGAGGCCCTGGAGCTCTGCCACTTCAAGGCCAGCAAGGACCTGTTGTGCCTGTACCTGAACAATAATGAGGACTCCCAGCTGTTTACCGGTAAAAGCCTGCGCCTGGGTGGAAGCAAACAGCTCTACCAGGATAACAACACCTTCTTTGGCGACCTGTCCGCCATCCTGATCGACAACATGCCGATATGGGCTGAATTCAGCTCCACACCCAGCAGCAAGGTGTCCCAGATCGGGGACTGGGAGAAAAAGCTGCCCGCCGTAGTCCAGGAAACCATCCAGGAAAATGTCACCAGCCTCGCCGGTGTACCCAGTTGGATGATGGTCCTCCTCAACAAGGTCCTGGAAACGACCGGGAAAAACCACCTGCTGGAAGTCTGGCCCAATGCCGAAGTCTACTTTCATGGAGGGGTCAGTTTTGAACCCTACCGCGAACAGTACAAGAAACTGTTTCCCAATGCCAGGTTCCTGTATTACGAGATCTACAATGCCTCTGAAGGATTCTTTGCCATCCAGGACCAAAACCATTCCAATGAATTGCTCCTGATGCTGGATTATGGCATCTTCTATGAGTTCATTCCCATGCATACATTCGGCACGGCCGGTCAACAGGTCATCCCCCTGGACCAGGTGGCCTTGAACCAGAACTATGCCGTCGTGATCTCTACCAATTCCGGATTGTGGCGCTACCTCATTGGCGATACGGTTCGATTCACTTCCCTGGATCCTTACCGCATCATCGTCACCGGCAGGACGAAGCAGCATATCAATGTCTTTGGCGAGGAGTTGATGGTAGAAAATACCGACAGGGCTCTGGCCAAAACCTGCGTCGAGTTCGGGTGTGAAATTGTCGACTACACGGTGGCGCCCATCTTCATGAAGGAAAAGGAAAAAGGCGCCCATGAGTGGATCATCGAGTACAAGTCACCACCGGAAGATCCGGAAGCCTTTGCCCGGGCCCTGGATCGCCATCTGCAGTCGGTCAATTCCGACTACGAAGCCAAGCGCACCAACAACATGACCTTGAATCCGCTGAAGATCAATATTGCTCGGCACAACCTGTTCTATGACTGGCTGAAGGAAAAGGACAAGCTGGGTGGACAGCATAAGATCCCCCGCCTGTCCAATGACCGGAAGCACATGGAGGAACTACTGCGGATGCAGTCCGAGACCAGATAGACAAGACTGGACCAACCTCTCCATCCGACAGGCGGATGCCTGTCGAACCATGCTAGCGCATCACCTGAAGGTCGCCTTTGTAGAGTCGCTCCTGTCCATCCGGCCATCGCAGGACCATGGCGTAGACATATACGTCAATACTGGCCGGCTGGTCACGGGCATCTCCGTTCCAGCCCACATCCGGATCACCCAGATGGAAACCGCCACTGCGATACACTTCATCGCCCCACCGATCAAAAATGGCGAAGTCCACTACCTCCACATCAGGGTCGCCCTGAGGGGCGAAGAGGTCGTTGATGCCATCTTTGTTTGGGCTGAACGAGTTGGGAATATAGATATTCCGCTCATCCAGTTCGATCAGGACGGCATCGGTAGAGACGCATCCACCCAGACTGGTGACCGTCACGGTAATGGTCGTGGTCTCCTTGACCCGGAAGGCGGGATCCAGGCAATTCTCGCACAACTCGGGCGACCATTGAATGGAGGCCAGTGCCACTGAATCCGGAATGATCTGCGCCAGCAGGAAGATCAGCTTGTTCTTTTCATGCAGTTGATCCGGGCCTAACTCGACGGAAAAGACACTTTCGGAAGGGATATTAATGAGTGAATCCACCGAACAACCATTGGCATCCCGAGCTTCCAGGCTCACAGTACCGTAGGGCAACAAGGGCCAACCTTGGCCAGGCTGGACCACTCCATTGAGGACATAGAGGATCGGACCGACCCCGCCCTGGATGTTGGATGCCACCACTTCGGCCGGTTGGCCGTCGCAGGGATCCTGGAAAATAGACCAGGAGCCGGATAATGCCGGTGGTTCGATCAGGGTATCGCCCAGGACCAGCGTGCAGCCATTGTCATCACTCACCGTGACCTGATAGATCCCCGCAGACAGGCCATTCAAGGCAGGCCCCGTCTGGCCGGTCGACCACTGCATGGTGAGCGGTGGGGTTCCACCGGATTGAACATTGACCATCAATCCCGCTGTGGCATCCCCCGCACAAGCGAGGTCATACCCGTTGAATCCTGGTGTGCCGGATATGCCGGCCAGCAAGGACGCAGGCGCACTGATCATCACCGTGTCCATCCAGTTATGGCCATCTGCATCCGTCAGATCGAGGATATAGGTTCCATCCGGGAGGGCGGGAATGACATATGGCGAAAAGAAATTGGCCCATGTTCCCTGCTGGGAAGGACCACTTCCCTGCAACCACCAATTCACCACGACGGGGAAAGAGCCGAGATCAGCTTCCAGGACGATCTGACCGGGATCACCGGCACAGGGTCCGGGCTGAATGGTCGGGGTCACCCGAAGGATACAGCTGTCCAGCGGGACCAACTGGGTATGCCAGATCAGGGTGCTGTCGCATCCGTATTGATTCATATACGTCTGGACCACTGTGCCGGTATCCAACGGATTGCAGGAGTAGACGGTCAGCATACTGGTCGAGCTGGGCAACAGAGCGATCGACTGGATCACCATGCTGTCACAGCCGAACTGATTGCTGAAGATAACCACCGAGGTATCGGCGATCAGGGGGTCACAGGTCGTGGAGGTAAGGACAGTCGTATCCGGTGGGATGTAGGTCGTGAGGACTTCGATGATACTGTCGCAACCCCATTGGTTCGAAAGCTGGATAATGGACAGGCCTGCATTGGCCGGATCACATGTGGTAGCCTGAGCCATTGACGTATCCGATGGCAGCAAGGCGGTATTGGTCACCACCACGCTGTCGCAACCGAACTGACTGGTATAGGTCACGATGTCCACTCCCTGATCCATTGGATCGCAACTGGCAGCAGCGACAAAGGTGGTATCGGCAAGATTGTAACTGACCGTGCGGATGACCAGGCTGTCGCAGCCGTATTGATTGGTGAGTGTAATCAGGGTAACGCCTGTATCGGATGGGTTACAACTCGAAATGAACTGCAGGGTGGTATCCAGTGGATTCTCCACGACCGGAACGGTGTCTCTGCCGGTGCAACCATTGTTGTCCTGGACCTCCACCCAATAGGATCCGGATTGATTGACGGAAATGGAAGCGGTCAGATCACCGCTTGACCAGAGGTAGTTGGGATAGGGCGGATCCGCAGTCAGCTGGGTGGACTGGCCCTGGCAGAATACCAGCTGCCCCAGGATCTGGACCGGGAGTTCGGGGATCACGCTGACCTGAATGGAGGATGTGTCGCGGCAGCCATTATCATCCATAACAGACAAGGTAAACGTACCGGAATTGGACACTGTGATCCAGGAGGTCATTTCGCCGGTGGACCAGAGGTACTCCTGGTATGTTCCTGCTGAAGAGACGATGGTCGAATCTCCCTGACAAAGGATGGTATCCCCCTGTAGAATCAATGGATCAATCAAACCTTCGAACACTTCATAGACCCCGATGCCCGGACAGGCCTCCAGATCGGTGACGGTAATGGAGTAGATGCCAGGGGATGATACCTGGATCTGGGGTGTCGTTTCACCATTCGACCAGAGGTAAGTTTGATAGATGTCATCAACCTCGAGAACAATGACCTGGCCTTTGCAAACCGTGATCGGTCCGTTGATGATCGGTTCGGGCGCACTCAATTCCGTGATGTCGATTGATGCTTCTCCTGTGCAACCGAAACTGTTGGTAACCACCACGCTATAGGTGCCGGCATAGAGGATATCGAGAGTTTGATTGTAGCCACCTGATGACCATTCATACAGGGAGAATCCAGGACCGGCATCCAATTGGATCGTACTTCCGGGACAAAGTTCCGTTGGTCCGGTAATGACCGGCACGGGAGCGGCATATTCTTCGATGGTGATCGAGGCCGATCCGGTGCATCCGCCCTCATTGGTCACGGTGACAGTATAGGTGCCCGGCTGGCTGACGAAGATCGTTTCGGTCGTTTCGCCGGTCGACCAATCAAAGAAATTGTAGTTGCCGTTGACGGACAGTTCGGCGGCCTCCCCTTCACAGTACCAGGAAGGACCGTCAATCATGGGCATGGGATCACCATATTCGGCATCGACGACAAAGGACTCTTCGATCGAACAACCGTTGACATCGGAAACGGTCACCGTGTACGTGCCTGGTGCGAGGTCCATGATATCCTCTGTGGTCTCCCCATTCGACCATTCGTACTCGAGCTGCTGGAGGCATTCACCGGTAACATCGATATCGATCGCCCCTTCAGCCGTATTGGCACAATTGGCATTTTGAATCTCCGAGGCAACCTCCATCACATTGGCGCAACACACATCGCCTCCGCAATTGAAGATGAACGGGCACTCCGAACTGGGCAGATTAATGTAGACCGGATTCGCCGGAGACCCGTACAGCAGGGTGATCACATCGATACCGGTGAGATTGTCAATATCAAAGATGAAGGAATACCCACAACCGAGGCCCCCAATAATACCACCATCCGTACAACATTGATCCCAAAAGAAATCACCTGTGATCGTCGGGGGTGCTCCACCCATTTCACCGGCATCATCCATCAGGGCGATGTAGGCTGAATTGGGCAGGCAGGAGATGGTGACATCCATCGTGCCTCCATCGCCATCATTGGGCAGGTCGGCCACGAAGATGAAACTGATCTCCCCGGTATTGGTATCCTCATAGAGCATGAGGATCAGGTGATTGGATTGTTCAAACCCGGTATTGGCGCAGGATCCGAGCGGATTGCTATATGAATAGAAGGATACGGCAGACTCGTTATTGGAAAAGAACGGAAGGGTCATGCTGAAGGCATCCTGGGATACCGTACACGGGCATTGGGTGGCTGCGGCTGCCAGTTGGGTCGGATATGGGGCCGGATAGTCCAGGGGTGCTTGCTCTGAAACCATTTCCTCTCTGGTTGGCTGTCCATGGCCAGCTGAATCCTGGTTACACGGTTCCTGACCAGTGGGTAGAAAAATGATCAGACAGGAAGCCAGCAGATTCATGCTGAACATGCGAAAGAGAAACGAAAGGAACATAACACCAGTTTGAAAAGCAATCCGTACAACCAAGTAAATGTAACGGAAAGTTCGTCGAATTCATAGTCCGGGAATATCCTGTAGGCAAAACTGGCCATTAGATAGAATCAAGCACCGGGATCGAAAGCGAGAGGTATAACCGATGTCCGACAGTTCGTTGTGGAATTGCAGCCGAGTGTCCACGTCTTCACTCTGGCCCACGTAGTACTTGTCGTGTGCCTCTGAATACTGGATGTACAGGAAGCAATCCTTCATGTCCAAACATAAAAAAAGCCCTGAACAAACGTTCAGGGCTTTGGCGCCCCCTCTAGGACTTGAACCTAGGACCTACGGATTAACAGTCCGGCGCTCTAACCAACTGAGCTAAGGAGGCTTTTATCTTTCGTCAATCTCTTACTCAAATGATGTACCACTTTTGGTTGTCTCCATCATTCAGAGATCGCTTTCGTCTAAAGCGGCAGCAAAGTTATCACAATCCCTCTAAAAGTGCAATCTTTGACCCGTAAATCAATCCACTTTTTCATGTCACTTCTTGTTGTCGGTACAGTAGCCTTTGATTCGATCGAAACGCCATACGGTCAGGCTGAACAAGTGGTTGGCGGGGCAGCTACCTATATCTCTCTGGCGGCCTCCTACTTCACCAGCCACATCCAGCTGGTCTCCGTGATCGGCGACGATTTCCCGGAAGCCACGCTGGCCGACCTGACCAAGCGCGGGGTTGACCTCCAGGGCCTGCAGGTCAAGAAGGGGGAAAAGTCCTTCTATTGGTCAGGTAAATACCACAGCGACATGAACAGCCGGGACACCCTGGTCACTGACCTGAATGTCCTGGCCGATTTTGACCCCGTGCTGCCAGAATCCTATCGGAATGCGGAGTATGTGATGCTGGGCAACCTGACACCAGCCGTTCAGCGGCGGGTGCTGGACCAACTGACCTCCAGGCCGGACCTGATCGCCATGGATACCATGAATTTCTGGATGGACCATGCCCTGGGGGAATTGCTGGAGGTCATCAAGCGAGTCGACCTGCTGACCATCAATGATGAAGAGGCGCGTCAACTGACCGGTGAATACAGTCTGGTCAAAGCCGCCGGACATATCCTGAATATGGGACCCCATATTCTGGTGATCAAGAAAGGGGAACATGGTGCCCTGCTCTTTCTGAAGGACCGGGATGACCAGGAGATCCACATCTTCTATGCCCCTGCCATGCCCCTGATGGATGTGTTCGACCCAACGGGTGCCGGTGACACCTTTGCCGGAGGAATGGTCGGGTATCTGGCCCAGACCAGAGACCTCAGCTTCGCCAACCTCAAACGGGCGCTGATCTATGGCTCTGCAATGGCTTCCTTTTGTGTGGAGAAGTTCTCGATCGACCGGCTGACCGAACTGGATGTGCCCCAGATCCTTCAGCGGATTGAAAAGTTCAGGGCCCTGGTCCATTTTGACCGGGAGGAGTAACCCGGAGATCGACCCTCAATCCTTATTGGCCAGCTGCCCACAGGCCGCATCGATATCCTTTCCCCGGCTGCGGCGGACCGTCACCGTCACGCCCAACTTCGTCAGTTCAGCGGCAAAGGCATCCAGTCGGTCAATGGGTGATTTTTCCATCTCCACTCCTTCCACCGGATTGTATTCGATGATGTTGATCCGCACCGGAAAACGATGGGTCAACCTGGCCAGATTGCGGGCATCTTCCAGGGTATCATTAAAGCCATTGAAGGCAATATATTCGTAAGTAATGCGGTTTCGGGTCACCCGGTAGAAGTAATCCAGCGCATCCATCAATGACTCCAGATTATTCTGCTCATTGATCGGCATGATGGTGTCCCGCTTGGCATCATCCGCAGCATGCAGGCTCAAGGCCAGATTGACCTTGGGGTTGTCATCTGCCAACCGGCGGATCATCTTGGCGATCCCTGCCGTGCTCAGGGTGATCCGCCTGGGTGAGAATCCCAGCCCATCCGGCGCCGTGATACGTTCGATGCTCTGCATGACCGGTCCATAGGCCAACAGGGGCTCGCCCATACCCATGAACACAATATTGGTCAACGGATGGCCGAACCGTTCCAGGGACTGGGCATTGACCATTTCGACCTGGTCCACGATCTCCCCTGGATCCAGGTTGCGGACCCGCTTCATCTGTCCAGTAGCACAGAACGAACACGTCAGGCTACAGCCTACCTGACAGGAAACACATGCCGTGAACCGCTGTTCGTCCAGAACGGGGATCAACACCGATTCCACCTTGAACCCGTCGTGAAGGACATATCGGTTCTTGATGGTTCCGTCCTCGCTGAATTGTGATTTATCCGGGACCAGGCCATTGATCACGAATTGCTGTTGCAAGCGCTCTCGAAGGCCCAGCGGCAGGTTGGTCATGGAGGCAAAGTCCCGGCTACCCTTCTGCCAGAGCCATTGCCAGATCTGCCGGGCGCGAAATGCGGGTTCTCCCCAGGCAGATAGCGCCTCAGTGATCTGGTCCTGGTCCAGATGACGGATGTCGATCGGTACCGGGGAAGAACTCATAAGGGCACTTCTATTAACCTCCGAAATAGGCCAACACTCGAGAGAACCAAGCGAGACAAGGCATTTCGAAAGAGCATAGCCATAGCTAAGTAATTGAGAAATAACGCAGTATCGCGCAGGTTGTCTCGAGTGAAAATCCTGAAAGGATTTGTTTGGTCATTGAGTGGGGTTGATAGAGGTGCCCATAACTGGATTACCGTAATGGACAATATGCCTAGTCCAGTGATTGCTTGACCTCGACGATCTCGTAGACTTCAATGGCATCGCCTGCCTTGATATCATTGAAATTCTTGATGGTCACACCACACTCCATGCCGTTCTTCACTTCCTTGGCATCCTCCTTGAACCGCTTCAGCGAACCCAATTCGCCGATGACGCCTTCCTTCGTGGGGAAAATGACGATACCATCACGGATGATCCGTACCCGGCTATTTCGCATGACGCGTCCCTCGGAGACAAAGCAGCCGGCAATGGTGCCGATCTTGCTGATCTTGTAGACTTCGCGAACATCCAGCTGGCCAAGGATCTTTTCTTCCTTGGTCGGTTCCAGCATACCCTCCATCGCCATCTTGATCTCCTCGATGGCTTCATAGATGATGCTGTAGGTCTTGATCTCAACGCCTTCTTTCTCGGCCAGTTTCCGGGCGGTCTGGGAAGGACGAACCTGGAAGCCAATGATGATGGCATCGGATGCAGAAGCCAGCAGGATATCGGATTCGATGATCTGTCCGACAGCCTTATGGATCACATTGATCTGGATGGTTTCCACGGAGAGCTTGATCAGGGCATCGGTCAGGGCCTCGATCGAACCGTCAAAGTCACCCTTGACGATCAGGTTGAGCTCCTTGAAGGTACCCAGGGCCAGACGACGTCCGATCTCATCCAGACTGATCCGCTTGTTCGCCCGGTTGGACTGCTCCCTGGAGATCTGCGCGCGTTTGGCCGCGATCTGGCGAGCTTCGGATTCCTCTTCCATCACCCGGAAGATCTCACCGGCCTGAGGGGCTCCGGCCAGACCCAGAATGGCCACAGGCGTGGATGGTCCCGCTTTCTTCACTTTCTTGCCCCGCTCGTTGAACATGGCTTTCACACGCCCGGAGAATTCTCCGGCCACGATCACATCCCCCACTTCCATGCTGCCGTTCTGAACCAGCAGCTTGGTCACATAACCACGTCCCTTGTCCAGGGAGGCCTCGATCACCGTTCCGGAAGCATGACGATCCGGATTGGCCTTCAGGTCCAGGATCTCCGCTTCCAGGAGGATCTTTTCCAGCAACTTGTCCACATTCAATCCCTTCTTGGCGGAGATGTCCTGCGACTGGTATTTACCACCCCAATCCTCCACCAGCAAGTTCATGTTGGCCAGGGCTTCCTTGATCTTCTCGGGATTGGCTCCCTCCTTGTCGATCTTGTTGATCGCAAATACCAGTGGAACACCAGCTGCCTGTGAGTGACTGATAGCTTCCCGGGTCTGGGGCATGATGTTGTCATCCGCTGCGATCACGATGACCGCTACGTCGGTCACCTTGGCACCCCTGGCCCGCATCGCCGTAAAGGCTTCGTGACCGGGTGTATCGAGGAAGGTGATCTTCTTCTGGTCATCCCCTACCAGTACTTCATAGGCACCAATATGCTGGGTGATCCCCCCGGCTTCTCCGGAGACGACATTGGCGCTTCGGATATAGTCCAGCAAGGATGTCTTACCATGGTCCACGTGACCCATCACCGTGACGATCGGCGCGCGAGGTACGAGATCCTCCGGATCATCCTCTTCCTCCTCGAATTCCACGATCTGGTCTTCGGCGCTGATGAACTCCACCTCATGGTCAAACTCGTTGGCCACGAATTCAATGATCTCCGCATCCAGACGCTGGTTGATGGATACGATGACTCCCAGGTTGAAGCAGGTCGTGATCACCTCGGTGGGAGACACATTCAACAGACCTGCCAGTTCGGACACGGAGATGAACTCAGTGACCTGCAGCTTTTCATCTCCGGTGACCTGATCGCGCAATTCGGCCTTCTCCCGAAGGACCTCACGCTTGTCACGACGGATCTTCTGACGCTTCTTCTTTCCACCGCCACCCAAACGGGCCATCGTGGCCTTGATCTTTTCTTCGATCTCCTTTTTGCTGACCTCCTTCGGTTGGTCATCACGGCGACGTGCCCCTCCCTGATCGGCACTGCCCGTCGCACTTCCCCCCATGGGTACCTTCTTGCGCTTGCGCTTCCGCTTTTTGGCATCTGCATCCGAAGAAGCTACCGGCTTGGGCTCATTCTTCGGTTCCTTCTTTTTCGGGCTCAGCTTGTCCGTATCGATCTTTCCCAGGATCTTCAATCCCCTCAGCTCAGGCGCTTCGGCACGGATCAATTCATCCGGTGCTGCAACTGGTGTGGATTCCACGACAGGAGGAGCAGGTTCTCCAGTGGATTCAACCGTTTCCTGGACAGGTTCTGTCGGCTTTTCCTCGACGACTTCAGGCTCTTCTTCCTTTGCCTTGGGAGGCGGGGCGGTTTTCGGTTTCGCCTTCAGGTCAATTTTCCCCACCACCTTGAGCCTGGGTTCGTGCTTCACGCGGAAGACCTCGCCATCCTGGGGCTCCTCCTCTTTTGCTTCCGGTTGTTTTACGACCGGCGCAGCAGGCTCCACTTCTTTGGGAACAACAGGCTCTACATGGGGTTTTTCCTGCACAGGCTCCTTCACCGGTACACGGGCGCCGAGCACCATCTGATCAGCCTGTTCCTTGATGTCCATCGACTTCTTGAACTCACGCATGAGCTCGAGATACATCTCATCCGTGATCTTGGCTGTCGGCTTGTTCTCGACCTCAAATCCAACCTTATGCAGGTGCTCCACTACGGTGGATACCCCGACATTAAATTCTTTTGCAACTTTTACGAGCCTCTTCTCCATTTACTGGTTTTGGTTGGAAAAACCTTTATTTACAGGTCCCAACTGCTTACAAATGTACATTCATTTTGCCGTACCCGTACGGGTAGCCGCATGGCTGAATCAGGCCTCTTCAGGTGTATTCTTCTCTTCGTCAAACTCGGCTGCCAGAATTCGAAGGACCTCCTGGACGGTTTCTTCCTCCAGATCCGTCCTCCGGATCAACTCCTCGGCACTCAACGCCAGGACGCTCTTGGCCGTATCACAGCCGATGGCCTTCAGGGCATCCAGTACCCAGGCTTCAATCTCATCAGTGAACTCATCCAGATCGACATCCTCCATCTCGTAGTCCACATTGTTTCGGTAGACATCGATCTCGTAACCGGTCAGCTTGGAGGCCAGCTTGATATTGGCCCCTCCGCGACCAATGGCCAGGGAGACCTGGTCAGGATCCAGGAAGACCGAAGCCCGCATGTTCTCCTGATCCAGCTCGATCGAGCTGATCTTGGCCGGGGTCAAGGCGCGTTGGATATAGAGATTGGTATTGTTGGTGAAGTTGACAATGTCGATATTCTCATTGCGCAATTCACGGACAATCCCATGGATGCGCGATCCCTTCATACCGACACAAGCGCCGACCGGATCGATCCGGTCATCATAGGATTCCACCGCCACCTTGGCCCGTTCCCCCGGGATACGGACAATATTGCGGATGGTGATCAGACCATCCTCGATCTCCGGAACTTCCTGTTCCATCAGCTTCTCCAGGAAGGTATTGTCTGTCCGTGACAGGATGATCACCGGATTGTTGTTCCGCAGTTCGACCTTCTTGATCACGGCGCGGACCATGTCACCCTTGCGGAAGAAATCCCCGCGGATCATTTCATTTCTTGGCAGGACCAGTTCGTTGTTGGTCGCATCATCGATGACCAGGATGTCGCGTTTCATGATCTGGTTCACCTCACAGATGACCATTTCACCGACACGATCACTGTAACGACGGTAGACCTCATCCTTCTCCAGTTCCATGATCCTGGAGATCAGGGTCTGACGGGCAGCCATAATGGCCCGGCGGCCGAAATCTTCCAGTTCGAGCTGCTCGTAACATTCTTCTCCGACCTCATAGTCAGAGTCGATATCCAGCGCTTCTGAAATGGAAATCTGCGCCCGCTCGTCGGTCACTTCGCCATCGGGCACGATCTCCCTGACCCGCCAGAGTTCCAGGTCACCCTTGCTGGTGTTGACGATGACATCAAAATTCTCGTCGGAACCGTACTTCTTCCGGATCAGGGTCCGAAAGACGTCTTCCAACACGCGCACCATGGTCGGGCGATCAATATTCTTCCCGGCTTTAAACTCCGAAAAGGATTCTACCAGTTTCATAATCTTGGGTTCTGCGATTATTTAAAGGATAGTTTCACCAGGCATGTCTGAATCTCCGGGAAGGGAATCACCCGCTCCCGGATCTCGTTCTTCTTGCCTTTACTCTTTATCGACTCATTCAGGATGATGGAATCTTCCTGAACAGATTGCAATACACCGGACACCTTCTCTTCCGTGGTCAGGACGATGTCCAGTGTCCTGCCCACATGTTTCGGATACTGGCGCAACAGCCGCAGTGGAGCTGTTGCTCCGGGACTGGACACTTCCAGTGTGTAATCATCACCCAATTGTCCGCCTTCATCCAGCAACCCTTCCAGATACCTGCTGAATCCCCGGCATGCCTCCAGGGTAATGCCCTCGTCGCCATCCAGATAGACTTCCACCTTGCGATGGCCATTGACCTGGATGTCGATCAGAAAATAACTCTGCCATTCCGCTTGCTGCAAGCGGTCTTCCAACCAGGACCGAATCAATTGTTCTGTACTCATCGATATAACAAAAAGAGGGAACCTGCCCGGTTCCCTCCCTACATCTTCTTGCTGGTGCAAATGTAGTCAATGTCTGGTGACTTACCAAACTCTTTCCCCGAAGAGCCTGTTTTTCAGAGAATCTTTCCCTGATTCTTCCTCCTTCCCGGGAGTGCAGGTATTTTCGACCCACCAAATCTGAATCATCCTCCATGCGTATCGCTCTTGCTCAGCTCAATTACCACATCGGAAATTTCGCCGGGAACCTGCAGAAGATGACCGATGCCATCGCTGTTGCCCGGGAGCAAGGTGCCGACCTGATCTGTTTCGCCGAACTGGCTGTCTGTGGATATCCGCCACGGGATTTCCTGGAATTTGATGATTTCATCGATCTGGCCGAATCCTCCATCAGGGCCCTGGCCGAACAGTCGCATGACATCGCCATCGTCGTGGGGGCGCCCAGCCGAAATCCCGTGCTGGAAGGGAAGGACCTCTACAACTCCGCGTTCTTCCTGGTCGATGGTGAGGTCAGGCACATTCAGCACAAGACCCTCCTGCCCACCTATGACGTTTTTGATGAATACCGCTATTTCGAACCTGCGCACAGCTATCAAACTGTTGCCTTCAAGGGGAAGAGGATCGCATTGAGTGTCTGTGAGGACATCTGGAATGTGGGCAATCACAATCCACTGTACAAGGTCTGTCCGCTGGATGAGATGATGCCGGAATCACCAGATCTGATCATCAACCTGTCCGCATCCCCCTTCTCTTACCAGCAGGCAGAGGCCAGGATCAAGGTGATCCGGGCCAATGTGCAGCGGTACCACATCCCCATGTTCTATGTCAACCATGTCGGTGCTCAAACCGAGCTCTTGTTCGATGGTGGTTCCGTGGTCATGGGACCTTCGGGTCAGGTCATTGCCGAGATGCCGTATTTCCAGGAGGCTGTCCAGAGCTTCGATCTGGAGGAGGTCATGACCGGTCGGGGGCCGGGCGAACAGCCCCGGGAAAAGATCGCCCTGATCCACGATGCGCTGGTCATGGGCCTGAAGAACTATTTCTCCAAGCTGGGTTTCAACAAGGCCATCCTGGGGCTATCGGGTGGCATCGATTCAGCCGTCACTGCCTCCCTGGCCGCAAAGGCCCTCGGGGCAGAACATGTGACCGGCATCCTGATGCCATCGCCATTTTCTTCCGGCCATTCGGTCGATGATGCGCGGGATCTGGCCGAACGTCTGGGCATGCCCTATGAGATCATCCCCATCGCGCCGGGGTATGAGACCATGCTGTCCGTCCTGGAGCCCTATTTTGCCGGCCGTGATTTCGATGTGACCGAGGAGAACCTCCAGGCTCGCCTGAGAGGCATGATCCTGATGGCGTTTTCCAACAAGTTCGGACCTATCCTGCTGAACACGACCAACAAGAGCGAGATGGCCGTGGGTTACGGGACCCTTTACGGCGACCTGTGTGGCGGACTATCCGTCCTGGGTGATGTCTACAAGACAGAGGTGTATGAACTGGCCCGGTACATCAACCGTTTTGAGGAGATCATCCCGGTGAATTCGATCGAGAAGCCGCCCTCCGCAGAACTTCGTCCCAACCAGAAAGACAGTGACAGCCTGCCGGACTATGATCTGCTGGACCAGATCCTGCGACTCTACATTGAAGGACATCAGAGCCCGCAGGATATGATCGACATGGGAATGGATGAGCAGCTGGTCAGGCGGGTCCTCCGACTGGTCAATATCAACGAATTCAAGCGCCATCAGACCGCCCCGGTCCTGCGGGTATCGCCCAAAGCATTCGGCATGGGTCGCCGGATGCCCATTGTCGGCAAATACCTGTCCTGATGCCGCGTGGTTGTTAAAAACCGGCATGGCTGCTGGAAAGCTAAGGGACCTGTGTACTTTTGAGGCATGGCAGCTCCATCCCTCCTTCCGTATTGTCGTCTGGTCCTTTCGGCAGTCATCCTGTCCTTCCCGTTCACCGGGCAGGCCCAACAGGTCGTGTTCAGGGAGGAGCCAGCCATCACCCGGATGATCAACGCCTATGTCCAGGCCAACCGCGATCCCCAGCGCCTGATCGATGTCTGGCGGGTTCAGATCTCGGCGACCGTCGATCGTCGACAGATGGAACAGACCAAGTCGGCGTTCAAGAGCCGGTATCCGGGTTACACCCTTACCTCCAGCTACGACGAACCTTACTATAAACTCCGCGTTGGTGCCTATGTCGACAAACGGAAGGCACAAAGCACCGTGTACGCCCTGAAAGCCGACTATCCGGGTGCCTATCTGACCCGGGACAAGGCCAAGCTTTCCGAACTCACCGACTGACGTTCCGATGCTGCAACCCAAACGAAAGCGATTTGACGGGCTGTTGCTGATCCTGTATGTGAATCTGGTGGTCATCGGCCTCTTTATGATCTATTCCTCGAGTCAATCGGGCGACTCGATCCTGGATATGATCAATTTACAGTCCGCACTGGGCCGGCAGTTCCTGTTTGCTGGGGTTTCCATTGTTGTCCTGCTCTTCATCCTGACGATTTCTACGGAATTCTGGAAGACGTTTGCCGTACCCCTCTATGCCATCGCTATCCTCGGCCTGATCCTGGTACTGCTGCTGGGATCAGAAATCAAAGGGGCTCGTTCCTGGTTCTCCATCGGTCTTTTTTCCTTTCAACCGGCAGAATTTGCCAAACTGGGAACACTGCTCATGCTGTCTTCCTTTCTGAGCAATTTTCGGACAGACCTTCATGAATGGCGGTCTCAGGCCACCATCGGTCTGATCCTCCTGCTCCCGGTATTCCTCATCCTGTTGCAACCCGATGCCGGTTCGGCACTGGTCTTCGCCGCCCTGCTGATCCCCCTGTTCCGTGCCGGTTTCCCCTCGGGTTATTTTATTCTCGGTATCCTGCTGGCTTCCGTCTTTATCCTGGCCCTGGTCCTGCCCATCGACATACTCCTGTACATCATTCTCTTCCTCGGACTGGCAGGCCTGATGCTCAGTTTTGATCGGGTCATTTACTGGATCTCCGTTCTGGTGCTGCTTTCCGTGTTGTCTGTCGTGGCCTGGATGCAGGATTTCATGACGTTGATGGTCGGTGTCCTCAGCCTGTTCTTCCTCATTCTGAGCATCCTGGCCTACCGGGAGGGACGCCTTCGTTATGTGTCGTTTGTGAGCCTGCTGATGGTGCTCAGTGCGAGCCTGGCCTATTCTTCCTTCTTCGTTTACAACCATATCCTGAAGCCTCACCAGCAGGAACGGCTGGATGTCTGGCTGAATCCGCAGAAATGCGATCCTCGGGGTGCCTTGTACAATGTGCTGCAATCCAAACTGGCCATTGCTTCCGGCGGACTGGAAGGAAAGGGTTTCCTTGAGGGAAATATCACCAAGCTCAACTACGTCCCCGAGCAGACCACTGACTTTATCTTCTGTGCCGTTGGTGAGGAACAGGGGTTCATTGGCACCTTTGGCGTCATCCTCCTGTTTACGCTCCTGGTCCTGCGACTGGCCCAGATGGCCGAACGGCAGCGGACAGCGTTCAGCCAATACTTCATTTACGGCGTCGCAGGGATATTCTTCCTGCACTATTTCATCAATATGGGCATGACCCTCGGCCTGGTTCCCGTCATCGGCATTCCCCTGCCTTTCCTCAGTTATGGTGGCTCCTCCCTCCTGTTCTTCAGTATTCTGATCGCAATCGTCCTGAAACTGGATTTTGGAGATCGCCTCCGTTAATCCCGCGGGCTTGTTCCCTGATAGGGTCTTAACCTGAACCCGGTGGGTTCCATGATCCTGACGATCGGATACCGCCGGTGGGTCGGTTCATAATATTCCGAATGCCGGTAGATCCATTCAAGGGCCGCATTGGGATCCGTCTTCCACTGCGGCTCCAATGTCCGTTGATGGTCAAACAATCGCCGCAGTTCCGGATCGGAATTCAGCATCTGATCCGCCAGGTCCTCGAACACATATGCCGAAAAGTATTCCTTCTGATTGAGGATGGCATCCAGAAAATTCCAGGCAAACCAGCTGTCCGGCGCCCTGGGATCCATGGTCGCCATGAGGTAGGCGATGCCAGGCTGATCAGCAGGTATCCAAACATCGCCATCGCGTACCAGGAGGGTGTCCATCTCTTCTGCTACGTCTACCTGGGCATGCAGGTAATGGCCTTCATAGGGCCGATCTGATGTCTCCTCGCTGATGATCCGAAGGGCCGGCGCCCGGAGAAGGGTATCTCCCACGATCCGGTGCATCCGGATGTCATTCCAGGCCAAGCGCTCCATGATCGAGGTCCAGGCTTGGGGAATGATCCATCCCCATGGCCGCTCGGCAGACAGGATGGGCGTATAGGCCGGATAGTAGGGTATCTGTTGATAGAACGGCTGGTCACGGTCATAAAACAAGCGGGGCAAACCTGATACCGCACTGGGTCGATATCCATGTGCGTACCCTCCAAACCAGATGGAGTCTACTCTGCTGGTATCCAGTTGCCACTGCAATGGCCAGATCGATGTCGCCAATACCTCCCGGCGGGCATTCGCCCGGGCTTCCAGCAGATCGGTCTTCTGCCGCATGGCCGTCTCACATATCGTCTCGAGGAAGGCCTTGGTGCTATATACACGCTGGGAGAACGGCTTGAGCATATGTGTCTCCGGCATAAACCCGAGGGTCTGGAACAACGCGGCGTATCCGGTTGAATATCTGGGCAGGTCAAGGAATCCATGGATCCCGCTCTCCGGGGGGCCATCGGTATGGACATAGGGCGTCATGGTCCAGTGCTTTTCTTCCATCCCCTTGTAGAGGGCCGGCAGGAGGAGCTCCTGTTGATAGGCCTTCAAGCCGGATGGAAGCTTGTCCGGCTGGGTGGCGATCACCGTGATCGTCGCCTGATAATCCGCACCGTTGGAGGTATGTGTATCGACAAACAGGTCGGGGTCCCAGTAGTGGAAGAGCTCGGTAAAACTGCGAGCGTTGCGCGAGTCACATTTGATGAAATCCCGGTTCAGATCGAGGTTCTTTCCATTTCCCCGGAAACCCTGCATCGCCGGCCCTTGCTGATTGGCACGGGTATGTGGCCTGCGGGCATAGCCGCCATCCAGGTTGTAATAAGGGATCATCACAATGACCATATCCTCCAGGACTTCCTGCCAACGGTCCTCCAGGGCCATCTCCCGGGCCAGCATCAGGCAGGCATCCACACCGGCCGATTCGCCCGGATGTATGGCATTGTTGATCAGCAGGACGACCTTGTTCCGAGCCCTGGCCTCCTGTGGGGTAGTCACCTCCGGTGAACTGATCACCACTTCCCGCAGGGGAAGGAATCCGTCCGATTCTCCGAAGGTTCGGATGGAGATCCGGTCGGAAACCTCATCCAGACGATCGAGATAAGCATATGCTTCCTTCCATTCCGCTGACCAGGTGGAATCCCGTTCGAATGGTGTCCGCCAATCCTGTGGCAATGGCTGTGCAGTGAATGACCCGAGGCCGAGCAACACCAGAAGGAAGCCTGAGAAGTACCGTGCATTCGTCATATCCCATGTTTAGTATACCTGCATTCACCCCATAATTCCCCCTGTGTGGATCGATGTGCCATCGAAAGCCCCTGTCGAGGCCGGATATGGGTGGAACCGCCAGGTGAATGACATTGAGTGGTCGACCGGGTTTCCCCCGAAGAGATTCCCGAAGCACCCTAGACCAGGCAAAGAACGGAAATCTTCAACAGGCAGCCGTGCGTGGCCAATCTCTTCCCCTGCCGGCCAAATTCCTTCCTCCACGGAGCATTTGCAGGGTGCGCCTCCCGACCGAACAAGGTATCTGCGAGAACCGGGTGGGCAAAGATTAATATCTTCGTCAACTATCCATCCAACATGGAGATCGCCAATCCACTTGACATGTATCCGATGCCGGAAGTCCAGGATCTTCTGGAAACCGCATGGGCAGAACCCATGGGGCCCGGCAGGCTGCGCGCGCTGGCAACCGCCGGTCAAACGTTGAGACAGCGGATTCGTGAGGTGGGCGATACTGCCTTTGATCAGATCCAGAAGACGGGTCAATCCGACGTGGCCAAGATCGCCAAGGAGCTCCACATCACCTACGCATGGTCGTCTACCGCCAAGGCGGTGATGATCTTGTGGCGGGACATCGTCTTTCGGCATCATGAAGCCATGTTTGCCCATCATGTTGGCGAGGTCCTGGAACAGGACCTGGAGAACCTAGCTGATGAAAGCCTCGAGACCTTGCGGCAGGCCAGTGAGGAACTGAAATCCCATGGAATTCCTTCATGGGCATCTACCCGGCAAATGGAAAAGACCTGTTCTTCCTGGTTGCTGGCTGCCAACCCCTGGCCTGTCTATCAGAAACAGATGGACATCCTGTCGACACAGTGCGCGGATCTGGTCAAAGCGAACCAACAGTTGATCCAGCTTGGCGATCAACTGACGTCCATGGGGAAACTGGTCAATCAGTCCATAGACCAGATCCAGGAGGACCTCACCTTTCTCAGTGCCCAGTTGCTTTCCCTGGAAGATGATCTTCAGGCTCTTCCCGACAAGGTCACCAGGACGATCCTGAAAAAGGTACTGCTCCGTATTGATACCATCGATCAGTTCTCCAGGGCCGCCGTCACGAAAAACCCGTTCAATGACCTGCTGGAAAGCTACCAGGCCAGGATTCCTGAGGATCTGGTCGTCCCCATGGATCTGAAAGCAGGACAAGTCGTCACCCGGGATATCCGATTGCGAAAAAGTTTCCGCATCTGGTTCGAGGCAGAGCTCATGCCGTTGCTGTTTGAAATCCTGGAAACCCGAGACGAATACCACAGTGGCTCATCCATTGTCCTGACCAATCTGCGCAACCGTCTTTCCGCCGCCCAGGAAGGGGTCGGCACCCTCTATTCGCCGGCACAGAAACAGGAGGTCCTGCAATCCCTGCTAGAACGAAGGAAGGACCTGCAACCGCTGCAATCCGGTATCGCAGCATTGCAGGAGGAGACCATGCACCGTTTTCGCAGTGCAACCGATGTTCGCGATCTGCTGCGGGATGGACGGCTGTTTCTGACCATGCCCCTGGAATCCTCCCTCCAACGGATGTCCGAACAGTCCAATGCCTTGAGCTCCCTGGTGGCCCAGCGGATCCGGAAGTCCTGGAAGTCCTTGCTAAGTTGGCAGAGAAAGGCCATTCGTGAAGAATCCCTCAGTGTCGGAGAAAAGTTGTTGCGATTCATCAAAAGCAAAGCACCTGACCCGACAGCCGAGCATTATACCAGCCTTTTCCTGACAGGTGGATTTATCGGAGATGCCTTGTTGGTGACCCGGAAAGATGAGCAACAACGCCTTCAGAAAAGTCTGAAAGAGTGGCGGGAGGGCTACCGGGGCACCGTGCTGCTGACCGGAGGTCGACATAGTGGCAAGTCCATGTTCGTGGAATCATTCTCCCGACAATTTTTCCCCAGTGCGACGATCCGATTGCAACCCGGCCAGGTCATCCAACTGGCCGGTCGAACCCTCACCCCGGGGTATGATCTGGAGCCTGCCCTGGAATTCATTGGTAAATACGCCCTGCAAAGCAAGGCACTGGTCTGGATTGACGACCTGGAAAACTGGTCGGATGCCGGGCCCACGTTCAGCCGGAATGTGCGGGCGCTGGTCCGGTTCATGGATCTCTATTCGACCAGGTTGTTCTTCCTGGTTTCCCTGAACCGCGTCTTGTTGCCCCATCTCGATCGGACCCATGGGTTGGCCAGCAGTTGCCAGACGATCATCCACCTGGACCAGCTGGACGAGATCAGCCTCCAGAAAGCCATCCTGATCCGACACGGCGCCACCCACAAGGTACTGGTCAATGAGCAGGGCCTCCCTGTAGAAACCGATCAATTTGTCCGGGAGATCCGGCAGATCCACAGGGAGTGCCGGGGAAATATTGGTGCCTCCCTGTTCATGTGGGCTTCGAGGATTCGCATGCATGGAGAACATGAGGTGCGACTGGTCGAACCGGCACATTATCACCTTCCCCTCATCCTGGATGCACGCAACTTCCCCCTGTTCAGGGTGTTGCTCCTCTACCGTCAGATCAACGAATACCGGTTGCGCAGGCTCTTTGGTCCTTCCTTTGATTCAGAATTTGCACCCCTGGTACGCCGGTGGCTCAGCCTCAGGATTTTACAGCGAAGTGCCGAAGGATGGCTGGAGATCCACCCGGCAGTCGCCCATGAACTGATCCACCAGCTGGAATGGTACGCTGCCGAACCCATTTATTCAGAAACGACCCTGACCGCCTATGGAATCCATTAATCCGACCTGGGGCTCCTGGATCGTGATCGCGATCTGGCTCGGTGCATTATGGCTGGTCGTTCGGATGCTCGAACGCAGTTTTCCCGGATTTGTGCGGGCCCTTCCCTTTCCGCCCAGGGTGATCCTGGCCATTCGGCTGATGCGAAGGTGGCTTCCGTTCGTCATCCTGCTGGTCCTCATCTGGCGATTTGTGATCATTTCACCGATGACGCATGGCATTCTGCTCTTTGCCCTGATCATCGGTGGATTTCAGGGCATCCAATCCTTCTTCCTGGGATGGCCGATCCGCAGTCGCCTGGTCCTGTACGCGAACCCATGGCTCCGTTGCGGGCCCTACAGTGGCCGGGTTGACCGGTTCGGACTGCTGGCTGTCGAGATCATCAATCCCCAAGGCCGGCACAATCTCTCCTACCTTACCCTGAGTCGCAAAGGCTACAGCCTGCTTCCGGAGGGCGGAGAAGAGACGTTTCTGGGATGTACGCTGGCACCTGACCTCAATGTCACGGGTGAAGAACCCAAACGGGCCCTTCAGGACCTGCTGGCTCTTTGCCCATATACCGATTGGAACCATCCGCCATCCATCAGGCTGCTGAGTGATCAGAACGATCACCTGGTGTTGAACGTCAACCTGTTGACCAGCCGATTCGAGGGCCCCTTCCGCAACCTGTTGCAGGAGGCGGGCTTTCGGTCTGTGCGCAACCAGCCGGCCACCCATCATCCCTTCACCTCCCACGACATCGTGGATTAATCCGATCCTGCATGGATATCCTGGCATCCTATAATCTGATCATCGAGGCAAGCCTCATTATCATCCTTTCCTTTTTCTTCAGTGAACTGTCGCGCAAGACCAATATCCCCTCCGTCCTGATGCTGATCGTCCTGGGCATTGGTCTCCGGTTCGGGCTGGACAACATGGGGATGGGATACCTGGACTTTTTTCCGGTACTCGAAGTGCTGGGCATCGTCGGGCTGATCATGATCGTCCTGGAAGCCGCTCTGGAACTCGAACTGCACAAGGACAAGCTGATCCCGATCGGGAAGGCCATGCTCATTGCCCTGCTGGGTCTTGTCCTATCCGCCTGGGTATCTGCCGAGATCCTCGAGCATTACGTTCCCGGGATGACCCCTCGTCAGGCCTGGATCTATGCCACGCCGTTATCCATTCTCAGCAGCGCCATCATCATACCCAGTGTCTCCGGCCTCCAGGCCCTCAAGAAAGAGTTCCATATCTATGAAAGCACCTTTTCAGATATCCTGGGCATCATCCTGTTCTACTTCCTGATCGGGCCATATGAATCGACCAGTCAGGGAGGGGAGTTGGGTGGCTTTTTCGGCACCCTGTTCCTGACCATCCTCATTTCCGTGGTGGCCAGCTACCTGATCGTGGTGATCTTTCAGAATATCCGTTCCCAGGTCAAGCTCTTCCTTTTGATCGCTGTCCTGCTATTGCTGTACGCTTTGGGGAAACAGATGCACCTGTCCTCCCTGATCATCATCCTGATCTTCGGTCTGCTGATCGCCAATCGCGGGATCTTCTTTCAAGGCAGGCTTGCCAAGCTGCTCCATGTTGAAAAGGCCAAGGAGATCTATCAGGGATTGCATATCCTCACCCTGGAGTCGTCCTTCGTCGTTCGGACCTTCTTCTTTGTCATCTTCGGGATCACCATCAATCTGGCATCCCTGGCCGATATCCGGGTCGTGGGGATCAGCCTGTTGATCCTGGCCACCATCTACCTGATCCGCTGGGTGCTCCTTCGACTGTTCATGGGATCGAACATTACCCCCCAGTGGGCCATCGCGCCCCGTGGGTTGATCACCATCCTGCTGTTCTATGCCATCCCTGCCGATGCTCAGGTGCTCGCCTTTGAACCCGGGATCCTGCTGTTCGTCATCCTGTTCACGGGACTGATCATGACCGGGGCCATGATCTTTGACAAACGCAGACACCAGCGGGCCATCCGGGTGGCACAAAGCGTGCCGGTCGGGTATACCCGTTGGGAAGCCCCCCAGATCCATCTTTCCCGCCAGGAAGAGGATGGTCACACAACGAAAGAATAGTTTCCGGTGTTCTACCCATTGTTCAAGTCAATCTCCTGACCTATTCCATGCTGCATCATTCAACGTACACCCGGTCAGAAGCCGCGCCCTGGGTCACCTTCATCCACGGTGCGGGAGGCAGTTCGTCGATCTGGTACAAGCAGATCCGGGCGTTTCAGGACCGGTTCAATATCCTGCTCATTGATCTCCGGGGACATGGCCAATCCAAGTCCCATCTGGATCATCAGGGCAGTCTGCCGTATACGTTCGACGCCATCGCTCGCGAGGTGATCGATGTCCTGGACCACTTGCGCATCTCATCGACCCATCTGGTCGGCATATCCCTGGGCACCATCATCGTGCGGGAGATCGCAGAACTCCGGCCGGAAAAGGTCCGCAGCATGGTCATGGCCGGTGCCGTGATGAAGATGAACATCCGGGGGAAGATCCTCATGCGCTTCGGTGTCTGGATGAAATCACTGGTGCCCTATCTCTTGCTGTACAAATTCTTCGCGTTGATCATCATGCCCCGAAAACAGCACCGGGAATCGCGATCGCTCTTCATTCGCGAAGCAAAAAAGCTGGCCCAGAAAGAATTCATCCGCTGGTTCCAACTGGCCGCTGATGTGAATGCCAAGCTCAAATGGTTCCGGATGAAAGAACTGCCCATTCCCACGCTCTATATCATGGGCGACCAGGACCATATGTTCCTGCCATCCATCCGGCATCTGGTGGCGGCTCATTCACGGACAGCCCGGCTGGCCATTGCCGGCAACTGCGGACATGTGGTCAATGTGGAACAACCTTCCTACTTCAACCAGACTACCCTCTCCTTTTTGCAATCGATGGATGCAGGAACCGACTAGCCAGCCGTCAGTCGACACCAGACCGGCCGATGGTCCGACAGGCACCTGTCCGCTCGGCAGGTTTCCAGGATCGCCGCTTCCATCACCCGGACCATTCCGTTGTTCAGGAAGATATAGTCGATCCTGGGTGCCGGTTTTCCTTCCGGATCAAAGCTGCTGAAGGTACCCGAAGGACCCGTGACCCGGTCCGCTTCATCCAGCACATCGCGCTTTGACTGCTTCAGCCAGGTGATCGGCTCTGCCTCCGGCGAAGCGTTCAGGTCGCCCATGAGTATGCATGGCATCTCGCCGCAGGATGAAGCCATCCATGTATCCAGCAAACGAGCTGATTCCGATCGGGCTGTGGCCCCACGGTGATCGAAATGTGTATTGTATACCATCCAGACCCTGCCGGTTTGCCGGTCTTCCCATCGCCCTGTCGTCACGATACGAGGCAGGGCCGCATCCCACCCAGTGGATGGCTGATCGGGTGTCGATGACAACCATCGTGTTGTCGTCTCGATCAGACGCAACCGATCGGTCCGATAGAAGATCGCGCAGTATTCTCCCTTTCTGTCCCCGTCATCCCTGCCATGGCCAACCCGCGCATATCCGGACAGCACGGAGTCCAGCCAACGGACCTGATGGTCCAGTCCTTCCTGGATCCCCAGGATATCCGGATGTTTCTCCAGGATGAATTGAGCCAGAGCGTCCCGTCGAAGAGGCCAGGCATTCGGCCCGTCATCCGGGTTATCGTACCGGATATTCCAGGTCATCACATCCAGAGGATGGGACTGGACACCAGGTTGCAGAAGCACCAGTATCAGCCAGAAGACCGGTTGCAGGATCAGGGGCATCATTCTGTGAAGGTACGGTGGAAAGGACATCTGGTCGAACATGATCCACTGGATCCTGCCCGGCCAACTTCAACGTTCCAAATCTCTGTCCATTCGCTACCTTGGCAAGGCCTACACCCCGTCTGACTTGGAACCCATCAACTCAGAGACAGTCATCCTCCGGCCCTGGCAACCCGACGACCGGAACACGCTGGTTATCCTGGGCAACAACCCGAACATTGCCCGATTTCTGACCGATGCCTTCCCATCTCCATATACGGAGGAAAAGGGTGATGCCTTCATTTCCATGGCGAATCAGGAGACGCCACCCCGCATCCTGGCCATCACGCTGGAGGACCAGCCTGTGGGAGCCATTGGCCTGCATCCTCAAACGGATATTCATTGCCAGAATGCGGAAATGGGGTACTGGTTGGGCGAACCCTACTGGGGAAAGGGGATCATGACCCGGGCGATCCGGATGATGGTCACGTATGGGTTCACCCATCTACCGGTCAACCGCATCTTTGCCCGGCCGATCCACACCAATATCGGATCCCAGCGAGCCTTGGAAAAAGCCGGTTTCACGCTCGAAGCCCGTCTACAGGGAACCATCCTGAAACATGGTGAGGTCCTGGATGAATTGATCTACGGGATCAGGCGGTGATCGTCAGCGAACCAGGTCCACCTGGACTCCTCCCTGGACCCAGAGCCCGGGCTGGATAACATTGCCACGGTCCACATACTCCCGATCCAGCAGATTGCTGCCTGACAGGTAGACCGACCAGGCTGGCCTGGTATACCGGATGCTCAGATCCAGAAGGAAAACGGTTTCGTAATTGGTTGACTGGCCACTTGGGAATTCCACATACTGGCCTGCCCGATCCTGCAGATTCGCCATCCAGGACAAGGACCAGTGATTCCAGGTGTGCTGACCTGTGAGTACCACTTTATGGCGAAGATGGTCCAAAACGTAGAGGGACGGCACGCCCAATGCCTCGGATTCCGCCCATAGACCTGTATAACCGACATGCAGGTGATCCAGCCACCGGATTGGAGCCGTCCAACCCCATCCTACTGTGACACCGCGCATGGTCACACGGGTCAGGTTTTCCGCCTGCAGGCTGTCGGGCTTCCATTGCACCCAGTCGATCAATTCCCGACCATCCCGCTGGAAGAGGGCCAGATGGGTAGCATGCTCAGCCAGTTGGACTCTGGCACCCAATTCCAGATTGACACTGTATTCCGGCTGCAGATCGGCGCTTCCCCGGGCTCCGCCGAGATTGTAGTACAGATCCGTAAAGGTGGGAAAGCGGAACGACCGGTCTGCCGAGGCATAGATCAGCGCGGATGGGGCAACCCTGTACCCGACATCCAGACCGGGCAGCCAATCAGCACCAAAGGCACTATTGGTATTGATCAAGACCCCTCCATTCCATGTCCATCGGCCCCACCGGGCACCATGCTCGACATATGCGCTTCCATTGGTGCGCTGATCCCCCTTCAGATACTGCCCTCTGGATTGACCCCAGACATCGATCGGCTTGTCCAGATCCTTGCCCAGGACATTGCTCACGATGCCTTCCTGTCGCATTTCGATACCAATGGAAGTGGTCCCCGCCCGGCCCCATTCATGCGACAGGCTGGCTTCACCTCCCACGACCCGGGTGCGGTGATCATTGTGACCCCGATAGTAGTTCCAGTCGGCCGTTACGCCGGGGAAAAACACGGCGGTATCCCCCTGACCAGTGACGAATACCCCGTCCCGGTAGGTGTAATAGGCATCGTCCTCGCGAAAGAGCTCGAAATGATCATTGTGCTGGCGGGCATATCCCTGCACCATATACCGCCAGGCCGTTCCCCCGGAATACCGGGCCGACAGGAGGAGGGTGCGGGTGGCTTCGAACTGTTCAGCATATCGGCTCGAATAAAAGTCCTGCGCACCGAATGCCTTGGCATTGTATCCTCCCTGGATCAGCAATTGCCGGTCGCCCCGAATGAAGCCGGTCTGGGCCCATACATTCCCGTACGTGAAATCGGTATTCGAACGATATCCGTCACTCTGTGCTCCTGACACGGACGCATAGGAAAACCACGAACCGGTGTTGATCTGTCCCTGCACATCCGCCCGGAACAAGCCGTATGACCCGCCACACAAGGTGGCCCGCAACCGGTCGGGCCCTGATACCGGCGTGTGCAGATGAATCGCCCCGGAAAAGGCGTTGGGGCCATAGATCCTGGAACCTCCGGATTCCAGTACCTCTGCCCGTTGGATATCCCCCAGGCCAATGGGCAGATTCATCTGGTGATGCCCTGTCTGCGGATCGGTCATCTTGATGCCATTCACCAGCACCAGGGTCTGATCGAATGTACCACCGCGGATGCCCGGATCGACCTGGATATCCAGCGGCCCGCGATGACGAAGGTCCAGGGACGGGATCTGCTCCAGTGCTTCACTGACCGTGCGTGCACCTGTGGACTGAAGCCGGGTATCCCGGAGCAGTCCGATGGTTCGCAATGCGGATCGCAATGGCGTAAGTTGTCGGGCAGTGGATACTTCGATGGTATCCAGGGCGGTCTGTGCCTGGCCATAAGACGGCGCAAACAGTATTGCAAGAAAAATCAAAGTGCTTCTCATGATGTCAGGGAAGGAAAATAATTAAATCATACATCCTGAACCTTTGCAACTTATACAACATTACTTATGCAATACAAAACAATGACTCCAATTGTCAAAACTTTTTAAAGATAGATTGGGGTTCTTCCGATTTTATTCTCGAATAGTACTCTATCGCATAACGATCAGTCATGCTTGCTACAAAATCACAAATTAATCGCATTCTTGACAAGTCAAACTCGTAAATACGCTTTGTGTCATCATCTTTAATTTCCTGATAATAACTTTCAGTTATTTTATACTTAGACTCATAAGCCTTGTAAATACGTCTAAAGTCATCTGGTAAAAACTCACCATTCGAATCTAGAATCGAATTAAATATTGTTTTAACTATCTCCTTTCCTCTGTACTCAACTATCTTCAACTTAGGACTGGAAATTTGAAATTCATATGTAAATCTCTTTAAAATGAAAATCTTTAGCTCTGTATCTAGGATGCGATATCCATTAAAATCGCACTCATTATTAATAAAAATTTTAGAGCTGATAGGCTGATCGTTGTCAATTTTATATATTTCTATTGACCTTATAAACTCACCAACCAATCGAGATGTAAATTCACTACGAACAAACCCATTATTCTCCATTTGTTTACTAACCCCATATACAATACCTCCCAATGATTCAGGCGTAATTTCTTCAGCAGGAGCAAATGTGGCTGACGACACTGGCGAAGGACTGGAAAATTTAGGTATATATGGGTCTAAAATGTCAATTAAAATCTCTTTAACAATGATTCTCTTTAAAAGAAATAATTCACTATCATCCCAGAGCTCTATCCCCTTCCTTTGATCCCTTAAATATTCCAATGAATCATCACTTGAATCAATACCAAGTTCTTCTGAAACTTTTTGAACCACCTTCAGTATTAAACTATTTGAACAATTGCGAATTTGTTCAATACTAATTTTATTTGCTATGGTATCAATGACTTCGTTAGGTGCATACAATAAATCCGTTATTTGAATAAACCCTCCTTTGAAAGAATCTTCGATATCATAGACTGAATATGAAATATCGTCAGCCAAGTCCATTATCTGACACTCGATAGTCTTAATTTTCTTCCTGCTTTTATAAAGAATTTTCCGAGCATAAGAAACTATCTTCTTGTCATCCAAATAATATCCCTTTATTACTTTGTGGAATCCATGTATTTTTCGAACTCGCTCTCTTTTATCTTTCTTATTGGGAATACATAAATCATACTTCAAAATTGCTAGAATTGTTCTAAGAGTAAGGTTCAACCCAGCTCTTCTATCCACTCCATGTGAGTTGAACCCTGTATGAGAGTCAGGTGGATTTCTTTCACTTGGATATACAACTTTTTTCTCAAGACGAGTTAGAATCCTTAATGTTTGAGCATTGCCCTCAAATCCACCAAAGTTATCCATTAATTCATCCAACGCTTCTTCTCCTTGGTGTCCAAAGGGAGGATGTCCTAAATCATGGGCGAGGCAAGCAGATTCAACAAGGTCGGGGTCAATAAATAAATCATCACGACCTAATGCTTCCAACTCATGATTCAATCTAAAAACAATTGACTTCCCTATTTGAGCTACTTCAAGCGAATGTGTTAATCTATTGCGAAAAAAATCTGATTCTTGACCTGGGAAAAGTTGAGTTTTGCCTACCAATCTTCGAAAAGAGGGACTATGTAGGATTCGCGCAAAATCTCTACGAAATTCATCTCTATAAGGTTCATCAGGAATAACTTGACTACCTTCCTCTCTAGCTATTCTATAGAAGTCTTGATCAGAATAATGCATTAGACTTGCACCACTTAGTCTGCATTAATTGATACGCGGTTAGTAGCTTTGTCATATTCAACTTTGACCCTACAACTTAGTATTGCTGGAATATAAAGCCCATTGACAACTTCAGCATGCATACGTGTAATGTATTCAGATTTCCCCGTTACACCTCGCCTTTGCACATGCAACTTTGCCCCTTTGGAACGACCTTTCCTTTTCATTGAACTGAGTTATGTTCAATAATGAATAGCTTCTAAGTTACTTTGAGTTGCATATTAGTAATTTTTTAACATATTATGCAACTATTGGCTCCATTATTATTCAGGCAGCTGCCTCGGCAATGGTTACCAGGAGAGCCACCTCATTCTTCAAGACCTCGATGAAACCGCTCTGGATCTCGACGTTCTTGATACTGCCGTCGGCCAGGATGATCCGGATAGTTCCGGGGTCCAGGCTGGAGACGATGGCAGCGTGATTCTCCAGGACTTCAAACTGTCCGCCGGTACCAGGTACACGGACGGAGGTACCTTCCCCTTCGAAGATCTTGCCGCTGGGTGTGAGGATCTGAATCTGCATATTAGTTCTGAGCTTCGGCCATCATTTTCTTACCCTTCTCAATGGCATCGTCGATGGTACCGACCAGGTTGAAGGCACCTTCGGGATACTGGTCGACTTCGCCATTCATGATCATATTGAAACCACGGATGGTCTCTTCGATCGGTACCAGGACGCCTTTCAGACCGGTGAAGGCCTCAGCAACGTGGAACGGCTGGGACAGGAAACGCTGTACCCGACGAGCGCGGTGCACCACCAGCTTGTCCTCCTCGGACAATTCCTCCATACCGAGGATGGCGATGATATCCTGCAATTCGTTGTAGCGCTGCAGGATGTTCCGCACGGCCTGGGCAGTGTTGTAATGCTCGGCGCCTATGATATTCGGGTCCATGATCCGCGAGGTGGAGTCCAATGGGTCCACAGCCGGATAGATACCCAGGGAAGCGATCTTCCGGTTGAGTACCGTGGTGGCATCCAGGTGGGCGAAGGTGGTCGCCGGAGCCGGGTCGGTCAAGTCATCCGCAGGTACATACACCGCCTGTACGGAGGTAATGGATCCCCGCTTGGTCGAGGTGATCCGCTCCTGCATCAGACCCATTTCCGTGGCCAGGGTAGGCTGGTAACCTACGGCAGATGGCATCCGGCCCAGCAGGGCGGATACTTCAGAACCCGCCTGCGTGAAACGGAAGATATTGTCAATGAAGAAGAGGATGTCCCGGCCTCCCTGTGGGTCGCTCAGGTCACCGTCGCGATAGTATTCCGCGATGGTCAGTCCGGACAGGGCCACACGGGCACGAGCACCGGGAGGTTCGTTCATCTGACCGAACACGAATGTGGCTTTGGATTCTTCCAGGTCGTTGGCGCTGACCTTACTGAGGTCCCAGCCGCCTTCTTCCATGGAATGCATGAAGTTCTCGCCATACTTGATGATCCCCGCTTCCAGCATCTCCCGCAGGAGGTCATTCCCTTCACGGGTCCGTTCACCTACACCGGCGAATACGGAGATACCATCGTACCCCTTGGCGATGTTGTTGATCAGCTCCTGGATCAATACCGTCTTACCCACACCGGCACCTCCGAAGAGTCCGATCTTTCCACCCTTCTGGTATGGCTCGATCAGGTCGATCACCTTGATCCCGGTAAACAGGACCTCTGTTTCGGTTGATAGCTCCTCATAGATCGGTGGGTTCCGGTGGATGGCATAGGCGTTGGTGGTTTTGTCCACCGGCTGGAGACCATCGATCGGGTCGCCGACCACGTTGAACAGACGACCACGGATAGCCTTCCCGGTCGGCATCATGATGGGCTGGCCGTTGTCGACCACTTCCATGCCACGGGTCAGACCGTCCGTCGCATCCATGGCAACGGCCCGCACGCTGTCTTCACCGAGATGCTGCTGGCACTCCAGGATCAGGTCCTGTCCGTCCGGACGTTTTACCGTCAGGGCATTGAGAATTTCCGGGAGCTTGTTGCCCTCACCGGAGAACATGACGTCCACAACCGGACCGATGATCTGCTTGATGGTTCCTACGTTGGCCATACCGGGCGTTTATTCTTGTCTGTGAAGAGGTTTTCAGAAAATCGGTGCAAAGATACTCGTTTTCCCTCTTCGCCCAAACAAAACCTCAATTTTCACGCTGATCCATCATCGGTTTTCCCGGCCGGCAAAAAAAATACGGACCTTTGGCCTCAACATGATGATCTTCCTGAAAAAATACGGCTTCTGGATCCTGGCCGGAGGCCTGCTTCTGGCTCTTTTTGGCAAGTACCTCTACCTCAAGCCTCGCTTCGTGCAGGGGGAAGAGGCTCCGGTGTTCTCCGGCACCTTGCTGAACGGATCGTCATTCTCCCTGGATGACCTGGCCGGCGATTATATCCTCCTCGATTTCTGGGGCAGCTGGTGTGGACCCTGCCGGCAGGCAAATCCCACCCTGGTGAAGATCTACAGGGAATTCGCCCGAACAGCTTCTGCCGGTCGACCCGGCTTTCACCTGGTTTCCGTGGGGGTGGAATCCAGCCAGGCCAGATGGAAACAGGCCATTCAGCAAGACCGGCTCGAATGGCCCTATCACCTGACGGATACGGATATGTTCAATGGCGAGATCGCCAGACTGTACGGGGTCAAGCAGATCCCGACCACCTATCTGATCGATCCGGACCGCAAGATCATTGGCGTGAATCTGCCAGAAGACCGGCTGCGAAAGGTCCTCCAGGAACGTCTCCTGACAAATTGACGGGAAAAACCCGGTGGCAGAATAATTGTACCAGCTACTGAAAAACAGGGAACATGACCAAGAATACGGACCAGCCTGCCAACGAACCATTGGACCTGGATACGGATACACATGAGCAGGAGATGCCCATGGATCAGGAAGACCCCACCTCGGAAGACAACCGGGAATCTGAGGATTCACGTGAATCGGAGACCGAAGACCTGAAGGACAAGTACCTGCGTCTCTTTGCGGAGTTTGACAACTACAAGAAACGCACCATCCGCGAGCGTCTCGATCTGATGAAGTCGGCCTCACAAGCCATGATGACAGCTATTCTGCCGGTCCTGGACGATTTTGACAGGGCCAGGAAAAATGCCGAATCCCAGGGAAAAACCGAGGATCCGGTGCTGGAAGGCCTGCTGCTGGTCTACCACAAGCTCTACGGCATCCTCAAGAACAAGGGTCTCGAGGACATGGACCCTACCGGTGAGCCATTTGATCCCGAATTTCACGAAGCGATCACGGAGATACCGGCACCCACACCGGAGATGAAAGGCAAAGTGATCGATACCATCGAAAAAGGGTATCGCCTGAATGACAAGATCATCCGCTACGCCAAAGTCGTCGTCGGATCCTGATCATCCTCCGGATACCCCCTCAACCAACCACATGGCAAAACGAGATTATTACGAGATACTCGGTGTTCCGAAAGATGCCGATGAATCAACCCTGAAAAAGGCCTACCGCAAGGTAGCCATGCAATATCACCCCGACCGCAACCCGGGGAATGCCGAGGCGGAAGCCAAATTCAAGGAGGCCGCAGAAGCATACGAAGTGCTGAACGACGCAGACAAGCGTGCCCGGTATGACCGGTTTGGGCATGCAGGCGTCGATGGCATGCATGGCGGTGGTGGTGGTGGGTTCAGTGGAGGCATGACCATGGAGGACATCTTTGCCCAGTTCGGCGATGTGTTCGGCGATGGTGGCAGCCCGTTCGATGCCTTCTTCGGAGGCGGAGGCCGCGGACAGACCCGCGGTCGTGGCCAGAAAGGCAGCAACCTGCGGGTCAAACTGACCCTGAGCCTGGCCGAGATCGCCCACGGGGTCTCCAAGAAGATCAAGGTCCGCAAACAGGTGTCCTGTTCCACTTGTGGTGGAAGTGGTGCCAAGGACAGCAATAGCATCGCCACTTGTGGTACCTGTCGCGGATCAGGATATGTCCGGCAGGTCAAGCAGACCTTCCTGGGGACCATGCAGACCACGGCCGCCTGCCCTACCTGCCATGGTTCCGGACAAACGGTGACGGCATCATGCAGCTCCTGCAAGGGCGAAGGTCGACAGATGGGCGAAGAGACCATCGAGATCGATATCCCGGCTGGCGTGGAGGATGGCATGCAGCTGTCCATGCGTGGCAAGGGGAATGCCGGTGCCAAGGGCGGACCCAATGGCGACCTGTTGATCACCATTGAAGAGGAACCGCATGAGGTCCTGCACCGGGAAGGCAGCAATGTGATCTACGATCTGTACATCAGCATTGCCGACGCAGCCCTGGGTACTTCCGTCGAAGTCCCCACCATCGACGGCCCAGTGAAGATCAAGATCCCCTCCGGTACACAAAGCGGCAAGATCTTTCGACTGAAGGACAAAGGCCTGCCCCAGGTGCAAGCCTATGGCAAGGGCGACCAGCTCGTCCATGTGAATGTCTGGACCCCGAAAAAACTGGATGACAGTGAAAGGAAATTGATGGAGCAGATCCGCTCCATGCCCAACTTCCAGCCGAATCCGGAAAAAGGGGAACGCACCTTCTTCGACCGGATGCGGGATTATTTCAGTTGATCATTCGGTGTTCATTCCGTAACTCAAGTTGCCCCAGGTCCGGAGAATGCCCGCTCCGGGTTGGGTGGCCGACGGTTTGAGGGCGTCATCATGGAGATGAAAAATCGATTAGAATCCGGTGATCGATCAAACGAATCTGTATGACAGTTCGTTTGACCAGACAACTAATCCAAACCTCTATGAAACTCAACCATCTCATCTTCCTCTCGCTCCTTGTTGCAGCGATAGGTGTCAGCTCTTGCAAGAAGGACGACAAATCCAACCGCGACCTGCTGCTGGAGGGTCAATGGCGCATTGCCCTGGTTCGTGTGGATCCACCCGTCGAGATCAATGGGGTCCTCATCACCAGCGTCCCCCTGGAACTGGATGCTTGTGAAGCAGATGATGCCTGGACCTTCCAGGCTGCTGGTACCATCCTCATCTCCGAGGGCCCGACCAAATGTGATCCCGCTGATCCGGACACCTATCCGGGTGGTACCTGGTCGTTATTGAGTGACGATAAGACCATGACGATCAACATGGAAAGCGAGGTCCTCACCTTCGACCTGACCTCCATCAATTCGACCGAAATGCAACTGCGCATCCAGGACCCCAGTCTGCTCGATGAAGACCTGCCGACCACCAGCAATTACTACCTGGTGTTCACCAATGTCAAGTGATTCAGCTACCTGATTCATGAAGAAAGGTCCGGACCCACATCCGGACCTTTTTTTGGTCATGCCTGTTAGCTGTTAACGAGGCCATCCGGGAGATACCCAATTCGCATCCCCACTGCCTATCTTTGCCCCATGCGCTTCCTCACCACCATCTGCCTGGCACTCGCCCTGGCTTCCTGCGGGCAACCGACCATCCTGGACCAGAAATTTGACCTTCCCGAAACAGGGTGGACCTATGCAGACTCCCTACTCTGGGATTTTGAGGTAGTAGATACCAATGCGATCTATGACCTCCTGCTTACTGTCGACCATTCGACGGATTTCCGCTATCAGAACTGCTATGTGCGCTTTCATACCCTCTTCCCCGAGGGACAGCGACTGACCGAAACCGTCAGCCTGGAATTGCAAACCCAGGTCGGCCAGTGGGTGGGGAATTGTGGCCGCTCGGACTGTGAACTGACCATTCCCATCCAGCAGAATGCCTTCTTCAACCAGCCCGGGTCGTACCGCATCGTGATGGAGCAATACATGCGCCAGGACAGCCTCCCAGGCATAGAATCCTTCAACCTGCGGATCGAGGATACGGGGAAGAGGAGGGGGTAGGAGTTAAGGAGTAAGGAGTGGAGGAGGATCAAATCTTCCACATTCCTCATCTAAATGCATTTTCGTTTGTGCAATTTATGCGTATATTTGCACAAATGGATGTTCAAATAGCGCAATTATTGGGACAAAGTGCCCATCTCCTGGATCATGTCCCTACGGGCTTCCGCCGGTTTCTACATCAAGATATACGATGGACCAATCGCCTGATCGGGGTAAAGGGGGCTCGGGGAACGGGAAAAACCACCCTCCTCTTGCAGTGGTTGAAAGATCAAAACCTGCCGCCTGATAAAGGTGCATACTTCTCCTTAGACGACCTGTATTTCACAACCTTCCAATTGAAGGATGCTGTCCATGAGTTTTACAGAAGTGGAGGGAAGATCCTGGTGTTGGATGAAGTACATAAATACCAGAATTGGGCTCAAGAGATCAAGAATTGCCATGACTTTTATCCAGGCTTGAAGATCATCTTCACAGGCTCTTCGATCATGGAACTTTCCCAAATGACTGGTGACCTCAGCAGAAGGGCTCTGATGTACAACCTACCTGGTTTATCATTTCGAGAATACCTCCTGATGATGGGTATCGCCGATTTTCCAAGGATAGACCTTCATGATCTCATCTCAAATCCACATCACGTCAAAGAATGCATCCCGTCTGAATTTCAGCCTCACCCTCATTTCCGCAACTACCTTCAACGGGGCACATACCCGTATCTCCTCGAAGATGAAGAAGCTGTTCATCACAGAATAAAACAACTGGTCAGGACCATTGTAGAAGTAGACATGGCAGAAATCCAGGGGCTGGATATTCGAAATGCTCGCAAACTCCTTCAATTGATATATATCATTGCCCAACAAGTGCCATTTAAACCAAATTTAAGTTCGCTCTCCGAACGGACAAATATTCATCGCAACTCGCTCAACCCATATCTTCATTACCTGGAACAGGCGCAGCTTCTTCGCTTGATACACCCAGCCGGAAATAGTGTCGCCACACTGCAAAAGCCTGAAAAGATCTATTTGCAGAATACCACATTATTGAATGCGTTAGCCTCCTCAAACGTCAATGCGGGTACCATTCGAGAAACTTTTTTCCTCGATCAATTAACCGTACATCATCTGGTCAATATTCCGAAACACGGAGATTTTATAGTGGATCAAACATATACTTTTGAGATAGGAGGTAAACGTAAAAACAAAACTCAGATTAAGGATATCCCACAATCCTATAACGTCCGTGATGATCAGGATATTCCAATCGGAAATAGTCTCCCACTCTGGTATTTTGGGTTGTTGTATTAATTCAATAACAACGACCTTCCTGGAATTCCCGCTTCAACATTTCGCCTATACCCATCAACGAATAACCGAATCAATCCTCCAAAGAACCATTCATTTCACGCCTTCGCGTTTCAATCGAATTACCCTTCCTTCCGGATCATCCAGCACTGGTGGATCTTCTTGTTCCGAAAATCCTGCGGAATGGTCTGGCCGGTGATGTTCTTCACCTGGATACCCCCTGGCAAGCGGTCTTCTTCCAGCTTGAACCGTCGATGATTGGTACTGAAGATCAGGGTGCCACCCCGGGCCAGTCGCATCACACAGGCCTCGATCAGGCCGATATGATCCCGCTGGACATCCAGCACGGCCCGCATCATCTTGGAATTGGAAAAGGTGGGTGGGTCCATCACGATGAGGTCCCATTGATCCTGTGGTTTGACCCTCAGCCACTCCAGTACATCCACTCGCTGGAAGACGTGTGCATCACTGGAAAGACCGTTGGCCTCCAGGTTCCGCTGGGCCCATTCCAGGTAGGTATTGGACAGATCGAGCGTCAGTGAAGACCTGGCCCCTCCGGCTGCGGCATAGACCGTAAAACTCCCCGTGTAGGCAAAGAGGTTGAGAAATCGCTTGCCCAGGGCCATGTCCCGCACCATGGCCCGGGTCTGCCGATGGTCGAGGAAAAGTCCCGTATCCAGATAGTCGCGCAGGTTGACCAGGAAGGTCAGTCCCCCTTCTTGCACCGGGATCTCCATGCCGGTGGCAGCTTGCTTGATGTACTGGCTGTCCCCCTTTTGCGGAGCCCGTTCCTTGAACACGATCCGTGAAGCCGGCACGTCCATGACTTCAGTGATCGTCTCCCGGATCAGGAACCGCCAGGTCCGGTACTCATGCTCATCCAGCTCGACATCCCGCTTGTATTCGGCCAGGTGGACCCAGTCGGCATACCGGTCAATGACCAGCGGATGTGATGGCAGATCGGCATCATAGACGCGATAGCAGGAGATCCCCTGTCGGCGAGCCCATTTGCCGGTATGCCGGTCCATTTTCCGAAGGCGGTTTGCAAATTGCTCCTGGTCGTTCATAACACGAAGATCGGGAATTGAGGACGCAATTTCCCTTGTATTCCTTTGGTATGATCCCCGCCAAACCTGGATGAGAAGCTTGTCCATCCAATCCGGTAGTTATCATTCACAATTGGGATTTGAATTCTGATTTGGAATTTGACCCCATTCTCCTTTTATCTTCACCCCATGCGTTCATCCTCCTGGATCACCCTGATCGTTCTGCTGCTGGCAGGTGCCATCCTGCTGTTGGGACGTTGCACGCCCGGGTCGGATGCGGAGGACCTGACCTTCCTGAATCTGGAGGATTCCGTCGGTTATGTCGGGATGCAGACCTGCCGGTCCTGCCATGCCAGCATCTATGATTCCTATATCCGGACCGGTATGGGCCGATCATGGGGCAGGGCCACTCCGGATCGGAGCGATGCCAGTTTCGGTCCGCATGCCCTGGTCTACGACAGTGCCAGCAACTATTTCTATGCGCCCTTCTTTGTCGATACCATCCTGTATGTACGGGAATTTCGGATGGAGGGGAAGGACACGGTGCACAACCGGGTGGAGAAGGTCGACTACATCGTCGGCTCCGGGCATCACACCAATTCGCATATCACCAGTCGCAATGGATACATTTACCAGGTGCCCATCACCTTCTATACCCAGGAGAAACGATGGGACCTGGCACCCGGATTCGAGGATGGCGCCAACAGCCGGTTCAGCCGGATCCTGAATACCGAATGTGTCACTTGCCACAATCATTATCCGGAGCATGTACAGGGCTCGGAGAACAAATTCTTCAAGATGCCGGAGGGCATTGAGTGTGAGCGATGCCATGGACCCGGTGCGCTGCATGTCAAAACCAAGCTTGCCGGCGAGATCATCGACACTTCCCGATATGCCGACCGGACCATTGTCAATCCGCGCCGTCTGTCGCGGGACCGGGTCACCGACCTGTGTCAACGATGCCACCTCCAGGGGATCGCTGTCCTGCAACCGGGACAAACCTTTTTTGATTTCAAGCCTGGCATGAAGCTCAGCGATGTCATGAATGTCTTTCTGCCGAGGTATACCGATTCGGATGAGCGCTTCATCATGGCTTCCCAGGCCGACCGCCTGCGCCTGAGCCAGTGCTATCAGAAAAGTGAAACGCTGACCTGCATTACCTGCCATCACCCCCATATCTCGGTGAAGGAGACCGGTCGTCAACAATACAACCAGCCCTGTCTGAACTGCCATCAACCCACGGGAAAGCTGACCTGCACGGCACCCCTGGCCGATCGAGCTGCCAGAGGAGATGATTGTGCTGCTTGCCACATGCCACCCTCCGGCAGCATTGATATCCCTCACGTCAGGATCACGGACCACTATATCCGGAGGGACTACACCAGGAAGTCTTCAGAGAACAAACCGAAAGGCAGCTTCCTCGGTCTGGAATTGCTCACCAAAACCACGGGAACACCTCTGGAAATGGCCGAAGGATATCTGGCCCTGTACGACAAATTTGTTGCCGATCCCGCCATGCTGGATTCAGCGGAAGCCTGGTTGAACCGGGACCACTCCGGTGAAATCGAACGAGGAATGCGCAGTATCGTCCACCTTCATTTTGCCCGTCAGCGGTACAGTGCACTCAGTGGACTGGCCGACAGTCGGGACACTGCCGGACTGGACGGATGGACCGCCTATCGCATCGGGGAGGGGTGCCTCAATATGCGTCGTCCGCAACGTGCTGCCACCTTCCTGAAACGGGCCGTCAGCCAGGAAGCCCATAACCTGGAATTTCGGGAAAAATATGGCCTGGCCCTGGGTATGCTCGGCCAGATACCAGCCGCCAGGCGCGAGTTCCTGTGGGTGCTCAAGGAAGATCCTGCACGACCATTGGCGCTGACCAACCTCGGCTATCTTCATGCCATCAGTGGTGACCTTACCGCAGCTGAGGCCTACTACCGCCAGGCGTTGAAATGGGACCCGGATTTCGGTCAGGCGAAGGAAAATCTGAATGCACTACTTGCTGTGAAGAAATAAACGGATAGAAATTCCAAATCACAAATTCCAAATCACAAATAAATTTCAATAGCCAATGACCAAATTCAAAACAATACAGTCTGTTTTGGTCATTGGATATTGATCATTGGATATTGTTTGTGATTTGATGCTTGTGATTTGGTGCTTTTTCAATAAACGTGTTGTCCCCCATTGATCTCATAATTGGCGCCGGTAATAAATGCTGCCTGCTTGCTGGCCAGAAAACTGACCAGATGGGCCACTTCATAGGTGCCACCCAAACGTCCCATGGGAATATTGGCCACGATCTTGTCGCGATATTCCTGGGGCACGGCCATGACCATATCCGTTCCGATATAACCGGGTGAAATGGTATTCACCGTAATGCCCAGTTTGGCCACCTCGATGGCCACCGTCTTGGTAAATCCGTGCATCCCCGCCTTCGCAGCCGAATAATTGGCCTGGCCGAACTGAGCGCGTTGTCCATTGACTGACGAAATGTTGATGATCCGCCCGTACTTCTGGTCGATCATCGGATTGATGACACATCGGGTACAGTTGAAGGCCGAATAGAGGTTGCTCTTGATCACTGCATCCCAGTTCTCATAGCTCATTTTCCGGAACGAGCCATCCCGGGTGATGCCTGCATTGTTCACCAGGACATCGATCACACCGTGCTCCTCCTGGATCTTCTCCATCATGGCTTCTACCTCATGAAAATCCGCTACGTCCGCCTTGGCCATGGCAAAATCGTATCCTTCGGCCTTCATCTTGGCATGCCACTCTTCTGCCTTGTTGTCGGTCCGGTAGTTGGCCACCACAAAGAATCCATCCTTGGCCAGTGTGCGGCACATATCCGTTCCCAGTCCTCCGGTGGCTCCGGTCACCAGAGCGATATACTTTCCATCTTTCATCGTACGCGTTTTGTTTGGTTTGCTCCAAGATAGGAAGGGCAAGGAGAAGTTTCCTTCCCCGGCCTTGAAAAATATTCTCGTCACGCTTCCACGGACCTATTCCCGTGAACCGCCCGGTCAAAATCGATTATCTTAACCCGAAATCCATTCCTCCATGGCTTCGTCCTCCCTCGTTGTCGCAACCGCTGTCCTGGTGGCCGCCTACGCCGCAGTGATCCTCTTCCTGGTCATCCGGGGCGCTCGCCAGACAACCTCCCTGAGTGACTATGCCGTGGGTAGCCTGGCCTTCCATCCCGTCATGGTGGGTTTTTCCCTGGCGGCATCCATGACCAGCGCGGCTACCTTCATCATCAACCCCGGATTCATTGCCCTGTATGGGATCAGCGGCATCATCGCCTATGCCATTTTCCTTCCCCTTGCCCTGTATATCTCCCTGATCGTCCTGACCAAGAGCTTTCGACGACACGGCCAGGCCGTGAAGGCCCTGACCATGGCCCAGTGGATCGGCAAGCGATATGGGAGCAAGCGGTTTGCCTTCTTCTTCGCCCTGCTCTCCCTGCTGTTGATCACCTTCATTGTCCTGATCGCCGTGGGCATGACCAAGGTCCTGTCCAAAGCCCTGGATGTGGAGGAGATCTGGGTCCTCACCGGACTGGTCATCTTTATTTTCGGGTACATGATGTTTGGAGGGGCCAATTCCATGGTCTACACCAATGCCATCCAGGCCGGGATCATGATCGTAGTGGCCATCCTGCTCCTGACCTCCGGATATGAGCACTTTTCGGGTGGGGTGCACACGTTGCTGGACCGTCTGGCGGCCATCGACCCGAACCTGAGCACCTGGAAGAACCCCTCCAGTCCTCTTTTTCGCGATGCCTTCGAGATCATCTTCTGTTCCATGGTCGTCGGCGTGGCGATCGTATGTCAACCCCATATCATCACCCGGTCGCTGCTGCTCAAGGATGACAATCAGGTCAACCGCTTCCTGGCCACCACTATCATCGTTCAGATCCTCTTCTTCAGCGTGGTCATTGCAGGACTGTATGCCCGTCTGGCCTTCCCCGACCTGACCGCCGATGGTCAGGCCCTGAAGATGGACGGCATCATTCCGGCCTATGTCGTCTCCGAGTTCCCGGTGTGGATCGGACTGGTGGTGATCCTCGGATTGCTCTCTGCCGGATTGTCCACTCTCGAAAACCTGATCCAATCACTGTCCACCACCGTCACCGCCGATATCCTTCAACCCGTCATGGGGATTTCCGATGATTCACCGCAAGCCCCGCGACTGGTATGGATCAACCGGATCGTGATCGCTGCCCTGGCCGTGGTCTCGTTCTGGCTGTCCAGGGAACAGCTGCTGCATCCCAACCTCAGCGTCGGCATCTTTGCCCAGAATGGCGTGTATGCCTATTTCTCGGCGGCATTCATTCCTGTCCTGTTCGGCATCTTCCTGAACCGCGTCCACCGGGCCGCACCGATCATTGCCTCTGTCGTGGCTCTGGTCACGCATTTTGCCGTCTATTACGGTCAACTCACCCCCTACACCTCGGGACCCATCCGCAATCCGGCCGTGGCCGCCACCCTGGCGATTCTGGCTGCCGTTGTAAGCGGCTTGATAGTTCATGCCCTGACCTGGAAAAAAATGAAGCCGGTCTCTCCCCTGGTCCAAGATTGAATTTCATCTTTTCATCATCATTCGACTCAGGAAAATCAGTTCAATGTTCAAGGCGAAGCCTTGCGGTTCACCTGTTCAAGGGTTAATGTACTTGTTGGCTTTTTAAGCACCACGATCAATCCCGCTTCAAAGCAGCTTCCATTGGTCTGAAGGACGAATCATGTATCCCACACACGAAATGCAGTTGACTGCCACCTTGAACCTTGAACAAAGGGCTGAAAGCCCTTGAATTGAACCTTGAACAGCCCAGATTAAGATCGCTCACCAGATTGGATAATCCTTCTCCTCCACTTCTTGACCCCTCCACTCCTCCACTACTAAATCCTACCTTTGGCCTCCATGTCTTCACATCCAGCCTATCAACCCTACCCCTGGCCCGTCCGGTTTCGGAAGATCCGCCCCGACATCGATCTGGCCTATATGGATGTGGGCGCCGGACCCAAAACGGTGGTGATGCTGCACGGCCTGGGCAGCTACAGTCCCGCCTGGAGCCGGACCATCGAAGGGTTGAAGGACCATGCCCGTTGCATCGCCCTGGATTTTCCGAATTATGGCCAGTCCACCTTAGGGAATTTCCCGGTTTCCCTGAAGTGGTTCGCAGAGGTGGTCCGGGATCTGATCCTGGACCTGAAGCTCGAAGGGCCCGTCATCCTGGCCGGTCATTCGATGGGAGCCCAGATCGCTGTATGGTTCCATGAGCTGCGACTCTTCCCGCTGGAACGGTTGATCCTCATCTCTCCAGCCGGATTCGAACAGTTCAGTGGCATGGAAAAGCGATGGTTTGCCACCATCAACCGGCCATCGTTGATCCGGAACCTGACCGACAGTCAGATCCTGCGCAATTTCGAGGTCAACTTCGTGCAATTCCCCGAGAACGCTCGGTTCATGGTCCAAGACCGGTTGAAGCTGAAGGCCCACCGCCAGGCCTATGAGTTCTACTGCCGAATGATCCCCAAGTGCACTCAAGCCATGCTGGATGAACCGATCTGGGACATCCTGCCGGATATCCGCATTCCGACCCAAGTCGTCTATGGCCTGGCAGACAAGCTGATCCCCAATCCCATCCTTCATCCCTCACTGACCCTCGAGGAGGTCGCCTGGGCTGGCACGCGCCGCATTCCCGGGGCCCATCTCAGCCTGATCCCGGGCGGTGGCCACTTTGTCCATTGGGAACAACCCATTCTGGTCAATGAGGTCCTGCGGCCCCTGGTCAGATAACGATGTCCTATCAGAATATTGAATTTTTATCTCACTGTCAATCAGTGAACTGACCATGGTCATTGGCCATGCGAGGTTTTGGGTCATACCTTCGTTCCAGACAGGAAGTTGTCCCATTGAACCGACGTTCCTTACCTTAAGAGACTGATTCCCCCTATGGCACAGATCGACCAATCGGATTGGATCGCACGTTGGGCGCTATACCGGCCCGATCATATCGCCGTCGAAGAGGCGGAAACTGGTCGGACCTTGACGTACAGCCAGTTGGAACGGGCGGGCAATGCCCTTTCCGCCCATCTTGTCATGGACCATGGGTTGCAACAAGGCGACCGGATCGTCATTCTGGCAGAAAATTGCCTGGAATATGTGGCTTTCTTTACAGCGGCCCAGAAAACGGGAACCATCCTGGTCCCCTTGAACTATCGGTTGGCCGCGCCGGAGATCACCTATCTCATCGACAATTCGGATCCCAAACTGATCATAGTCGAAGATCAGTTTCGACACCTGCTGGATGCCTTGCCCCCGGATCACCAACGACAGATCTTCCCGCTGGCAGCACCACGACGCCTGATCGAAGCCCATAAGGACACCCCCGGGGAGCCCTTCCCGGCGGTAACCGTCCAGGAGGATGACCCTTTGTTCATCCTGTACACCAGTGGGACCACCGGCTTTCCCAAGGGGGCCATCTATTCCTGGAAAATGGTGGTATGGAACAGCTTCAACACGGCCATCAGCCTGATCCTGAACACCGAAAGCCGGACCATCAACTGCATGCCTCCCTTTCATACGGGGGGGTGGAATGTCCTGTTGACCCCCTTTCTTCATCACGGCGCCTATACCTGCCTGATGAAGAAGTTCGATCCCAAACAGGTACTCCGGCTGCTGGAGGAAAAACAGGCAACCCTGTTCATGGCCGTTCCCACCATGCTCAGGATGATCGCCGATGAACCGGAATTTTCCAGGGCAGATTTTGGACCGCTGATGTATCTCATCGTGGGTGGAGAACCCATGCCCATACCCCTGATCGAGGTATGGGATCGTCAGGGAGTGCCGGTCCGGCAGGGTTATGGCCTCACCGAGGTCGGCCCGAACCTGTTCTCGCTCCATCAGGATGATGCCATGAAGAAAAAGGGGAGTATCGGCAGATCCAACTTCTACGTCCAGACCCGGATCGTGGATGACCAGGGACAGGATGTGCCCCCGGACACACCAGGCGAACTGTGGTTGAAAGGACCGATGGTCACCCCCGGATACTGGCGCAATGAAGAAGCGACCCGAAAGAATATCACCGATGGATGGTTCCATACCGGCGATATCGTCCGGGAAGATCCTGACCACTATTTCTATGTGGTCGACCGGATCAAGAACATGTTCATTTCCGGTGGAGAGAATGTCTATCCGGCGGAGATAGAACGGGTCCTGGTCAGCCATCCCGAGGTTGCCGCTGTCGCCGTGATCGGTGTACCGGATGACCGGTGGGGGGAAGTTGGCTACGCCTTTGTACAAGCGGCTTCAACGGACCTGACAGAGCTGGAGATCATGGATTATTGTCGCACACAACTCGCCAAATTCAAGGTGCCCAAATATGTCAAACTGGTCGAAGATATCCCCAAGAATGACACGGGGAAGATCGACAAGCGGCGCCTGGAAGAGTGGGCCAAGGAAACGAATAATCGTTAATCATATTAAATTACTATGCTTATGAAATGGATGAATGTGTTATTTATTGGCATTCTGGCTTTCAGTCTGGTCACGTCATTGCCCTCCTGTAAAAAGGATGACGACAAAGCGACCTGTACCGACGGGATCCAGAACGGTGATGAGACGGGTGTGGATTGCGGAGGTTCCTGCGCCCCATGTCTGGTGGGTGTCCAGGGTACATGGCTCAGTGCCGGTGCCAATGTGGCAGGACTTCTGGCTGGTGCACCCTTCAACATCGATTCGATCCGGGCTGAGTTTTCGACCAACCTGACCTACACCGTTACGTCATACAGCGGTGGTACACCAACCGTCCTGACGGGAACGTATGCCCAAAGTGAATCGGGTGTCGGTGCGATCTGGAATATTACCGTCAATCAGACGGCTCCTTCTGCCCTGACCAGCGAAGGGATCTTTGAAGTGACCGGTGATAACATGACCTATGAGATCGTCCAGACCCAGCCGGACATCGGCGTTGCCCCACCGACCGCTGCCGGTGGATTCGGTAGCACGGGCGGTGGTGCATTCGGTACCCTGAACATTCAGAAGTACGTGCGCGTCAACTGATCCAGAATGTTGTAGAAGGGCCATCCCGGTCAAGGGGTGGCCCTTTCCATAAAAATTCAGTCAAGCTATGAAAGCACTGCTCTCAATCCTTCTCTTCATTGTCTGGCTCGTTCCGACCACGGCCCAGGAAGAAGGCAGGGTTCACAAGGTGTTCGACCAGGCCATCCCGGAACGCCCCAACCGCGAATTCCAGTTCCTGGCCTATTTCTACAACCAGGCGGTAACCGGGAATATCTATCCCGAAAATGACCTGTTCAAGGGGCAGATCATCGGCCGCCTATTTGGCCAGAATACCACGAAAACATCCGACTCGCTGCGTACCTTCTATGTTGAACAACGGTTTCTTCCTTTTTTCATCTACCAGCCTCGTCTCTTCAACGGCAAGGCTATCCTTCGGGCTTCCTTCGAGATCGACTGGACCTGGGGGGATGTGAACTATGGTGTAGGGGGCAATTTCGGCTCCGCCTTCTCCGCTGACCAGGTCAACCTCCAGACCCAGAATGTAGAGCTCGAACTCCTTCCCTGGAAAGGCTGGGCCATCAATCTGGGCCTGCAACGACTGTTCGACACACCCTACAATCCTTACCGGACCTATTTCGATAAAATGAACCGCAGCGGCTACCGCCTCGCCTACTGGGGCAGCGATGCGGTCGGCGTGAACGTCCGTCGGGATTACGACCATGGCAGCTGGCGCCTGGGATTCTACCAACTCTATGAAAACCTGGTCAACAAGGATGACGATGTCACCCTGACCGAATATACGGTCAACAAACACCTCAATCGCCTGTGGAATATCGGCGGGTCCCTGTATTGGCTGCGCGATCGGGCCAATGGCGCGGGGGGGGTCTCCATCCTTGGCCAGGGCCTGAACAGCGCCCTTGCCGATTACAACGGCGTCTACCGGTTTCCCCTGGGTGCCGACCCCTATCGGGCAGATGTCTTCTGGCTCGGAAGCTTTTTCAGCCGCAATGAAGACATGATGTGGGACCAATGGTCGATCACCGGATTTGTCAATGCCAACCTCGGCACGGTCCGCCAGTTGCAAAACGACAGCTGGAACAAGACCGTGGACATCGCCGGCGTAGCGGCCAACCTGCGCCTGAATTATCGCTATGCCCAAACCGAACAGGATGCCATCACGCTGGATTTGCTATATGCCAGTGGTGACAACGGGATCGAGGATGGTACATATTCCGGGGTCCTGACCGGCAACAACTGGGGTTCTCCCGGAGGCATATTCATCAGTTCAGGCGCCTACCTCCTTTTCCCTCATGGCAACGTGGTCAACCGGCTGGTGGCCGCAGTCAATGATATTGCCAACCGGGGGAATGGGGTCACCGGCGGGACGCTGAATCTTTCCAGGGCCTTCATCCCCCACCGGTGGTATGGCAAGGTCGGACTGGCATCCGGTATCAGCAATGTGGAATCACCAGGTAACGGGGGCTTCGTCCTCGGCACGGAACTGAATGCCATGACAGGCATGCAACTCGGCCCCTTCATGCATCTGGAGGCCCATGGTGCCTGGATGTCCCTGGGCGATTATTATGACAGTCCGGCCACGAACGGAGGACTGAACGAACGTCCTGCCAATCCCTGGACCGCCTTTCTTGTCTTCAAATGGTTGATGTTTTAAGTGACGGATATGAGAACTGTAACCACCTATTCCATCCTCTTTCTCCTCTTGTTATCCGGCTGCATCAGTCAGCGTCCGGCAGCGATCAGGACCATGTCCGATATCAGCTACCCTTTTCCGGTACAATCCGTGGAACTGGAGGATGGCCTGCGAGTCGCCTACATGGATGAGGGGAAAGGCGACCAGACCCTGCTTTTCATCCACGGACTGGGCAGCTATGCCCCGGCCTGGAAAAAGAATATCGAAGGCCTGAAGAATGAGTTCCGTTGTATCGCGATCGACCTCCCTGGTTATGGTCATTCCTCCAAGGGCGACTATCCCGGTGATATGCTGTTCTATGCCGATGTGATCGCCAGGCTGATCCGGAAACTCGACTTGCAACAGGTGACCCTCGTGGGCCATTCCATGGGCGGCCAGATCGCCATCACCACCGGACTGGGTTATCCTGAGCTGATCCGTCAACTGGTGTTGGTGGCACCTGCCGGATATGAGACCTTCACTAATGGTCAACGCCAGTGGTTTCGGGAGGTACTCACCCCGGATGCCGTTCGGCTCACCACCGTCAATCAGATCCGGGAGAATTTTGCCACGAATTTCTACCGCTTCCCGAAGGATGCGCAATTCATGATCGACGACCGGATCGCCATGCGATCGGCCGATGATTTCCGATGGTATTGCGATATCATTCCCAAGAATGTCAAGGGTATGGTCGACCACCCCGTCTATGAGTTCCTGCCCCAATTGACCATGCCCGTCCTCAGCCTGTTCGGGGAATATGACAATCTCATCCCCAACCGGTTCCTCAATGGGGGCCGTACTGCCGAGATCGCCAGGCAAGGGAGCAGTCGCATCCCGCAATCCGTCCTGGTGATGATCGAACATGCCGGCCACTTTGTTCAGTTTGAGAAAAGCGAGGAGGTCAATGCAGCCATAAGAGGCTTTTTAAAGGCCTGAACAGCCGTTGGACATCAATAACAGGTGCATTTGGATGGAGTAAAAAAAAGCGCCTCCCGAAGGAGGCGCTAACTATTCAACCAAACCAAATGCGTATAAAAACGTCTTGCTTTCCTTACTTGTCCCGGTCGATCAGCCACTGGGCAACTGCCGGGGTCAGCATCTTCTGGGACCGACTGCCGACGAAGACACCGATGTGTCCACCCGGGAATTCCATCAGCTCCTTATCCCTTGAAGCCACCAGGTCATTGATCGGCCGGGTGCTGTCCGGGGGAACGATATGATCGTCCTTGGCATAGATGGTCAGGACCGGCATGGTGATCTGCTTCAGATCAACAGTCTTTCCTCCCAGTTCGAAGGTTCCTTCGGCCAGCTTGTTCTGCTGGTAGAGGTCCTTGATGAATTTGCGGTAGGTTTCGCCGGCCTGGGCAGGTGAATCTGACACCCACTTCTCCATGCGCAGGAAGTTCATCAGGCTCGACTTGTTCTTGGCCACGTCATTGAAGCCATAGTACTTGCGCATCTTGTTCATCGGCTTCAGGAGATCGAAACCGAAGTTCAGGAAATCACCAGGCACCAGTCCACCAAAAGATTCCACCATGGTGTCCACATCCATGTCACGCGACCACTTGAAGAGCAGGCCATCGTTGTCGGCAAACTCCACCGGGGTGACCAGGGTGATCAGGTTCTTGATCTTGTCCGGGTTCAGGGCACTGTAGATCAGGCTGAAGGTCCCCCCCTGACAGACACCGAGCAGGTTTACCTTGTCGATTCCGTGGGCCTGGCGGACATAGTCCACACAGGCATTCAGGTCACCCAGGATATAATCCTCCATGGATTTGTACCGATCCGTGCGGGTAGGATACCCCCAGTCGATCACATATACATCGATTCCCTCGGAGATCAGCTTGCGAATAAAACTGCGGTCGGGCTGCAGGTCCATCATCGCCCATCGGTTCACCAGGGCATAGCTGATGATCACCGGCGTCTTCGCTTTTGGCTTGTCTTCGCGGGTGAAGTGAAACAATTTCACCTTGCCCGATTCCCAAACCACTTCACGAGGTGCAGTGGCGACATCTACCTCATTGATGTCCCCGATATTCTTGATCGCATCCGCTGCGGTATTGACCTTTTCGACAATGTTATCCGTCCAGTTTGACATCGTTACATCACTTTAAATAAGAAAATAACAGGTAACGTAGCCTCCTTTGGGTACCAGGTCAATGACCTGAAAGCAGGAGGCTACGTCGACCTGGATTCGTTTAGACCAGAGCCTTCGATTTGATCAGCATCCTGGCCTGTGAGGCCCAGTCATCCCGCTTGGCGCGCCCTTTGAAAGCAGGGATCAGCTCATCAATCAGCTGATAAGCCTCGTCATTCATTTTGGCGATCTGTGCATAGGAAGTGATCCCGGTATCATGAAGCATGGTCTCCAACTTGGCACCGACTCCCTTGATCTCCTTCAGATCATCCACTTCGCCTTTGGCCGCTTTCCCAACCAGGTTGATCAGACGATCAGCACCCTTTACTTCGCTGGCAGCCGTCTTGGTCGCAGCAGCTTTGGGTGTGGTGATACGCTCCTCCCTGACGGTGACCGCTCCACCATTGACTGGTGTGGTCATGGCGCTCAGTCGGGCTTCCAACTCACGGACCTTCCGACGCAATTCAGTGGTATCCTTTGCCAGGTCATCTGCCTCACGCTTGGTCATGAATGGCCAGTCCTGAAGGATCTTTTCCAGCATCTCGTCATAGATCATCTTGGATTTCGATCCGCTGCTCAGCACTGCATTCTGCACCTCCGTGTATTCCTCGCTATGCATGGTGTCGAGAATGGCATTCTCCAGGCGATCCATGTAGCTCTTGAAGAATTCATCAAACGAAGGCACTTCATGTGAGGTCTTGAACGACTCGCGAGCCTCCTGCATCATGGCAGGCAGAACTCTGGCCCCGGCATCCAGGACCATCTTCTGCAACCTTGCCGTGTGATGCAGGTATGCGAGATAGGAGAACTGCATCTCCTTCAATGAACGAAGAACCTCTGTCTGGGTATCATCGCCACTGATATGGAAGTATGGCTCCAGGTTCTGCCTCATCACCTGCTGGATACTGTTCAGGAAGGGCATGAACTGATCGGTCTGCTGACCGGACCAGTTCTGATAGGCTTCCGTCATTTCCAGCATCTGCTCTTCAGCAGCAGGGAACAACTTGAGCGCAGCAGCACGCATCTGCTCAAAGAAACGATTGGCCTGACGAGTCACCTCGTCCAGATCGGTCATCGGCTTGAAGCTCATCACCTTACCGACAGCCTCGGCATACTGTACCGGATCGACCATCTGCCAGATCATCTTCGGCTCTACCAGACCATTCTTGATCATGCCCTGAATGTTCTCCCATTGTGTGGTGAACATCTTGTACATGTCCATGTAGGTTTGGAAGTGCGGGCGAAGTTGCTCGGGCAACTTGTTCTTGAAGGCATCCGCATACCAGCTTTCTGTCCGTTCGGCAAACTGTTTCCACATATCCATTGAACCCGAGCCCATGGTGTTGTTCTGCTTCATGGAGTTCTGCGCCATGTCCATCCATTGCTTCATGAAGGCACTTTGCATTTCCTGCCACTGCTTGGCCAGCTCGGGCTGATTGCCCAACATGCCGGTTGTCTTCTCCATGGCTTCCTTCCAGAAACGCTCCTGCTGGTTCCACCATTCGGCGACCGGATCGGCCGGCTTACGGGTCTGGCCAGTCATGTTACTGACAGAATCCTGCCAGGCCTTCCAGAAATCACCTGTCTTGTTGAAGTCCATCCAATTCATGATCGGGGGTTTTAAGGAGTTGGTAAAAACGATCTGTGGTCCCGCGTCAGACTAGTTCCACATGGAGCGGAACGCATCCATATTCTTCCTGGTGGTTTCCACCATGGCATTCATGTTCTCATTGTAGATGTCGAACATCTTGGCAAACGGATTGTCAGCCTTTGGCGTGTTGGCAGCCGTGATCGCCTCGCGATAGAATTCCATCGTCTTGTTGGCATAGTTCATCTGCATCTCCATGGCCTTGGTCCACTGCTCAGCAACACCTTCGAAACCTTTGTCCATGACCTCAGGCTTGGTGGCCGCTTCCATCAGTTGCTTCTGCTCTTTCATGAATGCTTCGAACAATTCCTTGCCCTTCTTGGTCCAGGTATCTTCCATTTTGAAGATATCCATGACTTTCTGGGTGTTGTGGGTAATGGTGTCTACCAACTTGGTCTGGTTCTCTACCAGGATCTCAAATGGGAAATTCGGGGTTTTCATGGTCGGATTTTTTTTCGTTGTGGTCTTCATGGTTCTTTTCCTTTGTGCAAAGGTACTGGCTCGGAACAGGGATGAGAAGCTGCATTGAAGTAATATATGTATGACTATTGATAATTTTAAACAAATATTTTCATATATAGTTGAATTATAGTTAGTTAATTCATATTGACGCATAATGACTTAAAATTCAATTATCCTGAAAATCATGTATTGATGATCACCATCTAGCATATATTTTCCAGGTCCTGCACAAAAATTGCTGGTCACAGGGCATGATTGAGATAAAAATGACCTTGCAAATGACTTTGTCCTGACCAAATAATATCATCATATCATACTGATTATCTATAATTTACATTATAATATGACATCTTTATCTTATTTTGTCATACCAGTTCTAATCCTGAACATTCCGTCTTCCCGATGGTCCACCGGTTAGATTTGTCGTCACACAAATCCAATCAACATGAAACGTCTGGAGAATAATGTCGCCATCATCACCGGTGGCGCCATGGGAATCGGCAAGGCAACAGCGATCCGCTTTGCCCAGGAAGGAGCCATGGTCGCCATCTGGGATGTCAATGCCGATAAAGCGAAAGCAGTTGTCGATGAGATCCAAAACGCCGGGGGTAAGGCCCTCTTCTATCCGGTCAATACCATGGATGCCGACCAGGTCACAGCGGCCGCTGCGGCCGTCCAGGCTGACTTCGGCCGGATCGATATCCTCATCAATAATGCCGGCATCACCCGGGATGCCAGCCTGAAAAAGATGACCCGCGAACAATGGGACCTGGTCATCGGGGTCAACCTCACCGGGGTCTTCAATTGTACCCAGGCCGTTGTGCCCTACATGGAGGCCAACCAATACGGCCGCATCATCAACGCCTCATCGGTCGTCGGCCTGACCGGCAACTTTGGCCAAACCAATTATGCGGCAACCAAAGCCGGTGTCATCGGCATGTCAAAGGTCTGGGCTCGCGAATTCGGCCGGAAGGGCATCACCTCCAATGCCGTGGCACCAGGGTTCATCCACACCGAGATGATGGATACCATTCCGGAAAAGGTTCTGGAAAACCTGACCAGCCGCACGCCGCTTCAGCGTCTGGGCACGGTCGAAGAGCTGGCCAACACCTATCTCTTCCTGGCCTCGTCGGAAGCCAGCTTCATCAATGGTGCGGTCATCAGCGTCGACGGTGGATTGTCCCTCTGACCCGAATGTCCTCCTCAGCAGGATATTCTGTAATTTCCGCTGGTGAAACAGAAGCTCCGGAAGTTCCAGGAATTTGCTGAAGGCCTCCTGCCCCATGAAACGGGTTGGCTGGTCACCATTCATCAGTTCACCGACCCGGAGAAGATCGCCATCCTGGAACGGCTGGACCACAACAGCCGCCTGATCCACCATCCCCTGCCGTTTGACGAATCCATCGACAAGCGCAAGTACTCCTATATCATCTCCTGGGTGGGAGAACGATTGGCTACCATCGATGTCGATCACCAGTTCAGGCTCCTGGTCCATCTGGAAGAACAGATCGCCACGGATGGCATCCAACCCGAAGAGGAGCGACAGCTGTCCCGCATCCTCAAGGATACAGACCACCGCAGCTACAACTTCTCCAAGATCTACGAACTGGCCCGGCAATACCGCCACTTCCTCCTCATCCGCATGCGCTATCGCCAGCACATCGAAGTGGATGAGTTCCTGCGTACCCATCGGGCACACTATGATCATTCACGCGATATCGGAGACAAGATCCATTATGCTACCCAGGATATCGTCAAGCAATACGCCGGTAGCCCGGCCGAATCCATCCAGTGGGAACGATGGCTGACCGATGTCTTCACCGATGACCAGATCGATGGGGCCAATCGCTATATGGCCCTGGTTCGCCTGACCTTCCTGTACTTCAACTACAAACAGTTTGAGCCGTTGAGGGAGAAATTCGACCGATACGACAAGCTCCTCTCCCAGGGGGTCTATTACTCCCGACGATTATTGATCAACTATTACAGCAACCGACTGCTGCTGCACAATTTCTGCGGTGAATACGATCAGGCCATCTGGTATGGCTACCTCTCCATACGCGAAAAGAACACCGACTATATCCACTACGTCAACACCCTGAGTGGCGTGCTGCTCCGCCAGCACCTGCATGAACAGGCCCTGGCCGTCATGCGCAAGGCCTATCCCGAGCTCAAGACCAGCATTTCCTTTCACAACCGTCTGGTGTTCGTTTCCTTCTATCTCCGTGCCCTCCATGCCAATGGTCTCCTGGCCAATGCCGAGAATTATGCCGAATCCTTCCTTCGGGCCTACAGCCAGGAGATCTTTGACCACCGCTGGCACCTCTTCTTTACCGTTTTCTTCGATATCCTGCTTCACCGGGACAAGACTGCCAGGTTGGTCCGACTGGCCCGGAAATACCGCCTGGTCCAGCGAGAGACCGAATATGTCGATCGAACGGGAAGTCACCCCTATCTCTACTGGCAATACACCCTGGCCGCCTTCATTGAAATGAAGATCACCCGGGCGACCCTTGAAAAGATGGTGGCCCACTTGCCGGCATCGGATGAAGCCGCCAGCGGCCCGGGCCTGCAAGCCTTCCTCGTCCACCTCAAGCGCCTGGCCCCGGACGCTACTCGCGGTCATCGCGAGGCACACGGTTAGGCACTTCCTGTCCGCTATCTTCCCTTTTCGGCCTACCTTTGCCCTCCATGTTTACCCTGCAATCCACAGATCCGGGTTCCTCTGCCAGAGCTGGGCTGATCCAGACCGACCACGGTGAGATCCAGACGCCCATTTTCATGCCCGTCGGTACAGTTGGCACTGTAAAGGCCATTGCCCAGGACCAGTTGCGGGATATCGTCCGGGCCCAGATCATTCTCGGCAACACCTATCACCTCTACCTCCGCCCCGGATTGGACGTGCTGGAAGCCGCCGGAGGATTGCACCACTTTATCGGGTGGGATCGACCCATGCTCACCGACAGTGGTGGCTATCAGGTCTACTCTCTGGCCCGGTCGCGCAAGATCAACGAGAACGGGGTCGTCTTCCAGTCCCATATTGACGGATCACGGCATCTGTTCACCCCGGAGTCCGCCATGGACATTCAACGGGTGATCGGCGCCGATATCATCATGGCCTTTGACGAATGCCCTCCCTACCCATCCGACTATCGGTATGCCAAAGACTCCATGGAGCTGACCCATCGGTGGTGGACCCGGTGCAAGACACACATGGAAAAAACCGAACCCAGGTACGGGCATCGTCAATTCCTCTTTCCCATCATCCAGGGAAGCACCTACCATGACCTCCGATTGGCCTCCGCCGAATTCATGGCCGCCCAGGATGCCCCCGGCATCGCCATCGGCGGCCTGTCTGTCGGCGAACCGGCAGAGGAAATGTACCGGATGACCGAACTGGTCACCCCTGTCCTCCCCACCGATCGACCCCGCTACCTGATGGGTGTCGGTACCCCGGAGAACATCCTCACCTGCATCGGACTGGGGATCGACATGTTCGATTGTGTCATGCCCACCCGCAATGCCCGGCACGGCCTGCTCTTCACCCGAAACGGGATCATCAACATCAAGAATAAGAAGTGGGCAGACGATTTTTCACCCGTGGATCCAGATGGACCGTGCCCGGCAAGTCGGGAAACCACCAAGGCCTACCTGCGGCACCTCATCCACAGCGGTGAGATCCTCGGTGGCATGCTGGCTACCCAACACAACCTCAGCTTTTATCTTTGGCTGGTGGGCGAGGCCCGACGACATATCCTGGAAGGAACGTTCACCCCCTGGAAGGACGACCTTCTTCCCCGGCTCACTCAACGGCTCTAGATCATGCTGAAGCGGATCGATCGATATATTCTCCAGCGCTATGTGAGCACCTTCCTGTTCACGGCCCTGCTCTTTTCCCTGATCGCCGCGGCCATTGACCTGAGTGAGAAACTGACCAAATTCATCAAGAACGACCTCGATTTTGTCGAGATCCTCAACCGCTACTATCTCCACTTCTTTCCCTACATCAACGGCTTACTCTGGCCGCTGTACGCCCTGATCTCCGTGATCTTCTTCACCTCCCGCCTCGCCTACAATTCCGAGATCATCTCCATGTTCAATGCGGGCATGAGCTTTCGCCGCCTGCTTCGGCCATACATGATCGGGGCAACGGTCTTCGCGCTGGGCCACCTGATGGGCAATCACTATTTCATCCCATTGGCCAACAAGGCTCGCCTGGACTTCGAGTACCAGTACATCTGGACGACCAATGACAAAGGGCAGACCAACGATCTCCACCTTTTTCTCAAGCCGGGAGAGAAGATCTTCATCAACTTCTACCGCAAGGCGGACTCCTCCATGATCGATGTTCGCCTGGAGAAGTACAATGGGCAGCAGCTGACCAGTATCCTGAAAGCCCGGTCAGCCCGATGGATGGGTGCCACCCGGAGCTGGCGATTGCGCAGCTATGAGATCCGCGAACTGGATTCCCTGGGTGGCGAACACCTGGTGACCGGCATGGGAGAAGAACTGGATACCCTCCTTAATATCGAGCCGGCGGATTTTGTCCAGTACGTCGACCAGAAGGATATGATGACCACTCCCGAGCTGTCGAGATACATTGACAAGCTGCGAAGCCGGGGAGCAGGCAACACCCGCAAGTTTGAGATTGAACGGCACCGCCGGACAGCCGATCCGTTTACCATTCTCATCCTCACCATCATCGGGGTCGCAGTGGCCTCCCGAAAAGTGCGGGGGGGAATGGGCCTCCACCTGGCCATCGGTATCGGAGTTGGCGCCATCTATATCTTCCTGTCCAGATTCTCGACCACCTTTGCCATGAACCAGAGCCTCTCGCCCTTATTGGGTGTCTGGATTCCCAATATCATCTTTGCCGGCATCAGTTACATCCTGGCGGGGCGGGCGCAGCAATAAACGGATGGAACGATTAAACAAATTACTTTCGATCGGCATTTCAACAATTCGAACCGTATACCGTGGGGAAATTTCGTGACGCCATTACACCCAACTGGATCAAAAAGTATCTGCTCATCTACCGGGAGCAGGGATTCAAGGCCATGCTCAAGGCAGCGGGGTGGAAAATCGTCCTGCTCATCTTCATGTACTACCTGATCCGCGACTCCATCCTCTATATTCTCATCCCCTATCTGATCGCCAAGGGATTCTTGAGCCTTTGACCGGACTGTTGAAACCATTGAAATGGTTTCAACCATCTTGGTCATGTTCTTCACCCAGGGTTGAAACCCTGGGTTACTCTTTTTCAATCCGATGATTTTCCATCTATACCTCAGGTCCAGTCCATACATAAGAAAGGCCGACCCCTGTTCAAGAGGCCGGCCTTTTTTAGTGAAGAGTTAGATCTATTCCCTAATCCTTCCACTCTGCAATGAACAGGTTGGTATCCCGAGTCCCGCCATTGTTGCGATTGGATGAGAAGGCCAGGTATTTTCCGTTGTTGGAAAAGACCGGAAATGCGGAGAAGGCATCTTCTGCAGTGACCTGCTCCAGCCCTGTCCCGTCCACATTGATCAGGTACAGGTTGAAGGGGAATCCACGTTCTGTGGCATGGTTGCTGGCAAAGAGGATCTTCTGTCCGCTCGGGTGGAAGAACGGACACCAGTTGGCCTTGCCCAGGTTGGTCACCTGACGGGCATCACTGCCGTCAATATTGGCCACGAACAGCTCCATGTTGGTCGGTTCGACCAGTCCCTGTGCCAATAAGTCCTTATACGCCTTGACTTCTTCATCCGTTGTCGGACGACTGGCCCGCCAGACCAGCTTTGTACCATCCGGTGAAAAGAAGGCACCTCCGTCATATCCCAATGAACTGGTCACCTGGACCAGGTCGCTGCCATCGATGTTCATGACGTACAGTTCCAGGTCGCCACTCCGGTCGGAGGTAAAGACGATCTTGTCGCCCTTGGGAGAAACGGTCGCTTCCGCGTCGTAGCCCGGAGCATCCGTCAGCTGGCGAAGGATATTCCCGTTCAGGTCCGCCACAAAGATGTCATAGCTCGGATAGATGGGCCAGACATACTTGCCACCCGGGCCGCGCTCCGGTACCGGAGGGCAGGTATCCATGGCCAGATGAGTGGAAGCATACAGCACGGTGCTGTCGCCCGGAAGGAAATAGGCACAGGTTGTCCTCCCCTTGCCATTGCTGATCATCGGCGCGGGTGTATCCGTCCAGGTATCCTGCCAGCCGGTCACATAGATGCGATCGCAGGCAGCCCCCCATGCTTCATTTTTTGCCTGGAAGATCAATTTCTGGTCGTCAAAGGACCAATAGGCTTCCGCATTATCACCCCCGAAGGTCAACTGGCGGATGTGGGCAAAATGATTCTCTCCCGGCAGGATGAGGGAATCCATCCAGACCTCTGCGGTCTCTTCCTGCACCTCGGCTGCCGGTTGGCTGCAGGCAGCGAACAGGATCATCAGCAGGGACCAACTTGTTATTCTGATCATGATATCGATTTGAAAACGGCTGCAAATATAGGTTGACTGGTGCCCCTTGTTCAGGATCACTTTGTCATTTTTTGATCATGTTTCCCGGGGAATGGGTCAACCGAAACTCAACCAGACCACCAGACTGATCAGGATGATACCGATCAGGTTGATCCAGAATCCCGTACGGATCATTTCCCGGGTCCGGATGAATCCGCTGCCAAACACAATGGTATTGGGCGCGGTCGCCACCGGCATCATGAATCCCAGGGACGCGAACAGGGTGGTAGCAAGCATCAGTCCCTTGACCGGAAAGGTCGTTTCAGCACCGATCGCCACCATCACTGGCAGGACCATCTGCACACAGGCGATATTGCTGGCAAACTCGGAGATCACCGTGATGATCACCCCGGCGACCAGCAACAGGACCAGCGGGTGAACGGCTTGCAGGCCGGCCAGTCGGGCAGCCAGCCAGTCGCTCAGTCCGGCATTGGAAAAACCCATGGCCAGGGCGAATCCACTGCCAAACAGCAGGACGATCCCAAACGGCAACCGATGCACATCCCGCCATTCCAGGATCCGCCGTGGCTCCGTGCGAGCCGGGATCATGAACAGGATCAGACAGGCCACTATGACCACCATGCCGTCATTGACCCGCGAACCCAGCCCAGTCAGAGTGGCCCACCCGGGAATGGTCCGATCCCCCAGGGCAAAATCCGGACGGGTAAACCAGGCCAGGACCGTGAGAATGAACATCAGGATCACTACTCGCTGATCCCGATTGATCCGGCCCAGCTGCCGATAGGCATCACGGAAGTAATGCTTGGGTAATGTCCCCTGATGGTTCCTGAGATATCTCCAGCGGATCACGGCATAGGTCCCCAGCCCCAGGAGAAGCGTGATCCCGATGGCCAACAGGAAAAAACTGGCGAAGCTGACAGAGGCATCTCCCGGGAACGTCCGCTGGTAAAAACTGTAGAAATACATGTTGGGCGGCGTGCCCACCAGGGTGCTCATGCCACCCATGGTAGCGGCATAGGCCAGGCCGAGCAGCAGGGCGATGGCGACCGGATGACGACCGTCACTGGCTTGGTCCCCACGCAAATGATCGATGATGGACAGGACTGCCGGCACCAGCATCAGGACTGTGGCGGTATTAGATACCCACATGGACAGAAAGAAGGCGGCCACCATCACCCCGACCAGGATCCGGGTTGGCGCCGATCCCGTCCTGCTGAGGATGCCCAGGGCCAGACGGGTGTGCAGCTGCCATTTTTCCATGGCAAAGGCCAGAATGAAGCCACCCAGGAACAGGAAGATGATCGGGTCCATATACTGAGCTGCCGTATCTCCGGGGGAGGCAATCCCCAACACGGGCATCAGGACAAAGGGGAGGAAGGATGTTACGGCCAGGTCCACCGGTTCGGTAAACCACCAGATCGCCACCCAGACCGTGATGGCGGCCATCCGGGTGACCTCGGGGTGGCCAGGCTCCAGATCAAGGCCATAGAGAATGGCCAGGAATGCCAGTGGGCCAATGAGCAACAACCACCACTGATGGCTATGCAGATCCGGTATGGGTGTCCTGGTCATTCACGGGACAAAATACCGATTCTTTCAGGTTGGTGATGCCGCGGTGGATCAGTTGACGTCAGAAGGACCGGGCAGGCTCAACAGAAAATCCTGGGCGACCCGAAGTGGCCGCAGGTAGGGCTTCTTCTTGTACTGGTGCGCATCCATGCGGTCATCGATCTTCTGCAGGGTCTTTACGGCCTTGACGATGTAGGGCCCCTTGTTGAGCATGGCACATTCTGCCCGGACGGCAGCCACAGCATCCGTGATCTCGGCCCTGGTGGCCAACCCGGTCTTGGCCAGGTTCTCCAGTACCTGGGTGGCCCAGATATTCGGAATGTGTGCCGCTTCGCACAACCAGCCGATCTCCTCCTGCACCTCCGCGATCCGGCTCCAGCCGACCTCCACCGCCAGATCACCCCGGGCGATCATCACCCCGACTTTCGGGCTCTTCATGGCCGTGAGCAGGAGGGTGGGCAGGTTGTCAAAGGCCAGCCGGGTCTCGATCTTCAGGATGATGCCCAGATCCGGGCGGCCCAGGTAATGGAGGGCCTGCTGCAGAGCTTCGACATCTTCGCGGCGCTGCACAAAGGAATAGCCCACCATATCGGCATGCTCCGCAATAAAGGGCAGGGTGCGTCGATCCTCTTCCGTCAGCGAAGGCAGGGCCAGGTTGGAATCCGGCAGGTTGATCCCTTTTTCGGAGCGCAACTTGGCCCCATCCGGGGCGGTCATGGTGATCCGTACGGTCCACCACTCCGGACTGATCTCCTCGATCACACCACCGATCTTCCCGTCATCAAACCAGATCCTGTCGCCCCGACTGACCTGGTCGAAGAGTTCGGGCAGGGACAGTCCGATCCTGGCCAGGGCGACCAGGGCACCTTCATCGCTGTAAATGGCCGGTTCACCCCACTCCAGCTGTTTCCATACCTGGATCAGCTCGCCTTCCTGGAGAGGGATAAACCCGTCCTTTCGCTTCCCTTTGCTGGACCATCGCGGCACCACCTTCCCGGTGCGGATCTTCGGACCCGCCAGATCCATGTAGATCAGTACGTTGTGGGCACATCGCTCCCGGGCTGCCTGGATCCGGTCGATCATCTTCTTCCACGCCGTCGAGTCGTCGTGCCCACAATTGATCCGCAGGATTTCCACACCCATCTCCACCAGGGTATGGATCAGCGTATCATCCTCTGCCGCTTCGGACGGCAAGGTGACCATGATGCGGGTATGACCGGCATGGCGCTCCGGACCGAAGAGCGCTGCGGTATGCTCCTGCAGGCGTTGCTTGGACCGGGGAAATCCTAAATGCAGGCCCAGCCCCCCGGCTTTCGCCTCCTCCATGGTCGCCCCGTTGACCAGATGCAACAAGGTCAGGACGTTCTGCACATTGGTGCGGGTGTATCGCTCCGAATGACTGATGGAGGAAATCCCCAGCGAGGCCAGTCGCTCCTGCAGGGGGCGAAGGTCATGGGTGCGCAGGGACAGGTAATGCAACAGGTTCCGGGCGCTCTCCTGATAGTGCGGAGATACCTGGTCGATATATACCGCCCCCTGGCGCTCGCAAGCCTCCATGCGAGCCAGTGAATCGGTCAGAAACCCGATGAGATCGTCAATGTCCTGTTGGTCCATGCGCACAATATCCGGGTTCGCCCCTTCTTGCTGTGTAAAGTTTATGTAAAGTGGCCGTCCAATCAACATCCTGGCCTCTTCGTTCGTTTCCTTTGGGCACGTTACTTTTGCACTTCACTCCGGTTGGGCCACCAACTGTTTAACCCTTTCATGATGATGATTCGCCTTATAGCAAGCCTATTGTTCCTGGCCACAATGGCCGGTTCCGGATTCAGCCAGGCATCCGTCTGGAGCATCCAGAAAGATGTCGCCTTCCTTTCCTCTGATCTGACCCAGGGCCGGATGACCGGGACGAATGGCGAGCGGTTGTCTGCCCGCTATATCGCCGAACGATATGCCCAGATTGGTTTGACCCCGAAGGGAGAAGAGGGTTACTATCAGACCTTCACCTTCAAGGCTCCTGCCAATCCGCATGATACCAAGGGAGAGGGGGAAGAAAAGACCTGCACCAATGTGGTAGGGTATATCGACAATGGTGCTCCGACCACTGTCATCATCGGAGCCCACTATGATCATCTCGGACTGGGAGGATCGGGTAGCGGCAGCCTGTCGACCGACGTGGACGAGATCCACAATGGCGCGGATGACAATGCCTCCGGTGTGGCAGCTCTGCTCTATATCGCCGAGCAACTGAACAAAGGCAAGGACAAGGCCAATAACTACCTGTTCATCGCCTTTTCCGGTGAAGAACTGGGCCTCTTCGGATCCAAGCATTATGCAGATGATCCCACCATCGACCTGACCACGGCCAACTACATGATCAACATGGACATGGTGGGTCGGCTGGACAGTGTACTGGTCATTAATGGTGTCGGCACCTCGCCTTCATGGAGCTCTTCCCTGGACAAGATCAATACGGAAGGGTTTTCCATCACCACCACCGAAAGCGGGGTCGGCCCATCGGATCACACCTCCTTTTATCGGAAGGATATTCCCAGCATTCACTTCTTCACCGGGCAGCACAAGGATTATCACAAACCAAGCGATGATGCCGACCTGGTCAATCACGAAGGCATCCAGCAGGTCAGCGACTACATCCTGGCCCTGATCCACCAGTTGGACAAACAGGACAAACTGGCCTTCACCAAGACCAAGGACACCGACTCCCGCAAAGCAGCCAGCTTCAAGGTCACCCTGGGCGTGATGCCCGATTACACCTTCCAGGGCGATGGGATGCGCATCGACGGGGTACTGGATGACCGACCCGCCCAAAAGGCCGGTCTGGAAGACGGAGACATCATCTTACAGATCGGAGAGACCTCCATCGGCAACATCTACGACTACATGGGTGCCCTGGCGAACTATAGCAAGGGCCAGAAGGCCATGGTGAAGGTCAAGCGAAAGGATCAGGTGATGGAAAAGGAGGTGGAGTTCTGATCTTTCCTTCTCACAATAAAAAGGGCCTCCGGTGGAGGCCCTTTTTTTATGAATGCCATCCGGATCATAGATTCCGCCCATACCACACATCACAGGCGCCATGGCCCGTCCTCCCCAACGGTCCGGCTAACGGCTGAAAGGCAAACTTCTTGTACAGTTGATTGGCTTCGTGGAGCTGGTGGACCGTCTCAATGTAGGCATAACGGTATCCGTACGCAACGGCCTCAGTCAGGATCTGTTCCAACAGGCGCCGGCCCCAGCCCTGGCCGCGGAGGGCCGGGAGGAAATACATCTTTTTCACCTCACATTGATGGGGCTCCCCGCCGGCCAGCGGCCCATAGCCGCCGCCACCGAGGATCTGTTCGTCCGTTTCCAGCACCCAATATTTGGCACCCGGGCGGGTGTACGTTTCATACAGGTGATCCACCTCGGGATCCATGATGGAATAGCCTTCACCGACCAGGCCATAAGAGGTCATCACCTCCCGGATGATCCGGGCCATGGCCGGGTTGTCCGCACTGCCGATCGGTCGCAGTGTGATGGTCATATCGGATCAGGAAGCCGGCTTTTCTTCGGTTGCCGGCTCTACCTCGGCTTTCGCCTCCTCTTCCTTGTGTTGATGCATGACCTGGTCGCTCAGAGACTCCTTCTCGGCATAGGGCCGCGGGCCGATCAGCTTGACCAGATCTGACTTGTGCAGGACCTCTTTCTCCAACAACTGACGGGCGAGCTTCTCCAGCTCCTCCCGGCGTTCCCTCAGCAGGGCCTTGGCCCGGTCGTACTCCTTGTCGATCATCTTCCGCACCTCATCATCGATCAGCCGGGCAGTCTCGTCGGAATAGGGCTTGTTGAACTGGTCCTGGCCGATCCCGTAGAACGACACATTGCCCACCTTGTCATTCATGCCGAATACCGAGACCATGCTGTAAGCGATCTTGGTGATCTGGTCCAGGTCATTCTGGGCACCGGTAGAGATCTTGCCAAAGACCACTTCCTCTGCCGCACGTCCCCCCAGGGTCATGCACATCCGGTCGAGCAATTGCTCGGTGCGGGTGATATATTCCTCCTTGGGCAGGTACTGCGCATAGCCGAGCGTACCAATGCCCCGGGGCACGATGGTCACCTTTACCAGGGGGCTGGCATGCTCGAGATACCATCCACAGATGGCGTGGCCCGCTTCGTGATAGGCGATGATCTCCTTTTCCTGCGGGGCGATGAGCTTGCTCTTCTTCTCCAGACCGCCGATCACCTTGTCCAGCGCATAGTTGAAATCGTCCATGTCCACAGCAGTCTTGCCTTTCCGGGCAGCGATCAGGGCCGCTTCATTGCAGACATTGGCGATCTCTGCTCCGGCAAATCCGGGCGTCATCTCCGCCAGGAGATTGGAATTGATATCCGGACCGATCTTGATATGTTTCAGGTGGACCTCGAAGATCTGGGCACGACCTTTCAGGTCAGGACGGTCGATCCCGATCTGCCGATCGAAACGACCCGGACGCAACAGTGCATTGTCCAGGACATCCGGCCGGTTGGTGGCAGCCATCAGAATGACCCCCTTGTCCGTTGAAAATCCGTCCATCTCTACCAGCAACTGGTTGAGGGTGCTCTCCCGTTCATCATTGCCACCGGTAAATGCTGCCTTGCCCCTGGCCCGGCCGATCGCATCGATCTCGTCAATGAAGACGATACAAGGCGCCTTCTCCCGGGCCTGCTTGAACAGGTCCCGTACACGGGATGCGCCTACCCCGACGAACATCTCCACGAAATCAGAACCGGAAATGCTGAAGAAGGGCACACCGGCTTCTCCTGCCACGGCCTTGGCCAGGAGGGTCTTACCGGTACCCGGAGGGCCGACCAACAACACTCCTTTGGGGATCTTGCCCCCCAGGGACGTATATTTTTTCGGATTGCGAAGGAAATCCACTACTTCCATCACCTCCTCCTTGGCCTCATCCAGTCCGGCCACATCCGCGAAGGTGACCGATACCTTGGTGTTCTTGTCGAACAGCGTGGCCTTGGATTTCCCGATATTGAAGATCTGGCCACCTGGCCCACCGCCGGATGAACTCACCCGACGCATGATGAAAAGCCAGATCCCCACGAAGAGCAGGATGGGCAATACCCACCCGAGGATGGGGCCCAACCAGTTCTGTTTTTCGATGTACTGGGGCTCGACCCGGTATTCGGCATTGACCTCCTGGTTGAGCTCGTCCAGGCGACGGGCAAAGACCTCCGCCGGCCCGATATTGAAGTAGTAATGGGGCTTGGGGCTCCCGAACTTGGTTACCGCCGCATCCTTGTACCGCTCTTCCGACAACCGGTCCTTGCGGATGTAGATATACGCATATTGTTCGTTGACGACCTCCAGCCGTTCAACATCGCCATCCTTGACCATCGTGGTAAAGCGGTCCCAGCGGATGGGATCGTTACTGATGGACGAAAAGCTGATCAGGTTAAAGATGATCAAAGCAAGACCGATGAGTGCGTACACCCAATAGGAATTGAAACGGGGTTTCGGATTCTCTTGCTTATCTCCCTCTGGTTGACGGGGGTCTTCCATAAATAGGTTCCTCTGTTAAACGAAGTAGGTTGAAAACGACCGAAAGGCTTTAAATGTTCTCATACTCTGTGGTCTTGGCATCACTCCACAGATCCTCCAGGTCGTAGAATTCACGCGTCTCATGATAAAACACATGGACGAGCGTCTGGTAAAAGTCCAGGAGGACCCAGCGGCCATGCTGTTTCCCCTCGACATGATATGGCTTCAATCCGGTTTCATCCCGGACCCGGCTCGCCACCCTGTCACCGATGGCCTTGATCTGGGTGGATGAATCACCGGTGCAGATGATAAAGTAATCAGCCGGGGCATCCTCCAGATGGCGGAGATCCAACTTGACGATATCTTTACCTTTTATATCCTGGATACAATCGATGATCAGGTCATTCAACTGATCATCGGTTACCGCCTCCCGGCGGGCTTCACGGGTCAGATAATTCAAATGGTGAGCTTTACTTTTGACACGATCCAAAATTAGGTATTCTTCAACGGAATTGACAAACGAACCGAAATACCCCCTTATTGGACGTCAACTCATCCAATTGTCCAGTATCTCTTCGACCAATACCTTTCTGCTCGATCTTCTTGCAAAAAGCACACCACCCGAAGGAACGGCCGTATTGGCAGCCTTTCAAAGCGAAGGGAGAGGACAAATTGGCAGAAATTGGCAAAGCGCGTCCGGAATGAACCTGCTGTGCAGTTTCCTGCTCTATCCGCATGCCCTCACCGCGGCCGACCAGTTTGTGCTGGCCCAGATCGCCAGCCTGGGTCTGTATGATGCCTTCAGGGATGCCCTGCCGGGCCTGGCCATCAAATGGCCCAATGATCTCCTTTTGGACGACCGGAAACTGGCCGGGATCCTCATCCAGAACCAATGGCAGGGGTCCACTCTCAAGGCCTCCGTCATCGGCATTGGCCTCAATGTCAACCAGACCGAGTTCGATCTGCCGGACAGCCATCCGCATTCCCTGCGACTGTACACCGGACAGCACCATGACATTGAGGCCGTCTTCTCACAGGTCGCACGGTCGGTCGAATCCAGGTACAGGCAGTGGCAGGAAGGTGGAGCCCAGACCATCCGGGCAGACTATCACCAGGCCCTTTATCTCCTGGACCAACGATCTTCCTTTGAAGATGTCCTCCAGCAACGGACCTTCGACGGTTGGATCCGTGGCGTGAACCAGAATGGCCTGCTTCGGGTTGAAGATGGCTCGACCGGGTTGGTTCGAACCTATCAACACAAGGAAATCCGCTACCTATGCAAGCCCTGATTCTGACCATCGGCGATGAGATCCTCCTCGGCCAGACCATTGACACGAATTCTGCCTGGATCGGTCAGCAACTCAATGCCATCGGGATCCAGGTGACCCGTCGCATTACCGTAGGGGATACCCTGGAATCCATTTCCTCCTCCCTGCAGGAGGGGTGGTCGTCCTATGACCTGGTGATCATGACCGGAGGGTTGGGCCCCACCAAGGATGATATCACCAAGACAGCCATTGCCTCGTTCTTTCAGGTGGAGATGGTCTTCAGCGAAGATACCTATGCTCGCATCCTGCGCATCTTCGATCGGCTGGGCCGACCAGCCACCGAGGCACACCGGGCGCAGTGCTTCATGCCGGCCAACGCCCAGCTGCTGCCCAACAGCATGGGCACTGCACCCGGGATGTGGATCAAGCAGGATCACAAGATCCTCATCTCCCTGCCAGGCGTGCCCTATGAAATGAAATCCATCATGACCGAGGCTGCATTGCCCCGGCTGCGCCAACAACCCGGACTGATCCCCATCTTTCATCACACCCTGTTGACGGCCGGTCTGGGAGAAAGTGAGATCGCCTCCCGCTTGTCGAACATCGAGGAAAACCTGCCGGATCATCTGAAACTGGCCTATTTGCCGGCGTTGGGACAGGTTCGCTTGCGACTGAGTGCCTATGGCGGTGATGCCCGGGTTCGGGAGGCCGAGATGGAAACCATAGCCGACCAGATCAGAGGTTCCCTTGGCCAGGCCATCTATGCGGAGGGCGACACCAGTCTGGAGGCCTGCCTGGGTGAGCTGCTCCTGGTGCGCGGACTGACCCTGGCCACGGCTGAAAGCTGCACTGGCGGGGCCATCGCCCAGGCCATCACCTCCGTGGCCGGGGCCAGTCGATACTATCTCGGTACGATGGTCGCCTATCACAATGAACTGAAAACAAAACATCTGGGCGTCCCTCCCGAGATCCTTGCCAGTGAGGGTGCAGTCTCCCGGCCAGTGGTCGAACAGATGGTCCGGGGTATCCTGTCCACCTACCAGGCAGATGTCGCCATCAGTGCCTCCGGCGTAGCCGGACCTGGCGGAGGAACACCAGACAAGCCCGTCGGGATGATCTGGATCGCGGTCGGGAACCAGCAAGACATCCGTACACGACAACTGAAACTGGGGAAAAACCGGTCTACGAATATCGAGGCCACCGCCATCCTGGCCATGAATGAACTTCGCCTTTGGCTGCTCGATCATCCCGAACTGACCGGTTCGGGAATGCCCTTCTAACCGATGATCTCCCGGGGGCCTTCTCCGGCTCGGTCCGCGATCCAATACTCTTCCTCGCACAAGGGAATGCACTCCTGATGCAGGAACGCCTCCACGGCTTCAGCCTGGTCTTCCGGATAGAGAACATGGAGATTCGGTCCGGCATCCAGACTGAAATAGACCGAATAGCCTGTTTCCTGCCGGAAGGTCCTGATCCGGTCGATCAGGGCCAAGCTACCGGGCTTCATGAGGATGTAGGAAGGATTGGAAGCCATCATCAGGGCATGAAGGGTCAGGGCCTCATTCTCCGCAATCTGGCCAAAGGTCGCCCAATCACCCTGTTCCAGAGCAGGAATGAGGCGACTCAGCCGCTGTCCGGCCTGGATATATCGGGTAGGTGCATAGGGATGCGTGTCCATCAATTCATGACCGGCAGATGAAGACACGGCCTTGGTCCCGCTGCTGACGATCAGGATGGCATTGCGTATGGTTCTGAAACTCGGATGCAGGCGATCACCAAACGGGACGGCATATTCATCCGAGCTGCCTTCGATGTCACCATGCTGCCCCCAGGCCGCCATCCAGGGATAGACCGAGCGGGAGGCACTTCCCGAGGCCAACCGGGCCAGGTAGGAGGCCTTTTGCAGGAAGGCCGATGAATCGTCCAGCGTGTCGAAGAAATGCCGCTCCAGCGAGCATAGCCCGAGGGTCAGCGCACTCATGGCAGAAGCGGATGACGCTATGCCTGATGAATGGGGAAAGGAATTGTCTGTATGCATCACCAGATGCAATTGACCCAGAAACGGGTAGATCTCCAGAATGCTCTGCAAATAGGCCTTGATCCGCCGGGCAAAGTCTGGCGCGGGATGTCCGGCAAAGAACAGTTCCAGGGACACGGGTTCACCGCCGACCTCTTCACGACGATGGTAGTGCAGGGTTGTCGTGGTGGCGGCATGGTCTAGGGTCAGGCTGATGGACGGATTTCGAGGCAGTTGCCGCCCATGCTTGCCCCAGTACTTCACAATGGCCAGGTTGGAAGGACTGACCCAGGTGACCGACCCCTGTGGATGATCGCTGGTATCCAGGATCAATTTCGGATTGCGATAATCAAGACTCATGGGGCAAAGATACACTCCACCTCAGGGAAGAATGACCTACTTGGTCACTTGCCCGGAGGCTTTGTAGTGTTCGGGCAGAGTATACTGTGGATTGTCGATATCGTAGGAGATATTGAAATCCTTGAGGACCATGTCCAGGATCCTGTTATCACCCTCGACATATCCCCGACGAAGCCGATACCCGTAGAAATAGCTGAATGTCGACCAGTACATGGCGGTAAATGTCCCTCTCAGTTCACTGACCAGGTCATACATCGGCCGTTTCTGCTCCCGCTCGATCATCTTCACCAGGATCATGCCCTGGGTCTTGGACAGGTTCTTCAGTGGCTCTTCAAACTCCCGTTCCAGGTCATCTTGCAGCTTCTTGATATACTTCTTACGATCGCGTCGCCGCATATCCTCAGTGTTCTTCTCCATCTCCCGGAATACCTTGATCGCCTCGATGGCATAGGGATAGACCTTGATGGCATAGCGGCGATACTTGTTGTACAGCGCTTCATCGTCCCTGCTGGCAAAGATCCGCTTCGAGCGAATGGTCACCTCACCCAGATCAGCAATGATCATGGTGTCGCCACCGGAGATCAGCACGGGATAGACCTTCCCATCGATAAAGACACGGCGCAATTGCTCTTCCTGGCCGAGAGCCTGCCAGCCCAGAAAGAGGAGCAACACGAGGATGTAGATCTTGTTTTGCATCATTAGGTACCTAACGAAGGAAGGCCCCGGAAAATTCGGTGAGACGAAAATAATTCGCTTCAACCATACCTGTGGAAAAGAATAAAGGCCGGATCCACGCGTGGATCCGGCCTTTCATATCATATTCACAAAGTCCTAGTCGTCAGCGCTGGCCGGATCATCGATCTCCACCTTGGCCTTGAGCTGGCCAACTGCCAGCTTCGCCTTCAGCTTTCCTTCGATCTCGGCAGCTACCTCCGGATTGTCACTCATGAACTGCTTGGCCGCATCCCGACCCTGGGCGATCTTGGTCCCTTCATAGGCATACCAGGATCCACTTTTCTCGAGAATATCATGGTCGACACCCAGATCGACGATCTCCCCGGTCTTGGATATTCCCTCGCCGTACATGATATCAAATTCAGCTACACGGAACGGCGGTGCGAGTTTGTTCTTGACCACCTTGACCTTGACATGGTTGCCCATCACATTGCCTTCCTTGTCCTTCAGGGCGCTACCGGAACGACGGATATCCAGACGCTGGGAGGCATAGAACTTCAAGGCGTTTCCACCGGTCGTGGTTTCCGGATTGCCAAAGAGGACACCGATCTTCTCGCGAAGCTGGTTGATAAAGATGCAGCAGCAGCCGGTCCGCCCGATGGCCCCGGTGAGCTTTCGCATGGCCTGCGACATCAGTCGGGCCTGTAAGCCGACCTTGGAATCGCCCATCTCCCCTTCGATCTCGCTGCGGGGTACCAGGGCGGCCACCGAGTCGATGACGATGATGTCGATGGCTCCGGACCGGATCAGGTTCTCGGCAATTTCCAGTGCCTGTTCGCCATTGTCCGGCTGGGAGATCAGCAAGTTCTCTGTGTCGACACCCAATCGATCGGCATAATTCCGGTCGAAGGCGTGTTCAGCATCGATGAATGCCGCAATGCCGCCAGCCTTCTGACATTCTGCGATGGCATGGATGGCCAGGGTGGTTTTTCCGGAGGATTCAGGACCATAGATCTCAATGACCCGACCCTTGGGGAAGCCCATTGTTCCCAGGGCTATGTCCAGCGTCAACGAACCGGTCGAGATCGCATCCACTTCCACCACCGGGCGATCGCCCAGTTTCATGATGGTCCCCTTTCCGTAGGTTTTGTCCAGTTTGTCCAGCGTCAGTTGCAACGCTTTTAACTTGGATTCTTTTTCTGTGCTCATATCTATCCTGTTTTGCGCCTCAAATATAAAACATTTTGTTTTTATTTGTGCATGTAGACAACAAAAATGTCAGAAAATCGGAATTCGGAAACCTGGCCATGGGTCAGCTGTCGGGTGGCTGGCCGATGGAAACAAAAGGGTGGGCCCTGCAGGGCTTGAACCTGCGACCCTCTGATGATGAGTCACCCCGAGTACTCGGGGTAACCAACTGAGCTAAGCTTTCTTAGCTAGATACCCATACTCTTCACTTCTGTAAAAGGGTGGGCCCTGCAGGGCTTGAACCTGCGACCCTCTGATTATGAGTCAGATGCTCTGACCAGCTGAGCTAAGGGCCCTTGGAATGGGTCCAATACCGGAGCTCCATCCAGAATGGCAAAGGTAGCTCATCTGGGTGGAGTACCCAACGAATGGTCCATTCAAATTGGATTCGTTTCTTTGCAGGTATGGGTACATTGAGCGTCACCACACTATTGTTCGATCTGGGGAATGTCCTCTTTGACCTGGATATCCCTGCCACCGAAACGGCCCTGAACAGGTTGCTCGGTCATGACGCACATCGCTTTGCTGACTGGGCGCGGGACAACCGGTTCTTCGAACGATTTGAGACCGGAGAGATCGCCAATGAAGCCTTCATCGGGACGATCCTGGAACATTGTACCCCGGAAACCTCCGCAACTGATGTGATCCATGCGTGGAACGCCATGTTGATCGGGATGCCCGCCAATCGCCTGGCGTGGTTGAAGGAGTTGAGGGTAAAGTATCGGGTTGCCTTGCTGAGCAACACCAATGGACTGCATATTGATTGGGTGCATGATTACTTTCGAGAAACCCATGCACTTACGGATTATGAGGTCAAATACTTCGATCGGGTGTACTACAGTCATGCCATTGGGGCCCGCAAGCCGGATAGGGAGGCATACCGGTTTGTACTCCGAGATCTGGGCGTGACACCGCAAGAAGTGCTCTTTATCGATGACAACCAGGACAATTGCCGCGGTGCCAGGCAAGTGGGCATCCACGCGGTCCATCATTCACCGGAGCGAATGATCGAGCGATCCCTTGATGATTATCTGACGGACATCCAGGTATAACAGGAAGACTGCGAACGTCAAGTGAATTGCATCCCATCGGGCAGTCTCCAGATCAATAGAGAACCAGAAATTTAAGAAGAAACCAGAGGTGCATCAGGAGCCGAAGGCAGGTCTGAACGTTCCTGGTCAGGGTAAAAGAAAAGACCCATGCCTGAAAACAGACATGGGTCTTATTAGAGGGAGCCGGCAGCGACCTACTTTCCCACCCGAAGGCAGTATCATCGGCGCAGTGGGGCTTAACTACTCTGTTCGGAATGGGAAGAGGTGGGACCCCCACGCTATAGCCACCAGCAAATCTTCAGAGCTTGCGCTCCATATGTTTTTGGTTGTCACTCTCCGGGTTGGGTGGAGAGATCTCGACCATAAAAGGTCAAAGACAATGTTGGGAGTGAGAAAGAAAACGTGCGGAAAATTATAAAAAGGAAGCTATCGGGTAATTAGTACTACTCGGCTGCATACATTACTGCACTTCCACCTGTAGCCTATCAACGTAGTCGTCTACTACGACCCTCAGGGAATACTCATCTTGGAGCCGGCTTCGCGCTTAGATGCTTTCAGCGCTTATCCGTTCCGAACATAGCTACCCAGCGGTGCACCTGGCGGCACAACTGGTACACTAGCGGTTCGTCCATTTCGGTCCTCTCGTACTAGAAACGGACCTCCTCAATATTCCTGCGCCCACAATAGATAGAGACCGAACTGTCTTGCGACGTTCTGAACCCAGCTCGCGTGCCACTTTAATGGGCGAACAGCCCAACCCTTGGGACCTTCTCCAGCCCCAGGATGTGACGAGCCGACATCGAGGTGCCAAACCTCCCCGTCGATATGAGCTCTTGGGGGAGATCAGCCTGTTATCCCCGGAGTACCTTTTATCCTTTGAGCGATGGCCCTTCCATACAGAACCACCGGATCACTTGAGCCTGCTTTCGCACCTGTTCGATCCGTCGATCTCACAGTCAAGCACCCTTATACTCATACGCTCTACGTACCATTACCAACGGTACTGAGGGTACCTTTGCGAGCCTCCGTTACTTTTTTGGAGGCGACCACCCCAGTCAAACTACCCACCACACACGGTCCCCCGCACTGCGGGGTTAGTACCTAAATATATAAAGGGTGGTATTTCAACGACGACTCCACCACCACTGGCGTGACAGCTTCATAGTCTCCCACCTATCCTACACATCATATATTCAAGCACAATGTGAAGTTGTAGTAAAGGTTCACGGGGTCTTTTCGTCCCATTGCGGGTAATCGGCATCTTCACCGATACTTCAATTTCACCGAGCTCATGGCCGAGACAGTGCCCAGATCGTTACACCATTCGTGCAGGTCGGAACTTACCCGACAAGGAATTTCGCTACCTTAGGACCGTTATAGTTACGGCCGCCGTTTACTGGGGCTTCAGTCAAGAGCTTCGCTTGCGCTAACCCCCTTCCTTAACCTTCCAGCACCGGGCAGGTGTCAGACCCTATACATCTTCTTACGAATTAGCAGAGTCCTGTGTTTTTGCTAAACAGTCGCCTGGGCCTTTTCACTGCGGCCCCGATTTCTCGGGGCGACGCTTCTTCCGAAGTTACGCGTCTAATTTGCCTAGTTCCTTAGCCATGGATCACTCGAGCGCCTTAGGATACTCTCCTCGACTACCTGTGTCGGTTTGCGGTACGGGCTGTATATATCTGAAGCTTAGAGACTTTTCTTGGAAGTATGCTTGGGACTACTATTCCCTCTCCCTTGCGGGATCGGGATACTTTCAGGTCTCAGCTCAGCGGACGGATTTACCTGCCCACTTCAACGCCTACCTCCCTTCAACCCCGTATTCCGTCACGGGGCGAGTCTTACGCGCCTTCGTCCTCCCATCGCAATATATACAGGTACCGGAATATTAACCGGTTTCCCATCGGTATCGCCTGTCGGCTTAACCTTAGGCCCCGACTAACCCTGATCTGATTAGCATCGATCAAGGAAACCTTAGTCTTACGGCGAACGGATTTCTCATCCGTTTTATCGTTACTCATGCCTACATTTTCTTTTCCAGCCGCTCCACCGTATCTCGCGATACGACTTCGACGCAACTGCAATGCTCCCCTACCACTTTTTCAAGTCCACAGCTTCGGTGGTATACTTGATGCCCGATTATTTTCCGCGCAGGAACGCTCGACTAGTGAGCTGTTACGCACTCTTTAAATGAATGGCTGCTTCCAAGCCAACATCCTAGCTGTCTGTGCATTCCCACCTCGTTCAGTTCAACTTAGTATACACTTAGGGACCTTAGCCGATGGTCTGGGTTGTTCCCCTCTCGGCGCGTGACCTTAGCACCCCGCGCCTCACTGCTAACTATATGTCATGGCATTCGGAGTTCATCAGAGTTTGGTAGGTGGTGAAACCCCCTAGCCCTATTGGTAGCTCTACCTCCATGACACTAA
>JACJYI010000006.1:0-80000 GCA_020636225.1 Lewinellaceae bacterium | reverse complement strand
CACTCTACCGCTCGACTTGCATGTATTAGGCCTCCCGCTAGCGTTCATCCTGAGCCAGGATCAAACTCTCCATTGTAGTGTTCTTCAGTGTCAACTTTCGTCAACACCCTATCTAATTCAGATTCTACTCAAGTCTCTCTTACGCTTGCTTACCTCCATCCGTGTCAATGAACTTCTTGTTCGCTCTCAGTGGCCAAATCCTGCGTTCAGGCGACCCTTTTTCCAAAAGCGAATGCAAAGGTAAGACCTTTGCTCATACTTCCAAACATATTGGAAAAAAATTTCAAAAAAATTCCACCTTTTTTCGGGAAACAGCCTTCGCCATCACCCCTTTTTCCAAAGGCGGACTGCAAAGATACGAACATTCCTCACTCAACGTTGCAAATCAGTGAGAAATTTCTGCCTTTTTCATGGATTTTCGACTGCGGAAGTATTTCCCGCTCACCAGCAACAATCCGAAGGACTCACAACCCTCCTTGGTCTGCTTCGCATGATGCGCTCCATGCGCCCGGAGGATCGCCTTCGAATACCGACCCTCCAACTGCCGAAACCAAGGAAACCGCTGGTGGATATACACATCGTGGATCAAAAAGTAGATCAGGCCATAGATACTGATCCCGATCGCCACCCACAACAACCAGCCCAGGGTTGGCACCGCAGCAGACAAGATATAACCCGCCATGCTCGGCAGGGCAAATACCAGGAAGAACAGATCGTTCTTCTCGAAGAACCGCCCCTCCTTCAATCGGGGATCATGATGGTCCTTGTGCCAACGCCAGAGAAACCCGTGCATCACATACCGGTGAGCCGACCAGGCCACAAACTCCATCCCCAGTACCGTAGCCAGGGTGATGCCGATCGCTGTCAAGATTTCCATTCCCTAAAATTACAACTTCAGATCAAACGAAACCGACTCTGCACGAATGTTCCGCACACCAGCATGGCTTTTCGCCAGTTCGGTACCCGGATCCGATGGCTCTTTACCTGCTCCGGACTGCTCTTGCGAATCTTCTCGAACAACTTCGTATAGAACCGATAGGCCAGAAACACGCCAAATCGAGCCGCATCCGGCAATTGCAGGATACCCTCCAGTGCCGCCTGGAAATCCTCCTCGACCTCCTGTTCGATCCGCTCCTTGTCCGACTGGCTGAACTTCGTAAAATCTACCCCGGGAAAATAGATCCTGCCCCGTTCCTCAAAATCACTCTGCATGTCCCGCAGGAAATTGACCTTCTGGAAGGCCGCCCCCAACCGGCGTGCCGCCGGGGCCAGCCGCGCATATTCCGCCGAATCGCCCCCAACGAACACCGTCAGGCACATCAGTCCGACCACTTCGGCCGAACCGTAGATGTATTCATTGAAACTCTTCCGCCCGTGACGATCCTGGTCCAGGTCCATGGCCATGCTGTCCAGGAAGGCATCGATCAGATGACGATCCATATGATAGGTGTTGACCACCTCCTGAAAGGCATGGAGGACCGGGTTCAGACTGATCCCTTCATCAATGGCCTGCCAGGTCTCCGTGCGGAATCGCTCCAGCAATGCCGCCTGGTCCTGATCGTGAAACGTATCCACGATCTCGTCGGCAAACCGCACATATCCATATATGGCATAGATCGGAGGCCGCAACGACCGTCCGAAGGCACGGATGCCCATCGAAAAGGAGGTGCTGTACCGCCTGGTGATCAGGGACGCACACTCTCTGCAGGTCTGATCGTATAATGCTTTCATGTATGCCTGAATTCAGGGGTTAATGTTCGGATCACTTCTCTGGCCGCTACCTGACCACTGATCAGGGACGGAGGCACGCCCGGTCCCGGTACGGTCAACTGCCCCGCGTGCCACAGATTATCCACCTTCCGGCTTTTCATCCTCGGCTTCAGGAATGCTGTCTGGAACAGGGTATTGGCCAGTCCATAGGCATTGCCCTTGAAGGCGTGATAGTCTTTCTGGAAATCCCGATGTGCATAACTGCGCTTGTAGATCACATGTGACCGGACATCCTGACCGGTGCGCTGCTCCAGCCGTTCCATCACCAGATCGTAATACTGGTCGTGCAGCTCCGGGGTATCCTCCAGACCGGGTGCTACCGGAATGAGGATGAAGAGGTTCTCCTGACCCTCCGGTGCTACCGATGGATCCGTAACCGACGGACAACACACATAGAAGAGCGGCTCCCTGGGCCACGACGGGTGATCATAGATCTCCGCCGCATGCGCCCCGAAGTCGGCATCAAAGAACAGATTATGATGGGTGAGGCCGGTCAGCTTCTTGTCCACACCTATATAGTAGAGCAAACTGGAAGGGGCCATCACCCGCTTGTCCCAGTATGCTGCCGTGTATTCCCGGAACTGTCCCGGCAACAGCTGTTGATCGAGATGGTGATAATCCATCGCATTGACCACTGCATCGGTGGCATAGGTCTCGCCGGTCGTCTGTACCCGGGTCATGTTGCGACCACTGAACTCGAATCCGGTCACTTCCTGACCCAGATGGAATTGGACACCCTGCTCCTCCGCCACTGCGGTCATGGCCTCCACGATCTTGTGCATGCCCCCCATCGGATACCAGGTACCCAGCACCAGATCGGCATAGTTCATCATGCTGTACAGGGCAGGGGTCTTCTCCGGCTTGGCTCCCAGGAAAAGTACCGGGAACTCCAGGATCTGGATCAGCTTGGGATGGGTAAATAACTGCCGCACCTCCCTGGACAGCGAACTGAACATCTGCAGGCGGAACATGGCCCCCAGGATCCGCAGGTCGGCAAATTCCATGATGGAGTGGCTGGGCTTGTACACGAAATCGCGCATGCCCGTTTCGTACTTGTACTGAGAGTCAGAAAGGAACTTCCTCAGCGCCCGACCGCTTCCGGGCTCGTATCGTTCGAACAGCTCGATCTGTTCCTCGCCACTGGCCGGCACCTGGATGACGTCCCCGTCGGCAAAGAAGACCTGGTAGGAGGGATCCAGCCGCTTGAGGTCGTAATAATCCGATGCCTGATGACCAAATCGGGCAAAGTACGCCTCAAACACATCGGGCATCCAATACCACGACGGGCCCATGTCGAACACAAATCCCTCGTGATCAAACTGACGGGCCCGACCGCCTGCCTGATGATGGCGTTCCAGTACATGCACCTCCATCCCATCCCGGGCCAGGGATGCAGCAGCAGATAGGCCGGAAAACCCGGCACCGAGAACTGTGACCTTCTTCTTCATACAGACAAGCTACTAAATCAAATTCAGAACTGTTTTGTTTAAACATTTCCAACAATTGTTAAACAACCAGCCGGGCCTGGCCCGGCCTTCCTGTGGAACATCCTGGAAATGAAAAAGCCACCCGCCTGAAGGCGAGTGGCTTCCATATCTGTCGATCTCCCGGTCGCTTATTCGCTATCCGTGGATTGATCGTCTCCTTCCTGCATCTGTTCCTTCAGCTCGTCGAAGATGCCCAGGTCACCCAGTGTTGATTTCTCAACCTTGGCCGCCTGCTGCTTCACAGCTTTGCGAACTTCCTGCTGCTCGGTCTCCTTTTCCTGACGTACGGAATCATCTGCTTCGCGGCGGATATCCTCCAGATAACGCAGGTGTGACACCATGATGCGCTTGTCATCGCGATTGAACTCGATCACTTTCACGGTCAGGATCTCATCCACATTGGCCAGCGTGTTGTCCTCCTTGCGCACGTGCTTGATCGGTGCATAGGCTTCCAGGCCATAAGGCAGGAGCATGACAGCCCCGCGATCATCGCGACGCAGCACGGTAGCCTCGTGGTAGGAACCGACGGGGAACACATTCTCGAAGGTATCCCATGGGTTCTCCTCCAGCTGCTTGTGCCCCAGGGAGAGCTTGCGGTTCTCTTCGTCGATATCCAGGATCATGAAGTCGAGCTTCTCGCCGACCTTGGTGTATTCACTTGGATGGCCGAAACGCTTGGTCCAGGACAGGTCACTCACGTGGATCATGCCTCCGATCCCTTCATCCAGTTCGATGAAGACACCATACGGGGTCAGGTTCTGCACCACGCCGGTATGACGGCTGCCCACCGGATATTTGGCGGTCACCTGTGTCCATGGGTCAGCGCTCAGCTGCTTCAGGCTCAGGCTCATCTTCCGGTCTTCGCGGTCGATGGTCACGATCTTCGCCTCCATTTCCGCACCCAGGGTGAAGAATTCGCGGGCATTGACCGGCTGGCTGCTCCAGCTCACCTCACTGACGTGGATCAGACCCTCAACACCAGGCTTGATCTCCAGGAATGCCCCGTAGTCTTCGATGTTCACGATCTTGCCCTTGACGACAGCGCCCTCGGAAAGGTCCTCGGCCAGCGTCTCCCACGGATGCGGGGTCAGCTGCTTCAGGCCCAGGGAGATCCGCTTCTTGTTCTCGTCGAAATCAAGGACGACCACATTGAGCTTCTGGTTGATCTCCAGTACCTCGGACGGATGACTGATCCGGCCCCAGGAAATATCCGTGATATACAACAGACCATCAACACCACCCAGATCCATAAAGGCTCCGAAGTCGGTGATGTTCTTGACCACGCCTTCCAGTACCTGTCCTTTCTCCAGACCGGATACGATGGCATCCCGCTGTTCGGCCAGGTCACTTTCGATGAGGGCCTTGTGGGAGACAACGGCGTTCTTGATGTTCTCGTTGATCTTGACCACCTTGAACTCCATGGTCTTGCCGACATATGCATCGTAATCGACGATCGGCTTGATATCGATCTGCGAGCCGGGAAGGAAGGTTTCCAATCCGCTGCAATCGACGATCAGACCACCCTTGGTCTTGGACACCACGGTGCCCTTGATGATGGTACCATTATTATAACTGTCGACGATGTCCACCCAGGCGCGAAGCAACTTGGCTTTGCGACGGGACAGGGACAGCTGCCCCCGATCGTCTTCCTGTTTCTCTACATAGACTTCCACCAGATCACCGACCTTCAGATCCGGCTGATCGCGGAATTCGGAAAGGGATACCAACCCGTCCGACTTGAAATTGATGTCCAGGATCACATCACCGTTGGTAATCCCGATGACCTTCCCCTTGACAACGTCGTTCTCAACGATCTCGTTGAGGGTGGCCTCATAGGCAGTGGCCATTCGTTCGCGATCCTCAGGCTTGTAAAATACCTGCTGACGCTTGCCCACTGACCAGTCATAGTCATCATGAGCAGTAGCAACGGCTTCCTCCACTACCGCCGCTTCCTTCTTGGATGCCTTGGCTGGAGTCACCTGTTCAACCGTTTCCTGGGACTCCTCGGTCCCTTCCGGCTGCTGTTCTTCGTTCTCAGAATAATTCTCGTTAAGCATTCGCTTAAATTTTTAGCGGGGCAAAGGTACTTTTTTTTGAAACGCAGCGAAAGAGTTGTAGCTAATTCTTTGAAAAAGAGGAGCAAAATCGCCCATAAAAAAAGGAGGGACCCCCTTTTCTAACCTTAAAACCCCTTGGTGAATCTCTTTTTCAAGTCGGATAATCGCTGTAATCCAGCCACTTCCTCAGCTTCTTTCCATGCGCAAATACGTGGATTCAGTAGTATGATTCCACTTTTGTGGCGCAAAGATACACTTACTCCATCAAATATGATAGTGTATACCAACGTGGGGGCGACCTGCCGGACCGGTCCAAAGCGTTCTAGCGTATGCTCCCGGACATGGGCCTTGATCCGCTCCCCATCCTCCTGCGTCAGACCCACCCCGGTTTTGGTGACCGGAACGAAACCGTCCACATCCCACAAACCGAATGTCAATTCATAGGCCGACAAGGAGGATCTGTCCCTTACGGACTCGACATACAGGACGACCATATCCATTTGAAACGGTTCCCCTGACTTCGTCCACCAAATATCTTTGATCGATTCGCCACCATGGTACCCGTTCCGATGCTTCAGCAGGATACCGCCCGCCAGTTGATCCCGTCCACGGGATAGCCACTGGTTCGCCTTTGCCCAATCCGGACCGACATCCGTCATCTCAGCAGGCTGGATCCTCGTGGGATCCAATGAAGCACACAGGCTCTCCACATACTGCCATCGATCCGAGAACGGGATCTTGCGGATATCCTCCCCGTTCCATACCAGGCAATCCCGCACCCGGAGACAAACCGGATTGTCTCTCATGATCGCCTTTGTCACCCGCTGACCATCCATACGGGATTGAATCTGGGCCATCGTCCCTGGCTTGCCATCCTGCATCACCATGAGCACTCCCTCCAGTACCGTATCCTCCGGCATCGATTTCCCTGCAGTAACGATTTCCGGAACCAAAGGAGCGACCATTTGATGGTCCATTGTCCACAACCAGACATTGCCCTGTTGGCGAACGAGTTGGATCGGAATGCCATCCCATTGATCCTCCATCAACCAGTCCATCGGATCTCCAAGCGAGGATAATGGGCCCGTCAAGGTGCGCTGGTCATGGAATTCCAGGGGCTGTACCCGTTCTTCCTCCCGGGATACCGGTCTGGTCATCCACGCCAAGGTATCGGACTCGGGATCCCATCGATCGGCCAGCCGCATGGCCAGGATGTAATGGGGGATGCCGGTATTCTCTTGCAGGGCCCTGACCAGTTCGACCGGCTTCACCCTCAAGCGAAAGCCACCACTCACCAGCTTGTTCAGGAGGATCCGTTCATCAGCATCCAGCTGATCCCAGGCCAGTTCGATACACTCCTGCTGTTCCTCTTCTGCCGAAGCACCCCAGGCAATGCTCGATCGCATCCACTCGGCAAGAGGGATCTCCTCTCGCGAACCCGGGGGTGGTAGAACCCGGGCGATGGTCTCGGCCAGATCCCCAACCTGTCGATGGCTTTCCTTGAAAAGCCAAACCGGAAATCCCGTTTTTTCAATGGCCCAGGCAGACAGCTGATGGATGGAGACCACCCGCCTGGGTCGCTTCCCTGAGAGGAGGGAAAGGGCCCAGATCGCATCCTGGTCGCTGGCCGAGTGGAAGTAGCGCGCCAATGCACTGACCCTTCCCTCCCCGTCAGGAAGTTGTTCCAGTTGACGGATCAATTCACTGAACAACCTCATTCCTGATCGTTTTTCGCATCCGCACCCGCTTGGTCATCAGGGGCGGGTTCTCCCAGGAATCTCGTTTCGACCGCCTGTGCATCCAGCCCGATCTCTCGCAGGTAGCGGGCGAACGGCGTGGTGAAGCCATGGGTGACCAGTACGCGCTCGGCCCCTGATTCCCGGATGGCGGTCAACAGTCCGGGCCAGTCGGCATGGTCACTCAATGCAAATCCCCGGTCGGCAGTCTGCCTGAACCGGCCTTTGCGCAGGGCCATCCATCCGCTCGCCATGGCATCCGAGATGGGACCAAACCGCTGCAACCAGTCGCTGGTCATGGCGGATGGCGGGGCGATGAGCAAGCCTCCTTTGAGGTCCTTTCGCTGATGGAATTCATTGAGCTCGATGGTGGGTGGCAGACCCAGGCCGTCGCGACGAAAGAGCTCATTGATGGGCTCGATGCTCTTGTGGGTGAACACGGGACCCTGATGGGTGTCCAACGCCGCGATCAATCGCTGGGCCTTCCCCAGGGAATACGCATGGATCACGGCCAATTGATCCGTTTCCTGACATTCTCGCCACCATTGATGGATGTCGCGGATGATGATCCCGGGGTCTGACCATTGATAGATCGGCAAACCGAAGGTGGACTCCGTGATCATCGTGTGGCAGGGCACTGGTTCAAATGGTTCACTGATCGGATCGCCATGGAGCTTGTAATCCCCGGTCACCACCCAGACCTCACCCCGATACTCCACGCGAACCTGGGCTGAACCGGGTATGTGCCCGGCTGGGTGAAAGGAGATCCTGACGCCATTCACCGTGATGTGTTGCCCAAAGGGCAACTCGGCAACCTGGATCTTCTGCCCCAGCCGGTGTTTGAGTACCGAAGCCGTCAGCGGGGTACAGACGTAGGTTTGATGTCCCGGTCGGGCATGGTCGCTGTGACCGTGGGTGATCAATGCCTTCTTGACGGACCGCCAGGGATCGATGTAGACATCCGCGATCGGGCAATGGATCCCTTTCGGTGAAAAGACCAACAGGTCACGGTTCTTCTCGACAGTCATGATCATGTGGTTAACGCACTGTCCGACTCAGCGTTCATATAGAAATGTATTACAATTAGCGAAATAAAAATGTGTTTGTGGCAAAATTTGCCACCATCCACCGGGCGGCCGGGTTGATTTTTGTGGTATGCAGCTTCATCGACATGCGCCCATTGCCGTACATATCACTCTGCCTGCTGCTGGCCCTGGCTGCCTGCACATCACCTCCCCGGGAGGAGATCGGTTTGATGAGCATTCGCTGCGTGGGTCTGCCGGCGATGCAGGGTTGGGTCCAGGACCATGTGGAGGATGAAACCCGCCGGCAGACCGGGAGGTCCGTGCGATCCCTGCCAGCCATTCACCCCCGCTCAAACGGCATCCATTGCCTCCGGCCCGTCTGCATGCACCAGGCCGGTCAGATGGCCGGGGTCGATATGGTCCTGGGTGGTAGCATCGAGCGCCTGGCCGATCGCCTGCTCATCGGTTGGCGGATGGTCGACCTGCGGAATGAAGACGTGGACTGGTTTGCTGTCCAGGACCAACCGTACCTGCCGGAACGACTGGAAACGATGATCCGGGCCAGTCTGCGCGAATTCCTGGCGACTGCGCAACAGGGCGGGAAGCTGGAAGAATCATGGGCGGAGCCCAAACCGGTCCCCATCGAGCATATCGAATGATCACAACGCTCCATCAGGTACGCACGACAGGTACGTTGTGTTTTCCGAGGTGATCCACGGATCACCGCTCAACCCGGAGGTGAAAAACGTTTCACCTCCTTTTTGTTATCCCTCGACCAGGGTCCCGATGCGTTCGCCCAGGACGATCCGTCGGAGGTTCTCCGTATCCCCGACATCAAAGACCACGATGGGGATGTTGTTCTCCTGGCAAAGGGTAAAGGCGGTCATATCCATGACCTTCAGTCCCAGTTGAATGACCTTGGCAAAGGTGAGGTGTTCAAACCGGACAGCAGAGGGGTCTTTCAGGGGGTCGACATTGTAGATGCCGTCCACCCGGGTCCCTTTCAGGATCACGTCGGCATCGATCTCGGATGCCCGGAGGGCTGCAGCGCTGTCGGTGGTAAAGTAAGGGCTACCTGTTCCGGCAGAAAAAATGACCACCCGGCCCTTCTCCAGATGCCGGATCGCCCGACGCCGGATATAGGGTTCAGCGATCTCCTTCATTTCGATGGCCGAGATCAGCCGACTGTAGATCCCCTTCGTCTCCAAGGCACTCTGCAGGGCCATTCCATTGATTACCGTGGCCATCATCCCCATGTAGTCGCCCTGCACCCGCTCGATACCGCTCTCTGCTGCCTGCAGTCCGCGGAAGATGTTGCCCCCTCCGATGACCACGGCCACTTCGACATCCAGTACCAACAGGTCACTGATCTGTGATGCATACATTTCCAGCATGGCCGGGTCGATCCCGTAGGACTTCTCACCCATCAAAGATTCCCCGCTCAGCTTGAGCAGGATGCGTTTGTACCGTGTCTTCATAGGGACGAAAATTACACATAAAAAAAGAGCGAATCACTATGGCGATTCGCTCTTTTTCATCTTATCCGAGGGTTACGTGTCGGAAGGCCGTGACCGTCAAATCTTTATCGACCGATTGCAAATAACCGGAAACGGTCAGTTTCCCGTCCTTCACAAAGTCCTGGTTGAGCAGGGTGCTCTCCTTGTAGAACTTGTTCAGTTTGCCCAGGGCGATCTTCTCCAGCATCTCCTCTGGCTTGCCTTCCTGGCGGGCCACTTCCTTGCCGATCTCGATCTCCTTGGCCACGATGGAAGCATCGACACCATCCTTGTCCACGGCAATGGGCTTCATGGCAGCTACCTGCATGGCCACGTCGCGACCAGCTTCATAGGCAGCCTCACTTCCCTTGTTCAGGCCAACCAGAACGCCGGCCTTGTTGCCCATGTGGATATACGGTGCAACTGCATCCGCCTCCAGGCGCTCGTAAGCAGCCAGCTCGATCTTCTCACCGATGACACCCACCTGCTCCGTGACCTTATCACCGATGGTGATACCGTCAAATGGCTGCGCCAGCAGGTCTTCCAGGGTAGCCGGGAAGGCATCCAGGGCGATCTGGGCAAACCGCTTGGTCAGGTTCACAAAGTCTTCGTTCTTGGCGACAAAGTCCGTCTCGGAACTCAACTTGACAATCACGCCCCTCTTGTGGTCAGGGGTGGTCAAGGCGATCACGACGCCTTCATTGGCTTCGCGATCTGCACGCTTGAGGCTCAGCTTCTGGCCTTTCTTGCGCAGGATCTCGATGGCGCCTTCCAGGTCTCCTCCCGATTCCTCGAGGGCCTTCTTGCAGTCCATCATACCTGCACCAGTCACATCCCGTAGTTTCTTTACATCTGCGGCTGAGATCATGGGTCTATTCGTTTTGGGTTAGGTTTAATCTTCTGATTCTTCTTCCGTCGCATTGGCCTTGTTGGCCTGACGCTCGGCCAGTCCTTCCTTGATCGCTGCGGTCATGTGACGGGTGATCACTTCGATCGAACGTGATGCATCATCATTGGCCGGGATCGGGAAGTCGACCTGATTGGGATCAGAGTTGGTGTCCACGATGGCAATCGTTTTGATGCCCAGGCGATTGGCTTCGGCAACAGCGATATGCTCGTGGTGGATGTCAACCACAAACAGGGCGTGGGGCAGACGGTTCAGGTCCGTGATACCACCGAGGACCTTCTGCATCTTGTCCCGCTCGCGAGACAGGGTGAGGCGTTCCTTCTTGGTGATACTGGTCAGTGAGCCATCACCGAGCATCCGCTCGATGCTCTGCATCTTCTTCACCGATTTGCGGATCGTGGCGAAGTTGGTCATCATACCACCCAACCAACGATCGGTCACGAATGGCATATTCACACTTTCTGCCGCATTCTTGACGATCTCGCGGGCCTGTTTCTTGGTGGCGACAAACATGATCTTGCGGCCGGACTTGGCCAGCTGACGGGCATACTCTGCTGCCTTGCCCAGGCAGCTTTCCGTGCGGTGCAGATCAATGATATGGATCCCCTTGCGCTCCATAAAGATATAGGGCTGCATCTTGGGGTTCCACTTGCGCTTGAGGTGGCCGAAATGTGCGCCAGCCTCGAGCAGTTCTTTATACATCGAATTTTCCATGGTGGTCCAAAGATTTGAGGGCGATTAACGTTTGCTGAACTGGAAGCTCTTCCGGGCTTTCGGCTTACCGTATTTCTTCCGCTCGACTTCGCGAGCATCCCGGGTCAGGAATTTCTTTTCCTTCAATCCCTTGCGGAAATCTTCGTTCAACTTGACGAGCACGCGGGAAATACCCATACGAACAGCTTCGGCCTGCCCCTTGAATCCACCACCCATCACATTGATGATGATGTCATACTCAGCAGTCTCCAACGCTACCGTATGCAGCGGATCAGTCACCTTGGACTGGATATGAGGCATCGGAAAGTATTCAGCTAACGGTTTCCCGTTGATCTGAATCGAACCGGTCCCCTTGCGCAGATAAACCCGGGCTACCGAGGATTTGCGACGACCTACAGCATTAATGAAATCCATGCCTGTTAGAATTTGAGGGGTTCGGGTTGCTGGGCCTGATGCGGATGATCAGGACCGGCATACACAAATAGTTTCTTGATCATGGCCCGTCCGAGCTTGGTCTTGGGCAGCATCCCCCGGACCGCATTCTCCATGATCCGCTCCGGCTTCTTCGCAAGGAGATCATTCGGGGTGCGTGACTTTTGGCCACCCGGGTAGAGAGAATAGGACAGATACTCCTTCTGGAGCATCTTGTTGCCGGTAAAACGGATCTTGTCCGCATTGATCACGATCACGTAATCGCCGGTGTCGACATGTGGCGTAAAATCGGCGCGATGCTTGCCTCGCAGGACAGTCGCGATACGGGTGCTTAAACGGCCGACGACCATCTGCTCCGCATCCACGATGTACCAACGACGCTGCACCTGCTCCTTCTTGGCCGATTCGGTGCGATAACTGAGGGTATTCACGTTCCTTGTTTTTTATACGTCTATGATGCTTTATCCAAAGCGCGTGCAAAGGTAGAGCCATTCCCCGGCAAAGACAAGCATTCTTGAAAAAAAATTCAAACCCACCCCGTGTAACCCACTGAAAAACAGGTAAAATTTCGCACAAATCAGAACCTTGCCCGATTCCGGACACCTCGCAACCGCCCTTTCAAGTGCCCCACATTCCCTGATTTCCGGCATCTGTTCATGACGAAACCCGTATCTTCCGTGGACAAACTCAACCCCTCACAGCCATGTCGATCCTGACCGACCTCAAACGACTCCTCTTCGGCGCCAAGGCCGTCACCAAATCCGCCGCCCAGAAGACGGAGGAAACAATCAAAGACACCATCCAGGAAACCCGCGAAGACCTCGATGCCTGGATGGATCGCATCCGCAAGGAAGCCGGCACCGAACCCGCCGAGCCGGTCAACCTCGACCCGCCACCCACATCGTCCGATACCTCGGATACCCTGAACAAAGCAAGCGACTCCCTCCGCGATGCCGGGAATGACCTCCTTCACAAGGCCGGTGACCTGGCTGAAAAAACCGGTTCCAGGATCCTCGAACAGGGCAAACGCGTCGAGGAAGGGATCGAGGAGATCGGGGAAAAAGTCCTGTCCGCCGGTGAACAGGTGGCCGAAAAGGCCGGCCAGTTGGCCGAGAAAGTCGGCGGGGAGATCATGGAAAAAGGCGGGGCCATCCTCGATCGCGCCAAGGAGCTGCTCAAGGAAACCAGCGACAAGGCTGGAGAAAAGGCCGGCAAGTTCTTTGATGAGGCCCAGGAAGCTGCTGCCAGACACGACCGGGAAGAGGCCGCCAAAAAGGCTGAGGATGCCGCCCGGGCCGCCAAATTTCGCGGCGAACCGCCCGAAGGCAAACCCCATCTCGACGCCCTTGACGACTCACCCCTCGAAAAGACAGGTGGATTCTTCGAAAAGGCCGACGAGTTTGCCAAGGGCAATTACCATCACGGCGAAGTGGCCATCGAACCCGGCGAGGAGACCACCCGAACGAAAGGCACCGGCCCCACCTACGGATTCGAAGATCGTGACGGGGACGGGGATGACATCATCGACGACGCCGAGATCATCGACGACAAGTCGGCATGAGCGGACCTGCCCCCCTCCGTGGCCTGCTGCTGTCCGGCGGGTTCAGTACCCGCATGGGCCAGGACAAGGGCTCGCTGATCTGGCAGGATGCCCCGCTGATCCAGCGCCAGATGCGACTCCTCCGCTCCGTGACCGATGAGGTCCTGATCTCCTGCCGTGAGGAACAACGGAATGCATATTCATCCCACGGCGACCTGCTGATCGACCAGTTGCCCCCCCAGGGCCCCATCACCGGATTGCTGACCGCTTTCCGGCAAGACGCCACGCAGGCCTGGCTGGTCATCGCCGTGGATATGCCCCACCTGGACCAGCTCCACCTGGACCGGTTGATCCGGTCACGGGAACCGGACAGGATCGCCACTGCCCTGAAGGACCCGACGCATCACATCCTCCAGCCACTGGTAGCCATTTGGGAACCCAGGGCCTTGCCCGTTCTCGAATCAGCCTGGGCCAACCGGCAATTCAGCCTGCGCCTCCTCCTGGAGGAACACCCGGTCGCAGCCGTCACCGCTGAGTCCTCCAGAGTGCTGCAAAACCTGAATCGCCCGGAGGACCTGGCCGGCCAATAAACCTCTTGCCTGAACCACAATTTGTCTGCTACCTTTGCCCCTCAAATCATCCTGCTGACATGAACCCCAAGATCCTCATCCTGCTGCTTGCCCTTTTCATCACCGCCTGCTCCAACAATGAGGACGGGGTGGTGACCCGGAATATCAATGCAGATCGCATTCCCGACAATGTCGAGGTTGCCGATGCCTTTCCGTCCATTACTGCTGCCAAGGCCCAGGACATGATCGACAAGAACAAGAACCTGGTCATCCTGGATGTTCGCACACCCGGAGAATTCCATGCCGGCCATATTCGCGGCGCCCAATTGCTGGATGTCACCCAGGACAGCATGTTCATGGAAGGGATCAAGACGATGGACAAGAGCAAGTCCTACCTGGTATACTGCCGTTCCGGACAGCGCAGCCGCAAGGCCTGCAGCCTGATGCAGGACCAGGGCATCCAGGATGTCTATAACCTGGACGAAGGATACCTGGGCTGGCCTCAGCCGGAGTAGGTCGCTTTTCGCTCCCCCGAGTACTCGGGGTCGGGGCTTTGCGCAATTCGCCCTCGACATCAGGTTGCTGAGTTCGGGATTCGGTGTTCGGTGTTATTGAGTTATTGCGTTATTTCGATATTACGAAATTCGATAGGAAAGGTGTTCAGGCGGTTGGCCCTTTCGCCGTTGACCCCGCTAACCGTGTCATCCCTCAATCCGTGCAAATCCGTGATGCTGACAATACTCGGCATTCGGGATTCCAATTGATGGGCCTTCGCCATTGACCTTTCGCCTTTGACCCCGCTAACCGTCAGAATCACGGATGGAACGGATGACGCGGATTGCACGGATTTTCTATTCCCCATTGATCATGCCAATGCTTGGTCTAATCATCTTTTCCCTATTTTCATATCCTTCGTAACCATGGATATGCAGGTCAGAAAATGAGTAATCTTCTTTTTCATGACATCACCGAAAAGGTCATTGGTGCAGCATTTGAGGTCCACAGTTTTCTTGGAAACGGGTTCCAGGAAGTCATCTACCAGCGTGCTTTGGCTTGGGAAATGATGCAGCGGGACCTGAGCATTGCCCGGGAAATTGAGCAAGATATCTTTTACAAAGATCTGATCCATCCCATCGGTACGAGACGCGCAGACTTTGTAGTCGAAGAGAATGTCCTCGTCGAATTGAAAGCAATCATCCATTTGGAGGATGTTCACATGGCTCAGGTGTTGAATTATTTGAAAGCCTACAAACTCCGAGTCGGGCTCCTCATCAATTTTGGTAGTAAATCCCTCCAATTCAAGCGCCTCATCCTTTGAATAACGGAATCAAACGGAAGGATTTCATCCGTGCAATCCAGAAATCCGTGCAAATCCGTGATTCTGACCATACTCGGCATTCGGGACTCCAAATCATGGGCCTTCGCCCTTGACCCTTCGCCATTGACCCACCTCATCCGTGTCATCCCGCAATCCGTGCAAATCCGTGATTCAGACTATGGTTGAAAGCACGAAATGACAAGCACCCGGAGGCGGGTTTGTGATTTGTTTATTGTGATTTGTTATATCAGTGTCGATCACTAAATTCGAATGACCAAGCCCACAGGTGTTTCGGTCATTGATTTTTCGAATTTCGAATTTACTTGGGATTTGGAATTTGGAATTTGTTATTTCCACACGTGCACCCAATTCAAATGATGAACCCACCTCATCCGTGTCATCCCATCATCCGTGCAAATCCGTGATTCAAACCATTCCTCACCGGATCACCACCCGCAGGTTGACCCCGTTTCCGGAAGCAGATCGAAGCTGGAGGATATACACCCCGGATGGACATTCCGGACAACCCACGATCTGAGTACCTGCCTGAGCCGTCCCGGTACTGACCGGTCTGCCGACGATGTCCAGCATCGCCCATGTCCAGGTGCCTTCAAGATATGCCGGAAGGATCAACTCGAAGCGCCCGTCGGACGGATTCGGACGAATGGACACGGCCTTCAACAGTCCGGAAGGATCGTCGATCGCCGTATTGATCACCTGGACCTCCACTTCCGTCATACAGCCGTTCGCATCGATCACCCGGAACACATACAGCCCTTCCGGCAACCCGTCGAACATCGGTTCATCCTGTACGGAGCCGATCCCGATCCGATACTGGTACGGTTCTGTGCCGCCCGTAGCCGTCAACTGGACCACACTGTCCTGTACCTGCTCGGCGACCAGCTCCAGGCTGTCCGGCTGGAGGATGTTGATGACACCGACCTCAACCGTGGTTCCGACTGCATCCATCACTTCGGCAGTATACGCTCCTGCCGGAAGGCCGGTGAACACGGACTGCGATTGAAAGATGCCCCCGTTCAATCGGTACAGAAATGGCGGTTCGCCGCCTGTAGCCAGAAGCTCGAGAACAGCCGTTGAATCCCCGTAGCAAAGGATCTCTTCCGTAATCTGTACTTCCATGCCCAATGGTAAAAACATCACATCAATGGATGTCTGGCACCCCAGGCTGTCCGTCACCTGGATGGTGTAGGTTCCCGCGACGGTAACGGTAAACAATCCCATGGAATCCACCAGCCCCTGCAGGTTATACACATAAGGCGGATGGGCACCTTCAGCGGTTACCTGGATGGTGTTCCCGATGACCTCAGCGGTCACTATCCATGCCGGAGGACCACCAACCGTCCCGGTCACCGGAGCGGTTTCCAATCCATTGGCATCACGCACCTGAATCTCGTATTCCCCTTCCGGTAGGTCGGTCAACACGCTGTCGGTTTGCCATTCACCATCCGGCAGGATCCGGAATTCGGCAGGCAACTTCCCACCCGAGAACTGGATGGCCAGTGATCCCGTACTGTCCCCGGGACAGACCACATCCACGGCTTCTGCGATCACCGCAGTGAGGTTGGTCACCACCTGCACAGGGACCGTGATCCCCGGCAACCAGCCCTGATCAGAGGGCCGCAAGGCATCCACCAGAAAGGCGTCGGTCAGGATGCCTGATCCATCATGTACATAGGAAAGCTCCAGGCCGGTGATCGCCGATTGCGGGAAGATGTCCCCAACCTGGAGGGGCTGGCCGTTGCGATGCAGCGTGCCATGCTCCGGGGCGATGCGCAAGGTGAACTGGATGTCGATGGTGTCGGGCACAACCGCACCCACCGTCAATTGATCAGCCGTGAGTGCAGCGCTGTCGCAATAGGGCACCCACAAGGTATCCAGCTGTTCCAGCAACAGGGCATCCGGCAGGGGTGCCTGCTGACACAGCTCCAGGCGCCACTCGTTCATCGTGCCGCCATCCTGATTGAAATCATCGATGATGCGAAGGGTCCAGGTCCCGTTGGTTTGGAGGCCATTGAATACGGCCAGGTCACCATTCTCGGGAGTGACCACACCAGATACGGCCGGCTTGCCCGAACAGGCAAATGGCTCACCGTCATCATCGAAGGTGGCCAGGATATCCTGCCCGTTGTCACAAACCTTGGACACCAGGGTCAGCGCCGTTCCTCCCGGATGGATCAACCGAAGGCTCACATCATCCAGGTAGGTATGGGTGAGATCGACAAAGACGTTGACATCAGAAATCGTGCCCGGATCCGGCACACTGACCGTCGAATTGAATGTGAATACGGCATTGGTCGGGATGGCGATCGGCAGCGTGGCCGGGGTGTACGATTTGCACCCCGAAAAGCGGGTGCGGAAAACATGAATCGGCGAGATCATCTCCACACCACAGGCATTCCGGGCCGTGACCCGCCAGTAATAGATCTGCCCCTCGGCCAGATGCACATGCAAAACGGTATCTCTGACCAGGCTGTCCAGCTGGGTCGTGGTGCCGAAGGCAGGGGAAGGACCCATCTCGACCCGGTAAACCTCTGCCTGATCGACCGGCATCCAGGTCAGGGTCGGGGTCAGTTGGATGCTGTCGTGGTTGTCGAGCGGATCCAGCAGGACAGGGGAAGACATCAGCGGATCCACCAGATCGAGCTGGAAGGTGATCTGCCGGTTGATCAGGCCACTGGTCGCCGACAGGACCATCGGGAAGGCGCCCGCCTGGGCACTGGCGATGTCCCAGACCCGGAAGGTGAGGGTATCATTGTCGGTCAGGATCAAGCTGTCCGGCAGGTCGGTGGACAACCCGGTTCCCCCATTCAGGGACAGGAAGACCGTATCTGAAAATCCTGTCAGTGGCAGACTGGTCAGGGTAAAGGACAGGGTATCGGTACTCGTCCGGCACCAGGAAACCTGGTCAGGCGTGCCCTGGATCAGGAAGGTCGGTTGGACAGGTTCCTTGATGGCAAAATTGAAATTGGAGATGTCGAAGAAGATGTTCCCCACTCCCTTGATCTTGACCCGACACTTGGTGGCCTCCACCAGGGGGACGACAATGGCATGTTCCCCGTCGTTTGCCACATGGTCACCCAGCACGATGGGCCAGGTCAGCCCGCCATCCAGGGAAAGCAGGATGTCCACCTGCGTACATCCAATGGGCAACTGATCGGTGTTGGCCACGTCCCAGGTGATGCTGATGGTATCCCCGACACGCCATGTAGGAAAGGTGAAATTGGGATTGGTTACCTGAAAGGGTCCCGAGTTCCCATCGACATTCACGATCATGGCATCCTGGGCAAACAGTCCGTGTCCGGGGTGATTGTCCCGCACCGTCGCCCGGAAGTTCATCACCCTGCCCACCGCAGGCAGGACTTCCCAGGTCGAATTGGTGTTGCTGAGGATGGTTTGCAGGGCTGGAAAGATCCGCACAGGAATGGTATCCGGTAGCACGGACTTGAACGTGGGGCCATCATTGTTGGCCGGACTGGGCGGCATGTCGGCAATGTCGTTGTCGAACTGCTCCCAGGTGTAGGTCAGGATATCGCCATCGGGATCCGAGCCGACCGCGGTCAGCTCAAAGGGGGTAGCCCTGGGGATGATGTAGTTGGGGCCCGCCTCCACCGTGGGGAGCTGGTTGCCGGAGACCTCTTTCACCGGACAATTATTGCCTCCATCCTGGGTCGTGAAAATCCGGGCCTGGACCAGGCTGCCACCGTGAAAATAGGGATCACTGTCGTCCTGGATATTGGGCGCGCAGATCCCGGTATACCCCATGATTGTATTGCCACTGCCAGGCTCCCAGGCAGTCGAGTTGTTGCGATTACCGCTGCAGGCATTGTTGAAGGTGTGATCACAGCCGAACTGGTGGCCCATTTCATGGGCGACATAGTCGACATCGAAGACGTCACCGATCGGATTGGTCAGCCCTGTGGCCGCCCGTGCCTTGTTGTTGTTGTTGCAGGGTGACTCCAGGGTGGCCAGTCCTCCGCCGGCCGTGCCGAATACATGACCGATATCGTAGTTAGCCGACCCGATCACATTGTCCATATTGGTCTGGTTCTGCCCCAGGATGGTGCCCAGATTGTTGTTGTTGAAGGGATCGGTAGCGGCATCCAGATAGATGACTTTGTCATTGTCGGCGATCAGTTCCAGCCATACGCCGAACTCGCGCTCGTAGAGGCCATTGATCCGGTTCATGGTCACCACCATGGCCGCCAGGGCATCTGCCTTCGTCCCCCCGTGAAAGGTGGTGTACTCCCCTGTGCAGGCCAGGGCCAGGCGATAGGTGCGCAAGGTCTCATCGACCACGACCCCCCTGCCGGCCTGGATGGACGGGCTCTCCTCCTTTGCTTCGGTCAGGCAGGTAAAGGGCATGTCATTGGCCGGCAGATAGTCGGACTTGGCATACACCAGATAGGGTCCTTCGCCGCTTTGCCGATGCAATGGATCGATATACACGATCTCCTCACCCGGGCAGGTCACCATGGCATGGAACCCCTTGGGACTGATATCCAGGTGGACCCATCGAGCGGGAAACTGCGGATCATAGCCGCTGTAGGTCCGGATCTCCGGATAGCGGGCCGCCAGATCGGGATGCATGACCCGGGAAGCCACCATGATATACTCGCGCAGGACACCCTTCTGATCCGGTAGTGCGAGCATGATCCCCGTTTTGGAGGAGATGGCCTGTCGCTGTGGAGCCTGGGTCAGCAGGGAGGAAAGCTGTTCGATATCCAGCTCATAGGCCTGGTAGGCCACTGGCAAGGGCTGATCGGATTGGGCCTGCAGGCCCGCCGGATCCGGAATGGCCTGCCAGGGAGATTGTGCATTCAGAGCAACGACCAGGAAGAGGAATACAGGGAGGAAAAGAAGACGCATGGGCCAGGGCCGGTTTGGTGTTTGATTCGAAGGAATAAAGGTAAGCGGGAAATCATTCCCCTGCCAGCGACCTGTTCAGACAATACCGACGGCTGGAGGACAAATCCGGCACATCGAACATGGGGAACAGGATTCTCTGGTTAGGGATAACACAATATTATGCGCCAGGTTGCCCTCTGCCCTCAATCAGGAGATATTGGTCAGAACAGATAGCCCTCCAGTGCGTCGAGGGCCTCATCAATATGGTCAAACGAGACCAGGCCAACTTCTTCCTCCGGGGGGGCGACCAGGCAAATACCCGCCACGTCCCTGACCACCTCTACCCCTTGCTGGAAGGCGTCAGGGGTCGTACTGATGATCAGCTGCATATCTTCAGGAACAGCGGCCAGCAGGGCCAGGATATCCGCATTCGACCATTCCTCCAGACGCAAAAGCTGTGCCTCCGCCTCCGGCCAGGCCGCCATCATCTCCACCAGGGAAGCAGGATCGTCACCACGTTCGGGTCGCCACTCCTTGAAGAACGGCAAGCCGTCGATCCGGGACTGCCGGTCGGCAAAATGCCCCAGCATGAATCCCTCTGGCTGGATCTGTGCCAGGATCTCCTTGTCCATGCTGTCGGATCCCAGTGGCAGATACAGTCCGGACCGGGGTCCTTCCACCCAGCCACGGATGGCCTGGATCTCCGGAATGGAGATGGAGGATGGATCAAAGAACAGCCATTCCGCTCCTTTTGCAGCGAAATACCGGGCGGCAGTCAGGTTGGTGATCTTGTCAGCGAGAAGGATCATGGCGCGAAGATACGTCGGATGTCGGTTGTCGGTTGTCAGTTGAAGTGGGAAGTCGGAAGTCGGAAGTCGGAATCAGAAGGTTGAAGTATTGGGTAATGACAAAATCGTTCGATCTGACCAGTTTCTCACTGTTTTGGTCATTGACATTTGAGAATTGAGGTTTATTTGGGATTTGATGCTTGTGTTTTGGTATTTCCCTTGTCGGTTGTCAGTTGTCAGTTGTCGGTTGTCGGTTTGACCTGTCCCTGAATACAGGTGGCCGTTTCGGTCATTCGACTTTGGCAATTCGAATTTATTTGGAATTTGATGCTTGAGATTTGGAATTTCACAGTTGTCTGCCAATCCATTGCAAATGAATACCACCTATTTCGAAGCCGTCTATGATGTCGTCCGGGTCATTCCGAGGGGACGGGTTACCACCTATGGCGCCATCGCCGACTTCCTGGCCCTGGGATCCGCCCGGATGGTGGGTTGGGCCTTGCGGCATTCCCTGGATGAAGCCATGCCGATACCGGCCCATCGGGTCGTCAATCGCAAGGGCGAACTGACCGGACGGCTTCACTTCGCCACGCCAACGCTCATGGCCGAGCGATTGATCGCCGAAGGCACGATGGTGGAAGACAATCAGGTGATCGCATTTCCGGAGCGGTATTGGCACCCCCGGGAGATGCTGGAGAATGAGGTATAAGAAATCATGCACCATCGATTGCGAACACAACACCTGGCCAAGATTATCGAAGTTTATTTGTTTATGAGTGTATTCGTTTATCCACTGAATTCTGTGTTGAACAGGTTCTTCCAATACTCGGAATAACGCAATCCAGACTGCCGAAGGCAGCAACGCCTTAACGCCTTAACGAATAAACGTCCTACACCGCCACATCATACTCCCGCAACGCATCATTGAGCGAGGTCTTCAGGTCGGTACTGGCCTTTCGTTGACCGATGATCAGTGCGCAACTGACCTGGTAGTCACCTGCAGGGAAGGATTTGGTATAGGCACCGGGGATGACCACCGACCGGGCAGGGACCCGTCCGCGATGGATCACCGGTTCAGGTCCGGTCACATCAATGATATGCGTGGATTTGGTCAACACCACATTCGCACCCAGGACCGCCTCCTGCTCGACATGTACGCCTTCCACGACGATGCAGCGCGACCCGATAAAACAACCGTCTTCAATAATGACCGGTGCGGCCTGTACCGGTTCGAGGACGCCGCCAATACCCACACCTCCGCTGAGATGGACCCCCCTGCCGATCTGGGCGCAGGAACCCACCGTCGCCCAGGTATCCACCATCGAGCCGGCTCCCACCCAGGCCCCGATGTTGACATAAGAGGGCATCATGATCACGCCGCGCTCCAGGAAGGCACCATACCGGGCAATGGCATGAGGCACCACCCGAACTCCGAGCTCCTCATAGTTGGTCTTGAGGGGGATCTTGTCGTGGAAGACAAACGGCGGGCATTCGATCACCTCCATCTTGCGGATGGGGAAATACAGGATCACGGCCTTCTTCACCCATTCATTGACCTGCCAGGTCCCGTCAGCCAGGGGTTCGGCGCAACGCAGCTCCCCCCGGTCGAGCCGATCGATCACGGATTCAATGGTCTTTCGGGTCGTCTCGGTTTCCAGCATGGATCTGTCCTCCCAGGCTTGTTCGATCTGTTGTTGTATCGTGCTCATGGCCGTAAAAATAGAAAGCCTGACAGTAGGGTCTGGCATCTCGGCTCGTCAAACGTAAATTATGACCCCCACTCTGGCACGAATCCGAACCTTGTCGTATTTTAGGAGGAGAATCCTGCGTTGTGGACAAAACAGCAACTACCCATCCACCTTGTGACCCGTTCGTGGAATACCATGTCCGTCCTCGTTTCCAGGCGGAGGTTCCTCTGACCCTGGATGAGGTGGTCACCCGCATTCGCACCGGATTGCAGAAGGAAAACGCGCCCTGCCAGGGCAAGATCAATCGGGATTTTGTTACCCTGCATGTACCGATCGATCAACAGCATTACTGGTCTCCCCAGCTGACCCTGAGCATCGAACCTACCGAAGGGGGCAGCTTGCTGCGTGGCCTGTATGGACCACGGCCCACTGTTTGGACCATGTTCGTCTTCTTCTACACGGCTATCGGATTCTCCGCCCTGATCATCGGGATCGTGGGGATGACCAACAAGATGTATGACGAACCCAGCAACATCCTGTGGTGGCTGCCGGTCCTGGTCGCACTGTTCTTTTCCCTGTACGGCGTGGCCTGGCAAGGCCAGAAACTGGGTCATGAGCAGATGGTCCAGTTGCATCGCTTCCTGGAAGATCACCTGGGCATGCGCTGTGCATGACCGGGGTGATGTTACTCATCGTGTTCAATCTGCCGGATCGATGAAGTTTCGTGACGATTATATCCAGAAAACTGCCGATCGACTCCACATGACCGTGGAGGAGGTCCGGTCAGCCCTGCCGCAAGGGAATGCTCTGGTAGAGAAAATAGACCGGAACATCGGCACCGAATTCGCCTTTAGCGATGAGGAATTGCGCTTGCTGCATATTGCCCTGACCTACTATCTGTTCGACCCTTCCCGCGCAGACGAGGAACTCAGGCGATTGGAGGATCTGGGCTGACCAGGAACGCCATGCCCGATGTGGGCCTCCTCCCCGGCCCCTCCGAGCGCCGGGCCCTTCCCGTCAGCCACCGTCACAATCCAGGAGTGTATGCTCAGTTTAGAGTATTGGTAGTGTGATAGGAGTGTATTGTGAGTGTACTGGTAAAGTATTGGGGAAGTAATCCGGATGTACCAGGGATGCAAGAGGGATGTAATGGGGATGTACCAGGGATGTAATGGATATCCGTTACCCTTCCGTAGATGGAGCATAGATGAAGTACTGGTAAAGTACTGGTCAGGAAATGTCCTGTGGCCATCATTCATGGACCCGATCATCTGATCCGGGGCCCCCGGTCCGGGGATCCCCGGGGCAGGAAAGAGCCTATCTCACCAGCATGATCGTCCCGGCACGTTCCTGGTACCCGTCCTGATAGACGGTCCGGTAACGCACCTTATAGACGTAGGCCGCCTGAGGCAGGGGCTGCCCCCTGTAGTTGCCATCCCAGCGATCGTCCATGCTGTCTCCCTCGAACAACAGGGTCCCCCATCGGTCATAGATCTGGAAGAAGATCTCCTGGATGCCCGTTCCCACGAACTGGAAATAATCGTTCAGTCCATCGTCATTCGGGGTCAGGGCATTCGGCTGGAACAGGGTGGTCACCGCTTCCACACAGATATCCTGGCTGAATGTGGACAGGCATCCACCTTCATTCTTCACCGACAGGGTGATGGTAAACACACCTGTATCCTGGTAGCTGTGGCCAATCTGATTGCCCAGGACATAGGGCAACTTGAATCCATCCCCAAAGCTCCATGTCCCACTGACCGCCCCGTTGGTCAGATCGAGGATCTCCACATAAGGCTCCACAATGGTCACGCATTCCCCCTGTGGGTAGGTGCTGAAATTGGCCTGGATGGGCTTGTAACCGGGCAATTTGATCTCTCCTTCGGTCTTGCACCCGTACTTGAGGTCGATCACCTCCACGGCATAGGTCTTGGACAGACCCGTCACCTTGGGGCCGAATTGCTTGGGGTTGGTCTGCCAGGTATACTGGTACTGCCCTGCCGGATTGGGGACCACAATGGCCCAGGTACTGTCACCATAACAGACGGTCGGTCCGGTCTGGTAGCTCAACTGGATCTCCGGAAGGACCACCACGTTCAGTGATCCCGTGGCCGGATCCGAACAACCATCCGATACGGTCACCGTGTAGGTGGAGGACTGAAGGGGTGTGACCAGATGGCTCTGGCCAAAACCCAATCCCTGGCCCCACACGTAAGTGAAGTTGCCCAGCGAACTGCCTCCGTTCCCGAGGGCGGATACCTGCTTGCCCTTGCCATAACAGATGGTATCCAGGTGGAAGGCCATCTGCACGCCTACCGGGTCCCCCACATTCACATAGCGGATCTTCTCGTCGGCACATTCCCCGGCTCCGATCCGGTACCGGATGATGTGCAACCCGGGTCCCAGCTGCGCCGGATTGAAGATCGCCGGGGATGGTTGGCCGTCAATGGTCAGTACACCGCCCGCCGGGGCGATCACGATCTGGTAGTTGGTGTCCCTGTAGCAATAACTGGGTTCCAGACCGGTCAGTGTTGCGGTATCTGGAGGCAATACGACCACGAATCCGCCTCCCGGACAGTTGTTGGTCGACGTCGTAGTGATGGCATGGACCCCTTCACCGGCCAGTTTCGGGTCAAAGAGACCGGTACTCTGGTTGATGATCCCCGGTCCACTCCACCAGGAAGAAGCCGGGGTGGAGGACAGGTAGAACGGAGGTGCCTCGATACACACCGTATCCCGCTGGACCAGCGGCGGTGCATAGATCTCGATGTACATGCTGTCGGCACATCCATTGGCGGTATAGATCAACTTGTGGAATCCCGGTCCGGCCTGGTAAGGGCTGAAGAACCAGGCATCGTTCTGGTTGGGGTTCTGGAAGGTACCTGCTCCCGTCCACGACCCATTCCAGGGGGAATTGCGCACCGTTTCCCAGCGCAATTCAAAACTGTCGGCAATCACACAGAACCGCAGGGTATCATCCATGTAGATGCCCGTCTCGCGGATATAGACGATCCGGTCGTCCGTACAGCCTCCCAGGCTGAGGGTCACCTTCTCATCCACCCCATGCCCCTTGATCGATGGATCGTACAACCCGGTTATGGAATCGAGGATCCCGGCACCCGACCAGATCCCTCCTGCCGTCCAGTTGCCCGGCAGGATGAAGGGAGGGGCATCCGGACAGGCCAGCAAGTCCCAGGCCGCATCAATATCCCGAACATGGATGTTCACTGTACCTGTGCAACCCTGGGCGGTATAAGTCAGGATGTTATCCCCGAGGTTGGCCTTTCGAGGGTCAAAGCGGCCATTCCCGCTGTTGACGATCCCCGGACCACTCCAGGTGCCCCCATAGGGAGTCACCGGGATGTTGAAGATCGGTTCTGATGCGCAGATGGTGTCATCCGGTGGCATCTGGAGGTCAGCCACGTTCACATTCTTGGTTCCACTGCAACCGTTCGGATGCGTGTATGTGACGGCATACGTCCCCGGCACGGTAGGCGTAAACAACCCACCCGGGGTGATATTCGGTCCACTCCATACGCCTCCTGCCGGACTGCCCCCGGTGACCTGGAAGGGGGCCGCTCCCGGACAGGCCGCATTGTGGCCACCCTGGCTCAGGGGGATCTTCGTGACGATGAGGGTATCGGTACACCCGTTCGGATCCACATAGATCACTTCATCCACCGTGGAGGCTCCCAGCCGCCAGGCATCCCAACGGCCTTCCCAGCGACGGTCGGGATTGATCCCCTTTCCATACCAGTTGCCTCCGGGAATGGTCGTGGTGAACCAGATCAGCCCCTGTGACTGGCAGACCGTCGTGTCATTCCCGATATAGGGCTTGGGCAGCGGAGTGACCAGAATGGACGCCACCGCCGGAACGGATCCGGCCCCATCCGTCACGGTAACGCTGTAGGTCGTTGGTTGAGCCAGACACACGGCAATGGTCGCGGCATCCGGTGCAGGGACGCTCCAGTTGTAGCTGTAGGTATTCGGATCCCCTCCTGCAGCGGTGGCGGTGAGCTGGGTGCAATCACCGGCACAGAAATCGGTCGGATTGATGGAGAGGACCACGGACAGCGGGCAATCGGTGACGGCAAAGCCCGTCTCGATACTGAAGGGGTGCGGGAATCCGCATTCATCCAGCTGCGTTCCCTTGAATCGAACGGTATACTGGCCACTGAAGTCAATGGGACTGCCCAGGGTGACCTTGACCATGGTGGTGGTTCCGCCCACGCAGTTGATGGGCACGGCATCGACCACCGCATAGGTCTTGGCCCCGAATACCGTGAAGGCTCCCGCATTGATGGAATCGCATTCCACCGGTTTGTCCAGGGTGAGGATCAGCTCATTGCTTCCACAAGGGACATTCCCCAGGGGCAAAAAGGATGGCGGTACCGGAGGGTCGACTTCCGTGTCCCAGGTAGCCACCCAACCATTGCACACGACATTGGGATCGGAGATGAAGTTGACCGTCATGCAGCCACTGGTCGCCGTGACACTGAACGGGCTGAGCACGCCGGAGTAAGGCCCTCCGATCAGGGTGGACAGGGTATCCGGACCATCATAGATCCGCACGATGTCGAAGATCTCCTCCGTACAGAAGGTGACAAAGTTGAGGGTGATCTTGTCTGCCTGGTTGATACAGATCGTGAAGGTGAAATTCTCATTGTGATCATAAGTGCCGGGCAGCTGTCCTGCCTCACTGTCCGTGAGGATCCCTTCACAATCCGTGACCAGGGCATTGGACATCTCAAAGGTGGTCTGGGCATCTGCCCTCCAGCTGATGACCAGCAGGACCAACAAGGGAAGTGTGCGGGTCAATATCTTCATCGGATGATCTGGATAGAAGGTGTTTCGATCTCATTGCTTTCGTGGCCTGCCCGGTCCAGCAATTTGATCCTGAAGCGGGTGGGCTCGGTCATGCCGTTCCCCAGGAGGAACAATTGCGGCAACCTGATCAGCAGCTCACCCTGAATGGAGACCTGTGCACCGGGCGGAGCAAGGGGTTGCAGGTGAAAACTGTCCGGTTCGGTCAATCGGGCATCCTTGACCACCAGCCCGGGAATATCCGGATCGATATTCCCCAGATCGCCGTCACCATCTTCGTAGGCAATGATGATCTCCAGGGTATCCTGGAATTCGACTACTTCCATGTGGTTGATATCCACGAGTTTGATCGCCGGCTCGATGGGGAACGAGGGTGTGTTGTCCACCTTGGTACAGGCGCTCACCCAAAGTGCCAGGATACTGATGATCAGGATGATGTAGCTGTGCTTCATTCAACAATGGTGAAGGAGAAGTAATTCTTGATGTAATATACCCCCGCATCCGTCGGGATCTCGGTCACCGGATTGACATTGTCCCGGACATAGATCCGGAAAAAGACCGTTTCGTCCAATGCAGCCATCTGCTGCGGATTGATGACAATCTTGTGGGTGTACTGGACCTGGGGTCCATAGTACCCCTGATAGGTGACCGGGGTGGCCAGGATCTCCAGGGTCTGGGAGGGCTTTCCCGCAAAGGCATCCGGACCATCGGCAAACTTGATCTCGTTCACGGTGAGGTTCTGCGCCAGGGTCTTGTCGTCCTGCAGGCTGAAATAGATGCTCAGTTGATCGACATTCTGGGGTACCCGAAAGGCGCCCTGACCCGCATCATTCCGCTCCATATAGACCCCGTTGGATTCGGCGATCACCCCCTGCATGGTCGGAACGGCGTCCTGGAGGCTGTAGCTCTGGCCAAAGATATCCTTGGCCCCACCCTGGATCCAGGCTCGGATCGCCTGGATGAATTCCTCCTTCTTGGTCGCCCATTCCGCGCCGGGATCCACGACCAGGGGCATCAACCCGGAATTGTTGTCGATATCATAGGTCAGCCGGGCCATCAGCACAGAAGCATCCGGGTTGCCCGGTACCACCCGATAGGTAAAGGTGCCCATGGGATCATTCTTGATGATGGGATGATACACCAGGGTATTGTAGGTGCTTTCGATAGTACGGAAGTCCGGTTCAAAGGTCCCGTCATGACAGCCACTGTTCGCACAGGTGGGAGCAAAGATCCGGGCGTGCAGGCCTTCGATGGTCCCCAGGTCCGGTGGAGTGGGATCCGGATCCGTGGGGCCGGTCTCCCCGGTCTGATCGAATGGATTGTCAGGAGCCTTGTCACAAGCCGGCAGGAAGAGGAGCATGGCCATGCCGACGAACAGAAGGAAAAGGGATGTAGATAGTTGTTTCATAGATCGGTTTAGATGCGATCGAACAGGGACATCGCATTGAAATCCACCAGCCCGGTAGCCAGGACATCCTGCTTGATACCCAGGATATCGGCAATGGTCAGGACGGTATCCGCCGCGTCACCGACCGGATTGGCTTCCGAGCCCACCCGCAGGTTGGCCGGCACATTGGGGCCGACCATCTGGGTGAAGATCCGACGTGAATTCGGATCGGAATCGTGATCGAACGCAAACCAGTCATTCTCGTCCGTGATGGGATTCGGCTCGTAGTTGCGGCCGTGTTCAGGCATGATGATCATGATGGTATTGTCCTTCATCTCCGGCACCTGGGTCTGGATGAAATTCCACAGGTGTCCCACGGCATGGTCACCGCGGTGCAGGGACTTCAGGTAGCTGGTGTAACTGCCGTGGCAGGAATCAACGGAGCTCATGTTCACCACGGTCAATTTGGGCTTGAACCAGCGGAGGATCTCCGTCGTGTAGCCGATGGTCGACAGGTCGCCGTTATCGGTCACAGGTGGAAAGCTGACCTGGTTGTTCTCCAGGCGTTCGAATGTGGCCCGGATGAAATCCTTGATATCGGCCTTCTCTTCGTCAGTATTGTAGAGATGGGGAATTTCTTTTCCGGCCAGGTTGAAGCTGTTGTTGAGAAAGGCCTGCATTTCCCGGATGGGCACCAGTTCCTCATCGGGATGATAGACCTTGAAGCCTTTCAGGAACTCGACTCCCTTGCTGCCAAAGGTGATATTCGGCGCAAAGAAGTTCGCGGCGTACTTGTACCCGAAGTCGGGATGCTCGGAGTGATTGAGCAGTGGCGTTGAATTCCCGATGCCGTTGCCGACAAACCAGACATCCGTGGCTTTTGCCCCTCCGAAGCGACGCAGGTATTCAAAGATGGTGGGGTTGATGGGCCGCTGGCGCAAGCCCTGGGTCACCCCGTAATGACCGGATACCCCGGTGCTCAGGCCGACGAAATGGCCGGTGCCGGCCTTGGAGAACCGCACCTCGGGGAACAGGGTCCCCTGTTGGTCCAGGGGGGTCTGCAGGATCCGGCTGATCGGTTGAATGCCGGGCTGCTGGCCGGCCGGGGTGGTGCCGTACACGACCTTCAGCTCGGGGGCATCGCCGGTCAGCATGTTGTACATGATGTTCCCCTCGATATCCAGGTCCTGGCTCTCTGCCAGATAGCGCTGCAGAATGGATTCCTGGTGGCGAACCCCTCCGGCAAACAGCACGAAGACCACATGTTCTGCCTTCTGGCTTCCGGTCTGGGCGAACAGCCGGCCGGTGGGCAGGATGTACGGGACGGTGATCGCACCGGTAGCCAGAGCCGTCTTCTTGATAAAGTCACGTCGTTTCATGTGCGCAGTTGGTTACAGGGATGGGATCAATAGAAATAGTACTCATTGGCGATGGCAAAAGCATAGTAGACATGCTCCGGCGTGACATCGGGATTGGAATTGATGAAGTTGATCATCCAGGTCTTCTCCGCTTCGGTCGGGACACGGACAAAGAATCGTTGATAGGTCTCTTTCACAAAGGACTCGGGGTCATTGCGCATGCTTTCCTCGCTGGGAAGAATGATGTCCGGATCGTTCATGAACTTGCTGATCACAGTCTCATAGGCCACCTGCTTGTCGCCGATGGAGGTGATCACATCCGTTGCCTTGACCAGTTGGTTGGCACTCATGGCCCGCTGGTTCAGGTTTGCGTAGAGAATGTTCAGGTACTGTTCCGGGGTCTTGGACTTCTTGCCACTGAGATCGGTCGGCTGGACGATCACATCATTGACACCGTAGGTGTACTTCTCCTCCGTACAGGAACCCATGGCCAATCCGACCAGCAGGACAGGGATCAGTCGCTTAAAAGTTGGCATATTCATCAGTAACCAGGATGTGTTGTTGAATCAAACGGATATCACGATGGCCGGCAAAATCCTGAAGGAGGGCACCGGTCTCCTCGCTGGTGGGACGCCGGGCCACCAGTTGCTGGTAGCACCAGATGATCAGGCCTTCGAACATCTCGGTCGAATTGGTCAGGATCTCCACATAATCGTCCTTGTTCGTGCCGAGTTTACCGAAGAGGGTGCCCGGGAGGTTGTACTCGATCATGTTGAAGCCTTCCAGCAATTCGGCCTTGGTGGGATATCGCCACAAGAGGTTGTCAAAGGTGGCATTCACAAAATTGACCGTGTTCATGTTGATCTTGTCGTAGATCGAGTTGTTCACACATCGGGCAAACATCCGGTCATAGGTGATCTGGCCCGACTGGAATTCCGTCCGGCTCCGGATCACGGTCAGCAATCGTTCGGCCGCCTTCATCTTTTCGGTATACCCTTCCCAGTTGCCCACCAGACTGTCCTTGTAGGCGCCATTCAGGAATATGCCGGCATCTCCCTGGATTTCCCCATCGCTGGTGCCTTCCATGGTCCGGGCCTTGGCCTGGTTGTACAGGTTCTGGATATAGGCCCGTTGATAGCTGGTATCTCCGGCAATGAAACTGGTATCGGTCTGCAGTCGGATGACCAGTTCCAGGCGAGCTTCAGGCGACAGCTTGGCCAGCTGGAGGTTGGCAACCGCCTCGGACATTTCCACATCCAACGGCTCGCGAGCCAGGAGATCGATGTACAGTCGGTTGACGAAGTTCTGGATCTTGATCAGCGGAATACCCTCGTAATTGGGAGGCTGATTGTCGGGCACCAGAATGTCCTCCTTGGTACATGACAGGAAGACCAGCAAGAGCATCAGCAGTGGAAACGCTTTCTTCAAAGGGGGCTGGATTTAGGGCTATCGTGCCAAGTTAGCCTCAATCCGGGAATAATTCAAGCGATGACCCATCCCAACTTCACGAAAACAAAAAAGCCATTCACCGAAAGGCAAATGGCTTGATGTTGACCCACAAGGACTCGAACCTTGAACGACAGAACCAAAATCTGCTGTGTTACCGATTACACCATGGGTCAGACTTGCTCTTAGGAAGCGGATGCAAAAGTAAGACTTTCTGAACATTTCATCAAGCGATGAAACAGAGAAAAATTCAAAGTGGGTCGATCATGCCGGCAGGTCCTGCCCGGCCAACTTGTACAGGCCCTTCAGGTTGCGGCCCAGACCACGGTAATCCAGGCCATATCCGACCACGAAATCCGAGGGGATGGAAAAGCCGATCTGATCGACAGTCACCGGGAATTCCTGCATCTCCGGTTTGTGCAGGAGCGTGACGATGCGAATGGACGCAGGAAGCCGCTTCTTCAGTTCCTGGACGAGATAAAACATGGTCAGGCCGCTGTCCACGATATCCTCAATGATGATGATATCCCGGTTGCGCACAGGAACACCCAGCTGGGCGCCTTCCATGACGATCTCCCCTTTCGACCGTGTGCCGTCATAGGAGTTCAACTGGATGAAGGCGATCTCGGCCGTAAAATCCAGTTGTCGCATCAGGTCGGCCGCAAAGATGAAGGAGCCATTCAGGACCGAGATCAGCAGGGGCTTGGGCCCGAGATCCCATCCGTTGATCTCCTGGCCCATTTCAGCGACCCGTTGGCTGATCTCCTCCTCAGAAATGTAGGGATCAAACGACAGATCAGCGAGCTGGATCCGTTGGTCTTCTATCGCGGCCACCATGATGGTTGTTTTGGTTTTCTCTGAGGATACGGTCGAGTGCAAAGATCGGAAATTTAACCCAGTCGATCTGCTTCCCGGGCATGTTTTCCTTTCTGCTGGCCCAACTTCTCGCAAGGGTGACCCGGTAGTCTTTCTCGGCACATCGGAACTCATCACACCGTGACCGTGCAACAATACAGTCGTATTCTCGTAAATCGGGGTGGATTACTGTCCTGGTTGGTGTGCATCCGATACAGAATCGAATGGACCTGATCGCGAAGGACCATGATCTGCATCATTGCGAAGTACGTTTTGGGGGGCGAAATTGACTCCTCCCCGTTGAAACTGATCAAACGCCTGGAATAACCGTATTTTTGCCTCGAAAAACCCCAATTTCCCCAATGAAACATTCCATCTATTTCATTCTTGCGCTCTTCCTGGTGCCCCTGGTGTGGTTGCCCTCCTGTACCTCCACCAGCGCGGATTACCAGTCGAAAGCAGAGAATCCGGAATTTATCCATCGCGGATTCCGACGGATCACCGACATCATCCGGGAAGATATCTTCTCTCCCCCGGTGGCCTCCCGGATCTATGCCTATTCTTCCGTGGCTGCCTACGAGGCATTGATCCCCGGATATCCGGAATACAAGACCCTCGCCGGTCAGCTCAACCAGTTTGAAGCCGGTCCGCAGCCGGAGTCCGGCCAGGAATACTGCTATCCGCTCTCTTCCCTGACCGCCCTGATGAAGGTGGGCAAACACCTGATCTTCTCCGAGTCGGATATGGAGGACCTGGAGGATTCCATCTTCTATGCCTTCCAGACCATGGATATCCCCCAGGATGTATATGACCGGTCTGTTGCCTTTGGAGAGGCGGTAGCAGAACATGTGATCAACTGGTCCAAGTCAGACCACTACGCCGAGACCCGATCCATGCCCAAATACACCATCCAAAAGGAGAATCCAGCCAAGTGGGTCCCCACACCTCCTGCATACGGAGATGCCGTGGAACCATTCTGGAAAATGATCCGTCCCTGGGTCATGGACTCGTCCAATCAGTTCCCACCCCCTCCTCATGTGCCGTACAGTGAGGAGAAGAACAGCGATTTCTACAAGGCGGCCATGGAGGTGTACGATATCAGCAAAAGCCTGGATGAACATATCAAGGAAACGGCTGTCTATTGGGATTGCAATCCCTTCGAGATCACAGTCATGGGCCACCTGATGCTGGCCACCAAGAAGATCACTCCCGGCGGTCACTGGATCAACATCACGGCTACCGCCTGCCGCCAGACCAACCGGCCGATCATGGAGTCAACTGCCACCTATGCCCTGGTGTCCCTGGCCCTGGCAGAAGGGTTCCTCAGCAGCTGGACCGAGAAGTACACTTCCGAACTGGTGCGTCCGGAAACCTATATCAACAAGTTCATCGATCCGGAATGGCGTCCCTACATCGAAACGCCACCATTCCCCGAGCATACCAGCGCGCATGCGACCATTTCCGCATCCGCCGCGACCATCCTCACCCGGACCTTTGGCGAACCCTTTGAATTCGTCGACAGCACGGAGGTGATCTTCGAATTGCCTGCACGGACCTTCAGCTCTTTCTACGAAGCCTCTGACCAGGCCGCCATGAGCCGTCTGTGGGGCGGGATCCACTATCGGGCCGGAAATGAAGGAGGCCGGATGAATGGCCGTACCGTCGGTGGATACGTCTGGGACAAGATCAAGATGAAATAGCCTGCAAGGGTTTTACGAGAAGAATAAAGGGCCAGCACCTTCAAGGGTGCCGGCCCTTTTCTTTGGTTCTCGTCCCGTAGATCACCGGGACAGGTAGTGCCGGACGACCGGCACATCCGCACCGGCCCAGTCGAGATCCCACAGATTCCCAACTGACAGCCAGCACAACGCGTCATGCTCTCTGGCGACAGGCGTTCCCTGGATCAGCTGACACCGGAACGGGATCAATTCCAGGGAGAAGCCGTTGGCATAGGTATGAGGAAATCCGCCCAGCCGCTCGACGATCTGCACCTCCACCCCCAGTTCCTCCCGGATCTCCCGGATGAGGCATTCATCCTCGGTCTCGCCTTCCTCTATCTTTCCACCTGGAAACTCCCATTTCCCCGGATGGGACATGGTCGGGCTCCGACGGGCGCAGAGCAACCGGCCGTCTGACTCGATCAGTGCACAGGTCACCCGGATCATCTGGAACATTCGCTTCTGGTCATGATGAACGACAAAATACGACCACCCGGGCAGATCGATGGACGTTGCCCTGAACAATCCCCGGGATTTGCGTATTCCATCATCGAACGACGTACCTTCGATCCCTCATGCAGCTGAAACCCATACGCCAGTGGGGATGGACCATCCCTGACGATGACCTGATCCTCATTGCGGGACCCTGCAGTGCCGAGACCCGCGAACAGACCCTGGCTTCCTGCCAGGGAGCTGCCCGGCAGGGAGCCCATATGCTCCGTGCCGGAATCTGGAAACCCCGCACCCGCCCGGATGCCTTTGCCGGTGTTGGTGAAGAAGGCCTGCCATGGATCGTCGAGGCAGGCCAGACTACCGGCTGCCCGGTGATGATCGAAGTGGCCTCGGCTCGCCATGTCGAACTGGCCCTGAAGGCCGGAGTGGATATCCTCTGGATTGGAGCCCGGTCCACGGCCAATCCGTTTACCGTCCAGGAGATCGCTGATGTCCTGAACGGCGTTGATGTGCCTGTCCTGGTCAAGAATCCGGTCAATCCCGATCTGGACCTCTGGTTGGGAGCCATTGAACGGATCGCCCTGGCCGGCGTTCACCGCCTGGCCGCCATCTTCCGGGGATTCTCCGTCTACAAGCCCGGCATTTACCGCAACGCACCCATGTGGGAATTGCCCATTGAGCTGCACCGCCAGCTGCCTGCGCTGGATATCATCGTCGATCCCAGCCATATCACGGGAAATCGCTCCCTGATCGGCTATGTCGCCCAGCACGCCATCGATCTGGATTTCAGCGGCTTCATGATCGAGACCCATATCCAGCCGGATCAGGCCTGGAGTGATGCCGCCCAACAACTCACCCCCATGGATCTCGGGCGCACCCTGGCCGGACTGGTCCACCGTCGGCCTAATGTGGATGATCCGGAGTTCCTGGCCAATCTCGAAGCGCTGCGCTACGATATCGACAACCTCGACCAGGAGATCATCCGCAGTCTCGGTCAACGGATGGAGGTGAGCCGGGAGATCGGCCTGTTCAAACGGGAGAACGAAGTGACCATCCTGCAGATGAATCGGTGGTCCAACATCTTTGAATCAAGGGTCCAAACGGCTCTCAAGGCCGGTTTGAGCGAAGCCTTTGCCCGTGATCTGATCCAGGCCATTCACAATGAGTCCATCCGACAGCAGGGGGGTGTGATGAATGCCGAACTCGAAATGACTCCCAAGGATCAGCGGGATCTGTCCGAAATGGACCAGCCCGTCGAGAACCAGATTTAGGCTTACCTAAAAAACGGGCTTGCCATTAATCCTCTTCCTTGTCATCATCGCGGTAGCGGAGCTTCCCTTTTGACTTGACCAGCGGATTGGCATGGTCCTCGGCATATGTGGCCCGCTGCCGGATCACATCCAGGCAGAGAAACAGGGCATGACGGAAGGACCCCGCATCCGCGATCCTCTTGCCGGCAATATCCAGGGCGACGCCATGGTCCGGACTGGTCCGCACCACAGGCAGACCCGCCGTATAGTTCACTCCCGAACCAAAGCTGAGGGCCTTGAAGGGAATGAGGCCCTGATCGTGGTACATGGCCAGGATGCCATCTACTTTCTGATAGGCCCTGCTGCCAAAAAATCCATCTGCAGGCATTGGCCCGACGGCCAGGATACCGCTCTTCTTGGCCTCAATGATCGCCGGTCGGATGATCTCGTCATCTTCGCGACCGATCAGGCCCTCATCCCCGGCATGGGGATTCAGTCCCAATACCGCGATCACCGGACGGTCGATCCCGAAGTCCACCTTCAGGGAAGCATTCATGGCTCGGATCTTTCCCAGGATCCGATCCTTGTCCAGCAGGCTGGCGACATTGGCCACGGGTACATGACCGGTCACCAGACCCACGCGGAGCGTGTCACTCACCATGATCATCAAAGGCTCGGAGCCTTCAAAGCGACGGCCCAGATATTCCGTATGCCCGATATCCGTGAAGTTCGCCAGCTCCATGGCATGCTTGTGAATGGGTGCCGTCACCAGTCCGTCGATCTGCCCAGCCTTCAGGTCATTCACCGCCGCTTCCAGGGAGAGGTAGGCAAACTTGCCTCCTTCCGCTGTCGAGGAACCCAGCTGGATGTTCACATCCTCGACCCAGCACTGGACCACATTGACCTTCCCCGATTGAGCCTCGGCCGGGGTGCCTATGGACTGAAAGGTAAACCTCGTTCCCGGGACCAGGTTCTTGTGATAACTGATCACCTTGGTCGAACCGTAGATGATCGGCGTGCAAAAGGACAGAACTTTCTGGTCGGCCAATGTCCGGATCATCACTTCCAATCCGATCCCGTTGATGTCGCCGACCGATATGCCTATTTTGGGTAATGCCATAGGTATTCCTCCACATTGCGCCTGTGACGCATCATTTTTAGTAATCTTTGGAGAATCAAAAGTAGCATTTTACCTGTGAGAGCGAAAAAGTCTTATGGCCAGCACTTCCTGACCCAACCGGCCATAGCCGAACGGATCGCCCAGGCTCTCGACGAGCATTGTACCGACGGACGGGTCCTGGAGATCGGACCCGGCAAGGGTATCCTGACCACCTTCCTCGCCCAGCGATTCCCCGGGTTCAAGGCGGTTGAGGCCGACCGGGACATGATCACCTATCTGTCCAGCCACCATCCCGAATGGACCGACCATCTCATCAGCGAGGATTTCATGAAACTGGACCTTCCCCGGGTCTTCGAGGGTCAATCCTTCCAGCTGGTCGGAAACTTTCCCTACAACATCTCCTCCCAGATCGTCATTCGCATGATCGAGCATCGCGACCTGATCCCCGAGCTGGTGGGCATGTTCCAGCGGGAAGTGGCCAGACGGATCGTCTCCGGCCCCGGCAACAAGGACTACGGGATCCTCAGTGTCCTGACCCAGGCCTGGTATGACGGGACCTATCTGTTCACCGTCGATCGGGGGTCGTTCCAGCCACCTCCCAAGGTGCAGAGTGGCGTGATCCGCCTGGTCAGGAAGGCCGATACGGAATTGGGATGCGACCCTGTGCGGTTTGTCCTGGTGGTCAAGACCGCCTTTGGCCAGCGCCGGAAGATGATGCGCAACACCCTTCGTGGATTGTGCGAGGATCCCGAGCTTCTTGAGGATCCCATCTTCCAGGAACGCCCCGAACAACTGGACGTGGCGGCATTCGTTTCCCTGACGAATCGACTGTTTCCGGTCGATGCATAGTCGCCTTTCGTCTGAATTCTGTTCCCGAACCGGCTGGAGTCGGCGTTATTTGAACAAACGAAAAAAATGTTTGAACTTGCCTCCTCCTCTGTTCCTATGAAAAATCGATTCGTAGCGGTATTCTTTGCCTTTTTTGGTGGGATCGTCGGGTTGCACAAGATGTACCTGCGCGGGTGGAATGCCGGTAGCGGGCGCCTGGTCTTTTTCTTTCTGGCTATCTTCCTTCGCTGGCCCATGGTCCTGGGCATCCTGGCAGTGATCGCCATCCTGGAAGGGATCCTCCTGGCGACCATGGAGCCGGAAACCTTTGACAAGAAATACAACAGCGGGGAAACCTCGACCTCCTCACGCCATCAGGAACGGGCCGAACGAAGGGCCTCCAGGAGGTCTTCGCGACGGGCGCCCCGTCCTGCAGCGATGTTCAGTGGCGCAGGTAAATTCATCAAGAGCGGGATGAAAAAATTCCGCAATTACGACCTCAAGGGTGCTTTGGCTGATTTTTTGCAGGCAGAACAACGGGATCCCCGGTCGGCAACGGTCCATTTCAATCTGGCCTGCACCTACTCGATGTTGGAAGATGCCGCCAAGGGATTTCACCACCTCAGCCTGGCCTTTGACAATGGCTTCCGGGATGAGGAAAAGGTACGCACCCACGATTCCCTCGCTTACCTGCGCATTCAGCCGGAATTCCCTGAATTCGTAGCCAGCGGCTATCGCCCCGTCACCAGCCCTAAGGCTCTGGATAGCGGAGATACCGGCGGCAACCTGCTGGAAGAATTGCGGCGACTGGGTGAACTTCGGGAAAAAGGCGCCCTGTCTGCCGAAGAGTTCGATGAGCGCAAACGAAACCTCTTTGGTTAGGTCATGCAACAATTTGGCTGATTTGAACATCTATTGAATAGAACCAGGAAGTAAGGAACGACCATGCTGGCAAAAGATCTGATCACCGAAGCCATCCTCCCCCTGCGGACGTCCACGTCCGGTGAGGATGCCATGCAATTGATGCGCGATGCGGTGGTCCGACATTTGCCCATCGTCAACAACACCCAGTTCCTGGGGCTCATCTCCGAAGATGATCTGCTGGCGGGCGACCTGGACCAACCGGTCGGCAACTATACCCTGACCATCCCCAAGCCCTTCGTCAATGCCAAGGACCACCTGGTGGAAGTCCTACGGGTGATCGGCCAATCCCGGCTCACCCTCATCCCGGTATTGAATGACGCCGGCGATTACCTTGGGGTGATCACCCAGGAGGATATCCTCACCCACCTGGCCCGGGCCACCTCCCTGGCCGAGAATGGCAGCATCCTCATCCTGGAGGTCAACCGACGCGATTATTCACCCAGCGAGATCACCCGGATCATTGAAGGGGAGGACGGGATCATCCTGATGATGTACCTGTCGTCGGAACCTCAATCCGAGATCATGGAGGTGACCCTGAAGCTGCACGCCCCCTCCATGAGCCGCATCGTGTCCAGCCTGGAGCGCTTCAAATACAAGGTCAAGGCCTCTTATCAGGAATCCGATTATTCCGAGACCCTCAAGGATAACTACGATGCCCTGATGCATTATCTGAATGTGTAAGTTTTGAAGAAGCGTCGCTTTGATTAGGCGAAACAGGGTAGGCATCCTACTTTTGTGATCGTCAAATCAAACGTCATGGCAAATTCCAACCTGCTCCAACTCCTGGGTGACCAGGCCGATTATCTCCTGGATCATCAGTGTACCACCATCGACCGATCCATGCTGCATGCACCCGGACCCGATTTTGTCGACCGGATCTACAGCCAGAGCAATCGGAGCAATCAGGTCCTGAGGAGTTTGCAGACCCTCTTCAACCATGGCCGCATGGGTGGCTCGGGCTACCTGTCCATCCTTCCGGTGGACCAGGGGATTGAACACAGTGCCGGATCCGCCTTTTCTCCCAATCCCATCTATTTCGATCCCGAAAAGATCATCGAACTGGCCATCGAAGCCGGTTGCAATGCCGTCGCTTCCACGTTTGGCGTTCTGGCCATGATGAGTCGGAAGTACGCCCACAAGATCCCGTTCGTGGTCAAGATCAATCACAATGAGTTCCTGTCCATGCCGGCCTCATACGACCAGATCATGTTCGGTTCGGTGGAAGAGGCCTGGAACCTCGGAGCCGTCGCAGTGGGGGCCACCATCTATTTCGGGTCAGAAGAGAGCAATCGCCAGATCGTGGAAGTAGCCGAAGCGTTCGAGCGTGCCCATGAACTGGGCATGGCCACCATCCTGTGGTGCTATACCCGCAACAGCGGATTCAAGAAAGACGGGGTGGATTATCACACCGCAGCCGACCTCACCGGACAGGCCAACCACCTGGGTGTGACCATTCAGGCAGATATCATCAAGCAGAAACTGCCCACCAACAACGGAGGGTATACCGCCCTGAAGTTCGGGAAGTCGCACCCGAAGATGTATGATACTCTCAGCAGCGACCACCCCATCGACCTGACCCGTTACCAGGTAGCCAACTGCTATATGGGACGTGCCGGATTGATCAATTCAGGTGGCGAATCAAAAGGGGCCAGCGACCTGGCCGAAGCCGTCATCACCGCTGTGATCAACAAGCGTGCCGGGGGCACTGGCCTGATCCTCGGCCGGAAAGCCTTCCAGCGCCCCGTCGGTGACGGTGTGGCCCTGCTGGAAGCCGTTCAGGATGTGTATTTGGATCCAGGTATCACTCTGGCCTGAGGAACTTCAACCGAATTGATCGAACACCGATCATCTACCACTTCTTATCCAAGGAGCTGCGGTAGTATTCCACCATTTTCCGGTACTGTTCATGTGAGAATCCACAATGGCAGTCCCAGTATTGGGACATCAAATTACCCACATCAGGGGTATAGAATTCACCATTGGCATCAACAGCTTCCGACTGGTAGGTACAAGGCCGTTTGAATGCTTGATCCAGAAAATCGGCAGGTGTATCACAGATACGGTCACCAGCCCATTGGCAATTGCTGCCATTGACCAATTCGTCCCCATTCGCATCCGTATCGAGCAAGCCAAAATAGTGCCCCAGAAAATGACATAAAGCCAACGGATAGTCACGAAAAACATGCTTGTCCACCACCAGAACAGATGAATCCGCCCTTCCATCAAGCAAGTGTTGCCAAGGCAGGGTATATCCATATCTGGGATGCCCGCCCGGAAGTCCGGAAGTCGAGATGACATACAGGTTGATCACTTCAGGTTGTGAAAATCGATTTTTCAGATCCTGTAGGCGCTCCAGATCTGGCAAGCCTACCAGTGTATCAAACTCATAGAGGGGAATCGTATCAATGAGGCAAGGACCAAACGAGATGCAAACCGGAGAAAAAATGGAATCCGCCACATGCCAGGCGTACCGGATGGAGTCTTCCTGAACTCCGGTCTGGCCCAGGCTGTCACTGATGACATGGACAAAAACCGTCAGTTTCTTATCCAAACAGGGTAATTCGCTCTGGCGAGTGGTGAATGAGGTCGTCTGCCCGGACAGTGGTTGGGCAGAAAGCAGCAGGAAAACAATAAAAATGTTGTATACCGACAAAATATACCGAAATAAGATGGGAATATGCATGGAATTTAGGTTTCGATTTTGCATCGATCCCCTGCATCGATGACCGAAAATCCTGGGAATATTGCAAGAGATCATCTTTTTTTCAGGAAGCTAAGCAAGATTTTTCAAATCTGAACATTTTCTTAGGATCGGTAGAAAAACGAACATGATGTCGTATTTTACTTGATAAACCTGCAAGCGGATGAAAAAACAAGGCAAAAGCTTTGGAAGGATATCTTCATTTATATTGATATTCAGCTGTTTATATTCAATATCCGGCGTTCAGGCTCAAACAGCAAGTGTTGAAGTGGGCTGTTTCCCGTTGAATGTTTCCTTTTCTGCCCCTTCCGGCCAATCGAGTTTTTTCTGGGATTTCAAGGATGGTGCGACATCCGATCTGGAAAATCCGGTTCACGTTTTTATTCAAGCAGGTGTCTATGTTGTCGAATTCAGGAATACCGCAAATGGTCCGATCATCGGAACCGTGACCATTACCGTTCTGGAAAAACCCAGTCTTTCGGTTGCCGCGGATCCGGATTCTGTCTGCCCTGGACAAATCGTCAAGTTTGTCGACAATACTATCTACTCGTCGGGAATGATCCCACAGTCCTGGAGTTGGACGTTCGGAAATGGTTCTGGTTCAACGGTCAGCTCTCCAACAACTACCTATAGCCTGCCCGGCAATTATTCAGTCTCTCTTTCGGTCGTTACCAACCTGCCAGGTTGCCAGGTGACCAAGATCTTTCCAGGTCTGGCCACTGTGCTCCAGCCACCGGTGGCGGCCTTCACCACCGACCCGGATCCGCCGATTTCCTGCATTCCTCCTCTCGAGGTCAGCTTTCAAGACCAAAGTACCAGTGCATTTGATCTGACATGGTCCTGGAACATGGGCAATGGTCAAACATATACAGTTCAACATCCACCGAATCAAGTCTACACGAATCCGAAGGCTCATACGGTCATCCTCACCGTCACCGATGAATATGGATGCACAAACTCCATTACCAAAATTGTACAACCCGGGTTTAATGCACTGCCCATCACCTATAAGGACACCATATGTCAGAACCTGGTCTGGAAGCCTCAGAACACCAGCCCGAATGGTTCTCATTCATGGAGCTTTTCAGATGGTGCCAATCCCTCAACCAGTTCATTACGCAACCCTGAAGTGATCTTCTCCCAATCAGGTACAGTCAATGTATCCTATACCTGGACAAGCCCGGATAAATCCTGTTCGAAGGACACTTCATTTACGATCGTTGTGGAGAGTCCAGACATTGAAATTCTCATTGGTCCGATCCTGGAGTGCCGACCTCCATTTGTGGTCAATGGTTCCACGAATTATACCGGATCCGGACTCTATCAATGGGAATTCCTGCCAGGTCCTCTGGAATCTACCGATCCTTCGCCCACCTTTGTCTACCCCGGACCATCGGATAACTATTCCGTATATGGTCCCAGGATCAGTGAAATCAGACTCGAACTGGTCACCGCAGGAGGCTGTTTGATCGATACCACCCGTGTGGATACATTTGGTTTCATTACGGCCGCCTTCATCGCTGAGAAATACAAGAATATCTGTGCCGGTGATACGCTCCGGTTTTTTGACATGTCATACTCACCGTCACCTATCACCGAGTGGCTATGGGTCTGGGGAGATGGAGACACCTTGAAATCCACTTCCAACATGGATATCTGGCATGTGTACGATTCTTGTGATACATATTTCCCACGTCTGATCGTGAGGAATGAGGACGGGTGTGAACATATCAGTTACGAACGTGAAATCATTGTTTCCTGCTGTGACGGTGGTGGTGGCGGTGGCGGCAAATGTATGCCCGGCAGTAGTCCTTCCATTTGCCATGGACAGAGTGTTGTTTTTTATGTCACCCCTACTGAAAATACCCTGTACTACCGAGTCGAAACAGATGAATACCGCCTTTGGCATTGTCCGACACCCGGACCCACCGGGATAGATACCATTGAATGGACGTTCGACCATGAACCTGGCAATCATCCGGTTTATTTCAGTTTCTATACCGACCTGTATGATTTTTATTCAGGCTACGCCTTCCAGATATTGGTCGAGGGTGCCTGGGCTCAAGCCTGGTACGAAACCCATTGTGAGAACCCGTACGAAGTGACCTTTATTGATTCTTCAATGAATGCTACCCACCGGCAATGGATATTGCCCGACGGTAGCACATCAGATGCAGAACAATTTGATTATACCTTTTCACAGACTGGTGACTATGAGGTCATCCTGGAGGTCTGGAATGAGCCAAGTGGCTGCCCTCCTGATCGGGACACCATACAGGTGTACATCCGCGATATCGTAGCCAAAATGAAACTGGATCCCGATGTCTGCATCGGCACACCATTGAACCTGGATGCCTCCGCCAGCCAGGATGTCAATGCGACGTGCCATAAAGGATATACCTGGTATTTCCCGGGTGGGCCACGTCCTTTGACTACAGGCATGCCAATCGATACTCAGGGTTTTAACGCCCCATGTCAACAAGATATCATGCTGGTCGTAGAAGATATCAATGGATGTCAGGACACGGCATGGGGATCGGTCAATGTCCAACAGATCTTTACCTCCATCACAGCAGATAAAACCAGGATTTGCCTTCCTGCAGAAATCCAACTTACCGCGAAAGATTCATTGATCTGTGCTGAATCCGGCTCCTGGAGCTGGAGTATTGGCAATGCAACAGCGAACGGCCAACAATCATCATTCGTCGTTCCGGAAGGGTCCTATCTTGCTGGCGACTCGATTCGTATTCGGGTCGAAGCGCAAACACCATTGGGCTGTCCGGCCAGAGATACGATCTTCATCTCCATCTACAAGCCGGTTTCCCAGCTCACGGTTGATCCAGCCAACCGGACAATCTGTGAAGGCCAGAGCGTATCATTTATGGGGACAGACTTTACTGCGGAGGGATCCTGGCTGGATTTCGAATGGAATTTTGGCAATGGTGACCAGGCAACCGGTCAATCCGTATCCACTCTGTATCCACTAGGTGGAGTCTATCCGGTAGAAATGCGATTTATCGAGCATGCAACCGGTTGTGATGACACCCTCACCACCAGTATCATTGTCCAAAGTTATCCGGATGCCAATTTCAGCTCCAACCTTGACACCCTGTCCCCGATATGTCATCCGGCAACTGTCGTCCCGGTGAATATCTCGGATTCTGATTATCCGTTGACCGTGAATTGGGATTTCGGCAATGGGGAATCCAGTACGCTTTTCAATCCCGCATCTGTCTATGAAAAAGGCACCTGGACGTTGTCGCTCATTGTATCGACTTCAGCTGGATGTGCGGATACGATATCCAAATCCTATACCCTGGTCGGGCCTGAGGGCGATTTTGAATTGGACAAAGACATTCTGTGCCTGGATGAAACCCTAACCCTCACCCTGAAAGACACCAGTGATGTTTCAAATTGGTTATGGGATTTCGGTGATGGCACCCAACAGTTCGGGGGCAATCCGGTCGAACATACCTATACGTTTCTGCCTCCGGATAGTGCAACCATTGCTACGCTTGTCCTGACAGATAATACAGGCTATTGCAGTTATCAACTTGCCTATCCGGTACCGATTACCGTTGTTGATGCTGACTTCTCCATTCCCCCGGCTATCTATTGCCCTGGCTCACCAATCTATCTGGAGAACAACAGCTCACTGGCGACTTTCTATCAGTGGACCTTTTCCTGGGGTGGATCATCCAACGAGGAAGAACCGGTGATCACGGCTCCGGGAACAGGCGCATATGAAATCACACTACTCGCGATCAATGACACTGTTGGGTGTGCTGATACGTTGGTCCTGCCCCTCATCATTGAAGACCTTGAATTGACCCAACTGTTCGGTGATACCATATGCCCGGGTGATACCGCCATCATTGGAGTGCTGGATAGTCTACCTGGCTTTACGATATCCTGGACACCAACAAATACACTGATCCATCCTGATTCAGCAATCACCCAGGCTGTACCCCAGGTGACGACCACGTATACGGTAACTGTTTTCGATTCAACAGGATGCATGGCCACAGGTACAGTGGAGGTTGTGGTCATCGAACCATTACCTGAGTTTTCTCCCTGGGATACCATGGTTGTCCAGGGCGTACCCGTGATTTTACCGGGTCCTTCCCTGGATGATTATCTCTATTCGTGGAGCCCTGACCTCGGACTGAGTTGCACAATGTGTGCGAGACCTGAACTGATCAGTGATCTGGACCAGGAATACACGTTACTCATCCGGGACCGTTGGGGCTGCTTCCAAACCACAACGACATTCTTTGTAGATGTGGTGCCTGATATGATCGAAGTGCCCAATGTCTTTACACCGAATGGTGACCAGACGAATTCCTACTTCCAGATCTTTGTGCCTGGTGGCACCTTGGATGACATCGCCCTGTTGACAATGAAAATTTACAGTCGATGGGGTAACCTGGTATATGACAATGACACACCCGATACCGGATGGGATGGCACCTACAAGGGAGAACCCTGTCCCATGGATGTCTACGCATACGTCATTGAAGTGGAATATGTAGATGGTCGCAAGGAAGCGGTCAGGGGAGATATTACACTGGTCAGATAACCCGATTGAGTCTGCCGGATATATTCCGATACCCTGGTCAGTCATCAGACCAGACGGCCAGGAATAGGCCATCATTGATTTTCGAATCAATAGGCTGCAACCAGTTCAGCATCTGATTGGACTCCAGTCCTAACGCAGGAGCTGGACATCCCCTTTATAGATTCGTGTGGTGCCATCCGGCCATCGCAGCAACGCTACATACACGTATACATCCACATGGGCCGGATCGTCGCGCATGCGGCCATCCCAGCCCTGGTCGGGATCGCCCAGCTGGAACTGCCCCGTCTGGTAGATCAGTTCGCCCCATCGCCCGTAGATCGCCAACTCATCCACCCGGATGGAGGCATCTCCCTGCGGGGCGAACAGGTCATTGATCCCGTCGTTGTTCGGACTGAACACACTGGGAATGAACACCCGCGGCCGGGTCGGTTCATTCACCCGGATGGTGATCTGGTCCTCATCCTCACATCCTGCATCCGTAGTCGCCATCACCCGCACGGTGATCTCTTCATCGATCACCAATGATGGGTCCAGGCAGAAGGCACACAGGTTCGGTTCCCAGAGGATACTCTCTATTAATGTTGTCGGTGGATTGACCTGGACACTCAGGTCCACGGTCGTGCCCATCGCCACCTGCAGGTCAGGACCCAGGTCGATCGAGAACTCCTGCCCCGGCAAGATGGCCACGGTGTCCTGCCAGGTTTGGCCATTGGCATCTGTTGCCACCAGGACGTAAAGGCCCGGAGCCAACCCTCCCAGCACCAGTTCCGGATCGGACGACATCCAGGCAGTGACCTGGCTGCTCCCGTTCAACAACCCCCAGCTGACCTCGATGGGAAAGGTGCCCGTCTCCAGCGACAACCGGATGGTGCCCAATTCGCCGGCACACACAGGTTGGTCCAGTGACACATCCACCAGCAGTTTACAACTGTCTGCTCCGGTCCATCGGATGATCTGCACGATCACACTGTCGCAACCGGCCTGATTGGTCAGATTGATCACGGTGGTACCGGTGTCCTGCTCCTGGCAGGTCAACACGATCAATGTGTCGACGGACGAAGGTAGAAGGGTCACCATCGTGATCACCAGGCTGTCGCAACCCTGCTGATTCGTCAGCAGTATAGTCGTCGTACCGGCCTGGGCAGGATCGCAGCTGGTCTGCTCGATCAAGGTCGTATCCGAAGCCTGGAAGATCGTCGAGGTGATCACCAGGCTGTCGCAGCCCTGCTGGTTGTCGAGAAGTACCGTCGTCGTGCCCGCTTGCGCAGGATCGCAGCTCGTCTGCTCGATCACCGTCGTATCCGAGGCCTGGAAGATCGTCGTGGTGATCACCAGGCTGTCGCAACCCTGCTGGTTGGTGAGCAGAGTTGTCGTCATGCCTGCCTGGGTAGGATCGCAGCTCCTCTGCTCGATCAAGGTGGTATCGGAAGAAAGCAGAAGAATGGTGGTGATGACCACACTATCACAGCCCAGCTGATTGGTGAAGAATTCGGTTGTCTCACCTTCTTCCGCAGGGTCGCAGGTCGTCTCAGCGATCAGTGTGGTGTCACTTGCGCTGTAGCTGGTGATGATGATGACCAGACTGTCACATCCGTTCTCATTGGTGAACAGGATCTCATCCTGGCCGACCTGACTGGGATCGCAGGAGGTGGTTTGAAGGATGGTCGTATCCAAGGGCCAGAAGGCCAGGTCAGTGATCACCAGGCTGTCGCAACCAGCCAAGTTGATCAGCAGATCTTTATAGGTCCCACTTTCGGTCTGCAAGCCCCCTCCGGCTTCATAGCTTTCTCCATCACACAAGCGAACCACCTGAAAGGTCGTGTCCAGTGGGTTGACCAACACGTCGGCTGTCAACTCCAGAACAGGCCAGCATGCCATTGGTGAAGAATTCGTTGTCTCACCTTCTTCCGGGGTCGCAGGTCGTCTCAGCGATCGTGTGCGTCACTTGCGCTGTAGCTGGTGATGATGATGACCAGACTGCGCATCCGTTCTCATTGGTGAACAGGATCTCATCCGCGACCTGACTGGGATCGCAGGAGGTGGTTTGAAGGATGGTCATCCAGGCCAGAAGGCCAGGTCAGTGATCACCAGGTTAGGTCGCAACCGCCGATTACAACCCTTTTAGTCCACTTTCGCGGTAAAGCCCCTCGGCTTCATAGCTTTCCATCCACAATCAATCGAGTCGTCCAGTGGGCTGACCAAACGTCGGTTGTCAACCCAGAACAGGCATCCTTTCACCCGAGGTCAGCCTGATCTCATGTTTGGGATGCATCAAACAGTACAGCCTTCTCGCATTCCTCCGTCCACCGGCGCACCAGGCGTTGCCTCGATGATCAGGTCGACGGCTCCGCCGGCATCTGTATTGAAGCTGATCACCGCTTCCTCTCCCTGACAGATCGTATCCCCGACCAGGGTCAGCTCGATATTGGGCAGGACGAACACCTCGACCGTATCCGATGCAGGGCAGCTCAGGTCATCCGTCACGGTTACCGCATACTGCCCGGGGTTGGCCACCGCGATCTGTTCGGTCGTCTCATTGGTCGACCACAGATATTCCGCATCCGGTATTCCGGCTTCCAGCAGGGTCACATCCCCCTGGCATATGGTGATGGCCTCACCCAGGTCGACGACCAGGTCCGGATAGATGTCCACCGGTATGGTGGCTACTCCAATATTCGATTCATCTCCATTCACCAGCGTGAACTGTACCTCGATGGTCCGGTCACCTCCGATCAGGGGATCGCCATCATTCTTGTACCGGATGGCCAGGACGGCATTGCGAAAATCAGCCACCGTCGCCCCGCCGGCATTGGTCAGGGTCAGTTGGTCCGTACCGGATCCGCTGATGGTGATATTGTTGGCAGCCAGTAGTTCCAGGTATTCATCTGGCCCGTTGGCATTGCCCCCCACCAGGTCGATGGTCATGAAGTCAATGTCCGTACCTCCCGTTTCCAGGTCCAGGTCCTCATCCGCGACTGCCAGCCCATCCTCGGTCAGACAGGAATAGGGTTCGCTGTCGTAGTCCGCTCCTGTGGCTCCCGAACTGTCATCGCCATCCAGGTCCAGGCTGATCTCGCAAGAAGGCGAAGGAATGAACTCATCAGGGGAGGTTAATCCACCAATGGTAGCGGCAGGGATAGAACACAATACTTCCTCCTCGCCAGTGATGACATTGATCTCGGTCAAGACGCCATTTGGGCCTCCACCCAGGAGTGTATTGCACTTCCCGAGTAAGATACTCAACCCCAAATGAGTCATATTAAAGGATGCTACGACCTCACTATTGCCCGGATTGGAAAGATCCAGTCTGACCAGGCCCTCATCTGCCGTCATGTAATACTCCCCATTGAACTCGGTGATCCCTCCCTGACAACTAAAACCAGTTGATCCCAGATCAGTGATCGTGCCACCAGGAATGTCCACCTCATAGAGATTTCCCCCTAGTCCGCCGGCAGCAACTGCATAGATCGTCGTGGGGTTGGGACAGACCATGCCAACAATACCCAGACTGACAGGAGAGAAAGCCACCAGGATACATTGAGCAGTAGCGGGATTTACTTCAAAAAAACTTCCATCATCTGTCGTGTACAGGACACCATCAGGGCAAATGGCCAGATCTGAGGAATAAAACTGGCTTCCATTCGGATAGAGAAGAGGCCCTACCAATGTGGAACTGCAATTCCCATCTTCATCAATAGAAATGGTCCATAGTTCCAGGATTGATGTGGCATAGTAGGTATATGGCTGAGCACTGGATACCGAGCTGGTCAACAAGCATATCGATACAATCCAGAATGGAAACAGGGATCGTACACCACGCCGGGCATTCGTTTCATACGTAGGAGAAACTCCCATCCTCTTGTGTGATACAGGCCTCATCATCTTACGAGCTGGACATCCCCTTTATAGATTCGTGTGGTGCCATCCGGCCATCGCAGCAACGCTACATACACGTATGCATCCACATGGGCCGGATCGTCGCGCATGCGGCCATCCCAGCCCTGGTCGGGATCGCCCAGCTGGAACTGCCCCGTCTGGAAGATCAGTTCGCCCCATCGCCCGTAGATCGCCAACTCATCCACCCGGATGGAGGCATCTCCCTGCGGGGCGAACAGGTCATTGATCCCGTCGTTGTTCGGACTGAATACACTGGGGATGAACACCCGCGGCCGGGTCGGTTCATTTACCCGGATAGTGATCTGGTCCTCATCCTCACATCCTGCATCCGTAGTCGCCGTCACCTGCACGGTGATCTCCTGATCGATCACCAATGATGGGTCCAGGCAGAAGGCACACAGGTTCGGTTCCCAGAGGATACTCTCTATTAATGATGTCGGTGGATTGATCTGGACACTCAGATCCACGGTCGTGCCCAACTCCACCTGCAGGTCAGGACCCAGGTCGATCGAGAACTCCTGCCCCGGCAAGATGGTCACGGTGTCCTGCCAGAGTTGGCCATTGGCATCCGTCGCAACCAGGACGTAAAGGCCCGGAGCCAACCCTCCCAGCACCAGTTCCGGATCGGATGAAGTCCAGGCAGTGACCTGACGGTTCCCGTTCAACAACCCCCAGCCCACCTCGATGGGAAAGGTGCCCGTCGCCGGGGACAACCGGATGGTGCCCAATTCGCCGGCACACACGGGTTGGTCCAGTGACACATCCACCAGCAGTTCACAACTGTCCGCTCCGGTCCATTGGATGATCTGCACGATCACGCTATCGCAACCGACCTGATTGGTCAGGTTGATCACATTGGTCCCGGTGTCCTGCTCCTGGCAGGTCAACACGATCAATGTGTCGATGGAAGAGGGGAGTAGAATCACCGTGGTAATCACCAGGCTGTCGCAACCCTGCTGATTGGTCAGCAGTATAGTCGTCGTACCGGCCTGGGCAGGATCGCAGCTGGTCTGCTCGATCAAGGTCGTATCCGAAGCCTGGAAGATCGTCGTCGTGATCACCAGGCTGTCGCAGCCCTGCTGGTTGTCGAGAAGTACCGTCGTCGTACCGGCCTGGGCCGGATCGCAGCTGGTCTGCTCGATCAAGGTCGTATCCGAAGCCTGGAAGATCGTCGTGGTGATCACCAGGCTGTCGCAACCCTGCTGATTCGTCAGCAGTATAGTCGTCGTATCGGCCTGTGCAGGGTCGCAGCTCGTCTGCTCGATCAACGTCGTATCGGAAGTCTGGAAGATCGTCGTGGTGATCACCAGGCTGTCGCAGCCCTGCTGGTTGGTGAGCAGAGTTGTCGTCATGCCCGCCTGGGTAGGATCGCAGCTCGTCTGCTCGATCACCGTCGTATCCGAAGTCTGGAAGACCGTAGTCGTGATCACCAGGCTGTCGCAGCCCTGCTGGTTGGTGAGCAGAGTTGTCGTCATGCCCGCCTGGGTAGGATCGCAGCTCGTCTGCTCGATCACCGTCGTATCCGAAGTCTGGAAGACCGTAGTCGTGATCACCAGGCTGTCGCAGCCCTGCTGGTTGGTGAGCAGAGTTGTCGTCATACCCGCCTGGGTAGGATCGCAGCTCGTCTGCTCGATCAAAGTGGTATCGGAAGAATGCAGAAGGATGGTGGTGATGACCACACTATCACAGCCCAGCTGATTGGTGAAGAATTCGGTTGTCTCACCTTCTTCCGCAGGGTCGCAGGTGGTCGCAGTGATCAGTGTGGTGTCACTTGCACTGTAACTGGTGATGATGATGACCAGACTGTCACATCCGTTCTCATTGGTGAACAGGACCTCATCCTGGCCGACCTGATTGGAATCGCAGGAGGTGGTTTGGAGGATGGTCGTATCCAAGGGCCAGAAGGCCAGGTCAGTGATCACCAGGCTGTCGCAACCAGCCAGGTTGATCAGCAGATCTTCATAGGTCCCACTTTCGGTCTGCAAGCCTCCTCCGGCTTCATAGCTTTCTCCATCACACAAGCGAACCACCTGAAAGGTCGTGTCCAGAGGGTTGACCAACACGTCGGCTGTCAACTCCAGAACAGGCCAGCAGGCATCTTCACCCGAGGTCAGGCCATAGCTGGTGATCTCGATGGTTTGGGATGCATCAAACAGTACAGTTTCGCTATACCCGCTATTCACTCCCGTCCACACCAGCGTCTGGCCACCAGGCGTTGCCTCGATGATCAGGTCGACGGCTCCGCCGGCATCGGTACTGAAGCTGATCACCGCTTCCACTCCCTGACAGATCGTATCCCCGACCAGGGTCAGCTCGATATTGGGCAGGACGAACACCTCGACCGTATCCGATGCAGGGCAGCTCAGGTCATCCGTCACGGTTACCGCATACTGCCCGGGGTTGGCCACCGCGATCTGTTCGGTCGTCTCATTGGTCGACCACAGATATTCCGCATCCGGTATTCCGGCTTCCAGCAGGGTCACATCCCCCTGGCATATGGTGATGGCCTCACCCAGGTCGACGACCAGGTCCGGATAGATGTCCACCGGTATGGTGGGTACTCCAATATTCGATTCATCTCCATTCACCAGCGTGAACTGTACCTCGATGGTCCGGTCACCTCCGATCAGGGGATCACCATCATTCCGGTACCGGATGGCCAGGACGGCATTGCGAAAATCAGCCACCGTCGCCCCGCCGGCATTGGTCAGGGTCAGTTGGTCTGCTCCGGATCCGCTGATGGTGATATTGTTGGCAGCCAGCAGTTCCAGGTATTCATCTGGCCCGTTAGCATTGCCCCCCACCAGGTCGATGGTCATGAAGTCAATGTCCGAACCTCCCGTTTCCAGGTCCAGGTCCTCATCCGCGACCGCCAACCCATCCTCGGTCAGACAGGAATAGGGTTCGCTGTCGTAGTCTGCTCCTGTGGCTCCCGAGCTGTCATCGCCATCCAGGTCCAGGCTGATCTCGCATCCGCCAATGGGGTCAAATTCGGCCAGAGTGGTCAGTCCCCCGATCTGGACACCCGGTACAACACACAAGGCAGACACCGATTCTTCATCCAGGTCAATGGTGAACAGGTTGTTTCCGTCTCCACCGAGCAGGGTATTGCAATCATCGGCATATGCCGTCATCCCCACGAAGGAAGCTCCTCCAAAGAGCAGGGTACTGGCTCCCGGATTGGCCACATCCAGCTGGATCAGGCCTTCATTCGCCGTCAGGTACCAGGTACCTCCGTACAGGTGCAGATCCCCGGAAGGGTTGAACGGAAGAACACCCACTGACGTGACGGTCCCGGCATTGACATCGAATTGATACAGCATGGGCCCGCTCCCCAGATTGAAGGCTGCGCCATAAAGAATGTCTCCCCCTGCACAGCCCAGGGCTACGATACCCAAATAAGTTGGCGAGAAAACGGCCAGCGTCACGTCACCCGTGGAAGGGTCCACCTCCCACAGGTTGCTGTTGTCCGTGATATACAACTGCCCGTTCGGGCAAATGGCAATATCCCCTGCAAACACGTTGTTTCCCGTGGCCACATCGGTAAATGGTCCGATAAAATCGGCCGAACAACTGCCATTGACAATGGTGATCTCCCATAGCCCATCTGCCCCACCTGCATAATAGGTTTGTCCGTTCAAGGATGTCCAGTGACAGCAGAGAATAACGAACAAAAAAAGGAGCAAACTCCTCGTTCCCGGGAGTTGACATCTCATGAACCCGGCGTTGGAGAACGTCATGATGTTCAGGTTAGGGTGGTTTCCAGACTATTCCTTAACCTGAAAAAACGGGAATGGTTGACGACACCAGGGTGTTGACAAAAAAACCCGCATCCGAAAAACTCGGAGCGGGTCATCGATCTTTGGTGTCGGCTTCTGGTCTATCTATATAACACTCTGGCCGGTATAACGTTCCAACCCGGGCGAAGATTGACCTTTGATCGCCCTCCACTCCCAGTCCTCATTCCCTTGACGTAATTTGGCCCCATGGCCAAACGAACGAATACCAAACCCCCAGATCTGGCGGATATTCACCAGGTGCTGCGCCCACCTGCTGAAGAGTTGTATCAACAAGAATTAACGGCGCTGGTAGCCCAGGATGACCGACACCGTCCTCCCCAATGGCGCATGTCTCCCCAGGCGGTCAGGACCTATCTGATGGGTGGGACATTACCCGATGGCACGATCATCACCCCGAAGTATATCGGCCAGCCCAGGATCATTGAGGCGGCCATCGCTACCCTCCTGACCGACCGCGCCCTCTTGCTGATCGGTGTGCCCGGCACCGCGAAGACCTGGGTGGCCGAACACCTCGCCGCTGCCATTTCCGGCAATTCCACCCGCCTGATCCAGGGAACATCCGGATTGGCCGAAGAGGCCCTGCGCTATTCCTGGAACTACGCCCGGTTGCTCCAGGATGGTCCGGTCCAGGAGGCTTTGGTACCCAGCCCGGTGTATCGCGCCATGGAAGACGGGGCCATTGTCCGGATCGAAGAGCTGACCCGGATCCCATCCGATGTCCAGGACAGCCTGATCACCATCCTTTCCGAAAAGATCCTCCCGGTCCCCGAGCTGAATACCCGGGTTCAGGCCCTGCCCGGGTTCAACCTGATCGCCACGGCCAATGATCGCGACCGGGGAATCAATGACCTCAGTTCCGCCCTGCGCCGTCGGTTCAACACCGTCGTCATGCCCATGCCAGCCACCCTGAAGGAAGAAGTGCGGATCGTGCAGGACCGCGTTCGCGCAGATTTCCTGAAAACGATGAAGGAAGAGATCCCTCTCCCCATTCACGAGATCGAACGACTGGTGATCCTGTTTCGGGAGCTCCGGCAGGGCCGGACAGAAGACCAGAAAGAAAAACTGCGCATTCCCAGCAGCACCCTCAGCGCAGCGGAAGCCATATCCGTTGTCAACCAGGGCCTGGCCATGTCCAGATACTTTGGTTCGGGAACCCTCACGGCCGACGACCTCGCACCGGGGATCCACCAGGCGGTCATCAAGGATCCTTCCACGGATACCGAGATCTGGAAGGAATACCTGGACACGGTGATCAAGGGAAGAAAGGAATGGGACGACCTCTACCAGGCATGCCGAAAATTCTCCTGATCCGGGGGTTATTCGGGCAGCAGTTGGATCCGTCCATCATCAGGCTCAACATCTGATCATTGTTCATCCTCATCGGGATATGTCCTCCAAAGAACAAGACATTCGTATTTACGGCATTCGCCATCATGGCCCCGGGTCATCCCGGCGCCTGCTGGAAGCCCTGCAGGCCTTTCAGCCGGATTGCCTGCTGGTCGAGTGTCCGGCAGATGGCCAGCAAGGTCTGGACCTGATCGGGGATGCCGGACTGATCCCTCCGCTTGCCCTCCTGATCTACCGGCCTGATCATCCCGGCGAGGCTGCACACCTTCCTTTCGCCCGGTTCTCCCCGGAATGGCTGGCGGCCCGATATGCCACCGGCCATCAAATCCCTGTCATTGCCATGGACCTGCCGTGGGGAATCCAGGCCCAGTTGTCCGGTAGCCCGATCCGGAGCGATCAACGTGATCCATTCAGCTTTGTCGCTCGGACCATGGGCTATTCCGACATCGAGCGCTGGTGGGAGTATTATTTCGAACAGGAACACGGTCAGGAGGATCTCTTTCCCTCCATCGCCCGATTGATGGCCACCCTGAGGGAGGACCTTCAGCCGGCAGAAGATCCGGACACCCATCTGCGGGAAGCCTGGATGCGGAGGACCATGCGGGAATACCAACTTCGGGGATATCAACGGATCGCCGTTGTTTGTGGAGCCTATCATGTGCCGGCCCTGGACCTTAAGTTCCACCGAAAAGAGACAGATACCCGTCTCCTGGAATCCTGTCCGCCTGCCTGGAACACCGCTTCCACCTGGGTCCCGTGGACCTATTTCAATCTGGCCAACCGCAGTGGCTACGGCGCCGGCGTGCTCAGTCCCGCCTGGTATGACCTGCTGTTTGAACATCCCCAACATGCGACCATCCACTGGATGACCCGGACGGCCCAGTTGCTGCGGGCCAAAGGATTACCCATCCCCCCCGCCTCAGTACCGGCGGCCGTGGAGATGGCCGAAGCCCTGGCGACCCTGCGTTCCATGAAACAGCCCGGATACCAGGAATTGGAGGAATCGGCATGTGCAGTCCTGGTGGATGGCAATGCACAATGGTTGGATATCATCCGGGAAAAGAACCTGATCGGCGACCGGATCGGAAAGGTGCCGCCCAGCATACCGCGGACTCCCCTGCAGGAAGATTTTCACCGATGTGTTCGGTCGGCTCGTTTGACGAGGGCCCTGGAAACACCGGGCAAGGTCCAGCTGGATCTCGACCAGCGGAAACCAACGAATCATCTGGCCAGTGTTCTGCTGCATCGCCTCATTCTGCTCGATCTGCCCTGGGGGAAGCTTCATGTAAGAGGTGACCGGGCCAAAGGGAGATCGCGTGAAAGCTGGACCCTGCAATGGAAACATATCTATGGCATGCGTTTGCTGGAGGCCGGGCTGTGGGGACTGACCCTCCGTGACGCCAGTCATGCCTATGCGTTACACCGCGCTCTGGAAACGGAACGAATGGCAGAGATCGCCGACCGAATCCACCGTTGCCTGAAAGCCGAATTGCCCCGGACAGCCTCTGACCTGGCCACCATCCTCCATCAGCGATTCGCCGAGCAGCAGGATATCCTGGACCTGATGCAGGCACTATCCTCCTTGATCGCAGCATATCAGTACGACCAGGACAGCTGGCAGGATGATACCTCCCTGATGACCCTGATCGATCGACTGATCACCCGCATCCGCATCGGATTGCCTTCCATGATGCAGGGTGTCAGTGATGAACAGGCGCGGACCCTGCCCGGGCAGGTCCGTCAATTCATCCTCGACCTGCGTACCCTGGACAAACATGATGAACTGGATTCGCTGTATGCTTTCCTGTTGGAATCCCTGCTCCAGGAATCCGGGCACCCGTTCGTCCTGGGAGCCATCACCCGCCTGGTCTATGAAGAGGGCCGTCTGGAACACCCGGCCATCCTGATCCGTTTACAGGATCATCTCCGTCACCACGATGATATCCTTACCGCCTCACATTGGTGCAGTGGCCTGCTCTCCGGTTCAGAGACCCTGTTAATTCATCTGGCCGACCTATGGCATCTGATCGATCAATGGATCCAGCAACTCGATGAGGCAGCCTTTACAGAGATCCTCCCCATCTTTCGGAAATCAGTAGGTGCCTATAGTGCCGGAGCCAAGCGCCAGATCGCGCTGATCCTGGCCCGGGACACCCGGCAGAGACCCTTGCACATCCATCCTGGCCCAGAGCTGAGTGAAGCACAGCAGAATGTCCTGTTGCCTGTTCTCCACCATTGGCTCTACCCTGTTCGTTGACCATTCAGATTGGAGACTCTTTGTACCTTTCTGATGGAACCTCATGAATATGCACCTGCTTCTCTCATCCTTCCTCCTGACGACCCTCCTGTTCTTCGGATGTGATCAGGGGAGTCAACCCGCTCCTGAAGAAACCGGGTCTGTGCCGGTTTCCAAGATCGATGAACCCTGGCCAGTCAGCTATCTGACAGGAAAATTCGACCCCACGACACATCCGGATTTTACAATCATCCGACCAGAGCATGCCAACCAGAGTGGATTGGTCATGCGAAAGGATGCCTATCAGGCCTTTCTATCGATGTATGAAGCCGCCCAGCAGGACGGAGTCCGACTGCAGATCATCTCGGCAACCCGAAACTTTGACCGCCAGAAACAGATCTGGGAAAAGAAATGGACGGGAGCCACTCTGGTAGAGGGGGGAGTCAACCTGGCCACCGATGTGCCGGACCCGACCGAACGGGCGAAGCGCATCCTGCGGTTCAGTTCCATGCCCGGCACCAGCCGGCATCACTGGGGTACGGATATCGACCTCAATGACCTGAACAATGAGTGGTTTTCCTCCGGGGAAGGACTGAAGATCTATACCTGGCTCCAGCAGCATGCCCATACCTATGGCTTCTGCCAGCCCTATAGCCCCAAGGGTCCTGAACGTCCGGACGGTTACGAAGAAGAGAAATGGCATTGGTCCTATATGCCGGTGGCCAGGGAGCTGACCCGGCAGGCAGCCGTTTTGTTGAAGGACGAGGATATTGCCGGCTTCCTGGGCGACCAGACAGCACAATCCATCGGTGTTGTGCAGAAATACATATTGGGAATCAATCCTTTATGTAAATAGTCTCCTATTCTCTACAAGACTTGATCATCTCCGTTTCACCCCCCTGAAACGCAGGGAAATGTCGCCCAGACGGCAATCTTTCAAAAATTTTTGAATTAAGATTTTCTTAACCAACTTCTAATGGAAGACTAATGCTATTGATAATCAACAAATTATGAGCAATGTGTTAGATTTTGTCTAAATAATCTGCCATCAAGGCTTTTTTTTGTTTAAATCTCATGTATATTTGGTTCAACAAAAGACGGTGATATGTCGACCATAGAGTTTAATCAGCAGTTCAATCAAATGAGCAACTACTTGCAGGCGTTTGCTTATAACCTGACCAAGAACGTTGATGATGCCAGGGACTTGTTCCAGGAAACGGCATTTCGCGCGCTGACCAATCGGGACAAGTTTCGACCAGGGACCAACTTCAAGGCCTGGTTGTTCACGATCATGAAGAACATCTTCATCAACAATTATCGGAAGAAGGTCAAGGCAAACACCTTGTTTGATTCGACCGACAACCAGTTCTATATCAACTCTGGATCCAACCAGGTACACAATGATGCCGGGTCCAACATCATGATGAAAGAACTCAATGGTATGCTGGACAGCCTGGACGACAGTATTCGCGTTCCCTTCCTGATGCATTACCAGGGCTACAAGTACCAGGAGATCGCGGATGCTCTCGAACTGCCTCTCGGTACCGTGAAGAGTCGCATCTTCTTTGCCCGCAAGGCGTTGAAGAGTATGGTCCGGGGTCGTTACAGTGACCTAGCGGAACTCTACGGGGATGAAGAAGAAACCCTGTCCTGAACACGCATAGTCTTTTCAGTCTCATAGCCACTTTTTATCAGGAGGTGACGTTATCCATCGTCACCTCCTTTTCTTTGTGTCATGCCCAACCAGGATCCGATCCGACCGCGTCAGTTTGCCCAACGCCTGGAGCGATGGTCCAGGGATATTGATCGCCCCCTCCCCTGGCGCGGAGAGCGGGATCCATACCGGATCTGGCTATCAGAGATCCTCTTGCAGCAGACCCGGGCGGCGTCCGGCATTCCATACTACCTCCGTTTCCTGGAAGCGTTTCCCACCGTACACCATTTGAGTCAGGCACCTCTGGATCAGGTCCTCAAGCTTTGGGAGGGCCTGGGCTACTACAACCGGGCGCAGAATCTGCATAAAACCGCGACCATTGTCAGCCAACAGCTGGAAGGCCGATTTCCGGATACCTATGAGGGACTCCTCCAGCTGCCGGGAATCGGTCCCTACACAGCGGCAGCCATCGCCAGTTTTGCCTTCGGAAAACGACATGCCGTCCTGGATGGGAATGTCATCCGTGTCCTCAGTCGCCTGACCGGCATGACCGCGCCTGTTGATCTTCCTGAATCCAGGCACCGACTCCAGTCAATGGCTGACCGACTGCTGGGGAATCACGACCCGGCCACCTTCAACCAGGCCATCATGGATTTTGGTGCGCTGCAGTGTATACCCCGGAATCCCGATTGCGGGGAATGTCCCTTTGCCGGGGACTGTCAGGCCTACCTGAGTGGAACAGTGGACCAGCTGCCCCTGAAAAAGAAGAAAGCTCCGGTCCGGCATCGCTATTTTACCTTCTTTGTGGTCGTCCACCGCGGGAGTACCTTTCTCATCCAGCGCGATCAGGATGATATCTGGCGCCAGCTCTTCACCTTTCCCTCGGCCGAATCTTCCAGCAGGGAGGAAATGAACGATCCGGAGCGTTGGGCACGTACCATCCATGCTTGGAACCCCCAGGAATCCCGGGTTGACATGCGCCCTCTTTCTGTGCACACCCAACTGTTGAGCCATCAGCGCATCCACGCCCAATTCGTGCTTGTCCTCCCGGAACAGGAGCTGGAAATACCCGACCATTGGGTGCCCGTTCATGGTGCAAACTTCACTACCTTTGCCCTTCCGAAGATCATTCGTGAGTTCCTCTCATCGGATTCTTCTTATCTTCCTGTTGAACGCACATCATCATGATCAACAAAGTGACCCTCATTGGTAACCTGGGGCGTGACCCTGAAGTACGCCGCCTGGATAACGGAGCTGTCGTCGCCAAGTTTCCGGTAGCGACCAATGAATCGTACAAGGACAAGAACGGCGAATGGCAAACCCAGACTGAATGGCATGACGTTGTCGTCTGGCGACAACTGGCCGAACGCGTCGAACGCGACCTCAAGAAAGGCAAGCTGGTGTATGTCGAGGGCAAGCTTACACATCGGAAGTATACCGATCAAAACAACATCGAGCGATATATCACCGAGATCGTCGGATATGTGGTCCGGCCACTGGAAAAGAATCCGGAACGGACCAATTTCCCTTCCGAGCAGGATGCTCCGCCGAGCCATAGCAGCGAACCTGCCGAGCCGAACAGCCAGCCGAACCATGGAGATTCTTCCGATGACCTCCCCTTCTAAGGTCTGCAATTGCCCCGACGGCACATTGGTCACCAAACATCTGGTCCTTGGAAAGTGATCCTGACCCTGCAATTGCTATCGCCGGCATGTTTTTGTCCGTGAGCATGGATCCTGTTGTGATCATCAATCTGATCCTGTTCCTGGTCCTGCTGGTCTGTTCCGGGCTGCTCTCCTCCTCCGAAGTGGCATTCTTTTCCATCACGGTAACTGACCTGGAGGGACTCAAGGACGAGCGGTCGGCCAGCGCCAATCGCATCCTGAAGTTGCTGGATAAACCCGCCACCCTGCTGGCGACCATCCTCATCAGCAATAATTTCGTCAACGTTTCGATCATTGTTGTTTCGGAGTTTATCCTTCGCTCCCTGCTCCCGATCGCCACGTGTATCGGATGGGCTGATTGGATCCTCCTCAGTCTGGGTGATCTGGGCGTTTCCCCCGATGGTCTGGGCAGAGCACTTCATTTCGGCCTGTCCGTGGTTGGCGTGACCATGATCCTTGTCCTGATGGGTGAGATCCTTCCCAAGATCTATGCGCGATTCAATGTGATCCCTCTGGCCAGGACCATGTCGCGCAGCCTGTTGATCCTGGCCAGGCTGTTCCGTCCATTCACCGCCATCATGGTCAACTGGACGGATGTCCTGGAAAAGCGACTTGCCCGGCACCGTATGGACGAAGGACCCAGTTCGACAGAGATCAACAGCGCCATTGAACTGACGGTGACGGATGGCCAGCACTCGGTCAAAGAGGTCGATATCCTGAAGCGGATCGTCCAATTCGCTGACGTGACGGCCAAGCAGATCATGCGCCCGAGGACAGACATCGTATCGGTCGACCAGGAGGCCACCTTTGCCGAGCTGCTCCATGTCGTTCGTGAATCCGGGTACTCCCGCATTCCGGTCTATGAGGAAGATCTCGACCATATCCTGGGGGTGATCTACACCAAGGACCTGATCAATTATCTCCAGGAATCCGAGGATTTCGAATGGCAACCCCTGGTGAGGACGGAAGTACTCTACGTGCCGGAATCGAAAAAGATCAATGACCTGTTGAAGGAATTCCAGACAGAACGGCGTCACATAGGCATCGTGGTTGACGAATATGGCGGCACTGCCGGACTGGTCACCCTGGAAGATATCATGGAGGAGATCGTCGGCGAGATCAAGGATGAATTTGACGATGAGGAAGAGGTCAATTACCAGAAACTGGACGAACGAAACTACCTGTTCGATGGCAAGACACTGATCAATGATGTCTGCCGGATCATTGGTGTGGATACATCCACATTCGATGATGTGCGCAACGATGCGGACTCCCTGGCCGGTCTGGTCCTGGAAATGGCCGGCATGATCCCCCGCCGGGATACCGTCGTCGAAACCAATGGATTCTTCTTCCGGGTCACCAAGGTGAACAAGCGCCGTGTGGAAGAGATCAAACTGACCTTACCTGAACCTGTATGATCAACCTGCGTCTCGTACTCAAGACATGCCTGTTCCTGCTCTTTCTGGCGGGTTGTTCCAACCAGGGAGACATCAGTCCTCGTCCCCGCGCCTACCCCAGAGTGATCTATCCGGAGCGCCATCTGACCACCTATGATCAACCGGATTGTCCGTTTACCTTTTCTTTTCCCGACTATTTTACCCTGATGCGGGACAGTACCTACTTCGACGAGTTCATCGATAATCCCTGCTGGTTCAACCTGCGATCCGACCAGTTCAATGCCGATGTCCATTGCACGTATACCTCGTTTTCCAGTTATACCCAGTTTCAGCAACTTGTCCAGGATGCCTTCAAACTGGCCAACGAACAGAACAAGCGAGCCAGTTACATTGAGGATTTCAAGATCATCCTGCCTAATGGAACCTCGGGAATGGCCTTCAATATGGAGGGACCAAGTGCTTCTCCCTTCCAATTCTTCCTGACGGACAGTGTCCGGCATTTCTTCAGGGGTAGCCTGTATTTCAACAGCCGACCCAATCCCGATTCCCTGCGTCCGGTCACTGAATACGTCCGGGAAGATCTGACGGGGATCATCCAATCCTTTTCCTGGCGTTAGACTTTAGCCTCAGAAGAAAGCACTCCTTCCTGTCAGTCAGACTACTCAGATCCGTCTGCTGAACCGCTCATGTCAGATGCACGCAACCAAAGGGAGGCGGTAAATAGCGAGTCGCTAGTGAAAGGAAAACTTCACAGGAATATCAAAGGTAATGGCCGTGGGCTGCCCACCCAGGATGGCCGGTGTGACACCTGCACGGATAATGCGCTGCACACTATAGAGGGCTTCTTCATCACATCCGGCACCGATCGTGGATACAGGTACTGCCCGGATATACTGGCCGCGTTCATCCAGGCTTACCCGGATCTTCACTGTGCCTTCGATCCCCTTTTGCCTGGCGATGGACGGGTACCGCATCTCCTTGAAAGCCGTCATCACAGCCTGCCGGTGAAACCGTGGGGTTTCATCCAATTGCACAGCCACAAGCTGATCTCCATTCGTGGAATAGAATTCTGTCAGGTCCAGATCAGTCCAGTCATCGGTCAGGGTATGATCCTGAGCGGTTGCAAAGGATAGTCCGGTGAGAAGGAATAGTATGGTCAGGATCGCAGCTGGTAGTTTCATATCGTCAATTTGTCCAAAACTACGACCTTCTTACCATTCTACCATGACACCGATGCTGGGAATTCGCGTGCCCGTGGCATCATTGATCTCCTTGAGGGCATAGCGTTGCTGTTCGGGCGGGTCATTGGGATTGATGACCACCGGTCCGCCCACCGGTCGATTGTTCTCGTCCAAGGGCCGATCCAGGATCAGCTGGGGCAGACCGACGGCATTCGCCGTCACATTCTCGATGTCCAGATAGACGTTCAGGCTCCACCGGGGGAAGAACCACTTCTTGTCAATGCGGATATCCAGGCCGTTCACCACCGAGGTGCGCTGGGTATTCAATTGACTGTAGTCAGGAATCCCCCGACCGGTCACATCCCAGTTCTGGGCGAGGTTGGAGGTGCTGGCGAATGGGGTGAAGGGCAATCCGGTCTGAAAGCGCCAGTTGATCCCCGCCTCCCAGTTCCGGCCGAACCGTTTACCCAGGGTCAGGTTGACAATATGGCGGGCATCCCAGGAGGAGGGAACGAACCGTCCATCTTTGTCCTCAAACTCGCTCCAGCCCAGTGTATAGGCGGCGATCCCGTAAAATCCCTTGAAGAGCCGTTGCTGGAACAACACCTCAACGCCATACGTCCTGCCCGCACTGCGCGAAATGGCGGGTTCGTTGCCGACCACTCCGAAATCGCCGCCCAGGTTGGCCAGGGTCAGACTGTCCCGCAACAGGAACGGATAGTCGGAATAGGATTTGTAATAGGCTTCGATGGATATCTTGGAGCTGGTGGCGGTATTGTAGGCCAGCCCGGCCACGAAATGGTCAGCCCGGATGAACTCGATGCCATTCTCCCGGTTGATCAGCCGGCCTCCCTCCTGATAGCCCAGTACCGTGTACGGGGGCAGTTGATAGAATCGTCCCGAATTGGCATTGATGGACAGACGATCGGTGATGGCATAGGATACCGACAGGCGGGGCGAGATCTGCTCTAACGGATTCTGCATCTCGTCGGAATAGCTGTTGGCATCCAGGCGGAGCCCGGCGGAAACCACCAGCCGGTCATTGATCATCTTCCGGCTGATCTGGCCAAAGATGGCCGCCTTGTGGAATGCCAGATCGGACCGAAAATCCACCGTCTGCGCTCCGGCAGAAGTGAAGATCCGGTTGAAGGTCCGGTTGTTGTACTTCACATACTCATACCCGACACCGACATTGATCTTGATGTCGCCGTAACGAGTGGTGTTCTCAATGCGCAGCTTATTCTCGATCTCCTGGCTTTTGTAGTCCAGGATCTTGTTGTCCTCGCTGCTCTCATCATTGTCGGCATACTTGATGGCCTGGTTGTTCAGCATGTTCCTGCTGAGCACGAATGTCCAGTACCCCTGGTCGGTAAAATGCTTATAGACCAGTCCGTTGGTATAGTTCCATTGCGGACTCTCCGGCAGGTTGTTGAGCAGGAATTGCTGCTCTTCGGTTTCATCGGCCTCCAGGTTGAGCCTGAACTGGTCGATGGCACCCAGGCCAATAAAGGTGAGCTCGTTCTTCTGATCGATCTTGTACTTCACCTTGGCCTGGAAATCATTGTAGGTCGGCAGAAAGGGCAGGCCCAGGGCCTGGAACAGAAACTGGAGATAGGACCGCCTGGCGGACAGCAGGAATGTGGTCTTGTCGCCGATCGGTCCTTCCAGGGTAGCACCAATATCAGTAGCACTCAGCAATGCCGTACCCCCGATCCGGTCCGACCGTCCGTCGGCCTGCTGAAAATTGAAGATCGAACTGAGACTGTTTCCCCGATTGGCCGGAAAGGCTCCGCTGTAGAAGTCCACCTCCCGAATGAAGTTGACATTGATCAGTCCCACCGGTCCACCGGATGCTCCCTGGGTGGCAAAGTGATTGATGGTCGGCACTTCCACCTCATCCAGGTAGAATCGATTCTCGTTGGGTGCCCCGCCCCGGATGATCAGGTCGTTGCGAAAGGACGACACCGAGGTGACTCCGGGCAACGTCTGGATCACCTTGGAGATATCCCGGTTTCCACCGGGATTGCGCTGGATCTCAGCAACGCCGATGGTTCGCAATGACAGCGGACTTTCTTCCGTTCGCTTGAAAGGTGATGCCTTGACGACCACTTCTTCCAGTTGGGTGGTCTGTTCCTCCAGTTGAAAATCCAGGATGACCGGTCGGCCACTGCTCACCTGGATCTCGTATCGCGCCTGATCCTCGTACCCGACATAGGAGACCGCAATGGTATACAGGCCGACAGGCAGATCTCCGAGGAGATACTGACCATCCAGGTCCGTCGTGGTGCCAAGGGTCGTTCCGGATACCGCAACGGTGGCAAACATAATGGGCTCGTTGGTCAGGGCGTCTGTGACCTTCCCCTGGATGATGCCGGTCTGGGCAGTGGCCGTACCGGCGAAGAGGATGGCCAGGAATAGAAGGAGTGCTTTCATGTGGTCGATCTGTCTGCCTCACAGAACATTCGAATTGGACGATGGTTCTCGAATCAACCGACCTTTTCGGCTTACCCCAGGGCCACATCCAGGGTCATCATGACCGCGAATCCGGCGAGTGTGGCCAACGTGGCGAGGTCTGTATTCTTGGCCAGTTGGGATTCAGGGATCAATTCCTCCACCACCACGAAGATCATGGCCCCGGCCGCAAAGGCCAGCGCATAGGGCAGGACGGATTGCATGCTCAGCACCAGGATGGCCCCGGCTACCCCGGCAACGGGTTCAACAATACCCGATAGCTGTCCGTAAAAGAAGGCTTTGCGTCGACTCATGCCCTCTCGGCGCAGGGGGACGGAGACCGCTGTTCCTTCGGGAAAGTTCTGAAGACCAATACCTATAGCCAAGGCAATAGCTGCACCCAACGTGGCGGAAGGCAGGCCGTAGGCGACTGCCCCGAAGGCTACACCTATAGCCAGACCTTCAGGGATATTGTGCAGGGTGATCGCCAGCACCAACAACACACTTCGACGCAAACTGGTCTTCGGTCCCTCCGCTTCTTTCATCGACAGGCCCGGATGCAGGTGAGGGAGGATCTTGTCCAGCCCCGCCAGAAACAGGCCGCCAGCCAGAAATCCGATCAATGCGGGAGCCCATTCCGGAAGACTGCTGGTTTCCGCACTCATCTCGATGGCCGGTGCCAGCAGCGACCAGAAGCTCGCGGCGATCATGACCCCGGCAGCAAACCCGAGCATGGCATCCAGGACCTTTTGATTCATCTTTTTGAAGAAGAAGACCAAAGCCGCTCCCAGGGCGGTCACCCCCCAGGTGAACAGGGTAGCGATCAAGGCCTGGTAGGCCGGATGCAGGTCGACAAACCAGAGATAGAGATCATCCATGTCATTCTATTTTTAGACAGGCCTAAAAATAAGCATTGATCTCGGATTGTGCAAGGGGATGGATGTCCGGATTGGCCGCAAGGATCTCCTTGCCCTGATCTCCTCCCTTTCGGTCTCCCGCGAAGTCAGATACGATGCCGCCAGCCTCCCGGACCAGGACGATCCCGCCGGCCACATCCCAGGGTTGCAAGGCATATTCATAATAGGCATCAAACCGCCCACAGGCGACATAGGCCAGATCCAGGGCAGCACTGCCCAGGCGGCGCACGCCCCTGGTCAGGAGCATGAACTGCTTGAGTACCTCGATGTAGGCATCCATGCGCTGATAATCGTAATAGGGAAAACCCGTTGCGATCAGACAATCTCCCAGTTCTGTATGATCAGAAACCTTCACCCGAACCCCATTCAGCCAGGTGCCCCCTCCCTGCCAGGCGACAAAATGCTCACCCCGACTGACTTCATGGACCACGCCCAGGACCAGGTCGCCCTCCCGTTCCAGGGCAACGCTGATCGCGAAGAACGGCAGGCCATGCAAGAAGTTCGTGGTCCCGTCCAGGGGATCGATGATCCAGCGCTCCCTTGCCTGGGACTGGTCAACAGTCTCTTCCTCCGTCAGAAATGCGGCATCTGGCAATATCCCGTGCAAGCCGGCCACCAGGGCCTGTTCTGCTTCCTTGTCCACATGGCTGACCAGGCTGTTCCGACTCTTGGTTTCGATCTCGCCCTCGCTGACGGTGCCATAGGCCCTGGCGATCTGGGCAGCGACTGAACGAACCACTTCACTCACCCGGAGGGCCAGACCTTCCAAATCATGTTCGTGTACCATGCGTGCAAGATAGGGTACAGACCATTCCTGTCATGGCAGCGGCTGGAAAAGAAGTATGGATCAGATCACACTCCTCTTCATCACAGGTAACAAGGTGCCCACACCTCATTACCTTTGCCGATCTATGCGGAACCTGTACGACCTCGTCAAACCCCTTGTCTTTCGGCTGGATGCCGAAAAGGCCCATTATCTCACCATGGGACTGCTGCAGACACTGGCAGACATCCCTCCGGCCCATGACCTTCTCCACCGGCTCTGGTACGGCAAAGACACCGGATTGACCACCTCTGCCTTTGGATTGACCTTTCGCAACCCGATCGGCCTGGCAGCAGGTTTTGACAAGGACGCGCGCTTCATTCGGGAGATGGCCCTGCTCGGATTCGGGTATATCGAGATCGGGACGGTCACGCCACGACCCCAGTCCGGAAACCCAACACCGAGACTGTTTCGTCTGCCCCAGGACCAGGCACTGATCAATCGAATGGGCTTCAATAATGACGGGGTCGATGCTGCCGCCTACCGGCTCGAACGTCTGATCCGTCCCGAAGGGTTGATCATCGGCGGCAATATCGGGAAGAACAAGGATACGCCTAATGATCAGGCGGTAGAGGATTACCTGATCTGCCTGCGGAAATTGAAACCCCTCGTGGATTACTTCGTGGTCAATGTCAGCTCGCCCAATACCCCCGGGCTGCGCGAACTCCAGGACAAGGAACCATTGCGCCAGCTCATGCTGCGCCTGCAGGACGAGAACCAGCGCGGATCCTCTCCCAGGCCGCTTTTACTGAAGATCGCTCCCGATCTGCAGGAAGGCCAGCTCAATGATATCGTGGACATCGCCATGGAAGCCCGACTGGCCGGACTGGTCGCCACCAACACGACCATCGAACGACAACCGTTGGTCAGCCCGGCGACAGAATGGCAGGAAATCGGGGCTGGTGGCCTCAGTGGTCGACCTCTCCGGGAACGTTCCACCACCATTTTGAGTTATCTCTCAAAGCATTGTCCGTCTGACCTGACCCTGATCGGTGTCGGTGGGATCGACTCACCGGAAGCTGCCAGGGAACGATTCGACGCCGGTGCCCGATTGATCCAGGTCTATTCCGGTCTGATTTTTGCTGGTCCTACTTTGGTGAAATCGATCAAACAGGATCTGAGGTCACATCCCGTCTCCAATTAACCCCCCTTTCGTACCTCCTATTGACGATGGATTATGTGCATGCACACAATCCATTATTCAGGTATACTACGAAAACGGGAATCATGCTATTCATTCTGACACTCATCCTGGTCGCCGTCATGGGCGCCATTATCTGGGATCGACATCATGGCTTTTACCGTGATGTCAGGTTCTGGATATCCCTGGTCTGCCTGGGATTCCTGATCGGATTCGGAGCCACTCACTATTGGTGACCAACAGGCTCAATCGATGATCTTCAGACTCATGTCCAGTGCCTGGGCGGAATGGGTCAATGCGCCTATGGAAATGTAATCCACCCCGGTCTGGGCGATCTTGCGCACCGTCTGGAGATTGACTCCGCCTGAGGCTTCCGTCTCAAAACGTTTGTTGACCAGGCGAACGCCCTCCTTCAACAAGGGCAATTCAAAATTATCGAACATGATACGGGTCACCTTTCCCGTATCCAGGACTTCGAACAGCTCCATCAGGTTCTTGACCTCCACCGTGACGTTCAGGTTCAATCCATGCTCCTGCTGGTAGGCTGCCACCTGTTCGATGGCATCGGTCACCGTTCCACAGGCCTCGATATGATTGTCCTTGATCATGAACCAGTCATACAACCCAAACCGATAATTGGAACCACCTCCCAGGTTCACCGCCCATTTCTCGAGAAAGCGAATGCCTGGCGTGGTTTTCCGGGTATCCAGCAGTTGGACCGGCAGATCCTCCACTTCAAAGAGGAACCGATTGGTCAGGGTGGCAATCCCGCTCATCCGCTGCATGCTGTTGAGGACCAGGCGCTCTGCCTGAAGCAGGGCATGTGTATGGCATTCCACAAAAAAGGCCACGTCCCCATCATGCACCGCATCGCCATCCCGATGGAAGAATTCAAATTCAACGGTCGGATCCACATGGCGGAAAATGGCCTCGGCCAACTCGATCCCGGCGATGATCCCGACATCCTTGACCAGTAGCTTTCCCTTGCTTCGACTGGTCGGGTCGATACAGGCCAACGTCGTCACGTCACCGGAGCCGATGTCCTCAGCCAGGCAACGGGTAATGAAGTCCTCGATGAGGACTGGTTCGGGATGGTAAGGTTGCATGGGGCAAAGATACGCCCTCCTGCAGGATCAGACGAGCTTCTCCAGGTCCTCCTCGGCAACGGGCTTCACCTTGCGCATCAATGCGATGGCCACGGCGATGAACACAAAGTTCTTGATGATGTACTGTCCGACCAGGGTCAGGCCGTATGGGAAATGGGTAAAAAAGGCGTCTGGCAGCAGAAAGGCCGGTGTCAGGGTGCAGATCATATGCACGAACATGGCCCACAGGGCAAATCGCATCCCCTTGTTGAACAGGAACAGGATCCCCACGCCTACCTCCCAGATGGCCAGCAGGTTCAGGGACAACGGGGGTTGAATCCACCCGAAGGTCAGCAATGTGATCGTCTGCCCGGCCAGGTCCTCTGCCGGACTGAGATGGGGGAAGAACTTCAACATGCCAAACCAGACGTAACAGATCCCGATGCTGATGCGCAACAGATCAATGATGTGCCGGTCAACCCAGTATCGTGCTTTCTGAACCATAGCCAATGATTGTTGGTACCTGCCTCAGGGAAACGCAAATAGTTTGCCAATCCGGTCACGAATGACATGGATCATTTGCCTGGAGACTTATGTAATCAGCCTTGGTTCCCCTGGTTCGGACCGATCAAGGCCACCGATATCGATAGCATGATGATGATGGTCAGAAAAATTTTCTGCAAAAAGTTGCAGGTCTGACAAACGCATCCTACATTTGTGGTGTATTAGTTATGTAGTACACTATGACTATAGAAACATTGATCCAGATCGACAGTCTCCATTTTGGTTACAAAAAGGGGAAACCATTGTTCAGGGACCTTGACCTTGAGTTGAAAGGCGGCCAGATCTATGGCCTCCTGGGCCGGAACGGAGCCGGAAAAACTACGCTGCTGCGCATTATCGCCGGCTTGCTCCAACCCTGGGAAGGAGAGGTAACCACCCTGGGACACCAAGCATTCAACCGCTCGGCAGAGATGCTGGCGGACATTTGTTTCATTCCGGAGGAATGGTCTGTTCCCGACCTGGACATCGGCGACCTGCCCAGGATCTACGCACCCTTCTATCCGAAATTTGATGAGGACCTGTTCTGGAAACTGGTCTCCGAGTTTGAGCTGCCAACCTCCGGAAAGTTGACCGGCTCTTCATTCGGCCAGAAGAAAAAGGCCATCATTTCATTCGGCCTGGCCACCAGGGCACGCCTCCTGATCCTGGATGAACCGACCAACGGATTAGACATTCCCTCCAAAAGCCGGTTCAGAAAGATCATCTCGTCAGGTATCCATGATGAGACCTGCATGTTGATCTCCACTCACCAGGTCAGGGACATGGTCAACCTGATCGACCCCCTGATCGTGCTGGACCAGGGCAGGATCATCTTCCAGCAAGACCTGGCCTCCGTGTCCAAAAAGCTGAAGTTTCACGTTCATACCGGATTGCAGGAACCCATCGATGCCTGGTACGCGGAGCGGATCCCGGGAGGATATCTCGTGGTCAGTGAAAACCTCACGGGAGAAGATACGGATGTGGACCTCGAGGTGCTGTTCAACGCCCTCATCCAGCATCCCGAACGCATGACCAACCTGTTCAACGCTTAAAGACCCATCACCATGGATATGACCCTTCGCATTCCGATTCTGCGGCAGCTCCTCTTTCGCGACCTGTATATCAACAGGAAATCTACCCTGATCATGGCCGGTACCGTGACCGGATTACTGACCCTGTTCGGGGTACTGGCCAAAATGGATAGCGAACCAACCACGGCCGGTTTCCACCTGACCTGGTATGGGATCTTTTTCCTGATCATCGGACTGTTTCACACCGGGGGAGCGTTCAATGAATTTGCGCAGCCGGCCACCCGCCAGGATTACCTCCTCCTGCCGGCTTCCCATATCGAAAAATGGAGTGCCCGGTGGTTGCGTACGCTGCCATTCTACATGCTCAGCTTTACCCTCGTCTACTGGTTGGCCAGCTGGATCATGAACCTGGTCTGCTGGCTGGCTTTCGGTGAGATCCACTCTGTCTTCCAACCCTTCCAGGAACAGATCTGGGATTTCTGGAAGATCTATATCATGGCCCATGCCGTGTTCCTGATCGGTGCCATTCATTTCAACAAGGCGGCAACGATCAAAACAGCCTTGACCCTGCTGGTCCTGCAAACAGCGATCTCCTTTATCGTGGGTATTGCCGCCTGGATGATCTTTCGATCATGGTCAGTGGACGAGTCCATGATCAATCCCTCCTTCGGCTTCAATTTTTCCGAACAGATGGATTTCCTGTTGGGCAAGGTTGGACAGCTGATCCTCTGGCTGGTCTTGGTACCCTTCTTCTGGTGGGTATCCTTTCTGAAACTAACTGAAAAAGAAGTGTGATGATGCAATTTGCTGATCAACGAAGTATCTACCTGCAGATCGCGGATCATATTTGCGATACCATCCTGGCTGGCGAACTTTCCAATGGCGAGCGAATTGCCTCTGTTCGTGAAATGGCCGCCCAGATCGAAGTCAATCCCAATACGGTCCAGCGCAGTTATTCCTTCTTGCAGGAAAAGGGAATTCTCGATAACAAAAGGGGGATCGGCTATTTCATTGCCGATGATGCCTACCAACAAGTCAAGTCCATCAAACGGGAACAGTTCATCCAGGAAGATGTACAGTCCCTGTTCAAGAACATGGAACTGCTCGGCATTGAATTTTCCGACCTGCAATCTATTTATCAACGTCACCAACAACAGATATAGGCATGAAGACCAGCAATAAACTCCTGCTCATTTTCCTGGGAGCCATTGTTTTCCTGATGATCACCTCCCTGATCTATATTCGCTTCTTCGGGCTTGAGGCCGGAGAAAAAATCCAGGTATCCGGTGTCATGACGACCCAGGAACGAACCCTGACATCTTTCTCTTCTGTGGAGTTCGAGGGGCCCTTTGATATCACCATCCTGCAGGGAAATGAGTCGACCATGTCGGTCACGGCGGATGAACAGATCCAACCGTTCATTACTTCCGAATATGCAGACAATGGCACCTTGCTGATCAGGATAAAAAAAGGCTATGACCTCCCGAACCGATCCGATATCCGCATTCAGATCACCGCCCCTTCCTGGAAAGGGATCTCCCTGTCCGGCAGCGGTGACCTCCGGTCCTCGGATACCCTGACCGGGGATTTCCTGAATATCGAATCCAATGGATCCGGAGAGATGGACCTGCTCCTGAACTACCAATCGGTAACAGCCGAATTGAACGGATCACCGGAACTGTCCATGAAAGGATCATCCAACTCTCTGGCTATTACTTCAAATGGGTCAGGAGAAATTGATGCCATGGGGCTGGTCTGCCAGTCCGTATCATTTCTTGCCTCGGGATCGACAGATGCAGAACTGTACGCCGATTCCTCGTTGAACGTTACCGTGAATGGCAGTGGAAATGTTCTTTATTCAGGAAATGCGTCCGATGTCAAATCCCGAATGAATGGCAGTGGCCAATTATCCAGGAAATAAAAAAAAGGCCGCTCCATGGAGCGGCCTTTTTCTATTCCGGTCTATTGATCACTAGTAAGCCCGTACATTCTTTTTCTCCATATAATTCATGAAGGCCCGGTTGATCACCCGGTTGCCGCCAGGTGTCGGATACAAGCCGGAAAAATACCAGTCACCTTTATTCAGCGGACAGGCCTCGTGCAGATTTTCCAGGGTCTGGTAGATCACCGTGACCGGAATATCCAACCCCTTCGGTGTCACAATATTCGCGATCTCATCCGAGATCTCCTGCGCGGAATATTCATCAAACAGGAATCGTACTTCATTCTGCATTTCCGATAATGGCAATGTCTCGGAAAACTTGCATCGTTCATACGCCTGATCCAGCAATTGGATCTTGTCATCCCGACGCAACAGGTTGACCAGGGCCCGGAATGCCACGAATTCGCCCATCTTCGACATATCGATGCCATAACAATCCGGATAGCGGATCTGGGGTGCCGAGGAGACGATGATGATCCGCTTCGGATTCAGGCGAGCCACGATGGTGATCAGGCTGTCCTGCAGGGTGGTTCCCCTGACAATGGAGTCATCCAGTAACACGGCCGTATCGATCCCGTCCCTGACGATCCCATAGGTCACATCGTAAACATGGCTGACCAGTTCGCCCCGAGCCTGATCGGCACTGATGAATGTGCGCAACTTGGCATCCTTCACCACCAGCTTTTCCACCCGGGCCCGACGGTTCAGGATGCGGGCCAGGTCTCCGGGGGAGGCATTGGGTCCCAGGGCCTGGATCTCGCCAATCTTCCGCTGGTTCAATGTGTTGTCGATCCCTTCGATCAACCCGAAAAAGGCAGACTCCGCGGTATTGGGGACAAACGAAAAGACGGTGTTCTCCACGTCATAGCCCACTTCTTCCAGCACACGGGGGGCCAGCAATTCCCCCAGTTTCTTCCGCTCCTGGTAGATCTCCCGATCTGTCCCCCGGCTGAAATAGATCCGCTCAAAGCTGCAAGCCGCCCGATTGCGCGGTTCGGTGAAGGGGACCTCTTCAATATGCCCGTTTCTCTTGATGATCAACGCGTGCCCGGGCAGCAATTCCCGGACATCATCGAACTTCACATTGAGGGCTGTCTGGATGGCCGGACGTTCTGATGCGGCCACGACCACCTCCTCATCGCGGTAGTAGAATGCCGGGCGGATCCCCGATGGATCCCGGATCACGAAGGCATCCCCATGGCCGATCATGCCGGCGATCACATAGCCGCCGTCAAACTTTCGACTGGCCCGCCGCAGCAACCGCTGAATGTCCAGATGCTCAAAGATCAGCTCGTTGATCTCCTTGTTGTCGTATCCGTCCGGCTTGAACCAGGTATACAGGCGCTGGACCTCGTCGTCGAGGAAGTGACCGATCTTTTCCATCACCGTCACCGTGTCCGACCGCTGCTTGGGATACTGCCCCAGCTCCACCAACTCGTTGAAGAGCTCATCGACATTGGTCATATTGAAGTTGCCGGCCAACACCAGATTCCGGGTGATCCAGTTGTTCTGGCGAAGGAAGGGATGACAGGTCTCGATAGAATTGTCGCCATGCGTCCCATATCGCAGATGGCCCATCAGCAACTCGCCGGTATAGGGCATGTTGTCGTACAGCCATTCCGCATCCTGGAGCTGCTCGGGTGGCAACTCGGAGAAATGCTCATAGATCCCCGAGAACAGGTCCTTCAGATAATCGGAACTGACGCTGCGCCGGCGACTGATATACCGCTTGCCCGGCTGGACATTCAACTTGATCGTCGCCAATCCGGCACCATCCTGTCCGCGATTGCGCATCTTCTGCATGAGCAGACGCACCTTTTGCAACCCGTAGAGCGGGTTGCCGTGGGTCTCCGCATAGTATTCTACCGGCTTCAGCAGGCGAACAAACGCCAGCCCGCATTCATGTTTGATCTGGTCACTCATAGACGATATCCTGCACAAAGATAGGTTGCCAACACCCAACAGGACCTACATTCCGGCAAGGCAGCTATTTTTACACCCACTGCGTCTTACTTCAAAAGAAACTCACAACATGAAAGGACCCATCAAGTTCATCACACTCCTCCTGATCCTCGTCACCTACACTGCGGTTCAGGCCCAGGAAGCCAGGCTATTCCTGGACCTCCCCTCCATCTATTTGCATTCACCCAACCTCGAGGCCATCTCGAACAACGCCGGTGCGGGCGCCGATCTCGGTTTTGGGATAGGCAACCACCATCTGATGGGGCGGATCCAGGGGGGTACCACCATGACAGCTGACTTCGAGTCAGATGCCATAGAGGAATCCATCGATTTCCAACCCTTCGCACGTCTGGAGGCCGGTGCCGGACTCTGGCGCACCAACGGCAAACGTTGCTCTGTCCACAACAGCAACGCCTTCACCGCCATGGCCAAGGGCGGACTGCAATATCTCTTCTCCGCAGATGAGGACAATGTCCAGTATACCCTGGGCATCGAACTCAGCTACTTCCGCATCCGGGATTACAAGAACAACATGGAGGTCTTCCTTGATGGCGGATTGAACATGACCACCGAAAACCTGTATGCCAATTTCGGATTCCGCCATTTCCTCAACCTGCGAGCCTACTAATCCTGGGCGACCGCGAGGGTGGCGATACTGATCCGCACACCAGGAAGCGTCAACAAGGGCAGCGCGCAAGCCTCCAGGGTCGCCCCGGTGGTCATCACATCATCCACCAGCAGGATGTGGCGTCCCTTCAGGCGAGATGGTTTTCGGACCACAAAGGCCTCCCGGGTGTTGAGCAACCTGTCTTGCCTGGACTTGTTGGTCTGCGACTCAGTCTTTCGTACCCGGACCAGACCTCGCTCGTTACTTTCTACCCCGAGGCCTTCGCTCAGTCCCCTGCCCCACCAGGCGCTCTGGTTATAGCCGCGCTGGTGTTCCCGATGCGGGTGGAGGGGCACCGGTACGACCATGTCAATGGTCTCGTAAAGACCGGATGTGCGGAGTTCACGCCCGTAGTGCTGCCCCAGTGACCAGGCGGCTTCCTTCCGTCCCTGGTACTTGATGCGGTGCAACATGTCCTGCACGGGTGTATCCTTCACGAAGTAGAACATGGACGTGGCCGTCTCCAGGGCAAACCGGCCGGTGAACCGCCTGGTGAGCGGATTTTCCCGAAACAGGTGATAATCCGTCCGGGGCAGGTCGATCTGGCAGGCGATGCACAGGGCAGATCCCTCGGGTGGATGCTGGCAACCACAGGCCGCACACAGACGGGGATAAAGCAGATCAAGAAGATCACCGATACAGGTACGGACCAGGTGCAGCATGCCAATTGGATTCCCAGGCAACAACAACACGGTCAAAATACCGAATTCCTGCGGTTTCAATCAAGGGCACTTCTATTAACCTCCGAAATTGACCAAGACTAAAGAAAACCTAGCGAGACAAGGCATTTCGAAAGAGCCTAGCCATAGCTAAGTGATTGAGAAATAACGCAGTATCGCAAAGGTTTTCTTTAGGAAAAATCCCTAAAGGATTTGATTGGTCTTTGAGTGGGGTTGATAGAGGTGCCCTAAAGCCTGTCATCATCCTCCAGGTGCAGGATGTGCATCAACCGATGCAGGATGGGCGCCAGGAAGACGCTGATCGTGGTCAGGAAGGCCACGCCGCTGTAGAGGGCATATAACGATGCAAACAGCTTGCCCGTATCATCCTGCATGGGATCGACCGGTCCCATTCCCGTTAGGATCATGGAGGCATTCAACAAGGCATCGATCCATCCCAGGCCCGCCAACCAGTGGTATCCGGCAATGCCGATAGCCAGGGAGACGACCAGGATGATCGAGGCATACCCCAGATAGGTCAGCACCCGAACGGCAAAGGCCTGCGGGGAGAGCAGGGGTTGACGGTGATGCTCGAAATGACGTTGCCTGGCCATCAGGTGGTGGGCTGACCGTCCCGGGGCAGGAAGATGAACTGGGCCCCCAGGTCGGATAGGACAAACAGACATAAATGCGCCTTCGGATCCTTATATATCCTGCGAAACTCCTGGATCTTGTCTTCCTGGATGATCTGCTTGGTGGAAAATTCCTCCAGGGTCGAGACATGGATCGCCCAACGGTTGTGTGCACTCTTTTCCACGACGGGTAAACCCAGCTCGATGGTATCCGGATGGATCACGAAAATGGGGTAGTTGGAGACATCCTGGACCAGGACCTGATCAGCCAGGGTGCCCATCATCCGGATATAGGGCTGCAGATCCGATTTGATCTGCTGGAGTTTTTCTTCCGCTTCCATAACTCGACGAAGGTAGGCTGATTCAGATTTTTTCCAGCAATGCCACGTTCTCAACATGATGCGTATGTGGAAACATATCCACAGCACGACATTTGACCACCCGATAGCCATCACCCAGCAAGGCGATATCCCTGGCCTGGGTCGATGGGTTGCAGCTTACATACACGATCCGGGGCGGAGCCAGCCGGCGGATGGCCTCGACCACGTCGGCATGCATGCCCGCCCGGGGCGGATCCGTGATCAACACGTCCGGCCGTCCGTATCTGGCCATGAAGTCGGCATCCATGACCAGCTTGACATCACCCGCATAGAAGGTGGCATTGGTGATCCCGTTCAGCGTGGCATTCTCCCGGGCATCATCGATCGCTGCGGGCACCTCTTCGATCCCCACGATGGAGGCACAGGATCGGGCCACATACAAGGCGATGCTCCCCAACCCGGTATAGAGGTCGTACACCGTTTCCGTACCGGTGAGTCCGGCATATTCCACCACGATGTCATACAATCGCGTGGCTTGACGGGTATTGGTTTGAAAGAAGGACTTGGGACCCACCCGAAAGCGAACATGCCCCAGTTCCTCTTCTACCTGAGCCGGCCCGTCATATACCATGATCGGCAGATCCAGGAAGAAGTCGTTCATCTTGGTATTGACGAAATACTGCAGGCTGGTGATCTCCGGAACGGCCCGCTGCAACGTATCCAGGTAGGCTTTCCGCTTCTCTGCATCATCCTCCCCGAATCCGACCACCACCAGTACCTGGCCGGTGGTAAATACCCGGACCACCAGCTGTCGCAGAAACCCCTGATGGGTCATCACATCGTAGAAGGTCAGGCCCTGCTCGATGCCAATGCGCTTGCAGGCATGGCGGATCGCTTCCGATGGATCGGCCTGGAGATGGCATGTCTTCAGGTCCAGGATCTTGTCAAACGCCTTTTGGGGATGCAGACCCAGGACATCCTGCTCATTGGAGATACCCGAGGCGATCTCCTCCCGGGTCAGCCATTTCTTGCAGGAAAAGCCGAACTCCAGCTTGTTGCGATAGTGCACGGTCTCCGGGCACCCGAGGATCGGCTGGACCTCGCCAGGCTCGATGTGCCCGATCCGGCGAAAGGCATCTTCCACCTGGCGTTGCTTCTCCGCCAATTGCAATGCATAGCTGACATGTTGAAAGGAGCATCCCCCGCAGAAATCGAAATCGGCACAAAACGGGGTGACCCGTTGAGGTGAGAGGGTCACATAGTCGGTCACGATCGCCTCGAAGTACGACTTCTTCTTGCGCAGCACCTGCACGTTGACGACATCTCCCGGCGCTGTCTCCTTGATAAAATAGACCCGTCCGGCTTCATCACGCCCTACGCCCCGGCCCTTGTCGGCCAGACCGGTGATGGTGACCCCGTTGACCATCGGTTGTTTCCGTCTTCCCATGCCGGCAAAGGTAGCACGCCGCTCGCGACTGCCCGACCTATTCCACCACGACGGTCAGGGTAGTACTGTGATGACTGCTCTCGATCACCAGGAGGTAGGTGCCGGCTGCCGGCCTGCCAATGGGGATCTGGACTTCCTCCCGGTCAGCGACGGGCTGGATCTGTCGGGACAGGAGGGCCCGGCCATCCAGGGCGTATAATGTTGCCACCATGGACTCCCCGGCGCAGTCATTGATCGACAGCATCAACAGATCACGGATCGGATTGACCGAACAGCTGATCCGGCAGGCAGAAGCATGGTCATGGTCATCCGTGGACACCAGGTCGCTGAGCACGAAGACATCCTGGCCGGCATGCATGGGCTCCGCCAGGGTGACCGTCGTAGCCAGGACGGCCCGGATATTGTTGCTCAGGAAATTCAGGTCGAGGCTATCGACGACATCCTTGGCGGTATGATAGTTCTTGTTGCGGGTCTCGGCCCCGTCGGTCAGCATCAGGGCCTGGTAGCCGGCGTCCCAGAAGCGGGAATGATCGCTGCGCCGGAGATCGGGAGCGATCTGTCCGTTGCCCGGCACGGCCAGGGAAACGGTCCGCAATTCGGGCACATAGGTGTCGGCAGCGGTTTCAAAGGCGGTGATCAACGGCTGGGAAGCGGTATTTCCGGCCACGATCAGAAAGTTGCCCCGATACAACTGAGCGGCAATGTCTGCGGTAGCCGCTGGAAAGAGGAGGTCGAATCCTGCTGGTACTGTCTGGCTGTTGATCTTGTTGCTGAAATAACCGATCATTTCCATATTGAGTACACCGGCGATCTTCTCCCAGGACTTGATACCACCCTTGTTGACATATTCATTGCTGCCCACCAGGCCCTGCTCTTCAAAGGCAAATCCGATGTAGCGAATGCTTTTTCGGCAGGGTACCTGACTGAGGATTCGCGCCACTTCGATGGTCCCGACCACGCCGGTGGCATTATCGTCAGCACCCGGTCCCTGGGTGACTCCATCATAGTGGGCATCCACGATATAGGTGGTATCCTCATGCACCCATCCCCCCTGACGCGCAAGGATATTGGGGTAACTGTAGGTTTGAAAGAAGGCCGGTTGCTGCTCGACCTGGAGTCCGTACTGTTCGAACAGGGCCGTCAGCGTATCCCTGACCTGCTCCAGGCCGGAGGGATTTCCAGTGTGATGCCGCTTGACCGCCAGTTGGGTCAATCGCTCATACACCCCAGCTTCATCGACCTGGTCGACCAGGGCCTGGATATCCACCGGGTGCCCGTCGTCCGCCACGACACGGACTATGGCCTGGTAGAGATCCGGTAGCGACTGGGCAAACCAGGAGATCTGTCGACCCGGACCCGCCCCGATCC
>JACJYI010000005.1:390000-560768 GCA_020636225.1 Lewinellaceae bacterium | reverse complement strand
TTGCAGGTCGGTCGGGTCGACTTTGCCAACATGCCCGCCTTCGCCCAGTCGGAAGAGGAACTGCTACGTCGCTATCTCGATAAGGACCACGCCTGGCGCACCGGCATGATGCAGGCAGAAGAGCGTGGTCTGATCCAGAACAACTTTGCCGGATTTGCCGAAGGATTTGGACAGAACGGCTGGAAGAACTTCTCCACCATGTTCGGGTATGAAAACACTGCCGAGCTGCCTTACCGGACCACCCTGCTTAATGAAAGCTATCTCTGGTCCTATGGCTGCGGTGCGGGATCGTATACCTCCGCCTCCGGGATCACCACCACCACCAATCTGGCCACAGATTCCCTCCAGACCGTCTTCACCATGCTCTTCGGCTCCTATTTCGGCGACTGGGACCGTTCCAACAACCTCTTGAGGGCTGCCCTTGCCTCCGGCTCCACCCTGACCAATGCCTGGGCCGCCCGCCCCAACTGGATGTTCCATCACATGGCCATGGGTGAGCATATCGGTTTCGCCGCCCAGGTCGCCATGAACAACAATGGTTCGACCTACCAATCCGGATTCGGTGCCAGTTCCATCCATGTCGCCCTCATGGGCGATCCTACCCTGCGGATGTACGTCAAGCGCCCGGTCCAGAACCTCACCGCTACCCAGGATGGCCTGCATGTCGCCCTGGCCTGGACCGATGCCAATGCGTCCATGGGCTACCTGGTGTTCAAGAAGAAGGCCAACGAAGCCGAATACCTCCAGCTCACCCCCGACCCGATCACCACGATGGCTTTCGTCGATTCCTGCTCCGGACAGGGCCTGACCGATTACATGGTTCGTGCAGTCGAACTGCGTGAAACGGCCAGCGGCAGTTTCTATAACCTCAGCCCCGGAGTGGACGTCCAGATCGACATCGACCAGAGTGGTCTGGCCGCTGCCGCAGCCTATGTGGCTGTGCCGTATTTCGATGAGGTCTCCTTCGACAATGCCTCCAGCAATGCCATCGGGTATGAATGGGATTTCGGCGATGGCACCAGCAGTGACGAGGAAAGCCCTGTTCACTTCTATGCCCAGCCCGGCACCTATACCGTCTGCCTCAATGCCTTCGATGCCTGTGCCGGCAATCTGCATTGCGACCAGGTGACTGTCACCAACAGCCTCCCGACCATCGAGGCGCAGATCCAGGATGCCCTGTGCTTTGGCACGCCCACCGGATCCATCGTCCTGAATGCCACCGGCGGCACGCCCATGCTGACCATCTCCTGGGACAACGCACCCGATACGGATCTGCAACTGGCGGATCTGCCGGCCGGGGAATACACGTGTACCATTGTCTCTGAGACAGGAAAAGTGGGTACCTACGGACCCTATACGATCGGACAAAACCCTGAATTGCTGGTCGATGCCACCTCCACCCCGGCCGATCCCGGACAGAGCAATGGCACCATCACCCTCGCGGTATCCGGCGGCTGCCAACCATACTCATATGCCTGGGCCAACGGCATGACCGATCCCGGAATACCGGACTTGCCGGCCGGTGACTATTGCGTCACCATCACCGATTGCAACGGCTGTACGACGGATACCTGCGTGACCATCCTGGAGACCAGTGCGATCGACCAGCTCCCCGGCCTGATCACGGCGACGATCACCCCCAACCCGGCTACGGACCTGGCTCAGCTGACCCTGGCCTTTGCCAGCAGCCAGCGGGTGACCTGCACGGTGATGGACGGCCTGGGCCGGCCCATTCTCCAGCAGTTCGGACAAGGCACCCGAATGACCATTGACTTCGACCTGGGCACGCTGCCAACGGGTCGCTACTGGATCCAGATCCGATCCGAGCAGGGCATGGGCATGATGGCCCTGGACAAGGTGGATTGATCCGAAGACAAGAAGACCATAATTTAAAGGGAATCCGCCAGGCGGATTCCCTTTGTTCGTTACAGGCTCCAGCGCAGGCGCAGGAAAAAGGCCTGCAGGGGAGAATTATAGGACCGTCCGTTGTCCTGGGCGACGATCTGTCCGGTGAGGTCCAGGTCCCAGTTGGAGGCCAGGGAATAGGCCAGCACCGGACTGATGAAGAGGGTATTTTCCTCACCGGGACTGTACACCACCGCCAGGTTGGTGTTGAACAGCGGTGTGACCGGATAGCCGATCTGGCCGAAGAGGCTGTGCCGGTAGGGATAGAGGTTGCGGGCATCCACCCGTTCGTTGAGGTCGGCGAACAGGCTGGCCTGGATTCGACTATTTTGGACCGAGGACCGAGGACCGAAGATCCCAGCATGCCGGCTGGCAGGGAGGACCGATGTTGACAATACTCCGATTCTACAGTTCTACAATTCTACAGTTCCTCAGCTGCTCTACTCCTCCCCGCCTCAGCGGGCAGGCACCACCAATTTCTGCACAGCCAGGAGCTGCCCTCTGGCATCTTCCAGCCGGACGACATACAGCCCGCTGGACAGATGGGGAATACCCAGCAGCAGACTGGACTGCCCCCTTGGCCAAGCACTGTGGAGCACCTGCCGACCGGACAAATCAGTGATGACCACGGAGGCCACGGCATCCAGCAGCACTGGCGAATCGAACCCGATCTCTACCTGACCAGAGGCCGGATTGGGGGTGAGAAAAACGGGGTACAACGACGGGGGCAGGGGCTCCCGTAAGGCCGTCACGATCTGCTCCCCATCGCCACAGCCCGGGGTCAGGCACCCCACACTGTCCAGCATCAGCACCCAGGGATTGGTGCCGCCTTTGTCCTGCGGTCCGAAGATCAGGCCTACTACTGCCAGGCGTCCGTCATCCATCTCCACCACCGGACCGAAGGAACCTGAAAAGATGGTATCGGGATTGATGCGTAGGTAGTCCGGATCCCAAAAAAACCGATCCCACAAGATATGACCCAGGGAGTCAAAGCGGGTGATCAAACCGAATGTCTGGGGTGGAAGATTAGCACTTAAAACAGCACTTTTCCCAACGATTTGTCCCGAGGCAATCACCCCACCATCTTTGGCGCAAGTGGTGTTGGTGTAGTAACGAAGTTCACCGTAATCGTTGATGATGGTGTCGGACAGGAGTTCTCCGTCTTCATCCAGAATGAAGGCGGTGGCTGGACGTGATGTCACGCCACCTGTATTGGGATTGACCAATACAGAATCGATATGGGCCTGCAGCAAATACTTGTCGGAGCCCAAAGGGCACACATTCACCAATCTATCACCAGACATATCTCCACCATAGATCTTTTTCCAGATCACATTGCCGAGGGTATCCAGCTTGCGGATGATGGCTTTATCACCCTGCAAGGGGATTGCGTTGCGCTCCACCATGATCAACTGTCCGTCATGACTAGAGATGATGTCGCCACCACCTCGGCATTGCTTGTATTCGGTATAGATCTTGCTCCACAGTTTATTCCCCTCCAGATCGGTACACACCAGGTAGGGGCTGGTAAATGCCTCCCCCGGATTGACGATCATCCCCAACATGTACACCTTATCGTTCAACACATACTGACAATATCCTCGACTCTGAAGATCATCTTCAGTGTATTGACTCATTCGTATGAGATCTAATTCCTCATCCAGGACGAGCTGCATCATATTGACCTGGTTGCCATCCTGAAATATTGACAAGGAATAAAACAAGCCATCGACCGGATCCAATCCTCTCTCAGGTTGAATATTTAAAGTGTCATTTCCAAGATGCACCCAATTCACTACATCCCCACTGTCCGGTGAAACAACAAAATATAGGCTACATAAGACTCCACCTGGACAATTACTCTTTGATTGGATCAGTAGCCCATCGGGGTGAGCACACATATACCAAGCCCTTTCCGCAGAAGATCCAAAATCATAGACCTTACTGAAGGTTTGGGCACGAACTATTGTAACGACCAGAATCAAAAAGAATAGTAGATTAAATCGTTTCATTGTACTCACTATTAAAAGGTGGGGGTAGAGAAAATCTCCACCCCCCATCAATAAGAAATGCGTTACTGAATCAGGAGAGTCTGAGTCTGAAACCCGTCTTTCCCACTCACCGTGATGATGTATTGACCCGGGCGCCATTGGCTGATATCCAGGGTTTGTACTTGTTCATAGCCAGTCTGATCATGCAGTAGCATGCCCTGGGCATCGTAGATGCGGATACGCCCTTGCGGATCGGCATCCGAATATCCGCTCCACAGCGTCACCGAACCGGTTGCCGGATTGGGCACCAGCTTCATCGTAGAGGGCGCTTTCTCACTTACGGGTGCAGTAATAGGCTGGAAAATCCGTCCCGCATTGGCCCCGTAGCTCTGAAGATCGGGCAGGTAATACCGGCCGTCGAGCAGGATCAGCAAGGCTCGAGCCAGTGCACCTTGAGCATCGGTTTGCGATTCGAATCCCTCCAGGTAGGTGATCTGGGTGGAATCCAGGGCAAAGAACGGATCCTGGAGCCGCCCCAGATTGATCTGTTGCATGCTCACCCAGTCGGCATCCGTACTAGCCAATGTGCTGAGGGTGATGGCGGCTTGGGTGTATTGGCCCAGGGCCACCTCGGCGGTATAGCGAATGCGGATGGCTTCCGGCTCCGGGATGGTGGATAAAAAGGCCAGTTGGCTCGTGGCATTGGTCGGGGTGAGACCATCCAGTTGGGTTTGCAATTGGCCAACCACTGAGGTGCGCTCCTTGCGCCAGATGGATACCAGGCCCTCCCGGGTGGTGGTCACATCAGTGAGCAGAAGTTCAACACGAGTCATATGGTCTGTTGTTTGCATCATTCCTCCAATGGTTCCACCAGATAAACTTACGCCTACTCACCTGCTCCATTCCGAAAAATTCATGCCTTTGTCTGAAGCCGACCATCTTTCTGTCTGAATCACGGATGGCCCGGATTTCCGGATGGACACGGATGATCCTCCATTGTAGGATCAATTCTACAGTTCTTCAGTTCTACAATTCTCCAGTTCTACAATTCTACAATTCTACAGTTCCTCAGCCGCACTACTCCTCCCCGCCTCAGCGGGCAGGCACCACCAATTTCTGCACAGCGAGAAGCTGCCCTCTGGCATCTTCCAGTCGGACGACATACATCCCGCTGGAGAGATGGGGAATGCCCAGCAGCAGACTGGAATGCCCCCCAGGCCAAACATTGTGGAGCACTTGCCGACCGGACAAATCAGTGATGACCACAGAGGCCACCGCATCCAGCAGCACCGGCGAATCGAACCCGATGGTGACCTCTCCCGAGGCCGGATTGGGTGTGATCAGAACGGGATACATCGACGGGGGCAGGGGCTCCCGTAAGGCCGTCACGATCTGCTCGCCATCGCCACAGCCCGGGGTCAGGCACCCCACACTGTCCAGCATCAGCACCCAGGGATTGGTACCGCCTTTGTCCTGGGGTCCATTAATCAAGCCCACCACCGCCAGGCGGCCGTCATCCATCTCCACCACCGGGCCAAAAGCGCTGGAAAAGATGGTGTCTGGGTTGATGCGCAGGTAGTCCGGATCCCAAAAAAACCGATCCCAAAGGATATTGCCAAGAGAGTCAAAGCGGGTGATCAATCCAAATGATTGTGCATACTTTGAAGGTAGTCCGCTCACCCCAGTGACAATACCCCCAGACGCAATCACCCCGCCATCTTTGGCGCAAGTGGTGTTGGTGTAGTAACGAAGTTCACCGTAATCGTTGATGATGGTGTCGGACAGGAGTTCTCCGTCTTCATCCAGAATGAAGGCGGTGGCTGGACGTGATGTCACGCCACCTGTATTGGGATTGACCAATACAGAATCGATATGGGCCTGCAGCAAATACTTGTCGGAGCCCAAAGGGCACACATTCACCAATCTATCACCAGACATATCTCCACCATAGATCTTTTTCCAGATCACATTGCCGAGGGTATCCAGCTTGCGGATGATGGCTTTATCACCCTGCAAGGGGATTGCGTTGCGCTCCACCATGATCAACTGTCCGTCATGACTAGAGATGATGTCGCCACCACCTCGGCATTGCTTGTATTCGGTGTAGATCTTGCTCCACAGTTTATTCCCCTCCAGATCGGTACAGACCAGGTAGGGGCTGGTATATGCCCCGGGATTGACGATCCAACCCAGCATGTACACCTTGTCGTTCATCATATACTGACAATACCCTCGACTTTGAAGTTCATTTTCAGTGAATTGACTCATTCGTATGAGATCTAATTCCTCATCCAGGACGAGCTGCATCATATTGATCTGACTCCCATTCTGAAAAGTTGACATGGAATAATACACATCATTGACAGGCTCCAATCCCCTTTCGGGCTGAATATTCATGGTGTCATTTCCATGATGCACCCAATTCAATACGTTCCCACTGTCCGGTGAAACAACGAAGTATAGTCCACATACCACCCCTCCTGGACAATTACTATTTGATTGGATCAGTAGACCATCAGGATGAGCACACATATACCAGGCCCTTTCCGCAGAAGATCCAAAATCATAGACCTTACTGAAGGTTTGGGCACGAACCATTGTAACGACCAGAATCAAAAAGAATAGTAGATTAAATCGTTTCATTGTACTCACTATTAAAAGGTGGGGGTAGAGAAAATCTCTACCCCCCATCAATAAGAAATGCGTTACTGAATCAGGAGAGTCTGAGTCTGAAACCCGTCTTTTCCACTCACCGTGATGATATATTGACCCGGGCGCCATTGGCTGATATCCAGGGTTTGTACTTGTTCATAGCCAGTCTGATCATGCAGTAGCATGCCCTGGGCATCGTAGATGCGGATACGCCCTTGCGGATCGGCATCCGAATATCCGCTCCAGAGCGTCACCGAACCGGTTGCCGGATTGGGCACCAGCTTCATTGTAGAGGGGACATCAGCACTTACGGGTGCCGCTATTGGCTGAAAAATGCGTCCCGAATTCGCCCCGTAGCTCTGAAGATCGGGCAGGTAGTACCGGCCGTCGAGCAGGATCAGCAAGGCTCGAGCCAGTGCACCTTGAGCATCGGTTTGCGATTCGAATCCCTCCAGGTAGGTGATCTGGGTGGAATCCAGGGCAAAGAACGGATCCTGGAGCCGCCCCAGATTGATCTGTTGCATGCTCACCCAGTCGGCATCCGTACTAGCCAATGTGCTGAGGGTGCTGGCGGCTTGCGTGTATTCACCCAGGGCCACCTCGGCGGTATAGCGAATGCGGATGGCTTCCGGTTCCGGGATGGTGGATAAAAAGGCCAGTTGGCCAGTGGCATTGGTCGGGGTGAGGCCATCCAGTTGGGTTTGCAAACGGCCAACCGCTGAGGTGCGCTCCTTGCGCCAGATGGATACCGGGCCCTCCCGGGTGGTGGTCACATCAGTGAGCACAAGTTCAACACGAGTAGCATGGTCTGTTGTTTGCATCATTCCTCCAATGGTTCCATCAGATAAACTTACGCCTATTCATCTGCCCCATTCCGAAACATTCATGCTTTTGTCTGAAGCCGGCCATCTTTCTGTCTGAATCACGGATGGCCCGGATTTCCGGATGGACACGGATGATCCTCCGTTGTAGGATCAGTTCTACAGTTCTACAGTTCCTCAGCCGCACTACTCCTCCCCGCCTCAGCGGGCAGGCACCACCAACCTCTGCACCGCCAGGAGCTGCCCTCTGGCATCTTCCAGCCGGACGACATACATCCCGCTGGAGAGATGAGGAATGCCCAGCTGTAGACTGGACTGCCCCCTTGGCCAAACATTGTAGAGCACTTGCCGTCCGGACATATCAGTGATGACCACGGAGGCCACGGCATCCAGCAGCACCGGCGAATCGAACCCGATAGTGACCTCTCCTGAGGCCGGATTGGGTGTTAGAAAAACGGGGTACAACGACGGGGGCAGGGGCTCCCGTACGGCCGTCACGATCTGCTCCCCATCGCCACAGCCCGGGGTCAGGCACCCCACACTGTCCAGCATCAGCACCCAGGGATTGGTGCCGCCTTTGTCCTGGGGGCCATTGATCAAGCCCACCACTGCCAGGCGGCCGTCATCCATCTCCACCACTGGGCCAAAAGCGCTGGAAAAGATGGTGTCTGGGTTGATGCGAAGGTAGTCCGGATCCCAGAAAAATCGATCCCACAGGATATTCCCGAGGGAGTCAAAACGGGTGATTAATCCAAATGACAGGTTGGGCTTTAAACCTAATGCGCTTCCCCCAGTGCGAATACCACCCGAGGCAATCACCCCACCATCTTTGGCGCAGGTAGTGTTGGTGTAGTAGCGGATCTCATTGTAATTGCTGATAAGCTTTTCCGACAGCAGTTCCCCGTCTTCATCCAGGATAAATGCAAAGGGCGGATCAGACAACAGCCCCCCTGTCATTGGATCGTACAACACCGAATCGACATGGGCCTGGAGAAAATACTTGTCTGAGCCCAGGGGGCACACATTGGTCAATTGATCCAAAGACATATTTCCACCATAGATCTTTTTCCAGATCACATTGCCGAGGGTATCCAGCTTGCGGATGATGGCTTTATCACCCTGCAAGGGGATTGCGTTGCGCTCCACCATGATCAACTGTCCGTCATGACTGGCGATGATGTCGCCGCCACCGCGGCATTGCTTGTATTCGGTATAGATCTTGCTCCACAGCTTATTCCCCTCCAGATCAGTACACACCAGGTAGGGGCTGGTGTATGCCCCGGATTTTGCCGTCATTCCCAACATGTAGATCTTGTCGTTCACCACATGCTGGCAATACCCTTGACTCGGGAGATCGTCATCGTTAAATAAACTCATTCTTATAAGGTTGAGATCCTCATCCTGGACAAGATGCATCATGCTTGTCTGGAAACCCGTCTGAAAGGTGGATATGGAATAATACAAACCATCGACTGGATCCAACCCTCGGTCGGGTTTGATATGCGCTGTATCGTTTGCATAATTTACCCAATTGACCACTTTGCCACTATCTGAGGTGACGGTAAAATACAGACCACATACATTTTCACATTGGCTTATTGCCTGGATCATGAGTCCATAAGGTTGAGCACACATATACCACCCCCTTTCCGCAGAAGATCCAAAATCATAGACTTTGCTGAACGTTTGAGCATGAACTAGGGCAAAACTGAAAAGAATGATTAGAAGAGTCGTGAGCAATCGTTTCATATGATGAAATGAAAGATCCGGGCAGGAGAGTCTCCTGCCCGGATCGTGATAAATCAGTTACTGAATAATGAGGTTCTGCGCCTGGAACCCGTCTTTCCCACTCACCGTGATGATATATTGACCCGGGCGCCATTGGCTGATGTCCAGAGATTGCATTGGTTCATAGCCGGTCTGATCGTGCAGCAGCATGCCCTGGGCATCGTAGATGCGAATCCGACCTTGCGGGTCCGCATTCGCATGTCCCGTCCACAGCGTCACCGACCCGGTTGCCGGATTGGGCACCAGCTTCATCGTAGAGGGTGCCTTCTCACCCACGGGTGCGGCAATAGGCTGGAAAATGCGTCCCGCATTGGCCCCGTAGGCTTGAAGATCGGGCAGGTAGTACCGGCCATCAAGCAGGATCAGCAAGGCTCGAGCCAGTGCACCCTGAGCATCGGTTTGCGATTCGAATCCCTCCAGGTAGTTGATCTGGGTGGAATCCAGGGCGAAGAATGGATCCTGGAGCCGCCCCAGATTGATCTGTTGCATGCTCACCCAGTCGGCATCCGAAGTAGCCAATGTGCTGAGGGTGATGGCGGCTTGGGTGTATTGGCCCAGGGCCACCTCGGCGGTATAGCGTATGCGGATGGCTTCCGGCTCCGGGATGGTGGATAAAAAGGCCAGTTGGCTCGTGGCATTGGTCGGGGTGAGACCATCCATGGCTAGATGCCGAACGCTGGCCCAGTAGGCATGCTCGGCAGCAAAGGTCGCATTCTCCGTGGTGCGGCGGGCCGATGGGCCGGCGACAGCCAGTATGGTTTGCACCGAGGTGGGACTGAGCTGACTTTCGGCCGCCAACCGCACCGGGGTATTCAGGGGGGCATTGGCCGTCAGCAGGGTGGTTTTATCGGCTTCCGACATGGCGCTTGCGGAGATGATCTCCAGCAGGACCCCGTCAGACAGGTAAGGGCTGGCCGCAAGGAGCATCTGGAAGGCGGCTGCCGAGCCCGCATCAGTCAACAAGGCCGTATGCAGAGCAGACCCATCCCCATCAGCCAGGATGCTCCGGAGGGAATCCATCTGATCTCTGTATGGTTCCAGGCACGGCAGATCCGGGCAAGGGGTTGGCGGAGCGACAGCTGCCAGGCAGTAATCCGGATCTTCATTCAACTCGGTTAACGCTTCCACATTCTCATGCACCGACGTCGGTGTACAGAGCGGACTTTCATTACTGGCGCAATGGGGCAGAAGTCGGTCCGTCTGAGGATCCTCAGGATAATAATAGTTGAAGGCGTTCCCAACCGGGATACTCTTGGCGCGGGACCAGGGGATCTGGGTGGAGAAATAGTTGACGGCCGGATCGAAGTAGTCTCCCTGATCGGGAATATTCATGTTGGACGTCTGGCTAACGGTCATCCATGCATCGGTGCCACTGTCGTCAAAGTCCTCATGGTCCCAAAAGTTATACTGAGAGCCCTCGTGCACCATGCCGTACACATTGCTGGTGTATTCATTGCAGATCAGATTGCCTTTAGCCCAAGGAGCCCATGTATCGGCCATGGTGGTACCGGCCCACAGATTGTCAAACTGGTTGCTTTTGATGCGGAAGTTGGATGGTCCAATCGTATAGACACCGGCATAGTAGGGATCCAGGCTCGGACTGCGGTAGAAGCTGTTGTAGCCCACATTGAAATCGGTCAGGGCAATACCTGACAGGCCGAGCCTACAGTTGGTAAACGTGTTGCTTTTGGTGGCATCATTGATGTCACCAATATTGACAGGATAATTGGTAGAAATGGTCTGAAGGGCATCAATGGCGATCATCAGGTTGGTGAAGTCACAGCCATAGACACTTAGTTTGGCATCCGGACAGGAGATGCCGAACGACCCGGGGATGAGGCTGCTATTGTTGAAGTGGCAGTTTATGACATTCAACCCCCATTGCCCATTCCAGATGGATCGACCGGGGATACTGCTGAAGGTGGTTCCGTAACAATAGCTGGCGGTATTCATCCCAGGGATTGGATTCTTGGGATATTTCTGGAGTTGGATGGCCTTGTCACATGAGAAGAATGTACCAAACCGGGTGATGACAATACCTCCAAAGTGCTTCTCCCAAGTCGCCGGATCGATGGATGGCAGATAGGGTGCGAATGGCCAGCTTGGCCCGGCATCGATGGCAGCCGCATCTGCATGGGTATCCTTGACGTTACTGATATAGGCGTTGTTCGTGTAGACAATCCCGTGATCGGGTGAAAGAAAGGCGAGATCATTTGTAACCGTGGTCGGGTCAGGATGAGCTTTGTTTTGCGTTCCCCATACCTGGATGCCGGCCCAAGGGTAAGGTGTCTCACTGGGTTCGCCACAACTGGTGCCGACCAAGGAGGAGTTGAGAATGTTGAGTCGGGCATTGCGCTTGACCAGGATTTTGCAATTTGTCAGGAAGCGCACCGTTGTGCCCGAGAAGTCCAATCTTGAGCCTTCCTCAATAATGAGATGCTTGGTAATGAGGTGGGGGCCATTGCTATTATCCCATACCGTGAGGGGAGCATTGATGATCTCGAAGTCATCGCATGAACAGGATTCGATGGATATAGTACGACAAAACTGGCCTACGCATCCTTCGCTATCGACAATATCTAGGCATACCTCGTAGTCCCCGGGTTTATCATAGGTGTGAGTCGGGTGCTGTTCAGTTGAGCTCAAGCCATCCCCAAAAGTCCAGTTCCATTCCTCTGCTTGGATTCCTCCTCCAGGAAAATCTGAAAGATCCGTAAATGAAACAACATAGGGATACTGACCAATCATCTCACTTGTCCAATCCACATCCATTTGAGTGAAACAAATACATTGATCCAGGCAAGTCGCATTGTCAATCGTATTCCTGATCAGATCGCCAGGCTGGGGGCCAAAGCCTTCATTGAAATTGATACCGACCGGACGCAAATCGCAATAACTCATAATTGTCCCTCCATTGGCCGGGTCAGATGGGTCACTATTGCAATTGCCTTCCGGATAACCGGCATGTCCGCCACAATTGTCAATGCGGGTATTATTGCCATTCCACGCACATGCATGTGTATGAGGTGAACCCAAAAGATGGCCCATTTCATGGGTACAAATCTGGATTGTATATGAATAGGTTGGAACATTTTGGAAGGAAGCATGAACTCCTGAATAACACATGCTTTCATCGTAATCAGGATTGCAAACACCTGCAAACCCAGCAGCAAGGCCTCCATAATTGGATAGATGGATATAATGTGCCAAATCACCATTCAGAGTTCCATACAGATTTCCAAACTGGTCCTGGAAGGATTCAAGTCGCTGATCAGAATTTCCCCCTGTATAGGGACTGGGTCCAGCCCAGATGACTGTAATACTGGATTCCATCACAATATTCTCATTGTCATAGAGCGTGTATACTTCATTGGCCATGCCATTCACCCAATTTTGGGTGGCAGTTGTATTGCCGAAATTCTGCCAGATATTATGATCCACTTCCCACCAGATTCTCAAGCAATCTCCGGGAGCGCGTTGTCCGCGCTTTGTAGGGTCAAATTCCGGTTCCGGCAGGATATCCTCCATTTGACATTCAAAAGGATTCAGATGTTGGATCACTCTGTCATCATATAAAATATGTGCTTGGCGAACAATGCTATTCTTCAATGGGCCCAAAACATAATTTCGATTATTCATGGAAATGAACCCACGTATGTGGTCGTCAAAACAACTGATCGCCACCAGGGATTCATAATCACCTTTTACGATGCCCCGGTAAAAGACACCTGGTATATCTGTAATGACCTCACCACTGGAAATCCGTATCTCTCCTGTAGAAGACATAATGTTAGCACGGTGAAGAAGTACAATAATATCGTCACCATCAACACCAGGAATCACCAAAGATAAACGCGCAGGTTTGTCTTTCTGAATCTCAGCCAATGCGTTAAGATCAGGTACAAGTCCAATTGCACCGGAGTTAAACTCAGCAGGAACAGAAAGCCGATTGATATCCAAAACCTCTTGAAAGGGCTGCACGACAGGAAAATCAAGTCCACGCTGCTCCAATCGGAAAATACGCTCGGGAATGGCCTTCATGCCCGATGTGTTCTGCGCAAAAAGTGGTGTCCACCTAGCGAAAAGAACAGATATTATAGTAATTAAGCCTAAAGAAAAAAGTTTCTTACAACGGTCGAGTTTTAATCTTGCTCTTTATGTGTGTGTGTGCTCGGGGGTAAATGTTTCATCTTTAATAAAATTGGTTAAGAGATTTCCAAATCTAACCCATATTGGAAATGATTGCAAGGTGGTCTGGAGGAAATCGAATGAAATGTATGGGAATTAACATATGCAAAATTCATTAATTGTGCAATCGCCCTCTGTTCCAGAATTTTGACAATCTGATATGGAATCGAAGGGCTAATCAAAAAGGCAAACAGGCTTTGACGATCACAGGCTCCTGCGCAGGCGCAGGAAAAAAGCCTGCAGGGGAGAATTGTAGGACCGTCCGTTGTCCTGGGCGACGATCTGTCCGGTGAGGTCCAGGTCCCAGTTGGAGGCCAGGGAATAGGCCAGCACCGGACTGATGAAGAGGGTATTCTCCTCACCGGGACTGTACACCACCGCCAGATTGGTGTTGAACAGTGGTGTGACCGGGTAGCCGATCTGGCCGAAGAGGCTGTGCCGGTAGGGATAGAGGTTGCGGGCATCCACCCGTTCGTTGAGGTCGGCGAACAGGCTGGCCTGGCTGCTGGCCGAGGTGTTGAGCAGGTAGCCACCCCCTACGATCAGGCCGGATTCCCAGGTGCGGGTCAGGTCTGTGCTGATGGAGGCCACCGTACTGCGTGACCCGTCCGACAGGGGAACGAACACCGTCCCCTCTCCTTTCCAGCCCCACATGCCCAGGTCGGCCTCCCAGCCGCCGCCCAGGGCCAGGTCATCCTGGTGGTAGGCGGCCAGGACCTGGTAGTTCACGCCCTTTACATATCCCTTGTACAGGCCGGCCAGAGTACTGCCCCGCAAGCTGTCGACCGCGCGAACGGCCACCTCGAAGGAGCTGAAGTCCCCCAGGGTATGGGTCCAGCGCAAGGCATCCGCACCGGGGCGCTCCTCGTAGTCGAAATCGATGAAGGAATAGGCATTGAACAGGTCGTTGGGATTCCAGAGCGAGGCCTTGCCCCAGTTGATCCGCTGCCGGCCGAACCGGATCTCGTCGCGCTTGCCCCGCCATTCCAGAAAGGAGCGGTCGAATACGGCATGGATCACCCAGCCCTTTCTGTTGAGGAACAGGTCAGACATATCGGCCTGGTCGTTGGCGTACCGATCGATCTCCCGTCCATAGTCCTCCCCGATCAATCGGTATAGCCGGGGTTGATCGCCATAGAAGGTACGCACCCGCCATCCCCAGTTCATTGACACGGACCCGATCCGCAGCACGGCGTTCAGGCGGGTATGGATGAGATGGTCATGAATGCTGTTGCCCAGGAACTGGTCCAGCAGGGCATCGGGCACCCCTGCAAACCCGCCACCTACCAGCAGGGTGGATTGCAGGTACTTGGCATAACCAGAGATGGTCAGGGAGGATTCGATCTTCCTGGACAGGCTGTCCGCCGGGACAGACGCTGACAGTGAACACCCAAATCCCACGAACATCAACACATAAACCAGGGAAATCGCCCTGTCAAATAACGGATAACCTTTCATCACCAATAGATTAGATGCATCCTGAAAGAAACATGAAAGATAGTTGTTCACACCTATATGGCAAGTCGTCGGTGCGAGCGATCTCGCTGCTTCTCGCCGGAATCCGGCAGCAGAAACCGGATGTCCACCCTCCTTACCAGGAGGTCGGTCATAGATTAACCGTACCTTCGCGGATACCAGGATAACCACCCACCCCCGCATGACCACCTTCCAGGACCTCTCCCTTTCCAGGGCATTGCAGAACGCCGTTGACGACATGGGGTTCGTCCATCCCACCCCCATCCAGGAGCAGGCGTTTCCCGTGGTGCTCTCCGGGGCGAATGTGGTGGGTATCGCCCAGACCGGTACCGGAAAAACCCTGGCCTATCTGCTGCCCCTCCTGCAGGACCTGAAGTTCAGCAAGCAGGTGGATGCCCGCATCCTCATCCTGGTGCCCACTCGCGAACTGGTGTTGCAGGTGGTCGAGCAGATCGAACGGGTGACGGCCTATATGACAGTTCGCGTATTGGGCGTGTTCGGTGGCAGCAACATCAACACCCAGAAGGTCCAGGTGGCCGGAGGGGCCGACATCCTCGTGGCGACCCCGGGCCGACTCTATGATCTGGTCCTGGCACGGGCCCTGAGCCTGAAATCGGTCAAGAAACTGGTCATCGATGAAGTGGACGTGATGCTCGACCTGGGCTTCCGCTTCCAGCTCACCAACCTGTTCGAGCTGCTGCCGGAAAAACGACAGAACATCATGTTTTCCGCCACCATGACCGACGAGGTGGAGTCCATGATCCACGACTTCTTCATTGCGCCGGTCACCATCTCCATTGCCGTGAGCGGCACCCCCCTGGAGAACATCCGGCAGGTCTGCTATCCGGTCCCCAATTTTCACACCAAGGTCAACCTGCTCCGCACCCTGTTGCAGGACCGCGACACCTACCGCAAGGTGCTGGTGTTCGCGCCGAGCAAGAAATACGCCGACAAGATCTTCGACCTGCTCACCCCCGACTTCGGCAGCCAGCTCGGGGTCATCCACGCCAACAAGTCGCAGAATTACCGGGTGCGGTCCATTGAGGATTTCAACCAGGGAGTGACCCGTATCCTGGTCACCACGGACGTGATGGCCCGCGGCCTGGACCTGGACCAGATCTCCCATGTCATCAATTTCGACACCCCCCTCTTCCCGGAAAACTACATGCATCGCATCGGTCGGACCGGCCGGGCCGAACAGGAAGGTCGATCCATCCTCCTGTACACCGAAAAGGAGGAAGAGGCCAAGCTGGCCATCGAGGTATTGATGGCCTATGAGATCCCGGTACTGGACCTGCCGGGAGAGGTGGAGATCTCCGACGAGCTCATTCCCGACGAGCGGCCCAGGCTGATCGAAAAGAATCCCCACAAGCAACGGGGCGGGGAGGATGCCCCGGGGCCGGCTTTCCACGAGAAAAAGGAGAAGAACAGGAAGGTCAACCTGGGGGGCTCCTATCGCCGGGAGCTGGCCAAAAAATACAAGAAGCCCAAGACCCGGGGTGACAAGATCGCCAACCGAAAGCGGAAGAAAAAATAAACAGCCATCTTCCCCGTCAGGACCGAAAAGCTCCAAAATGAGGGCAGGATCTGATCGGCTTTCGGCTCCTGATCCTCCAATCCTTCCTACCTTGGTGGAAGCCCCCTGTCCTTCACATACCACGACTTGCCTGTATGGAAACCCTTAGACAGATCCTGGAATTCGAGCTGCTCCATATCGGGAGTTACAGCATCCATGTCTATTCGGTCGTCGCTGTCCTGGCGATCATTGTCGGCACCAACCTGCTCTTGCGGGTCATCCATATGACCTTGAAGAGACGGTCGAAGCGGGACGATGTGGATACAGGCACGACCTATGCCATCTACCAGATCATCCGGTATGTCCTCTGGATCATCGCCATCGGCCTGATGCTCGAGTCGTTCGGCATCAAGCTGACCCTGCTGCTGGCCGGTTCTGCCGCCCTGCTGGTGGGCATTGGCCTGGGACTGCAACAGACCTTCAATGACATCGTCTCCGGTATCATCCTCCTGACCGAACAATCCATCAAGATCAATGATGTCCTGGAGATCGATGGCGACGTGGTGATGATCCAGAGCATCGGCTTGCGCACGTCCAAGGGGCTCAACCGGGATGATATCTCCATCATTATTCCCAACTCCCTCATCACTACCAGCAAGGTGATCAACTGGAGCCACCAGTCCGACAAGACCCGGTTTCGCATCGATGTGGGGGTGGCCTATGGAAGCGATGTGGACAAGGTGATCGGCATCCTGGAGGAAAGTGCCCGGGAGCACCCCGACGTCTCCGGACACCAGCTGATCGAAGGCCGGTTGGTCAACTTCGGGAATTCCTCCCTGGATTTCCAGTTGCTCTTCTTCAGCAAGAACATCTTCCGGATCAACAAGGTGAAAAGCGATATCCGTCGCATAATCAACCGGAAGTTCCAGGAGAACGGCGTGGTCATTCCGTTCCCGCAAGTGGACGTGCATATCAAGGATCGTCCGTCGGCATGATGAGGGAGGAGGAGTGGTGTTATTGCGTTATTTCGTTGAGGCGTTAAGGGGTTTCGCCACAAAGACAGGAAGGCACTAAGGTTCACGAAGGGGGTGGGAAACGCGAAGACGCGAAGACGCGAAGGGGGTTTATTCGGTTATTCGTTACTGCCTGAGGCAGTCAGGTATTCGTTAAGGAGTTTTGCCACCAAGACAAAACGAACACGAAGGGTCACGAAGGGAATTTGAACCTCGGGCGCCAACCCCGGAGGGGTTGAATATGAATAGCCCCGGGTGCAACCCGGGGGCATCATGACCTTCTGACGCAACCCCGGAGGGGTTGAATCACTTGCAGCATGCCTGTGGATTCTGTGAAATGGTTAAAACCATTCCCATTGCGCGGGCTATTCATGACCCGGGGTTAAAACCCCGGGCTACAACGGCTTCGACTTGGACGACCCTTACCAGGCAAGAAATTCGTCAAAGCCATCCAGCTGACCACTTCAATCAGGCAGGCATGGAAAATCAGAATGAATACGAGCAGGTAGAAACATGCCATCTCACATGCCCCGGAGAAGCAATTCATTGGATAAACTCTTCACCTCCTGTCACCATAGCCCAGGGTTTCAACCCTGGGTCTCCTGTTTCATGAATCGCCTGAAACCATTTCAATGGTTTCAACTTTTTACTATCCAGCCTGATGTCGACCGCTCAGGAAGAACGTACACGTCGGCATGAACATCCCTCTTATTGATTCGGAATATCGTCCTTGGTGAACTCATACAATCGCTCAGCTTCTTCTTCCTTGTACTTGCGCACCATGGCCAGGGCATCGCTGACCACATCGCTGCACATGACAATGAGACTTCCCGGGGTAGCATGGGTGATCGCCCAGGCCACAGCCTCCTTCTCGGAGGGAATGATCCGGACCTCCTTCTCGGTATTCACCTTGCGGATACCGGCATGCAACAGGTCGATGAGCTCCTGTTCGGTCCGGCCGCGCAGGTTCTTGTCCTGCCGGATAATGATCTCGTCGAACATCTCGGCGGAGATCTGCCCGATCTCCAGGATGTCCTCGTCCCGCCGGTCGCCTACCCCGGAGATGATCCCCACCTTCGGTGCACCATCCAGATTCTCGACAAACTTCTGGAGCGCCCGCATCCCTGCCGGGTTGTGCGCATAATCCAGCAACACCTTGAAATCCTTGAACTCGAACATGTTCAGGCGCCCCGGTGTCTGGCTCGGCGACGGGATGAACGTGGTCAGGGCCAACTTGATATCATCCAGTTTGTACCCACGCAAGTAGCCGGTCACCACGGCCGGGAGGACGTTCTGGATCATGAAATGCGCCCGGCCCCCAAAGGTGAGCGGCACCTCGATGGCCTTGGCCACCCGCATCTTCCACTCCCCCTTGCAGATGGTGATGAATCCATTCTCATAGATGGCACTGATCCCTCCGGCCTTGCCGTGCTCCTTGATCCGTGGATTGTCCTCATCCATGCTGAACAGGGCCACCTTGCACTTGACATTGTCCTTCATCGCAAACACCAGGTCGTCATCGGCATTGAGGATGGCATGGCCTTCGGGCAATACACTCTCCGGGATCACCCCCTTGGCCCGGGCCAGCTGCTCGATGGTGTGGATGCCCTTCAGACCGAGATGATCGGCTGCCACGTTGGTCACTACGGCAATATCACAGAAATGGAAACCCAGGCCCGCGCGAAGCAAGCCGCCGCGCGCGCATTCCAGGACCGCGAAATCCACTGTCGGATCTTTCAGTACGAACTCGGCACTGACCGGCCCCGTACAATCCCCCTTCACCAGCATGTGGTTCTGGATATACACTCCGTCCGACGTGGTGTACCCCACCTGATGGCCCATCATCTTGGCCATGTGGGCGATCAGCCGGGTCGTAGTGGTCTTGCCATTGGTCCCCGTGACGGCGACGATGGGGATCCGGAAGGGCGTACCCGGCGGATAGAGCATGTCCATCACCGCCCCGGCCACATTGCGGGGCAGTCCCTCTGTCGGGGCCAGGTGCATGCGGAAGCCAGGGGCGGCATTGACCTCCAGCACGGCGCCACGTGTCTGCGACAGGGGCTTGCTGATATCCGAGGTCATCACGTCGATCCCGCAGACATCCAGGCCGATGACCCGGGCGATGCGCTCGGCCATGAAGATATTTTCCGGGTGGACGATATCCGTGACGTCTGTCGCGGTCCCTCCGGTGCTCAGGTTGGCCGTATCCTTCAGGTTGAGGATCTCGCCTTCGGGCAGGACGGTTTCCTCTGTGTAGCCTTTCTTGTCCAGGATGCCCCGGGTCATGGCGTCAATGCTGATGGCGGTAAGGACATTCTCATGACCGTACCCGCGCTTGGGATCCTGGTTGACCACGTCGATCAACTGCTGGATGGTCGACCGACCGTCACCTACCACCCGGGCCGGGGTCCTTTTGGCCGCGGCCACCAGCTTGTAGTCGATCACCAGGAGGCGGTAATCCTCCCCAGTGATGAATCGCTCGACGATCACGCTGTTGGATACCTTCTTCGCCGATTCAAAGGCCACGAGGGCTTCCTCCCGGCTGTTGATATTGGCGGTGATCCCCCGCCCGTGATTGCCATTGATAGGCTTGATGACCAACGGAAAACCCAAATTGTCGATCACCTCGTCCAGGCCGCGCTCGGTCTTGATGATCTCTCCCCGAGGCACGGGTACCTCGGCCTGCTCCAACAACGCCTTGGTGTCCTCCTTGTCGCAGGCGATCTCCACCCCGATGCTGCTCGTCTGGCTGGTCACCGTGGCCTGGATGCGCTTCTGGTTGCGCCCATAGCCGAGCTGCACCAGCGAATACTTGTTGAGCCGGATCCAGGGCATGCCCCGGCTGACGGCTTCCTCCACGATCGAGCCGGTGCTGGGGCCCAGCCGTTCCTTCTCCCGCAATTCGCGCATGGTCTGGATATCCGCTTCCAGGTCATAATCCGTCCCCTCGATCAGTGCCTCGGCGATCCGGACGGCAGCCTTGGCCGCAAAACGGCCCACGCTCTCTTCCATGTACGCGAAAACGACATGATAGACCCCCTCTTCACCATACCCCCGGGTCCGCCCGAAGCCCACATCCATCCCCGCCAGGGTCTGGATCTCCAGGGCGATATGCTCGATCACATGGCCCATCCAGGTACCTTCCCTGACCCGGTGGAAGAACCCGCCGGGCACACCTTCACTGCAGCGGTGTTCATACATGGAGGGGAACATCTTCTTCAGACGATCCAGAAACCCGGGAATGGTATCCGTGGGTCGCTGTTCCATCTCCTCCAGGTCGAGGACCATCACGATCAGCTTGTGTCGGCGAATGGACCAGTAGTTCGGTCCGCGCATGGCATTGATCTCCCGGATCTTCATAGGGTTGGTTGATTGTGTGGTGATTCGTTCTTGTGTTTCGTCGACAAAGGGAGTGCAGATGGATCCACACTCCCTTTTACCGTCTCAATATAGAAAACCATCCCTATTCGGGGAATATCTACTTTTGCCGATTCAAACAGTGTTGCCGGCATATGTCGATCAAAGGAATTCTGATCCCTATCGGGGGAAACGAGGATAAGGGACTGGGACTGGACGAAAACCATACCCTGGACTTCATCCACGAAGGCATTCTCAGCCGCGTGGTCCGGGAGGCAGGCTCCACCGATGCACCCATCGTGATCATCCCGACCGCTTCCCAGATCCCGGTGAAGGTGGGAGAGAATTACGTCCAGGCCTTTGAAAAACTGGGCTGCACCCGGATCCACATCCTGAACATCCGCACGAAAAAGGAGGCGAATGCCCCGGAGAATCTGCGTCTGCTGGAAGAGGCGGCCATCATCATGTTCTCCGGCGGTGACCAGAGCCGCATTACCCGCATCATCGGTGAGAGCAAGATGAAGGAGATCCTCGTCCGGAAGTATCACGACGAACCCGTGGTCATCGCCGGCACCAGTGCCGGGGCCATGGCCATGTCCGAGGAGATGATCGCCGGCGGGAAGAGCACCGAGGCGATGTACAAGGGCGGCATTCGCATGGGAAAGGGCCTGGGTCTGATCCCGGGACTGATCATCGATTCGCATTTCATCCAGCGGGGGCGGTTCAACCGCATTGCCGAAGCCACGGCCAAGCATCCGCACCTGCTCGGTGTCGGACTGGCCGAAGATACCGGCATCATCATCCGGAATGGCAATGACTGCCAGGTCATCGGCTCGGGCATGGTGATCTTCTTCGACCCCTCACAACTGACCCACAACACGGAGTCCATCCTCCCCGAAGGCACCCCCATGTCCATGGCCAACCTGATCGTGCACATCCTGGCCAACAGCGACCAATTCCGCATCAGCGACCGCAAGATCACCGTGTTGCCGGTAGATGCACCCTGGGAGTAACCGGGGTCTGCCGGTGGTGAGCAAGGCCGGACGAACGCCTCAGAGGATGAACATCATGGCTGCTGCCACCCAAAGTGAAATGAAGATCGGCCCCATCAGACCAATGGACAGTCCGCCCAGCCGGAATTCCTGCTGGTCGATCATGCCCGTACTGTAGGCAATGGCATTGGGTGGGGTGGACACCGGCAGGAAAAGGGCGCAGCTCGAACTGAGCCCGATGATCAGGGGCAGGAGGCCTGGAGGCAGACTTTCCCAAAGCAATGCCGCCGGGATCAGGATGGCAGCCGCTGCCGTATTGCTCATGAAATTGGAGGCCAGCACCGTGATCAGGGCGAACGCAGCAACCAGCACCATGGACGGCAGATGGACTCCCTTGAGCTGGATGAGGAAATAATCCATCAATCCGGTTTCCTGGATAGCCAGCCCCAGGGACAGGCCACCGGCGACCAGCATGAGCGTATCCCACGGGAGTGCCCGGACATCGTCGGAGGTGATGATATTGGTCATGGTCAGGGCAATAATGGGAATGCCAGACACAGCCGCCATCGGGATGGGGTGGAACCCGTCGGTCATCCAGAGCCCGACAGTCACAGCCAGGACGATCCACAGGATGCGCTGTTCGTCCCAGGTGCCGATATAGGCCAGCGTAGGTTCCTGGTGGACGGATGATTGGTCGAGGGCAGAAAGGTCAAGAGAAGAAGGGAGTGGATATTTCCGCTGAAGGATCCACCAGAAGACCAGCACCATCAGGATGGCTACCGGCACACCGACGATCATCCAGTCGAGGAATCCCACCTTGTGGACCATCCCCGGGATGCGATTGATCATGTCCACGGCAATGGCATTGGGCGGTGAGCCAATGATCGTCCCCATGCCACCCAGGGACGCTGCTGCGGGAATACCCAGCAACAGGCTCTTGGAAAAACCGCTCTCCCTGCCCAAGCTGTGGAGCAAGGGCATCAGCGCCGCAAACATCATGGCCGTGGTGGCAGTATTGGACATCACCATGGAGATCAGGGCGGTCGTCATCATAAAGGCCAGCAACAGATGGGAGGGTACCTTTCCAAAACGCTTGCTGACCAGGGCGAACATCTGGCGGTCCAGCCCGGTCTTCTTCATCCCCTCCGCAAGGAAGAATCCGCCCAGCAGAAGCCAGATCACACTGTCGGCCCAGGTGTCCACGAACTTGCCGACATCGATGTCGTATTCCTTCATGGCAGGCTGGCCCAGGAAAAACACCAGGAAGCCGATAATGAGAATGCCCACCGCAAAGGGAGGGATGGCTTCCGTCACCCACAGCCCGATGGAAAACAACAGGAGAAACAGGACATATTCCTGCGGGACTGTAAAACTGGCGTCCTTGATCAACCAGGTCAGGAACAGGGCAATGAGCAAGGTGCCCATGAACTGGATCAGCCTGGTCTGGCTTTCCACCATATTCCCCTGAAACTTTGCACTGGATGCCCGCCTGGAGTCTGCCATGATGACCGGATGAATCTGGAGCCAAATGTACGATTCTCTCTACACGGTCCGGAAAAAGGAATCATGGGTGCCGGGACAAGAACAACGGCTATCCTGCCTGGAATATGCAGACAGTTCCCCTGACCGGGAATGATGGTGCTCCCGCCAGGATGACCCATTCTTTTTTACTGGAATACCAGGAAACTCCCCTTCTCAATCGCCATAGATCCCCACGAATGGCGCCTCCCCGGCCCGCACGCTGGCCCGGTACATGCCCTCGGTGTTGAAGGGCAGGGCGATGTTCCCCTGACGATCAATGGCGATCAGTCCACCGTCACCATTAATCTCCAGCAGGCGCTTGTGGATGACCTCCTGGCAGGCTGCTTCGAGGGACAATCCCCGGTATTCCATCAGGCAGGATACATCGTAGGCGACCACCCCTCTCAGGAAATATTCACCGCTTCCGGTGCAGGATATTGCACAGGTGCGATCCCAGGCCCAGGTGCCGGCACCGATCACCGGACTGTCGCCCACCCGGCCGAATTTCTTGTTGGTCATGCCACCCGTGGATGTACCCGCGGCCAGATGCCCGTGGACATCCAGCGCCACGGCGCCCACCGTCCCGAATTTCCGGTCCTTGACCGTGTGATCCAGCTGAACGGCCTCCGTCCCCTGGACCTCCTTCCACTGGGCATAGCGAAAGTCGTCATGGAAATAGTCGGCAGGCATCCGCTCATACCCGCGGGCATCGGCGAAGGCCATAGCCCCGTCGCTGATCAACAGGACATGCTCGGTGTGCTCCATCACCTCCCGGGCCAGCCGGATGGGATTGCGGATCCCCTGGATGCCGGCCACGGCGCCGGCCATTCGGTTGGACCCATCCATGATCGAGGCATCCATCTCATGGCCGCCCACGGCATTGAAGACCGCCCCCCGGCCGGCATTGAACAATGGGCAGTCCTCCAGACTGCTCACCGCGGCGACTACGGCATCCAAGGCGACACCCCCCTGCCGCAGGACCTCTTCACCGGCGTGCAGGGCCGCTTGTAACGCTTGGGTATAGGCGATTTCCTTATCCGGGGACATTGCCGATCGTAAAATGGTGCCGGCGCCACCGTGGATGGCCAGGGAGTAGGTGGACATGTGTCAGGTTCTTTCTGCAAATCTACCTTATCCCGCAATAGAAACCCCGATCAGGTGCCCCACCCCGTAGGTGATGGCCGCTGCCGCCAGGCCGAAGAGCACCTGCCTGCCGCCGGAAAACCAGAGGCCTTTGCCAGTGAAGAGGGTGATCGCTCCACCGATCAGGAACAGGCCGATCGCGCTGGCCACCCCGCTCACCACGATCCCGCTCAGACCGCTGAGAAAGAAGAACGGCAATACCGGGATGATGGCCCCGATGGCGAACAGGACAAAGGAGGACACCGCCGCTTCCATGGCCGACCCTTTCAACTCGTCGGCATTGATCCCCAGTTCCTCCCTGACCAGCAAGGCATGGGCCCGGTTCGTGTCCTGCATGATCTCATTGGCCATCTGCATGGACTGGTCCTCGGGAATCCCCTTGGCCATGTAGATCAGGGCGATCTCCTTGCGTTCACCTTCCGGATTAGTCTCCAGTTCGGTCATCTCCAACTGCATCTGGTTCTCGTAGAGTTCCTGTGAGCTCTTCACCGAGATCCATTCGCCCAATGCCATGGACAGTGCACCGGCCAGCAAGCCGGCGGAACCGGCCAGCAGGATGGCCTGGTTGCCTCCGGTGGCGCCGGCTACCCCCATCACCAGGCTCAGGTTGGAGACCAGCCTGTCATTGGCCCCCAGGACCGCCGCCCGGAGGGCATTGCCCCCGATGGTCTTGTGACGCCCTTCGATCCGGGACAATTCCTCTCCTGCCATGCCTTGCTGGCCCTGGATCAGGTGCTGAAGAATGCGGACATGATTGGATTCTGCACCCGTCACCTCCTGTCGGGAGGCGGCTTTCCGGGTGGTGGTGGCCCGGGCAATGCTCTTCTCCGTCTGCATCATCACCCCGATGATGTAGTCATACCCGAAGATCCGTCCGATCCGGTCCAGGGTCCTGGCTCGCCAGGACGGAGGTGGCAAGTCGATCGAAGTGCCCTTCTTCTGCAAGGATTCCTGCATGGCCAGGGCATGGCCCTGTTCGATCTCGGACAGATGAACAAAGATCCCGGCGACGCCGGGATCCTGCTCTGCCCCGGCGATCTGCCGGTAGAGATAAGCGGCATCCACTTCCGTCTGCAGACTGGAAGCAGCACCCTTGATGTGTCGTGCAGTCATGGTAGCCTATGTTAATCGTCATCGTCTTCACCACCCTGGTCAGGCAGCGCACCCTGCCCGGTGGCATTTCCCCGGATCTCGGTGTGGCGGATCTCGCCGCCCGAAGTGCCGACCTGCTGGGCCAGGACCATCGTGCCCAAGGCAACCACCAGGGTGATCAGGCTCAATAAAGATGCAGCTTTCCATCCGTTCAGGGAAGCCAGTAATGATGCCAGCGCAAGGACTCCCAGGCCGATCACCGTCCACAGGAAAAAATTGGCCAGGTCCTCATGCCGTTCGATCAGGTTTTCCCCGACCCCGGGCAGTCCTTCCACGGCATCCTCTGCCCCCTCCCCGGTCAGAAACGCCGGTATGGCGACCAGGGCCGAAAAGACAAACAACCCCAGTCCCGTCTGCCGGACGGAGCCCTGCTTGAACAGGAATCCGGCCAGGAGGACCAGTATACCGAACAATGTGCCCAGGATGGGCAGGTGATTCAAAACCAAATGCCAATGTGCCTGATTCATTTTCATCGAATTATTGTGATGCAAAAGAAAGGTGTCTTGATACCGGCCGATCAATGGGTATCCCCGTCGGCATCGTCATCATCGCGGGAATGATCTTTCCGTCTGGTCGGCTCAGGACGATGCATCCGCTCCTTCTTCTCTTTCCGGAGCCTGATCGGCTGACCCGTGTAGTCAAAGTAGATCTTCCTCTCCTGCCCCTGATCCATGAACTCACATTCATACAGGGCTTCCTTCTTCTCCTGATGCCAACGAATGTTGGTGGCCTGAGGATAATCCTTCAGCACCCAACGCTCATCGGGCTGGACAACTGGCGTGGCCGTGGGTGCTGTCTGGGCCGTCACATGCCATCCTCCCAGGAGGATGAGTGACACAATCAACATGTACATACGCATATTCAACGATTTAAAGAGTGACAAGTCCTTGATCCAGGTCCGGCTGGCTGGATTCGCGTGGCTGAACCGATGGATCAAAGATGGCCGTGCCCTCCTTAAAGGCACCTTCAGGCTTTCTCAAAATTCGCTTAAAACCGCCCCAACGGGGGAATGCTCCGCACCGGAGCCCTGAACTCATCCCCTATCCTGGAAATCCAGGATAAAGGAGGTCCCTTCGCCTTCGGCGCTGACCAGGTGGAGTCCCAGGCCGAGGACTTCCGCCAGTTTCCTGGCGATGGATAACCCCAACCCCGCCCCCGGCACGGACGAACTCCTGGAATCATCGAGTCGATAGAATCGCTCAAAAACCTGGGCCGCATGCGTGGCACCGATCCCCGGACCATCATCGCTCACCACCAGTTGCCGATGATCGGCATGCCAGCTCAGGACGATCTTCCCGCCTTCGCGGCCATATTTCCAGGCATTGCTGATCAGATTGTCCAGGATCAGCGTCAGGAGGGTGGGATCGGTATGGACCTGGACCGCAGCGGGCAGGTCCATGGTCATCTGCATCCGTCGTTCCTGCAGGCGGTCCGTCCAGTCGGACCTCAGGTCCCTGAGGAAGTGGACCAGATCGATCGCCCGGACATTGGTGGGCACGCTGCCATGTTCCAGCCGTGCCAATTGAAGGAGTTGATCGAGCATGTTCTGTATCCGGTCGACCTCATGGATCACCCCCCTGACCTTCTCTTCGTAATAGTCGCGATCCCTCTGTTTTCGAAGGAGGACCTCCAGGGTACCCCGGATGGCTGTGAGCGGCGTCCGGATCTCATGGGATGCATCCGATGTGAACTGCTTCTCCCGCTGCACTCCGCGTTCGATCCGGTGCAGGAGTGCATTGATGGTCATGGCCAGCTGGTACAGTTCATCCCGGTTTTCCGGCAGGGGAAGGCGGGAGTGAAAGTCAGCCTCTCCGATAGTGCGGGCTGAATGGATCAAGTGCTGGACCGGAGCGATCCCCTTGGCGGCCGCAATGGAGGTGGCGACAAACAGGATGAGCAACATCAGGGGGAAGGAAACCAGCAGGACCTGCCGGAGGTTGTCCAGGATAATGGCCGACTCTTCGCGGGAGATCCCGATGATCAACTGACCGACCATTTCTCCTGCCGGATCCAGGACCGGGAAGTGCCCCTGGCGGATCCGCTTGATGCCGATCAGACTGTTCACATATTGGTTGGCCAGAAGGAAGGGCTGATCATGAAGGGTATCATCCTGCAGGTTGGCAGAGCGAAAGAGCACCCGGCCATCCAGTCCGATCACCTGCAGAAAGGTCGGATTGACCTCGATCTCCTGATGCTCCTCCTCTTTCCATTCGGTCATATCCCCGATGAAGAGGGTATCACTTCTCCACTGGATACTCCGCATGACCTCGCGCTTTTCCTGGATGATGTCGCTATCCAGATGGCGATAGGCGGTCCAATAGACGACACCGTACAGGGCCAGGAACACCAGGCCAATGGTCATGGCTGCGGCAATTCCCGAAAACCAGGCGATCCGGTTCCTGAAGGACAGTTTCATGCTTCCTCATTGACCCGGTATCCTACCCCCCTGATCGTTTCGATGAAGGACGGCTGATCCGGCGTATCCAGTTTCTTGCGAAGGAAATTGATGTAGACATCGATGATCCCGGTGTCATGATCGAAATGGATATCCCATACTTTCTCAATGATCGTCGTCCGGCGGCAGACCCGTCCCTTCTCGCGCAACAACCACTCGAGCAGAGCGAATTCCTTCTGGGTCAATTTCACCTCCTCCCCAGCCCGGGTGACCTGGTGGGCCTCGACATCCAGGACAATGTCCCTCACCGTATAGACATGCCGAATCCCGTCGGGGGGCCGCAACAACACCCGGATCCTGGCCAGGAGCTCCTCGAAGGCGAATGGCTTGCGCAGGTAATCGTTTGCCCCGGTCTCCAGGCCGAAGACCACATCATCCACCGTATCCCTAGCCGTCAGGAAGAGGATAGGGATCCTGGAGTCTCCCTGTCGGATCGCCCGGCAGATTTCGATGCCGCTCATGCCCGGCAACATCCAATCCAGGAGGATCAGGTCGTATATGGAACTGTCGTCCAAGGCCAGCCTGAGGCCTTCCTTGCCATTGTGTGCCACGTCGACGGAAAATCCTTCTTCCTCCAGGCCCTCGGTGATAAACCTGGCAATGGCCACCTCATCTTCTACCAGCAGAATACGCATGATCCAGCATTTACCAGGGCGATGAATCGGCGAGGAGGTCATCGACCATGTCAATAGCCAATCCCTTGCAGACAGGGCGTTGGCATGCCGATCGCATCGTGCCCTCCCATCCACCAAAGATGCGCATTATCCCCTGATCCACATCTTTAAATCCGCTTAAAATCCAACGGTCAGTAAGGCCTATCCCCGCCTTCCACCCGTGCCGGGAGGGGATGCCGACACCCGGGGAAAGATCATACCGGTCAACAATCAGGATCATTCCCCGTCGCCGGCAATCCTGCCACAGGCACCTTAATTTAGTGGCTGGACATGGTCGGGAGTTGCTCCTGGCCACCGAGAAGGTACGATCATGAACTTCATTGACTATTACCAGATCCTGGGGATCCCCAAGGATGCCAGCGAGGCGGATATCAAGAAAGCCTACCGAAAACTGGCCCGGAAATACCACCCGGATATCAACCCCAACGACAAGGAGGCGGAACGCAAGTTCAAGGAGGTCAATGAGGCCAACGAAGTGCTCAGCGATCCGGAAAAGCGGAAAAAGTATGACCAGTACGGCAAGGACTGGATGCACGCCGACGAGATCGAAAAGGCCCGCCGCCAGCAACAGCAACAACAGCAATACCGACGTTCCACCGGCGGTCGCGGCCAGGGTACCTTTGGCGAAGGAGAGGATTTCTCGGATTTCTTTGCATCCATGTTCGGTGGCCAATCCTCCGGGCAGCGTCGGCGAACCGTGCAATTCAAGGGGCCGGATTACCAGGCCGAGCTGCACCTCCATCTTCGCGATATCCTGACCACCCGGAAACAGACCCTCACGGTCAACGGAAAGAACATTCGCCTGACCATCCCTGCCGGGGTTCAGAATGAGCAGGTCATCAAGATCAAGGGCCACGGGGGCGAAGGGGTCAATGGCGGACCGAAAGGGGATCTGTACATCCGGTTCATCATCGAGAATGATACCGCCTTCCAGCGCGACGGGGATGACCTCTATACCACCATCGACCTGGACCTGTATACCGCCGTACTCGGTGGCCAGGTGATCGTATCCACCCTGGACGGCCAGGTCAAGTTGACCGTGCCCCCGGAAACCCAGAACGGCACCAGGGTCAAACTGAAAGGAAAAGGCATGCCGGTCTATAAGCAGGAAGGCAAGCACGGCGACCTGTACATCACCTGGCAGGTGCGCATCCCCCGCAACCTGTCCGACAGGGAAAAAGAACTCTTTACTGAACTGGCCAAACTCCAGCGATCATGAATACTCCGACCTACATCCCCGTCGAGACACTCTGTCTCCACTACCAGATCGAGATCGCGTTTCTGGACCGCCTGCTGGAGTTGCAGTTGATCGAGGTACAGACCATCGAAGAAACCATCTGCATCCATGAAGACCACCTGTCCGATCTGGAACGCATCATCCGGCTCCGCGACGACCTCGGCCTGGACCCCGACAACCTGGATATCGTCCTCCACCTTCTCCGCAAGGTGGAACACCTGCAGAAGGAGGTCGGTCGCCTGCAGTCGCGCTTGAGGCTGTATGAATGAGGTGTCCACTGACTCTTGGCTAATCTCTATTTCTTCGAAGTGGGAAATGGTTAAAACCATTACCGGACAGTGTCGACCCTAATTCCCTGGGTTTCCTCCTGCGGCGGATGAAGAAAACCTCGGGATCATGGCGTCTTCGCTGTCGCGGTGGGACACCGCACAATATGGAGGTACGAGTGAGACACTCGTACCAGCAGGGTTTATGAGTTTATGAGTTTTGCCACAAAGACTGGAAGAGCACGAAGGTTCACAAAGGAAATTTGAACCTCGAGCAGGAACCCCGGAGTGGTTGAATATGAATAGCCCCGGGTGATAACCCGGGGGTTTCATGACCTTCTGACGCAACCCCGGAGGGGTTGAATAACTTGCAGCATTCCTGCGGATCATGTGAAATGGTTAAAACCATTCCCTATTGCGAGGGCCATTCATGACCCGGGGTTAAAACCCCGGGCTACAACGGCTTCGATTCGGACGACCGTTATCAGACAAGACATTCGTAAAAGCCATCCAGCTACCCACTTCAATCAGGCAGGCATAGAAGATCAGCATGAATACCAGCAGGGCAACCTGATCTTCCACCAGCAGAATACAACGCGTTCTGACTTTTAGACTGCCGGCCTTCAAGCCGTCGTCTTCGCTGTCGCGGTGGAACACCGCACAATATGGAGGTACGAGTGAGACACTCGTACCAGCAGGGTTTATGAGTTTATGAGTTTTGCCACAAAGACAGGAAGAGCACGAAGGTTCACCAAGGGGGTAGGAAACGGTAGAGTAGAGTAAGGAGCAGCAAGATAGCTACTCCTCACCCCCTCGTCAAACCGTACGTGCGGTTTTCCCGCATACGGCTTTCCTATTGGTTTCGTCCTTGGGCATACACAGGTCGTAAACCATTGGTCGTATACGGTACTATTAAACCAAATTTCTTGGTTAATAGATCGTAGGCCTCCTGACCATGAAGGCGCGATTTCCTCTGGCTTTTACGATTGTAATATCTATTCAGACGGATTCTAAGGTAGTCATTCAGCTTCCTGAATGCCGCCTGTGTGTAGCTGACTCCTTCGATTTTGTAGTAGTTCATCCAACCCCTGATTATAGGGTTGAGTTCTGAAGCAACCTGTTTTGCCGGGTAGTGACCTATCAACTTGAGTTTCACATCGATCGCTTTTCGTATCCCTTTTTGAGCTTTCTGCTTTGGGAAGATATTCCAAAAGCGGCTGCCTTTAAATAGTATACTCCTGTCATATCGTACGGTAAATCCAAGAAAATCAAAAGGCTCTTCTCCCGCATTTACCAGCTTGCTCTTCTCTTCGTTGATTGTAAGTTCCATGCGGTTGAGGTATCCATGCAGCTTCGTGATTACTTCTTGTTTGATCTCATGTGACATCAATATGAAGTCATCCGCATACCTGATCATCCGTATCCCCAGGTTCGCGAAATAGCCATTCATCTTGTTGACAATTCTGTCTAGAAGGTTCATGTATATATTCGCTAACAGTGGAGATATCACGCCGCCCTGGGGCGTCCCTCTCGATTGTCCTTTTCCTCCACTATACCTTCCATCACTCTCTACTACTGGTGACTTTAGCCATAGCTTCACTAGTGCAATTATTCGGGGATCGGCTATGCGCTCTTCCAAAGCCTTCACTAGCTTATCGTGTGGGATGGTGTCAAAGTATTTGCTTAAATCCGCATCGTATACCACGTGCTTTCCCTTACTCAGATTACCCTTAATTTCAGCCATCGCTTCTTTTGCCGATCGTTTCGGCCTGAACCCATAGGATGATTCGTTAAAGTCAGCCTCGAATATTGGTTCAATGACCATCTTACAGGCTTGTTGTACTATCCTGTCTTTAATGGTCGGTATCCCCAATGGTCGATGTCCGCCGTTCTCCTTCTCTATCATGACTCGTTTGACTGGCTGTGGTTTATATCTGTGCTCTTGTAGCTCTTCTCTAATTGCTTCGAGAAATGCTTCGCGCCCAGTATCCTCAACCTGTTTAAACGTCAGCCCATCCACGCCGGGAGTTTTTGATCCTTTTCGCGATTTACATCGCCGGTAGGCCTCCTCCATGATGTAGCTTAGGCTGATTTTGTCATATAGTATGTAGAACTTGAATTTACTTTCCTGCTTGGCTTTCTGATATAGTTTTAGTTGTAACAGCCTGCACCTGTCCTGCGTACTTTGATCCTTTCGCTTCTTCTGCTCCAGGATTTCTATCTCCGCTTGTACCTTTTCTAGGATACTTCGCTTCTCCATTTAGGTAGTCATTTTGTTATCTAAAACGTTTCCAATAGTAATGCCCCTTCCCTCCTCTGTGGTTATGTTGTCCTCAGTATCAGCAGTACTATGGGCATCTCCGACTCCCTCGCCCATGTAGCGGTCTACTACATGGCGTTAGGGGATCCCATGTTCATGTGTCTCCCTCATTATACGCGCCATCCCGTCCTACTCCGTGCAGCCATATTGGTGCGTTTTACCGTTTCTTCCCAATATGTTTCAGGTTTCGCCATCTTCGGAAGGTTGACCACTGCAGTGTTGCGTAACGAAGCCTTACCGGGTTCACTTGTGTTACGGCTCGCATAATCGCTTGACCAGAAACTTAGCATGGTTCGTTTCCTCCTCATGCCTTCCGGCTGCTTCAGGCTGAACGGCAAATTGGCCTGTGTATCCCTTTCATGATACTGGGTTTAATGGTTAATTAATATAGACACACGCCTCATGGCGTACCGAAGACGCGAAGGAAGTTTATTCGGTTATTCGTTACTGCCTGAGGCAGTCAGGTATTCGTTAAGGAGTTTTGCCACAAAGACAGGAAGAACACGAAGGTTCACCAAGGGAATTTGAACCTCGGGCAACAACCCCGGAGGGGTTGAATATGAATAGCCCCGGGTGCAACCCGGGGGTTTCATGACCTTCTGACGCAACCCCGGAGGGGTTGAATAACATGCAGACGGATCGCTGAACCCTGGACCTGGATCATAGAGAATACGAATGCCAGACCTCGATCGACAGCGTAGGCTGCCGGGCATTTCCTTACCTTCGGTCACTGACCCCGATCCTGATGACCCTTCTCGACCAACTTCAATCGGGCGCACCGATCACCGACGAAGACTTCGATGCCTTGTACACGCCGGAGATGAAGGCGATCGCCGACTTCCATTTCACACCGGTGGAGGTGGCACGCTCTGCGGCCGAGTTTCTGGCACCCGCACCGGAGAGTCACGTCCTGGATATCGGATCGGGTGCCGGAAAGTTCTGCATGATCGGGTCGGCCACCACCAGCGGCCGGTTCACCGGTGTCGAACAGCGGAAGGAACTGCATGACCTGGCCACCCACCTCTCCGAAACACTGGACTGGCCCAGGGTAGACTTTCGCCATGGCAATATCATGGAGGTTTCCCTCCAGCCCTTTACGGGCATTTATTATTTCAATGCCTTCTTCGAGCACATTATTCCCGATGATGCGATCGATGACTCGATCGCGTTCAGCCGGACACGCCATACCCTGTACGTACTCTATGTCAAACAGCAACTGGCCCGCATGCCTCCAGGCACCCGGCTGGTCACCTATTTTTCCTACGCCAACATGATCCCCTGGTCGTATGAATCCGTCGAGACCGAATTTGACGGCAAGCTGATCAAATGGATCCAACGCAACATCGAATGAGTCCATCCGCCTTCCTCGACCAGAGATTCCATCAGGTCAACCACCTCGCATCGGGTGAATACGACGGCTGCCTGTTCACAGATTGCACGCTTTCAGAAGCCGATCTGTCCTCCTGCCAGTTCAGCGCCTGTACCTTCGAACGCTGTGATCTCAGCCTGGCCAGGGTCAGGCAAACCTCGTTCCGGGACGTTCGCTTTTCGGAATGCAAGATGCTGGGGATACGCCTGGATGAATGCAAGGCCTTTCTCCTGCAGGTCACCTTCGAGGATTGCCAGCTGAACCACAGTTCCTTCTTCAAGCTCCCGCTCAAGGGCACCACCTTCCATCGTTGCAGCCTGGTGGAATGTGAATTCGTGGAAGCCGATCTCACCGAGGCTGTCTTCGCCGATTGCGACCTGGCCGGTGCCACGTTCGAGCGGACCCGCCTGGAGGGGGCCGACCTTCGCACGGCCCGGAATGTGATCCTGGACCCGGAGATCAACCGCCTTCGCGGAGCCCGATTCAGCCCCTACGGATTGGAAGGCCTCCTCATGAAATACGGGATCATCATCGAGGAATGAGGTCACGCTTCGCCTGATCCCATCCGACCGATCAGTTTGACTTCTGGAAAAATCAGGCTAACTTGATCGGCGATCCCGAATCGATCGACCATCCCTTAACCAGGCTGCATGAGCACCTTCATCGTGTACTGCTACTCCGAGCGCATCACGGTCACCACCACGACCACCCGCAAGAAGGCCGAAGAGGCCGCCCTCGCCCACCGCTTGTCCACCGGGCATATCGTAGGTGTCCGCGATCCACTGCCGGTGGCTGATCCCAATGACCATTTCCCTCTCGATCCGGCTCCGGCCGAACCAGTCGTATCGACTGACCCCGTTCCGCCTGACCCGACTGATACGGATCCAACTGATCCGGTTGATCCAGCTGATCCAGATCCCGGATCCCCGGATCCGGCTGACCCCGACACTGATTCTCCCACCGATGCAGACCCCGTCCCATGAAGCACTGCCTGCCCCTCCTGATCGGCCTCCTGCTCTGGCAGGGCGTATCCGCCCAATCCGTCCAGGTGGCCCAGGGCCTGTCCATCTCCGTGGCCTTTCCCAAGAAATTGCGCATCAATGTGTCGTACGACCTGCACCTGCGAAGCCATATCGGGGTCTTTGACGAGTTCGCCCTGACCCCGCTGGCCGACCTCAAGGTGGCCCTGTTCCGCAACCATATGGGGGCCTCCCTCCTGAAAAAATACCGCGCCCCGCTCTATGCCAATGTCTCCCTCTCCTACGGCGGACTGCTCTCCTACGACGAGCGCGCAGAGGGCGTGGAAGGCATCGTGCCGGTGTACACCACCATTTACTACAATGCCGTCAACAACAGCTACCGGTACAATGCCGGATTCGCATCCACCCAGATGTTCCAGTTCGGCCTGACCAGCAAGCCGGATATCCATCGCCGGATGTTGCATCAGCAACTTGGCAACTTCATGCTGGGCGTGGGCGATGTGTACCTCACCTATTACAATGACGGCGGCCCCGTGCTCAGTTATTTCGGCGACCAGGAAGACCGGTACTGGACCGGCGGACTGAGCGTCGGATGCCTGGTGCGCCATCACGGCGAGATCCACCAGCTGGAAGTGGCCTTCGACAAGTTCACGGGCTTTTCCCGGCATGCCTTCGAAGCGACCGGCCTCCTGTACGTCGACAATGTGATCTATCACGATCTCGAGCAATTCAGTTACAACACCGGCCGACTGGCCATCAAGTACCTCAACCACCAGCTGGGATTTGGTGCCTCCGCCAATGTGTGGAACATCCCCTTCGATCTGCAGGACTACCTGCATCGCGATGTGAGCAACAACCCCTTCCATCACAAGATCGAGAATGAATATTTTGATCTGGAAGTCTATAAATGGTACCGCTTATGAGAACCTCCCTGATCATCATCCTGGTGCTGACCCTGCTTGGTTGCCATACCCCCTACGGCTACCAGTCGAAGGGATTCTTCCTGGAAACCAATCCACCGAAGGACCAGCCCCTCTTTGCCACCGCCCTGCCCCACCAGCCCAACGACCTGCCCAAGCTGACCGGCGGCAACCACAATTATTTTGTGTGGTCGACGGTCCGATACAACGTGATCATCGATGACGAACAACAGTTCGGGAGTTACCGCACCATCAGCCAGGAGGAGATCCGCCACCTGGACCCGGTGGAGTTGCAATATGTCCGCACCCAGGGCAACCTGCTGAACAACTATCTCTTCTTCCTGGATGATTACCGGTTCATCTATCTCAGCGAGGATGATCACCGCAACGAGATCTCCTACGGGCAGATCCCCGTCCATTTTGATGACGACCAGTACAAGGTGCCCCGCGATGCGGGCAGCTCCTTCAATCAATTGTTGCGCGGCTATTATGCCCTGGACGGCGACCAGATCTTCCTCGATTTCGGCAGTGTCAACCACTTCTATGTCAAGGCCACCCGCCATGGTCAGACGATCACCTTCGACAGCATCTACATCCCTCGCAGGAAAGTGCTGAAAGGGGCCGGCATCGATCAGGATTATGTGCCCTTTGTCGGGATGCTGGGCGACAATGCCCAACCCCATTTCGAAGTACCTGACACAGACGGACTGATCCGCTGGCCGATGTTCACCCTCAATTCCGGATTCCTCTGGGGCAACCCGAAAGTGGAAAAGCGAAATCCGCTCCACCAACAGATCCTGGAGCAGGACTCCCAATACGGAAAGGCCCTGTACGAACAGGTGACGGATATCCAGTATGATTTTACCGACAGGCAGCACCCGGTCCGACGCTATACCCTGGAGGTGGTCGATCTATCCGGACAAAGCACCTTTGTAAAGATCACGGAAGACCTGGTGGATGTAGCCACGTGGTAGGGTTATTGAGTTATTGGGTTATTGGGTTATTTCGAGGGTTTTGTGAATGCGGTTTACCACAGAGGGCACAGAGTTGCACAGAGTCTTTTCGTTCGTTCTTCGTGAACCTTTGTGCCTTAGTGTCTTTGTGGCAAGAACTCCTCCACCCCTCAACGAATAACCGAATAAACGAATAAACCTCCTTCGCGTCTTTGCGTCTTCGCGTTTCCCCCTTCTTGCCTGGGTGTCTTCGTGGCAAGAACTCCTAAGAAGAAAGGATATCTCAAAAGGTATGATCCGGATCGTTTCGTCTACCGGGGGGAAATGACCCATGGATCGGGCCTGTGATGCAGATAGTACCGGTTCGGTCGACTGGCTACAGCGAATCCAATTCCCAATCCGAACTGCAAGCCACCCGACAGGAGAAGGGTGCGCTTGTTTGACTGACCCTTCATCAGTATCGCATTCAAAGCAGTCGCTGCGCCTGTAAACATCAAAAGACCTCCGGCAATGGCCAAATTTCGATGAGCCTTTTTATTCTTCATCGATTTGTAACTTTCTAAACGGACAATCCTGTCGACTGACACAGGATATGTTCCTATGGGGGACTGATTCAACAACAATTGGGTCACACGAGCATCGTCATGATTCCGGTGATCAACCAGGGAATACAGCTGCATGAAAAGACTATCAGTCCTGGCCGACACGACTGATCCGACCACTTCTTGATATTCACATAACTGTCCCCCACTATAGGGATATTCGTTTGACAGGACCATCTCGAAAATGGTATTCTCCTTGAATGTTTTGGTCTCATGTCCTCTTGATAATGTCAGTCCTTGTGCAAAGCCATGCACACCAACAAGACAGATTCCAGCAATGACAAGTAGGTTCTTCATATGATGATGCATCTTTAGGTCAACTGCACTCGCTTCCTGATAGCCTTTCATCTGCAACGGAAACCAAGGGGCGATTCATGTTGCGCAAAACTAGCAATTCATCGGCGCCTTCGTGTCTATCCCTTCAACGAACAAACCTTCTTCGCATCTTAGCGTCTTCGCGTTTCCCTCCCCCTTCGTGAACCTTCGTGCCTTTGTGTCTTCGTGGCAATTACCCCTCCTAAACGAATAACCGAATAAACCCTCCTTCGCGCCCAGACGATTCTGTCTGGATCCGGACTGTAAACGTCCGGGTCTTTGCGTCTTCGCGTTTCCCTCTTCGTGAGCCTTTGTGTCTTTGTGCCTTCGTGGCAAAGCCCTTTTCTACGCTTCAGCCCAAGTGTCATCATAAATGGTCTTTATCCAAAGGATTCGTCAGCTCGCTGGGAAAACCATTAAAATGGTTTCTCCTTCCCCAGAAGGATGGTTATCCCAGGGTTGAAACCCTGGGCTACATCGTTTCACGCTACGACGCTTCCCCGGATGAAGAATGCCCTTACTGAAAGTGCCCGGGAATGATCTCTGAACCTCGCTCCACCCCTTAACGAATACCTGACTGCCTCAGGCAGTAACGAATAACCGAATTAACCCCCTCCGCGCCCAGACGATTCTGTCTGGATCCGGACTATAAACGTCCGGGTCTTTGCGTCTTCGCGTTTCCCTCCCCCTTCGCGTCTTCGCGTTTCACGGTTCGATCCCGAACATCATTCAACCCGACTGTCGTATCTTCCAGCAAATCACCGGATCATGCGCGGAGCGACCTTTACCCTTCTGGCCACCTGTTTTTCCTGTCTCCTGCTGGTTGGCCTGCCACCCGACGTTCACGCGCAAGATTGCCAGTGTACCGTCAGTCAGGTGGTCGCGAATACGGTCACCCCCTGCGACAAGGTCATCGGACAGGTCATCAATGTGGCCACCACCACCGAACTGTACAATGCCATCAACGATATCAATGCCAGCGGCGGCAACAAGACCGTCCTCCTGGCCGATGGCACCTATGATATCGCCTCACCGGGCTGGTATCCCTACATCACCGCCAGCAATGTGGTCTTCCGTAGTGCCTCCGGCAACCGGGATGCCGTCATCCTCACCGGCACCGGGATGAAGAGCGTCTCTCCCGGGGTGGAGAATGTCCTCTACTTTGTCGGGGACAACAACACCATCGCCGACCTCACCATCCGCGATGCGGGCAACCATGGGATCGCCGTGGAAGGCGACAGCTTGCTCGTGCACAATGTGCGCATCCAGGACACGTACGAGCAAATGATCAAGGGCACCGCCGGCGGCGACGGAGCCGACCATGGTCGGGTGCAATGCAGCCTCTTTGAATACACCGCCGGTATCGGCCCGCAGTTCTATATCGGCGGACTGGACATCCACAAGGGTGATCAGTGGACGGTACGAGACAATGTCTTCATCGACATCGCCAGTCCCTCCGGATCCCTGGCCGAACACGCCGTGCATTTCTGGAACAATGGATCCGAGAATACCGTGGAGCGGAATATGATCATCAACTGCGACCGGGGCATCGGCTTCGGACTGGGCAGCAGTCCCAATACCGGCGGGATGATCCGCAACAACATGATCTACAACGATGGCATGCATCCCTTCCACGATGTCGGCATCGGACTGGAAACCTCGCCTGGCACGAAGGTCTTCAACAACACCGTCTACATCCAGTATCCCAATGCCATCGAGTACCGCTTTCCGGAAACGATGGGCGTGGACATCATCAACAACCTCACCAACAAACCCATCAAGGCACGGGATGGAGCCGTAGCGAACCTGATCACCAACGAGACCAATGCCTGGGAGAGCTGGTTTGTCGATGCCCCTTCCGGCAACCTCCGACTGGCAGGCAATTTTCCCGTCGTGGTGGACCAGGGTGCGTACATATTCCCGATGTTGGTGGATGATATCGACCAGACAACCCGGCCAGAGGGAGACGAATATGATATCGGCGCACATGAATTCCTCCAATCCTCCAGCCAGGAATCTGCACCCGGTCGTGACGTGGTGGTTCGCCTCTTTCCAAATCCGGTGAGGACCAGCCTGTCCATCCAGGCGGATCTGGCCGATCCCGTTTCAGTGCACATCCTGAATGCCCTGGGACAGGAGATATTCAGTCTCCATCAAGTGGATCTCAGCCCCGGACTCCAGGTAGATACTCGGGCGTGGCCAGCCGGAGTGTATTTAGGTCAGATCAGGACCGGAGATCAACGCATCATGCGCACCATCGTTGTCGAGTGAGTGTGTGATTTCGTTATTGAGTGATTTCGTTATTGGGTTATTTCGAGGGTTTTGTGAATGCGGTTTACCACAGAGGACACAGAGTCACACGGAGTTCTTCCTTCGTGAACCTTCGTGCCGTAGAGTCTTTGTGGCAAGAATCCCCCCTTAACGAATAACCGAATAAACGAATAAACCCCCTTCGCGTCTTTGCGCCTTCGCGTTTACCCCTTCGTGCCTTTGTGCCTTCGTGGCAAAGCACATTTCTAAGCTTCAGCCCAAGGGTAAATAAAAGTGGACTTTATCAAAAGGATTGGGTAGCTCGCTGGGAAAACCATTAAAATGGTTTTTTCCTTCTCAAGGATGATTGTTGACCCAGGGTTAAAACCCTGGGCTACATCGTTTTCATGCTAGATCATGTACCAAGAGTTCTCCTGCTCAAACCAAAAAATAGCTCCCGAAAATACCCCCAACCCTCAACGAATAAACGAATAAACGAATAAACCCCCACCACGTCTTCGCGTCTTCGCGTTTCCCGCCCCCTTCGTGAACCTTCGTGCCTTTGTGCCTTCGTGGCAAGAACTCCTCCAACCCTCAACGAATAACCGAATAAACCCCCTTCGCGTCTTAGCGTCTTCGCATTTCGCACCCCCTTGGCGTCTTCGCGTCTTCGCGTTTCCCTCCCCCTTCACGTCTTACAAGCGATCAGTTCATTTTTTGTACAAAATCATGTACATTTATATGTACAATCCGTACCCATGAAAGCCATCACCATTTCCTCCCTTCGCAAGAATCTCAAGGAATACCTGGACAAGGTGTCCCGTTCCATGGAGGTGTTGATCGTACCGCGCAACAAGGAAGAAGATGCCATCGTGATCCTCTCCCTCAAGGAATACAATGCCCTGACCGAAACGGCCCACCTGCTCTCCACAGAGGCTAACCGCAAACGACTCCAGGAATCCATTTCCCAGTACCGGCTGGGAGAGACCATTTCCTATGCAGCCGAACCGGAGGCGGAATGACCATCCAGTTCACGCCCCATGCCTGGGAAGAATTTTCGTACTGGACCGATACGGACAAGCGGATGGTGAAAAAGATCCAGGCCCTCATCCGCGATCTCCAACGCACCCCGTTTGATGGACTGGGTCAACCCGAACCACTCAAACATGACCTGGCCGGCTTCTGGTCCCGCCGCATCTCGGGTGAACACCGCCTGGTCTATACCATCTCTGGCCTTACACGGGAGGAGCAGGTGTGCACCATCATCCAATGCCGCTTTCACTATGATTAGGGTGTCGGGGGGTTATGGCGTTAAGGCGTTATTTCGCTCCCGGATCATTTTCGTGGAATCTTCACCACAGAGGCCACAGAGTCACACGGAGTTCTTTCTTCGTGAACCTTCGTGTCTTTGTGCCTTCGTGGCAAAGCCCATTTCTCTGCTTCGGGCCAAGAGTCATAATAAATGGTCTTTATTCAATGGATTGGGCAGCACGCTGGGAAAACCATTAAAATGGTTTTTTCCTTTCAGTCATGATGGTCGTCCCAGGGTTAACCTCCTCCGGCGGTCAGGAAACCCTGGGCTACATCGTTTTCATGCTAGATCATCTACCAGGTTTACTCATGCTAAGACCAACAGCTCCCGGACCTCGCTCCGAATCCCCCCTCCTCAACGAATACCTGACTGCCTCAGGCAGTAACGAATAACCGAATAAACCTGCTGGTACGAGTGTCTCACTCGTACCGTCATATTGTGCGGTGTCCCACCGCGACAGCGAAGACGCCAGTGCATTGGGCTAGATCCGGTTTCGTTCTCAAGGACCAATAACGCATCACATGTTGAGTGCCTTCGGGTCATCCCTTGATCAGGAGTCGAAATCAGAAAAAGGCCGGATGGTATTCAACCCCTCCGGGGTTGGGGGCTGAGGGGATCAGAAACCCCGGGTGGCACCATGGACGATGTTGCCTACGACACCATGTCCAGGCAAAGCCCGGGGCTATTCATATTCAACCCCTCCGGGGTTGGCGCCCAGGGTTCAAATTCCCTTCGTGAACCTTTGTGCCTTTGTGTCTTTGTGGCAAAGCACATTTCTAAGCTTCAGCCCAAGGGTCATTAAAAATGGTCTTTATCCAAAGGATTGGGCAGCGCGCTGGGAAAACCATTAAAATGGTTTTTTCCTTCTCCGGAAGAATAGTTACCCCAGGGTTAAAAACCCTGGGGTACATCGTTTTCATGCTGCGACTCTTCCCCAGATGATGAATGCCCTTACTGAAAGTGCCCGGGAAAAATCTCTGAACCTCACTCCACCCCTTAACGAATAACCGAATAAACGAATAACCGAATAAACCCCCTTCGCGTCTTCGCGTCTTAGCGTTTCGCACCTCCTTCGCGTCTTCGCGTCTTAGCGTTTCATCCCCTCATCCGAGATGATCACCCCATCCTCCACCGTCACCACCCGGTGCGCCCGTTCGATCACGCGGCTGTCGTGGGTGGAAAAAATGAAGGTCACCTTCTCCTCATGGTTGAGCTTGCCCATGATGTCCAGCAGGTTCGCGGAGGTGTGGGAGTCGAGGTTGGCCGTGGGCTCGTCGGCCAGGATGAAGGATGGTCGAGGAGCCAGGGCCCGGGCAACCGCCACCCGCTGCTGCTGGCCACCGGACAGTTGGGAAGGTCGGCGATCCATGTGATCGGCCAGGCCCACTGCCGCCAGCAATGCCTCGGTGCGCTCCTTGCGCTCCTTCTCGGGGCGCCCCTGGAGCAACATCACAAACTCCACATTCTCATAGGCCGTCAGCACGGGGATGAGATTGTAGGACTGGAACACAAACCCGATGTGGTTCTTCCGGAAGTCGATCAGCTCGTTCTCACTGAGCTGGCTGATGTCCGTGCCGCCCACCTCCACATAGCCGGAGGTCGGACTGTCCAGTCCACCCAGGATGTTCAGCAGCGTCGTCTTGCCCGACCCGGAGGGACCGACGATGGCCGTGAACTCGCCCTCTTCGATGGACAGGCTCACCCCGTTGAGGGCATGCACCGGAATGGTATCGGGATTATAGGTCTTGTACAGGTCACGGGTCAGGATCACAGCCATGAGGATCAGATTTTGGTCAGTGCTTCCACAGGTTTCAAACGAATGGCCTTCCAGGCCGGATAGATAGCCCCCAGGAAGGCCGTCAGGAATACGGCCACAGCCACCTGGATATAGATCGAGGGGATCGGATCGGGATAGACCACTTCCGACATCCCGAATTCGCGCATGCCCTCGGAGAAGATGGACAGGTCGATCCCGGTCTGCTCAAAGATGCGCAGGGTCACGATCACCAGGCCAATGCCCACGGGCATGGCCGTGACCCCCAGGAAGAGGGTTTCCAGCATCACCATCAGGAAGACCCGGCGGCGATTCATCCCGATGGCCATCAGCATCCCCAGCTCCCGCACCCGCTCCAGTACGGCCATGAGCATGGTGTTGATGATGCCGAAGATGAGGGCCAGCATGAAGATGGTGATCACGATCATGTTCATCAGGCCGATCTGCGACTCGTAGAGGGCCACTTCCGGGGCGACCTCGGCATAGCTCTTCAGCGACGCATTCGGGAAGAGCGGGGCCAGGTGGTCACGCACTACCCCCACGCTGTCGGGATCATCGATGATGGCCACGATCTGCTGGGCGATGTCCTGGCCATCCCCTCCGGTGAGGCGAAGGATGTCTTCCCGGCGCACCATCACCGTCCCTTCGTCGAAGGGGGTGGTACCCGAGTCAAAGAGGCCGGTGATGCGGAAGGCCCCTGCCGTGATGTTCCCTTCCAGGTCCTGGAAGGTGAGCACGGCCTTGGAACGCATCTTCAGGCCCAGCTTGTCGGCCAGTCGGCGACTCATCAGGATGGGATTGCGCGCCGGGGCCAGGAAGTCGCCCTCCACGACCTTCTCTGCGATGAAGCTTACTCCGGATTCCCGGTCGGGATCGATGCCCCAGATCCGCACCCCGCGTGCCCCCTTGGCGGAGGAGACCATCCCCAGGGCGACGACCCGTTCGCTGACCGCCAGCACATGGGGATCGCGAAACATCAGGGTGCCCAGCGAGTCGGCATCCTCCAGGTAGAAGCGGAAGTCGCGCTGTTTCTGGAAGTCCGGATGCTCCAGCTGCAAATGCCCGATCTCCCGCCGGATGCTGTTGTCGATCAGGTTGTACACCATGCCCCGGCTGAAGCTCAGCAGGAAGATCAGGGCCCAGATGCCCAGGCTGATGGCGCCCAGCACCACCAGGCTGCGGGTGCGGCTCCTCCAGATATTTCGCCAGGCGATCTTGATCAGCAAGCCCATATCAGTGACGCATGGATTGAACAGGTGAAAGGGTACGGATCTTCAGCCACGGATACAGGGCCATCAGGGAGGCCATCCCGAAGATGATCAGGGCCTGCTTGACGAAGATCCAGGATTCGACGACGGTGGGGATGATCGGCTCCACGCCGTATTGCTCGTAGGCCTGGGCCATCTCGCCGGTGAAGACGATCGGGTTGATGTGGAAATACCACACGATGGGCAGGGCCAGGGCCATGCCCATCAGCGCACCCACTGCCGCCAGGAAGATGATCTCCACCCACACCACTCCGGTGAGCAGCCGCCGGCGCATCCCGATGGCCACCAGGACGCCGAACTCGTATTCCCGCTCCTTGGTCATCATCAGCACGGTGCCGAAGAGGCCAAAGGCGATGATCAGGTAGAGGATGAGGATGATGATGGTATTCCCTGCGTCATCCAGGCCCCTGGCCTGCACCAGGTCGGGGATGAGCTGTTCCCAGTCGAGCACTTCGTAGACGGCCGGGTCCAGCTGCCGGCGCAGCAGGGAGACGGCTGCCTTTGCCTCCTTGACATTGTCCAGGCCGAGCACCAGGGAGGTGGCCCGCCCTTCCGCGCCGAAGAAATACTGCGCGGTTTCCAGGGGCATGTACACCATCAGCTTGTTGAGCTCCGGCGATCCGAAGGACACCAGGCCGGTGATCGGATACTTGCCGGCGGCACTGACCCCGTGATAGCCCTGGCTGAGCAGGACCAGGGTATCGCCCACGGCCAGTTCCAGCTCCTCTGCGATGCCTTCCGCCACCAGGACCCCATCATCCGCTTGACTAGTGAAATACTGCCCGGCCACCAGTCGATCGGCCAGGTCGGTGAGGCTGTCCTCGCCCGACGGGTCGATCCCGCTGACCAGCACCCCCATGGTGATGGGACCGGTGGAGGCCAGGGCAAAGGACTCCAATCGGGGGACAATGGGTTTGTTGCCGATCATCGCCGACAGGACGGCCAGCGTATCCGGCTGTAATTCGAGCGACCGGTCGATGGTCTGCTCGTCCCAGTATCCCTGGGCGTGGATCTGCCCATAGCCGAAATAGAAATGGACCACATTGTTGAGCATGCGGTCCCACCCCCCTTTCTGCAGGGAGCTCATGGACGTGGCGAACATCACCGCAAAGGCAACGGATGCCGCGGAGATGAGGGTCCGGCGTTTGTTGCGCCAGATATTGCGCCAGGCCAGGATGAGCCACTGCTTCATTGGACGCGGCGCATGTTCTGTTCGGAAAAGAAATTGTCGGCGATGGGCTTGTCGAACACCAGGTTCTGGTAGGTCACGATGGTCTTGTGGCCGGGTTCATCCGCCGGGATCATGGTCAGGGTGGCGGGAAGGGTCTTGCCCCCCAGGGTGGTGATGTCTGACGCTTCCATGGTGTTCACCAGGTAGCCGTCCTCGTCGTAGAACTCGGCCCGGAGCTGCATGTATTCCTTCTTGTCCACCCAGCTGATCACCTTGCCCCACACCACGGCGGCATCCCGCGTGGGGGTCAGTTCGATCTTCCAGCAGTCCATGCCCTGCACCTTCTCGGAACCGATCAGCTTGTGGGTGTAGTCCTCCACGGCGGAGGACTCCTTGACCAGGTCGTCGTTGGTGAAGTCGGATCCCATCCACGACTGCATCATCATGGAGGGGGGCAGCTTGATGGTCCGGCCGATGGTCGGTCGCCAGTTCCAGATCTCCTTGTCCTGCTTGAGGAAGACAGACCCCTTGTCGCGATTGGGGCCGGTGATGAGGATGAGGGCCTTCTCGCTGCCCTTGGACCAGGACTTGAACCCCACCTCTCGGCTCCAGCTGGGCCGGACAATGGTCATGGTCATCTCCCCGTAACTGGTCTTGCCCCGGAGCTTCTCATCGGAACGGCGGATGATCTCGGTGGCAGAGGGAGCCTGAGCGGCCAGGAAAAGGGGACCCAGCAACAGGGTCAATAGCCAGATTTTGCGTAACATAGCCTGTGATTCTGCCCCCTGAACGCAGGGGTGTATCAGGATAACCGCGAAGCTACAGGGAAAGTTGAGGAAAACCGAAGGAAACTGGAGGATCGGCATCCTATTGTCGACCTGGGGACAATGCTGATGAAAAGCAAGCTATACGTTGAGTTCATGCTGGATAAACTGTATCTTTAGATGTCGAGTAAGAACCAAGTTAATGTCGCAAACATCCGCTATGGTTGATGTTTGCGAAAGTTTAGGGCAGATGAAATGGATATAAACGACATAGGAGTGTCGCAAACATTGATGTTAGCCACAATTTGAAAAAAAATGGAAAGACGACAAATAGTATTATCAAGTACACATGTTGATCGACATGGTGAAATGATGACAAAAGAAGCACTTGAAATGGGTGCTGAAACTATCAACAGCGGTAGACGACCAAGAATCGGAGTTGAGCACGACATGACTTTACCACCACTTGGGAGAATTAGTAATGCCGAAGTTATTCAAGGTGAAGATGGAGAATACTACCTAGTTGCTTATCAAGAGTTCTTTGACTCAGCAGAAGAATTAGAGTTGGCTGACGGTGAAATTGTAGTTAGAGAATATTTTTCTACAGGTGGAACCCCTTTTGCCGAAGTACAGACAGAGACTTCGGAAATAATTGTGATTTCAATCGACCCTCAAAATTTTGAAAATTACAAAGATGCAGATAGTTTCTACTCAGAATTGCAGAATGAAAGTGAAATTGAATTCAAGAAATTAGGTCTATCAAGAAAGTCTTTCATTAGCGACCCCGAGATCGTCTTTCAGCTAGCAGAGAATTACATTTATCTCTTCTTTGGATATAAGCTTGCAAAGAAAATTCTCAAAAAGACGACCAACAAACTCGCTAACAAAGTTTCTGATGATTTAGCAGGTACTTACGACCTCATAAAAAAAGGAGTTGCTAAAATGATAAAAAGGGCAAATCCAAAAGACAGACCCATAACTTACATTTTTGAATTTCCTGCACCAATTCAAATCGAGCTAATTGCAATTGATAAAACACCAGATGAAATTGTGAATTCGCTCAAAACAGACACTCTTAAAAAGCTTGAGAAAAAATTAGACGAACTGACCTATAAGTTTGATACTGAGAAAATTCAATTTGAACTTAATGACCAGAATAAATGGGAATTAAATTACCTGTTGACTGTAAACGGAGAATCAATTGGCACCAAGAAATCAATTTCTAAACGAACGGTGGCGCTTGAAAATACGATCAAAAAAACTCTTGAACGCAAGAAAAAGAAAAAATAAAAACTGTGGCTAACATCGGCTATAGCAAATGCGGGCTGACTGCTTAAATATGAAGATATTGCAGTTAAATGACATTCGGTCTGGCGGACAAAGATTCGGTTTCAAAATCCCGCACTTGCCATAACCATAGCCGTTGTATGCCATGCTGACAAAGCCAACCCGCAAATAGGCACACTTGGTTTTTGCCGACACACAACCCAAACGCAAAAAACCAAAAGAGCCAATTTTTTACCAACGCTCGGAGAAACCAACAATAAAACAAACGAAATGTGTATTAAAATATGAGATAAATAGGGAAATTAGACTTGTTTAGCGATTTAAAATTTAGGCAGACATGAATCGAATAAAGGAAGTGCTTGAAGCAAAAGGAATTAAACAAACTTGGTTGGCGGAGAAACTCGGAAAGAGTTACAACATGGTAAATGGATACGTTCAGAACCGACAACAACCAAGACTTGAAATCCTTTTTCAAATTGCAAAAATCCTTGAAATAGAAGTAAAAGACATAATCAAAGAAAATAAGTAATACTAATGACTGTAGAAACTCACCGCCAGATGGCGGATTTCATTTGGGAAATATGCAACCTCCTCAGAGGCCCCTACAAACGCAATGAATACAGGAAAGTAATCTTACCGCTAACAGTGCTCAGAAGGTTTGATTGCATCCTTGCCCCAACAAAGGAAGCCACCTTGGAACGTTACAGCCAGTACAAGGGCAAATCACAAAGTATTATTGATGCTAAGGTACAGGAGGTAACAGGTGTAAAATTCTATAATTTGTCAAAACTGGACTTCCAAAGGCTTTTAGATGATGCCAACCAGATTGCTCCCAACCTCAATAGCTACATCAATAACTTCTCCCCCAATGTTCGGGAAATCTTCGTAAGGTTCGAGTTTGAGGATGAGATCAGAAAGATGGCCGAAAAGAACATTCTGTATCAAGTCATAAAGAAGTTCTCGACCATCGACCTGTCACCAAGCAGAATCGATAACCTCCAAATGGGCTACATCTTTGAGGAATTGATCAGGATTGGTGCTGAACAATCCAATGAAGAGGCTGGAGAACACTTTACACCTCGTGAGGTCATCAAATTGATGGTTGATCTTTTGCTATCACCTGAGGATGATCTAGCCCAGAGCTTCAAGGTGAAAATGATCTATGACCCGGCCTGTGGAACCGGAGGTATGCTTTCTGAAGCAGAACAATACATCAAACAACTCAATAAAGATGCACAACCTCACTTGTTCGGACAAGACTGGAACGATGAGGCTTGGGCTATTTGCCGATCTGACATGTTAATCAAAGGACACGATGAGGAAAAGATAAAACTTGGTGACAGCTTTACAAAGGATGCCTTCACAACTTTCAGATTTGATTACATGCTTGCCAATCCACCTTTTGGGGTTTCGTGGAAGCAACAGGAGAAATACATCCAGCGGGAAGCAGAAACACTAGGCTACAATGGTCGCTTTGGAGCAGGATTACCAAGAGTTAATGACGGGGCATTACTTTTTCTGCAACATATGATTTCAAAGATGAGACCAGTAAATGAAGACGGAAGTCGTATTGCGGTTGTTTTTAATGGTTCCCCACTCTTTACAGGTGATGCCGGAGGTGGTGAATCAGAAATACGCAGATGGATCATCGAAAATGACTGGCTGGATGCCATTGTCGCATTGCCAGATCAGCTATTCTACAATACTGGTATTTCGACCTATATCTGGATTGTGACCAACAGAAAGAGTAAAACACGTAAAGGAAAGATCCAACTGATCGATGGGCGTAATTTCTGGATTCAAATGAAAAAGAGTCTCGGAAATAAGCGAAAGCAGATTGGAGATGGAGAAGAAAATCGACCGAACCAGATAGCTGAAATCACTGGTATCTACGACCGCTTCCAAAATGACGAAAAAGCCAAATTCATCATTGATGGCAAGGAAAAAGAATTGCCAGTGAACAAGGTCTTTGACAATGAAGACTTTGGTTACAACAAAATCACGGTGGAGCGTCCGCTAAGGTTAAACTTCCAGGCTAATGCCGAGCGGATTGCCTTATTGGATGGCATCAGCTCTTTTCAAAATATTGCCAGCAGCAATAAGAAGGATGAAAATGTACGCCTGAAGGAAATAGAAGCCGGAGAACAACGCCAACAGGCGATTAAAGACATGCTCAAGGACTTTGGCAAAGCACACAACGAAAAGTTGTACAAAGACCGCAAAAGCTTTTTGCTTGATCTGAGGGAGGTAGACAAGAAGAAAGCCATGAAGCTGAACGCCTCAGAACTGAAAGCCATCATAGAAGCCCTCAGTGAACGGGACGAAACAGCCGAGATATGCAGGGATAAAAAGGGCGATCCGGAACCCGATCCACAACTTAGGGATACCGAGATCATACCCCTCAAAGAGAGCATTCAGACCTATTTTGAAAGAGAGGTGCTGCCCCATGTACCGGATGCGTGGATTGACCACACTAAAACAAAAGTGGGTTACGAGATACCTTTAAACAAACACTTCTATCAATATGAGCCACCAAGAGACCTTGAATTGATCGAAGAGGAGCTAAAGGATTTGGAGAAGGATATTTTAGGGTTATTGAAAGATGTTACTTACTCTGAAACTATTTAATATGAAGTATTTGAAATACGAGAAATATAGGGATAGCGGAATCGAGTGGTTGGGTGAAATTCCATCGAATTGGAAGGCAAAAAAGCTAAAGTATGTTGCAGATCTAAGTGTAAGCAATGTTGATAAAAAGACTTACGATGAACAAAGGCAAGTAAGGCTTGTAAACTACACTGACGTCTATTACAATGATTTCATTCATTCTAAGCTTGAGTATATGGTTTCATCAGCCTCTGATGAAGAAATTCGCAAATTTCATGTAAAAGTTGGTGATGTAATCATTACCAAAGATTCGGAGTCAGCGGATGATATTGGAATTCCTGCTTTCGTAGTTGAAACAGCGCCAGATATGGTTTGCGGATATCATTTATCTCTAATCAGATGTAAACCAAGTGAAATGATTGGCGGATTTTTATTCAGGTGCTTTCAAAGCTCCTTTCTCTCCAAACAATTCGAAATAATCGCAAATGGTGTAACGAGATATGGATTACCCAAATCAGGATCTAAAAGTGTTTTACTTCCAGTCCCATCAATTACAGAACAAAAATCCATCGCCAACTTCCTGGATAAAGAAGTCTCCCGACTGGATACACTTATAGAGAAGAAGCAACAGTTTATTGAAAGGCTAAAGGAAAAGAGACTGGCCGTAATCACCAATGCTGTCACCAAGGGCATAGATGCCAAAGTGGAACTAAAGCCGAGCGGGATTGAATGGCTCGGAGATATTCCTAGCCATTGGGACATAAAGAAGTTAAGATATCTTGGAACTTTACAAAACGGCATAAGTCAAAGCGCTGAATACTTTGGATCAGGTCATCCATTTATTTCGTATGGAGATGTGAAGTACTCCCCATTGGAGTAGCCAGTTAGAAGATATTCTTAGGTGATAAAATTAATGTCATAATCATCATCATTTTTCTTTTTTGCTTCTTTTTTCTTTTGTGAGTAACTCGATTTTTTGTGGATAAATCAAGCTGCTATTGAGTAAAACAGTTCTGTCGGTTTGCGGCGCGCTATTCCTTGATGTGAATTCATGTTGTACTCTTCGAAGTACTGTTTCAACCCCTTGTAAAGCTCCTGTCCATCTTCGGCCGGATGAAGATACACATAGTCGTACTTCACACTCCGCCATAGGCGTTCGATAAAGACATTGTCCAAAGCTCGTCCTTTTCCGTCCATGCTGATCCGGATTTCTGAGCGCTCCAGGTATCCGACCCATTCTTTGCAGGTAAATTGGCTGCCTTGATCCGAGTTCACGATCTCTGGCTTCCCATATTTGGCTATCGCTTGTCTGAGAACTCTATGGCTGCTTTCAGCGTCCAGACTGTTACTCAGATCCCAGCCAACCACATATCGACTGTATAGGTCAATGATAGCCGTCAGATACTGAAAGCCTTTTGCCATGGGGATGTAGGTGATGTCAATTGCCCATACCTGATTTGGCCTGTTCACTTCCATTCCGCGTATCAAATAGGGATGGACATACTTGATATGGCCTCGACGACTCAAGTTGGGCTTGGGATAGATCGCCATCAACCCCATCTTCCTCATCAATCGTCTGATCCGTTTCTCGTTGACCAGATATCCTTCATCCTTCAGGTGGTCCTGCATGCGCAGGATTCCGTGTGAAGGCTTGTTCAGGTACCGTTCATCCAGTATTCGCATGATCGACAGGTTCTCAACACTTTCCTTGCGCTTTGGTGTGTTCAACCGATTCCTGTTGACTCCCAGTAGATCGCATTGGCGACGGATACTCATTTTTGACTTTGATTCCACCATAGCCTTACGATCTACATCAGACCGGTTTTGCGCAAGCTTTTTTTTAGAAAGTCACGATCCATCTCCAGCTGCCCGATCTTGGCGTACAACTTTTCGATATCAACCTTTGGATCACCGGTATCACCACCTCCTTTCTCGAAGACCTTTTCTGCATTGGCTTGGAATTCCTGCTTCCACTTGGTGATCAGATTGGGATGGATATCATATCGGGCAGCCAGATCTGACAGGCTCTCCCGTTCTCTCAAGGCAGCTAGGGCTACCTGGGCCTTGAAGGCCGCTGTAAACTTTCGTCTTGTACGTTTCATATGCCACTGTTAAGTTAGGTACTTTCACCTTAACTGGTGGCTCCGTTTTTGGGGAGTAGCTCAATGTTTACAATAATCTGGTTATTCCGAAATCAGGATCAGGTTTAGCTAATTCTACATTCGAGGATCAAATAAATTACTCCGTTGAAGAAGGAGATATATTTTTCACTAGGACATCAGAGACAGTTGAAGAAATTGGGTTTGCAGCAACTTGCCTTAATTCAATTGAAAAGGCAGTATTTTCGGGATTTTTAATACGGTTTCGCCCGTTTAAGAATAGATTATTTTCTGGTTTCTCTAAGTATCAATTTCGAAATCAATTGTTAAGAGCATTTTTTGTTGGAGAAATGAATATTGTGACTAGAGCATCGTTAGGGCAGAACATATTGAAAAACTTGCCTGTTTTAATTCCTCCATTTAAAGAACAAGAGGTTATTTCAGAATTTTTAGATAGAGAGGTTAGGAAAATTGAGAAGATAATTAAATATACAGGTGATACAATAATTAGACTCAAAGAGTACAAAACCTCACTTATCTCAGCTGCGGTTACAGGTAAAATCAAAGTCACAGAACCGTCATGAACACCATTTGTATTGACTCATTTGAAAAGTACCTGAAGGAGATCGAGGAAGTCACCGTACCCAGACCTTATTTCCGGGGACAGGCCAAGCGGGTTTCTGATGGATTTGTCTTGGTTCCTTCGCTTGGTAGACCGGATTTTAAAGTACCAAAGCGGCTATCGGATCTCTTTGATTTCGAGTGCCGGGTATTGGACACATTTGCCAATCATGTGATAGGCCATGTGAACCACATTCCCAGAAACGACTGGGAAATGCTGGCTCTTGCCCAACACCATGGCCTTCCCACCCGCTTCATGGATTGGACCACCAATCCGCTGGTAGCCTTATACTTTGCTTGTAGAAATTCAATTTCAGGCTCAGACAGTGCAGTTTATGTATTGACAAAGCCGGTAAAGAAATACAGTGATTTCCTTCGGTATGAAGAAAACAAACATCGAGACATCTTGCCGGTTGGAGACTCCATGACAGAAAAAGTACTTGAGGAGGAAGAAGACCCATTTGGAGATTACTTAGAGGATGGGGATGCTGAATCAGTAAATGTAGAAGAAGAGAAGAAAGAAAAACCTTTATCAGTTGTAAATGCTTTGACAAAGGACGAGGTACAGTCTCCTTTTGATATTAGTGAAGACATTATTTATGACCCGGCACACGTATCGCCAAGGATAAGAGCGCAAGATGGTGTGTTGCTAGCTTGTCACCATCCTCTGAATCCTATTGATGAAAATGATTATATAGAATACGTAATCGAGCATAAAAAAGACAACCACAAGAAGATATGTAAGCAGTTGGAGCAGTATGGCGTGTTTGACAAACAGTTGTTTCCTGATCTGGACGGCATGGCGAAATGGCTGAAGTACAAAGAATTTGAAAACGGACTATGAAAGCAACAACAGAACAAGCCTTTGAAGCCTACATAGAGGAAGTCCTGCTTACCCAAGGTGGTTGGACACAAGGAACGAATAAAGAATTTGATCGAAAAAATGGATTCTTCACGGATCGTGTCCTTTCCTTCATCCAGTCCAGCCAGCAGGAACTTTATCAGCAAATGCTGAAACTTCACGGGCAAGAATTGGATGCGAAAATCCTTGATACGCTGGTTAAAGAAAGGAACCTGAAAGGAACCCTTCACATCTTGCGTCACGGCTTCAAGTTTTTCGGCAAGACCTTTCAAATGGCGTATTTCAAACCTGCCCATCAGCTCAACCCCGAGATTCTGGAACGCTATCAAAAAAACCAACTGACCGTAACCCGTCAGGTTCCTTGTCATACTTCCAGCCATGACACTATGGATCTGGTTTTTTCAATCAACGGCCTTCCGGTAGCCACCTGCGAACTGAAGAATCCAGCAACTGGTCAAAATTGGAAACATGCAGTAGTCCAATACCGAAAAGATAGGGATTGGAGGATGCCACTCTTCAAATTCAAATCGGGTGCAGTGGTACACTTTGCTGCCGATACGGATGAAGTTCACATGTCTACCCACTTGAGGGGTGAAAAAACATTTTTCCTCCCTTTCAATAGAGGAAGTCATCCAGGAGAAATTCAATGTGGTGCAGGAAACCCTCAACATCCCTCAGGTCATCGCACCGGATACTTCTGGGAAGAAGTACTTCAGCGTGACAGCTTTTTGGAGATCATCGGTAGCTTCATGTTCATTGAGACCAAGGAAGAGACCACAACGGATGAGTATGGTGTTAAAAAGAAATATACCAAGGAGACTGTCATCTTCCCCCGATACCATCAATTGGATGCCGTCAGAGAATTAATTAAGACATCAAGAGATGAGGGCACCGGCCACAATTATCTGATTCAACATTCAGCCGGTAGTGGCAAAACCAATAGTATTTCATGGCTCTCACATCGATTGGCCAGCCTCCATACTGATGATGATCAAAAGGTTTTTGATTGCGTAGTAGTCATAACAGACCGAAAAGTCCTGGACAGACAACTACAGGATGCGATTTATCAAATTGAGCATGCTCAGGGTGTTGTAAAAGCCATAGATCAAAACTCTCAGCAGTTGGCAGAAGCCCTCGTTGACGGGACTAAAATTGTGATAACCACACTCCAAAAGTTTCCCTTTGTCTTAAAGGGTTTGCTCAAAGTGGCAGGAGCTGATAGTTCCGATAAAGCTACCGAAGATCAGATTGCCACATCAAAAGTTTGGCAAGAAGAAATTGCCAAACGGAAATACGCAATCATTGTAGATGAAGCCCATTCGAGCCAGACAGGAGAAACGGCAAGAGAACTTAAAGAAATACTGGGTGCAGGAACAACAATAGAAACCGAAGAAGCAGAATCCGATTGGGAAGATCGGCTTAATCAGGTAATGGAGTCAAGAGGTAAACAAAAGAATATCAGCTTCTTTGCTTTCACAGCCACGCCAAAGGGGAAAACCTTGCAGTTATTCGGTAGAAATGATGAAGCCTTCCATGTGTACTCCATGCGTCAGGCCATTCAGGAAGGATTTATTTTGAATGTACTGGAGAATTATACCACATACAACAACTTCTATAAACTGGTAAAGGCCATTGAAGATGATCCTGAATTACCTCAGAAAAAGGCGGCCAAGGCTTTAGGAAAGTTCATGAGCCTCCATCCCGTCAATGTGGAGCAGCGAACCGAAATAATGATTGAGCATTTCCGTAGTTCTGTGAAGCATAGAATTAATGGCAAAGCCAAAGCGATGTTGGTAACCAGTTCAAGACTACATGCAGTAAAATATATGTTGGCTTTCCAGCGCTACATAGAAAAGAAAGGCTATGAAGATGTGAGGCCAATGGTAGCCTTTAGTGGTAAAGTACAAGACCCTGATACAGGGTTGGAATACTCGGAACCAGAAATGAATACGGATGTAATTACCGGCAAGCCCATCAGCGAAAGTCAGCTTCCTGAAAAATTCGATACAGATGATTATCAGATTCTGCTAGTGGCTAACAAGTACCAAACGGGATTTGATCAACCCCTACTCCATACCATGTATGTAGATAAAAGGTTGGATGGAGTTCAGGCCGTTCAGACCCTTTCAAGGCTCAACCGGATTAGTCCAGGCAAAGAAACTCCCTTTGTCCTGGATTTTGTCAACAGTGCAGAGGACATCTACAAAGCCTTTAAACCATATTACGACCAGACGTCACTTCAGGAAACTACTGACCCACAGCTTTTAGAGACATTGAAGCATGAATTGAATGCCATGCAAGTGTACTATTGGTCAGAGGTGGAGGCCTTTGCTCAAGTCTTTTACAAAGCCTTGGAAACGCAAAACCCGTCTGATCATGCCCGAATGCAAAAACATATTCAGCCAGCAGTGGACAGATACAAAACGTTAGAAGAAGAACCGGCCAAGTTGTTCAGAGATAAAGTATCTGCCTTTGTCAAGGCTTATTCGTTTTTAAGCCAGATCATTCCTTATGCAGATGCAGAGCTTGAAATGCTCTATAGTTTTAGCAGGTTTCTACTCCCGCATCTGCCAAGAGAAAGAGATTATGAAGTCATCAAACCAGAAGATGATGTAAGCCTTCATTACTACCGTATTGAACGAGTTTCAAGTGGTTCAATTGTAATGGAAGAAGGTGAACCCTATGGAGTAAAAGGAATAACAGAAGTAGGCTCAGGCAAATCGAAAGAACAAAAAAAGCCCTTATCAGAGATCATTGAAGTACTCAACAATAAGTTTGGAACTGACTTCTCCGAGGAAGACCGTCTGTTCTTTGAACAGATCCGAGAAAAGGCTTCCAAAGATCAGAAGATTATCCAGACAGCAGAAGCTAATCCTCTGGATAAGTTTCAGCTTGGCATTAGAAAAGCTATTGAAAACCTGATGATTCAACGGATGTCTGAAAATGACGATATAGTCTCCAGGTACATGGAAGATGTCGAATTTCAAAATGCAGCTTATGGTGTACTGGCGAAAGAGATATATGAGAAGATCACACAGAAGCATCAAAATGATAAAATCTGAGTTTTAAAAATGGAGGAAAGCTTACAACTCGATGAGGCCAGTGTAGAAAGAGAGAAACAGCGCACTGAAAGTGAAGCTAGGGACATCATTCATGATGTGGACAGGCTTTATACTTTCCCTGAGAATAAGAAAACAAGATGGATTTGGGAGCTTCTTCAAAACGCCAAAGATGTTGCCAATCCTGACGGAATCACCATCTCGATCAACCTCACTCAAGACAAGCTTGAGTTCGCTCATAATGGTAAACCATTTGAGACAAAGCACCTTCTCGCAATTCTCTATAAAACGTCCACTAAATCATTGAATGGTGAAGGCGGCACAACAGGAAAATACGGAACCGGATTTGTCACTACCCACATCTTAAATAAGAAACTGACCATAGATGGAGTGCATACCAATGTAGCGGGCGAAAGAAGGTTTTCACTTCAAATTGACCGCTCAGCGGCCACTTTAGATGAAAGTATCGCATTGGATGCTATGCAGAAATCTCTAGGTGTTACGTTTTCAGAAATTCAAGCTATAGGCAAAAAATCATCGGAAGATATTCAGGACCACTCCAATAGGTTCATTTACACCCTCACTTCAGACTCATACAAATACGCTGAAAAAGGATTGATTGAATTGAAAAGAAATGCTGCCTTTACACTTCTTATCAATCGCTCCATTAAGAAGATTGAGGTTTCAACTCCTGAGTGGTCAGGTTCATTCAGTTTGCATACAGAAGCCTCTGAGTTTCCGGATATTCAATTTGCATCCACTGATTCAGAAAATGGTCTTTTATTCCAGCAATCAGAAAAGCTGATTTTTGGCATTCCAGCCAAAAAGAACGGTACTACCTATTCACTTCTACCATTGGAGAATCAGGCGGTACTTTACAAGGAATTCCCATTGATTGGCACAGAAAAATTCAATCTACCTGTACTCCTTCAACACAGTGATTTCCACCCAACAGAACTAAGGGAGGGTATCAGAACCAAGATCACCAATAAAGAAGAACCTGATCCAATCGCAACAAAAAACAGAAATGCGCTTACTGATTTCATCAGCCATTACCTCAAATTTATAGAGCAGCTACTACCAAAAGTTCAAAATGCCCATTTGGTAGCCAAGAGCGGTTTACCTGAGCATGTGGATAGATATTCGAATGTTGATTGGTATGAGGAAAACATCCAATCTCCTATCAGACAATTCTTGCTCTCCAAGCCTATTGTAAAGACCGTATCTGGCGCACAAGTGAAAATTGAGGAAGCAAGATTCATTCTGTCAGGTTTAGAATCCAGAGACTCGCTTTTTGATTTGGCAAGCTCCATTATCCCTGAACATCTTCCTGAGAAAGAAAGCATTTGGCATTGGTCAGAAATCATCGATCAGGAATTAGAACAATGGCCGACAGGTGTTCAATTTGACATCAATCACCTGGTAGCTCTGGTTGAAACAACCATTGATCTTCGTGAAGAAGAATCGTTTGACTGGCTAAAAAGCCTTTATGAGTTTCTTGCTGAGAACAACCTGTTACACCTTGGAGATACTACACCAATCTACCCAACCGAGGCAAATCACTTCAAAGCAAAAGATAGTGAGTTGTATTTGCATCCCCAGATTGATAACGAGTTTAAGCTTGTCTCTAAAGGTTTAGGAAGAGATTTAGATGAAGAATTTCTCAACCGAAAAGTCGGTAATGTAGAAGGGATCAAACCTTTCGATCTCAATGAATTTTACAACGACCTCAATAAAAACCTTATCAGTGACCTAAAGGTCGAAGAGGCCACTGATGAGCAAATAAAAGCCGTCTTTCATGTTTGTTGCCTATTTAGAAGTGATAGAGCTTTAAAGCGAGAAAATTGGTTCAATACCATCAATCAACTATTACCACAGTTTGCACCGAAGAAGAAAATCATATCAACGGACTATGAAAACTATTATCGTTCTGCTGATCTCTGGTCGGTTAAATATGTGAGTTACCTGATAGAAAAATCAGATAAGCCTTCACTATTCGCAGAAGCTTACTTTGAAGGTCATTCTGAATCTTTCTTTGATTGGTATAACCAATTCTTGTCTTATGTATTTGCAATGCAAGAGGATTCCAAGGAAATCATTCTAAAGAGGAACATTATCCCTGTCCAAAGTGATGAGTTCAAGCCTTACAATGATTTTATCTACGCAGAAGCCGATTCCCATTATTTTGACGATACAATCAAAGATATTTTCAAGGATTACACCAAACATGGCGATCCACGAAAAAACATTGTAGCTACTCAAATAAGTAATAGTGAGATAAGAACAAGAAGCATTGAAATCATAACCAACGAAATAGATAAGCTCTTTTATCCTGAAGACATTGATACCAAAGTAAAACCGGGCAAAGAATACAACAGTCTATTTCTTTCATTAAGCGCATGGGTTGATCAGTTCCCCTCTCTTCCAGAAACTTGCCTAACAAAGTTTGAAGAGAAAAGACCACACCTGAATATGCTTGCCTTAGGTGAAAAATTTAGCCAACAAATCAATGGCATTATCAAGTCAGGAAAATCCATTGACGACATTGAAGACCTGGCTAAGATCAACCTCACAACCGAAGAAATGAAGCAGTTTGAGTCTGCTGCTGCTGAATTGGGAACAAGTCAACTTCTTGCTAAAGCCCAGGAAATGCTTGATGCCAAACGACAAATAGAAAGATGGAAAGGAATTGGCAAAGCTGCCGAAGTAGCATTTAAAGAAGCACTTACCTCAGTGGAACCTGAATTTGAAATTCTCAATCCAGATATTGGGAAAGACTTTGTGATAGTTGCCATGGGTAAGGAATACGCCATTGAGATAAAGAGTGTTGAGCCATTAAAGGGGAATGTAAACATGTCCCTCCTTCAAGGTAAAACTGCCGTTCTTGAAAAAGACGCTTATTCCCTTGCTGTCCTTACTCGTCCTGAAGACGATCAAGCAGTGACATCTGATTATTTCAAAGAGCATGCTCGATTTGTGCCAGACATTGGAAGCCAAATAGGCAATTCCATTGAAGATTGGTCAAATGGCCTGCAAGCCTTGGATACCCATGCAGAAGTAAAGGTCTCACTGGATGACAAGATTGAGTCAGTTTACATCAGTCGCAACATTTGGAAAAACGGAATCCCGTTTGGTGAATTTGTAGATCTGGTAAAAAATTATTTCAGATGAACGTAATGCCAACGCTTCAAAGCCACACACATTGCCAAGCGGCTCAAGCCAGCCGCGCGAACCCAAGCTTGTCAAAGAGTGTGTCTAAGCCAACGCGCGACAGAAAAAGAAAAAACACGATTGCCCAACATTGGCTATACGCAATGCGGGAGAAAGTGCTGTTATGAAAGTAATGAGACTGTTTCACAAAGTGCGTCAATGATTCAAGAACTTCCACGTAAATCATTGACTTATGGAAAACAATGCACCTCGACCCTGTAGCCATCAAGAAAGAGATGATTGGACGATAGAAAACAAGGACAAACCCACCAGAAAGCAAAGCCATCCCCCCTCCCCTCACTCAAAGTCCATCCTGCCAACATACCTTCCCACGGGAAAACACTGATCCAATGATCACGCCCTGGCATGACCTGTCCTGGGTCCGGATCATCCGGGTCTGATCGGGAGGAGTGCCGGCCATTCGGCAGGTTTTTCCTAACTTTAGACAGACTGGCCCATCCACGCCGATTGTTTCACAAAACCTCCCCCCAATGATGCGTCACTACATCTCCCTGTGTATTCTCGTTTGTACAGTTGCCTCCCTCTCTGCCCAGCAAGCGTCCGTCGAGGTGCTGACACCGTTTGATTTTGCCACGAACTTCCGCGATGTCCATGTCGATGAAGGTGGCAATGGCTGGGCCATCGGCACCTGTGCCACACTGGCCAGCACAGCGAATAGCGGCCAGGACTGGACCATCGGCACCTGCCCGGATGGACTTGATTTTGATATCGTGGCCTGTAAGCCGGGAACGGATTGCCAGACGGTCTTCCTGGCCCGGGACGGGCAGGTCTTTCGCAGCACGGATGGCGGACTCTCCTGGTCCGACATCCCCGTCAACTGCAGCGACCCCAAAGGCTTTCATTTTGTGGACGATCAGGTCATCGTCCTGGCGCATGGCAATACCAGCCTCTTCCGATCCACAGATAGCGGAGATACCTGGACCGAGATCCCCCTAGCCTATACCTATCGGGAGGATATCCACTTTCCCTCCGCCACGGCAGGTTATATCTTCCAGCAATCCGGTGGCCCCCTCCTCAAGAGCACGGATGGCGGGGCAACCTGGGATTCCATCTACCAGTTTTCGGCCAATGCCCTCTATGGCGATTGGCTGGATGAGAACACCGGGTTTCTGTACGACCAGAACCGGCACATCTTCAAGACCACCGATGGAGGAAGCACCTGGACCCTGGTCACCGACACGGGTGTGCCGGGCAACATGCGCTATCTGGCCGCCCTGTCTGAAATGGAGCTGGTCGGCTATGTCTTCCCCAACAGCATCTTCCGGTCCACTGACGGCGGGGTGACCTGGGTGAACAACACCTCCATCGGTGTCGACCAGTATGGCCTTCGATTTGAGGGCATCCATCGCGATGGCAGCTCGTTCTGGATCGCCAGCTGGGGCACCGAGATCCTCTACTCCGATGATGGCCTGCAGACGGCGACAAGCCAGTTTCCCGGCCTACGACCGAATTTTGAAGCCATTGCCTTCCCGAGCGACATGGTGGGCTATGTCCTCCAGGAACGGCAGGGCATGTTCAAGACCACCGATGGCGGAAATACCTGGACCCAGCTCACCAATACCTTCATTACGGTCAGCCGGGACTTCCTGGCCCTGAATGAGGATACGGTGATCATTCCCTACAACAGCTCCGGCCCACAGATCACCAAGGACGGCGGACAAAGCTGGGAAAAATTGTTCCCCGATGCCGTCCAGGATACGACCTACGTCTTCCACATCGAACAACTGCCGGGTGGTCGGCTTTACCTGTTTGGTTCGGTCCACGGCGCCTACTCTGATGATGGGGGAGATACCTGGACGGTCATCTATCATGGCTTCGGCACCTTCCCCAGGAGCATGGTGTTCACGGACGACCAGAACGGTTTCGTCGGCACTGATGGAGGAAAGATCCTGGCGACCACCGATGGTGGCGACAGTTGGGAACTGGTCGTGGATGGGGATTTTACCAACCAGCCGATCGACAATCTGTTCGTCCTGGAAGATGGCACCCTCCTCAATACCGTCAGCGGAAGCACCCGTTGCTCCTCGGATGGCGGCCTGACCTGGAGTACGACGGCATGTGCTGGCAGGACCGCGCCGGGAGCCATTGTCAAAGGGCCCGATGGGGCCTGGTACTCCGGCGAACTGTTTCCGTCACAACAGGATCTGCTGACCAATATCCAGTGGTCGACCGATGAAGGCCTGACCTGGCAATCCATCGCCGGTTTTTGCACCTATGCCATTCCCGGTGCGGTCACGCCGGATGGGCGGTACCTGTATGCCTACCAGTCGGCCGGTTTCCTCGGCCGGATCGATCTGGAAGATCTGGTCGGCACGGAAGATGCACCGGATCATCCCATCAACGAGGCCACGGTATTCCCCAACCCGACAATTGGACCGGTGCAGGTCGAGTGGCCAAAAAACGCAGGTCTGGCTCAGGTGGCCATGTACGATCTGCACGGGCGGTTATTGCAGCAGCAGGTCAGTGTTGCTTCTGGCCTGACACTCGACCTTTCTGCTTTCCCCGATGGCATGTACCTGCTGAAGGTCAACGGTGATGGTTGGTGGCAACATGCTCGTGTGATGAAGATCAGGCGGTAAAAATGCACCTGGTGATTCCCATAGGGTATCCTCATGCTGCAGTTTGCTGAAAACGGATGATCGGGCAAGCTGCAGCATGATGTCATTGAGCAGGGAACGCACTACTTGACAGGACATGTAATTCCTGATGCCCAGGATGAACAAGGCCACAGCACACGCCATGCCATGGGTGAAAATCCTCGGTGAAAGGCATCATGGGGGAATATCCTGTCTGTACAATGATGAATGTGATTCTTTGAAGGACTATGATTAAGCAAGAGTACAAATATTCAGAGCTCACTGCAAAGATCATCGGTTGTGCCATGACGCGCAGGTCACCGTGACCATTCACGATTCTGTCGAGAAACAGAACCATTCTTCCTGGTAAGTGCGGAACCCGCGCTTGGCTGATGGGCGTTTTCCTATTGACTGAAGACCTCCCGGCATGTCGTTCAGGAACTACTGTGCGGATTCCCGTGAGGTTCATGGCCACCCATTCTTCACGAAATCTCACAGCCATGACACATTACCGAAATTCTATTCGCGCGATCCTGTTGCTGTTCGGCCTGGCGGCCATTGGACAGCCCGGCTTTTCCCAGGACACCGGCCTGATCAACTCCTGGTCACTGATCGATATGCCCCGGGGGGAGACAGGGTCAGGCAAGACTTACGGCATCCTGTGGGACGTCCAACGGACGGATGCTACCGGAGGCCATATCCGGGCCAAATTATACCTGAAGGACAAGCCGGGCTGTTATGCCTGGGCGGACTTCAAATGGGACATCTTCCCGGATGCCACCCGGATCAACCAGGACGACCGGTTGCAGGTCAACCTGGCCATTGATGCCGAAAAAGGCGGAAATTGTTCCATCCCGCTTGACCCCTACATGAAAGCCAGCGTCATGTCGGGTGTGGTGTGGCCCGAAGCGATCGGCGGCACCATCAGCCTGGCAGGAAAGGATCTGGTCCACTATGCCTCCCGGGATGATATCCACAAGCGGGTCGGCAATTCCGGTCTGGTGAACAAGGTCGAGCAGATCGGTCTCGTCTTCACCGATCGCACCTCCATCGGTGCCGAACGGGATGCTCGCGATGGTGGATTCTTCCTGTCTCTGACGTGGCGGGGGTACACCTACTATGTGTTCTACAAGTATGCGCCTTTCGAGCTTGGCACCTTCACCCCGCCCATCGGGGGTACCTGGTCGGGCACCTGGAAGAACCACACCTTCGGGACGAACGGTCGCTGCCGGTTCACCCTGACCGAGGATGGTCAGGGCGGTGTCACCGCCACCGGTGATTCGGGATTCGGCACCTGGTCAGGCCGTCGCGACGGGCAGGTGGTCACCCTGCATTCGTCCGACCAGAACAATCCGTATGAATACTGGACCGTGATCGACATCCATGACGGGCAGCGGATCTCCATGCACTACCTGGGCTATGGCCATGGTGGCAGTAGGAAAGGCGAGGGTTGGACCGGGATCGTAGAGCTGACCAGGTAGTCCGGGGGGAACAACACAGGCCCCTGGAATAGCCATACTCGTCGAGTGGCTGGCCATTCATTCGGACCAGTCATGTCCCTGGTTGCGAACCATGTTTGCCCGTCAGACCTGACAACATGGACACACGCCCTCCTCTTGAAGGATGCTTTCAGGATGCCCTTGGATGAAAATCCCTATCTTGATGTACCTGGGCATGAAGGTCAAGCCTATGCTGACAGACGCTTCTCCTTCTCCCCGGAATGGATCAAATCCCTTTATTGATAGCCTCTCCTACCATGCACGTGACCAAAGAACAGGATGATCGCATCGCCCGGATGACCTTTGCCTCCGTCTATCCCCACTACGTGACCAAGGTGGAGAAGAAGGGCCGGACCAAAGCGGAATTGCATCAGGTCATCCGCTGGCTGACAGGCTATGACGAGGAAGCCCTGCAAGGGACGATCGATCAGAAACTGACGTTTGAACAATTCTTCGAACAGGCCAACCTGAACCCGAATGCACCCCTGATCAAAGGAGTCATCTGCGGATACCGCGTCGAGGACATCACCTTTCCCCTCACCCGGCAAGTGAGGTATCTCGACAAGCTGGTGGACGAACTGGCCAAGGGCAAGAAAATGGAGAAAATCCTGCGAACCACATGACCGGGTCCTGACCCGTTCCATCCAATGGCCAAACGGAGTATTTTCGAAGACATATGAGATCCATCCATCTGATCCTCTCCTGTTTCTTCCTGGCGGGTTTATCCGTCCTGCAAGCCCAATCGGACAGCATTCCCTGCCGGATCGCATCCGTGTACTACCAGATGGGCTATGTGGCCGACCTGGAGATGACCGACCTGGATTCCGAACTCTTCCAGAAAAGACCCCCGCACAACTCCTGGACCTACTTCTTCACCGACGGACGAATCACCCGAATGACATTCGATCCCGACCGGGGGAATACCCGGTCTGCGAAACTCTATTATGAATACGACAGGTTGGTGGAGATCCTCTTCCAGGGCGGATTCACCTACCGGAAGACATTCTCCTATGATGAGTCCGGCCAGCTGGTCAAGGCCTATGAGCATTATATCGCCGGTGCTGCCGATCGTTACTACGAAACCCGGAAGGACACCCTGGTCCAGACGGCCTACAATCCCGATTCCGGGCAGGTCGAGTCCCAGGAGATCATCCTGAACGACCACTACCGGAACCTCACCTTTCCCTTTCATCATCAGCCCTATTTCGATGAACTCTTCTCGATCCAACCCTACTATGAAGAACCGTGGCTGACGTACGAAACCATCCGGGATACCTGCGGCAACCCGGTCTACCGGATCATCCGCTTTGCCAATGAGGATGGCACACCGGGATTGATCCAGCAGGAGAAGGCATGGACCATTGAATATCGGTAAGCGATAACATCACATATAGCCGTCTCCTCGATTGTTCAGGACTTAGTCCTGATCGATTCAACACCATTCCTCACCGACCTGTCGGCACTATCCGGGTTGACCGTGCAAACCGACCAACCATTCCGCCTGATGCTCTTGAACGTCATGGGGCAACCGATCCGGTTCTTTCCATTGGTGACAGGGACCAATCGGCTGGACATTGCCGGGCAGCCCCCGGGCATGTATGTCCTTCATGGGAATGGCCTGGCCCACCGGTTGATCATCCATTGACGGGGTCTTCCATCTGCCTCGACCATACCCGGATCAATACTGTTCTTGGATGCTTGACCCACTTTTACATTTCCGTGACATCCTTTTACCGCCAGGATTTGCCTGCCATCTGGCCTTGCTCTAGGTTTGTTCCATTCCTTCATCAAATCCACATCACCATGTTCTTACGACTCCCGTTGATCATCCTGCTTGCCTTCTATGCCACGGCTTGCCAGCAATCCGAAACCCGGAATCCCACCACGACCGGATCGGCACAACTGACTGCCCTGTCCGAAAGGACATCCAATACTCCAGTCGCATCGAATGTGATCTTCCAGTCGCGGGACGGTGGAAGCACCTGGCAGGACATATCGGTCGGATTGCCCTATGACAAGGCCCCGACCACCGTCTACGCCAGGGATGGAAAAGTCTACCTGGGCACCTACAACGGACTCTATGTCAACCGGATCCCTCGGCCTGCCGCCCCGGTATGGCAGAAGGAACATCTCCTGGACGTCCTTGACCGGCAACACATCATCCGCATCATCCCTGATCAGGATGGCCCGATCGTCCAAAGCCTTCCCAGCCATTTCTTTCATTACCTACCTGGTAGCGGTCTGTGGCAACCGACCCATCAGGACCTGCCCCGCAAGGAGATCAATGCCACCCTGACCACCAGGACTGGGGCTCGGTTTGCCACAGCCCATGATGGCATCTATCGGTCCGTGTATGGTGGCAACCAATGGGGCAAGGTCTTTACCCAGGGCATGGTCCTGAGCCTCATTGAAGTGGATGGCATACTGCTTGGCGCCGGAGAGATCGGCGTCCTGCGGTCGGACGATGGCGGCGATCACTGGACCTGGGTGCTGACCGAAGACGGACGCAGCAGGCAGACCACCCGTGTCGGCAGGGATGTCTATGCGTTCAGCATGGGTGGCGGGAATCGGGATCGCGACCAGCAAGACCCCGTCCAGATGGCTGCCAGGCTGCGACGGTCGTCCGACCTCGGCCTGACCTGGGAGATGCTCGACCGTGATCGGGTTCTCGGCCAACGGATCTATGACCTGCAGGCCAGCGGTGACACACTGTACTGCAGCTCCAGCAACGGCCTGTTTCGCTCCGTGGATCAGGGAGTGACCTGGACGCTGATCCGGGCCTCCACCTCGGAACGCGCGGTCATGGCCATTGCAGTCGATGGCCAGGTCATCTATGCTACCGAGATCCTGGATGGCTGCTAGGACACAACATCGTATGTTTAGGGCATGAATGCAATCCTTCGCCTGGGGGTCATGCTATTGCTGGCCCTGGTCCTGCCGGTCATTGTGCGTGGTCAGTCCGCCCGGATGGACTCGATCCGACCGGAACAGGTCAACCTGGCCTTGCGGAAGATGGCTGACGGCCTCTTGCGTCAGGCCGGTGACGAGGAAAGCCGGATCGCCGCAGTGGAACAAACCGCGCCCATGGTGTGGCGTGTCCGGCTGGACCAACCCTTTGCCTACGAGGTCTTGCCCGGCTTGCTCCAGCAAGCGCTGGACCGCCATGGGATCACCGCCCCCTACGAAGTAGCAGTGCGTCGATGTGCCGACGACGTGATCGACCTGGGCTATCACCAGCTGGATTGGCTGCAGGACAGCCTGGTGCCTTGCAGTGGACGAGCGTTTTCCGAGGAATGCCATTTCATCGAGGTGACCTTCCTGGCCATCGGACCCGAACAAGCCGATCCAACCGGATCGTTTCCCTGGTGGCTGTGGCTGTTGCTGGGTGGCGGGCTGGCCACCGGCCTGATCTTCCTGTGGCCTGGCAAATCACCCCGGGAGGATCTGGCCCATGACCACCTCACCCTCGGCGGGTCGTCACTGGACCTGGCCAGCCAGACGCTGACCAGCCCGACGGGCCCGCAACACCTCACCTACCGCGAAGCCAAGTTGCTGGCCTTCTTTGCCCGGCATCCGGATCAGGTCCTGCAGAGAGACGAGATCCTCCAAAAGGTGTGGGCCGATGAGGGGGTGCTGGTGGGACGCAGCCTGGACATGTTCGTCTCCCGGTTGCGGAAAAAACTGGCAGGAGATCCCACCGTGTCCATCGTCGCTGTGCATGGCGTTGGCTACCGCCTGGAGACCGGACAGACCTCGATCACCACTTGATCGAAATACCATCCATGGCTGTCCAGGTATGCACAGGGTCGTGTTATCTTGTTTCGGGAAATGTCGTGCCTGCCCCAGGCTGTCCCGGCATCCGACCACTTCCCTGGCTCATCCATCCTGACATGAAGATCCTGATCTGGCTTTTTTCCATCCTGAATCTTGGCCTGGGTACGCGCAACATGCTGAATGTCGTCGGCGTACTCCAGACATCCAAGTACGCCCCGCAGACCACCCTGGTGTTCGGCCTGCTATTCCTCGCCATGGGGGGAGGAGCCTTGTACCTGATGCTGGCCAAGGCCCAGATCAGACCCGCCCTGTGGATCTCCATCGGCCCCTGGGTGCTGGGGCTGGCTGCCATGGTCATCCAGTTGATGGTAGGGAAATATCCCTGAGCCATCCGGTAAGTCATCATGATGCAGATCAACTTCCAACCCCGCTGGCGTGAAGAACTGAGTGGCCCGCTGTGCACTGGGGGCCCTGGTCTTTGAACTGACCATGGAAATTCATGCCTCGATCCCGATTTTGGGTATCATCCGCTTCGGCTTCCTGGGCCATTTCCTCAGCCTGAATTTGGGGTGGCCTGTCATCGCTGGTGCCAGAGCCAGGGCATTCCGATGACGGTGACGAATACGACATTTGTCTATGCAGTTTACAGGATCCTTCTCACAGTCGATACCTGACCAAATCAACCTGTTTGCGGATGGAATGTACATACAGCATCACACCGTAGCGTATCAGGCACGTTCCATCAGATCGCTGGATCAGTCAAACCTGATCGCTCATTGTTGACTTTCGGCCTTCTACAAAAACATCCCGATCTCGCCCGACTGCTTGGCGGAATTTTCCCTGAACTGGCATTGGAATGATGTGCCGATCAGGTCCAGGTCGCTGCGCTGATATTGACCCGGCTGACCTCGCCCGAGCTTTCCATGCGAGCCGCGGTGTTCACCGTGTCGCCCCAGATGTCGTAGGAGAATTTGTGCAGACCGATCACACCGGCTACCACGGGTCCGCTTTGCAGACCGAACCTCAAACCGGGGTCAGGAAGCGGTCCGCTCCTGTTCCTCCTCCAGCATCATGTCCCGGATGGCCAGGGCGGCCTACCGCCTGAGTGGCATGATCAGGTCGTTCCGTGGGCAGGCCACTGGCGGCCATATAGGCATCGCCGATGGTCTTGATTTTTTCCAATCCAAATGAGGAAGTGATCTCATCGAATCGACGGAAATAATGGTCCAGCTCCCGGACCAGGTCATCCGCACTCAACTGCTCGGCCATCCGGGTAAAACCTTTGAAGTCCGTAAATAGGATGGTGACCGATGGATAATGACGGGCCGTGACCCGTCCTTCCTTTTTCAGGTTGAGGGCCACCTCTTCCGGCAGGATGTTGAGCAGCAGATGATCACTTCGCTGCCTTTCCCTGGCGATCCGGTTGCGCTGGCGGAAAAATACCAGGGTAAATATGGAAATGGCAAGGGCAATGATGCCCATACCGGCGATCATCATGCGCTGCTGTTTCAAGGCTCTCTCCTGTTCACTGATCTCGGCCAGGTGCTGTTCGGTCTCCAGCTTGTGCTGCACGCCGGACAGGAACAGGGTATTCCGTTGCGTCTCCACACTGTCCCGGGCGATGCGGCCCAGGTCCAGGAATCGGAAGGCCTCCTCTGCCCGACCATTGGCCATCAGGGCCTTGCCCAGGGGAACGAATACCCTGGACTGGAAGACAGGGCTTTTGAACTTGTTCCTGGACTCCAGGATATCATATCCCTCCTGGATGAGCTCCAATGCTTCACGCGGCCTCTCCTGGTGCAATCGGATCTCCCCCAATCCCACCAGGGATAAGGCCAGGTCGGCCATGGCCCCCCTGTCCCGGCTGGAGACAATATTGGCCTCCAGAAGGGGAACGGCTTCTTCATATCTCTCCTGCTGGATCAGGTTCATGGCCAGGTTCCCCTGGATGATCCCTTTCCATACATGCTCCCTGGGAGCGGAAATGAAATCGAGGCCACGCTGGAAATAATATCCGGATGAATCATACTGGGCCAGTTGGCCATAACACAAGCCGAGGGTATTCAGGCTGGTCACCTTGTTCTCGACATACGCCAACGGGATCGTTTGCCACATCTCCAGCAAGAGATCCTTGACCGTCCGGAAATCCCTGAAATGGTAGTACTGACTGGCGTAGTCGTAGAGGTATTGGGATTTCATCGGGAACCTGGCCGGATCCAAGCCCCGGTACAGGGAATAGGCCCGGATATAATGCTCCAGCCCGGCAGAAAAGTCCTTTTGTTTCCAATAATGCTCGGCCATCATCTGATGGGCCACTGCCTGGAGCGACGCCACATCCGGGCCACTTTGCTCGACCATCCAGGCTTCCATGCGCCCGATGATCTCCCCTGGCTCGCTGCCGGATATCAGCTGGAGCCTGAACCGGATCAGATCTGCCACCTGGCGGAGAACAGGATCCGGTCGTCGCTCCCACTCGGCCTCCAGTAGCCGGAGAAACTGGTCCCTGGCCTCAGGCTCCTGTCCATTGATGAAAACCGTGGTATCCACCCGATACCACTGCACCCCGAATGACTGGCCGTGCAGGCCATCCGGGATCCGGACCGATGCGGCGGTCGGATCACCCGCCCCGGCGGTCGCGATGGCCAGGCAACACAGGATCAAAAGGCATGCAAGCTGTCTCAATGTCGGCGTATTGGCTCCTCAAGATAGACATTGCGCCCCTTGTCCGGTCACCTCCCTGATCCGGCACGAGTATCCTTCCAGACAAGATGACGGGCAACCCCTCCCCTCTGGCTTCCCTCCATGACGAAACCGATGGCATGCAATCCACCGGATCAATAGTTATGTTTATCCCCGAATTGATATGCCCTATGAGACGACGACAAACATGGGCCACCCTTTTCCTGATCCTCACATCGCTGATCGGATACATGGCCTGGGGACCGGATCAGCACGCGTTCCTGTTCCAGGCAGAAGGAGAGGTCCTGCTCAAGCTGTTCAGCGATCCAGGATCGACCCTGCACCCCCTGATCCTCATTCCGCTCGCCTCACAGATCGTCTTGCTGGTCACCCTCTTACAGCGCACCCCGTCCCGATGGTGGAGGCTGGCGGCCATCCTGGGGCTGGGACTGTTGATGGTGATCATCCTGCTGGCCGGCATCCTCAGCCAGAACCTCTGGCAGGTAGGGTCCACCCTGCCCTTTCTGGCCATCAGTTTCCTGGTCATCCGGGCGGATTGGCGTCCTGCAACGGCCTGATCCATCGGACAATACCCGGACTCTCGGGCAAGCCAGGGGCCTGTCCCTACTGCCCCCCCTGCCAGCTGTCCGGACGGGCCAAGTCCCGAAAAAGGCCTATTTTCGGGGATATCCTCCTGGAAGACCGGTCGGTCTTTGGAGCAGATCATCTTCCAACCTGGAGTGTTTATCCAGATGTCATGACCCGGCGACACACAGAACTGAACGATGCTACCCACACGCTGAGCGAAGCCGACTTGCAGGCGATCAGCCAACGGATCCCGGTGATGACGTTCCCCAAAGGAACCGTGCTGCTGCGCGAGGGAGAGGTCGCCCGGGAGGCCTACTTCGTCATCCAGGGATGTGTCCGGGCCTACTATCTGGTGGACGGGGAAGAACGGACCAGCGATTTCTTCACGGAGCAACAATCGGCCGCCGCGCTGGACAGCTACAATCGCCAGGTCCCCTCGACGCACTTCCTGGATTGCCTGGAGGATTGTACGCTCTCTGTCCTGACCTACGACAACGAGCAGGAGCTGGTCAGGGAATTTCCCGGCTTTGGCTCGATCTGCCAGCAATCCATGCAATCCCATTTCGGCCGGCACCAGGAATGGCTGTCCGCCTTTGTCACCAAAAGCCCGGAAGAGCGCTATCTCCATCTCATGGAGATCCGACCGGACCTCATCCATCGCATTCCCCAATATCACCTGGCCAGCTACCTGGGGGTCAAGCCCGAGTCCCTCTCCCGGATCAGGAAACGACTGGCGACCGCATCATCCGGTCGACCCGCAGGGCGGTCCGACCGAAGCGAGGATCACGGCGGCTGAGGCGCATCGGTCAACGGCCGGTCGCCGATGCAGGAGCTACGGATGTGCGTCCTCCCCGGACCAGCAACCAGATCGTCAGGGACAACTCGCCGATCACGCCGGGAATGACCACCACCATCATGAATACATCCTTGACGTCGTCGTAGGTCGGCAACATGAACTGGGCAAAGCTGTCGGTGAGATACCCGAGCCCTGCGACGAACAGGAGGATGCCGATCCATGAGGGCATGGAGATCGATCGGAATACCAGATATCCCAGGACCACAAGGTGCAGGCCGAAGAAGATCAGGCCGATCAGCCAGGTATAATTGAAGAGATCCAGTGCTTCCATGGCCCTGACGGACAGGAGATCAGCGTCCGGCTGAGCGGACGGCCCGATCAATGCCGTCACCTGGAAGAGATGGACCAGCGCGGCGCCGAAGAGGGCACAGTTGACCAGGCGAAGCCAGGCGGCCAGTTGGGAGAGTTCCGGCCGGACATGTTTCAGCAGATGATACAATGCCCAGGTCAGCAGGGTATCGAAGATCACCATGACCACAAAGGCCAGCATGCCCATTCGAAACAGGCCACCCTGGGCCGTGATCTGGTTCCAGGTCCCCATGGCATCATCCGGAACGACCATGGATTCCAGGACAACAAAGTTGGCGAAGATGCCGGAAACAAAGATGATCAGGTAACCGATACCCGCGAACAGGTTCAGCGATCGAGGTGAAGTAGGAGTGTTCATCATTGTGTTTGATTTATGACCAATACATTCATTTCGGATGCAAATCTCGGAGGAGAACCACCCGGCATTCATTGACTTTGGTTAAGGAATGTGGGCGATTCCCGGACAATGCGTCAACCCGGCCCCTTATCTTGTGGTTCTTTTCCAGGCGATCCATCCGATCACCACCGGTACGACAGAAAACAGGTCCATGACCCCTCCACGCAAACGGCTGCTATGGCTCCTCAGCTTCCTGATCGGGACCCCCCTGATCTGGTTCGTCGCGGTGGTCTGGGTGACCGATCCACCCATCATCACGGGCGAGGTGATCCGGGACATCCCCTACAAGCCCGGCCTGACCCTGGATATCTATGCCCCAACGGTGCGGACGGAAGGCCCGGTGCCGGTGGTGGTCTTCATTCATGGGGGAGCCTGGATCGTGGGCATGAAGGAATCGATCAACTTCAACCGGGTCAACGGATCGATCAATGCATTGAGGCAGGCGGGGTATTCCATCATCAGTATCGATTACACCCTGGCCAGCTCCGATCGGCCACCCTTCCCTGCCTGTCTGGAAGATGCCGCCGATGCCCTGGCCTGGGTGGTCAGGGAAGCGCCGTCGCGAGGATGGGACCTGGAGAATATCGGCCTCTTCGGCGAGTCGGCCGGCGCCCATATCGCCATGATGCTGGCCTATGCCGGCCCCGAGTCCTTTGCGCCCGACTGTCCGGATTTCCCCATCCGCTATGTGGTTGACATCTACGGTCCGAATCAGCTGGAAGGGATCTACTCCATGCCCATGGCGGAGACCTATCACGCCTTCATGGAGGAGCTGCCCACCTCCATTTCATCCCGGATCGACCTGAGGAACGCCATCTTCGGATTCAACCCGGAGCAGGACACCCTCCGGGCCCAACGGTACATGGAGCTCTACTCCCCGTACCTGTACGTCCATCCGGGCGTCCCGCCTACCCTGATCATCCAGGGCGATCAGGACCATCTCGTGCCGGTGGTCCAGTCCACGGCGCTGCATGAGCGCCTCGACTCCCTGGGGGTGGAGAATGAGATCCTCATCCTTGCCGGCGTGGACCATGGCTTCATCGGGGCGACCAGCGAGGAGAAAGAGAAGATCCAGCACATGATCGTTTCCTTCATCACCAGCCATCGACATCCGCTGACGGATCCGAAATGATCCCTGATTGCCCCTCCAAGGTCAGCCAGACCTGAAGGGTACTTAAAGGGTACTTAAAGGGTACTTAAAGGGTATAAAAGGGGTAGAGTTTAGGCACACAACCTTCTGCCGATCATCGTTGTCCAAACATGGTGACCCCTTGGGCGGGTAACGGATCTGAACCAGGAAAACCTGACCCTGAATGTTCACTATACCGTGCGCTATCAGGATGAAGGTTTCTGCCCAGAAGTCTCCGATTTCCATATCGCCTCTCCCTGAGCATCACAGCCCCGGGGATTGCCATGAAAACTGTACCTATTGTTTGATGAGTGGGAGGATCAAATTCTCCTGATCGGTGCTGATGACCACATAATACAATCCTGCCGGAAGATCCTCTACATCCAAAAATTCGGTAGTCCCTTCCAAGACGGCGACACCCTGAATGGAGTATACCCGAACCTGCCGGAGTTCGGGAACGTTCACAATGCGGCAGTTTCCGGAAACCGGATTAGGTTCGATATATGCGGCATCATCCAAGTGTGGGAGAGCAATCGGAGTGGTTTCGTCATCGATCCGCATGAGGAAATAATCACTGCCGGTCCCGATTCCAGGCTTGGAGGTCAGCAACCAATCCTCTGGACCGGGATCAAAATCCACGGTTCCATTATACCCTCCCGTGAGAAAAACATTCCCGCTATCATCCAGAGCAATATCCCTGGGGTCCTCGCTTTTTGGCCCACCCATGCAGGCCACCCATTCCGGATGACCAGTCTCTTCGAATTTGGCCACGAAGATATCTGACCCATTCACTGCTGTCCGAAGTAATTGACCCACTCCCGGATCGAAATCGACTGTCTGCTGGTACGCACCAGCCAAATAGACCAGACCGGCATCACTGACCAAAATGCTTCGTTCTGCATCAGCTCCGGGACCGCCCAGCTGATAGGCATCCAGCAATGCGCCATCCGGATCGAAATGAAGCATCAGGATATCGGTAAATGTCCCATCCGAAGAGAACAACTGAACATCCGGCCCGGGATCGACATCGACATCACCCTTGAACCGGCCGGCTACCCAGGTATGGCCGTCACTGGTCACGGCCAGGGTACCCAGAGATCCCTTGTTGTCATCTGAAAAGGCGAAATCATTGGCCCAAACCAACTGTCCCGAGGGAGTCAATTTGACTGCAAAACCATTGCTCGGACCGACGAGGTCATCCAGAAGTACCGTATCCGGGCCCATGTCCACATCCAGAAAATATTCATAATAACCCACGCCATAGATCTGATTGGACTCATCAACACCCAACGCATTGATCTGTCCAAAGGGGCCGCTGTTCATATGTCCGGCCCAGATGAACTGACCGTCCGGATCCAGTTTGAGAACATAAGGGTTGGATCCGGCAGGAGAATTGAGCCAAAAAGTATCCAAACCGGGGTCAACATCCAGCTGGCCATGGAATCGACCCGTCAGAATGATCTCATCAAGGTGATCAATCGCGATGGCAGAAAAGGATTCATGATTGGTTCCTGCGAATTGTTTTACCCAGAGAAAATCACCTGCCGAACTATACTTGGCGACAAAGGCATTCCAATCCATGCCGGCAGACAAACTATGGGTACCATCTCCAGGGTCAAAGTCCACAGTCCCATAGAAATTTCCAGCCACCACGATATTTCCCTCATGATCAATGCCCAGGACAGAACCCGGGATAAACTCATGGAAATTGACCCAGACCAGCTCACCTGAGCGGCTGTACTTGGCGATAAAGTGAGCCTGTGTTTCTACCGGAACCAGACCAGGACCGGGATCAAAATCAGGGTTCTCGGAAATGGAACCATATACGACTACGGTCTCATCAGGTGAACTGGCTACCTGATACCCGGAATCTTCACCTGAACCACCGTTGGAAACGACCCAGCCCAGCTCCTGAGAATGACCTACGACACAATACAAGAACATGACTGCTAGAAAAAGGGTACGCATCAGCATAGGAGAAAGATTGGAGGGGAATAACTGGTTGCCAGCGGCAAACAAATAAAAATAACCTGTCTGGCGAAGAAAGTCAACTCTACGCACCAGGATGAATAATAAAATTCAGTTGTCTAATGATCCCTCTCATGGGAAAACGAGCCGCCCAGAAGACGACGAACACTCAGCCGGTGCCGTCGGGGCCACCAGAACTCATTCAGCCAGGCGAAGAGGGACAGCCAGACCAGCATGCCCAGCAAGGCGGCGAAACTGAGGTAGGACAACCAGGTCATGTCCGTCTGGGCCCGGAGCAACAGGAGTCGACGCACCGTATCGTCGATCAGGTAGCCGGCATAGAATGCCAGGAACAGGGCCAGGACCTTGGTGGTCCGTTTCAGGCGAAGGGCCACCAGCAGACCCTCGTCCTTGTGACGCACCCCGATCTCGTGCTTGACGAATCGGTAGGCAAAGTAGAGGTAGGCCAGTCCGGTGATCACGAACAGGAGATTCTCGATCGGATGGAGGTAATAGCGATAGAACCCATTCCAGAGATCATCCTGCAAGGCCACGGGCTGCACCCATAAGGCAACGTAGGCCGACACCTGGCCGATGGCCGGAAGGAAATGCTTGATGTCCTTGCGTCGCAGGCGGAATGCCGGATAGAGCCGGGCCTTGACATAGTGAAAGAAGACCGGCCCCACGGCCAGACTCAGGCAAACCGGCAGGAAGCGCAGGGATGGAAACTTGTCGTACCCGCCACCCAGCAGCAGGGCCTCATGCCCGATCGTGCTGCAGAGCAGGATGAGGCACAGGGCCAGGAGGCGCATGGCCAGGGTCCGCGGGCGAGCCATGATCCACATGCCCAGGGCAGAGATCATCCCATAGGTGATCACCCCGCCCGCGAGCAGGAACAGAAATACCTCGATATACCAGCGAATAAGGACCAAATCACCAACGCCTTTCAACAAAGTTGGTAATTTGCCGCCAAACAGCAACTATGCCACGAGATGTACAGGTCGTATTGGGCGACCGCGACTTTCAATGCAAGGCGGACAACGGCCATCTCCAGTGGCTGCTCGACGAACCGGAAACAAAAGGAGGCCAGGATACCGGACCGTCGCCTTCCGAATCGGTCATGGGTGGCTTGGGCGCCTGCATCGCCATTACCATGCAGATCTATGCCCGTCATAAAGGATGGGACCTGGGTGAGATCAAGGTCGACCTGCACCTGGAAGGCATGGAGCCCGGTGGCCATCCGCGCATTCATCGCAAGATCACCATCCAGGCCGATGTTGATGACGATCAGCGGAGCCGCCTCCTCAAGATCGCCGGCAAGTGTCCGGTGTCCCGCCTGATCAGCAGTGAGGTGCCCATGACCGGGGAGCTTGTTGTGGAGGGTGGTGAGTAGGGAGTTGTGAGTAGAGTGTAGAGAGTGGTGAGTAGAGAGTAGAGAGTCATTGTTTTTGTAACCGATATCCTTCCCCAATGAAAAAAGAGTATACGAACGGAGAGGTCACCGTGGTCTGGCAACCGGACCTGTGCATCCATTCCGCCAAATGCGTGATCGGCCTGCCCGGCGTGTTTGACAACAAGAAAAAACCCTGGGTCAATATGGAAGGGGCAGATACAGCGGCCATCATCGCCCAGGTGAAGACCTGTCCGTCCGGTGCCCTGTCCACCTACCTGAATTCGGTCCAACCCGAGGCGGTCGCTCCTGTAGAGACGGCCATCCCGGCCATCAAGGCGGTGGTCCTGAAAAATGGTCCCCTGATGGTCCACGGCGAGATCATCGTCTGCGATGCGGACGGCAATGAGGTGAAGAAAGGCCCCAAAACCACCTTCTGCCGGTGCGGCGCTTCAGCGAACAAGCCATTCTGTGATGGCAGCCACCGAACCAACGGATTTGAAGGGTGAGGCGGTTGTCGGTTGTCAGTTGTCAGTTGTCGGTCTTGCCCAGACATGTGAGTGAAACGAAACATCGTCTGGGTGTCAGTTGTCAGTTGTCGGTTGTCGGTTGTCAGTTCCTAGTTCCTGGTTCCTGGTTTGACTATTGATTGACTTCTTCTTGAATACAGTTGACCGTTTTGGTCATTGACTATTGGGAATTGGAATTTACCTGGCCGCCGGCAGGCGGGTTTGGGATTTGGAATATGATGCTTGTGATTTGGTGCTTGTGATTTGGAATTTTCCCACTCCCTCCCCCGGTCCGGCAGTCTTGGGATCTTCAGGTTTATTGGATCAGTACATTGCCGGACCACCCCCTCCATTCGACAGTGGCCTCCGCGATGAAGATCCGGTGGTGAGGGGGACATTAGGCCGCTATTCGGCGCTCGCCCCGAGTACTCGGGGCTGTTTGCTTAACCCCGCCTAAAGAAAATCCGGGTCATCCGTGTAAATCCGTGTAAATCCGTGTAAATCCGTGATTCTGACATTGGCGCAAATCCCCCGGGACGGCGGTTGTCAGTTGTCAGTTGTCAGTTGTCGGTTGTCAGTCTTGCCCAGACATGCGAGTGAAACGAAACATCGTCTGGGTGTCGGTTGTCAGTTTGTGCTTTGTGCTTGCCTGATTCGTGTTGACCGAAAACCAAAGTCCGGGGACCGAAGTGCTGTTTCCCAACATCCGCGAGCCTGGAATGATGCATGGTGGAAGAGTGGTCTTTGGGGTGTTTTGTCACCCTGTTTGCGGTGCCGGCAAACAAGTCGCCAAAACAGATTTGTGTTGATCATGATACCCCGGGCTGAAGCCCGGGGCTATTGACATTCAACCCTGCTGGGGTTATTTTTCTGGTCAATGATGTTTCAGGAACTCCAGACTGTGCTTTACTGATTTGGGTTGACTGTTTTGGTCATTTGATTTTGGGATTTTGAATTTGCCTGGCGGCAGGCGGGTTTGTGATTTGGAATTTGGGATTTGTGATTTCCCCTCCCTGTCGTTCTACATTCTACCTTCTACATTCTACCCACCCGGACCTCGCGCAGCCCTTCATCCATTACAGCTTTCGCCCCCTACAGATGGAGGAAGCCGCTCCCGGATAGATATCCTGTTCGACCAAAGAATCGAGCAATGTGTAGACGGTCAGCAGGTAGCTGCGATTGGGGGCATCATAGCGAACCACATAGGTCGAGTCGGTGTGGATGTGATAGCAATTCACGTCACAGGTCTGCCCGTCTACCGCAAGAGCTCCGGTGAGGACCGAGGACTCGGTCAGCTGAATATCGCGCAGGTAGGAGGAATCCACTGTCACCGCATAGGGTGGGTTCGTGTCAGCCAATCCGGACTCGCAATGGCAGCGGTACTGCCCAATGGCTGCATCAAAATCAGGATCGTCCCGGGACTTGTCCAAACAAGCGGACAGGCTGCCCGCCACCAGCAATACCAGGATCCAACGCATCTGATGTCCAGTCATACCATTGATTTGAATGGCAAGGTAGCAACTTCCCCAAAGCCTGCCGGAGACTTTCCTCCTCCCTGATCGGACAGCTTGATCGATCGATCGGAAATTCTGGTCGAATAACCTGGTCCCTTCCAGGAGAAGGCCCCACTTTTACAGGATATGGGAAGGTCTTTCCGGTCATCGTCCATGGGGATCCAACTCGGCTTGATCGGCTTGATCGTGTCGGGCATCCTGGCGTGGACACCCAGCCGGGCGATCAATCCACCGGATGTCCGACCGCATACCATCCAATTCGTCGATGCCGAACAGACCGGACCCCTGACCATCCGGATGCCGTTCCGGTTGTCCGGCCACCTGATCGTTGTTCGGGGCCGGATCGATGGTCAGACCGGCAATCTGATCCTGGACACCGGTGCCGAAGGACTGGTCCTGAACAGTGCGCATATCCGGCAGGGCATCCGCCCTGATCATCTGGCGGCTACAGGGATGACCGGGGCGGCCGATCGACTGGGGACATATCGGCCAGACAGCCTGCTCCTGTCGGACATGATCTTCAGGCGGATCACCGCCGATGTGGTGGACCTGTCCCATCTGGAAGCCACCCGGCAGATCCCCATCCTGGGGTTGATCGGCTACCGGCTGCTGGCCGATTATGAGGTCTTCATCGACTTCTATCTCCAGCAGATCACCCTCACCCGCCTGGACGACCAGGGGTTTCGGCTGGACTCCCTGGCCATCCTCGAGACACCGTCCGACAGCCTCGCGGTGCGACGCAAGGGGCATATCCTGATCCTGGAGGGATATGTCAAGGATCATCGGCTGACCTTCGGACTGGACACCGGGGCAGAGGTGAACATGATCGACCGCCGGGTCAAACGACGGGTGTTCGACCATTTCGAATTGATCAAACGAGTGCGACTGCACGGAACCGGTCAGCGCACGGTAGAGGTGATGGCCGGCCGACTCTTCCGGGTCCGCCTGGGACATATCTACTGCCCACCCATGAACACCCTGCTGACCAACCTGGATGAATTCAGCAAAAGCTTTGGTACCAACATCGATGGTGTCCTGGGGTACGAGTTCCTGGTCGACCGCCGGATAGTCATCAATTATCAACGGGAAATGTTGTTCTTTTACGATATCCCCCGACCGTAATTTCCGAGACACGAATGCAACGATCGACGACATATGGTGTTTTCCCTGTAATGCAGCTGAACATGATGAAGCGCCGTGCCATTGCCTTCACCTTCCTGCTCTTCGCCTCCCTGGCCACCGGCATGCTGCATGCCCAGCAAACCCCTGCACCCTACCGGTCCTATTTCTTTGACGGCGATGATATCGTCTTCGAATTCGACGTGCGCCTGTACGAGGAAGCGACCCATGACCGGACGAACCGGCACCTCGATTTTGAGGACCTGGACATTCACGACGTGGCTGTCTCGGGAGAGTTCAACAACTGGTCGCGGGACGGATGGAAGATGAACCAGGTCGGCCCCTATCGATATCAATTGCGAAAGCGCATCACTGATTTCAACGATGCCCCGACCTGGCAGTTCAAGTTTCTGGTCAACGGCATGTATTGGGCCGAGCCTCCGGAGGATGCCCCCAACCGGGTCGTGACCATTGACAACTGGTTCTTCGAGGATATCTACAACCTCGAGCTCAATACCATGGGCCCTGTTGCGGACGGGAATGCCCGGTTCTTCCTGAAGGGTCATCTTCAGGCAAAGACCGTGATCCTCACCGGCACATTTGTGCATTGGGACGAACACCGGATCCGCATGGAAAAACAAGCCGATGGATGGGCTGTCCAGTTAAATCTCCCTCCGGACCATTATGAGTACAAGTTCCTGGTGGATGGAGAGTGGATGCATGATCCCGACAACCCCCGGAAGGTGCGGAACGAGCATGGCACCTGGAATTCTGTCCTGGACATCCGGGTACCTGTCCGCTTTCGCTTGTCCGGATATCCCTCAGCCAAACAGGTATTTGTCGCCGGCACGTTCAACGACTGGGACCCCGGGGCCACCCGAATGACCTGGATCAATGGCGGATGGTCGGTTCAGGTGCCGGTTCCCGGTGGCAAGGTGCTCTACAAGTTCATCGTGGACGGTCAATGGATCACAGATCCCGCGAACCCCATTCGCGAACACGACGGACATGGCCATATCAACTCGGTAATGATGGCGGAATAGCGTATTGAAAAGCAACGGTAGCCTTCCGGTGTCTTCGGCTGGCCGGTAGATCTTCCGGCTCGGAATCGGGTCATGAAGATCGGACTCTGCCTTGACCAGGGCAGCCCGGTTTTCCAATCATCCATGTTCGCTTTACCGACAATTGAGTAACTTTCACCTGTCCAACCGTTCAACACCTACTCACATGCGAACCAACCTCCTTGCGCTTTCCCTGCTCTCCCTCCTGGCCCTGCTGACCTTCGCCTGCACACCTCGCACCGCGATCTCCACCGAACGCCCGCCAGCTGAGGATATCCCGGTCGTCACCTATGCCGACATCAGTTCCATCCTGGATCGGAGTTGCTCCCCCTGCCATTATCCCGACAAGCAGGGACGGGTCACCCCGTTGGACAACTACAAGGCCGTGAAACGACACCTGGCCACGGTGATCCAGCGCGTGGAATTGCCCCAGGATGATCCGGGATTCATGCCGTATGAATTGAAGCGGGAGGCACTTTCGAAAGCGGAGATCCAACAATTGAAGAACTGGGCCTGGGGAGGCTATCGGAAAGGATAGCCCATCCTGAATCATATAGGAACAACATCATGGCAAATCGAACCTCTACACACACCACCAGCAGCGCCGTCTATGGGCTGGGATTCATCGGGGCGGCCATCTATTACCTCTCCCATGCCACCACCTTCCTGGGTGGCGTGGTCGGATTCCTCAAGGCGATCGTCTGGCCGGCGTACCTGGTCTACCATGCCCTCCATCAATTGGGAGCCTGATCACATCTTCCCGACACACGTTCTCCTTTCCGGGCAAGGGCCTACGGGAACTTTGCCTATCTTTACGATGTATTGACTATTGCACCGGATGCCGGCGGACCGCCCTTCTTCTGTTATCTGTTGCTTTTTTTCACCTCAAATCTTCGGATCAACCATTTATGAGCAAATCGCAACAGAGCTTCAACAAAAAAGAACGGGAAAAGCTAAAGAGAAAGAAAAAACAAGACAAGGCCGAAAAACGGGAAGAGCGCAAAGCCAACGCCCAGAAAGGCCTCCCTCTGGAGGAGATGTTCTCTTATGTCGATGAGAACGGCAACCTGACCTCCACCCCTCCGGACCCATCCAAGCGCATCAAGATCAAGGCTGAAGATATTCCCCTGGGCGTGCCCAAGCGGGAAGAGATCGATCCTGCCGATCTCATCCGCACCGGAAAGGTGACCACCTTCTACCCATCCAAAGGCTATGGCTTCATCCGCGACCTGGACTCCCAGGAAAGCCTCTTCTTCCACGTCAAGTCACTGCCGGAAGGCGTACAGGTCGACGAGGGGGATACCGTGAATTTCGAGGTCGAGATGGGCCCGAAAGGTGCCAATGCCGCCAACGTCCGACCTGCCTGATATCTGATCAGACACAAGACCTACTACACGGGCATTGTCCTGAGCATCTCCGGACCCTGCCCACACTCTACACCACGATATCCGCCTGTCCGGGTATCGTGGTGTTTTTTCTTAACCTCCCCTTAAGACCCTGGAGACCTGTCCTCTGCAACTTTCACGAGTGGGCAGAGTCAACCTGGTGAATGACCCATTTTGATTTGGTTATACTTATTGCCATTTGGATATCGTTCTCCTGTCCAAGCATCTTTCCCATCCTTATCTTTAGGCCATGAACCCACTCTTGCGCATCCTGCCGGTGATCGCCCTCCTGTTGGGCACCTGTCTGCCCGGCGCCCAGTCTCAAGTCATCAACTTCGAGGACACCTGGAAGAAATTCCTCCAGGAAGAAAAGACCGTCAACGTCAGCCAGATCCCCCAACCCAGCAAATCGGAGACCTACATGTACCTCCGATGGTGCCTGATGTTCGCCAACAACAACTTCTGTGCAAACAACATCGAACGCGCCGAGGAACTGATGATGGAGATCGAAATGATCGGTCCCAAGGCTTACGGGCCCATTCCCGGGTTCGCCATGCGCTATGATGACCTGGCTGCCAAGATCAAGGCCTATCATGCGGTCGATGCCCTCTGGATCCGCTTCCTCCGCCGGCACGATGTCACCCTGCGCGAACTGGACATCGACAAGGCCACCGAGGTCTGTGAACTCGGCACCCTGGCCAAGCACCGGTTCATGCTGGCCCAGGCCCACTTCTGCAACGGTGACGAAGAAAAGGCCCGCGAAGACTTTGAGCGGCGGGTGATGATCCTCGCAGAACGCACCTCCCTGAAGATCGAGGACGTGGATGGCCTGCCTGAGGAGATCGGCCGGTTCAAGGTGATCTTCAAGTCGCTGACCGATGTCAACCTCGCCTGGAAGGACTTCCTGGTCACCGGCGAGAGTATCGGCTTTGACCCGACTCCCCTGGAAAAGAACTGCAACCCCATTCCCGCCATCAAAGGGCATATCCTCAAGGCCGCCAGCAATGTCTGCGAACTGGGCACGGAAGCCCTGGAGGATATCGACCGACTGCGCTCCGCTGCCAGCCAGGCCCTCCCACGCGACGTCGCCGACAAGATCAGCTGGCTCAAGGAGCAAGTGGCTACCTACGATGCCGAGCTGGCCTCCCTCGATCGGGCCTGGAAGGAATTCATGACGCGCGACTCCCTGCGCCGGGGGATCGACTACCCCCACGAGCTATGCCGCCCCGAGGCCCAGATCCGCTCCTGGATCCTGGACGGTGTGCAGGATCCCTGTGCGATCGGACAGGAGCGACTCGATCGCATCAACCAGTTGCGCCTGGACAAGAAACCCCAGCTTGATGCGTCCACCATCTCCGGGATCCGCAAGCTGGAAACCCGGATCAAGAACCTGGATGGTGATGTCCGCCAACTGGATCGCCTGTGGTCAACCTTCATCTCCGCAGGGGACACTCTCACCGGATCGTTCACCCTGCTACCGTCCTATTGTGATCCGGTGGCCCAGATCAAGGCACTGACCATTCGTGGCCACTTCGATCCCTGTCGGGAAGGGCATACCATCATGGGGCAGATCCTACGGATCAGCCGCGAGGCCAATGTCACCCTCAGCGAGGATGTGACCTGTTCGATCAGTCGGCTCGATGCCAAGATCTGGGACTGCCGGTACTGGGAGATCGTTGCCGAAGCCAAGCGGCTCACGGAAGAAGAACGCAACAAATTCGGGCCGCTGTCGGCCACGGTGATGGAAGGCGAGCTCAATGCCGGACAACACCCCTGTTTCACCACCGTATCCTACCTGCCCATGAGCTTCGTGGGTATCCGCTACCTGATCTCCACGGATCTCTGCGAAGAACAGGGCGATGGCATGATCGGCTATCCGGCACTCTACCGGGACATCGTCGCCTGGGTGCAGCGTGAAGTCCTGGGCCGCTACTGCGAAGGGCGCATGCGATGCACCGAAGAGTTCTATGTCTACGCCGAAGGGCATACGGAAGGTGGCAAATTCCCCGGGGCGACCTATTTCGAAGAATTGGACATCCCGGCGAAAACCGTCTACCTCCGGAATGACGACAAGGAATCCGTGACCCTGGAAACGCGTAAATCCATCAGCACCGAACTGAAATCCAATCTCGAGCTGGCCATCGCCCGGGCCTGGGCTGCCCGGCAGGAGCTGGAAGCATTTGGCGTGCAAGTTCTCATCGGCACCTGGGAGCATTCGAAATATGAGACCGGCCAGGAATACAAGACCGTCAAGGTGGAGCTCAACCTGGTCAACCTGTTCATGGACTTCTACGAGAAGACCCTGGCCCGCCTGCTGGAGGAATCCGGGATCGGCGAGCGGCCAGAGGAATGCTAGTGGAGGGAGGAGTCAAGGAGGGGAGGAGTCGAGGAGGTGATAAGGTAAAGAGTTACTGCCTTCGGCAGTCAGGATTTCGTGGTTGAGTGATTGCGCTGGTGACCTTGTCCGGCATATCCGGATTGGTTCTACTTGTCATACAACCAGACTACAGCACCTTGATGGCATTGAGGAGTCAGGGAGGAAACTACCTGTGTTGCAGTGACCTCTGCCGCCTGTCAGGCCCAAGCTCTGAAGGGGCGCAACATTCAAGCGTTGGGCAGCGCCCAACGTATGTGAACGAAATGTCTGAAAGCCCTGAAGGGGCGCAATATCTCTACACTGAATGGCGGAAAAGCGCCTGATCTTCCTGAGGGTCCTTCATCGTTGGAAGTGTCGGAAAAGACGAGGAGGTGAGGCTTGCCCGCCGAAGCCCCCCGAGTAATCGGGGTCGGGGGCGCAGGAGGGCGGTTTTAGGAAAAGGTATTGGGATATTGGGTTATTTCGGAGTGGATGCAACTCTATTGAAGTTAATCGAAAGCAATAAAAATTCTGGACCAAAATCATATGCTAGAACCCTGAAAGGGTTCAATAGAATAGCCCCGGGTGAAACCCGGGGATTGCCGATCATACTCATCTCAACCCTGGAGGGGTTGAAGAAATGCCCACAAATACCCATGATTAATGGAGTTGAGGAATGCCGTTCTCGGGTGAATTTGCAATATAACCATACACTGGAACGACAACACCTTGAACCTTGAACGGTCAATCCGCCAGGCTTGGCCTGGACATTGAACAGCCAATCCCTGATCTCGGACCTAATCTCCGAAACCGACCTGGAACAAGGAACAAGGAACAAGGAACAAAGGAACAAGGAATCACCCCGCCCTGCCTACCTTCGCCCCATGACCCGGTTCGACGTCACCCTGCTCACCGACAGACGCTACCACCAACCCGCCGATCCCGACTGGTACGCCCAGCAGATCCTGGATGATGATGCCCTCCTCCGATCCGCCCTGGAAGCCAGGGGGCTGCGGGTAGCCAGAACCTATTGGGATGATCCCACCTTCGACTGGACCCAGACCCGTTGTGCGGTCTTTCGCACTACCTGGGATTATTTCGACCGGTTTCCGGAGTTCAGCGCCTGGCTGGAGCGCACCCGCCACCTGACCCGCCTGATCAACTCGCCGGAGATCATCCACTGGAATGTGGACAAGCACTACCTGGGGCAACTTTCCGATCAGGGGATCCGCATCCCCTCTACCCGATTCATCGAACCGGGCGACCAGCGCTCCCTCCTGGCCATCGTCGAGGCATGTGGTTGGTCGGACATCATCCTCAAACCGGCCATCTCCGGTGCTGCCCGACATACCTATCGCCTGACTCCCGAATCTGCCTCATCCCTGGAACAGACCTTTCGACAACTGATCGCCGGGGAAGCCATGCTCCTCCAGGAGTTCCAGCATCGGGTGCTGACCGATGGCGAGGTCTCGCTGATGGTGATCGATGGACGGTACTCCCATGCCGTGCTGAAACGGGCGAAACCGGGTGACTTCCGGGTGCAGGATGATTTCGGGGGAACGGTCCATGACTACCAGGCGGACGCCAGGGAGATCCGTTTTTCGGAAGAGGCGGTTTCCAGATGTCACCCCGAGCCGCTGTATGCGCGGGTGGACATCATCCGGGACAATGAGGGACAGATCTGCCTGTCCGAACTGGAGCTGATCGAACCCGAGCTGTGGTTGCGCAAGCATCCACCTGCAGCAGAGGCATTCGCCGAGGGGCTGGTCCGGACATTGGCGTCATGGGATCAGAGTTCCCCCAGTTGAGCGAGCAACCAGTCTCGCTCGGTCAGAACCTCCTCCGATCGGATGGATTGTTCCAGGTTGGAAACGGCCCGGGCATCCCCATATCTCGCCCGGAGCAACCGGTCGGTATACCGGACGATATTCAGGTAGTTTGCCTTGTGGTACCCGATCACCTTCTTCCGCTGGATGTAGTTGCGCATCGCATCCAGATGGGCATGCAAGAGCTCGGTCTCGCCCAGTTCATACCAGGTTTTCAACAGCAGGGTCCTGGCGGCCAGGTTGAGCAAGGGATCCCGATAGTTGGCTTTTTGCAGCAATTCCAGGACAGCCTGATAGCGCTTCCGGTGGTATTCCAAACGGGCGAGATTGAAGCTGAATGAACTCTCTCGATATCGTCGTTCCAGCAGCGCCTTGTAGTTGTGAATGAAGGTATTCACCCAATCGAGTTCGCCGACATGCAAGGCAGCCGCCACGATGTTGTGGTATGTAAACCTGGACAGGACACCCTGCTCCAACAGATACTCCCGTTCGAGGCCGGCTTGATACAGTTCCAGCACATCCCGGAAGAATCGGTGCTCTCCATTGTTCAGTCGGCGAATGCAATAATTGATGGCCTGGAGGTACAATCCCCGGATCTCTTCCACACTGAAGACAGGCTGAACATCGGCCAATAATCCGGAAAATGCCCGAAAATAGCTGTCCTCTTCCGGATGGCGCAGCATTTTGTAACAAGCCAGGTACAGGTTGACAGCCGGGGTGTCCTGCCATTCAGGACGTTCTGCAAGGGAGATGATCTCTGATATCTCCAACGTTTCCAGGGACGTGTGATAGACCTGCCGCTGGGCGATGGCCATGCAGGTCAGCTTCAACCGATTGGACAGGTAGGAAGCATCGATGTGATGGACCATCTCGCGAAAGGAAGCGGCATCGGCAGGATTCTGGACCGTCTGAAATCCATATTCTTCCCACATCAGGCGATAACGCATGGCATGGTAGTCTCCGTCCCGAAGGGGATGTTTCTGCAAACTGCGCTCTGCCACACGCCGGGCTCTGGAATACTGTTCATCCAATCCCCGTTTGCGATATCCGACCGCCAGGTCCACCTCCCGACCGACCGGGTCATTCTGCCATTCACGGACGGCCACGTAGGTTTCCAGCAATTTGTGCAGGTAGCTCATCAGAAGCCGCAACTGCTGGTCGTCAAATGGATCGGTCGGAAAAAGTTCAGACCACAGCGTTGCCTTGTCCATCACAGGTTTCTCCCTGATCCGGTCAAATAGTGGCAACATGTCTTTCCGGGTAGAGAAGAAGGGTGAAGAAAGAAACTTCCGGATCTCCCGGTGTTCCGTGGCCGGAAAGGATCGGACCAGAAGGACCAGCGTACTTGTTTCAGGATTCATAGGCAGGAATTCCATGGCTGCCAGTGAAGATCAGGAAGCCTGTGGCGGGCTGTTGAATAAAAAATCCCTGACTTTACAACCTGAACTGGTTCCAATACAGTCTACATTCTATCACCAAATATCCCTGTTTTAGAGGATAAACTCCAAATTCAAATCATTTTTTAATCTACAAATCGAATTATTTGTCTTTGACCGGTGATGTCGTGGTCCTCATTTTTGTATCGTGAAAGAAACACGACATACACACCAGACCAGATCGACCATGAACCATCTCCTGAACATATTCCCAACCCCGGCATCCCGGATGATAGCCCGAAACGGATTTCCGGGAGGGGGGATCCCCTCGCAAGCTGCAGAAAGCACTACATTTCCTGAACGATTCAATGCCCGATCCATGAACAAGCTCCTCATCCTGATCCTTCCCCTCTTCCTGATCTTTGGCTATCCACCGTCCGTGATGGCACAATGCCTGCCTGACCTGACCCCTCCGGTCATGGCCTGTGTAGCCAACCTGGAGGTCAACCTGGACACCAACCAGATGGTCACCATCCAGGCTGTCGAACTGAACGGAGGATGTTCCGACAACTGCACGGCTCCGGCCGATCTGCTTTTCCGGGTGGAGGCTGGCATTGGGTCGCAGAATCCACCACTGACCACCAGCATCACCTTCGGGGCCCAGGACGCCGGACCCCAGATAGTCGCCCTCTGGGCCATTGACGAGTCGGGAAACGCAGGTATCTGCTGGACCGAGATCCTGGTCCTGGATGATTGTCAGGGCAACAATCCGGTTCCGGTCTGCAATGACCTGTTGGAAATAGATATTGCTGTCGGAGAATCCGCCATCCTGACCCCTGATGATATTCTCCAAGGATCGGGATATTGCTATGAGGACTTCGCCCTCCAACTCGATCCTCCTTCCCTCCAGGTGGATACCCTGACGCTCACCAGTGCCGACTATGGCCAGCACATCCTGCAGGTCATCAACACCCTCACCCTGGAAGCATGTTGGGGTATCCTGACCATCCTTCCGGATTGTAGCAACGACCTCATCCCGCCTGTTGCCGCCTGCGACCAGGACATCACCCTTTCGCTCAGCCAGGACGGACCTGACCTGACCATCCTTACCGCACTGGAGGTCAATGATGGCAGTCAGGACGAATGCACGGCCTCCGGCGATCTGTCCTTCTCTCTGGAGCTGGCGGCCATGCCTTCGCCCGTGATGCCCATGACCACCCAGTTGGAATTCACTGCAGAGGGAACATACGGCCCCATTTTCATGTGGGTAGCCGATGAATCCGGCAACACCAATGTGTGCCTCACCCAGGTGGAGATCATAACCCCCTCCTGCTTCCCTGACCTCACCCCTCCCGCGTGCACGGCTCCCGAGGATGTGGTCCTGACTGGTGCCGACTGGAGTGCCATGGGTGTCAATCTGAACGACTTCATCCAACTCGACCAGCTGTTTGGTGCTGCTGCCAGTTACGATTACTGCGGCCCAACCGTGATCATCACGACAGTAGACGTACATCTCGACAATTGTGATCGGCCGGCAGAGATCATCCGGTCGTTCTTCTCCACCGATCTGGCCCTGAATGTGTCCGACACTGTTTTCCAGTCTATCCAGATCATGTATGGACCGGAACTGATGATCCCGGGTGATGCAGCTCCCGGGAACCCGCAGCCAGACAGTCTCTTCATGGTGATCAACGGCAGTCTGTTTGCCGCCACATATGTCGACAGTCTGGTCGACCTGACGTGTGACGATACCACCGACCTGATCATTCGCACCTGGCTGATCGACGATCCCTGCCAGGACAACAACGACGACATCCGGGTGGCACTGCCCCGACTGGACCTCGACAACGACGGAGCATTTGGCGATGCCTACCTGACCTTTCCAACCCTGGACTCGATCTATCTGCTGGAGAACGGTGTACCTACGATTGCCCTGGGTCCGATCAGCGGGAAGTACAGCTATGTCCAGACGATCGTGATCAACGAGACGGACAGCCTCATGCTTTCAGCATCCGGACAGGTATTCATCGACACGATCTCCAACTGCACTCTGGACCCCGGAGAACCCCTGCTGGCCGGCTGGCCGGTCAAGGCGATCGGATTGATCACCGGCCATGTGTACAACGCCACGACCGAAGCAGACGGAACCTATCACTTTGAGGACATCTGCCCATTGGACATCCTGTTGGAGATCAGCCTGAATGTCCCGTTGGCCTATGGCAACGGCTGCCAGACCACCTGGGAAGTGCCCTGTAGTCAAAATTATCCGGGCGAGCAGAACATCCCGGTCCACCTCGATGCCGAGTGCCCCATCGTAGAGGTCGACCTGTCCGCCCCCAAGCTTCGCCGATGCGCAGCCAATGTCTATACCGTCAGCTATACGAACTACAGCGCAGCGGTCATCCCCGATGCCTCCCTGGAGATCAGCCTGGACAGCTACCTGGAGCTCACTGGCAGCTCACTGGCAGCCACTGACCTGGGCAACAATGTGTTTGCCATTGACCTGGGTGACCTGGAACCTGGCTTCCACGGCCAGGTCACCCTGGACTGCAACGTGAGCTGCGAAGCCCCTCTTGGGTATACGCATTGTTCGGAGGTCCATTTATACCCGGACACCCTGTGCCCTCAGTCACCCGAGTGGGGAGGTGCCAACATCGAAGTGTCCGGATATTGCGACCAGGACAGCATCTACCTGCAGATCCGCAATTCAGGCCAGGGGAATATGGCCATACCACAGGGATACACCATTGTCGAGGATGTGATCATGTTCATGCAGGACAATTTCCAGCTGGACAATGGGGCCACCCTGGACCTCCCACCCATACCTGCCAATGGCAGTACCTGGCGCCTGGAAGCCGAACAGGAGCCTGGTCATCCATTCCCCGGCAACGTGTCCGTCTCCGTCCGGGGGTGCGCTGTGAACGGAACTGACGATGGAAATATCTTCTCCGTGGAAAACCCGAATCCGTTCATAGCCAACGACTGCCAGCCCAATGTCTCTTCATTCGACCCCAATGCCAAGTCTGCCATGCCGACCGGATACGGGCCATCCCGCTTCATTGAACAGAATACGGCGATCGAGTATCTCCTCCAGTTCCAGAATACCGGTACGGATACTGCCTACAAGGTCGTCCTGATCGACACATTGTCCGTATTGCTGGATGCCCATAGTATCCGGACGGGACCATCCAGTCACCCGTACCAATTTGAATTGCTGGAAGGGCATATCATCCGGTTCACCTTCGATCCGATCGCCCTCCCCCACGAAAGTGCGGATCCTGAGAACTCCAACGGCTTTGTCAAGTTTGCCATCGACCAGCAAACCGACCTTGCTATCGGCTCGGTGATCGACAATCAGGCGGCCATCTATTTTGATCAGAATGAACCCATTTTCACGAACACGGTGTCCCATACCATTGGAAAGGATTTCATCGAAGTGATCAGTGACATCCATCCACCTTTGCCCGGGAGTGGCAATCTGCTGGTATTCCCCAATCCGGCAAGGGAGCAGGTGACCTTTCAACTGGAGGGAAGTGACTATACCGAAAAGACCTTTCTCATGCTGGACAACCTGGGTCGGGTGATCCGCACCGCAATCTTCAGCGGAGACGTTTACTACCTGAACAGAGGAAACCTGAATGCGGGAACCTATCCCTATGTGATCCTGGGGGATGGCATCCGGATCCACAGCGGGACGATCATTCTTCACTAAGTGGCACGGAACGGACAACCCAGAAGCGGTGTGGCAGAAACCACACCGCTTTTTTTATATCCCGTTGGTCAGCGGTCCGGCGTCATATCACCACGCCGCTGGCCAGCTATCCCATTCCCACCTGTCCACTGAAGTGAAACGGATTGCGTATCCATGGTCCACCCGACACCGTCCTCCCTGTGTAGAAGGGCCGCCGGTTCATCATTCCTGTTCGCCGACCGGTTCGAGGGAGGTGGTCAGGCTGGCCATGGCCCAGGAGTCGACATACCGGAGGAATACAGGAGCTTCGTTCCGCAGCATATCGATGATCGCCGGATATTCGCTCCACAACACATGGCACCAGACATATCCTGAAGCTTCCCGGAGATCCTGCTCCGGCAAGGTGGTGGCGTCGCGATGAAAATAGATCCCACCGATCAAATGGTCATTCGGATCATACAATCCGATGATGGCGCGATACTCGTAGCCTTTGGCGTTCGACCCACCGGAATAGATGTCCAGCGTGTAGGTTTGAATGGTATGTAAACTGTCCATCAGATGCCAGATTTAACTCAGTGAATCTTGTTCCGTCTTCCCAGTGAAAGCGGACTGCCATCCGATCAGGCTGATCATGCGACCAGAGGCCATCCCATCGCGACGATAGGAAAAGAAGAGATCAGCATGGTCGAACGTGCAATACCCGGATGCACTCATGTTCGAGGCTTTGATCCCGCTGGCCAGTGCCTGGGCCATCAGGCAGCCCTTCAGGTCCAGGTAGGCCTTCTCATCGGTCGGGGCCGGCTGAAGGAAGACCGGAGGAAACTGTTCCGCCACTTCTGGCCCGATCTCATACCGGGATGGCCCGATACATGTACCCAGATACACCAGAAGGTCTGCCGGCTCACTCCCGTACACGGCCGACATGCGGGCTATGGTCTGCGGAAGAATGGAACCGGCGGCCCCGCGCCAGCCCGCATGGACCGCTCCGACGGCCTGCCGGACCGGATCGAGGATCAGGACCGGACAACAGTCCGCCGTGCCGATCCCCAGATAGATATCCGGCCGATCGGTGATCATCGCATCGAACCCATCGAAGCGACCGGGTGAGGTCACCTCCAGGATCTCGGTGCCGTGGACCTGGCGGGAGATCGCCAGCTGGTCTGCCGAAATACCAAGACCCCGGCAATATTCCCGCAAATTGGCCTCCACGTGTCCAGGCACATCCGCGGTATGGATCCCCAGGTTCATCGAGGCATATGGCCCCGTGCTATGTCCACCGACCCGGGTACTCTCACAAGCCAGCACACGAGATCCTGAGAACGGGGCAAACAAACTTCCCCGGATATCCTTCGCGGTCTTCATATGGACGAAGGTATGGGATTTCTCTTGCCCTTTCCTGATCAAGGACCCCGGGAAAACAGGCTGATGGAGCGCCCTCCGGGTACGATAACAAATGCGATTCCGTCTTGCTGTGTCCAGGTAATGACCTCGGAAAACCAATCGGCAGTGCGGGAAATGGAGGCCGGGATCAAGTCCAGGGCCTTTGGATCCGGCAGACAATAATTGTCCCAGTGGATCGGGATCACCATACTTGGCATCAGTCTGGCCACGCTGTACTGATAATGATCCTGGTGGAACTCCTTTCCCTGGCGGCTCATCACACCCATCCCCAGGAAGACGACATCTGCCCGAATGGAGTCGGGGACCTGATCGAGATCGCTGGCACTGGGGTTGACATAGATGCTTTGCCCGTTGTGTCGGATGAGCAGGTGAAAGGATCCCCCTTCCCGATAACGGACAATATGTTGCGGAGGGGGCAATGGCGTATCAACCGTCTTCCCAAGGTCATCCATGAACCAACGCATGGGGGAATGCGCTGCGGCCACGAACAGGATGTCAAATTCTCCGAGCCTGGCCCTGGTCCCGTCCTGAACGACATGGATCCGTTCATTCGCCACCCTGCTGCCCAGGCAGATCTGGCGCGTGGATTCCGAACCAAAGACCTCCGCTCCGGCATTGTGGGCTATATAGCCCACGTCCAGCACATGGTCAAAGTGGGAATGGGTCACCAGGACAGCATCCAGACCGCCTGCCCATGCTCCTCCCAACAAGGCATCCACCCTGCTCGTGTCCGTTTGAACTCGCCTGAAGACCAGATCCTTCAGGGCGATGCGCGACAAATAGGGATCGACCAGAAACCTGGTTTCGCCATCGTCAAAAAGCAGGGTGGCCGCGCCCAGGTATGTCACGGTCATACCGGCATCCGGTTTGGGATCGCCTGTCGAAACAAAATAAGGTGCAAACCGATGAATCTCACCTGTGGGGCGCGTAAGGCCACAGCCCATGAATCCTGCCAAGGACAGGAACAGGATCCAACCGCATATTCGCTGGTCCGTCATCTGGCATTCCCCGGCACATCAACCCATTCACAAGTACAATGCCGGGGAATTCACTCGGAAGATACCCCGCCTGGCCGTGAAAACGCAGTGATCCTGATCATCCGGCATGCCCACCTGCAACCACATGAGGGCCAACGGCGATCAGCCGCTTACATTTCGCTGGTAAAGTGGAATTCGACCTTCGGGTGATTGTCCTGGGCCATCTTCAGCATCCAGGGTGATTCGGCCAGGAAGACCAGATGGTCGTCGATATCCCGGGCCAGATCACGTCCGCGGCGATTCAGGAAATCCTTCATGGCCACCTTGTCCTCACAGGTCACCCAGCAGGCCTTGTACAGGCTCATCGGCTCATAGGATGCCCTGGCCCCGTACTCATGTTCCAGACGATACTGGATCACATCCAGCTGGAGATTGCCCACCACCCCGATGATCTTGCGGCCATCCATCTCCCGGGTAAAGAGCTGGGCCACACCTTCATCCATCAGCTGGTCCAGTCCCTTGGCAAACTGCTTGGCCTTCAGCGGATCATCATTGTTGACATAGCGGAAGATCTCCGGACTGAAACTGGGCATCCCCTTGAAGTGAAGGCTTTCCCCGGAGGTCAATACATCGCCGATCTTGAAGTTGCCACTATCGTACAGACCGATCACATCCCCGGGAAAGGCTTCATCCACGATCTCCTTCTTGGAGGCCATGAAGGAGGTAGGGTTGGAAAAGCGCAACGGCCGTGCCTGTCGCACATGAAAGTAGGGTGTATTGCGTTCGAACTTCCCGGAACAGATCCGCAGGAAGGCGATGCGGTCCCGATGGCGGGGATCGATGTTCGCATGGATCTTGAACACAAAACCGCTGAATGAATCTTCATTGGGTTTGACCAGGCGCTCCTCGGTAATGCGGGGCAAGGGCGGCGGGGCGATCTCCACAAAACAGTCCAGCAGCTCACGGACTCCGAAGTTGTTGACCGCCGAACCGAAGAATACCGGGCTGATATGGCCGGCCAGGTACTCCTGGCGATCGAACTCGGGATACACGGTCTCCAGGATCTCGGTCTCTTCCCTCAATTCCCCGGCCAGGGCCGCGCCTACGTGAGTTTCCAGGGCCGGATCGGCCAGGCTGTTGATCTCCACGACATCATCGGTCTGCTTGCTGTGCGGGCGAAACAGCACCAGGTTCTTCTTGTACAGGCTGTACACCCCCTTGAAACGCTGGCCCATCCCGGCTGGCCAGGAGAGCGGGGTCACCTTGAGCTTGAGCTTGGACTCGATCTCATCCAGCAGGTCAAAGCCGTCCATCCCCTCGCGGTCCAGCTTGTTGATGAAGACGATGATCGGTGTCTGCCGCATTCGGCACACCTCGACCAGTCGCTCGGTCTGTTCCTCCACCCCCTTGGCCACGTCGATCACCACGATCACACTGTCCACAGCCGTGAGGGTCCGATAGGTATCCTCGGCAAAGTCCTTGTGGCCAGGCGTATCCAGGATATTGATCTTCAGGTCCCGGTACTCAAAGGCCATGACCGATGTGGCCACCGAGATCCCCCGCTGCTTTTCGATCTCCATGAAGTCGGAGGTCGTCGTCTTCTTGATCTTGTTCGACTTGACCGCACCGGCTTCCTGGATGGCGCCCCCGAAGAGCAGGAGCTTTTCAGTCAGGGTGGTTTTACCAGCATCCGGGTGCGAGACGATGGCGAATGTGCGGCGGATAGCGATCTCTTTTTCCAGTTGTTCCATACGGGCGCAAAGGTACACAGCCCCGAACGGAATCCATATCCTCCGCAAATCGGTCAATGCCGCTGCCGACCGATGGCATGGGCGGAAGAAGCTGCTCCTCAGGGTTGTGGAAACACCAGTTGGAAGGTTGTCCCGCCACCGGGATGGTCCTGAATGGACAGCTGCACATGGTGTAATGTCATGATCCCCTCCACGAGGGCCAGACCGATCCCGGAACCTTTGATGTGTGCCGTGGATTCGCTGCGATAGAATGGCTTGAAGATCTGCTGCCGTTCCCATTCCGGGATACCCGGGCCATGATCGCTGATCTTCACCAATGCCCTGCCATCCTCCTGGAATTCAAGGACAAGGTGGACCTGATGGTCGGGACTGAACTTGCACCCGTTCTCCATCAGGTTGATCAGGGCGGTCTTGATGAGGAGTTCATTGCCATGCATCACCATGCCCGTTTCCTCCTTGGGCAGACTGGCGATCTCAAACCTGACCTGATATTCCGGGTGGGATTTGATCAGGGCGGCGCGGGTCTGCCAGATCAGCTCATCGATCCGAAAGGGCTGGAAGAGGATGACGGACTGGTCGGATTCCTGCCGGGCCATGATCATCAGCTTGTCGGCTACATCATTCAATTCCCGCAGGTCTGCCAGGACCAGGGCAAGTCGCTCCTTGCGGCCGTCCGGATCATCATCCATCCGGGTGATCCGTTGCACATCGGACATGATCCCCTGGAGAGGGTTGCGCATTTCATGGGCCATATTGGCCAGGAACAGCTTCTGGACCCGAAAGGCATCCTGGATGCGATCCAGCAATCCGTTGAAGGTCTGGACAAGGCCATCCAACTCCTTTCGCTGGTGGTCCATGGACAGCCGGCGACCCAGGTCGGTCGGTGCCAGTTCCTTCAACTGGGAAGAGAGTTCCGTCACCGAACTGAGGGTCCTTTCTGCAAAGAACCAGCCACCGGCCAGGATCATGGCCACCAGGCAGACAAAGACCACCATCAGAATGACCAGGAGATTGGCCAGATTGCCGTGGTCGGGGATCGCTTCTGCGACAATGATATACTGGCCACCGGTCTCATTGGACCAGAGCACACCCAGCGCCTCATAGCGGTCATGACTGAACCGGTACTCCCGATACAACCTGATCTGGTTGATCCGATTGGGGGAGAGTTCTGCCGGACTGGGGTTCAGCGCATAGACCCGGTTGCCCTGGAGGTCATAGACCGACAGGTTCTCCTGGTAGCCATAGGTCAGACTCAGGGGATTCTCCCTGTCCACAAACGAAGGAGGTCGCGTGGGAAAGCGCTGGTAGGTGATCATCCCCGATGCCAGCTCTGCCCGGTCCCGCAATTGTTGCTCGAACCGGCGCTGCATGTCGATCCGGAACAAGAAGTAGATCGTCAGAAAGGCAATAGCCAGCACCCCCACCACCACGAGCAGGAAGCGCAACAGGCTCTTCTTGGGGTTGTATCCCATATCACTTGACGATATCCGGCGGCTGATACAATCCTGAATCCGGATCTGATCAACCGCGTGGACCTCTCCCTGTATACGTAAAAATCGGGGCCGGGTTGCCAGCGTCCTCCGGGAGCGCTATTCTGCCTTGTGGTCTTCAGGTGGGCGCAGGATGTATCCGACACCAAAGGACGTATGGATCAGCGGGTAGGCGAACGGCTTGTCGATCTTTGTCCGCAGGTAGCTCATGTACACCTCGATCACGTTCGTACTGGTGTCAAAATGGATATCCCAGACCTGTTCGGCGATCTCCTTTTTGGAGATCACCCGCCCCACGTGCCGCATCATGTATTCGAGCAGGTCGAACTCTTTCTGGGTCAGGGCAATATCCACCCCATCCCTTCTGGCTGTTCTGGCCTTTGGATCGATCTCCAGTTCATCGACACGCAGGAGGGCGTGTCGGCTGTGGGCACCCTGGCTGCGGCGGATCAGGGCATTGACCCTGGCCACCAGCTCGCCCATGTCAAACGGCTTGGTCAGGTAATCATCCGCACCGGCCTCCAGACCGGCGATCTTCTGCTCCACCTCCCCCATTCCCGTCAGCAGCAGGATAGGAACGGCCACCTGGTCCTGCCGCAAACGGCTGACCATCTCCACGCCGGTCATCAAGGGCATCATGACGTCCGAGATCACCAGGTCGAAATGCTCGGAAGAGGCCTTCTGGTAACCATCCATCCCGTGGACGGCACAGGTCACCTGCATGCCTTCCTGCAGCAGGCGTTCCTGGATGGAATCCCGGATCCTGACCTGGTCCTCTACAATTAATATTCTCAAGGCTATGGGTTAGATTCATTGAACATACACCGAATCTACGACTTGTAAACCGCTGAAACGATGAACCGGGCTGCAGATCATTTCCTCCACAGCCCGGTTCCCTTTCCATGCTTACCAGCGATCAACGCATCAGCGTGACATCACCCTTGTACAGGATGGTCACCCCGTCATCAAAGCGGATCTTGGCGTAGTAGACAAATACTTCCGGGTTGGCGGGCTCTCCCCGGATCATGCCATCCCATCCTTCTGCAGGATCATTGGGCTGGAAGCCCTCATTCACCCAGATCCGTTCACCCCAACGATTGAAGACCTCCATCTTCTCGATCTCGGTGATCCCCTGGCCACTCTGGATGTAGAACCGGGTATTCTGCTCACCACCAGGATGGAAGGCATTGGGAATGAATATGGGCCGACGCTTCTCCACCAGGACGAGCACCTTGTCCTCTGCCCGACATCCCGCCTGGTCGACGACCGTGACCGAATACAGGGTCTGGTTGAAGGGCTTGATGAGGATCTCGTTGGAATTGAAGGTGGTATCGATCCCGGCCGGCGTCCAGGTGATGGATTCGATCAGGGCATTGGGCGGGGAAATCAGGGCATAGAGGAAGGTGTCCCGTCCCCATTGCAGGATGAAATCCTCACCCAACTCGACCATGAGCTGCTCGGGTTCTTCCAGATCCAGGGCCGGCGCCGTGTACAGACATCCGGCGGCATCCTGTACCGTGATGGTATAGCTGCCTTCACCCAACCCGGAGAATTGCGCATTCGGCGTGAACGGCCCTCCATTCAGGCTGTACAGGAACTCGGGTGTACCTCCTGTCACCCCGGTGATGGAAATAAAGCCATCCTTGAATCCGAAACAACGCGGATCGGACAGCTCGACATCCAGGCCGGTGGGCAGATTCTGGTTGTCCTCCACATCGACAGTCGCTTCAGCAGTACAACCACTGGTCAGGTCGGTGACCACCAGGGTATAGATACCCGTGAGCGTCACATTCGGGATCGTGGTGGATGTGGAAATGCCATTGCCATTGGGATCCGTCCAGGCATAGGTATAGTTCGCACCTGTACTCGAGCCATTGGCGGACAGGGTGGTCGACTGATTGGTACAGTCGATGATATTGCTGGAGGAGGCCACAGCGGTGGGCAGGTCCTTCTCCTCCAGGACCTCAGCATCTGCCGTATTGGTACAGCCGTTCGGAGCCGTCACCGTCACGGTGAATATCCCGGGAACATCCACGGATTCAACGGCATTGGTGCCGGTAAATGCACCGGGACCCGTCCATGCATAGGTCACACCCGGTGTACCGGAAACGGCGATCACATCAATGGTTGGCACCAGACAGGATAGCGTACCTCCGGTGGCGGTCACATCCGGGATCTGATCATCCAGAACCACTACCGCGGTATCCTGGGAGACACAACCATTCAAGGTGTTGGTCACGATCAGGGTATAGGTACCGGGTTGACTGGCCTGGATGGACGGGGTGTTCTCAGGAATGGGGCTACCATCCAATTGCCACACCAGATTCACACTGGTGGTCGGATTGATGGTTGCCGCCAAGGTCATGGTCGGTGTGGTACAATCGATCAATCCACCGGTCACACTGACCTGCGGGGGAACAATATCCTCACTTACGGGAATGGACTGGGTATTCGTACAACCGTTGACCGGATCGGTGACGACCACGGTGTACAGGCCCGGTACCGTCACCATCGGATCCTCGACATTGGCATTGCCAGCGTTGATTCCCGGACCGGTCCACACATAGTTGACCATGGAAGTGGAGGAAGAATTGATGGTGGCCGTCGGATTGGCACAGGTAATGGTAGTCGATGATAGCAAGCCGAGATTCGGCTGGGTGGTGTTCTGGGTGACCACCACCGGCACGGTAGTAGCACATCCGTTCACCGGATTGGTTGCCGTGACCTGATAGGTCCCAGAGGTGGTCACACTGAGCGTGGGTGCATTCCCGCCCACGGGAGCATTGGATGGATTCACCCAACTGTAATTGACAGTGGTCGGCACCGAGACGACGGAGATATCCACAGTCGGACTGGCACAGGTGATCAGATCACCCGTTGGTGTCAGCACGGGATGAATGGTATCGATGGCCACGGACACGGCACTTTCTTCGGTGCACCCGTTGGTGGGGTCGGTCACGGTGACCGAATAATTCCCATTCAGACCAATGGTGTTCATCGCCATGGTGCTGTTGAAACCCGAAGGGCCGCTCCACTGGTAGGTCAGGCCCGGGGTGGTGCTGGTCACATTGATGGTGACATTCTGCACAGCACAGGTGATCGGTCCGGAGGTCGTAGCCACTACATTCTGAGGCTTATCCGGCGAGCTGGTCACCGTAGCGGTCATGCTGGAGGTACATCCGTTGTACCCGGTGACCACCAGGGTGAACGTACCCGTGGCCTTGGTGTACGGGTTCGGACCGGGGGCCAGCGGCACACCACCGGCATTGAACCATTGATAGCTGACCCCGGGCGTCGATGAGGAAGCTGACAATTGGATACTATCCGTGGCACAATCGATCACACCACCGGTGACCATGTCAATCACCGGTGAGGCAAGGTCCTCACCGATGTCCACTGTCTGGGTATTCGTACATCCGTTGGGTGCGGTGATCAGCAAGGTATAAGACCCGGACGTTGTGACATTCAACAGGGGATTGTTGCCCACGGGCTGGTTATTCCCGTCTGTCCAGGCATAGGTCACATTCACGGTTGAGCTTCCCGTCAGATCGATATCCGGCACCAGACAGGTAATGGTATCATCGGTCTGGGCGATATTGATGTCCGGAATATTGGCATTCAGTACAGCCTCTGCTGTTGTGGATTGGGTACAGCCATTCGGGCCGGTGACCGTCAGGGTATAGATCCCCGGATTACTGACACTGATATTCGGGGTGTTGCCCAGAGGTGCCATTGCCGGGTCGAACCATTGGTAGGTGGCTCCGGGTGTGTTGGAATTCCCGTTCAGGGTGACAGAGGTAATGATACAATCCAGGGTATCCCCCTGGGCCGATACATCCGGAAGGCCGATATCTGCAACGACCGTAATGGTTGTGTCTGCAGTGCAACCGTTGACCGGCTTGGTGACCGTGAGGGTGTACTGACCTGGCTCAGGTGCATTGGTATCTTCGGTATTGGCCGTAAATCCATTGGGCCCGGTCCAGGAGAATATCGGGTTGGGAATATTCGTGCTGCCATCCAGCAGTGGATTGGGTACCAGACACGTTAGGGTATCTGCCGATGCACCTGCCAGTGGGGGCAGGATATCCTGATCGACGAAGACCGTCATGGAATCCCTGCAACCGTTCGGAGCCAGTACATGGAAGGTATAGTTGCCCGGCATCATCGTGCTGGCATTCTTGGTGGTCGACAAGGTATCTCCCGCACTGTTCTTCCAAAGGAAGGACGTGCCGGGTGTGAACGAGTTACCGATCAACTGCACCAGGTTGACAATGCAGTCCAGACTGTCACTGGCTATGGCGGAAATATCCGGAATGTCGATGTCGGAGGGCACCTCGATCTCCAGGAGATTGGAGCAGCCCTTGTCGTCTGTCACGATAAAGGTGTGGATCCCGGGCACGCTGCTTTGGACGGTGGGGGTGTTGCCCAGATATAACCCGTTGGGATCATCCCATTGGTAGTACACGTTGGGGGTCATCGACATGCCGACCAGGGTGGCCAGGGGATTCAGGCAGGTGATGGTATCGGTGGTGGCACTCAGGTCTGGCACCTCATTCTGGATGACGGTCACACAGAAGGAATCCACACAGGAAACCGTGCCTGAAGGGTCGGTCACTGTGATATAGAGACAGTAATTTCCCGCTGTTTCCACTGTCATCATGATATCATCGGACGGAGAACCCAATACACCACCGTTGGAGGCCGTCCATTGGTAGGACACCTCCACTTCAGATGGTGCATACTGGGAGCCGTTCCCATCCAGGACCACTTCAAAGATCCCACAGCCCAGTTCGAGTGGCTCGAAGACATAGGCATCGACCGTCATGGTCTTGATCTCCAGCAAAATAGTACTGTCACAATTGGGGGGGGCGAACTGGTCCAGCACAACTTGTTGTGGGCCTTCATCCGCCGCAGTGAACTGAACGCCGGCCACCGTAACGGATCCCTGTTCACAGATATAGAACGGCCCCAGGTCATTCTCCACGCTCGGCACCTCATTGACGGTCAATTCCACCAGGGAATCACAACCCTGCGGTGTTGTCAGATTAACCTGATGGACACCCACGGGATAGTCCTGTCCGGCATAGGTATACGTATCATTCTCGCAGACTTCTACAGGATCCGGATCTTCCGGCGTCACATCATATACCTCCACGGTAATGCAGGTCTGGTCGGGGAACTCATACTGGGAAATACATTGGTTGGCCGCATCCACGCAGAGCTCATAGGTGCCGGCATTGGTCCAGGTAATATCAATGAAATTGTCCGATCCAGCACCGATCTCCACACCATCGAGGTACCAGTAGAACTCGACGGCACCGATGGGTGGCTCGATCGAATAGGTCGCATCCAGGCCGGAACATACCAGGGTCGGCCCCTGGATCGGCTCCGTCCAATCACCGATGAAGGGTGCCCCGCATTTCTGGTCGACCGATACGGTCAGGTCACATGCCGACCCTGCACAACCATCGATCATGAAGTAATAGATCTTACCGATGGTCATACCGGTTGGATTCAAGGTCAATGGGCCCACGTTGGGACAGGCACCATCACAATCCAGGATCTCATCGGGTTGGTCGGTCGAGTTGGTACATAACCCGTTGCCGGCATAGCCATAGACGGCCCCCTGAATGCCAACCGTTCCCTGGACGGTATCGCAATTGGATGCCCAAATGGTCACCTGGAGCTCAGTGCACCCCGCATAGAACGCAAACCAAAGGGGATTGTGCGGCGCACCGCCATTCCCGCAAAGGGGGGAAGGGGCATTGTAGGTCAGATCCGAGGTCATGGATGTGCAGTACCCATCCAGTTCGTCAAAATTGCACAACACCGGGGCATTTTCACAGTTGTTCGTAGAGGGTGGAATATCACATGGCTGGCTCCATAACTGGCCGGTCATCAAAAGGAAAACGCATCCGAAAATGAGTAACAGTCTGGTCATAATCACAAGCTTGGGTATACTGGATTGGTCATCAACTTTCAAGTATAGGCAAAATCTGCCGTTTCAGGAATATTTCGATTAAATTAGAATTATTGCCATATTTATCTACCTGATCACGTCAAATCGAAGCATGCAATACCTCATCGTTCTCCTCCTCGTTTGCCTCTCTCTGCCGACAATGTCCCAACCAACTGATTTTCAATCCAAAGGGATTGGAGGCGGCGGTGCATTGTTCAGTCCGTCCATCCATCCAGATGATCCGGACATCCTGTACCTGGCCAGTGATCTGGGTGGTTTATATACCTCTGCCACAGGAGGGCAATCGTATGATATCATCCATTTCACACAGGCCCAGACCTCGCCCTACAGCAAGGTCTGTCTAACAAAGAACCCTCTCCGTTTGTATTCGCTGCTTTATGATGCGAATTCATTCACCACTCGTCCGGCAGGCAGCATGGATGGTGGCCAAACCTGGGACTTCCTGCCCGGCGACCAGGATCCGGGAGAGGAGAAGCCGTTCATCTTTGCGGACTACGACGATCCACAGCGACTGATCTGGACCCAGTACAACCAGGCCTACCTGTCCGTGGACGGGGGCATGACCGCCTCCCAGATCTGGTCAGCATCCGATCCGGGGGCCGGTATCCTGCTTAGTGGGGTCTACTGGAGTGGCGACTCCATTTACCTCGGCACCAATGATGGCATCCTGTTCTCCCAGAATGGCGGCGCCACTTTTTCCATGGCCGGCTTCTCCGGCATTCCGGCTGCCCAGCGGATCATCGGTTTCGGCGCCGGAAGGAATACCAGCACCCTTCGGTTCTTTGCCCTTACGGCGGATGTCAATGACGTGTATGCCACCAACCTGGGCTACGATTACTGGGGACTGATCAAGGGTGTCTACCGGATGGACGACCTGTCCGAAACCTGGATTCCGGCCATGAACGGCATCGATCTCAATACTGATTATATGGCCTATCTGGGCATGTCGATCCAGGATCCGGAGGTCTGCTATCTCGCCGGTAGCGAGCCCGGCGGCAAGGCCAATGTCCTCAAGACATCCGACGGTGGACAAACCTGGGACCGCATTTTCCTGACCACGAACAACACGAATATCCATACCGGATATTCCGGTGACGGCGGCGACTTGGGCTGGACCTGGGGTGGGAATATTCTCGGATTTACCGTCAATGCCCATGATCCGGAGGATGTCCTGTTCACGGACTACGGCTTTGTCCATCGCACCCGGGATGGAGGCATCTCCTGGCATCAGGCCTACCTCGACCCGCAGGATGAGCATCCAGCCGGCATGCCGACCCCGAAGAAACAAACCTATCACGGGATCGGTATGGAACAGACCACTACCTGGCAGGTATACTGGTTTGATGCCTCCACACTCTTCAGCTGTTTTACTGATATCAAGGGGATCCGATCCGAGGATGGAGGGGACAGCTGGAGCTTCGATTACTCGGGGCACACCCACAACACCATGTACCGGATCGACAAGCACCCGACCCAGGACATCTGGTTTGCAGCGACCTCCTCCGTGCACGACATCTATCAGACCACCTATGTCACCGACCAGCGACTGCAACCTTCCTATCGTGACGGCCATGTCCTCTGGTCGACCGACAAAGGCAAGACCTGGAGCCTGATGCGTGATTTTGATACACCGGTCATCTGGGTCACTACCGATCCCGCCCACCCCGATCGCCTGTATGCCGGCGTGATCTCCACCAATCCCGCACTGGGCGGGGTCTGGCAGGCCGACGGGACCAGTGATCCGGCCACGGCAACCTGGACCAAATGGCTGAACCCGCCGGCCAATGCCGGCCGCATCTTCAATATCCTGGCCCTGGAGGATGGCACCCTGGTCACGACCTGGTCGGCTCGCAAGCACAACACCGCCAGCATCTTCAGCGATTCCAGCGGCGTGTTCATCAGTACCGACAACGGGCTATCCTGGGAAAACCGGTCGCATCCGAACATGCGCTACTGGACCAAGGACCTGGTCATTGACCCGTCCGATCCGACCCAAAGCACCTGGTATGTCGGGGTGTGGAGCGGCTGGGGCGGTCCCGCAAACGACCTGGGGCGCTTGTACCGGACCACGGATCGTGGACTGACCTGGTCACCCATGACCTCGGCGGGTCAATTCCATCGGGTGAGCTCCGTGACGGTGGATCCTCTGGATCCGGAAACCATGTACCTCACCACAGAAGGCCAGGGGCTGTGGGTCTGCCACGACAAATCCAGTCCGCTACCCGACTGGACGCTGGTCGATGCCTACCCCTTCGGTCATCCGGAACGGATCTTCTTCAACCCCTTCCAAGAGGATGAACTCTGGGTGGCCAGTTTTGGCAACGGGATGCGAAAGGCATCAACAGAGTCGACGTCAGTGAACCTCCCTCCTACCCATCGACCAGCACTGCGATTGATCAGGAATCCTGCCGACCAGTATGCCCTGCTGGAGGGCATTCCCGACCAAGAGTATGCCATTGATGTACTGAACCTCTACGGCCAACGAATGAAACAGGTGAGCTTCCGAGGTTCGGCGCAACTGGAGGTCCGGGATTGGCCATCCGGCACCTACTTCCTGGTCGATCGATCTGCCAGCCAACCTGGCGTGACGATGTTGTCAGTCGTGCATTGACGAACCCCGCAGCGGAAGGCCACATCAGGCTCGTCTGCCCAGAAGATATCCCAGCCAGGCCATCGGCACGTAGGCCAGAACCATATCCGTCGCGTTGAACCAGGCAGGGGCCGGCAGGGACATGACATTCATGATCCCACTCATCAGGAAGAATGCACCGATGATCAAGGCCATCATCATTTTCTTGTCTGTCGAGATCCGGGCGGCAACATAGGCCCCTACCAGTGTACCCATCGCATGAGCAAGGAAGGGAAACAGAAAATGCCTGGTCTCGAACAAATGCAGGGAGGCTTTCAGGCCTTCCATGCTGGTCACGTCTGCCCCTTCCGGTGGGGGAATGACGGACCCTCCGATCATGATCAGGGCCATATTGACCACACTGCCGGTCACCAGCCCGGCCAGCACGGCAAGAAGATTGCGCAACATGGGTTTCATATCCAGTGGGTTGTCTAGTTCCAAGAAAGATATCGGAAAAATAGAAATAGCCGATCTTTCTCCCGCACTGTCCGGGCCACCGGGTATTCCGTTCAAACAAATACAGGACAACCGGTAGTCGATTGTCCTGCATGTTCATTCAGCTATCGCAGTCGAATGTCGACCGACGCGATCAATGCATATTCAGGTTAGCGGTGTTCCGCATGTCGTGGTACCGGCTGGGCCACCCGCGGTCAGACAGACCATGGTCACCCTGCACCGCGAAGACGATATCCGACCGAAGCCCGATGATCTTCTGGTTGGCGGACAAGGCCAGGACATTGGTGCGGATATTGGCAAAGGGCACCGTCCAGTCCAGGTTGCCGAAAGAGGAATAGGCATGAATGTTCGTGACAAAATTGATGTTCTTCACAAAGATCAGCTGGTCAGTATTGGTGATCGCAGCCCCGTTCAGATTGGCGTGTACGCCCGGGCTAAACGCGCTGGCAGAGGCCTGTCCGGGCGGATACTTGGCCACGGCCGCCACCAGGTTATCATCCTGATAGATGACCCCGCTGCCATTGACGAGCTTGCAATAGTAATTGCTTTCATTCTGGCTTTGCCACAGGATCTGCCCGTCAGTTGGCTGGATCCGGTACATACGGAGAGGATCCCCCTGGGCCAACCGGAAGGCAGCGACCAATGTACCGTCTTCATCCAGGGCAAGGTTGTTGTCATTCCCAGAGATCGAATAGATCGGCTTGGTCCAGAGCATGGTTCCCGTGGTCACATCCAGGGCGACCAGCGCGTTCTGGCCATTGATGTCGGTATAGTAGAATGCCCGGTTGTCATGACCGATGACCAGTCCGGCAGGGACTCCCATGCCATTGACAGCATGGATGTTGAACCAGATCAGGTTCCCCCCTGGGCCGACACAATACATCGCCCGGTTGTACACACCGGAGCCGATACTGCCCAGGATGAGGTTGCCATTGTCCGCCAGGGCCAGGGCACCGATCTGTCCCAGGGTGAAGATGTTGCCCGGTCCGTCCGGATTTGGCATTTCCGTGGGCACTGTCCAGATCCACTGGAACTGGCCGGTCTGTGGATCAATGGCATAGAGGTTAAAGGTGCCAAGCACATAGATGGTCCCGTTGTTGCCGACCAGGATCTGGCTGCCCAGAAATTTCGCATCCAGGATGGGGGATTCCCATCGCATGTTCCCGGAAACGGGGTCCAGGGCACGGATCCGGGCATAGGTCCCGTGCACGTTTCCCCCGGCTACGGCAAAATAGATATCACCGTTCGTGCCGGTGGCAATGGAAGGCTCTGTGTACAGCGTGTCCGCACCGAGCACTTGATGGATCCACAAGGTATCGCCAACGGTGGTGGTTGGCGGGTCATCCATCGGATCAAACAGTTTGCAGTCACTCAAGGACAGCACTGCGATCAACGACAGGAGGATGACCAGTCCTTTTCGATATAAACTTTGCGTTTTCATGGTCTTGAAGTTTATGCCGGTAATATATCCACCCATGCCCTCGGACAGTATGGTAACATATACCATTCAGGGTGATCTTCGACATTGACAAGCAACACGATTCGCCTGTACCTTGTGCCTTGTCCGCTTGTGTGGAAATGATTTCTCTGCTTATCCATTCTTGTTCGGAATGCATGTGGATGCATGACCCAAATTGACCCCTTATCTTTCGGACAAATCAACGAGTTGGCCGATTGCCCATGACAACACCGGAACAGATCATCACCCGTCTTGCCCATAACAGGGAAGTATTCACCCAATTGCTTACGGACATACCTGCCGAGCAGGTGCGCTGGAGCCAGGAGCCCGGCAAATGGTCACTGCTTCTTGCCGCTTGCCACCTGCGCGATGAAGAGCGCGATGACTTTCGCACCCGCCTGCGGATGGTGCTCGAATCCCCGGGCCAGCCCTTCCCCGGGATCAACCCCACCGGATGGGTGGTCGATCGGGAGTACGGCGCTCAGGACTTTCACACGGTGGTCCGGGAATTCCTCGACGAACGGACTACCTCTATCCGGTGGCTGACCGGCCTGTCTTCACCTGCCTGGGAGAATGTCACTATCCATCCCAGCCTGGGACCCATGTCCGGTCGATTCATCCTGGCGAACTGGTTGGCTCATGATCTGTTGCATATCCGCCAGATCACCCGCCTGCATTATGATTATCTGCACCAAGCGTCCGGACAGCCTCTTTCCTATGCCGGCTATTGGTAGGCCCCTCGCCATTTCCCCGAAGGTGAATGAACTGCCCGTTCATGTTTGTCGATCCCTTTAGATCGCAGCACTGTGCTTGGCCTGGTTCCCGGCCAGCTGTTCAGCACAGTCACTGAACTGGTCACCTGATCGCCTGCTGAGCTGGGACGACTTCCAGGGCATTCCTCAACCTGCTGGTGAGGAGGCGGCCCATATCGACTGTGGAATCATCTGTTCTTTGGAAAAGGTCAATATCTGGACCGGCCGCCCTCGATATGCCGTTTCCAGCTACATGAATCCGCAGTCATCCTGGGTGGATCCTGAACAGATGAGCGATCCACTCCTCGCTCACGAACAACTGCATTTCGATATGGCAGAGTGGTATGCCGTCAAGATCAGACGGGCATTATCTGCCAGGGGAGTGACGGTGAAAAGGGGAGAGGAGATCTTGACCCGACTCCTCCAGGAGTTCGATCACGCACAGACCCAATATGACCTGGATACCAACCACGGAAGGCTGTCCACCGTCCAGTCCCGTTGGACAGAACAGGTGCAAAACGGCCTGGCCCCATTCCATCACCCGGGAAAATGAATCATGTGGTGATGCATGGGAACACTGGCTGCCATTCCACTTGTGATCAGTGAGTTACATCCAGATGTGTTAATATCTTGCAAACTGTCAGCATCTTGACCGGGAGTTCCCTATTTTTGGACAGCCTATTTCCATTCTGGATCAGATATTGTTTTGTCCGATCACCAGCCAGGATCAACTGACGAAGGTCGCTGGCGGGGGAGGATGACTGCGCTCCGGAGCTATCTTGGCACCCGGAGCGACGGGGGAAGTTTTATAACACAAGGAATTTATGCAGCAAACAACAAGCACACGCCAGCATGGAAGGATTCTCCGCTGGGCCTCCATATCTGTTTTCTCGCTACTTCTTTTCTCCCTGTTTGCCTGGACCGGCAGCCGGACAGATGAGCCTCTCGCCCCACCGGCCGAGACCCCTGCCGTGGAACTGTCAGAGGAAGCCCTGACCTCCCTCCCCCTGCAAGTCCCCGACTCCCTGCTGTGTCCGCTGAGTGAACTATCCGATGAGGAATTGCAGGCTCAGCTCAACCGCATCCTGGACGCCAATCCTTCCTGGGCAGCACTGGCCCGGTCGAAGAAGCTGAGCATCGGCCTGGTCGATATGCGAGATCCGCTGCATGCCCGGTATGCGGGGATCAACAAGAAGGAGATGGTCTATGCCGCTTCACTGCCGAAAATTGCCGTATTGCTCACCAGCATCCAGGCCATCGAAAACGGGGACCTGAAAGAGACCCCCGAGGTCAAGCAGGACATGCGCCTGATGATCGCAAAAAGCAACAATGCCGCGACGACCCGGATGATCGACCGGGTGGGGATCGATCAGATCGCCCGGGTGATGCAGGACCCTCGCTATCAGTTCTACGACCGCTCCAACAAGGGTGGATTGTGGGTCGGCAAGGCCTATGGGCGTGGAGGGGCACGACATGGTGATCCCATCAAGAATATCAGCCATGCAGCTACGGCTGAGCAGGTATGCCGCTATTACTATTTGCTGGCCAATGGATTGCTGGTCAGCCCGGAGCGGTCGAAGCAGATGCTGGAGATCATGGGCAACCCAGAGCTGCACCACAAGTTCGTCAATGTCCTGGACCGCATCGCCCCGGATGCACAGGTCTTTCGTAAATCCGGTTCATGGAAGAACTGGCATGCCGACTCCGTCCTGGTGTGGGGAAAGAACAGAAAATACATCCTGGTCGGTCTGGCCGAGACACCTGAGGGTGAGCAATTGATGCGCGATCTGATCCGCCAGGTCGACCGCGCACTGATGGCCTCCCGCAATGCCTGATCCATGTTTCCGAAACTGGCGGAGCAAGGGGTAGAACTCCTCCGTCGAACCTTTGACATTCGGCCCGGTGAACTGCGCCGGGTGTCCCTGATGGGCACGAACATCTTCCTGATCATCAGTACGTTGATGATCATCAAGCCGGTTGTCAACGCCCTGTTCCTCTCTTACGTCGGGATCAAGAGCCTCCCTTCACTGTTTCTGCTGGTCTCCAGTCTGGCCATGCTGGTCTCCGTACTGTATGCCCGGGCCCTGCACCGGGTCTCCCTGCACCGGATGATCCTGCGCACCTACCAGGTCTCCATACCGGTGATGGTCGTGATCGGCATCCTGCTGCACCTGGGCTGGGCGGGCAAGTGGCTGATCTACGTCTTCTACATCGGGGAGGTCATCTTTGCCCTGCTGACCACCTCACAATTCTGGATCCTGGCCAACCTGGTCTTCAACCCCCTGGAGGCCAAACGCCTCTTCAGCCTGGTGGGCGCCGGAGCCATCGCGGGTGGGGTGATGGGCGGTTATATCACCTCGGTATTTGCGCCTCTCCTCTCCAACGAGAATCTCCTCTTCCTGGCAGCCGGTCTCCTCGCCGGAGGATTCTTCGTCAATCGCACCATCTGGAAAGACTATATCACGCCCGACCAGATCCGATCCACGGCCAGGACAGATGGCCTGAAGGGCAATCCCCTCCAGGTCATTCGCCGCTCCCGGCACCTCACCCTGCTGGCCCTGATCGTGGGGATCAGTATCGTGATCGCCAAGCTCGTGGAATATCAATACAGTGCCCTGGCCTCCGCCGCGTATCCTAATGCCGACCGGCTGGCTGCCTTCTTCGGTTTCTGGTTCTCCACCTTCAATATCATTTCCCTGGTCATCCAGATCTTCATCACCCGCCGGGTGGTCGGGGTTTATGGCGTCGGAAAATCCCTGTTCGTCCTGCCCCTGGCCCTGTTCGGAGGAGCTACCCTGGTGCTCATCACCCCGGTACTCTGGGCGGGCATTGCCCTGAAACTGTTCGATGTGTCCATCAAGCAGTCCATCAACAAAGCCGCCATTGAGCTCCTGATCCTGCCGATCCCACTGGCCACGAAGAGCCAGGCCAAGACATTCATCGACGTGTTCGTCGATACGGCGGCTACCGGTATCGGGGGCCTTCTGCTGCTCTTTGTCATCAATGGCCTCAACCTGCCACTGCGCGCCGTCAGCCTCCTGATCATCCTCCTGATCGGTCTCTGGATCCGCTTTGCCTACCAGATCCGGAAAGAGTACGTCCGCAGTTTCCAGGAAAACCTCGAAGGTGCCAGCCCGGAAAAACGGAAAGACGATCCCGATCTCACGGACCAGTCTGTTCTGGAAGGCATGCGAAGAGTGCTGCGCACCGGGACGGAAAGCCAACTGCTCTTTGTCCTGGGCAAGATCGTCGAACTGAAAGAGATCCGACTGATCCCCGATACATTGCCACTGCTCGGGCACGAATCCGCTGCCGTGCGCACCGCAACCCTCCGTTGCCTCTACTTTCACCCCGACCATGGCATCCTCAGCCGGATCGAACCGTTTCTCCAGGATCCAGACGCAGAGGTCCGTTATCATGCCTTTACAGCCATCCTGCGCCATGCCCGTCGCGACCGGGTGCAATTGATCCATCGCTACCTGCAGGATGACGACCCGATCATCAACGGGGCTGCCCTCGTCGGCCTGGCGATGGAGTCCAGGAACAATCCGGAGATGCAGCGGATCTTCGAGATCGGGGAGCGGGTGGCTGACAAGACCCAATACCTGGGCATGATCAGCGATCCGAACATCCGCCGGCTGTACAAGATCATGATCATCCGCGCTATCGGTCATGGCCGGATCCGGTCACAATATGGATTGCTGGACCGCTTCCTCGCCGATGAAGACCCGGCCATCCGCCAGGAGGTCCTGCTGGCCATGGGTCTGACCGAAGCCCCGGAGTTCATCCCTGTCCTCCTGGATCATCTGCCCGGCAAACCCACCAGAGATGTTGCCTGCAAGGCACTGTCCCAATATGGCGTCGATCTCATCCCTCATCTGCAGAGTCGCCTGGATGACCAATCCATTTCCAGGGAACAGGGTGTCTTCCTGCCTGTACTGTTTGAGGATATCCATTCCCCCCGGGCGGTCAGCTTCCTCTTTGAGATGGTCCGCCGGCCGGATATCGGGATGCGCCTGGCGGCCCTTCGGTCGCTGCAGGTCCTTCGCGATCGCTTCCCCGACCTGCACATCAGTGAGAAGGAGATCATCCGGCTGATCATCCAGGAAACGCACCTGTACAAGGATACGCTGGGCCATCTGTACACGCAACGATTGTTGCAGGACCAGGATGAACAGTCCGTCCAGCAAGCCCGCAAGGAACTGGCCACCCTGTTGGAACGTCGTCTGGATGGCACGCTTGACCGGATCTTCCATCTTTTGGGCTTGAAGTATTCCCCCGCGCAGATCAATCCGATCTACGAAGGGATCAAGGGGCAAAATCCGAATGTGCGGTTCAATGCCGTCGAGTTCCTGGACAATATCCTCGAACCCGATCTGAAGAAGATCCTGATCCCCATCATCGAATCCACTCTGATCGACCCGGCCACCGAAAATGCATTGCAACCTCTCAACCTGACTGCACCTACGGAACAGGACTGCTTTGACCAGCTGATCCAGGGCCGGGATGAGAAGATCAAGCTGGCCGTCATCCGGGTGATGAACGAATCGGGTGATCCGGAAAACCTGCCCAGATACAGGACCCTGGTCCAATCCACCAACCCAAGGATCCGGAAGGCAGCACAGGAAGGACTGGATCGGCTTTCCTCCTGATCAAGCGTTCAAGGCAGGAGGCATGTGTCGTGGATGAATGATCCGATCAAGGCGCCTTGCGGACCAGTTTATCGATCGAAGCGGCCAGGGCCATGTGGTCCAGATTGGAATTCTTCTTGCGCACATTGGACATCAGGGCCACCAGATAGGTCACCCCATCCGGATGTTCGACGATGGCCACCGAATTCATGAAATTGTCGACGTTGCCTTTGTACTTCTCACACACATACCCCTCTTCCGGTGCACACTTGTACAGGCTGCCCGACTTGAAATACACCGCTGCCTTGCGCAAAGCGGGAGCATTGGCATACCGGATGCGTCGGTCCGTCATGTAGAGCAAGCGCTTGATCTCCAGACTGGAAGATGCATCGACAATGACCCCGCGTTCCAGGGCGACCAGGAATTTCATCAACCCGTTGGGCGTCCCGATGCTGCCACCCTTGGGCGGAATGTAGGATGTCCCCCCCCTGGTAAACAGTTGGCCCAACCGCCATTCATCCTCCGAGATACCCAGACGGCGCAGTGGCTCATTGACCACGGCATTGGCGATGTCGGCCAATTCCGACTTGGGCGTCTCCCTGAACCACGCCTCGGCAGCCTCTTCGCTCAACGTCGGATAGCCGGCTCCAAAGACCCGCATGAGGATGGCCTCCCGCCAGCAGACACTGGCTGCACCATTGTTGCTGACCGACAGCATATGGTCCAGCCACTCATAGAGCAGAAACTCATCAGCGGGTTTCAGCGTTCGCTTCACCAGCCGAAGCTCCTCCAGATCGAAAAAAAGAACGGTATGCGAATCGGTCATGGCCCATTGCCCTCCCCTGACCATCCGGGTACACAACAGGTCCTGCCGCTTCTCCCAGGAATCCGGATAGATCCTGGCCAGTTCGGTAAAAAAGCCGGCGACCACGGCAAGCTTGCCCACGCTACCCGGTTGGTAGCCCACCAGTTCCCTCCGCTGCGCCAGCCGGAACGGCCGGCCCGGGGTGATGTCCAACACCGAAATGGAATAGTTCTCATTCAAATTGGGAAACAGGCCATTGATGGCCTTCTGGAAGGCGGGATCCGGTGCCGGTAAGGCCGACAATACGGCTCCGTGCTCTCCGTCCAGCTGAAGATGGATATCATCGATGGATTTCGTCGCCCCCGGCACAGGGGCCTTTCCCTTGATCTCTCCTGCCTGGACCAACTCCAGGTATTTCAGTCGCCTGATATTCGTATGGGCATACCCGTCGATGGGATAGGATCTTGACAGGGTGATCGGGACGACCAGGATCAATACCAATACGATCCATCCTTCTTTACTCATCATGGTCATCGGTTTCGTGAAACGGGATCGATTTCGACAGATCAGGTGTGGGCGAGATCGACAGCAGATAGGCCGAAGCAGCAGCTTTCTTGTTCTCCACAAACGGCCTGACCTGGAACAGCCAGATCCGATCGCCCTTGAATCCCAGTTCAATATCCAGGGGTCCTCCGGCTTGCATGTTCATTTGGATGGCCGCTGCCATGCTCTTCAAGGCCATGAGGTCATCTGCCGACAGGAGCCGGTCGGCCAGATGAGTGTACACCTGCACCGTGCCGCCCGTCGCCGGGATCGACCTGTACTGGATCTCCCGGGCCGGAGCCAGCAATTGAACCGTGGTATCTGACCCGATCAGCCAGGACTCTGCCGCCTGACCATCCACCGCTCCGCCTACCCCCCGGCTGAAGGCCACCGTGACCTGGTCATCCCGGCCGGTGGTCACACCCTTGGTGATCATCACGCCTGATCGATCAGCATCGACGCTCGGAATGATCAGGATGGATGGGTAGACATTCTCCGGATCGAGCAGGTATCGCTGTCGCCAACGGTAACTCCGCTCCGAATACGGGGAAGCCCAAACGTCGCGGATACCCTGCATGATCTTTTCCTCCTCCAGGACATTGAACAGGGTCAGGTTGAGACCGGCACCGGTAAAATCCTTCAGGTCCTCCATATTGGTATCACTGCGGACAAAGACCGGAACCGACCCCATCTTGCCACCCAGCACCTGTTGAAATTGCTGTCGGATCTCCTCCTGCACGCCGGGAAGGAAGGGCATGACCTTGATGGCATCCCGAAGCTGGGCCAGCTGGGCCAGTACCATGGTTTCGATCTTCTCCTCGGCGGCACCACCCTTGCGCATATTTTCTGCCCGATGGAAGATACCCGTCAGGAAGGACCAGTAGGTGTCCTGGGATCCCGGCATAGGCTGATCCATGTGGGCCCGAAACAGGCCGAACGGCAGCACCAGTCCTTCCACTACATGGGCAGGAAACAAGGATTTCAGCTCGCCCAGATTGGCCGCCTTGGGCCCGCACCAGACTCCGGACTGGGCAGCCTTGACGGACCGCAGGTTGACAACGGATCTCACCGACAGGTCCATCGCCTCCAGGGGGACCCGGATCTTCTCTTCTGCCCGGACGCTCCTGGCAAACAGATCGGATTCCACCGGGGTCATTTCTGTGGCCGGCTTGAGGATCACCGTCCCCGAATTGGAGACAGCATAGAACACTTGCTGACCGGCAAAGGCCTTCAGGTCCTCCAGGTCCCGGGCACTCAGCACGGCATTGGGTATGCCCAGATTTCGGGCCAGGAGCTGGACATGAGATACGAGGTTTCCTTCGCTGACCGTGGCAATCCCGGCGATGGGCTTCAGGTCGGAAGGAGGATGATGGAAGATGTAGATCTTGTCAGCCGACACATCGATATCAGCCGCCTGGTCATCGACCACCACCAGCTCACCGAGGGCATACCCGGGATTCAGGCCGCGCAGGCCATTGGCCCCTGGAATCCCCATGACCTGGTTGGCTAGCCCGGCGGCCTCCGCATACCGACCCGCCAGCACGGCGACTTCCTGGCCGAGTGGCAGCAGCACGGATGATCTGACGATATCATCCGGATATCCGTTGGCCAAGGGCTCGAACGCCGCATATTGCCTGACCACCTCTCCGTAGGTCGCCCGCACCATCCCCGTGCCCCACTCCACAACCGCCTGCGCCTGCCGGGTAAAGTCCTGCAACTGCCCCAGGGTGATCGCCTGACTGGTATCCACACGGAGGGATTCGGAGGCCAGGTCCCATTCCCAGCGTTCCAGGAATCCCGTCGCTGCGGCCACCTGGGCCAGACAGCGGACCTTGACAAACCGATCCTGCAAGGTGGTCGGTGTCCGTTTGGCCAGGTGTTGCAACAAGGCGTCTTCCAGGGTCAGGCTGAGATCCAGGCAGGCCAGCCGTGCCTTCGGTGGAATGGAATCGCTCATGTGATCCCGCAGGTGAAGCAGCTGATCGGCCAGCAGGAGGCTTTTCTGTGCTACTCCCTTTTCCCTCTGGAAATCGACCAGAAACCGCTTATACTGTTCCCGCAATGCAGAACCCTTGGGGAATCGTTTGGTATACTGGTCCAGATCGGTCTGGGTTAATGGCTTGTAACGGATCTCCAGATCCGCGATCAGGGCCTCGAAGAGGTCGGATACATAGGGGATCAGGTTCTTCTTGTTGCGGTTGTAGAATGTCCTGGTCTTCTCCAGGTCGGTCGCATCAGGCCGGCCATGGATCTTGACCCGCAGGTCCATGAAGGAGGGCAGCGTGTCTGCGATGGCCCTGGAATTCGCCCGGATCCGTTGGGCCACCTGATTGTCCGCGGCATGGGGAATATCCCTAGCGGACTGGCGGATCAGGAAGAACTGTTCCCGGACCGGTTGCGTGTCCCTGAATATCCAGTGGTAAAAGGCAATGCCCCAACCGGCCTCATCCTCTTCCTGGATCGCACCGCGATAATATCTTGCCCGACGAAGGATCCAGCCATTGTCTGCATGCTGCAGGAAGTTGGCCAGCTGGTATTGCTTGACCCGGGATTGTCCCTGACCGGCATCCCAGAACGTCCCGGGATCCATCCCGGCCAGGATCTGACCGAGGAAAATGTGATTGGTCCGACCCAGCGCTTCGACCTCCTCCCGGTAACGGGCGTGCTGCACCCCATTTTTCTCCGGACATGGATCCCTGGCGGCGCGGGTCGACCCATCCGGGCAAAACCAGCGGATATCCCGATAGGGACCCCGTGGCTCCTTTTTATAGGTCTGGACCATGGCCCGAATATCTTCCGGACGTTTTGGTTTCTGCTGGGCAATCAGGGACCCCGCCAGGAGAAAGCAGATTAGGATCAGAATACCAGGCAGATCACGCATAGAGGAAGAATAGTTGGTTGTTCAGTCGACGGTGTATTCCTGTTACAACAGGACTACCGGAAGCTCAGTTCCTTCGAACTTACGGAATAACCGGACAATCGCAGCAATGTTCCGGGTACCGGTTGATCTGCTCACCCTGCCTTGACCACTGCCTTGACCCCCTCCTGGGGATCCGTGGCACCCCAGCCGAACCGCTGTTCGAACTTGCTGCTGTCAAAGACATAGTCCCGATCGAACTGATAGTTCATCTCCTTCATCTCCCGGAGAATGGGAACAAAGAGGCCCATCAGGGATAACAGGAATCCCGGCATGACCCGATAGCCGGGGTTGACACCCATCTCTTCGGCAAAGAGCCGGATCCAGTCCTTCCCCGTCAATCGCTCATGGGTCGTAGGCAGATGCCAGTCCTCCCCGAAGGCTTCCGGGGTATTCCCGAGCTGAGCCGTTGCCCTGGCCGCATCCGGGGTAAATGTATAGGTGTGAATATGTCGCGGATCAGCCAACAGGTTGGCTTTCTTCCCCTCCCGGAATGGTTTGTAGACCGTCTCCTGCAGGACGCTGCTGCCGACCCGGGGGCCATAAAAGTCGGCCGCCCGGACGATCATGGCGTCCACTGTACCGGCCTCGCGGGCTTCCTCGATCATGTGGACCAGCGTGGCCCGGACCAGTCCTTTCTTGCTGGACGGACGGATAGGTGACGTTTCGGTGATATGCCCCAGATGATCCCGGTCGATCATGTAGATATTGTCAAAGAAGACGAGCTTGGCTCCGTGCTGAGCGCAAGCAGCCAGGACATTGGTCATGATCACCGGCCATTGCTGGCGCCAGACCCGATGATCATATTGCAGACCTGCCACCAGATAGACGATCTCGGAGCCGGTGACCGCCCTGTCCACATCCTCCGCCGAAGTCAGGTCACCCGTCATCAGCTGATCACTCTCGTTCACTTTCACCGGGTGGCGACCGAACAGTCGGATATCACGGGTATAGGCCGTCAGTTCTTTTGCCAGTGGGGTGCCAATGGCCCCGCCTGCACCGAGGATGGTTTGCATATCGTTCATTTTCCCAAATATAGCCTGTCGAAGAGGACCCTCGATCATTCGTTTCGATGAATCCGAACAGAATTTCTACCAGGTGACCAAATGCACGGGGCGATTCCCACGAGGAGCATATCTTGGGGGGATATGAACCACATTGAACAGGAGATCATCCACCATACCCGTCAATGGGTCAGCCAGGTGGTCATCGGCATGGGCTTCTGCCCCTTCGCCGCCAAACCCTTCCAGGAGGATCGCATTCGCTATGTGGTCCTCACCGACGGGTCGCTCCAACACCTGCTGGAACGTGTGATCCGGGAGGCGTACCATCTGGATGAGCATCCCGACACAGAGACCACCCTGATCCTGCTGCCCGATCAGTATCCGGATTTCCTGGATTACCTGGATGTCCTCGACCTGGCCGAGCAACTGCTCATCGATCAGGATTACGAGGGGATCTATCAGATCGCCAGCTTCCACCCTCTCTATCAGTTTGCGGATACAGCGCCGGATGATCCGGCCAACTATACCAATCGATCCCCGTATCCGATGTTGCACCTGATCCGGGAAGCGAGCATCACGAGGGTGCTGGAGCATTATCCGGATCCGGAATCCATCCCGGAGCGCAATCGCGCCCTGACCCGGGAGAAGGGCCTGGTGGCCATGATGGCCCTGAGGGAGGCCTGTCTGTCCGGGCAGTAGGACACTGGTCCGGCTATTCGATCTGGAGGGACTGCTGCTTGCTGATCACCTTCCCTGTGCTGAGAATGCGGATCTCCACCCGTCGGTTGAGCGCCTGTTGCTGCTCCGTGGTCGCGTGTGGAAATCGCATCTCCCAATTGCCGTATCCATTGTACTGAAGCCTGTGCTCGGGGGTCCCCTCCCGGACCAGGTAATCGTACACCATTCGGGCCCGGTTCATGGACAGGAGAAAGCTTCGGTCGGTAGAATCGACCGGTGGATTCCAGGGTCGGTTGACGTGACCGGCGATCTCGACGGCAATGGCCGGATTGATCTGCATGAACTGGAGCAGGACAGGGAGTTCAGGCTCTGACCGGGGCAGCAGGATCGCCCGATCGCCATAGAAATAAAGGTGCTGGATATCGGACTTGGCACCGGGCACGATCGGCTTGATGCGGATCGCCAGGGGTTCCAATCCAGGCATGGCCCGCAGCATCTGGGAGGAAAAGAAATGGCCGGCACGACGCACATCCACACGGACCACCTCCCCTGCCGGGAGGGTATACGCAAACCTACCGTCCGGACCGCTGGTGGTGGAATCCGCCCACTCCCTGGCCAGGATGTGCACCATGCTCTCCAGGGCAACACCTGTACTGTCATCGAGGATCTGTCCACGAATGGTGGTCAAGACCCGCCGACGAAGGAGGGTGATGGTCGCCCGCCGGTTGGCCTGGCGGCCCTCTTCTGTATCATTGGGAAGCACCGGTCGTCCTTCACCGACGGCGGTCTTCCGGATCCGTTCTGCCGGCCAGCCCATGCGGACCAGCCAACTGGCCACAGCCTGGGCCCTGCGCATGGCCAGGGCACGGTTGGCCTTTGCTGACCCGATCGAATCGGTATGCGCCTCAATATCGATCCAACGGTCATCAGTCCGGTCCAGGCCTTCCAACAGCAGGCGGAGCGAATCCTCCGCCTCAGGACGCAGCCTGTCCTGCCCGAAATCAAAGTAAATGATTGCCTGTTGGTCAGGCTGAAGGGTATCGTAAGGCACCTGGGCCGATGCCATCGGGAGACTCAGCCACATGAGAACACAACACAGGATGGGCAGGCGCATCAAGAATGGGGTTATCAACTGGAGAACGGTGGTTGGAAAGATAGCATTCTCCCATCACCATGAGTATGATCAGGCAGGATCAACGGGAGTAAGGACAGGGATCAATACAAGAAAGGCAAGTCGAATGACCTGCCTTTCCCGATTGTCCTTGTGAGTCACCGGATCAATTGCTGTGGTACCGCCCATCGTGGGCCAGCGCCGTGCCGCATTTGGCACAAGCACCTGCCGAAGCTGCACCGCCAGGGCATCCTTTCGGACAACTGTAATGCCAGATCCCTGCGGCGTTCTGGGCGGGTTCGGCCGTAGGAGGAGCACCGGCCGGAGCACCGGCTGGAGCCGCTGCCGGAGCGGCGCCACCCTGCAGATGGTAGGCATCATTATGAACATAATCCGCACCGCATGTCGGACACTTTCCACCGGCATTTCCGCCACTGCCGGCACATTTGTTCGGGCAATAGTAGTGCTGGGTCGAGCCGACACCAGCAGAGGCAGCAGCACCCTGATCCGGGATCAGAGAAGGATCACCGGTCACAGTGATCGGATTGGTCGCCGATGACGAAGCCGGATTCTCGGTCGTCGGTGCGGCCGGTTCGGGAGATTGTTCCTCTGGGGAGGTTTCCTGTCCGCACGAGAACATCAGGACAGACAAGAGCAGAAAAAGGAAGAATTTTAAGGAATTCATGGTCATGTGAGATTATCCAACAAAGATACAAAACTTTCAAAGCCGTGTCAGCAACTGACTACGCATCAGGATCTTGTACAAACCTCAGGCCAAAATCTATTTCCGATCCAGACGGATCCCCACAAAGAAAACTTCCAGGTCGATGCGGTTGCACTCGTGGTTCACGATCTCGAACTCGGATTCAATCACGGAATTCATATTCTCCGCCCGGAGGAGCAGGTAGTCACCCGGCACGATGGACCAGCTCTTCTGGTCCAGGATCATCCCGTTCACCTCGCCACTGATCAGGGCATCCTTGGGGTCCAGTAGGGTGCCATCCTCCAGGAAGACCACCGTATCCGAACTGCCATTGACCTTCCAGGTACCGACGATATTCTCCCCTACATACGGGGGTGAGCAATCATCTTTCTTGCAGGAACCCATCAGGATCAAGCTGAACAGCAGGCAGGTGAATACTCTGGTCATGAGGATATTTTTTCCGAATGTAGCCAAACTTACAGAGCTTCTGCTCACATACGACCGCCCCACAAAAAAAACGAGTCCATTGTTCTTCACCCATTAAACTTCTCCGGAGGCTTCCCGTCTACTCTTTCGTCCAATCCATGGGCCAACCGATGAAGTTGTCCTACCTTCACTCATTCATGCATCGACCATGCGGCCAACCATCCTGCTGACCTTTCTCCTGGCATTCTCCGCTGCCTCTTCTTCCGCCCAGGGCACCTGGGGCGGCAGCTTGCCTGACCCCGGCGAACAGGCCGAACAACAGACCCGTATGATGCGCGATTCGCTGGGTCTGTCCTCCGCGCAAACGGAGCGCATCGCTACGGTGAATGCCACCTACGCCCTCCGCCAACAGGAGGCCCGTGACAATAACGACGGTGATTTCAAGGCTCTCCGTGAAACCATGCGGGCCCTCCAGCAGGAGCAGGATGCCGAACTGAAACGCTATCTGACCTCCGACCAATGGACGGCATGGACCCGGATCCGTGAACGACAGCGCCAGGCCCGAATGCAGTCGTATCGCGGTCGACAATAAACCCTGGTATCGCCCTTCCCACCATTGAGTTAATTCCACCTCCATGCGTCTTCTTCTGTCCGGTTTCGCCCTGCTCCTGGTCACTGCTGTGCAGTCGCAAAGCTTTTCGGTCACCGGCACCATCGTGGATCCAAACGGATCGGCACTTCCCGGTGCCTTCGTGGCTGTCCAGCATCCCTGGGGAGAAGAGGTCAAGGCCACCGTCACCAACGGAAAAGGCAGCTTCCAGCTGGACGGGATCGAACCCGGTGGCTATCGGCTTCAGGTCTCGTTTCTCGGGTATGAGCCCGTCACGCTGGAATTCAGCATCAAGGACCAGAACCTGAGCATGGGTGCCCTGGCTCTCCAGGAAACGGCCGTCAACCTGGAATCGGTAGAGGTCAGGGAGAAAGCGCCCACAGCCACCATGAAGGAGGACACCCTCCAGTTCAACGCCACCGCCTTCAAGGTGATGAAGGATGCCAATGCCGAGGACCTGGTGACCAAAATGCCCACGGTGACCATGGAGAATGGCCGGGTCAAGGCCCAGGGAGAGAACATCACCCAGGTGCTGGTGGATGGGAAGCCCTTCTTTGGCAATGATCCAACCGCCGCCCTTCGCAACCTCCCTGCCGAGGTGATCGACAAGATCCAGATCTTCGATCAGGCCAGCGAACAGGCCCAGTTCAGCGGCATCCAGGATGGCAACACTACCAAGACGATGAACATCGTCACCAAGTCGGGCAGGAACAACGGGCAGTTTGGCAAAATCTACGCCGGCTTCGGGTGGCCCGACTACTATCAGAGCGGAGGGAATATCAACATCTTCGACGGCGACCGCCGTATCTCCCTGATCGGCATGAGCAACAACATCAACGTCCAGAACTTCTCCGATGACGATCTTCTGGGCGTGATGGGCAGCAGTAGCGGACGGGGCCGCCGGTTTGGCGGTGGCCGCGGTCGGTCGGGAAGCAGTAGCGATTTCCTGGTGAACAGTCAGGGCGGGATCTCCCGGACCACGGCTGTCGGACTGAACTATTCCGACATGTGGGGAAAGCATGTCGAGGTCACCGGCAGCTACTTCTTCAATTCCAGCAACAACCTCGCTGAGGCGGACCTGGCCCGGCAGTTCCTCGTCGAGGACGGGATGGGGGAAACCTATCTTGAGAACAGCACTACCGATACCCGCAATACCAACCATCGGTCCAGCTGGCGTCTGGAGGCGACCCTGGACAGCGCAAATACCCTGCTGTTCATGCCGCGATTCAGCTGGCAGGGCAACGCTGGCAGCGAGAATGCCCTCTCGTCCACCGGATTGGGGAATGACCTGATCAACCAGAGCCAGAATCATTTTGCCTCCGACCTCACCGCCCTGCAGTTCAGTGCCGGCTTCCTCTGGCGGCACAAGATGAAGAAAGACCGCCGCACCCTGTCCGTCAACCTCACCCCGGGATACAATCCGAAGACCGGGACCAGTGAACTGGCCTCCCTGAACGAATTCTACAGTCCCGACCCGTCCAGTGACACGCTCGACCAGGTGTCCACCCTGGACCTGGCCAGCTGGACCGGCTCCGCCAGTATCGATTACACCGAGCCCCTTGGCAAGAACGACCAGCTCCAATTCTCCTATCGCGGCAGCTTCCGTCAGGAAGAATCCGACAAGCTGACCTTTGACCTCAATCCCGTCTCCGATGCGTATGACCTGCGCAACGACCAGCTGAGCAACCTCTTCAGCAACGATTACTGGACCCACAATGCCGGCATCGGCTACAGCTACAACCAGGGGCGGGACCTCAACCTGATGATCCGGGCCAATTACCAGTGGGCATATCTGACCAACGACCAGTTGCTGCCCACGGAAGCCCGGTTCACCAATACCTTTCGGAATGTCCTGCCATTCGCCATGTTGCGCTGGAACCTGAACAAACAGGAGAATGTCCGCATCTTCTATCGCAGCAATACCGATCTGCCGTCCATCGATCAGCTACAGAATGTGCTGAACAACCAGAACCCGGTGCAACTGTCCATTGGCAATCCCAACCTGGCCCAGAGCGTCTCCCACAACCTCTACCTGCGCTACCAGAAGACCGATCCGGCCAAATCCACCGTGCTCTACCTCATGGGTGGCGGGGGCATCACCAACGATGCCATCGTCAACGCCACATGGCTGGCCAGCAGCGATGATCCCATCTTCGAGGAACTGGACATCCCCAGGGGTGCACAGCTGACACGGCCGACCAACCTCGACGGCGCCTGGAATCTTCGTTCCTTTCTCTCCTATGGATTTCCCTTACTGCGCCAGAGGATCAATACCAATCTCGACCTGAACTACAACTTCCAGCGCCGCCCCGGATTGCTGAACAATGAGCGAAATGATTCTGACAACCATGTGCTGGGAGCCGGGGTGACCTTCAGCAGCAATATCAGTGACAAGATCGATTTCTCCCTCGCCGGCCGGCCAGCGATCAATTCCACTGTCAACTCCCTGCAAAGCAACGGGGACAACCTCTTCTTCAGCATGAACAGCCGGCTCAAATTCAACTGGCAGATCTGGGAGGGCTTTGTCTTTCGCAGTGATATCAGCCACCAGTACAACTCCGGGCTGGCGGATGGATTCAACCAGTCGTTCATTCTCTGGAATCTGGCCATCGGCAAGAAACTGTTCAAGAACGAGCGCGGTGAAGTGGCCCTGGCCATCAATGACCTGCTCAAGCAGAATCGCAATATCTCCCGGTCGGTCACCGAGACCTATATCGAAGACTCACGCACCAATGCCCTCCAGCAATTCGTGATGCTGACCTTCACCTACGACCTGCGCAATTTCAATACCGGCAGGAAGAAGACCAGGGAAGAGCGCGAGGAGGACATGAGGCGGTTCCATTGATCATCGATACCTGCGCCTCTTGCTCCCATCCTCTCATGTCAGGAATCAGACAGAATCCGCAGGGCATGGACATCCATGGTCCAGAAAAGTAATGCCGGACGGGGGAACACCTCCCGCTTCGTCACGAAACCTTATTCATGCGCGCAACAACAAAAGGACATTTCACCGTCCGGTAATTTTTTTTACCTGAGAAATCAGCATGCAGACACCATGATAACCACGCGCGCGGAACGGAGCAGCCAGACAATCATAATTGTGGAGAAATCCTGGAAACTCTTGAACAATTTCGCAAACGAATATGTTAAGTATTTGAATATCAATTCACTACAATCCATGTTCTTCCGTATCATCATTATTCCGTTCTGTTTTATTCTGCTGATCTCCTCCTCCACCCTTGGCCAGACAGCCACATTGGAAGGAGATGAACGGGCTCAGATGATCCGGGATGTCATGGCAGCCTATCCCCAGGAATTCCGGAGAATTGACATTCAATCGATCTACCGATTGGATGAACATTACGCGGTCATGACCTACCAGTCAGCCGGTACCGAATGGGAGGCCGTGCTGCAAGTGGATGGTATTGATCCCATTCTCGTCGAGACCGGTCAGAAACTGTCAAAGGATGAGTGGCCCGACATGATCGTGGATGCCTTCCGGCAAGGCAGTCATGCCCGATCGTCAATCATCGCCATCTTCAAGGTATCCACTCCATATGGAGAACAGGGATATCGGGCCAATCTACAAACCGACGAATCGGATCCTGTCGTTGATCGATTGTACTTCGACGCCTTTGGACGTCCCCTGAAGCCATTTTTCTAACGAGCAATCCAACTGGCAGATCCGTCTGCCGGTCCTTCATAGCTACCCGATCAGGACTACCTGACCGAAGTTGCTAATTATTTCACCTTTAAACCTAGAATATGAACACACAAGTTGTCAAAGAAAACCTGCACCAATCCATTGATCAAGCGTTTGCCACGATGGATGAATTGAAGAACAAGGCTGCACAGTCTACTGCTGAATTCCGAAAAACCATAGAAGGCGACCTGCAGTCACTCGAAGCCAAAAAACAAGAGCTCGAGTCCCGGATGGCCGAATGGCGAAGTGCAGCTGAACACAAGAAAGACCAGTTGACCGAGGCGGTCGAGGAAAGCGCAGATGCCTTTCGTGAAAGTCTGGAGCGGATCGCTGCCGTCTTCAGCGAATCCCCTTCGCCCAGAAAATGAACCATCCTTCCCCCGCTCCGAATCTTCAGACGCGGATGAAAACCATATCGGAGACCCTGATGGACCTACGTCGTGAAGGCGTGGTCATCGACCTGCACATCGATGATGCCAACAGGCTCCGGGTCGGCAGTCAATCCACCACGTACGAACCCAAAGAGGTCCGGATGATCTGGACGCGCCGCTTTGAAGGTCAGTCCAATCCGGATGATCTGGCCATCCTCTACGGCCTGCAATTGCCCGATGGCCGGGTCGGGGTCCTGGTCGACGGCTACGGCCCGTCCAGTGATCCTGATATCACCACCTTTATCCGGGCTGTGCCCCGGAAAACACCGGAACAACCGGACCCGGAATCAGCCCCGCATCCCGAATAGGGAGTGGGGCTGCTTATATGGATCCTGCACCAATCGCGGATTCGCAAGAAGGAAACGGTCGGGATGAACAGTGTTGTTCATCCCGACCGTTCTGCATTTCCTCTACTCCTGGCACACCCATCGCAGGATGGCGCGGGTCATCCCGTTTCGCTCGATGACGAGGAAATACATGCCCGGCGACAAACCACTGGTTGTCATGTCCTGCCCGGATTGGCCGATGGCAGCCACCTGATCTGCCACGGTCTGCCCGGTGAGGTTGACCATGCGCAGACGGGTACCGGGCAAGGCCGGTTCTGGCAACTCTACCCGGATGGATTCCCGGCCCGGATTGGGCCAGAGGCGATAGCTGCCTGCGGAACCGGTTGGGTCCAGGGCCACCAGTTCGCCGTCCATGCAGATTTCATCCACCAGGATAGCCTCACGGATATTTCCGTCTCCCTGGTCACTGCTCAGCAGGTTGTCTACCCACATGGCCAAATGGAGGGGAACACCGGCATGGTCATCCCCACAGGAGTCCTGGGCATCCCAATTCGACAGATCGAAGGGCACTGTGAGTTCATACCAGGCATCTTCCTCAAAGGGCAGCAGATCATGTAGGATCACAGTCCGTCTATCTTCAAGAGCATATTTGTCACACGGCGGTTCAGCAGCATCTTTGCCTAGAAGGGCAAGCGTCAGTCTTGAAAAATCCCATTTTTTATCGTCTTTCGAATCAATATGAGGATCGCCCCAGATCCTCATGGCGATCAACAATCCTTCATCTTTCTTGAATATGCAAACCGGTTCTGCACTTTGCAAAATGTCAGAATTAAAATAACACCCTGTCAGTAGTACCGACCAACCATCAGTCGATCCATCGACTCCCTCCATCACCACCGGCACATCGTGCAAAGCCACCCATCCCGGGCATTCCCCACCCATGCCGAGCTGACCGGCCACTGAGCCTTCGTTCAGGCCGGGATTGTCAAAGATGGACATGGGGCATGGCGGCACCCCGATGCAGTTGACCTGCACCGTCTGGCTGTGCGTAAACGACTCGCACAAACTGCCGTCGGGTTTGAGTTGGGTCACCACCATGGTCACATTGTAGGTACCCGGCCCATTGAAGGAATGGCAGTATGTCTGGGCCCCGGTGGTGGTGCCGTCGGGTGGACCGGCTATCCCGTCCTCCCACCACTCTACCGTCACGCAGTCGTTCAGGGCCAGGGGAGAGAAACAGGCATTGCAGCTCTTGGTGGACACCGCCACGGCAAATCCCTTGCTGACATCCTGGCTCAACTGCAGGATGTCGTCGATATCGCAGGGGCACAGGTCGGGGCAATCGATCAGGAAGGACATCTCGCAGATGCAGGTATCCCCGCCACAGAAGCCCTGCAATGAAAGGGTGTAGAGTCCGGGCTGGCTGAACCAGTTGGGCAGGAGGCTGATCCCGAAATACGGGTCGTTGTCGTTGAAGGAGCCGCCGTTCGAGCCTCCCGGCCCGGTCAGCAACCAGTCGATCTGGTGGTCGGGGGCACAGGAATCCCCGACGCAGGCAAAGACGCCTGTCAGCTGGAAGGCCATGCCGGGATCGGGGCAGGGCAGGATGAGGGCACTATCGCCACAGGCCACCGGCTGGTTCATCAGACCGGCATGGGTGCGGATGAACATGTCGGAGAAGCCGCCGCAATAACAGGTATCACAATCCGGCTGCAGCCATTGCAGGATGCACAAACAAGAATCCGTTTGTCCGGGACAAAGCGTACTCAGGGTGAGCGAATACATGCCGGGGTCGCTGACCAATGCCGCAGGATAGATCAAACTCGGGAACGGTGTTGTGGATCCCGAATTGACGATGCCTTTCGGTCCGGTGAGAGTATAGTTGGCAACCGTTTCTTCACAAAGGTCTCCTGTCGATTTTTCACAGCCAAAAAAGCCGAAGATCGTCAGGTCGCCGGCCGGACAAGGCAACTGTACTAAGGGGGCACCCTTAGCGCAGGTGAGGGGATAATCGACGCCATTGAGCTGCAGGGTCATCATGGGATCATTGCAAAGACATGGCTCACAAAGCACTTCGATGGTATCTTCCACTATCTTTTCGATGCAGATAAAATTGGAATCGTTGTAGGCGATGGCCAGGTAGGAAATGGGATAGGTACCGTTCCCGCTGAAGGTGTGCATGGGTTGGGGGAAGGTGGAAGATGTCCAGGGACCGAATTCCGGTCCTTGTCCCCAGTCCACCCATTCAATGGTATAGCACAGAGGTAGTGCACCCAGGTCCATGGTCACTTTGCAGGAGTCGGGGTCAAAGGTGATCAGGCTGACCAGGTCGGCACAAAAGGCGGCCAGGTCCTTGCAGCAGGTGTCAGGCGGCACGGTGATACACTCCCGAAAACTCACCCGGTCGAGGGCAAAGTCGTTGCCGATGGCATCCTGGACTGTGGACAGGATCCGGAGTGTATAGGATGTCGACACCGGACTCGGCGCCGTCCAGGCCAGGGTGTGTGGAAGCCATTGTTTGGGACTTTCCGGCACGATCAGGGGGGCAGACTGCCAGGAATTGACCGGGTTGATGTCGTCGACAATCTCAAGGATGATGACCGGGTCATCGAAGTTCTTCTGGGCCGAGACCAGATTGGCTACAAGTGTACAGAATTGGTATTCCGCACCCGCGGTCAGGCCGGTGATCTGCTGTTTCCAGGCCGCCTGGTTGGGCGTGCCATGGCCATCCACTGCCAGATAGGTATCCGCGGCACCGCCAAATCCTGGACACACCCAGTTGTTGTTGGCAGCATAGGCCCCATTCATGTTAAAAATGGCAATCTCCCCCTGATTGGTTGGGCCGGACACCCATGGCGTGTAGTCAGAAGCCGGCAATCCCGGGCCGACGAACTGCCCGTCAACGACCATTTCGGGACCTGCCGTCTTCCCGTCCGGACAACAGGTATACTCGACATACTTGGTGGGGTCTTCCAGGATGATGGAATCCATGCACATGGGTTCGGGCATGGCGTTGCCTTCGCCAACGATGGTGACCGTCATCTTGATCCCCTTTTCCTTGATGCCGTAATCCACGGCAATACTACTCTGCAGGATGTCCGGGTTCATCTGGTTCCACCATTCCTCGGAAATGACCGTGAGCTCGGCATGGAGGGGATCGATGATCAAGGCTTCCCACCCAAGGGGAGGGGTCACCCCGACGATCTCGCCGGAGTCAATGGCTATGTGCATCCGGTACCTGCATGGTTCCCAAAGTGCATAGACTGCCAGATCGACGAATGCCGTATCGTTTTGCACCGGCTCCTGAGAAAGGAGGATCTCCCAGTTGTCACAGGTACAGATGGGACAGGTGCCGAATTCGCGATCCGCTACCTCTTCAGGAAGCAGGGACAAAACGTACTCCCCGCTGGCCGGAATGTTCGGGGTCCATCCATCTTTGTTGGCCAATCGGACAATGTAATTCCCCGGAGGGAGATCATCAAACTGGTAGATTCCATCCGGGCCGGTTTCCTGGTCACCGAGGAAATTGCCCGAATCATCCCACAGCTCAACCGTTTGTTCTTCGAGGGTTGGCTGGTTGGAAAACGGCATCCCATTGCATTCGCGGTACACCACACCCTGGATGGATCCCTCCCCGCAACCGGGCAAATTAATACCACCGAACACCTCGCAGCCGAGGGCATTGCATTGATCGTCATAGACCATAAAGACCTTGTCGGGTGCGCCACCAGGACGGTAGTGCCAGAAGGTTAATGTGAGTTGATCCGCATTGGGCAGAAAGCCGTTGGTATGGGTCACACGGAGTTCGTTTGCGGCGATCACCTCCACCTGCCAACCCTGGGCCGTATTCGGTTCCCATTGCGTAAAGGTGCCATTCTCCAGAATGAGGTTGACCGCATCATAGCACTCCATGAACGGGTTCCGGAGATGAAGTTCCGTTCCTTGGGCGCAGGTCGCACTGATGTCGAAGGCATATTCCAACTGACAGGATTGGGCTGAAACTGGTGACATTGACCAGAGGATGCCAAGGACCAGGGCAGCGCCCTGCAGGGAGGTGCGGAAAGATTTCATAGCCAGAATTGGTTTGAGAATGGATAGACGTCAGGTAAATCTACCGAATTCGCATTGATATATAGAATATATTTTCTACAATTCCCATAATTGATAGCATGATGTTCTATCATTCCATGAATGACAAAAGTCTGTTTGGCAATGCAATCGGCTTGCGTCCCTGTCCTGTACACGGACATTGACCGACCGACATGCTTGATCTCTGTGTGGGATGTGTGGGAACGACAACCTGCTCCGGTAGAGGCAGGCAGGATGCCTGTCACCACCATCGGCCAACGCACTCATACCAGATCACCCACAACAACAGGCACGGTTATCCAGATGCTTCTTCGGATGGTTGTCAGGATGGTCGCGATCCGGGGGTGAATGCCCGCAGCCAGCCGACCTTGCCCGGACGGTGATCAAGCTGGGAGCCTGATGGTCAGATCAACAGCGAGCCGTTTTGCGCTTCACGCCGATACGCCCCTTGTCCACGATCTTTTGGATGTAGGGTCCCGCCAGAGGCACCTTGCAGGCCGTTCCTCCCATGTCGACCGTCACCTGGCCGATAGCTTCGGCTGTTGCCATGGAGGCCCCGGTCAGTGGCTCGACATAGGACCCGACAGCGATCACGAATCCGTTCATGGCATAGCGTACCCGGTTCGGGGCCTGGTGGATCTCCTTCTTCACCTTGTCCAATAACCGCGAGTAGGCCGGGATGTCCAGCTCGTCATCGCCATGGACAGCGGCGAAGGACGCCAGGGTAGACCAACCAGCTGATGCCACGGTCTCACGATCGGAGTCGATCCACTCCATCCCCGGCTCAAAGCCGAAATCGGTCTCGGCGGTAACCCATGGCACGGCATATTCCGACAGGTAGGACCAGTACGCCTGGTCCACCCAATCATTCAGCTGCTCACGGGTGATCTGCTGTTCATCGGCCATCAACCCGGCCAGGTACATCGCATCCGAATTGCCAGTGGCATACAGCTCCAGGGAAAGCTGGTGGTTCTTTTTGGTCTTCTTGAGGATCTTCTTCAGGTCCTGCACCTTGACACCGAAGAAGGGCTCCCGAGCCCCATGGCGCATCAGGGTAGACTTGGTCTGGGGGTCTCCGAAGGCCCGGAGCTCTTCCATGATCTCGTGGACGGTCATCATCGCGGGTCAGGTTATTCCCTCAAAAATAGGACAGTTGGAACAATGTGGACGGGATGCCTCCGGCCCGCACCAGGGGATCGTGCACTTGACCCGGTTCGTACCCCGGGATTCCCTCTGCAATTGGCCATTCTGGACCGGTTTTCCGGTTGAAGAAACGTCTGACAGCGATGGAAACAAGGGAAAACAACCAGATCAAATGAACTATGCAGAAAATAATAACACGCTGTATATCAACACCATAATCATATCCAAACGTTTACAATCGATTTCAAACGACACTAAACGTCTTGCATACGACTCAGCGAAAACGCCGCCCTCACCTTTGGGACATCGAATCGAATTATTCACGTTTTCAAAATTCTCGTATCATGAAACAGCTTGTAAATCGCGTCCAACTGATCGGTAACCTGGGCAAGGATCCTGAACTGACCCAGACCTCCACCGGCAAACAGCTCCTTCGCCTCAGCCTGGCCACCAACGAAACCTACAAGGACGCGAAGGGTGAATTCGTCACCAACACCTCCTGGCACAACCTGGTGGCCTGGGGGCCGCTCGCCGAACGGATGGCCACCCGCCTGCACAAGGGTGAAAAGGTCGCCGTCTCCGGCAAGCTCAACCACCGCCAGTATGAAGACAAGAACGGTGAGCGTAAATACATGACCGAGGTCGTGGTCGATGATTTCCTCGACCTGAACGGCCCGAAGTCCGACACAGGAAAGAAGGGAGACAATCTCCCCTTCTGAGCATTCTTCACACCGGCGGGGTCACACCCGCCGGTGTTTTCCTGGCTTCACATTCTCCCATCATGCAAGAGACCTTCCTCCACTTCGTCTGGCGTACCGGCCGGTTCGACCAGCGCCATTTGCGCACCACCGCCGGCCAATCCATCTCCATGTTCCGACGCGGCATCTACCACGGACATGCCGGACCGGACTTTTCCAATGCCCATCTGCGCATCGGGGAAACCGTCTGGCACGGCCATGTCGAGATGCACCTCTTTGCCTCCGACTGGTATCGCCACCAGCACCAGGACGACCCGCTCTACGACGGCACCATCCTACATGTGGTCTGGGAAGAGGACCAACCGGTGTTCCGGCGGGACGGCACCCGCCTGCCATGTCTCGAACTGAAGCCCCTGGTCCATCCCCAGCTCCTGGGGCAATACCAGCGCCTGATCGCCGATGGCAACGGCATCCCCTGCAAGTTCCGCCTTCCGGAGATCCCCGACCTGGTCAAACGCAGCATGCTCGATCGCACGCTCATCGAACGACTGGACCGCAAGGCGGACCACCTGGTCCACCTCCTCCATCAGCAGGGGGGCGACTGGGAACAGATCACCTACATGTCCCTGGCGGAAGGATTGGGCACTCCTGTCAACAAGGAACCCATGGAGCAGATCGCCCGCACCATCCCCCTCCGCCTGCTGCAACGCTACCGCCACGACCCCCACCTGGTCGAAGCCCTCCTGCTCGGCCAGGCCGGCATCCTGCCGGCTGATCCGGGTCCTGATCCCTATGCCCGCCAACTGGTCAACGACTATTCCTTCCTCGCCCGAAAGCATGTTCTGACCCCCATGCCGGCCAGCCGATGGAAGTACCTGCGCATGCGACCGGTCAACTTCCCGGACCTCCGCCTGGCCCGCCTGGCCAGCCTGGTGGTCCATCACGAGAACTGGCTGGCCAACATCCTCTATGCCGCCAATGCCCGGGAATGGGTGAACAGTCTGGAGGTGGGCATTCCACCCTACTGGACCCGTCACTATCGACTGGGCAAACCCTCTCCCCCTTCACCCAAACGCCTGGGGAAAGCCATGGGCCATACCCTGGTCATCAATGTCATGGTCCCCATGCTGTACGCCTACGGCCGGTCGCGCGGTGAATCGAAATGGCAGGAAAAAGCCCTGGATATCCTCGCCGGCCTGCCCGCCGAATCCAATGCAGTCACCCGCACCTGGACCCGCTATGGCCTGACCCCGACACAGGCATCCGACAGCCAGGCCCTCCTTCAGCTCAAGCAGGCCTATTGCGCGCACAAGCGTTGCCTGCATTGCGCCCTTGGATGCCACCTGCTCCAGCAAAAGGCCTCTTCGACCCGGGAATCACGCCGTACAGCCTCGCCTCCCGTTCCCGGCTAGAAAAATTAAATACGCCCCACGCCCGGATTTCCCCTCTTTTTGTCGATTTTTAAGGGGAAGAAATGCCAGGCGTATGACGGGAAAAGGATTACAAGACCAGTTATTCGAAGTGCTGCTGGGGCGATTCTCCAGCAAGCGGGACATGGTGCAAGACCTCATGGATCTCCTGAACTGTGGCAGTGACGCGGCCTATCGCCGGGTACGGGGACAATCCGTCCTGACACCCGCAGAACTGGCCCTCCTGGCTCGGCACTATAATATTTCCCTTGATCGCCTGGTCTTCGAACAGACCAACAAGGTCCTCTTCACCTTCAATGCGTTCAATCGGACGGTCACCTGCTTTGATGACTATTTTGACGGCATCCTCGATCACCTGGCCAAGCTGAGACGGATCCCGGAGGTTCGGATCTACTACTCCTCCCTGGAGATCCCCATCTTCTACTATTGCTTCTTTCCGGAACTGATCAGCTTCAAACTCTATGTCTGGGGGCGGGCCATCTGGGACCTCTCCTTTACCCGCGACCTGCCCTTTTCCTTTGACCTGATCTCCCCTTCCGCCCTCGCCAAGGCCGGGCAGATGCTGGAATTCTACCTCCAGCTACCCTCCACCGAGTTGTGGAGCCTGAACATCCTGGACAATACCCTCAACCAGATCGACTATCACCTGAATTCAGGAACCTTCAAGAATCCCAGTGATGCCCTGGTCCTCATCGACAGGGTCAATGACCTGGTCAACCACATGCGGTCCATGGCCACCTCCGGCTACAAGCACCACGTCGGGCACAGTGAAGAACTCTCCGAGATCCGGCTGCTGCACAACGAGATGATCTACACCAACAACACGATCATGGTGCAATCACCTTACGCAAAGGGAGTGTTCACCACCTTCGGCAATCCCAATTTCCTCTTCAGTGATGATGAACGGATCATCGAGTATACCGAACAGTGGTTCAAGCGGGTGATCGCCAAGTCGCACCCGCTGAGTCTGGGAAGCGAGAAAAGCCGCAACTGGTTTTTCCACCAACTGAATGAACGGGTCAGCCGCACCCAGGCGAAGGTGCGGACATTGATCGCCATCTGACCAGGTTTCCGCCGGCCGGCATCGTCAATCGTCCTTGCCGTCCTTCTTCTTCTCCTTGATGGTATACAGGTCCCCGGATTCCAACTTGCGCGACACAGCTGAGTAAGGCCCACTGACCACCTCCTCATCACCCGTCAGACCGGAGAGGACCTGGATGTAGGCATCATCCTGGATGCCCGTGGTCACTTCCACCATGGCGACCGTATCGCCCATGGCCACGAAGACCACCTCCTTGATCTTATCGGACAGCCCCTTGGATTCCTTTGCCAGGCCGGTGGCCTGCTTGCTCTCATCCGATACCTTCTCTTTTTTCTCTTCGCGAGTGGTCACGGACTGGATCGGTACGCTGAGCACATCGTCGACAGAATTGGTGAGGATCTCCACGGTGGCGGACATCCCCGGCCGGAAGGGGAACCGGCCGGTCTCCTTCTGCAGACCCAGGTACGATGCGGGATCGATGAGCACCTTGACGATGAAGTTGGTCACCTGGTCGGTGGTCAGTGCCCCTCCAAGGGAGGTGGTGTTCGACGCACTGTTGGCGATCTGGGTCACCGTGCCCTTGAACTTCTTGTCCTGGTAGGCATCGACCTCGATCTCGGCCTGGTCGCCCAGATGGACGCGCAGGATATCGTTCTCACTCACTTCGACCTGCACTTCGATCTCGCTGTAATCCGCGATCCGCAGGATCTCCGTGCCGGCCATCTGGATGGTACCTACGACCCGCTCACCCTGTTCGACATTGAGCAGGGAGATCACCCCGCTCATGGGTGCCACGATGGAGGTCCGACGCAGGTTGGTCTGGATCTCCTTCAGCGAGGCCTCGGCACTCTTGATGGAGAATTCCGCTCCCCTGGCGGCTTCCTGGGCCGAGCGAATGGTAGCCTCAGCTGCCCGCAGATTGGCCTCCAGGCCCCGCAGGGCGGCCAGACTCTGCTCGTATTCCGTATCCGAGATGACCTTTTCCTTGTGCAGTTGTTCGTTGCGGCGATGCAGGTCCCGCTGGTTGGCCAACTGGGCCTCCACCTGCTCCTTCTGGGCCTTGGCCTGCTCGATGGCCGACCGCGAGTTGGCCGCCTGGGCCTTGGCCGTGTTCACACTGGCTGCTCCCCGCTCTACCGCGGAGACATAGGCCTCCGGGTCGATCTTGGCCAGCAGTTGTCCGGCCTTCACGGTATCCCCCTCTTCCACATACAATTCGACCACCTCACCCGATACGTCCGAGCTGACCTTGACCTCCGTGCGCGGAAAGACCCGGCCGCTGGCCGCCACCTTTTCCTGGATGGTCCGGCGCTCCACCTTGGCCAGCTCCACTTCCTCTCCCTTGGGTGTTGATTTCCCCTTGATGATCACGGCGATGATCAGCACCAGGAGAATGCCTCCAAGCCACCAATAGATCTTCCGATTGCTTTTCGTCTTCGTATTCATAGTGGTTGTCAATTCAAGGTCATTGATTTGCCCAGGTAGAAATCGAGCACCTTCATTCGGAAGAGATACTCGTACTTGCCTACGATCACCTGGCTTTCCGCATTGTCCAGGTTGGCCTTGGCCTGGGCGAACTCCACCGCGTTGGCCGCCCCCAGCTCATACCGCCGGCTCAGGGCCTGGTAAGCAGCCTGCTGGGATGCAAACGCCTCCCTGGCAGAACTGTACTGCAACCTGGCCGCCCGGGCTGCCTGCACCGCCTGCTCCACGTCAGACTTCAATTGCTGACGGGCTTGTTCGGTGCTGATCCGGGCCTGCTCCTCCGCGATCCGGGATTGCTGCACGTTTAACTGGTTGCTGTGATTGTTATAGATCGGGATGGACAGGCTAACGCCGAGGTTTTTCCCAAAATTGCGCTCCAGCTGATCCGAGAACGAAACCGTCGGAAAGGTGATGCCAGAGAGATTATACTGGGCCAGGGTGGCATCCTCACCATCGATCACTACAGGTACTGCCGTACCCAGGATGGCCGTGGCATTGGAATAGTCCGGCTGTGCAAAATCCAGGAAATTGTTGGAATAGGCACTGCTCAGTCCGCCGAACAGACTGATGGTGGGATAGAAGCCCGACTGGGCAATATCCACCCCCTTGTCGGCACTCTGCATCCGCAGTTCCGCGGCGCGGATCACCGGCTGGGTCTGCAGGGCCATACGGTAGACAGACTCCGAGGTCAGGGCACTGGGGTCACCGAGGCTCATCGGATCGAATTCGGGTCGCTCGATCCGGATCTCCGTTTCGGGATCGACCAGCATCAGTTGCTTGAGGCTCAGGAAGGCCTGGTCCAGACTGTTCTGGCTGAGCACCACCTGGTACTCCGACTGTGCCAGTTGCGAGGCCAGGGCCAGTCGCTCATTCTCCGGTCGCAGGCCGGCCCTCACCAGGCGGTCGCCCTGGTCCAGTTGCTCCTTCGACAAGGCCACCTGGCGGATGGTGGTCTGCAGCTGTTCCTCCGCGAAGAGGACATTGAGGTAGGCCGTGGCCACCAGGAGGGAAATGTTATTGCGGGTATCTTCTGCCGTGGCCTTGTTGGCCTGGACGTTCAGGCGGGCCTGCTCCAGGCTGTTCTTCACCCGAAAGCCGTTGAAGACCAACCAACCGGCCGACAACTGGCCATTGCTGAACTGGGTATTGGCCTCGATGAACTGGTTGGAGGTCGGGTCGATGGTCCGGCCGAACTGATAGCCCCCGGCCAGGCTGGCATTGATGTTGGGCAGTCGTTGAAACTGGAATCGCTTGACATCCAGTAAGGCCGATTCCACGTTCAGGTCAGCCGACTGGACACCGAGGTTGTTCTCCTGTGCCGTGCGCACGCACCGGTCCAGCGACCAGATCTCCTGGGCTGACAGGCTGATGGATAAAAAGAAGGAACAACCGAGTCCGAGAAGTACACCACGCATATCGTTGTATTAACCGTTGCAAGATTAACAAGATGCAGTGGGAACCACCAAACTATTGGATGAACATCATCAGTGGACCGATGAACGTCACCCTATCGCTCGAAGGCTTTGAACGAGCGGGCACCGATGATCCGGTCGTAGCGTTCACCGATGGACCGGTAGTACACCAGGATGAGGTAGTCGTTCTCCGTCTCATACCAGTTGCCCTCCGTTTCCGAGAAGTCGGGCAGGGGGGAATCTTCTGATACCAGGCCATAGGCATAGTTGTAATACCCCTGCTTGAGCATCACGTTGAGGTGGTAGGCACGATCGGCCTCGCTGTATTCCATCCGGTACTCGGTCCAGGGCCGGAAATCGTTGAAGGCCCCCAGGACGTAGAGGTCAGCCCCGTCGAAGGGCAAGGGTTTCTCGTAGGTGAAATGGATATTGGCGTAGTCGGCGTAGATGTCGGCCTGGTCGCCGATGTCGAAGTTCTGGATGACGAACTTTCCGTTGGCATCAGGATTGAACAGGTAGGCATTGTAGGCGCGTCCGCGATCGGGCACGAGGTAGACATCGGTCTGGTAAGCCGTCTGCTGCATGTCCATGATCCGCTCGCTGCGATTGATGAGGCTGCGCAGGTCAAAGAAGCGAAACTCCCGGCCGGCCGGAAAGGCAAGGCGGTCCTGGTAGTCGAAATCCAGGATGCGGTCGCGGATAAAAAAAGGCTCGATGCCCGATACGGCCTGTTGCCAGTAACCATTCTGGACGATGGCGGCCCGGATCTCCTGGCGGGGGTTGCGCACCTCGAGCTTCTTCAGGTCGACGGAAAAGTCGATCTCCTGGTGGGTCCGGGCCTTCTCGACCATGGCGGCCTGGCGGGTGATGGGCAGGATGACCACCTGGTTTTCCACCACCATGAAGCGCCGCACCAGGGCCAGTTCATCCCCTTTGAGATAGACCTTGAGCAGGTAGTTGCCCGACTTGGTGATGGACACCTCCCGGTTGGGGATCACCAGGCGATGATGCATGTATTGGGCGCGGGCCGCAAAGGAAAAGGACTGCTGCTCGATGCGGTTGTTGTTGAATCCCTGCAGCCACTCGAACTCGGAGAGCTGCCCGGGCGACCAGTCTGCATTGCGCTGCTCGAGCACATACCAGTAGTTGTTGTTGTCGCCCGACAGGTCGTCGAAGGACAGGATCAGGGAGCCGCCCTGCCCCAGGCGCAGCACCGGTTCGGCCAGTTCGTTCGCCGCCGGGTAGAATCGCACGGATCTGACAAATTCCAGGTAGGTGGCATTGTAGGTATCCTCCTGGGCTGACAGGGAAGCATTGAACAGGCAGACACCCAGGAGAGAAAGAAGAAAGAAACAAAATCGATCCATGCGACAACAACGGCTTGACAGACCGATCCAGTATCGCCGGTCGTCTGGTGAACACCCCAAAGATCGCCATTTGTTGCAGACAACCCGATCGGGGCCGGGTGATTAACGCGACGGTAACCACCGGAAGCGCCAGGGCAGTCGGGCGTCCTCACCGGCATAATCGATCCCCACCCGGGGCCCGGCCAGGATCTCCCCCGGTCGTGGCCGCTCCGTTCCTGCCCGGATCTGCACCGGACTGTCGGGGTCATAGAGGCAGCTTCCGGTGAGGCGGGTATGCAGGCCCAGGGCCTGACCAACGGTTCCCGGACCTGAGGTCCATCCCTTCCGCGGTCGGTCCAGTCGCCGGCGGTGCAACATGGCCTCCAGTCCCTCAAGGGGATGGACTGCCCGGATGAGGATGGCGTGCGGCACATCCTCCGGACCGGTCACCACATTCATCATCTGGTGGATGCCGTAGCACAGATAGACATAGGCATGCCCTCCCGCACCAAACATCACCTCCGTCCGGGACGTGCGCCGGTTGTTCCACGCGTGGGAGGCCCGATCCTCGGGGCCGCGGTAGGCTTCCGTCTCCGTGATGACCCCCGAGGTGATGACCCCGTCAATGCGGGTGACCAGCTCTCGTCCGAGAAGGTCACGGGCGAGGGAGACGACGTCGTTTGATTGGTAATATGCAGGTGGCAGAGGCAAGGCGATATTCGGTGTTCGGTACTCGGTGTTCGGTGTTCGGCAGGATCAGGACTTTCGCTGAATACAGAAGGCCATGTCGGGATTATCTGCAAAGAGAAAGGTACTGAGATCCGTGGATAGTCCATCAAGCCCCTACAGCCCAGACTTGGATGCAGGATCCATTTAGAAATTGGCTTTTGGAATTTGCTTGTCTGCCGGGAGGCAGGTTTGTGACTTGGGATTTGGAATTTCATTCTTCGTCTCAGGATCACCAGTTGCATGTTTGCCACTATCTGGGGCATGTTGATGGCCGTTTCATCCGGCAACTTTAATGAATTTGAGCCTCTGCTGGATCCATTGGTTCTTTCCGCCCCGTCATTTTTAAAGCATTTTGTATATTTCGTCTGCAATGGCAAGTTTGCCTGACATACCGACCATCCGCATCGCTTCCATCCAGCATCGGGGAGAAGCCAGGATCGGCTTGTGGTTTCGCCACTCCACCTTAAGTTGACAGATGGACGGATGTCCGATTCATTCAGGAACTGTTAGGCACAAGGACATCAAGACCACCCTAATCTATGTACCCATGTCACTACCCGGACGCTGTACACTATCAAAAGTCCATTGGATGACCTATCTTAGAGGGTCGATCCTGCAAAAGCGAAAGATTGATACAGAATGCACTGATATAAGATACGGATACCGTTGTCGCGAGACATCTGATATCACCGTGGACTACGTCCAGATATAGCTTATGTCTGCCCAAAGAGCGAGCCACGTTGGGATCGGTGGATTGACAAATTATCAGTGGCGTCGTACCTCCCCGGTGACTTCGTGAGTCCACGGGTCGTTAGCCTCCATTAAGAAAGAAGAAAAAAATGCGAGAAGAAGAAATCAAAAAATACATCGTCAGATTGAACAATGATGATTTTGAAGAAACGATTTTTCTTCGGCAGATAAATAAGTTTGTGGATTTTGCAAGAGTTTGGGAAAAAGAACCTGAGCTGAATGATAGAACAAGTCTCGATATTCCTTCTTATCGATTCTTTTTCATAAAAAATGAAAATGGGAAATATGTAGGGGCAGTCCTTGATATGAAAAAGGATTTGCATTGGTACATTTTAGAAGAAGAGAGAAAGAAAGGGTATTTAACGAGGTCATTAAGAGAAGCTATTATTCCTTATTTATTTTATGAAGAAGAAGAATATTTTGAAAGAGAAGTTCAAAGGATTACAATTCAGTTTGGAATCGGAGAACTAAATTATAAGAATTCAAGAATAGTGGCTGAAAGTATAGGCTTCAAACCGATAAATGATGATGAAACGGATTTTGAATTAAGCAAAGATGAATTTGATTGGCAATACGAAAATCTTGATGAAAAAATGGATGACCTGGTCTTGGCAAGATTTGTGAACAAGAAAAGGCTGATTAGCATTTCATTCGTACCGATGCATTGAAGTGATGTTCAAGTTGGTGACTTATGGGGATGATAAGGATTTAAGAGAAGCTGCGAATGAAATAAGTTACTTCAATTTGAGGATTGAAGATATTGAATGGGAAAATAACAAGGAAAACAAATAATCAAATCAACCTAAAATATTATGGAAGAATGCACTAAATGTGGCAAGCCGTTTAAAGTATCAGAGCATAATTTAACAATGCCAGGAACAAAAGAGAGAGAACCAATAATTTGTCCTTATTGCAACCATACTGTTGATGAAAGAATTTCAAATGGGTGGTGGAATACATCGAAATTATCAGATAAAGAAATTGAAGAATATCTAAAAAGGAAAAAAGAAAACGGAGGCTAATCGAGTAGGCGGCTCCGCCGCTAACTAGCGACGGAGTGCGCCTCTCACACCACCGTACATACGGGTCGCGTATACGGCGGTTCGTCAACTTGACCGATGCAATAGATAGTACTCCACTAGGGAAAAATATCCCCTCGATTTCAGACGAGCTATGGTGACAGTAGTACCCAGAATAGGGCTTTGGGCGACACGCCAACCACCTAGTCTGGTCCGGCTCCATGCATAAGCAGCATTCTGGTCCACACCTAGACGGATGAGATTCTTTCTCTTCCTATCAGGCTTCTTCCAATGGTGCCAAATACAGTACCTCAACCGATTGCGCACCCATTCGTCAAGTTTCTTCAACTTACCGTGTATGGATGCGAGTTTGAAGTAGTTTATCCATCCGCGGATTAACCAGTTTAATCGTTGAACCCTCTCATCAAAGGTCATGGGTATGGTTTTACGGGTGATCGTTTTGATCATAGCCTTCAGGCTTTCCCATTTCTTCCTGCTCACGACTAGTTGATATTTGCCCTTTGAGCCCTTCTCATAGCTGGATACAAATCCGTATCCGAGCAGTTCAAAGTTTACTGGGCGACGGATCCCACTTTTCTCACGATTAATGGGTAGATGTAAACGGTCTCTCAAGTACTTGAAGATTCCATTCCCTACCCGGCGGGCGGCTTTCTTGCTTCCAACATACACACTAAAGTCATCGGCATAACGCACATAGCGCAGATTCCGTTTTTCCAACTCCTTGTCCAACTCGTGGAGCAGGATGTTGGAGAGTAACGGACTAAGGGGAGCCCCTTGGGGAACACCTTTCCGGCGTTTGTGCAATTTGCCTTCCAATAGTATCGGTGCTCGTAAATACCGACGCAACAAACACAATGTCATTTTACATTTTACCCGCTTGTAGATCAAATTGAGCAATAAAACATGGTCCACCTCATCGAAAAAGTTCTTCAAGTCGATGTCCACGATATACTGGTATCCTTCATTGATGTACGCTTGGGCTTGAATGACGGCTTGTTGCGCATTGCGTCCTGGGCGAAATCCGTAGCTAAATGGCCGGAAGTCCGGCTCAAACAAAGGCTCCAGAACTTGCGTTAAGGCCTGCTGCAATACGCGGTCGGCAACAGTAGGGACGCCTAATAGACGTGTCTTCCCGTTGGACTTCGGTATTGCCACTCCTTTGATTGGCTGAGGTTGATAACTTCCTGACCTTACCGATTCTATCAGAACACTACCGTGGTCACGTAAGAAGTCCTTCAAGTCACTCACTTGTAACCCGTCCACTCCTCCGGCTCCCTGGTTGCGTACTACTTTCACATAGGCCCGGTTCAGATTCTCCCGTTTCAGCAGTTGTTCTATCACATTACATTTTCATTTGGCGTCCTCATTTGGAAGGGGCTGATAACCGTCTTGGAACACTATCCTTGATAACGGCCATCTCCCCGTCCCATCTGAGGACTGGTTGACGTTCGATCCTTCCTGGTTGTCAACTCAACCAGTACTATGATCTCGGCTGACTTCTCCACTCCGTTGCCAGTGTGGAGATCTCCCTTGGTAAGACCATTAGCTTTCGATGAATTCCTGCCTGATCTACTACTTTGGCTTTGTCTTGGGACGTCACAATGATGTGCTTGCTCATCCAGCCTTGTAGCCTCATATCAGATTCTCCCGAGTACTCGGGATCAGTACCCATCTTTGCAGTCCACCTTACTTCAGATTGAGCCTCACGGCTCACACCCTTGGTGCTTGCTAGTGGCTCCAGGCGTTACCCCGGCCCACAGGAGACTTTCACTCCCTAGCTAATGAAAACTCCGTTGAGCTTCCTTACTTCCCAGTAACTAGCTATATTTAAAGGAAAGTTGGCCATTCAAGGCACACACAAAGGCTATGCTGTCGATGCTCCTAACGTCGCACGGCACATAGCCGAGCCGTTGGCAACAATTAATCAAATTTTCTAAAAAAGAACGATAATTACGATTCGATGATATTAACAAGAGAGCAGCTAAATCAACTAAACAGTACTAATAGGTTTATTATAGACTGGTGCGATTGGTTTACTGACTATGAAGAAGACCTTATTTATACCGACGAAAGAATAGAAGAGGTTTTAAGTAATAATGAAGAAATTTCGGAACTTCATTATATGTTTCCGGGTGAATTTGATTGGACTGTAATAGAGATCGATGAGTTTTTTAAATTATCAGAGGACCTCAAAGAAATTGAGATAGTTAATAGTGGTATAATAAAAACTAGATTCAGAAGATATTATGTTGTCGATGCAAATGATCCCGATGCAAGTCACTTAATTAGAAATGTAATAGATGTTAAAACAGAACTGCCAAACGGAACAACTGTAGAAATTGTCAACGAACCCTTTATTGTTGGCCTTGCTGCGACTCGTATGAATGAATATGAGTCTGATGAATGGGGCGCCATTTCTCCTTATATAGCAATTGAAATCGTATATAAAAATGAAGAAGATATATTAGAAGAAGATAAAGAAAAGGAACTCGTTAATTCATTTATTTTTGAAATTGCAGATAGTTTTAACATAGCACTTGACTATTCAGAGATTAGAAACCCAATATATGACTATGAAGATATAGAAGAAGAAGCTGAGTTAGTAGAGGACCTCAGAGGGTTAGAAGAATATAATGAAGCTATGAAGTTCTTTGTATCCGCAGTTCAAATTAAAGACCCAGAATTAAGATTTTTAAACTACTATAAAGTCCTAGAGCACTTTTCTCCCATAGCTATCAATATGGAAGCATATGAATTGATGCGAAAAAAACTAGATGCTCCTAAGAAATTATTCGAAGATGGTGATTTCATCAGATCTATCTTTAGTCTTGCAAATTCTACGCGTGAAAGATTTAATGATGAGGATCTAATTAAGGCATCATTTAGTACGTGCTTTGATTTAATAGGGCTCTTTCAAAAGCTTCCTGCTTCTATTCAGAAAAAGATAAGGAAGCAAATATCGTCTCAGACAATAGACTATTCCACAGATAAGCAAAAGGTAGCCACTGCTTGTAACATTACTGCGCGAATAGTATATAAGACACGTAATAAGGTTGTCCATGCAAAATCAAACTTTACTCTGACTGGTGAAGAAATAGACTTGTCGGAGTTTGATGAGTTAAACTCTTTTATGAAAGAGGCCTGTTCGCAGGCAATACGTTGGTATAATCGACAGCCAAAACATTTCCAACTTGAAATAATATGATAAATTATAACTGTTGCCAATCGAGTAGGCGGCTCCGCCGCTAAATAGCGACGGAGTGCGCCTCTCATATTTATCCGCCGTAACGAAGTGAAGGAGGACCACCGTACCCCGAGGCCTCGGGGGGTCTCGTATTCGGCGGTTCGACAACCATCACGACAATGCTCTTTCCACCATCGCCACTATCCGCTACTCTATGAAAAGGCTACGTTTTGGCTAAGCTGTACAGCTTATTACTTTCACGCTCCTAATCGAATTTCGCAGAGGTAGTCGTTCGGCCCTTCGCTACTAGTAGATTGCTATAGCCTGCTTTCTACTTTCACTACTATGGCTTCGGCTGACTTCTCTCCTCGACCAACTCGTGGTTGGAGAGACCTCCCTCGGTAAGACTATTAGCTTTCAGTCAATTCCGGCTGGATCTACCAGCGTGGACCTTTCTCGTGGGCGTTAGTATGCCAGCCCACCCGCTTTGCGGCTCCCTCTCTTGAATGTCCCCCGGACATTCACCCGCCTCAGCGGGATCGGTCGGTCATCTTACCCCATCCACCCTGGCCTCTTATCCAGTTTGCCTGCCCCGATACCTCGGGGTACCGACCTTTGCAGTCCTGTTGACCTGCCTACCGGCAGCCAGGCTTCAGTGCAGGGGTCACCCCCAGACACCCCCGCATACTGCAGGGCAGGCTTTACAGCTTGCTAGCGGTTCAGGTTTCATTCCTTCCTTTGAATGTCCCTCGGACATTCATCCGCCCCGGAAACCTGGTGCGGAACCAGTCAGTCACTCCTGCCCGCAGGCCAGCCCACCCGCTTCGCGGTTCCTTCGCTTCGATGCCCCTGTGGGCATCGACCCTTCGGGGTCGCTCAGTCATACTCCTTAGCTAATCCGGAATCTCTTTTGAACCCGGCTACTTCCTCACTAAGAATAGCTATATTAGTGAGGCGTTTGCCATTCGAGGCACACACAAAGCATAAAATGCTCATTGCGCGCAAAAGCTCGCAACGCCATTTATGCGGGACGTTTGCTCCAATTAGGAAACATGGAAAACAGAATCCTAGGCATATTTATATTGATATTCTTTTTTTCTTGCTCCGAAGAAAAGGAATTAATACTTTCAAAACACGATAACGGCCAAATTCATGAGCTTTTGATTCTGAAGAAGCCTATAACTGAGGATGGTGTCGGATTTAAGAGAATATTTTTCCCAAATGGGGATTTACAATGTGAAGGAGGATATAAATATGGAAAGAGGCATGGGGAATGGATTTGCTACTATCGAAATGGAAAAATTGAATGGAAAAGCACCTACGATGAAGGAGTGGAAAATGGAGAAACTTATTGCCAATATGAGAATGGAACGTGGAAGAAGGTAAATATGACAAATGGTATAAAATCTGGCAAGACAGTGGAATTTAATTTTGATAACACTGAGAACAAATACTATTTTATCTATGGACAGTATAAAGATGATTTAGAAACTGGCATTTGGATTTGGAAGGACACGCTTCAAAAGAAGATAGAAGAGAGGAATTACGAGAAAGGAATCAACACAGGTTATTTTGCTCATTACTACCCAAACGGAAATATAAAAATAAAAGGCGAAGGATATATTGAAGGAGACAATCAATTTAACCTCATCAATGACTCTCTATTTTTCTTCAATGAATTTGAAGAAGGAAAAATTGACAGCCTTGAGATATATGAAAATGGAAGATTGAAAAGAAAAATTAAATTACAAAAAGAATAACTGGAGCGAAAATAGCATACCTGCCCATAGCCAGTAAAAGCTGGCTACATCAGGTATGCAAACCGTTAGTCATCATAATCCATAGCATGTGAGAATTAAAACAATTACGATCATTTCAATTGCACTCGCACAGATTATCGGGATGAGTCAAGTTGCCGGCCAGTGCCAATGCGTTAAACAATTAACCTTCAGACAATTCTCTGAATCGTATACACAGGGCGGAATAGAGGAATACTGGCTAGAACTTTATAAAAGCTTTGATATTCCTGAGGATGTTCGTAATGCACAAATGACTGGTTTGATACATTTCTCTGTATTCATTGACAACACTGGCGGATTGAGTCTATATTTTGCAAATCCCCTCCAAGGCGAGGCAAATAAGGAGCTTAGAAGCGTAATCATTGGTTCAAAGAAATTGTTCAAGGAAAATACTAATTGCCTATATATTACAGGCTTAATTGCTATAGAGAGCCTTGAAAAACATCACCAATATAAAGATGGCGTCATTCCTGATCTTATTTTCACATACGTGAATCCTGTATCCAGAGATTGACCAAAAATGGAAATTCAAACGATGACTAACACAGACTATACCCCACTCCGGTATACTGCATGAAAAAAAGATGTATTTTTCGAATGAAAACTATGGCCGTAAGAAAATCTGTAACCAGGAGAAGCGCATAGTCAGAAACGTTAGACATAATTATGAAATTTGAATAATCATAGAATTACATATAAAACATTAATATTATTAGTGGTCAATATTTGCCATATTCAGGGTCAAACAGAAATGATAAAGTTTGACCCAACTTTAGATACATTAGATATTGAAGTTGTTAAATATGTGAGTACACCTACATGGAGGTATTCCGATCAATTTACTATTAAATCAAATGTAATCCTTGTATCAGAATGTAAGGATTCGACATCAATATTGAACTGGATGATTAAAGAGTCACATGCTTATTTAGAAAATAAAGTATTAGAACTCAATCAAATTGATCAGAAAACTATATCTGTTTTTGACAATTTAAATATCAGACTTAAACTTTCAAAGAATGGAATAATAGAAGAACTGATTAACTACCAGGCACTAGTAGACTCAGTAGTTACAAGATATAGCGCCATAGATTCACTTAAAAGACAAGGAGTAGAGTATGATTCTTCTGAAATTAACATTGATTGGCGCTTATTTGAGTATTATTTCAGAGTAACTTCAGAGCCATTGATTTTTTTAAACTTTATATTTCCTGAAATAACCTCATATTTCGAACTAAACAACAAGTATTTAGATCTTTATGAAGAATATATTGATACAGTTATAGACAATTATGATAGATTAGAATTATTGCAAATCGAAATGAGGAATAATACAATTTTAGTCCAATCCGACAGAAACGTAATTGAAGTTGAATGTCAATTTGAATTAACTCGAGATGGTTGTGAAGAATTAAAAAGACAATTAGAAAATCAGGTTAATCGCCAGACAATATTTAATATAAATGAATTTGAGTGTCAACGATCAAGAAAAATACGAAGATACTTGTACAACAAAAACAGAGGCTATGTGTATAAATTATATGAGAAAGAAACTTTGAATATTAATAATGAACCCTATTATTATTGGATGGAAATAAATGTAAAATAACTGCGTCTAACAAGTGCAATGTCATCATGCCGCTCTATCAAGATGTCATGCTGCTTGTCACGAGATTCGAAAAAATCTAATGGCATTTCAACCTTCAAAACTAAAGGAAGTCGCCCATACCCTGGACGATTTCATCTCCAGAATCCGGCCAAGTGCTGAGATTCGACATCATCTTGACCTTGGTTACGAAATCGACAACCAATGCGTCTATTTGTAAGAAATCCGGCCTCAATGGAATAATTCCGCCATAATCCGGAGGCACGCCTATGCAAAAGCGTCCTACATAAAGAATAAAGACATATGGAAAGTCTATTGGATGAGGTCAGATGGAAAATGGCATGCGTATTCCCCACATCCTGTCGTAGGTCAATTATCCATTTTCCTGAAACTGGTTGAAGAGGACAAGCATCATTGTTTCAAAGGATAGTACATTCCTGTCTGAACAGAAAACCCTGAATGGATGAGCCATATGCCACCACGCATTTGCAAGGACGCAGTGAATCAGCCATCGACATGATACGCCACACCATCACAAATCGCGGAAGGTTGGAATTTTAGATTTGGGATTTCCTCCTCGACTCCATCCTCCTCCCCTCCTTAACTCCTCCCCTTACCTCGTATAGTTCGGCGACTCCTTCGTAATGGTGATATTATGCGGATGGCTCTCCCGCACCCCGGCACCGGTGATGCGCACGAATTTGGCCTCCTTGATCATGTCGGTATTGCGAGCACCGCAGTAGCCCATGCCGGCCCGCAGGCCGCCGATATACTGCACCATCACTTCGGCGACCGATCCCTTGAAGGGTACCCGCCCTTCGATGCCTTCCGGCACCAGCTTCTTGATGTCCTCCTCCATGTCCTGGAAATACCGGTCCTTGGAGCCCTGCTGCATGGCCCCGAGGGAGCCCATGCCGCGGTATACCTTGAACTTCCGTCCGTCGAGGATGATGGTCTCACCCGGCGCTTCCTCCACGCCGGCAAAGAGCGAACCGGCCATGATCACATCCGCGCCGGCAGCCAGAGCCTTGGGGATATCCCCGGTGTAGCGGATGCCGCCATCCCCGATGATGGGGACTCCGGTGCCTTTCAGTCCTTCATAGGCCTTGAAGATGGCGGTCAGCTGGGGCACACCCACACCGGCCACCACCCGGGTGGTACAGATACTGCCCGGTCCGACACCGACCTTTACCCCGTCCACGCCGGCATCGGCCAGGGCACGGGCCCCTTCGCCGGTGGCGACATTGCCACCCACCAACTGGAGGTCGGGATGACGCTTCTTGATGCTGCGGATGGCATCCAGCACTCCCTTGGAATGCCCGTGGGCGGTGTCCACGCAGATCATGTCCACGCCGACCTGGACCAGGGCATCCACGCGGTCGAACATATCGCGGGAGATGCCCACGGCCGCACCGACGTGCAGGCGACCCAGGGGATCCTTGCTGGCATTGGGGTAGTCGTGCACCTTCATGATATCCTTGTAGGTGATCAGTCCGGCCAGGGTGCCATCGTCACCGACCACGGGGAGCTTCTCGATCTTGTAACCTTGCAGGATATCACGGGCCTGCTCGAGCGTCGTGCCCATGGGCGCCGTGATGAGGTCGGTCCTGGTCATCACCTCCGTAACCGGACGGCTGTTGTTGGTCTCGAAGCGCAGGTCGCGATTGGTGAGGATACCAACGAGCTTGTTGGCGGTGTTGACGATGGGAATACCCCCGATGCGAAACTTGCGCATCAGTTCCTGGGCATCGCCCACGTTGGCCTGCTCGCTGAGGGTGACCGGATCGATGATCATCCCGCTCTCCGAGCGTTTCACCCGGCGTACCTGCTCGGCCTGGGCCTCGATGGACATGTTCTTGTGGATCACACCCAGTCCGCCCTGGCGGGCAATGGCAATGGCCAGCTCCGATTCCGTGACGGTGTCCATGGCCGAACTGATGATCGGCACGTTGATGCGGATCTCGCGGGTGACCTGCGCGGAGATGTCGACCTCGTACGGCAGGACCTCACTGTACGCCGGTACCAGCAGGACATCGTCGAATGTCAGGCCTTCTTCTACAAAGCGGGAGGGAATGAACTGGCCGTTGGTCTGAGCGGAGGTGACCGGCCCCTGGGGTTGATTTTTAACTCGTTCCATGCGCAAAGGTAGGGAAAAACTGTTCACCCAATAATCTCCGGGCGAGTTTCTTCACTCCGGTTTAACAATTGGACGGCTTGCCAGACAACCAAAAAGCCGGTACTTTGTACCAAAGCCTTCAAACCAGCACCACATGGATCCACACTACACCCTCGTTCGTCACATCAGTTTGTTCCTGCTCTGCCTGCCTGTCGTCACCATGGGCCAAAGTTCCCTGGTGGAGGTCTACCAGGTCCTCCAGCAGAATTGCATGCCCTGCCACTCCAACAGCCAGAAGGAATCCGGCCTGGACCTGGAAGGTGCAGGTGCCACGGAGAACCTCAGGGCGCTGAACGTCTACGCCAAGCTGGTCGGCAAGGCACCGGTCACCGCCAGTGCCCTGGCCCGGGGCGAGCAGCTCATCTACCCGGGTCGGCCGGACAAGTCCTTCCTGTTCAAGAAGATCAACGGTGGCCTGGACCCCCTGCTCACCCTCACGCCGTCCGACGGCCAGGCCATGCCGGCATATGGCGGGCCGGTGATGTCCAACAATGACCGGGAAGTGATCCGTCAATGGATCCAGTATGGGGCCAAATCCGGCGGCACACAGTTCGACCGCCAGTTGATCGACGACTTTTACGCCAACGGGGGCCTGCAGAGCTTCCCGGATGGGCCGCCACCCGCACCGGCACCCGGCGACGGGTTCCAGGTGCACATGGGCCCCTTTTACCTGCCCAAGGGCGGGGAGGTGGAATACTTCCAGAAGTATGAACTGGACCTGCCCGACGACCTGGAGGTCACCCGGATCGAGGTGCTGATCGGCGACGATTCCCACCACTTCATCATCTATGACTGGGATTCTCCGTCGGATGCAGCTGCGGTACCGGCCGGGCTCCGGCTGGATCCCTATCATGCCGGCATCGGCCTGGTCGCCGCCGTCCAGTACGCCCAGGACCTGGTCTTGCCGGAAGGCACAGCCTTCCACTGGGAACAGGACCTCGTCCTCGACCTCAACTCGCATTACATCAATTACTCCGGCATCCTGCCCCTCCAGGCGGAGGCCTACCTGAACATCTACACCCAGCCCAAGGGCACGGCCAAGCAGCAAATGTTCTCCACCCTTCTGGTCAACCCGAACATCCCCATCCCGAACAACAATACCCTGGTCACCCACACGCAGAGCATCATCTATCCGAATGCGGAGGTCTTCCTCTGGGGCATGATGGGGCATACCCACCAATATGGCAAGTCGTACAAGGTGTACAAGCGCCTGCCCGGCAGCCAGAAGGGCGAGATCCTGTACGATGGCGCCTGTCCGAACGGGGTGCCCGGCTGTCCCAGTCCCTGGTTCGACTACCAGCACATTCCCATGCGGTATTTCGACGAGTTCCTGCCGGTCACGATCAACAGCCAGAATGGCCTGCTGCACGAAGCCTCCTGGATCAATGACGGACCCACCTCGGTCAACTTCGGTCCCACCTCCGACGACGAGATGATGGTGCTGATCATGATGTATGTGACGGATACCACCGGATTGACCACGGATGTGGATATCCCGAACGGGGTGGCGCCGGGGATATTGAAATTGTCACCAAATCCGACTACTGGTCAAGTCAACATCAATGTCCCTGGATTTGAAGAGTGGTTGACGTTAAAAGTTTACGATGTCACTGGTAAAGTCGTTTTTCAAACGTCATTCCGGGGATCGACTCACAGTATTGATCTCTCAGCTTACAATTCGAGCATGTATTTTATTCGTGTTCAGGATTTACACGGGAAAGTTGATCTGATCGAGCGAATAATCCTGTTGGATTAGGGTTCAACCACTCCGTGGTTGCCAGCGATGCAGGTTGGTATCCCCGGATTTCATCCGGGGCTAATCATCGTCAACCACTCCGTGGTTGGGAGGCTTCAGCATACTTCATGGCCTTCTCCAGTTCAAATCGTTTCAACGCATTTTGGTAACAAACAGTAGCAGTTTGAAAATCTAATAATCATTTGCCTGCACCTGGATGATCTGGTTGGTGAAGAATTCCGTGGAGTTATACAGCACCGTCTTGCTCTTGTTGGTCTTCAGGGCTTCGTTGCCAATCGCCAGGACCAGGTGAGTCTTTCCCATGCCGACCTGGCCATAGATCACCAGCGGATTGAATGCATTGCCTCCCGACTCCTTTGCCACAGCTATGCCCGCCGATCGGGACAGCTTGCTGCAATCCCCCTCGATGAAGTTGTCAAAATGGTAGTTCCCATTCAGGTGTGGATATACCTTCACCTGCTTGATCCGGGTATGACAAAGGGATCCGTAAACGCATCCGGTATAAAGCCCGGAGATAAGTCGCTGTGCCCCGGGCCACCACTGCCACTGACCTGCCGGCCTACCTGAAGGCCTGGATCGACTGGAACGGCAAAGGGGCGCTGGAAGCCGCCGAGCAGGTGGTCAACAGCACGGTGCCCAGTGGTCACCCTTCAGTCAGTGCTTCCCGGTCACGGTGCCGGCCTCAACCGTTCAGGATCAGGACCTTGGCCTGCGGGTACGCTTAAACCTCTTTGCTCCGGCAGGGCCCACCGGTCTGGCCATTGGCGGGGAGGTAGAGGATTATTTGATTCGGGTGGCCTGCCCAGATGAGCCCTACCTGCCCGCGCAGATCAGCCGATGATCGCCTGCCGGATACGCTGAACACTCAGATACTACAAACCAGTTAGTAGCCCATCCTTCCCATGGATGGGCGATTTCTATTCTGGCCGTCGGAGTATCTGGAAGGGGGATGTGAGCCAATTCTTCAGGAGCGTGTCTTTCCTTCCAGAAACCTGTGTAGCGCCAAAGATTTAACCAAACATCACTAAAAATCAGACACTTATCCCGACTACTTGTTTCTTTTAAAAATTAAATTCCATGCCCGAACAGCGTTTTCAAATCAGGTATGGTCTTCATTCAAAACGAACCGATATGAAAAACATCTCCATTGCAATCCTCTTTTTGTTGGCCATCGGAGGAACAACCTATGGACAATGCAATATGTACGATGCCTGGGCCTACCAGCGTGATTGTTTTGTCGATCCTTCATCTGGCGAAGGTCCAAATGGTCTGATTGTCCATGGAAAAGTAGACAATCCTGGCACCATGGGATTTGAGGTATTGACTCCTTTTGGCACATTCGGCCCTTTTGACTATATTTCAAACTCGCCTTACTCCCTGTTCGACTATATGATGGGTATTGAGGATGAGCATTGTGCAGAATCCTTTACTATAACTGTGCGTGACGTAGAATTTCCTTCATGCTCGATAGAATTGTTGTATGAACCGGAACACTGTTGTTGCAACATTGTGGATTTACAAGTGGATACGATCTGTTCAGGAACGGGACAGTTTGAGCTTGTTGTCGATTTTGAGATCACCGGCGGGGATCCATCCAATCCGAATTTCTGGATCACCCTGGAAGATGATCAAGGGAACACCCTTTTCTGGAATACTTACGATCTAGCAGATCTTCCCGTTACCATCGGCCCCTTTACTGCTGATTGCGTCACTCCTTTGAAGGTCAGAGTGGACAAGGGCGGAGGCCTGGATTGGTGTCTTGCAGAATGGGATCTGGGCCCTTTGTGTTGTGGAGCCAACATCTGTACTATATCCAACCTGATTGCCGAGCCCACACCTTGTGATGGGATGGAAGAATATGACATTCTGCTAGATTTTGTAATAGACAATCCTGGCGGGCAGGGTTTTCAAGTGTACAATGATTATTGTCAATGCACTGAAAACTTTGAGTATGCCGATCTACCCATTCTGTTCGGTCCATTCCCAGGCGATTGTATGACAGATATTCATTTTGAAGTATCCGATGTGGAGTTTGGATGTATCGAAGGCATAGCAGTTGAAGCGCCTTGTTGTGTAGTGAATATGAATTGCGCTATTGACAGCATGACCTTAGACACGGTTTGTTCAGGTGTTGATTCCTTTATGCTGATCGTTGATTTTCAGGTGTCCAATGGAAGCAATGATGGATTTATCATCTATGTCAATAATGAGCTTGATACGATGGATTATGGTGACCTGCCTTTGACATTCGGGCCCTTTCCTGCGGATTGCAGTACCTACTACCTGGTCTATGTCGAAGATTTGGCGGATCCGACATGTGCGGCCGAACTTGATACCCAAGCGCCTTGCTGTGAAGCCCCATCCGCATGCTTGATGTCGGACCTCACCTTAAATATGAGTTGTCTCGAAGAGGATAGCATGACGGTCTCTTTGGATTTCAACATTGAACAAGGTAGTCCGGATGGGTTTGAGCTGTGGATCAATGATAGTCTGTATGGTGTCCTGGCTTATGCTGATTTGCCTTATGAAACGATGCCTTTGTTTGTGGATTGCAGTCAGGATTATCAATTCAGGGTCGAAGATGTGGATGATCCCGCCTGCTACCTGGAGCTGGCAATGGAGTCTCCTTGCTGCGAGATGATGCTACCTGCGTTTTACAATGTGGAAATGGACACCATTTGTCATGGCAATGGATTGTTCAGTCTCCACGTAGATTTCGATATTGACCACCCGGGAGCACAGGGATGGATGTTGCAGGTGAACACGGATATAACCGGACCATATATGTACGACAGTCTACCCTATACAACCGGGCCGTTTGATGTGGATTGTGAACATGCCGTGGAGATTACGTTTAGTGATGTTCAATATCCAGTTGCCAAGTCCATTGCTCTCATCGATGAACTGTGTTGCTTGTCCAGTTCCATCCATTTGGCCGAGAAAGGCCAAGTCAAATACAGGTGGATAACAGACGGGACACTCCTGATTGAGAATCAAGGGTCTGCACCAGTTCAGCTATCTGTCTATACGATTTTGGGCCAATCGTTGGCAACGAACCAACATGTGAATGCGGAACAAACCATTCATTTGCCTGTGAAAATGGGATCAGGTGGCATGCTTGTACTGCAAATAACCTACCCGACAGGACAAGAAACCCATCTTATTCTTCGGCCTTAACCCATTAGAAATTGTGGATGAGAAGCCCGCAGTAGAGGCCAGTTCCTCTCTGCGGGCATCCATCAATACAGGCCCGTGGTTTTACCACTTTTTTCCTTTCGTCAGGTAATCATGATAGGAATCCTGGCAATCCGATGGATCCGAGCATTCTGGAATGCAGACCCAGACACTCAACTCCAAGGATAATTCACAAGCCGCAAATGAGGGAGCCATCCTGTCCTGTTCGTTTTTTGATAAACCATACCTGGCTGCAAAATATCGTCAATCGGAACCAGCTGCATATTGATTCCGGATATTCTGCTGAGTTCTGACTTCAGCCAGCCGGGAAAAATGAACTCACCTCCATGACAATATCCAGGCTGAGTGTGTTGTCGTGCTCGGAGATATTCAGAGGCAATCCGAAGCCATCCGGATCAGGATTGACATTATGTGCCGGCTGCAAACACTAACAGTTCGGGCTCAAAAGAAAACCATGATTTCGATGGTGGTCATCTGTATTGGATATGGCAATTGAAAATACAATCCTTCGCCAGAGTTCTTCCAGATCAGATTGCACTTTGGCACCGTGTCTGGTCAGGAAATCGACCAGATCCAGATAGCTCGCACCACTATGCCCGTCCTGATTCCCCAACATGGTCATAGCTGAGGCGAAGCGAATTCGCCTTCAGTCAGGGGCTCTGTCGAACCGTCGATGATGAAATGAAATGCAAATCGCCAGAAGCAAGTAAACGATTGGCATAACAGATGCCAAGGCCTCTTGTGGCGGCAAGCGCTATTGGGCACTTTTGGCGCCTCAGAAGTGCTGAGCCCCGGCGGCGAATGATCCGGGGCTATTCATCGTCAACCACTCCGTGGTTGGTGACTTCGGAGTATCTTTTCTGGAATTTTCGTTCGCGGCAAGGAGGAAAAACGGCTTACAGTATATCTTTCCAGTAGCCTAGGCATACACTGAATCCAGGCGTATTGGAGCCAGGATGTACCTGAACAATGTCGGGGACTTGAACGGTTGATTCAACAGCACAGATCCGATCGTTTTGCTGGAATGATCCTCCTCCCAGAACAAATCCCATTAGACAATGCCGCCAGGAAACAACATACACAATGTCAATCCCTTCCCATCGTTCAGATCATGAAGTCTTGACCATCTGGAACATAGAAAGCATGAAAAATTCATTACTTCTTTCTCTGCTTGTCGTCCTACTTTCAAATTGTCAAAAGGACACAACGCTGGTCCCTGCCGGTCAATACATCCCAGGCAATATAACTTGGCTATTTGCTCCTGAGAGTGAGACAGCGCACCTCCTCTCTCTACCTGTTTCTGGCATGATTAGCATCGGCAACCATTCCTTTCATCACAACCAAACTACCATCCCCGGAGAGTCCATCTCCATCGGTGGGTATATTCAGGATCAAGATGGAATTCCATCAGATTTTGGCACGTTCGCAATCAATGGCGGCACCGCCTCAATTGAAGCAGAAGCATTCCAGAATCAATTTGGCTACTCTCAATTGATCGGTCAAAGTCAATATGTCGAGTTCTATCATTCAACGAATTCCTATTCCTTAGAAGGAAATCCAGGACGGAATTTACCAGGATTCCATCACGAGCAATTATATTTTCCGGATGCCATGATCATTTCAAGTCCACCTACACAATCTGGAGTTGGGCCCGGTCTTGAGATAGGAAGCACAATCACCTGGAATGCCGATCCTGACAACCCGAATGGCATAGCGGTGGTCATTGAAATGGATCCAATAGATAATATGGAAAACAAGGATCTCATTTCACCTGTACAGCCAATGATAAAAAACATTTATGTCCCAGATCATGGACAACTCATCCTGACTGAAGAAATGATGAAGGATTTTCCTGAACATGCTATCCTCCGGATTCAACTTGGTCGAGGAAGCTATAGACGAATCATTTCGAATTCCTCAACGCAATCGCTTATCGTCGGTGTTTGCAACTATACGACCCAAGGCTTCACTTTTACATTTCAAAACTTGTAAGGGCAGTTAAATCCTCTTCCGGAGAATTTAACTCGTGGGTCATCGTCCGGTAATCCACAAACGGCAATTTCAATATGGAAATGGCTTATCAACTTCCATTGATAAGCCATTCGTTTCTTACATTGACCTCAGGGCCCTACACCTTCTTCTCCGACCCCAGCGCCGCACTGAAATAGGCGCGATTAAGACGGGCGATATTGGCGACGGAGATCTCCTTGGGGCATTCCGCCTCGCAGGCGGTGACGTTGGAGCAGCGGCCGAAGCCCTCGTCGTCCATCTGCTTGACCATGTTCAGGACACGTTTGATGGGCATATCCGACTTCTAGTAGATAATTTGATAAATTTTTACGAACTTGGGAGGAAAAACTATCATGCTCTCCGCTCTCCGCTCTCCGCTGCTCAGAAACGTAGGTTTATGCATTTGGGGAATCATGTTGATAACTTGCATGTTGACTGAGAACGCAAGTGCCCAAGCCGGATGGACATGCCTGACACCTGAGGCAAAATCCAGTACTCCCGAAGAGGAAATTGGTGAATGTATAACAACTGTTTCATCTGAATTCATTCCTGATCCCGAGGATGCTGTGAAAACAATGCGAATCCTTTTTCATGTAATGCAAAGAGAGGAGCCAGATGATAAAGAGAACTTCGATGAAACCAACCAAGATCATGTCGCCTATCTTCAGCAAATATTCACTCGGTTGGAGTCCCTTTATACTGCATCTGCTGAAAAATATTGTAACGGACAAAATCAGGGGTTTCTCAGCCATACAGATACACGTATTCGATTTCAACTGGAAGGAATCACCTAGACCAGGGACAACCTGGGATGGACAGACGGAAATAATGGGACCGGCTATTGCTATGAGACATATGCATCATGCCCTCATGAAATACTGAATGTGTTTTTTATTACCAAACTGGATAACACCACAGGTCAAGCATCCAACAACCATATACGCTTATATGGTTTTTACGAAGATTATATCCAAACCGGTGAAAATTCCCTTTTCCATGGAAATATCCTGGGTCATGAAGTAGGACATATTCTAGGCCTTCATCATGCTTGGGAAGATGACGAGGATCTTATGGATATGTGCCCAACAGATAGCAAGGAGGGACTGGGTACCTGCTGGCCAGTAGAAGACTGGTGTACCAATAACAATATGGATTACACCTGGATTGGTGATCATTTCTCCCCGTTGCAAATGGCCAAAATGCATCATACCATTGCCGTATCGACCGGGACGAGTAAGTTTCTTGTCCATGAATACGATGCATCGAAAACGATCCATATTACACAAAACTCCATCTGGGATACTCCTCGATTCCTCTATGGAGATGTCATAGTGGAGACAGGATATGAACTCATCATCAATTGCCGGGTCACCATGCCACCAGGTGGCCGTATCATCGTCAAACGAGGGGCCCGTTTGATTGTGGATGGAGATGTTCCTGCTTTCTTAGGAACCAGCTGTCCCATTTCAGCCCCTGGCAGGATTACCACCTCTGCTTTCAAATTGTCTCACTGTGATGGTGAGGATCATTTTGAGCGATGGGCGGGCATTGAGGCATGGGGGAACCCAGCCGTTTCAGCTACCCCTGCCATGCTGGATGAAAACTATATCTTACAAGCGGATGATCCTGGTGTGGTGATCTTGCGAAACGGTGCCATTATTCAATTGGCTGAAAAAGGCATATATGGACAAATGCGCGGCAATTCCTGGGTGGTGCAGCAACAACATTTCGGCGGCCTGATCTCAGTTGATGGAGCCGTGTTTGAAGATTGCCGAAAAGCCGTTGAATACATTTCCTCCTTCCCCCTTTCGGTACCTTCTCACTTCAAGAAATGTTGCATTCGTCAAACCTACCTGGATGATGGCGATCCGGAGACACCCACTCCTCCTGCATATGAAGGAGTGACATCATGGCATGTAAGCGGATTGACATTTGAAGACGATTGCAACTTTCTCAGTCTGGAGAGAGGTCTTGTCCTTGGCAATGCCGGAGGCACTGTATTAGAAAGTTCATTTGATCATTGCACGTATGGGGTCCAGACCTTCATGACTTCACCCTTGTTCAACACAACTGTCCAGGTGGGAGAGTCAGGCCTGGGCAACACGTTCACTGATTGTTCTTATGGTGTCTTCAGCCAATCGACAGGAGACATCATCGTGGAATCCAACCAGTTTCAAAACTGTAACAACAGTATGGTGATGGTAGGGACGGCAGACTACAATTATCGCTTCAACCAGATTTCGGCAGATACGGATAATGCATTGAATGCAGGGATCACTGTCATCAATACGGGTTCTGCCCAGAATTTCAGTTTGTGCAATACGTTTTCCAATTCGGGAAGCCAGATGATCAAGCAAGGAATCTACTATGGTGGCAACAATCCAGGCAGTTTTTTTGATGGCAACAGTTTTCTTTCAGCTGAGGATGTATTCGTTATTGATCAAGGAGGATATATTGGGAATCTGCCACCCCAAAACTGGAATGCAGGATTCCAGAATCAAAATGTTTTTTCAAATCCAACCCTGAGTAACCATCTGAGTGAAATATCCACTCCTGATCCTTCGTTAGGATTAACATATGATTTTAATTACTACCCACCATCGAAACAATGCTTCCTGGCTCCGCCAACAATACCCAGACGGCCCTATGCTGGAGATTGTTATGATCCGAATGTCCTTCCATATTATTTTACAAATGATGCTGAAAGCCAAAGGAATGACGAGTTCTGTCTCTTTCTAAACCCAGCCAATCCTCCTCGCCTAATCAATTGTACTAACAATTCTGGTTGTTTAACCGAACTCCGACAATCCATCCTGGTCATAGATTCAACTCTCAATCCAGGGACGGCTGGCAGCTTGACCACCTTGGCTGAAACGGCCCCAGGTGATCCGGGGACTTGGAGTACATTTCTATCAATAAGTCCTTATATCAGCAATTCAAACCTCAAGGCAGTTCTAGCCTCTACTATTCCTGACAGTATCCAGAAAACTATTCTGGAGGCCAACCTTCCGGTCAGCCCGAATGTTCGTTGGACTGCTGCAGCCACTTGGACAAGTAATCAATTGGCCTGGTTAGACAGTTTGCAAACGGAAGCGGGCGTTTCTCTGAGAGATTCTCTCCATCAGCTACGTAACAGACTCACTACGCAGTACCTGAAAGACTTGAAATCAGAAGTTGATTCTTTATTGGGTTTGCATCTATCATCTACGGCTTTTTCAACCCTTTCGACAGATACGTCCCGAATTGCGCGCGAATGGCGGGTGGGACTTGCCATTCAACTCCGTGACTCTGCAAAGATCCGACAACTTCTCGCTAATTACCCCACTGCCCATCCATTGGATGTCGAATTCAGGGACATTCAAACACTATATGCCGACTGGATGGATGCGCCCTCCACTTGGCTCCCCTCCACTACAGATTCTTTGCGTCTAGATCAAATTGCCCACGCAGAAGGGCCTCAAGCAGGTTATGCAGCGTCACTTTTAAACCTATGTTATGGATTGGTTATTTCACCAACCTGGCGAACATTACCTCCTTCAGCAGAACCACGTTCTGATGATATGCATTTTACTAATAGTCTAATTCAACCATCAGCACTCATTAAGGTTTATCCAATCCCCACAACAGGTCAGATCACTTACGCTATCAAGGGAATGGATAAGCTTCATAATCTTTGTTTAATAAATTCCCTGGGTCAAGTTGTTTTAATAAACCATGACCCACAGCTTCAGGGTGAGTTGAACCTGGGCAGCCTAGGGGGCGGAATGTACACCCTATTGGCACGTTCAACAGGAGGCGAAGTAGTGTCAACCATTATCAATATCCAGTAATGAACCAATTGCGAATTTTAAGGACGCTCCTCCTGTCTGGATCATTGTTTTTGATAAGCCTTAACGTGAATGCACAATCCACGCAATTCAAAGTATATACTCTTGAACTAACAAACGAAGGATACGACCATATAGATATCAAAGAACAAAGTGGTGCTTATTACAGCTTGATTGAAGCCAGCAATCTGAATATCCCCAAAATGCGGAACAAGGTGCTCAAACACCAACCGTTCGACTTGGAGTTGATTTGGACTGGACAGTTTAAGGATTTACCTGGTAGTTTATCAGATGTTTTGTATTATCCTCCTTTGGACCTTCTAGCACTTTCAGATAACAAACTGGTCTATGTCAGTTCCTCTAGAGATGCAGTGAGTGAAGAGCGGGGAACTTTGCTTAACTGGTTTGACAATAGTACTGGAGAAGTTAAAAGGGTGGAAAAATATTCTCACCCTGATGATGATCTCTGGACTTGCTTTGGATCCATCCTCCGACCGGACAGCGCTACTTTGCTCTTGCCCGGTTTGCTGGGCTCAGAAAATACCTTTTTACTGTACTGTGTAGATACCTCTGGCCAAGTGCTCTGGACGAAGCAACATGAGCTGGATGTTTTTGGATTCCTACAGATCACACTGGACATGAAGGTCATGCCGGACAGTTCGATAATCGTTCTCATCACCTCAGGCACGACATTCGATAAAAAAACCTATTTATTGCGGCTGGACAGCATGGGGAATTTTATCTCCTTTAATGAAACACCATTCAAGGGTTCAGGGCAAGCTTTAGCTCTTCACCCGTCCGGCAATCTGGTGTTTCTCTGTATGCCTGATCTGAATTCTACCGGACCCACCTGCACACGCGTGGTGATGGTGGATCCTGTCAGTCTGGACTCTATCTGGAGCCGAGAATTCTGGCATTGGGAACCGCCATATATTTGCAAAGGATTGAGTACAGCCTCCCTCCAGTCTTTATCCGTACAGGAGAATGGAAATATTCTGGTAGGGGTTGAATCAGGTAGAAAATATTTTTTAGTGGAATATACGGCTGAAGGGATTGAGCTTTGGCGACGTGTCATTGATGTCAAACACTATATTGACAGCCTCAATTATTCAAGTCCCATTTTCGGCCATAGCATTCGCACATCCGATGGAGGAATTCTCTTAGGAGGAGTATTCCAAGTTAAAGCAGAAAACCCCGTAGATTATGCCTATCGAGTCTTCCTCCTCAAGCTGGATTCCGTCGGTTGCCTGGTCCCCGGTTGTGACAAGACCATCATCACCTCCACTGAAGCGGAGGAAGTTCGTTTGGAGAATGGGTGTTGGAAATTGACGCCCAATCCAGCCGGTGCCTGGGTGCAGGTCATGATTGATCAGACTTGCCCTCGTGCTCACCTGGTTGATCGGGTGGTAATCTATGATCATCTGGGCAAAATAATTCGCATTGCATCTGGTCAACCCGGACAAGATCAATACATGCTGGATACAAGCTTGCTCCCGAGTGGCAATTATGTGGTTCAACTCCTCGCAGGGCCCGTCATCCTGGGGGCGAAAACCCTGATCATCGCAAATTAAGTACCACCCTCATATAAACAGCCCGCCAATGTACATTGACGGGCTGTTCTCATTCATCCAGTATGTCTTTGGCCTAGACCTTCTTCTCCGACCCCAGCGCCGCACTGAAATAGGCGCGATTAAGACGGGCGATATTGGCGACGGAGATCTCCTTGGGGCATTCCGCCTCGCAGGCGGTGACGTTGGAGCAGCGGCCGAAGCCCTCGTCGTCCATCTGCTTGACCATGTTCAGGACACGCTCACTGTGCTCGACATCGCCCTGGGGCAACAGTCCGAGGTGGCTGACCTTGGCGGAGACGAACAGCATGGCCGACGCATTCGGACAAGCTGCCACGCAAGCGCCGCAACCGATGCAAGCCGCCGCCTCAAAGGCCAGGGAAGCCTGTTCCTTCTCTACCGGAATGGCATTGCCGTCCGGCGCCTGGCCGGTATTCACGGATACATAACCACCCGCCTGGATGATCCGGTCAAAGGCCGACCGGTCTACCGCCAGGTCCTTGATCACCGGGAAGGATTTCGCCCGGTAAGGCTCGATAGTGATGGTATCCCCATCCTTGTATTCCCGCATATGCAGCTGGCAGGTGGTCGTGCCCTGCCATGGACCATGCGGCTGACCATCGATCACCATGCTGCAGGCTCCGCAGATGCCCTCCCGACAGTCATGGTCGAACGCCACCGGCTCTTCCTTCTTGGCGATCAGGCTTTCATTTAACACATCCAGCATCTCCAAAAAGGACATATGCGTGTTGGCATCCACTGTATACGATTTGAATGTTCCTTTATCGGAAGCATTCTTCTGGCGCCAGATTTTTAAGTTCAGTTTCATCGTGCTAACGATTATGTTTATTCAAAATTCAACATGAAGTTGACAGATTGGCAGGGTGAAATTCCAAATAACAAATATCAAATCACAAACAAATTCCAAATCTTAAATTCAAATGACCAAAACAAGGTGAAATCACAAATCACAAAAAACAAATCTCAAATAAATTCCAAATCTCAATTTCAAATGACCAAAACAAGATGAAATTCCAAATCATAAATTCGAATGTTCGAAACGACCATAGTGGATCATTTTGATTTTTCCAGAATGGCCGAAAAGATCTTCTTCAACTGACTGGCTTCATCCTGTAACCGGAATCCTTCCTGGTCATTGGCCAATTGTTGGGTTTCACGAATGAGGCGGATGAAGTACACACACTCTTTGGACTCCTTCCGACAGATCTTGATCCGCATCATGAAATCCTTCTTGCTCAAGGACTCATTGGCCTCAATGTAATTTGCTCCCACCGATCCGGACGCCCTGACCAATTGCTTTGCATCCTCGGTGTTTGCGATAGAGTATGGCAACTCCTTGATAAACAACCGCACTTCCCTGGCGAATTGATACGTTCGTTCTTCCAGGTTATACGCCGGTGAACCTTCGTTCACTCCACTCAACCATTCATCAATATTCAACCCATAGGTTTCGGTCATTGTTTTTTTTGAAATTGGAATTTATTTGTGATTTGGAATTTGAATTTTGGTGCTTTCACAGTTAGGCGTATGATCTCGTTTTCAGCTCCACATTCTCAAACACCAGCTCCTCCTTGTGCAATTCCGGATCCTTGTTGGTATCCGTCCATTCCCACGCGGAGACATAGGTGAAGTGTTCATCATCCCGCAGGGCCTCACCCGCTTCGGTCTGGCATTCCTCCCGGAAGTGGCCACCACAACTTTCGCGGCGCTGCAGGGCATCCACCACCATCAGCTCGCCGAGCTCCAGGAAATCGGCGACCCGGTTGGCTTTCTCCAGTTCGGGATTGAACTCGTCGAGCGTACCCGGCACATAGAGGTCCTTGTAGAATTCATCCCGCAGGTCGCGGATGATCTGGCGGGCCTTTTTCAGGCCCTCCTCATTGCGGGACATCCCGCAATAATCCCACATGGTCAGTCCGAGGCGACGATGGAAACTTTCCACTGACTGGTTGCCACCGATGTTCATCAGGCGGGACAGGCGGTCATTCACTTCCTTCTCGGCCTGGGCAAAGGCGTCATGGCTGGTATCCACCTTGTCGCTGCGGATCTCCCCGGAGAGGAAGGTGCCGATGGTGTAGGGAATGACGAAATATCCGTCAGCCAGGCCCTGCATGAGGGCAGAGGCCCCCAGGCGGTTGGCGCCGTGATCGGAGAAGTTGGCTTCACCCAGGGCAAACAGTCCGGGGATATTGGTCTCCAGGTTGTAATCCACCCACAGGCCGCCCATGGTATAGTGGACGGCGGGGAAGATCATCATCGGGGTCTTGTACGGATCCTGGCCGGTGATCTTCTCATACATCTGGAACAGGTTGCCGTACTTTTCCTCGATGACCTGTTCACCCAGTCGGGTGATGGTGGCCTTGTCGGCATTCTCCAGCCCCTGGGCGTGCGCCTGCGACATGCCATAGCGCTGGATGGCGGCGGCAAAGTCCAGGTAGACGGCCAGTCCGCTGGCATTCACACCGCGACCTTCATCGCAGACCACCTTGGCCGCCCGGGAGGCCACGTCGCGGGGGACCAGGTTGCCGAACGAAGGATAGCGGCGCTCGAGATAGTAATCACGATCCTCCTCGGCGATCTCGGTGGGCTTCTTCCTGCCTTCCCGGATGGCCATGACATCCTCTTTCTTCTTGGGCACCCACACCCGGCCGTCGTTCCGCAGGGATTCCGACATCAGGGTCAGCTTGGACTGGTAGTCGCCACTCACCGGAATGCAGGTGGGGTGGATCTGGGTATAGCACGGGTTGGCCATCAGGGCACCCCGCTTGACGGCCCGCCAGGCGGCTGTGACGTTGCAGTTCATGGCATTGGTGGACAGGTAGAACACGTTGCCATAGCCACCCGTGGCCAGGATGACAGCGTGGGCGCCGAAGCGCTCGATCTTGCCATTGAGCAGGTTGCGGGTGATGATACCCCGGGCCTTGCCATCGACAATCACCACGTCCAGCATCTCATGCCGGTTGTACATCTGTACCTTGCCGGTATGGATCTGACGGCTGAGGGCCTGGTAGGCGCCGATCAGCAATTGCTGTCCCGTCTGGCCGCGGGCATAGAAGGTACGGCTCACCTGCACACCACCGAAGGAGCGGGTCTCCAGGAGTCCGCCGTATTCGCGGGCGAATGGAACTCCCTGGGCGACACACTGGTCGATGATATTGCCGCTCACCTCCGCGAGCCGGTGTACGTTGGCCTCCCGGGCACGGTAGTCGCCCCCCTTGATGGTATCGTAAAACAGGCGATAGACACTGTCGCCGTCATTGGCGTAGTTCTTGGCCGCATTGATCCCGCCCTGGGCGGCAATGGAGTGGGCCCGGCGGGGACTGTCGTGGAAGGTGAATGCCTTGACATTGTAGCCCAGCTCGGCCAGGGATGCCGCGGCGGATGCGCCGGCCAGACCGGTACCCACGACGATCACGTCCAGCTTGCGCTTGTTGTGCGGGGCGACGATGGGGCAGGTCGATTTGTAGGTGGTCCATTTCTGGGCCAGTTCGCCTGCGGGGACTTTACCATCTACTTTCATATCTCGGGTATTGTAGGTAGGTTAACGGAAGAGGTACACGATGACCGGAATGATCGCAAAACCGGCGGGCACCAGGATGGAATACGCCTTGCCGATCAATTTGATGGAAGGCGTGTATTTGCTGTGATTCAAGCCCAGGGTCTGGAAGGACGACTGGAAGCCGTGCCAGAGATGCAGGGCGATGACGTACATGCTGAAGACGTAGAAGATCACGAAGGCGGGATTCTTGAACACGGCGATCACCATGCTGTAGAGGTCCTTGTACTCGCCCTCATGACCGGGATAGGTGACCATGGTGGTGTTGCCCAGCTTCATCTGGAGCCAGAACTGGACCATGTGGATGACGATGAAGACAAAGACGATGATCCCCAGCCAGGCCATCCGGCTGGACAGGGTGGCACTGGTGCCGACCGCCCGGGTCCGCTTGACCGCATAACCCTGGGATCCGCGGGCAGCCCGGTTCTTCAGCCACAGGGAGATGCCCTGCCAGGTATGCAGGAGGATGAAGAAATACAACCCGTAGGAAACAGTCTTGATCAGCGGATTGCTGGTCATGAATTTGGTGTACAGGTTGAAGGCCTGGCCACCATCCTCGGCCAGCAACTGGAAGTTGCCTATCAGATGGACGACCAGGAAGAGGATCAGGAACAGACCGGTCAGGCTCATGATGAGCTTCTGTCCGATCGAGGAGTGCAGGAAGTGTGAAAACCAGCTCATAGATGGCAAGGATGTTCAATGTCCACAAAAGTAAAGCCTAAACAGGTAGGGACGGGTGGAGGATCACGTGCCTTTTTTATTTAGAAGGATTCTAAAGTATAGGCCCTCGTGAACCGTGACCGGAACCGCTGCAAATGGGAAAGATTCCGACCTTTGTGGCATGTCTACCCAACCCACTGCCGAGGACCTCGCCCTGCTGCTGACCTATTTCCCGGCCATCGACCTGCCGGTGACCATCACCTTTACCAGTCACCATGCCTTCTCCCGCGACAACAAGCCCCTGCCGGAGATGCTGTCGGATTTCTTCCTGGCCACCTGGGAGGGCGAGACACCGGACGAGTTTACGGAGTACATTCCGGGATTCCATTTCGAGGAAAAGAACTACCTCGGCCTGGTGTACTGGAAGGCGGGCCTGCTGCACTATGCGTATGTGCTGGTGATCATGGACAAGAAGGGTCGCTTCATCGAACGCAAGATCCTGGCAGAGACGGAGGTGGCTGACACCCAGGTGCGCCAGGGCGCGGCCATGATCACGGCCGATGGGGAGATCTTCATGGTGGAGAGCGAGCACGATGGCAACGACGACCTGGCCGATCCTACGCAGAGTGTAGTGGACCGCTATCGCATCAAACCCGATGGGGAGATCGAGCAGGCGGCTGGAGCCTGATAGTGTGTTGCTTGTATTGGATGGTGGAAAAGACTAACTTGTAATGTCTATCTCTCCTCCCATGAAATGCCACCTGCTTTTATTATTCCTGATCCTTTCCAGTTTTCTGTCCGCCCAACAGCTTTTTCCGAGCCCTGGGTTGATCTATGGCACAGTCTATTATTTCAATCAGTACGATGCCCCTGTCGGCTCCTGGACTCAAGCGTCAATTAAATATGATCAGGACACCATAGTCTGTGGAGAAAACCTCCATCGATTCCGATCTACGACGGATCATCCACGGTTTTATCAAGAGGAAGATGGCCAATATTTTCGTGTAAATCCAAATGGGCCCTGCCCCCTCGCCAAAAAGACTTTGCTCTATGACTTTACAGGTGAAGCAGGAGACACCCTTTATGGAGTTGCACCAAGTGCCACATATATTTCTGTGGTCTTGCTCAAGGATACCGTAACACTCAGTGACGGCAAACCCAGAAGGCGATTGATTCTGAAAAATACTGAGTGGCCTGTTGAAGAACACGAGATCATCGAAGGCATTGGCAGCACGAAATATGGATTTGATCATAGCGCATACAGTCTACATGGTGAACATTATGAATTGATCTGTGTCCAGGATTCATCAGGTGTCCTTTACTCACATACGGATGCAGATACCGCGATTACATGCGCAACTACAACTTGTTTTGATCCCATTCCCAGTTTTTCTTTTTCGTGTAATGGAAATGAATTCACTTTCGAAAATCACTCTACATTCGCTGCATCCTATCACTGGGATTTCGGGGATGGCCACACGAGCTCAGAAATCGATCCTGTTCATGAATTCAAAGATGAAGGATGCTATACGGTGACATTATCTGCCTACACAAATTGCCGACCCAACCCACAAGTCAGCAAGGAGGTTCTGAATGTAGGCGGTATTCATTATTGGGTCCCACCCATGGAATTGCCCTTCCATTCTCGCCAAGCCTTTGTTCGTACGAATGAACACTGGAGCCTCGTAGAGGAAAAAACGATTCACACCACACATGATGGTGGCCAATCCTGGTTTGACTATACATTGCCCGATTCATTCGCCAACGTGATTGCCACCATTCAGGATATTTATTTTTCCAGTGAGACAAACGGAATTTTAGGAGGTCCGGCTCCATATAACTCATCCATTCCTGACGGACTCACTTCTGTCTTTTTCACCAATGATGGAGGTAAAACCTGGGTTCCAACATTCGTCCCAGATCCAGATGACATCTCACATGTACTCCAAATCAATGAAAATGTAAGTTATCTGGGTGGGGAATACCCCGAGCCAATTTACATCACCCAGGATGGTGGGAACTCCTGGAGCGCAATTGAAGGGGTGAACGCATTTCGGATCCGTGATATATGTGCCCCTTCCAACGACCTTCTATATTATTGTGGGCACGCCAGTTATAATGTTCGATTTGGAGTGATTCAGGACGGTGAGGTCATTCTCGCCAAGGAAATTTCATTGGGCGATCAATATTCGGACGAAATCCCCAACGCCCTGTTCTTCCTTGACCCTCAAACTGGATGGATCCTCACCTCTCGGAAAGTTTTGTCCACAACAAATGGTGGATTGGATTGGAGCATTCAATCATTGGATGCTACTGGCATGCAAGACATTCACTTTGAAAACAAAGACCACGGATTGATCATCGGTGACCACGGGCTTATTCTGGAGTCTTTTAATGGTGGCCTTACCTGGGATTCAACGTATTGCGAGCATGAATACCTTCGATGGTATCGCGAATTATTCTGGCCAGACAATACACATCCATTTATTGCTGGATCCGGACAATTTCGCCAACTCTCCGATACACCTATCAAAGAAGATTGCCAAACTATAGCCATCGATCCTGTGATCCATACAACTCAGGCATTGACCATATTCCCCAACCCGGTCAGTGATTCCCGACTGGTCCAGATCCACTATCCAGAGCTAGCGGGCGGCGAACTGACCCTATTTAACACTTCAGGACAACTGGTCTTGACACAGGCCGTGCTCCCTTCTGATCAAACCCGATTGGATTGCTCCGTGCTGGCTCCCGGTGTTTATGTGGTACGTTTGACGAGTAATAACGGGCGAATGCTGATCAACAAGTTGATCATTCACTGACCCCGCCAGGTATTGGTGGTTCCCGGTGAAGTTCGTATCATCACAGTCCAATACGACGCATCACATCCTATGAGAAACTTCTTCCCTGCCCTCCTGGTCGGCCTTTTGCTTCCTTGCATGCTCGGCGCCCAAACCACTCCCCGCATCTTCTGCGGCAACGAGTTGCTCAGCGACCTGCTCGCCGACCAATATCCCGACCTGGCCGAATCCATCGAGGCCACCTTTGATCAGGCCAAACAAATGCAGGCTGGTCCCAGGACCACGCTGACCATCCCCGTGGTGGTGCATGTGGTGTGGAATCAGCCGGAAGAGAACCTGTCCGACGAACTGATCGAGGCGCAGATCCAGGTGCTCAACGAGGATTTCAACCGGATGAATGCCGATACGGGCAACCTGCGCAGCATGTTCGAGTGGGTGGCCGGCTCGGCAGATATCCAGTTTGAGCTGGTAGCCACCGAGCGTATCCAGACCAATACCCTGTTCGAGATCGACCTGCTCAGCGGCAACCTCATCCCGGAGGTCAAGCACACCGAGGACGGCGGCAACGATGCCTGGGATACCGACAGCTACATGAACATCTGGGTATGCCATATCCAGCCCATCACCATCGGGCCTATTGTGCTAGGGCAGATCCTGGGGTTTGCCTTTCCGCCGAACAACCTGGGCAACTGGCCGCCGGACAGTGGGGCGCCCAATCCTGCCGAGGACGGCGTGGTGATCGACTACCGGGTCTTCGGACCGGACAATCCCTACCCTCTGGAGATCCC
>JACJYI010000005.1:0-385000 GCA_020636225.1 Lewinellaceae bacterium | reverse complement strand
CCCGGTGCCGCGGTGCGGTCCGGTCCGGCATCGATGGTTATGATGGCTCCGGGTGCAACGACCAGGCCCGAAAGCGTGTCCAGGCATCCGGCTGCATCCCGAATGACCAGCGTGTATTGTCCGGGGGGCAGGTTGTCAAAGAGGGTGGCCGACTGCCAGTTGCCTCCATTCAGTTTTCCCTCATAGGGTGCAACGCCACCAACGACAGCGGTGAGTTCAATGGAACCGTCCTGGTCACCGGCGCAGGTTTCACCCTGGATCTGATACTGGGACGAAAGGCTGATATACTCGTAATACCGGATGGCCAGGCTGTCGCAGCCGGCCGCGTTTTGCAGGTAGATGGTATCGGACAAAACACCGGTTTGACCACACAAAATGATAGTCTCTTCACTTTGCGTGAAGGGCACGTACGTGGTTTCGGTGACGAGGACAGTATCGCAATCCACACCAGGTAAAACACTCACGATCGTACCGACCTGGGATGGCTCACACGTCGTTTTTTCAACGTACAGCGTGTCGATGCCCACGTATTCAATGACCGTCGTGACGACGCTGTCGCAGCCGTATTGATTGGACAAAACAATGACGTTATACATCGCTCCTCCAGGGTCACAGGTCACTCCGGAAACCAGCGTTGAATCGGTGGGCGACAGGCTGTTTGTGGTGATGATGGTGCTGTCGCAACCCAAAGCTGAGGGTTGAATCGTAACTGAGATTCCTGCTTGCAACGGATCGCAGGTCGTGCCGGACAGCCAGGTGGTATCGAGGGGTGCATACATGTAATTGGTGATGAACAGGCTGTCGCAAGGGCCTGTGGCAATCAGCAGGGTGTCGGCATAGTTCATACCGGACCCACAGATCAGGATCTGGTTGGTCTCCTGGTAATTGCCAGAATAAATCCGTTCGATATAGAGTGTACTATCACAACCGTATTGGTTGGTCAGGTATACAGTATCCAGTCCGGCCTGGGCGGGATCGCAGGTGTAAATCGTCTGATTGATGGTGTGAGAGGGCAAGAGACTGGTCGTGGTGATGACCAGACTGTCGCAGCCGAACTGGTTCTGGTAGATGACCGTATCCATTCCGACCAGCGAGGGATCACACGAGGCTGCCATCACCTCCATCACAGAGGATGGCCACAGGAGGGTCTGGATCATGACGATACTATCACAACCGAACCGATTCTCGTACATCACGGTGTCCACACCCACCATCGCCGGATCACAGGTCTGGTTGATCGTCATGGTGGTATCTCCAAGCGAGGTGATCACCTGGATACAGGAAGAATCTGAAACACCGCAACTGTTTTCGGCAATGGCACAAAATCGGACCGTGTCCAATCCCGTCAGGAAATACAGCAGGACACTATCGTTGACCATCATGTGACTGATGCCCGGGTCGATGAACCATTGAAAGGAGGTGACCAGGGCATTCCCCTGTCCGGAAAGGGACACCGTCACTGTATCACCGAGGCACCCCCCGGCCACACTGGTCAGCAGAGGAGGGGCCGGAAACTCGATGGAACGTTGAACGGTCACGCAACCCGTATCGGCACAACTGACCCCCTCACTTTCATGGGTCACCACGAGGCAATATTCCCCGGGGAGCGAAACGCTGACCCAGGGTTCATCCGTGTTCCCCTGGATACCGCCGGCAGGCCCGCTCCAGCTATAAGTGGTCTGACCACCCGGAACGTCGTTCACGGAGGACAATGACCCGTCGAGGATGACCACCTTGCTTGAATCACATCCCAATGTATCCGGGGTTAACACGACCACTTCGGGTGCCAGGATCTGGATGTCGATCACGACCAGACTATCGCACCCGCGAGCGTCCGGGCAGACGATCTCATAATGACCGGACTGCTGGAGGATCGTACCGCAAACCTCCATATCGAAAGGAGCACAGGACGTGGCGGCCAGATAGGTCACCGGTGGGAGTTCATAGGCCTCCAGGACACAGGTGACCACACTGTCACAACCATTGTATCCGGGAAGGATGACCTCGTACACACCCTCAATGCTGAAGATCTCACCGGCACATTCGATCTCGCTATCCGGACAGAAGGACAACTCGACCATGGTGGTATCCTTGTCGGGAATGTTCACCGACAGGCTGTCCATCGCACAACCATTCCCTGAAGTGAAGACCACCTGATAGATGCCCGATTGATAATTGTTCCCGGACAGAAGCAATTCCTGGCCGGTCTGCCCGGTCAGGGCGACACCATTCCAATACCATTGCCAGGTACCGGGATCGGGAAAATCGATGTCGGCGCTCAATGTATACCCGGCATCACATGCCGCCCCGATATCCACCAGGGTCAGGTCCTGGACCACTTCATCCCCGAAGAGATGCAGGTCATCATACACGATGAACGGATAACAATCAGGGCCACCATAGCCTGGCGGCACCACACAGGGCGGACCGAGCATGATGGCTGCAATGGTTGAAGGCGCCGTAAAGGAAATGGACACTTCCGCCCACTCCGATACCGGACTATAGGTCACCGTGCCCAGGGGCACCCAATCCGGATCACCATCCGATGGACACCCTCCGGTGGACGGCACGGGCAGGGTGCAATCCGGCCCGCCCCAAAGTGTAACGTTGACCGGTGCATAGGAAAACGGACTACAACCGATAAAGCCGTCTAACACGGAACAGGCTGCGATATAGAAGGTCAGTTCATAGTCCAGCCCCGGAGAAAGCGGGGTGGTCAGGCAAGTGGCGACATACTCCTTCCAGCTTTCCGTAAAATAGGCCCCGGTACATCCATCCCCGGATGGAAAAGGGACCAGCCCGGCTGACAGTACACCCGGTGTGACATAACCACAGGTATTCAAATAATCCGATGTGCCAAAGGTACCCCGTTCCCAACCGGTACAATATTCGATCTGCGACCAGGAAGTCGGGCAAATACTGTAGTTCTCAAAGTCGGGATTCGGGATCTTGTTCGTCTGGTCCGTGGTCTGGGTGACACCCGTACAAACACATTCATCATCGTACAGATCCGTCAGCCCGTCGCCATCGTCGTCCACTCCGTTGTCACAGATCTCCTGGGCACTCAGGGTTGCACCGCCCAGAAAAATGAAGAAATATATAATGATACAGCGCATGCCAACTCCTCTTCGCGGAATCGACAAGTTAATCAATATGTCGGAGGAATGATGCCGGATTCCTCATTTCCTTGTGGTTGGATCCTCTATTGCGTTCAGGTTTGCCATCGAGGTAACGGCCCCAGGGTTAACCGGCAAAGGCGGTCGGGAAACCCTGGGCTACTTTTTTTCTGGTTCAAGAAATGACCTGGGCCCCAGGGTTAAAACCCTGGGCTACTTCGTTTCTGGTTTCAGAAATGACCTGGACATATTCACATATGCATATCCCGTTCTGGAGGCATCACCTCGACTCCCCCCCAATTTCCAGGTATCACTCTGTTCTGCATGAAGGGCTCTCCTTTCCTGCACTTATAGCAGGATCATCTCTCGTCGGCATTCTTCCGCCTTCCGATTTCCGATTTCCGGCTTGGCTTTACCGCACCAGCGTCACATCTCCCTTGAACAAACGGACAGACCCGTCCACCAACTCCACCTCGACCACATAGACATAAACACCGGGATCCATCACTTCATCCCGGAAGGTGCCGTCCCACCCGGCAGAAGGGTCGTTGATGGGTAGATCACTTCTTGAATAAAGAGCATTGCCCCAACGGTCGAAAATGGCCAGGTTGCGCACCTGCAATACCTGATCATTCCCGTACACTGAGAAGACATCGTTGATGCCGTCATTGTTGGGGGTAAAACTGTTTGGGATAAAGATGTTGCCTCTGGTTTTGAGGATCACTTCCAGAGCATCGGTATCCGAACAACCCTCCTGGGTCCAACCGGTCACGATCACTGTTTGATTCGTGGTCAGGGGACCGAGGGTGGTCTGCAGGCAACCGGGACATGACAGCGGGTCGGTGGCGGTCCATTGCACCTGCGCCAGGCTCTGGGTGGTCTGGGCAGAGAGGTCGATGACCTCTCCCGGTGCCGCGGTGCGGTCCGGTCCGGCATCGATGGCGACGGTTGCGCCCGGGGTAACGACCAGGCCGAAAAGCGTGTCCAGGCATCCGGCGGCATCCCGGATGACCAGCGTGTATTGCCCGGGAGGCAGGTTATCAAAGAGGGTGGCCGACTGCCAGTTGCCTCCAATCAAAATTCCTTCATAGGGTGGAACGCCGCCAACCACACTGGTGAGTTCAATGGAACCGTCCTGGTCGCCGGCACAGGTTTCGCCCTGGATCTGATACTGGGACGACAGACTGACATACTCGTAATTCCGGATGACCAGGCTGTCGCAGCCGGCCGCGTTTTGCAGGTAAGTTGTGTCGGATAATACACCGGATTGCCCGCAAACGATGATGGTCTCCTCGCTTTGCGTGAAGGGCACGTACGTGGTTTCGGTGACGAGGACCGTATCGCAATCCACACCGGGCAAAATGGATACCACAGTACCCACATGGGATGGCTCACACGTCGTTTTTTCAACGTATAGCGTGTCGATGCCGACGTACTGGATGTCGGTTGTCACGACACTGTCGCAACCGTATTGATTGGATAGAACAGTGATACTGTACATGGCACCTGCGGGATCGCAGGTCACCCCGGAAACCAGGGTGGAGTCGGAGGGTAAAAGACTGGTTGTGGTGATGATGGTGCTGTCGCATCCAAGCGATGATGGCTGTACTGCAATGCTGATCCCCGCTTGTGCCGGATCGCAGGTCGTGCCGGACAGCCAGGTCGTATCGAGGGGTGCATACATGTAATTGGTGATGAACAGGCTGTCGCAAGGGCCGGTGGTGATCAGCAGGGTGTCGGCATAGTTGATGCCGGATCCGCAAATCAAGGTGTGGTTGGTCTCCTGATAATTGCCCGTGTAGATGCGCTCGATGTAGAGGGTACTATCACAACCGTATTGGTTGGTCAGGTAGACGGTATCCAGTCCGGCCTGGGCGGGATCGCAAGTATAAAATGTCTGAATGATATTGTGTGAAGGCAATAGACTGGTCGTGGTGATGACCAGGCTGTCGCATCCGAACTGATTTTGAAAGAACACGGTATCCATGCCGACCTGTTTGGGTTCACAGGTGCTCTGTATGACCTCAATGCTGTCATGTGCCAGAACCTGAATGGTGACACATGTGGTATCCGAAACCCCACAGGGATAATTCAAGTCCATACATATCTGGTAGAAGCCTGCTCCATTCGCGGTCAGGCGAATTTGTGTGCTGTTTTGTTCCAAAAGCGAAAGGCCGGATGGTAAAAACCATTGCGCCACGAGTAGGGTGTCAGAAGGAACGGCCGCCAACACCAAGGTATCAAGAAGACAGATTGCTCCTGGCCCAGAAATCGCGGGTGTTGGAGGTGGACCCTGTGACACATCTACGGAGACACAAGAAATATCAGAACAAGTCGCTCCCGGAAGGGTATGCACTACTTCCAGACAATATGTGCCGGGCAGGATCACCTCCACCTGGTTTTCGGTATCGGGGCCCTTGATACCGCCGACAGGTCCGGTCCAGACATAGGATGTCCCACCTCCTGCAAACGGATTCACGGTGGACATGGAACCATCCAGGATGACTGAACCAACTCCACCACAGGGCAAGTCATCTGCAGCTGCTATGCTGGATAAAGGCTCCAGGATACGAAGGTCCAGCTCAATCAAGCTGTCACATCCCGTGGACCCTTCACACGTTATTGTGTGGTGACCGCTTTCAGAGAAGGATTCCCCACAAATACTCACCGATGCAGGGCCACAAAGGTCTACTTGCTGGACCATCACCGGAATGTCCGGAAACTGGAGAATCACACAGGTGTGAACGCTGTCACAACCATCCGGATCGACAAATACAAATTCGTAAACACCTGGTACCTCGAAAGACTCTCCCGCACAGGTGGCCGTTTCGCCTGCGCAAATCCACAAGGTATCTGATGTGGGTTGAGGTAGAATCCAGGTGAGAGCTATCGAATCCATCAGGCAATCGCCATTCAGGGAATAGGTCACCGTATAGGTGCCGGGATGGTAGTCCGACGCTGGTATCTGCAGGATCGAACCTGTTTCACCAACAATGGCTTGCCCTTGAAAATACCATTGAAATTCTCCTCCCGGTGGATCGGCTGACGCACTCAGCACGAGGTCATCCTCACAGGGATTTCCCGAGAGTTCGATCTCGATTTCGCCTCCCATCTCATACTCAACTAGTGTGATATCGTCTATAAAAAAATAGGGGCTACAAGGTGGCGTGGTATACTGAGGCGGAATCTGGCAGGCCGTACTGAATATAATTGCCGCTATATCTGTTGTCGGGGTAAACGTGATGGACAGTGTCTCCCAATCTGGGCTAGGTGCATAGACAGCCTCCCCCAATGCTGTCCAACTGGCATCTATCGAAGGCGGACACTGGGTGCCGTTCATGTTGAAGGCATTGCAGGAAGAATTCCCAAATACGGCAAAATTGATCGGGGGATACGGTGGTGGATCTTCACATTCTGGATATCCTTGCTGCTGTGACATCACGATTGGCACAAAAGCCATTTGGATTTCAAAAGTGTATTGCTTTCCTGCCTCCAGGGGGCTGTTCAGGCAAGTGCCTATCCCTTCTCTCCAATTCTGGCCAATCAGAAGTCCAACCACTCCTTCTCCACTGGGGAATGGATACAACCCTGCGGTATATACCGCATCCATCACAAAATCGCAGGTATTCTGGTAATCAGGAGTGGCCAAGGTTGGCTCCACCCAACCCGCAAGACATTCCGTGACCTGGCTGAGCCAGTCCGGGCAGCAATCCATTTCCTCGAAACCGGGATTCGGCACCTTATCCGTGACATCAACAGGATTGACGGGGAACCCGAAGCAAGCGCAATCAGGATCCTGAATATCGACCAGACCATCAGCATCATCGTCCAGGGCATTGTCACATATCTCCTGAGAGGAGACAACTGTCATCGCCAAGACCATGAACAGGAAGGCGTGGAATATTCTGATCAACCCGGGTTTCATCCTCACCAAAAATAAGGACTTGACCAAAAAAAATTAAACCGAATGTTTCTAAACCCGTTTCATCGCTTGAAACTTCATCCCTATCCAATCAGCAGAAGCTGTCTCCTACCGCACCACCGTCACATCCCCCTTGAACAAACGGACAGACCCGTCCACCAACTCCACTTCGACCACGTAGACATACACACCCGGGTCCATCACCTCATCCCGGAAGGTGCCGTCCCAACCGGCAGAAGGGTCATTGATGGGGAGGTCGGAACGGGAATAGAGGGCATTCCCCCAACGGTCGAAAATGGCCAGGTTGCGCACCTGCAATACCTGATCATTCCCGTATACCGAGAAGACGTCGTTGATGCCGTCATTGTTGGGGGTAAAGGTGTTGGGGATAAAGATGTTTCCTCTGGTTTTGATGATCACTTCCAGGGCATCGGTATCCGAACAACCCTCCTGGGTCCAACCGGTTACGATCACTGTTTGATTGGTGGTCAGGGGACCGAGGATGGTCTGCAGGCAACCGGGACATAACAGCGGGTCGGTGGCGGTCCATTGCACCTGTGCCAGGCTCTGGGTGGTCTGGGCAGAGAGGTCGATGACCTCTCCCGGTGCCGCGGTGCGGTCCGGTCCGGCATCGATGGTTATGATGGCTCCGGGTGCAACGACCAGGCCCGAAAGTGTGTCCAGGCATCCGGCAGCATCCCGGATGACCAGCGTGTATTGCCCAGGAGGCAGGTTATCAAAGAGGGTGGCCGACTGCCAGTTGCCTCCTATCAAAATTCCTTCATAGGGTGGAACGCCGCCAACCACACTGGTGAGTTCAATGGAACCGTCCTGGTCGCCGGCACAGGTTTCGCCCTGGATCTGATACTGGGACGACAGACTGACATATTCGTAATTCCGGATGACCAGACTGTCGCAGCCGGCCGCGTTTTGCAGGTAGATGGTATCGGACAAAACACCGGATTGCCCGCACAGGATGACAGTCTCTTCGCTTTGTGTAAAGGGCACGTACATGGTTTCGGTGACGAGGACCGTATCGCACTCTACACCGGGCAAAATGGATACCATTGTACCCGCCTGGGATGGCTCACATGTCGTTTCTTCAACGTACAGTGTGTCGATGCCAACGTATTGGATGTCGGTTGTCACGACACTGTCGCAACCGTATTGATTGGATAGAACAGTGATACTGTACATGGCACCTGCGGGATCGCAGGTTACCCTGGATACCAGAGTAGAATCGGAGGGCAAGAGATTGGTCGTGGTGACAATGGTACTATCGCATCCAAGCGATGATGGCTGTACTGCAATGCTGATACCCGCTTGTGCCGGATCGCAGGTTGTGCCGAACAGCCAGGTGGTATCCAGGGGTGCATACATGTAATTGGTGATGAACAGACTGTCGCAAGGGCCTGATGTCACCACCATCGTATCGGTATAGGCATTCCCATTCCCGCACAAGAGCACTTGTTCGACCTCTTGATAGAACCCGGAGAATACCGTCAATTGATAGATCACACTGTCGCAACCAAACTGATTTGACAGGATTATCGTATCGGAACCTGCCGCTGCTGGATCGCAGGTAAACAAGGTTATTGACTGCACTGAAGAAGGTGACAAGCTGACCTCTGAAATGAGGATGCTGTCGCAACCCAATTGATTTGACAGGATTATCGTATCGGAGCCTGCCACTGCAGGATCGCAGGTTGTTGATTTCGTACGAATAGTATCTGAAGGCAACAGGACCGTCACCATGACCTGCACACTGTCACATCCATTCTGGTTAGAAAAGTAAAGTGTATCTGATCCGACCTGAAGCGGATCGCAAGAAAATTGTTCGATGACTTCAACGTCAGGGGGCAAATAAATGCTATTCGTAATGGACCAAACCTGGCATCCTCCCTCCTCGACCACCATCGTATCCTGACCCGCTTGTGCAGGGTCGCAGGTAAAGACATTTACGTAGAGCGTATCTGATCCATTTGCCCGGATAAATCGGGCAGTCAGGCTGTTGCTGTTTCCACAAAGATCCGTAGCCGTGAAAGTGACCGGAATGATCTGCCCGGATGTATCCCCATCAAAATCATTCGAATAGGTCACGGGGCCACAAAGATCCTCAGCGAGAAATCCTCCTCGTTCTTCAATCCACTGTGCCAGGGGATCACTGATATCTGACAGGCAGAATACAGTGAGATCTTCCGGAATAGACACAATTTCCGGCAGTTGAGTATCCAATGAAAAGAAGGTGGCTGTTCGCTCACTACTGTTTCCACAACCATCTGAAACCTGAAATTGGACCGTAGAAAAGCCACATGGATATTGTGGTATGGAATCAAATATCACCGTCCAGCTCATATCTCCACCGCAATTGTCGCTGGCCTCTGCCCCGCCCAGATTCTGGATCCAATTCTCAAAAGCTGGCACATGGTCTGGACATTCTGCCTCCTCATTTGCCGGTGGGATGACGAAATCAGGCGGAGTAAGGTCCCTGACATGGATCGTCTGGGAGACCTGGGCAGTAAACCCGCAACGATCGGTGGCCAGCCAGGTGCGGGTGATGGTGAGATCGCAAGAGGGACCGGTGGACGTTTCTGAAAACGTAATCATCGGCTGGTCGTCGCATTCATCCTGGACCGTAACTACCGGGTCAACTGGTACATCCTGAAGGCAGGACACCTCGATGACAGGCTCGGGGGACTGAAGGAAGAATGGTGGAGCTTCATCTCGATCGCATCCACAGGAACAATCGTCATAGATGATGGTCTGGCAAGTGGTGACCGAACAATTGCAGGCATCGGTAATGGTCAGACAAACTTCGTATGTGCCCTGAGAGGAGTAGACATGACTGACATCCTGTCCTGATCCGGTGCTACCATCCCCAAAATCCCAACTCCATGAAGTGACATTGTAATTCGGAGGTGCATTCTGTAATTCACCACTGAAGGTATAGGATCCAGGCAATATTGATTCACAGGTAAAGGCAGGATCGGCTGTCTGCAGTTCCAGTTCAACATCATCGATGCCGATATCGATCGCACCGGATAAAACGAACAACAACTGATTATTGGCTGGATTGGAGATCTGGAGACTATAGTTGACATACTGTTGCCAGTTACCGGAATTGACATTCTGGTTGACGATCAGATTCCAACCACCCTGGATGCCCAGCGGAGGATTTCCTGTATTGGACAATGGTTGATTGATGAGTCCGTTCGCGAAATAGACGCCCATGCTGCCCGTGGAGCCAGACAACCGTCGATAAAAGAAACTGAAGTGGTAAATCCCCTCTGTGCAGAGGTCCTCCAGGTTCTGGTGGATGGCCTCATTGTTGGCACCGAAGCATGCGAAATAGGATCCGCTGTTCGGCCCGAAGGCACAGACCGAGGGCGTTCCCCATGCTGCTTCCCAGCCTGTCATGCAACCAGAATTAAAGGATCCGTTGATCAAACCTCCCGGTGGAACAGGCCCGCAGGGCAATTCGACTTCCTCAAAGCCGGGATTGATGATGGAATTGTCTCCACACAATTGTGCGGTTAGCAGAACCGGTGTAACAATGACCAGAAGAATCAGCGACCAGATTCGCATAGTCAATGATTGAACATGCCATTTGGAAATTGATCCAACAAACAATTCAACGGAATGGTTGATGACGGAAACACAACATGACTACATTGAATTCCATTCTGTCCATTCATCACCCGAATTCCATTCTGTGATTCAACGCACCACCGTCACATCCCCCTTGTACAGGCGGACCTCGCCGCCCACCAGCTCCACTTCCACCACATAGACATACACACCCGGGTCCATCACCTCATCCCGGAAGGTACCGTCCCATCCGGCAGAAGGATCGTTGATAGGAAGGTCGGAACGGGAGTAGAGGGCATTGCCCCACCGGTCGAAAATAGCCAGGTTGCGCACCTGCAATACCTGATCATTCCCATACACCGAGAAGACGTCGTTGATGCCGTCATTGTTGGGGGTAAAACTATTGGGGACATACACCTTCACCGGATCGTCCGGCTTGCCACCCAGGGTGATGGTCAGCAGGTCGGTGCCCACGCAGCCCTGGGCGGTCATGGCGGTCACCAGCACGTCCTGGGTCACGGTCACCGGCCCCAGGGTGGTCTGGGGACAGGTCAGACAATCCAGGACATCGGTCGCCGTCCACAACCATTGGACCGCCGGAGGGACCGACTGGGCCGACAGGGCGACCAGATCGCCGGATAGAACGGTTCGGTCCGGGCCGGCATCTACGATCACGACCTGGCCCGAGGCCACCGTCACCCCGGTGACTGTCTTCCGGCAACCCCGACTGTCCTCCATCTCGACCGAGTAGATCCCGGGGGACAGATCCGGGAAGACCGGCCCCGATTGCCAGGGTCCCTGGTCCAGCCGGTACAGGAAAGGAGGGAGCCCTCCCCCTGTCGCCGCGACCAGGATCTGGCCGTCGCCATCCCCGGCACAGGTCTCGGCAAGGGGCTCCACTTCGGGTAGAAAACTGCCACCTTCCCGCAGGGTGATCACCAGGCTGTCACAACCCCCGCTGGCGGCAAAGGTCATCGTGTCCAGGGTGGTGGAGGTCTGGTCGCAATCCACCAGAGTGTCCCGGGTAAGGATGGCGGCCACCCAGGTGATCTCTGTCACGACCACGGAGTCGCAGTACATCCCGGCCAGGACTTTTGTGGACGTCCCCGCCTGGGCAGGGTCACAGGTCTGGATCTGCACGTACTGGGTATCGGAGCCGACATACACCGTCTCGGTCACCACCAGGCTGTCGCAGCCCCATTGATTGGCCCATACAGTGGCCGTCGTGCCGGCCTGGGCCGCATCACAGGTCAAGGCCGTCAGAAGGACCGTATCCGTGGGCAGCAACTGGACCTCCGTCAGGACAAGGCTGTCGCAGCCCCATTGGTTAGCCAGCAGGGTCGAGGACCACCCGGCCGCCTGCGGGTCACAGGTCGTCTCCACCCGCCAGGTGGTATCCGAAGGTTGATAATTGTAACTGGTGATCAGCAGGCTGTCGCATGGACCCCCGGTCAGCAGCACCGTATCCTGGTAGCTTTGCCCCTGTCCGCACAAGGTGACCAAGGCCTGGTCAATGAACTGGCCGGAATAGAAGGTATTTCGGACCACCAGGCTGTCACAACCAGCCAGATTGGTCAGGTAGAGCGTATCCTGGCCCACCTGCAGGCTGTCGCAAGTGGCCAGGCTGACCATCGTGGTATCCGGCTTGAGCACGGATACCACCTGGCACACCGTATCGGACACGGTACAGGCATTCCGGGCCCAAAGGCACATCGCATTTGCGCCCGGACTGACACCGGACCACCAGAAGGACGTATCATTCAGCCAGCTCCCCCCCGGATCCGACCAGACCAGGCTGTCGCCCGGATCGATGGGCCAGGCCTGCAGGATGACGCTGTCCCCCATGCATACCGGCGAGACGCCCGGAAACTGGGGGTTTGCCGGTGGAACCGTATCCTGCAGCACGTCCACACAAACCTGGATGCTACAGGATGCTGTCCCCACCATCTGGGTCAGGGTGGCACAATACTGGCCCGGCAACCTGGCCTGGATGACAAGTGCATCCACCGGCCCCGCGATTCCGCCTGGAGGGCCCGTCCACAGGATCGCTGACCCCGGACCGGAGCCCGGAACTGCCTCCAGGGGGATGCTGGCACCAAAAGCACAATCCAGGATGGGCGGTGGCTGGATCGCCAAGGCCGGCTGAAGAATGGTCGCCTCCACCATCACGATGCTGTCGCAACCCTGGCTGCCCTGGCAATGCACTTCATAGTGCCCTGTGGAATCGATGATCTGTCCGCATACCTGCAGGCTGACCGGACCGCAGGTATCCACCGTCAGGGTCGTTACCCCTCCACCGTCATAGAGGTCGACGACGCAATACACCACACTGTCACAGCCCTGCCAGGAGGTCAGGTTCACCGGCCAGGCACCCGCCTCTACGAATATCTGCCCGGCACAGACGGCCGTGTCCCCCTGGCAGATCAGCAAGTCCTCAAAGGTGGGTTCGATCACGATCACCTCCACATCGATCTCCGATGTCACGCAATCGCCATCGAACAGGTAGCGAGCGGTGTAGGTACCGGATGGATAGTTGAAGAGGGATACATTCAGTCCGTCGCCAGTTTCGCCGGGCAGGGCGACGCCATCCAGATACCACTGCCATTCACCACCGCTGTGGTTGATATACGCGCTCAGGACCATGTCACCGTCACATGGCTGACCCGTGAGGATGATCTCCGGCGGGTCGATGGGCTGGTTCTCCTGGAGGTGCAGATCGTCATAATAGAAGTAGGGGTAGCAGGGCGCGCCACTGCCGTAATTGGGAGGCAGCACACACGGCGGACCGATCATCAGGGCATTCACGGTGATGGAGGGGGTCAGGGTCAGGGTCAATTCGCCCCATTGGTCGGCCGGAGAATAGACGGCAGAACCGATCACCTGCCAACCCGGGTCGATCACGCTGGGGCAATCATAGGTCGACAAGGGTGAGGAAATGCAGTTTGCACTTCCAAAGAAGGTGACTTCCACGTCCGGATAATAGATGACACCATTGTTGCAGATATCCCCAGTAGCTGTGATCGGTGTCGAGGCGATCTGCAAGGTCAGCTCGTATTCCTTACCTGCCAGCAGGGGACTGGAGAGACAGGCGGCGATGTATTCCTTCCAGGAGTCGGAATAGATGGTTCCGGAGCACCCCTCGCCATCCGGGAATGGCACCAGTCCGGCGGCCACCATGGGTACGAACAGGTAACCGCAGGTGTGGAAATAGTCGGAAGTCCCGGAGGTGGCCTGGATCCACCCCTTCGCGCAGTTCATCTGCGCAGGCCCATTCGGGCAGCAATTGAAATTCTCGAACGACGGATTGGGGATCTTGTCCGTTACATCCACAGGGATGTAGATACCATTGCACTCGCATGCCGGGTCCTGCAGGTCGATCAGCCCATTGCCGTCATCGTCAATCCCGTTGTCACAGATCTCCTGTGCAGTGAGGGTCCATCCACTGACACCGATGAGGAAACAAATGAGCAATTGGCGCATTTCTGTACCCTTGGCTAGGGAATAGCTAAGTTAGTCAATTCGTCAGTGGAACCAGTCAGCGATCAATGAGGAGAGTCTGCGAGAAGGCAATGAATGCTGCCATTCTTTGACCCCTCAACGCTTCCCTCACAAAAAAATCAGATGTGTGGTGGTCATAAAAAAATGGAAAATCCTGCCAATGGTCGGGCAGGTCTTCAACCCCTTCAGGGTTGGTCCTTATGTGGTCATGAACCCCGGGTTTCCTCCTTCGGCGGATAAATCACCCGGGGCTATCATCTTAAACCCCTTCAGGGTTTTTCCGTATTGCCCGGGTGAGCGTATTCAAAGAAAGGGTACGATTTCAAGAATACCTCCGATCCTGATTTATACCCTTTGGAAAATGGAAAATCCTGCCATTGGCCGGGCAGGTCTTCAACCCCTTCAGGGTTGGTCTTTATATTCTCATGAACCCCGGGTTCCACCCGGGGCTATTCTCTTGAACCCCTTCAGGGTTCTTCCGTATTGCCCGGGTGTATGTATTCCAATAAAGGGCATGCTGTCCTGAATACTCATCATACTGAATGTACCCATTGGTGAAAAGAAGAACACCCTGGGCTACTTTGTTCCCGGTTCAAGAAATGACCTGGGTCCCAGGGTTAACCGCCAAAGGCGGTCGAGAAACCCTGGGCTACCCCGTTTATTGTTCACGAATTCACCTGGACATTTTCGCATGTGGATATCCCGTTCCGGAAGTATCTCCTCCCCTCCTGGACTCCTCCACTTCCCAAGTGTCACATCCGTTCTGCATGAATACGCTCTCCTTCCCAGAACGTACAGCAGGATCATCTGTCTTCGGCATTCTTCCGCCTTCCGATTTCCGATTTTGCTTTTACCGCACCAGCGTCACATCCCCTTTGTAGAGACGGACGTCACCGTTCAGTAGTTCCACCTCCACGACATAGATGTACACGCCCGGGTCCATCAATTCTTCCCGGAAATGACCGTTCCATCCTTCGGACGGATCATTGATCGGCAGGTCAGTCCGTGAATAGAGGGCGTTGCCCCAGCGATCAAACACCGCCAGGTTGCGTACCCGCACCACCTGGTCATTGCCATAGACCGAGAAGACATCGTTGATCCCGTCGTTGTTGGGTGTAAAGCTGTTCGGTATGAACACGGTGATCTGTGGTTTCACAATGACCTCCAGGGCATCGGAATCCGAACATCCTTCCGGAGTCCAGCCGGTCACGACCACGGTTTGACTTGCGGTCAGCAGACCCAGGGAGGTCTGGAGGCAGGTCGGACAGCTGAGAGGGTCGGACGCCGTCCATAGTACCTGCGACAGGTTCTGGGTGGCTTGTGCCGACAGATTGATCATGTCGCCTTCCACAGCGATGCGATCCGGTCCGGCATCAATGGAGATGGATGCACCGGCAGAAATCACCAACCCTGTGATCGTATCCAGACAACCGCCAGCATCGCGGATCAGGATGCTGTATGTTCCTGGTGGCAGGTCGGCAAACACAGAGGTTGACTGCCAGCCGCCTCCATCCAATTGGAACTCAAACGGGGATTGTCCTCCTGCCATGTCCATGATCTCTATACGGCCATCTTCATCGCCGGCGCAGGTTTCATCCTGGATCTGGACCTGGGCACTCAGGCTCACATATTCATAATACCGGATGGCCAGACTGTCGCAGCCAACGGAATTTTGCAGGTATATCGTGTCTGATAACAGACCCGGCTGACCACATAATATGATGGTCTCTTCACTTGTTGTGAATGGCACATACGTGGTTTCGGTGACCAATACCGTATCGCAATCCACACCTGGCAATATGGATACCATTGTACCGGCCTGTGATGCCTCACACGTCGTTTTTGCAACGTAGAGCGTGTCGATGCCGACGTATTGAATATCGGTTGTCACCACGCTGTCGCAGCCGTATTGATTGGGCAGTACAGAGACGTTGTAAATGGCTCCCGCAGGGTCGCAGGTTACCCCGGATACCAGGGTGGAATCAGTCGGCAACAAGCTCGTTGTAGTAATCACCGTGCTGTCACATCCCAGGACTGATGGTTGAACAGCAATGCTGATCCCCACTTGTGCCGGATCGCAGGTTGTTCCAAACAGCCAGGTCGTATCGAGGGACTCAAACGTGTATTCGGTGATAAACAAACTGTCGCAAGGGCCTGTGGTCACCAGGAGGGTATCGATATAATTCAAGCCGGCTCCACAGATCAATGTCTGGTTGGTTTCCTGATAATTGCCAGAATATGTCCGTTCGATGTAGATGGTACTATCGCAGCCGTACTGATTGATCAGGAACAGGGTATCCAATCCGGCCTGAGTGGGGTCGCAGGTGGAAAATGTCTGATGGATGGTATGTGAGGGCAAGAGACTGGTCGCGGTGATGACCAGGCTGTCGCAGCCGTATTGGTTCTGAAGCCACAACGTGTCCACTCCCACTTCGAATGGATCGCAGGTTGTTTTCAGATTCGTACTTTGACTGGAAGGCTGTAAGGCCCAGGTGGAGATCACCAGACTGTCACAGCCCTGCCCGGTTTGGAACACGATCGTATCCACAACGGCCTGGGCAGGATCGCAGGTAGAAAACTGCAGATGATGTTCAATAGCGGGCACGAGAATGCGTTCAACGATGGCCAAACTGTCGCACCCGGTCTGATTGATCCACAATGTTGTATCCACCCCTGCCTCCAGAGGATCACAGGTTTGCAACTGGACCATGGTAGTATCCCTTGTACCTGCGAACACCTGGATACAAGTGGAATCGGAAGAACCACATTCATTCAACGCTTTCAAACAAAACGAAACAAGCCCTTTTTCCGAAGGCACGAATCGGACAACATCTGAAGTCAGGATGACCGCATTCAATGACGGGTCAAATGACCATTGATATCCGGTCGGCGGCGCACCACCGCCAGCCGTTGGTTGCAACATCACGGTGTCTCCGAGACACACAGTCGAATTGCCTTGAATGACTGGCTTCCCGGGCAGTTCGGCAGAAGTCTCCACCTGCACACAAACGCTGTCTGAACAGCTGACTCCGTTGGATTCATGGATCACAGTCAGACAATACATCCCGGGCTTGTTCACGATGGTTGCCGCCTCATCCATCGGACCCAAGAATCCATCTTGAGGGCCATTCCAAACATAGCTTGTGGTGCCACCCGTGACCGCATTGATACTGCTTGGGTTGCCGTCAAGGACCAACACAGCGGCGGAGTCGCAATCCAGCTGTCCCGGCGGGAGGATATCCGCCATCGGTTCCATTACGCGCAAATCCAGCAGGATGACACTATCGCAACCTCGCCAATCCGCACAGTGAATCTCATACTGACCTGTCTCACTAAAATACTCATTGCACACGTCGATCGCCACCGGGCCACAAGTATCCACAACCAGCTGGGTGACCGGGGGCAGGTCAAATTCCTCAACGATACAGGTAACGATGCTATCACAACCACCTGGCCCCACAAGGATCACCTCATAGACTCCGGGTGAAGAAAAACTCTCTCCGGCACATTCCACTTCATTGCCGGGACAACCAGAAACAAATACCTCGGTGGTATCCGATGCCGGCACATTCACGTAGAAACTGTCAATTGCGCAACCATCCGGCAATGAATAGGTCACCGCATACATGCCAGATTGAGAATTGTTATTCGCAAGGAGTAACTCGGATTCATTCTCCCCTGGTAATGCGACACCGTTAAAGTACCATTGCCAAATGCCACCCTGATGTTGAATACTGGCTTGCAGGGTATAGTCACTGAAACACGGTTGACCCAGTTCAATGATGTCAATTTCACCTAATTCAACCCCTCCGAAAAGGGTGAAGTCGTCATAGACGATATAGGCAAAACATGACGGCCCGTCGTATCCGACAGGGGGGAACACACAGGGAGCGCCAATCATGATCCCAAGCAAATCCTCAGATGGAGTAAATGTGAAGGTCACCTCCATCCATGCCGCAACCGGAGTGTAGGTCACATGGTCCAGTTCAACCCAGGAGGGATCTCCGGCGATTGGGCAGTCGACCGTGTTGACAATATAATTACACTGAGGATTTCCGAATAATGTCACGTCAACAGGAGGAAAACTCATGTTGAATGGATCACAATTGTTACCGATGGATGTTGCACCGATCTGGAAACTGAGGGTATATTCCGTTCCTGCCTGTAACGGTTGATTCAGACATACCGCCGGATACTCTCTCCAACCCTCATCAAAATAACCACCCACAGCCCCTTCTCCGGAAGGAAATGGGACCAATCCAGCGGCAACAACAGCTGGCATCACAAACCCGCATGTATTGAGATAATCCACCGTGGCCGTCGTGCCCTGGATCCAGCCATCGCAACAATACATATCACCCACGCCTTGAGGACAACAGGACAGGGATTCAAAATCCGGATTGGGAATATAATAGGTGAGATCTGACAATGTGTTCACCCCGGTACATACACAGTCCGGATCATAGATGTCGATCAATCCATCCCCGTCATCGTCAATCCCATTATCACAGATCTCCTGTGCAGTGAGGGTCCATCCACTGACACCGATGAAGAAACAAATGAGCAATTGGCGCATTTCTGTAACCCTGGCTGGGGAATAGCCAAGATAGTCAATTCGTCAGTGGAACCAGCCAGCGATCAATGAGGAGAGTCTGCAAGAAGGCAATTCTGTCATTCCACGACCCCTCAACTTCCCCTTCCCAGTAAATTCGGATGTGTGGCAGTTATAAGAATGGAAAATCCTGCCAATGGCCGGGAAGGTCTTCAACCCCTTCAGGGTTGGTCTTTATGTGTTCATGAACCCCGGGTTCCACCCGGGGCTATCATCTTAAACCCCTTCAGGGTTCTTTTTTATTGCCCGGGCAAGAGTATTCAGAAAAGGGTATGCTGTCCAGAATACTCATCATATTGAATATACCCATTGGTGAAAAGAAAAACCCTGGGCTACTTCGTTTATGGTTAACGAATTCACCTGGATTTATTCACATGTGCACATCCCGTTCCGGAGGCATCTCCTCGACTCCTCCCCTCCTGGACTCCTCCACTTCCCAAGTGTCACATCTGTTCTGCATGAACACGCTCGGCTTTCCAAAATGTACAGCATGATCAACTGTCTTCGGCATCCTTCCGACTTCCGATTTCCGCCCCCAGACGATCCCGCTTGGCGGGATGTCTGGATCCGGACATGGTGCCAAAGCACCATCGTCCGGGTTCCGACTTCCGCCTTTGTTTCTACCGCACCAGCGTGACATCCCCCTTGTAGAGGCGGACTTCACCATTCAACAGTTCCACTTCCACGACATAGACGTACACTCCCGGATCCATCAATTCTTCCCGGAAATGACCGTTCCATCCTTCGGAAGGATCATTGATCGGCAGGTCAGTCCGTAAATAGAGGGCGTTGCCCCAGCGATCAAACACCGCCAGGTTGCGCACCCGCACCACCTGGTCATTGCCATAGACCGAGAAGACATCGTTGATCCCGTCGTTGTTAGGCGTAAAGCTGTTCGGTATGAAGACCTCTACCCGGACCTTGACATCGATAAAGACATCATCCATGGCCGCACAACCCTCAATGGTCTGGCCGGTGACCGTCACGGTCTGTGAGGCTTTCAGGGGACCCAGTGTGGTGGTCGGGCAGGTGGCGCATCCCAGAGGATCGGGAGCACTCCATTGCAAGAGGCTCAGGTCGTAATTGGACTGGACCGCCAGATTGACGATATCACCCCGGAAAGCGAACTGGTCATACCCGGCATCCAGGGTCAGGGCAATCCCTTCGACGACGATCAGGCCACTCAGCGTATCCATGCACCCGATGGCATCCCGCACCATGACGGTGTAGTTGCCCGGAGGCAGGTCGGTGAAGTCGGCACTGCTTTGCCAGGGGCCGTTCCCCAATCGGTATTCGTAGGGCGCACTCCCCCCGAGAGAGGCAATGACCCGGATTTCGCCGTCTTCATCACCCGCGCATCGTTCCCCGACCACTTCCAGTTCATTGGCCAACTGGACATAGGTGTACTCCCGGATGCGAAGGCTATCACAACCGGCCACGTTGGTCAGGACCAGGGTATCTCTGACGGGGCCATCGGCACCGCAGACCAGGACCGTTTCCAGGCTCTCGCTGAAGGGGATGTAGGCGGTTTCGGTGACCCGCACGGTATCACAATATGGGCCCGGCAGGATATCTACGGTCTGTCCGGCTTGCATGGGATCACAACTGGTCCTTTGGACAAATTGCGTATCTACCCCGACGTAGGCGATGGCGATGGTGACGATGCTGTCACATCCATACTGGTTGCTGAGGGTCAGCGTGTCATACAGTTCCTCGGCCAGGTTGCAGGTAAATCCATCCACTTTCGTCACATCCGAGGGCAGGAGAACCGTTTGGGTGATCACGGTACTGTCGCACCCGGTGGAGGTGGGAAAGACACCAACAGTGGTCCCCGCCTGGGCGGGGTCGCAGGTGGCGGCAGACAGCCAGGTGGTATCCAGCGGACTGTAGGAATATTGGGTGATGAACAGACTGTCACACGGCCCACTGGTTACGACCAGGGTATCGATGTAATTCGTTCCCGACCCACAGATGGTCACCTGATTGGTCTCCTGGTAGTTTCCGGTAAAGATCCGCTCGATGTATACTGTACTGTCACATCCGTACTGGTTGGTCAGATACAGGGTATCCAGGCCTTCCTGGGCAGGATCGCAGGTGAAGAAGGTCTGGTTCAGGGTATTTGAAGGCAGCAGCGAAGTGGTGGTGATGACCAGACTGTCGCATCCGTACTGATTGGTGTACCACACGGAATCGACCCCTGCCTGGGCAGGATCGCAGGTCGTCAGTGGGATGGCCAACTGATTGGACGGAAGCAAAGCGGTGGTGATGATCACGGTACTGTCACAACCTTCGGCGGTCTGGTACAGGGTGGTATCGATACCGGCCAGCATGGGGTCGCAGGTGGAGGACTGGAGGTTGACGATGATCTCTGGCACCAGCGTGCGATCCAGGATCACCACGCTGTCGCAGCCATACTGGTTGGTCAGGACACTCACAGAGATCCCGGCCAGAGCCGGATCACAGGTTTGTCCATCCACCATGACCGTATCAGGCAAATAGGTCGTGATCGTGATACAGGTGGGCGTGGTCTCACCGCATTCGTTGTATGCCGTGGCACAGAACTCGGCTGTTCCCGGCCCGGAAGGCACGTATTGCACGTACAGATCGTTGACGACCACCGCATTCAGGGAGAAGTCGAACGACCAGTTGTAGCCGGTCAATGGCGCGCCTCCCCCGGGTGAAGGATCGATGATGACCGTGTCACCCAGGCAGGCGAACGGACCACCGTCCAGGACAGGAGGCAGGGGTAATTCCTCCAGGCTTTCTACGGTAACGCAGGCCGTGTCCGTGCAGATCACCCCATTGCTTTCGTGTGTCAGGACCAGGCAGTATTCCCCCACCTTGGTGGCAAAGGCATATTCCTCATCCGTGGCTCCTTCGATACCATTCGGTGGCCCACTCCAGGAAAAAAACGTATTCCCTCCCGGTGCCGGGTTTTGGGATGAATTGATCCCGTCCAGGACCACGTCCTGCCCCGGCCCACAGGCCAGCAGGGCGGGTGGACTGATCACCGCCATCGGTTCCATCACCCGGAGGTCCAGCACGATAATACTGTCGCATCCCCGGTAATCCAGACACTGGATCTGATATATTCCGGTCTGGTAAAAGAGGTCTCCGCATACTTCGATCTCCACCGGTCCGCAGGTGTCGATCACCAGATTGGTCACCGGAGGCAGATCGTACTCGGTGACAACACATTCCACCACGCTGTCGCATCCGGATGACCCTGTGAGGATCACCTCATAGACTCCTGGTACCAGAAAGATCTCTCCAGCGCATTCCACCTGGCTGTTCGGGCAAAAGAACACTTCTTCGGTCAGGGTGTCTTTCGGGGGCACTGTGACGGAGATACTGTCCATGACACAGCCGTTCGCGGTGGAATAGGTGACCGCGTAGGTACCGGACAGGAAGTTGTTGTCCTGGATCAGGAACTCCTCGCTGTTCTGGCCGGGCAAGGCCGCACCGTTGAAGTACCATTGCCAGGTACCGGGGCCCTGGTGCTCCACCTCGGCAAACAGGAGGTAGTCCAGATCACAGGGCAATCCGATCTCATTGATCGTCAGTTCGTAGATCTCCTCCCCACCGACCAGCATGAGGTCATCAAACAGGAAATAGGCATAACACGGCGATCCCGAGTATCCGCCTGGCAGGTTACAAGGAGGTCCGATCATCACCCCATTGATGTCTACGGAGGGGGTAAACGTGATGGAGATCTGTCCCCATTGCGGAACCGGATCATAGAGCACCTCGCCCAGTACGACCCAGTTTGGATCCGCACTGCTGGGACACCCCGTGGTGCCGACCGGAATATTACAACTGGTACTCCCGAACAGGGTAACCAGGACCGGGCCATAACTCGGCTGACCGCCATTACAAACATCTCCAAAATTGGTGACCGGCAGGGAGCCGATCTGGAAGGACAGCGTGTATTGGTTCCCTGCGATCATCGGACCATTCAAACAGGCCGCCAGGTACTCTTTCCATGAATCGCTGAAGATCGCCCCGACCACACCATCGCCGGATGGAAAGGGAAGCAAGGCGGTTCCATTCAGGGCATTGAGGTAAAAACCACAAGTATGCAGGTAGTCTGTCGTGGCGCTCGTGCCCTGTGCCCAACCATCCACACAATCCATCTGGCTGAAACTGGAGGGACAGCACAACATCTCTTCAAAGTCCGGATTGGGCAGCAGGTCGGTCTGATTGGTAATGGCGACGATCCCCTCACAGATACATTCATCATCATAGATGTCCACCAGGCCATCACCGTCATCGTCCTGGCCATTGGTGCAGTTTTCCTGTGCAGACAGGGTAAGACTACCCAACAGAAACAAACCAAAAAGTACTACTTGCTTCATTCGTCAACTTGGGTTGATCCCTTGAAGGGATTGGTAACAGGTTTCATTCAATCAATCATCCGTCGCAACGACCTCGCCTCACCGGAGATTCATCCACAATCCATGGGCTCCGAGCCAGTCATTGCGAACCAGATCATGGCACGCCAACTATGTTCTCTGGGTGTAAACACGGAAATATCCGGGCCGTCAAGTTCATCAACGTGTCCGAATATAGAAAGAACTTCTGATTCCGAACTACTTCAGGATGGTCAGATCACCTTTGTAGATCTGTTGACGACCGTCACCGAAACGCAACTCGATCACATACACATAGACACCCGGGTCAACAGGTTCCTGGCGAAAGGTCCCATCCCAGCCAGAGGCTGGATCATTGACCGATAGAGCCTCATGTTCGTACAAAGCGTTGCCCCACCGATCGAAAATCCTCATTTTTTCGATGCGAACATCGTCCACAGAGCTATACACCGAGAAGATATCATTGATCCCGTCGCCATCGGGTGAAAAACTGTTGGGGATAAAGACCAGCGGTCGGTCCAGCACATCAACATACAGATCATCCTGTCCCGGGCAACCATTTACACTCACCCCACTGACCAAGACGGTCTGGCTTTTGCTCAGGGGGCCCAATACCGCCTGGATGCATCCGGGACAATTCAGAGGATCCGTCGCCGTCCACTGGACCTGGGCCAACGCGGAGGACGACTGGACCGACAGGTCGATCACATCACCCACCTTCGCCGTCCGGTCCGGTCCGGCGTCGATGACCAGCACCTCGCCTGCACCGATCACCTGGCCGCTGATCAGGAGCTGACAATCCCCGGCATCCCGGACCTCCAGGTCATAGCTGCCGGGTGGCAGCCCCGGGAACGATCCATCCGTCTGCCATGGTCCTCCGTGCAACCGGTAGGCGTAGGGCAACACCCCGCCCTGTACATCGGTCACCTCGATCTCGCCGTTGGCATACCCCGCGCATGTTTCATCCGTCAGGAGCCAGGTCGCCTGGAGATCGGTGTACTGGTAGATGCGGATCACCAGACTGTCACATCTGGTCTGGTTCACCAGGAAGAGCGTATCCGTCGTCGGACCACTGACCGCGCAAACGATGAGGGTATCGGTGGAGATCGTGAAGGGCAGCCAGATGGTTTCGATCACCCTGACCGTATCGCAAAACAGCCCGGGAATGACCAGGGTCTGGATCCCGGCCAGGGCCGGATCACAGGTGGTTTGCTGGAGGTACTGCGTATCCACCCCGATGTAGATGATCGCTGTCCACACCACACTATCGCATCCCCACTGGTTGGTCAATGTCTGCTCATCGTAGAACTCGTCCGTCTTGTTGCAGGTCACCCCTTCTACCAGCGTGGTATCCGATGGCGACAAGGTCATGACCGTGATGATGGTACTATCGCAGCCGAATTGATCGGGCAGGACCTGCACAAAGGTTCCCGCCTGGCTGGCCTGGCAGGTCGACCCGGTCAGCCAGGTGGTATCCAGGGGGGTGTATTGGTACTGGGTGATGAACAGGCTGTCGCATGGACCCGAGGTCACCACCAGCGTATCCAGATAATCGACCCCCTGGCCACAGATCAGCACGGTGGACGTCGCCTGGTATGTGCCTGTGTACGTTGTGGTGATGAAGACCGTGCTGTCACATCCGGACTGGTTGGTCAGATAGAGGGTATCCAGACCGGCCGCCTGCGGAACGCAGGTATTCAACTGTATGGTTTGGACATCCGAGGGCAGGAGGACCGTCTGGGTAATGACCAGGCTGTCGCAGCCATATTGGTTCTGGAGAAGAAGGGAATCCTGCCCCACCAGGCCGGGATCGCAGGTCTGGATGACCCTTACGGAGTCCGACGATGCGATCACCAGGACAGTCGTCCAACTGGTATCCGAACTGCCGCAACCATTGATCGCCCACACCCCGACCGTCATGACTCCCGGAGCATGGCTGATCACCTGCAGGATCGAATCTGAATGACCCACGATGCTGGCGTTCGAGTCGACGATCCATTGGAGGTCTGCCGAACTCGAAGAGTTCACTTTGATTTGCAACGTGTCTGCCTGGCAGATCCTGTCCGGTCCGGTCAATTCCGGTTGATTCGGCGGGGTCAGGTCGCTGATGACCGTCACGCATGAAGTATCCGAACAAATGATCTGGTTACCCATGAAGTGGACGACAAGACAATATTCACCGGGTAAGCTTGCCCAGGCTACCGGTTCATTCGTGACACCTTTCAAGCCTCCTGGCGGACCAAACCAGGAAAAGGTAGTCGAACCCGTTGTTGGATGCAGCAAGGGCGAGCCTTCCCCATTCAGCTCCACCCATGCCATGGTGTCACACGAGAGCGGCTCCGGAGGTGCGATCTGGCTGGATGGTTCCAGATAGGTCAGGTCCAAGATGATGACACTGTCGCAACCCTGCCAATTCTCACATACCACCGTGTATTCGCCTGATTCAGAAAAGACATCCTGGCAATATTCGATCACTTCACCCTGGCATGTTTCCAGACTGTCCTTCGTTACAGGTGGCAGGTCATATTCATAGATCAGGCAAGTCACCAGACTGTCACAACCCTGGTCTGTCTTCAGGATGACCGGAAAGGAGCCCCCCTGATAGAAGTACTTGCCTGCGCATTTGACCGATCCCCCCGGACAAACCCACGCCTCTTCTTCAGAAGGCTCCGGCAATACGATCTCTACATAGAAACTATCCTGTACGCACTCTCCGTTCAGGCTGTAAGTCACCTGATACATCCCTGACTGCTGATCGTTATCGACCACAAGGAGCTGACTGGATTGCTGACCCGGCAAGGCTACGCCCTGATAATACCATTGCCATGTGCCGCCTGTCAACGGGAAACTGGCCGACAGCTGATAACCTGGTTGACAGGGAATACCATCGTCCTCAATGTCCAGAGTGAGATAGTGCTGCACCTCATCCAGGGTCAACCCATCTATCATCATGTAGGGTGTACAACCAGGGAACTGATACCCGTTCGGCATGACACAGGGAGGTCCGAGCATGATGGCCTTGATGTCCTGGGCAGGAGTAAATGAAATCGTCACTTCAGACCAGACCGTTTGTGGGTTATACGTCACCGACCCCAGTAGGACCCAAAAGGGATCTTGCGCAGTTGGGCAACCAACTGTCTGGACATCCATGTTCCCGCAGGAAGGACTTCCAAACAAACTGAATTCCACCGTAGGATAGGTAATGACCCCGTTGTTGCATGGTTCGCCGGCAAACCCCATCGGCACCGAGGCGATCTGGAAGGTCAGTTCATAATCGTCACCTGCCTGAAACGGTTCGATCAGGCAGGCTGCCACATATTCCATGTGAGACTCTTTGAATACCATCCCCAGGATCCCCTCCCCATCCGGAAAGGGCACCAGATTGGCATCAGGTATGGCTGGCCAGACAAAACCACATGTATTCAGGTAATCCGGCGTGGCCATGGTCCCTGACTCCCAGGCCACCACGGCAGTCATCTCTGCCCATGAAGTGGGACACCAGAGCTTATCCTCAAAGGAAGGGTTGGGTATCTTGGAGGATCCGAGCACCGGGATGTGGATTCCATTGCACACGCACTCCGGATCATACAGGTCGATCTGGCCATCGCCATCATCATCGATCCCGTTATCACAGACCTCCTGACCATACAGGCTCAGCAAAAAGAAGAAAAGGAACCCGATCAGCAAGCCTGTTCTCATCCATTGCATTCTAGAAGGCAACATGACAGATGAATCCGCATTCCTGTCCAGCCATCCAACTGCCTCCTGATCCTAACAACAGGAACGTATCCGAAAACTAAATTATCGAATCAGCGCAATATCTCCCTTGAAAAGTTGCCGCTGACCGTCCGGCCAATCCAGTTCGACCACATAGACATAGACTCCAGGGTCCATTACCCGTGCGCGAAAGGTCCCGTCCCATCCTGCTGATGGATCATCCACGGGCATGTCCTTCTGTTGCCAGACGGCATTTCCCCAGCGATCATAAATGGCCAGGTTGCGGATCATGGCTCCGTCCCCGAGGGTGAAGACCCGGAAGATGTCATTGATCCCATCATCATTCGGAGAGAACGAATTCGGAATGTACACCCGCCTCTGTTCACTGACCTCGATCCAAATAAGATCCTGGCCCGGGCATCCGCCATCACTGACCCCGTTCACCACGGCTGTCTGGGAGGTTGTCATCGGGCCCAGGGCGGTCTGAGGGCAACTGCTGCAGGACAAGGGATCCGTCGCCGTCCACTGGACCTGGGCCAATGCGGAGGACGACTGGACCGTCAGGTCGATCACATCACCCACCTTCGCCGTCCGGTCCGGTCCGGCGTCGATGACCAGCACCTCGCCTGCCCCGATCATCTGGCCGCTGATCAGGAGCTGACAATCCCCGGCATCCCGGACCTCCAGGTCATAGCTGCCGGGTGGCAGCCCCGGGAACGATCCATCCGCCTGCCAGGCGCCTCCGTTCAACCGGTAGGCGTAGGGCAGCACCCCGCCCTGTACATCGGTCACCTCGATCTCGCCGTTGGCATACCCCGCGCATGTTTCATCCGTCAGGAGCCAGGTTGCCTGGAGATCGGTGTACTGGTAGGTGCGGATCACCAGGCTGTCACATCCGGCCTGGTTCACCAGGAACAGGGTATCGGTTATCGGACCACTGGCATCACAAACGGTGAGGGTATCCATGGACGTGGTGAAGGGCAGCCAGATGGTTTCGATCACCCTGACCGTATCGCAAAACGGCCCGGGAATGACCACGGTCTGGATCCCGGCCAGGGCCGGATCACAGGTGGTTTGCTGAAGGTACTGTGTATCCACCCCGATGTAGATGATCGCTGTCCACACCACACTATCGCATCCCCACTGGTTGGTCAATGTCTGCTCGTCATAGAACTCATCCGCCTTGTTGCAGGTCACCCCTTCCACCAGCGTGGTATCCGATGGCGACAAGGTCATGACCGTGATGATCGTACTATCGCAGCCGGATTGGTCGGGCAGGACCTGCACAAAGGTTCCCGCCTGGCTGGCCTGGCAGGTCGACCCGGTCAGCCAGGTGGTATCCAGGGGGGTGTATTGATACTGGGTAATGAACAGGCTGTCGCATGGACCCGAGGTCACCACCAGCGTATCCAGATAATTGACCCCCTGGCCACAGATCAGCACGGTGAACGTCGCCTGGTACGTGCCTGTGTACGTTGTCGTAATGAAGACCGTGCTGTCACAACCATACTGGTTGGTCAGAAGGAGAGTATCCAGACCGGCCGCCTGCGGATCGCAGGTATACAACTGTATGGTTTGGACATCCGAGGGCAGGAGGACCGTCTGGGTAATGACCAGGCTGTCGCAGCCGTATTGATTCTGGAGGAGAAGGGAATCCTGCCCCACCTGGCCGGGATCGCAGGTGGTCCCCTGAAGCTGGGTCTGGTCGGATGGCAACAGGCTGGTCTGTGTGATGCGCAGGCTGTCGCATCCGTATTGATTGTTGTAAAAGAGGGTATCCGATCCCACCATCTGGGGATCACAGGTCGCGGCGCTGAGATGGATGGTATCCGAGGGCGCCAGATGGATGGTGGTAATGGTGACCGTTTCACACCCCTCCTGAGTCACGGATACCGTATCGGCGCCGACCAGCAACGGATCGCAGGTCCATCCGGACGTAACAAGGGTATCCGAACTAGTCACCTGGAAAAAGAAGGCTGTGGTCTCTATACTGTTGCCACATCCATCGGTCGCCATGAAGTTGACCTCAATGACGGGTGCCAGGGAATCCCCTGAAAAATCATGCGACCACTGGATCACCCCGCAGGGATCCGCCGCCGTGGCACCACCCCACTGTCCAAGCCAGGTTGCCAGGGAATCCTGGGGATGAAGCACGCAATACACACTCTTGTCCTGGGCAGGGGTGATCAGGACGGGCGGGGTCATATCGACCACGGAAAAGGTCGCTGTGGCCGTGCTCGTATTCCCGCAATCATCCGACACCTGAAAGGTGACCGTGACAGTGGAACAGGTGGATTCCGGTTCCTGAATGAAGTCGGCCATCCACTCCAGGTCCTGGTCGCATTGATCCGTTGCGATGGCATTGCCATTCATCTGGATCCAGGCATAAAACTCGGCAAGGACATCTGCCCCGCAAGGTACCATGATATCCTCGGGCAACAGATCGAATACCGGCGGTTGTGTATCTACCACCTCAATGACCTGTTCCCATGATGTGCTGTTCCCGCAGGCATCCTCCACCGTCCAGGTCCGGGTGTGCGTGATCATGCATGAGGCCATGTCCACTTCTTCCGTAAACTCGACCTGCGGGTCCTGGTCGCAATTATCGGTGAAGACCAGGACAGGAACGGGTGGCACTTCATTGGCACACTGGACTGAAACCGGACTTTGCGGAGGGTCACTGACCATCGGTGGTTCCGAATCCGCATCGCATACCCACATGGACATATCATCGATGAGCATTCCACAGCATGGATTATTGCTGGATCCCTCCAGTCGAATGACCACAGATGGCGCATCCGCAATGAAAGTCAGGCAGCGCTCCTCCCAATCAATCTCACCCGACACGCTGGTCGACCAGGTCTCATCCAGCAGGTTTCCGTTATTGATCAGGGCATGACAGGTGGCCAGGCCGGCGCCATTATGGGCTGCATACCAGAGCGTGATGGTATACTGTTTGTCTGGTAGCAGGCCGGTCAGCGTTCGTTCAACCGTACCGTTGGAAGAGCCGTTCAGATCCAGATGCTGGGAAGGCCCGTTCGGATTACCCAAGCCCAGATTGTTGTGCAGGCCGTGGTGGATACTGATCGTTCCACTCACTACCATCCATCCACAATAGGTCTGTCCGGCACCATAATCGATCCATCCACCGGAGGGGGCTAACGGTGGCTCCTCAAAGTCGCCACAAGGGAACCAGACTTCCTCCGCATCACCGCAGCAACATTGGATACAAGCTGGTTGTGCCAGGGATGCCGCCAGGCCGACCAGCCAGGCCAGGCCCAACAGGATCCCCTTGCTCAGCCAGTGGGTCCAAGTCTCTCTATTGCCCGGATGCCTGTAGATGTTCAAAGTCTGCATGCTCAGTCCGTTTTGCCCTATCGCAACAAGTGCACCTCACCTTTCAGGATCAACCGTTGGCCCGAGGCATCTTCCAGCTCGATCACGTAGACATAGACACCAGGGTCGAGGGGTTTGCCCCTGGATGTCCCATCCCAGCCCTGGGCCGGATCATTGACCTTCAGGTCGACTCCCTGGTAAAGGGCATTCCCCCATCGATCAAAGATGGACAGGTTTCGGACCACCAGTTGGTCATCCAGGGCATAAACAGAAAACAGATCGTTGATGCCGTCCACATTCGGGGAGAAACTGTTCGGCACATATACGCGGTTGCGCACCCTGGTCTGGAGAAGGATCTGGTCAGAACCCGGACATCCTTCCTGACTGATCCCGCTGACGACGACCGTCTGATCCGAAGTGATCGGACCGATCACCGTCTGCACACAGGATGGACAATCGATCGGATCGATTGCCGTCCAGGTCACCTGGGCGAGCGGGTCACTGACCTGCACCGACAGGTCCACCAGCGCCCCGATGTCCACCAGCAGGTCCGCACCCGCATCCATCACCAGTGTGGGGCCTGTACCGATCGACAGCCCTGCCAGTGTATCCCGGCATCCCTGTTGATCCGCAACGATCACCTGGTATGCCCCGGGAGACAAGCCGGAGAACAGTGTTGTGTTCTGCCATGCGCCGCTATTCAGCTGAAACGTATAGGGGGGCAATCCACCGGTGATCCCGGAGACACTGATCTGCCCGTCTTGCCAACCCTGGCAGGTCTCATCCTGCACCTCTGCCTCTGCATCAACCTCCTGATAGTCATATTGGATGATGACCAGGCTATCGCACCCATTGGTACCGGAAAAGTACAGGGTGTCGGCCGGCAGGCCGGGTGGCCCGCAGACCACATTGACCAAGGTGGTCACCACTTCCTGGACCAGGGTCGTCTCGATCACTCGGACCGTATCGCAAAACGGCCCGGGAATGACCACGGTCTGGATCCCGGCCAGGGCCGGATCACAGGTGGTTTGCTGGAGGTACTGCGTATCTACCCCGATATAGATGATCGCTGTCCACACCACACTGTCACAACCCCACTGGTTGGTCAATGTCTGGGCATCATAGAACTCGTCCGCCTTGTTGCAGGTCACCCCTTCCACCAGTGTGGTATCCGACGGTTGCAGGGCTACGACCGTGATGATCGTGCTGTCGCAGCCGAACTGGTCGGGCAGGACCAGCACAAAGGTTCCCGCCTGGCTAACCTGGCAGGTCGACCCGGTCAGCCAGGTGGTATCCAAGGGGATGTATTGGTATTGGGTAATGAACAGGCTGTCGCACGGACCCGAGGTCACCACCAGGGTATCCAGATAATCGACCCCCTGACCACAGATCAGCACGGTGGCCGTCGCCTGGTATGTGCCTGTGTACGTTGTGGTGATGAAGACCGTGCTGTCACATCCGTACTGGTTGGTCAAATAGAGGGTATCCAGACCAGCCGCCTGCGGATCGCAGGTATACAGCTGCAGGGTCTGGGTATTCGAGGGCAGGAGGACCGTCTGGGTAATGACCAGGCTGTCGCAGCCGTATTGGTTCTGAAGGAGAAGGGAATCCTGCCCAACCTGGCCGGGATCGCAGGTGGTCACCTGAAGCTGGGTCTGGTCGGATGGCAACAGGCTGGTCTGGGTGATCCGCAGGCTGTCGCATCCGAATTGATTGTTGTAAAATAGGGTGTCCGATCCCACCAGCTGGGGATCACAGGTTGACGCACTAAGATAGAGGGTGTCCGAGGGCGCCAGCTGGATGGTGGTAATGGTGACCGTTTCACACCCTTCCTGGGTCACTGACACCGTATCGGCGCCGACCAGCAACGGATCGCAGGTCAATCCGGACGTAAAAAGGGTATCCGAACTGGTCACCTGGACGAAGATCGCCGTGGTCGCCACGGCATTGCCGCATCCATCGGTGGCGGTGAAGGTGACCGGGATGATGGCCGGTGAATAGTCGCCGTCAAAATCATGGCTCCAGGTCAGGGGATCGCAGGCATCCTCCGCCGTAGCGCCGCCGAGCAACAGCAGCCAGGCATCGAGATCCCCCATGGGATCGGGCGAACAGAAAACGGTCACATCCTCCGCCGGGGTGAGGAGTACGGGCGGGTCCAGGTCCTGGATGAGGAATTCCACCAGGATGGAGTTGGTATTCCCGCAATCATCCGTCACGGAGAAGGTGACAGGGGTTGAGCCACACAGTCCGCTGGGCTCCTGCAGGTAATCGGCCGTCCACTCGACGTCCATGTCACAATTGTCCACCACGTAGCCGCCTCCGTTCGACTGGATCCATTCGTAGAATTGCAGCAGGAAATCGTCGCCGCATTCGGATATGAAATTTCCGGGCTCGATATCGAAAAGGGGCGCCTGGGTATCGACGACATCGATGACCTGCTCGGCAGTACTGGTGTTCCCGCATTCGTCGGCAAAGACCCAGCTGCGTTCGATGGTATAGAAGCAGGCCTGGTTCTGGCTCTGCTCGTCAAAGGTCATCATCACCTGGGCTGAGCAGTTGTCGGTCACCTGCAGGTCGTCAGGCGGCGGGATGGGTTGGTCACATTCCAGGATGAGGGGGGAGGGCGGGGTAAAACCGATCGTGGGAGGCTCTTCATCCAACGGGCATCCCCACAGGGTGATGTCATCCAGCAGGACACCGCCGGCCGTCACCGGGCTTGAACCCGTAAACCGGAGATTGGCGGTAGCGGCCTGTGCCGTGAAGGTCATGCATTTCTCCAGCCAGCCATCTGCCCCGTTATTGGTGGCGGTGAATGTCTCGTCCAGCCATGCGCCGTTGGCGATCTCCACCTGGCAGTTGGCCGTAGGGGCACCGGCGTTCTTGGCATACCAGAACACCAGGGTATAACTGTAGCCGGGGACCATCCCCGTAAGGGTGGTGCCAAAGCTGCCAGGGGTGTTGCCGTGCAGGTCGATGAACTGGGTGGCTCCGTTCGGATTGCCGGATGCCCAGTTGCTGTAATTGGGTCCCAACACGTCGATCGAGCCGGAATACACCGTCCAGTCGCAGAACATCTCCCCGGGGAAGTAGACGATGATGGGGTTGGCATAGGGGGGCGCCTCAAAATCACCACAGGGCACACCGACCTCCACCGGGTCGCCACAGCAACAGTTGGCCGAGACACATGCCGGTTGGGCATGGATGAGCCCGGCGGCCAGGAGTAGGAACAGGAGGAGAATGCCACGTTTCACGCCGGTTAAAATACGATGAAGTTCCCTTGGTTGGGTGGAAATCATCACCGGATTCTGAAGTCATCACCTACCTTTGCCCAAAATCTCCTTCCACATGAGCACCACTGCCATCCAGACCAAGCACAATTTCTCCGCCGGACCGGCCATCCTTCCGAAAGAGGTTTTCGCCGAGGCGGCCCAGGCCTGTCTCAACTTCAACAATACCGGCCTGTCCCTACTGGAAATGTCCCATCGTGGAGCGGATTTCGTAGCGGTCATGGATGAGGCGCTTGCCCTGGTGCGAGAGATCCTCTCACTGCCCGACAACTACCAGGTCCTGTTCGTCGGTGGAGGAGCCAGCAGCCAGTTCTTCAACGTGCCGATGAACCTGTTGAATGATGGAGAGACCGCGGCCTATGTCAACACCGGCACCTGGGCCAGCAATGCCATCAAGGAAGCTCAGGCCTATGGCAAGATCGAGGTGGTGGCCAGTTCGGAAAGCGACCAGTTTCGCCATGTCCCCAAGGGATATCCCATCCCGGCGGATGCCAGGTACCTGCATCTGACCTCCAACAATACCATTTACGGCACCCAGCTGTTCGACTGGCCGGAAACCAATGTGCCCATCGTCTGTGACATGTCCTCCGATATCTTCAGCCGCCCGGTACCCATCGAGCGTTTCGGCATGATCTACGCCGGGGCCCAGAAGAATATGGGTCCTGCCGGGGTCACCCTGGTCATCGTCCGGGAGGATATGCTGGGCAAGGTGAACCGCCATATTCCCACCATGCTGGACTACCGCACGCATATCAAGAAGGGGTCGATGTACAACACCCCACCGGTGTTCCCGATCTATGTCAGCATGCTGACCATGCGCTGGGTGAAGGCCCAGGGTGGACTGGACGCCATGGAAGCCCGGAACTTTGCCAAGGCCCAGGCGCTCTACACGGAGATCGATGCCAATCCGCTCTTCCATGGCACCACCGCCACGGAAGATCGTTCCTGGATGAATGCCACCTTCGTCCTCAGCGACGACAGCCTCAACGACGCCTTCCTGGCCGATTGCAAGGCTGCCGGGATCGTAGGATTGAAGGGACACCGATCGGTCGGTGGCTTCCGGGCCTCCATGTACAATGCCCTCGAGCTGGGCAGCGTCCATGCCCTGGTGGAGGTAATGCAAACGTTTGCGAGGAAGCACGGATAACAAGGAAAAATTCCAAAAAACAAATCCCAAATTCCAAAAAAATTCGAAATCCGAATTAACAATGACCGATACGGACATTGTTTGACTTTTTGATATTTGAATTTGGATTTTGTTTGTGATTTGGTGCTTGTGATTTGAGATTTCATTCCTAACCCATGGGCCTATTGTCCTCTTTGCGAAACAAGATCCAGGCAAAACCCCTGAAGGAGAAGTATGTGCTGGAACACGGCCAGTTTCGGGTACCGGTGGAGGTGATCCGGGAGGCGCGGCCCAACAGCCGGGTATCCCTGGGCAAATCGGCGGCCATCCTGCGCATTTCCACCATGATCTCCTCCCAGGACCAGGAGCTGCAGATCCGGAAGTTCCGGCAGTGGATCATTCATCAACTGGACAAGCATCCTGACCGGTTCGAGCGGTTCTGTCCCAAGGTGTACCATCACGGGCAGATCCTGAAAGTGGGCCAGCGCCGGTACGTGATCCGGTTCATCTACGAGTCGGATCGCAAGACCGTGACCGGCAAGCTGGGCGCCGATCGCAACCTGGTGTTCAAGGTCCCCTTCGGAGCCAGCGACATCCAGTTGGGTCCGGTGATCGAGACATTGCTCAGCCGGATCATCGGGGCTGATTTCCTGCCGGAGGTCACCGCCCGGGTGCATGTACTGAACGATCTCCATTTTCAGAAAAGCATCGCGTCGGTCAGCCTGAAGTACAATCACTCCAACTGGGGCTCCTGTTCCAGCAAAGGGAATATCAACCTGTCCACCCGGTTGCTCTTCGCCCCGGCGTTCGTCCTGGATTACGTGATCATTCATGAACTTGCCCACCTGGTGGAGATGAACCACTCCCCCCGCTTCTGGAAACAGGTGGCCAGGGCCATGCCCGACTATGAGCGGGCGGAGAAATGGCTGAAAGACCACGGCGCCGGCATGAGCTATTGAGCCGGATGCTCTCAGAATCCAACCTGTTTATGGCTCCTTCCCATCTTCTCTGGCGGTTTTCCTTGCTTCTTTGGTTAGCGTTCGTTCTGCATCTCCCGACCATGGCCCAATCCACGGCCAACCCGCAAGTCAGCATCCTGTCCGACTGTTTTGACATGCCCCCACTGGATACCTGCCGGAGGATCTGGCTATACCTTCCGACCGACTATGATACCTCGGGTGATCGATATCCAGTCCTTTACCTGCTGGATGGCCAGAACATCTTCGATGATGCCACCAGCTATATCGGAGAATGGCATGTGGATGAATCCCTTTTCCGGATGGAACAAGGGGGATTTTCGGGGATCATCGTGGTGGCCATCGACCATGGAGGCCCGCATCGGGTGGCCGAGTACACTCCCTGGCCTCACCCTGTTCACCAGGGAGGCGAGGGCGCCCGCACCATCGACTTCCTGGTCCATTACCTCAAGCCGTATATCGATGAACACTTTTTCACCCTTCCGGACCCTGAACATACCGGTATCATGGGGGCCTCCCTGGGCGGTCTGATGGCCATGGCCGCTGGATTCACCCATCCGGAGACCTTTGGGCTGGTCGGAGCCCTGTCCACGTCGTACTGGTGGTCGGAAGCTTGTTATGACCTGGCCGAGGCACACCCGGCGGGATTCCCCTACCGCATCTTTCTGTCCACCGGCACCCGGGAAGGCAAAGGCCAACTGCGGGCGACCATGCGGATGGCCTCCATCCTGCAGGAAGCCGGCCTTCCCCCCGAGGCGGTTACCTTGCGGAGGGTCCGGCATAAGAATCATAACGAGAAGAACTGGTCGAAGGCCTTTCCCGAAGCGGTAGCCTGGTTCTTCCCCGATCGGCTGGCCCGTCAGCGTCCGTAACCTTCGCCTATCTGCCGGCACGCCTGTTCCGCCAGGCACGCCACAGCCAGAACGCTCCACCGAGGAAGAGGATCACCGCCCAGCCCCGGGCCAGGAACAGCAGGAACTGGAGCAGGAGCGTCCACCCCTGCCCGAATGCCCGGCCCAGTTCACCAAAGAAATTGTCCATGCCCGATTGCACTGTGACCAGGGAGACCACCAGCGTGCTCATGGCCACCTGCTTGTCGTACATGCGCATCTGCCCATCCATCGATTCGATGTCACTGCGCACCTGATTGAGTTCACGCTCGATGGCCAGCATGTCCTCCACGGAGCGGGCCTCTTTGAGGATCTCCAGATAGCGCGTTTCCAGGGCCCGTTTCTGGGTCAGCCGGGCGTCGGTGTCGTAATAGACCTCCGTGATATCCGATTCACTGACCGAGCGGTTTTCCACCTGACCGGCATCCCGGCAAAGGTCCGTCATCAGCGAATCCAGGCGGGCGGCAGGGACCCGAAGGGTGAGATAGATCTCCCGGGTGCGATCGTAACTGTTCTCCTGCTCGTCCTGGATCTCGCCGCCCATGGCCAGGACCCGGGCACGGATATCGGCCGCCGCGGCGCGGACGTCATCCACCCGCAAGCGCAGGTTGCCATTGCGGATCTTTTTCCGAGGCATGGTGGATTCGTCGGCCGACATCTTGCGATCCGCCGGTGCCGGAGCCATTTCGGCCTGCATCATACTTTCCCCTCCGGCAGGAGAGGACTGGCCACAGGACAGGAGGAACATCGAAAAGAAGAACAATACCTGAACGATCTGCATGGCGGAGGGATTTGGAATGGAACGCGTTTCCACACGTGTGCCGTATGTCCATCGAAGATACGCGATGGTTGACATGGATGGATCTGCCCCAATGCCACAAAAAAAGCCGTCCACGAAGGGTGAACGGCTTTTTTCCTATGCTGCGGCGGACAGGATTACTGATCCTCCACGACTTCGAAGGTCACGGTAGCCTTCACCTCCTTGTGCAGGTTGATGTTGGCCGTGTAGGTGCCGAGGGTCTTGACCTCTTCAGGGATCTCGATCTTGCGGCGCTCGATCTCCAGTTCGAACTGCTCCTTGATGGCAGCAGCCAGCTGGCTGTTGTTGACACTACCGAAGATCTTGCCACTGGTGCCGGCCTTGGCGCCGATGCGCAGGGTAGCCCCGGCCAGTTTGTTGGCCATTTCCTGGTATACATCCAGGCGCTTGGACTCCTGGAGTTCGTCCAGGCGGATGATCTCGTTGAGTTTCCGGCGGTTGGTGGAATTCGCGACCAAGGCCAGTCCACGAGGGATCAGGTAGTTGCGACCGAAACCGTCCTTGACCTTGACGATCGTATGCTTATCGCCGACATTATCGACGTCTTTTAAGAGTATGATTTCCATGATACAGGGTATTAACCGGGTTCACAATTATTTGAGCAGGTCAGTCACGAATGGCAGGATAGCCAGGTGACGGGCGCGCTTGACGGCTGCGGACACTTTGCGCTGATACTTCAGTGAGTTGCCCGTGATCCGACGAGGCAGCAGTTTGCCCTGTTCGTTAACGAATTGGACCAGGAATTCCGGATCCTTGTAATCGATATACTTGATCCCGAACTTCCGGAAGCGGCAATACTTGGTGCGCTTCTGTCCGATCTTGGGATTGCTGAGGAACTTGATATCATCTCTTGAAGCCATGTTCGTGTTGTTTTAGAAGGTGAAACTGGTGATTTACTCCTCCTCCTGGACAGGAGCAGGTGCGGCGGCTTTCGGTTCTGCCTTCGGTGCAGGTTCTGCCTTCTTGGTGGCAACCCCTTCGCCTTCTACAGTTGCAACCGCCTTGGCTGTCGGCTTCTTGCCGATGAGGCCAGCGCGCTTGTCCGCATTGTACTTGACCCCATACTTGTCGAGGGCCACGGTCAGGAAGCGCATGATGCGCTCGTCCCGGCTCAGGGCCAGCTCGACTTTCGGAATGAAAGCACCGGTTTCAGATGAGAACTCAACGCAGTAGTATACTCCGGAATTCCGCTTCTTAATGGGATAGGCCAACTGGCGCAGTCCCATCTCGTCGTTATGTACGATCGTGCAGCCTTCCTGCTGCAGCATATCGACATAAGCCTGAGCTGTCGTTTTAATTTCATCGCCCGACAGTACTGGATCTACGATGAAAGTGACTTCGTAATGACGCATGTCTTTTGGTAGTAAAATGGATAACTTGGTTAAAAAACGGCTGCAAAGATAAGGAATGACATCGAAAATGCCAAGGCCTATTGCAGCGAATTCATTGAAAAATAGTGCATTGGCTGGAATTGCCATTCGCCATTTGTGTTGTTTGCCTCCGTTGACTGATGACGGATGTCAGATTACGCCCCTTCAGGGCTTTGCCATCCGGTTGATCACGTTGGTTGGGCGATGCCCAACCCTGGGATATGGCGCCCCTTCAGGGCTTGTTCAGGTGTTGATGTCACCTACACACTTGGGCAAACGGCTCTCTAGGGCCTATGAATTCGCCCTCCACCATTCAATACCTGCGGGGCTCCCGAAACGGTTGAAAATCAGGGCCCTCTCTACTCTCCACTCCCTACTCTCCACTCTCTACACCCTGCCCCACGCGGAACACCTGTCCCCGAGTCTGGCAGGAATGTTTGATTCCGCCCCTTCAGGGCTTGCCCATGCGGTTGATCGCGTTGGTTGGGCGATGCCCAACCCTGAGAGATGGCGCCCCTTCAGGGCTTGTCAAGACATTGATGTCCCCTACACCTTAGAATATCGGCTCTCCGGGCTCTGCAGGTCGTCACCGGCTGCCATTCATGTCCTGTAGGGTTGGCCAAACAGTTGAAAATCAGGGCCCTCTCTACTCTCCACTCCCTACTCTCCACTCCCTACTCTCCACTCCCTACTCTCCACTCCCTACTCTCCACGCTCTACACCCTGCCCCACGCGGAACACCTGTCACCGCGTCTGGCGGGAATGTTTGATTGCGCCCCTTCAGGGCTTGTCATCCTGTTGATCACGTTGGTTGGGCGATGCCCAACCCTGAGAGATGGCGCCCCTTCAGGGCTTGTTCAGGTGTTGATGTCACCTACTCACTTAGGCAAACGGCTCTCTAAGGCCTATGAATTCGCCCTCCACCATTCAATACCTGCGGGGCTCCCGAAACGGTTGAAAATCAGGGCCCTCTCTACTCTCCACTCCCTACTCTCCACCCTCTACACCCTGCCCCACGCGGAACACCTGTCCCCGAGTCTGGCAGGAATGTTTGATTCCGCCCCTTCAGGGCTTGCCGATGCGGTTGATCGCGTTGGTTGGGCGATGCCCAACCCTGAGAGATGGCGCCCCTTCAGGGCTTGCACTGGCGTTGATCTGCCCTGGGCGAAAGGCTGATGGTTCTCCGAGGTTTGCAGGTCGTTACTCGCGACCAATCATTCCTTGCAGGGTTGCCAAACAGTTGAAAATCAGGGCCCTCTCTACTCTCCACTCCCTTCACTCCACTCTCCACTCTCTACTCTCTACTCTCTACTCCCCACTCTCCACTCTCTACCCTCTACTCCCCACTCTCCACCCTCAACTCCCTCGGCCGCTTGAAGATAGGCACAGTGGAGCAGGGCTCACCGAACATGATACTCTGGGCCACAGGCTGAAGCTTCGCGGTGAGTAGGGCATAGGCAAAAGGCGGCACCGGATGGTCGGAGCATCCCTTGATGACGATCCGCTCTCCGCGGTAGCGCTCCACATCCAGGTCCGCCAGGGCCTTCTGATAGTGCAGGACGATGAACTCTTCCGGTTGACACAGGCTGACCGTCAGGGCATGGGGCGTGGCCAGTGCGGTGACCAGCATGTAGGCCCACACCGGAATGATGGCGTCGGTGCTGCAATGCACCACCAGATGCTTGCCCGCCAGGGAAGTCCAGTCGTAGGATTTCAATTGCTCCCGATACTCCTTCTCACGCAGGATCAGCCCCTGGAACAGGTAGTCCTTCAGGTCGATGACCACGACAGGTTCCCGTGGATAGTACTCCTCCAGGTTGAGGGTGATCAGCCCGCTTTGGGCGACCCGGTTGACCAGTGGCGCATCGTCCTGACTCATTCTTCTTCGTTTCGATCTGAAACACCGTTATCCCCGGATTGGTTGCCAGCATCGTCCCGGTCATCCAGGACTTCGGCCACGGCACGGCGGTCCAGGGACATTTCCATCTGGATCTCATCCGCGGAAGGCGCCTCGCCGATCTCTTCCTCTGGCCCCTTGAAATCCTTCAGCTTGGGAAGGTCCGCCATGCTCTTCAACCCGAAGTAATCCATGAACTTCTCGCTGGTACTGTAGAGCAGCGGTTTGCCGACCGTCTCACTGCGCCCCGAGATGATGATCAGCTCCTTCTCCAGCAGTTTCTGGATGGAATAATCGCAACTCACCCCCCGGATGGCCTCCATTTCCGACTTGGGCACGGGCTGGCGGTAGGCAATGATGGAAAGGGTTTCCAGGGCTGCGGCCGACAGGCGCTTCCTGGCCGACTGGCGCAGGTAGGTATGGGCGGTGGCGTGGTAGGCCGGCTTGGTCATGAACTGATACCCCCCGGCGATCTCCACCAGCTCGAAGGCATAGGGGCCTTCGGTGTAGCGCTCCCGAAGGTCCGCGAGGACCTGGTCGATCTCCCCCGTATCCACCTGGGTCTCAAAGGTCACCTCCAGGCAGTCCAGGATCTCGTCACGGCTGATCGGCCGGTCGGCCGAGAAGATCAGGCTTTCAATATGCGGGCTGAGCATGTCCACGTGCGTGCAGATTTTCGGCAAAGGTACAACACCGGTCGAGCATCTTACTCGACCCGGGGTAGCGGGCCACAGCTGGCCTCCAGGCGCGAGCGCACACTGATGTTCTGATTGTCCAGCCAGTCGTTCCATCGACTGCCTGGCGCGCCCAGCCAGGGTGCCGCCGGATCGGTCAGCCAGTCCCGGTTCTGGCGGATGGCCTGCTGCAGGCAGGCTTTGAGCGACGGATCCACCGACGACCAGCGGTCCATCCAGGCATCGAGCGATCGTTCGGCCCGCAAGGGCCCGGGATGCCCCCAGTCCACCCGGCTGACCCTGGGATTGCCCCGGAGGAACAACACCCCCTGGTCATCGCCCGGTCGCAAGCCGGCAGCACGCACGGCCGAAGAGTCCAGTGCCAGCTGATAGACCATCGGTCCTCCCGTGTAGTACAGGGTCCAGGCCCCGTGATCATCCCGGGCCACGCGGCCATAGGTGATCTCCCCGATCTCGTCCAGCAGGGGGAGGTTCTTCTTGCGGGTGAGGCCTTCCTGCCAGGACATCATCCAGGCGGCGAGGCTTCCGGCGATGCCGAAAAAGAGCAGGGCCCCCAGCACGATCCAGACCACGGAGCGGTTCTTCTGCACCCGCCGGGCCTTGTTCCGGTCGGTGTCGGCCAGCTGGTCAATGGCAAAGGCATACCCGAATCCGGTGGGCCCTTTTTCCAGTTCCAGCAGGAAGAGCTCATCCTCCAGCATGATCTGGTAGGATTTGGTATCCCGGACATAGAAATCCACGATGGATACCTTCTGGTTGACGGTCACCAGCACATGGCCTGAACGCGTTCCGTGGTATAGCACCACCCGGTACTGTTGCCCGGAATCGGCGACGTAGGTCCAGTTCAGTTGAGCCATGGAGGAAAGGTAGGGAATTCGGTTGTCAGTTGTCGGTTGTCAGTTGTCAGTTGTCGGTTGTCAGTTTGACCTATCCCTAAATAGAGTTGACCGTTTTAGAGGTTGATTTAAGAATAAGGTTACTCTTATCATCACCTTTCTTTTTTGCTTCTTTTTTCTTTGTTAGAAACTCAAAAGATTGTGGATAACTCAATAGGGTCTGCTCAAATGCTCTAGGGCTTAACCCACCCAGAGCCTTATGGGGACGTTCATTGTTATACAGGTTTACTGCCCGTTTGGTTTGGATCTGTAGGCTCTTGAAGTCCTGTGGGTCGAAGTGTTTCAGATAGCTGTTCTTGATCGTCCCGTTGATACGCTCTGCGTGAGCGTTTTCATAGACTGAAGTGCACATACTGTTGCGCATGCCTGCCTTCCTGGTCAGGGCTGTAAATGCCTTGGCGTAGTATTGGCCTCCACCATCCGAATGGATGATCAAGTCTTGCGTCTGGGCTCGATTCAGGCCCTTGAGGGCCATTTGTAAAGCGGGGAGAGTAGTCTCATGGGTCGCCAGGGTTTTGCTCACGCTAAAGCCTCTGAGATATCTGCTGTACAGATCAAGAATGAAGGTGAGATAGTAAAACCTTTCACCGATCTGATAGTAGGTGATATCACTACCAAATGCCTGGTTGACTCCTGTCAACTCGATATCGGCCAACAGGTTCTTGAATCGGAGTACACCCTGACTATCGGTGGTTCTTCGATAGTTGCGTTTCTGCTCCAGAACAAACCCATGTGATTGATAGACAGCCTCAAACCGATCTCTGCCCATGGTCTGAGGTGACAATAGCCTGTACATCGATTCTGCACCCATGGCCGGATGGTCTTGTCTCACCTGATGCATGACTTTCACCATCTGGGCCTGTTCGTCCTGCCGGATTAAATACCTGTCCAGCCGCTGGTGGAAGTTTTGCTTGGTCATTCCTGTAGCCCCGTATACTGCATTCATTGTCCAGCCGTGTTGCGATCTATTCTCCCAATACCAGATGAGGGTGTTGAACCACGCTTTTTTTTAAACGGGATGCCGTATTCCTGTTCGGCCAGATCCATCATCTTCTCGTAGAACTCCAGCATGATCTGTTTTTGGCCCACCAGCTGTTCCAGCTCTTTGATCTTCTCCTGCAATGCCTTGATCTTACGTGTGTCACTCATTGGCTCAACCACTTGTTTAAGATCACGTTGATACAACTTGGAGTACTTGTACAGCCATTTATAGACGGATGTAGTAGAAACGTCATACTCCTTGCTTACTTCCCGAACGGTAGTCTGGTTGCGTTCAATCTCCCGGACCTTCTTTTTACGGAAGCTCTCACTAAAGTACCTGTTCTGACGACTCTTTCGATCTCTGTACGCTTCTAATGTAGCCATTTTTACCTGGTTTTTAACCCGGAAAAACGGTCAACTCTTTTCGGGGGTAGGACAGTTGTCGGTTCCTTGGTTCCTGATCCCTCATCCCTCATCCCTCATCCCTGATCCCCGTTTCGGTCATTGATTATTGGGATTTGGAATTTGCTTGGGATTTGGGATTTGAGCATTGTGATTTGGTGCTTCTCCTTCTCTGTCACCTGTGCGGTCGTTTCATCTGCACGGAACTGTATACCAGATGACTGCCTGGTGTTAAAAATGGATTCCATGCAATAAAAACCTGGAGGCACATCATCCAAATTGCCCGAAAACCAGGCATCTGGCGACCACAAAACAGCATAGCTACGGCTTTAAGGTGGAGTAAACACGGATGAAATACGGAGTAAACCCGGGGAAATGACGGATAAACCCTGTTCACCACCTTCCGTTCATCAAGACAAAGGGTGGCCTGCCGTTTGGGAGCCCATTGGGGTCATTCGCGACCTGGAGAAGGAATTTGCCTGGCCTCCAACAGCAGGTTTGTGATTTGGCATTTGAGATTTGCCTTTCTGCCGTCTGGCTGGGTGCTTTCCCTTCAGGACCTCCCCGTTTCGATCATTGCGCATTTGAAACTGGCCTGACCGCCAGAAGGTCTCAGAAAGGAACATGACAATTGTTTGTCCAGAATACGTCAATTCTCTCCTTTTTCACCTCCTTTCCGTCATGCCTACGGAATCTTGCCTGGAATAACAATAACTTTCAAGAAATTCAATTTACCATGTCAAAACATCTGCCCTTGCTATTGGTCTTAGGACTGGCTTTCCTGCTTCTTCCATTGTCCATCCACGGGCAAAAAGAAGGTACGCCGGACGAGGACTTCGGGGTAAACAGTACCTTCCTCTCAGAAAAAGGAGAATTTTGGGATGCCGGCAGTGTGGTGGGGCTCCAAAGTGATGGCAAAATCCTACTTGCAGGTACAAAGGATATTTGGACTCCCAATAGCGGCATGGTCGGAAAGGCAATCACGTATCGATTAACGACTGATGGGTTGCCAGATCTCTCGTTCGGAGAAAATGGTTCCATTTCCGTAATCGACCCAGAAAACTACTACGATAAAGTTGTCGACATGTGGGTCATGGAAGATAATAGCTTCTATCTTCTCGTTCATTCAGAAGATATTGATTGGCCTTGGTACAGTCCTGACTATGGCAACACAACGATCATCAAATTCCAGCCAGGTGGATTTCCTGACTCAACATTTGGTATCAATGGAAGGCTTGTTCTTGACCTGACGCCCATAGCGGAATTTACAAGTGCTTTCAGGTTTCAGAGTGACCGTTTCTTCCTGGTGGGCATGTGTGATACGATGCCTGATGCCGGGGCTTACCTGCCCACCTATGCAGCCGCCCTCTTTGAAGATGGAAGCCTGGATACAAGTTACGGGATGAACGGGGTCAGGATCATTCAGCCAAATTCCTACATTGATCATATTACAGGATTGGCAATCAAAGAGGACGGAAAACTTATCCTGGCAGGAACCCTTCAGGATCCATTTGGGAATCTTGACGGCTATCTCCTTCAATTCCTTCCAACTGGAGAATTGGATACCGACTTTGGCAACAATGGCTATGTCGTCCTGGATGATGTGCCGAATACGAGCAACACATTATTCCAGGATGTTGCCCTCCAGGGATCAAATATCGTGGTTGCAGGTCATACCCGAATGAAAGGCAACTTTTTTGCACCGACAACCTTGTTGGCCAGGTATGATGCTAGCGGAAAACCCGACCATTCATTTGGCCAGTCCGGAATTCGTATCGACACGTTTAGTAGTACCAGCAACAAGGTCTCACAAATTGAAATAGGACCGAACAATGAGATCTATATTGGCGGTCAACTTCGTTTCTTTGACATTCCAGAAAATGAATATCACGATGAAGTGTTCATCGCCAAATATGACCCAAATGGTATCCCAGATCCCCAATACGGTGAAAATGGATTATTCACAGGACTTTCTTCTTCATTGATTCTAATCAATGATATGATTCTTCAACCAGATGGAAAGCAACTGATTGCCGGGGTCATCAACATTCTGGATCATGGAAATAAGCAATTATTCATCCAACGTGTGAATGGCAATTCTTCAACGTCCGTTCAAAATGCCAGCCCGACAATACCCCAACTCACAGTGATACCGAACGTGGTCCGATCCGGGGACAAGTTCAGAATCAACTATGCATCCGAAGTGGAAGGCTCGGTCTCCATCCAACTCCTGAATCCATCCGGGCAGATCATCATGCAAGTCGCTGCAGAAACGATCCAAGATCTGCAGATGACAGTACCGAACGTACCAGGTGGGTTGTATCTCCTGAACGTTCGTGTCGGAAATGACGCGTTTATAGAAAAGATCGTGATCCTGGATCGATAGCCACCAAAAACCAGAACCTGGACGTCAAAAGCAATTAGATCCATGGGCCTTCCCGGTAGGATCGTCACGTCATACAGCATGCACCATCCTGTGGCATGACAATGTGAACGTCAACAAACGGACCGGGATGCCCAATATCCGGGCCCGCTGATGAAGGCTATTGGGCTTAGTTCCCTTGGGTCCATTGAACCAGATCGTCGTCCTAATTCACTTTCGAGGCAAAAAATGGCCCGAAAACACTGGGTTTTCCTACATCCCCCATAGCATAAGTATGCTTCGTATACTCAGTATCTACCCTATATAACCCCTTCAACGATACACGACGTTCGCTGTGGGAGCCTCATCATCAAGATGTCCAATTCAGGTGTAACACACAGATCTGTCACCCTGAATGAGTGCCTTATCGAACAATCGATATACCAAGAACCTGACCACCCTGAGCAGCTCCACCCTTCCGAATAAACGAATAAACCCATCAACGAATCCCTTCCTTCGCCATGAAAACTCCATAGATTTACCCACTTTTGGAAAAAATTCTCCCTCTTGGCCAAAGCCCGCACCATCTTCGTCTGCTCCAACTGTGGCGCCACCGCCTCCCGCTGGGAAGGGCGCTGTCCGTCCTGTGAACAGTGGAACACCTTTGTGGAGGAAGTGGTGAGCAAGCCGGAAGCCCCGCGGATCAGTCGCAGCGGACAACCCAAGATCAAGGAGGCCCCGCGCAAGATCGGGGATATCCCCGCCACGGGTACCAAACGCCATATCCTCCCCGATCCGGAGTTCAACCGCACCCTGGGTGGGGGCATCGTGCCCGGCTCGGTGACCCTGTTGGGTGGCAACCCGGGTATCGGCAAGTCCACCCTCCTCCTGCAGATCGCCGGCCGCATCCAGGGAAAGGTCCTCTACGTGTCCGGGGAGGAATCTGCCGAACAGATCCGCATGCGGGCCGGCCGGCTGGCCTTCCGCAATGCCGACTGCTACATCTTCACGGAGACCGATACCAGCGAGGTGATCAAACAGGCCCGCGAGATGCAACCGGAACTGGTGGTGATCGATTCCATCCAGACTCTCACCTCGCCCCATCTGGATGCCGTGGCCGGTACCATCTCCCAGATCCGGGAGGCGACCTCCGACCTCATGGCCCTGGCTAAGGAAACCGGCATCCCCGTGCTCCTCATCGGACATATCACCAAGGAGGGACAGATCGCCGGGCCGAAACTGCTGGAGCACATGGTGGACACCGTCCTCCAGTTCGAGGGCGACCGCCAGTACACCTACCGCATCCTGCGCACCCTGAAGAACCGCTTCGGAAGTACTGATGAAATGGGCATCTACGAGATGCGCGCCGATGGCCTCCATCCTGTAGAAAACCCCAGCCAGATCCTGCTCAGCCAGCGGGAGGAGATCCTCAGTGGCAGCGCCATCGCCGCCACCCTGGAGGGCAGCCGTCCCATGCTCATCGAGACCCAGGCCCTGGTGAGCACCGCGGTCTACGGTACGCCCCAACGGTCCGCCACCGGCTTCGACCTGCGGCGTCTGGCCATGTTGCTGGCCGTGCTGGAAAAACGGGTCGGCTTCCACTTCGGGGCCAACGACGTCTTCCTGAACATGGCCGGCGGTATCCGGGTGGACGATCCGGCCATCGACCTGGCTGTGCTGGCAGCCCTGTTGTCCAGCCTGGACGACATCCCCATCCAGCCGACGGAATGCTTTGCTGGCGAAGTCGGCCTCAGTGGCGAGGTGAGGGCGGTCAGTCGCATCGACCTGCGCGTGCAGGAGGCCGATCGCCTGGGATTCAAGCGCTTCTTCCTTTCCAAGTACAACATGAAGGGCCTCTCTACCAGGAACCTGCAGATCGAACTGGTGCCCGTCTCCCGGGTGGATGAACTGGCGGGGGAGTTGTTCGGGTAGAAGCAACAGGATCCTTGGGACAATTCCCCGAGATTGTAATATCTTTAACTGGAGGGCAACCGACCTTCGGCCATGACCTGATCATGACGCAAACACTGGCTATGCTGAGGATAAACGAATAAACTGTGCTGATGTATTCGATATAAACGACATGGAGATGTCGTAAACATCCATGTTGCCGGCAATGCGTTCGGCTCCGTGGACAATAACTCCTTCGACAATAAAAATTAGACTTCAATGTTTGTAATCGAGGACGAGAAACATGCAGAACCTCAACAAGGAGAATTTGAGACTTTTGACGAGGCTGTTGAGAGACTAAAAGTAATTTCTCAAATACCGTGGGACAAAGAGCCAAATAAATGCCCTTGCACTAACTGGAAAGAATGTGAAAGAAATTACCAAATAATTGAATACAAGACGACAGACACACCGCGGACAGAATTGCAACGTGTTGACATTTTGACGGTTTCAGCAAAGGGAATAACATGGACGACATAATACAAGAAGTAACGACCGACAATTTAACTGGACATAGTACAAATGGAGTGCGTTTACGTCTGACTTTGGACCAATTAACTGACAACGACTCGTGGGACAAATTGGAGTTTAACAGTCGACACAGACTTATTAACAATTAACGGTCTAACGAAAACGCACAGCCGGCAAAAAAAATGTTTGCGCTATGGCCGGGCGACCTGTTAAATTTTAGCATTTTTATTTTACAAAGATTGTGTTCGTGGGACAACGCGCGGCTTCGGAAGCCGGCCACATCGCAAACACAAACGTTTTGGGCAAGGCTACAACGACACTCAAACAGACAGAATGAGAGAAAAAATAGAGAATTTATTTACAGATATTAACGAAAGACCTCTTTTCTACATTGAGAGTGGAAGCAGACTTTGGGGAATAGCAAGTCCTGACAGCGACTTTGATGTTCGTGGATTTCATCTTCAATCAAAACAACAATATTTCGACTTTAAAAAACATCGTGACATCATAGAAGTTATGGACGGTGACTTTGATTTTGTTTCGTACGACATCGACAAAATGTTTGGGCTTTTAGTTAAAAGCAATCCGACAGTTTTTGAGTGGATAAGAACAAACATTGTTTACTTCAACGAGCTTCCAGATTGGACAACTTTTCAGCAGGACATTATTACAAACTTTGACTTTAAGGCTTTGTTTCATCATTACATTTCACTTGCAAAAGGAAATATAAACTTAATGGAGACTGGTATAAAGTTCACTTACAAGACAGCTTTTTACTGTATTCGTGGACTTTTATCAGCTGACCTTGCAACGCGACAAATTATCCCCGAGCTTTTAATTGACGACCTTTTTAAACAGTTCGACAACGGCAACGATGTTTTGAAAATCGCAAAGGAAAGTTTAGAAAGAAAAAAACAACAGACCGAAAAAGAAGAAGTTTTAGAAAGCGAAAAACAAAAAATATTGGCTGCAATCAAAGAGTTTACGGGACAACTTGAAAGCAAAGCACCTGACAGCAGTAACAACAGACAAAAATTAGAAAGCGTTTTGACTGAATATAGTTTTAACCTAAAGACACAATTTTACGGACGATGAAAGGAAGCCCAGCCCATAACAGCACATTAGCAATAGGCGGGGTTTCGTCTGCGCTTGACAGTTTTGTGGCAGCCGAAAGTTCAATTCTCCGAATTAACATTTATGCTGAAAAGCCCGCCCATCACCAATCTGCAAAACGTTGAACAAGCCCCCTCAATAAATCCGATTATGCGCAGATTGAGCTATTGACAAATTGCCTGTTGTACATATAGATTTGGCCTGCACCAACCCGATCCATCTTATGCGCAGGCAGCTCAAATACATCTACGATCATCACCTGGATGATTTCGAAGAGTTCATGGTTTTGAAAAACTTTTCCAGAAGGACGGTGACAGCATATATGCAGGCCGTGTACCAATTTCTGGACTGGTGGGACGACAATTGTCCGGATATTCCAATGAGTGATGATGTGGTGCGCAAGTACCTGGTATTCCGGTTCGAAAGTAACAAAGCCTGGCAAACGGTCAATAGTGATTATTCGGCCATTCAGAAGTGGTTCAAAAATGTATTGATGCTTCGGTGGGATATACAGAAATTACCTCGTCCCAGAAAAGAGAGACAATTACCACGGGTATTTTCCAGGGAGGATATTGTCAAGATTATTGAAGGCGCTTCGACATTTAAACATCAGGTATTGCTGACCTTTATTTATGTCACTGGTGTCCGGTTGAGTGAGGCCATCCACATGCGCATTGACGATGTGGACGGAAATCGCAAGCAGATCCGCATCGCCAAAGGAAAGGGAGGCAAGGACCGCTATGTCCTGATTCCGGATGTCTTGCTGGAACTACTGCGGACATATTATTTGCGCGAGCGACCGGAGGAGTACCTGTTTAATGGCAAGAACAAGGGGAAGCCATTGTCACAGCGAGCAGTCCAGTGGGCGTTGCAGGAAGCCAAAAAGAATGCCGGTGTCAAGAGACCGGGTGGAATCCACACCTTGCGAAATTGCTACGCCACACATCACCTTGAAGGTGGCACAGATTTGGTTTTTCTACAAGAGCAGATGGGTCATAAGCAATTGAAGACCACCATCCGGTATATCGGTCTATGTGTAGAAAGACACCGCTACGTTCAGCATCCGATCAATGGGATGGCTATCCGGTATCAGATACCAACAGCATAGGTGCGTTGTTCAGAGCACACGGTGAACGCTATATCCAAGCCTACAAGCCCCATCAACGTGCCATTGCCTTCATTCGGTCAGTGCGTTTGTGTCGGACTCCGGGACTAGGGCGAATCGTTTACACCTGCAAGGGCTGCGGGGAGCAGGTAACCATCTACAAGAGCTGTGGCAACAGTCAATGTCCGGTTTGTCAGTCGATCAAACGTGAGCAGTGGGCGGATGCTTTGCAGGGAAAACTCTTGCGCATCCCGTATGTCCACCTGGTGTTTACGATGCCTCATCAACTCAATGGCCTGGCACGAAGCAATAAATCAGCAGTCTATAGTATCCTGATGCGAGCAGCCTGGAAGACGGTCCAGGCACAAATGAAAGATAAAACGGTCCTCCCGGGCATGACGGCTGTACTCCACACTTTTGGATCGGATATGAAGTATCATGTCCACGTTCACGCACTGGTCACGTTTGGCGGGCTTGAACCGTCTGGCAAATGGGTCTATCCGACACATCGTTACTGGATCGCTTCGTTTCGCAAGATGTGCGGCACGTTCAAAGCCATCAGTCTTCAGTTGATCCGAAAGGACATCGCCCAAAAGAAGATCACCAGCCAGCAAGGGAATGAAGATCTGCTTCATGAAGTCGGCAAGATCAGATGGGTGGTCCATTCCACCCGGGCCACAACTCAAACGGACGTGCTCAAATCGTATCTGGCCCGCTATATCAACCGCATCGCCATCAGCAATAACCGCCTGAAATATCTGGCTCAAACGGACGAAGTGGCCATCCTGTACAACGATTACCGCAATCAACAAAATGAATGTGCGGCACCCAAGGCCATCAAGCACCTGGATCCGCTCACGGCCATCCATCAGATCATTCAGCACGTCTTGCCCCGTCATTTTCAGAAGAGCCGGCATTACGGTCTGCACCACACCTGCACGCTGATACGGAATCAGGCAGAAGAAGCGATCAAGGCACATCCGGCCACAGTACGCACTGCACTGCAGATCATCACGGCACTGCTGAAACGAGAACTGTATCAATGCGACTACTGCCAGGGTCAGTCGTTCATCAAGACAGAATATCCACCGGACCGGATCTATCTGGGTCAATACCTGGCCCCTGGAACAGAACGAGCACCACCGACATCCTGGCGCAGACCGGTTCATCAAAGAGCGGATCGTTCGACTACCGCCTATCCTTCTTTTGCCTGATGGCACGTAAAACAGCCACATTGACAAGGAAATAGATCAACCCTTCAGGCCAAACCATACGGCAAAGCTCAGGACATGCATCAATCGAGCAAATACCTTATCTTTGGTATAAGCCTTTGTCGATCATCAGAGTTCCGATTGGAGAGCGTTTCCCTATACACCAAAGGGTCTCGTTCAACTCGAAAAGTTGTCGCAAGGGGCGACAACTTTCCTTGGAGTTATAGGGCAGTTTAAAACGAAATCAACATTCAAACTACGAATATTATGAAGCTAAAATTTTTTTTACTGACATTTCTTCTTCTCTTTACAAGAGGTTGTGACTTCTATTCAACGAGCCTTTGGTTTTTTGACAACCCAACAGGCGAACAAAACCCCTTATACAGATTTTTTGGGGCTGGCTGGAATGGATTAATTATAGCCAACGTAATTGTGATTGGAGCAGTTATTTATGCATTCTACTACTATTCATTTATGTATAGTACGACAAAAATCAAGTCCTCTTCAAATAATCTGTCTGACTTTGTTTCAGAACTATACTTTAATGAAAAGGGCCGATTTCTTGAAATATTCTATAAAACACCGAAAAACAAAAAGACGCTTCTTGCTCATTCAGGATATGTCTTAGTTCGTGTTTTTATTCTTGTAAGTTTCTTAGCAACAATTCATAATTTATGTCAATTCTATAATATCTCATTTTATAATTCTTTTAGAGATTTAGTTGGCAGACCATTGTATGTTATTTATGGACTCATGATAATTTCAATTTTTTACTTTTCGTACAGACTTTGGGTCAAGGAGTATAGACAAGCAATTAACAACTTTGAAACTGACAATGAATAAAAACGCTCTATAATACCGTGGAGATCAACAATGGCTCCTAAACGTCGCCACTGCGTCTCCACACACGATTGCCAGGAGATTTACTCATCCATCCCTCCTTATCCAATCAAAAAACCCAATGAAACATCTCTACGTCATCGTACTGATCAGTTTGCCCATCTATGTGTTTGGTCAGAACAACAATACTCAGCTGAACAAGACGACCCTGTCCGGGGCCATAGAACATCATGATGGCACGGTATTGAAAATCTATGACACGATGGGCAAAGGCTCGTGGTACGAACCCATTCCAGTAGAAGAAGACTTGTTCTCCATCCATCTGACGCTAACCGATCCGGCCATTAAAAAGCTCATCTATGGGGACATCAGGAAGGACATATTCCTTGAGGAAGGCAAATCGCTGTATGTTTCGTTTGATGCAGAGGACATAGAGAACACGTTCCGGTTTGGGGGTGACCTGGAAAGAGAGAATTCCTTATTGGATTCCATTTCAGTCAAGTCAAACAGCATTGACTATTCCTATATCTACTCGCAGCCACTGGAATTGGCAACACAATATCTGGACTCCTTTACAACAGATTGCAAGGCATATCTTGCTACCCTTTTTGAACCTCACAAGACCTCTTCTGTCTTTGAGAAATATGTTCATGCTTCCATTGATTACCAGGTAGCATACCTCAAAATCCTACTGGGTGAACGCCAGGATGAGCAGTATCCCGGCTACTATGACTTTCTCAATGACCTCGATATCGAAGATGCCAGCCTTTTAGATGTACCCGACTATCGTATTTTCCTGTACTTCTACATTGACAGGGCATCAACCACCGGATACAACCAGTTGGATTCCATTCAACAGAACGCCACTGATGCCAGATTCATTGAAACCTTGCAGGCTATAGAACATTTGGAAAATGATGTCATTCGAGCATATTGCCTGTACAATGCCATGCTCGGCCAATTGAAAGAGCAGGGAATCACTGGATTTGACAGCCATTACAACTATTTCAAGAAAAAGAACACAGATGCCAACTATGCAGAGCAACTGAAGCTGGCCTACGAAGAGAAAAAGCGGATCGCCCCGGGTCAAGTTGCTCCCTCGTTCACCCTGGAGGACATAGATGGCCATACTGTGTCCCTGGAGGACTTCACTGGCAAATATGTCTATCTGGATTTCTGGCTGACGACCTGTCCGCGGAGTGCACGGGAATTGCCTTCCTTCTTAAACCTGTATTCTGACTACAGAACAGAGAATATTGCATTCATCAGCATTTCGCCCGATCGAGACAAGAATACCTGGATGAATTATGTGAAAGAGAAAAGAAATGTCGGAACATGTCTCTGGTCAGATAAATTCCTCGACTCCCAGGTTTTTGATGATTATCAGGTTTATGGCACACCATCCTATGTACTGATCGATACGAATGGCAAGATCATAGATCCTGTCGCACCCAAACCCTCATCCACTGAAATCAGGATCATCCTTGACCAACTCTTGAAGAATGATTAGATCCGGTAACCAACAACGTGCAGAAGAACATCAATCGGCTCACAGAGGTACCCGTTGCCGCACAAGGACATCGACCCTGATGGATCGATGATGCATTCTCCATTCCGAACCTTTGTTTCCTGATCACCAGCTATATTTACCGGAGTTTGATCATTAAAGGCGCAGGGCCAAGATATGGGGCATGCCCATCCGATTGCTCACCCCATCCAAGCCGACAGGTGCCATTCACAAATCCTCATCCATGTCCCTTCCGGATCTATTCATTGAAACCGAACGGCTACTCATTCGGCCATTTACGATGGCGGACATCGAGCCTGCCTACCAAATGAACCTGGATGCGGACGTCAGCAGGTTTACCGGTGACGGCGGCGTGGTTTCCAGAGATGAAATGGAAAGAAGAATTGTCGAGGATGTCCTTGGCGATTATAACCGGTACGGGTTTGGCCGACTTGCCGTGGAATGGAAAGGAACCAACCGGTTTATCGGATTCACGGGACTGAAATACCTGGAAGACTTGGATGAAGTGGACCTTGGATATCGATTCATGAGCGCATATTGGGGCAAAGGAATCGCTACGGAATCCGGACGAGCATGCGTGGATCTCGGATTTGGCCAGCTGGGCCTGAACAGACTGATCGCCATGGTGCTTCCTGAAAATACGGGATCGATCCGGGTGCTTGACAAGCTTGACTTTACATTCGCACAAGAGCACATGGAAGACCAACAGTTGGTACACGTATATTCACTGGTCAACCCAAGAGCAACTGAAATTGGATCATCAGTCTGAAAACGTCTGCTCCCACCAAACCACCATCCACGCTGACCAACGAACAACCATGAAGAAGAACGCCTTGCCGGCCCTGGGCATCATCCTGGTCACCATCATCCTGGTGATCATCAATGAATACACGGCTTTGACCTGGATCAGCGACTATGCACTGATCCTCATCATCGCCGGGATGTTCCTGGGCGTTTGGCTGGTGAAACGATGGTTGAGCTCCAAAGATGAGTGAACGCAAGCTGCCCGCTGCCCACCCCCTGGGCAGCGCCATCCAATATCACAGCGACGCGTTCTTTGCCGAAATTGGGTTGTGCGGTGAGTGAAGGGCTGTCTGTCGTATCGACCTGAGTGTGCAGGAGGCCGAACACCTGGGATTCCAGCGCTTCTTCCTTTCCATGTACAACAAGGATGAGGTTGTCCACATAGAGCCTGCAGATCGAGTTGGTGCCTGCGTCCCGGGTGGATGAGCTGGCAGGGGAGTTGTACGGGTAGAGAAGGACCCGTTTCTTGGAAATATAGTCGATACAGTGCTATATTTGGGTGCGATGTATCCAAACCCTCCATTCAACATGAAATATCAGATACATCACCAATCAGATGGAAATACGAATACAATAGGCTGAGGAAATGTAAGTATCCACCATTGGTGTGGCGGATATATTTTTTTTAAAGAATCTCAACAAGATGTTTTTCCTTCCGAGTGTACACTGAAATATATCGCTATGAATAAATTGCTTTTTCTCATCACTGCTACAGGAATTTTACTCTCCTGCAATAAAAGTAACGACCTCGATGAAATTCCCAATAAATTACATGGGAAATGGCAAATGGTCGGCTATGGAGCTTTCTTGCCCAGTTTGCCAGAACTGAATGAGAATGATATTACTTGGACATTTGACATCCCAGCAAATTTGCTGACCATTGTCAATAATGTTGAACTGAAATATCCCTTCATACTACCAACTGGTTCATATCATATTGATGTTTCAGACGAAACAATGACCATAAAAGGAGTTGAATATGATTACATTCTTAAAAACGATAATTTGACAGTGTCTCATCATCCGGAATTGGATGGACCAATGATGGGATTTGTGAAGAAATGAAATAACTGACAATGGAGCAGGTTGCTCAGTAAGTGGTTTGCTCCAGTAAATATAGAAACCTAAAAAAGGTCCCCTCCTCCTCCACACACTGAAACGTTTTTGTGTAATATTCTCCCATAGATCGTTTCAACCTGGCTGAGCTGGTAGCCTTGCTGTCCATCCTGGTTGACATCCCCATCCAACCGACGGAATGTGTCGCAGGTAAAGTCTGCCTGAGCGGCGAGGTACGGGACGCCAGTCGCATCGACCTGCACGTACAGTAGTCGCCGCTGAAAAAGTTATTCACAACATGCTAATAACTTGACAATAAGGTCAAAGCAGGTCAGAACATTTGGATTGTAGGCCTTATTTTTCGCAAGGAAAGCAAGAATTGAGTAAAAAACCTTGCAAAAAATGTTGGGAAAATTTCTACCACAGGATCAACATGACCTCTTCCGGATGCGCTTAGACCAGATGGTGAACATGAGCCATGAGCTAATCATCTTAGCCAAAGAGGTAGATTGGAATTGGATTGAAAATGAATTGAAGGATTCATATTCTGAAGAAGGCAGACCGAGCATTCCCATTCGTACGATGGTTGGTATGCTGTTGCTGAAGCAGCTTCATAATCAAAGTGACGAATCCGTATTGGCGAGGTGGGTAGAAAATCCCTATTGGCAATATTTTACCGGGGAACAATATTTTCAACATAGGCCACCATTTGATCCAACAGATTTTGTGTATTTCCGAAAGCGGGTTGGTGAGACTGGAATGGAAAAGGTATTAAGCCTGACAGTGAGGTTGCATTTTGGTAGTGAGTTAGAGGAAGAAGTTCAAGTTGACACAACGGTTCAGGAAAAGAATATAACGTTTCCAACAGACAGTAAGTTGGCGTTTAAGATCATCAAATACTGTTGGTCTTACGCTAAAGCGGAGCGAGTTGATTTGCGACAGTCGTACCGTTTTGTGGTAAAGGGGCTACGGATGAAACTGCACAATGGCACTCATCCCCGTCGACAGAAGGCGGCGAGGAAAGCAAGTCGGAAACTCAAGACAATAGCCGGAAGGTTGGTACGAGAATTACTAAGAAAGCTGGATTCAGAGGCCCTGGCATACTACGGTCAGAGTTTGAATCTGTTTGAATCAGTGTTGGCGCAAAAAAAGTCATCCAAAAACAAAAGATACAGCCTGCATGAACCTGCTGTGTGGTGTATAGCGAAAGGGAAGCCGCATAAGAAATATGAATTTGGATGCAAGGTTTCGGTGGCCAGAAATGCAAAAAGTGGAGTTATTGTCGGGATGAAAAGCTTCACGGGCAACCCTTATGATGGAGATACACTGGAGACAAGTCTGGACCAAATTGAACGCATCCGTCGAGATGCAGGAGGTGATCGACCAAAAACAGTAGTCGCAGACCGAGGATATCGCGGACGAAAAGAAATTGGCCAAACCAAAATATTGATCCCGACATCAGGAAATAAAAGTCAATCGAGTTACGACAAGCAAAAACAAAGAAAACGCTTTAGAAATCGAGCAGGGATAGAACCAATTATTGGCCACCTGAAGGAAGATCATCGAATGAGACGAAACTTCCTGGCCGGAGAAAGAGGAGATGCAGTAAATTGTTTACTTGCCGGAGCGGCATTCAACCTCAAGATGCGCCTGAATCAAATCAGGTCATCTTTTTGGGCATTTTTGCGGGATATGTGGGCTTCTCTGTCCTTTGAGATGGCTGCATTCGGCTTCCTTCTGGCCAATTGGAATCAAATGAGAAGTAAAAGTCAACTGCTTCACTCCTTGGATTATGAATGAAGCAAGTGATGCAGGGGTTTTTCAGGGACGACTACAGTAGGCTGATCGCCCGGGATTCAAACATTTTTCCCTACCCAAGGACAACATGAAGAAGCTGTCCATCAGGAACCTACAAATCGAACTGGGGCCCGTCTCTCGCGTGGATGAGCTGGCAAGGGAGTTATTCGGGTAGGATCCCCGGTAACTTCAGGTCGTATCCGACCGGAAAGCCCAGGATACACGCTTCTTCGACTGTTTGGCATCGTATCACTAGCGTATCCATTCGAATCATATCGTATCAACTTAATCGTATCACATTCGTACCATTTCGAATCATATCGTATCAATTTGCGTTAGAATATGTTACCTTTGAGGAGATGGAAACAGTACATACGTTACGGCTGAGCATGAACTGGAGGCTGATCGCTCTACTGAGCAAGATCGACCGATTTGATGCTGAATGGACGATGATCGAGAAAAGAGAAGGGAGAAGCCTGAAACAGTTAAAGTCCGTTGCCACCGTACTCAGCGTAGGGGCATCAACCCGGATAGAGGGTTCGAAAATGAGTGATCAGGAAGTAGACGTCCTACTGAGAAACTTGAAGATCGAAAAGCTGGTGGACAGAGATTCTCAGGAGGTGGCTGGCTACTATGAAGTCCTGGATACCATTTTGGAATCCTTCGAAACGATTCCGATCACTGAAAACTCGATCAAACACCTCCACAATCAACTTCTCCGGCATAGTGAAAAGGATGCCTGGCACAAGGGCAACTACAAGCAACTCAGCAACAATGTGGAGGCCACCATGCCAGACGGGAGCAAGCAAATCGTCTTCCAAACCACTCCCCCAGGAATGGAAACTGAGGATGCCATGCGGTCATTGATCCAATGGTATCATGCGGATGATAAAACGCATGCCCTGGTCAAATGCTGCATTTTTTGTTATGAATTTGTGAGCATCCACCCATTCCAGGACGGCAATGGGCGTTTAAGTCGATTGTTATCTTCCTTATTGCTACTCAAACATGGATACAAATGGATCCAATATGTGAGTTTCGAACATGAGATAGAACACAGAAAATCAGAGTACTACAGGATACTGAGGAGTTGCCAGGCACAACGACCGAATGAGGTGATCGATGACTGGACGACATTTTATCTGGATGCATTGTCCAATATTCAAAGTAAACTGCAAGCCAAACTGGAAGGCGAAGGGGTCAATCAACACCTGTCACCGAAGGAAAAATCAATTCTGGTCTATATTTCAGACCATCCAGGCTGTCGATCAGGAGAGATCGCCCAAAAGCTGGATATTCCAAGCCCCACTGTCAAACGAATCCTGACCGAATTGACCGACAAAAATCTTATCTCCAGATTCGGTTCCGGACCAGGCACTAATTATTCCATATCCTAGCCGAATCACAGGCGATCATTCATTGGGAAATTCTTTTAACCTATGCTTCCTATTGCCATACTTGCCATACACAAACCATTAACAAGCATTTGAATAAATAAATGATGGTTCTCAACGACAAAATTCCAAACGATATAAATAAATGGCATGTTAATTATGACCAAAATGATTTTTTAAAAAATGTAAATTGGTTGAAGGATGCCTTTCCTACCGAAGACATTTTGCAACTTAGGCACGTATACGTGGATGGGCCTATATTAGACGTCGGATTCTATGAAGACAGAATTAAAATTTACATCATCTACGACAAGGACTGGGATAATCCCAAAGAAATATTTGAGTCCTCCGACCCAGAAATCATCACAGTAAAAGTATATGAATTTATTACCAAGTATGCGAACGGATAAAAAAAGATACGCCTACAAAACCAAAAGCCACTACGGACATTGAGGCTCCGCCAGACAATAATACATCTGATAACATTTTCGGCTCCTTAGGAATTTATTGAAAGTTGTACTAGCCATTGCGAAACTGTTGTCTGACGTCTAAAAACCTCCCCCCATGCACCCACACCCCGACTCACCCATCCAGTTCCCCTGCGGCCTGACCATGCACAACCGGTTCATGCTGGCCCCCATGACCAACCGGCAAAGCCATGAGAATGGCATGCTCTCGGACGAGGAACTGCACTGGCTGACCATGCGGGCAGAAGGCGGATTTGGCCTGGTGATAACATGTGCTTCGCATGTCCAGGAGGTAGGCAAGGGATTCCCCGGCCAACTGGGCATCTTCAGCGATGCGCTGAACGAAGGGCATCACCGCATCACCACCCGGATCAGGGAATTGGGCAGCCGGGCCGTGATCCAGCTGCATCATGCGGGCATGCGCAGTCCGGCAGACATCATCCACCAACAACCGGTCTGTCCTTCTGACCACGAACAACCCGATGCCCGTGGCCTGACCCTGGAAGAGGTCTGGCAGCTGCGCGACGATTTCATCGCCGCGGCCAATCGCGCCAGGGCTTGCGGCTATCACGGCGTCGAAGTACACGGGGCGCATGGATATATCCTCACCCAATTCCTCAGTCCGGAGATCAACCACCGCATGGATGAATACGGGGGCTCACTGGCGAACCGGTCCCGGCTCCTGTTCGAGATCGTGGACGGCATCCGGGCGACCTGTGGACCCAAGTTCCTGCTGGGTGTCCGGCTGTCACCCGAAAAGTTCGGCATGGACATCCGGGAGATCCGAACAGTCAGCCAGCAGTTGATCGATGACCACTCCATCGACCTGCTTGACATCTCCCTGTGGGATTGCTTCAAGCAACCCGACGGCCCCAGATACCAGGATCGCTCCCTTCTGGAGCATTTTACGGCATTGGATCGGAAGAAGGTGGTCCTCACCGTGGCAGGCAAGATCCGCTCCGGACAGGATGTCCAACATATCCTCGATGCCGGAGTGGACGTGGTCTCCATTGGCCGATCGGGCATTTTGCATCACGATTTCCCCCTCAGGGTGATGGAGGACCCGAATTTCGAACCTGTGGCAACACCCGTCTCTGAACAATACCTGTTCGGAGAAGGTCTGAGTGCGAAGTTTGTCGAGTATATGCGTCGATGGCCGGATTTTGTGCTGGAGGAAGCGTGACCTGGGAGCCTCAACCACCATCTTCGTTCCTTTCACAAGAACATTGAGCGGGAATTCTGCAGAACTGGTCACCAGATCTTCGCCCGGATTGTCGACAGGTGTGCACGTCCAGTCCAGGCCGATCAACATGACGAGGAAAACCCATCACGCCGGGGTGACACCTTCAGACAATTCCGGCAAGAAAGGAAACGTTCCGTACCCATGATCATGCTTCGCCTCTTCTCAGTCATCCTGACCGCTCTGCTCCTGCTTGTCCCTGTGGACCCCACCCGGGCGTGCAGCATGTACAAATTGACCGTGGATGGCACCACCATGGTGGGATGCAATGAAGATGCCTGGCGCACCACCTCGCGCATCTGGTTTGAAACCGCCGGACAGTCAGGTGCCTATGGGGCTTGTTTTACGGGTTCCCGGCAGGTGGCCCCTGATCGCACTGCGCCCCAGTCGGGAATGAATGAGCGGGGCCTCACGTTCTCCCGCCTGGCCGCATGGCATCCCCGGCAGCAGAACCCCTTCTCTCATCGACTGCCCATCACCGATGAAGTGGACTACCTGTCCGATATCCTGCACCAATGTGCTACTGTCACCGAGGTCAGGGCATACATCGAGGCATATGACCACAGCATCTTTCTCGAAGATGTCTTCATCTATATCGATCCATCCGGACACTACCTGATCGTCGAACCTTACGCCCTGATCGAAGGCCGGGACCCCACCTATGTCCTGTCCAACTTCTGCCCGTCGATCACCGACCCGGGACGTGCCCGCCAACTGGAACGCTACCGAAATGGAGACGACTACCTCCAACGCCATGCCCCCGAGGCCTCCCTGGACTACTGCACAGCCCTGTCCGACACCATGCATGTCTGCCGGAAACGAAATGGGGATGGCACCCTCCTCACCTCCATCTGGAACACCCGGGATGGATCGGTGAATCTCTATTTCTACCACGACTATGATACCACCGTGCAGTTCCATCTGGCAAAGGAGCTGGCCAAGGGGGACCATTCGATGGCCATACCCGACCTGTTCGCCCCCAACCCGGAATTTGCCCGGTTGTCCAGCTACAAAACGCCCCTCAATACACCCATCCTCCGGGTGGGCCTGGTGGCCCTGGGCGGCATGCTCATGCTGCTCTCCCTCCTCCTGGTCATTTCTTATATCAGAGGTATCAAGGTGGAATTCTCCCTTCGAACCGTCCTGCTGCTCCTGACCATGAATGTCATCCTGACGGGTTATCTCGTTGTCCTGGCCACCAACCTGTCTATTTACTATTTTGATGCGCCATACACCCATTCCGGTTCACCCCTCATCAGTGCCGCCTCCTATACCCCCTTTCTGCTCCTGGTCATCATGATCGTCTTGATACCGGTCATCCTGAAAGATATTCGTTCGAACAACTCCAGGTCCTGGACAAGGGTCCTCTACGGCTCACATGGCCTGATCTACATGTTCCTCATGACCGCTTTTGCCTATTGGGGATTGTACGACATCTGGTCCTGAACAAGAAACTAGTGTTCCACCACTTGCCGGATGTCCTGAAGGCGGCCATTCCGGGATGGACCGTATATTGGGTTATCGGATAGATGAGGGGCATGTCCGTCATCTCGATTTGCGAACTGAACAATGCAGCGGTCTCGGATCCATGGCAAAACTTCCGGTTCGTCGATTTCCGGTCCGCAGATCGATCAACGAATCCTATTCTCCAGCCCGCTGGGTTTGAGGATAAAACCGTTACACTTCATTTGTCCACTTCGATTCCCCTTCAAGTTCTTTCTCAGCCAGGTCATGGGTCAATGTCCGGTGATTCAGCCCATCCTCACTTTTTCCTATCAGATTGTGCCACCAACAGGTGAAGGTTGCTATATACAGAACAACCTTCACCAGGGTCACGAATACGTTGTCCTCCGGGGCTTCTGGGATCATGGCTAACTGTTCATCCTGTATGAACTTCTTGGTTCCGGTTTCGGTCACGCTCATCGAAAGAAATACCAATTCCTATTCGCAATTCTGTCTGATTGCTTTGGGGCTGTTACATTTGACAACATGAATGGTGTCCTCACCGTCCTCATCTTCCTCATTCAGGCAGCTGTCCCTTCCGCCCAACCGGACACCTTCGCCATCGCACGCCAACTGGACGGACTGGTGTCCATCGAAAGCCATCGCGCCTGGTGGGCAGAATTGTACAGGGTCGACCAGGCCTACCGGGGCCATCTCACGGTGGATAGCCTCGACAATATCAACCTGGTCAAAGTCGCCATGTACGTCAACCGATTCGGGTTGCCGGACAAGAACCTGATCGGCCGACCGGCCAATGCCGCATGGCTGGTGTGGATCCACAGCAAATATCCCCGGGCGACTGCGTGGGCCTTTCCCATCGTCCTGGAGCAATACCGGCAGCGGGAGATCTCCGAATTCAGTCTGCGCGACTACTACCTCCGGTCGCTCTACCTTCGTCGGTTCCCGGATGAGGGCTACCGTACACGGCCGTTGGGAGAGATCTTCCACGATCTTGAGTTGAACCTGGCCCGAACCATCGATATCGTCAAACTGCTCTCCCTGCTGGAAGAAGAAGAAACTTTCCTCCGCCAACCCTTCGATGTTGTGGGAACCTGGCGGGCGGCGGCCACGAAGGACACCCTCTCCCTTGATGGAAAACCACTTGCCCTCTCTTTTCAAGAGGATCCTATTCGCATCTTCCGCGATACTAGTGGCCAGGCCTGGCTCCACCGGTTGTATGCCGATGGTTCCCATTATCCTCAACCCCTCATTCAGGATGACCCGGCGATCCTGGTCTATCGTCTTTTTCCAGAAGGTGGACCGGTCTATACCATTCTGGCGAATGGAGACCTGGAGGAAATGGAGGACGGGGAGACCCGGGTGATGGTGAGGCGGGAGTGAGGAGATACCCTTCCCGGGTTGCATCCGGCATAGGAGGGATCCTCCCTGTCCAACAAAAGAGCCCTCCCCTGACAGGAGGGCTCTTTCATCGATATATCAATGTTGTCTGACTATTTCGAGAACAACATAAGAGCCTGATACGCCTTGACATCCAGAATGCCAAAGAAATCGCCCATCTGAGGTTGCCCTTGCAGGAATCCTGCCCCCTTCTGAAAATCTTCCATGGATGACCATCCGATCAGGACGACCTTGTCGCCCGTCTGCACATCCACAAACTCGCGATCGAACAGATACCCCGGTTGTCGGGCGATCAGGTCGAAGAATGCCCGTCGTTTCGGTTCGAATTCATCCTCGCTGCCGGTCTTGACCGTCCTGACCGCGACTTCCAGCACATTCCCGTTTTGAATGTGGTCTTCCAACCGGAAATCACCACCATCCACTGGCTGGACGGCAACAAAGGATTTCATGTCGAATGTGCTGAAAAACTGACCTGCCTCGGGCGACTGCATCAACTTTCCGGCAATGGCCTGCATGGCCTCCAGCGACTCATATCTGGTCATGCCGACGAACACATCTGTGTCGTCCGGCTCAGGCATGGTGAAAAACGATTTGAATTCCCAATCCTTCTGAACACCCTCCTGCATTTTCAACGTGTGGATAAACGTAGTCCTTGCCGTGGCAAAGGCATCCTCTTGCCCTTCTTTCACTTTTCGTATGGCAATTTCCATGACTGATCTTGGTTCCATTCCAGGTTCTGATTTTGGTTGTGACTGATCGGTTCCATCTGTTTGATTCGGGCCTTGAGCACAGGACATCAATACCGCAAGCCCGACAGATAACAGGCTGGTAAAGGGGAAAAAACTTCTCATATCGATTATTGACTTGATGTTGAAAAGGCAAACTGTGAGGCCACGATGTCAAATGTGTTGAAATACCGTTGTGTGATGTCCTCCTGCATGATCGGCCCGGCCAATTTCATGAACGCGTCCTGGCTCTTATAGACGGTCATCCCCACGGTCAGTCCATCGATGTCCTTTCCGCCGACCACCTGAAACTCGTAGCTTTCCTTGACACCTTCATACGAACTCAACAATTCGACAAACTTCTTCCGATACTCATGAAATTCCTTTTGCATGCCGGGCTTTACCCTGCGAACACCGATCTCAAGGATCTCGCCCGGACCGGAGGCCAATGTGGCCAGGTTGAATGTCGGGCCTTCTGTTTGTTGTACGAAGACATAGGCCTTCAGGTCCATTGTCTTGTTGAACGAAAGAAATGCCCTGGCAACGCCCCATTTCCTCTGGACCTTTCCCACTGTCCTGTAGGACGCATAATCCGTCATACCAATAAATACTTGCTGGCGATCCGGCTCTGGCAGAGCATAAACGGATTGGAATTCACGGTCGGACAAAACCCCCTTCTGCCCCTTCAGGACGGATATGAATTTCCTTCGGGAATCCTTGAATGCCTCTTCATTCCCGTCCTTGACCACACGAATGGCCAATTCCGTAACCGGCGATTCAAGTTGTCCGACCAGGGACTTTTTCATGGGGGAACAGGAAACGGCCAACATGCCCACGACCGCTACGACAAACATGAATTGATTCATTCCGTTGATGGTTTGATTTCACGGCGAAAATCAGCCAATGTATCTATCTTTACAAGTAGTCACATTAATATTATATAGTTACCAATTTGTAACCATTATTGATAATCAATAATTTAAAGATCGATCAAAGTGGAAATACATTCGAAACGATTCGACGACATGGTCGAAAACATCAAGAAGTATGGGGGGTGCCCGGTGAGCGCCACACTGAAAATCATCGGTGGAAAGTGGAAACCCCTGATCCTGTATTTTATTTCCGTTGATGTGAATCGGTTCGGACAGCTGCAAAAGATGATGCCTGGTTGCAGCAAACGAATGATGACGACCCAATTGCGGGAGTTGGAATCCGACGAACTGGTCCACCGGGAAGTCTTTGCGGAAGTGCCACCCAAGGTGATCTATACCCTGACGGAAAAAGGAGAAAGTCTCAGGCCTGTTTTCAGGGAATTAAGCAAATGGGGGATAAAAAACATCCTGGAACCAAGAATGTCCGAGAATCAACAGCGATAGTCCACTTGTTTGTCTCCGATAGTAACCACTCACGCATGGCTACAGAACAACTGCTCGATTATTTCAACAGGGTTCTTCCATTGGACGAGGCAGAATCGTCCGCTGTGGTCCGTGCGTTCCATGAACGAACCATCAAACGACGGCAGTTCATCCTGCAGGAAGGGGACATCTGCACCCACAATACGTTTGTCGTGGAAGGCTGCTTCCGCATGTACCTGATCGATGAAAAAGGCAAGGAGCACAACCTGCAATTTGCCATCGAGAACTGGTGGATCGGCGACATCGGCAGCTTCCACACCGAACAACCGAGCCGGCTCTATATCGTGGCCATGGAAGACGCTACCATCCTGCAGATCCGGAAACAGGATCAACTCGATCTGTTCGAGAACCACCCCAAATTCAACCGGATCTTCCGGGTGTTCACGGAAAATGCCCTGGTGGCCACCCAGCGCAGGATCCTGCAGAACATCAGCTCCACGGCCGAGGAACGGTATCTCGATTTTCTGGAGCGCTACCCCGAGTTCTTCAACCGGATCTCCAATGTGCAGATCGCCTCGTTTCTCGGGGTTACCCCGGAATTTCTGAGTACGATCCGGAAGAAGCTTGCCCGATCGTCATCGACATGATGATTCAGATCTGTCAAAAATCAAACAAGAAAGGAGGTCTTTGACAAGTGGGCAGGTTTCCACCCTAATCGGACAAGGAAAACCCCTGTGCGATTGGATCTCTTGTCTGGCCCGACTCAATCGCCGTCGTGGCTCGGCACTTTTGAAGCGCCAAAAGTGCCCAAAAGCGCTTATCGCCAAAATGGGCCCTGTTATCAGGTTTATTGGCGGTTTAATCAGGTCTCAGGATTAGTTGCTGTTTACATCCTGACCCGGCCGCTCCGGTTTTGCCGTTGGAGTCCTAGCTTTCCATCTTCAGTTTATTATTCATCCTTCTTGGCAACCCTCAACAACTCATCGGCAAAACAATGCGGCATCTTTTGGTCAATTGCATGCTGTAGCTATTAGATGATTCATCCCAACAGGATGCGGGTCATGATGTGAATGGGGCCCTGGTTTGGCGACGACTCCCTTCACAAGATCAATTGCAATATTCAGACCCTTGGAGGGAAATTCTAAGGATAGCGAATGTTTACTGATACAGGCACATGACGCTTTCACTACAGCGAAACAACATTCTTTCTTAATCTACCTTATAGGTGGATGGGTCACACACTCACCACCTTTGTTCTAAATCATAGAATAAACGATATCAACATGGAAAAGAAAACAATAGCAGTCATAGGTGCGACAGGAGCACAGGGAAAAGGCGTTGTGAGCACTTTGGTGAAGGAGGGCAGTTTTACTGTACGAGCTGTCACCAGAAACCCGGACCGATACACGGGGGAAGCTCATGAAGTGGTCAAGGGTGACCTGACGGATAACCCATCATTGAAGGAAGCTTTCAGGGATGCATACGGTGTGTTTGTGGTGACCAACTTCTGGGAGGGCGCTGATGAACTGGCTCAGGGTCATTCAGCGGTACAAGCGGCAAAAGAGGCCGGTGTTTCCCATTTTGTCTGGTCAACACTCCCGGATGTAGAGACAATCAGTGGCGGACAATTGCATGTTCCTCATTTTACGGGCAAAGCCAGGGTGGACGAGTTGATCAGGAATTCCGGATTTCCGTATTACACGTTCGTTCAACCACCATTCTATTTTCAAAACCTCAATGGACAGCTGGGTGCACAGCCCCAACAGGATGGCAGCTTAGGATGGACACTACCGATCGATCCGACGAAAAAAGTGATCCACATGGCAGATATCAACGATCTGGGCAAGGTGGTTGCCGGTGCTTTTTTGCATCCTGATCAGGTCGGCCATGGCAGCTATCTGGCCCTGGCTACCGAGCTGAACAGTTTCAATGATGTCCTCGCTGCATTCCAGGCAAACGGCAAGGCATACACCTTCAATCAGGTGCCAGGCGAAGTCTTTTCAACCTTCTTTGAAGGAGCCGGAGAAATAGCCCAGATGATGGCCTATTTTGAACAATACACTTACATGGGCCCGGATGCAGCCGACCGGATCATGATGGCGAACAAGATCGCAACCGATAATTTCCTCACCCTTGATCAGTGGATCAAACAACATGTGAACTAGATGAAACCCTTGCTTACACTCTTTCTCGCATGTGCGTTCCTGACGGCATGCCAGCAAAACGGAATGAACGAATCGAATGAACATGACATTCAAAACCAGGAAACCATGCAAAAGGAAGACAAACAACACATCGAAGCCCTGCTGGGCGAATACCAGAAGGCATTGAATACATCTGATGCCAAACTGGCGCAATCCCTGTATACCAGTGACGGGGTCTTCATGCCCACGGAAGCCCCTTCGGGGATCGGCGCGGAAGGCATCCTGAACTCATACACATACGTGTTTTCACAGATCCAGCTGAACATTGAATTCTTCATCGAAGAGATCGAAGTGGAAGGCAACATGGCTTTTGCGGTTACCAGCTCCAGGGGAACGACGCTGATCCACGCCACCGGGGACACCGTTCCGGAAGCCAACCGGGAGTTGTTCGTGTTCGAAAAGCTGGACGGCCAGTGGAAGATCGCCCGGTACATGTTCAACAAGACCGAACCGAAGGGATAAGGCTGATCCCTCTTCCGACACCAGTCAATCAAGGCGGCCCGGGTATTGTCCGAGGCCGTTTTTTTTTACCCGGCTGCCCGCATGGTCGTGGCCCTTTTCCGGCTGACCATTAACCCTAGAACGCTAAAAAGTTGAGCAGAATGAACGGGACCGATTGGCCTGATCCTTCCCTTCCAGGATGATGGTGGGCAATCGGTTTTCGATTAAGACCCGACGAGCTGTAGACCCGGTCCGTCTTCCCGTGAGGACAGGTTGAACTCACCATCCAATGCGTTTCTCTCCGTAAACCTTTTTCCTTATGTTGTTCGCGGAACCACATCACCATGCCAGGCACAGGGTGATCTGGCCGGGATCCTGGCCGGAAGTGAAGCAATACCCGGACAGTCATCGCCAAACCCTGCCCTGATCGCGACAGCCACAAACCACGTTTCATGGATCATCTCGCCCATCTGACCCGCAAAGCCACCTGGATCCTGTCCTGTCTCTTGATCAGCATCCCTTGTTCCGCACCAGCACAGCCCGGGCATCACCCTGCCCGGCCATCACCCGGAACCATCCTGTTCAAGGTAACCTCACCCGAACACCAGAACGTCTCCTATCTGTTCGGCACCCACCATGCGTTTGGCAAAGCGTTCTTTGATACATTGTCCATCGCCAACAAGGCCCTCCTCGCCTGCGATCTATACATCCAGGAAAATCTCAATCTGCCGGGTGAAATGGCCGAGGATATCATCAATGAACGGAAGAAGATCACCCGGTGGAAGAAATACACCAGCAAAGACGACCTGGCATTTCTCACCCGTCTTTTTGCCACCAGCCCCACCGATTTTCAGAAAATGACCCCGACGGAGATGCATGTCTTCCTGAACCGGTACTACAAGCAGCAAGTATGTTTGAACAGATCCCCCGAAGACCCCTCCCTCTCCCTGGATGAATATATTGGCACCAGGGCCCGTGAACAGGGGTTGAAACTCTTTGGCCTGGAAACGACACGGGACCAGATCCGCCTGATCAACCAGGACGTGGAAGGCATGCCAAGACGGGTCCACAAACGGCGACTCTCGCACATCATCCGGAAGATCAGAACCGGTACCCCAGTGGACTGTGAAGAAACCGACTGGTATGCCCGCATGGCGGTCGACTATCAATGGCAGGAACCTTGTCGGAACGCGCTCATGCTCACCGATCGAAATGATCGATGGATGGCGATCCTCAGCGATCTGCTCGAACAGCACAATTGCTTCATTGCCGTGGGATTGAGCCACCTGATGTATGAATGTGGACTGGTGTCCCAACTGATCCGCATGGGCTATGTCGTGACCGCGATCCCCCTTGGTCATCACAAGTAGAATGCTTGATTATATGACCGACCTTCATTAACTTGGTCGTGAACTACTTTGCTTCTCAACTCTCCCAAAATGCAGAATCCATATTCCCTGATATTGGTAGCCGTCATTTTTATCTCTTCCTGCCACAAGGAAAACTTGCAATCGAACACCAATTGTACTGACTTTCTTGAAAATTGGGATATCCAAATATCCGAATACAATCCTGGGATCCAAAAGCAAAATGATATCTTTTTCCCAAGCGACCAGATCGGTTACTCTGTGGGCAATGCAGGCTCAATCATGAGAACTATCAATGGTGGTACCAGTTGGGAAGTCATTCAACATTACTACCTTCCTGAAGAAGGCATCAACAAACTTGCACCAACAAAAGCAATCCTGAAATCCGTATATTTCATAAATGATTCTATCGGGTTCGCCGGGGGACAAGGAGAAGATTATGGCATTAAAAGCATTACGGACGCTGTGCTCTTATCGACTACGAATAAAGGGATATCATGGACCAAGCAATATTTGGCGGGTATCCGGGAAATTAATGATCTGTACTTCACAGATAGTAAAAATGGATTAGGCCTTTTCACCGTGAACACTTCCCAAACCACTTCTCAATTACAAGTACAGATGACTTCTAACGCTGGGCATACATGGCAGAAAGTCAATCTCCCTATCACTAAAATAAAGTCCCGGTATTTCACAATTACAGACACTAAAGTTATATTGATTGGCGAAGAAGCCGGGCAACCTGTTCTACTGACAAGTCACGATTATGGCATTAGTTGGGATTACATGCCTCTCCCGGAAGAGAATTGCAACCAGATCTATTTTATAAATGACGAATATGGATTTGCCACATGTGGGTTACTCTTTTATCCAGAAAGAACATATAAAACTAGTGATGGAGGAACATCCTGGCACCTCACAAATACTCCTTACAACAGTTATTCTACAATTCATTTCAGTTCACTCCTCCAAGGCTTTATCATAAATCCAAAGTTTGAACTCATACAAAATGGGATAGAACCCTTTGAAGAAATTCAATACTTTGATGTCTATCAAACTTCAGACGGTGGAGAAAATTGGCGAACATCAAAAATTTCATCCAACTGCAATTTTACAGGAATCAACTTTGCCCCATCGAATAACACGTTTTACACATTAGGATATACCGCAAATAAGTTTTTTATAAAATAGAAACTTTTTACAAAGTTGAATATCCGGGCAAAGTCCAATCACATTCGACTTCAATATTTATTTTTTCCATCATGATACTTACACCCAGCCTTATGAAAAATAACAGCATAGTCCTCCTCAATACCTTGAAGAGTCGTTTTGAAAAACACCCCCAACGCCACCTGAATATCGACTGGTCAGATGTGGAGGCCCGACTGAATAAACAACCACAAAAACTGGCCATCCTCCAGGCAATGGAAGATACCGGCGGCGAACCGGACGTGATCGGCCGGGACCAGTCCACCGGTGAATTCCTGTTCGTCGACTGCTCACCCGAAAGCCCCAAGGGACGCCGCAGCGTCTGCTACGACCCAGAGGCTCTGGCATCCAGGAAGGAGCACAAGCCCAAACACAGCGCCATTGGCATGGCCGCGGAAATGGGCATTGACCTCCTGACCGAGGAGCAATATTACCATCTCCAGACCCTGGACACCTTCGACGCCAAAACCTCTTCCTGGATCCAAACTCCGGAAAATATCCGCAACCTTGGTGGCGCACTGTTTTGCGACTATCGATTCGACACCGTCTTCACCTATCACAATGGCGCCGAGTCGTACTATGCGGCCAGGGGGTTCAGGGGGATGATCAAGGTGTAATGCATGCATATATGTATGGAGTTTGACAGCAAGATTATAATAAACAATAATTTATCCATGACCATAGAAAGTGAAATTAAAAGACTAAGCAAATACTTTAGCAAAAGTGTCCACCAACTCCCAGGAGCTTATCTGGTAGATGAATATAATATGCTTGAACTTGAATGGAGAGGAATAAAGCAGAGCACAGATGTCAAAAATGAGATAAAAAGGGCCCTCAATAAAACACTTTCTGCGAAAACGCTAGTCAAATTAAATTCTGTAATCAATAAGCTCAATGATATTGCGGCTTCAAAAGTTGAAGATTCATTTACCAAAAGTGTCAGGGTCAATATTTTAGATAAAACATCTAAATACATTCAAGAAAATAATCTTATTAATTGCGCAATAATTATTGAATATGACCAAGATCCTAAGAAAATATTTGTTGGCATATCCAACAAATCAAACACAGATGTATATCAAGCATTCAACAATGACTTGGACCTATCCCCTTACCTTGGCATTATTCATGACAAGAATTGGAATGATTTGATGAACATATTTGAAGAGACACTCGTTTGCGATGAATTATTCATCTATGAACTCTCCTACTTAGTTGAACTATGTGCATATAAAAAAATCATACAAGCTTTGAGAAAACTAAAAGGCTTCACTGAGAAGTACTACCCCTTACATACCGAAATTCACATTGGACAGCATGATTGTGAAAAGTTCATATACATAGTAGAATAAATTCAACTTACTATTGAAACCTGATTCACACATCGTTCAGGTAGATTGCAATCAACCTCACAGCCAATGGCTTGCCCTCACTTATAATCATCCTGCCAGCTCATACGACTTCCTCAACCAGTCCATCACCTCGGGCGTAATGTCCGCCACGCCGGCCAGGTCGATCTGGTGCGAGCACATGGCGTTCTTCTTGGTAATGGCTCTCAGGACCCCCTGATCAGGTTGCCCCGGGTGAACATGACTATACCTTCAATGAAGGGGTCTCCTTCGTGGTGGAATGCGATACCCAGGAAGAGATCGACACGTACTAGAATGCCATCACCCGTGAGGGAGAGGAAGGCAAGTGTGGCTGGTGCAAGGACGCCTTTGGCATTTCCTGGCAAATTGTTCCCGCCAAACTCGGCAAGTGGATCACCGATCCTGTCCATGGCCAGGCGAGTATGCAAGCCATGCTACAGATGAAAAAACTGGTCATCACCGACCTGCGAATCCCAACTGGTGGCCCATCATGATGAAAAGAGGTGCAGAATTCTGTTCCTATTCACAAATTTGGAGTATAGTTGACCAAACCTTCTCTGGTTACTGCTTTTTGGAACTATCTTGAAGAAATTTCCATCACGGTGACTGCCGAACAACCAGCCAAGTGATCACAGCGAAGCCAAGTGAGCTTCTTTTATATTCATTTCTTCCGTTGACCTTTCTTTCCGGTTTCAGAAATATCTTTTCGAAACACGTCTCGTTTTTATCTGACGGTCATGGTCTGACAGACAGCATACAGGGTTGATCTGTATGGTGGCACACATCCAGACTCAACCGTATCTGCGCAGTTGATGCATCGCTGACAGAAAAAGCCGGCTATTGGATCGACATTCAATCAAGGATCATGAAACGAAATACATTCATTCTCACCGCACTTCTGGCTCTTCCGCTCGCTGCTTGTGCGCGATTCAAAACCAATCTGGCTATGCGTACAGTGAAGGGATTTCGAGTCAAGCCAGGGGAAGCCCGGTTTGGCCAACATTACAAGATGAAAGGCGTGACGTTAAATGTCCTTGACATGAAAATATCGGGCAAGGACACCGGTGGCGATCTGGCCGTCTTCGAACAGACGGGCCTCACACCCAACGGGGGTCCACCACTTCATATCCATCCCCATCAGGATGAGTGGTTCTATGTGGTCGAAGGAGACTACCTTTTCCAGGTCGGTGAAGAGAAAATGAACCTGCAAACAGGAGATACGATTTTTCTTCCCAGGAATGTGCCGCATGCCTTCATCCAATTATCTGAAAAAGGAAAAATGATCGTTTCCTATTTGCCAGCAGGCCACATGGAAGATTTTTTCAAGGTCACGGATCAATGGACCAGCCCCCCTTCGAAAGAAGAGGTCGCGAAAGTGTTTGCCGATCACGACATGCAGGTCGTAGGGCCGCCACTCACCAAGTCTTAATGTGTCAACCTTTTTTCATCAAGGTCATCGCTTCCAACTTGCGATTTCTATCGCACTGGAAATGAAAAATGGTGGACCGAATGGGTGTTCTTCAACCCCTTCAGGGTTGCACCCTTCCGGACATGATACCCCGGGTTTCACCCGGGGCTAATCTCTTGAACCCTTCCAGGGTTCTTTTTCAATGATATGGGAGTCTTCCAATTTCCGCTTTTCGCCTTCCGACTTCCCATTTCCGCCTTCCGCTTTTCGCTTCCGACTTCCGCGTTCCGACTTCCGACTTCCGACTTCCGACTTCCGACTTTGGATCATCCTGCCAGCTCATACGACTTCTTCAACCAGTCCAACACTTCAGGCGTAATGTCCTCCACGCCGGCCAGGTCGATCTGGTGCGAGCACATGGCATTGGCCTTCGTAATGGCGCGCAACACCCCCTGATCGGGCTGCCCCTTGACATTCAGTCCGATCTCGAACCGGGTCTTGGTCGCCGGCGTCAGCAAGGCAAACTGCTTCTTGCGCCGATAGCTGACATTGGCCTTCTTGGGCGCCACCTCCACGTCATTTCCCAGGCCCACCAGGAACTTGTGCAGCTGATCATAGATCGGACGAAAATGCTCCTTGCCCACATACTGGGCGGCGATCTGCTCGTCCTCGCTCACCGCCGGCGCATCAGCCTGTTTGGCGGTATGCATGATAAGGTTGGCAAACCCGTGCCCCATCCCATGCTCCTGCTTCAGCCAGGCCACCCCCTCACTGAACCTGGCAAAACCCTGTTTCTGCACCTGGGCGACCCATTCCTCCAGGGAAATACCAGTGTTCTTCTTCAGGTTGTCGATCATGGTTTGTACGGCTGGATCCATAACTGTTGATTTGAGTAGATCCTAAAAATAATCAACTCATCGGAATCAGGCCAGCTGCCAGAGGCTGAACGCACTGATCGCAGTGCGGTATCCGATCATCAGGACAATGACCGAGACGGTCAGAAGGACGGTCAGGACCACCCGCCACCATCCCCGCACCCCGTAGACCCGAGGCAGTGCATTGGCATGATAATACCCCATGCCCAGGAGGATCAGGCCCTGCAGCACAAACCGGTGTACCGGTAAAAACGGGATCAGGATCAGGGCCATGAGTGGCAGGTAGGCCAGAAAAAAGGTCAGGAAGTGGGTGGCATAGACAATGTGCAGCCCGGCTGGCCGCCCCCACAGGAACAGGCCGAGGACAAGTCCAACCACGGGGATCATCAGGACGATCAACCCCTTGGCCCAGTCGGAAGAGGCCTGGTCATATCGGATAGTCAGCTCCTCCATGGTCCAGCCGCTCTTGGCGATCAGATCATCCACCCGGGACTGGACGACGGGGTTGGGGAAATACCACTTTGCCGGGGCCCGGAAGAGGTCGGCGTCGGTCAGGACCAGGAAGAAGATCACGTTGACCAGGACAAACATCTGGAAGGGCCGCATGTATCGCATCCGCCGACCTTCAACGTACTCCACCGTCAACTGGCCAGGGCGGGAAAACAGACTGCGGATGGTTCGCAAGAACTTATTGTCGACATTGAACACGCTGGCCACGAATTGCTGAAACAAGGCCTTTACTGTCAGCTCATCGGCCGAATGTCGGCGTTCTCCGCATTGATGACAATACGAGCCAGCCAGGATTGCCTGGCAGGATGCACACTGGTCCTCCTGCTGAATCGTCGCCATTTCCCGAAGGTAATCATCTCCCTGCGAACCTCAGGCGCGCCATATTGTTTGTACGATATGGACTCTGCCGACAAGCTCCTCGTCTTCTACGATGGCCACTGCGCCCTTTGCCAGTTCTGGGTCAAGTTCCTGGTCCAGCGGGACCGGCATGACCGGTTTCGCTTTGCGGCCCTGCAATCCCCCCTGGCCCAGCGGAACGGCATTTCCCCTCCTGAGGATGTTGCCCCGGATACGGTCATCGTCATGAAAGACCAGATAATGCTCACGGAATCAACCGCGGCGATCACCCTGCTGGCGGCACTGGGCGGGTTCTGGAACCTGACACGGATCCTCCTGGTCATTCCCTGCTCCCTGCGGGATCCCCTCTATCGGTTTATCGCCCGGCACCGGTATCGCTGGTTCGGCCAGACGGAGGCCTGCTTCCTGCCCCGGCCGGAATGGAAGGAGAAGTTTTTGGAATGAAATGGTATTGGGTATTGGGTATTGGGTATTGGGTGAATGAATAAATGGGAGAAATCCCGAATCACAAACCCGCCTGCCGGCGGCCAGGCAAGCACCAATGATCAATTCCAAATGACCGGACCTTGTTGTCCTGGGTAGTGACCCAAAAAAAATCACGTCTCCAGACACTTTCTAACCCGTCGTTTCCTCCCCAGAGAGTTTGGTTATATCCATATAGAATATTTCCCAGGTGTGCCCATCAAAATCCTCGATGGTTCGTTGCTGCATGAAGCCATAGTCGCGCTTCTCGTGCGGTTCAATGCCTCCTGCACGCAGTCCTTCGCCAACGATCCTGTCCACTTCTTCATCACTGGACACTGAAAGAGAAAACAATCCGGCTACCTGATGCTTCGTGTCGGCAATCGGTTTGGTCGCGAATGAGGCAAACTTCTCATAACTGAGAAGCATGACATAGATGTGCTCGCTCCACACCATGCACTTCCCCTGATCGTCAGAAAATTGGGGATTATTGACAAATCCCAATGCAGAATAAAATGCCATGGATTGCTCCGGATCCTGGACTGCCAGATTGATGAATACTTGTTTCTTCATGTACAATCGATTAGAACTACTGAATATACTTCGGTTTCCTGAAACTCAGGTTCCTCCAGACCCCTTACTTTGTCCGTTGATGTCCGCCAGAAAAGAGTTGGCTCAGCCACAGAAAAGTCCAGTCTGATAACACATCTATATCTACTTCAGATCGAAAATCAACCCTCTCATAGACATACATCCATCAGGATCATGGCAGGTCATCTCTTACCTGTTGCTTACGGTAGCAAGTATGGGTATCATTCAACTTTCATAAAGAATATCCTCACCATTTGGGATAATCTTTCTTACACGTGTTGTGTTTCTGGTAGAGAACTCCATAATCCACATCGATCCATTCTTATCCATCATTCCTGAACAAGGGGCCCACCCTGTCTTAGAAACATAAATGGTCGTCACTTCTCCTGAAGGACTGATCTTCTTCACCTTTCCTGCTCCATACAAAGCCACATATACATGGCTATCCCGATCTATCCATAATCCAAACACATAATGACGATCAGCGACTCCCCCGAACGAAGGTATGTTTTCCTTCAAATCTGCTGCTAAAATCTCAACAGATCCAGAAGGTGCAATCTTCTTAACCGCTAGATGATCTACTACATACAGGTTGTCATCGTACTTAGAATAGTGCATCCAACGAATATCATCGAATTTATAGGACGTGAAGGCACGATTTCGTCCATCTAACGTTTGCTTCATCAGTACATCTTCATTTCCAGAGTGGTTCGTCCAATAGGAATTTCCCTCTTGATCACGCACCAATGTGGTGTTGTCCAGAATACCTTCCACCTCAGGAATGACCGTTTCTAATAAACCATCCTTGCTCAGACACCACACATAATTCCCCCACTTGTCAGTAGCCTCTCCTTCATACCATTCATGTTCCCCATACAAATCACCATTCGAATCAAGGTAAAGTTCATGTGTATGAACGTTTTTAACAGCTATTGTCCGTGTTCCGCTAGGGGATATTTTCCAAACATGTGTCAAATCTGTGTAGAAAACATTTCCATCATCATCCATGACAATACCAATTCCCGGATGTGCTTCCATTGCGCTGGCAAAAAGGAAGCAACAGGCCATAAAAAACATCAACTTGTTCATATGACATCTCTTTTAATCAATACTAACCAGCAGCATACTTTCAAATGCAAACCCGGCGAAGAGAGATTACACTTAAAACAATGCTAATTAAACCTCACATTGCTTCTCCTTTTCTTCGCAACTATTCCATTATATAATTGAATGATCATCACCTCCTTTCTTCGGTTTTTATAGCTTCAATAGCATTTTTTCTTTCCTCTTCCGCGGCATTAATATCATGTTCTTGAATGCATATGTGTATCATAAGTACTCGCAAAGCTTCAACAGCAGCATGACACGCCGCTCCAGCACCAAAAGCCCCCATGATTGCCTGAATATCTAGAGGGACACATGCTATATGGCCTTTTATTGCAAAAAGCCGTGCATTCTCCAAACATTCAGACAAACTGCTTTCGGTTGCATCATTAGCTGCAACATCATCCATTGACATATTTGATACTTGGTATCTTTTTTCCAGGACATTTACCCTGGATACCTGTTTGGCCAAATAATCTTCAAATCCGGATCTTGATTCAAATCCAAATGCATTGTGTATAATTTTAAACTCCTCTTCATCAACAGATTCATCCTTCATTATTTTTTTGAGCAAAGCAAACTTTATTTCTTTTTCCAACAATTTGTCGGCATCTTTTTGATAAGCTTTGTAGTTTTCGTCATTCTGAAATTCGTATTTTTTCTGTGCAATACCTATGACTGGAAACAGGATCGCGATCAAAAAAAACAATGCAAAATTTTTCATTACCAATTCTTTTAAGCTTAAAAGATAATTATAACATTAATCTGATCTTTAAAATGAGTGGCTGGCTCGAAACATATCCTTACAATGTCAGGTGTCCTTCATAATATACTTTTTTCATCTATATAATCTCACCTAACATTCCCGATAAGGCCGTGTCTTCTCTTCTTAGCACATTCCAGTCCAAGTTAACAGATTTTCCCGTTTCCAGCCTCAGCTTGCATCATTTCCGAATGGGAGAACCGGAGAACTGGAGAACCGGACAATCAGCACTGCATTGAAAAATGCGCTGACCGTCCCCTCTCCTCTCTGTTTTGGACTCCTGACCCGTCTCTCCATCCCTGCCAGTCAACAGGCCTCTACTCTCCACTCCTTCCTCCCTACTCTCTACCCTCCACTCTCTACACCCGACTTCTGGGTCACGCCTTCCGATTTCCGACTTCCGATTTCCCCCGTCACTGCTTTCCAGCATACACCACCGTCGCCGCGGTATCCCCCTGGATCACACAAGGGATGGTCCGATTGGCCAGTACCAGGTCCAGGTCGTCCCGGATCAGCAGGTTGCCCGACCAGGTGAACTGGTCCTTTGAAAATGGGGTGATAAAGAATGTGCTGTCATTGATATAGAAGGCCTCGAGGTCCCACAGGTCCGCTCCCTGGTCGATGTACAGTCGGACACCAAGTACATCATCGGCGACGATGCTGACCTCCGCCAGCACTGAATCATGGGCATACTCCACAAAAGGCGGATCGCCACAGCCCAGCTCGCGATAACTCCCCGACCAGGACCCTACATATCCGCTCAGGTCATGGAATGGTTTGGTTGGCACCTTGTCGCAGGACACCATGACCAGAAATACAACGATGACAGACCAGATCTTCATCCCCCTAAGTTACCGCTCCTCCGCGGTTCGGGTCAAGGGATTTCGTGGATTCATTCCAGAGGCACCCGTCATTTGATCAATTTTCCCGTTCTTCAACATCGCAAAACCTGTTCCCTCATGCTGCGGACCATCCTGATCCTCATCATTACCCTCATTGTTCTGCCCATCGTAGCCATCACCATGGACCAGCCCCTGGAAGGCCCCATCCTCGATGCCCTCCTGGATATCCTCAAGGTCACCCTGGGTGTGGCCCTGTTCTGCTTCCTGCTCAGCGAAGCTACCGGCAATTACAGCCAGGTCGACAAGCTCTGGAGCCTCCTGCCCATCGGGTACGCCTGGTTCTTTGCCTGGCGATCCGACCTCGAACCCCGGCTCGTGCTGATGGCCTCCCTGGTCACCCTGTGGGGTTTGCGCCTGACCTGGAACTTCAATCGCCGGGGAGGGTATTCCTGGAAGTTCTGGGCGGGTGAGGAGGACTACCGATGGGCCGAATTGCGCAAGATGCCCATGTTCTCGAAAAAGTGGCGCTTCACCTTGTTCAATCTGTTCTTCATCTCCCTCTACCAGCAACACCTCATCCTCCTGTTCACCCTGCCGGCCCTGGTCGCCTGGCAGGGGGCCGACCAGCCCCTGGGCTGGCTGGACTACCTGGCGGCTGCCCTGATGCTGGCCTTCATCTGGATGGAGACCGTGGCCGACAACCAGCACTACCGGTTCCAGACTGAAAAATACCGTCAGATCGATGCCGGGGAGGCCCGTACCGGTGAATACGCCGACGGCTTCTTGCAATCCGGCCTGTGGGCCTGCTTCCGCCATCCCAACTACACGGCCGAACAGGCCATCTGGCTCAGCTATTACCTGTTCAGCGTCGCCGCTACCGGCCGCTGGCTCAACTGGAGCCTGGCCGGGGCCCTGCTCCTCCTGCTCCTCTTCCAGGGTAGTGCCGATTTCAGCGAAGGGATCTCCGCCAGGAAATATCCCGCCTACGCCAGCTACCAGAAACGGGTCGGCCGTTTCCTCCCGAAGATCTTCTGACCATGCAGATCGCCATCACCGGGGCAACCGGACATCTCGGCGCGGCCCTGGTCAGGGTGCTGGCCGCCGACGGCCACCAGATCCGGGTCCTGGTCCGCGAGGATACCCGTGCCCTTCGGGGCCTGGACCTGCAGACCGTTCGCGGCGACCTCCTCCGGGCGACGGACCTCGACCAACTCATGCGCAACGCCGAGGTGGTCTTCCACCTGGCAGCCCGCATCAGCCTGGATGGCGATCATCGGGGAGAGGTTTTTCGCACCAATGTCCTGGGCACCCGGGAGGTGATGGCCGCCTGTAAGCGCGCCGGAGTCCGCCGACTCATCCACTTCGGCTCGGTACATGCCTTCCAGGCCCCCTCGGCCGACCAGGTTTTTGATGAATCCTGTCCCCTGGCCGGCCCTGACGCCTACGCCTATGAACGCAGCAAGGGCCTGGCCCTGGGCGAGGTGCTGGAGATGGGCAGGAGCGGCCAGCTGGAGACCATTGCCCTTTGCCCCACGGCCGTGATCGGCCCCTGGGATGTCAAGCCCTCCCGACAGGGAGGGATGCTCCACGACCTCTGGCGAGGCCGGCTACCCTTCCTGCCTCGCGGCGGGTTCAACTGGGTGGACAGCCGGGATGTCGGCCGTGCCGCGGCCGCAGCCATGACCGCCGGCACATCCGGAGAGGCCTACCTGCTCAGCGGACAGTACGCCACGGTAGAGGAACTGGCCCTGATGAGCCGGGAGATCATCGACCATCCCATCCCCGTGCGGATCATGCCGGATGCTGTACTGAATGCCATCGCCCCCCTGGCCACCTGGTGGTCGCGATGGCGGCAGACCGAACCGGTCATCACCCGGGAAGCGCTCGACCATCTCCGCAATGGTCATCCCCGGATCAGTCACCAACGAGCCTCTGCCGACCTGGGATTCTATCCCCGACCCTTGGAAAAGACCTTGCTGGATACCTGGCAGTGGTTCTCACAATCATCCTCCTGACCTGCACGAATGACCTGGGAAACCTACCACCAACTGATCTGGGCCTGGATCCTCCTGGGCCTGGTCACCTTTGTCTATCTCCTGTACAAAAAAGCGCCCTTCGGTAGGCATACCCGTCCGGGTTGGGGCCCTACCCTGCCCAATGCCTGGGGATGGGTGATCATGGAATTTTCCCTGATCCCCAGCTTCCTGCTGCCCATCTGGCAAAGCGACCGTCCCGTCAGTCCTGTCATTTGCTTCATGGTGGGCCTGTTCATGCTCCATTACCTGCATCGCAGCCTGGTCTATCCCGCCTTTCTCCACACCCGGGGCAAACGCATGCCGCTGATCATTGTCCTGTCGGCCATCACCTTCAATGCGGTGAACGGCACGTTCTTCGGGACCTGGTTCGGCACCTTTGCCGACTATGATGCCTCCTGGTGGCAGGATGGCCGGTTCCTGTTCGGCCTCCTGCTCTTCCTGGTCGGAGCGGCCATCAATGTGCGTTCAGACTACCAGCTCATCGCCTTGCGCAAGGGATCGGAGACCGGTTACACCATTCCATACGGCGGATTCTTTCGCTGGGTGAGCTGCCCCAATCACTTCGGCGAAATGCTGGAATGGAGCGGCTATGCCCTGCTCACCTGGTCCCTGCCCGGACTGGCCTTCGCCTTCTGGACCATTGCCAATGTCCTCCCCCGCTCCCTGGCCCATCATGCCTGGTACCGGGAGCATTTTCCGGATTATCCTGCCGGGCGGAAGGCGGTTTTTCCCGGTGTATTGTAGGAGGAGTTGAGGAGGGGAGGAGTGGAGGAGTCCAGGAGGGAGGTTATGAGTGGAGGAGGTTATGAGGTAGTTGTTATTGGGTTATTGGGTTATTGGGTTATTGAGTTATTGCGAAGAAAGCCTGGCATTCTGCCGAATGACTGGATAGGCCTGGCAGGGCGAGTAGCGAATGCCTGCCCGCCGTGGCGGGGCGAATGGCGAATAAACATACTATCTATCAAGAGTCGGAAAACCAGACGAATGGCTCTGGTTATGTACGATTGAGGGTAGCGAAAAGTCCAACCTGGTGCAGCCCTGAAGGGGCGCCATATCCTAGGGTTGGGCATCGCCCAACCAGCCAAACCAGCATATTCCAAAAGCCCTGAAGGGGCGTAATAAAACGAACTGCGGGACCAGAAGTGCGAAGGGGTTATTGGGTTATTGCGTTATTGCGAACAAAACCTGGCATTTTGCCGAAGGACTGGAAAGGCGTGTCAGGGCGAATAGCAAATAAACATACAAACTATCAGGAGTCAGAAAAACTGGCGATGGGCTATGACCATGTACCATCGAGGATAACGAAAACTCCGACCCGGTGCAGCCCTGAAGGGGCGCCATATCCTAGGGTTGGGCATCGCCCAACCTGTCGAACCAGCATATTCCAAAAGCCCTGAAGGGGCGCAATACTACGATCTGCGGAACCAAGGTTGCAAAAGGGTTATTGGGTTATTGGGTTATTGCGAACAAAACCTGTCATTTTACAAATTGACAGGAGGGGTGTGGCAGGGCGAGTAGCGAACAGAGAAGATTCGTGCTGACCATCATGAGTGGGAAACCCCAACAAAGGGCTCAGGCCATGCACCATTGAGGGTCACAAAAACTCCTACCTGTGGGCAGCCCTGAAGGGGCGCCATATCCTAGGGTTGGGCATCGCCCAACCTGTCGAATCAGCATATTCCAAAAGCCCTGAAGGGGCGCAATACCACGATCTGCGTCACCGGGGTTGCGAAAGGGTTATGGCGTTATTGCGAAGAAAGCCTGGCATTCTGCCGAATGACTGGATAGGCCTGGCAGGGCGAGTAGCGAATCGCGAACAGCGAACAGCGAAAAATGACTGCTTGACTTGAATCCATCAATTGACTCAATCCTGACTCTCATACATTTGTCCTACCCCCGAAAAGAGTTGACCGTTTTTCCGGGTTAGAAACCAGGTAAAAATGGCTACATTAGAAGCGTACAGAGATCGAAAGAGTCGTCAGAACAGGTACTTTAGTGAGAGCTTCCGTAAGAAGAAGGTCCGGGAGATTGAACGCAACCAGACTACCGTTCGGGAAGTAAGCAAGGAGTATGACGTTTCTACTACATCCGTCTATAAATGGCTGTACAAGTACTCCAAGTTGTATCAACGTGATCTTAAACAAGTGGTTGAGCCAATGAGTGACACACGTAAGATCAAGGCATTGCAGGAGAAGATCAAAGAGCTGGAACAGCTGGTGGGCCAAAAACAGATCATGCTGGAGTTCTACGAGAAGATGATGGATCTGGCCGAACAGGAATACGGCATCCCGTTTAAAAAAAAGCGTGGTTCAACACCCTCATCTGGTATTGGGAGAATAGATCGCAACACGGCTGGACAATGAATGCAGTATACGGGGCTACAGGAATGACCAAGCAAAACTTCCACCAGCGGCTGGACAGGTATTTAATCCGGCAGGACGAACAGGCCCAGATGGTGAAAGTCATGCATCAGGTGAGACAAGACCATCCGGCCATGGGTGCAGAATCGATGTACAGGCTATTGTCACCTCAGACCATGGGCAGAGATCGGTTTGAGGCTGTCTATCAATCACATGGGTTTGTTCTGGAGCAGAAACGCAACTATCGAAGAACCACCGATAGTCAGGGTGTACTCCGATTCAAGAACCTGTTGGCCGATATCGAGTTGACAGGAGTCAACCAGGCATTTGGTAGTGATATCACCTACTATCAGATCGGTGAAAGGTTTTACTATCTCACCTTCATTCTTGATCTGTACAGCAGATATCTCAGAGGCTTTAGCGTGAGCAAAACCCTGGCGACCCATGAGACTACTCTCCCCGCTTTACAAATGGCCCTCAAGGGCCTGAATCGAGCCCAGACGCAAGACTTGATCATCCATTCGGATGGTGGAGGCCAATACTACGCCAAGGCATTTACAGCCCTGACCAGGAAGGCAGGCATGCGCAACAGTATGTGCACTTCAGTCTATGAAAACGCTCACGCAGAGCGTATCAACGGGACGATCAAGAACAGCTATCTGAAACACTTCGACCCACAGGACTTCAAGAGCCTACAGATCCAAACCAAACGGGCAGTAAACCTGTATAACAATGAACGTCCCCATAAGGCTCTGGGTGGGTTAAGCCCTAGAGCATTTGAGCAGACCCTATTGAGTTATCCACAATCTTTTGAGTTTCTAACAAAGAAAAAAGAAGCAAAAAAGAAAGGTGATGATAAGAGTAACCTTATTCTTAAATCAACCTCTAAAACGGTCAACTCTATTTAGGGATAGGTCAATTTGGGTCCATTTACCCTTCACCCTTTACCCTCTTAACACTCGGCGGCAACGGAATACCTTCCGTCAGTTCTTCATCCGGGACGGGTGCCCCGTACACCGGCGATAGAGGGAGCACTCCCGCCCAGATGGGCAATACATGATCCTCCGGTTCATCCTTTGGGCCGCCCGTGCGGATCTTGGCGGACGCCTCCTCGATCCGGAAGGCCAGCACACTGGTGGCCTTCAACTCCTTGTCATTGGGCAATCGCGATTCGGCCCACCGCCCCTTGAGGATCTGCTCGGAGATCACCAGGAGGGCCTGCTCCTTCTCATCATCGGGGACCAGGGTGGCTGTGCCGAACAGGATGGCCGACCGGTAATTCATGGAATGATGAAAGGCGGAACGCGCCAGCACGATGCCGTCCAGGTGCGTGACCGTCAGACACATCCGGATGCCGGACTGCCCCTGTTGGATCAACCGGCTGGTGGTGGCCCCATGCAGGTAGATTGTATCCCCCTGCCGACCGTAAGCCGTGGGGATGACAAAGGGCTGACCATCGACCTCGAAGCCCACATGCGCGAGGAACCCGTCGTCCAAGATGCGATACACTGTCTCCTGGTCGTAATGCCCCCTTTTGGGTACCCGCTTCACGGTATTTCTGGGTGTACGTGGATATTCGTTCGTCATCCTGGATCATGATTTGAGCTGGTGAAGATACTCCGCCAGATCTGCTCCTTCCCTGACGGGATCAGGAAAAACCCCGTTCCTAAGCCATGGCTTCAATGGGAAATGGGTTGTGGGACGCAATTAGAATAGGAAACCCTCCTACCAGTCGGGCAGATCTTCAACCCCTCCAGGGTTGGAAATTGTGTCCATATAAACCCCGGGTTTCACCCGGGGCTATCTTCTTGCACCCCTTCAGGGTTCAGGCTCTATCTTCTGCGCCGATTGAATGGCTCATCCACTCCTTGATCCCGCCGAAACCTCTAACTGTATTCTTCCAGTATTTTCCCTGACCTTGATCTGGGCGGTATGCTCCGGTGAAACGACCGGTCTCCAGGGAGGATGATCGACAGATGCCGTGCTCAATCTCCTCGTTCACGACCGACTTCCGGGGCGGGCCAGTCGTTGCAGCATCCCCTGGAAGACGAAATGGTGCAAGGGGGTGACCGCGTACCAGTACAAACGCCCCCACACGCCCCTGGGCCGGAAGGTGGCCGTCTGGTGTAGCACATCGTGTTCGTCCAGGCGAAACTCCAACCAGGCCTCTCCCGGCAATCTCATTTCCGCAAAGAGGAGCAAGCGCCGACCGGTCTTGTCGGCCAGGAGCACCCGCCAGAAATCCAGGGCATCACCGGCATGGATCTCTGTCGGATGGGTGCGTCCGCGCCGCAGCCCGACGCCGCCACTCAGCTTGTCGAGATACCCCCGCAACTTCCAGAGCACATTGCCATAATACCACCCGGTCTTGCCCCCCAGGGCCCAGATCCGTTCCAGGACACGATCCGGGTCGTCCACCGGCATGGACCGCTCATCGCGAAAACAACCGTGTACGGGCACCTGGATATAGTCGCTGATCGTGCCGGCCATCTGCCCGCTGGCCATGGCATCCTTCCAGGAGGAGACGATCTCGTTCTGCTCGATACGCACAAAGGCCAGTCGGATCGCCTCCTCAAAGGTGAGGAGTTGGATCCCCAGGCGATCCGCCAGGTCATTCGGTTTTCCGATCACTTCCACTTTCATGCTGTTCACCAGGTGCACCGCCAGCGGATAGGAGGTCGCCGTCACGAAATACAACCAGTAGGACGACAGGCGCGGGGTCATCACCGGAACGGTCCAGATGAACCGCTTCAATCCCCGGATCCGGCCGAATTCCAGCAACATCTCCTTGTAGGTCATGATGTCCGGACCACCGATATCAAATCCCTGGCCGAAGGTATCCTCCCGGCCCAATACGCCGATCAGGAACTGGAGGACATTCCGCACCGCGATGGGCTGTGACCGGGTCTCCAGCCAGCGCGGGGTGATCATCACCGGCAATTTCTCCACCAGGTCGCGCATGATCTCGAAGGACGCACTGCCCGACCCGATGATGATGCCGGCCCGCAGGGTGGTCAGGGCGAATGGCCCGTCTGCCAGGATGGACTCGACCTGCTGGCGGGAGGACAGGTGAGCGGACAGCTCTTCGGCATTGACGATGCCACTCAGGTAGATCACCTGCCGGACCCGGGTCGCTGTCAGCCGATCGACCATATTCCGGGCCGACCGGGCTTCCAACTCGCTGAATCCGCTGCCCGAAGTGGTCATGGAATGGATAAGGTAGTAGGCGACCTCGATGTCTGCCGGGATCGATTCCAGGGATCCGGGATCCAGGACATCCGCCTCGATCACCTTCAGCCGGTCCGCATGGCCGGGTGGAGGCACGAACCGGCGGCGGTCACGCACGGCGCAGACCACATGATGGCCGGCCTCGAGCAAATGAGGTAAGAGACGCTTGCCAATATACCCGGTGGCTCCGGTGAGCAGGATCTTCATGTCGTAAGGACAATCGGAGCAGCAGGATTGTTTGACCCACCAGATCCAGGAAGGGCACGGATGAAGACCCGTTGACCGATTGTCCGATGGTTGCCGTAATTTACCATTTTAATGAATGACCCTATGCGTACCATCCTGTTGACCCTGCTTTCCCTGTGCGTTCTGGCCGCCTGCCAGCAGACAGCTTCCGAAGATCCGTCCACCGAGGTTGTATCCGCCGATGACTCCCTGCGGCAGGTCAAGCACAACCTGCCCGGAGCCCGGATGATCGACCTGAAGGAAGGCTACCGCGTCTGGACCAACACCATTGGTGACGGAAAACTCAAGGTCCTGCTCCTGCACGGAGGCCCGGCCATGACCCATGAGTACATGCAGAGCATCGCCGACATCCTGCCCGACTCCGGCTTCACGGTGATCCAGTATGACCAACTGGGCTCCTTCTATTCCGATCAACCTGCCGATACGTCCCTGTGGACCATCGACCGATTTGTGGAAGAAGTGGAACAGGTCCGGCAGGCCCTGGGATTGGATACCAGCAATTTTATCCTCCTGGGAAATTCCTGGGGCGGCATCCTGGCCATGGAATATGCCCTGAAATACCAGGACCACCTGAAGGGAATGGTGGTCTGCAATATGACCGCTGATTTTGACAGATACGAAGCCTATAATGTCGAGTTGCGAAAGGAACTCCGACCGGGTTTGCTGGACACCTTCGAATATTATGAAGAGCGGGGAGACTATCTGAATCCCGAGTATACCGATCTGGTGTTCAAGGAATATTATGGTCGCCATATCTGCCGGCTGCCCGAATGGCCCGAGCCCGTGCTCACCTCCTTTGCGCACTTGAATTATCCCGTCTATGAATACATGCAAGGCCCCAGCGAATTTGTGCCTGGGGGTATCCTCAAGCATTGGAGCGTGTGGAACCGACTGAAGGAGATCCACATCCCTACCCTGATGGTCGCCGCCCGGTACGACACCATGAACCCCGAGGACATGGAAGAGATGAGCCACCTGGTGCAGCATGGGTCCTACCTCTACTGCCCGAATGGCAGCCACTTGTCCTTCTGGGATGACCAGGAGGCGTTTTTCAGCGGTGTGACTTCCTTCTTACGAGGCTTGGAATGAATGATATTTCGATACATATCTGTCCAAAATAAACCTCGGAAGGTTGCCTTTGGCAGGCTGTAGCATTCCACTCATAGCATCATTTGGAAAATTTGATAGTACGAGTTTGCCTCTGGCCCGCCTCTTGCCGGCGAGGCACCTACTTTTTGTCTTGGCAAAAAGTAGGCAAAAACCGTTGTCGCCAAAATGGGCCTTCTTATTCTCGTCTGGCATACCATTCATCTCGTTTATAGATCTGTAGCATGCCGACATCAAGACCCGGCCGCTCGTATTTGATCGGTGGCAGGATTTCTCATCAACTCTGTCGTATCACGAATCTTGATCAAGATTCGGATCCATTGTCCGACCAAATAATGCGGCCGTTTTTACGCCTGAAAAATATCCTTTGGTTTAAATCTTCATTTTATGCTAGCCAAACGGGTCTCTGATGTGTTCGGTAGGCCCTGGTTTGACGACGATCCTTTCAAGGGGATAGGAACTGAATTTCAAGATATTTGACATCTAAACTATTGATTATCAATGGCTATTAACGTAATATGAAAACTTTTTGGACAGCAGTGATTTCGATAAACGAATACCTGTCCGCCGTGGCGGAAAGGAATAAACTCCCCCCTCATCACCTCATAACCTCCATACCTCCTCAACGAACCAACGTCACGTCACCCCGTCTGACCTCACGTGCATACCCTTCTCCTCCCAAGGTGATCACATAGGCATACACTTCCATCGGTTGGTCAACACCCCGGGCCACACCGTTCCACATCGGATCGGGGCCCGTTTCATCAAAGACCACCTGACCCCACCGATCGAAGATCTTCATGTGGATCACCGCGTCGCAGGTCTTGAATACCCTGAATACATCGTTGACGCCATCCCCGTTCGGGGTGAAGAGGTTGGGAATGTCCCATTCGCAAGGGCCACAATAGACCGCTGAGAAATAGATGCTGTCCTTGCCCGTTTGACCACATGAATCCGTGACCATCAGCGTATACCAGCCCTCTGCTGACACGGGACGCTGAAGATCCGGAAAGCTGTCAGACCACATCCATTCAAGGGCTCCCGGAGGCAACACAGGCTGAAGGAGATAAAAAGAATCCAGGCAGAATGTCGTCACAGTCCCGAGGTCAGGAAAGGGCGGCGAAAAAGACTGAACGGACAATGTGGATATTGTCGGATCGCCACAGATGTCCGTCAGGATCAGGCCATAGGTATTGACCGGTGTAACGGGCCGTTCCAAGTCCGGCCAACCATCCGTCCAGGCAAAGATGGTGTTCTCCGGGTCGAGATCGACCATGATCCAGGCGGTATCTCCTGCACAAAGGAAGAGTTCTGGCGCCAGGTCGGCCACCGGATCGGGAATCACGGTCAGGGTGAGACAGACCGTACTGTCGCACCCGCTTGATCCGGTTCCTGTTCGGTAGTACACCCCGGACACGGTGAATGATTCTCCAAACACAACGGCGGCCTGGCCCTCACAGAGGGTGTCGACAATATTCGTCAACAGCGTATCAATGATCAATACATCCAGGCAGGTGATCGTCAGACAACCCGGAAAGATCATGGCAGTATCACAATATGTCCCCGGATCGCCAATGGTTTGGCCAAAGAAATCAATGGTCTCTCCTTTACAGAGAGTCACACTTTGCTGTGACACCGATTCCTTCTCTTCAGGCAGGATCGCCACCTGTTGACTCCCGAAACATCCATCCAATGTAACGCCTGAAACGGAGAACACCTGATTCGACAAGACGGGAATGGCAACCTGCGCACATGCCGTATCCAGGCAGATCACCAATGAAGATGGGCTCCATGAAAATTGATCTGCCCCTCCCAATTGAAAAAACGCAGTATCACCAACACAAGATCTGAATGTATCAGGCAGTCCTGTGATCATCAATGAATCCAGGAATTTGACCTGAACCGCCTTTTCCTCTTGGCATTTTCCATTGTTCAGAACCAAAAGAAACTCAAAATCTTCCTTGACCAGAACTATTGGACTGGCACTTGAAGGGTCATTCAACCGGTTTCCTGCATTTTTCCAATAATAAACGACTCCCGGAACATCCTGTATTTCAAGCGTGGCCAGCTCCGTCTTACAAAAGACAAACTGCTCCGGCACCTCAGGCAATGAAACGACCGTGACAAGTGCCGTGTCATTTGCCTGACAACCGTTCTCATCTGTTATGAGTACGGAATATTGGGATGTAGCCAAAGGATAGACATAAGCCTCTTGTCCAGCTCCCGGCACTATTGCCGGACCTTCCCAGGTCCATCCCTGACCGTTCGTCGTCAGCAAGGTTGCCGTATCCCCTTGGCATATGCATACATCATTTGTAAAAAGTCTTGGTTTCGGATATACACTGACTACATATTCCGAAATGATATCGCAGCCATCAGGCCACACCTCTGTTGACTTTAATACATAAGATTCAATGTCCGATCCTGTATTGGGAAACTTGAACCAGGGTTGGTCGCACTGGTCACAAGACAGACCCTTTCCACTCCACGTGATCGAGACACCTGGAGGAAGAGACGAACCGACCTGGATTGAATCATTCCAGCATACCGGGATCTGCTCCTTTGCCGGAAAAACGATTGGGGTTTGGATGGGTTCCACTACAGGTGCACAGATACAATTCTTGCCTTCGTCGATCACGACCATCAATCGGCACCAATCCTGGATTGCCAAGTTCAGTGGACCAAATAATACAGTGATCGAACCGGAGTTCGGAAAAGTGAAACTCATTGCTGACAGCAGGGAATCTCCAGCAGAGAAGACACCGTCCCCATCCATATCAAGATACAGGTCAATAATCCCGCTTCCAGGTAGATTACCCCCGGTCTGAATAACCAGGACCTCCACGCCATGGCCGTTGGGAAAAGGCACAGCACTGGCGGACGTAATCGAATAGGACGGACGTTCAACGGTAACCGGTATATGCCGGCTCCCGGTGATCACCTCTATTGCACAATCCTCACCAGTCGCCTGGCACGCTGCATTGGCCGTCACACTCGTATAGATCGGGATCAGCAGCAATTCACAAGGAATATCATCATACAGACCCAACTTCAAAGTCAGCTCGGTGAATGGCAGTCCAGCCTCCAGTGTCCACACCAGTCGGGTGCCGATCTGGACAGGTTCGCTGATGGTCAGATTCGTCAAGCAACTTCCGGGCACATAGTACAGGCCGGGGGGGAGCTCAACCGTGATGGAAGACGGCTCATTTCCTACTGCAGAGGAATTAAGGGAGATCTTCATTTCCAACTCGGATTGACAGGATACTGCATCCGGAGCCTGAACGGAGATATCCAGACTATAAGGTGCCTCTGCTCCTTCAATGACATATGGACCGGACACTTTTACGACGGTATTCGTAGGCTCCATGCAAACCTTATGGGCTCGAAACGTATAGATCAACTGGCTGCCTGAAATGAACCCACATGCAGTTTGTGTCTGAAAGTACAGATTCAGCTGATTTTTTGGACTGCTTGCTTCACCAGGCAATCCACCTGCCAACTCTACCAGAAGTGAATCAATGGTCCATTCCAATCGGCCATCCGGTAACATGTCCGGATCATCGACCATCATGAGCTGGCCACTCGACGCTGGCCACTCGATCATGGTCGTACCAGGGATATAAGACAAACCTGATGGAAGGATGACCGTAACGGTCAATCCATACACCGCTCCGTTCTCTGAATCCTTATGATAGGAGTGGCTCAACGGCATCGGCACACACAATAGTGCAGAAAGTGTGTCCTCCAATGAAGGATCCATTTCCAGTACACCGGGAGGAGAGGAAAAGCTACATGTATCTCCCTGAGTAAAACATGTCACGTCAAGATCGGTCGAGTCGCAGCTCCAACCCCACATGAATTGCAATTTCTCCTCCTCACAAGATGAATTCCTCGCACTGAGGACCAGATCGAGCGTATCACAAATGCCGACAGTACCAATACGAAACCTATTCTCAAGGATTGGATAACTGTTACCAGTTTTCTGGTTGACCAACTTCAGATCAGTCAAAGCCTGATTGGTCGATGTTACTTTCAGCCAGACATTCGGCATGGATGCCAAATAGTCCTTTACCGAAAAACAATTGGTAACCTGGAACTGCCAAATTGCCGTATCACTGAAAAATGTCTGTTCACAAATGAGTGTCCGGAACACGGGGACCGTTCGCTCCCAAATATGAGTCAACCGAGCCGAGAGATTCTCTTCTCCGTCATTCCAACGCCTTGCAAATGGTGAAATGGCTATATCTACTTCTGCTTTCCCCAAACCTTGTCTCTCACAATAGGTGGAGACCTTGTCGAGTGTGACCTCAAAAAGGCTGGACTCCTCTTGCAGCGCAAGAATCGCTGAGTTCACTTCTAAACAATAAATACCAGGGCTGACTTCCTGAACAGGCAATTCGATCGACGTAATGACGGATGGGTTTCCGTTGATCTTGTACCTGGTCAGTTTCGCACCAATGATCTCGAACCCATCCGAAACAACGCAATAGTTCAATACAGAATCAATCAATGGCCTATACTCAAAGGGAAAGAAATTATCCACAATGCCATAGCTCATAGATAGAATGGAATGAATCGTATCATAGCACAGAGGGAATAGCACATTATTTTTGAATGTTTCTTTCTTTACACAAGTATAGGCAAGTACATCCGACGGACATGGACACACCCTCCGACTGATCTCATCTGAAAAATCACCATTAAAAAGGAAGACATTACTCTTGGCAGATAATTTCACTGCAAACTTCTGGTAGTTTGGTGGGATTGGCTGATAGATCTGCTTCATTAAATACCGGCACTCCAATCGCAAGGAATCCAGATGGCCGATCCGATATCCATTCGGAATTGATCCTGTTGTGGCTATCAGAGAATCAACATGTACCCTGATCCACATCAGGCTATCAATCGGATTGAAGGAAAACTGTACTGGTGCATTAAATGACTGACCCGTGGACGCATCCACCACATGCAGGGAATTCCCGATATTCTCCATACCGGTAAGCAGTTTATAAAACTCACCGTCCTGCTGGTCCTCAACTACCGGCAGGCCACCTGCATTCCCAAATTTGACCCGAAACCAAACCGATTCGAACTCATCCCCTGGAATTTCTGAACGGACTATGCCGTCCATTACCAGCCTGACCGTATCGCCCGGCATTGCCCGATCGAGCCTGATCTTGCCGAAGTCCAGCTGCCCTCCCGGATCTGGCTGGAAATCATCATTATTGTCAGCCAGGCCCAGGCTCATGCGCTCCATGATCATGGTATGATCAAAATACACGGTCAATGTATCCGGACAGGGTTCGCCAACACAATCTACCGGCAATGTTCGCTTGGTACAGAGATACGGATTAAATCCCTCTGGACAGTCGCTATTCAAATTGAATTGGGCAAAGCCTTCCAGGATCAATTCCGCCGTCGGCCCCAGACAACTCCCGCCGCAACTGGTCTCCAACGTATAATCACATGGCAGTCCGGTACAGATGCTATCACAAAACATCTGCAACCGCAACGGGATGGCCACTCCTCCCTGACCCATCGGCAGCGGATACTCCAGATGGAGTATAACCCCTAAGGGTCCAGCAATGAACTCTTTTTTTGTAGGCAAGATCCCATTCACCGGAAAAATCGAATCAAGAATGACGAAGCCACATGGCACGTTAATCCAGGCCTCCCAACCCTGACCAGGTTGTTCTGTCATGCCTTCCGGGATGTTCAGACCCAGTTCAATGACCTGGCCATTCAGGATATCACCATTTGTTGACCCTTCAAATGACATCCCGCCTGTAAAAAGTGGTGTTTTATTGAAGACAGTATCCCTGAACTTGAAAAATTGATCGCCGGGCCCGGCACAACTCTTTTCATATGCCAGTGCCCATTTCCAATCGCCATCGATCAATCTGCAACCTGCCGGTGCACAAGTATGGAAGTCATAGGCCACTACCAGGGTTTGCCCCGGAGGAATTGGTGGCAAATACATTGCAAACGAGTCTGTGACGGCCTCACCACAATCCGACGTCCACGTCGCACCAGGCCAGATGGCAGAAGCAGCGGTCTGCCCATTGATCGTGATCGTGACCGGTTCCGTCACGAGGGAGACATTCGGGTCATCCATCCATAAGTCGAGCTTCGCATTGACGATGGAAGAATAGGCACTGGTGTTCCTTATTTCAAAGTTTTGTTCCACATTCATCCCTGCATAGCAAGTAGCCGGTTTTGTTCGGATCACAATCGAATCGATCCTGCCTTTCAACGAAAGCGGTTCGATATAAACGAGAGTCTTTACCTCGGCCTGCTGGCAAATGGCATTCTCGCAGCCCCAGGATGCCCGAATGGTACTCACCGCATCCGTGCCGTCAAATGAACAGTTCTTCACCTCAACGGTCTCTGTGATGACGACCTCCTCATTGAAGTCCAGAAATTCGTCCTTATTGCCAATCTTCTTGAACTCTACTGCATCAAATATGCGTCTGAGCTGAAGTGTCGTACTACCTGCATCGACACCATCATTCGAACTGATCTGGAGTTGTTTGGGAATCTCATCCGTGAACAAGAATTCACTCAATCGCCCCAAACGCGTATTCCGTATGGTCAACGTACGGGTAAGGATCTGGCCCTGTGTTGCCTCAATGTAGGATTTATTGACTTTCGTAATGACCAATCGCGGGGTCTCAACGTTATATGGATCAGACGGAAACATCTTGACAACTCCATCCACATCCAGACTGGCCGTCGTCTTGTACTGGTATCCCTGATTCAAACAAGTCAATGCTTCGCAGGTAACCGTCACACCGATACGGATGGTCAGACTGGCTCCGGCGGGCAAGCCGGCCAGGGAAAACACAGGATTCTGAAGATCAGTGATCGTTTCCTCCTGGGCTCCGGATACACTCCCTGGTTGATAGATCATCCCGCATGGAAGCAGGAAGGTGATATATACAGGACTCGTGATCTCAGGACCCGGGTTCTCAACCAGGAGGGATTGTTTGTGATCCATACAGACTGTACGGTCTCCTTCCTGGGGCAGGAAAACGATACTTTGGCCCATGATGACATTTACTCCAAACAGCAGAATGATCCAGATACCGACCAAGGGGCGAAGAACTGCTCTATACTCCATATTCTAAAAGTAGGGGTAAAGTCCGATGATTGACTGAGCCACTGAAGAAATCCTCAATTATTGCAAGCATGGGATGTGGCGATCAATATGTGTTCTTTCCTCGCACCTTATCCAATTGACAGAAGGCCTGTAACTCACCTGGATAACGTGTATTCTGGCATTCGATCCTTCCCTGAAGTTTGTCACCCGGTCCATCGGTAGTGGCGAGGCCGCCAACGTCAGTCGTATCCAGCGAACGAAGGTCCTCCACTCCATTGATGTGCAGGGTGTGTAGTTCAGTAGTCTCCTCTACGCCAGGATGCCTGGTGGCGAGTTCTTTTTCTACATGGATCAGATTCATGGTGAAATGTGCTTCACAGACCTGGTCCCACATCAGTTTGACCTCTGTCCCTTCTGCAATGAAAATGATGTGTTTTGCAGGCTCCCGGATAATTTGGCTGCCATTCTTCAGGGAAAACCATTCCATGCACAGACTGCCTTCTCCGGACAGTTCCAGTTTGTATTCCATTCCCGGGACCAGGTCGGTGACCCGAATGGCAGCCAACCCTTCCTGCACCTCCAGTGGATGCCACACGACCGGGGCGGAAAGCGTCGTTGACCATGGATTGAGGCAGAAACCAGCTGTAGTTTGACTGATCAACAAGACACTCAGCAAGGCAGCTTTTACAGCGGTGAAGATGATGGATGAGTTCATGGTGTTCTCTTTTTCAATGTTAAGAAATTAGCTCACGGAAGCCGGATCATCTCCGTTCGTTTCCGTGTTCTCCTATTGATTTGAACACCACGACCAAGGTTACACCGCCATACCAGGATTTCCAGGCCAGGTGATCATCCAGTTGTCTCAAAGAAGCCGGGATGTGGTCGATCTGCCAGGCGGGTCAATGCAAAAGGGACAGCCCGGTCGCCCGGACTGCCCCCATCGCAATTTCCATCTTTACGAACGGTTAGTGCTGGACTAGCAGCTTTCCGATAACTGTCTTGTTGTTGTGTCCTGTCATCGCCTGAATCGTGTACATCCCGGAAGGCCATTCCCCGACAGGGATGATCGTTTCAGCCGCCATGCCATACCACAGATAGACTTGCCTCCCGGCAATATCTCTGACAATAATCTGCACTCCCTGTTGCATGACCAATGTATTCAGCCGGAGGTGAACCTCCTGATTGGCTGGTTGCGGCCACATCGAACCGATCTCTTCCAGGACACCGACTGAATTGATTGCCGTTCCCGCGTCATATTCTATCTCTGTGCAGGCCATTGCGGTGCATCCATCCGCATTGGTAACCACCAAGCAATAGAGGCCCGGCTCACTCACAACCAGGATACTATCGTTATCCAGGAAATTACCATCTGAGTCCGTCCACATGAGACTGACGACACTTGTGTCAAATTGGGCAGAGATGGTGACCAGGGTATCGGTTAATGTCAAAGGACCATCATGGGATAATTGAACTGGAAGGGTTACAGGGGTGATCTCGAACAGAATGGTACTGTCACAATAAGGATAGTTCATCTTGGGGATGGTGATCTCCTGATAACCTTCATCCCATACGGTCCAGTTATATCCTCCAATGCTGACCGTATCCTCCTGACAAAGATGGATGACCCCCAGATCATATTCCACATGTTCATCACCCCACACCGTCAGTCGGATGATCAAAGAATCCAGGCCATTCTGATCCAGGACAGGAATGAAGTACTCACCTGGTGCATAGCCCTGCCCTTCAAACGTATAAACATCGTCCTCACAAATCAGGTATGGCCCAAAATCAATGGTATCCAACTCGATAAACGCTTGAACGTTCCCTCCGGCAATAAAGAAGCCGGAATCCAGGATTCCATCGCCGGCATCCGCAATGACGATTTTCAATGTGTACTTCTGATACGGGATAACCTCAATGCCCGTTTGCAAAGGCACTGTAAAGCCGTCAAAGCGAAGTTGCTGTCCTGCCAGATTATCGACATAGAGGGACGAATAGTCCAGAGTCAGACAATCCTCCGGATCGACCATTGGATTGCCAACCATACCGGGGTTGATCGAGTTGACATTGACAATAATGTTGGTATCCGGGATCAGGGCCATATTCCGGGCATTGTAGTTATAGGGCCACGTTGACGAAGGGCCGGTAATGAAGAGGCCGATTGCATCCTGAAAATTAGTACAGACATTCTCTGGATACTCCTCAGAAGCAAAGACAAACTGGAATGAAATATGGTTACTGGAAGGTATAAAATCGAATACAACGCCGGCCGCGTCAACATTGAACTGTCCAAATAGAATCTTACCGATATTCACATCACCTGGTCTTCCCATTGAAGTACTGGCGACCATCTGATCATTAGGCCCTGTTGCCTGGAAGGTGACACCCGTGCTCAGCAACAGGCCACTTTGCAAGCCCACAGCGTTATCCCCATTGGAGAAGAAGGCCCTGCATGAATCGCTTCCGATCGTTTGTACGTTACTCACCTTGACTCCACCATCAGCGATAAACAGTGATGCGAGCAGGGAGTCGAGGTCGAACTGGTTGGTGACACCGAATAAGGAATCCGTCCGCACAACCGGTTTTGCCGCCACTTCGCCTTTCGGAACTACTGACAGCAGTACTGACGAACCTGTCGTGTTGGTCCAGGAGAGATCGGCCTCGTTCGACAAGGCAGTGAATGCCTCGAAACAATCCATACCTTGCCCAACGGCATTGGTCCAGAGCAGGGTCTTTCCCGTGAGGGCATCACAGTTGGCGGTGGTCAGGTACAGATGGTAGGTATGCCCCACGAGCAAGTTGCGCAAGTGGACGGTCACCTTTCCCTGCCCTGCAGGCATGGCCTCCCGCTTGACCGGAACCTTCAGATCGAGATCCGGTCCGGTTTGGGCCTGGAGGCCCACTGCCGGCCACAGGATCATCAACGAAAAAACGAGGCAAAGACGGGAAAGCAGGTTGGTCAATGTGTTCATGGCTGAAATCTTTTGTGTTTCCCATGGATTTGACCAGGAGGGGAAAGGTGACACACTCCTTGAAAAAACTTATGAAAACACCCCAAACAGTTGAAAACGAAATATCATACCGTGATCCAAAGTCCTAACCGGCACCTTATTCATGAGTCTGGTTGGGATAAATATTCAAACTGATAACCAACTACTGTAGCAGGATGAACCCTGCCCACAAGTAGGGTGATTCAGGATACAGCTTCCTCAGATCTGACTGAGCAGTGCGGAAAGCATCATGGATGGACATCTTGTCCTTGATATAATACTCGTAGAATCCCGTAAAGAACTGTTTGGAAACGGCATCATTGACTTTCCAGAGAGTCATGATCAGGTTCTTTACACCAGCAATTCGGAAGGCACGTTGAAGTCCATACACCCCTTCTGTCCCCACAATATCCCCAAGGGCAGTCTCACAGGCAGACAACACCACCAGCTCAGTACCCCGTAAATCCATTTGTGAAATCTCGTATGCGGTGAGTACACCATCCTCACTGCCGTCGGTTCCTCCACCGGCAGACCAGGCCTCAGCACTGCAAGACAGAAGAATACCAGAGCGCATAAGCGGTTGCACAGCCATCCGATAGGCATTTGTCGAATTGACCTCAGCGACTCCATCCTTGTTCAACTTAGGATCAGGGAAAAAATAGCCATGAGTCGCTGCATGGATAATAGATGGAGAAGGCCCATTGGACCCCAACTGTTTAAAGGCGGCTTCAGTAGCGAGTTGAGCCGTATCCAACTGGACACTGAAGCCTGTATTGGTCAGCAAGGCCTGCACATCTATAGCTTCCTCCATCGAATGAGGCAAGTACCGCAATACTGTACCTCTGTATGTGCTGTCTGAAAACGTATCATCCAAGTTATCATCCCCGCGATCAGCAATAAGATCCCTATCGGAAACAAAAGTGGAATCGCATTGATAATGGACACCACCTAAAACATAAGCAGTCCTATCTTCTCCATCCTGTAGTTTAGGTTCTTTGACAACTAATTGTCGAGTACTTCCGACCAACACAAGGTCATACTGATCTCCGAAAGTAGAGCTTCTATTTATTGGAATGGCACCCAGGTTAATGCGATTCAACTCACCTATAGGAGAACAATAAATCTTACGAACACCATTCATCTCGCCTTCCAATTGCTCCCATATTAGTCTATGCAATTCATTACTTTCTCCCTGTAACGAAAATTTATACAAATCATTAATTTGCGAACGATTGGCCATCAAATGAATTTCTTTCGTTAATTCCCTCTCCTCGAATAAGGGGATGAAAAATGGGTACTCCATTCCAGGTTTTAACACCAATGCAGCATAAACTACTGTGTCTAATGAATATGGAAAATCAACTTTAAAACGAAGAAACTCAACAGCACATTCGAATTCCGACAAACCGTCCAAAACATCCCGCCACGAAGTTAGTTCACTTCCATTCATAGAACCTACAGCTTACTCTCCTATTTGATTTTTTAAAGCAATCGCTTCATTATTCAATTTCATATCATAACTTTCATTATAGACTATACTCCCAGTATACAAATGATACAATTGCCGATTAACATTCTCCAAATTCTGAAATAAAGTATCCAAGCCACAAGTCCTGCTAATTAACGATCGAATCCGTAACGCATCTGTAAGAAACAACCCCTTATAATTTAATACATAGTTATAAGCTATACTAGCGAGCGAACTATCAATAATATAATTATTATACCGGCTTTGTAAAATTGAAAGAATAATATTAAATTTATCTTGAAATATTATTGAATATTTCAAATACTCTTGTTCATTTAGAAATAAACCTGCTCGAATCATCTGATTAATTTCAATATTTGAAACCTCAATTAGCAAACTATCTGCTTTCTGATATTCTTTACTAACCTCATAATAAAGACTTAAATTATTTAAACCTAAAATATAATTTAAACTTCTTCTTCCCGCAAGAAACTCCCGAATCTTCAGTGATTCAATATATGCATTTTCTGCCAATTCGTACCTCGAAGTCTCCCTATATAATTCTGCAATATTATTAAGCGCCTTGGCATAATATATATTATCTGAACCCATTACACTATCAATAAGAAATAAACCATCTAAAAGATAGCACTCAGACTCCATGAGCTTATTCATATCAAAATATAGACCTCCTATATTAATGCAGACTAATGCGTAATCCAGTTTATTTTTTGAATATTTGCGACTAAGAATATCCTTTATCTCCAAATATAATGTATCAGCAACAGCTAATTCCCCAGTCACCCTAAATATATTAGCCAATATACCCAAACTAGCCAAATAAGAGGAATTATCTTTACCTAAAATATCCTCCTGAATAAGCAATGCCTCATTTATCAATTTTTTAGATCTAGTAAGATCATTTAATTGAAACAATAGATTTCCTAAATTTGAAAGTGCATTCGCATATTGAGGATGTCTTTTTCCATGAATATTTTCAATAATCGAAATTACTTCAATATACAATGGTCTGGCTTTAAAATATTCGTTGTTAAACACATACCAGTTAGCCAGATTTACAAGAGTTGTAGCATACTCCATACTATTTATTCCAAACAATTCTTGACGAATAGACTTTGCCTTTAAATGATAAGATTCAACTTTTTCGTACCTGCCCAATAATTTATACAAATTAGCAAGATTATTCAGTCCATTAGCATATTGCTCATGCATCTCACCAAAAAGCTCACCTATTACATCTAAAACTTCAATATAACATGTTTCCGCTTTTTTAAATTCTCCTGCCTCTTTATATGCAATTCCAAGATTATTTAAGCAGGTTGCATATTTAGCGTCTTGTCTTCCAAGGCTCCTAATAATAACATCGACACTCTTTTCACCATAAACCAAAGCATCTTCGTATCGCCCCCAAATAGTGTATAATCTGCATAGATTATTAAGGGTTAGACCGTACTCAACATCAATATCACCAAACACGTTTTTCTGAATATCTGCAACCTCTAGTAATAAATTCTCGGACTTTGAGAAGTTGCTCATCTTTGCATAAACTATTCCAAGTATTTTAACGCTTTTAATGTAAATTGTATCACTCTTTCCAAGTTTCTCTCTAAATATTGATATCGCCTCCAATAATGATTTTTCGGAATGAATTAAATCATTCTTTAAATCAAATATAATACCTCTATTTAAACAGCATCTTCCATATATTACTGAAGATTTATCAAATTTACTTAATACAATATCCTCTCCTTGTGAACATATCTCAATAGCCTGTATGTAATCTTTACTTTTAGCATATTTAAGAGATAGCTTAAACAAACTATCTAAATTCGAAACCATTGAAATTGAATCAACTTCCTGTCCCCCAAGTAATAATGGAAGACAAATAAACACTAATAATACTATTCTTATCATTTTTCAATATATTAAAACACATTGAGTGGTTAGGCTGCCAAAGCATATCTGGTTTGGCTGATCTTTCGTCCATGTAGAAAGTTCCAATACTGTTCAACCCAAATCATGCACTAGAAAATTGAAATTGAGCTTTCAGAAGTTCCAAATTAGAGAAAAAATGTTCCAAAAAGTGCCTTCGTTTTCCCTCGGCTGCCAACTTTAGTTTCTTATTCCGTCCACTTTTAACCAAGTAACTTCCTATTGCAATGCATTGGAATCTCAGCGTTGATAATCTTCGACCAGCCGAATTGACCATGACTATTTGTTTGAACAGAGCCATCAGATTATAGGCTAACATGACAAATCGAAATGCCGCTTCCATCGCTCCAAATGACTGTAAGGCGAATCCATCTATTCCGTAGTCATATTTCAACTCTTTAATTCGGTTTTCGCAATCCCCTCTTTGATTATACAGGTGGTGAATCACCGTTGGGGACATTTTTACATTGGTGACAAATACTTTGTAATCGTATTGCTTGAACAAATCTTCTTCCTTGAATAGATTTGCCTGGATCTCTTTGACAACTTCCTTTGACGTGCGTACAACAATAATCTTACGAGCCGTTTTCCATTTGGAACCCTGATATGTGAGTTCTCCGTAACTCGCCCCTTTAATCACATCTCCGTCACTTACCCACTTTCGTACGTTGAACACTTCTTCTAATAATCGAGAGGTAAGCTTGGCCCTGACGATGTAATCAACTGCCTTTTCGGGGTTACCATTTCCCTCTAACAGGTTCATTATCTTATCACTGTAGAATCCAGAATCCATTCGAATCAATCCAATCCGATCCCGGTTTAAAATTTCAAATAGCTCATCAATGAATTCGTCAGCTTGTAGTGCATCTGCCGAGTCGCCGCTACGTTGCCATGCATTGACCACCATTTTCATTTCGGCTGCAAACGCCATCAGTGGATGATGTGACGGGCGTCCTCTTCTCGTTGGGTTGTATCCGATCTCGGCCAATTCCTGATTGCCATACCTGGTAATCACTGTACTTTCTACATCGATCGTCATCCTCTGTGGTACATCGATCTGTTCAAACCATCTCCGTTGCAACTCCACAAAAACACGGTCGCTTCGTTCCAGATCAAACTTGTTGAAAAATCGACAGAGCGTGCTCGCACTTGCCATTCCCTTATCCCACTTGAAAATTTCACGTAGAACTTCATCCGCTCGAAGCCAATCCATATGACTTATTCTTCTTGCTCCCAATACTTCACTTGTTAGGAACCCCTCTACGATCTCAACTGGATTATATCCACGATTGGAACCAGGTTGAGGTAAGTCAAGACTGGACAACATACTGGGCGTTCCGCTTCTTTCATAGGTCTGCTGAAAGAATTTAATACCGCCCCATGGACTGATCTTTCGGCTGGTAAACTCATGAGCTAGATCATGCATCTTTTTGTTCCCATTATCTGATCTCTAATGCACTCATGACCATCGGTTTATCCTAACTCGGGAAATCCTATTGCACAAAGTGGGTTCAATAGAAAAGAATAAAAGGTCGTAAAGCTGGTTATTCCACCTGATCTTCATATCTCCATTGATTTCAGTCAGATTATTCATTCCCTGCAGGCCAGTCAAGGAGGCGCTCAACAAGATTGACAGACCATTATCGACCTTCTGGATCTGGTTCAAGCCACTCAGGCCTGCAATCTGATCGCTTGTGATGGATACATACCCCGGAATCTCAACACATTCCGGGTAGTTGCTAGGGAAGTTATTCACCTGGACTTGAGACTGCAAGGAATAGCCCTTGGGCAGACAGGTCCGGGCGATCAGAGAAGCAATCAAACCGAAAAGGCAGCCTGACACATTGAAGAAGGTGCGAAACAGCCACATACTACCTAGAAGTTTCTGGTATTACAGACGAAATGACCGACGACCTTCAGGAATTGGAACATCCTTCTTTATTCTACAATATCATGCCAATATAATTCTTCCGTTCCACCCAGCCAATACCCCGGGCATCCTGAATGGCCATAACCTGTGCCAAAATCGATCGAATGAAGCCTTCATGATCGCTAACCCCCCTCCCTGTTGGAAGGGGGCGAGTATTCCTCCAGGGCCTGCCCCGATTGAATTCCATTGCCCCAAATGCCCGATCATCACCTTGCCAGAAGACCGCTGGCCGGCCCTCTGTGGAGGTGCCGGCCAGGTGGGTAAAGGGGTAAAAATCATCAATTTTTGCAGCCAGACCTCAGTCATGGCCCCTGGCCAGATGTAGGAACTATCTGGACTGAGCCATCTTTTTGGTCTTCTTATCTTACTCGTTCATTTCGACGACATATCCTACGATGCAGCCAAAGGCAGCCCCAAGCATACCAATTGGGGTTGATAAAATAAGGACTTCCAAAAGATCGGGCTTCCCATTCATAGGGGTGGGCTATGCCATTATTAGGATGTAGATGGAGGTGCCAAGTGCAAAGAGGACAGCACCAGAGGCTGTAAAGATTCCTTTTTTTGATCTGTTCATGATCGAATGATTTTGATGTGATGAAAGGGTATCCTTGACCAGGTAGTCACTTTACGGACTGTAACCTTTCAGAGTTGACAGACATAATGACCTGTTGCTAATTCTTGTTGGCCTTCTCAGCTGCTTTCAATGCCCAGATCACGCAAGCGATCCAGGCCAGGGGCAAACCGAAACCAAGGGTGATCACACTGAGCACCAGGGCCACGAAGAACATGACGACGGCACCCGACACGGTCACGTACAGCATGCCCAGCGGGCCAAACAGCAGGGCCAGGACAACAGCGAGACCGACACTCTTTTTCGGAGTGGCCAGGACCACGGTGTGATTGACCTGCTGCGGGGATGGATAGGATTGTTCCATGGGTTATTTTGTTGTTTGATGAACAATAGCGGATCACATGATCCACCCATGGATTTGAGAAGAAGGGAGAAGGTTACATAGAGGTACCCATAGTTTTAGGATAAAATCTCTCTGACCAGGCAAGAGTCGATTAGACTTGACGATCCGAACTCCGGGTCGGAAAGCCTGCTCACCAGTCATGGAGAAACCAGAGATCACCTACTGCAACAACACAAATCCGGCCCACAAGTACGGCGAATCCGGATACTGGTGGCGAAGGTCTTTCTGCGCGGTATAAAAGGCCTGGGACAGGGTCATCTGGTCCTGGATCCAGTAGGTATAGAAACGGGTAAAGAACTGCATGGATACCTCGTCGTTGACCTTCCAGAGGGTCATGATCAGGTTTTTCACACCGGCTATGCGAAAGGCGCGTTGCAGGCCATACACGCCTTCCGAACCAACAATGTCACCCAGGGCTGTCTCGCAGGCAGAGAGGACCACCAGTTCGGTGTTGCGGAGATCCATCTGGGCGATCTCGTAGGCGGTGAGGACGCCGTCGTCACCGTCCCCCTGAAAACTCCCGGCCAACCAGGCCGGGGCAGAACAAGCCATGAGTAGCCCGGAGCGGATCAGAGGATTGGATGCTGAGCGATAGGCATTATTATCTTGACCAGACTGATCCCCTTCTTTGGGGTCTGGGAAGAAATAGCCGTGGGTGGCCAAATGGATGACCCTTGCTGATGGAACATCACGGCTTAATTGCCTGAAACTGGTCTCTGTGGCTACCATCCCCGTATCCAGATGGACTGTAAACTGATGATCCATCAAAAGATCAGCGATCTGTTCGGACTCCACAAGGGAATGGGGAAGATACTGAAGGACGGAACTTCGGTATCCAGCAAAGGTCATGTCCATCGAATCTGGTTCTATTGACCTGAATACATAGTCACTTTCGGCAGTCCAGTCTGACTCACAATCATATTTGACTCCACCGGTGATCCATGCTGTCGCGGTCTCCTTTTTAAGACCGAAATCCTCTTCCAGAAGCTGACGGGTGCTACCTACCGTAACAAACTCATAATCATCCATCAGCACCTTGCCATCGTTAACAGGGATCAGAGGGAAATTGACCTGATTCAAAGCCCCATACGGAGCGAGAATCATCCGTTCTGTATTGGTCAACCATGGCTCAAGAGGCTGCCATATCAAATGATTCAACTCATGAGATTCAGAATGAGCTGATCCATAAACCGTTGAAATACCTCTTCGGGTATATTTTTCTCGAATCAGTATATCGATCTCGCCTGCAAGACAAACACGCTGATAGACTGGCGCATCATCATCCGCGCGACAAAGAAGTACTGAATACCAGGTGCTATCCCGGAATTTACTCCTGAAAAACTCCATCGCCACGTCACCTTCATTCAATTTCTGTTGAACATCATGCCATGTGCCGGGACTTTGGGCTTTCGAAAATTCGGAAGCATACCGAACAAGTTTCTTCTCGAGGTTATCCGCAGCCGATTCCAAAACCTCCAGATTTGTTCGCTCATTTGTCGGCTTGGCATATTCAGCAGCCAATTGACGACGGTATCCTGCCAAGCGCTCAAAATCCACCCTCCCTGACGAATCTTGAGAAAGAGTGGAATGCAATGTTGCTTGTGCATTGAGTATGTATTCTTTCCGAAACAGTAAAAGATCATAGGCCAGCCCACTCAATAATGGATCAGGATGTGCCTCACCTTGGTCTGCCTGCTTCATCAATCTGAATAAAACCACGTCAAGACTCCGATCAATCTTTCCGGCAAACACTTCCAACTCGTTGGCCGACAAATAGGAAATGCCTTTGCTAAAGGCGTCCTTGTAGATTGAAAAGATCTCGTCCAGCATTTCGACGGATTGCCTGGCGTTGCCTTTCCGATCATACACATCTGCCAATAATTCGAGAACAGGGACCAGTTCATTGCAGAAAGGCCCTATGCTGGATTGGAAAATGCTCCTAGCTCCCTGTAAATTCGATAACGCCTGAACCAGGCTGTCCTGACGGATCTGCACCGTAGCCATGCCAGTCAGACAAGAGGCACGTGATATCGGAAATTTATCGGCGTCATGCATGTTCAATGAAGCCAATGCCTCTGAATAGAATCTCCTGGCTCTGTCCAGTTCTTCCTCCAGAATGGCTAATGATCCCATTCCGATCAGACAATTGATATACAGTTTATCTTGTTTCCCAAATGCCTTGGAACGTATTACTGCCGACCGCTCGTAACACTGCATGGCTTCTTCGTGGCGACCCATGCCCATATAGGCAGCACTCAAGCCCATAAGAGGATGAGCAATATCCGGATGATCCGGACCCTGGCTGATCTCAAGGACTCGAACGCTTTCCATCAGCTTTTCAATAGCCTGGGCCCAGTTGCCATGATCAGCATAAAGGTCTCCCAGTCCACTCAAGGTGGCAGCATATTCGGGGTGAACTCTTCCAATGGTCGTTTCCTGGATTTCCAATGCATCCTGATACATTGACTCGGCATCCCGGTACCTTCCCATCAGGGTATACAGGTTGCCCAAACACAGGATGGTAACCGCCAGTTCGCTGCGGCTGCAAACCATGGAATCCAGTCGAATATCGAGCGCCTGCAGGTATCTGGATTCAGCTGTTGAATAGCGCCCCAATCGCAGGTACATATTCCCAAGGTTATGGTATCCCTGGGCGACCTCAGCATTACGAGGTCCCAGGACATCGATTAATATCTCCAATGACCGGAGATAGCTGGATTCAGCATCATCAAATTGCCCGGTTTCCATTTGCAGGACAGCGATGTTATTTAGTGAAGCAGCATAATAACGACTGGTTTCTCCGTACTTTCTTCTACGTATTTCAGCAGATTCACGACAACATTTCAAGGCATTGGGATAGTCGCCCAGATTCACATACATAACACCAATATTGTTCAAGGCAGCACCATACTCTTCATGGTCGGCACCGAGTATCCGCTTCCGAATGTCGAGACACTCCAGATAATAGGGCTTTGCCCTGGCGTACTGACCCATTCGCTGGTAGGTGTTTGCCAGGTTGCACAGGCTTTTGGTATACTCGAAGGTCTCAGTGCCGATTGCACCAGAAATCACAGACATGGAAGCCAAATAGTTTTGCTCCGCAAGAGTGTACTGGGAAGAAAATTCATAGACCCGCCCCAGATAAAATAATGCATAGCCATACAGCAGGGATTCCGAACCAAAGGAAGTCAAGGCTAACCGGATCGCAGAATCGGCATACGACTTAGCCTGGACAAAATCTCTCAGGTCTACCTGCCCATTGCACAAGACAAAAAGGGAATCAATTTGACCTGCACGATGCAGAGAATCCTGATCTTGTCCGGATATCGAATCGACGCATGCCAATAGTAGCAAAATACTGCTTCCCAAAGCGAATATGACTTTTCTACACATTGCGGTCAATATATTCCGCCAATATGCAGAATTATTTTCGCTTACAGGCCATAACCAGATCAGGAATGAAATACAAGATAAATCCTCCCTACCCCGCCAAATACCGGAACATCACAAGCACCTCCCTGTCCTCCAATGACATGAGGGCATACTTGTCTCTGGTGGGGATCTCCACCCGGGGCTCGTTCGGCCCGGTGGTCAGATAGGTGGTCGACCACCAGTCCGAGAACCGCCAGGAGATCTTGTGGTCGAGTGGATAGGTCATATTCAATCCTGATACCCGGGGAAACTCGATGTATCGGTCCGGATACAGGCGATAGGTAAATCCGATCTCCTCCCATGTGGAGGAAGTCAGCTGCCAACCATAGTCGCCCAGGTTATAGGACATCTTCATTTTACAATGTCGGGTCTCTGCATAGGCATCCGATCCGAGAGTCAATTCCACAAGATATTCTATATGGTCACCCACCTGCTCCTGGGAGAGGATCTCCATCCCTTTGTCAGTTAAATCACTCAAGGCAATGACACCAATCGCAGTCACCTGCTGGCCGACCAGATCCTTCTTCAGTTGTACAACGTCCGGGAGCGGATCCTGGATCTTGGCGATCAACCGGTCGATCTCGGTCTGGGCCTCCCTCTCCTGGCCATGATCGGGATCGCAACTACCCGAAAGGGTCTGGTAAGTATCCCGAAAGATGCCGGCAACCTCGCCGCCGGAAGCGGCATATTCCACATACCGGCTGTTATAGGCCTGGTCAGCCTCCGATTGGCAATGGGCCCGTTCCTGGTCACATCGGCTCAGGGTCAGGTCCAGGGCATCACGGGCATCCTGTCGACGGTCGAACTGCCCGTCATGCAATCTGGCGACAAAAGCCGTCAGGGAGTCCGTCCGCCGTTGAACGTCATCTTCATGGCATGCACACACCATTGCCGCCATTTCCTTGCCATCCGCTACAGGGTCGGCTTTGATGAAGACATGATATACCACGGCCATGATTCCTGCCAGAAGCAGGGCAACACCCAGATGGATCTTGTATTTCAGTAGAAACGTCCGGGTAACATTCCAGGCACCGGACCAGTCTACATTGGGCAGCCGAAAAATTGGCTCTCTGGCGACCGGTGGCGACACAGGGATGGATTGAATCTGTGAGACGGGTTGAGATGCGAAATGTTCAGCAGTGTGCACTCCTCTATCCTTGGGGAGTGCCCGGTGTTCTGCAGCATCCTCAAACGCCAGGATGATAGAGGAGATAAACGTCATCCAGAAACCGATGTCAAAAACTTTGAACAGATCTCCCGGATCATCTAGACCCCTGAAGGCTTTACCCTCTGATTCCACCAGGATGCCAAGCAACATGATGCCGAAGGTACAGATCGGTACTTTGTACAAAACGTCATTGGCAATGTCGATCTGGCTTCCTGTCTTCATCTGTTTCAGCAGAATGACCAGCCCAGTCAGCGGGAAAGCCAGAAAAATGAACCGATAGGCAGGCAATCGGCGGGCCTCCTCATGAAACATGATCTCCCATGGAGTCACATCTCCTAAAAATGGGACATCGACCCAGGGCAGGAAGGCGCCTAAGAGCATTCCGATGCTCAACAGGATCAGTTTGGTTTGATTGTTCTGATTCATGATGATCGTTTAAATGGAAAGGATATAATTCTGGACATTGTCGGGTATATACATCTGAAATGAGAACCCTTGGACTATCTACCTGTTTGGCCATAGGTTCAGGACAACAACGGACTGTATGGCAACCTCCTCATTTCCTGATCTACGGATCACCCGGTGAAATTCGGATCACCTTTCAGCCTGCAACACAATTCTTGGCTGATCGACAGGTATCACTGGGAATGGTCATCTGCCCTGATGATTCCTTGATCCCCAAAGGCAGCAGATCATTTCGAGCTGACTCAATCCTTGACACATCGGCAGGGTATACGTCGTTCCACTGGCTCACTTCCGATGGTAAACTGGTTTTGAACAGTTTGATTAAATTCAGCCGTGACACCTTCATACAACCAGGTTAGGTCACTTGCCCAATACCTCGCCGTGAAGCCCAGGCCATACCAACTGAGTGCCCAAAATCCGCTCAACTGAAATTCCAGCCCCGAAGCGCCACCCTCAATGATCCCCTGATAAGCCAAAAATCCATCTCCGCCATAATAATCCAATATCGTCTTCCATTCGGCCTTGGAAGGTATATGCCAACCAGGAGGACAAAGACCCTGGACCCCACTCGGATCCGCAGAAGAAGATGATGCTCCGGCCATCATGACAGGCCAGGTATAGTAGCGGCCATACATATCCAGGTATATTGGATCGTTCAGGTACGGGATATCATCACCAGCCAACGGCGTATCATAGCGCAGATTCTCCGTCATCCAGCACTTGCCGGCAAACTCCACGGCGTTGTATACCTCTCCATCCCGTGCATCCGTAAATGAAGCGGGACAAGAGGACTGTGCCGGGAATACCTGGCCCGTCGCCTGAAGGCTCTTTGCCCCGGCAGAAGATTGAACGGTGATGGTTCCACTGTGCTGGCCGACATTCTGGGCTGTCAGATAGACGTTGCAGGTAAATGACTGATTGGGTTGTAGTACCTTCGGCAAACCAGGCAATCCGTTCAACACAAAATTCGAGTTTCCAGAGGCCACATCGGTCACGGTAAGCCCTGCTGTCCCCGTATTGGTCACGGTCATCCCTGCGGAGACCGGGTTCCCCAAAACGACGTCACCGAAGTCAAGGTTTCCACTCAAGGTGAGGATGCCGGTGCCCGATGCAGTTGCCGTCCCGGATATACTGATCGTGGCTGACCCCGATGTGGCATCCGATTGAACGGTCACCTGTCCGGCAAAGATACCGGCACTCTGGGGGTTGAATGTGATAGAGATATCCTGTTTCCCATTGGGTGGGATGGAAACAGGACCGGTAAAAGTGGTGCTGAACTGAGCAGGCAAATCGACGCTTTGCACGATCAATGGACAACTTCCCTGGTTGGATATCGTCATGACACGGGCAGGAACCGGCACCGGGTTGATGGAAATGCTACCAAATTGCAGATTCCCGGACAGGGCGATCACCTTCGGACAGGCATATACCCCGGCATCCTCTGCTACATAAGCCTGGTTGATCAGTTGTGGAACGACATCATAGCCCATCCAGAAGGATCCGTCAACGCCCCAGGTCTTCCCCCAGGAATTCAGAATCTTGATCGCCTGGCGGCTGTCATCATATCCATAGATCACCATGGCGTGATGGATGGAAGCCCCGGTAGAGTTATTTGTATTCCACACAAAATCATCCGAGTGGGGGATATTCTCAAATGAGGCGTCACGGATATAGACCCCGATCACCACTGGCATCCCTTGGAACAATGCTTCCTTGATCCTGCTCACCTCGGCGGGTATCTTTTTAAAGCTGGATATCCGGTTTTGAGCAGCAGTACTGAATTGACTGACATTCGGAAGTGTCGTGCAATCGCTTTCCGAATAGCCCATATTCTCCAAAGGACACACGCCTTTGTCGTGAAGCAGTTTCAAGGCGGAAGTGATCTGCGACCCTTTCAGGCAGTCACCTCCGGACTTGACCTGGTTGTACACAAACGACGGTGATCCCACTACGGTCGAATTGACCGAACCACTGGTCACATACGGCAGTCCCGTACCGATCCTGCGATGGTATCCCTTCATCGCATACGCAACTGCCCACGCCGTGCAGGATCCCTGCTGACCCTGGTTGCCAGCCGGTGGCATATCCAGGATCTTTATGGCAGGCAGGTTGCCCATGGGCGGAAAGGTAGCCGTTGCCAGTGTATCGTATTCCTCCGGCATCTCTTCCGGCAGACCGGTGGCATGGACTGGTGGGGCCACCAGGACAGGCTCTTCTTTGGTGCAGGTGATAAAAAATACACAGCAACAAAGAATATTTACAGCAATAAATCTTGATCTCTTCTTCATAACAAGACATTTCACGAATAAAAAAAAGGAAATAATAAAACAAGGCATCATCTAGCTAATAAACCGCTCGCCCACAGAAATCAACCGCGAACTAACCTCAGTATCACATTAGGATCATCAACACCTTGAAAAACAATCTGGTCTTCATTTATTCCGTAGATCCGCATCCGTGTTTTGGATCCTTTGAATTGACTTGTCAATATGCCAGACTCCTCATCCAACTTTAGTGTCCCCTTGATGACATCCTTCGGCCCTTCTTGTACAAACTCCCAACTGTTATCGCCAACCATGGAATAGGTGATTCTGGCTCCCTGATACATCCAGGCCCCTGTTCCAGCAATCCGCTTAAACAACTCATTATCCTCCTTTGAAAACTGCTTGGTATAGTATCGTAAACTAAAGGGTCCACGGATAACATAAATAGTACCAGCCTTAGGTCTAAACTCCAGTCCGCACACCCGCTTTCCAGTCGCCTTGTCGTTGAGTTGATTGGCGTCATAGAAAAACTCGAAGTACTCTTCCTTATCTTTCTTGGTAAACACAATCTCCTCTCCGGATATCATCATGGTACTATTTCCTGAAATCCAGGTACCTTGCAATACTGCATCAAGACCCTCATAAAAAGTTCGGGCATATCCAGCATTGATCCGATCCGCCACCGCTTTACGCCCATATTGGCTCTGTCTCCAGTTGCTGATTGCTGGAGAGTTTTTAGCCAAAATCCATGCATTGGATATCAGATCAAACTGAATGTCCATTGAATAGGACTGCAAATCATTTTCCTTGGCACCAAAGACTTCTCCAAATGGACTTATTTGGGTAAGTCTTACTTCTCCACTAATTGTATATCCACCTTGTGTTATCTGAGACTGAGTCATTGAGGTCAATGAATGGGGTATAGCGAATGAAGCAGCAACAACATAATGGTCAGGCTTCTCTTCAACCAAATACTCCCTTCCCTTGGTCGTCAATGTGGCCGTCAGACCATTTATGGTCTGAAAGGCATCGATCAATTCCTTATTTACCAGTCGCTGGTAGAAATCGATCTGATTCTGCGAAGCTCGCTTGTTGATGATCCCATGAAAAATATATACATCATCCTGTTTGATCAGGTTTTCAGCCTGCTCCCTTGTCGGTGGCGTATCAGGGCGTCCAGCAAGACTTGGTGAACTATCTACAGATCCGCCAGACGAAAACTGAGCAATGGCTTGAGCGTAAAAACCAAAGAGCATAACCCATATGGCAATGAGTGCAATCCGATTATTCATTGTAAATCAGTTTATGTTGAAGAAATTAAATACAACCGCGCGTTCCAATACACTGAATGACGCATTCAATGTTTATACATATGATATGCAATTCAATTACATGCGCAATCCAAAACATGCATGAATAAAAAATCCTTGTGGACTGGCAAATGAAGTAGTTGTCCTCCTTCCATTGACACCCAGGTAAGCATTGGCAGCCTTCAATGGCTTGGAATCCGAAATAGATTTCCTGTTCTCATCTTCTCCACTAAACTGCAGATCAGAACTGAAGCGGGCCAGATTAATATGGTAGCCCATTCCAAGTCTGACTTCATAATTGTCCAGGACAGGTAAAACAAATGCTACTTGCGGACGTAAGGAAAGAGAAGGACTACTGACACGAATTCCAACGGATCTGCTATAGAACTTCGTGTCATTTACTTGTATATAAACAGAATTTTGATAAATATCTCCTAATTCAACGCTGGTGTAATTCATTCCCAAGCCTAGACTGGGACGAATTTCGAATCCTTTTCCTGTGTCGAAATGATATCCCATTCCAAAATCAGCTCCTCCACCTCTGACCTCCCCGAAATACAACTCACCTTCAAGATGGTAAAACCAATTTGAGTGATCGAAATATTCAAAACCAGCATTCAGTGAAAATGCACTGGAACGCTTGTCAAGTTGATAATATTCATAAATATGATCATGAGAGGGAGACTCGTCAATATATTCAAATTCTATATCCAAATCACCATACTTCAAAGGTCGCACCCCGAATCCAAGATACAGGGTCATATCCGGGGAATATCGAGATACTGCAACGGGCTTTGATGATTTTTGAGCCCTGACAGGTGATGGATTTGAATTTGTGAAAGACGATGAATTGATGGTTTGTGCAGGTCCTGAATTCTTCTGACCAGCCTCCAACTGATCCATTCTCCTTTCCAAAAGAAGCATTTTAGTTTGCAGGTCATCAATTTCCAATAATGCTCTGCCAGCAGACTGCTCTGCATCACCAGCCTGCCGGAGTGCTGATTCTGAGCGTGATAACGCCTCCTGATTCTTGCCCTCAAGCGTCTCTATCCGTTCTTCAATTCGATTCGACGAGGTATTCATAGACTTCCCTCTTTCCTCTTGCATCCCGGATTCACCGGATTGGACTGTTGGTTGAGGATTGCTTACAACCGGAGCATTCACGGTTGCTACAAACCGCCCTGCCGAATGATCATAGGCATACGTTCCAATGATGCGTTGCCCGTTCAACGAACCTTCCCAGGATCCAGATTTATCTCCGTTATCCTGAGTCACCTTGAAATCAGACAAGCCAGGCAATAATTCTGTGACAGCACACTTCCGAAAATACCGTGCATCACATTGGGCCTGCAGGCAGCTGTACAGAGAAATGAAAGTCAATAGAAAGATCAGCTTTTTCATGTTCAGGTTTTTTATTGGTGTTTCAATGTTCATTGATTTGATCAGGAGGCGCATGGTTACACAGGACCTGAAGATGGTCCCGTGATTCAGACATAGATTTTGCCTGCTATAATGACACTTGAGCCTTCTGGAAAGACGGGAATTGAGTAGTGTGACGATCAAAGGAAAAAGGATGCACCAATGGTATAGATACCCTGGTCCAGCCGGCGCTGTTGATAGAGATGCTCCGGATTGCTGACCTGTACCCACAGACCGAACTTCCTGAATGGATTGATCTGCAGTCCCACATGCGTAGTGGTGAGGGATTGTTGTTTTTTCACTAATGTTGATGCCCTGTTCCAACTACTATACTGTCGGGTAACCCCACCGTAAACGGTCAGAAACCAAAGCTTCAGACCCAAATCACCGGTCACCTGGGCATAATAGCCTTCCGCGACTCCTTCAACATTTCGGTATCCCATTCCACAACGTGTCTGTACCATCAATCCGATCGGACTGCGAGGGAAAATATTGAACCGCAATCCGACATGGCCACCATACTGGTCCATGGGAAATGTATCCCTTCGTTCAACCACATCCTGGGTCACCAACCGCTGGAGGTAGCCATATTCTCCACCGATCATGAACTGGACGGCCGGGCGGCCGCTGACCCTCTCTTCTGGTGGAATGACAGTGATCAGTGTATCCTTCTGCTCCGTCACCATCGATTGATTCAAAGGCACCTCAACCGGCTCGGTATTTGCTGGATGAACACGTCCAGCCTGCTCCTTCAACTCGGTCAGGTCCTCAATGGATACCAGAACAGTTCCTTTAGGAATCTCAACCGGCGACACCTTTTCGGATGGTTGATCAAGACGGGGAGGCAACCCGTTGTCATTAACCCTTATTGCTGACGCTGTCTCTACGGCCTGCTCAATTGGCCATTTCTCTCCCCATTCTTCCCAATACACTCTAGCCCGATCTGCAACGCTTTCAAGCTCCCCTCCGGCGCCAAACAGAATCCGGATCATGGTGCTGTCATTCCGGGTCTGACTACTCAGGCCATGGTCTTCCGATATCTGTCGCAAGACCATGGTCAATGCCCGGATGGATGACTGAGGATCAGCAAACTCGGCACTACCATCATTGGCCTTAACCACCTTCCCTTCAAACCAGATGCTGACGGGCTCCTCAAATCGCAGATTGCCAATATTCATGGGGTTCGCACCCTGGGTCATCATCACGAGAATTGACAGGGGAGCCGAAATTCCCCTGTTATAGGATTTTGCCAACACCTCGTCCAGGTACTCCTGATAGCTGGAGGGCAACTCGCTCATCACCGGTTCGCCCGTAAAGGGTACAAAGTACCGGCTGGCTTGGGCGTAACCAGGCTGCATCCACGCTACCAGATGGAGCATCATGACCAAATAGCCAATGGCCTTCATGACAGGCATCCTCCTGGTCGGTGAAGCGGCTTCAGTCCGGAGAATACTGTCGATCCGGCTGTTCCTATCGCGCAAATGGCCGGAATACATTTGAAATCCTGTTCTCTTTTTCATGGGTAAATCATCTGAAATGGAAAAAATGGTGTTGTCAATTCGGCTTCAACCAATCTTTTCGGTGGCAGCCACATCCATCTATTTGACTTACCCCGGGATGGTTACATCCTTCTGGATGCCAAATAAGGGGTTGGATTCCAGGACCCGTCCACGTTCAGCCCCTTACCTGATCCAACAGGACCGATCATCCACTTATCGACGCGATGATGTCCATAAGCAAGGGGACAGCCTTTTCCAAGGCCATCCCCCGAAACATGAAAAAGAGAGGGAGCAGATGTTCGACCACCTCACCTGTTCCCGCTCCCTCGGTCAGAACATGTCAGCAGTTCATCGCCAGCATTCATCCTTTAAATTCAACTTGACAGCACACACGAAGTGCTCCAATGGTTCTTCCATCTCACCTGGTCAGCGTCAAAGGGGGATCCATCCCCGCTGGCAAGCCACGAACACAAGGTGCGTTGTATTCCGGGCACCTGCCCGGCGGATCATTTTTCGTCGATGGGTATTGACCGTACTGGCCTCGATATACAGTTTCCTGCCGATCTCGTCACTGGTCAAGCCCAGGGCCAGCAAAGCCAAGACTTCCAGTTCCCGTGCAGACAAGAAAGCTTCCGAAAGCGGATCGTCCCCCTGGCCTTCCCTATTCAGTTCACGCTCGTTTTGCATATCCTGGGCAGTTTGTATCGAACCAATCTGGTGATCGATGTTCTCCTCTTCTGGATTTAACCTGTGACCAAAAGGATACATCATCCAGCATAGAAAATTCCAACTCACCTCAGGACATCTACTTCCATTGGACAACTTGTACAGGTAGTCCAACCCCTCTGCGTTACGAGCCGGTTGCCACGAATCAGGATTTGATGCTATTTTCGTCCAGCATGAGAGAACCGAGACATGAAAACACCTATTGACCCAATCGCCGGCATTCGATCAGGTGATCGCCACACCATTCAATCCATCTGGACCGATCTTTTTCCGGCTGTCCGAAAGTGGGTAAAGGATTGTGGAGGAACAGAGGATGACGCAAAGGATGTCTTTCAGGATGCATTGATGGTCATCTATGACAAGTCGGGAAGCCCCGGATTCCAATTGACCAGCAAGTTCAGCACCTATTTTTTGGGCATCTGCCGAAATCTTGTCGGCAATCTCTTTCAAAAAAGATATCGCCGGGATGTCACCTTGTCCGAGGATCTCAAATCTATTGCCGAAGAACCCATTGATTACGTGGCGAAAGACAGAAAAAAACTCATGGATAATGCCAGAAAACAACTCGGTCAGGACTGTCAGCAGGTTCTCGATCTCTTTTTTCAAGGCATCTCCATGGTGGAGATCGCTGCCAAACTTGGTTTTGCCAGCGAAGGATATGCGAAACGACGCAAGCACCAATGCAAGGAACGGCTTGTTGACCTGGTGCGCAGTCAGCCGGGATTTGAAGAACTACTCTACAACTGAGAACGTTAACTGCTCATGGATCACAAGGACCACATAGACGATTATATTGCTGGAAACTTAGCCCCCGATCAGCTTCAGGTGTTTGAGGAGGCCATGGCTCAGGATCCCGAATTGAGGAAAGAAGTCAACCTTCAACGTCAGATTTTTGACCATTTTCGTGATGCCGGGAGACAACGCTTACTATCCGTGATCGATGAGGTCACAAAGGAAAACTCCATCGGGAAAAAGGAAAGCACCCAGCCCCCTCCCAACCGATTCAGGTGGCTAAAATGGTTCGGTCTGTCTGTATTCCTCATCGCCGCCACATGGTTCATATGGCGGCCTTCCGCAGTTCAGGAGGAGTATGTTCCATCCAAACAGGAAGGTGTATTCCCTCCGCCCCCAGTACCCAGGGAAACCCCGGAAGAAGAACCACCTGCTGAAACCAATGAATTGCGGGCAAACGTTGAAGAGAAGCCACCCATGGAGGAAGGGCTCCTGGCGGCAGTCGATCCACGTGACTTTGCAGTCAATCCTTCCATGGAGAGCTTGATGACCGGAATGCGGGGGGATGAGGTTGATATTGAATTAACCTCCCCAACGTTTTCTGAATCAGGCTTTAAATCGAAAAAAGGCCGGACGACGATTTCCTTCGCCGGAATTGCGACTGGACTGATCAATGACGGACTGATCCTGCAGATATTCTCGAACCGGGATATCAATCGTCCCCTCCAGACCTACCCGATCGAGATCACTGAAACACTGGAAGACAAAGCAACATTTGGCTCCACCTTTCAACTCAAACTCAAGCCCGGGCTCTATTATTTCTCCATCCTGACAGCCAGCGACGAAGCAGAAGTCTACATTGGAAAATTCAAGATCGACCAACCATGATTTGACCGGACGATTGACAACCCTCCTTTTTTATTGCTTTTCCTGCCCAGCCACCATGCCTTGCCACATAGGGTAATGACCGGGAATTATTCTTTTCTTTCAACTCTCCCCCCCCATCACCTCCCAACTCCTCCTCCCCTCCTAAACTCCTTAACTCCTTAACTCCTTAACTCCTTAACTCAAATGGCTTACTCCGAATACTTCGCCGATCGCATCCGCCAGACGCTTGACCGCCGGTCCGTTCCATTCGAGGAAAAGAAAATGATGGGTGGCCTCTGTTTCCTGGTCGACGACAAGATGTGCGTCGGAATCGTCAAGGACGAACTGATGGTGCGCCTCCACCCCGATGAGGATGAGGAAAATCTCAAACTGCCCGGTGCCCGCCCCATGGATTTCACCGGCCGGCCCATGAAAGGCTATCTCTTGATTGACAATGAGGGGACTGAAACGGACAGGCAACTGGAAACCTGGATCGACAAGGCCCTGGCATTCAATCCACTGGCCAAATCATCGAAAAAGAAAAAATCCTGAGGCTGATGAAACGGTTACTGAGGATCCTGTTCTACGTCCTGGCGGTTGCCATCGGCCTGTATCCCATCCTGGTGCCCTTTATTCCGGAAGACCAGGGCCTGCTGAGCAGCAAGACCGCTGACCTCCTGCGGGATCCTTTCTGGCGCACCGCGTTCTTTGCGCATATCTCCCTGGGCGGGATCGCCCTCCTTGCCGGCATGACCCAGTTCAGCAACAGGCTGCGCCAACACAAACCTTCCCGTCATCGACTTCTGGGGAAGATCTATGTCGGTGCCTGCCTGATCAGCGGACTGGCCGGACTGTACATCGCCCAGTTTGCCACCGGAGGATGGATCGCCTGTCTGGGCTTCACCCTCCTCGCCCTGGCCTGGCTCATCACTACCTGGACGGCCTGGCGGCGCATCCTGGTCCGGAATACCGAGGCCCATCGCCGGTGGATGATGCGCAGTTATGCCCTCACCTTTGCGGCGGTGACCCTGCGCTTGTGGTTGCCCCTCTTCACCGGGGCGTTCGGCATGGATTTCATCCCCGCCTACCAGATCATCGCCTGGTTGTGCTGGGTACCCAACCTGTTGGTCGGGGAATGGATGATCCGCCGCTTATCAAACCCTGTTCAGACGGGTTGACCAGTTGGCTACTTGAATTGAATCCATCTCTCTCGCTATCTTGGCGACCTGATCGCCAACGAACCTGTTTCGGATGACCTGCACCAACTGTCAATTTGAATTTGAGGGAAAATACTGCCCCGAGTGCGGTCAGAAAGCCGACACCCGACGGATCACCTGGGCCATGGTTTTGCAGGACCTGGTCAGCGGGATCACCAACGTGGAACGCGGATTCTGGTACAATCTCAAGGCTCTGACGCTTCGACCGGGCGCGGAAATCGAATCCTATCTCCAGGGCCGGTGGAAGACCTTTTACCACCCGCTGAAATATGCCCTGGTCAGCATTACCCTGATGACGATCCTGGCAAACCTGTATTTCATGACAAGCGATATTTCGGCGGCGACCGAGTTCGCCAAGGAAACCCCGGTGGTATCAAAGGGCTATCAGCTGGGCTATGACTATGGAAGATTCCTGAAGAGCAACCAGAAATTCCTCTGGATCGCCAATATCCTGTTCTTCTCGTTCCCCTTTGCCCTGTTTGTCCGCAGGTATTCCTTTGCCGAATGGTTGACCATCAACGCGTTCATCCTGGGACATTCTGCATTCCTGTATTGCCTGATATTCTGGATCTATCCTGTCCGGTTCCTGGTCAACCCGATCCTGTATGGCCTGTTGTTGCTCTATTATACCATCTTCCTGCATCGGCACGAATCCCTGGTCATGTCCCTGTTGATCGCTTTCCTTTCCCTCGCATTCGGGATGGTGCTGTTCATCGGCTTGCCCATGGCGGGCACATGGATCTATCAGAGCTTGTCCGGCTGATCACCGAATGATGATCAACTCCCGTTCCGAGCCGCGTTCACTTGCCATCACCACCATATAAGGTCCGGCGGCAAGGTGGCTCAGGTCGAGATCGATGGAAGCCGCTTGCCCACTCCGCCTGCTCAACACCTCTCGGCCCGTGATGTCCAGGACCCGGATCACGATGTCTTCCTCCATGCATTGGATCCGGATCCACCCCGAACTTGGATTCGGGAAGAGCGACCACTTTTTGACCGTCCCACCCGGATCCACCGCACTCAGCTCCAGGTCGAACCTCGCCAACAGGCTGCGGCTCTGGTCGGCAATGGAAGAAAACCGACCGCCGACAATCAGGTAGTGATCATATCGAAGCATTGCCTGAACGGGAAGATCGGGCGTAGGGCGCCAATCGTCGAACTTTCCTGTCTGCCTGTCCAATCGACCAAGATGTTGGAGACTGTCCGAAAAAAGGGGGTGGATACTGCCCCCAAAATAGAGATGTTCCTCATCTGCGACCAGTGCTTCGATGGCTACCGTACCAGGATATCCGTATCCGAATTCCGTCTCCCAATTTTCTGGTTGACCCGTCAGCCGGTCGACCTTTGCCAAATAGGGACGATCAGCAGCGAATTGGACGCCACTGAACGGCCCGCTGACCCACATATCCTCACCATCCACAAGCAATGGACCGAATGTATTGCCCGGAAAATTGGGATCAGGATCCCAATCACTCAATTCAGCTGTCCATCGATTATAGGCGACTAGACCGTTCTTCGGAAAGTAAAAAGGTCCGCTCCCGTAAATCAGATCCCCTGCTAACAGGATATGGTTAAATGGAATGGTACTGGTTTGAGGTTGCCAATCTAATAATGAACCATCCGTCCCTACGGCACCCAGGTTGAGTCGGGGCTGTCCGTTGATGGACAGGAAATAGCCGGCCAGGAAGATCGTATCCCCCTGGACCACCACATCCTCGATCGTGCCGGTCTGCATTCCCGGAATGCCCGGGAATGAGATCGTAGGATTGAAGGACGTCACTGCCCCTGTCCCCATGTCCAGCGCGGCCAGGCTGTTGCGGGCCATGCCATTGACAGCGGTGAATGTCCCCCAGATGTACACCACCCCATCCGCTACAGTGATGCCCTTGACCGGTTGGTTCGGCGTCGCCTTCCAGTCCAGGACCTGGCCTGTCTTCAGGTCGATCGCGGCCAGATGTTGCCGGTTGTTCCCTTCGATGGAGGTGAAATTCCCACCGAGATATAATACGTCATCATACACCGCCATGGCATTCACTGCCCCCGGACCGTTCGGTCCGGCATAGTTGGCTTGCGGAAAGTTCAGGTCCAGTTGCTGGCCGGACAGCGAAAGGGAGAACCACAGGAGCAGAAAGACGACAATGTGTTTCATGGAGGACTGGTTTATCGGAGAAAGATCGGGATTCTTTTTCTCCTCCTTCATGATTTCTGGCCAATTGGATCATACGGGACAAATATGGTCCTTCGGTGACATCCGGACATGGGTCATGTTTTCGATTGCCGGCGATCATTGTCGCTCCGCGATCTGCCCAATACCTTGCCGATCCTTCCTGGCCACTCATGAAGACGAATGAAAACTGTGCTCTTCCTCCTGCTCCTGATCCACGGCCTGATCCATGGGATGGGCTTCGTCAAGGATTTCGGGTTGGCCGAGTTGACGGCCCTCTCCCAACCGATCTCCCGGCCGATGGGACTGCTCTGGCTCCTGGCGGCGCTACTCTTTCTTTCAGCCGGGGTCTCTCTCCTGATGAATGCGCCAGCCTGGTGGATGTTCGCCCTGGCAGGCATTCTCCTGTCCCAGATCGTCATCGCTGACTCCTGGTCGGACGCCCGATGGGGCACCCTGGCCAATCTGATCCTCATCCTCCCCGTCCTGGCTGCCTATGGGCAATGGCAGTTCGACCGGCAGGTGGACCAGGAGGTCAAGGCCTTTGAGACAATGGCCGTTGCCCCGGTGCAACCAACGCCCCTGGATAGCCTGCCTCCCGTCGTCCGACGCTGGTTGGGCCAGTCCGGATTTTCCTCGAAACTTCCCCGACAGGTCTCCATCACCCAGCACGGCCGGATGCGACTGAAACCCGAAGGCCGGTGGATGCCTTTTTCCGCCAGCCAGACATTCCGTCCCGACCATCCGGGGTTCATCTGGCGCACGCAGGTGGACATGATGCCCGGGATCTCCTTCCTCGGTCGGGATGCCTTCCTCCAAGGCCAGGGCCACATGCTGATCAAGATCCTGGGATGGATCCCCGTGGCGGATGCATCCGGTCCGACCACCGACCAGGGTACCATGCTCCGCTACCTGGGCGAGACCGTCTGGTTTCCCGCCGGCGCCCTGCATCCTGCCATCGCCTGGGAACAGATCGACGACACCCGCGCCAGGGCCACCATAACCCGGGACGGCCAGTCCGCATCGGGCCTCTTCACCTTCACACCGGAGGGCCGTTTCGTCCGGTTTGCGGCCAAACGCTATTATGACCGGAATGGATCATCCACCCTGGAAGACTGGCTGATCACCGTGCGCCCCGACGGATACCGTACCATGAATGGATACACCATCCCGGCATCGCTGGACGTCACCTGGCAGCTGACCGATGGCGACTTTACCTGGATGAACCTGGAGATCGATTCGCTGAGGGTTGTGGATTGAACGCAAGGTTGGATCGTCCTGATGCACCGGGCTTTCCCTGATCAATTCTTGATCAGGACATACCGATGCCTGACCACCTCTTGTTCATCCAGGATCTGGATGGCAAATCGCCCGACCGGAAAATCGGAGGTGGAGAACCGGTCACTGCCCTTCCTGGCCCGCATGGATCCGGAATACCAGGTGGTTCCCGACTGGTCGAACACGCGCACGAAGGCCTGGTCGCCCGGCAGGTCGGTACTGCGCAATTTCACCTCACCATTGACCGGGTTGATCTCCACGTCTACCCGACTCACTTGGGTATCGGCTACCTGGGTCGACAGGCGCTGGATGACCAGGGAGGAATGGACTGTCGTGATCGGCAGCATGACCACCTGTGCGGTCGACTCCTGGGCCGACAATTGGGAGAAGGGCACTGCCAGGCCAACAAACGTGAATACCATTATCACCAGAGTCTGTCTGGCGGTTGTCGTATGCATCATGGGAACCAGCTTTGACGTGATCGGATATCCTGATTCACATCAAGAAGCAGGCCATCGCATTTGGATGATGGGAAGCCTGGCGACCGAGATAGTCATGAAAGGAATTTTATTCTGGCATCTCAGAGGCGTAAAACCTTGACTGACGATTTCATCCAGAGAATGTACTCATCGCCATATTATATTCTGAAAATAAAATTCATCCATCCTCCAAAACTGGAACAAGCATGGCCCAAACAGGAAGGTCCTCCAACCCCTGTTCACCGGGATCTGCGCCCGATGACCTGGAGTTGGAGGACCTTGGTCTTGTCCTTGTCCAGCCCTGATCAGAACTGATAACTGACACCCAGCAGACCGACATCAGTGGTCATATCACTGGTCATCGTTGTACCGGGTACCTTGCCCAACGGATTGTCCGCAGCGATCATCATCGGATTCAGCAACTGTCCACTGACCTCGGTCTTGAACCCGTGGTGGTAGGTCGCATGCAAGCCCCAATGGTCATTGATCTGGTAGCTGAGCCCCAATTGGGCTGCATTGGCGATCACCGCCGGGGCACTCGAGGACAGAAAGACATTGTCCTCGGTGATCGGATTGGTGTTGAAGGTATAGCCCACCCGGATAGGCAGTTTCTCGATGCCCTTGTATTGGATGCCAGCTGCAATCACATGGATGCTTTCCCATCCGAATCCGGCCACGGCACCATTGGGAAATCCATTTTCCGCGATCACCCAGCCGGTCTCCGCAAAACCATCCGTATTGGCATAGTCGATATACCGGTAATCCACCGCCACGTCCAGAAGATCATTGGAATAGCCCAGGCCAACGGACAGAATGGACGGATAGTCCATATTGAAGGTCGTGACCGGCGCTTCGCTGCCATCAAGGTATTTCCCATCGATCTCGAAATCGCCAAAGAATTGGGTGGTCTTATAGCTGACACCAAGCTGGAAGCCATTGTCCATGGCGTAATACACGCCTACCTGCCCACTGAATCCGGTCGTGGAAGCTTTTTCCCCGATGGGATAGCCCCGCTGTTGATCCGGAGCGGCAATGGGTACCGGCTCGATCTGGAGGGAGGCGTAATTGAATGTTGGCGACAGTCCGATGGACAAGCCTTCAGCGATCTGGTAGGCCCCGGTCAATCCGACCTGCAGCAGCTGGTAGTCCGAATACAGGTGACCAAACCCCATGAAATTCTGCGGGTAAAGCAACGGGTTGGATGAGGTGGGATCAAAATCAGCGTTCCCGGGAAGATTGGTGGTCATAGGATAGTCAACCCCGAAGCCACTCACACCCAGGGCGGAGACGCCCCATGCGAACTTGCTGTCCTCCCGGCCGAAAACGACCGCCAGGGTCGGCAAAACGGAGGCACCCCGCTCATCCTCGGTCAATCCCTCAACAGGAAAGAATCCGCCCTGACCATCAGGCAGGTTTGCCTGCGAATAAACGGAGGGTGCTGCCGTAAAGTAGGCAGCACTCGCGGCAATTTCTGTTTTCCGAAATGCCGTGATCGTCGCGGGATTCCACTGCAGGGCCCCGGTGACATCCAATGGCATGGCCGTAGCCGCTCCACCCATGGAAAAATTGACCGGACCCGAGCCCTGGAGAACGTGACCTGTCTGGGCACCCAGCTGGGCACCCCATGCCAGGATTGCGAATAGGATTACATGTTTCATCGTGTATGATTTTGTGAGACCTCATACCGGATGACATGGCCTTTCTGTCCAGGACGTTCAGGTATGCGGAAGAATCAACACGAAGTTTGTGCACCTTGGCGGCGACCCTTGTAACCCGGATCACACACGGCCAACCGGCAGGGTTGATTGTCATCAATACTCGGCATGACGAGGATTTCTTCCTGAATGTCCACCACATCCGCTCGCCCGGGATGACCACTTAAGCCGCCGGGTAAGACGAGTAACATGTCTTAGATCACAAAGGAGGTAAGAGCGAGGAAATACAGCCGAAGCCTATTTCCTGCCTGGGATAACCACGGGATCGCGCTTGGAGCCTTCCTGCACCAACTGGTTATATCGGGTCACTTGCTGAGGGGTCAGGATGGCCCGGATGGAGGTATGTTTCTGCTGTTCCAGCTGTTCGAGCTGAGTGCGCTTTGCCTCTGTGCTCAGGGATTTGTTCGCCTGGATCCCGGCCATCTTGCTCTGGTTGTCAGAAATGATCCGGTTGTACCGGGTCAGCTGGTCTGCACTCAGGCCCAACTCTGCAGCGATCTTGTCCGTTGGGCCGGTTCGCTGTTTCTCCTCCAGGCCTGCTCCCGAATTGTTCGGATTCGACCCTCCGGCGGAGCCACCGGTGGTGGTGGGAATGGTGAAGGTGCAAGCGGTCAGGAAAACAACGCTGCTGAACGTCAGGAGAGGAAGAAGTCGCATATTCCGTGTTATCAATGTCAGGTTCGGAGCGGATGCCGCACATGCCCATCCGCAGCCCGAATTAACGAAATAACTGCTGAACGGCCCTGATTATTTCACCACTTTCCGCCATAGCAGCCCCTGATCGGTTTGGATCACCAGATGGACCGTCTGCGGAGGCAGATCATCCAGATGGATCTGCAGGGTTGACCGTCCGCCAGCATCCTGGTCCACCACCAGTCGGCCGGATGCATCCAGGATCTGTACCCTTTGCAGGGTCACGTCCGGGACATCAATGGTCAGGAGGCCGTCACCCACCGGATTGGGGAAGATCCGGATCGAGGATGCCCATACGGGATCGTCTACACCCACCGTGATCTGGGTAGGTCCCTTGACCAGCCAGAGGTCCGGATCGAATGCCAGGTCCTGGGCAGTCCAGGGCAGATCGATGAGCCAGCTCTGGCCGTTCACGGTATTGGGCAACCGAAGCAGGGTGTCCTGTCCGCCGGGACCCGTGATGGAAATCGGCAGGGTCATCGGGAAGAAGGACACCGAGGCATGTGAGGTGGTCTGATCCACTTGCAGCATGACCTGCTGTCCATTGGCTGACCATTGGAGGGCATACGTGGGATATCCCTGTCCGAAGTACCAATTCTCAAAGAAGGTCGTGAGGTCCACTCCCCCGGTAGCTTCCAGATGGACTTTCAGTTCCTCGGTCTGCCCATACGCATAGGCATTGTCCGGATCATTGAGGTAGTTCCGCACTCCCTGGAAAAAGGCATCATCGCCCAGTTCCCAGCGCAGCATGTGCAGGAGCATGGCCCCCTTGGAGTAGGACAGCCGACTGCTGAAGATCCGCGACACCGAGGTGGTATCATTGACCCAGACCGATCCGCCAGGCGAACTGGTCACATGATCGATCTTTCCCTGCTTCCAGGCCGTCCAGTCTGTGGGACCGATCCCATGCTCGTAGTTCAATCCCTCCAGATAGGTGGCAAATCCCTCATTGAGCCAGATATCCTCCCAACTACCACAGGTCACCTTGTCGCCAAACCATTGATGGGCCAGTTCATGAGCCATGAGGAGATGCGAAAACCCGACCATGAAGGACATGGTCTGGTGCTCCATGCCTCCTCCCCAACCGAACTGGGCATGACCGTATTTCTCCTCCGCAAAGGGGTACAGGCCAAAGAGGTCATTGTACAACTGCATGATCGGAACAATGGCCTGGGTGGCAGACTGTGCCGTGGCCAGATTCTCCGGGTAGACATAGTTGAGCACCTCGATCGGGTCACCGGCCGTGGGCACTAGATCCGAGTAAACGGCATAGTCCGTGACGGCAAAGGCCACCAGATAGGCCGCGATGGGATATCGATGTGCCCAGTGGTAGACCTTCCGGTCGCCCACCTGATACTCCTCGACCAGCAATCCGTTCCCGGCACAGCGATAGGCTGCCGGCGTGGTCACGATCATGTCGATGCTATCGATCTTGTCATTGAGGTCTTGTTTGCACGGCCACCAGTCGCGGGCCCCGTAGGGCTCGGACAAGGTCCAGAGCACAGGGATCCCGTTGTGCGTACTCTGGTTGAACGAACCAAAACCCGTGGCACTGGGTGACCCCTGGTACCAAACGGTCACGCTGTCCAGCATCCCTGCACCGATGGCCTGCGGGAGATCAATGGCCAGGGTATTGTCGCTCAGCGAATAGGTACAGGATTGTCCGTGCCAACGAATGCTGTCGATCAACATCTGGTCATACAGATCGAGATGCAAGGTGGCCAGGGTCTGGCCCATCGGACGAAACCAGGTGGTGACCGCCCCCTGGATATAACTGACGGCCGGATCGACCTGCAGTTCGATCCGATGATAGATCACATTGTAGTCCTCGGTCAGAGGATTGGACCGGAACGATGCCGCCGCTTCGGCGGCGTGCATTTCCTGATGCATCAGAGACTTCATTTCCGGATGTTCCTGGGCTTGGGCAATCCCGATGGCACCGAGGAAGGAGATCAGTAAAAAGATTCGTGACATAAACGGATGGACTTGGATCCGAAAGATAGGCCGGACCGGTTCAACCGGCAGTGATCAGGATCACCGTAGCGCGGATTCCGAAAAATCCTGCCATCCGGAGAGAATCATCTGTTCCGAGTTTTAACTATTTGATTACGAAGGATTAATAAGCTGGATGGATGAAAAATGGAGTGAAATTATTTCGAATTATGAGGAATATCATGACGAATTGTAGCTCGACACGAACCTGATTTACCTATTTTTAACGATTGATTTCAATTCGAGGCGATGAGCATACAGGAGAACCAATCCAGTCCCTTGAGACCTTTCCCTAATGTATTGGGAACAATCGGGTGGACCCCCCTAATCCATCTGGCATCCATTTCTGACGAGATCGGAATACCGGTGTATGCGAAAGTAGAAGCGTATAATCCCGGGCACTCCGCGAAAGACCGAATTGCCCTGTACATGGTGGAAAAGGCTGAACGGGAAGGCCGCCTCCAACCGGGCGGCACCCTGATCGAAGCCTCCAGCGGCAATACAGGCTACAGTCTGGCCATGGTGGCGGCCCTGAAGGGTTACAAGACCCTGATCACTGTACCGAGCAAGATCTCCAAGGAAAAGCTCAACCTGTTGAAAGCCATGGGTGCCGAGGTAGAGATCTGTCCCAAGGAAGCGGCGCCGGAGGATCCCAGATCCTATTACTCCCGGGCAGTCGCCCTGAGCAAGGAGATCCCGAATTCCTGCTACCTCGACCAGAACCATCATCTGGCCAATTCCGAGGCACATTACCACAGCACCGGACCCGAGATCTGGGAACAGACCGAAGGGAAGGTGACGCATTTCCTGTGTGCCTCAGGTACAGGTGGCACCATCAGCGGGACCGCCCGCTACCTGAAGGAAATGAACCCCTCGGTCAAGGTGATCGGCATCGACGCCTATGGGTCGGTGTTGAAAAAATACCATGAAACCAACGAATTCCACCAGGACGAGATCTATTCCAACACGCTTGAGGGCGTAGGAAAAAGCATCATTCCGGGAAATACCGACTTTCAGATCATCGATGAATATGTCAAGGCCGCTGACCGGGAAAGTGCCCTTTGTGCGCGACAGATCGCCCGGGAGGAAGGCCTGCTCGTCGGCTACTCCAGTGGGGCCGTCCTGGCTGGTCTGTACAAGATGATGGACACCCTCCAACCTGAGGATTGCGTTGTCCTTCTCTTCTCCGACCACGGCAGCCGATACCTCAGCAAGATCTTTGATGACGACTGGATGACGGCCCAGGGCTTCCTGGACCAACCGGAGAAAAAACGTGCACCGCGCACCACTCCGGAGCCGGCAGTCCAGAAGCCATCGATCCGCGAGCGAGTGGTGGCCACCTTCCGCGAGTTGGCTGCCTCGGCCAACCTGCTCCCCTGAACGACAAACACAGAACGAACGACTATGGACCTGTTTGATAAACTGAATGAACGCATGGGCCCGTTGGGCAGCTATATGGAGCAGGCTGACGGCTACTACATGTTTCCCAAGCTGGAAGGCGAGATCAGCAGCCGAATGAGATTCAATGGCGTCGAGATGATCTGCTGGAGCCTGAACAATTACCTGGGGCTGGCCAATCATCCCGAGGTGCGCAAAGCCGATGCCCAGGCAGCTGCGGATTACGGCCTGGGATACCCCATGGGAGCCCGCATGATGTCCGGTCAGACCAGCGCTCATGAGCAGCTGGAAAAGGACCTGGCCGCTTTTGTCGGCAAACCCGCCGCCTATCTGGTCAACTTCGGTTACCAGGGCATGGTCTCAGCCATCGATGCCCTCGTGAATCGTCACGATGTGATCGTGTATGACGCCGAAAGTCACGCCTGCATCGTCGATGGGGTTCGCCTGCATCAGGGCAAGCGCTTTGCGTTTCGCCACAATGATATCGACAGCTTGCGGACCAGCCTCGAGCGCGCCATGGCCATCACCTCCAAATCACACGGGGCCATCCTGGTGATCAGCGAAGGGGTCTTTGGCATGCGCGGCGACCAGGGCAAACTGAAGGAGATCGTCGCCCTCAAGTCCCAATATCCCTTCCGCCTCCTGGTGGATGATGCTCACGGTTTCGGTACCCTGGGAGCTACCGGCGCCGGTGCCGGTGAGGAACAGGGGGTCCAGGACGGGATCGATATCTACTTCTCTACGTTTGCCAAATCCATGGCCAGCATCGGGGCCTTCTTTGCTGCCGAGAAACCGGTGATCGACTTCCTCCGGTTCAACATGCGTTCCCAGGTCTTTGCCAAGTCGCTGCCCATGCCGATCGTCAAGGGCGCCCAGGTCCGGCTGGACCTGCTGAAACAGCACCCGGAGATGAAAGCGCGACTGTGGGAGAATGTCAATGCCCTCCAGCAGGGCTTGAAGGACCGTGGACTGGAGATCGGCGACACCAATACCTGCGTCACGCCGGTCTACCTGCAAGGCAGCACCGAGGAGGCCATGACCATCGTGCACGACCTGAGGGAAAACTATCGGATCTTCTGCTCCATGGTGGTCTATCCGGTGATCCCGAAGGGCATGATCATCCTCCGACTGATCCCGACCGCCATGCATACTCCTGAAGATATTGCCATCACCCTGGATGCCTTCACGGAGGTGGCCGACAAGCTGAAGGCCGGCTATTACAGCCGCCTGGCCGCTGCTGCCACCGCCGGATAATCTCGTTGCGGGTTTCCTGACCGGTCGATCAGAAATCGATCTGGACTTCGACTGATCCTGCCCGGGGCAATGTTACCGGAATGTGCAGGGTCTTCTGATTGCGGTCCAGCACCGGGGTCAACTTTTCGCGTCCCACCTTTACCCTGGACGGCATCCGCTGGACCACATGGATCACCAGATCGATCTCCCGGTCGATGCCCTGGTAATCGGTGCCTTGTTCAGACCTCATGTCGATCGTCAATTTCTTCCGACTGGCCTTCGCCTCGAATTGCAGTTGCTCATACCGGCCACGGGCATGGGCATCAGGGGTTACCCCATCATCGTCGTACATGCTGCCCGATGCCCGGGAGACGGTCTCGTCATGGAAATAATGCACCTGCAAGGAGCGAGTGGAATAATCCCGGGTGGTCTGGACAGGTTCCACCATCGGGACAAAGGATCCGGCTCGTACGAATACCGGAATATGCTCCGGGACAATGTCCACGATCCGCTCCACCCCACCGGTATATCGGTTGTTGTTGTGCCAGTCGTACCAGACACTCCCGGCCGGGAAATACACCTGTTGCTCCAGAATGCCCGGCGAGGTGACCGGCGATACCAGGAAGGCATCACCCCAGAGGAAGGCATCCGACCGATCCAGCAGGTCCCGGTTCTCCGGCTCCTCGAAGAACAGTGGCCGCATGAAGGGGATACCGGTCTGGCTATTGAGGAACGCCAGGTGATAATTGTAGGGCAGGAGGCGGTATCGCCATTCAATGGACGATCTGGCCAGCTCGCGTGTGCGCTTGTCATGGAACACCGGCTCGGCTGGAATGTGCTCCTGGGCATGGGGTCGGAAGACCGGCTGGAAGACCCCGTATTGCAACCACCGGGTGTAGAGCTCCGGATCGAAAGTCTCGCCACCGGCAAAGCCGCCCAGATCGGAATGCATATAGGCGAGTCCCTGCATCCCCATCTGCAGGGCGATCTCGGACTGTGGTTTCAATCCACCCCAGCTCCTACTCACATCACCTGACCAGGGGATCATGCCGTACCGCTGCGAACCGGAGTATCCGGCTCTCATGAGGATGAACGGCCGACGGTCCGGGAAGTCCCGGCGATATCCGTTGTAGACGAGTCCCGCCCAATCATGGCCATAGATATTGTGGACCTCATCGGCCTTTCCCGTCGCATGCCGGAGCGCCGACGGGTGTACCTCCGGCTCGCCCAGGTCGCCCCACCACCCGCCGACACCCTGTTCGGTCAGGTGCTTGTAGATCCGCCAGAACCAGTCACGCGCCTCCGGTCGGTATATGTCGATCAAGCCGGTATTCCCGAAATAGAAGTCATAGCGAAAGGGAGCCCCGTTCCGATCCGTGGCGAGCAGTTGGCTGTCCACCGCCTCCTGCCACCGCTTCGAGGTGGACAGGATGAACGGTTCCGTCACCAGGATGGTCTGGACACCATCCTCCTGAAAATCAGCCATCATTCCCTCCGGATCGGGAAAGGAGTCCCGAAGCCAGTCGAGATTGCCCATATGTCCGAAAATGGTGTCGCCAAACCAGTAGATATCAATCACTACCGCATCCAGGGGGATCCTGGCTTCCCGAAACCGCCGCACCACATCCCGGGTCTGGGCCTCCGTATGGTAGCCGAAGCGACTGGCAAAATTGCCGAACGTCCAGCGAGGGGGCATGGGTTGCCGACCGGTGAGCTCGGTATAATGATCGATCAGGTCGGGCCACTGATCCCCGGCGATCACCTGGTAGGTCTTTCGGCCGGAGATGGTCTCATAGGTCAGGATATTCTCGCCCTCACTGTCCAGGTCCAACCATCCGATTGGGGCATTGTCGAAATGGATGGCATACCGGCGCGAGGACAGCACCAGGGGCAGGGTATAGTTCATGAGCTCCGAATGGGTCTCGTATCCGTAATGGGCCCGGTTGTACAGCTGCAATCGATGGCCCCGACGATCCATGCCCAACACCCGCGCTCCACCTCCATAGAGGACCTCATCCTCCCGGATGCGAAAGGACAAGGCATCTCCCTCCATGGTCCGATGATACCCCTGTTCCTCCTCGATCAATACCTGACCGCGATACAGATAGCTCACCTGGAAAGGTTCACGTCGAATCTGGACACCGATACCCGAGGTGGTATAGGTGATCATGTCCGGTGTTTTGGTCAGGGTGGCCAGATCCGCCGGGGGGCGCATCACCACCGCATGCGAATTGCTGTCATACGCTTCTCCGATCGGGATGAAGGTGGCCTCCATGATCTCGGTGCTGTAGGCCTGGAAACGATAGACCCCGTCACTGCAGGTCACATAGATAAAGCTGCCGGCATCTGTCGCTCCGATGAGCTGCCGACCCTCCACCTCCTGGGCGAGGACTGCCCGGGTGTACCCACCAGACAGAAGAATGAGCAAGAAAAGGATACTGCGCATGCCTGATCAATTTGAAATGAGCATGACCCGGGAAGGTCATTCGAATCAGCAGGTGAAGATAACAGAATTGCCTGCGGCCAGGCGAACCGGACCCTACTTCGCGAGATCGCGAAAAAAAGCCTCTACAAACCCCCTCAACTCCTCCCCGTGCAGATTGCGGGCCAGCAACCGGCCTTGCTCATCCAGGATGTAACAGGCAGGAATGGTGTCAAACTTCAGGGATTCCCGCACCGGACTGGCATCTCCCAACAGGTCACCGGCATGTTGCCAGATCGCCCCGTCCTTCTCGATCGCATTCAGCCAGGAATCCCGGTCCGAGTCGATGGTGATCCCCAGAATGGTCAAGCCGCGGCTGTGGTATCGATCATAGAGCGGTCGCAGGGTGCCCCTGACCTCCTTCCGGCAGGGAGCGCACCAGGATGCCCAGAAATCGACGATGATCAGCTTGCCCTGGACATCGGACAGGTGCAGGGTGTCCCCCTGAGGGGTGGGCAGGGCAAAATCAGGCATGCGCTCCCCTGCCAGTACCGGAAGATGGTCGGGATGCAAATGCGCCTTCAATTCGCGGCACCAGGGGTGTCCCGGATAGAGACTCTCCATCCGATCGGCCACCGAGATGAAGAATTCCGGGCGATCGCGATAGTCATGCCCAGGTGCGCGAAGGCGAAGGGCGACCATGACCGGAAGAAGGGCCGTGGCGGTATCCAGATAGGCATCCAGGGCCAGATGCACCTTTGCTGCCACCGTATCGTTCCCATGGACATTCCACTGAAAGGACTCCCCTTGCCCGTTGGCCAGCCATTCCGCCTCGATCTGGTCGACCAGGGGCATGCGGGCCTCTTGTAATTCCTGCATGGCCCTGGTCTCGGCATTTGCATGGCGATACTGCACGGAATGGGTCAGGCGATCGATCGACGCCTCCAGTTCGATCCGATGGCCCGGTTGCAGATCAATGAGCAGGTAATTCTCCCGAAAGGGAAGCTCTTCCAGGGCATTGGCAAATCGACTGTGACGAGGCTGGCTGACCAGGATATACAATCCCGCATCCCCGTCAGGGATGTGCTTTTCCAGTCGAAAGAAGCCATCCGCATCCACGGCAATGGTATCCACCACCGGCATCTCATAGGAGGCCAGCACCTTGGTGAAAGACGCAGGATGGAGCAGATACAACTGATCCCCCCAATCGGGATGCAGGACCATCCTGCCTTCCACCACGGCAGTGGATTCAGGTTGGGCACAGGCGGTCTGTCCGAGCAGCGGCAGACAGGCCAGCAGGAATTGATAGTAGCGAAGGCTCATGATCGTCCAGGATCGTTGGTCAACCCATAAATGTAGAACCTCTCCCCGAATCGATCTGTGATCCTGATCCCACGGGGTCAGGGGGCCAGCAGGAAGGTCAGGGGAATGGACAGTCTGGCCCGCCAGGCATCCTCGGAATGATCGGTTCCGGGAAAGACCCGGCTCATGACCTGGTCGTCCTTGTACCCCCGCTCTGCCACCAATCGATCCGCCTCGGCCTGGAACGGGCCGTACAGGGCATCCAGGGTCTCTGTCCCATGGTCAAAATAGAGCCGATGGGTGGCCGGATCGGGCAGATGATCGGCCAGGTAGGCCATGAAGCGGGCCGGCAGCGGATTGTCCTCGGCCCGAAAGATACCGGTCCAATGGGTGGACAGGCAGGCTGCTGCACCAAAGATCTCCGGATACTCACAGATCGCATACAGGGAGATCAACCCGCCCATGCTCGAACCGGCCACCAGGGTGTTGGCGCGGTCAGGCAGCGTACTGTAATGACTGTCAATATAGGGCTTGAGCTCATGGACCAGAAACCGCAGATACGCGTCCGATTCAAACAGTCCGGACAGGACCCTGGGTACCCGCGGATCGGGCTTGGCCTTCAGCAGGGCGATCTCTTCCTGACTCAGGGTATCGAGCGGCTTCTGCGGGATGTACTCCAATGCCCGCTTGTCCTGATGATTGAAGATACCCACCACGATGGCTTCCCGGATGCGCCCTTCGCGGATCAGGAGGTCCATGGTCTCATCCACCCCCCATTCCTGCTGGTTCCAGGTCACCGTGGCATCAAACAACATTTGCCCGTCCTGCATGTACAGCACCGGATAGCGTCGTTGCGGCGTATATCCCTCCGGCAGCCAGACCAGGACATCCCGGGTGTCGATCTCATCCGATGGAAAGGCACGAATATGGACCAGGCTCCCGGCACTGACCGTCAGGTGCTGAGCCAGGAGGGGTGCGGATGCCAGGCAGAAGATCAAGGGCAAGTGGGCCATCCCCCTAAAGATAATCATGGAAGTGTGTTGGTGGGCAATCCCACATCCTGTCGACCTAATCGATGCGAAGGTCTTCGACGTAGATCCCGGGAACGGATTTCGGATCGAACACGAACTGGGCATCGGTGGTCTTCACCGGAGCGGCTGCAAGCAGATCCAGGGTATAACGGACAGCATCGCGGCTGAAGGCCTCGAACTTGACCACCTCGGGCTTCTTGGAGGCCACACTGAGGCGCAGCTTGACGAATTCGTCATTCCGGTTGCGGGGCTTGAAGTCGATGTATCGAACGGCCTGCTTGTTCTCCACACCCGTTCCGCTCATCGCATACAGATAGTCCCCGTTGTCAAATCGATTGAGGATGGATTGCGGGGTGAGGAATGTCTCCGAGCCCTCGCCTCCTTTTGCCGAATGGATCTGGACCTCCTTCTGATCCTTCAGATAGATCCATACCGTCTTGCCATTGCAATACCAGGATTGCGGCCCCATGTCCAGGGTATACTTGTCGCCATGCTGGATCAGCCGGCCTTCGGTGACGGTGGGCTCCTGTTCGGGTACGGCCACGGTCATCCGCAGGGTATAGCTCATCGGGGTATTCTTGCTGTAAGCGGCCTTCATGTCCTGCAGCACCTTGCGGGCAGCCGGATCCGAACTTTCCTGTGCGATCAGGAGATAGTGCCCGCCAACGATCAGCAGGCCGCAAAGAAGGAATTGCCAGGTCATCTTCATCATGCAAAGATAACGGATGACCGGCGCGGATGTTATCATGCCACTGGTTAATCGCGTGTTAACATGGAGGAAGGGCCCGGGGTATTGGGTATTGGGTGTTGGGTATTGGGTTGGGGGAAAACGCCAAGACGCTAAGGCGCAAAGGATAGAATGGGCCACAACCTTTCATGAATACAATATTATTCTTTCACACACCTGTCCAAAATAATCCCGGATAAAGTTAATCGGCATTGATAATCAATAGCATAGGTTTAAATTTATTAAAATTCCGTTCCTTTCCCTTTGTTCGAATCGTCGCCAAACTAGGGCCCGGACGATCCTGTCCGGATCCAGACATGGCGAGGGTCGCCATCGTCTGGGCCTCCCAAACACATCAGAGACCCGTATGGCCAGCTTGAATTGAACATCCAAACCATTTGATACTTATCAAAAGTGAAAACGGCCGCATTATTTGGCAACATGCCCCGCATGTTGTCATCCCGGACGTCCCCGAGTACTCGGGGGGGGATGACGAGCGGGATGGTCGGAATTCAAGTATCAACTAGTTACTTCCTATTGTTTAATACGAGCGGCCGGGCCCAGACGATTCTGTCTGGATCCGGACTGTAAACGTCCGGGTCCTGATGTAGGCATGCACCAGATCGTTAGACGTGATGAATGGTATGCCAGACAAGAATAAGAAGGCCCATTTTGGCGACAGCGGTTTTTGGTTACTTTTTGACGCAACAAAAAGTAACAGCCCCGCCGGCTTGAGGCGGGCCAGAGGCAAATACCTAACAATCAAATTTTTCGAATGAGGCCACGAGTGGAATACTGCAGCCTGCCAAAGGCAACCTTCCAAAATTTGTTTTGGACATATGTGACATGAATCGATCATGGTATTCATGCTAGATCATGATCAATAATGAACAGACAAACGACATCATCTCGAATGAAAAGATCCATCAACTCCGGTCAGCCCGATCAGGATAAATAAACAAATGATGCGGCATCCCACCAGGACTTACGACCTGATCGACACGTCCGAAACTGCTTGTCGATACGTCGCACGTTAATCATGAACATTTTTCGAATATAAGCTTGCAATAGTCATTAAAGCATTGAATATCAGATTACAATGAACATCTTATTTAAACTATATTCAATACATTAAAAAACTATATCAAATTTACACTCATTAGGGTATGCGCGGGGATACCGCAGGGGGTAAATTTGTATCTACCAACAAACACCATTTTTTTACCCAACAACTGATCCCATGAGAAGACTGCCACAAACGCCGACCTAGCCCAGATTCCGGTTTTTTATCCCATCCGGTTTTTCCCGATTTTATCAGACAGCTTTCATGATTCGCTGACACGGATCATGGTCTAGTTCGTGTACCTGTTTGACAAAACAGCAAGGTACAAATCGGGCTAAATAGACATTCCCATGAACAACCCTTTACCGGGCAGCCGCAGGCCTTCCGTCTGCCTGGGCTCTGCCTTTCCCATGGCCATCCTGCTGTGGACCCTCTTCTTCATCCTTCCCCGATCCGGTGAGCAGTGGGCGTTGCCTGCTGAACGGATCACCTATGTCCATTCTTCCGGCGGGCAAGAGATCGACAACATTCAATTGACAGCCTGTTTCCCCTCGATCGTTCCCCGTGCATCCCTGCACGGCGGAACCAGGACAGCGGGCAGTACCCTTCCTCATGGTTCGGGTGCTGCACGTGTTTTTCCTCCAACCTCGGTGACGAATTGTAATCACCATGAACGTGGCCGGGCCGGATCGGTCTGCCTCCCGGGCAGACCGTCGCGTTTCGGCACCCCTCCTCCTTCCCTCCCCCGAGGTGCTGCCCCTGTCCTTCTTTTCTCTTTTGACGATCCATCGGTCCGGAGCCACCATGCCGTCCCGCAAGCCCTGGCGCGGTTGGCCGGACCATAACTTTTTCAGCGTATATGGTTTTGGGGTAAGCCAGCGGGTGACAAAGGTTGCTCACTGGCTTTTTTAAACCAACAATGGCCTCCCTTGCACAAGGGAGGCCATCGCTTTGTATACCAGGACCCGATCTGCGGGCAGTGAAGGAAGGCTAGATCTTCGGCTTGACGATGGTGAACACCCGGCTGATGTTGAAGCCGAAATGGATCCCGCCATCCAGCCAGTCACCAGTCGTCTCCGTAAACGCCGCGGGCTCCGCCATGCCGGTGGAATTGGTCAGGTGCAACTGGAAGACGTGACCGCCGGTTTCAATATCCGCGCCAATGCTGAAGGAGTTCATGATCCCCTCCCGGACTTGGTCGGGCAACAGGTACATATACTCGGCATTCAGGGTCACCCGACGAGTGATGCGCTGGCGCACGCCAATGCCGATGCCATAGACATCGTTCTCCTCGGCGAACGTTCCCACCAGATTCCGGTGGATCAGGGTGGGTGCCAGCTGCACCGTGATCCAGTCATTGAACTTCCGGCCGATCAATGCCTGGAAGGTATAGCTCAGCCGACTGCTGAAATAATTCTCACGATCCGGATCCGCCCACTTCAGGGTATTGACATACATTCCGGCCACGGCGGTCAGGGTGATCGGCATATTTCGCTTGCCGGTACTCTGGTGCAGGATCCGGTATTTGGCATACCCGTCGACCATCTTCTGAAAAGTGCTCCGTCCGACCCCGATCTGGAGGTTTCTGGTCACCCCATAATCCAGACCCAGCCGGATACTGGCATTGTCCAGTCCGAAGAGGTCGTAGGCCCCCTGGTTCAGCATGCCAAACCGGTGGTTTATCTTGAAGTCCAGGACACCGCTGTGGGTATTCTCCAGACTGTGCATGTTGATCACCCGGTTGGTCTTGAAACTGGCCGTGGCATAGTCGGTCGTCTCTTCTTCACCCAGCAGGGAAAGCAGGTCGTCCTGGGCCACCAGCCGATGGCTGCATCCCAGCATCAATACCAGGAGCAGCCCTGCTCCTGTCAAAAGCCTGTTCATCATGATCCTATCGTTTCAATTCTGCCAGGGCGACTTCCACCCGGACCTTCGCTGTTTTGGAGATCTTGTCGGCCACGACCGACGGGATGGAGATCTCATAATCCGACAAAGGTAACTCAAGGTCAGAACTGGCGATGATCCGGCCACCCTGGACCCGGATATTGCCCTGTCCCTTGATCTCCTTCGTCACCCCGTGCATGGTCATCATCCCCTTTACCTTGACCGGATAGGAACCATCCTTGTCCCATTTCACCTCTTCGATATTGGCGATCTTGCCCTTGAAGGTAGCCTTGGGATACTTGGTGGATTCCAGGTAGTTCTCATTGAAATGCTCCTGCATCAGGGCCTTTTCAAAAATGAAGCCCTTGATCAGCACGGCAAATTCCACTGCGCCGGAAGCCGCATCGATCACTGCCGTGGCACCACGGCTCGTCGCTTCGATCTTTTCCAGCGGACTGCTGGCACTGAAGCTGATGGTCCCATCCCGGGTGAAATATTTCTGTGCATTGACCTGGCCAGCGAAGGCGGCGGCCAGAAGAAGCAGGAAGAATGTCTTATTCATGATCGGGTTTTTAATTGGTGAGAAGATCAATGGATCGGCACACAACGCGCCAGTTCGACATCAAGGAGTTTGCCGGTGCATTCCCCGCGGAAGGCTGCTGTTTGCCCCTCCTGGAAATCACCGGTAGCAGAAGCATCCAGGCGGCAGACCACCCCTCCCATGACATCGCCTGCACTGAGGACAATGTTGGGCGTACCATCATCACCGGCCGACACCGATTGGATGGTGCCCGTGACTTCGATGACCTTACCCAGGTAGGTGGCGTTGGCTGTAGCTTCGTCGGTATCAAAAGCCTGGTACAAATCGACTGCTGAAATGGCGACATCCGCATCCTGGCCGGACATGCTCTCCAGGGGCTTGTTGTACATGTACAATCCGATGCCGATACCGGCAACAACGCCAACGGCCAGGAGGATCAGGATCCATTTCTTCATGTCATTCGTGTTTCGTGTCAATTATTCATAGCACCGTCCGTAATCCAGGCGGCAATCTTGTCGATGGTACAGGTGGACAGTTGCGGCTGCCCCTGAGGCATGGCACTGAACCCGCCCTGATGGCGAATGGAGCCCAGCAGCTTGCCGTTGTTCACATAGGGCAGGACCGCATCATAGGTATCCAGGATCACATTGCCCTGGGCTGCACTGGCCGAATGGCAGATATTGCAGTTCTGGTTGAAGATGGGCATCACATCCTGGGAAAAGGACATGTTCGCCGTATCACAGGTCCCGGATGGATAGAGTTCCTCTTCCACATCATAATAGCAGGCGGAGATCAGCAGGCTGGTCATAACCAGAAGACTCCAGAGGATGGTAGTAAGTTTCATCGGTCATCAATTGTTTAACATTCCCTGATCGATCCAGGCCTGCAGGCGGTCGATCGAACAGCCGGTCAGGCCGTTCCCGGCAGGCGGCATGGCAATATAACCTGTTTCTTTCTTCACTGAACCAAGAAGCTTGCCATTCTGGGCCATCTGCACAACACCGGAATAGGTGACCAGTTCAATACCTCCCTGCGGATTCGTGCCGCCATGACATCCGGTACAACTGGATTTCAGGATGGGCTGGATATCGGCCGAGAAGGACATCGCCTCGGTCGAACACCCGCCATAGCCCGGATTACAGGTGAGGTCTTTGGCGCCCTGGAGGATCCAGGTGCGGATGAGATCGATCTGTTCCTGGGATAACGGACTGGCCGGAGGAGGAGGCATGCGTTTATCAGGTTTATTCGACGTGATCGACTCCCAGAAGTCTCCTTTGAGCTGTCCGGCCTTCACCTCCCCGGTGGACAGGACCTTGGCGTAACTGGTCAAGTTGACACCTTCTTTATGACTGGCCGCGCTGTGGCAGCCTTCCATGGCACAGTTGGATACCAGGATCGGCAGGATCTGGTAGGCGAAGTACACCGAGTCCGGACTGCAGGGCCACCCGGATGTATCCACCGGATCATTGGGGTTGTTGGTCCCTGTGGTGTCCACAGGATCGATGCCTGTGACCAGGGGATCATGCTTGCATGAACTGGTGGACAGCAGGCTGCCCACCAGGGCCGCCAGCAGGAAAGCCGACAGGAGAAGAGAGGTCTTTTGCATAGAACAAATGTACCTGCAGAAATGGTGCTTTGCGAATGAACGTCTCCGAAAGAGGAGGTTGTATGACTGAAACGGAAAAATACCCCTGCAGAACGGTTCATCTACCCACCTTTCTCATGGCCAGCCAACCATCGCTTGAACCCTGATGACTTTTCGGTGCTGACAATGATCTCCTGAGGCGCTGGAGGATCGGTCTGCACTCTCACCCTGGACTTGCTGTGCACGTGCATATCCCGGATCGCCTCGATATGCAGGATAAACTGCCGGTTCGCCCTGAAAAAGAGAGCTGGATCGAGCTGGCTCTCCAGCACTTCCAGGCTGTAATCCATCGGGAAACGCCTTCCTTCGGTGGTCATCAGGAAGGTGGTCTTCGATTCGGTGTAGAGATAGGCGATGGAAGAGACATCCACCACGCGCATGGTGGTGCCGAGTTTGACCATGAAGCGCTGTCGATACTCCGTGCCCAAGTTGATGGACTGAACTGCTGCTGCGGGGGGAGGCGCAATGGCCCGCGAGGTAAATCGGCGGATCGCTTCCTCCAGCTCGTTCTGCTTGATGGGCTTGAGCAGGTAATCCAATGCCTGGACCCGAAAGGCCTTCAGGGCATAGGCATCATAGGCGGTGGTAAAGATGACCGGCACATCGACGCGGACCTGATCAAAAATCTCGAAACAGAGTCCGTCGGCCAGTTGCACATCCATGAAGATCAGGTCGGCCTGGTGTTGAGACAACCAGCTGACAGCGGCATCCACCCGGTCCAGGGTATCCACCACCTCTCCGGATGGATAGACCTCCCGGATCAGATGTTGGAGCCGCTTCGCCGCGGCGGGCTCATCTTCGATGAGGAGTATTCTTCGATGATCCATTGGCAAGGAATATGGTTCCGATCACAGCGATTCAACTTGAACCAGAATGTTTGAGCGCCGGCCAATGTACAAACTCCGGGCAAAACCGAGGGTAATCCCACCGTTGCAGATGCTGGAACGTTTGCATCTTCCATTCCTGAGGTTTGCCCCTCCCTGTGGATCACTCTTGATGATCGGGTTTGAAGAGTACGGTCTTCCTGAACCGACTCGGTCCATGGTGAATCACCTTGCCCACGGGCTTTGTCAGGGTGAAGTTGTTCAACGTTTGATCTGTCCTGTTTTTGGGGAAATTTACATTCGTCCTCAGAGTCCTCGATATGGCGCTTCGCGATATCAAAACGCAAGCTGCTTATGCAGGGTAGAGGGGCACCTTGACAAATTCCTATTAGTTTTCACGACCGTCATTTCCTTCTTTTAATAGAATGGTGCCATCTATATCATAGGTGATCCGGAAATATAATTGTCCTTCATCATTATACAACATGGTCGATTTCACTAAAGCAGTAGAATCATGATATGTTACAGCATTTCCAACTTTAACTCCATTAATATAATTAATATCGTCCTTCAAAAAACCGCTTTCCTTATAGAAATAATAACACCTACCGTGCAACTTTTCTGCTTGATTATAAGTTTGAATAGCAAGAACATTTCCAGTTGAATCATTGATTGATATTAATTGAACGCGTCCCGGACTACCAACTCCAAACTCACTTATTTTTCCATTAATATTTAACGCAATTGCAAAATCATGTCCATTAGGCGGATGGAGCCTGTATAAAGAGAAATCATTATTGATTTCTTCCAAATGCAACTCTAATTTATTCTCATCGCGGTTACACCCATGAAGCAAAATTAGCACGCCAAAAAGAATAACACCTAACCTATTAGCACAAATTCTATTCATATTTCTGCAGAGTTTTATTAGACTCAATTACTTGTCCAGATTTATTATAGGTACTATAAGGAATATTGTCATGAGGAATATCTCCACAACCATTGCAAATAGAATCGACCGCAGTCTGATTGCCTGAAACTTGGTCGTACGCAGAAAGCAATGAGGAAGTTGTTTGCAAAATATCAGCACCAAATTGTCTTTGATCAATATTAGACTTTAATGTATTCCCATTTGCTTTTACTACTCCCGCCACACTCATCAGGTCATCCAATGCTGGTCCTACGTCAGCATTCTGGCTATATCCGGTTCCACCTCCTTGGCCAATCGGGAGTGAAAACTGAATACCTCCATTAAATTCATCTCGATTCGCACCAAAATCTTCACTACGTTCAATTCTTGTCGGACTTGGTAGCACATTGGCAACATGCTTCATGAGTGTTTTCGCTAGCTGAGGAGTATTGTCCAATGCATTGATTAGTCCACCAACAGGTTTTCCTGTATTTGGCCCCCACTTTATAGCATACCTGGCCTCCGTAGAAGAATTAATCTGACGGCCCACATAATACTCGCCCCTGGATTCAGAGTAATGAACTTTCCCTTTAAAACCATGAAATGCATTATAAAGTCTTGCTGCGAATTTGGTTTCAAACTGCCCATCCGGATCCAGGATTCGGATCGGATTATTAAAGGCATATCGGTATGGTGTCCAGCCTGGTGCTTTCTCCGCCAACGGGTCAACACTCAACCACACACTCAACCCGGGATCATAATACCGGGCGCCGTAATAATAGAGGGAGGTACGAGAATCCAGCTCCTTGCCGTTGAAGAGGTACGGCGTCTTCCACCAGACATTGGGAGACAAAGCAAATTGTTCTTCCATTGTTTCTCCAAATGGGAGGTTCAAGAAGAACTGATACGGCTGACCATTGCCATCGGACAGGAAGGTGCTCGACCCCAGGTGGTCGCTGTAGAAGAAGTAGATCGGTCCGGTACCACACTGGTGCTGGAACACACAGTCACATAACTCATCTTCCTCTTCACCCTGGTTACACGGAGGCACCATCCCCGGTACATTCCAGATAGTCGGGTGGGAGAGCTTCAATTGGTCAAAAGCAGCCTTGATATCGTTCTTCTGCCGGCCATCCAATAATTTGGCCTGCACCCCATATTCGCCATTTTCATTCGCCGCATGGAAGTCGGTCACATCCCCCGCCAGGCGGGAGGCGATGCGTTGCTGATCGTAGAAATTGTGTCTGGCGTGATAGAGGGCCATCGTTGAGCTGAACGGTTTCGACTTCTCAAGGTATGGGAATTTCACTTTGCTTACAACTATCGGACTCCAGTCCACCTCACTGGAGATGGCAATCAATTAACGGTCCATATTCTCCATCAGATCCAGGCGCATCCGAAAGAAGTCCTTTTGATCCTGTGGTAGAAATTTTCCCAACATTTTTTGCAAGGTTTTTTACTCAATTCTTGCTTTCCCTGCGAAAAATAAGGCCTACAACCGACATGTTTTGACCAACAGTGATCTTATTGTCAGGTTATTGGCATGTTGTGAATAACTTATTCAGGGACGACTAATTAAAAGCCAATTAGTACATATTGATAATTTATTTCTATCTGGACCGATAATGGAAAGAATCAGAGTTAGTCGCATAGATATTCACTAGTCAGATCTATATGCAATATCCATATAAATCAATTTCTGAATCAATAATTTTATATCTTTATTTTTAAATTCTTCGTCAGTTATGGCTTCTAGTAAGATGATTTGCTTTCCTCTATTATTAAATAGATCTTCAAAATCAACATGCAATAAAGTTGAAATATTCTTCCATTTGGGGTTCTGATTTGATGCAGCGCAATAAAAATAATTAGACCAACTGTGAGGCATATCCATCACATCGCATTCCAATGAATTCAGAAATATTTCTTTATCAATACTGTCAATCAGATTCAATTCAAATAATTTCAGATAGTTATATCTATCTCCTTTCTTAATAATACCATTAACAATAAGAAATGAATCAATTTTATCAATTAACGAAATGTAATTATAATTGTTCCATTCATAATATTCACCATTCAAGCATTTGATACAGGTATCAAAGGAATTTTTCTTGGCCAAATGGCCACAAGTAACATTAATAGCCGTAAAAATAATAAGTAGTAGCGTTTGTTTGAGTCTCATGAAGAGCATTTTATCTTCCTCCAATTCGAATACTAAGCGGCGTATAAGGAATTCTAGCTTTGTCATGGCCTGCAGTGCTGTATATTAATATATTTGGATTGTTCATGCTTTCATGCAAACCGACATATAATTTATTATAGCCCTTCATTATATTGCTATACTCAAGGTAGGCATCTTTATAATTGCCGTATTCAATAGTGGCCAGGCTGCCTCTCACTGAAATTGCCGGACCCCGCCTGCCTTGCTCATCAACAAAATAATCATTTATGTCGAAAATGTTACTCCCCTTACTTCTTGAAACCGATTCTGCAAAAACTAATTGATTATAAACATCCTGAATATCATTATCAGCTTTTTCAAACCCTCCAGCCATCATATCAACAAAGGAATTGCCTCTATTTCGTATTATCAATGGATACGATATTCCAGTCAAAGTCATATCGCCTTCACTATAAGTTGCTGATTCATCATAGCATCCACAGTTTGAGGAAAATACTTCTTCAGCTGCGTTCCTTCCATACTGGTCAACAAATGTCTTGTAGCTATCCCCTTCCTGTGAAATATAAATAACATTGTTATTTTCATCAAGCTCTGGTTTCCAATCAGCCTTTTCCCCTTCCATACCGGTGGGATCAATAAATCTAATTGGGTTTTGATAGGTATAATTATACGGCGTCCACGCTGCATACTTCTCCGCTAATGGATCAACACTCAACCACACACTCAACCCCGGATCATAGTACCGGGCACCGTAATAGTAGAGGGAGGTACGGGAATCGAGTTCCTTGCCATTGAAGAGGTACGGCGTCTTCCACCAGGCATTGGGAGACAAAGCAAATTGTTCTTCCATTGTTCCCGGACGATAAATGTCCGGATGGCTTCGCACATCACCAAAGGGTAAATTGAGGAAGAACTGATACGACTGACCACTGCCATCGGTCAGGAATGTGCTTGACCCCAGGTGGTCACTATGGAAGAAGTAGATCGGCCCATCACCACACTGGTGCTGGAACACACATGCACACAACTCATCTTCCTCTTCTCCCTGGTTACACGGAGGAACCATCCCCGGTACATTCCAGATAGCCGGGTGGGAGAGCTTCAATTGGTCAAAAGCTGCTTTAATATCGTTCTTCTGCCGGCCATCCAATAATTTGGCCTGCACACCATACTCGCCAACTTCATTCGCCGCATGGAAGTCAGTCACATCGCCAGCCAGGCGGGAAGCGATGCGATCGGGAAGGGATAGCTTGTGCCTGGAGTGATGGAGGGCCATTATTAGCTGAACGGTTTCGACACCTCAAGTTAAGTGAAATCCACTTATTATACATCCATCCTCACTCCCATCCACCTCCTTTGATGCGACAATCAACTCATGTTCATGTCTACCATCTGTTCAATGCGCATCCGGAAGAGGTCATGTTGATCATGTTGTAGAAATTTGTCCAACATTTCCTGCAAGGTTTTTGGCCCATTCAATGTTTTGTTTGCAAAAAGGAAGCCTTCTTTTTACATGATTCAACCGACTAAGCCTCCACTGTTAAGTTGTTAGAATGGTCGGAACAATTTCTCATAGGATTGAATAAACAAATTTAAAAATATGCTTTTTCAAAACACATTCCGTACTCAAAACCATAGCGACGAAAGAATGAAGCTGGCACAACAAAGTAATTGGTCGACCCTTGGTGCTTTGTTGAAGCTAAAATGCGAATCATATATCTAGGAGGTCTTACAGATGCCTCTCGTGCCTGATATTCTCTATTTGGTGAACCGAAAATATAAAGGGCAATTCTTGTCGAATCAGCGGAAATAAACGCCCTTGGTCTTGTTGGAAGAGTCAAATCAAGTTCAGGATTTAAAACTATCGGATTAATATGGCACTGATATCGTAAATTTAATACTGTTGGAAAATAGTGAAAATCGCCATTAAAATCAGTCAACTCTTTTCTTCTCTGACCAACTTGCACGATTTCTGAATTGGGCATACCTACAGGATACTGTGCATATCCAACTACATCTCTATAATCTAGGTTGAGACTATCGATTACAGCTAAATCGTAAAAATTAAACTCATCAGCCGGATTAAATTGCGAGAAATCAAAATGAGAAATCTTAAAAAGGGCATAAACTTCTTTCCTTATTGAATCAACATTAATCCCAGTGGAAATAATTAATGAATCAGAATATCCATTTCTAGATATATTAACTTTTAACTCATTACACTCATTAAAGTTAAACAGATCAATTGAAACACGTTCCTTATGCAGATATAAATCCTTGACTGCTTCTATATAGGTCTGAGATGTATCTTGAAATAAGTGGTCTTCCCAAAGCCATGTCTTACCAGAGCAAGGATCACCACCAATAATTATACCTTGTCCAAAAGATGTACATATGGTTAGAAGGAATATTCCTAAATATACGACCCAAATCTTCATTTTATTTATTATTATTTAGATAATAATCGCCATATCCAGTTAAGCCAGTTTTCTCTAAATAAATTTCTTTATTGGGGTATATCCCTCTGTAGTTGGCTCTAACACCTTCTCCTCTTGCTCTTGAAAATTTGTTTTCAACCATAGGTAAAATAAAACTGTTGTGTGTAGCTTCTTTGTCTCCAGTTGTAAAAGACTCAATTCTCTCAAACCTCTTTTTTGTATTGGGAGCAAAGCTGTTTAACCATTTATGTCCAAATTCATGTGCCAATTGAGTCGTACTGCTCAAAATACCTGGCACATTCATTCCATCATCAGATGGACCAATCATTATGTCATCACCAGGATTCCATAATATTTGACTACCAGAAGGCGATGACTCACTTCCCTTACCTGGGGCTTGTTCGACAATAGAAACAGTTGGTTTGTCAGCACCAACAAAATCCATAATCACATTACCGGTATGTTCTTTTATTGAAACATTACCAGCCTCTATATTTTTATACAAGTCATTTAGTGCAGTAAAGGCTTTTGCCCCGAAATCATTTTCATCTCCTACCCATTGTGCCCCAGGTGTCCAAACCTGATCTCCAACTATTATATCATCTGCACTTTTTACCCCCATACCATCCGGATCCAGGAGTCGAATGGGATTTTGCATCACAAAATTATAGGGTGTGTACTTCGCGTAATCTTCCGCTAAAGGATCCACAGACAACCAGACACTCAACCCTGGATCATAATACCTTGCACCATAATAATAGAGAGAGGTACGGGCATCAAGTTCTTTGCCGTTGAAGAGGTACGGTGTCTTCCACCAGACATTGGGGGAGAGGGCAAACTGTTCTTCCATTGTTTCTCCAAATGGGAGGTTCAAGAAGAACTGATACGGCTGACCACTGCCATCGGTCAGGAAGGTGCTTGACCCCAGGTGGTCGCTGTGGAAGAAGTAGATCGGTCCGGTACCGCACTGGTGCTGGAACACACAGGCACACAACTCATCTTCCTCTTCTCCCTGGTTACACGGAGGAACCATCCCCGGTACATTCCAGATAGCCGGGGCGGAGAGCTTCAATTGGTCAAATGCAGCCTTGATATCGTCCTCCTGCCGGTCTTTCAGTCCAAGGGTTTGGTGGCCATATTCCCCACTCTCGCCTGCTGCATGGAAGTCGGTCACATCGCCGGCAAGGCGGGAGGCGATGCGCTGGGTGCCGGTATAGTAATGCTTGGTCACCAGGTCATACTCACCCACCGTCAGATACCCACTCGGATAGAGCTGGTAATTGCCGATATAGTGGTCATACCCCTGAGGGCCTCCATTGATACCCATGTAGAACAGATTGCTGATCCCCTTGTGGCTGCGTTCGCCATTGGCATCATACAGGTGGTGCTGCACCAGGGCATCTGCTTTTCTGACAGCCTTCAACCGGTTGGCCTCATCCCAGGCAAAATACCGTGTCGATACAGGCAAATCAGGCTCAGTGATATTGCGCATGTTGCCGTTCAGGTCGTACTTGTAGATTCCGCTGGGTTCACCATTATTGGTGATCTGCTGGATATGATTCCGACCGGTGGTATAGGCATAGTCCTTGAAGTAGCTGTGTTCCGGTACGATATTACCATCTCGCAACTGCTCCTGGTTCTTGTAGCTGATGCGGTGCATATCTCCATACCCAAGTGTCAACTCATTGGTATAGAGGTCTTGGTTACCCTCTTCATATTCCCAATATGAGTTCGCAGTGGTCAGTCGGTTGAACAGATCATAGGTATAACCATGGCCATATTTTCCACCGATCGGGTTCGGACCAGTTGCCACCGCATCATTGGTCAAGGACAGGATGTTCCCGATCCGGTCATATGTATATGCGTTGTCGAACATCTTGTTTCCTGTAGCCGTGTTGGCGGTCATATGGTCGAGGCGTCGCAATTCCGGCGTATAGGCCCAGGTATTGGTGGTGCCGTTGCCGGGATTCGCTTCATTTCACAGACAAAATAATCAATTTCTATCAGCACCTGGTTGCTCAGGATGACAGGACGAACAGTGGGTGATCCCGGAAGTTTCCTCCGTAGCTCCATGCCACAGATTGGCCGGTGGGATATGTCTCATGTTCTCATCAGCACCCCTAAACCTTCCCTTCGTTCAAGGAGGAGGAATCCGGCCAATGCTGAAACAGACATCTCTCGTATTCCCCCGGATGGCGACGCTTCGCCGCGGCGGGCTCATCTTCGATGATCAATATGGTTCTGGTGTCCATAGGCGAGGAATCTTCTGGCTGGGGCTGGCGGTCAGGATGAAATGATCGGCACATGAACGGTGAACTTCCCTTCCTGTTCCACAATGGTCAATTCCTGATGCGCCAGGATCTGATAATGACTTTTCAGGATATGCAGCCCGAATCCGGTGGAATGGTCGGGTGTGACGGATTTCTTTTGCAGGTTGTTCTCCACGGTGAGGAATCCGGGTTTCCCGTGATATACCCGGATCGTCAACGGACTGGACCTGGAGATCACATTGTGCTTGACGGCATTCTCCACCAGCAACTGCAGGGTCAGCGGGACCACGTAACCGGAGCGATCCTGCAGATCGATGTCCAGGCGAACATGATCGCCAAACCGGCGCTCCAGCAGGTGCTTGTAATTGGTGATGATCGCCAGCTCCTCTTCCAGCGGGATGAACTCCTGTTCCCTGTACATGAGGATCTGCCGGAAGAAATCGGACAACTCCTCGACATATCGGGCAGCGGATGCCGGATCGGATTCGATGACCCCCAGGAGGGTATTGAAACTGTTGAACAGAAAATGGGGATTGATCTGACTTTTCAGGGTCTCCAGTTGCAATTCCACCCGCTCCCGCTGCAATTGGGCTTCCCGCTGCAGGCGCCGATCCCGGAACCGGAGGATGCCTCGTACGGAGAAGATCGTCACGACCAGCATGAGGAGAATAAACCACCACTGGCGCCACCAGGGAGGGCGGATGGTAAACGAGAACTGCAACTCGGGCTCGTCCAGCCATACCCCGTTCTCGGTGGCCTGGACCCGCCAGGTATACCGCCCGGGGGGCAATGCCGAAAAGGTCACCTCCCGGTCCTTGGTCTCCTTCCAGTCCAGGTCAAATCCTTCCAGCCGGTACCGGTACAGCACCTTTTCCGGCGAGGTGTACCACAAGCCTGCATACTGAAACCGCAAATAGTTCTCGGAGGCGTCCAGGACTTCATCCGGCAGCAGTTGGCGCCCGTTCAACAGGCTCGCGGACTTGAGGATGGTGGTCGGATGGATCACGCCCGGTTTCTGCAGGGCAGTATAGCGGATCAATCCGCGAGAGGTGCCTACCCAACAGACACCGTTTGCCGCCTGGCCGACGGCATTCAGATTGGGATCAAACTCGTCCAGGCCCGACTCCTCATTGTAATAGATCAGATGACGCCGTTCCGGATCCAGGATATCCATGCCCTTCTGGTGCAGGATGATGATGCGGCCATTCCGATCGGGAAACATTCCCGTGATGGCCAGATCCTTCAAGCCCTCCTTGATCGCCAGAGGGACAAACGAGTAGCCGTCATACTCAATAATGCCCTGATCGGGAGTACCCAGCCAAAGGTGGCCCCGCCGATCTTCGGCGATCGCATAGATACTCCGCAAGTGCAGATCACCGACCTTGTGGTAGTTCACCAGTTCACCGTCTGGCCGCAGGCAGCTCAGCCCTTCCCCGTCCGTACCAAACCATCGGTTTCCCTTCCGATCCACATAGCTGCAATAGACGATCTGGCTGGCCAGGCCTTCCTCCTTCCCGTAATACCGGCATTCGATGGACTTCCTGTTCACAATGGGCCAGGAAAGACGGAAAATACCCCCCAGTGTCGTCAGCCAGATGGCATCCGGATCCACGGAGATCGACAGGATATTCCCATTCGTCAATCCACTGGACTCTTCGATATGGGTCAACCGTCGTTTCTCCACATCGTAGGTGAACAATCCATGACCAAAGGTGCCGATCAAGAGGCTGCCATCCGATGATTCATTGAGCGACAGGATATTCTCCCCGGGAAGCAAGTCGGGTCGGTCAGGCCACTCATATCCCCGAAGCGGATGGAAGCGGATCCTGAACAGGCCGTTTGGTGTACCCGCCCAGAGATTTCCCCGGCTGTCTTCGTGGACCGACTGCACCGAATGGCGACCATCTTCCACAAACTCGATCGGGCGGAATGCAGAGACCAATCCGGTCGCCTGTCCGAGCACCCACAGATTGTTTTCCCGATCACAGAGCAGATCGTAGATCTGGCCGGTCGGTTCGCCCATGTCCGGCCTTCCATAAGACCACCTCTTTCTATTCTGGTCAAATCGCCATAGTCCTGCGGACTGGGTGCCGGCCCATAATTCCTGGCCTGGCAGGGACAGGATTCGGGTAATGGGTGCCTTGACAGGGAGCGATGGACCAGTGACCACCTGTTCGGTACCCGGCTGGAAATGGGCTACCTGCCCTTCAAAGAATCCGAGCCAAAGTCCGCCACCAGGATCGGGCAGCATGCTCAGCAGGATCTGGTCTGGCAGGATCGAAGCATCCACTGGCCGGATGATCTTCTTCCGGTCGGGTGTAAACCTCAATTCGCACAGGCCGGCGTCCGTACCGATCCACGTCCGCTGCAAGGCATCGGTGACCAGGCAGTAGATCTCCGATCCAGGCAGTCCGTCATCCGTGCCAAAATTGTACAATCGGTTGTCACTCCAGACGTAAACGCCTTCACCGTAGGTGGCGATCCACAGATTGCCCAGGGCATAGGCAAAGTCGGTGATCCGCTCCTTCGGGGTTCCCTCCTCCGGTTCCCAGAGGGTCAGCCCGGACCAGTGATCCAGCCAACTGGCGATCCGTCCATCGGCATAGCCAACCCAAATAGTCCCTTCAGGATCTTCGAACAAGGCCGTTACCGCGATCCCCGCCCCCAGGGAATCGGGTCGTGGCCACTCCTGGAAAACCTTCCCGTCGTAGGCAAACAGACCATCCGTCGTGCCCAGCCAGATCAGGCCATTCTGCGATTGGATGATCCGCCGGGCTTCGACCCGGTGATACGGATCGGGGAAGTCATGGGATGTCCATCTCGCGGTTTGGGCCCGCCCAGGGCCAAACCAAATCAACAGCAGATGGGTCAAGGCAACAACCCTGAGGAGAATCGGTCTGGATGGCAGGAAGGTGATGCGCATCTTACCTGCGGGTCATGAGCAGATCAACCTGTACCTGGACCTCCTCGGCGATCTTCTGGTGGACGATGCGGGGAATCTGGATGTTGTGATCGCTTAAGATCAATGAAAATGCCGAGGTCACCCGGATCCCCGTATTGGATACCTCCAACTGGCAACGGATGATTCGCTCACTCTTGACACCATGAATGGTCAACTGTCCTTTCGACCTGATGTCATAGCGGCCGGGCCGGTTCAGATCCACTGATTCAATGATCCGCCCCTTGAAGGTCGCCTCCGGGAATTCTTCCGACTCCAGATAGTTCTCATTGAAATGGTCCTGCTGCAAGGCGTTGTTGAACCCCTGGAACGTGTTCAGGGGGACGGTGAAGAGGAAGGTTCGATTGGTCAGGTCCAATACGCCCCGAACCTTGTCGGACCTGGCCTGGATCAATTCCAGGGGTGCCTCCGACACAAATCGAATGCTTCCGGAGGTCACTTTACAGGCCGGCTGCTGAGCATCGGCCATCCCCATGAACAGCAGGATAAAAAACCCGATCCAACCATGAACGGACCATTTCATTCCCCAAGTTTACTGGAAATCATGCCAACCAGGCGAAAACGCCTGTCTCAAACCGGAAAAAACAGGGACAAATGCTCCGCTGCCCAATTCCCGGCCATCGCCTGTCGAAGATGGAACAGGCGGGATCCAGCCGGAATCCCGCTGAATTTCTCCTAAGTTTGATCCGTTTTTCGTATCATACCTATCATGACAGAACCGACCTCCCACCAACCTTCCGACTCCATTGGCAGGATCGAATTATCCAACCTGAAGCTCCAGGATTACGAGGCGCTCCTTCAGGCCATGAAAGCGGCCTATCCCGACTGGCCCGGAGGATTCTGGACCCTGGCGACGATGAAGCGTCTCATCGATAAATTTCCGGAAGGGCAGTTTGTGATCAAGGCTGATGGCAAGGTGGTCGGATCCGCCCTGGCCATCATTGTGCAGTACAGCCATTTCGGCGACAGCCACACCTACAAGCAGATCACGGACAACTACACCTTTGACACCCATGACCCCAATGGGGATGTTCTCTACGGCGTGGATGTCTTCATCCATCCCGACTACCGGGGACTGCGCCTGGGGCGCCGGCTCTACGATGCCCGGAAGGACCTGTGCGAGCGCCTCAACCTGAAAGCCATCGTCTTTGGGGGCCGGATCCCCAACTATCACAAGTTCGTCGATGAGATGTCGCCCAGGGACTATATCCGGAAAGTGAAACTCCGGGAGATCTATGATCCGGTCCTGACCTTCCAGCTGGCCAACGATTTCCACGTCAAGAAGGTCCTTCGGGCCTACATGCCCGAGGATGAGGAATCCCAGGAATTCGCCTGCCTGCTGCAGTGGGACAATGTCTACTACGAATCCAAGCATCGCACGGTCACCGGACGAAAGGACTATGCCCGGGTCGGACTGATCCAGTGGCAGATGCGTTCCTACAGCGGCCTGGATGAGATGTTCGAGCAGATCGAGTATTTCATCGATGCCGTCTCGGCCTACAAGTCCGACTTCGCACTACTCCCGGAACTGTTCAATGCCCCCCTGCTGGCGTCCTACAACCATCTATCCGAGGCCATGGCCATGCGCGAACTGGCTGAGTACACCTCCGAGATCGTCGACCGGTTCCACAAGATGGCCATGAGCTACAATGTCAACATCATCACCGGCTCCATGCCCGAGCTGGTGGATGGCACATTGTACAATGTCGGCTATATCTGCCATCGGGGAGGAAATACCGAACGCTATGTGAAGCTGCATATCACCCCGGATGAAACCAAGTTCTGGGGCATCAAGGGCGGTGATATCATCCGGACCTTCGATACGGATGCCGGCCGGATCGGAGTATTGATCTGCTATGATGTGGAATTCCCCGAGCTGGGTCGGCTACTCGCCGAGGAAGGGATGCAAATCCTCTTTGTGCCCTACCTGACGGATACCCAGAATGCCTACATGCGCGTGCGCTGCTGCGCCCAGGCCCGGGCCATCGAGAACGAATGCTACGTCGCGTTGACGGGAAGCGTAGGGAATCTGCCCAAGGTGGAGAACATGGACATCCAATACAGCCAATCGGTGGTATTCACCCCCAGCGATTTTGCCTTCCCCAGTAATGCGATCAAGGCGGAGGCGACACCGAATACCGAGATGATCCTGGTGGCGGACCTCGATCTCACCCTGCTCAATGAATTGCACACCTATGGGGCCGTCCGAAACCTGAAGGACAGACGGAAGGATGTGTACGATGTGACCCGGATCAAGCGCTAATGCGTTGTCGCATCAGCGGGTCAGGAATCGGCGGATCAGCGCAAATTCCTCTTCCTGCTCCTCGACCTGGGGGTTGTGACCACTTTTCTCGAACATCACGAACTCGCACTGGGGGCAGTAGGTCTTGTATTTGACCATTTCCCTTGGCACGGCTACACGATCAAACCTGCCGGCGATCACCAGGATGGGCATGGGCAGATCCTTGAGCTTCGTGCGGTAGTCGAAGTTGCCGATGTCACTGCCGACGATGAAATCCCCGTCCTTGCCCACCATCTGGTAGTAGACATCCGGATTGAACCGGTTGGGATAGGGTGTTCCGGAAGGTTTCCCCCGGCGTACAAATTTGTCCGGATTGTAGGCGTAAAGGAAGCCGTAGGGCACCCGGCTGTAGATCTCCTGATGGATCTCATCCTGGCTCACATAGCCCTGCTCCCGCACGATCATCAGGGTATCCCATACCTCCGGATAGTTGGTCCTGATCTCATGGTTGCAATTGTCATCATTCGCCTGCCACATCAGGTAACTGTGGAAGGAGTTGGCCAGGATCAAATGGCTGACATGCTCGGGGTATTTCACGGCGTAGCCCTGAGCCACGACCCCACCGTAGGAATGTCCCAGGATAGCGATCTTGTCGTACCCCATGGCTTTGCGCAATCCCTCCAGGTCCTCCACGTCCCGATCGATGGAATACTCGGTCACCTCCTTGGCCAGATCCGACTTGCCCCGTCCCAGGGCATCAAAGTAGACCAGGGTGTGCTCATCGGACAGGGGATCAAAACTTCGCAGACCCGGGTGTGAACCACCCGGCCCCCCGGCAATGAAAAACAGGGGTGGCCCGTCGCCGTGGCGCACTGTCCACAATTTGGCGCCATTGACTTCAATATATTCACCATCGGTCTGGCTGTCCGGATAGGGCTGGCTGAAGCCGATCTGGACCAACAGGAAAAGACTAAGGATCGAAAAGATAGTTCGCATGATCTGAGGTTCGGTTTGCTTTGGGTCGAAAGATAACGGGATTTCACCACAGCGGGCACGGATGTACCAGGCAACAGGGACTATGAATTACGAATGCATTCTTTTGCATGAGCAAAATCCGAAAAATTCGATTTCGTTTTCATCTCAACAAATCCTTCGATCAACGAGAATCAATTCCAGTTGAATTTTCTTGAAATGGTAATCGTATTCCACTTCATATTACGATCCTTAATTTTTCAGCCGAAGGATTATCTGTTTGGGCCGCCTCATTCCGCCGTGGTACTTCCATTACTGTTGGGTAGGAATGTCGCCCCTCAAAGGCCCTCTATACCATCAGAACCCGATCAGCTCAGTTGAAGACCTCTTGTATCCTTTTGACAAAGTTGACATCGAAGACTGCCGCATTATTGGGTCGGACAGGTGAAAATGGTTGACAAAAAGAAAATGGACTTGGAAAGGAGAAAATCTTCAAATTATACTCCGCTACCGAGCCAATCAGAGCGGCCGGGTGCTGATGAAATGAAATGCAAATCGCGGGAAGAAAGAAAATGACTTATCAAAGAGTAGGGAAGGCCTCTTGGGGCGACAAGCGCTTTTGGGCACTTTTGGCGCCTCAAAAGTGCCGAGCCCCGGCGGCGATTGAGCCGGGCCGGAAGTAGATTCCTGCAGCCAGGGCTATATCGATAGAGTCATCAAGTGGAAACATGGGACTAAAAAAAAGCTTCGTGATAAGAACTAAGGGCACCTCTATCAACCCCACTCAATGACCAAACAAATCCTTTCAGGATTTTCACTCGAGACAACCTGCGTCCCGCAATGCTGCGGGATTATTTCCCAATCACTTCCCGCCAATTGGCGGGATGGCTATGCTCTTTCGAAATGCCTTGTCTCGCTTGGTTCTCTCGAGTGTTGGTCTATTTCGGAGGTTAATTGAAGTGCCCTTAACATGAAGAGAGGTGTGAACCTGTAATACTGCTTGTAGACTTACCCCACGGGCCCTGATGTGTCGAGGCCCATACAAAATCGCATGAAATAGGCCTTGGCACCTATTCACTCCTGATACATACCAGAATCGTGAGCATACATAGGGACATCAATTTGGCTGTCAACCACTACCTTTTAAGTGATTACGATTTGGATGGCGATGGAACATCCCGAGCATACGATGTTCATTCCTACGAGTGACCTTGCATTCCGCCGAAGACCCTATTTTGCGAGCCACCTGAATCCGGACACTCTTGGCACAACCCCGACATACCGAGCGCATGGCTCCCTCAGGCGAACAACGGGCCTTCCGGGAGCAGTTCGCCGCGTTGCGCAACCTGCCCCCTTTCCTGGCCCTGGTGTGGCGGACCCAGCCAGCCCTGGCATTGGCCAACCTGCTGCTGCGCCTGGTCAAGTCGCTGTTGCCGTTGGCCATCCTGTACGTGGGCAAACTGATCCTCGACCAGGTCATTGGCATGATCGACACGCCCGGCCAATCCAGCCAGGGACTCTGGCATCTGGTGGCCATCGAGCTGGGACTGGTCTTCCTGTCCGATCTCCTGAACCGGGCCATCAATCTGGTCGACAGTCTGCTCGGTGACCTGGTCAGCAACCAGACCAGTTTCGAACTGATCCGGCATGCGGCCACCCTGGACCTGTTCCAGTTCGAGAATCCCGAATTCTACGACAAGCTGGAACGGGCTCGCCGACAGACCACCGGGCGAACGGTGCTGATCTCCCAGATCCTCACCCAGGTCCAGGACGTGGTCTCCATCCTGGCCCTCGGAGCCGGCCTCATCGTGTTCAATCCGTGGCTGATCCTCATCCTGATTATCGCCGTCCTGCCCGCCTTCCTGGGGGAGAGCTATTTCAATCAGCAGAGCTATTCCCTGACCCGGTCGTGGACGCCGGAACGGCGCGAACTGGACTACCTGCGCTTCATCGGGGCAAGTGACCAGACCGCCAAGGAAGTGAAGATCTTCGGACTGGCGGATTTCATTGCCAACCGCTTCAAGGAACTGGCCCACCGCTACTTCCTGGCCAATCGCCGGATCGCCGTCCGTCGGGCCGGCTGGGGGGCAGCCCTGGGCCTGATCAGTACGGTGGCGTACTACGGGGCCTATGTTCTGATCATCCAGCAGACCGTTGCCGGCCTGATCACCATCGGCACCCTGACCTTCCTGGCCGGTTCATTCGACCGGATGCGCGGCCTGTTGCAAGGGCTGATGGGGCGGTTCTCCACCATTGCCGAAGCGGCCCTCTATCTCCAGGACCTCTTCGACTTCTTCGCGATCCAACCGGAGATCGACTCTCCGGCTGACCCCCGACCATTTCCCGTTCCGGTGCGAATCGGATTCGCCTTCGAGAATGTCAGCTTCCAATACCCGGGGACGGACAAGTGGGTGCTTCGCGACCTCACCTTCACCATCCATGCGGGAGAAAAAGTGGCCCTGGTGGGGGAAAACGGGGCGGGCAAGACCACCCTGGTCAAGTTGCTCGCCCGGCTGTACGAGCCGACCGAAGGGCGGATCCTCCTGGATGGCCATGACCTCCGCGAATATGACCTGGCCACCCTGCGGGACCATGTCGGGATCATTTTTCAGGATTTCCAGCGGTTCTCCCTGCCCGCCGGGGAGAACATCGCCGTGGGGAATATCGGGCAATTGCATGACCAGTCCCGGATCGAGAATTCCGCCGCCAAGAGTCTGGCCGATGAGGTGATCCGCGAACTGCCCAAGGGCTATGAACAGGTCCTCGGGCGGCGATTTGCCGATTCTGTCGACCTCTCCGGTGGGCAATGGCAGAAGATCGCCCTGGCCCGGGCCTACATGCGCGATGCCCAGTTGCTCATCCTGGATGAGCCGACCTCCGCCCTGGATGCCCGGGCGGAACACGAGGTGTTCATCCGTTTCGCCGAACTGATCGCCGGGCGGAGCGCGGTCCTCATCTCCCACCGGTTCTCCACGGTGCGGATGGCCGACCGGATCGTGGTCCTGCAACACGGAACCATTATCGAGATCGGCAGCCATGATGAACTGATGGCCGAGAATGGCCTGTATGCCGAACTGTTTCGTTTGCAGGCACAGGGCTATATTTGACCAACTCCAACCTATGCGCTACCTGCTTCTCTGCCTGACCCTGCTCGTGTTCGGTACGGTCCAATGCTCAAAATCCGATCCGGGACCGGCCTTTCCGGACGGGTTTATCCGCGGTGCGGATCTCTCCTACCTCCCCCTCCTGGAATCCCGCCTGTTGACCTTCACCGACCCGGCTGGCCAGGTGAATGACCTGCTGAGCATCCTGTCGCAGCAGGGGCTGAACACGGTCCGCATTCGCCTGTGGAAGGACCCGTCCGATGCCACATCCTCCTTGCAGGAGGTAACGGCATTTGCCCAGCGGATCCGGGAGAGGGGGCTGAAGGTCTGGCTGTGCGTCCACTATTCCGACTCATGGGCGGATCCCGGGCAGCAAACATTACCAGCAGCCTGGGTCGGAGCAGGGTTCCCCGCGCTCCTGGACTCGGTCAGCGAGTACACCAGCACCATCCTCCAGGCCATCCGGCCGGATATCATCCAGATCGGCAATGAGATCAACGACGGCATACTCTGGCCGCATGGCCGATTGTCCGTACAACCCGATTCCTGCGTGGCCATCCTGGAGGCAGCCATCCAGGCGGTGAGGACCCACTCTCCGGATACCCGGATCATGCTGCATCATGCCGGCACCCAGACGGCTACCTGGTTCCTGGATCAAATGACCACCCTGGACTACGACATGATCGGGATCTCCTACTATCCCTGGTGGCACGGTCAGGACCTCAACGCCTTCCAACAATCCCTGGCGAACATCCGTCAGACCTACAACAAGGAGGTGATCATTGCAGAAACCGCCTATCCTTTTACCCTGGACTGGAACGATTGGACGAACAACATCGTCGGAGCCGGGAGCCAGCTCATCCTACCCGACTATCCGGCGACCCCCTCCGGACAGCGAGACTTCCTGATCCGGATCAAGGAGTTAGTCCGTGATGCCGGTGGAATCGGGTTCTGTTACTGGGGCGGCGAGTGGATCGCCTTCAACGGCCCCCAGTCGGTCAATGGATCACCCTGGGAGAACATGGCCCTGTTTGATTTTCAACGAAAGGCATTACCGGGAGTGTCGGCATTTCGTTGATGGACGGCTAAAAAAACGGGCGACCCGATATCCACCGGGTCACCCGCCACTCAAAACACAAATTCTCTTTCCGGATCCTATCCCTGCAACCAGGCCAGGCGGATCATCTCCTGTCTGCCGGCGATCGGATCACGGATCTCCAACACCGGAGCGAACACTTTGCGCACCCGACGGATCGGCGCTGTCAGGGTCACCTCCCTGGCACTGCCTCCTTCCTTTCGGAGGACCGCCACTTCAAACCGGTCCCCTTCGTTGACCTCGGCAAAGATTCCCTTGAAAAAGGGCCCGAAGGCGGTCTTGGGCAACGGTTGTCCCTGGATACTGATGAGTTCGTCACCTTCCTTGTATCCCAGGGCGCGTCCAAACTCATTGAGCTGGTAGACGCCATTGACCACCAGCCGCCCGCTCTCCGGGTTCAGCCCCAATGACACATCCCCCAGGGTAAAGACGAGCGTATCTGCTGGCTCGAGATAGCCGATACCGGCCAGATTCAGAAAATGAGCGTAATCCAGGGGCGTATCCCCTGTGACATACTGGTCGAAGAATGCACGGATCCGGGGGCTGGTCAGGGCGGCAATATCCCGGATCAGATCCTTGTCGCGGAAAGGCCTGTCCGGACCGTACTGCGCGGCCAGGTCACCCATCAGGTCAATCAACCGATAGGTTCCGCCCGACCAGTTGATCAGTTCCAGGTCCAGGCACATGGCGATCAGGGCACCTTTCTGATAGACGTTGCCATATTCGTGGGCGTACTTGTCCAGACAACCCTCACTCAGCCGGGTGAACGGCAGGTCATCCTGATACAGTGATTTGGATTCCTGGATCTTCTCTCCCATCCTGCGGATGAACTCCTCCCGGGTGATCAGCCCGGACCGGACCTGGTTGTGATGGGCAAAGTATTCCGTCACGCCTTCATAGAGCCAGAGGTGCCTGGACATCTCCGGGTCATTGAAGTCAAAGTCATGGATCTCCCGGGAGTGCAGTTGCAGGGGCGTGAGGATATGGAAGAACTCATGCGCCGCGATATTCACCAGAAAGGGGCGGAGGGATTCCTGGTCCATTTCGGGCAGACAGTAGACGGAAGAATAATTGTGCTCCAGCGCTCCGGTGCCGATGGGCAAGGGCTCCGACATGAAGTACATCAGGAAGGCATACCGATCCACGGGCAATTCACCGCCCAGATAGGCTGCCTGGGATCGCAACAATCCGGTGTAGGCCTCCGCGAGATAGGACGCCTCGACCTGCTGATTCGGGGAATAGACCGAGATCAGGACTTCCGTATCCCCGATATGCACCGTGGCCGTATCCGGAGAACAGTACATCATGGGCATATCGACCACATAGGCATAATCCGGGGCTTCATAGTGGTCGACCTGCCCGTCCGACTGGACCTGAGCATAGGCGGATGAACCGAACATCCCTTCGGGTTTCAGGACATCGATCGTCAGCGGCAGTTGCTCGAAGCCCTCGAGATAGCCGAAAAACCCGTGGCCATTCAGGAGAAAGTTCCGGCCTTCCTCGATATTGGTGCCGGACATGCCCGACACGGGCTTCCCTTCGGTCATGTCGTAGGTATCGTCCACCCAGTAGGAGATCATGTACAGCTGGTCGGCCTTCCTGATGGTCCAGGAATTGATATCCGGATGTTCGACCGGCAGTTCATTTCCATTCCGGTCCATGGCCCGGAAATGGCTGACCACCCGACCGAAATCATATGATGTATACGTGCCGGGAATGATCTTGGGAAAATGAAAGGTGACCTTTTTCTGGCGAATGATCGGTGTCTTCAATTCTACCTTCACCCGGTCATCGATGACATGGACCAGATCGACGGTGTAACGATACGCCGGAACGGCGGTGGCGGTTGTCCAACCCAGCAGGAAGAGGGATGTCCAGATCCCCAATTGCAGAACATGTTTCATAAATACGCTTTTTATTGATGAATGAGAGCTTCACTGGAAAGAAAGAAATGGCATTGCTCCGGCCTTCTTCCTGTAGCCAATGACGATGGTCGATCCACCAAAGTTGCCTGGTCGCACCGGTCTCCATCCTGAAAAAAGCGACAGGAATCCTTTGGTCATGACCATTGCATCCGTTTTCGGATCAATTCGGTGAGGATCGGTCGCATTTTGTCCTGTCCATGGTTCAGCAGGGTTTGCACCCCGATCCCGCAGATCCGTCTGATCTCCCTTCGCATGTGAATGGTATCAAAGTACCCGGCCTCAGCGGAAAGACTGGCCAGGCAGGCCTCGTTCATGTGGTCGAACTGACAGACCATCCGGTTGAATCGATTGACCGTGGAGAATCGCTTGGGTGACAACCCCACGTATCCCTGGAAATAGCGTTCTACCTGGCGGGCCGACATCCGGTGGAGGCTGGCCAGCTGGTGGATAGGGACCTGTTGTCGCTGCAGCACGGAAGCCATGGACGAGGTGACCAGCAGCGGTGTCTGATAGGGAACCAGCAAACGGAGAAAGTAGTGGTTCAACCAGCTCACCACAAAGCTCGCATCCAATCTCTCCTGGTCGAATCCGATCAACTCCTCTACACCGGGGCCGAATACTTCCCGCGCCTCCACGACCTGGTCCACGAGCTCTTGCATCGCAACGGAGGAGAACGCCCGGCAACCTGCCGGATGGAAACGAACGCCCCAGGTCAGTGTCGGCAGGTGCTCGGGAAACTGATAGTCCACTGAATGATTCTTCTGGCCGACAAACCAGACCTGCCTGCCCAATTCCATTTGGACCGTCGTGTCCATTCCGGATCGCTGGATGGGATACCAGTTGAACATCAATCCGGGGTTTCCATCCGGAAGGATACGCTCACGATGCAATGGACGGCAGTCCTCTGACTGCCGGATCCGCCAGAAGTTGACAATGTAGGGGGCAAGGGATGGGTGTGGATCGAATTCCTGGTACCACATATTCCGGTCGTTTCTCAAGTCTCTTCTAAGATGAGCATTGCCGGAGATCACCGGACGAGGCATTCGACGAAGGCACCCGATCATCCGACGAAAACACCTGACCCTTCAGCCCGTATGCTCCCTGTTACGCACACCGTTGTGGCCCCGGGGTGATCATCATTCTTGTAAACCAATCGTTAAATTGCAATCTTTACAGGAACAAATACGTTTTCCTGAAGTCTCCCTTATGATGTCCAGGTAGGACAATTGACGAGTGAATATGAGGATCATTGTGCTATTGATGCTGTCATTTACCCTGCTGAAGCCGGCTGACATCCGTGCCCAGCAGATGCGACCCGGTCGGCAGCCGGGCAAGGAGGTCATGTACCCCAGGGGGATCCCGGAGAAACGAGCCCACATCACCCGCCAGCAGGTGACCAACTACCTGGATGAACGCCTGATGGAATTCGACATGATCGAGGAGGAACGAAAGGAGGCCCTGCTGCAACTCAGTGACTACATTCGGGAGAAACGACAGCATCACCAGCCTGTGCGACTTACCTTCATCTGTACCGGAAACAGCCGTCGCAGCCAGTTAGGCCAGATCTGGGCGGCTACGGCAGCGGCGTATTATGATATCGAGGATGTGACGACCTTCTCCGGAGGAACCATTACCACGGCGTTCAACAAGCGGATCGCCCGGTCACTGATGCGGTCCGGCTTCGTGGCTGAAACCATCCTGGGGAACAATTCCGATTACAAGGTACACTACAGCGAGAAGCGGCCTCCGTTGGTCTGTTTCAGCAAGAAATATGACGATCCGTCCAACCCGACTTCCAATTTTGCTGCCATCATGGTTTGCTCGGATGCGGATGAGCGTTGCCCCGTCGTTCCGGGAGCGGAGTTCAGGGTTGCCATCCCCTACATCGATCCCCGGTTGTCCGATCATTCGGATTGGGAAGATGAAACCTATGACGAACGGAATGCGCAGATCGCCCGCGAAATGCTGTTCGTGATGGCCAATGCCCGATAGGGCGCGTTCTCCTGACCCCGGCAGCCCTTGAGGTCGACACGGATCATTCCAGGACACGGGATCCAGGAAATGCAAAAAGCCACCCCGATGCGGGGTGGCCTTTTCACTTCAAATACTATTGATCCCAGAAACATTAATTCGTTGCTTTCTGCTTGGGTGCCAACACGGTCTCCGTGTCCAGGTAGACATCCAAGCGGACTGGAAAATCCGGGCGATTCAGCAGCTCCAGCCGGAGTTCTCCCTGTTCACTCGCGGTGATCGGCCATGTATAGGCCAGGGGAAGGGGCTTCGAACCCTCCTCATCCAGCACCGGTTGAAAAAAGAAGGCTCCGTCATCGCCTGAGATGATCTGCTCTCCGCCACATGCCACTTGTACCCCTTGGAACATCCTGAAATTGCTGGCCCTGACCTGACCCGAGACAGACAGACCCTCATGGGAGGCTTCTGACCGCCAGAGGTAGAAGACCACCCTGGTGAGATGATCCATGCCATCGATGGTGAATTCCAGATCATGGTATCCTTCCGAGCGCAACTTGTATTTCGGTCCTGCTTCGAAATTGAAGTTGCCTTCGCCTCGTGAGAACTGGTAGACCGAGCCACTGGCCGCACTGACCGTCTCATAGATCTTGACATTCGGAATATTCTGTCCGTCGGCATTGAGGACCTGGAAGGAGGTCTCCGGACCTGTCTTCACCAACTTGGGTGGTGCTTCGGTGACGGTATCCTCCATATTCGACTCCGCTGGCTCCTGTTGACAGGAGGGCATCACAAGCAAGAGGGCCAGGAGGGACAGCAGCGAGGCAATCGGACGGGAGGCAGGCATCATATTCATTGTTTGGGTATTCGTCCTGTCCAATGGATCTCCATCGGGGTCAGGTAAGGCTATGATACGTCCGATCAGGGGATAGGTTTCCTTCTCCCCTGAAAAAAGCCAACTTTTATCCTGGAGCAATGTACCCTACCTTTACAGGATCATGTCCTTACCCGGCAATCGTTTCATCGAGCCTGTTCTAGAGGTGCTGACCCGCTGGGTCAATGCTCTGGGTCTCGCGCGGTGGCTGGACCAACGACGTCTCCGGTATTTCATCCGTCTATTGCCCTTGCGGGCCATCCCGTTCTGGATCGCCGCCCTCCTGACGGGGCTGGTCGCGGTGGGCTACGAACGACTGTTCCACAGTTGTGAGGACATTGGTCAGCAGATCATCCGGGAGCATCCCTTGTGGGTCTTCGGCCTGACACCATTGGCCTTTGTGGTCTCCCTCTGGCTGGTGGAACGGTTTGCCCCGGCTGCCCGTGGATCGGGTATTCCCCACCTGATGGCTGCGGTGGAGATCCCACCCGCGCAAAAAGGACTCATCCATAAACTGCTCAGCCTGCGGATCGCGTTCATCAAGATCCTGTCCAGCCTGATGATGCTGCTCGGCGGGGGGGTGATCGGGCGGGAAGGTCCGACCCTGCAGATCTCGGGTTCCATCTTCCAATGGGTGTACAGCAAGTTGCCTGACTTCTGGCCACGCGTGTCGCAGCGGGTCATGCTGATCACCGGAGGCGCTGCCGGACTGGCGGCCGCGTTCAACACTCCCCTGGGGGGAATAGTCTTTGCCGTGGAGGAACTGACCCGCACCCATATCACCCATTTCCGGACATCCGTACTGGCGGCGGTCATCATCGCCGGTATGGCTGCCCAGACGCTGCTGGGTCCCTATCTGTATCTCGGCTTTCCCAAGATCGGGAATCCCGGGTTGAATCATATGCCCTGGGTGATCCTGTTCAGCGGGGTCGCCGGCATTCTGGGTGCCTGGGTTGCCATGGTCATCCAGCGGATCGGCGGTTGGAAACGCCTCCGATGGACATCTCGGGGGAAATACTGGGGCGCCCTGGCCCTCGGACTGGCCTTTGCCGGTATCCTCTATGCTTTCGGAGCGGATGCAGCGGGAACCGGCAAGCCATTGGTCAACCGACTGCTGTTCGAGCCTGAGGTCCAAATGAAATGGGATATCCTGCCTGTGCGCATGGCCGGCATGATCCTGAGCTACAGCGTAGGCTCAGCAGGCGGTGTATTCGCCACATCCCTCAGCACCGGAGCGGTACTGGGCGAAGTCCTCTTGCAGATCCTGGTCCTGGACGATCTGTCCAGAAACCTGCTGATCCTCAGTTGCATGATCGGATTCCTGACCGGCGTCACCCGGTCCCCTTTCACCGCGGCCATCCTGGTGCTGGAGATGACAGACAGGCACTCGGCCATCTTCTACTTCCTGCTGGCCGGCATCGCCGCCAGTTCCGCCGCACTGCTGGTAGACAAATCTTCGTTCTATGAGCAGGGAAAGGAAGGGATCCTGCAAGCCCTCGGGGTGGACATTCAGCCTCCCGAAGGCTCGTCGACCAAGGCAGATGAGGATGCATAGTCTTCCCTTTGACCTGATGCAGGCATCGGCACCTGCCTGTTGCCGGCGTACCAATAAGATTTTTCCTAATTTTAGGACATGTCAACAAGGTCAACCCACGCCTGATGTCAAACACTACCCTCTACCTGATCGTCGGGGCATTGATGGCCGGACATGCCGGTTACTGGTTCCTGAGTGGCGAGCAAGCCTCCCATTGCACCGCACGCAACATCATGGTGATCCTGCAGGCCGTGGCCGGGTTGGGTCTGATGTACTGGGCGGTCAGGAACAAGCCTCGTCGACGAACACGGTGACCCATGCCCGGGATGATCATCGACAGGATGACCGATCCGGACCAATCAATGATTTTGCTGAAGTTTAACCCAAAGGATGTCGCGTGAATAAAGAAAAAGGGCCGTTAGCGCCGCTCAAGGACCAGGAAGGCCGGATGATCAGCCCCGGGCTGCCGGATCATGTGAAGAATTTTCTGATCGACATCGATGGGACGATCTGCGATGATATTCCGAATGAAGAGCCTGAACGGATGGCCACGGCCCGATTGTATCCGGATGCCCTGGAGATCATCAACAAATGGTATGAGGATGGTCATATCATCACCTTCTTCACCTCCAGGACCGATGCCCATCGGGAGGTCACCGAAACCTGGCTGAAGCGCCACGGGTTCAAATACCATCACCTGTTGCTCAACAAGCCGAGAGGAGGCAATTACCACTGGATCGACAACCATATCGTGCAGGCGACAAGATTCATGGGCAAGTTCACCGACCTGGTGGATGCCCGCCGGACCATCCAGGTCTTTAAGGATTGAATGAACCAGATGGCATGGGCTCCTGTTACTAGGCCCAAATACAATCACTCATGAAATTTGTCGTCTCGCTGCTGCCCATGCTGGCCTGGTTATTCTCGACGGGTTACACCCTGAATCATCCTGTGGTGGTCGATACTCCCCAGGCCAACGCTTCCTTCTACAACCTTACGGTAGAGGACATTGATGGCGGAACGATCCGGATGGCGGATTACAAAGGCAAATATGTGCTCTGTGTGAATGTCGCCTCCAAATGCGGCTATACTCCCCAGTACAAGGACCTGCAGGCGTTGTATGAACGCTACCAGGACAACCTGGTGATCATTGGATTTCCCTGCAATCAATTCCTGGGTCAGGAACCCGGGGACAACACCGAGATCAAGGGGTTCTGTGAGAAGAACTATGGGGTCACCTTCCCGTTAACCGCCAAGATCGATGTCAAAGGCAAGCACCAGCACCCCATCTACCAGTGGCTGACCTCACAGGAGGTCGATGGTCGATCGGAGCACGAGGTCAAGTGGAACTTCCACAAGTTCCTGGTCAATCCCGAAGGCAAGCTGATCGCCGTCTACCCGAGCAAGGTCAAGCCGCTGAGCCCGGAGATCCTGACCCGCTTACAGGGATAGTTCCCTTCTGAATCAGGCTTCGCTGAGATTTTCGATATCCTGGATCCTGCCGAACAGGACCAGCAGATCACCTTCTTTCAGGAGAGTCTCCGGTTGGATGACCCCGACGATATGGTGCACACTCCGCTCGGCACCGATAGTATTCAATTCCTTTTCGGTCCGGATGATGGTAATGATGGTGACCGGATGAGTTTTGGGGAATCCGGCTTCCGCCACGGTTTTTCCGATATACTTGGGGGGCACGTTGATCTCGGCGATCTTGTAGTCTTCGCCGACATTAAAGGACTCCACCAGCCCCTTGATATCCAGACGTCGGGCGAGTCGGTCCGCGGAATCTTCCTCCGGATGGACCAGTTCATCTACTCCCATCGCCTCGAGAATGGTCTGGTGCAAGGGGGAGATCGCCCGGCTGATGATGCGCCTGATCTTGAACTGCTTCAGCAAGGCGGTCGTCAGCATGGCACTGCCTTCATCTTCGCCGATGCAGACAATGGCCGCATCGGTATCCTTCAGGGGCAAAGTTTGCATGGCATCCATCCGGGTCGAATCCATGTTGATCGCATAGGTGATCAGATCCTTGATCGCCAGGACCTTGTCTTCACGCCTGTCGACGCCAATGACTTCATGACCAAGGGCGGTGAGCTTGATGGCCAGGGCACCTCCAAAATTACCCAGGCCGAAAATCAGGAATTTCATGGCAGAATTGGTTTGATCATGATACAGAGACAGTTTCCTTCGGATACCGATATGGCGCGTAAGGCACTTGTTTGAACAGGCTGATCAGCAGGGTGAATGCCCCTACCCGACCGATAAACATGCATCCGATGAGGATCAGCTTGCCCACCGGGCTGAGCAGTGAGGTGATCCCCAGGCTCAGGCCCACTGTGCTGAACGCGGAGAACACTTCAAACCCCAACGGCAACAGGCCGATCTCCGGATTGGCCAGCATCAGGAGAAAGATCGAGAAGCCGATCACGATCAGGGACAGGCTGATCACCGTATAGGACAGACGCAGCGAACTGTTGGAGATTTCCCGTCGAAAGATCTCGATCCGGTTCTTCCCTCGGATGGTTCCCCAGATATTCAATGTGGCCAGGGCAAAGGTCGATGTCTTGATCCCTCCGCCTGTCGAACCGGGCGAGGCGCCGATCCACATCAACAGGATGATCAGGATGAGGGTACCCGGGGTGAGGGCCCCCATGTCGATCGTATTGAATCCTGCCGTCCTAGGTGTCACCGACAGGAAGAAGGCTTCCACCACCTTTCCGAGCCCTTGATGACCGGCCAGCACGCCATTCCATTCCGACATCAGAAAGGCCAATGTACCGACCATCAACAGGATGGATGTAGTCAACAGGACCAGGCGCGAATTGAAGTTCAATACCCAGGGTCGGTGACTGGACCGCCCGGACGTACTGCGCGGCAGCAACCAGAAACGGTACCGCAGATATTCATAGCCATTGTAGAGGATGGTAAACCCGATCCCCCCCATGATGATCAGAAGTGCGATCGACAGGTGAAGGGGATAATTGAAGCGCAGGGCGGGGTCAAACAACCCGGAAGAAAACGTGGAAAATCCGGCATTACAGAAGGCGGAAACCGTATGAAACAAGGCCGTGTAGCTCCGGTCTCCCCAATTGGCAAAGAGCTCGGAGGGGAGGGTAAGCCATATGGCGACAAACCCGGCTACCTCCAGGAAGACCGTGATCAATACTACGCGATAGAGGGTATGAAAAATCTGGCTGAATCGCTCTTCCTGGTTGATGCTGGACAGGAAGATCTGGCTGTCATAGGTAAACTTTCCGGTGAAGAAATAGGCAAACACGGAGGTAAAGGTCATGATCCCCAGACCCCCGATCTGGATGAGGAGAAGGATCACCGTCTGTCCAAACCGGGTAAACCCGAACTGGGTATCCAACACGCTCAAACCGGTGACACACACGGCACTGGTGGACGTGAACAAGGCGTCAATGGGGGAGATCCCCGCCGTGGTGGCCGCTGGCAACAGGAGGAGTGAGGCGCCGAGCAGGATCATGATCGCAAAGCTGAGCATGAAGACCAGGGCCGGATTGAGCTGCCGGCGAAACACGGTAAAACTCTTTCTGGAGAGTTCGACAAAGAAGACCAGGATCACAGAAGCCAGGATCAGGACTTCTCCCAGGGAGTACCCGATACCCAGCAGATGATTGCCATGGCCGGTGCGCAGGACGGCGGCCACAAAGAGGGTAACCGGGATCAGCCACTCTCGCCAGAAATGGGCTTTGTCGGTCAACTGGCACCGAACGCTCAGTCGTGTCCGAATCACGGCGACGATAGCCAGGAGATACAGGAGTGCCGCGACAACATTGTCAGCAACATGGTCGGCCAGGATGGCCAGGAAAAAACCCATATCGTAGATCAATACCGACAAAGCGATCAGACTTCCCCAGAGCAGGAACGAATCCGATCTGCTCACCCAGTACTGGTCTCGATGCTGGCGCTTGGTGGGCATGGTTCAGCTTCCGCTGGTCAGGGCACATGACCGTTTGCTTGCGGTCCGGGTGTGTGTCGTCATGATCTGGCAAAGGCCTGTTCGACCAGTTCCCGTTGCTGGCGGTCATGGATCTTGTAATGTCCCGTAGCCGGTGACGCTGCCGCCTTTCGGCCGATGGGCCGGAACATGGTGCAGTCGGTCTGCAGGAGCAGGTAGCCCCAAGCTCCCATGTTCAATGGCTCCTCCTGCACCCAGACCACTTCTGCTCCCTTGTATTTGCTGACCAGCGACTGGATCTGCTCGGCCGGATAGGGATACAGCTGTTCGATCCGGCAAATCGCCACATCCTTGTGCTGCTGGTCGATCTTTTCCTGCAGCAGATCATAGTACACCTTCCCGGAGCAGAAGATCACTCGACGCACCTTGGCTGTTTTCTTTGCGGCAAATTCAGGATCGTCAAATGTTTCCTGGAATCGAGTACCCGGACCCATGTCCTCCACCGGTGAGGTACACAAGGGGTGACGCAGCAATGACTTGGGTGACATGATCACCATGGGCTTGCGGAACGGCCTGTGCAGCTGACGGCGCATGGCATGAAAGAAGTTGGCCGGACTGGTGATGTTGGCCACGGTGACATTGTATTCCGCGCAACCCTGGAGGAAGCGTTCAAGACGGGCACTGGAATGCTCGGGGCCTTGCCCCTCGTAGCCGTGGGGTAGCAGCATGACCAGGCCGTTCATCCGTTGCCACTTGGACTCGCCCGCATAGATGAACTGATCGATGATGGTCTGGGCGCCATTGGAGAAATCACCGAACTGGGCCTCCCAGATGACCAGGGAATGGGGGGTCGCCTGGGCATAGCCGTATTCGAAGCCCAAAACGCCAAACTCCGACAGCAGGGAATTGAAGATGAAGAATCGGCCCTGGGCTACGCCCAGTTTCGCCAATCGATTGTATTCCTGGTAATTCTGATCGTCATAGAGGACGGCATGCCGATGGGAGAAGGTGCCGCGCTTGGCATCCTGCCCGGACAGGCGCACATTGAAGCCTTCCAGGAGCAGGGACCCGTAGGCGGACAGTTCGCAGAGCGACCAGTCGAGTTGGTTCACGCTGATGGCCTTGTCCATATTCTTGATCAGGCGGCTTACCTTGCTCAATGGCTTGAATCCGTCGGGAATGGTATGGAGATGTTCCAGGATCTTCCGGATCTGGCTGAGCTCTACCCCGGTCTCAGGCGAGACCAGATAATCCTCGACAGTGGTCTTCTTCTTCAGTGCCCGCCAGGCTTCCTCGGGTTCCTGGTAGATATAGGGCAGGGGTTTTTCCTTGACCTCATCGAGCCTGCTCTGGAGAAAATCCCAGTAGGCCTGCTCCATCTCGTCCGCCAGCTTGGCGTCCAGGCTGCCATTGTCATGCAGCTGCTGGACGTAGATCTCCCTGGGGTTGGGATGATCCTTGATGATCCGGTACATTTCCGGCTGGGTGAACTGCGGATCATCACCTTCGTTGTGGCCATGCCGGCGATAGCATACCATATCGATGAACACATCAGAATGGAAGGCCTGCCGGTATTCCGTGGCCAACTCAACCGCCCAGACCACTGCTTCGGGGTCATCTCCATTGACATGGATGACCGGCGCCTGGATCATATTGGCCGCCGCGGTGGAATATGTAGACGTCCGGGCATCATCGAAATCGGTGGTAAAGCCGATCTGGTTATTGATCACGAAGTGGATGGTTCCGCCGACCTGGTAGCCCTTGAGCTGGCTCATCTGGGCCGTTTCGAAGACAATGCCCTGACCGGCCACCGCTGCATCGCCATGGATCAGGATGGGCAGGATGGCATCATAGGCACTGTTATACAGAATATCCGCCTTCGCCCGGGCAAATCCCATGACCACGGGATTGACCGCTTCCAGGTGAGACGGATTGGGGGCCAGCTTGAGATGCATGATCTTGTTGTTGGCATAGGGCACCTGCGAGCTGTAGCCCAGATGGTACTTGACGTCGCCATCGCCGAAACTGAGATCCGGTACGGCCGTTCCTTCGAATTCGGAGAAGATCTGCTCGTAGGTCTTTCCCATGATGTTGGCCAGGACGTTGAGCCTTCCCCGATGGGCCATCCCGATGACGACCTCTTCGACCTTCCCTTCCGCTGCCTTTTCGATGATGGCATCCAGGGCAGCAATGGTGGTCTCTCCCCCTTCCAGGGAAAAGCGCTTCTGACCGATATACTTGGTGTGGAGGAATTTCTCGAATCCCACAGCCCCGTTCAGCTTCTCCAGGATCCGGCGTTTCTTTTCCAGGGAGAATTCATAGGAGTCGAGGGGGCGCTCTTCAATCCGGGAACGCAACCAGTGCCGGCGCTCACGGTTCAGGATATGGTTGTATTCGAATCCCAGGTTTCCGGCGTAGATCCTGTGCAGGCGGTCCAGGATCTGGCGCAGCGTTGCCTGGGTACCCATCCCGATCTCCTGCCCGGAGTGAAAGGGTTTGTCCAGGTCAGACTCCTCGAGATGGTAATCCGCGAGGTCCAGATGAGGCTTCCGGTCGCGACGCTGACGGATCGGGTTTGTAGTTGAGAGCAGATGGCCCCGATCACGAAACCCGTGAATAATGGCCAGCACACCGATCTCCTTCAGATCGGCCTGCGGGGAGGATCCCGTGGCATGACCATTCTGGGAACCCTGACCAAAATCAAATCCGCGAAAGAAGACCTGCCATCCCTCCTCCACCGATCCGGGATCGGTGAGAAAGCGTTGGTACATCTCATCAATGAAGGCAGGATGAGCGTTGAAAACGGGAGAATAGTCGCGCATGTTCGGCGGGCATTACATGGTCTACAGGATGAGGACGGTCACTTTGCGCCGCAAAGATCGCTGCCTTTGACGGATGTGCGCAAAGAATTATCCAGATTCTTCATGAAAATAATGCCAAAAGGCCTTTTAAAGTTGTGAGACAACGTGTATCTTTGCCGTCCGTTAAGAAAAAGGAATATGGCAAACCATCAGTCCGCCAAGAAGCGCATGCGTCAGATTGCAGTTCGTCGTCTGCGCAACCGGTTTTACAAGAAAAGCACTCGCACGGCCATCAAGAACCTTCGGGCCATGTCTGAAAAAGACAAGGCAGAAGTGTTCCTGCCCAAGGTGATCTCCATGGTGGACCGTCTGGCGAAGAAGCACAATATCCACAAGAACAAGGCGGCCAACCTGAAGCGCAGCCTGATGAAGCACGTTGCCCGACTGGCCTAAACCCAGTTTGCAAATGCGATCAAAGCGTGTCTCTCCTGTCCGGGAGGGACACGCTTTTTTTTATCCCTGCCGAATGCTCATGGATGGCAACCGTTAAGGTCATCTTAAAATACGAACATTTTCGTAGACAGATTTTGAAGTACGAAGTAATTCGTATATACTTGCCGGACAACTCTTCTCATGTCCAACACCAACCATCCATTGCCAACCGACGGGGAGCTGGAAATCCTTCAGATCCTCTGGGAAATCGGCCCGGCTACCGTCCGCATGGTCAATGAATCCATGAACCAGTCCAAGCCTGTCGGGTACACGACCACGCTGAAGCTCCTCCAGATCATGGACAGCAAAGGGCTGGTCAGCCGCGACAGCAGTCAGAAGGTTCACATCTACCAGGCTGCCCTCCCGCCGGACCAGACCCGCAAGGCCTTGCTCGACCGATTCCTGGAGACCACCTTCCAGGGGGCTGCGGGGGAGATGGTCCTCCAATTGCTTGGGGGGCACCGCACCACAGAAGATGAATTGTCCAGGATACGCCAACTGTTGGCAGATCAAGACCCGAAAAAACCATGATCATCATGACCTCCATCAACCTCCTGCCCCCGGTGGCAGAGATCCTGGGCTGGACCATCCTTCACTCCCTGTGGCAGGGAGCATTGATCGCTTTGCTGGTCGAGCTGATCCGTCGTCACCTCCCAGTACGGGCCAGCCAGGCTCGATATCTGCTTGCTTTCTCAGCCCTCAATCTGCTGATGGTCCTGGCGGTGGCCACCTTTCTCTACCTCAACGGACAGGATACCGCGTACGCCTCGACCACCTTACCGACCCTGGACGCACAGGCGGGCCTGCTGCAACCTGATCTTCCAGCGGTCCAATCTGCTTCACCAGGCATCGACCTGGCGGACTGGGTGCCCTTCCTCACCCCACTGTGGTTCGCAGGATATCTGCTCCTGTTGATCCGCTTTTTCATCGGTCGCATCAGTTTGTGGGGGCTTCGCAGCCAGGCAAGGGACATCCAGGATCCTGTCTGGACCCAGCGCTTCGGTCAATTGATCGATCGCCTCTCCATTCGTCGACCGGTGCGTTTGATGACCTCAACGCTCAGTTCGGTACCCATCACCTTCGGAACGCTCAAGCCGGTGATCCTGCTTCCTGTCGGGCTGATCAACCACCTTGACCCGAAAGAGGTGGAAGCGATCCTGATCCACGAACTGGCTCATATTCTCCGTCGCGATTACCTCTGGAACACCTGGCAGCAATGTCTGGAATGTCTCTTTTACTACCATCCACTGACCTGGTGGCTGTCGCACCAGATCACGGACGAACGCGAACACCTTTGCGATGAGATCACGCTGGAGCAACATACCAATGCCCTGACCTATGCCCGTGCACTCCTGCACATCCAGGAATGGCACATGTTGCCCCGTCAACCTGCCCTGGCGGCGACAGGCCGCAAGGACGCCCTGCTCCACCGCATTCAACGAATTATTGATCACTCCGTAAACCCTGACACCATGCAACGAAAATGGCTGATTCCCATGCTGCTCACCCTGCCGATCATTGCCTTAACCCTGATGGCCTGGATCCCCTCGGCCCTCGGGAGTGCAGAACCGCTATCCGCACAGGATCGATTGACATTGATCGACACACTACCACAAAAAAAGATGATCCAAAGGGAGATCCGAAAAGAGGTCCAAAGGATCGTCGAAGAGAACGATGGCATCCGGGAGGAAGCCACCTTCGAAAATGGTGAACTCACCGAATTGAAGGTGGGTGGAAAGTCGATCGCCCCGTCGGATTTCGGGGATCACAAGGACCTCATCAAGCGGATGACGGAACAAGTCTCCCGACTGGCCCCCCCTGCACCGCCATCACCACCTGATGCCCCCGAAGCACCCGATGCCCCGGAAGCACCTGATGCCCCTGGGATCCTGGAAGAGGAAGTCATGGAGTGGACATCAGTGGACGGCCCCCAGGAGAAGAAGATCATCATTCGAAAGGGCGGCCCTGGAGGAAGGACCCAAAAACAGATCCAAACCATCATCATCGATGGGCAGGACGAACCCATCGTCTGGACGGACAGGGACGCGCCGGGCCGAGGCGAAAAACGCATCGAGATCATCCGCGAAAAGGAGGCAGCCGATCCTGATGGTCCGCAAATCCTCAGATTTCGAACTGAAGGGCGAGCACCCCTCCTGGAAGAAGAACTCATTCGGAAGGAATGGACCGAACGTAATCGGGCAAACCATCTGGAGGAGCGGGTCATCTTCCTCGACAAGCAGGGTAGCCCCGAATCACACCACATGGAGGTCCTCATTGATGGCACTGGTCAATCCTCCTCGTTCCTGTCCCTCGGATCTGGGTCGACCCACAGTCGATTTGCCAGCCAACTCCTCAAGGAAGGCCTGATCCGCAGTCTGGACAACTACCGGTTTGACCTGTCGACCAAACGCCTGAAAGTAGATGGCCGTCGCATGCCGGATGCGGTCCATCAACGTTACCTTGACCTGTATGAAACGATCACCGGCCAGCGGATGACCGACAAGGACAGATTGCGCGCCGAGATCGACAACGACTAGCTGAACTCGTTTTCTGGAATGGGCCGGTCAGGGGAAGTCTCCGCTGACCGGCTCTCCTGTCTTTCCTGCGCGGGTCCAGTATCTTCAGGAACCACACCAACAACCCTGACTTGAGTGGTCAGACCACAATGGATCCCGACGGACAATCTGTTGGCGGATCATCGGGAAGCGATCTGGGCTACGTGACGCCTTTTTTTATCCGAACCTGTTCAAGAAAGGGGAATTCCCCTATATTTGCAGGCCGAAATGGCGAGGTAGCTCAGCTGGTTAGAGCATCGGATTCATAACCCGAAGGTCGGCAGTTCAAGTCTGCTCCTCGCTACATCTGAAAGGTGGCTTCAAGTGAAGCCACCTTTTTTTCCCTTCCCGGGTTTCAGCTCCGTTCAGCAGATCCACCAGAACTTCGCATCTTCGCAGGAACATCCTTCCTTCCATCAGGAACCGTGACTATGCGGATCAACCATGCCCATTTCCCTTCTTGGTTGGCAAACAACGCCATCTTCCGCAACCTATTCCTCTTCAGGAAGATTTTCCTGACCAAGCGATTTTCCTGCTTTTATGGTCAATCCGCTGAAGATGTGATACTGGGACGACTCTTCCCTAAACGGTACAAGGGCTTTTTTGTCGATGTGGGCTGCTTCCATCCTGTGAAATACAACAATACCTACGCGCTTTATAAAAAAGGATGGCGCGGGGTGAATATTGACATCCAGCCAATCAAGATCAAAGGATTCAACTGGATCCGACCGGGTGATACCAATATTGCCATGGCGGTCAGTGAACAGCCCGGAGAAGTGACCTTCTGGACAAATGGTATGTACACCCCGACCGTTACACTCGAAAAATCCTTCGCGGATGAACGATCTGGCGCCAAATATCAATACCGACCCCAGACCGTCCAGGCCGATACACTGACAAATATCCTGGATGGCACTTCTTACAAAGACAGACCAATCGACCTGCTATCCATTGATGTAGAGGGACATGATCTCCAGGTCCTGAAAGGTCTTGATTTCGAACGCTATCGGCCTGATGTCATTGCCGTTGAATTCGATGCTCAGACCATCGGGGATGTCGTAAAAAATGAGCTCCACAATTTTTTGTCTTCAAAAGACTACCAATTGATCAACTGGGTGGGGCTCACCCAAATCTATCGCAGGGAACAGTCATTGGTTTCAAAAGGGATTGATTGATGAGTCGTTGGTGGACTCGGATCACTCGAATGGACCTTCTGGTCCTGATCTATTTCATTGCCTTCGCGAGCATGATCCTCTCCCCATTTGTGTTATCCGTGACCATGTGGCTCATCCCTGCCCTCGCTCTCTTTGCCTGGCAACCCGGTCAGATTGGGGATCATCCTCGTTTGTCCAAGCGGGCCCTTTCACTGAACATATTTGATCGCAAACAACAGCCCTTTTTGCTTCTGATCGGCCTGTTCGGAATCATCCTGTTCAGTGGTTTTCAAACGGAAGACTGGCCTTACTGGTGGGAACGGTTACGCATCCGTCTACCTTTTCTCATCCTTGGGCTGTCAGGAATGATACTTCCCGGGCTTCCTGCGAGGAGGCTGCACGCCATCCTTGCCATGCTGCTAGGATTCATGACCTTGATGTGCCTTGGCGTCGGGGTCAACTATCTGCTTCATGCTGCGGAGATTCAACTTGCGATGCAACGCGGTCAACCGATCCCGGTTCCCCGCAATCATATTCGCTTCAGCATGCTCCTGGCCATGAGTCTGCTGGGCGGCTTTGAGTTGATCCGGTCTCGCTATATCTACCGGTGGAAATGGGAACGACAGGCTCAAATCCTGGCCGTCTTCTTTCTCTTTTTCATGCTGCACTTTCTGGCAGTCCGTACAGGAATTCTGGCCTTCTATGGTGGAGCTGTATCCATCGGTCTATGGTATGCCATTCGTTTTCGGCGAGTATGGGTACCCGTTGCCGTCCTGGGGGGCTTTGCCCTTCTGGTGTGGTCTGGATATCACATCCTACCCAGCTTGAAATCCAAGATCGATTACATGCGGTATGACCTGTCTATGTACCAGAAAGGCGAAGGAGGGCTGTATGCAGACGCGGGGCGGATCGTATCTCTGGAAACTGGATGGAAGATTTTCACTCGTCATCCGGTCTTTGGTATCGGGGCGGGAAATCTGCGACAGGAGGTCAACCGTATTTTTGCCAGTGATTATCCGCAGTTTGTCGAACCATTGACGCCCCACAACCAATTCCTGTACATCCTGGCTGGCACGGGCGCCATTGGCTTGTTCATCTTCCTGTTTTGTTTCTATGGCCCTTTATGCTTTCACAGGAATCAACATACTCCCCTGCTCATCGGTTTTTACGGGTTAGTCAGCACGATGTTTTTGCTGGAACACACCATTGAAAACTCGATCGGAACCGGCTTTGTAACGTTGTTCCTACTGTTGCTCATGCTGCATCAAAGGCCCCCGGAGACCCTTTGATCTGATTCGGAAATACCTCCCTGGCATTCCACCGATTTTCGTGATTTGGCGATCCTCTCGAATTTTGTTTCCTTCGTGTTCATGCGTCTGATCAGCCTTATTCTTTTCATCCTCACCTGGAGCCCTCTTTTCAGTCAGACCCTCCCGCCTACCGGCAGCCTGGAGTCACCCTACCAGGCGGTCTACCAGCACCTCTACTATCTGCAGTCCGAACATCTGGATCCGGGGCGAGCCAGTGCAGCGCTGACATCCGCGGGCGATTCTGCCACCATGAGCCGTCTGGCCATCCAACTCAAGCAGATCCTGGACGGCAGCGGCTTGTTTGTGTACCTGGACAAGATCCCCAGGGATCCGGATTTCCGGGACACCCTGACCCAAAGCCAGACCTACACCCTGTTCCCGACCGAGAATCCATCCATCTTCCTGTCCCGGAATGACGGGCGATGGCAATACAGCCCGGAAACCGTCAAGCTTATTCCCGAGCTCCACCGGCGGATCTATCCTTTCGGCACCGACCGGTTGGTCAACTGGTTTGGCCAGGGGGCCCAGCGTTCCTTCCTGGGCATCCAGCTCTGGCAATGGATCGGCCTGGCCCTGCTTCCCGTGGCCCTGTTCCTGTTGTATTGGGTGATCTATTTCCTGTTCTTTCCGATCATTCGTTCGGTGGCCGCCCGCTTCCAGGTCAATGATCTGACGGAACAGCGCAGTTTGCAGCATGCCGATCGCTACCTGACCATCTGGATCCTGATCCAGGTGGCCATCCTGGCCATCCCCACGCTCCAGCTGCCGGCCCGATTCAACGAATGGGTCCTGCACGGCCTGCGGATCACGTCCTGGGTGGTCATCATGCTGCTGGGCCTGCGCTTGCTGGACCTCATCTTTATCTATCTGCGCAAGGCGGCCGAGAAGACGGAGACCAAGACCGATGACCAGCTGATCCCCATTCTCCGAAAATCCTTCCAGGTCATCCTGGTCTTCCTGATCCTCATTCCCATCCTCAGGCTGCTCGAGGTCAACCTGACCGCCCTGATCGCCGGACTGTCCATTGGTGGGATCGCCCTGGCCCTGGCCGCCCAGGATACGGTCAAGAACCTGATCAGTTCGGCCCTGATCTTTTTTGATCGGCCCTTCCAGATCGGCGACTATATCCTTGCCGGAGGTGTGGAGGGAACGGTGGTCGAGATCGGATTCCGGTCGACACGAATGATGACGATCGACAGTTCGATCATTTCCGTCCCCAACAGCAACATGATCAACGACCAGATCGTGAACCTGGGGTTGCGGCAGTATCGCCTTGTCCATTTCATGATCGGCGTGGTCTACAGCACACCGGCCGATCAGATCCAGCGTTTTATCGATGCCTTGCGGGACATGGCCCAACAGCATCCGGATACGAGAAAGGACCTGATCTACATCTATCTCCATGAGCTGAACAATTCCTCCATCGATATTCGGTTCCGGGTGCCGGTGGTGGTACCGGATTTCAAGACGGAACTGGCGGTCAGGGAGGAACTGATCATGGGGATCATCCGACTGGCCGCTGAGCTGGGCGTGAGCTTTGCCTTCCCCAGCCAGTCCCTGTACGTGGAGAGTTTTCCCGGCAAATTGGCCAATCCTGCTGCGCCCGTACCTGATTCCGGAGAATGGACGACAACGGAACGTGCCTTCCTTGAAAAATTAACCCGGCAATGGACGATCAGCCGGGAGCAGGACCCTGGGAATGACGTACCTTTATCATCAAACTAACCCGACAATCATGGCATTCGAATTCTTTAAAAAATGGTTTGGCAAGGCTCAGGAAGAGCTGAAGGAAGAAATGGCTGAAGCAAAGGAACGCTCCAAAACCTTTCAGGAAAAAGCCAGGGAATGGGCTGACAAGACCGAAGAGATGATGGAGGAAGCCGGCAAGGTAGCTGCTGCCACGGGAGAAAAGATGGCCAGCAGGGCGAAGGAATGGGCCGAAGATGCCGGTGAAGCCACGGAGAAAATGGCTGACCAGGCGAAGGAAGCCGCGAAAAAAGCCTGGGAGGAAGCTGGAGAAATGACGGAGAAGGTCGCCGAAAAGGCCAAGGAGGCCAGTAAGAAAGCCATGGAAGAGGCTGCCGAACTTTCAGAGAAAATGGCCACCAACACCCGGGAATGGGCTGAAAAAGCCGGCGAAACGCTTGAAGACCTCGCTGAAAAGGCCAAAGCCAAAGCGGAAGACCTGGCAGAAAAGGCCCGGGAAACTGCCGAAACAGTAACGGATAAAGTCGAGGATATGGTCACCGGAGGATCATCCGATGAAGATGCAGGATCATCTGCTGAATCGGACCCATCCGCTGAACCGGAGGCACCCAAAGCCTGAGCTGCCTGAGCAGACCAATTCACACAATGGCCCGAATCCAACAGCTGAATTCTGAATGGCTGATGGATTCGGGCTATTTTTACGCCTGGTCGATACCACTGCCTTGTGAATCTGCTCCTTCCATCTGATCCGAATCATCGCTGGGGATTTGTGCTGCTCGTGCTGATCGGCGCACTTGTGCTACCGGCATTCCTGGTCAATCTGGGCAATCACACCATGATCGATGATGAAGGGATCCGATCATTGGTCGCCTTTGAAATGATGGAGTCTGGCGACTACATCCATACCACCATGAATGGAGAGGCTTACTTCAAGAAGCCTCCCCTCTATAACTGGATCCTTGCAGCCACCTTTCAGCTGACCGGACGAATAGACGAATGGACCGCCCGACTGCCGACCGTATTCTTTCTCTTTTCCTTTGCCATTCTGATCTTCAGCGCTGTCCGCCGGTATATGCAGGATACCACCATGGCATTCCTGGCGGCCGCCATGACCCTGACCAGTGGCCGGATCCTTTTCTGGGATTCCTTCCTCGGTCTCATTGACATGGCCTTTTCCCTGACCATCTACGGACTCTTCATCTGGTTATACCATCAACACAAGGCAGGCCGATGGCTGGCCTATTTCGCGGGGGCCTGGCTGATCGCAGCCATCGGGTTCCTGTTGAAAGGCCTGCCGGCCGTGGTGTTCCTGGGATGCTCCATTCTGGCCCATCTGGTATACCTGAAAGCCTGGAAGAAGATCCTCCATCCCGGGCAGTTTGTCGGAGCCCTGCTGTTTGCCATCCTGGTGGGGGGTTACTATTGGTTGCGCCTGGATGGCTCTGATCCTTCGACCGTCTTTGGGACGCTTTACACCGAATCGGCACAGCGAACACCCACGCATCACGGTATCGGAAAAGTACTACTGCATATCCTGACCTTCCCCCTGGAGATGGGGTATCATTTTCTACCCTGGTCGCTTCTCCTGGTGTTCATCTTTCCATTCACCACTGCATGGAAACGACTGGACCACCCTTTTCTCCGCTTCAACCTGCTGATGATCGCTGCCAATTTGCCGGTCTATTGGGTCAGTCCCGATGTCTACCCCCGCTATCTCATGATGTTCATCCCGCTCTTCGCCCTGATCGGGTATACCCTCTACATCCGGTCGACCGAACAGGCAAGACGGATCTTCTGGTATGGATTCGGAGCGATCGCGGTCATCATTGCCTTCCTTTCCTGGCTCCCCCTCGTCCTGCCACAGACAAAGGACACACCCGGGATCATCATTAAAGTTGCCCTGCTGATGGCCTTGACCTCCATAGCTGCCATGGCGATCCTGCGGCGACAGAACCTTCTCCTCTGTGGGCTGATCCTTCAACTGCTGACCCTCAGGCTCGCCTTTGACTGGTTGGTCATCCCCGACCGTATCAGGAATGACTTTGGCACACTGGTCCGGGAAGACGCCCGTCGGATCGGCAACCGGTTCCAGCATAGCGATCTCGTGTATCTCGATCAGGTCGTTGGTTCTCCGACCACCTGGTTCTATCTCAATACCAGCCGCCAGGCGATCACCCCCCTGAGTTCCCGACCCCTTGAACCTGGTCAACCATTTATTACCTCCCGTTCGGCCGATCTTCCTGCCGGCTGTACCATCCTGGACACCTTGCATATTCGCCATGGCGATCGGGATTTTGCCCTGATCGCCCAATGGCCCAACGCAAATTAACTGCTATGTCACCACATCTGTCTGTCATTGTCTGTGTCTATAACGAGGTCGACAACATCCGTCCTCTGGTGGAAAAGATTCGCAAGGACCTGGTTGGATTGGATTACGAACTGATCTATGTCGATGACGGGTCGACTGATGGCACGGTAGCCGCATTGAAGGAAGTCCTATACGATCGCCTGCGCATTGTCGAATTGCGCAAGAATTATGGGCAGAGTGCTGCCCTGGCTGCCGGAATCGCCGAAGCCCGTGGCACATACCTGGCCACCCTGGATGGCGACTTGCAAAATGACCCGATCGATATCCCGCCCATGCTCCGTCTGGCTGAAGAGGAGGAATGGGACCTGGTGGCCGGCATTCGCGCCAATAGACAGGATGGGATGATCCTGCGCAAGATCCCGAGCAAGATCGCCAATGCGATCATTCGACAGAGCACGGGCATCCATATCAAGGATTATGGTTGCACCCTGAAGGTCTTCAAAAGCGATGTCGCCAAGGATATGGGCCTGTATGGAGAACTGCACCGCTTCATCCCGGTGCTGGCCAGCCTGGAGGGAGCGCGGATCACGCAGGTGGATGTGCATCACCATGCCCGCATCCACGGGGTATCGAAATACGGGATCGGGCGTACCTTCCGGGTGATCAGCGATCTCCTGCTGATGATCTTCTTTCGACGCTACCTGCAAAAACCCATGCACCTGTTTGGCACAGCGGGTGTGATCGCCTTCGGGCTGGGGCTTTTGATCAACCTGTACCTCTTTGGCCTCAAGCTGATGGGACAGGATATCTGGGGCAAGCCTCTGCTCATCCTGGGGGTCATCCTGGTGATCGGAGGGATCCAGTTCATCACCATCGGGATCATCGTCGAGATCATGATGCGGACGTATTATGAGTCCCAGAACAAGACCGTCTATAAAGTGCGCAGGATCATCCGGAACCATGGGGAAGCAGGGAACTGACACGGGATCCCACTCCCTCTGGAAAAAAAGGGCGGTCTTCCTCGCCAAGATCCTGCTGTCTGTTTTGGCCCTGTACCTGGTCTATCACAAGGTGGATGTCGATGCGATCGCCAGCCTGCTCCGCCAGGGAAACTGGTGGTGGATCCTTCCTGCAGTGATCACCTTCGTCGGGTCACAAGTCCTCTCCGCATTCCGGTTGAACACCCTGTTTCGGTCCATCGGGCTGACCCTGACCGAAACGGCCAACCTCCGACTGTACTGGCTGGGCATGTACTACAACCTGCTGCTACCGGGTGGGATCGGAGGGGATGCCTACAAAGTGGTGGTCTTGCGAAAAGCCCGAAATGTGCGTACCCGTGACCTGGTCCTGACCACCCTGGCGGATCGGGGCTTCGGATTGATCGCCCTGGTCAGCCTGGGCCTTTTGTTGCTGATGCCTGTGGACCTGGGCCACCCAATGACCCGGTGGGCATTTGCGCTGGTTCCCATTATCCTGTGGGTCTCCTGGCTGGTGATCGGATGGATCCAAGCCCGATGGAAACCGATCTTCTGGAGAGCGCTGGGGATATCTTTGCTGGTCCAGATCTGCCAGTTGCTGAGCGTCATGGCGCTCTTGCATCTGGTGGGCCAACCGTTCCCGTGGACCGGCTATCTGGTATTGTTCCTGGCCTCCAGCATCCTGGCCGCGCTGCCACTGAGCTATGGGGGGGCCGGAGCGCGGGAGATCGCCTTCCTGTATGGGGCCGACTGGCTTCAACTCAACCAGGCAAGTGCGATCTCTATCAGCATCCTGTTCTATCTGATCACCCTGATCGTCTCACTCTCCGGAATGTACTTCAGCTTCAGGGCCTGGCACGGGATGGAGGCCGGGCATGAGGATTCCGGGAAATAGAAAAACCCCGAAGTCCTGAAGGACCCCGGGGCTCATCGGTCATTTGAAGCATTATTCTTTCTGGATCATCCAGGTGATTTGCCTCCCTGAAGGAAATCGGTATACTCCCTGAACGCAGCAAAGTCACCCTTTGCCAGGAGCTCGGCCTGCCTGGGCCAGGTACCCGGATCGTGGATCCGATAGCGGTCACCTGCCGCATCCAGGATTTCCTGCAATCGGGACACCGGAGCTGCTGCGAGATCGCTCCAATTCTGGATACCTCCAGCCTTGAGCAGCTGTTCGATCTTGGGACCGATCCCCTCGACCACTTTCAGGTCATTCGGATTGGATGGATCCTTCTCTGCTTTGACCAGTGCAGCCGGGTGATTGAGCTTGGTCTGATACAGCGCTGCTGCCTGTCCGACCCAATTGTCCCGCGCGATCCGTCCGGGAAAAAACTCGATCGCCTGGGTGACCTGTTCGACCAGATCGTCATCAAATTGACTGATCTGCTGGAATGTAAACAGCCCCAGGGCATTCAATTTGGTTTCGATGAACGGCCCTACCCCATTGATGAGCTTCAGGTCATCCTTGTCCGCTTCGGTCGCTGTGACAATCCGCGTGCCCATGGCGGCGCTCAGGTTCTGGCGGGCAGCAGCGGCATCCCCCTTCGAGGCCGAAGCTTTGGAATCATCCCCTGCAGCTTCCTGCAGGGCATAGATATCCGCTCGAAGCTGGCCTTTTTCTTCCTCACAGGAATGAAATTTCTTCCGGAAATTCTCCGCATCCATATTGGCCCGATGCAGATCCTCTTCGGTATTGGCCAATTTGATCTTGAGCGCATCGAACTCGGTCCGAAGTTGATTCAGCGTGTCATGTGTGCTGGTCAATTCAGTCCGCAGATCCTGCAGACGACGACGCCAGTACAACCAACCGGCGATGAGGCCGATCAGGAAGGCGATCAACAGGAACAATAACACCAGCAGGCTATCCCGTATGCTCAATTGGGTGAACAGGTCGGTTAAAAAATCCATGAGTACAGGTTTTAACAGGTTTAGTTGATCTTCAGGTTGACTCGGCGGTTCTTGGCCCGCCCTTCTTCTGTGTCATTGGTGGCGACAGGTTCGCGTTCACCAGCCGAAGAGATGGTGAACTTCGTCTTCACGCCACGGCCCTCCAGGTAGTTTCTCACAGCCAGGGCCCTGCGCCGTCCCAGCTCCAGGTTGTAGGCATCGCTGCTCAACGCATCGGTATGCCCGGTGATCGTCAGCGACTGATCCGGATGAAGGGTGAAATAGGTTTTCAAGCTATCTGCATATGCTTCGAAAGTTGCATTGGGTCGGAAGACATCCGAGTTCTGGTCGAAGTTGGCGCCGGAAAAATTCATATTGCTGAAGGTGAAGGCATCCCCTCCCGACCCTGATTGGGCCGTTTCCCCCTCAGCAGCACCTTCGGCGGCAGCCATGGCCTGTCGGACTGTAAAACGCACGGGTGGGATGAGTTCCTCTGTTTCTGACTTCACGAAGTCCAGTCCGATCCGATTCTCGGCCACTCCACGATCGACCAACAGCTGGCGGATGGAGGCGGCCCGGGCCAACCCGAGGTTTTCCAGGAAACCGGAGGTCATGCCCTCTTCAGAAGCCCGATACGCTCCTGTCAGGACCAGGCCCTGATCGGGATGGAGGGCCAACCAGCCGGCCAGGGAATCCAGAAAGAGCTCATTGGAAGCCGACAGGACAGGGACAACGGCATTTCCCTCAAACGCCAGCTGTTCATAACCGCCAAATACCAGCTGCCCATCCTGATACAGACCCAGATCCATGGCTCTGGTCGATTGATCCACCATCTCTACCGGCGGAGGACTTTCATCACAGTGGTGCTTGATCTTACAGACATACCAGTACCGGCAAAAGATCGCCCAGAGCAGAAAGATCAGAAACCCGTTGATCAATATGCGCATAACGGCTGTATTTAAATATTTGGTTGAATGTAACGAGTTCAGCGAGAATGACCAAATGAAATCCGGCCAACACCTTCTGTTCAATTTGTTTTCTGCCCGAATCCGCCGGATTTCCAAACAGGTCGCACACGATCGTCCATCCCGGACCGGCATAGCCCTGTCCGCTTCTGGAAAAGTCCGACAACCTGCCGGATGCGATTCGCTCATTTTTTCGTTCCTTAGGGGACATTGCCTCCATGAAAGACATCAGGAACATCCCAGCCTCCTGGAAACCAACCGTCCGCGGGTTTGCCAGCTACCTTCAACTGGAAAAGGGGCTGTCCGCCCACACCGTTGAGGCTTACCTGCAGGATGTCAGCAAGCTTGCCACTTTTCTGAACTCAGCCGACCTGGCCATTTCGCCGGTACACATGAAGCGGGAACATCTGGAGGATTTTATCCGCCAGATCCACTCCATTGGCCTGGCCCGTGCGACCCAGGCCCGAATCGTGTCAGGCATGAAAGCGTTCTGTCACTATCTGGTCCTGGAAGACATCATCGATCATGACCCCTCTTCCCTGCTGGAAGCTCCTGTCCTGGAGAGAAAGATCCCGGATGTCTTGTCCATTGAGGAGATCGAACGCATGCTGGCAGAGATCGATCTTTCCCAACCCTTCGGTCAGCGGGACCGGGCTTTGATCGAAGTATTGTATGCCTGCGGATTGAGGGTCAGCGAATTGACCGGGCTGCGCATGGCCGACCTGTTCCTGGAGATCGGGTTTGTCAAGGTGATCGGCAAGAACGACAAGGAGCGGATCATCCCGATCGGCGAAGAGGCCATCAAACACCTGAATTTCTACCTGACCGATATCCGCCAGCATCAGCGCGCCAGGCCGGAGGCCGACCACATCGTCTTTCTCAACCAACGGGGAGGACAACTTTCCCGGGTGATGGTGTTCCAACTGGTGAAACAACTGGCGGCCAAAGCCGGTATCCGGAAGATGGTCAGTCCGCATACCTTTCGCCATTCCTTTGCCACCCATCTGGTCGAAGGCGGGGCAGATCTTCGTGCCGTGCAGGAGATGCTCGGCCATGAATCCATCACCACCACCGAGATCTACACCCATCTGGACATGCGCTATCTGAGAGAGACGATTTTGCAGTTCCATCCGGCCAATCGGCACAGTCCCGCCACTTAGATTGACCTGACCAGTGTACTTTTGCGCAAATCCTTGCCGTTGGCCTGCCGAATCCTCCTCCTGTTCCTCTTGCTCACCGGATGTGCCCGGGTGCTACCTCCGGAAGGAGGCGAGAAGGATACCACACCACCGGTTCTCCGCACTGAACTGTCTACTCCGGACCAGCAGACGAATTTTCGACCAACCGAGATCCGCCTGGTCTTTGACGAATGGATCCAGCTCAAGGATCCTCTCAAACAGGTGGTTATCTCGCCACCATTGAAAAAGGCCCCCCTGGTCACTTCCGAGGGCAAGGCGGTCGTCGTCCAGTTCAATGCAGACGAACCCTGGAAGGACAGCACCACCTATACCCTGCAGTTTGGCAAGGCCATCACGGATCGCAACGAGGGCAATGTCACCCCGGATGTCCGCTATGTCTTCTCCACCGGACCGGTGATCGACTCCCTTTCCGCAGGCGGGGTCCTCCTGGATGCCCGGTCCAGGGCACCGGTCGCCGATGCCCTGGTCCTGCTGCATCGCGACACAAGAGATTCTGCGGTGACCCTCCAGCTCCCCGACCACTATGCCCGTACCGACAAGAACGGGCGATATCGACTGGAAAATCTCCGGGAAGGCAGCTTTCGGGTCTTTGCCCTGCTGGAGAAATCCGCGAATTACCTCTACGACCTCCCGGACGAACGCATCGGCTTTCTTCCCGAGGTCATTACCATCGACAGCTCGAATGTCAGCCTTCCGCTGATCACCCTGTCGCCTCCTGTGAAACAACTGCGCGTGGTCCAGCAGGACTCCTCCAGCATTAAAGGAGCGATCACCTTCGCCTTTTCCCGCCCTCCCGGCGAACTGATCGTCCCCGCTTCTGAGGATGGGGAGCCTGTGGTCCAGTGGCTGGGGGATACCCTCATCCGACTGTGGTCAGCTTCCGATCTGCAGACCGAGCTGATCCTGCCCGGTGTGGACACACTGCCCATTCACCTCTATCCGGATTCAACGGCCCCCCTCCCGATCATCCGGACGGCCACCAATGGGAAGCAGCCACCAGGTCAGGAGCTGATCCTGCTGGCACCGACCCCGCTTCTCGGCCTGGATACTGCAGGACTCCAGGTCTGGCAGGATTCGATCCGGATTCCCATCACAAGCATCCGGCGTTCCGAACAGGGTGACAGCCTGTATCTCGGTGGGATCGGTCGGGATGGAAGTCTTTGCCGGATCCTGGTTCGCCCGGGCACCCTGGAAGGCATCAACGGCCAGGTGAACCAGGACTCGTTGATCATTCCCGTGAACTTCATGAAACAGGACGAACTGGTCAACTTGCGCCTGGTCATCGATAGCCTGTCAACCGGTATCCCGGTCATCCTGGAATTGATGAACGGATCACAACAACTGGGCAGATGGCGCCACGAGGGAACGACACAATGGATCCTTCCTGTTCCGGGTGTCCTTCCCGGGGCGTACCAGGTATACCTCAGCCTCGATCTGAACCGGAACGGCTTCTGGGATGGCGCTGATCTCTACAAAGGGTTCCAGGCTGAACCCCGAACAGCCTTGCCGCTCACTGGCCTGCGGGCCAACTGGGAAATGGAAATCCCCCTTGTGCCCGACTGGGGGGAGGTGCCTTCGAATTGACCTATCTTTGTGGTATGAAGCTACGCGCTGAACATCTGGTCAAACAATATGGAAGCCGCACGGTGGTCAATGATGTCTCCCTGGAGGTCAACCAGGGGGAGATCGTCGGCCTGCTCGGGCCCAATGGTGCAGGGAAAACTACCAGCTTCTACATGGTGGTCGGATTCATCCGGCCCAACGGCGGTCAGGTCTTTCTCGATCACCAGGAGATCACCGACCTGCCCATGTACAAGCGCGCTCGTCTCGGGGTCGGCTATCTGCCCCAGGAAGCGTCGGTATTTCGCAAGATGAGTGTGGAAGACAACATCAAGGCAGTCCTGGAAATGACCGACCTGACCAAGGCCGATCAGAAGGATCGCCTGGAGTCGTTGATCGATGAGTTCAATCTGCATAAGGTGCGGAAGAGCAACGGGGATACTCTTTCCGGCGGGGAACGGCGGCGAACGGAGATCGCCAGGGCCCTGGCCACCAATCCCAGCTTCATCCTCCTGGACGAACCGTTTGCCGGGATCGACCCCATCGCCGTGGAGGACATCCAGTACAATGTGTCCCGCCTGAAGACCAAGAACATCGGCATCCTGATCACAGACCATAATGTACAGGAGACCCTCTCCATCACCGACCGGGCCTACCTGATGTTCGAGGGCAGTATCCTCAAGGCGGGAACAGCGGAGGAACTGGCGGCGGATGAGGTCGTCCGCCGGGTCTATCTGGGACAACAATTCGTCTTGAAACGAAAGGAGATCAATCTGTGACCATGCGTCGGGGGATATGGATCGGCATCCTTGTTCTGGCCGCTTGCAGCCCGGAAAACCAGTTTCTGAACTCAACCCAGAAACGTCAGGTTGCCGAATTGACCGAACAACGATACCAGGAACAACTCCCCCGATGGGAAGAAGAATGCACCCTGCTTCGCGATAGCCTGCAACCCGCACTGATCGACTCCCTCCTCAACGCCCGGATCCGGGATATGAACCGCAAACTCCACCAATGAATCCGATCCATGTCATCCTCCTGTTCATCTTCCTGCTGGCTGCACCACAGCCAGATGCAGACGAATTGGACCCCAAGGTGGAGGAAGCTGTGCAGGAAGCCATCCGCCTGCGTAGGGAGGCATTCATGACCCAGTGCCGGATCGAGGCTGTCGAGCAAGCCTCCCACTTTGTCGACTCCCTGCTCTTGGCCCAGGCACCCACCACCAGTGAGGACAGCCTGATACCACCACCCCGACCCGAACGGCCTGAGCTGGATCCCGTATTGCTCGAGGAGGACACCATGCCCCTTCGTCCGATCCTGCCGCCGACCAGGAAGGAACAGAAATAATTCCCTGTTCTCCCTTATTTTGGCGAATGCCCCGGCGACTTCGCGACAACCTGATCTTTGCACCTGCCGCTCTTGAAAGCAAGCCACCCCTGTTCCTGGTCCACGGCGTCCTGCACGGTGCCTGGTGCTGGGAGCCGTGGTGGATTCCCTATTTCACCAAAGCCGGTCATGATTGCTATGCCATCGACCTGCCTGGTCACGGAGATCTGTCCGGCCATGGGATCAATCGGATCACATTCACCGATTATGTGGATGCCATTGTCGATGCCATCCAGCTCATACCTGACTCCCCGATCCTGGTGGGGCACTCCATGGGTGGACTCCTCATCCAAAAGGTCATGGAACGCCTCCAGCCGAAAGGGGCCATATTGCTGGCACCATTGCCCAGACGAGGCATCGGGCCATCCGCCTGGCGCATCCTTCGTCACGATCCCCTTCATTTCCTGCACGCCCTGTTGACCCTGGATATGCGAAAAGCCTTCCGATCCGCAGCGCAGGTCAGGTGGGCCATGTACAGTGACCAAATGGAACCGGAGGAATTGGATCGCTATCGGGCGAAGATGGGCCCTGAATCGTTCCTGGCGTTCATGGGCATGCTTTGGCCCCGGGTCCGACTGTCTGACACACCACGCATACCCACCCTTCTCGTGGCCGCCGGACAGGACCGCCTGATCTCCATGGCCGATTGGCTCGATACAGCCCATTATCTTAGCGCCGAGATGGTGGACATCCGAGAGGCTCCCCACAACCTGATGCTCGACCCCTGCTGGCCACAAGTAGCGGATCGGGTCAACACCTGGCTGTCGGCCCACTTCTCGGAATAATGAAATACTGCAATGAATCAACCAAGAATCGTCGTGATCGGTGCCGGATGCTCGGGCATTACCAGCATCAAGAATCTCCTGCAGGCCGGCCTGACCAATATCATTTGCTTTGACCAGAATGACCGGGTGGGCGGCAACTGGATCTATTCTGAAGAGCCCTCCCATTCCAGCGTCTGCGAGACGACGCATATCATCAGCTCCAAATCCCTGTCCCAGTTCCTGGATTTTCCCTTGCCGGAAAGTTATCCGGATTACCCATCGCACGATCAGGTCAGGGCTTATTTCCAATCCTATGCTGAGCATTTTGGCCTCCTCCCCTACATCCGATTCAACACCCCTGTCCAGAACATCGAACCCATCCCTGCGGATCGATGGCGGATCCATCTGGCCGACCACAACACGGAGGAGGCTGATTACCTCCTGGTCGCCAATGGCCATCACCATGTGCCCCGCCATCCGGAATGGAAAGACGATTTTACCGGGACATACCTGCACGCCCATTCGTACAAGAACAACAAACCCTTCCGAGACCAGCGTGTACTCGTGGTCGGTGCCGGCAACTCAGGATGTGACTGTGCTGTAGAGATCAGTCGGGTTGCTGCATTCGTCGGGATCAGCATTCGCACGCCCCAGTACATCGTCCCCAAGTTCTTCCTGGGCAAACCCACCGATGCCTTCAATCGCGGATTGCAATGGGTGCCTGAATTCCTGATCCGCCCCCTGCGCAAACTTTCCCTGCGATTCCAGATCGGGCGATATGAGGACTATGGACTGGAATCCCCGAAGCATGATGTCATCGAGGCCCATCCGACCGTCAACTCGGAACTGCTGTACAAGATCCGGCATGGCAAGGTCCACCCGCGTCGGGGCATTGCCCGCATCGAGGGGCAGACCGTGCATTTCATGGATGGCCGGCAGGAAGCCTATGACACCATTGTCGCAGCCACCGGTTACCAGATCGCCACACCTTTCTTTGATCCGGGATTCCTGGACTATCGGGAGGCCGACCGGATACCACTGTATCTGCGCATGTTCCACCCGGTCCATCCCAGCCTGATCTTCATCGGACTGGTGCAGCCCCAGGGGGCGATCTGGCCACTCAGTGACCGGCAGGCCAAGCTGGCCGCCAACTATATTGCCGGTCGATGGAAACGGCCGGCTGACCTGGCCGAGCGCGCCGAGCGCGAAGCTGACCGGATCGCCCGCGATTTCCTGGCCCAGAAACGACATGTGGTCGAAGTACATTTTGACCGATTCGCCCGCCAGGTGGAACAGGAGATCCCCAAATCGGCCCCGGAATGGAACCCGACTGTCATCACCACATCCGGACAACATGCCTGAAACCTTCCTGATCACCGGAGGATCCAGCGGGATCGGACTGGCCCTGGCCCATCATGCTGCCAAAGCGGGTCATCGCCTCATCCTGGCTGCCCTGCCCGGCCAGGAACTTGAGGACGCCGAACGTTCCTTCCGGGCATCCTACCCCGGGATCGACCTTCATCTCTGTCCGACGGACCTGACCCGACCGAAAGGACCCGATGAGGTGTATGCATTCACCCAATCCCGTCACCTGGACGTAGATGTCCTGGTCAACAATGCCGGTGTCGGCACCTGGGGCCGCCTGCACACCCTGGATCCGGAGAAGGAGGTGAAGATGATCGAACTGAACATTCTTGCCCTCTACAAGCTGACCCGTCTCTACCTGACACCCATGCAAGAGCGACAGGCGGGACATATCCTGTTCATCGCCTCCATCGCTGCATTTCAACCGAATCCCTATATGGCCACTTATGGTGCCACCAAGGCTTTTGTTCGCAGTTTTGGACTGGCACTGTATCACGAGTTGAAGGACCAGGGGTCGGCTGTCCGGGTGACCACTGTTTGCCCTCCGGCCATCCCCACGGCCTTCCAGCGTGTGGCCGGCATGGAACGCTCGGCACTCTTTTCCGGCTGGCTGGCCAGTGATGTCGCATCCGTTGCCGCAGCAGTATGGAAAGGTTACCAGCAAAAATCCCCACAAGTGATCCCCTCTCGATTGCTGTCGTTCCTGCAACCGTTCATCCGGCTGCTACCCGAATCCTGGAGCATCTGGATGGCCCGACGGACCCTACGGCAGAATCTGCCGGAATAATCCTGTTCTCCTTCCTGGAACAGGTACAGGAATGCTCAGGATTCACGAACTTTGACCCGCTCTTTCTGCGAGAATAGCTCAGTTGGTAGAGCATCAGCTTCCCAAGCTGAGGGTCGCGGGTTCGAATCCCGTTTCTCGCTCCAAAGCCCCGGTCCTTGCCGGGGCTTTTTCTATAAAGCCTGTCCTGGCAACGTCCATCTTCTTATTGCCTCCTGGCACCTGCTCCAACTCCTGCACCCTTCCCTCACCGATACGAATCCCGCCTGACCGCCGAAGGAGGTTTTCTCGCTCCAAAGCCCCGGTCCTTGCCGGGGCATTTTCTATAAAGCCTGTCCTGGCAATGTCCATCTTCTTTTTGCCTCCTGGCACCTGCTCCAACTCCTGCACCCTTCCCTCACCTATGCGAATCCCGCCTGACCGCCGCAGGAGGTTTTCTCGCTCCAATGCCCCGGTACTCACCGGGGCTTTCTTTATGCTAAGGTGATCCGTCATCCTGCTCACTCCTCTTCCCCGAATTCTGCCACCTGGCTCTGGGCATGAACATAATAGGCTCCTTCCAGGACGATGATCTCATCCCCCCGGATCACGCCTTCCCGGACCACCACCCGCTGATTGTCCTCCCGGATCACGTCCACATCCACCTTCCTGAAAGCAACCGCCTCCGGCGTGCTGTGTGATTCATCCAGGACCAGGACAAACGATGTCCCACCCTCCTTCCGTACGGAAGCAGCTGGCAGGATCAATCCGGCCGGTTCATCCGTCCAGGATAGCCTGGCCGAGAGATAGCCACCCTCTACCACATCCTCAGGAAGGGGGCCTTCCACCCGGGTGTGAATGCGAAGTGCCTTTTTCTCCGGGTCCAGTGACTTGTCCAGGCTGACGACCTTGACATACAGGGGGCGCCCTCCAGGCGACCCATTCTCCACGGCCAGCCGATTGCCGACCTTCAACGATGGCATCTGTGCCGGGTAGGCAAACAGATCGCCGTGAATATGCTGCAGGTCCCGGATATCACAGATCGGTGTCCCAGGCTCCAGCCATTGACCCACAGCAACCGCGGAGTGGGTGATCCGCCCCGCTTGCGGCGCCCGGATCGGATAGCGGCCCGTCAATGACTCCGGCGTCAATCGTTCACCATCAATGCCATACAGGGCCAGGTCTGCCTTCAACCCCGACAGGGATGCCCGTATATCCCGAACCGCCGACTCGGCAGCCTGGAGGTTCTTCAGGGCGGTGGCCCCACCTTCCTCCAGGGTCTTCATGCGCGTCAATTCCTGCTCGAGATATACAGACCTCGCCTTCTTTTCCAGGTATTCCCGCTGCAGATCGATCAACTCCGGACTCTCCACATCGATCAATACGGCTCCCTTGCCGACCGATTGGTTGGTCGCATAGTGGATCCGAACCACCCGACCGGCTGCAATGCTATGGACCTGGGCGGTATATTCCGGATGCAGGACCCATTCGCCAAACAGCTGCTGCCCATCCGGAGCGGCTACCGTGTTGATCGCCCCCCATTGAATACCGGCCACCTCGACCTGGGCGCGATCGATCAGGATCAATCCGTCCGGATGGTCAGCCGGCTCCTGCTTTCCTGTAGACGACTCGTCCAGGATCTGCTTTTCTGCATCCTGCTGACAGGCCACAACGGCCAGCAGGAGGAAGGCAATAAACAATATATGCTTGAATATCATGGTCGTTTGAATTATTGGGTGATCAACTGATAATGAAGAAGGTTTCTGCGAAAGCCGTAGGCTGCTTCGATATGGGCCATCCGCATATCCATGGCTTGCTCAATGGCCCGGAGGCCGGTCATGAAATCGATCTCTCCGGAGGCCAGGGACAACCGGGTGACCCGCAAGATCTCGCTTGCCTCCATCAGGCCGTGGTGGCGATAATAATCCAGTTCGTGGTCGAATACTTCCAGATCATGGTGGATCTCGGCCGAGGTCTGATGCAAGGTCAATAATTGCTGCTGATAGGCAGCCTCAGCTACTTCGGTGCCAATGCGGGCATGGGATACCCCTGCCTGGTAGGCCTTTCGAAAGAGCGGTACGGAAAGCGTGACATTCCAGCCCGGAAAGACCTGGCCATCTCCCAGCCACTGTGCGAACAGCCCGGTGCTCAGACTGGGGTTCATCCTGGTGGCTTCCATGGCCGCATTGGCTTTCGAAGCGGCTATTTCCATCTGGTAATATCTGGCCACCAGTGTGGTATCAGCCTGTACGTCCGGATGAACCAGGGACGTGTCGCGAAAGAGGGTCTCCACCAGCGGTGTGACCTCTCCCGATGCACCGATCATCCAGGCCAGTTGCTGGCTCAGATGGTTGGCCTCGTGCTCCAGGGCGTGGAGTTCCAGTTCAGTCTGCATGGACCGCCCTTCGGCCAGGTGCCGGACCAACGGAGTGCCTTCCCCACTGTTCTCCCGCAATACCTCGATGCGAACCAGCTCCCGGTACAAGCTGTCCAACTCCCGATACTTCAGTTGCCGTTCCGCATTGCGCGACAGGTCCAGGAACAGGAGGCGCGCAGCATAGACACGGGATGCCTCCTCCTGCTGCAACAGGAGGCGCTGGGCCTGGGTCAGGGTCCGCTGATAGGCGCGGCTGGCGCGGATCCGGCCTGTTTGGGGAAAGGAGATCTGTGCCCCCAGGGTACTGGTGCCGAACAACCCTAGTTCCGGATCGGCGCTGACCCCGTGCATGACCTGTACGGGATCCCAGGGCACCGGATGATCCTGAATAGCCTCGCCTTGCCGGACGCGGGCCGCCTGGGCTTGAATCCCCGGATGGACCTGGACAACCCGAAGGACGGCCTGCTCCTCGGAGATTGGCTCTACCTGAGCAGACAATGACCCGGCGATCAGCAACATGGTGATGGTGGCCACTCCCCGGAAACGCCGCTCCTGCCGTTGCTTGAAGAGCAGGTACAGGGCCGGCAGGACCAGCAAGGTCAGCAAGGTGGAGGATACCAGGCCTCCGATGACCACAGTGGCCAGGGGTTGCTGAACCTCTGCTCCGGCCCCGTGTGAGAAGGCCATGGGGATGAAGCCGAAGGAGGCGACCGCCGCGGTCATCAGCACCGGCCTGAACCGCAACAGGGTGCCTTTCCTCACCCGTTCCAGCACATCGGTCATTCCTTCATGCTCCAGTTGATTGAGGTAATTGATCAGCACGATCCCGTTCAACACCGCTACTCCGAAGAGGGCGATGAATCCGATCCCTGCGGAAATGGAAAACGGCATGTCCCTCATCCACAAGGCGATGACCCCGCCGATGGAAGCCAAGGGAATGGCCGAAAAGATCAGGGCACTTTCCAGCAGGCTGTTGAAGGTCACATACAGCAGGATACCGATGAGGATCAGGGCCAGGGGTACCGCCACGCTCAACCGTTGCTTGGCAGCCACCAGGTTCTCAAATTGCCCGCCGAAGGTGATCAGATATCCGCTGGGCAGATGGATCTCCTCGCCGATCCGATTTTCCATGTCCTGGATGACACTCTCCACATCCCGTCCCCGGACATTGGCACTGATGACCAACCGACGCCGGCCCTCTTCCCTGGAGATCTGGGCAGCACCGTTCACCTCCCGGATCTCCGCGATCTCACCCAGGGGGATCAGGTTGCCACTGCTTGTTCGCACGGGGATCAATCCGATCCGTTCCGCATCCTGCCGCTCCTGTGCCCGCATGCGCACGACCAGGTCAAATCGCCTTTCGTCCTCATAGATCTGGCCCGCCACCTCGCCGGCCAGGGCGATCCGGACAGCCTGATTGGCGTCCCGCACCTGGATCCCGTACCGGGCCAGCTGGTCATACCTGAACCGCACCCTCAACTGCGGCAACCCAAGCACCTGTTCCACCTTGATATCCCGCGCTCCGTCCACATTCCCCATCACACGCGCCAGCCGGTCGCCATACAGGGCCAGGGTATCCAGATTGTCTCCGAACAGCTTGACAGCAATATCACTGCGCACACCGGTCATCATCTCGTCAAATCGCATCTTGATCGGCTGGGTGAACTCGAAGGCCATCCCAGGTACCGTCAGCACGGCCTGATGGATCATCTCCACAAGTTCTTCCTTGTCCTGAGTCCGGGTCCACTCCTCCTTGGGCTTGAGCAGGATGATATTGTCCGCGGTTTCCGGAGCCATGGGATCGGTGGGAATCTCCGCAGAACCGATCTTGGAAATGACCTGGTCGACCTCATCGGGGAATTGGTCCAGGATCACCTTCTGAGCCAGGTGATGGCTCTCGATGGTCTGGGTCAGGGACGTACCCGGCTTGCAAAAGCCGTGCATCATGATATCCCCTTCGTCGAGGGTGGGAATGAATTCTCCACCCATGGTCGAAAAGAGGGCGACCGCCCCTCCCAGCATCAGCAGGGCGATCGCCACCGTCACCCGGGGTCTTGCCAGGGCCAGGTCGAAGAACGGTGTGAACGTTCGCTGCATGCCATGCACCAACTTTTCCGACAGGGCATTCTCACCCTTGATCTTCTTGCTCAATACCAGGGAGGCGATGACCGGCACATAGGTCAGGGACAGGATCAGTGCTCCGAGAAGGGCATAGGACACTGTCAGGGCCATGGGGCGGAACATCTTTCCCTCGATCCCCGTCAGGGCCAGGATGGGCAGATAGACGATGAGAATGATCAGGACACCGAATACGGAGGAACGGGCGACTTTGGAAGAGGCCAGGTAGATACTCTCGTCCATCTCCACCTGGGAAATGGTCACCTCCTTGCCACTCCGGCGATGGTGGATGAACAGGTAGAACAGGGTGGCCTCGATCAGGATGACCGCTCCATCCACGATCAGGCCGAAATCGATGGCGCCGAGGGACATCAGGTTGGCCGTGACCCCGGTTTGCAACATCAGCCCCAGGGCAAAGAGCATGGCCAGGGGAATGACGGAAGCGATCACCAGTCCGGCCCGGAAATTGCCGACCAGCAGGACCAGCACCAGGATCACGATGAGGGCTCCCTCCAGCAAGTTGTTGCGCACCGTCACGATCGTCCGGTCGACCAGGTCCTCGCGATCCAGGAACGGGGTCACCGTGATCCCTTCCGGCAGGGATGGCTTGATCTGTTCCAGCCGGTCCTTCACCCGTTGGATGACATGGCCGGCATTCTCGCCCTTGAGCATCATCACGATGCCCAGGACGATCTCCCCGGACGCCTGACTGGATACGGCCCCATATCGGATGGCATACCCCTCCCGGATGTCCGCCACATCCCTGGCCAGGACAGGGACACCGCCCCGATTGGCTACGACGATCTGACCGATATCCTCCAGCGAACGGGCCAATCCCTCGGTCCGGATGAAGTAGGCATCGGTCTGCTTTTCGATATAGGCACCACCGGTATTCTCGTTGGAGGACGCGATGGCCTCGTACAGTTGCCCCAGGCTGATGTCCAGCGCCTGCAACCGCTCGGGCACGACGGCGATCTCGTATTGCTTGAGGTATCCGCCAAAGGAATTGACCTCGACGACCCCCTGGATACCGGTCAGCTGCCGCTTGACGATCCAATCCTGGATGGTGCGCAGGTCGGTCGCCGTGTATCGATGTTCATAGCCGGGGAGTGGCTCGATCCGGTAGTGGAGGATCTCGCCCAGACCGGTCGAGATGGGAGCCAGTTCAGGTTGGCCAAAACCCTGGGGAATGACCTGCTCCGCCATGGCCAGCTTTTCGTTGACCATCTGCCGGGCCTGATACGTGCCAATGTCTTCATCAAAGACGATGGTGATGACGCTGAGCCCGAATCGGGAAATGGATCGCAGCTCGACGACCCCGGGGATATTCCGAACCTCCAGCTCAATGGGGCTGGTCACAAACTGTTCGACCTCCTGGGTGGCCAGGGTGGGACATACCGTGAGGACCTGCACCTGGTTGTTGGTGATATCCGGAATGGCATCGATGGGGAGCCGCGAAAAGGAATACAGTCCCCAGGCCATAATGACCAGGGCACCAGCCAGCACAAGCAGTTTGTGCCGCAATGAAAAACGAATGATCGATGAAAACATGAACGCACCTTTCTAACGTCTGAAATACGACCCGTGCCCGATAGGCCATGGTCGTCACCCATTCCATGAATGCATTCAGACGGCTCGGGGTGGCTGCCAGATCTCGTAGGTGAGTTCGGACGTGATCCAGGAGGGATCCTTTCCCTGACCAGACATGTGGACTTCTCTGCCGGGAATTGCCGGGAAGAGATGGACCTCAGGCAGGGCCAGCAGGAAGCCGGATATCACCAGGCTGTGATGGTGACCATCCTGAAAGGGAAGATCGGAATGATCGTGCTCTGATTGATGCTGTTGCTGCAGATCCCCGAAGTGAAGGGCGAGGAAATCCGAGATCGACAGACTCGGATCAGCAGCGACATGTTCCTGATAATGATCCGTGATATCCCCGAGATGTCGGATCAATTCCTGTCCGTTGGCCGAACCGAAGAATTGAAGGGACAGCATACCAGCTATGGCCAGGGTAACCACAAAAGGGCGTGCCATCGCAGACAGTCGGGTATGGAAATAGATCAACATTCGAAATGCAAAGGTACAGGAAGCGAATGGCATCCATTGTCAAAAGAAGGTTAATGCTGGTTCACCACAACGGGTGACTGTTATTCACCGGGCTTTTCCCGTAAGTTTGGGCACTTATGAGAGCGATCATTCCCGTGGCCGGTGCCGGCATCCGTCTTCGTCCACATACCTATACCCAGCCCAAGCCCCTGATTCCGGTGGCCGGCAAGCCGATCCTGGCCTTTCTGGTGGACCAGCTGGTCGCTGCCGGTGTCCAGGACTTTGTCTTCGTGATCGGATACCTGGGTGAGAAGATGCGCCTGTACCTGGAGCAGGCCTATCCCGACCTGAACAAGACCTTCGTCACCCAGACCAACCGCCTGGGATCCGCCCACGCCATCCACATGGCCCGCGACCTGTACGAGGATGATGACGAACTGATCATCGTCTTTGGCGATACCATCATCGACCTGGACATGTCGGCCTTCCTCGCCTGCCCCGGATCCTGCCTGGCCGTGAAAAAGGTGAAGGACCCCCGCGATGTCGGTGTGGTAGAGGTCGATGCAGCCGGAAAGGCGATCCACCTGATCGAAAAACCGAAGATCCCCAAATCCAACCTGGCCCTGGTGGGCATGTACAAGATCCGGGAAGTGGCCGCCTTTCGCCAGGCCGTGGCCACCCTGATCGACAGCGACCAGCGCACGCTCCAGGAATACCAGCTGACCGATGTGCTCGAGTCCATGATCCGGGCCGGGGTGACCTTTCACACCATGGAGGTCAACAACTGGTTTGACTGCGGCAAGAAGGAAGTTCTCCTGGAGACCAATGCCATGATGCTCAAGCGTCCGGGTGCCGCCACAACCAACACGGAGGGGTTGGATAACACCATTATTATCCCTCCTGTCTACATTGGGGAGCATTGCTCGATCAGCCATTCCATCATTGGCCCCAATGTCAGCATTGGCAGCCATACGCGCATTTTCGCCAGCATGGTGCGGGAGTCCATCGTGGGCCATTATGCCAGCCTGGAAGAAGTGGTGCTTCACCACAGCATCATCGGCAATGATTCATCCATCCAGGGCCCTCGTCAAAGCCTGAACACGGGAGACAATACAGAGATCGATTTCGGGTAATTATTGGTCTTTCCCCTTCCAAGGAAAATGAACTAACGTTCATTTTCGCTTTTCCCTACCTGCTCTGGAGAGTGCGGAAATCTGTCAGGAATCTCCTGATGTCAAGGATTGACAATATGCTGAAGACGGGAGTATGCTCAATTTCATTTATTTTTGGGAAAACCATGGTCATGGATACTCGTATTGTAATCCGAAGCCTGCTCATTGGCCTCTTGGTCCTGCCTATCTGGTGGACACTCCTGATGGATGCTGGCCTGGTGAACCGCAACACCATATTCTGGGGTCTGCTCCTGACGTTTGGCACAGGGGCCTATTTAAGTCTATCCACGGCGCCCTTCACCAAAGCATTCTGGTTTGCCTTGGGCGGTGCATTGGTGTATACCCTGCTGGCCCTGACAACCATAGGGTTTTCAGATTACCTGATCACCCCACTTCCCGCTGCGCTTGGACTTTACCTGCTCGGCCTTCTCGCCTATCCAAGAAACCGCCTTGTACTTGGCTTGACCAGTGTAGTGTTGAGCGGTTTGCTGGCCGTATTCATTTACGACATATAGGCTGTTTGGAGAAAAATCCATTGTAAAGAAGGCTTTGTCAGGTTGCGGTCACCAGGATCAAACATTCTATTCCATCGGGCTGGTCAGGCGTTCTGATCAGATCTTCGGCTGCACGATCTGGAACACGCGGCTCAGGTTGAACCCGAACTGGATCTCCCCTTTCAGCCAACTGCCATTGGCTTCGGTGATAAAGGCCCGCTCGTTCATCCCGGTGCTGTTGGTGAAGTGCAATTGGAACACGTGACCCCCGGTCTCGATATCCACCCCGACGGACAGCGGATTGCGAACCACCAGGTTGGGAAAGCGATTGAAGCTGTGTACATAATCCAGCAGGATGGCCACGCGCTGGGTCAGCTTGTACCGCATCCCCATCTCCAGGGCATAGATCGTATTCGGATCGAGCGAACCGCTGGTCAGGTTGCGATGCACCACGGTCGGAGCCAGCTGGAGGGTAAAGTGGTCTGAGAATTTCCGGCCCACAATGGCCTGATGATAATAGGCCAGGCGATCACTGCCGGATATGGATTCACCGGGATAGGGATTCTTCAGCCCATTGCGGGTGATCCCGCTGACCCAGGTGACGGTCACTGGCATGACCTTGGCCCCTGTGCTCTGGCGCAGGAGGCGATACTTCACAAAGGCATCGATCTCCTTTTTCTGATTGGTCCGTCCGAAGCCCACGGTGAGATTGGACGTGATCCCATAGTCAAAACTGAGGCGGATGCTGGCATTGTCCAGACCGAAGACGTCATATACACCCTGGTCCAACCGTCCGAAGCGGTGGAGGATGCGGAAATCCAGGGCCCCGGCATGGAGCATTTCCAGGCTGTGGCTGTTGATCACCCGGGGTGATTTGAAGGCATAAGCCGCATAATCGACGGTCTCCTCCTCACCAAGGAGGCTGAGCAGATCGTCCTGGGCCTGCAGGACGGTGGTGCCTGTCCAGAAAAAGCTGATGATCAGTAAGAGCGTACGCATGATATCGTCGGGTCAAAGATTAGTTGTTCGGGGCACCGTCAGCCACCCATTTCTCGATCTGACGGATGGCACATTCAGGCAGCATACTGCCATTCTGGGGCATGGCGGAATACCCGCTGGCATGGCGGACACTCCCCACCAGCGAGCCATTGTCAGCATAGGGCTTGACCGCGTTCCAGGAAGCCAGGTCGATATTCCCCTGGGGTTGGCTCCCGGAGTGGCAACCGGTACAGTAGGTGGACATGATCGGAGCGATCGTACCGGAATATCCGACGAATGTGGTATCACAGGCACTCTGGCAGTTCATCGACTGGATGGCCCCTTCTTCGATCCATCGGGCCACCAGGGCGATCTGATAGTCTGTAAACGGTTCTGCAGGCGACTGGGGCATGCGCTTTTCGCCAAAGGGTACAATCAGCACCTTGTACAATTCGGAGCCCTTATAATTACCGGCATCTACAGCCTTCAGGATACCCTGGTAGGAAGAGAAATCATATCCCGCTTCCCGGTCTACGGAATTGTGGCAGCCGCTCTGGGTACAATTGCTGACGATCAGGGGTTCAATATCCGTCTGATAACAGATGGGTGGATCGGGCAGATGGTCTTTGGTACATTGACTGAGGACCAGCAGACCGGTCGCCACGACTGCCAGGAAGGAGATGGATTTCCACACATGCATCGGATTGCGAATTTGCTGGACTGAAGGTAACTGAACACTATTAACCGATACCGAATGTTGATCAGGATCAATTCTGAACCGGTCAAAATAGCTGCTCAGCCCAAACCCTTCCCGTTCCAGCCTCCATGATTCCACTCAATGGCGAAGCCGAAAAACCTGAAGATGTGATTCTCAAATGATTGTCTGTTTCCTCTGCGACATGTATATTTGTTAGCTTACACGTTGTGTGTCCATACCTAATCCTTCACCATATCTATCCTCATCTTACCATGAAGAACCTGTACACCTTTCTCGTGATGCTTCTGGCTACGGCATTTCTGCATGCCCAGAACGGCTTCAACACGAGCTTCGACTTTACCACCTTTCCGGCTGAATGGAGTCAGCAAACCTCCGCCAGTGACGGTGGGTGGAAACTGTTCAACCCGTATGCCAGCAATGTCGTTGATGCAGGTTGGCCTGCCCCTGGTGGCGACTGGCAGTATGCCTACACCTCGGATGCCGTTTGCCAGTGCGACAAGAGCAGCGATGTGCTGATCCTGCCGGGCACCTATTCCTCCGCGAAGAACTGGAGCCTGGTGTTTGACTATTACTTCCCCGGCACCAATGCCAATGTCAGTGGCGAACAGGCCTCCGTGGTCTACTCCCTGGATGGTGGATCGACCTGGATCTCCCTGCTGGAACTGGATCCCGCCGGAAAAGCCTGGCAGTCGGCCACCACCGGCCTGAAGACCGCCAACTTCCTCAGCCCGGTGCAGTTTGGTATTCGCTATACGGACAATGGTGGCCTCGGCACCGGCTTTGCCATCGACAATATCTTTGTCGTCCCGACAGATAAGGGTAACCTGCACATCACCGGAAAGGTCCAATCGGATGCCCCGATTTTCGTCGGTCAGGAAGTAATGGTCCAGGCGACAGTGACCAACCTGGGCGATGAGGATATCTATGGCGTAGAACTGAGCATCCAGATGCCCGGTCAGCAGCCCTATACCGAAGTGATCGAAGAGATCGAACTGCCAGCCATGAGCTCGTTCACCTTTGATTACCCGATTTCTGTCAGCGCAGCCGGACTGGGGACCTTCTCCATGGGGATCACCCCTCTTGGCCTGTCGGATCCGATGATGGATGACAACAGCTTTGATGTGCAGATCGCATCGGTCAATGCCGGGTCGATCCAACATGGGATCGTTGGTGAAGAAGCTACGGGTACCTGGTGTGGATGGTGTCCGCGCGGTGCCGTCTTCATGGACCTGATGGCGAACAAGTATCCCGACTTCATCGGCATTGCCGTCCACAACGGCGATCCCATGGTCAACCAATCCTACGACCAGTGGATGGCGAACTCCGTAGGGGGATACCCCAGCGCCCATATCCAGCGCAAGTACAAGGATTTCAATCCTTCTGCCCTGGAAGCCAACTATCTCCTGGCCAAGCAGGATGCCCCGCCCGCAGAACTGGCACTGGACATCGATTATGATGAGACAACCAAGATGCTCAATGCCACGGTATCGGCAAATTTCCTGATCAATGCCGTATCCCACCGCTTCAACCTGGTGATCACCGAGGATGGGGTGACCGGTAGTGGTGCCGGATGGTCACAGGCCAACTACTATGCCGGCGGCGGCCAGGGACCCATGGGCGGATATGAGAATCTGCCCAACCCTGTTCCCGCATCCCAAATGGTCTATGACCATGTTGCCCGGGCGATCGTAGGCTCTCCGAATGGCGCCGTTGGCTCATTGCCCTTTATCGTCAAGGCTGGTGAAATGCATAGCTATGAATTCCAGTTCCAACTCGATCCAACCTGGGACCCGGAGAAGATCCATGTGATCGGCTTTCTCCATAATGACCAGAACAAGCAGATCGTCAATGCGATTTCTACCTCTCTGCTCAGCTCCTCCAACCAGGACCTTCCGGCCAGTGTACAGACGCTGGACATCTTTCCGAATCCGGCAACCACGGATGTGGCCATCCGCCTGACCCTGGACCAGGCACAGCCTGTTCAGGTGCGGATCCTCGACATGCTGGGCACGACCATGGCCGAGCGCAACTATGGCATGCAGCAGGGCGACCAGATCCTTCCCGTGATTGTATCCGATTGGCCCTCCGGGATCTACCAGCTGATGATCACCGTCGGAGGACAGTCGGTGTCCCGTCCACTGGTGGTCAACAATCGTTAAAACCATGTTAACCCGATAGCAAATGGTCAGGAAACCGTCATTTTGACTTTTTCCTGACCATTTGACTTTCCTGCCGAACTAAACGGTGATTTCGGGTGTTCCTTTCGACAGAGGCCGGTTTCTCAGAACATAAAGCAAGGGACTTGCCCAAAGCAAATTACATCAGGATGCTACGGATCCCGTGAGATTGACCAGGACCATTTGGCGTTAACGTTGTGAATGAGTATATTTGTATACTTCGAAAAGTATTTCCTATGAAGAGATTGCTACCCTTTTTTCTCCTGCTGTTCCTTTTCTCTGCGATCCAGGCGCAGTATGAGTTCACACCCGCGTCGGTGATGACCCAGTTCGGGCCCGAAGAAGCCGACGTTCATGGGGATGCTGACCTGGTCTATACCGGCAATGATCCAATCGTTCTTCGGTGGAATATCATCAACATTGTCAGCCCCAAGGAATGGACACCTTATGTCTGCCTGGGCATTGCCTGTTACCCTCCCGGCCAGACGACGGGACTGGTCACTCTCCAGCCTGGTGAAACCATTCCGGTTCAGGGTCACTTCTTCACCCAGGCGTTCTGTGGCGAAGGTTCCTACGATCTCACCTTTACCGATGAGACCCTGAATCAGGTTGTCGCATCCGGCACCTTCGAATTCGAGTGCATGGCCACTTCTACAAATAATCCGACGACGTCTTCCGCCATCGCGATCTTCCCCAACCCCGCTGTGTCCTGGTTCTCCCTCAGTGAAGGTGTCCAGGCCTCCCGGGTAGAAGTCTACAATATCATTGGCAAGCAGATCGCTCAGTTTGCCTTCCAGCCTTCCGGCCGATATGACATCAGCAATCTCGCCGGCGGCATGTACCTGATCCGCATTGTCGACAACAAAGGAAAAGTGGTCACGACCAAGCGGTTGACCAAGAATACACCCTGATCTGCTGACACAGTAGATCAAAAGCCCGCCCCGAGGATTCGGAGCGGGCTTTTTTCATGGACATCTCTTCTGGAAGATCATCATGCCGGATACTCCACGATATTGCGGGGCGTCTCGGCCAGTCGGATCATCAGGTCCAGGGAGGAGGGCAAATGCCGCCGGAGCCGGTCATAGATCACCTTGCCGATATTCTCGGCCGTCGGGATCAGCCATTGGCCATTAGCGTTCGGCTGACTGAACTCGGGGACCTCCAGGTTGAGGTTCTTGTGATCCATGTAGAGCTCCACCTCCGTCCTGATCAGGTCACGCAGGTCCTTCATATCGATAAGCATACCGGTCATGGGATCCACCTCGCCACTCACCCGTACATCCAGCTCGTAGTTGTGTCCGTGATAATGGGGATTGGCGCAAAGCCCGAACACCTCCCGGTTGCGCTCATCCGTCCAATCGGGGTGAGCCAGTCGGTGGGCGGCATTGAAGTGGGCTTTTCGAATTACGGCAGTGCGCATCGTGGGCATGATTTGACAAGGTAACAAATCCAGGGCCAGGAGGTTGCCGTTGCCAATCGTTACCTTTGTCCGGATGGACTCCAGCACCTCATTCTACTCTTTTACATTACCCCTGCTGACAGGAGGCGAACTGCCCTTCCGGTCGCTGAGAGGACGGAAGGTTCTGCTGGTCAATGTCGCGAGCGAATGCGGATTCACTCCCCAATATCGCCAATTGCAGGAACTGCATGAGCACGCCCGTGACCATCTGGCCATCATCGGACTGCCCTGCAATGACTTTGGCTCGCAGGAGCCGGGCACACCTGAGGAGATCCGGACGTTTTGCGATCAACGCTACCAGATCACCTTCCCCTTGACGGCAAAGGTCCGGATCACCAGCGACCCCATCCACCCGCTTTACCAGTGGCTCACCAGCATGGACCAAAACGGGGTACGCAATTATCCCGTCACCTGGAACTTCACCAAATTCCTGATCTCCGGGGAGGGTCAATGGCTGGATGCATTCGGCCCGGCTGTCTCTCCATTTGCGGATGAAATCCTGGATCAGATCAATGCCAATTTGCCATCATGAGTCACTGGAACCTGACCCATATCCCCGGCATGGAGGCGGAAAAAACCGAACTTCGACAACTGGCCCGCCAGCAGCGCATTCCCCATGCCCAACTCTTCCTGGGTGACTACGGGTCAGCGGCCCTGGGCCTGGCCCTGGGATTTGCGCGCCTCGTGCTGTGCGAACAGGACGGTGACGAACCATGCGAGACTTGTCCCGCCTGCGTCAAGTCAGGCAAATGGGTGCATCCCGATCTCCATTTTTCCTTTCCGGTGATCGGCAGCGACAAGACCAGCAACAACTTCCTCCCCCAATGGCGCACCTTCATTGACCAGCATCCTTATGGCCAGCCATCCGACTGGTTTCAGCTCATCGGTGAGGAGAACAAGCTCGGCAATATCAATGTCGCCGAATGCCACCAGATCGTCCAGAAGCTGAGCTATACCATTGTGGAGGGCCGATACAAGATCCTCCTGATGTGGGGTCCGGAATTCCTGGGCAAGGAGGGCAACCGCCTGCTCAAACTTATCGAGGAGCCACCGGACAATACCCTCTTCCTCCTGGTCGGCGCCGATGCCGATCGCATCCTCCCCACCATCCTGTCCAGGTGCCAGCTCATCAAGGTCAGGCCCTTCCACGATCCGGAGATCGCCGAGGCCTTGCAGGCCATGAGCCTGTCGGGCACCCAGGAGGCCAGTCGATGGGCCCACCTGGCCGATGGCAATCTGGGCATGGCCATCCACCTGGCCGGCGCCAGTGAACGACCGGTGGTCGACCAGTTGCTGACCTGGCTGAGGATCTGTTTTGCCAATAAAGGCACCGAGTTGCTGACCATGGCAGAGAAGCTGTCCCGGATGGGACGGGAAGACCAGAAAAGCCTCTTCCACTATGGCCTGTATTTTGTGCGACAGATGCTGCTGGCCCATTGCGGGCGAGAAGAGGATATCCGGCTGTCTGACGAAGAAAAAATGGCCGCCATCAAACTGGTCCGATTCCTGGATCTGGACCGACTGGAGGAAATGATGACGCTGTTTGACGAGGCATTGCGCAGTATTGACCGCAATGCCAATCCAAAAATCTTATTTTTGAACGCTTCGATCCAACTGCATGCGTTGCTGAGGGACGAGATGCGTTTTACCTTGTCGACCAATTGATGAACCATGGCTTGTGCAGCATGTGCGTGTAATACAGGAGGAAAACCATCCGGTTGTAACAGCCAGGGAGGATGTGCCAGCGGTGGATGCAATCGGCTGAACACCTTCGACTGGCTCAGCCAGCTCGATCTGCCTGACCCCTCCTCCTACGACCTGGTCGAGGTGAGCTTCAAACACGGTGCCCGCAAGGGGTTTTTCCGCAACCCGGACCGGGTACAAGCCATCACCGGCGATATGGTGGTGGTCGAATCCAATACCGGCTATGATGTCGGCCGGGTGTCCCTGACCGGTGAGCTGGTCCGGCTGCAGATGAAGAAAAAGAAGACCACGGAAAAACACGTCCTCTACTCCATCCTCCGTCCGGCCAACGAACGGGACCTGGACCGAGTGGCCGAAGCCCGTGACCTGGAATATCCTACCCTCGTGCGGGCCAGGGCCATCGCGGCCAGCCTCAACCTGAACATGAAGATCGGGGAGGTGGAATTCCAGGGTGATCGGCGCAAGGCCTCCTTTTACTATACCGCCGAAGGCCGGGTGGACTTCCGTGAACTGATCCGCCATTTTGCCCGGGAATTCAAGGTGAAGGTGGAGATGAAACAGATCGGGGCCCGGCAGGAATCCGGGTTGATCGGCGGACTTGGCCCCTGTGGCCGTGAGCTGTGCTGCTCGACCTGGCTGACCGATTTCAAGTCGGTCAATACCGCCGCTGCCCGCTACCAGAACCTGGCCATCAACCAGGCCAAACTGTCCGGTCAGTGCGGCCGGTTGAAATGCTGTCTCAACTTCGAACTGGACACCTACCTGGAAGCCATCGGTGAATTCCCGGATATCGACCGCATCAAGACCCAGGAGGGCAATGCCGTCCTGGTGAAAACCGACATCTTCAAAGGCCTGATGTATTTCGCCTACGAACGCGATCATGGCCGGGGCCGGCTCTATCCATTGGACAAGGACCGGGTGAAGGAATTCGACGACATGAACCGCCGGCAGGAGTTTCCTGTTAGTCTGGCAGCCGAGCAGGTGATCGTGAACCAGGTGACCGAGGAACACACGTTTGATGATGATGTTACCGGTGTAGTCGAATTGCCTCCGGACAAACGCAAGAAAAAGAAACGGAACAAGCCCCGTGGCGCTGGTGGCAGGGGAGGCCAGGCACCTGGCTCTTCAGCCCCGAGCGATCGACCTGCCCAACCCAACCAGGGAAGAGGGAAAGGTCGCCGCAAGGGAGGTGGACGCAAGCCCGGCCATTCCGGTCCTGACAAATCCAATAAAGCTTAATCATGACCTACGATCTCGTCGTCATCGGCTCCGGACCCGGGGGCTATATCGCTGCTATTCGCGCTGCCCAACTGGGCATGAAGACAGCCATCATCGAACGCTATCCCACCCTGGGCGGCACCTGTCTCAATGTGGGCTGCATTCCCTCCAAGGCCCTGCTGGATTCGTCCGAGCACTATCATCAGGCAGCCACCGAATTCGAAGGACACGGCATCGGATTGTCCAATCTCAAGCTGGACATGGCCCGGATGATCGAGCGCAAGAACGGCGTCGTCGATGCCACCGTGAAAGGGGTAGATTTCCTCATGAAGAAGAACAAGATCGACGTCTATCACGGACATGGCTCGTTTGTCGACAGGAACCATGTGCAAGTCACTGCTGAAACAGGCGATCCGGTCGTCCTGGAGGCAGGCAAGATCATCATTGCCACCGGTTCCAAACCGACTACCCCGGACATGTTCAACTACGACAAGAAGCGGGTGATCACCTCCACTGAAGCGCTGAACATCGACAAACTGCCCAAGTCCATGGTGATCATCGGTGGTGGCGTGATCGGGCTCGAACTGGGCAGTGTCTTTGCCCGACTGGGTACGCAGGTGGATGTGGTGGAGTTCATGGACCGGATCATTCCCACCATGGACAAGGATTGCAGCCGTGAGCTGCAACGCAGTCTCAAGAAGCTGGGCATGCAATTCCATCTGGGCCACCAGGTGACCGGTGTCAAGGCCACTGCCAAACAGGTGAAGGTGAGCTTTGTCGACAAGAAAAAGGACGAGGCCAAGGAACTGACAGCCGATTACTGCCTGGTGGCCATCGGTCGTCGTCCCTATACCGACAACCTCGGACTGGACAAGATCGGTCTGGCCACCGATGAGCGGGGCCGGATCCCCGTGGATGCCCACCTTCAAACCAGCGTGCCGGGCATCTATGCCATCGGGGATGTCATCCAGGGGCAGATGCTGGCCCACAAGGCCGAGGAAGAAGGTGTGTTCGTGGCCGAGACCATCGCCGGACAGAAGCCCCATATCGATTACAACCTGATCCCGGGTGTGGTGTACACCTGGCCGGAAGTATCGGCCGTGGGCCAGACCGAAGACCAGCTGAAGGAAGCCGGCATCCCATACAAATCTGGAAAATATCCGTTCAAGGCCCTGGGGCGCGCCCGGGCCAGCAACGACCTGGATGGCATGGTCAAGGTCCTGGCACATCAAGAGACGGACGAGATCCTGGGTGTGCACATCGTCGGCGCCCGTGCGGCCGACCTGATCGCCGAAGCCGTCGCCCTGATGGAGTTCCGTGCATCAGCAGAGGATGCCTCAAGGATGAGCCATGCGCATCCGACGTTTGCGGAGGCCTTCAAGGAAGCCTGCTTGGATGCTACGGGGAATCGGGCGTTGAATATGTGATTGAAAACCCAGGCCAGACTACTGACTGAATTTCAGTGTTATTGGGTTATTGCGATATGTCGAATGGCGGTAAGAACGGCATTCTGTGTTCGGTATTCGGATTTCGGCATGTTGGCTCCTCATGATATAGGTTGACAGCTTTACCCCCTCATCCGTGAAAACCTTTCATCCGTGCACATCTGTGATTCTGACAGTTGCTTATCTACCAATCCAGACAATAAGCACCAAATCACAAGCTCCAAATCACAAATAAATTTGAAGCACCAATTTCGAATGACTAAAACGATCAATTGTTTTGGTCATTGCTCCTTTTGAATTTTGTGCTTGTTTGTGATTTGTGATTTGTCATTTGTCATTTGTGATTTCACATCGCAGCAGCTGACCCACAAAAAAGCCCCGACGAATGCCGGGGCTCCATAACCAATTTACGTAGAGTTTAATCGTTCCGGATGATGGTCCGCGTCAGGAACTGGCCATCCTGCTGGATGAGCAGCGTATAGTTTCCCGGGGGAAGGTCGCCCAGCCGAAGGGTCTCGTCCACGGACGCTGAACCTTCGATCTGCAACTCCTGTAACCGCCGGCCGGAAGCATCCAGCAAGCTGATGGTGAAGGGGGCATCCGAGGCGGAGCGAATGACCACCCGTGCATCATCGGGGGTCGGATTGGGATAAATGCGCAGATCCTCCAGGGTCAGGTTAGCCTCGGCATAGTCCGGGAGGTTACCCTCCTGTTCCTTTGATATGTCAGACATATCCTCACGGTCTTTGCAGCAATCCGGAGGACAACATCCCTCCGGCATTTTCTTGTCCAATACCACACGGACACCTTCGCGTTCCCCCTGGCGGAGGAAACGGATGTTGATCTCATCACCGGCCTTGTGGCGACGGACCGCATTGATCACGTCCTTTGAGTCTCCAATCACCTTGTCATCGATCCGATAAATGATATCCCCTTCCTGCAGGCCCGCCGCCTCGGCCGGACTATCGGCATTCACCTCCAGCACGCGGGCTCCGTCCTCGTGATCGTTGATGAGCACACCCAGCCAGGTGCGCGGCCGACAATCGGTCCGGAAATAGAATTCCCTGCCTTCAGGGAACAACCGGCCACTATCCAACCGGCCTTCGGCCCGCCGATCACCAAGGGTCACGACCACGGTATGCTCGCCCTGGTCGTCACGCATCAGGATCTCCACATCATCCCCCGGGCGATAGGACCCGATCTTGTCGGCCAGCCGGGCAGGTGTATCCATCCGGGCTCCATCCACCTCGATAATGACATCCTCCTGTCGGAAGCCGATCTCCTCGGCAGCAGACCCCGGGATGACCCGGGTAATGCGCACCCCCCCGTCGGTCGGCTCCGTGACGACACCCAGGAAGGCTTGCTTGGCTAACGGGCGTCCATTCTCAAAGAGAAAACCACCTGGACCCTGTCGCAGCTCGTACTCGATCTCGGGCCAGACCTCCTGGAATTCACGGCCCAGGTCCTCCATGTGCCAGCGCAATTCTCCGGGCAGGTCCTTCCAGGGACCATCGGTATCCACTCGCTGATCGTGTTCGATCCGCTCCAGGGTGGCCGCATCGTCAGGAGCCGCCACATCATCCGATTCCAGCCAGTTGGCATTCTCCGGTGTATCTTCGGCTTCCTTGATAATGGTGATGGTCTTTTCCTGACCCTGGTCATCCGTCCAGGTCCTGGTGATGGTCACCTTCTTCCTGGGATTGGGTGCCTCTTCAGTTTGCTGGGCTGCCAATTGAACAACCATGAACATCGGAAGGGCAAAAAGTAGAATCTTTTTCATACGCTTCAATTATTGCCATGAACAAATGGGAATGTCATCCAGATACAAATCTAATTTCCCGAAAACAGCTCCGCGGTTAATGAACCGTTAAAAGTCAGTTAAAGTGGGGTTTTCCCTGGATCCGCGCCTACATTTGGCCTTGTTCCAGGGGAACAATTTCATAGGTATCCCGGTTAAGACAACACATGAAACGCTCATCGATCTGGATCATCATCGGCCTGATGACAGTTGCCCTGGCGGGGATCATTTCCCTGCAGGCGGACTGGATCATCCGGTCCATCCATTTGAATGAGGAGCAGTTTGACAAGAATGTGTTTGCCGCCCTCTTCCGGGTGGCCGAACGGCTGGAAAGCCAGGAGTCCATCGCGGCCCTGGAGTCCATGAACGGTTTCGAATCCAACTACCTCGAGCAGGAATACCGCCAGGTGCTCAAAGCCGGACCCAAGGACCTCATGGACCTCAACCTGGACCATATGATGGCCGACAACCTGCCCAACGACCAGTTGGCCGGCTTCCTGCTCAATCAGAATTCCTGCGACTGTGAGTCCTGCCGGCTGGAACGGCAGATCAAGTATTTCCAGATCATGCGCAAGCGCATCCAGCGCAGCCAGCTCGACCTCACCGACCGGTTGGGCGACCTGGAGGGCATCCACCACATGCTTCACGAAGAGCTGGAAAACGCCGGGCTGAATGCGGACTTCCACTATGGCATCTACTCCAACGAGACCAACAGCTTCATCATCAACGACGACCACTATGTGGTGCTGGACCAGAACACCCAGGTCTCCCAGGGTGGCGGATTCGACAAGCTGCTCAACTCCGGATACAAGGTCTCCCTCTTTCCCGAGGGCAAGAATGTTCCCGGCCTGTTGATGATCTACTTCCCCACCAAGGTGACCGCCATCTGGGGATCGGTGATCCGCAACCTGATCGGCTCGGTCCTGTTCACCGGCATCATCCTGTTCTGTTTCGCCTATACCATCATGATCGTCTTCCGGCAGAAGAAGGTATCGGAGATGAAGAATGACTTCATCAACAACATGACCCACGAGTTCAAGACCCCGATCGCCACCATTTCCCTGGCAGCGGATTCGATCTCCAGTCCGATGGTGTCCGGAGACAGTACCAAGGTGAAGCGCTTTGCAGACATCATCCGGCAGGAAAACCGCCGGATGAACAACCAGGTGGAGAAGGTCCTGCAAATGGCCCTGATCGAGAAGCAGGATTTCCAGCTGAACTGGTCGGCCATCAACCTGCATGAGGTCATCCACACGGCCATGGAGAACTTCAGCATCCAGGTCGAGCGCCGCAATGGTACACTGGACAGCGAGTTGAATGCGGAACGGCCGGTGATCGAGGGAGATGCCACCCACATTGCCAGTATGATCAACAACCTGCTGGACAATGCCAACAAGTACTCCCCGGAGGAGCTGCATATCACCATCCTCACCCGAAACACTGGCGATGGCGTGGAAGTATCCATTCGCGACCAGGGCCAGGGAATGACCAAGGAAGCGCGCAAGTTGATCTTTGAGAAGTTCTACCGTGTACCGACGGGAAACGTGCATGATGTCAAGGGCTTCGGCCTCGGCCTCAGCTATGTCAAGGCGATGATGGATGCCCATCACGGCCGGGTGGATGTCCAGAGCGAACTCGGCAAGGGAAGTACTTTTACGCTCTTTTTTCCGTTTACCAAACAAGTTGATTAAGCCCAGGCCCTATGAATACCAACCCTAAAATCCTATTAGTCGAAGACGATCAGAATTTCGGAGATGTGTTGAAGTCCTATCTGGAGATGCACGATTACGATGTCACCCTGGCCACGGATGGCCTCTCCGGACTGGAAAAATACCGGAAAGGAAAATTCGAGCTGTGCATTTTTGACGTGATGATGCCCAAGAAAGACGGGTTCACCCTGGCCAGGGAGATCCGTGAAAAGGACCAGGAGATCCCCATCATCTTCCTGACGGCAAAAACCCTGAAGGATGACCTGCTGCAGGGATTCAAGATCGGTGCGGATGACTACATCACCAAGCCCTTCAACTCCGAGGAGCTGCTGTTGCGGATCCAGGCTATTCTCAAGCGCAGTGCCCCCAAGGAAGATCCCGAGTCCGAGATCCAGGAATTCACCTTCGGTCATTTTCATTTCAATTTCCCCTTGCGCATCCTGACCTATCGCCACGACAACCAGGAGGAAAAGAACAAGCTCTCCCCCAAGGAAGCAGCCCTGCTGCGCCTCTTCTGCCTCCGTCTGAACGGGGTGCTCACCCGCACGGAAGCCCTGACCAAGATCTGGGGGGAGGACAACTACTTCACCGCCCGGAGCATGGATGTCTTCGTCACCAAACTGCGGAAATACCTGAGCCTCGATGAGCGGATCGAGATCGTGAACATCCACGGCAACGGCTTCCAGCTCCTGGTGAAGGATACGGAAAGCGCGGGCTGATCCGCATACCCCAGCACCATTCGTTGTACCTTTGTCCCCTTGTCGGTTGAGATATGGAGCGAATCATCGGTACGTATGAGGGGGAGCAACCCGGCCACCTGCTGATCTGTACGGCGGGCCTGCACGGCAACGAACTGGCCGGCATCAAGGCCCTGCAATATGTGTTCAAGATGCTGGAGGTCGAACACATCACCAATCCGGATTTTCATTTCCACGGTCGCATCGTCGGCCTGGCCGGCAACCTCGGCGCCATGGCAGCGGGCAAGCGATTCCTCAACCAGGATATGAACCGCATGTGGATGCCCGACAACGTGGAGCGCATCCGCAACTCCCCGCCCCAGCTCCTCGGAGCAGAAGAACGCGAGCTCCGGGATATCATCCATCACCTGGAGACCGAATTCCACCATTTGCCGGATGCCCCGATCGTGGTGATGGACATTCATACCACCACTGCCGAAGGGGGCATTTTCTGTATCGCGACAGAAGACCCGGAGAGTGTCCGGGTCGCTTCCGAACTCCATGCCCCGGTCATCCTGGGCATGCTGGACGGGATCAGGGGCACCACCATGCACTATTTCCGGCGCCAGGTGATCCCCAGGGACATCACTGCCTTTGCCTTTGAAGCTGGCCAGCACGAGGACCCGAAATCGGTCAACCGGGCCATCGCGGCCGTCATTGCCTGCATGCGTGCCCTGGATATGATCGATCCGGAGCATGTCGAAAGCGTCCATGACCGGGTCCTGATCGACTATGCCAAGGGATTGCCCCGGATCGCCGAACTGATCCAGGCCTACCAGATCCAGGATGAGACCACCTTTGAGATCCTGCCGGGTTTCCAGAATTTCCAGCCTGTCTCCAAAGGTCAGTTGATCGCCTATGATGCCGGACAGGAGATCCGGGCGCTGGATGATGGACTGATCCTGATGCCGCGGTACCAGAAGCAAGGGGATGACGGGTATTTCCTGCTGAAGGTCCTCGTGGACTAACGCCACATCCCACCCTACATCTTATACACCTTCCGCCCTTTTCGCAGGAGCTCCCTGCGAGGATCCATCGGGCCTTTTTCCGGTTGGGGCCGGGGGCGATAACCGGGAAACTGAGGATCAGGGATCTCGCCGGGATTGGGCAATACGGTCACGACCTTGCGGGGACATTCCAGCACCTTGCTGCCATCGGTCAACCGGGCTGGTTCGATCGGAAAGCTTCCGGCCTCCTGACTGGCAAGAATATAGGTGATGGTGGCCTGCCGGCTGACCTTTCCATTCATGATCTGCATCGAACTGGACTGGCGGGGCCCTGACACCAGGGTGAACCCTGAAAAATCCGGGGGTTCAAATCCCTTGCTGTCCGCATTCTCGACATGGTAGGTCAACTGGATCAAATGACCTGCCAGCAAGGTATCACGGGAGATGTCCAGAAAGAATTTTACATCCTGGGCCTGCAGGACCTGAGCAGCCAGGAGCAGGATCAACAAGCTGTAGAACCGGGAAAACATACCGTTTTTCAGTTTAGACAAATGTACCCAATCTATGGTTCAGTCAAACATGGATCGGAGGGGATGTTGTCGGGGCAGCAGGTCCCTGATCTCCGAAAGGGCAAGAATGACGGTGCGTTCCCCCTGGCCGATATAGATCTGGAACGGATCGATGCGCATGGGTTCGTCAACATTCAACCCTTCCATTTGCTCCAGGATCTGAGCGGGTATCTCCCCTTCCGGCCACAAGTCCCGCAGGGTCAGCCGGCCTTCCTTCCTCGAAAAGGTGAACGGCACCTGGTTGACCTCGCCCCAGGAGGACACCACATGCAGATAGCCACTGATCAACCGACTGTTGAGATAGGACAGATCCACCCAGGAGTAGAGCCGCAATGCATGGCGCTGATAGGGTGTACGGGACAGATCATCGGTCAGGAGGTCCTGGTACTCCCTGGCCAGAACCGCCTCCATGGGCTGGAGATAATAGCTGAAGAACGTCTCCCACCCCGGCCAGTCGATCCTGGGCTGGAGCAAGAGGGTCTCCCGGCTGAAGTCCAGGAAAGAGGTGACATCCACGGGTTCGGTCTGGAAATGGCGCAACTGTACGCGGAGGGTCACGCCGCGTTCATCCGTCCAGGCGGCTGACCGCCAGGCCTGGCGATCATAGAGGAAATTCAATCTCGATGGGATCCCGCTTTGTTGATCCTCGACATCGAGCAGGATCCCATCGGCCAGCCATTCGCCGGATACACGGGACAGGCGACGTTCATTCTTCTCCCAGGCGATCCCCTTCCATTTTCCCCTGGGGAGGGGGTACAGGATGAATTGCCATTTCTGCTTACCCGCCTTGAAAAAGAATCGGACCAGCAAGGTTTGCGGGGCGGTCACCGGGTCAGCAAACAAGGCACACAGGCTACCTGAGGTCTGATTGTAGTTTTTCCATTCCCCCAGCCAGTGATCGCTTTGTGGCCCGATCATCCATTCGCCGGAAAGCCGGCCGTCGGTCAACACCTCGTGGATCTTCCACCGCCCTCCTTCGCTCCTGCCATCCAAGGCAATTGGCAATGCCTCATCCGGCAGGGTCAGCGCGCCATTCCCATCTTCATCCAGGGTGATCTCGATCGGATGGTAGCCTTCCCACAACCCGAAGAAATGTAGTGGCCCAGACATTTCCTGTGCATCCAGGGACGTACTTTTGAGCCAGATCAGACCGACTGCGATCCATGTATATAAACGATGTTCGACCATGTCTATCCAAGTATCCCGATAAAGGTACTCCTGTCGCGGCAATCCTGTTGATCCTCAGCTTGCTTTTCCCGGGTTCGCTCCTGCATGCCCAACAGGACCCGGAAGGGGGATCGGATGGGGCGGAATGGTTTGGGGCGTTTCCGCAGAAGACCCTTTTCGTGGTATTTCCCACCTTCACGGTCAAGCACGAGCGGATCCGCAGGGCCGTGGCGAACCTGGACGAGCAGGCATCCGGACGCCGCCGGGCACAGCAGACGATCGGCCGGGATGTGGCTTACCGCGACAGCCTGATGGTGGCCCTGGCCGCTTCCTTCCGGCAGGCTTACGAACTGAACCCTGTTTACCTGATGCCGGATACCAGCTATGTCCGGTGGACCAAGGGTGACCATGCCGTGACCATCCTGGATCTGGACCTTCAGCCAACCAGAAAGGCCTGGTCAGCTGGAGAAATCGGCATTCTCCGAAAAAGCCGATCCAGCCGGGAGACCGGGACCGGCGTTGAACAATGGATGCTCATCCCCCCAGCCGGGGTGATCCTGCCCAAGAAGGTTCCCCAGGTATTCAGGGAAGGATCCATCGGTGTTCGCTTTGTGCGTTTTTTCGAAGCCTTCTTCAGTTTTTCCCACCGTCCGGATCGCGTTGAAGAGCTTCGTGTCGGAACGGATTACCTGGCCCGGCAGGCGCAGAAAAAGTGGGCTCGATACCTGGAGAAGTCGGGTCAGTGACCGGCTGCTGACCCGTGTTTCTTTGGATTCGGAGGAACCGGATCATACCCGTGCCCTCCCCAGGGATTGCATCGCCCGATGCGCTTCAGGCCCATCCAGAATCCCCTGAAGGGACCCCATTCCTCGATGGCCTGGACCATGTAGTGCGAACAGGTCGGCGTATAGCGACAAGATGGTGGCAGGAGGGGGGCGATGGCATACTGATAGAACCGGACGGGCAAGATCAGGAGGCGCTTCAGGAGCCAGACGACCGGATGATCCTTCATCTCACAAAGATACGGCGATTCTGGACCAACCCGGAAATGCCGTTCAATAGACCAGGTGGAGCAGGTAGTAGGACAGTGCTCCCATCGTGGCGGCGGCGGGTATCGTCATGACCCAGGCCCAGAGGATATTCTTGGCGGTGCCCCACTTGACGGCATTGACCCCTCTGGTCACCCCAACCCCCATGATGGCCCCGGTGACCGTATGCGTTGTACTGGCGGGGATCCCCGCAAAGGCTGTTCCGAACAGGGTAAAGGCACCTGCCGTTTCTGCACTGAATCCACCCGGTGGCTTCAGGTCCGTCAGATTTACCCCGAGGGTTCGGATGACCTTCCAGCCACCTAACAGTGTGCCGAGGCTGATGGCGGCATAACACAGGAGCATGACCCAGGTAGGTACGGCCAGCTCGCTGATCGTACCGGTGGAAAACAGCAGGATGGTGATGATGCCCATGACCTTCTGGGCGTCATTGCCACCATGACCCAGGCTGAATGCCGCCGAGGAGACCAGCTGCATGACCCGAAAGAACTGATCCACCTTGAAGGGATTGGATCGGCGAAAGATCCACTGGACGGCCACCATGATGAGGTATCCGACCACCATACCGATCAGAGGGGCCAGAAAAATGAAGAGGAAGATCTTGATCACCTTGTCGCTGTCAAACACGATGTCACCCTGGTAATACAAGCCGAATTCCACCAGGGCAGGGCCGAGCATCCCCCCGATCAGGGCGTGTGACACGCTGATGGGAAGGCCGTATTGGGTGCACAGGAATACCCATACAATAGCGCCCAGCAAACTGCATAATACCAGCAGCTGGGCCACTTCAGAGGTCACCCCCTGATCGGCAAGCGGGCGGACGATCTTCCCGATCGTATCGGCCACGTGGGTGCCAAAGATGAAGATGGCGGCAAAATTGAAAAAGGCAGCCCATGCGACCGCTGCAAATGGAGTAAGGACCTTGGTAGAGACGATGGTGGCTATGGAATTCGCCGCATCATTCATGCCGTTCAGGAAATCATAGGCCAGGGCGATGAGGATGATCGCAATTACCAATACGGTCATCTCACGCGAATTTGATCGTGATGGTCTCCAGAACGTTCGCGACGTTCTCTGCCATATCCGTAGCCAGCTCCAGGGCAATCAGGGTCTCCTTTTGACGAACCAGGTGGATCGGATCCTTCTCCTCGCGGAATAGTCTGGACATGCCGCCGACAAAAAGACCGTCTGCTTCATTCTCCAGGCTGTTGATCCGGACACAGATCTCCTGGATAGCCTTGACATTCTTTCGATCCTTCAACAGGACCAGTGCTTCCCGGATCAGTGAGGTCGAGGAAGCGATATTCCGGGCAAGGGGCAGATACTCCGGAGGAAGGTCCGTGAGATTGTACATGTTCAGGCAATACGCCGACAGGTTGATGTGATCCAGCACATCATCTACGGATTTCGCCAGTTCCTGGATATCCTCCCGGTCCAGGGGAGTAATGAAATTGGTATTCAACTGGACAAAGATGTGGTGGGTCACATCATCACCCTCATGTTCCAGATCATCGATCTCCTGGATGATCCGATCCCGGTCCGGTCCGGGAACCGTCTGGGCCAATTCGACCAATCGCTGACCACCCTTTTCCAGCAGTTCTCCTGCCTGGATAAACAACTTGAAAAAGACCCGGTCCTTCGGAAGTAAGAACTTGAGTATGCCGTCCAGTGCCATAACGTTGTGTTGAATGTACTCCTTCAGGTCAAAGATATTCTCTGCCGGATATTCCATACAGACAATTTCTTCCCAGCCCATGGGATATCCGGAGATCCTCAAGAAAAACGGCCGTCTTGAGGACGGCCGTTTCAGAAAACTTAATATCTGTAGTAATCAGGCTTATAGGGCCCCTCGGGTGTGACGCCGATGTAGGCAGCCTGCGCGGGAGTCAACTCCTCCAGCTCCACCCCGATCTTGGCCAGATGGAGGCGAGCGACCATCTCATCGAGATGTTTGGGCAGGGTATACACCTCATTGCCATACTTGTCGGCATTCTGCCACAGCTCCAGCTGTGCCAGGGTCTGGTTGGTGAAGGAGTTGGACATGACAAAGGATGGGTGGCCGGTAGCACAACCCAGGTTCACCAGGCGGCCTTCGGCCAGCACGATGATGTCCCTGCCATCAATGGTGTACTTGTCTACCTGGGGCTTGATCTCGACCTTGCTCTTGCCGAACTGGCCATTCAGCCAGGCCATGTCGATCTCATTGTCAAAGTGTCCGATGTTCGCGACAATGGTCTTGTCCTTCATCAGTCGGAAATGCTGCTCATTGACCACGTCCTTGTTACCAGTAGCGGTGATCACGATATCCGCCCGCGGAATGGCATTGACCATCTTCTGTACTTCAAAGCCATCCATGGCAGCTTGCAGGGCACAGATCGGATCGATCTCCGTGACGATCACCCGGCAGCCGGCTCCGCGGAGGGATGCAGCCGAGCCTTTTCCGACATCGCCATATCCGGCGACGACAGCCACCTTGCCTGCCATCATCACATCGGTCGCCCGACGGATGGCATCCACGCAGGACTCCTTGCAACCATACTTGTTGTCGAACTTCGACTTGGTCACTGAATCGTTGACATTGATCGCCGGCATAGGCAGCGTGCCGTTCTTCATGCGCTCGTACAGGCGATGCACACCGGTGGTGGTTTCTTCACTCAGTCCGCGGATACCCTGGACCAGCTCCGGATAGCGATCCAACACCATATTGGTGAGGTCACCACCATCATCGAGGATCATGTTCAACGGCTGGCCATCCGGGAAAGCGAACAGGGTCTGCTCGATGCACCAGTCAAACTCCTCTTCGTTCATCCCTTTCCAGGCGTAGACCGGGATACCCGCCTTGGCGATGGCCGCAGCGGCATGGTCCTGTGTCGAGAAAATATTGCAGGATGACCAGGTGACATCAGCACCCAATTCGACCAGCGTCTCGATGAGCACAGCCGTCTGGATGGTCATGTGCAGGCAACCGGCGATACGGGCACCCTTCAGGGGCTTCTCTTTCCTGTATTGTTCGCGAAGAGCCATGAGGCCCGGCATCTCGGCCTCGGCCAGCTCGATCTCGCGGCGGCCCCAGTCGGCCTGGGAAATATCTTTGACTTTGTAGGGGAGTCGGGTGACAGTAGTAGACATGAAATGAAGTTTGACGATTAACGGCTGGAAAGCCCGATTTGTTTATTGACGGCAAAGATACGGCTTCACGGAGGATTGAAGATGAGCAAAATTGCCTCCTCCCGGGTGTGTAGCAGGACCTGACAAACAGAACGGGTGCCTGCTCAAGAGCAGGCACCCGTTCAGGTCGATCTTCATGAAGAGGATCAGGGCTTGTCGGTCTTGGCCTTGACCTTGGCAAAATCACCTGCCTTCATGATGGTGACCTTGGCCGGATCGATGTGCTTCTTCATCGCTGCATTGATCTGGTCAACGCTCATGTTCATGACCTTTTCTTCCAATGCCTTATCCCAGGCCATGGTGCGGTCGTTGTAGAGATTGGCATTGAGTGATCCAGCCAGGCGGTTGTCCTGTGAACGGCTGACCGTCTGACTTTGCAGCCATCCACTCTTCGCCGCTTCCAGTTCCTCCGCTGTAAATCCTTCAGAGATGACCTTCTGGATCTCTTCCTTGAAGGCAGCCTCCAGCTTCTCGGCATTCTCCGGGGCATAGATGGCATAGGCACCCCAGGAAGCGGATTCGTCCTTGGTGCCGGCATTGAAGAAGGAACCGACGCCATAGCTCAATCCCTCCTGCTGGCGGATCCGTGTGGCCAGCCGGCTGTTGAGGAATCCACCACCCAGCATGAAGTTCCCCATGGTCATGGCGGCGTAATCCGGATTGTTATCGTCCATTTTGATCGGCAGGGAGGCAATAAAGAACGCATTGGCTTTGTCCGGCGTCTCAAAGTTCACGTTATCCGGCTGAGGAGGATTGAACGGACGAGGGATCCGCTGGAAGGACTCCTTCGCCTTCCAATCACCGAAGAGGGAGGTCAACTGGTTTTTGATCGCCTGTTCGTCAAAATCACCGACCACGCTGACCGTTGATCCAGCCGTGCTCACGAAGCTGTTGTAGAAACTCTTGACATCATCCATGGTCACATCCTTATACATGGCCAATTCCTCGTCAATGGTCGGCACATAGTACGGATGCCCCTTGGCAAAGCGCTGGTTGTGGCGCTGAATGGCCCGAACGGCAATGGCCTGTGGCTCTGAACGGTTCTGCTCGATCGATGCCAGGTTCTGTTCGATCAGCTTGTCCAACTCCTCCTGGGGGAAGACTGGGTCGCGGAGGATATCCCGGACCAGGTTCAGCACATCCGACAGATTCTCGCGCTTGGTCTGGATACTGATATTCGCTCCTGTTTCCGAACCGTTGATCCTGACCGTCGCCTTCATCTTGTCAAAGGCCTGCTTGATCTCTTCCCGGTTCATTTTGGATGTACCCTTGTCCAGAAGATCGATGGCATACTCGCCGGCCTTGCCCTTGTTCATCAGGCTTTTCTCGCTGCCAAACCGCAGGGTCATGGACAGGTTGACCGATTCGCCACGTGTCTTCTTCGGCAGGAAGGCCATTTCCATGCCATTGGAGGCATTGGCGGTCACTGTCCGTGCATCGATGTTGTCCGGTGACGGGTCAAAAGCTTCGCCTTCGGCAATGGCCTGGGTTCCCTTGTAATCCTTGACCAGGGCTGCGACATCCGGAGTGGCCGGGATCTCCGCACGTTGCGGATCCGCCGTGGGGATGAAGATACCGGTGGTCCGGTTGTCCGGCTTCAGGTAATTCTGGGCTACCTTGAGGACCTGATCGGCAGTCACCTGCTTGATCCGATCGCGGTGGATGAACATCAGGCGCCAGTCGCCCATGCCGATCCATTCACTCAACTGCAGGCAGATGCGCTCGGAGGAATTGAACGAGAGTTCGATATCCTTGAGGAGTTCATTCTTGGCCTGCTCCACCTCTGCTTCCGTCGGGGGATTCGTGACGACATCATCCAGGGTCGCCAGCATGGTATTCTTGGCATCCTCCAGATCCTTGTCCTTGGGCACCTCGGCGAAGAACATCATCAGTCCCGGATCGTGCAGCTGGAAGGACCAACCGAAGGATTGACTGGCCTTTTTTCCATCCACCAGGGCCTTGTACAGGCGACCGGAGGGATTGGATGACAGGACGCTGGTGAGCACTTCAATGGCTGCAAAATCAGAATGAGGACCAGGGGCTGCATGGTAGGCGCAGCCCATGAACTGGACGTCACCGACCCGGCGAAGGGTCACAAAACGTTCACCATCCTGGACGGGGTCAAGGGTATAGATCGGTGGCAGTTCGCGCTCCGGACGGGGGATCGGTGAGTAATATTCATCGATCAGTTTCAGGGTCTTTTCCGGATCAAACTTGCCGGCTACGGTCAGGACCGCGTTATCCGGCTGGTAATATTTCTTGTAGAAGGCCTGAAGACGCTCAATAGGTACATTCTCGATATCTGCCCGGCAACCGATGGTGGACTTGCCGTAGTTGTGCCACAGATAGGCCGTGGATACGATCCGCTCCATCAGTACACCGAACGGGCTGTTCTCGCCGGATTCGAATTCATTCCGAACGACGGTCATCTCACTGTCAAGATCCTTCTTGGCGATAAAGGAGTTGACCATGCGATCAGCCTCCAGCTCGAGGGCCCACTTGAGGTTGTCCTCCGTGGCATTGAAGGTCTCGTAGTAATTGGTACGGTCCAGCCAGGTTGTACCGTTTGGCCGGGCGCCATGCTCCGTCAATTCCTGGGGAATGTTCGGGTGCTTGGGCGTGCCCTTGAAGACCATATGCTCCAGCAAGTGGGCCATACCGGTTTCGCCATAGTTCTCATGGCGTGATCCCACCATGTAGGTGATATTGACCGTGCAAGTCTGCTTGGATTGATCCGGAAAGAGGAGGACGCGTAGTCCATTCTCCAGGCGGTATTCAGTGATCCCCTCGACGGAGGTGACCTTGATCGGGTCGGCGGCAGAGCTGATCGCTTGCACACCCAACATGAGGGTAAACATCAGGATCCAGTTTTTCATCATCTGATTTCGATTTATCTGTAGTGGAAGGCAAAAAAACAAGGTGAAAAGATACGCCATGATATCCTGTAAGCTGCTCCAAAATCGGCCAACAGCCGATTTTAACAGACAAACGTCAAACGAGGTATCAGATTGCCGATATCCAGGAGTATAACAGGGAATCCAACACCAGGGTTCACCCGGCTCTGGCTTCCGGGAATGACTGACCCATTCAATTGTTCATCGCAGGCACAGAGCGCCACCTCATCCAATACAGAATGGACTATGCGCCTTCCAGAGCAGCCGCGCCACCGACGATCTCGGACAGCTCCTTGGTGATCGCTTCCTGACGGGCCTTGTTGTAGGATATCTTCAATTCCTTAAGGATCTCCTCGGCATTTTCAGAAGCTTTTTCCATGGCTGTCATGCGGGCTCCATGCTCAGAGGCATGGGTATCCAGCAGGTACTTGTAGAACGAGGTCTTGAGGATGCTGGGCAGCAAGTGGTCCAGCAAGCCATTCTTGTCGGGCTCGAACAGATAGTCAGCCCGCTGCCTGGTCTCCTTTGACTTTTCGGAGATCACCGGTAGGAAGGTCTCCATTTCAGGATACTGGGTGGCGGCATTCTTGAATCGTCCGTAGGCTACCTCGACGATATCGTACGTCTGGTCGGAAAAACCGTCCATCAGCTCCTGAGCTGCTTCCTGGACCTTTTCATATCGAAGGTCCTGGAACATATTCACATGATCGCTAACGATACGGGCCTTCTTGAAGTGGCGGCGGAAATAATCATTGCCCTTCTTGCCAATGCAGACCACCGTCAGGTTGCCCTTTTCCATGACCTCCTGGTACTGCTCCTGGATACGGGCAGAGGCCAGCTTGATCACGTTTGTATTGAATGCACCACACAACCCCTTGCTGGAAGTGACCACCACGATACACACCTTCTGCACATCCCGCTGTAGGCCAAAGGCAGAATTCAGGTCGCCATCGGCATTGGCCAGGATGTTGACCATCATGGTATTCAGGCGATCCGCATACGGACGCATATCGACAATGGCTTGCTGAGCCCGGCGCAACTTGGCAGCCGAGACCATCTTCATCGCCTTGGTGATCTGCTGGGTCGAGATGACCGACTTGATCCGTTCGCGTACTTCCTTGAGATTAGCAGCCATAATGTGGGGCAGTTCCTTCTAGAGACAATTAATTCTTGTAACCGGCAGACAGTTCAGCAGCCAGGGTTTCCAGCATCTTCAGGTCAGCCTCTTCCAGCTTGCCTTTCCGGAAGTTTTCCAGGGCATCCTTGTGCTTCTGGTCCAGGGTGTTCATGAGGTTCTCCTCGAACTCCTTGACCTTATTGATCGGCACGTTCCGAAGCAGACCCTTTGTACCCAGGTGGATAATGGCCACCTGCTTTTCAACCGGTACGGGAGAATACTGTGGTTGCTTCAAGATCTCCACGTTGCGCTGACCCTTGTCCAGAACGGATTGGGTGGCCGCATCCAGATCGGAGCCGAACTTGGCAAAGGCTTCCAGTTCGCGGAACTGGGCCTGATCCAGCTTCAATGTACCGGATACTTTCTTCATCGACTTGATCTGCGCGTTACCACCGACACGTGATACGGAAATACCCACGTTGATGGCCGGGCGAATACCCGCGTTGAACAGATTGGATTCCAGGAAGATCTGACCGTCCGTAATGGAGATCACGTTGGTGGGGATATAGGCCGAAACGTCTCCCGCCTGGGTCTCAATGATCGGCAAGGCAGTCAGTGATCCACCACCTTTCACAAGGGGCTGCCCATTGGCATCCTTGGCATTCTTGAGCGAATCAGGCAGGTCGTTCATGTTCCGCGCGATGTCGTCGTTGGCGATGACCTTAGCGGCACGCTCCAGCAGGCGGCTGTGCAGATAGAAGACGTCACCAGGATACGCCTCACGACCCGGAGGACGACGCAGCAACAGAGATACCTCACGATAGGCAACGGCCTGCTTGGACAGATCATCATAGATGATCAACGCCGGACGACCAGTATCGCGATAGAACTCCCCGATGGCGGCACCGGCAAATGGTGCGTAGAAGACCAATGGAGCCGGGTCGGCGGCACTGGCTGCCACGATGGTGGTATAGGCCATGGCACCATTCTCTTCCAGCGTCTTGGCGACCTGGGCTACCGTAGAGGCCTTCTGGCCTGAAGCCACATAGATACAGTATACGGGCTCGCCCCGATCGTAGAATTCCTTCTGGTTGATGATGGTGTCGATCGCGATAGCCGTCTTACCTGTCTGACGGTCACCGATGATCAACTCCCGCTGTCCGCGACCGATGGGGATCATGGCGTCGATCGCCTTGATACCGGTTTGCAGCGGCTCGGATACCGGCTGACGATAGATCACACCAGGAGCTTTCCGCTCCAGGGGCATGGTATACTTTGTTCCACCGATCGGGCCTTTACCGTCGATCGGCTGACCCAGTGGATTGACAACCCGGCCAACAAATTCTTCTCCGACCTCGATGGAAGCGATCTTCTTGGTCCGACGAACCGTAGAACCCTCCTTGATCCCTTCACTGGATCCCATCAGTACGACCCCAACGTTGTCCTCCTCCAGGTTCAGTACAATAGCTTGTACACCTGATTCGAATTCAACCAATTCACCGGCCTGTACGCTGGTCAGTCCATAGACACGGGCGATACCATCACCTACCTGCAGGACTGAACCGACTTCTTCCAGTTCGGTTGCTGTAGCAAATCCGGACAATTGTTGCTTGAGGATCGCGGATATTTCATCAGGTTTTACATCCACCATGATCGTTGATTTTTGTTGAGGCGTTGAATAAGAATATGTTGCTTAAAGCGTCACTTTTGTGTTGATCTCCTTGCGCAGCATGTCCAGTTTGCGGAGAATGCTGGCATCGTAGCGTTGATCGCCCAGTTCCAGGACAAAGCCGCCGATCAGGCTTGGATCGACCACGCTGTCCAACTGGATCTCCCCCTTCGCGGCACCACTGGCCTTGACGGCTTCCTTGATCCGGTTGCTGACCTGTTCATCCAGGGGAGTTGCGGAGGTCACCTTGAGGGAGAGAATGTTCTTTTTCGTCCGGTACTGGTCGACAAAGGCACTGGCCATATCGGTGAGATACGGTTCGCGTCCTTTCTGTACGCAGATGTTCAGGAAGGACAGGGTCAGTGGATCGACCTTATCGGCAAAGATGGCCTTGAGAATGCTGATCTTCTTATCGGCATGCACGATCGGGCTCTTCATCAGCAAGTAGAGATCCCGCTGGGTCATGCCCGACTGGAAGGTGTCCATATCCGCACGCACCGCCTCAAGCTTACCTTGCTCAACGGCTAGCTCGAGGAGGGATTTGGCGTATCGGGAGGCAATGCGATTAACCGACATACTGGATTAGTTCAATTTGATATCATCCACCAGCCCTTGCACGAAGGCTTCCTGTTCCGGCTGGCCTTTCAGCTCCTTGCGGATCACCTTTTCGGCAATATCGAGGGCCATCAGGCCCGCCTGGCTCTTCAGCTCCTGGATCGCTGCGTTCTTCTGCTTCTCGATCTCCAGGGTCGCCGAGGTCATGACCCGCTGGGCCTCTTCCTTGGCTTTGTCCTTGGCCTCCTTGACGATGGCATCGCGAGCCTCCTTGGCCTCCCGAAGGATCTTCGAGCGTTCTTCACGCGCTTCGGTCAGGAGCTTCTCATTCTCGGCATGCAGGTTCTGCATTTCCTCACGGGCCTTCTCGGCAGAAGCCAGGGCATCCTCGATATGGGCGGCACGTTTCTTCAGGGCTTCGGCAATGGCTGGAAACGCGGAGCGACCCAACACAAACCAGACCGTCAGGAAGATGATAGCCGTCCAGAAGAGCAACCCGTAATCGGGTTTGATCACGCTGAATTCAAGGGCAAAAAGAAGCGAAATCATATGCGGTGTAATTGAAAAGACAGATAAAAGGCAGAGAGCTACCAGCCAATCGCTGGCAGCGCTCTGCGGTTCGTTCGATGATTAAGCGAAGAAAGCCAGTACGATGGTGGCCAGAGCTGCACCTTCAACAAGGGCTGCTGCGATCAACATGTTCGTCCGGATATCACCCACAGCCTCAGGCTGACGAGCGATGGCTTCCATAGCCTTACCACCAATTTGTCCGATACCGATCCCTGCGCCGATTACGGCAAGACCTGCACCAACTGCTGCTAACGTTCCAGTCATGATATAATGATTAATGATGAGCTTCTTCGTGATGGTGTTCCTCGACCGCTGCTCCGATATAGAGGGAGGACAGCAGGGCGAAGATGAATGCCTGCAGGAAGGCCACCAATAATTCCAGCAGGTTCATGAACGCCACGAACAGGGTGGCGACCACGGCTCCGACACTTGCCCCGCCGACATTCTGTCCGACATCCCCGAAAATGAAGATCAGGCAGACCAGGGACAGAATGATGGTGTGCCCTGCCGTGATGTTGGCAAAGAGACGAATGAGGAGGGTGAAGGGCTTGATGAACAACCCGGCCAGTTCGATCGGGATGAACAGGATCTTGATCGGCACAGGTACATTGGGCATCCAGAAGATATGCTGCCAATAGTGCTTGTTGCCGCTGAGGTTGACCACCAGGAAGGTGATCAGGGCCAGGACGATGGTCACGGAGATATTCCCCATCACGTTGCCCGAGCCGGGGAAGAACGGGATCAATCCCAGGAGGTTGCAAGCCAGGATGAAGAAGAACAGGCTCATGATCAGCCCCATGTACTTCTCCCACTTGGGACCGATGCTCGGCTTGACCACCTCATCGCGCATGAATTCGAAGAACGGCTCCATGAAGTTGGTCAGTCCACGGGGTGCCTTGCCTTCATTGTTGGCATAGAAGCGCTTCATGCCGAAGAAGATGACGAACAGCAGGATGGTCGCCAGCAACATGGTGAACACGTTCTTGGTAATGCTGAAGTCGATCCATGACGAGGCAGAGAAGATCTTGCTGGACGCTTCGAGATCGTAGGTCTGCCCCTGGTAATGAATGGTCTTGTGTTCGCTGATCTTGCCCGCAGCGTCCTTGATCTCCTCGGTGTGAACATAATGCTCATGGCCTTCCTCGTCGGTGTGGATCACATCCAGCTGGACTTCCTCACGTGTAGGGAAGTTGATGGCCTTGCGAAGGACACCGTGGTCCAGGACATAGCCATTGTAGGCCATGGTGCCATGGTGAAAAGCTGATGAGGAAAAGAAGGACAGTCCGTGTCCGTCTTCATAGGTGATGCATGGAAGCGGAAGAGCCAGATGACCCCAGATGTGGAATTCGTGGGCGTCACCGATGTGACCCATCACCAGGGGCGAAGGGTTGAACTTCTTCTTCTCACCGGAAGATTCGTGACCATCAGCGTGGCCCTCTTCAGCAGTCGATTCGACATGGCCGGCTGCATCGTGATCATGGCCGGAATGGTCACCTTCATGTTGCGCCCACAGGAAGGTTGTGGAGAAACTGAGGAGGAGGATCAGGAGTTGACGTGCTAAGCCCTTCATTTGCAGCTTGTTTCGAAATTGAAGAGGAAGCCTCTCCAAAACCGGTGCAAAGGTAGGCAAAGCCCCTGTGTTTCGGAAGTGAATTCCAAGCTATTTTTCAACGCGACTTGCCAAACAAAACTTGGCTGAACAGATCTTCGGGGATCTCCACCTGTCAAAAGGAATGAAAATGGCCAAAATGCGAAATATCATTCTGATTTCATTAGGGATTGGCAAAAAGTACCCCCGATGTTCGGGTCCTGCCCAAATCTGAACACCAGGTCAGGCAGATTCAGATGCCCTGCGAGCAATGTCCATACCTGCCTGCCACCGCTTTCGCCTCCTGCCTTGATGGAAGACATTCATGGCCAATCCGAAGGCCAACCAGGTCCACAATTTAGTGGTCATGCGGTCCGTCCATTCAAACGGCAGTGACTCCACTTCTATCAGCATCATCAATAAGGGCACAATAGTGATAAACCAGATATTCACCCATCCCGGCTTGCCCTCCTGCTCCAATCGTTCCCTTGCCGCCGCACATTGTTCCCGGTAGGGCATCTGGCCGATGGCATCCCAATCCTGGACTGCCGTGTCGGTGCGGCGACGATAGAAAAAATAGCCGCTCAACACCCAAAAGATACACCCCAGCGCAAAGGCTCCCCAATTGGGTCCCCCCACATAATGCGATATAAACCCGAATGCGGCACCCAATCCGGAGAGGATATCCCGGTTTCGCTGGTTGACCAACTCGCTCCGCTCCTCTCGCCACCAGTCCAGCCAGGCCAGTTTATTCGGATCGATACTTGAAACAGGATGGAGGTGGGCAGGGTGAAGCATGTCGGTATGGCTTTACCCAAAGATAACAATAAAGGTAAAGGGTGAAGGGTATTGGGTAAAGGGTTGGTTTTCAAGTTACACCATTGACCCTTTGCCCTTCGCCTTTTACCTCGCCGTCACCAAACACCATGTGTGCTTAGCGGGCATAGTTCACGGCCCGCATCTCTCGGATGACGGTCACCTTGATCTGTCCGGGATACTGCATCTCCTCCTGGATCTTCTGGGAGATCATGAACGAGAGGTCGTCGGCATACTGGTCGGTGACCTTCTCTGCTTCGACGATCACCCGCAATTCGCGCCCGGCCTGCAGGGCGTAGGCTTTCTGCACGCCGTCATAGGAGAGAGCCAATTCTTCGAGATCATTGATCCGCTTGAGGTAGCTCTCCAGGATCTCCCGACGGGCACCCGGACGGGCACCGGAGATGGAGTCGCACGCCTGCACGATGGGTGAGATGATATTGTTCATCTCGATCTCGTCGTGGTGGGCACCGATGGCATTCAGGACCATGGGCACTTCGCCGTGCTTCTCGCTGATCTGCATACCCAGGATGGCGTGTGACAGCTCAGATTCCTCCTCGGAGACTTTTCCGATATCGTGCAGCAATCCAGCCCTCTTGGCCAGTTTGATCTGCTTGCTGTTCAGGCCCAGTTCGGCAGCCATGGTCGCACAGAGGTTGGCCACTTCGAGGGAGTGCTTGAGCAGGTTCTGTCCGTAGGATGACCGGAAGCGCATCCGGCCGACCATCTTGATGAGGTAGGGATCCAGTCCGTGGATATCCAGATCGATGACAGTCCGTTCGCCGATCTCCACGATCTGTTCGTCCAGCTGCTTGCGCACCTTGGCCACCACTTCTTCGATCCGCGTCGGGTGGATCCGACCATCGGCCACCAGTTTCTTGAGGGAGAGGCGCGCGATCTCGCGTCGGATGGGATCAAAGCTGGAGATGATGATGGCTTCCGGGGTATCATCGACCACGATCTCGGCACCGGTTGCCGCTTCGATGGCCCGGATGTTCCGTCCTTCCCGTCCGATGATCTGACCCTTGATGTCGTCCGATTCCAGATTGAAGACGGACACCGTGTTCTCGATGGTAAACTCGGAGGCCATTCGCTGGATGGTCTGGATGATGATCTTCCGGGCCTGCTTGGTGGCTTCCGCCTGGGCACCCGCCACCGAGTTCTTGACGATGGCCATGGCGTCGGTCTCGGCCTTGGCCCTGACCGCTTCCAGCAGCTGGTCGCGTGCCTCCTGCTCGGTCAGCCTGGAGACATTCTCCAGGGCCTTGATATGGACCTCGTTGGCGGCATCCAGTTCTTCCTTCTTCTTGGCCACGATCTTCAGCTGGATCTCCAGGTTATCGCGGACCTTCTGCAGGTCACCCTCGCGTTGATCGATATCCTCGAGCTTCATCTGGAGGTCCTTTTCGCGCATCTGCATCTCCTTCTCGAGATTGCGCACCTCGATCTCCCTCTCCTTCAGCTCGACCTTGTGCTGGGCCTTCTCTTCCTCGAACTCCGCGCGGTACTTGTTGAATTTCTCGCGGGCTTCCTGGATCTTCTTCTGCTTGATGCTCTCATTGGTCGCTTCTGCCTTTGAGACAATTTTTTCGGCCTTCATTTCGGCCTCGTCGATGAGTCGCTTGGCGGTAAGCTTGGACTCCTGCAGGGCCAGATCGGTCTTGGCATTGACCTCTTCGATCCGCTTTTTATTGAGCACTGACAACCAGGCCCAGATCACCCCGCCGCCGGCGAGGATCCCGATCCCGATCCCGATGAATAGTTCCATAATGTCGATTTATAGTGATGTATAATGGTCCTTGCTCACCTCATGGTGCAGCCGGTCATACATCGATCACGGAAAGGCTCAGGAAAGGAGATCGTCCAACAGGGCTTCGATGGCCGACATCTTGGCAGCCATGGCCTCCTGCATCTCGGCGAGTTCACCGGTATGCTGAAGCTTATGCAATTCGGACGCGTACATGAGAATGGCCATGGCCAAGCAATCCTGTTTATCCTGTTTGGGATACCTGGATTGGATGGATTCTACCCGGGCATTGACCTCGGCCACCACGGTCTTTACCTCCCGTTCTTCGATCGGATCGATCTGAACGGGGTAAGACCTCCCGGCAATGACCAGGGTCACTTGCTTCTTGGTCTCGGTGATCATTCGGTTATGCCTGTTTGCTTAGCCATTCAATACACTTGTCCAATTCGTCTATATAGCGTTGTATCTCCTTCTTCAGATCCCGGGCATCCGCCACGAGATGAGCCGCTCCGGGTACGGGCGTATCCGTCGCTGCGTTGAGGTGTTTTATGCGGTCATTGGCTTTGTCGAGTTCTCTTTTGAGCTGCGAATTCAATTCCTGGAGCTCCTCACCTACACCCTGGACATGACGCAACCGCACAGCCAGTTGCCGGGCTTTCAGCTCGATGGTATCCAGTTGGTCCGTCAGTTGATGCATAGTGCTACTCCTTCAACAGGTAAAAATAGGAAAAGAACCCAACGCGTTGGTTGTTTGTCCATGTTTTTCTTGAAGCAACAGGTACAGGTACCTGATAATGCTTGGGTTATGGTGAAGGTGGGGAGAGGAGGAGTGGAGGAGTGGAGGAGTCGAGGGGTCGAGGAGGTAAGGAGGTTATGGGGGTATTGGGTTATGAGGTTATGAGGTTATGAGGTTATGAGGTCCAGGCATTGGACGCAGGGCTTTTGCTTCTGGTCTCGGCTGGCAGGGTCGGCTGGTATCCAACTGTGGAGGCAGGCGTCCGAACCCCAAAGGGGTTCAAGAGGATAGCCCCGGGTCGCAACCCGGCGGAAACGCCGAATGAATCATCAACCCTGGAGGGGTTGAAGAACTGCCAGACAACAGGAAAATGAACACACTATGTTGGTTGGTAGAGGCGGGAGTCGAGGGGTCGAGGAGGTAAGGAGGTTATTGGGTTATGAGGTCCAGGCATTGGACGCAGGGCTTTTGCTTCTGGTCTCGACTGGCAGGGTCGGCTGGTATCCAACTGTGGAGGCAGGCGTCCGAACCCTGAAGGGGTTCAAGAGGATAGCCCCGGGTCGCAACCTGGGGGAAACGCCGAATAAATCATCAACCCTGGAGGGGTTGAAGAACTATCAGACAACAGGAATATGAACACACTATGTTGGAAGGCAGGGGCGGGAGTCGAGGGGTCGAGGAGGTAAGGAGGTTATTGGGTAATGAGGTCCAGGCATTGGACGCAGGGCTTTTGCTTCTGGTCTCGGCTGGCAGGGTTGGCTGGTATCCAACTGTGGAGGCAGGCGTCCGAACCCTGAAGGGGTTCAAGAGGATAGCCCCGGGTCGCAACCCGGGGGAAACGCCGAATGAATCATCAACCCTGGAGGGGTTGAAGAACTGCCAGACCATATGTATCGCAGGTCAGTGTCCTGACAAGTGGACAATGGCAGGAACATGAAGGCCGCAACGGACCTACCTGCGGATCACCGCACCCAGCCGGGACTCATACCCGGCGATCAGCCGGTTCATGACATCATCGATCTCCTGGTCCGTGAGGGTACGTTCCGGATCGGCAAAACGGAAACTGACCGCGCAGGATTTCTTGCCGGCCCCGAGATGTTCCTCCGAGGTGTAGACATCAAACAGGTTGACCTCCTTGAGCAGTTTTTTCTCGGTCTTGCTGGCCAGGGCTTCGATATCACGATAGGCCACCGAACGGTCCACCACCAGGGCCAGGTCGCGTCGGACCTCAGGGAAACGACTGAGCGACGCGGTCTCGGCATCCCTGGCCGGGATGAAATCCAGCACCACGTCCCAGTTGATATCGGCCACCCAGACCGGCTGGTCGACATCCATCAGGTCCAGCCATGCTCCGCTGACTGCTCCCAGTCGTACCATCTCCTTCGGGCCACGGGCCCAGACCAGTCCGGGCTCCAGCCCCTGCCCTTCCGAGGCCCGCTCCTGCCACCCCTGGATGCGCAGGAACTGCAACACGGATTCCACCTCCGTCTTGAGGGTGTACAGGTCTGCCTGCTCGCGTCCGCTGTTCAGCCAGCTTTCGGCTTCCCGTCGTCCGGTGATGGCCAGGATCAGACGATTGGTCTCCGTGAAGGTCTCTCCGTCCCGATGGTAGGTCTTGCCAAATTCGAAGAGGCGCACATCGTGGTTCTGGCGGTTCTTGTTGCGCAGGATATTCTCCAGCATGTTGGGCATCAGGTCTGCCCGGAGGCTGTCCAGGTGGACATTGGATGTGTTGTGGATCCTGACCATTGACCCCGCCATCTCCGGCGCAATGGTTTCATATCGGGCTGACTGGTCCAGGGACAGGGACATGGCCTCATGAAAGCCTCGGGCACTGAGCATGGCCGCCACCTTGTCCCTCAATTTTGCCGGATCCGGCCTGGGTGAGGCTTGTACGGAGACGAACATCTTCGCCGGCTCGGGCACGCGATCATAGCCGATCACCCGAAGGATCTCCTCGATGACATCCACCTCGCGGAGCACATCGCTTTTGTTGCCCGGCACCTGGACGGTGAACGTATCGCCGGCTTCGGAGAGGATGGGCATGCCCAGGGCCGCGAGCACCCGTCTGATCTCCGCCATGTCCAGGTCGATCCCCGTCAGGAGCCGGATCCGTGACATGCGCACGTCCACGCGGACCGGGGTGACCGGACTGGGATACACATCGACCACAGGGGAGGCGATCGTTCCGCCGGCCAGCTCACAGATCAGCATGGCTGCCCGCTCGAGGACATAGACCGTGGCTTCCGGGTCTGCTCCCTTCTCGAAGATCCTGGCCGCCTCTGTCCGCAAGTTGTGGCGGGTGCTGGTGCGACGGATGTACCCCGGGTCAAAATAGGCGGACTCCAGGAAGATCGAGGTGGTCGATTCGGTGACACCCGAATGAAGTCCGCCGAATACACCGCCGATACACATGGGCTGGCTGTCACCATCACAGATCATCAGATCCTCGGCATCCAGTTTTCGTTCGATCTCATCGAGACAGACGAAGGGGGTTTGTGCCGGGAGGGTTTTCACCCGGATCGTCCTGCCCTGGATCTTGTCCAGGTCGAATGCATGCAGGGGCTGACCCATTTCGTGCAGGATATAATTGGTCGTGTCGACCACGTTGTTGATGGAACGCTCACCAATGGCGGTCAGCGCCTGGCGCAGCCATTCCGGTGAAGGGCCCACCTTGATCCCGGAGATACTGACCCCGGAATACCGCGGACAGGCCCGTTCGTTCTCGATGATGACCTGGACCGGGTGGGTTTGTGCCCCGGTGGGGAAGTTCCCTACATTCGGCAGGTTGATCCCGCCGGTGAACCCATGGCGAACCACCAGGGCCGCATACAGGTCGCGAGCCACCCCGATGTGATTGGTGGCATCCGACCGGTTGGGGGTCAGGCCGATCTCGTAGATCCAGTCTTCCTTCAAGCCCAGATGTTCACTGGCCGGCATACCCACTACGGCCGTTTCGTCCAGGACCAGGATCCCGGAGTGGTCCTCGCCGAGGCCCAGCTCATCTACCGCACAGATCATCCCCTCGGAAGCTGCACCCCGAATCTTCCCCGACTTGATGGTAAAGGCTTCCCCGTCCTTGCCCAGGACACTGGCACCGGCAGTGGCCACCAGGACCTTCTGACCGGCAGCGACATTGGGTGCGCCACACACGATGGCTAAAGGTGCTTCACCCGCAATATCCACGGTACAAAGGGACAGCCGATCGGCATCCGGATGCTTCTCGCAGGTCGCCACCCTCCCCACGACAATACCTTGCAGCCCGTTGTGGCCAGCCTCGATCTTCTCCATTCCTTCCACCTCCAGCCCCAGGCTGGTGAGGAGGTCACCGATCTTTTCCGGGTCGAGGGGGAGGTCCAGATATTTCTTCAGCCAATTCAGGGAGATCTTCATGCCGTGCGATTTCGGCGCAAAGGTAAGGGAAGATGAGGTATTGGGTATTCGGTATTCGGCATCTGCACGATTCGGGTGCAGGCCGTTTACCATTCGCCATTTACCCTATGCCACTCGAACAAGTGACGGGATTCCTCGTGTCATCAGGCACTGACGTTCCAGGCGAATGCTTGCCCGTCGTGGTTTGGCGAATCGCGAAAGACTAGGAGAACCCCAGCCCGACGGGGGTTATGTCGTTATTGGGTTATGGCGATATTTCGACAATCAGGATCCCTTTTCCCTTCGCCATTTACCCTATGCCAACTTCACGAGCAATGTACATCTCAGTAGCGCCAGCCACCTATAGTCTGATGAATCGGCAAATTTCCGATTTCCGATTTCCGACTTCCGACTTTGAATTACTCCACCTTCGCATGACCCGCCTGGTAGATATACCGGCTGTTGCCATCCGAAATGAAGGCCACCACTTCACACTTCTCCGACTTCCATTCAGCTGGGAGGGTATAATTCACGGCATAGTCGATAGACTGGCCGGCAGTCACCGAACCGGTAACGACAACATCCCCTTCCACACTATTGGAGATGACATCGCGGAGGACATGTTTGTGCACATATTCAGGAACCTCTCCGTAGCGAATATCCTTCTGGTAATCCACGATCCCGCTCTCCGTGATCAACAGGGTGATGCGCAATGGACCAGCGACATTGTCTCTGGCAATGGCATTGACATCTGCACGTAAGGCCCGGGTACCCGGATCCCAGGTGGTGTTCACAGTCAACCCGAAAAGCGCTTCATTTTCCAATTCCTGGGCGATATAACCGGCCCATGAGGTTCGCGATGAATGAAGGCTGGTTGCTCCTTCGAACTTCTTACGATTGATGATAGCACTTGGCCAACCATTATCCGGTGCACCCAAAATCATCTCCAATGCATTTCCATCGGCAGTCCGAAAATCAAACATGCTCTTCCCTGGTTCAGGTGTAGCAAAGAAACCGGTATGAAGGGAGACGACCACAATATTCTCCGGATACAACGTTTGAAGATTATCCAGCTCCTCTGCACCTGGTGGGCATTGAACACAACGGATACCCGTGAATTCTTCGATCAGAATGACCCGGTCGTTTAAACCAGAGGGTGGGCCAAAGCTCAGGTCTGCATTCACCTCTTTACACGAGTTCAGGAGAAACAAAAGACAGATTAGTATCCCTGTTCGAAAGGTGGTCAACTTGAATTCTCGGTTCACCTTCATGATCAACTTCTTTCAACGTTTAGATTGGTAAAGACCGGGAGCCATCACCTTTCGCCTTTTACCCTTAGCCTCCCAAACAAGAATCGTACATCCCGGAACGCCAGCCACCAATAGTCTGATGAATCGGCAAATTTCCGACTTCCGACTTCCGACTTCCGATTTCCGACTTCAATTTATTCCACCTTCGCATGCCCTGCCTGGTAGATATACCGGCTGTTGCCATCCGAAATGAAGGCCACCACTTCACACTTTTCCGACTTCCATTCAGCCGGGAGGGTATAATTCACGGCATAGTCGAGGGACTGGCCGGCCGTCACAATACCGGTGGCCACGACATCCCCTTCCACGCTGTTGGAGATGACATCACGGAGGACATGTTTGTGCACATATTCCGGAACCTCTCCGTAGCGGATATCCTTCTGGTAATCCACGATCCCGCTCTCCGTAATCAGCAGGGTAATCCGCAAGGGACCGGACACATTCTCCCGGGCAATGGCATTGACATCAGCACGCAACGCACGTGTACCCGGATCCCAGGTGGTGCCCAAGGTAAGTCCAAAGACAGCCTCATCTGCCAATTCCTGGCCAATGTATCCGGCCCAGGCGGTCTTGACCGAATGCAGGCTACCCTCACCCGGGAATTCCTTGCGATTGATGATCGCACTGGGATAGCCCTTATCGGGTATACCGAGGATTCCTTCCAACGCATCACCATCCGTCGTGCGGAAGTCGTACTTGCTCTTGTTCGGGATCGGTGTCGCGAAGAATCCGGTATGGATGGAGATGGCGATCATATTGTCCTGATACAGGCTGAGGAGGTTCTCCAATTCTTCAGCACCTGGTGGACAAAACACACATTGGGCACCAGTGAATTCCTCCACTACGACGACGCGATCATTCAGTCCACTGGGTGGTCCAAACGTGAGGTCAGGGGAGATTTCCTTGCATCCTCCGATCAGGAGCAGAACGGCAAACAGGCTATAGGTGATCGATCGCATCATGATCTCAAAGTTAACGGATTAGAAATTGGATTGCATCCCCACCTTGAATCCACTGAAGGCCGGTTCATAGCGGCAGATCCCCCCGGTACACACGATCCCATCCACCTGCTTGACATAGGAAAAGGCAAAGCGGTGAGGGCCGGTGCTGTAGAACACATCAAACCGGGGATAATGGATGGGGTCCTCAAAGTCGCCGGTATCCGGGTTGATCCGCTTGGGGTTGAAATTGAACATATCTGATACGGTAAACGTCCAGTGCGGGGCTATGGTATATTCCAACAGGCCAAAGAGCCAGTCACCATAATCTGTATTCTGAGCACTACCCACCCTGCCCGTGAACATGGCCGAGGCTTCCATGCGCAATGCCCGGTGGTCATCAAACTTGTACTGGATGTCGGTATAGGGCGTGATGGTGCTCAGGTCGCCTGGCTTGCCTTCGTAAATGAACTGGTTGTACCACTGGTGTTGCACTCCGAACAGGATGTTCCAGGCATCCTTGGGTTTCCAGGTGGCATCGATGTAGATCTCCCGGTAGAAGAGATTGTCCATGTCCAGGTTCATGATCTGGGAATAATCCAATCCCAATGCCCAGTGGCTGTTAGGCGAATACCGGATGCTGGCCTGACCGGCCATCTCCCCGATCTCCTGTGTCGCCGCATTGTAGCGGGCGGTCAGGCGATAGGTGTTGACCCTGGCCATCGGTGGCAGGAAGTTGACCTGCCCGCGCAACTGGTTGACAAACGGATCGACCCGGAAGCGGAAGTCCTGGGTGCGCTTCCCTTCGACGATGATCCCCAGGCCTCCGGTGGTGTACCCCAGGGATGTGTAGAGCACATTGCCCGGCCGGCTGACCAGGCGGCCCTGGGTCACGGTCCCGTTCCAGTTGTTCTTCGGGGCAAAGGGATCTTCAAAGACATCTTCCGTCTTGAGGGCCCCTTCCACATACCAGGTAAAATTGCCGGCGATCAGCGTATTATAAACAGTGGCTGCCCGGGTGTTGTACTTGGGAATGAACCCGTCCTCGGGTGTATAGGTCTCGATTGCCGCGATGATCTGGTCCATGGTGGCATCGTCATAGGTGCGCTGGACGATCCCGATGCCCGGGGACAATGACCAGGTGTACTCTTCATTGCCGGGGATGAATCCTTCCAGGGCGGCGCCCCACAGCGAAGGGTTGTAGTAATCAAAGATGTTCCGCTGCTTACCCCCGAAGGCCTTGACCTCCCAATTGTCATTGATATGGTAGGCCACCCGTGCGCCATACAGCGCATTGTCGATGGCCAGGGGGCGGGCCTCATAGGCCCGGAAGATCAGCCCACTGCCGATCTGGTCGTAGATCTGGCCACCGGTCACCTCAAACTGGCCGATCGATTTGTGGATATACCACCGGCCGATGCCGATGCCATTGAAGGAACCCAGCGGATTGAAGAGGTTGGTATTGTTGAACAGGTCGAAGCGGATGCCCATGTCAAAGCCCCAATTGGAGTAATCCAGGTTGAGCCAGGCTTCCGAGCCCACCAACTGGCGGTCATACCCTGGGGTATTGGCCGCTCCGATGGCCGAATCCCGCTGAAAGAAATTGACATTGGCCTGGAAGCTGCCGGACAGCCGTCCGGTATTGCCTTCCTGGGCATGGAGGGGGTTCACATACAGGAAAACAGCGGTGATCAGGACCACTAAGGATCGAGAAATTCGTTCAGATCGTTGCACGCAGATAGGGGTTCAAATCGTTAACAGGTGGTTAAAGATAGGTTTTTGGCTGTTAGACGACCCTCTAAAGGGTTATTTTTGAAGACAACTGTGTTTATCACCACTATTCATCAAATCAACTCACATTTATGAAGCAATTCATCCTGCCGGTCCTGGCGCTGGTCCTCTCCTTCGCTACGGCCACCGCCCAAGATGCCCTACCCAATATCACCCTGAAGACCCTGACCGGGAAACCGGTGAACATCCAGGACTATGCCGTGGCTGGAAAAACAACGATCATCAGTTTCTGGGCCACCTGGTGCACGCCTTGCAAGAAGGAACTGGATGCCATTGCCAAGAAATACGACCAGTGGCAGTCCGACTATGGTGTCGAACTGGTTGCCGTGACCATTGATGACCAGCGCGCCCTGCCCCGGGTCAAGCCGATGGTCAATGAAAAGCGCTGGAAATACACGGTGCTGTCCGATGTCAAGCAGGATTTCCAGCACGCCATGAATGTGCAGACCATCCCCCACACGTTCGTGGTGAAGGACGGCAAGATCGTCTACAGCCACAACGGCTACCTCCCCGGCGACGAGAATGAACTGGAGACCAAATTGAAGTCTCTCTAAGGACGACCTTTATTGTTTCGTCATATCCTACCCCCACTGTGAATACCCCCGGGTCATGGCAGTGGGGGTTTTCTTTGTCGGCCGTTCATGCAAAGCCTTGTATTTTCGCCCTGATGTATTCCCCTGACGAGCAGAAAACCCTGGACCACCTCAGCCGCCAGCTCCTCGCGGCCACCCCGCCCGTTGCGCCAGCTGATGCGGTGGCAATGGCCGCCTCCCTGGGCGATGTGATCCGATTCCACGAGTACCGGTACTATGTCCTTCACGATCCGGTGATCAGCGATTTCGAATACGACCAGCTGTACAAGAAGCTGCAGACCCTGGAAGAGGCATTTCCCGAGGCCAGGATGGAGGACTCGCCCACGAGCCGTGTCTCCTCCGACCTGACCAGTGATCTGCCCGAGGTGACCCACCTCACCCCCATGCTGTCCCTGGACAACTCCTACGATGAAGCGGATCTACTGGAATTCGACCGGCAGGTGCGCAAACTGACCGACATGGGGGATTCCCCGATCGCCTATGCCGTCGAACCGAAATACGATGGCGGGACCATCACCCTGGTGTACGAAGGTGATCGTCTCACGCGCTCCGCCACCCGGGGAGATGGCGTTCGGGGCGAGGAGATCACAGCCAATGCCCGCACCATCCGGTCCATTCCCCTGAAGGCCGAATTCTCCCGCTATGGCATCCATCGGGCGGAACTGCGGGGAGAAGCCATCATCAGAAAGGACCATTTCCTTCAAATCAATGCCCGCCGGGAGGAACAGGACCTCCCCCTCTTTGCCAATCCGCGCAATGCCGCCACCGGAGGCTTGCGCATGAAGGACCCCAAGGAGGCAGCCGAACGCGGACTGGATGTATTCGTCTATCAGCTCGGCTTTGCCCAGGATGGGCAGGGTAACGACCAACTGGACCAATTTCCCACCCATCACCAGGCCCTGGACACCCTGGCCGCTCTCGGATTCAAGGTGCCTGCCGGGGAGCGCACGGTCTGCCGGGACATCCATGAGGTGGTAGCCTTCTGCGAATCGTGGGCAGCCAAGCGCGATACCTATCCCTACGAGATCGATGGGATGGTGGTGAAGGTGGACCGGCGAGACCTGCAGGAAATATGTGGTTATACCAGTCACCACCCCCGCTGGGCGATCGCCTTCAAGTTCAAGGCCCGCCAGGCGACCAGCAAGCTGATCGATGTGGACTATCAGGTGGGCAAGATCGGCTCGATCACCCCGGTGGCCAAGATCGAACCTGTCCAACTGGCCGGGGTAACGGTCAGTTCCGTATCGCTGCACAACGAAGACTTCATCAAAGGCAAGGACATCCGCCTGGGCGATACCGTGCTGGTAGAACGGGCGGGGGATGTGATCCCCTACATCGTCAAGCCGCTGGCCGATCTCCGCGACGGTTCCGAACAAGCCATCATATTCCCAACCACCTGCCCGGTCTGCCACACGCCCCTCTTCCGCGAGCCGGATGAGGCTGCCTGGCGCTGTGTGAATGCCGAATGTGAAGCCCAGATCAAGCAGCGGATGATCTTTCACGTCTCCAAGGATGCCATGGACATTGACGGACTGGGCCGCTCCCAGGTGGAACGATTCTATGATCTCGGCTGGGTGCGGCACATCGTGGATCTCTACCGCCTGGACTACGACCGGATCGCAGAACTGGACGGTTTCGGGAAAAAATCAGCCGACAACCTGCACAAGGCCATCGACAAGGCCAAGGCAAATCCGATCCACCGTCTGCTCCACAGCCTCAGCATCCACCATCTGGGAAAGAAAGCCTCCAAGCTGCTGGCGGCAGAGGTCGGGCATGTCCTGGAGCTGAAGGACTGGGATGAGGAGCGTTACCTCCAGATCAAGGATATTGGCCCGATTGTGGCCAGGAATGTCATGGCCTTCTTTGGACAGCCGGACAACGTCGCCCTATTGGAGGAGATGGAAGCACTCGGGGTCAACCTGACCCAAACGGAGGAGGATCGCCCCCGCGCGATTGCCGCCGATGCGCCACTGGCCGGCAAAACCATTCTCTTCACTGGTACTTTAGAGAAAATGGGACGGAAGGAGGCGCAGGAGCTGGCCGAACAGGCCGGGGCCAAACCCATCTCCGCCGTATCCGGCAACCTGGATATCCTGGTGGTGGGTGCCAATGCCGGCAGCAAATTGAAAAAAGCACAAGCCCTCGGTACGGTCCAGATCCTGACCGAGGATGAATTCCTAACTCTAGTATCATCATGATCTATCGACTATTCTTCGCCTTAACCGTTCTGTTCTTCAGTCAATCAGGGATCGCCGGGACGATCACCCTGACCGCGGAAGTGAATTGCCCGAATGTGCAAACCCTGTATCTCTTTCGATTCGGTGGATTGCATTTTGAACCCCTGATGCAGGCGAACGTAGAAAACGGGGAAGCCCGGTTCAAGCTGCGGGAGCAGGACTGGCAGTTCTTCTATCTGGGCGCGTCCGACCAGGATGTGCTGCCCATGATCCTGGGGAAGGAAACCGGCGTACGGGTGACCATGGATTGTGCAAAGATGAACCAGTCCGTCATTTCTGAATCGGGGATCAATACCCAATACCAGGAGATGAAAGGCAAGATGAACGGGTTGAAGAACCAGGCTAATCAGATCGCCAAGAAATACAATCGACAGTTGCGATCGGGGGAGGTCCCGGTGGAATTTGTGGAGGAGATGACGCAGGTGGACCGGTTGAAACTGCAGATGCTGGAGGAGGCACATGCCAACAATCCATTCTTTGCCCGGATCCTGGAGCTGAACACCTATCTGAACTACTATGTCCAGCCATCGGATTATTCATCGGAACTGGACCATTTCGCGGCAGAAAGCTTTCACTTTGTCGACTTTGAGCAACCGGGTCTGGATTATCAGCCCTGGGTGTATGAGGCGTTCAAGTCCTATGCCAATACCCTGGCGGGCACCAAGATGCCAGCCGAAGTGCTGCAGGAATACCTGGGCAAGGTCCTGGCCAGGGTGCCCTCCAGCAAGCCGGTCTACATGCTGGCCCTGAGCGGAATATTACAGGGCATTGAGAAGACGAATACTGAAGCCTATGTCTACTATGCCAATCTCTATATCGACAAGTACAAGGAGACGCATCCGGAGCAGGCCCTCAACCTGGAGCGCCAACTGGATCTGATCTCCCGCTTCGTCAAGGGGGGCATAGCGCCCAACTTCACCCAGAATGACCCTGACGGCAAACCGGTCAGTCTGACCGATTTCCGGGGCAAAGTATTGCTGATCGACTTCTGGGCGAGCTGGTGTGGTCCCTGCCGCCGGGAAAACCCCAACGTGGTCAGGCTGTACAATCAGTACCACGACAAGGGCTTTGACATCCTGGGTGTCAGTCTGGACAGTGACCGGCAACGCTGGCTGGATGCCATCGCCAAGGATGGGCTGACCTGGCACCATGTCAGTGATCTGCAAGGCTGGAAGAATGAGGTGGCCGGCATGTATTCGGTAACGTCCATCCCGCACACCGTCCTCCTGGACAGGGAGGGCAGGATCCTGGGGAGGAACCTGCGCGGAAAGGCCCTGGAGGACAAATTGGCCGAAGTCTTTGGGAATTGACCGCCAAGGTTTCGACCTTTGCCCGCAACAAGCCGGGGGCTTCTCTCGTTTCACCGGTGTCTCCGGTCATTAAGGAGACAACATAATTGAACGGATCTATGACGACGTATAAGAATGATGTTGAAGCGGTTGATGCGCTGGCGCAATCCTATCGCGACCTGAAGGCCGAGATCGGCAAGGTGATCATTGGACAGGATGACGTGGTTCGCGCCGTGATCATTTCCCTGTTCAGCAACGGACACAGTCTGCTGGTGGGTGTACCCGGTCTGGCCAAGACCCTGCTGGTATCTACGATCGCCGAAGTGTTGGAGCTGGATTTCAAGCGCATCCAGTTTACACCCGACCTGATGCCATCGGACATCACCGGTTCGGAAGTGCTGGACGACAATCGTCATTTCAAGTTCAATCGGGGGCCGATCTTCTCCAATATCGTCCTGGCGGATGAGATCAACCGGACACCGCCGAAAACCCAGGCGGCCTTGTTGGAGGCCATGCAGGAACGTTCCGTGACGGTCGCCGGCGACAAGCATTTGCTGCCCAGCCCCTTCTTTGTACTGGCTACGCAGAACCCCATCGAGCAGGAAGGGACCTACCCGCTGCCCGAGGCCCAGCTGGACCGATTCATGTTCAATATTCCCTTGGATTACCCCTCCTATGAGGAGGAGTTGGAGGTGGTTCGCCAGACGACAACCACCACGGTAACCGATCTGAAGCATATCGTCACCGGCCCCCAGATCCTCGAATTTCAGAAGCTGATCCGGAAGATCCCGGTATCGGACAATGTCCTGGAATATGCTGTCGGCATGGCCACCAAGACGCGTCCGAATACCGCCAGGGCCACACAGATGGTCAATGAATATATTTCCTGGGGTGCGGGTCCGCGCGCCTCGCAATACCTGGTACTTGGTGCCAAGTGCCATGCCGCGATCAACGGCAAGTACAGTCCGGACATCGAGGATGTTCGGGCCATTGCCTCCTATGTGCTCCGCCACCGTATCGTGCGCAACTTCAAGGCAGAAGCGGAAGGCATCAATGAGGAGCAGGTGATCGAGAGCCTGTTCTGATACGGTTGTCAGTTTTCAGATGACGGTTCACTGTCCAGAAACTGCGTACTGAAAAGGTCGAGTACGCTGTTCAAATTGGACGAGGCATCTTGGCTTAACCCCTCACCGAGGTCCCACCCCGATCCTTCGATCGCCAGCATCCAGGCTTTCGGTTGGTGGCCGTACAGGTCCCTGGCCAGGGCAAGGACAGCCTCCGGCGACAAAGCATGTGTCGTAAACGCCACCTCATCCCGGGGTCCGATCCGGTTCAGGATATATCCGTCGGGAAGGGGTTCCCGACTGGCATCGACAAAAATGACCCGGTCAGATGATCGAAGGAGATCGGCATCTTCGATCTGCAGCTGATACCGGCACACCTTCCGTCCAGGTACGCCCGTTTCGGCGATCCGGTCCAGAAAGATCCAGCCCAGGCCATCATCGCCTCGGCCGGTATTCCCGATCCCGATCCATAGGGTCCTGTCGTCAACGTCGATATTCGGAAAGGAGATGGTCTTCATGGTCGTACAATTCAAGGAGGAGCGGCATGTTTCCTATCGCATGGGTCGCGCAACTCAGGCAGGGATCATAGGCCCGGATGGCGACTTCGATCTCATTCAGCATCGGCTCGGTGATCTCCGGCTGCTTGTCCAGTCTGGCCCTGGCTACCTGGTTGACCGCCCGGTTCATCGCCTCGTTGTTGTGGGTGGTGGACACGATCAGGTTGCAGCGGGTAATCATCCCGCGGTCATCCGCCTCATAATGATGGATCAGTGTACCCCTCGGGGCTTCCACGACGCCGATCCCGACAGGACGGCGATGCCCTTCCCGGCGAAGGTCATCGCTGAGGATATCCGGATCGTGCAGCAGATCTCTGATCAGCTCGGCGCAGTGCATCATCTCGATGATCCTGGCCCAATGATAGTACAGGCTCCTGTTGATCGGTCGCCCTCCGGCAAAAGCAAAACAGGCCTGTCGGGCCTGCTCGGCCAGGGGGGTGGAGATATGGTCACAGACGTTGAGGCGGGCCAGGGGCCCTACTCGGTTCCAGCCCCGCTCCCGGCCACGTTCGATGAGATAGGGAAACTTGAGGTAGGTCCATGACTCGACCCGTTCGGCAAAATGACTGGCATAGGATGTGTCGGGCACATCATCCAGCGTGCGGGCACCCAGGGCATCAATGGCCCGCATCCGGCCGTCATACAGTTCAAGGGCCCCGTCCGGACCAACCAGGCCCAAATGACCTGAATCAAAACTGGCAAACGTATCCACAACGGTGCGGTGCCCGGCAAAATAGTCTGCCATGAAGGCCAGGACCTCTCCGGTCCAGTCGATCATGGTGTCGATGCCCGGCAGGTCCGCATTTCCCTTGAGGAACAGCTTGCGTTCCATGGCATCAAAGGTCTTGTGCACGCCCCCGGGAACGGCAGTGATGCCATGGATCTTTTTCCCGCCCAGGGCATGGAGGATCTCCTGGCCAAACTTGCGCATGAGGATGCCCCGCCGGGCCAGCTCGCGGTCAGCCATGGCCACGCCTACCACATTGCGGGTGGACAATGGCCCAGCCGGATTGAGGAGAAGATCGGGAGCGGCGAGATAGAAGAAATGCAGGGCATGCGACTGGAAGATCTGGGCGTAATGAAGGAGGCGACGGATCTTGTTCGCCGCCGGACTCAAATCACCCGGGTCCAGCCCATGCAACTGATCAATGGCTTTGCTGGCCGCCAGGTGGTGGCTCACCGGACAGATCCCGCACAGTCGCTGCACCAGTACCGGAACTTCCCAATAGGGACGACCCTGGATGAAGCGCTCGAATCCGCGGAATTCCACGATATGAAAACGGGATTCCTTCACCCGCCCGTCCTCATCCAGATGGATGGTCACCCGGCCATGGCCTTCCACCCGGGTCACGGGGTCAATGGTGATCTTTCGTCCGTTCGCTGTCATCTCAATCGTATTTGAACACCTTTCCGATCAGACTGGTCGAGGCGCCGGTCAGGATACTGGCAATGAATTGCCACATCATCGGTGCCCCGGGCGGACAACCGGGAATGTAATAGTCAACGGGGACCACTTCACTACAGGCATAGACCCGGTCCAGCATGGCCGGCAGGTCCTCATCGCTGGGGATCTGTTGGGGCTCGGGGTCTCCCGCTCGGACATAAGCTTCACGCAGGCATTCATCCAGAGGGACCATATTCCGCATGGCCGGCAATCCTCCCCAGATGGCACACTCGCCGACAGCCACCAGTACATCACACTGCTCCCGGAATTCCCGGAGAACGTGGACATTCTCGTCCGTGCCACATCCCCCTTCGATCAGGCCCAGGTCGCATCGGCCAGAAATATGCTTGATATCCGTCAGCGGTGAACGATCCAGGTCGATCAGCTCGATGACCTCCAGCAAGTCGGTGTCGATGTCCAGCAGGGACATATGACACCCGAAGCACCCGGCCAGTGAGGTGGTCGCCACCCGCCATTTCCGATCGGGGCGGGCTTCTTTCAACAACCTGACGATGTCCACACTGGAGACGACCTCCGCCGGCACATCGTACTGGCGGTCACCTGGCGTTCGTGAAAGGCTTTTCCCCCTGTACAGGATCGCCCCGGTCGGGCAGATCTGCATGGCCCGGAGGGCCAGGGCATCGGGAATCGTGGATTCCAGGGCCTCATCGATCTGCAATCGGGTATGATCTCCCCGTCCGGAAATGGAAAATACGGGTCGATCATCCGAGGTCCGGATCTCATGGACGCATCGCTGACACAAGACACAACGGTTGGGTTCGATCACCAGCCGGCGTCCCCGGAAATCCAGGAGACGGTCGACAAACAGATGGGGAAACCGGCTGTGGTTGATCCCCATCCGGTATCCAAGTCCCTGGAGGTCGCAGTCGCCACTCTTTTCGCAGGCCGGACAGAAGTGATTTCCTTCCGCAAAGGTCAGTTCGACCATGGCCTTGCGATGGTCATCCAGCTCTGGGGTGTGCAATTGGATCTGCATGCCCTCCATCACCCGGCTTTCACATCCGCAGACCGGCCGGCCGTTCACCTCCAGCATGCAGACCCGGCAGGTGCCCAATGGTGGCTGGATGTGGGGATAATAGCACAGCGTGGGTATCTCCAGGCCCAGATCGCGAATGGCCTCGACCAGATTCTTCTGGTCAGGGGCATGGTAGGCCACACCGTCAATGTGAATGGTAACGTTCCTGTCCATATGCGGTTTGGGATACGGCAGTATGATAATCCTGGACACAGTTCTGGAGATCGAATCCGGACCGGTCGAACACACGACTCTGGAAATATTCAGGAAAAGCGAGCATGGCGGTCTGGATGGCTTGGGCGGCATATTTTCCCAATCCACAGCGACTGCCGGAATGCATCATGTCTCCCCACTGACGCAGGTCGTTCAAGTCTGCCTCAGTGATCCGGCCATCCCGCAGCTTGGCCAGTTTGTGGGCCAGCATCTGGTTGCCACTGCGGCAGGGAAGGCAGGCTCCACAGGACTCATGCCTGAAGAACTGGTTGAAGTTCTGAAGGATGGTGGCCAGGTCGCGCTGGGCGGAAAACACCATCAGGGTGCCATTGGTCGGCAGGTCTTCCCTGGCCAGCAGGCGGGTGAATCCGGCAGGACCAACGGCCACACCGGATGGACCGGACACCTGGATATAGTTCGGGTCACGGGCCCCGGCTGCTTCGAGCATGTCTCCCAGCAGGACTCCCCAGGGTACTTCATAGATACCGGGGCGGTCGCAATCGCCGGAGATACACATGAGCTTCACACCCGGACTGTCGGCTGTCCCCAGACGGCGGAAGACAGAGGATCCCTTTTCGAGGATACGTGCCGCCAGGGCCAGGGTCTCGACGTTGTTCACCACCGTTGGCCGACCGAGATAGCCGCTTTCTACCGGAAAGACATGCCGCGGGCGGGGTTGTCCGCGCTTGCCTTCCAGCGATTCGATCAGGGCGGTCTCCTCTCCGCAGACGTAGGCCCCTGCACCGACCTGGATGCGGATCGAGAATCGATGAGCCTCCTTGGCAGGCAGGTGATCGCCCAACCATCCGGCCTGGCGAAGCGTTTGCATGGCCTCTTCCAATCGCGGCAGGAGCCATTGGTATTCTGCCCGCAGGTAGAGGATGCCTTCTTCCGCTCCCGTCGCATACCCGGCGATGATCATGCCTTCCAGGACCAGGCCGGGAAACCGGTCGAGCAGGAAGCGGTCCTTGAACGTACCCGGTTCGCCTTCATCGGCATTGGCGATCACCACCCGTGGGCCTTCATGCGTCCGGGCGAGCGACCATTTTCGGCCGGTGGGAAAAAGGGCGCCACCCATGCCGCTCAATCCGGAGGTCCGGATCTCCGACAGGACATCCAAGGCACTCATGGTCCGCAGTCGCTCCAGGGAGTGGCCCACCTGGTATCCACTGGTCAGGAAAGGCCGGCGCAATTGCCGGGGGTAATAGAGGGCCTCCTGGACCGGATCGGCCAGCTCGGCAGGTGATTCCCCTTCGCGCAGGGCTGTCACGATCCGCTTGACCCGGGAGGGGGTCAGATGCGTGAAGGGATGGAAGTTGATCAAGGCAGCCGGCTGCTGGTCAGACAGGCCGATGCATGGTGTATCGTACAACCCGAACAACCCGTCTGCGCTCACGCCCCCTGTCCTTGCCCCGGTCGCCTCCTCAAAGGCATTCCTGACCTCATGCATACCGGCAAACTGAGCCAGGATGCTGTTGTCCAAATAGATCGTGATCCGGCCGGCCGGTTGTTCATGAAAGAAGTGGTAGAAACTGGCCACGGCCCTTACCTCGGTGACCGGCAGATCAAACTGTCGAGCAATTCCATGGAAGGAATCCTCACTGAGAAACCCCAGGGCTGTTTGCCGCTCCCAAAGAGCGTCCAGCAGGTGATGTCGAGGTGAATGAACCATGGGGCAAATGTTTGCCACAAGGTAAACGCCCGTCAAGGAGGTATGCCTTGACCTGGGTCATGCCAGGGGGTGATCGTCTATTGGAGGATGATATGATTTCAATGCAATCTGACCATGGAAAATCAACGCTTCCTTCCATGTCATGGTCAATGATGCAGATCAAATGCACGGTGAATCAGGATATTTGATGTCCAGGACCGATCCTGAGAGCAGAATGCAATATCTTATCCCCTGACAATCATGACCCCATGCCCACCTTCCCCCAACAACACCTGGCCCGCTTCGAAAACGAGGTTCTGGCCACATTGAACCCCGCTCAGCGCCAGGCCGTGGATCAGATCGAAGGACCGGTGATGGTCATCGCCGGACCAGGGACGGGGAAGACCCAGCTCCTGGCCGCCCGGATCGGGAATATCCTGAGACTGACCGACACCGACCCTCGGGAGATCCTCTGCCTCACCTACACCGAAGCCGGGGCCACCGCCATGCGCCGTCGGCTGATCGAGTTCATCGGACCAGAAGGGTATCGCGTTCCGGTACATACCTTTCACGGGTTTTGCAATGTGGTCATCCAGGAGAATCCGGCCCGCTTCGGAGGCTATCGCGAACTGCAACCCCTCACGGACCTGGAGAAACGGGAACTGCTCAAGGAGCTGATCGACAGCCTCGAACCCGATCACCCCCTGCGCCGGTTGCGGGGCGATTACTACTATGACATTCCCCGACTGGGCAACCTGTTCAACACCATGAAACAGGAGGATCTCTCCGCAGAACGGATCAGCCAGGCCATCGACGAATACCTGGAGGACCTGCCCTCCCGGGATGGATTCTTCTACAAGCGGAAGTACAAGCAGTTTGAAGCCGGCGACCCCAAGGAATCTGCCATTGCCCCGGAAACCAAGCGCATGGAAGAGACCCGCATCGCTGCCGGTCTGCTGTCCCGCTACCAGGCCCTGATGGAGCGCGAAGGGCGTTATGATTTCTCCGATATGCTGCGCTGGGTGCAACAGGCGTTTGCCGAGGACGGCGATCTACTGCGCACCTACCAGGAACGTTTCCTGTATCTCATGGTCGACGAATATCAGGATACCTCCGGCCTGCAGAACCACATCCTGTATCAACTGGCTGATTTCTGGGACCAACCCAACCTCTTTGTGGTGGGTGACGATGACCAGGCCATCTACCGGTTTCAGGGAGCCAGCATGGAGAACATCCTCGATTTCAACCGGAAATTCCAACCGGTCACCTTCATCCTCGCCGACAATTACCGATCCGTGCAGGCTATCCTCGATGCCAGCGATGCCCTGATCAGCCGGAACAAGGGGCGCCTCAACCTGACCCTGGACCTGGAAAAAACCCTGCAGGCAAAAGGCAAGGACCTGCCCGTTCCGGGCGAACCGCCGCAATTGATGGAATTCGCCACCAGCACCGGCGAGGAAGCCTGGATCGCCGAGCGCATCCGGGAGCTGCTGGATGCGGGAACGCCCCCCGGGGAGATCGCGGTCCTCTACCGCAACCATGCCCACGCCGACAACCTGATCCGACTCTGCCGCCAACGAGGCATCCCCGTGCACCAGCGCCGCCAGGAAAACATCCTGCATGATCCGTTCATCCACACCCTGCTACAGATCCTGCGGACCATCCAGGGGGAATACACCCAACCGTTCAGTGAAGAGGCCCGTTTGGTGGAGATCCTGCACTATCGCTACTTCGGGATATCTGCCCTGGATATTGCCCGCCTCCTTCGGTATGCCCGAAAGACCTACCTCGCGGTGCAGGAACAGCCGGGTACAACAGCCCCGCGCTGGCGTGAACTGATCGGATCGGACCACCATCTTCAAGCCGCAGGGGTCGACCACCCGGAAGCCATCCGGGCGGTGTCGGCCAACCTGGAATACTGGATCGGCCATTTGCCGGAAATGACGGTCCAGACCCTCTTTGAACGGATCCTCACCAAGGGAGGCGTGCTGGCGGCCATCCTGGGCGATCCGCAAAAGCGCCGACTCCTGGAGCTGGTCACCACGCTGTTCGACCATATCAAAGCCGAGACGGCCCGGCAACCCGAACTCAACCTCGCTGATATCCTCACCCAGTTTGATGAGATGATCGAGGGGAATATCCAGCTGCCGTATGTCCACTACATCGGGCAGGCGGACGGGGTACCGTTCAGCACCATTCACTCCGCCAAAGGGCTGGAGTGGGGACATGTGTTCATGATCGCCAGCTCCGCCAAAAACTGGTCAGGCAAGACAAACAGCCGGGATTTCAAACTGCCGGACACCCTGGCCAACAGCATGAAGAGCACCGACGAGCAGGCCATGGAAGAGGAGCGGCGGCTGTTCTTTGTGGGAATGACCCGGGCCAGGGAGACCCTGACCATCAGCTATGCCAGGGACCAGAAATCAGGACGAACCACCAAGTCGGAAACCAATGACCTGGCTGCCCCCTTCCTGTGGGAACTCCATGAACAGGCAGGGCTTCCGATCCACGCCCTGGAAATGCCGGCCGACAGTCGGGAAGATGTGTTGGAGGCACTCCTCCACCCCCTGGATGAGAACCCGGGATTGCTGGAAGAAAGCTGGCTACGGGAACAGGTCGACAACCTGGTGATGAGCGTGACGGGATTGAACAAATACCTGGTTTGCCCCCGGTCCTTCTACTACGAAAATATCCTGCGGGTACCTTCCGGTCGGAACCGGTATATGGGCTACGGAAGCGCCGTCCATTATGCGCTGGAACAGGTCTTTGTCCGCAATCCCAAGCTCGAAGGACCGGTCGCCGAGCAGGTCCTGGCAGCCTTTGAAACCGGCATGTCCCGATACCGCTCGCACTTTACCCCCAAGGAATTCGAGAACACCCTGGAACACGGCAAGAAGGTGCTCCCCTGGTACGTGGCCGAAGCGCTGCCCGGTTGGCAAGCGCCGGACAAGACCGAGGTCGAACGAGCCATTCGGCAGGTGGAATGGAAGGGCTACCCCATCGGCGGTAAGCTCGATAAAGTGGAACACTATCCGGATGGATTGATCGTGGTCGACTACAAGACCGGGAATCCGGCCAACGGGAAAAAGAAACTCAACCGTCCGGGAGAAGACTGGCATGAAGAACCGGGTGGGGATTACTGGCGTCAGATCGTCTTCTACCATATGTTGATCGCCGCTGACCGATCCATTGAAAAGCCCATGAAGGCCGCGGTGATGGAATTTGTTGAGCCCGACAGCAAGGAGCAGCTGGAGCGGTCCCGGGTGGATGTGACCCCTGAGGACATCCAGGTGGTGGAAGAGCAGCTGGCCTATGCCTTTGACGGGATTCGCAACCTGGAATTCAGCCGGGGATGCCATCTTCCCGATTGCTTCTGGTGCAATCTGGTCGATCATCATGTACTGGGTGAAAGCCTGAGTCCGGGAGGGGAGGATCCCGATGCCGCCATGAGTGCCGATCAGGATTAGAAATCCATGAAAAACCCGAACTCTTTGCTGCGGAATCGTGTTAAAATAGTGAACTTTGAGAGATACGCTTTTTAGTTGTCCAACCCGGTTCGGCTTCGGCCGAGTCGGGTTTTTTTATCCCTCGTTTCTCCCGGTGGGCATGTACGTTCAGGAAGGCTCCCGAAGAACGCTGTACAGTTCCAATCCACGCTTGACCAGGTCGGCCACCTGGGGAGGAGCCAATAACTTGCGCTTCTTGTAGATGACCAGGTAGTAGCCCAACCCTTCGACCGTCCATTCGCGATTGACCCGGAACATCCGGGCAAACTGGGGGGTGAGGACCATTTGGCGAACCAGCTCTTCATCCTCCCCCTTCAACAGATTCCGATCGGAAAAGGCCTGATCTTCGGAATAGTCGATATCCTGCATCCCCAACCAGGCCCCGATCCGGTCGAAGAAGGATTCCGGGCGGAGGAAGAAATCGGGCAGGGCCAGATCCTTTGCCTGGATGAAGAAGACGGTTTGATAGAATCGCTTGGGGTGATTACCGGCCGGCACCTTCCAGGTATAATCGAAGGTAAGCAGGGTGGAGTTCAGCATTGGATCGACCCGTCTGGCGACGTTGTGGATCTCCTTGGACATCCCGAACTGGCGGTAGAACTGAAAGGACTTGAGCAGGGTGATGTCCGAATAGGTGTCTTCACCCTGGAACTGAAAGTCCAGCTGACGGGCCAGGCTGCGCAGTGCCTCTGTGCGGGCAGTAGTGAGCTTGCGGGAGATCATGGATTGAAGATAGGGAAATGGCAGGAACATGTCCCGTGCGATTCGCATTCCAGAATGGGGCTAAAGCCCTTTCTGCTCCTGAATGGTACCCCCGGCTGAAGCCGGGGGCTATTGATTGGTTCCTTCCTTGTTGCCTGACGTGCTATGGTACCCCGGGCTGAAGCCGGGGCTATTGACCGGCTCCATCATCATAGCTTGATGCATTATGACACCCCTAGCTGAAGCCGGGGGCTATTGACTGGATCCTTCCTCATAGGCAGGCACACCGTGTTCAATGCATGGAAACATTGAAATGCCCGCGAGAGCAGCCGATATGAGCTGCCATCAACATTCATCCTGGATTCAATTGCCTCGGGCTAAAGCCTGGGGTACAGCATTGGTACATACCCGGCTTTAGCCGCACGATCCGGCCAGACATCCCCATGGATGAGCCCACTCCAACTCCGGGCAGTTCCTCATGAGATCCGATTCGCTATCCAGAATGGGGCTAAAGCCCTTTCTGCTCCTGAATGGTACCCCCGGCTGAAGCCGGGGGCTATTGATGGAATCCTCCCTAGCAGCCAGATGCACTATGACACCTCTGGCTAGCCAGGGGCTATGAATCGGCGCCTTTGTCATATCCTGACGCATCATGTTCAATGCTCGTGGACACACTGTGATTCCCGCGAGAGCAGCCGATCTAACCTGCCTTCAGCATGCATTCTGGAATCAATTGCCTCGGGCTAAAGCCTGGGGTACAGCATTGGTACATACCCGGCTTTAGCCGCACGATCCGGCCAGACATCCCCATGGATGGGCCCGCTCCAACCCCGGGCAGTTCCTCAGGAGATCCGATTCGCATTCCAGAATGGGGCTAAAGCCCTTTCTGCTCCTGAATGGTACCCCCGGCTGAAGCCGGGGGCTATTGATTGGTTCCTTCCTTGTTGCCTGACGTGCTATGGTACCCCGGGCTGAAGCCGGGGCTATTGACCGGCTCCATCATCATAGCTTGATGCATTATGACACCCCTAGCTGAAGCCGGGGGCTATTGACTGGATCCTTCCTCATAGGCAGGCACACCGTGTTCAATGCATGGATACATTGAAATGCCCGCGAGAGCAGCCGATATGAGCTGCCACCAACATTCATTCTGGGTTCAATAGCCCCGGGCTTTAGCCCGGGGTTCAGTATTGGTTCATATCCGGCTTTAGCCGCACGATCCGGCCAGACATCCCCATGGATGGGCCCGCTCCAACCCCGGGCAGTTCCTCAGGAGATCCGATTCGCTATCCAGAATGGGGCTAAAGCCCTTTCTGCTCCTGAATGGTACCCCCGGCTGAAGCCGGGGGCTATTGATTGGTTCCTTCCTTGTTGCCTGACGTGCTATGATACACCCGGCTGAAGCCAGGGGCTATTGATTGGTTTCTTCCTTGTTGCCTGACGTGCTATGGTACCCCCGGCTGAAGCCGGGGCTATTGACCGGATCCATCATCATGGCCTGATGCATTATGACACCGCCGGCTAGCCAGGGGCTATGAATCGGCGCCTTTGTCATATCCTGACGCATCATGTTCAATGCTCGAGAACACACTGGGATTCCCACGAGAGAGTCGATTTGATCTCCCACCAACATTCATTCTGGATTCAATTGCCCCGGGCTTTAGCCCGGGGTTCAGTATTGCCATTTACCCGGCTTTAGCCGAATGACCTCGCCAGACCCCACGGCTGAAGCCGGGAGCCATTGACCAGTGCCTTCGTCGTAGCCTGGCGCACCATGTTCAATTGATGCAGATATCATGAATCGGGAACAAGAACAGCCGGTTCCAATCCTCTTCTGAACGGCCTGCCCTAATTGTCCAACTCCCGCCAGCGGGCCAGGTATTTGGCGACCAGGTCGAATTCGACATTGCAGAGATCGCCGGGCATCAGGCTGCCAAAGGTGGTATGATCGATCGTGTAGGGAATGATCGTGACGGAAAACGTTTCGCGGGTGGGTTGGATCACGGTCAGACTGACCCCGTTGATACAGATAGACCCCTTGTCGATCAGCAAGTGGGCTGATGCCGGATCAAAGCGGAAGGTAAACCACCAGCTGCCATCCCGGTCTTCTCGCCCGATACAGGTCATGACCCCATCGACATGGCCCTGGACCAGGTGGCCATCCAACCGGTGCTGCAGGGAGACCGCCCGTTCGATGTTGACCGGTCGCCCGGCCTTGATCTCCCGGAAATGACTGCGCTGGAGGCTTTCGGCAACCAATGTCACCGCATGCCTGCCCGGCTGAAGAGCCGTGACGGTCAGGCAAACGCCGTCGTGAGCGACACTCTGATCCACTTTCAATTCGTCGGATATGGGAGAACTGACCCACAGATGCACATTGGTACCCTCACGCTCCACGGCCTCGATACGGCCCAAACATTCGACAATTCCCGTAAACATATGTTCTTCTTGCAATGATGATCAATACCGTTCATGGCCGCGGCCCAATCCGGGAAAGCCAATCTGACGACTTACGGCCGTAACACCTGGATGTACCCTTCGAGCAAGGCCTGGGCGGGGACAATGCCCTGCACCCGTTGTTCGAAGACCTTACAGACATAAAAATAGGTGCCGTCGGATACGTCCTTGCCCGAAAGGTCACGACCATCCCAGAGGATGTCCGGATCCGTGGTCTCGAACACCAGCCCACCCCATCGGTTATAGACCCTCATTTCGATCCGCTCGACAAATCGATAGGGGTAGGGTTTGAACAGGTCATTCTGATTATCGCCATTGGGTGTGAACGTATTGGGCAGCCGGTAATCCGGACAATTGTCCACACAGACCTGATTGCTGGGCAGTGATGTATTGCCCAGCGAATCATAGGCCACCACAACATAGCATCCCGCCAGGCCAATATCCGGGGCATGGGTGGACACCGTATCCATGGCATCCGGGATCTCATCGACCAGAATGGGATCTGACTCCCCTGGTGGGGTAAAGTAGATCTGGTATCCGGCAACATCCGATTTACCGGGACAGAGGGACAGAGGGCTTCGCCACAAGAGGTCGTTCACCAGCACATCCGGGAACGGCCCGGAGAACAGGCTGTCACAGACATTGCTCACGGTCAGGATGGGCGGACAGGGGGGGACGGTGTCCAGGGGGATCCCACAAGCTTCCTGGGACAGATTGATCAATGGTGCCGGAATATCATCGATCCCGTAATCACCAAAGGCCCGGATGCGGTAGCAGTATTCCTCGCCATTGACCAAACCCTGGTCTGACCATGTCGGTTCCGGGGTATTGCCCAGGACCAGCCAGGAGGACGAACCCGGATCGAACCGCTCCACCTGGTAGTCATAGTTGATCCAGGGGACCGCCTCCTGCCAGGTCAGGATATTCTCCTGATCCGTGGAGGCAATGCTCAGGAACACGGAAGATGCCGATGCAGAAGCGCCTAAGAGAGTACCACCTCCATTGATATAGAATTCGATCTGATAGGTGTGCCCCAGGTTCCGGGTATCGAGAGGCTCGTCAAACTGGATGAGGGTGTCATTGGCTTCAGAATAGGTAGCTGCCGTAACATCCGCTCCGGGGACGGGCGTCCAGTTGCTGGTGCCCAATCCGGGTGAACGAAGGAGTCTATACCGGTAGGGCCCCGGATAGAGCAGTGTATCCAGGTCAGGCACCCGCGGCTTGGACCAGATGACTTCCATCTGGCCATTGACGGCGTCGGTGCCTTGCACACTGACGGTCGTCAACAAGGGCAGATTCCGGCTCAACTGCACACAGGCTTCGTTGGACGGCAGGCTCTCGACCTGGTTGAACGGGTTGCCGGCAGCAGAGAGCTGGGCGAAATCGGCCACGATCCGGTAACAATACGTCCGACCGGCTTCCACATCCGCATCGAAGAACGTATACCGCCCGTTGATGAGATCCTTCTGCCGGAAGGCGATCCGGGTGTACCCCTGCCCAGAAAGGCCGGTCACACAGGTATCGATCGGGAACGGATTGCTTCCGATCCGACGCCACACCGAAAAGCCCCGGAAGAACTCATTGGCTGCATCCTCACAGGAGTAGGGACTTTCCCAGGTCACCGTCACGGTGTCCTGTCCGGGACTGGCCTTGACATCCCGGGGCGGCGGTCCGACCACCTTGATCAACAGGGTATGCAGGTCGGCCAGGGGCGACTCGGTATCATTATCCACCGCCTTGAACACGACCGAATAGGGCTGCTTGGAGATCTCCTCACAGACAGTGGGCCAGAAAAAGGACGTAGAGACCGGAGGCGTGACGGCAATGGACGGTGCAAAGAAGATGGCCGGGGACAAGGGATCAAGGAACGGCCCCCCCAGGGCAGTGACCAGCACCTTCTGTCCGACATCGGGATCGGTCACCAGGACATCCAGGTCCACGGTATCCCCTGCGATCACACACAGTTCATCTGCGGTCTGGATCACCGGCGGATTGTTCTCGCAATCCTTGACCAGGACCTGCATGTCCCGGATGATGGTGTCCAGGGCCACGCCATTGCGGTATTCCACAATGATCATGGCAATGTTGTACTCGCCGGCGACCAGCGGGGTCTCCCACCGCAGTTCCCCGGTGACCGGGTTCAGGGTCAGGGTGTTCGACCCACCCGATCCGATCTGGTTGGGAAACTGGTATTTCGGCACTTCCACCCCCTGCTTCTGCAACGGAACGATCAGGTGGTAGGACAAGCTGTCCTTGTCTGGGTCCGAGGCATTGGGATTGTGCACGAACGTCCGGCCGACGCACCCGAAATCGATGGGTGGCTGAAGCAGGACCGGCGTACTGTTGCAGCCCTGGAACTGCGGATTCAGAAACGTATAGACCGTCTGGATATAGAACGGGATGCTGACCGAATTCGGGAAGTTGACATTGAGGATATCGTCGATCCGGTTCGGGTCGTTCATGCTGATCGTGTAGGTCGCCCGGGCGGGATAGACGTGAATGCCTACGTAGAGGTTCTTCTTGATGTCATTGGGCAGTTCCTCGCCGAAGGGGATGCCGCCGGGCCCGATAGGCCCATTGGTCCGGTATAGCCATTGCTTCGTTCCATCTCCCCAGGACACCTCCACGCTATCCCGGTCGGCCGCGATACTGGATGCCTTGGTATAGGTGGTCACGGTCACCCGGAGGGTCAGATCACTGCAATTGCCGATCTGCTCGACCGTGATCTCACCGGCCCGGTTGTGCGTGGCGTACAGGCCGAATGGCAGAAGGATACCAAGAAGGAGAAGGAAAATCAGACGATTGCACACCATGGACCGAAAATAGAGATTGCCGCCGATATAACGGTCAAGAACCCGGGATGTTGGGTATTGTCACCGTGATATTGTCGTCCTCCGGCCAAAACCGGGGAAAAGCAGGCATCAGAATGGATCAAATTGCCTTCTTCCATGCCCGGCGGGTCCGGACGTGTTCACAGTCGTACCGCCGCCAAAGCGCCTGGACGGACGTATTCGATTCCAACTCCGGATTGGTCTCCACCCATTGGATCCCCGCCTCGTCAAAAGCCTCCATCACCTGTTGGAAGATCAGGGCGTTCACCCCTTTGTTGCGGTATTCATCCGCCACGCCGATCAACAGGAGATCAGCCGTATCGTTCCGTTGCATCGCCCGCCAGAGGTAGAACCAGCCAAGCGGGAAGAGTTTGCCTCCACAACGTCGAAGGGCCTGGGAGAACGACGGCAAGGTGACCCCGAAGCCGATCACCCGGTCATCCTGGTCGAGGACAACAGAGAGGAATTCCGGCTTCAGGAAACGCAGGAACTGCATGGTCAATGCGTCGGATTCCGCCTTGTCCATGGGCACAAAATCATAGAGCGAGCTGTAGGCTTGCCGGATCATCTCGAACACCCCGTCCCGGTATTGGAGAATATCGGAACGACGTGTCAGCTTGACCCGTTTCAGGTGATATCGGGCAGCCAGGGTCTTACTGAGCTGACGGACCCGATCCGGGATCTCCTCCGGCATCCGGATGCGGTGTTCCACCCAATCGACGTCCTTACCGAAGCCCAGGAATTCCAAGTGCCGGACATAATAGGGATAATTGTAAAGGGTCACCATGGTTGGCATGAGGTCAAATCCATCGATGAGCATGCCGGCCTTATCCAGGTGGGTAAACCCGAGAGGCCCCTTGATGTGCGTCATTCCCTCCCTTCGCGCCCAGTCTTCCACGGCATGGATCAACTGTCGGGTCACCTCAATGTCGTCGATCATGTCCAGCCAGCCGAAGCGGGCATTCCTCAATCCGGTCGACTCCACCTCCAGCCGGTGGATGATGCCGGCGATCCGACCGACGATCCGACCGTCGCGCCAGGCCAGGAAATAGATGGCCTGTCCATGTCGGAAAAAGGGGTTCTTCTTCCAGTGCAGGGTATCCCATTCCATCCGACGCAGCGGCGGCACCCAGAAGGGGTGATCCTGGTAGAGGGATTCCGGAAAGCGGATGAAGGCCTTCAGCTGCCGGTCTGTGCGGACTTCCTGCAGGGTGATCATGCAGCAAACTTACGACAACGTCCTGTTGCTTGAGCTGCCGGGCTACATGCACAGGCTAGCGTTTGATCCACCGGAGGTTTGCCATGGTATCCCGGCCAAACAGGCGAAGGATGTACATCCCCGGAGGCAAGGATTGCACATTGATCCGTCCTGTCATCGGTTCGGCTATCCAGATCTTGCCATCCATTCCGATCACGTGAACTGAAATCATATCGTCTACAGGATGGATGGTCAGTACGTCCGTAGCCGGATTGGGAAACAAGGTGTACACCATGGGCTTTCCAGGGTCAGCAATGGATGTGGTCGGACAAGGACCATCCGTCCAGTCATTGATCCCATCCTGGATGGCGGCACATGGATTGATATAAGTCGAATCATTGCATCCGCAAATGCTGTCCAGGGGCTCCAGTGTACAATCGATAAAGACAAGAGGAACGAATTCAATCTCACAATCCACTTCTTCACACAAGCCGGGAATGACGTACTCGACGCCTTCCGCGAAGGCGTAACAGGGATTTGGATAATTCTTGCCATCACAGCCACAGACTGGTTCTTCGGGCTGCTGGCTACAGATGTCCTCGATCACCTGTGCATCCAGGACAGGCAAGGGAGAAAAGATCAGGCTGTCGCACTCCAGGTCCGGACATGGTCCTGGTACGAAGTGGATCACCCCGTCGGCATTCGCATAACAGGCATTCGGGTAGCTCTGACCGTTGCATCCACATACCGGATCATAGACCTGTGGACAGAAGACTTCGTCGATGATCAGGTCCGGGTCCTGGCAATCGGTATAGCAGGGTCCGTCAGTATAGTGGATCACACCACTTCGCTCGGCAGCACAGGCATTCGGATAGGTCACGCCGTCACAACCACATACGGGATCGTAGTTGAACGGACACGGATCATCGGATTGCTTGGTTGGATCGATGCAATCCACCGGTTCACACGGACCGGCCGACCAATCGGTCAGTCCGTACCGGTACCGGGCAACGCACGAGTTGGGGTAAGTCACCCCATTGCAGCCGCAGACCGGATCATAGAGGTCGATGCACTGGATCGAACCATCGATCAGGGTCGAATCCACACAGGGTAACTTTGGACACAGGCCAGGCGTCCAGTCCAGGACACCGTTGTTGATGGCATCACAGGGATTCAGGTAATTGATGGTGTCGCATCCGCAGACCACATCCTCCTGGTACATGTCACAATCCAGCGGAGGATCAGGCAGTTCATTGGTGGTACAGGGCTGATCCTCACAGGGGCCGGGTTGGAAATAGGAAACACCCGCACCAAAGGCATAGCATGCATTGAGATAGGTTATGCTGTCACAACCGCAAACCGGATCCACCGGCAGGTTACCGCATTCGTCTTCGACAACCGACGGGTTTTGCACAGGTAGGGGGACTACGATGAGACTGTCGCATTGTAGTTCCGGACAAGGTCCGTCGATATAGTCGATCACGCCGGCAGCCAGGGCATAACAGGCATTCGGATAGGTTACCCCATTACATCCACACACCGGATCATACAGTTGGATACACTGGCTGGCATCAAAACCGTTGTCCGGGTCCACACAATCTTCCTGGCAGGGCCCCTCCGTATACCCGATGATGCCATTGCGCATGGCTGTGCAAGCGTTAGGATAGGTGATCCCATCACAACCACAGACCGGGGCATATTCAAACGTGCAAGGATCGTCGGATACCAGGGCCGGATCAAAACAATCCTCTTCCTCACAAGAACCCGGGGTCACTTCACTGATGCCGTATCGATACGTAGCGATACAGGCATTTGCATATGTTTTACCGTCACATCCACAGACCGGATCGAAATTCTGAGGACACTGTATGTTCAGGTCGATCAATTCCGGTTGGATGCAATCGGTGTTGGCACAGGGCATGCACGGGTCGAAATTGGGATCCGGGCAGGGTGTGGGGACAGGGTCGCCCTTTTCCCAAAGGACTTCTTGATCAAAATCATCAGGAGTGAGGCCAGGAATTAGAATCGGATTGGGATTTTGGGTATCTACATAGGAACACTCCCAAAAATTTGCTCCATTCGGAATAAACTGACACCAATAAATACTCGTGTCGCAAATACTGTTATACCGAAAAAACATATTATCCTGATCAGGACCAAAAGTAAAATGGTCATAGAAGTAATATCCATCTAAATAAAAAGCAAGTCCAGCATGCACTTCATCCCAAAAAGGTTGTTGTCCCAATGCAATTAATGAATCAATGGTCATTATCATGGGTTCCGAACACAATACTTTGGAAAAGTCTCCATTACAATCCTCCAGACCGGAGGATTGCCACTGACTATTGATCAGCGATTTCCCGGTCACTTCATGTTGGGCATCCAGCTGGGCAGCCAAACAAAGAAAAAGTGCAACAGAGGGTATAAAACAAAAATAGCTGGTCCGGAAAAAACGAAACATTACGTCAGGGTGTTGATAAAAGATGGCGATAAAGATAAATGAAAAAGAAAAAGGCACCCTGCGTTCAGGCGTGCCTTTTTTTATTGACTATGAGAAAATGCTTCGTACATACATCCTATACCGGACTGAACCGGGCCGTAAAATGCCGCAGGAAGGGAGGTTCCCAATCAATGCGATACCCTCTCACCCGGTCGGCCTGTTCGAGGATCTCACCAAAGGTCTCGATGACATAATCCATATGGCTCTGGGTATACACCCTTCGAGGGATGGCCAGGCGCACCAGTTCCATCCTGGCGGGGATCAGTTTGCCCCCTGCATCGTATTTCCCGAACATGACCGACCCGATCTCGCAGGATCGGATCCCACCCAGACGATACAGTTCACAGACCAGGGCCTGGCCCGGGTACTGATCCACCGGAATATGGGGATACAGCATTTTTGCATCGATATAGACGGCATGACCACCCGGCGGTTGGAGCAGGGGGATGCCCATGGCGGTCAACCTTTCGCCCAGATAGGCCGTACTGCGGATCCGGTAATGGAGGTAATCGGGATCAAATACTTCTTCAAGACCAGTGGCGATGGCCTCCATATCGCGACCAGACAACCCTCCATAGGTGGAGTAGCCTTCGGTGATGATCAGGACCGTCCGGCAGGCCTGGGCCAGGTCCAGGTCGCGTAGAGCCAGGAAGCCACCCATGTTGACCAGGCCATCCTTCTTGGCGCTCATGATCGCCCCGTCGGCCAGACCGAATAATTCCTGTGCGATCTCCCGATAGGTGCGATGCTCCTGCCCGGGTTCACGATGCTGGATGAAGTAGGCATTCTCTGCCACGCGGCAGGCATCCAGCAGGAACATCACGCCATACTGCTTGCAAACCGTCGCCACCGCCTTGGCATTTTCCAGACTGACCGGCTGGCCACCGCCACTGTTGTTCGTGATGGTCAGGACAACGGCAGCCACCTTCTCGGCTCCCCAGTTCTCGATCTCTTCCCGCAAACGGTCCACATCCAGATTCCCCTTGAACGGGTGATACAGTTGGGTATCGGCATTTTCCGGTATGGGCAGGTCAACGCCCGTCGCCCCGGAATACTCGATATTGGCCCGGGTCGTATCGAACAGGGTATTGGAAAAAAAGACCTTTCCTTCACCACCCAGTCGGGTGTACAGAAGATGCTCCGCGGCCCGGCCCTGGTGCGTGGGCAGGATGTAATCACATCCCGTCAGGTCCTGGATAACCTTTTCCAGCCGAAACCAGCTGCTCGCCCCGGCATAGCTCTCATCGCCCCGCATGATGCCGGCCCATTGCTCGGCGCTCATGGCAGAGGTACCACTATCCGTCAACAGATCGATGATCACCTCTGACGAATGCAGCAGGAAGGGGTTAAAGGAAGCCGTTCGGAGGGATTGCTCACGTTCTTCCGGGGTACTCATCCGGATGGGTTCCACCACCTTGATCCGGAATGGCTCAATGATCGTCTTGTGTTGCATGCCTAGAGGGTTCCCCGACGACGTTGTTCGTCCTCGATCGATTCAAAGAGGGCCTTGAAATTGCCTTTTCCGAAACTCATCGCCCCTTTGCGCTGAATGATCTCAAAGAACATGGTCGGCCGGTCCTCCACCGGCTTGGTGAAGATCTGCAGGAGGTAGCCTTCATCATCACGGTCGACCATAATGCCCAATTCCTTCAAGCGACGGACATCCTCGTCGATCTCGCCGACCCGGTCCATCACGGTATCATAATAGGTACCGGGTACATGGAGGAATTCCACACCCCTCTTTCTCATCTCGCTCACGGTGTGCAGGATATCCTTGGTGGCCACGGCAATATGCTGGCAACCTGCCCCTTCATAGAACTGGATATACTCCTCGATCTGGGATTTCTTTTTTCCCTCGGCAGGTTCATTGATCGGGAATTTGATCCGACCGTTCCCATTGGTCATCACCTTGGACATCAGGGCGGAATACTCCGTAGAAATATCCTTGTCGTCAAAGGAGATGAGGTTGGCAAATCCCATGACCTCATGGTAGAATTTTGCCCAGACATTCATCTGGTTCCAGTCGACATTGCCCACCATGTGATCAATATACTCCAGACCGACCGGCTCCGGGTTGTACTCGGAATGCCAGGGGACGAACCCGGGCAGGAAGGCACCCTGGTAATCCTTGCGTTCGACGAACACATGCACGGTATCTCCATAGGTATGGATCCCTGCACGTACGGTCTGGCCATGTTCATCTGTCTCGACCATGGGATCGAACCAGGGCTTTGCGCCCCGACGGGTGGTCTCCTGGAAAGCGGCACGGGCATCATCCACCCACAATGCGATCACCTTGACCCCGTCACCATGCTTGCGGATGTGCTCGGCGATCGGTGAGTCGGAGGAAAGGGGTGTGGTCAGCACCAGGCGGATCTTGCCTTGCCGGACGACATAGGAAGTCCGATCCCGGACGCCGGTCTCCAGGCCGGCATAGGCCAGGGATTGGAATCCGAAGGCAGTCTTGTAGAAATGGGCCGCCTGCTTGGCATTGCCCACGTAGAGTTCGACATAATCGGTACCGAGGAGGGGGAGAAAATCGTCAGCTTCCGGAAAGATCTTCTCCAGGCCATATTGATAGTCTTTGATTCCTGTCAGTGTTGCCATGGTATGGAGGTTATGAGGGTTTGAATTGATAAGAAAAATGGACAATCAGGCGGGTTGGAGATGATCGATCCAGGATTTGTAGTAGTCCTCGACATCGAGCTGCATGGCCGCCTTGGTGATCTGCATCGGCCGGAACGGATCGATCATCACGGCCAGTTCTTCGGTCGCTTTCTGTCCGATGCTTCGTTCGATGGCTCCCGGATGCGGACCGTGAGGTATGCCTGCCGGATGAAGGGTCAGCTGACCCTTGTGGATATTGTTCCGGCTCATGAAATCACCATCCACATAGTAGAGGATCTCGTCGGAGTCGATATTGCTGTGGTGATAGGGCGCCGGGATGGCTTCGGGATGGTAGTCATACAGGCGAGGGACGAAGGAGCAGACCACGAACTGGTCGGCTTCGAACTGCTGGTGAATGGGCGGAGGCATGTGGATCCGGCCGGTCAGGGGTTCGAAATCAAAAATGGACATGGCGTACGGATAGTGAAATCCATCCCATCCGACCACGTCAAAGGGATGGGTGCCATAGATGTACGGGTAGATGCGATTCTGCTTTTTGATGTTGACCCTGAAGTCGCCGGTCTCCTCATGGGTCTCCAGATCGGCCGGCATGCGCAGGTCGCGTTCACAGAACGGGGAATGCTCCAGCAACTGCCCGGACTGGTTGCGATATCGGGCCGGGAACCGGATCGGACTGTACGACTCGATGTAGAGGATGCGGTTTTGCGGGGTATCAAACCGGATCTGATAGATCGTTCCCCTCGGGATGACCAGATAATCGCCGTAGGCAAAATCGATGTTGCCATACATGGTGCGCAATGTGCCGGATCCTTCATGGATGAAGATCATCTCATCCGCATCGGCATTTTTGAAGAAGTCCTCGGTCATGGACAGTCGGGGGGCAGCCAGGCCGACGGTCAGATCATGATTGACAAACAGAGGCGTACGTGATTCCAGGTAATGGTCAGTCTGGGGCAATTCGAATCCCTTGAAACTGAGCGCCTGGAGATTCTCGCTGATCGCGATCTCCGGTGCGATGCTGTAAGGCTTGCCCTTTTCCTTGACAATGGTGGGAGGATGCAGGTGATACACCAGGGCGGACACCCCGCTGAATCCCTGGGTGCCTACCAATTCCTCATGGTAGAGCCCTCCATTGGCCTGGCGAAACTGGATATGTCGTTTGTGTGGGATCTGTCCCTGACGCTGATAGACCGGCATAGTGAATTCGATTTGGTTTAACCGAATAAAATTCGGCTGATCCTCACGCATCAAGGTTGACTGAGATCAACCGGGCGGGTGATTTCACCAGAGTGGCGACCCCACCCCATTGGCTTACCTGCCCTTGTGCCTGATCTTCAGGACAGTTGAATGGTGCAATTCAACCACTCCGTGGTTGGTTCTCCTGAATCCACTGTCCCCGGGTTGCACCCGGGGCTATTCATATTGGATGGCTCCACGATCCCTGTCTCGTTTCTTGTACGTGGAATCCGATCAAAGGACTGTGTACTCCTTATCATTGGCCAATTGATGATCTGGCCTGGGCGTCCAGACTGGAATGCTGATCGACATTGAGGATTCGTCCTCATCCCGGATCTACTACCAATCCTCAGAATCCAGGGCCCGACCACGAAGGTGGTCGACCATCAATAGCCCCGGGTGAAACCCGGGGTTTCGAATCGCCTCACCTCACGACCGCGGCAGCGGTCGAACCCGTCTGGCAATATGCAAATCAACAAGGAGAATCCCTATTTCCGTCGGCCAAGGACCAGGGGCGTCATTGCATCTTTCAGACTACATCATATTGGATCGCTCCGCGATCCCTGTCTGAATGCCTGGACGTGGACCCAGATCAAAGGACTGAGTAGTCCCTTTCTCTGGTCAATTGGTGATCTGGTCCGGGCGCCCGGACTGAAGGGGATATTGACTTTGATGATTTTTCATCATCCCGGATCTTGTAGCAACCTGTTCCATCCCTGCCCGACCACGGATGTGGTCGACTGTCAATAGCCCCGGGTGAAACCCGGGGTTTCTGATCGCCTCACCTCACGACCGCGGTAGCGGTCGAACCCGTCTGGCAATATGCGAATCAACAAGGAGAATCCCTATTTCCGTCAACCCAGGACCAGGGGCGTCATTGCATCTTTCGGACTACATCATATTGGATGGCTCCATGATCCCTGTCTCGTTTCTTGTACGTGGAATCAGATCAAAGGACTGTGTACTCCTTATCATTGACCAATTGATGATCTGGCCTGGGCGTCAAGACTGGAATGCTGATCGACATTGAGGATTCGTCCTCATCCCGAATCTACTAGCAATCCTCAGAATCCAGGGCCCGACCACGGAGGTGGTCGACCATCAATAGCCCTGGGTGAAACCCGGGGTTTTTGGTCGCCTCAGGACACGACTGCGGTAGCGGTCGAATCTCCTCAATATCCAACATGAAAACTCATCATAATTACATGTCAATTAATTAAAACAATTTATTTTAAAGCCATAAAATCATGGCCATGAGAACATATACACAGATCATCTACCAAATTGTATTCTCAACATACTCACGAGCTCCTGTTTTAAAGCCCGAAAAAAGACAACTACTGTTCAAATACATCTGGGGCATACTGGAAAATAAAAAATGTCACCTTTACCAGATCAATGGCGTTGAAGACCATATTCATATTGCCACTCATTTACACCCCCAGGTTTCCCTTTCCTCATTGGTCAAGGATATTAAAATCGGTAGCTCGATATTCATTAAGGAGAAACAGCTATTTCCAGACTTTACAAAATGGCAGGATGGATATGGGGCATTCACCTACTCCATTCGGGAAAAAGAAAGTCTCATTGAGTATATCAAACAACAGGAAAGTCACCACAAAAAAATAACCTTCAAAGAGGAGCTCATCAGCCTCTTAACCGAGCATGGAGTCGAATATGACGAGCGATATCTGGATTGAATTATTGGGCAGGTAGGCGTACCAATTCAACCACTCCGTGGTTGATTTTCCAACATGGATAATCCCCGGGTTGCACCCGGGGCTATTCATATTGGATCGCTCCGCGATCCCTGTCTGAATGCCTGGACGTGGAACCAGATCAAAGGACTGAGTACTCCCTTTCTCTGGTCAATTGGTGATCTGGTCCGGGCGCCCAGACTGAAGGGGATATTGACTTTGATGATTTTTCTTCATCCCGAATCTTTTAGCAACCTGTTCCATCCCTGCCCGACCACGGATGTGGTCGACTGTCAATAGCCCCGGGTGAAACCCGGGGTTTCTGATCGCCTCACCTCACGACCGCGGTAGCGGTCGAACCCGTCTGGCAATATGCGAATCAACAAGGAGAATCCCTATTTCCGTCGACCCAGGACCAGGGTCTCCATGCGGCCCCCGCGATTCATCTGGAGGGTCAGAGTATCCGGATCGGGCCGGTCAAACCGGACCATGATCTGGGCCTGGCCATCGGCCTGGGTGTAGAGCCGACCATCGTTGACACGGTATACGCCCGCTTCCTGCTGGTTGCCGAATACGGCGGCATACCGGTCCGGTGGCTGGAACATGAACACCACCCGGGTAGGATCATCAGTCACGGGATTGCCATTGGCCTCCCACCGCGCACCCTGCCAGTCGCCGGCTACCTGCTCGGCAGGTGGCGTGCCCGGTTGGCAGGCAAAGAGGAAAAGGAAAGAAACTGCAGACAATAACCGGAACATAGCCAATGGATTTCCAGCAAGATACTGATTGTGCCGAAAGCTTACCAGGCGGGGATCACGATCGGTACAGACCGCCCGTCCGATGACCGAATGACATATCTGCCCGGGGGCAGGAGACCCACATCCAGAATAGCGGTTTGTTGTCGGTCCAGGACCAGGCGACCGGCCATGTCCACCATGGATACCGTCATGATCTCAGGCAGCCGGATAAGACGAGACCGATCAACGGGATTGGGAAAGACAAGAAACGATGATGCCCCCGGTGACTGGGGATCCTCAATACTGGTCCAGGGAGAATCGATGAGATAGATATCCATCCGCGCCTCCAGATCACCGTTCGGCAGGGTATCCAATTCGACCACCCGATTGGGTTCCGCATTGGAAGCCCAGGGATCCGAAGCATTCAGGGGGTCCCCTTCGAAATACATCTGGGAGGTCAGTTTCAGGGTGTCGTTAACCCATACCTTGAAGTGGGTATGTCGAGGCCGCCCAGGGTATAGTCCTGGAAATACACTGTAGTAGAGGTATTCACCCGATACATTTCCCTTCACCCTGGCCCGGTAGGCAAAATCATCGGGATTCCCTTCGACATTGGAATACTCGCCCAGCTCATCCGTATGCCAGATATCGATCACGGGATCGGGTACCGGCACCTCACAGCCGGAGAAATACACCGTTCCCCGTACCCGGATCTTCTGTGCACTGGACTGTAGCACCGGGGCGATGATCGAATCTGTTTCCGGGGCACCCGTCACATAGTAGGGACCCTCAATATCACTTCCGGTAGGAAGGCACTGAGTCGTCGCGACATCGGGGATACACGATATCCAGGTGATCAGGAGAAGGAATCGAATGCTCATCAGGGGTGATTTGCGGAAAGCTGCTCGAACAAGATAGGTGAAAATAGACAAGGTGGCAACAACCAACCTTCCGGCAGACAGTCCTTTTATCGTTTGCGCCGTATCGGGCACTTCTTGCAGGCCTTCCCGTCCTTGTACTTCTTACAGCATTTCTTCTTGAAAACCATTACAGGCGACTGCCGATGCATATTGTTCGGCCGGGGACGATCCAGGAAGGTGAGTGCCAGTAAGATCATATACTGCGAATGCCCCACAAACCTAATGTACAGGATCCGGGAATGGAAGTGATCTGCATCTTTATTTAGAATGATTTTAGACAAGCCGGATTGCCAGGCCAATGCCAAATGACCCAGATTACCCATCCCCCTGCTCGGGATCATGCAGCAATGCCAGCGATTCGGTTACATTACCGGACAAGATCCATTGCCATGAGCGATCAGGTCATTCACTCCCTGCCCATCGACCAACCGATCTGGAACCGATTCCTGACCGTCGCGCCCCTGGTCCTGATCGGGACCCAGGAGGGTGACAGGATCAATTTGGCGCCCAAGCATATGGTCACCGCCCTGGGACACGACCGATTCTTTGCCTTCGTCTGCACTCCCCGGCACAATACCTATCACAACCTCCAGAAGACGGGCACATTCAGCGTGAGCTTTCCCAAGCCGGATCAGGTAGTCCTGTCAGCCCTGGCCGCCTCACCACGATGTGATGAACTGGATGCCAAACCCATCCTCAACCATCTGCCGATCCGTCGCTTTCCCGGCCACGCAGATCCCTTTCTTGACGGCAGCTATCTCTACTTTGCCTGTGATCACGAACGGACCATTGACGGCTTCGGGCATCACAGTCTGATCTGTGGACAGATCACCGGTGTCTGGGTCGACCAGGACTATCTCTACGACATAGAGAGGGATCCGGATCAGCAATTGCATGATCACCCCCTCCTGGCCTATCTGGCCTATGGACGGTTTGCACGGATCGAACATAGTTTTGCCTTCCCGCTACCCAAAGACTTTGCCACCTGATCATGAACACCCAAGCCAGCACGATCCTGAATTGGTTGCACGGACAACAGGACAGCATGTTGCGGATGCTGGAGGACCTGGTCCGGTGCGAATCCCCCTCTTCGGATCGGCAGTCCCAGGATCAGGCCCTGGCACACCTGATGACCTGGCTGCATCCCCTGGACCTGCACACGTTCCGATCGCCAGGCCGTCAGACAGGTGGATGGATGATGGCCCGACCCCGGCTTCGCACCCGGGGACAGCCGGTCCAGCTGATGCTCGGGCATATCGATACGGTATGGCCGGCAGGCACCCTCGCCAACCGCCCCATCCACAGGACCCGGGATGAATGGCATGGACCAGGTGCCTTTGACATGAAGGCCGGGCTGGTCCAGATGGTGTTCGCCCTGCAGGCGATCCGTCACCATGGTTGGGCATTGCCTGCCCTGCCGGTATTGCTCGTCAATGCCGATGAAGAGATCGGCAGCCGGGAGAGCACACCCGCTATCCGCCGGCTGGCCCGGATCGCTTCCCGTGCCTTCGTGCTCGAACCACCCCTCGGACCACAAGGCCGGTTGAAGACCGCACGCAAGGGGATCGGTCGGTTCACCCTGGTCATCCGTGGCAAGGCCGCTCATGCCGGACTGGATCCGGAATTAGGTACCAGTGCCATCGTGGAACTATCCACCCAGATCCAGAAACTGTTTGCCATGAATGACCCTCAAAAAGGTATCACGGTGAACGTGGGCATGATCGAGGGGGGCGTGTCACCCAACGTGATCGCTCCCGAGAGCAAGGCCATTGTCGATGTCAGGGTCCTTCACCAGGAAGACGGTGAACAGGTCACCCGCCAGATCCTCGGCCTGCAAGCCAGCCAGCCAGGGATCGTCCTGGAGATCAGCGGGGGCATTGGCCGTCCACCCATGGAGCGGACCACCCGCAACCAGGCCCTCTGGCAGATCGCCCGACAGGCCGGACGGGACCTGGGACTGGACCTGGAGGAAAGCACGGCCGGGGGCGGCTCAGATGGCAATACGACCAGCCAGTACACCGCCACCCTGGACGGAATGGGAACGACCGGTGATGGCGCCCATGCCGACCATGAGCACATCCTGATCCACAGCCTCCCCGAACGAACCGCCTTGCTGACCATGATGCTGCTCCATCCCCTTGAACCTGAAAATCCTGCCCGATGAAACGCGACCTCGTCTATACCTCACTTTGCCGGATCAGCGACCTGGAAACCCGACCCTTCCGGGTCGAACCCCTCGGCCATTCCGCCTGGGAGATGGGTGACTACATCGCCTTGCGCATTCGCCATCGCGGACACGGGGGTGTGCGCCTGGAGCTGACCAACGGCCGCATGATGGAACCCCTCTCCGGACTGAAGGTCATTGGCGCATTGGGCGACCGACATGCGACTCTGGAGATCACCGGAGCATGGAAACTGGCTCGACCCGACCAGCCCTTCCATCTGCTCACCGGTGCCGGGCTGGCCGGCAGGATGACCTCCTTTTCCCCCTTCTCCCCCTTTCCAATGGAGGTCGAATACCTCGGGCATCTCACCCGTCAGAGCCGTAAGGTGACCATGCACCAATTCCTTCCGACCACCGGGTCTGACCCTTATGCCGGACCGGTAATTCTTATCGTGGGCACCTCTATGTCAGCCGGAAAGACCACGGTATCGCGCATTGTGATCAATGAACTGGTCAAAATGGGCAAAAAGGTCCTGGGAGTCAAAATGACCGGTGCCGGTCGGTACCGGGACATTCTCACCATGGCCGATGCGGGTGCGGACGTCATCTGTGACTTCGTGGACGTGGGCCTTCCCTCCACGGCCGTCGATCCGGACCTGTTCCGCGAACGCCTGGCCCTCCTGTTACGGGTCATGGCCGATAAACATCCCGATGTGGCCGTCGTGGAGATCGGGGCTTCACCCATGGAGCCCTACCGTGGCGACCTGGCCATGGAGGCCCTGGGTCGACAGATCCGGGCAACGCTCCTGTGCGCCTCGGATCCCTATGCCGCCCTCGGGGTCCAACAGGCCTTCGGACTGCGACCAGACATCATCGCAGGACCGGCCACCAATACGATTGCCGGGGCCGAACTGGCCCAGCGACTGTGCGGGGTGCCCGCCATCAATATCATCCTGCCCGAGCATCTTCCTATCCTGGATCAACTCCTCGTGGAACGCTGCGATCATTCCGATGCAGCATAGGGGGAGGGCATTGGTTGCCGCACATTCTGTCTACATTTGATGATATTTTTGTTGGATGCCTGATACCCTGACCTCTCCGATGCTCGACCTCGATCGGTTGACGCGTCTTCTGCCCGGCCTGGCGGACCAGTATGCCGCTGGCAAGCCCTATCCGCATATCGCCATGGACGACTTTCTCCACGAGGATGTCGCCAGATTGGCGATGGATTCCTTCCCCGATGTCCGGGATGCCGGGTGGATCCATTACGTGCATGTCAACGAAAAAAAGCACGGCCTGAACAAACTCGACCTCCTGCCATCCCCGATCCGCCAACTGATCGAGGCTTGCAATCAACCCGAATTTGTCGCCCTGCTGAGCGAGATGACGGGTATCCCCAACCTCCTGCCCGATCCAACCCTGGAAGGGGGAGGACTGCATCAAAGCAAACGCGGAGGATACCTGAACGTACACGCCGACTTCACCGTGCATCCCCACAAACGTCACTGGCGCCGTCGAGTGAACCTGCTCATCTACCTCAATGAAGGATGGGAAGCGGATTGGGGTGGCGCCCTCGAACTGTGGGAGCGGGACATGAGCCGGTGCGGCAAACAGATCCTGCCGGTGTTCAACCGGGCGGTGGTGTTCAACACCGATGAAGACTCCTACCACGGATTCCCGGACCCGATCACCTGTCCGGAAGACGTCACCCGACGGTCGATCGCCCTGTATTACTTCACTGAGGAAAAGCAGGCACCTTCCATGCGGGCCACCAACTACCGGGCCCGTCCGGGTGATGGCCTCAAGGGTATCCTGATCTGGGCTGATAAAAAGGCCGTGGCCATCTATACCTGGCTAAAGGGGAAACTGGGGATCAACGATGATGTGGTCAGCCGCATCCTCGGCTGGTTCTCTCCTCAAAAACGACGCTGACCCATGTCGGAATCCACCAAACACATCCTGTGGATCGTCCTGGCAGGGGCCCTGTTCTACCTGCCCTTCCTTGGTGGTGTCCACCTGTTCGATTGGGACGAGATCAACTTTGCCGAGATCAGTCGTGAAATGCTCATCCTGGAGGACTACCTCCGGGTCTATATCAACTTCCTGCCCTTCTGGGAAAAGCCACCCTTCTTTTTCTGGCTCCAGGCCTCTGCCATGCATGTCCTGGGGGTAGGAGAATATGCGGCTCGCCTGCCGAATGCCATCAACGGCATCCTGACCATGGTGGTAATCTACCTGATCGGGAAGCGCCTGTATCATCCCCGCTTTGGTCTCCTATGGGTAGCCGCCTGGCTGGGAAGTGTCCTCCCGTTCCTGTATGCCAAGTCCGGCATCATCGACCCCTGGTTCAACCTCTTCATCTTCCTCGGGATTTACGGGTTCATCCTGGCCTTCTGGAAGAAGGACGGCGTCCAGGGAATCACCCTGCCACGCTCTTCCTGGATCTACCTGATCCTGGGTGGACTGGCCATCGGCATGGGTATCCTCACCAAGGGCCCCGTCGCATTCCTGATCGCCGCCTTGTGCATCGGGGTTTATTGGGTCATGAAACGTTTCCGGTGGTATACTCATCCCGGACACTGGCTCGTGTTCACCTTGTCAGCGGCGACGATCATGCTGGTCTGGTATGGGCTGGAGACTCTGAAGAATGGTCCCTGGTTCATAGTCGAGTTCAACAAGTACCAGTATCGGCTGTTCAGCACGCCCGATGCCGGGCACAAGGGCTTTCCCGGTTACCACTTCGCCGTCCTGCTGGTCGGCGTGTTCCCGGCATCCATCTTCGCGGTCCGGTCGTTCTTCCGACTGCCCGCTGAGGACAATGCCGCTCGCCAGGACTTTCGCTTGTGGATGAAGATCCTGTTCTGGGTGGTACTGATCCTGTTCACCATCGTCCGGTCCAAGATCGTCCATTATTCCTCCATGTGCTATCTGCCCATGACCTATCTGGCCGCTGTGGTCATCAACCAGCTGTGGGAACGCCGGATCCTCTGGACCCGTGGGTTGACCATCGGCCTCCTGTCCATCGGCGGGTTGTTTGTGATCGCCACGACAGCTGTGCCCTGGCTCGGTCAGCATACTGACCTGCTTCGCCCGCTCTTTGCGGCGGATCCCTTTGCCCTGGGCAACCTGGAAGCGGACATTCACTGGACGTATTGGGAAGCCCTGGTCGGTGTCTGGTTGCTGGCGGTACTCCTGTCCAGCCTTCGGGCATTCCATCGGGAAGACATGCGCAGCGGGGTCAGCATCCTCTTCATCGGCACGGCCGTCTTTGTGATGTTGACGCTCATCGCGACCATCCGGAATATCGAGGGGTACTCCCAACGGGCCGCCATTGAGTTCTACGAGGCCAGGCAAGGGGAGGACTGCTATGTCCAGCCGGTGGGTTTCAAGAGTTATGGCCACCTCTTTTATACCCGAAAAGCCAGGGTGACCAATTCCGATTCCTACGACCAGGAATGGCTGCTCAGCGGACCGATCGACAAGACCACCTATTTCATCACCAAGGTGGGCAAGGAGGATCGGTTCCTCTCCTATCCAGATATCCGGGAGATCGGCCGCAAGAACGGCTTCGTCTTCTACCAGCGTGAACCGGGGAGCGATCGGTAACTCCCGAGGACGTTGACAACTTCCTCCGTGCTCTGACTGTTGTGCCCGGAAAGACAATGGACATGACGACAGGGTTGATGAAGCGCTTCCTGCAGATCGCCGGCATCTACAATCTGGCCTGGGGCGCCAGTGTGATCCTTTTTCCCAACCTGGCCTTCGACCTGGCGGGCATGACCCGACCCCTCTATCCCATGATCTGGCAATGCGTCGGCATGATCGTCGGGGTCTATGGCGTGGGCTACCTCGCTGCCGCCCGTGATCCGCTCACGCATTGGCCGATCACCCTGGTGGGCTTCCTGGGCAAGGTGTTCGGACCGATCGGTTTTACGTGGTATCTGATGCAGGGAGCCTTCCCGCTGACCTTCGGACTGGTGATCATCTTCAACGACGTGATCTGGTGGATCCCCTTTGCCCTCATCCTGCGAGAAGCCTGGAAGAGCGGACAATTGTCCATGCGCTGATCGATCGGTCAGGCAGCCACATACCACCAAAGCCATACGGTCCGGATAGTCCAGGCAAGGGTACGCCCCCAGTTGGTGACCACCAGTCGGTGGATCAGCCGGGCATCAAATCCAGCACTCAGTCGACGATGTTGGGGGATATGCAGGAACCCGGTCGCGCCCCAGATCCAGGCCAGGCATCCGGCCGGAAGGAGCAAGTCGGTGGTCCAGCCCGACTGGTACCACCACAGCAGAAAGGCGGTCAGTTCACTGGTCATCAACACGCCGGTCAAGGGGATGATCCCGCGCAGGTGGCGGCGATAGCCCGCAGCAAACCCATGCTGTCCCAGATCAAGGAAGGAAGGATAATGGACCACCTGGATGGTCCAGATCAACCCCGTGAGGATGGCGGACAGTACGAGATTGAGCAAGGCGAGATCCATGATGCTGAAATATCGAATGAGAACGGATTGTTCACCACATGAAAAAGGGGATGTCGGTCAGACATCCCCTTTTTGAATCGGTTCGGGTCGGGTATCGGTGACGTGGGTTCGGATCAGAACTTCTGAGCCTGGCGGGCTGCAACGCTGCCATCAGCAAAGGTCACCCGCACCAGGTACATGCCCGGTACGAGGGACGAACCGTCGATCTGGCGCTGGCCATTGCGCAGATCGGCGCTCAGGTTCAACCGTCCCTGCAGATCATACACGACCACTGTCCGGGGCAATGCATTGTCGGCAAAGGTGAGCTGCAATTGCTGGCTGGCATCAAACCACGTGTTCAGGAAGCCATCCTGGACCAGGGCCGGCGTAATGGAAGACACCGGGGTGCAAGGCTCCAGAATGGTGCGATCGCTGTTCACCCAGGTACCATTGACATTATCCTGGCTGATGGTCTCGGAGATCCATCCTTCCACAGTATCCCATTTGGTCACCTCGCGATAGGTATCCGTCTTGTTGCCATTGGCCTCGACACTCTTGTACAGGGCCAGGGTCTGACGGTCCATGCCATCGTAGGTATAGCTGATCTCCTGTACGGTCTGCCAGCTGCCCGGCATGCCGACCTGGATCTCGACCTTGCTGACCAATCCCGGCTTGCTGTAGGAATAGAGGCTCTGGCTGTTGTACACCCAACTCATGGTGCTCTCATCATAGCTTTCGTAGGTCAGGGAGGCCATATCGCCACCGGGGCTCACCCAGGTGTTGGTGGTCCGGCTGATCGGCTCATAGACCATCAGGTCCGAGTTCCAGGTCCAGGTCTGTTCGACCAGGATCTGTCCGGCGCTGTTGTTGGTATAAGCCGTGGTATCGCCATTCATGAGGTCAAACGTGCCCAGGTCGACTTCCTTGCTGGACTCGGCGATCAGGTAATCATCCATGTCGTAGTAGTACAGATTGACACCGAAGAGGACGAAGCCGAGCGGGAATCCGAAGAACGCGGTATTGAAATAGGTCTCCTGCTTGGCGATTTTGCCATTACTGCCGTAGGTAGGCAGAATGCGGGCCACGAGGATCAGGTCGCCGGTGAACTGGTCCGGGCCGAACAGAAGGAGAGAGTCATAAAAGGCAGGCTCATCTTCCAGATTGATGAATCCTTCAATGCCGTAGGCGTGAATCTCTTCGGTCAGCACATGGCCTTCGACCTCATCGTACTCGTACGATTCAATAACGATATTGGTCTTGCCGTCTACCTCTTCCACCTTGCTGATGGTCTGGTAGGCAGAATCCCACTTCATGGAGGCAGAATTCCAGTCCAGCTCCGTCTCCCGCGTACAGCTCACCTCCTCGCGCAATTGGGCAGCCTGCTGCTGCCGGATCGACCGGAGATGCTGGGTAACACTTTCGATTGTGGGGAGAACAGGCACAGTTTGAGCCTGCAGGACAAACGTCATCATCACAGATGACAATAGGAGTAAAACATGTTTCATAGGGAATGGATAAGGGATTTAGGCGCAAAGCTACGTGAATACCACACAGTATGTCAAAGCAAATATAGATAAATAAGAAAATTTTAAATGTTTCTAGCGGCCAAGGTCGCCCATCAGGCGCATGGCATAGGAAAATGAATGCTGCAAACCTCGGATATCCGCTTGATCAGGAGATTGCATCACCCGCAGCATGGCCACCTTGAAGCGGACATTGGCCCGATAGCCCATGTAAAAACCGAGCAACTTCCGATCCATTTCATCTTCCATGACCGGCAGACCCTCCTGATAAGCGGCCAGGAACACCTCCCACAGATCCGCCCGACCCATGGAACCCAGGTCCATCCCCAGGAAGGCGATCTCGTTCAACAGGTCGATCTGTCGCAGGTGGTCATTGAATTCCAGGCAATCGAAGAGCACGGGTTCCGGCAGTAGAAAGATATTCCGGGTATGCAGATCGCCGTGCACGTCCCGCGTCCATCCGGCCTGATGACGTTCCTGGATCCGTTGACGGAGGGTGTGCAACTGTTCCCTGGCCAGGCGCACATGATCCCGTAACGCCAGGGCCGCCTCCTTGCCCAGCACCTCCTCGGTGACCAGTTCGATCTTGAGGATATCGGCGACATCCAGCCAGAGTCCGTGGACGGAAACCGGAGTATCGATAACCGTGGCCCGGTCATGGAAGCTCGCCAGATACCGGGCCAGATGCCGCATGTCCTCTTCACCTACCTTGTTCTCCTTCACCAGCAGGTTCATCTGCCGCTCTGCCGGCATCCGCACCATTTCCACGGCATGGTCGATCACCTGGCCCGGACCTTCGCCCAGGCCAATACCTCCCTCCCATTGTCGGATCGGGACGACGCCCAGGTAGATCTCCGGACTGGTGCGCCGGTTCAGCAGCAATTCCTTCTCGCAATCCACCCGGCGCTGGGCCATGGTGGAGAAATCCAGGAAGGCATAGCGCATGGGCTTGCGGATCTTGTAGACCCGGTCGTCCGACATCAGCACCCAGGAGATGTGGGTCTCGACGAGCGTGGGGTTGCCTGGCAGGGCCTGGAGCAGGAGTCGGATCTGTACCTCGTTCATGTGTCCGGATTCGTTGGATCAAGATGCAACCAGTCGAGCGCCTGCCGGACCAATGCTGGCAGGTCATCCTCATCCGATCGTAGGACCAGATGCTCGTCCGGCAAAGGTGACCATTCCGAGCGGATCTGCTCATACACGGCCTCGTCGGCCTCGCTGTCCGGCCGGGTCTGTCGCACCCGCTGTCGGACGACCGACTCATCGGCCCGGATCTCGATCCAGCGGATCATCACGCCGAGATCGGCAGCCGCCTGGTGCCATCGGAGCCGCATCTCCGGCCGGGAGAAGGTGGCATCAATGACCACCACCCGTCCATCCTGCACCCATTGCCGGGCCTGCTCCAGCAGGGTGTCATAGACCTTTGCCTTGTCGGCAGCATGGTAATGCCCCATCAAACCCAAACGGGCCCGCACCTGGTCCGTATTGCCATGGGCAGCACCCAGCGCGGCGGCCAGCGCTTTGGCCACCGTCGTTTTCCCTGTCCCGGGCAACCCGCAGACCAGGATCCAAAGCTGCGATTCCGGAGGATTCATGTCGCTCCTGTTTTCGAATAAAAATAGGGCCCCTCCATGGAATGGACGATAACCTGGCTTGCCTGGTCCGATGATCTCCATTTCCATCAAGAATTCCCGGATTTTCTTTTCTCCCAGCGCCATGCCCTGTACTTTTGCGGCCGCAAGACGAAACCGATTGAACTTTTTTGCTTCGGAATCGTCCTGTAGATGGTTTACCTAAATGACAACACGATGAATACACCGATCACTATTGCCCGCGGGGACGGCATTGGCCCCGAGATCATGGACGCCACCCTGCGCATCCTTCACGCCGCCAAAGCCCGTATTGACGTCCACGAGATCGAGATCGGTGAAAAAGTCTACCACCAGGGCCATACCTCCGGGATCCGTCCCGACGACTGGAAGACCCTGCGGGACACGCGGATCTTCCTGAAGGCGCCGATCACCACGCCGAGTGGTGGTGGCTACAAGAGCCTCAATGTGACCATCCGGAAGACCTTGGGTCTCTTTGCCAACGTCCGCCCCTGCCAGGCACTCCATCCGTTCGTGCCGACCCGCTTTCCGGACATCGACATGGTCATCATCCGCGAAAATGAGGAGGACCTGTATGCCGGCATCGAACACCGCCAGACCCAGGATGTCACCCAGTGCCTGAAGCTGATCACCCGTCCGGGGACGGAGAAGATCATGCACTATGCCTTTGAATATGCCAAGGCCGACGGCCGGCAGAAGGTCACCTGCATGGCCAAGGACAACATCATGAAGATCACGGACGGATTGTTCCACCGGGTCTTCGATGAGATCGGGGTCAACTATCCCAAGATCGAGAAGGAATACAAGATCATCGACATCGGGTCTGCCCTGCTGGCCGACCGGCCCCACGACTTTGACGTGGTGGTGACCGAGAACCTCTACGGGGATATCATCTCCGATATCGTGGCCCTGATCTCCGGATCGGTGGGCATGGCCGGCAGTGCCAACATTGGGGAGTCGTTCGCCATGTTCGAGGCCATCCACGGATCCGCACCGGATATCTCCGGCCAGGGGATCGCCAACCCGTCCGGACTGCTGAATGGGGCCATCATGATGCTCACCCATATCGGCCAGGGGGACATTGCCGCCACCATCAAGAACGCCTGGCTCAAGACCCTGGAGGATGGTATCCACACCGGGGACATCTACCGGGAAGAGATCAGCACCAAGCGGGTCGGCACCAGGGAGTTTGCCGATGCCGTCATCGCCAACCTGGGGAAAAAGCCCAAGACCCTGACGCCGGCCGTCGTCGGTGAGAGCAAGGGCGGAATCAAGATCCCCAGCTTCCGCCGGGAAGTGGAGCACAAGGAACTGGTCGGCGTGGATGTCTTCCTCGACTGGCGCCAGGGCAATGCCGACGATCTGGGCCATATCCTCACCTCCTTGCCGCTTCGTCACCTCAAGCTCAAGATGATCACCAACCGCGGGGTCAAGGTCTATCCGGATGGATTGCCGGAAACCTTCTGCACCGATCACTGGCGTTGCCGGTTCGTGAGCCGCCACGCCCAGTTTGGGACCATCGAGCCGGACTACCGCGAGATCCCGTTCGACGGCATCCTCGAGCTCCTGCACGTGGCCAACGCCTCCGGGCTGGATGTGATCAAGACGGAGAATCTCTACGAATTCGACAACAAGCGGGGCTTCTCCCTCGGACAGGGCGAGTGAGGAATGCCTGCCCGCCATGGTGAGAGGGATGCCTGCCCGCCGTGGCGGGAGGGATGAACCGCGGTAGAGTAGAGTAAGGAGCAGCAAGATAGCTACTCCTCACCCCCTCGTCAAACCGTACGTGCGGTTTTCCCGCATACGGCTTTCCTATTGGTTTCGTCCTTGGGCATACACAGGTCGTAAACCATTGGTCGTATACGGTACTATTAAACCAAATTTCTTGGTTAATAGATCGTAGGCCTCCTGACCATGAAGGCGCGATTTCCTCTGGCTTTTACGATTGTAATATCTATTCAGACGGATTCTAAGGTAGTCATTCAGCTTCCTGAATGCCGCCTGTGTGTAGCTGACTCCTTCGATTTTGTAGTAGTTCATCCAACCCCTGATTATAGGGTTGAGTTCTGAAGCAACCTGTTTTGCCGGGTAGTGACCTATCAACTTGAGTTTCACATCGATCGCTTTTCGTATCCCTTTTTGAGCTTTCTGCTTTGGGAAGATATTCCAAAAGCGGCTGCCTTTAAATAGTATACTCCTGTCATATCGTACGGTAAATCCAAGAAAATCAAAAGGCTCTTCTCCCGCATTTACCAGCTTGCTCTTCTCTTCGTTGATTGTAAGTTCCATGCGGTTGAGGTATCCATGCAGCTTCGTGATTACTTCTTGTTTGATCTCATGTGACATCAATATGAAGTCATCCGCATACCTGATCATCCGTATCCCCAGGTTCGCGAAATAGCCATTCATCTTGTTGACAATTCTGTCTAGAAGGTTCATGTATATATTCGCTAACAGTGGAGATATCACGCCGCCCTGGGGCGTCCCTCTCGATTGTCCTTTTCCTCCACTATACCTTCCATCACTCTCTACTACTGGTGACTTTAGCCATAGCTTCACTAGTGCAATTATTCGGGGATCGGCTATGCGCTCTTCCAAAGCCTTCACTAGCTTATCGTGTGGGATGGTGTCAAAGTATTTGCTTAAATCCGCATCGTATACCACGTGCTTTCCCTTACTCAGATTACCCTTAATTTCAGCCATCGCTTCTTTTGCCGATCGTTTCGGCCTGAACCCATAGGATGATTCGTTAAAGTCAGCCTCGAATATTGGTTCAATGACCATCTTACAGGCTTGTTGTACTATCCTGTCTTTAATGGTCGGTATCCCCAATGGTCGATGTCCGCCGTTCTCCTTCTCTATCATGACTCGTTTGACTGGCTGTGGTTTATATCTGTGCTCTTGTAGCTCTTCTCTAATTGCTTCGAGAAATGCTTCGCGCCCAGTATCCTCAACCTGTTTAAACGTCAGCCCATCCACGCCGGGAGTTTTTGATCCTTTTCGCGATTTACATCGCCGGTAGGCCTCCTCCATGATGTAGCTTAGGCTGATTTTGTCATATAGTATGTAGAACTTGAATTTACTTTCCTGCTTGGCTTTCTGATATAGTTTTAGTTGTAACAGCCTGCACCTGTCCTGCGTACTTTGATCCTTTCGCTTCTTCTGCTCCAGGATTTCTATCTCCGCTTGTACCTTTTCTAGGATACTTCGCTTCTCCATTTAGGTAGTCATTTTGTTATCTAAAACGTTTCCAATAGTAATGCCCCTTCCCTCCTCTGTGGTTATGTTGTCCTCAGTATCAGCAGTACTATGGGCATCTCCGACTCCCTCGCCCATGTAGCGGTCTACTACATGGCGTTAGGGGATCCCATGTTCATGTGTCTCCCTCATTATACGCGCCATCCCGTCCTACTCCGTGCAGCCATATTGGTGCGTTTTACCGTTTCTTCCCAATATGTTTCAGGTTTCGCCATCTTCGGAAGGTTGACCACTGCAGTGTTGCGTAACGAAGCCTTACCGGGTTCACTTGTGTTACGGCTCGCATAATCGCTTGACCAGAAACTTAGCATGGTTCGTTTCCTCCTCATGCCTTCCGGCTGCTTCAGGCTGAACGGCAAATTGGCCTGTGTATCCCTTTCATGATACTGGGTTTAATGGTTAATTAATATAGACACACGCCTCATGGCGTACCGAAGTCGCCAAGGGACTCCATATGATACCTTCAGGGCCCTTTGCCCTTTGCCATTTACCCTTTACCAGCCAGAGTGGCGCCAGCCACTGACGTACTCGGCGATAAGCGAGGCGAGGAGGTTATGAGGGAAAACGCGAAGAAGCGAAGTCGCCAAGGCGGCCGATGCGATTCCTTCAGGTCCTTTGACCCTTTGCCCTTTACCCTTTACCAGCCAGAGTGGCGACAGCCACTAACGTACTCTGCGAAAAGCCCCGACCCCGAGTACTCGGGGGGGCGAACGGCGAAAAGCAAAGAAGCGAAGACGCCAAGGTGGCTGATCTGATTCCTGAGGGCCCTTGACCCTTCGCCCTTTACCCTTTAGCCAGAGTGGCACCAGCCACTGACGTACTCTGCGAAAGGCGAGCGGCCCCGACCCCTAGTACTCGGGGGGGCGAGCGGCATTCATCCCCTACATCCTGGCTACAATGGCCCTTCATTCCAGGTACTCCCATGGCCCTGTTCAGCAGGACCCAAAGCGTGGCCCAGAGTACGTTTATATACTTCATATATACTTCATACCTACTTGATTCTTACTTGATACCTACTTCATCCATACTTCTTTTTCATGTTGTTCTTATATCATTTATACGTCGTTTGAGCGTTATTATTAGGTATACCCTGGAGGAAATACGCTCTCCAGCAACTGTTTCATCACGCTTCAAACCAGTTGACCATGCCCAGATTGACCAGTCTTTTCAAAGTCACCGGTACGATGGACGACCTCACCTTCTACCATTCGCGTACGGAAGGGTACCTGGTGCGCCGGACACATCGCCATGACCCGGAAAAAGTGAAAAACAGCCCGCAATTCGAGCGGACCATGGAAAATGCCACCGAATTTGGTCGGGTGACTAAGGTGGCGGCCTTGCTGCGACGCCTGATGGGATACAAGTTCAAGTCCTGCGGGGATGCGCGAATGACCTCCCGGTTGATCAGCACTCTGCACCAGGTGATGAAGAAGGACCGTACCTCCCGGAGGGGCCATCGATCGGTCGGTCCGGGCATGACCATGCCGGAGGGGAAGGAGATCCTCCTCGGGGTCGACCTCAACAAGACCTATCCCCTGGACCAGATCCTGCGCGCCAATCGGAGGGTGGACCTGGAGACGGGGACCATCCACATCGAATCGGTGCCGAACATGCTCAAGTGGCCTTCGACGGCCACCCATGTCCGGTTCAGAAGTGCCTGGGTGCGAATGGACACGACTGCCCTGGAAGGGGATGCGGTGTACACGGAAACAGAACTCTTCGGACGCGGACAGCTCCCCGCCGAGATTACCTTGATCCCTGAACGATCACCGGAGGGGCCGGGCCAGGATCTGCTCCTGCTCCAGGTACAATTCTACATCGAGGAGGGGCAGCAGGCATATGATCTGACTGAGGGTTGGGCGGCCGGGATCGTGGGGGTGTGAGGATCGGGGTATCGTGTCTTCCTGTCAGGGGATCCCATCTACAGCCGCGTTCAACAAATGCCGGTTCGAACAGAGGAAAGGAATCCAGTAGCCGGTGGAAGAAAGACCCTGGTACGGTGGTGATGAGAGGAGGCAAGGCCCTCCCCCGGTCCGGCAGCCTGGGCATCTTCTTGCGTTTTTGATCAGGAAGGTGCCGGACCACCCCCTCCGATAGACAGTGACCTCCGCGATGAAGATCGGGGGCTGAGGGGGACATGGGGCGGTAAGGCGTTATTGAGTTATTTCGATATTTCGAAGGTCAGCGCTCATCTGGCAGTAATATCAAGCGAATCGCCCCGAGTACTCGGGGCGATTCGCGAATGGCGCGGCCCCTTTACCCTTCGCCCTTCACCCTTTACCAGCCAGAGTGGCGGCAGCCACTGACGTACTCAGCGAACAGCGAAAGCCTGCCCGCCGTGGCGGGGCGAAAAGCGAATGGCGAAGAATCATTTCACCAACTCCACCTCCCCGCTGATCTGCCGGGTACTGCCATCTGGCAGGATCAGCACCATGTCATAGACATACACCCCAGGGTCGCAAGGCTGGCCGCGGAAGGTGCCATCCCATCCCGTTTCATTGGTGATGCCCGGGGTGGACAGGAGCAGATTGCCCCAGCGGTCCCAGATCGTCAGGCGGGAAATGGGATAGTCCTGATCCGATGGACTGACAGCCCGCCATACATCGTTGATGCCATCGCCATTCGGACTGAAGGCTGTGGGCACAAAGACCTGCAGCGGATAAATGACCCTGACAACCAGCTCATCAGTGGCAGTACAGCCTTTGGCATCCGTAAGCGTGATCTGGTAGACTACGGTGATCAAGCCTTCTGCCTCCAGAGTCTCTTGTCCGGACTGATTCAACCCTTCCGGAGGTGTCCAACTCAGGGTATAGGTTCCGGCATTGGTTTGGATGGTACGTGCCCTCCGGTCTCCTTCGTTGACGATCAGTTCCGGACCGGCTTCCAACCATACCGCGGGAGGATCGGTGAGTAACCATGTAGCAGTAGCCGCGCATCCGGCCGCATCGACAATAGTATAGGTGTAGGTCCCGGCTCCAAGATCTGACAGGGTATATCCCGGACTGAGCAGGTCCCCTCCCGGCTGGAGTACGTAACCACCTGCTCCACCCTGGACGGCGGTAAGGAGGATCTCGCCATCCCCTTCACCCGCACAGGTCGGGTCGGTGATGGCCCATTCCACCGTGACAGGAGGCAGAACGGTGACGAATATGGTATCGGAGGCGACACAACCTTCATTGGCCGTCACGGTGACGGCATACGGACCGGTGGCACTGACCGGAATGGATGAACCGGTGGCCCCGGTACTCCACTGGATCTGCGGGTATGAAGCAATGATCAGACTACCAACTTCACCCGCACACAGCAGAGTATCTCCAGTGATCTGGAGGAGCGGATCAGGCAAGACGGTGAGGTCCAGGATATGGACGGTGTCGCACAACCCTGCTCCTGGCACCGTGTAGGTGCCCGTCGCCTGATAGGACGTATCGTGAAAGAGATAGCCGGCTCCGGCGCAGATCTCTGCCGTGGTCAGCAGGGTATCTCCTGCAGTCGTGAAGCTGACCTGGATCGTGTCCGAACCTGTACAGCCATCCGCATTTGTGACTTCTACAATGAACTGGCCGCTGGTGCTGACATCCCAGGTCGATCCACCAGCAGTGCCATTCCAGGTATAGGTGGTATAGATGGCCGGCACGGAAAGGGTAACAATATCGCCCTGACAGGCCGTCTGATCAGGTCCTAGATCAGGGGAAGGAATAGCTAAAAGACTAATGCTTATGCTAGCGGTATCTGCCGGGCATTCGGGAGAGGTCTGGACGATATACTGCCATACACCCGAGCCGTCCAGCATCGGATGGTAGTTGGAACCACCCTGGGTCAGGGTTGGAGACCAGGTGCCGCCGGGTTGGGCATCGGTTCCCAGGAAATCATTCAGGTCGATGAGTTGGTCACCGGCACAAAAGCTGACGGTAGTATCCCGCCCAGCCTCATTCATCTTGGGGTCCAGCCACAGGAAGGCGGTGGCGGTATCGCTGCGTTCTTCTCCGGCATAGGCGACCACATGGATGGTGCGCACTCCGGGAGTAGGGCTGGTCAGGTCATTCCGCCAGACTGCACCCAAAAGCGCTTCGGCAAAGGCTGTATCGGTTGGACTGCCCAGGATGGGGGTAAAGGTCAGTCGATGTGACCCCGAGCCTGCGACGCCGATACTATCCGTATCTGAAGCGGCTAAATAATCGGCTGGACCATCAGGAGGATTTTCCAGCCAGACTACCAGACTGTCCAGTGTATAATCACTGTATACATTCAGATCGGTATCTCCAACGGCTGCCACAGCGGGGAGGCAATGGATGGTATCCCGCCAGTCAAGAGGAGGGGCGATTCCACTGTCATCAGCATCGAGGTCGATAAGGAGGTCGCAGGCGGAGGCGAGAAATTCGTAGTCAGTGGCGAGGCCAAATACTGCTCCATTAGGAGTAGGACACAAAGGGGTTAGAGAGAAATTGTTTGGGTTTAATTCATAAAAGTATTTATTATCAGTACAATAGAGCTTAGGTTGATCGCAGCCGTTAAAATAGATGGAAAAAGAAATTAAATTAACAGGTGGAGATATTTCAGCAACTTTCTCAACCTCTACAGGAGACTTATTTGTAATTCTAAAGATTGAAAATGAATCAAGCGCTGAATAATAAAGTGTATCTTTCCAAATATACATACCCCCTTGACATGCCTGTCCATTGGGCAAATATCCATAATTAATAGAAACATTAGTATTTAAATCATACGATATCAAATCCCTTCCCAGGATCCAAATCACATTGTTGGCATCACACCTCATTGCAGAAATCTGACTATCACCATTTACTGGAAGATCACCAATCTTACTAAATCCTGATGAAATGACCTGAAATACACTACTTCCTTCAGTAATATAATAATTGCCATTCGGCGAGCTCGTCAAATCAAATGAAGTTAGTCCGAAAAAAGAATAAATTGTATCTGTCTTGCATGTAGCAAGATCCATTTTCACAAAGCCAGCCAATAAATTATGAAAATACACCTCCTGTGTGTAGGTGAAACTAGACAATAAGCAGAAATAAAAAAGTAATAAAAGTTGTTTCATTCATGGGTATTTTAAAACTCTCCGTCAGCAAAATGAGTGCCGACGGAGAGTGCAAGATTATTACTTGATAATCAATTTTTCAACTACATCCCCCGCCTGAATAATATACATGCCAGGAGGCATTATGGAAGCATCAAGTATATTCTCTCCTACTTGAAGGAAATACTCACCTATTCTCACTCCCGACATAGATGTAATAGTGGCCAATACTTGCTCATTTGAAACAATCCGAATCTGATCGCTTGCAGGATTTGGGAAGACATGAATTCGATTATCCAACGCCCTTGGATAAAATTGGACTGCACGCTCCCTCCCATAGAGCACGTAGGCATTCACATAATCCCCGGACTCAGGCAATACCTTCAAATATTCAAAATCTGTATTCAACGGCAGCTCAAGAAGTGTGGTGCCTTGTCCAAACGGTGAGTCGTTTTGATCATCAGATTCCAAAACACAGCGAATTTGGCCACTCTTGACATGTACCAACATCTTACTACTGATGTCAATTGGCCACTCGTAATATCCATCCTCAACTCCATCAATCTGAAAAGTCCACATCATAGAACCAGGAAGAAACGCATCAGCATTTTTAAATTGAATTATTCGTTGACCTGAACTATTAATGGATTCAGTATAGCCAATATCAATTGTATTGTTATCTCGATATAGCGCATTTTCAGAATTCGGGTCCACCAGAAAGTATTGTGGATCAGCGGTGCAATTCGTACAAGATCCATCAACATCACCAATTTTTATTGCAAGAAACTCCTGGAGAACCGCACTTTGAGAAAAATTAGATAATAATCTGAATTCATCATATTGTGGCGGAGCCCCACATGCAGGACTTGCCGTAGAATACTGGCTGGAATTGACAAATCTCCAGGCAGGCACTGTGATATTCAAAGGGATGCCTAATAAAATTTTATTAAGAATCGATCGGTCGTAGGTTGAAATTGAACCGTCACCACTTAAATCTGCCGCAATTAACTGCCAATTATAATTCATGCAATAATTTGGCCCAGAACCTAGAATATAGGTACGAATCATATCATCATCCAGAATGGTCAATCCGCATTTCAAATAATCGTTATAGACAGGCTTAATTAGAACATCCTCACCAAGGAATGAAGAACTGATTTCCTGCATATAAGATCCATTAACAGCTGTCAAAGGATCATAGGCAGTTGCAGGAGGAGGATCTTGAACGTCAATATTTATTTTAACTTCTGGAACTCCATAGTCCACACTTGCGATGCATTGACCCATTGGGGGCACTTTGTAAACTTTCCCGCTGATCATTAAGGCTGGAACGCATTGCTGGACTAATGCGCCTATATTATCGGGACTACAGTATGTTGAGTTTGATGTCTGAATATCAATAACCTTTATGGATTGTGGAGCACTTGGGGCAAAACTGACTGAGTAACAGTTACCTGGATCTCCAGAAAAGTAAATTGAAAAGGCTACAATTGATCCATTAAGCAAAACAAATGGACTTGAACCATCCCCATAGGCTACAATTGAGGTACCTGTGGAATTAATATTATATTGAAAATTAACTGTTGGAGGCAGATTGCTACTAGCAGTAGTCATGGATTGATCCACAACAAGACCATTTGCAGGTGTGACATTTATGACAAGGGAAGCACCAACCAAATAAAACTGTCCTGTACCTGTCAAATCAATATTGACATCAACTCGATAGAGACCTCCAACCTGGATTGGGGCACTAAAAGACAAATCATAATCAGGACACTGCGCACTTAGCTCAGGCGGAGAGAGAGAGAGAGAGAGAGCACACAGAACGGGCATAAGTAACGTTAAACGTTTCATCGGTTTTGGTTTTTGGGATGATGAGAAAACTTACAGCCTACAAAATAGGTTATACCATGTTCATTGTCAAGAGGTGGTGTGTTAAATGTTGGTATCGGGTATTGGGTGAAGTCAAAATCGGAAAGCGGAATGCGGAAAGCGGAAGATTTGTCCTTTCCGTGGAATCTGTTCATCCGTGGGCATCCGTGATTCTGACAAGAGAAGTCGGGGAGGCAAGGCCCTCCCCCGGTCCGGCAGCCTGGGCATCTTCTGTCGTATTTGATCAGGAAGGTGCCGGACCACCCCCTCCGATAGACAGTGACCTCCGCGATACAGATCGGGGGCTGAGGGGGACATGGGGGTGGTAAGGCGTTATTGAGTTATTTCGATATTTTGATATTTCGATATTTCGAAGGCTAGCGTTCGTCAGGCAATGATGTCAAGCGAATTGCCCCGACCCCGAGTAATCGGAGGTGCAATTGGCGCGGCCTCTTCGCCCTTTGCCCTTGACCCTTTACCGGCTCAAGTGGCGACAGCCACTAACGTACTCAGCGAACAGCGAGGAGAGAAGGTTATGAGTTTGGAGGTTATGAGGAAAAACGCGAAGAAACGAAGTCGCCAAGGTGGCCGATCTGATTCCTTCGGTTCCCTTCACCCTTTCCCTTTTACCCTTTACCGGCCCAAGTGGCGACAGCCACTAACGTGCTCTATCGAACGGCGAGGAGAGAAGGTTATGAGTTTGGAGGTTATGAGGAAAAACGCGAAGAAACGAAGTCACCAAGGTGGCCGATCTGATTCCTGAGGGCCCTTGACCCTTTGCCATTTACCCTTTACCGGCCCAAGTGGCGACAGCCACTAACGTGCTCGGCGAACAGCGAATGCCTGCCCGCCGTGGCGGGGCGAAAAGCGAACAGCAATATCTCGCGTTACTCCGCTACTACGATCCGGCCAGCGCAAACGCCTCCCCGTTCATCGGTGATCGTGAAGAAGTACATGCCCCCGGCCAGACCCTGGCGATGGAACACGAACTCATTGCCCTGGAACGCGGTAGAACGAATGATCCGTCCGGACAGGTCGGTCAACTCGAACTGATTTGTGCCGACGATGTCCCGGTGCGCCTTGAACAGAGCGGTTTCACCCACAGGATTGCCCCAAACGGACCAGGTGGCCACACCGGCTGTCGGGGTGGTGATCCGGACCAGCAGCTTGCCGATGGTATGGGTGACCGTATTCGTGTAGATGGGCGGATTGAAATCAAAAACGATGTCAGCCGAGTTCTCGATGATGGTGCCATTGGGCAAGTCGGGCAGTTGATCGATCGTGAAGGTGACAAATCCCCTGGACCCCTCCTGGTTGGCCGCACTGTCCGGCAGGGCGATGGGTTGAAAGAGAAACTCCAGTGTGTCGTTTCCATAGATCTGCCAGGTATAGTCGTGGGTCGCAAAGAGCGGACGGAAGGAAGTCACATCCAGTTGAGCGGGAAGCACATCCCGGATCAACACCCTGTAGGCCGTATCTGTGCCGGTATTCTGGAAGTCGATGGTATACTGGATGGGGCGGTTGGCCACCATCAGATGCTCGGGCCCTACGCCGGTCGGTACAGCTGACTTCTCGTTCGGATCATAAGCCAGACGGACCTCCCGACAATCCTTGTCATAGGCAGCCTCCCCCTGATCCACCCAATACGCGTTGATCAATCCGGGATTCAAACCACCACATCCTTCTATGGCTGCTGCAGTCAGGGTGCCATTGTCCAATTTGGTGGCCTCCATCCGGAAGGTGGATCCATCCGCCTGAGCCTGCACGGTCATCTGTTGCATGGGATTGAGGGTAAAGGGAGCCATTTTCAGGATGACCTCATCTTCGATGATGAAATAGTCGTGGTCATTCATGGTGGGTGCATCACCGATATTGGTCAAGGTAAATTCGACAAGAGTATCGCCGATGCATTCCGGGTGAATAGTAACAATGGAGCCGATGGGGGGATCGGGATCGCAGGGGTTGTCGAATGTGGCGAAAGCTTCTACACAAAGGGTTTGACCAAGAAGAAAGGTATCGCATTTGGTTTTGACCATCAAATCAATGTCCAATCGTTCGAATACATCCAGATCACCAAGAGAATAAAAGAGGGTATCGCCATTGGTCCATGAGGGTGCTGGAGTGGATGACATTATATCCACCACATTTAATGGTGCTACAATCGATACCAAACTGTTTTCAGCTGGAATTGTACCGATGTTTTGGGCAGAAAATGAAATTGGCGATTGGACAAGGCAGCCACGAAAAAAGGGGGGAAGGGAAAGATTAACATGAATATCTGAACAAAATTCTACAGGCCTCAATGTCATGTCAAGAAGGATAGTATCCCCAAATAAAGTTGGATCAACTATCAGGCTATCTTCACAGGGAATCCAATGATCAAGGTCACTCAATTGATACCAAATTTGAATTGAATCCTCCGTAAACACCGGGTAAAATACCACACCATTCTTGTTGGCACTTACAGTCTTTCTATTTATCGAGTTTTCAAAGACAAAATTTACATTTGCAGCAGGCATGATTGCATTGCTCGAACAGTCATTTTCTTCCAAATAAAGTGAATTCAATATGAGAACTTTAGCTCCACAATTTACTCCAACTTCAAATTCACTATTACACCCAGGTGAATTATTGAAAATCCTCAAGCTCGTACCTTCTGGAGGATTAATGAAAAAATTGCAAATTGAAGCAATTGAACAATCAGATAAAAATGGATTCCCTGAAATTTGAGAAAAATCAGATTCACCAAAATATACAGCATTGGCAAGAGCATCAATATTTGATAATTTTGCATTTCCCATAATTGAAATAACACCTATTAAAGTATCCAGTATTTCAAGGCCATCCAATTTCTCAAGCTGTTTGTTGTTAGTGATTATTAGTGCTCCAGGTTTAGTAAATTTCAATAACCCCATCTTAGAAATATCAACAAGTGAGTCAAAATCACTTATTCCAATAGTACCACCAATACTTTCCAAGCTTGGGAATAATGTCAAAGAATCAATTCTATCCAAATCAGATAATAGAACACCATTTTGGATTGACTTTAATACTGGAAATGCATTCAGATTCTCCAATTTTGGACAATTCAATTGAATGTATTGTCGAATTGTATCAATCTTTTCAAACCCTTCTATAGCAGATATTGAATCTTCAGCAATTGAAATGTCATTAAGCCACACCAATTCATTTAATCCATTTGTTGAATACAAATTATTCCCTTGGATATCTATAGACCTAGCCCAACTTAAACTGGAGAATGGCACTAGATCCTTTATACCTCCAGTGGAATTCAAATGCCCATTACCTTGTAAATCCAAAATGAAAATCGAATCCACTGTTTCAAAGCCTGAAAAATTTTCCAGTTTCGCATTATTCATAATCTCTACAAGTGGCAAATAGGCATTATTTGAAGCTAAGGGCAATTGTATTAGTGAGTAATTATCTGCCACATATAATCCCAAATGATATGTAACATTTGACAGTTCTTCTACGCTAACCAAACTTTCATTCTCCATCAAACTCAAGTACAAAATTTGCTCAATACTCTCCAGCCCCTTCAAACTTGCCAATCTTTGATTTAATCTTATTATGAATTGTCTAACACTTTTCAATGATGTTAATCCAAGCATTGAAATCAAAGAATCATTCTGGGCAATGTCAAAATCCCCATCTACAAAAATCAATGAGTCCAATCCGGCAAAGTCTTTTAATGATGTAATGTGTATCTCAAGGTTACCATGAATGCCCGTAACACCTATCAAAGAATCCAGACTAACTATTGAAGAGGACTTCACTAACACATCCCCCTCAATCACCTTACACCCCGGATAGTTGATCGGAAAGGAGTCGATCTGGCCCTGGGTGGTGAAGGTGATGCCATCCGGGAGGCAGGATTGCGTGTGAGCGGACAGCAGAAAAGCAAGCACGAATGCGATCGTCAGGAACAGGGATTTCATGGTCAACAGAGTTTGAATCATTGATCTTTCCCAAAGATGCGACACAAAACCACCTCAGAACAAGGACAAATTCCATCACTTGTTATCATAATATTTGCTGTCATTACTACTATTATCTTGCTAATCAACAGAATATGCAATATCTTGTCGAACGATGACCGGTAGCCTGCTTTCCAAATACTGGACAGAACTGTCCAAATCGACCCGGCAACAGGTGGTCCTGGCTGCACAATCCCCTCTGTTCAACAAACGGGAAGATGTCCGCCGATTGATCGACCTGATGATCTGCACTCCACCGACCTCAAAGGAAGCAGCCTGGAAGGCGGTCTATGGACCAGGCCACCCTCCCTATCACGATGGGAAATTCCGCCATCTGATGAACTACACCCTGGATCTGATCCGGCAGACCATGGCCTTCCTGGAAATTCGCGAGAAAGACGGCCTGATGCATATGCAACTGCTGCAGTCCATGAAGCGAGCCGGCATGCATGCCTTGATGGACAAGGAGATCACCCATGCCAAAGCCATCCGGGACAGATCAACTGACCGCAGTGCCGCCCACTTTCGGGAAACCGTGGACCTCGAAGCCCTGGTCTTTGACCACAACCGCATGCTGCGCCGTGAACGCTCCGATCATTCCAGCCAGCTGTTCGGCGACTTCGGCATCATGGTCGCCATCATCAGTTTGCAACAGGGTTGCACCAAGCTGGCCCAGGCCTCTTTCTTCCCTTCCGACAGTACCATCCCCTACCTGAAGGAAACGATCCGCCTGATCCGGGATGGGCACTTTGCCGACAATCCCGCTGTATCCACCTGGTACGCAAGCTACCAGGCCCTGTCCGAACCCGACAATCGAGAACGATTCCTCGTGTTGAAGGAATGCATCGCCAGTCATGCACGACTCTTTCCGGAAGAAGAATTGCGGGACCTCTATATCCTCGCCTTGAATGTGTGTATTCGCAGGATCAATGCCTCCGACAAAGCCTATATCCGGGAGGCATTTGCCATCTATCAGGCCGGGCTGGAGGCCGGAGTCTTCCTTGAAAACGGGCATCTGTCCAAATTCACCTATCGCAATGTATTGAACATCGCCCTGGCTCTGGAGGAATGGGGCTGGGCAAAAGCCTACCTGGAAGAATACCGGCCCTACCTGCCACCCCGGGAACAGGAACAGATCTACACCTACAATCTGGCCACCTATTATTTCCGGAAGCAGGAATATGAAGAGGCCCTCACCTTATTACGCGATGCCAGGGTCAGTGAGACGCTGGAACAGTTTGATGTTCGCCGAATGATGGTCCGCATCTATTATGACCGGAACGAGATCCAGGCCCTGGATTCGCTACTGGACAGTTTCGACATCTACCTGCGGCGACATAAAAAGGGCGGCTACCATCGGAAGATGTTCATGAACATGGTGCGCATCATGCGCAGCCTGGTCTCCGCCAAGGGCAGATCAGAACAGAACAAGAGCCGGCTTCGAAAGAAGATCTCCAACCTGGAATATCTTGCTGAACGCGAATGGCTGCTCAGTCTGGTGACATGATCCACTTCCGGCAATACCCAACCCTCTTCACGGAGCGTTCAGCAAGTCGGGGTCGGGTGGACAGTCGTGATAACTGCCTGCCGGGAGGAATAATGAGTTATTGAGTTATTGAGTTATTGAGTTATTGAGTTATTGAGTTATTGAGTTATTGAGTTATTTCGAAAGTCATCGCTCATCTGGCAAGGATATCAAACGAATAGCGAATGGCAAATGGGCGTGGACCCTTCGCCCTTTACCTTATACCCTTTACCAGCCAGAGTGGCGACAGCCACTGACGTGCTCGGCGACAAGCGAGGAGAGGAGGTTTTGAGTTTGGAGGTTATGAGGAAAAACGCGAAGAAGCGAAGTCGCCAAGGCGGCCGATCTGATTCCTGCAGGGCCCTTGACCATTTACCTTTTACCCTTTACCAGCCAGAGTGGCGACAGCCACTGACGTGCTCGGCGACAAGCGAGGAGAGGCGGTTATGAGGTTATGCCTGTCCGCCGAAAGGAGGGAGGTTATGAGTTTGGAGGTTATGAGGAAAAACGCGAAGAAGCGAAGACGCCTAGGTGGCCGATGTGATTCCTTCAGGTCCTTTGACCCTTCGCCCTTGACCCTTTACCTGCCAAAGTGGCGACAGCCACTGACGTGCTCAGCGAACAGCGAATGCCTGCCCGCCGTGGCGGGGCGAAAAGCTTACTGTAAAAGATTCAGCAAATACTCCCCGTACCCGCTCTTGAGGTACTTGTGACCGAGGTTCTCCAGCTGGGCATCATCGATGAAACCCATCTGCCAGGCCACCTCTTCGATACAGCCGATCTTCAGGCCCTGGCGGTCCTCGATGACCTCGATGAACTGACCGGCCTGCTGCAGGGACTTATGCGTGCCCGTGTCCAGCCAGGCCGTACCCCGGCCGAGCACGCTGACCTTCAGCTTGCCGCGCTCCAGGTAGATCTTGTTGACATCCGTGATCTCGTATTCCCCCCGGGCACTGGGCCGGAGGTTCTCGGCGATGGTCACGACCTCGTTGTCATAGAAATACAGGCCGGGAACCGCATAATTGGATTTCGGGTTCTTCGGCTTCTCTTCGATGGACAGGGCATGGAAATTCTCGTCAAAGGACACTACCCCATACCGCTCCGGATCCGCCACCTGGTAGGCAAAGACCACCCCGCCATCCGGGTCCACACTCTCCCGCAGGTTGTCCTCCAGACCCGCGCCGTAAAAGATGTTGTCCCCCAGGATCAGGGATACGGGATCGCTCCCGATGAATTCCTTTCCCAGAACGAATGCCTGGGCCAGTCCGTTCGGTACCACCTGCTCCACATAGGAGAAGTTCACCCCGATCTCCGATCCGTCCCGCAGGAGCTTTCGGAAATTGGGCAGGTCCTCCGGGGTGGAGATCAGGAGAATGTCCTTGATCCCCGCCGACATCAAGGTCGACAGGGGGTAATAGATCATCGGCTTGTCGTACACCGGCATCAGCTGCTTGCTCACGGCCAGGGTGAGGGGGTACAGGCGCGTACCCATACCTCCGGCGAGAATGATCCCTTTCATCAGGCGTCGTATTTGTCGAGGAGATGCATCACCCGCAACACCAGCTCGGTCGGCTTGAAGGGCTTGGTGATGAAATCATTGGCGCCGGCCTCATAGGCATCCATCACCTCCTGCTCCTGCTCCAGCTCGGAGATGATCACCACAGGCAGGTTCGGTCCCTTTTCCGCACGGATCCATTTGACCAGGTCCATCCCGCCATCATTGGCCAGGTTCAGGCTGACGATCGCCAGGTCGGGCATATCCAACTCCAGGATCTGCCGGGCCGTATTCGCGTTCTTGGCCTTGGAGACCTGGCATCCGATCTTCTGCAACCGAAACTCGATGGCGGTGACCATCACATCCTCCTCCTCACACAACAGTATCTTTTTCATGCACGTGGTTTTGGCAGTCCGCACGGACCACAGCACGAAAATACAAATCTGCAGACGGTTCAGGTCATTCCACTCCCTGGACCAGGGCAGGAAGGGCCTGGACCAACTGGTCGATCACCCGGACGAGCTCCGCTACCAGGGCCTGCTCTTCCCCACCCCATCGGCCTTCCCGCGTGGCCGACTCCAACCGAGTGTTGATATCCATCGCCTGCCGGTTGCCGGTATAGGCCAGGGTGGACTTGAGGGAGTGGCTGGCCTGGAAGATGGCGTGTACATCTTCATCGTCGACCGCTTTCAGCAAAGTGTTCCGCTCTCGGGGCAACTCCTCCCGGAGGAGGTCCAGGAGCGTATCCCGCATGTCCGGATCACCGCCGGTCATGCTGTGGAGATATGCCAGATCGAACAGGTCGCCAGGATGGGTCATAGACTGATGGTTTTGATCGGTGCATACTGAAGAATACGGGCAAACAACTGGTCCGGCTCAAAGGGCTTGAGGACAAAATCCGTGAAGCCCTTCTCATGGAGTTGGTCGTCCCGGCTGACATAGGCATTGGCGGTCATGGCCAGGACCGGCACCTGCCGGATGCGGGCCAGCGGATGCCTGCGGATGGCCTGCGTCGCCTGATACCCGTCCATCACCGGCATCTGAAGGTCCATCAATACGAGGTCGACATCGTTTCGTTCCAGCAGTTCCAGGCCGACCTGGCCATTCTCTGCCATGAGGATCTTCACCTCGGGCCACTGGCGTTCCAGGGTCTTCCTGGCGACCAGCTGGTTCATCTTGTGGTCCTCCACCACCAGGATGGTTCCCCGGAACGCGCCTTCCGAGGAACGGACCGGTTCCATCACCGCATGGCCGTTGGGCAGGGTCTGCTCAACGGCAAAATCGAGATGGACAAAAAAGGTCGTCCCGACTCCCACCTGGCTTTCCAGATAGATCCGTCCCTGTTGCAGCTCGACCAGCTGCCGGGTGATGGCCAGCCCGAGTCCGGTGCCTTCATAGGTCTTGTTCTGGTACTTCACCCGGTTGAAATCCTCGAAGATGGATTGTTGCGCCTCTGCGGGAATGCCGATGCCCGTATCCTCGATCCGGAAGGTCAGGCTGACCTTGTTCCGGGTGCGCTGGCTGCAGTCGACATGCAGGGCCACCTGGCCGGCATCCGTAAACTTGATGGCATTCCCCAACAGGTTGAACAGGATCTGGCTCATGCGCAGCTTGTCGCCGATCAACTGGTCAGGTACCTGGTCCTCGATGATCATCTTCCAGGACAACCCCTTGTCCCTGACCTTGGCAGCCAGAATCTGCTCCAGGTTGCGGCAGACACTGCGCACAGAAAAAGGCTCTTCCCTGAACTGGATCTTGCCGGCCTGGATGGCCGAGAAATCCAGGATATCATTGACGATCCCCAGGAGAATATCGGACGCATCCCGGATCGCCTGGATCATCTGTTTCTTTTCACCGGCCAGGTCACTGCCGGTCAGCAATACATTGGACAGCCCCATGATCGCATTCATGGGCGTGCGCATCTCGTGACTGATACTGGCAATGAACTGCTCCCTGATCTCGGTCGATTTGCGGGCCAGGTCGCGCGACTTGCGCATTTCCTCCGTCTGGTAACGGTCAGTCACATCCTGCAGGATACCCTGGACGATCTCCTGGTTGATCGGCGTCCGGGTCAACCGGCATTGCACATGGAAATACCGTTCCCCATTCCCGGGGATCTTCATGCGGGTATCCAGGTTGACCTCCCTGCCGGACAGGGCGATCCGATGGATGCGCCGAAGCAGGTGATTCAACTCTACACTGGGCATTCCGTCCTTGAGCTCGGTATCATCGGGCCGGGTCAGGGCCAGCACCTGGTCGGAAAGGATCAACCGCCCCGAATCAGGATGGAATTCCCAGCTGCCGATCCGGGCGATCTTCTGGGTCTCTTCCAGTCGTCGAATGAAATTCTGCCGCTCGATGGAAAAGCGCAGGGTCTTGGCCAGGGAGTTCTCGTCATAATCGCCTTTCACCAGAAAGTCCTGGGCACCCTGTTGCACAGCCTCCATGCCGAAAACACGCTCGTCGAATCCGGTAAGCACCACCACATTCTGGTCCGGGAACCGGGACTTGATCCGGCGGATATTCTCCGTGCCGGTGCCATCCGGAAGGGTGAGGTCCAGCAGGACGATGGCATAATCCTGTTCCTCCAATTGGTCCAGGGCCTCCTGGATGGATTGGGCGCGATCGATCAGCCAATCGCCAAAACCGGATTCCTCGAGATAGATCTCGATCAGCCGGGCATCCGCCGGATCGTCCTCCACGAGGAGGATATGGATCTGTTGCTCCCTGGCTGGCAAGGCATTCATGGCTGAATCAGTGCAAAAAGTATGCCTTGACGCCACCCATCATACCTGGCCGTTCCTCATTCTTCCCTTCCGTCACCCAGACCGAGGGACTCCCGGAGAAAATTCGTCATCCTGGTATAGAGGTGGATCCTCGCATTTCCTCCGGAAATACTGTGCGCCTGGTTGGTATAGACATAGGTCTCAAACGGCTTGTTCGCCGCTACCAGGGCCTTGGTCATTTCCGCGGTGTTCTGGAAATGGACATTGTCATCCGCCATGCCGTGGATCAGCAGGTAATCGCCTTCCAGGAGGTCGGCAAAATACACCGGTGAGTTCTCCCGGTAGCCCTCCGGATTATCTGCCTCGGTTCCCATGTACCGTTCGGTATAGATCGCATCGTACCATTTCCAGTTGGTCACCGGGGACACCGCGATGCCCGCCCGGAAGACATCATGCCCCTTGAACAGGCACAAAGAGGACAAATAGCCGCCGTAGCTGCCGCCATAAATAGCGATCCGATCCGCGTCGACATAGGACAGGCTGCCGAGGTACCGAGCCGCCGCGATCTGGTCGATGGTCTCATAATGTCCCAGCTGACGATAGGTGATCTTCCGGAATGCCTCTCCCCGTGCCCCTCCTCCCCGGCCATCCACCGCCGCGATGATCATCCCCTGGCTGGCCAGCATCTGAAACCACCAGTAGCGCTGTCCGATCCATTCATCCGTCACCTCCTGGTATCCGGGACCGCCGTACACATACATCAGCACCGGGTAGGTCTTCGCCGGGTCAAAAGCTGCCGGCTTGATCATCCAGCCATGCAGCCGGGTCTCGTCCGGCCCCATGAAGTCGAAAAAACTGACCGGCTGCACCCCATGCTCCCGTTGCTTTTGGACCACGTCCTGGTTGTCCTCGATGGCACGGAGCACCTTTCCGTCCCGATCCAGTACTTCATACACGGGCGGCGTATTGATGGTACTGGCCTTTCGGATCAGGTAGTCGAAGGTGGTCGAGAAGATCCCCTCCTGGAATCCTGTCGGGCCCGGCAGCTCTTCCACCTGACCACCATCCAGGGATATCCGGCAGATCTCCCGTTCGCGAGGCGACCGGCCGGCGGCCTGGAACCAGACCACCCGTCGTTCCTCATCCACCCCGTACACATCGGTCACCTCCCAGGTACCGCTGGTCAGTTGACGCACCAGGTTGCCCTCCATATCGTAGAGGTAGAGATGATACCAGCCGTCCTGCTCGCTGGCCCAGAGGAAGTGACGGCCATCCTGAAGAAAACGAAGATGGTCATGGATCCGGAGGTAGGCCGCATTCGACTCGGAGAAGAGGGTCCTGGAGGTGCCTGTACCGACATCGGCCAGTCGCAACTCCAGGCGGTTCTGTTCCCGGTTCAGCAACGTGACGCACAGCTGGTCCGGATCCCGGGTGAAGGCCATCCGTGGAATGTACACGGGTGGATTCTCGCCCAGGTCCACCTCCACCGACCGGCCACTGGCGAGGTCAAAGACATGGATCGAAACCGTGGACAGGGTCTGGCCCACCTTGGGGTACTTGTAGGAAACATATTCCGGATACAGGTCGTCGTTGTAGAGGGTCATGGTGAATTCGGGTACCCGGGATTCATCAAACCGGTAATAGGCCAATCGCGTGCCATCCGGCGACCATTCAAAGGCTCGCACCAGCTTGAACTCCTCCTCATACACCCAGTCCGGCGAACCGTTGATGACCTGGTTGACCTCGCCGTCATGGGTCACCTGGATCTCGATCCCGGTGGTATAGTCGCTGATAAAGAGGTTGTTCTCCCGGACAAAGGCCACCTGGGTGCCATCCGGGGAAAGGGTCGCGTGCATCTGTTTCCCTTGCCCCGACACCGGATACAGGGTTTGACTGCCCCGGTCATACACCAGGAAGGTCGATCGTCTCGAATACCGATAGACCCGCTCCTGATCGGTTTCGATCAGGATGCGCGTTTCGTCCGCACTCAGGCTGTACGACTGGATCCGCACCTCGGCGCCTCCCTCAAAGAGCACTTCCGTCCGTTTCCCGGAGGCCAGGTCATATTGGTGAATGGCATTGCCACGCAATCGGGTGTAGGATCGCCCATCGGCCAGAAACTGGAAGGCACCCGCATCCCGCGGCACCAGGTCCGACGACAGGAAGATGGACTCCAGGGTGATCGGTTGCTGGGCCAAGAGGAAGTGGTTCGGGCTGGCACAGCCGAACAGGAGCAAAAAAACCAGGAAGAAACGCATACCGGGAAGTTGAATCCCAAAAATAACCCCCGGAACCTTTCCCAAATTGCCCGCAGGATGGATTCGTCGGAAAATGGTTCAACGAACCAGCTGGACATCCCCCTTGTACCTGCCCTGGCTGCCATCGATGAAGTCGACCTCCACGAGGTAGACAAACACTGCCGGATCCATGGGTTCACCGCGGTAGGTGCCATCCCAGCCCAGATCCGTCCGGTTGACCGGAATATCCCGGGTGAGGAAGATCGCATTCCCCCATCGGTCAAAGATCCGCAGCTCCCGGATATTGGTCACCTTGGCGGGATCGGCAAACACCGTGAACCCGTCATTGATCCCGTTCTGGTCGGGATGAAAGGCATTGGGGATATAGACGTCCACCTCCAGGGCCACGTCGATCCGGATGGTCGCCACCACCGGACAACCATTGCGGTCGGTCACCGTGATCTGGTAGGTGGTGCTGACCAACGGAGAAGCGACAGGGTTCAGGCAGTCGGAGCAGCTCAAGTTGGCGGCCGGCTCCCAGAGAATGCTCTGGATGTCAGCGATGGGTAAACTGGTGGTCACCTCGATCGGATAGCTCTCCCCGTAGGCGATCCCCACTTGTGCATCCAGGGTGAGGGTGAACGGCGCGTAAGCGATCATGGAGGTATCCACGGAAAGCGTACATCCGGACTGGTCGCGCACCACCAGGGTATAGTTGCCCGGAGGGGCAGGATACAGCACGGTCGAGGCACCAAAGGTCTGCCCTCCGTCAAAGGAATAGCCGTAGGGCGGCACGCCACCGGTGACCGCGCCGAAGCTCAACTGGCCGAACGGCTCATCACAGGTCGGCAGGATGGACCCGATGGACATGGATTCCGGTGCCGGGACCTGAACGACCTCTACCGAGTCGACTGCCTGACAGCCATTGTCCGGGTGAATGACGGTGAGGATATACCAGCCAGGCTCATCCACTGGCTGGACCAGGGCATTCGGATCAGGCGACCAACTACCGGGAGGACCCCACCAGGTCAGATCGCACCCGGCGCAATCCTCCAGGTCAGCCTGGAGGGTGGCCACGGTGTCCAGGCAGGTCAGGGGGTGATCAGCCTCCAGGGCCAGGACGGGCATGATGATATCCTGGGTCACCAGGATCGAATCGACAGCAACGCAGCCATTGTCGGGATCGGTGACGGCCAGGGCATACCACCCCGGCTGCTGGATGTACAAGCTGTCGGCAGTGCCCCCGGGAACCGGCATCTGATCAGGTCCGGTCCAGAGCAGCTCCCATTGGGGAGACGAGCTGCCGGCCATGCCGATCCATTGACCGGTAAGGATGCAGGTGAGGACCTCTGGCTCCGCCAGGACGACAGGTGGTGAGACCTGGTCAGCAGTGATCTGGGTATTCAGTTCCGTCGTACACCCGTTGTTGCTGTCCGTGATCACCAGGGTGTACTGGCCCGGTGCCTGGATCCCGATCCCTGAGCTGTCAACATTGCCGGTGAGCAGGCCATCGGTGGTACTCCAGGCATAAGTAAACGTCCCTGAAGACTGCAGGGTGGCATCGACCTGAATGAGGGTATCCTTGCAGGTCAGGACTCCGCCCGGAGGAAGCACTGCTATCGGAGGTTGCTGGTCGGCGATCACCTCGACGGTATCGGAGCGGACGCACCCGTTGTCATTGTTGGTGATCTGGAGGATATAGGTACCCGCCTGATCGACTGGGAAGGCCTGGTCCAGATCCGCCACCACCTGTCCGAACGGCCCTGACCAGGTCCCGGTGAAGTTCCCACCAGTGCTAGTCGTGCCCAACTCGATCAGCTGGGTCGTATCCAGACAGGTCAGGGGCGGTGGGGTCAACAGGTCGAGAACAGGGACCTGGGGATCCAGGAGCACTTCTGCGGTATCCCTGAAGACACAACCCAGGGAATCCCGGATCCACACCGGATAGCTTCCGGCAGCCAGGGAATCCAGGGCCGTGGTTGTCCCGAAACTGGCCCCTTCATCGAATGAAATCTCATAAGGCAGGAACCCGCCCGACAGGGTGGTGATCGTCAGGCTTCCCGCAGCGATCTCCGGGCAGGTGACCGGTGTGGTGGTCACCTCCAACCTCAACGGTTCGGGAATGATGACCTGGACTGAGGTGTCCCACAGGTAGTCGCCACAAAACTCGCGATAGGCGATGGCAAAGTAGGTACCGGGTTGTACACCGGTGAGCAGGGTGTCCGAGGCCTGGGACAGGGGAAGGCCATCCTTGACCCAGACGACCGAATCGGCATTCAGCAGGTTGGCCAATTGGAGGGTATCCCCGCAATTGGATTTGATGGTAATGGCAATTTCCGGCCGGACGACCTGATCGAATCCGGAGAAATAACCCGCCCACCCGGCATAGCTGTTTCGTCCGAACAGGCCGACTTGCAAGGCGCCATTGCTTTCCACCTGGACATTGCCGGTTAATCCCGGAGCTTTATACGTGACATAGCCCGGATTGCCTGCCACGGGATTGAACAGGGCGGCTGGCAGAACCGCTCCATTCAGCTTGACCTCCTTGCCGGTTTCGGCCAGGATCAGCAGCTTACCTTCATAGGAGGTATTGCCGATCTTATCCACCTCCGGAATAAAGTTGATGCTGGATTTGTCGGAACAGCGTAACGGTGGCACGAAATTGAGTCCACCGGTCGGCTCGAAGTTGGCACCACCCAGCATTTGGTAGGTATAGACCGGCCTGGTGGCCAGGATGTACAGGTTCTCATCGACCGTATAATTGGATGAGGGGATGCGAACGAAATCGCCGGCATCCAGGGTTGCCAGCGGGATGGGCGATCCATTCAGATAGACATCTGTCTTATCCTCCGTGGCGACGACGATGGGGGTTTCCAGGTCGGGATGGCCATCTCCCCGGATCGTAACATACTCGGTTCCGACCCGATCGACCGGAACGATCTGATCGATCCCGATATCCTTGAGGTCATAGGTAAATGGCGACCCCAGCCAGGTCCCGCAATTCATCACGATGGGTTGATCCGATTCGACGAGGGTGCCGATCAGGCCATTTTCATTCACCTTGGGTTTGGTCTGATCGACATAAACGCTGGCTACGTAGCACTGCCCCTTCTGGAGGGTAACCGAATACGAACCGACCGGGTAGACCAATCCGGCGCTCGTCTCCAGTCCGATGCCCGGCTCAAAACCTGAAACCGTGATCTGCGTATTATCAGCCGTGGCCATGAGGCTGAAAAAATTGGACCGACTGGTGGTATTGAAGCCCGTGACCACGGCATTGAAGACATGGCCAACCCGGAAAGACTGGCCCAGGGCGGCATTCCCCTTGGCCGTCAGTGAGCCGGCCTGTTGGGAGGTTCTGACCCGCAGGTTCGCATAGAAAGGACTGGATGCCGACAGGACGATACCCTTGTCATTCAAAGGCGTATGCAATTGGTCCATGCGGGTCAGGGTCACCAGGTTGTCATTGGGAAACGCATCGCCATTGCCCAGGTAGATCCGCTGAGGCATGGCATTGGACAGGGTGATCGTGGAGATCACGTTGCCATTTCCGTCAGTAAAGGCACTGCCCGTCCCGGTGGTCAGGCTGACCTGGAAAGGCATGGGCTCCGGAGTGGTCAGATACAGGTATTGCTGCCCCCTGTCCGACCGAGAATGGCATGGCGGAATCCTGTGAATGGTATCCAACTGAGCGTAGAGGGGTACGCCCAACAAAAAGATGATCACCGACAAAAGAAACGCCCTCGAGTTTGTCATGGCAGGATACCAACCTGAATAATCTGTTGAATGTACGGAGATTTCAAATCAAGTTCATCTCTTCATTCGTGGGAATCATGGCAACCTGATGAATATGAAAAACCCCTGACTGACCAGTTGTCAATCAGGGGCACCTAACGCTTCATTCTGCGACTTACAAGATGAACAGTCGCCGTTCGTTCCTGGCCTCACGGCCGATCTCCTGACGGAAGAGGTCAGCCGCATCGGAGAGGATGGCCTGCTCGGTAGGGAAAGGCACCGGTTGGTTGCGCAAGGTCTTGAGTGTCTCCGGGGTCAGGGCCCGCTTGTCGCCCTTGAACCAGACGCTTTCAGCGCGAAACTGGGTCTCGGCGGCCAGGGGGATCCGCTTGAGCACCCGCCGGCTGCGCAGGTCGTAGATCTCCATCCAGCCTTCCAGACGAGCTGCCTTGAATTGCCGGGTATCGTATACTTCCGCCCAAACTTCCTTGTAGACAGGCACCTTGATATCATTGCCATTGGTATCCTTCATGACATTCCCTCGCTGGTCGAGCACGTACTGAAAGCCGTCCTCAACCGTCTTCCGTTCGATGCGCTTGCGCTCGTCCACGCCGTCAGGACTGACATCCACATCGGCCAGGATGATCCGGGTCTCCAGGTCGCAATCCCTGCACGGATCGTCCTCGGGTACAACACGCAACCAACGATGGTCCACCGCATCCATAAAGGTTTCTTCGATCCGGAGGCGATACCCACCGGGCAAGAAGGCCCTGGCCTGGTTGTCGACGGTGAGCTGCATATAGCTGTAGCTCAGGTTTTCGGCGCGATCACGCAGGTTGATGGTCTCCTGGATGCCTGGACGGTACGACAGGCTTTTCCCGAAATGATCGAATGCTTCGCGGGCCGCACCCTTGTCCCCGCGCTCCGCACGCTCCAGGGCGATCATACCCAGTTCATCCCGTCGATCAGCTGCCTTGAGGCGGGCCTGGGGGATCATATCGCGCAGCGGATACAGCTTCAGCGAAACCTGCTTTCCGCTCTGAGGCAACGTGAACGGTAGGTAAGGCTGCACCACATCCTGACGCTGCTGGATCCTTTCTGCCACACCCAGGATGGGTTCCCAACGGTCGGGCGAGGGATCATTGAGCAACTTTTCCAGTTGCTGAATATCCTTGGCATTGGCCAGGTTGAAGGCGGACTCCAGTGCGCGAAGGTCACGATCATCAGCCTTGCCCTTTCTCACCAGCTCGAGGGCTTCATCCACGGCCTTGCCGTAACGGCCTTTCTCATAGAGCTTCTGCGGCGACGAACAAGCCCCGAGGATCAGGGCCAGGAGGAACAGAATGGTGTAGCGTGCTTTCATGACCAGTACTTTCTTGGAAGACGAAGATCGGCTTCTCCCCGTTCTTATCACATCGTTAAGTGTCCCAACGGAGATGTTAAGAAAAATGAAAGCAGTAAAGACCACCCGATGCCCGACCTTTTGCATGGATCCGGCCAGCATGCGCACACAATGGATAAGCGCGTCCCTCCTCCATGCCGATGCAGGTCTTTTTTGAATCTGCCTATCTTCGAGCCTTCATTCAATGACATTCATCTCCATGAAACAACCACTTTTCCTCTTCCTTCTCCTCCTGTCGTCCATCGGCATGTACCAATGCCAGCAACCGGCGACAGACACTGAAACGACCACACAGACCGATGAATTCAACTGGGTGGCGGACACCGTGGCCGACCTGCGCATCCTGCGCTATCAGGTCCCGGGGTGGGACCAGCTCACACTCGACCAGAAAAAGCTGGTGTACTACCTGACCCAGGCAGGCCTCTCGGGCCGGGATATCATCTGGGACCAGAACTACCGACACAACCTGGAGATCCGCAGGGCATTGGAAACCATCGTATCTTCTGACAAAGGCGATCGCACCGGTGCCGAGTGGCAGCCATTCATGAGCTATGCCAAGCGCGTATGGTTTTCCAACGGGATCCATCACCACTATGCCAACGACAAGTTCCTGCCCGGCTTTTCGCGGACCTATTTCGAGAACCTGCTGAGACAAACCGGTGCCACACTTTCAGAAGATGCGCTCACGGCCATGTTCGACCCCGAACATGACAGGAAAAAGGTCAGTTCGGATGCGTCCGGGGATGTGGTGGCCATGTCGGCGGTGAACTTCTATGCACCCGGAATCACCCAGGCCGAAGTGGAGGCCTTTTATGCGAAGAAGATCGTGAAAGGCGACAAGACACCGGTTTCCTGGGGCCTTAATTCACGGATCGTCCGGGATGAGAACGGCCAATTGAAGGAGGATGTCTATAAATTGGACGGACTTTATGGCCCTGCCATCGCAGAGGTGATCAAATGGCTGACCCTGGCCGCCGGCGTTGCCGAGAACGAGCCCCAGCGAAAAGCCCTGGAATTGCTTATCCAGTATTACCAGATCGGTGATCTGAAGACCTGGGACGACTACAACATTGCCTGGGCTCAGGCTACGGAGGGCGATATCGACTATATCCAGGGGTTTGTGGAAGTGTACAATGATCCCCTGGGATATCGGGGATCGTATGAAAGTATCGTCCAGATCAAGGATTTCGAGGCATCCGCCCGCATGAAGGTCTTGTCGGACAATGCCCAGTGGTTCGAGGACAACAGCACCATCATGGACGAGCACAAGAAAGCCAATGTGGTGGGGATCACCTACAATGTGGTCAATGTTGCCGGTGAGTCCGGTGATGCCTCACCCTCCACACCCATTGGTGTCAACCTGCCCAATGCCAACTGGATCCGGGAACAATATGGATCAAAGTCGGTCAGCCTGGGCAACATCATCGAGGCCTATGACCAGGCCAGCGGCGGGTCGATCCTGGCTGAGTTTGCCCATGATGAGGAAGAAGTAGCCCGCGTAAAAGAATTTGGCGCCCTTGGCGACAAACTGGCCACTGCCCTGCACGAGGTGATCGGCCATGCCAGCGGCAAGCTCAATCCCGGAGTGGGCACTCCGAAGGAAACCCTGAAGACCTATTCCTCTACCCTGGAAGAGGCCAGGGCAGACATCGTGGCCCTCTACTTCATGATGGACCCCAAGATGGTGGAACTCGGCCTGATGCCCAGCCTGGAGGTCGGCAAGGCCGAATACGACGGCTTCATCAGCAATGGCCTGATGAAGCAACTGCGTCGCCTGGAGCCGGGCAAGGATGTCGAAGAAGCCCATATGCGCAACCGCCAGTTGATCGCCGCCTGGGTCTTTGAAAAAGGCCAGCCGGACAATGTCATCGAGAAGGTGACCCGCGATGGGAAGACCTATTTCAATATCACCGATTACGACAAGCTGCGAACCCTGTTTGGCCAGCTGTTGAGGGAGATCCAGCGGATCAAGTCGGAAGGCGACTACAGGGCCGGCCAGGCCCTGGTGGAGACCTACGGCGTCAAGGTGGACCAGGCCCTCCATCAGGAAGTCCTGGACCGGGTGAAGCCGTTCAATATCCCGCCCTATGCCGGTTTTATCAATCCTGAACTGGTGCCGGAGACCGATGCCAATGGCGAGATCATCGATGTGAAGGTGACCTATCCGGACAATTTTGTCGACCAGATGCTGGAATATGGAAAGAAGTACAGCTTTCTGAAGTAATCCTACGAAAGCCATTGGAAAGAAAGAGGACCTGATTATCAGGTCCTCTTTCTATTTTGGGGCAGGTGATCCGGTGGGATCATTCCCATTGTCAACGTAGGAAATGGGCAGGCGTCACCATTCGATCCGAACCACGGGGTTCCGTGGTGGTCAAAAGCCTGTGAAAACAACTTCCACTTCCATGCAGATCTTCCTGTCTTCTCTTCCTGCCCTTTCCGAGAACAAATGGCTACGCCTGGCCCTGGTCACCGCTCTGTACGCTGCCCAGGGCATCCAGATGGGACTGATGATGGTCGCCATTCCCGCCTACCTGGCCGGACAGCAAGCTTCTGCAGCCACGATCGGCGGTTTTATTGGTGCCAGTCTGTTGCCCTGGTCACTGAAGATTCTGACCGGACCTATCATGGACCGGTACAGTTTCCTTCCCATGGGTCGACGGCGCCCCTGGGTCCTGTTCGGACTGTTTGGTGCCATCGTTGGCTATCTGGTGATGGGGCTGATTGATCGTCCACTGGAGCATTTTATCCTGTTCACCGTCGCTGCGGTTGTCGTCAGTTCCTTCACCGCGTTTCTGGACGTAGCCATCGACGGCATGGCCATTGATATATTCCCTCTTGACGAACAGCCCCAGGCCAATTCGTTCATGTGGGGAGGCAAGGTGATCGGATCTGCGTTGACCACCGGAGGTGCTGCCTGGACCCTGAAGACATACGGACTGGAGGTCACCTGCTTTGTAGCATTCGGTTCCAGTGTCCTCTTCTTCATAATGCCCCTCCTCCTGCGGGAGCGACCTGGTGAACGGATTTTCCCCTGGTCTGCAGGAGAGGCATCTGCAACTTCCCTGGACATGAAGCTGGACAGTTGGAAGGAGATCATTGGCAGTCTGGTCAAAGTGATCTTTTTGCCGGCCAGTGTTCTCCTGGCCCTGGTATCGTTTCTCCATGGCATCACCTATGGTCTGTTCGATGCGGTCATGCCCATGATCAGTGTCCAGAAATTGGGGTGGACCGACCAGGCGTTTTCAAACCTGGCTGCAGTTTCGGGCCTGGTCGCCGGCATTGTCGGGATATTTTCCGGTAAATACCTCGTCCAATGGTTTGGACGCAAAACCAGTCTGACCTATCTGATGATCCTGCTGATCTGTGCAGCCATAGCCATGGGGATGGCCTCCTCATTATGGAGTCATGAGCTCACCATCCAGAGCTATGTCCTGATGACCTATTTGCTTCGGACACTTTTCCTGATCATCCTCTTTGCCACGGCCATGGCCATTTGCTGGCTACCTGTGGCAGCCACGCAGTTCGCCTTGTACATGGCCATCGCCAATTTGGGTATTTCTACTGGAGCGGCCCTCCTTGGGCCCCTGAAGAGTCAGTTCACCTATTCACAGATCCTTTTTGTCTTTGCCCTGTTCCTCCTGATCAGTATCGCCATACTGAGCCGGATCAGGCTGGAGGAGCATCTTGCCTCACTGGAAGCACTGGATGTCCATCACCTTCAGTCAGATGATCCCTCGGAACGATCTTCACCGGTGGCTGTCGTAGCATGAGCCGGTATATGGCGAAGGGTAAAGGGAGTGGATATCTGTTGTCCGTTGTCGGTTGTCCGTTTGATTGCGTGGGCGGCTGGGACCGCTTTCCAAGCTTCAACGTGTGTCAAGCTCCCTCTCCTTATAAAGGAGAAGCCTGCCCAGACTGACCTAATCACGTCCGGGGGTTGGGGATGCCTGCCCGCCGAAGCTTTAGCGGAGGAGGGAGGTAATCACGGCTGCGCAATACCAGCAAGGTCCGTTGGGGGCTGGCACCACATGAGTTGGTATAGGGTCATTGGCGAAGGGTCAAAGGACCGGAACGCAGAGCGATGTCCTTTTCTGTTCTACACGACAAGACGGTGAGACACCTTAATGAACATTGTTCTTTCAATTCGGAAACACCAGGAGCCCTGAAAGGGCGAAATCAAACCAGCAGCCAGAACAGGAGACGCACCACTAGCTGGTATCTCTTGGTCGGTCATCCCCCTCTGGTGTGCGATTCTCTGCGGGGGGTGTCAGAGTAGAGGTGTCCAGGTAACTGCTCGCCGTTCACTGCTCGCCCCCGAGCCCTCAACAAGTTGCGATGGGGGAGAGGGTTTTTGACTATAAAAAAATTTACGCCTTCCAATAGCCTGATAATATCAGGGGCAATCCATCTAGCCAGGGCTGATGATCTGAAGTCCGTCAATCCGTTTAAAATCATCAGGATTGTTGGTAGCTATAGTTCGAATACCATTTGCAATGGCGATGGCTGCGATCTCATAATCGTGCACCTTCAGACCTGTGGGTTTGTCCTTGGCAATCAGCACAACCAACTCCTCATGACTCGTCTGATCAGGAAACAGAATCTGACAATATTGGAAATAATCTTTCAAATCAGCCAGAGCCTCCTCCGGAGATAAAGCAGGTTCAGCCCCTTTTGTGGTCACTGCATAGTATTCAGCCAGGTTCTTTCTTGTGGTATAGTAAGCATATTCACCTCGCAGAATCTCTTGAGCCCAGGAATGAAAAATAGAACTCCTGTCTTTAATATAGATCAACACATTCGTGTCCAAAAGAAGACTATTCATAAGCCTTCGGACGAATATCTTCATGATCAAAACGACCATGGAAATCGCGAAGTATCAGGTTCTTCTCTTGATGCTTCGAAAATTTACTGATCAGCCATGCAATGAACCTCTTGATCACTGAATTCCTATTTTTTCTACTAACCATTCGTGACCCCGTTACATTGCCGCTTTTACCTTTAATTAGCAACTTCGACCGTAACGATTGATAGACGCCCTGCACCGCTTCTTCTGGAAGTTGGTCAATTTGCGCTTTCAATTCTTCTTTTGTGATCATTTCAAATTCCTTCTGCAGTTAAACTGCAAATTAGCCGTTTAAAGTTCCTTGTCCAAACCTATTGGTACGCCCAATGGGTGTTTGCTGCTCGCTGCTCATCATTAAGTCCTGGGGCATTCCTCAAGGTGGGCTGGGAGCTGGTATAGGGTAAACGGTGGAGGGACAAGAGAGTGGATATCTGATGTACGTTGTCCGTTTGATTGTGTTGGCGGCTGGTTCAACTTTGTAAGCTCCAAAGTGTATCGAGCTCCCTCTCCTTTTTAAGGAGAGGGTTGGGGTGAGGTTATCACGGCTGCGCACTGTTCGCTAGGTCCGTTGGAGGCCAGTGCTACATGAGCTGGTATAGGGTATATGGCGAAGGGTCAAAGGACCGGAACTCAGAACGATGTCCTTTTCTGATAAAGGTGATCCCTTGGAAAGACAGCATCTTGAACACGACAGAGGACCGAATGCCGAGAACCGAGCACCGAATGCCGGTTTTCCTGTTCCTCCTTCCAGGTCGGTCTACTCGTACCTCAAGGACTCGATCGGATCCAGACGGCTGGCCTTGGCTGCCGGATAGATGCCGGCAACGAGGCCCACTACCGTGGTGGTGATGATCCCCAGGAACATCCACGCCCAGGGGATGATAAATTTACTGCCGATCAAGAGGGATACTGCATTGCCGGCAAAGATCCCCAGGATGACGCCCAGGATACCACCCAGCTGGCAGATCAGGACGGCCTCGACGAGGAACTGGATCATGATATCCCGATTCTTGGCACCCAGAGCCTTGATCACTCCGATCTCCCGGGTACGCTCCGCGACGGACACCAGCATGATGTTCATCAGGCCGATGGCTGCGCCCAACAGGGTAATAATCCCGATCCCAACGGCTGCCAGGCGGATCTGGACGGTATTCTCCTTGAGGATGGACACCAGGCCATCGCTCTTGAAGATCTCAAAGTCGTTCTCCTCATTCAGCTTCAGGCCCCGCACAGCCCGGAAGGTGCCGATTGCCGCATCGGTAGCTTCGTCCAGATCGGCCGACTGGTTGACCGCTACCGCAATATTGTAATTGGTATTCTGCGTTCCGTAGGCTTCCTTTACAGTGGAGATCGGGACGAGAATGATGCGATCACCGGCCTGGCTCATACTCGATCCCTTGGATTGGAGGATGCCGATCACCTTGTACTTTCGGTTGCTGACGTAGATGGACTGGTCCAGGGCCTTTTCGGGCTGGTCATCGAAGAGCAATTTGACGATATCCATGCCGATGATCGCCCGCTGCAGGTTGGATTCGATCTCCGTGGGAACAAAATTGCGCCCTATTTCCAGATCGTAACCATTGACGTAAAGGTATTCGGCATCCACACCGGTCAGGCTGATGGTCGGATTGGTCTTCTTGTCTGCGTACCGAGCCTCTGCATTACCGGTACCGGTGTAGGATACGCTGACCCTGGCAGGAAAGTCGAACCGATCCTTGAAGGTCATGGCCTGATCAAAGGTGATCACCTCGCCCTGCTTGAGACGACGGCCATGTCGCTGACCGCCCAGCTCATTCCCCTTGGGCGTGATCGAAAAGGAATTGGCGCCCAGGGAGGAAAAGTTGTCACTCAACGAGGTGATGATGCTGTCAATGGCGGTCAGGATGCCCACCAGGGCCATGATCCCGAAAGCGATGATCGACAGGGTGAGCATGGCGCGAAGCCAGTTGCCCTTGATGGATCGGAATGCCTGTCGAATGGTCTCGGATAATGGTGCCATACTCCTCAAAGCTAACTCGTCTATCCGGTAGTTGCGAGCTGCATAGATGAATCCCTGCAGATCTTAGACGAAGGGGTCAATGCAAGCTGTGGACCGGCTTGTGGGCCCGGTATCGGCCCTTGCCAAAGGATGACCCGTTGAAGTTCTCTGTCTTGCGCAACCGGATCCGCTCCTCCTCCGGTAAAGTGTTGAACTCCTGGCATTTCTCCGAGCAGGTGTGCTGATATTTCTCCGCACAGGCATCACACTGGATGAACAACAGATGACAGGCATCGTTGGCACAATTGACATGGGTATCCGCCGGTGCCCCACATTGATGGCAATGGGCAATGATCTCACCGGAAATCCGCTCGCCCAGGCGCTCATCGAACACGAAGTTCTTCCCCAGGAACTTATTTTCCAGGCCGGCCTGTTCCACCTGCCGGGCATACTCGATGATCCCGCCGTCCAGCTGATACACCTCCTGGAAACCATTATGCTTCATCCAGGCACTGGCCTTTTCGCAACGAATCCCTCCGGTACAATACATGACCACCGGTTTGTCACGCTTGTCTGCCAGCATATCCCTCACCATGGGCAATGCCTCCCGAAAGGTGGTGGCTTCCGGCAGGATGGCCCCCTGGAAGTGACCGACCTCACTTTCGTAGTGATTGCGCATGTCCACGATGATGGTCTCCGGGTTTTCGGCCAGGCGATTGAATTCCTCGGCCGACAAATGGCCGCCTCGTTTGGTCACATCGAACGTGTCATCGTTCAACCCGTCCGCCACGATCTTCTTGCGCACCTTGATGATCAGCTTATAAAAAGACTTCCCATTGTCCTCAATGGCATAGTTGAGTCGTATACCCTTGAGAAAATCGATCTCTTCCATCGCCTGTTTGAAATGCTCGTGCTCCGGTTCGGGAACGGAGATCTGGCCATTGATGCCTTCTGCGGCGACATAGATGCGGCCGTACACCCCGCACTGGCTCAGTCGCCAGTAGAGATGATCGCGAAAAAAACCCGGGTTCAGGATATGGGCATACCGATAGAAGGACAGGGTGATCCGCGGAGTCGGATCCTCTTCCAGGCGGCGCTTGAGTTCGTTGTTGTTGACCAGGTTGATCAGGCGCATAAAACGGCTTTTCGACAATTAATGGGCAGAATGTAAAACGGTGCACGGATAGGAACGGTCCCCGACCCGGATCACCAGGGTGTAAAACCCGGACGGGAGGTGCGTGGGGGACAGGGTGATCTGGGATTGTGGTACACTCCAGACTTCCTGCCTCCAGACTGGCTGTCCGATCGCATCGTAGAGGATCAAATTCGCCGGACCTTCCTGGTCGGCCCACCGGATATGCAGATCATTCTGAAAAGGATTGGGCCAGATCTGTGGCTTGCCAAGTCCATCCGGTTCATCCACGCTGCTGTTCTCCAGGGCTTTTTTCACCGCCTCGAATACGTTGATCCGCCCCCAGCCGTAAGCCTGGTTGGGTACCATGGTTCCGGGGAAGCCACTACAGGTATCGGGCGATAATAACACCCTGGCTGTCGATTCCAACAGATCCTCGATGGCATCCACCTCACCCGCCAGGTCAGGCCGGGCGGAGAGGATCAGGGCGACGGATCCGGCCACATGGGGCCCGGCCATGCTGGTACCGGCCCAGCTGGCAAATCCACCCCCGCGAATGCAGGACCGAACACCCACGCCGGGAGCTACAACGTTGGGTTTCATGCGCAGCGATCCATCGACAGTGACGGGTCCCCGTGAACTGAAGCCGGCGATGGTATCCACCTGATTACTGGCACCAACCGTGAAACTGCTTTCAAAAATGGCCGATGGGGTACTCACTGATCCACAACCGGAGCCACTGTTCCCGGCGGAGACAACGACCACCGTGCCAGCGGCACGCAGGTTGTTGACCGCCATCTCCATCAGGGCGAAATTGGACGGGTCGCAACCTTCCACTTCCGGGCACGACCAGGAATTATTGATCACGTGAGGCGCCATGGCAGGATCCGGATTCAATCCGTCCAGATCGGTCGGCGCCAGAAACCATTCAAAGCACTCGATATAGGTGGAGGGCGTTCCCCAACCCCGTTCCATATTCCGGCAACCGATCCAGGTGGCGCCCGGCGCGACCCCGATCTGATTCGAACTGTCGATGCCGGCCATGGTGCCCATGGTGTGTGTCCCGTGGTTGTGATCATCACAGGGAGCATCCACATCCAATCCACAGGGATTGTTCAACGGGTTGCTGGTGGTATCCCCGTTCTGGGGATTGAGCTCATGGATGGCATCATGCCAGTTGTAATTGTGGTCGGCCGCACCATTCTGCCAGCCACGATAGGTGTGGATCAGATAGGGATTGTCCCATTCATAGCCCGTATCCTGCCCGCCGATGACCACCCCCTGTCCGGTATAACCCATGGCCCAGACGCTGTCGGCCTGGATCCGGGCAATACCCCAGGTCACGCTTTGGAACTCGCGAAGCACCGGACCATTGTCTTCTACCACCTCAGATACCTGGACTGGTGAATCAGCCGCCAGATAAGCCACCTGGGGAAGTGAAGCCAATCGTCGCATGAGGTCGAGATCACCATAAGATCGGATGGCGTTCACCAGATAGAAGGACTGAGCCATTGCCCCTTCCTGCTCCAGGAACCGGATGACCGGGCCCTGGGTCGCCTGAGCCTTCTCCTGCAACAGGGAAAACACCTTCTGCGCCTTGGCCTCCTTGCCATGAATGGACCGGACCCCTTGCAGGTCGGCCTGGTCCTTGAGGATGATCACGAAGGAAAGCGACTGCCCCTCCGCCCCACTGGACAGCAGGCTCGCAGCGATCCGTTCATCCGGATCGTGATTAGGGAACATGAAGGAAAGGAAAAGAAGGAACCAGGTGATCATACACAGGAGGATTTGGACGGTGTCAAACCCTCAAAGTTATGCCCTAATTGAGAAAGGTGCCCGTCTATGTGAGCAGAATCACCAGAAAGGCCAGTGGTTAACGTAATCAGACCTTTATGAATAGATTCAGGAGGGTTCCCTTTTCAAGTTTGCAGTTTTCCAAACAATGGCTAATCGAGGATGCTTAATCTGAAGGATTTCATTTCTGGTCCGGCTCAAGCCGCCGCCCCGAGTACTCGGGGCTACTTTTTGTCTTGGCAAAAAGCACGCCTGCCGGCGAGCAGGTAGGCAAAAACCGCTGTCGCCAAAATGGGCCTATTTTTCACTTTTAAGCATCCCTTTTCCTCGTCCAAGGATTGAGGGTAGTGAACATCATGACCCGGCCGCTCCAGTTTTGCCGTTGAAAGCCATATTTCGAACCATCCGTTCATTTATCTTCCTTGTTGGGAAGACTCACTCCCCATATCGGCAAAACAATGCGGCATTCTCCAGATAATTATTGGCACATCTATATAGGCTAACCCACCCTTAAATGTACGGGTCATGATGTGCCTGGGAGGCCCTGGTTTGGCGACGATTAGCTCCGAGGGGTTCTCTAAGAACTTATTCTTCGAGTAGAGGGATTCTATTGACTATCCATACCCATTCCTTCTAATCGCAATCCTTTCAATCAGCTAAGTACAATCAATACAGAATCTCCGGGCACCGGATCTCGCCGAAGTAGTACATCAGGCCGATCTTGACCATGCCGTAGATGTCGGTGCTCTGGCTGTCGCCTCGCTGGCGGCCGGCCTCCCCGATCTGAGGGAAGTTGGAATCCGGAATAGAGCGGTCGGACAGGGCCACGGCGATCGGTCCGCGCAAGGCCTCCAGTTCCAGTTTGTCGGCATAGACGGTTGAGACATCGTCCAGGTAGTCTGTCCACAGTCTACGGGCATCGATCTCGATATTGATCGACCACTCATAGTTGATATCGAATTTCAAACCCATGCCGTAGTTGATCGCGGGCTGCAGGGTATAATATTCTTCACCGGTAAACTGTCCTTCCGTGCCCAGTTCACGCAGGGCATACCATTCGCCGTCCAATTCCGCCTTGGGGTTGAAGACGAAAACGGAAAGGCCCCCGAAGACATAGGGCGTAAACCAGTAGTCTTCGCTGCCATGCTTATAGCGCATGAAGTTGAACTCGAACCGTCCGCCAATATCAAAGATGTTGGACCGGAAGCTGAGATTCCTGGCCCGCTGGAAAGGATTCTCCGACCAGGCATCATTGCCCTGTACAAAGGTGTAATTGCCTGTCAGGGCTACTCCGATCCGCTCGTTGAAATTGTGACGTCCGATCAGTCCGACTGCCGGGCCGGGATGGCCGAGTCGAAAATCCGGGTTGAGATCGCCGAAGTACCAGCCAGCACCGAGGAAGCCCCCGACTTCGTAGCCCCGTTGGGCGGAGGCTGAAACACTGTTGAAAGCAATTAATGAGCTGATAATCAATAGTCTAACTATGTTCTTCATATCATCCTATGAGAAATGGTCGCATATAAGATACCTTGGCAAAGGTATATACGTCAGATAGATCATTATGTTGTCTTCAAGCTTTAACTCAATGCGACAACCAGGCTTCACCAGTACATCCATTTGAACAGCAAAAATACATCAAGTTGATCAGCGTACAAATCGGGTTTGTCCGGATGAAATTTTCAATTGCAACCGTAATGAAAATGCCGGCTAAATTTCTTTAACCGGCATACTTTAACCTTAACAATTCGCATGAGACTCCGTCCAAGATCTTTGATCTCAGAGGGATCAACGGATGGTCAGAACAAAAATGAAGCTCCTATTGCCATGGAAATGACTGTCGTTTCATTCGCACGATTCAGAGCCAAAGAAGGCTCAATGGCAATATCATCCGTAATAAAAAATGAATAACCTGCGCCTAAATTCAACCCGGTAGCTGAATCACTTTCATCGCCAACCTTGACTGATGAAAAGGTAATACCGGCCTGCCCATAAAAGGATCCTGATCCAAAATAGTAACGGGCATAGGGACCAAAGGTAGAAGAGGAATAATCCTCACCAAACACAAAATTAAAGGCATTCAATCCTATTCCAAGATTATTGGCCACATAATAGGAAAAAGATATTCCGATAGACGGTGAGTTTTCCAATCCTCCTGCTGCTGAGGTAAAGAACAACCCAGGTGAAAGGACACCCTTCTCAATTGTCTGGGCCTGGCCCATTTGACTAAAGCCTGCAAAAACAAGTACCACAAGTAAAAACTTCATCTGACTCATAAGTAAATAGTTTAGGGTTATAAATAAATTAGTCTGCTAATCACCACTTAAATCTTAACCATTGATTATTCCAAAGTGTAATCCAATTCCACTATTACAACTCGAATTGAACACTTCAATGGTCTAATCATCCGCTTTCAAAAACAGTTCAGTGGATACCCTGCCATAGGAATCCCATACCTGCACCATATACGCACCGGAAGATAATCCGGAAATACCCAATTGAATACCCATGTCCGAAACTGTATAGGACACAGGGACTTCCTGGCCCAACTGATTAAGAACCCTGGCTGATAATGTTCCCCTGAACAGCTTTGGATCCACACGCAAATCTACCCAATCCATTGCAGGGTTCCCCAAAATGTTCAGTCCATTTTCGTTCATCTGTGAAACATCCACAATTGAAGTGATGCCTTCACAGGGTACATCTTTAACGTTCACCCTGTAAACATCCTTCCCAACACTGGCATAGAGTATATACCCCAGATCAACATAAAGGTCTGATATCACCTCGGATCCCGGCAGATCAACATGACATACCGTTTTCAAATAAGGATTGATCACAACAATTCCATTCTCCTCTCCACTGGTTCGGCCATAAATTGTAAATCGATCAAATGCCCCCGTCGTTAACGTAGGTTTCGATGCATGCACACTGAGTACCTTGTCCGGAAAAGGAAGGTTCACTACATCCCAATCAGATTCTGTCCACTCCTCTTCATAGTCTTTCTCATGAATCGTCACATAGGAAACCTCACCATCATCACACAACAAATAGATCTGCCGGTATACACCTATACTATCCCAAGGGTTGACGAGAAAGCTATTTGGACAAACCACGTCAATCACAGATGAGCAGGGAATCACTGAATTAAACTGATCGTGAAGGACCATCTCATGTCCACTCAAATAGCTGATAAGCAGTGAGGGATTATCCGGATTGACAAAAACATTATAACCTTCTGACACGGCCAACAACCCAGGATCCTGATCAGAAAACAAGGATACAAGATCATTATCATAATTATAGAATAAAATACCTACTTTATCATAATCGCCAGGTCCATCATCAAAAACAACCGGATAGAAATCCGGACCAATTAACACGATCCCGTAGGTGCTGATAGCTCCAAGGCCTCCGACCCCAGCGGAATAGAGGTCTCTAACGATTAGTGGAAGCCCCGCAACGAGAATCCCATCCTCAAACATCAACAAATGACCATCTGAAGTGGCCGCCAAGATCCTACCCCACCTGGTAATCGCCATTTCCGTGATCAGGGATGCGTCTGTTTGATACGTTGCTCCTGAAAATTCATATGCCAGCGAAGTAAAGCTAACTTCCTCCCCATCTGTCGAAATAATCAAGGTCGACATGGTTGTTACCGCTAGAATGTCATATTTATCCAAACCGATCACTTGCCTGATCGGTTCTCCGACAGTTAGCAACTTGGCAATATCAGGTTGCGCATTCAGATTTATGGATGCCAAAAGAAAGAAAAACGTTACACCCTTGACCAGTGTGAATCTCCAATTATTCATACCTCCATTGATATTGCCGAATAAATAAATTCATTTTAACCTTATTCCAAAACCGATCACTTCACTCCATCATGTCAAAAATGGCAAACCTAGTACCGTCCAATTGAACAGTCAAATCAGAATCATGTATTCGATGCTTATCAAGATTCAATTCAATCTGAAATTCAGATTCCCGCAAACTCAATCGTTTGGGAACAATATGAATAAAACAGTAACCCTCATAAGTATTATCAAATATATCCTTATAGGAGTAACTCAATTCCAGATTAGGCAGATCAGAAAACAAGTTCTTTATTTCATCCTCCAGATTTTCGGAATTTCGATTCATACTTATATAAGACAGCCACTTAATTAGTTCAAGCTTAACAAATAGCGATATATCCAATTCATTATTATCATTAATATAATGCACAACAGGCAAAAAAGACTTTGATCCACTCATTGTGGGCCTGAATATAATTGACCCCCAAATAATAGCATCACTTTCTGGCAGGTATTGATATACATCCTTGCGATTACCATAGAGAACACCCTTCATCAATCCCTCCAAATCCCGAGAATAATTTGAATATCTCCAATTAAAGTCTACAGCCGTTCCCTGCCCAACATTTAGAAGGCATAGACTAGGATCAGCTTTTCTAATTACGGAATCTATCAAATTATCAAAATCAATTTGACTAAGTTCATACATAAGATCCAGGCCCTCTGGATGCGGAACAGCAACAGATAAATCACCGCAGATATCAGCTACAACTTCCGGACGCCTCATCAAGTCCGTCTGTCGTTTAACTTGGACAAGTGTGAAACCAGATACAAATAAAGCTGCCAAGGTTGCAACTCCAATAAGATATTCCATCCACGTCATAAGGATCCTGTGTATTACTATATGCTATTTAATAATCGAAAGATTCTTTCTAATTGCATTGCCCCCAATATTTACAAGATAATAATATTGGCCTGTAGGTAAAACATCCAACTCATCAGAAGGCCAATCATTCTGATAGTCTTTTGACTCGTATAAAATCATACCCCAACGATTGAATACTTGTAATCCAATTTCATCATCTATCGTCACGTCACAGGGCTTAATGATCAAACGGTCGTTCTTGCCATCCCCATCTGGCGTGATGACTGTAGGAAATAAACCACCTTCAGATGGATAGACAGTTACCCATTCAGTTATGTCGCACCCTTGATCTGTGACTACATGAACGTTATACTGACCCGGGGTTTCAACCAGCAAAGAATCTGCCGTACTAAGAATAACACCACTCGCACTTAACCATTCAACAGATGTTATATCCACATCAGACTCAAAAATGAGAAGTGTCCTGCCAGTCATACAATCCAGTAAGTCCTTTTGAATTGTATAATGAACCTCCTCGGGAAAATCAGTATCCAATAACACCAGATCCTCGGATATCGTACACCCATTTATTCCCGTCAGAATAACTTGATAAATCCCGGGAGATGAAATCAAAATCGTATCAGCTTCGGATACCAGCTGATTTTGGCCATCCATCCATAGAATGGATTGTATGTTCACCAAATCCTCGACTTTCCAAACGAGCAGTCCATCATCACAGAGGGCAGTTTTTAATGAAATAATAGGCATATCAGGGATCGAGGTATCTTGAACGACTTCAACGCTCAGAACTACTTTGCACTGATTGGTTGTATCAATAACCGTGACGAAATAAGTTCCTGGTTCTTGTACAGTGTTATTCTGATTCGAGCTTTGGAAACCACCAGGACCTTGCCAGGAATAATTGACCCCTGTTGTGCTGGAGCTGGCTTCTATAATGACACTTGTATTCAAGCATGTCAATGTATCAGAAACATGTGCCATTACATTATCTGGCACATCACCGGAATACGTCACTTCCACTGATTGCTGAGCAATACACCCATTTAACCCTTTTACACGAAGTATGTAAATCCCAGGAAGAGAAACAAACGGATCTTTCGCATTGGAAAGGTAATTGCCAGGCCCAGTCCACTCAAAACTCACTCCGGGAGTAGGGGTATCCATCAACAGCTGAATGGAATCTTCTTCACAAGACAAAATACCACCTTGAATGGATTGAATAACTGGAACAACCATATCCTTATCAATATTTATTGATGCAGAGTTACTACAGCCTCCTCCAATCGGTGTAACGACCAGGGTATAATATCCCAAATTGCTAACAGTTAACGTGGAGGAAGTTTCTGGCAAGATATCCTGAAATATTTTCCACTGATAGGACACATTCTGGTTGGACTCACCTTTCAACTCTATTGTCGGATGATCGCAAGTCAGGACCGTGCCCACGGGTGCCGATAATTGGACAGTGGGCAATTCACTACTTCCTGTAACCTGAACTGTTTTTGTATGAGCGCAGCCGTCTGCTGTAACTTTAAGGGTGTAAGATCCAGGTTGATTGACAGATAAATTCGATGATGTCGCAATAGGGAATCCATACTGATCAAACCACTCAAATGATGGATTTGGGGTCATTGAAGAGCCTACAAGCTCAAACTCACCCGTAGTACAGTCAATTTCACCACCAGAGGCAGAAATATCCGGCAGAGGCTTTACATTCACCTCGACAGAACCGTAACTCACACATCCCCCATTTGTCACAGTGACAGAGTAAATCCCACTATTCAGGGAACTGGCATTAGGAATAACAGGGTTTGCGTTATTTGATTTGAATTGATTCGGACCCATCCAGGAAATTTCTCCATTTGCGCTCCCCACTGAAAGATTCAATATATCACCCACACAAGGATTGTTAGAAGTTAAACTGATTGCACCAGATGATTCCAATACCAGAATTGTACCATTGGACCCCACGACCCAACCCTTATCGGGTACTGGAAAGTTAATTCCATATAAGTCTGCATTCGTACCACTACTTTGCGCCATCCAAGTCTCACCCCCATTGGAGGTGTGCAAAATAGTCCCACCCTTACCTACAATCCAACCTTCAGTTAAACTTGTAAAATAAACCGCTTGAAGGTCTGCATTTGTGGGGACGGACTTCTTAATCCAATTTTGGCCACCATTGGTTGTCTTCAAACAAGTTCCATTCCACCCCACAACCCATCCAGTTTCCGAATTTATAAAATACACATCTCTAAGATTGGATGATACTCCGGAATTTTGTGTCAACCACTCTGATGATCCAAAACCCGGATATTTATTAATCACGCCTCCATCTCCCACAGTCCAACCATTCTGATCATTTACAAAATAAACTGAATAAAGTGTCTTTTTAGGACTATTAAGTGTGCCTTGTTGCAAATTCCATGTTACCCCACCATCATTCGACATCCGTATCATCTCTGGAATAGAAGCAGATGAGAGCCCCCCCACAATCCAACCATTTGAAACTGATGGCAAGCATATACTCAAAAGAGGATTCGTTCCAGCAACTGACATATCAGTCCAACTATTACCACCATCCGATGTTCTTGCCATATTCTGAGTTCCCTTTCCTACCACCCATCCCTTGAGAGGATTTGACTTTAAAAAATATATATCATTAATATCGGTTAAATTCAAATTCGCTACGACCCAGGAATTTCCAGAATTCAAAGTTTTCAAAATTACCCCACTACTTCCCACTGCAAATCCCTTATTTTCTGTTACAAAGTGCACATCATAAAGCGCCTTTGATGTATTTGACACTTGCTTAACCCAACATTGACCATATCCTTTACCTGTAGCAGTAAATAATGCTGTCAGAAAAAATAAATAAAACAAAATCCGATGATATAGCATAATCCATAAATTAAATATCAGCGTAGAATTGACAATGTTTGCTTCACCTTGAACCCTTCCAAGACAACGATATAATAATATTGCCCATCTGGCAACTGCAACCCATTGGCATCCCCACCCCAACTATGATCATATTGTGATGAGAAGTAGACTTCCTGGCCCCACCGGTTAAATACCGTTAAGGTTATGGGCCCAATGGGAAGCTCTCCACAGAACTCAAGGACCAATTGATCATTTTTCCCATCGCCATTTGGTGTAATGACTGTTGGAAGTTGATAAGTCGGACCCAGCTGTACTTCGAGGTGTTGAGTCGACCGACATCCATCCGGTGAGACAACCTCCAACGTAAAGACTCCTGAACGATCAACCAGAATAGATGGAGAATCTCCGACCACATGGCCATCTTGATCCAGCCATATGAACTGTACGCCAGGCGTCATTGAACCTCCGTTCAATGTTGCTGTCTTATCAAAGCAATCGATCGGGGCCAATTCTGCAACAATGTCTGGCAGGCTAACATCCCGCTCAACAAGAATAGATACCGTATCCATACAACCGTTTGCTTCATTCTCCGCAATGATCTGCCAAATACCAGGCTCACTAACTTCAAGAATGGCACCTGATTCTGGCTGGATGTCTCCTCCCGGACTGATCCATGTATAATCCAACTCCTCTGTTGCCATACTGATCACTTCTAGGTTCACCTCTGGATGCATACAATCGATTAAGGCATCCTGTGCAGATAACAAAGGGGCCGCTGTATCCTGTAACACTGTCACATTTGCTCTTACATCACAACCTGTCATTGGATCAAAGATGACTATCGTATAGAGCCCTGGAATAGAAACAGGATATTGAAAACTAGTATCCAATACTGCACTTCCTTGATACCATATGGCTTTCACCCCTGGTGAAGCACTCTGAGCAAGGAGAATGACACTATCCAATCGACAGGTCAATAATGGTGGCTTCTCAACCTGAAGATCTGGAAGGTCCAGAGAAGCAATCACCTCAAAAGTTGAATCAGAACTACATCCATTCACTAGATCGGTAACTTCCAACCTAAATAACCCAGGCTGGGAAACAAATGCATTGGGGCCTGGCGGAAGTGGGTTGTTCTGAGGATCGTACCATTGAAAGTCCTTTAATCCGATTGTAGATTGACTCATCAGTTGGATACTATCTGCCGAACAATCAAGCGTGTCACCTTTGACCAAGGTAATTACAGGCTTTACAACATTTGCAATAATTGCAATGCTTGTGTCTATCAAGCAGCCATTTAGCCCATACAAATTGGCCGTGAAGGTGCCTGGCTTCTGAATAGTCAATATATTTCCACTGGCAATCACATTCATACTTTCATCGGTCCAGGTAACAGCACTTGAACCAGTCGCTGGGATTAATTCTATCGATATTTCTTCACGAAGACAAGTCAACGTATCCGAGTCTACTGATAATTCAAATTGAGGATCAGAAATATCTTGAATCACCTCAATCAATGTATCCCGACGGCAACCTTTTTCATCTCGAATTGTCAACATATAAATACCGGGCACCGTAACGATTGGAGCTTTTTGACTTGTTGTATCCCCTGATGGGAATCTCCAAGTATACCGAGGTGAAACAACCGTGGTAGTAATACTTAATTTCACCTCCTTTTGCACACAATCCAATGTATCCACTTCAACGATTACCTGTCCTTTTGCAAAGCAACCATTTGATTGTTGAAATCCTTGAATAAAAATAATATTACCAGCGTCAATATTATCAGCCATAAACTCACCCATGGACCACGAAAGAGAAACTGGTCCAACACTAAACTGATCACCAGAAGCACAGATCAACTCTCTTTCTATTACAGACTGTCCACCAACTTCAAAGCTGTGTAGCAAAACGAATAAGAGAACGGCTGCAAAAATGCTCTTGTCTTTCATTTCACCTGTATAAGGTCTAATCCCTAATTCACGTCAATGCTGTTGCCTTGGTGCCGGTCCCGCTGGCATTTCTTCGGTGGCATCTCTAATCGTTCTGAAGCCCTCATGCCCCCTTCTCACGCCAGTCAGATGCCAATCAAAAGAAAAATTACCATGTCCATTCATCAGCTCCTTGACTTTAAACCCTCGATCTGATTTTTCAACCACTGCAAGACCATAGGTATTAGTAGAATGGGGTGTTAGGGTGACGGTCACTGTTTCAGGATTAATGACAATGCCTGTCAATTCAGAATAGTCTATGAAAACCTCTCCATTTATTAGTGTTCCAGTACCTCGATCATATGCTGCCACCTCAGGACCTTCAATGCATGCATACCAGATTTTTGATTCAGGGATTGTTGGATGCGGCATCCGAAAGGACTTAATTCCGCCTGAAGCGCCATCTGCAAAAATGTATCCATTCCCAAATGCATCTACATACATCCCGGCTTGAATCGTTTCTAATTCATCATAAACAGCCATATATCCATGATTTGGATTTGCCGTATTATATGTGAACCGGGAATTCAAAAGGCCGTTAGGCCCGTTCGTTTCAAAATATCCACCACCTTGACTACCCCTAGAGAGTAATGCTATTAAGGTTGATCCATCAAATGTGGATAAAAATCCACTTGTCCCAGTACCAAGAATAAAACTATTTCCAAAAATGTCATCTTCTACATAGATATCTTCATCAACAAACAAATTACTCCCAACAGACATATTTAACCCCGCACTCACATTTCCTGCGTCATAATAAGCTGTAGATCCATTCAACTTCCAAATTGAATTAATGACTGATGATAAGTTAACTGAGTTACTACTGGAAATTGACAAATTAGAACCATTCAAACTTAAAGATTGAATCTCATTGGTTGGATTCGAATCAGCGTCGTCAATACTAACGGTTCCTCCTCCCTTGGAAAGAGTCAAATTTGTTCCACTTTTAGATAACAATTGTATTTCATTAGTCACCGATGCATCATTATCATCAACGGAAAAGGAACCACCACCTTTGGATAAAGTGACTACACTTCCAGACTTACTTACAGTTTGAATCTCATTCTGAGGATCCTGGTCCGTATCCCCATCCACTGATCCGGCCTTCGATGCATATAGAGCATATGGAACGCTCATTATTTGGGTAGCACCCAAAACAACATAAGCCGATCCCCCAGCAGGGTCCAATTCAACCTCTAAAAAATAGGGGCCATCCCCCCAATCAATGGATGAAAAAGTACCAGATATAACTGAACCATTCCCAGCCTCCACGGAAAAAACACCTACTTCATTAGTTGTCGTCTGATGAGCTTCTCTATATACGATATTTCCATTTATTGTACCCTGATGCACACTTAGACGCAGACCAATCTGACCCACTACAACATCCTGATCTACTCTAGCAACACCTTGATATTTGAATGACTGGGGCACTTGCTGCCCCAATAAAATTATCATACTGAACAGGAGGAAAACTCCAGAAAACAAGTATTTCTTCATGAGTGTTCTTTTAATGACTTCAATGGAATAGGATGAAATAGTATTCATCGAAAGTTAAGAATATCATACCTACCGCAACCCTCGCCACGCCATAGTAAACTGATAACTCAAACCCTGATACCGAGCCAGAGAACTGAGTCCATAATCTGCCTCTGCTCCAATGAGTATGTTAGAGGATCCAAACTGGATCGGACTAAAGATCCAACCCAGTCCAAAACGAGCCAGGCCCTCGAGCTCTCCACCAACAGACACCCAGAACCGGCGGTCCCGCTCATAACGAACACCTCCACCCACATTGAAAAGCCCTCCACCGACCATGTCGGCATAGATCGATGGCTCCCAACAGTGATAATACTTGATGAACCGGTACCCAGCCAGGGCCCGCCAGTGCATACGGTTACCATAAACACGATGATCTGTTCCCAGCCGATAGACGGTCTGGTCTAATTGATCAACCGAGATCCCGGTATACCAGGTGTTCTGATCGAAATCAAACGTATTGTGACTGGTGTAAAAAATACCCGCACCAAAATCAAAGCCCCATTCTCCGGAAAGATCCTCGGACAACAGATCATCTCCCTCATCATAAGCCACGACCCGATTTGCATCAAATCGCATTCGGGATGCCTTGCCACTGATCCCGATCGACAACTGATCCTTCCAAAAAAAACCGGGCGCGATCTTATAGGCATATGACGCCTGCCCTCCTGCCTGTAGAAAAGGGCCAGCCTCATCCATAAACGCGACGAGACCAGCAGACATATTCAACTCTACAAAGGGAACCTGACCATATACATACAGTGTGCTCGGTGCACCTGGAAACTGTATCCATTGCTGCTGATAACAGGCACCCGTTTCCCAGGTGCTCCCCGGGGCAGTTAATGCCGGATTCCAAAGAATACCCTGATTCAGATAGCCTCTTTGGGAGGGGAGTTGCTGCGCATTCACACGGTATGAAACAACCAGCATGAGAAAAGCCAAGATAGCTATAGAGAAGAGAGTTGATGATCGCATATCAATCAAATTTGAAACCTACAAGGTCAAGCAGGGTGTCCAATTGAGGCCGAACATCAGCTGCCTGATAGGGCGAACCCGGTGCTTCAGGTTCATCGGTCAGGAACATCGTAACATGCTGTCCAATTGGTTGTGCTTGTAAATCTCCATCTAATACAATGTACACATGGCTAAAAGATCGTCGAATGCCATCGCGACAGATCATTTCGTGCCTCGATGCATACATGACATGAATAAATCGCCCATATTCCAATGCATCCTGCCAGTCTTTAGGAGACATCAACAACTTAACTGGCTCTGTAATCCCTGAAACGAGTTTATCCAGTATCTGGCCAACCTGCTGGTGGTCCTCTTCCTCCAACATCACCTTCCTGATTGAACCCTGATCAATGATTTCCACTAAAAACGGTTTTGACTCCAAACTGGAGGATGAAAATTTGTCATTACAGACAGATTGAAGAGTGAATCCCCAAAAAGCAATCAAATAAAGAATCCTATACCTGGACATCATCCGTCTATTGCAGGGTTATCGCATCGAGCAGAATCGCAGTATCATAAATACTATCACCAACGTCGGTGCAGGCAAAAATGATTGTCACACATTGACCCTTGTATGCAGAAATATCAAATTCAAGTTTATGGAATCCAGTCATATAAACACCTCCCTGGTCAAATTGAATGTTAGGCGAGACTTCAATCAATCCACCAGGATTACCACCACTTGCACCAAATTCAGCTGCTACTTGGTCAATTGTACGTGCATATAAAACATGCGAAATACCATTTGATTCACGCAGGACAATCTTGAACTCATCTTGATATTGTGATCCAATATATTCCAAGAATTCCTCAGAAAGATAATTGTACCAAAGACTTAGTCTGGAGATGCTGTCTGGAATATTAACCGTTTGATAAACACTACCTGTAGCAGTAGTAAAGCCAAGTCCAGTAGAAATAACCCCCATATACAAGCCTTCAGGTGGATTTAACATTCCAAGTTTGGCTATGTAACGCCCATCACCCTCTTTATTCCAACCGTAGAAACCGTCTTCAAAGCCACCATTGATAAAGGTATTTGAATACATCAATTTATCTGATCCACGGAGTTGAAATGTTGCCGGAATTTTTGGGGTGCCTGTATAAGGATCCAGGGTATTAACAATTACTTCACCCGTAGATTTGCCCTCGTCAATAATCGTTTTAAATATCCGATGCGCAATGTCCTCGCAATAGGAAACAGTCACATTTTCACTGAATCCAAAATAGGTGGCAACGCCCCTGTTTAAAAATGCCTTTTCCAATGCATCACTCTTCGTACTCTCACAAGAACTATTGTATAAAAGTGTATTCGGAAACTTGCCAGGAAGACCGGATATGTAATCTGCTGTTATTGCATATACCGATCGCTTAATCTCAACCTGATTATTCACCTGGACTACTACATTGGATGCAACCCAAAGCTTACCTGATTTCAAGAGTGCTTTGTACTTCTCCTTATAATTTGTACTATTTGAATCAACCACTTCGCCAGTAAGGAAAGAATGTCCACCTGTCCCATGGGTAGTTAAATGTATTGTACCATACTGATGGAAAGTTGAAACTACATCCACAGTCGCCGCCTGGTTGATATATTCATCAACAGTAAATCCCCCACACGTCGCATCTGAAAAATATTGCTTCGTAGAAAGCCGTTCTTCTGACCCGAATGCCGCATCAAAGGGCGCATAGATCAGCACCTTACGGTTACCGATGCGATCCTTGTCCGACTCATCACGCAGCCCCATCCGATCAATTGGCAAGGTCAATCCTCTGGTCTGCTTTTCCACTGGCACACGAACAACCTCAGGTCGGCCAGGATCACCACTCACTCCTCCTTTTGTAATGGCCTTGCCAAATGCGTCGACTTGACTGAGAACAAGTATGGAGTGAAGTCCAGATTTATGGAACAATTCAATTGCATTTCCTTGGTATCCATCAGCCGAGATAACATCCTTCTGATTAGCGAGCCAGTTAATCATGGCAGTCCGCCCACCATCCAGATCACCAGGATTTGAAATTAAGTGCTGCTCCAGAATGTCCACTGATTGGTTATGTACTTGTTCTATAGAAACCAAAGCCGAACCGGGTACATCGGTAAAGACAAAAATTCTGGCCTCCGCAACAATGACAGGCTCCATGGCTCCGACTGGAGTGGCAATAACACGAAAGATGTGTTCACCCAATGTCTCCAGAGTGAGACTTCCTCTGCCCGTATAGACGCCATCTCCTTTGATCTCATCATGATGCAGGTCAAGGTCGCCATTGTCGTACAGTCCATCGACAATGTTTGTATTGCCGTTGACAAGATGAACCAGATCGACTTGATCTACGCCCAATTCAAAACCTGCTGGCAGATTCAACCAGGCATCATATTCAAAAAAGGCCCCCTGAATGACCTCCTGAACAGAAAAGGTCAGTTGCGCCGGATAGGAATTTGCTCCAGGATCATCTATTGGCCCATCAGGAAGAGGCAATTCCTTAGCACATGAAAACAGGCCAAAAAATACACTTATCAGCAGAAACAGGCGAAATACATGGTTCATCGGAAAAGAGTTATTGAATTAATCACAAGTAGATAGAAATAAACATCTTTAGTTGAGGCTTAGCATCATTTTGAAAAGGGTAATAGATCCCTGGCTCAATGGTGACATAGTCATTCAACAGAAAGATATAACCAATTCCGCCTTCCAAATAGGAGAAATAGTCATCCCCCTGTTTGAAAGAGTAATAACCGGCTTCGAGAAAAAGGAGCTGTCTCCAATAGTATCGGGCAAAGGGTACTGCACTAAAATCGTCAAAGTCATCAACTCTAACATATTCCATATCCACTCCAATCAGAATATCATGAAAAGGGAAATAACCACCCCCCAAACTGAGGTTTAAAGGTGTGCCTTCTTGCAATGAGACGTTAAATGAACCAGAACCACGAAGAAAGAAAATTCCCCGATCAGTAAAAGAATCCTGGGCCAAAATAACTCCATGGCCAAAACAGGAAATGGCTAATATCACTCCGGCGATGAGTAGAATCTTCATCATTTCAGAATTTAAAAATCACCGAAGAAATAAACAATATTAAAACTTAAAACGCCTCTATTCGTCGAAACCGTTTGGGTAGCCGTCGCTTCAAATGAATCTTCAAATTCATTCATTGTAGTATTCCCTCCACTGGTCACCTCTGTCGTCACTTTGGTTGTATATGTTCCGCCAACCCTTTCTGACAAAACGCCAAGGTTATATTCCAAACCTAACGCTAACCGATTAGTAACAAAATAATTAAATCCAGTAAAAACATCAACACCAAATCCAATACCTCCTGGTGTAACTGTTGTTTGCATTGAAGATGATTTAAAATCACTTCCTGCATCAATCTTCTCAGAATTTGTTTCAGTTAACTTCCCAATCAATTTGAATGGCACCTGCATGCCGAAGTAGGGGTCCAGTCGATCTGTACCGGTAAAATGATATTCAATTCCAGGTGCAAAGATGAAATCAAATCGGGAAGAAGTGATTTCGGTTTCCTCCACTCGCACACCACCTCCCGAGAGTTCTTCTTCATCTCGTGTAGTCTCCTTGGCACTTAAACCGTCAATGGCAAGATCAAATCTAAATGTCCAGAGATCAGACTTCATATACCGAACTTGCAATGTAGGCTGGTCAAACAACCCGAGATCAAAGACACCGTCGAATTGGTTATCCCTGATCGGACCTATCCCTCTGGCCCGAAGAGCCACGCCCAATTCCCCTGGATAGGGTCGGTAGGAGTCCTGCGCCAGGATAATGGAAGAAAAACAAACGACTAAACTGGCAGTCATCAACAATTTCGCTTTCATAGTGCTTGGATATTTGATAAGCCGAATTTACCAAAACTAGCCCGTCAACTGGCGTAGCAGAAGAACAAGTGGTCAAAATGCTGAATAGGTGGCATCAATTTGCCAGAATCAGCACCCAAATGGCCATTCGAACAAGGGGTTAGCAGATTACCCTGCTCCTCCCACTGCCTCATTCATTTGACCCGCGATACCGGGTCCCGGATACTTGTCTCCCCGATGCCAACCAGCACATGAACCTGTTGGCTAGCCGTACCTGATGGAAGCGTGAATTCTATTCACCTCTTCTCACCACCGAACAACCAGAAAATTGATATTCCCAAGCATTCATCGAAGATGCCCCTGGATAGATCCGCTCTTAAACCCTATACCCAAATGGATCTAGTTTTTCTCCATGCGGCTTTCCAAAGAATCCATCCTGATCTCTAGCAGGTCAAATTGTCGCTGCAACACCTTTTCCCGGCATTGCTTGAACCGGATATCCCGAAAATCCCAGTTTTCAAGCGCACTACATCGATTCCTGATGACACAATCCTCCATGATCCGCGTGTAGTCAACCAGGATCTCTTCGCATGATTGATCCTTCATTTTGCTTTCCTCCACCTTCTTCCTGATCTTTTCCTTTAGCTCGGCCTTTTCCTTCACCATCATTGATCTTGTCTCCTGACTAACCGCCTGGCCCAGATCGGGATTCATCATGGCGGTATCCGAAACCTCAACCAGGACATCATTTGCCATTGAATCGACGAATGCCTCCGTATCGATTTCAGAGTCACCTGATCGACATGAGTCGCAAGAATAGGCCACGATTAGCAACAAACTGATCAGACCAAACGTCCAATTTGTCTTCATAGAAACTATCGATTAAAGATGAGATCTCCAGGGGTCTTTTGTAAATACTGGTGAATACTTCTCCGGGTACTCAAGATAACCACGCCCCATCCCAGCAGGATCGCCACGAAAAGATACGGATGAAGAATAACCAAATAACTGCCAGTACCGAGCAACTCGAGAATTCCTTTTACTACCAAGACCAGCAGGAATCCAACTCCGGTTGCAAATACAGTATAGAGGATAATTATCTGACTGTACATCCCATTCAGATCCCTTCGGGATAGACCAAAGGCCGCCAATGTCCCAAGACCCTGCCGATTTCGATACAAATGATTCTGGACCATATGATTCATATAAAACACCATGCCCAACAAGCAAAACATGAAAAGACCTGTACTCAGGATCGCGGTCAGGCGAGCTACCAAAGAAAAATTCCGACTGGATTCGATCCGTGACATATCGATGCTCAAGCCATCTGCCAGTTCATTGAGCTTCAATTCAAACTCTCGCACATTATCCAGCCGGGAGAAGAAAAGATTCAAGCGATATTTTTTGATCTCCATGTTTCTGTTCTCCGCCTCATTGTCGCAATACCAGGGATAGGTCAACAAAACACGACGATCGGCAGAGCCAGCCAGTTCTTCCAGCCTTTTCCTCCAGACCTGCCTTTTCTCCACACCGACATCCTCCCGGAGACTGAGAGTGACCTGGGTATAGGTGTACTGATCATCCAATTTGGCCGAACTGGACACCACCTGGTAAATCTCACCGGCATATGGAGATGATTCAATGCGTGCTCGAATTTCATCTTCATCCAGATCAGGAACAAGCAGCGAGACCTGATTATTCCGATCAAAAGGACGCACAAATCGCTCATAAGGCTCATTCCGCATCACCGCCATGGGATCAGGCATGGCCATATCACATCCTCCGGGTAATTGCTTGACGATAGCGAATACCGGTAGAAATAATGTAAACGACGAACTGTCTTCGTTTCCTTCCAATCGAAAAGGCAGTGCCTCCAACGTTTGGGGATCCAAACCCAATTGGCGCACGGTCTCTTCTGTGACGATCAAACCGCATTGATCAGAGGGCCGCTCAGGCAAACCCTTCGGACCTACATCCCGATACAGCAGATCCGGATCCGTCAGTAACTGACGGGTGAGCCGACTGTCCACCGCAAGGGAACGATTGCGAAACCAACGCGCCTCGCCCAGCTTCATATCCAGCAACCAATCCAATGTAACCTGGGAAAATTCGCCTCCTTCAATGTACAGCGCCTCCCTCACTTCCGGCACCATCAAACTGTCATATGCCTCCTGGGCCAAATCGCCGCTACCTAAAGGGATAGCGACTTCCAGGGTATTGGTAAACGGATCATCCATCCGAATACGCAACTGTTCCAACCCGCCCAGGGAAATTCCCAGGGCCAGCAACATGGCCATCATCAAAGCGACCAAACGAACAAAATAGCCATAGCCCGGACCCAAAAGTGCCCTGAATTCTCGCTTGATAAACAGAGACCGATATGCTCCCGAAGATGCTCGTTTCATGCCTTCACCAATCTTTCCTGATTCCGGATCAAATTCGACAACCTGACCGACAGCTCTTCATGCGACCACTCCCTGTCCCTGTTCACCCAATGGCCATCCCTGATCCAGAAAATATTCTCCCTGTCAAGTAACCCCGTCCCAAATCGATCGGGATCATGAGTGATCACGGCTACTCGGCTGGCAAATCGGGAGGCCAGATTAAAGTCATGGGAAACCAGAACGCCACTTTTACCGGAGGATTGCAAGTGACTTCTCAATAATTCCATCAATGATTCAGCACTAGCAGGATCCAGATTGCCAGTGGGCTCATCGCCGAAAAGCACTTCGAAATGACCACTCAAGGCCCGGATAAATGCCATCCGTTGACGTTGCCCGCCACTGAGGCGATTGGGATGCTGGTCAAAAAGCTTTTGCTCCAAACCCAGTTGGTCCATAAAGGCCCGAACACGCTCATGGATCACCCCCTCATCTCCTCCCTGGATCAGGCCGGGAAGCAGCATATTTTCTCCGGCACTGAAGTTCTCCATCAAATTGGTCTCCTGGAAGACGAAGCTGAGATGCTGTCTGCGGAATGCACTGATGACATCCTGATCCTTGGACCACAGATCGATCACATCGACAGCCTCACCCTTAGAAAAATAGGTGATCGACCCGGTGATCCCACCACCAGGAAGGTTCATCGCACCGGCGACTTCCAGAAAAGTACTCTTGCCTATCCCCGAACGGCCCAGGAGAAAGACCAACTCTCCCCGGTAGATATCCAACTCAGGTATGGATAAAACAGGATGGTCATGGATATAGGCACATTGGAGATCACGGACGCTCAGAACAGGGTTTGTGGCAACTTCACTCATGCGCTAAAGTGTAAATTCGATGGGCACCCAATAATAGGTATGATCACCACGCGTAAACGAATAGGGATAATCGGCATTCTTGATCTGATCTCGCAAGATCGACAGGTTGGACACCATCCTTTCGGCAAACGCCATAATTTCCCCCTCTTCAACCTTCTTATCATTCAGGATATCTCCAAGTTTCCAGGTCTCCGGTATAGGTAACTTAATTCCCATTCCTTTCTCAATACCTGATAGGAGTAATCCGATTTCATTATAGGTTAAATTCTTGGCCTCCCTGGTATTCAGGTTGCCATAATACACTTCGTCACACTGTTGATATAAGGTGTTATACAGTGCTTCCCTTAAGTCAGGCTTCGTAAATACCGTCGCCAGGTTGGTCAATCGATCAATTGTTTTTTCCAACTCGTCCTCATTCAATAAGACCACATAGCTGAACAACGGGTATTTCATCCCTTTGATATCAACAGGCACATAACTTTTCAGCATCAGTCTGAACTTGAAATGTTGTAACAATTTCAGCTCTGACTCGGACACGACTCCAAGCAAATTTTTTCGAACCTGGTCCACTACAACTTGTTGAAACTGATGTGGGACATCTTGCAAGGCGCGTCCCCCTCCCATGACGTCATCTACAGCCCGTCGAGAAGCCTGATCATATTCCAGGGTTTGGTTGAGGAAAAAATCAATTTCATCCCGAATCTGGGATGACCGAACCTGTTGATCAGGACCTGGACTGAAAACCACCCCAACCGTGGCCGCATCCTCCAAACGTAATCGACAGGCACGACCTTCAGTATAGCCAGATTCCATCGGATCGATCATATGTGGATTGGCTGACAGAGTAAAATTCATTTTTTCCTTGGCAAAACTCCTAGCCTGAATGATCCCATCCTGAGCTGTGGTCAAGATCATATTCTGCATGGCGGTGAGAAAACGTTCCCCATCCAGGCCCCCAGTATTCCTGATCTGCATACTCAATGTATGCACCTGATATTGGCCGAATCCTTTGTATAGAGCTTCACGGCGATCTGCGGTGAGCAAGGCCTTGTGTCCTTTACTGCTTGATTTTCTCCCTCTATCTTGATGAAGATCACCACCCTGCCCCAGGTGCACAATCACATTAACCTGATCTTCAGAAAAAACACCGGCATACAGGACTTGCTCCAAACCATATTCCAGGGCAGCCACCCGATCATCTGCCGGATCGGTATTGGAGAATCGAATGTTGGCCAGAGCATTCCTGGTTTGCTGAACTGTACCTTTGGACACCACTTCGATCAACCTGCCTTCTGCCTCATCCGCGACATCCCGATAGACCACCGCTCCTGTCCGCAGAATTAGCTTCCCATCACCCAGGGCATCAAGGTATTGCCCCATATTATCCACAACACTCAATACTTCATCACGATACGGCAGCATATCATAGGTGCCTTCAATTAGGAAAACCACATTCCATGTCTTTGCATCCTTCATATACTTCTCAGCAACCTTGGCCTGTTGGGCAAAACTGGCTTCATCCATCTGACCAATCTGCTTGTGATCCAGCACATCCCGAATACGGATCTCGTCCACTACGGCTGTCTGATAGTAATCACCTGAATTTCTGTCATAATCCAACACAGGAGACCGCAATACACCGCCTGGAAACCGTTTCATTCGAAGCTTCTCTTCAACCTGTGTGTCACGGTTCTTTTTTCTTATGATGTGGGTTGGCCATTCGGAAACATGCTGACTGGCTGCAGGATCATGCACAACCATCAAGCCTAGCTCCTGACGTTTCCCGGTCAATCGATGGGCCCGCGCTTGCCCGAAATCCAGATAATGGGCCGCCTGAAAGTCCGGAAACTGGACTCGTCCTGTCAAGGCATCCTCATAAATATTAGGCTCCAGGGCAAGACGAGTATCCCATTCGGACGCCCTGAACTTGGAAACCCAACCTATGACGCTGTTACTGGCGGACAAGCCTGTTAAACCTTCATAGTCCCGGGCAACCAGAAAATGACCATTCTCCTTCTTGACGACATAGTAAAAACTGTAGATCAACTGGCCTTCCTTGGGGTAACGTCCATTTGGTGATGCATACATAGGAATGGTGTCACCAACACCGGATCGAACGACCTCCCTGGCACCTTCAAAATCCTTATTGATCAACACCACTTTTCTATGGATTTTTGTCTCTGGATCCTTTAAGGCCTTATCCCAAAGAATCAATTTATCCCGTTGGATCCAACCCAATTCCTCCACTTTCTCTTTGTGTATATTTGTCCCATTTCTGATGACTGTATATTCACCCTTGATCAAATGGAGCCAGTTGCCTTTTTTCTCAACGACAAAGGCCTTGTCTAAAAAATCCATTTTTATCGCCTTCGGTATGCCATCTGGCTTGTCATACAGAATATTGTTCTTTCGGTCCGACAAAACCACCCATTTATCTGTACTGGTTCTACTGTCATTTTCAATAAAACGAATCATTTCCGGGCTCATGGACATATCCTCATTGTAATAGTCCATCGGGTTCTCAAACTGAGAGGGCCTAGGTAAAATTCTTCTGTATTCCTGAGAATAAATCTCATGAATGAATAGAAAGAGAAGAAACCAGATCAGGATATAGACACGTTTCATGACAATCAATCTAAATGATTAATACATTTTCCAATAAACTCCAATTCGTATCCCTGCAGAAAGAGGACTTACTGCTTGGTACAGGACACCTGCTGCAGTGTTCAGGTCCAAAATGCCATTGTCATCCAGGATAGCCCACTGCTCGTCTCCCTCTCGACTGAAAAGAGGTAAAAGGCTCAGCTCTACATCTGCCCGAACAAACCAACCGACCGTACGCGTACTGCTACCCCAATTATCAATAGCCTGATAATATCCTGGAGAGAAGCGAAAATTGACAAAAGGCTGGGACCAGGTGGTTCGCTCATCGCCTTTCTCCAGGTTTCGCACAGGCGCACAGATCGGTTCATGGAGTGGGCCATATAATCTACTGCGCTGAATGGTTCCCTGCATGTCCTGACCAATGATACTGTAACCTGCCAGGATTTGCGCATCCAGTAACCATTCAGTTTGAAGTCCCGGACGGAGTTGATACCTCACACCGACCGGCACATATCCGGTCCAGTGCTCCATCACCACCTCACTCCCCGGATGGAGCTGGGTGATCTCCCAATTCGTTACCCCGTAGGAAACGCCATTGATGGTCCGTGAATCATATTCCGTTTCATCGGTGAGCCCTTCTGGTAGGGAGGTGGTCAATATGCCTCGTCGAATACCCAGTCCCGCGATCCAGTACAGGCGATCAGAATTTCCGAAATGGCCAGCCTTCTGGACCTCGAAGTGCCCGGCAACATACCTTCCGTCAGGGGCAGTCAACCCCTCCCAGGGCCGTGCCAGAGTGGTATTCAATGATAATCCGGATATACCCCCCGCGGAAAGATCGAGGTACCTTCCCGTTGTCTCTTTCCTGACGCGGACATGATTACTTCGGATAGCATAGATGGATGATTGATACCCCCCCGCTCCATCAGGTGAAAGTTTCATTTCAACAGATAGGGGTAGCCTTGGTGCTTTTTTCAACGGATACATGATGATACGATTCCGATCATCCAGTCCGTTCAACATCGTCTTTGTGAATAATACCTTGGCAACAATATAACCATCCACCTTACGGATATTCTCAATATAGGGATAACCTATGCGAAATTGAACTCCCGTATTGGCCATATTCAGTCCCACTTTATCGCGGTAGTACGCCGGGGAAACCTGCTCACCTTCCAAACCTGCCAGATCGTTATAGACCTTATCACTGCCTTGAAAGAGTTGTAAGAATTCCCGGCCCTTTTCTTCATCGAATGTCCCGCGATCAGGATGGATAAAATCACTCAAATTCCAATATCGGTCCATGCCGATCCGAATGGCCTGGACAATAGCGTCCCGATCATCGGAAGGCAACAGCCCTTCACCCCAGACAATCGAATCACTGCGGACAGGAGGAAATTGCGCTTGCGCCACTCCTTCAGAACCCCAGAATATCGAAAGAACCAGAAAGAGCAGCCGCTTGAAGGTCAAGAGATCATTGTACGTTTTCATGATTTACCGGATTCTTTTCGATTGATATAAATATTGGAGATGCGTCCAATTTCTATCTTGGGATTTACACGCAATTCAAATCGCAAGGGCACACTCCGCGGTTGCTTTAATGGCTCGACCCGACCAGAGGGGTCGATCCGTGTCCACAACAGTTTCGTTACAGTCAGATCTACGGTATACCATTCAGACAGATCATCCGATGGCGGACTGATCCGCATTCCTTCCCGTCCGGGCAAGAGGAGATCAGCCATCCACTCCTCCTCAAACGATGCGCGAATACCCTCAGGATAGGTCAGTTGTTGAAAGTCATAAAAGACGCCACTGTCCATTTGCCCCTCACTTTCCTCATGCAGATCGTCATAGACCGTTGCCCAGGAAGAAAATAGCTCCCGACAAGCCCGACATCCAGCCGCACGGCCATCCGGGCATTCGCCAAGACTCAGGCAATATTTCTCATAATCCCACAGGATCTCCAGGACAAGATCACGTACTTTCTGATCTTCCTTGCGGATCACATTCCCTTCCGAACGAAGATGATCGGTCTGCTGGGTCATCCCGTTTTTGCCGAGCAAGCTGACCAGGGCACATGGCCACAACCACATATAGGCAGACATGACCATCATTTACCGACTGATGACGAGTTTGGCCATTTGCCGATGACCCTGTTCATCAGACAGCACGACGATGTACATGCCCGATGACCAACGAGATGCATTGATCGGAACTTCATTGGATCCTTCCGGAAGGTTCAGGGATGTATTCCCCATCATCCTGCCGGCAATATCATACAGGACAAGGTCATAATTCCCCGGGGCATCCGACACCAGCTGAAGGGTGCAGAACGTATTGGCAGGGTTAGGCTTCAATTGAAAGGACCAGGAGATGTCGCCGGGAGCACAAGGTGGTGAATGAGGGCTATCGCTCCGTGAAGTGGCGACCTGCGCACAGGAGTCACTACACACAAAGACATAGGTATATTTCCCGAGGGAGTCATCACTGACCTGGTTCAGGTAATTCTCCTTCGCACCTGGGACCTCATAAGCTGCTCCGGACAGTTTATCAATCTGGTACCACGTCCCTTCGCTACTGGGACATTGGTCTCCTGGCACGAGAAGTGTTTGTGCACACAAATCCGCAAATAATTCACCCAAAGCAGAACTATTGGTATCTGATGGATATACATCCCTGATTTCTGACGTGCAACCCTCGAGCTCCCTGCTTCGCAAACCAATGAACACTGTATCATTGAGCAATTCCAGAGGTACCCGGAAGAAGTATGGGTTCAAGGTGTCCAGACCCGGTAACGGGGACAGATAGTCGATCACCGTACCTGCCCCGGGTACGACCCGATACAGGCCATTCGGACAACCGGGCTCTGGCCAGGCCTCAACGTCACCCTCTACCTTGACCACTTGCATGTGCAGCGAGTCGCTGTAAGAGCAACCCAGGCTGTCCGCCTGGATGGACAATGTAGTTGATTCACTGAGCAACAGATGGATCGATGTCGAATCCTTTGCCTCCATACTGCCGTCATCCCAGGACCAGATCGACGATGTGTAACCTGAATCGATGTCGACATCCAGTGTATCTCCATTGCAAACCCGCAGGGTGTCCGCGGCAAAGACATCCAGTCGCGGACGAATGATCAAACGCAGTGTATCCGAAATCGCACATCCGCCGGCCGTCTCTCCCATGAACACCAGATCTATTGTACTCCCTGGCTTATCGGCCGGAAATTTCAGGGGTGAGTTGAAGCTATTGCCTCCGAAAACAAACTCGTTTGTTGTCATGCCGCCATATATCCCAGAAAAATCTGGTTCAATCAAAAAGGTATCTCCAGGACAAAGAAACAGTTCATCAAAAACTCCAATTGTGACCTGCGGTTGCATTCCCGACCCTATAATACTTGCTTTGAAATTTAATTCATCTATCGGATCTTGGACGAAAAATGAGAATGTATCAATGGATTTTTCAATTGAACCACTCTCCTGTTTTTGTTGCAACTCAAGAATAATTGTATACTCCCCAGTATCTAAATCAATACAATGACTGAATGAATTTAAATAGTCTTGACTATCTCCTACGGGAATCCCCTCCCAATGATAGATATCCTTACCATTCTTCATTACCGTCCAGTAAATCGAATCAATTTTATTTGCATACATTCCATACTTCAAATCCTTTCCAACAGTGGACTCAGCCGCTGAGAAACAAATGGCGGAATTTTCTGTAATACATAATTCCCCGCCATCCTGGACTCCATCCATATAAATACCTGCGACCAAATCATTAGCACCGACTATGGTATATGATTTATTCTGCTCAACATCACAAGTTGGCTCAATGAAAAATCCTCTCACTAGACGAAAATCGGTTAACCCATTTTCAATAAAGATATACTTGACAATATTTGAACTAAATAAAATTGTGTCAGAAGCAGATGGTCGAAAAACATAAAGAATTGCAAATTCTTCTGTAGGGTCCAGAGAATTCTTTAGTGTCACTGTGGCTTCTTTCCCGACTTGTGCAACTCCAGAAGTAGTAAAATCAGCATTGAGCTCTTTCCGCCAGGTAATGATTGGTGCAAAGTTCGACGAACAAACCATATCATTAGCCTCATTCCTCACCTCCAGTTCCACACTGGCTTCACCGACATGTCCTTCTGGATCCCAATTCCAGGATCCATTACCATTATCCGTGATCGAGGTATTTCCTGTCGGGTTTATAAATTGATACGTGTAAACTGAATTCTTTGCTATTATGGTCGCAGGTTCTTCAAAGCAGAACAATTCCCTGTCAGGGTTAATAGCGTAGTCAGACTCCAGCGGAGTCTGGAGGACACTGAAGAGAACGTCTTTTTTTGTTGGACATCCCGACTCGTCCGTAACCGTCACAAATCCCATTTTCTGCCCCGCAGACAGGTTAAACTGGACGGGATTACCCATTTGTTCCATCATATCAACAGACCACTCCACCTCAACATTCCCGCTTCCAGACGGGAAAGCGACCCCAAGTTCCACATCGCCAGAACAGATGTTGGCCGGCAATTCGATGGTAATGTCTGCGACCGGAAGACCGGATTTCTGAGTGACTGTAAATGTCAAGCCTGGGCCTTCACAATTCAATTTATTATCGAAATAATGTGCTTTAAAGATTCCAGGCTCATCAATATAGAGAACATTAGTATCCCCTACTTCATTTTGATTTGCATCTTTCCAAATGACCGAAAATCCCGAAGGTGGATCAACAGACAGAATGACCGTATCCCCTGTGCAAATAGCAAACGAAGTATCACTAGACGCAGGCATTGGTGGAATACTATAGGCAATGGTCAGGGAATCAGAAGAACCGGGGCACTCTCCGTTTGGCCCGGAAGACAAACGAATCAGGATATTGCCCACCTCCTGGTTGCCCGGGCTATATATCGCATCCAGTGGGCCAGTTGGATTCAGCATTCCCAGTCCAGACAAGATATCCCATACAGGGTCGCTCCCAAAACCAATATCTCCAGACAAAGCGACATCCTCTCCGACACATGCGGACACATCATCCCCGGCGTTCACGATCACGCGATGGAATACCACGACGGAAACGGATTGGTCAACTGAACAGTCATTGTGATCCGTGACGGTCACGGAGTAGCTGATGTTTTCACTGCCTTGCATGGGTTCAGGAAGCAGGATATTCCGGGTAGAATCTTTACTCCCATCGTTCCACAGAAAGGTATATGGCCAATTGCCTCCTGTAACAATAACACCTAGCTCCACACTTTTACCTTCACAATACTGGTTACCATTTGTAATACCGGAAATCATGGCCTGAGGTCCATCCTGCGAAGGAACGATCAGCTGGGTATCGAATACACATGCATCACTATTGGTGATTGTGAGTGCATAAATACCTTGAGCAAGACCGGCAATATCTTCATCTGAACTTGAAAAATTATTTGGTCCGGTCCAATTATAAAAGCATGAGCCACCACAATTGCTTACAGAGATATCAATAGCACCGTTCATCTGGCCGCAAGCTGAAGCCTGGATGGCGTATGAGTCGAGGACAGGATTGGGATTTACTGTTATTAAGATCACATTGCTTATCGCTATGAGTGGGTTTGCACATTCTGCATTGCTCGTTATCTCACAAGTGATAGCATCTCCATTCGTTGGCACATACGAGTAATCTGGATTGTTTGCTCCTACATTGGCTCCATTTTTCTTCCATTGATAGGCCGGATTTGACCCACCATTCATTGGTACTGCTGTAAACGTCACTGACGTTCCTGCACATATCGGACTACTTGGATTCGATGTAATAGATACGCTTGGCGTTACACTCGGATTCACCGTCATGGTAATCGTGTTGCTTGTCACCATCTGCGGACTTGCGCATGCAGCATTACTCGTCATCTCACATACGATAGCATCTCCATTTACCGGCACATACGTGTAGGTAGGACTGTTCGTCCCCACGTTTGCTCCGTTCTTCTTCCATTGATAGATCGGATTTGACCCACCATTCATTGGTACTGCTGTAAACGTCACTGACGTTCCTGCACATATCGGACTACTTGGATTAGATGTAATAGATACGCTTGGCGTTACACTCGGATTCACCGTCATGGTAATCGTGTTGCTTGTCACCATCTGCGGACTTGCGCATGCAGCATTACTCGTCATCTCACATACGATAGCATCTCCATTTACCGGCACATACGTGTAGGTAGGACTGTTCGTCCCCACGTTTGCTCCGTTCTTCTTCCATTGATAGATCGGATTTGACCCACCATTCATTGGTACTGCTGTAAACGTCACTGACGTTCCTGCACATATCGGACTACTTGGATTAGATGTAATAGATACGCTTGGCGTTACAGTCGGGTTCACCGTCATGGTAATCGTGTTACTCGTCACCGTCTGTGGACTTGCACATGCAGCATTACTCGTCATCTCACATACGATTGCGTCTCCATTTACCGGCACATACGTGTAGGCAGGACTGTTCGTCCCCACGTTTGCTCCGTTCTTCTTCCATTGATAGGTCGGATTTGACCCACCATTCATTGGTACTGCTGTAAACGTCACTGACGTCCCTGCACATATCGGACTACTTGGATTCGATGTAATAGATACGCTTGGCGTTACACTCGGATTCACCGTGATGGTAATCGTGTTGCTTGTCACCATCTGCGGACTTGCGCATGCAGCATTACTCGTCATCTCGCATACGATAGCATCTCCATTTACCGGCACATACGTGTAGGTAGGACTGTTCGTCCCCACGTTTGCTCCGTTCTTCTTCCATTGATAGATCGGATTTGACCCACCATTCACAGGTACTGCTGCAAACGTCACTGACGTCCCTGCACACACCGGACTACTTGGATTAGATGTAATAGATACGCTTGGCGTTACACTCGGTATGATAGTTACTGTAAACACTTCTTCATCATCACACCCAGGACTTCCGTCGTAGGCGAATAATGTGGTCGTGGTTGTAATTACGTCACCTGCATCGTACTGAGTCCCGTTTCCTCCTGATTGCGTAAAGTAGGCCTCATTTCCGGTTAGATCAGTACCTGTAATCACAGGCAAGACATAACTATCACATTCGGTTACGTTTGCAATAGGATCGATATCAGGGCATGCTGTACACACAGCTGTAAAGGTCTGGACCCGAGAATCTCCTGGGTAAGTATTACATCCATTGTCATTTGTTACAGTAGCCACTTCAAAACCAATACTGAAAGTCCCAGAAAATCCTGGATCAATATGGATTTGAAAGGTCCCTTCCCCATTAGTAATGGTAATAGGATTTTGCCCTACTACCTGCACCTCAGGGGTAGCGATAATAACCAGTAAACCTGTACCGTCATAGGTACAGGGTGCAACACTAACATCTATAGACGTTGTTGTGTTGCAGTCTGCACTGTTTGGAGTAAACTCCAGTGCAGACAATTGAGCACTTATCTCCCAGATGGAGCATATAGTCATTAATACTAAAATTAAGACTTTTTTCATGCGTTACTTTTTGTCAGAAAAAATTCCTTTCACTTACACGTAATACAGCATCCAAATTTTATATACATCCTTCCGGAAATTGATTATTGTGTACACCTCTAATATTTAATCAACATATCTGATAACACACTCACACCACTCAGATTCCCAATTTTCAGAATGCTGGACTGATTGATTGCAGGTGAACAGGTTGTCAGGTTTGCCATCCGACATCCTACACTTTCCAGAACCAGCGTTGCCGTCTCACCCTGGGCTAAGACAATATCAAGATTGGTCAATGTGACCTGATTGTAGCCGGCAGGCAATCGCTTACTAATGGAGCCATCCTTTGTTTTTACGTGCATCTTTACTGTACCATCCTGATCTGTCCATAGCCAGGCGTCACGTAATTCACAAGGTCCAGAGGCGGTGAGCGTCAGTTCAGCTTTGGTTACCCAACTCGCACAAGTAGGCATACCAGCAGGTTGTTTGGGCCCAATCCGTTCAGATTTTCCCTTCATCGCAGCAGCCTGCTTCACTGGAGCGGGTTTCGATTCTTCCTTGGGCACGGAGGGTGTTGACGCAACGGCTGGCACATCGGCACCGAAAGTGGCTCGAACCAGGGTGGACCGCACCATTTGATCAACCTTGCGCTGGACAGCATACAATTCTACCTGCTGGCGCCTGGTACTCACCAATATTAACGGCCACATTGCAGCGCCCTGTTTCACTTCAATATCCCTCTGGTAGTCTTTCCCATCCAGACGATACTTAACCAGATATTGGCCATCCGCCAATCCGTTCAGAAATGCCTGACGGCCATCCAGTTCTAGTGCCACCCCTTTAATATCCAGGTCAGGAAGGTCCTTGTGCTCCGGCTCCGATCTGGTATTTTTTGACACGGGCACAGATGCCGATGGACTCACCGGATCAAGAATCCTTGGCTTTTCCGCCGTTTTTGATTCAGATAGAGACGTCCCGGTTCGCACCTCCCGCCGGGTAACTTCCGGCAGTTCACTGACGGGAGGGTCTGCAGCTGCCAATTCTACCTCCTCCTTAGGTCTGGCAATGATAAAGTGTTTCACCGGATTCTGATCTTCCCATTCCAATACAGCCAGCCACGTGCCTGGCACCGTGGTATAGAAGGACATGGTATCTCCTCTGCCCGTTTTGAAATTCGTTCCATCCGGTTGCGTAATGGTCCATTTCGCACCAGCACAATGGCCACATCCCAATGCTTTTAATTGAACCGTCTCGCCAACGGGTACACAGTAATCCATGGCACAATCGGTCCGGACCTGCACCCCATAGATACCTTCACCCTCAGCCGGCAGATCACTCCGCCCGTTCACCGCGATTCCCAGTTCCTGATCGTCACCACCACACCCGAAGCAACCATTGAGAAGGAGCATCAATGAAATGGCCAGTGTGATCTGAGTAAATAGGGTAGGCCCTCCTGATCGGCACGTATGGTTTGGTAGATTATTCATTCTTATTGCTTTGTTTCACTGAATCAATCGGTGGAGAAGACATCTGCTTATGCTGCTTTACCGTGTCTGAAACTGACTCTCCTTCACCTTGACGAGCGGATACGGGTTGTTTCGGACTGATTGTTTCCTGGCCAGGAACTGCTTTCTCCTCTTTCCATTTTCGATAGTTCTCACTGACTTGTTTGTACTTTTTCAGCAATTCATCACGCTTCTCCCTGGCCTCGACGTCTTTAAACTTGACCACCCCTGTTTCATCAAATGAGGCCAGAATCTCCTTCTCCAGGATAATCAAGGCAGTAAGAAATTCTTCCTTTTCTTTCTGTCCAAGCCCTGGATCACTTCGAATGCCTGTCATCAATACACGGACATCCTTCTGAAGCTTATGAAAATGCTTATTCCAAAAAGGCATGGATCTATCGGATGCCACCACTTCTCGCTTCACCTCCGTTTCTTCCGTCCGCTCTCCCTCCGGTACTGTTCCAAACGTGCCCGTTGGGTTCAATACACCAGCCTGTTGTTCATAATATTCAATGGCGCCGCGCATCTTATCCTCACTGATCTGACCCAACTCGTATTCGCGAACCAGGCTATCAAATTTAAATTTTTCTTTGCTACTCAGAAAAGATGAGATGTCCTCTGCCTGAAGAAACTGGATGCGCTCCTGAATGGACAGGTTGCTTTCCGGAACTTTCAAGTACCACCACAACCCGATCAAAAACAAGGGTAACAGGCAAAAGAGCAGCACGAATGGCCATATACGGGTTCTTCTTCTCCGACCCGGATGGTCCAGCTGCGAGACCTGATTTAAATGGTCCGGAGGTGATACGGAGGGCCCATCGACAGGTTGCTTCATTTTCTGCATCAGGGAAGCCCCTCCTTCGGTGACCACTTTATCCTGAATGTGGATATCCTCCAAATGTGGTCGGCCAGGTCCATTGGTTACGCGAACCAGGATCAGGGTGATATTATCCGTCCCCCCGGCCAGGTTGGCTGCTTCAATGAGTGCATCGGCAAGTTGAACCAAGTCCTGATGGGTTCGAAAAAGATCCTGGATTTCCTGATCGCTCAGCATCCCATTCAGCCCGTCAGTACAAAACAACAAGACATCTCCCTTATAGAGCGGGGTCACGCGATAATCAGGAGATGGCTTGTTCTGGACATCGCCAAGACTTTGGGTGATGACATTGCTGTAGGTATGCACACGTGCTTCCTCTGCTGTCAACTCACCCTGCAGGACCATGTCCCAAACCATACTGTGATCGCGGCTGATCATTTGTAGATGATCAGGATGCTCCTTTCCACTTGAATCCTGGTCTGTCGGGAAGTAACGATACACCCGACTGTCACCCGACCACATCACATAGAGTTTACCCCAATCAATCAGACCGGCAATGATCGTGGTACCCATTCCTCTTCGTGCCGGATGAAGCATCGTATCCGCAACAATGCTATCATGTGCCAATAGCAATCCCTGTCGCAGACGAATAATGATATCATCATCGTCTTTCTGAACGGATGACAAGGCACTTGAAAAGTACTCCTGCATAGACGAACAGGCCAGTGCAGACGCGATCTCTCCTGCTTCCGCTCCACCCATGCCATCAGCGAGGATCATCGCGGCCCGGTCTAGCTGGACGGTTTCATCAGGTAACGTTTCAACAGTTGCCCACTGGGACCACTCGTTATCCAACCCAAAGGCCAGGGTGTCCTCGTTGAGAGTCCGTTGTTGACCCACATGGGTTCTTCCTATGATTTGCAATTCCAGCAAGGCGTGTTTGATTTATCGTACGCAGAAGATGAAAGACCATCTACCTTCTCGACCGACTCGAGCGGCCTGACCGTCCAGAACGAGAAGATCGAGATGATTGACTCTCCTGAGCCTCTCCACCTTCAGCCTTCATTTCGATCTCAGCCGGCAGCGTAACAATATACTTGTCATTGCCCTGCCGCTGATAAAGTCCGACCACTTTGAACTGGATCGTACCCAATGCCGGACCTTCTGTCTTCCCAGATTCAGTTGGCTTACTATTTCCCCGACCGTTTCTTCCGCTCCTGGGCTGCTCGCTTGCCTTTTGCGGAGCGACATTCTGGGGACTTTCTTCGACGACATAAACCCCACCCAGAAAGAGCTTATCGCTATAGTCTGGCAACGGATTTCTGATCATGCCTTTTGTGTTCCAGTCCGGATCAATATTAAACACTTTTGCCTGCACCTCTGCAGTCTCCGGATCTTCTCCATTATTTACATAGAATAGGATTAATCGTCCTTCCGTACGTTGGAGATTCTTGCTGATCGAGGCATACCGTATGGGTTCAGGGTAGTCATAGTAACCCACATAGAGGTTATTCTCCACATGAGCCACCATGGTCTGATTCTTGAAACTTCGGAAATCATCCAGCCGGCGAACACCTGTCGTGGAACGAACAGGGGTCTTTACACCGGAGACATTACTGAATCCTTCATCAGCTAACCAGGGCGAGATCTGACTGCTCATTGTCCACAATCGACCGTTGGCAGCGACAGCAATCCCATACTTCCGTCCAAAATAGTCTTTGCCCGGAGAAACCGTTTTATTACCATTTCCATCTTCGATATAATAATCCTGCTTTACGACGAAGAGTGCATCTTTAATGGCACTGAGCACCATATTTTTCATGGCTGCGGCCATGCCGATCAGATACTCACTATTCTCCTGGACCTCCGTAACACCTTCTGTGGTATCGGAAGGCCGCAGATTACCTTCTGGTTTTGCTTTACTTTTTTCAGTACCTGGCAACGGAGGCAATTTCCCTTGCTGGGCATCAAGCGTTTCGACACGGATGGTCATTAGAAGAAAAGCAAGAAAGAACGTTATGTTAATTGTTCGCATGACAGTCATTTTAAATGGATTAACGAAGATTTCCGATCGGTACAATCAAACCCTGCTCGGATCCGACTCCGGCAACAGCAATACCAACCAATTTGAATTCACCATCGACTTCAACGATCGCCGGTGCGCCGCTGGAACCCTGGCCAAATCCCCGATTGGAGGTTTGAATCACTCCCTGACGAAGCCCGGACTGAGCAACCTGAGTTGAAGAATAATTTGGGGAAATTCCTTTCTCCAAGTCTTGGGTATAATAAGAATATTGATAACCTGCTACATGCACCACATCGCCCGGATTTAATTGAGAAGCCAATTTGCGATCTGGGACCAGTGATCCCCGGCGATCATTGATAGGCATATATGCCCAGTCAGTCTCGCTTGTTTGAGAGATCTTAACTGCCTTCCCATTATTATCAAATGCCTCATCCTTCGCATCAGAGCTCTTCATTTCATTCGAAGTAAAATCAAATTTATCCCCAGAAGGTGAATAGGCTTTAAACTTGACAACAATTTGCCCACCGGACATTTCAAATGCATTATAATCCAAGACGTTAGGATCACTTGGATCATTATACTTCCAGGGCTTGATCACATGTCGCGCAGTTACAAAGTTTCCTTCACTGGTAATAAAACCTGTGCCTGTCCATAATCCTTCAGTCACTACTTGAGGTTGACCTCCTGGTGGAATTATCGTCATCTCCGTAGCGAAAACAAAATAAATATCGCCTTCATGATCCTTTAGAAATTGAGCTCCACTCATCTTGCTTTTTTCAGCCTCAGCGTTAGCAGCCAACATCTGCAATTCGGAAGCAATCATCCGGTTATCTTCTTCCAATCGTCTCAATTCAGCTTCCATTTCAGATCTTTGCTGTGCTGTGTATTGCCGGTTGGAGGCCAACTGTCCTCTCAGTTGATTAGCCTTTTGATCATTCATATTCTGTTTGGAATCGAGATCCGCAATCCGAGATTGCTGCTCCTCAATGGTCATGCCTTGCAGATCAATAGTCTGCTTTTGCTGCCAATTGGCATAGCCAAAGCCAGCCACGGCCAGGATCAATAGCGATCCCAGAATGGCAAGAGCCTTCTTGTATGGTACTAACGCCTGACTGGTATACAACGCCATACGCTGTGTAAACTTCATGGTGGAAGTCTTCACAGCTGAGGTATTGATACGAATCCGTGGACCCTCGTAAGACAACTGAACCTCGTCCCCATTATTCAAGACCATTGAATCCTGGACGGGCTGCCCATTCACCAAAGTGGGGTTGGTACCCAAATGCTTGATCACCACCTGCCCATTAATGGATTGCAATGCTGCATGCACCCGGCTTACGGTGGGATAATCCTCTCCGTAACGAATAGCACACTTTGAGCTTCTCCCGATCTCCACATAAGGGACAACCACATTCATAAAATCCCCTTTCAGCTTATTTCGGGTAGGATCCAGAAACAATATGGTAAAATTGGGTACATCCTTACCACTCATTGCCCGAAATCCCTGGACCATCGTCTGCTTGAGACTGTTTCCGCCAGACAGTTGTACTGTATCTCGTGTCATAATCCTGTATTTACTTCGTATTCTGCGTTTGAAAATAAATTGTGTCTTTTTGATCACCTACTACAAATTCCTCCTTGACATCCAACCCACTGTACTTCGCCTCGATTACAAAATCGCCGTTCAGATCGATCATGCCATACTTTCCAGCTTCTAAAGCGGCAGCCGCAAGGCCAAATTTATTGAAACCACCCACATCGTCAAACCGAGCGGGAATTACCACTTGCCCTGACTTATCAATAAATCCCTTTTTACCTGTCGACTTATCCCGAACAACAGCTCGATTATAGATGAACGTCCCTCCGAAGATGAACGACTCATCCAATGTCTTCATGGTTCCTGCTCTTTCACAAAATCTGTCCATCCCGGTCATTGTACAAACCCACGAATACCGTTGGGATGCTATAGAGACATGACCATTGATCCAGGCATTATTAGCAGAACGTTGAATGAGAAAAACAGCGCCCAAATAACCTAATGCCAGCACAATGACCAAAGAGATCATGGATGCTCTAACAGAGTAGTTTCTGCCATAGAATGACCATGTGTTCCTGGGATTTCGCGGGGAATTAACCACAGGATCACTCGCATTACTTGCCTTCTGTTCACTTGCTTCAGGAGAAGGAACCTGTGTTGACTCGTGAGTTGAACTGTCAACTTGCTGCTGTCCATACTTCTTTACAAAAGCAAGGTATTCACTATCATATTGATCCTCAACCCCGGCCACATTCTGTGGGTCATCAGAAACAGCAGTAGCTTGATGGAGATCCAAAGATTGGACCTCTGATGGAGATTGAATAACGGGCCACCATCCCTGATCCAAATAATGCGATGACCAAAAAAGCAGATCCTCTGCAGAGCAACGCTTCTGCTCATCCAACTGCATACAGGACGCAACCAACTCCTGAAATCGAACGGAATAGTCACCACTCAAAGAAGGCACATCGGCACCGTTCAACATGGCCAGTCCGATACCAATACCACTTGCCCCTGCTGGTGTCTCTCCCGTCGCCAGTTCAAAGACGGAAACCCCGAGTGAAAAAATATCACTTTTTGAAAACACCTCTCCGCGATAAACTTCAGGAGGCGCATACGCAGGAGTCATCCCAGAATCCGTATTGATCTTCTGTCGCGTCTGCTTCTGAATAGTTCTGCGAATCTTTGTACTGATTCCAAAATCTGTTAACAGGTAAAGGACCTGCCCATCCTGCTGCCCGAGTAAAATATTATCCGGTTTGATATCCCGATGGATGATGCCATTCTCCTTGAGGTAGATCAAAGCTTCGGCCACTTGACGAATGATCAGGGCCAGCTCCCTTTCCGTGAACAACGTTTCAAACGAAAGTTCATCACGCTTCCGTTGGAACATCCGATCCCTCAGGACTTTCATCAGCGAACCCTGCTCACTGTAGGGCATGATAATAAATGGCTTATCGTCATAGTCGCCATACCGGATAGACTGGAGAATATTCGGATGCTCCAGACTAAAGGACTTCTCAAACTCCTCTCGAAAGACCAATCGACCATAATCATCAAGTCCTGAACCTGGCGCAAAAATCTTCAACGCCAACGTATGTCCATCTGGATCACTTACTTTCCAGACTTCAGCTGATGATCCTGTGCCGATGTATTCTTCCATCAGGTACTCATCAAATCTATCCTTTTGTTGATACACAGACATCGGCTTCAAATATGAAGAACTTTCAAAGTGGTCTCACCTATCATTAATATGTCAGCATGCTGAAGCTTTCGGCCGGTGAGACTGTCTATCCTCTCCTGATTGACCAATGTGCCATTCAACGATGACTGCCACCCTTTTGATCGTGACCATTGTCCATCTCGTATAACCCATTCTGTTCGATCCCATTCCAAAGTCGCATGACTCTCAGAGATATATTTGGTAAAAGTCTCCTTGAGTCGAACGTCATTGACGGACTCTCCCTTTGCATCCCACCCAATACGAAGAACTTGCCGATTTGCGCTCTTAGACAACCGAGTCAGATTGTATTCACGACCGACTTCTTCACCATTCATCACTTTTAAGACCCATTCATTATGCTGAACAAACTCATTATAATTCAATTCGGGTTTGCGGTATCCGAATAGAGCCAGTATCTCTTTGGGAGATTGAACTCGCTTCTCCGGGTCAGCCACCAGGCAAGCATGGATAGCATCTACCCAAACTCTCGGAAGATCCGATCGATATGCTGTAACAGGCTCAAACTTACCCTGTTTCACTTTCTTGTAAAACTCAAGTGGATTCTTCTCAAATTCTTCAAAGTTCCCATATGGATACTTTCCACCTGTCAATGTTTCATAACAGGTTACCCCAAATGCAAACATATCCATAGATGGCCGGGTCAAAGCATATGCATCCTTGTGGTTCAATTGCTCGGGGGGGGCATATACCGCTGTACCCCAGATTTCCTTGACTGCTCCCCGCCAATTTGCAGATGTCATCCGCTGATTGATATTTCCAGAAATATCAAAGTCTGTCAATTTAGGAGTGTCATGGTCATCAAATAACACATTATCAGGTTTGACATCCCGGTGTATGATACCACTTAAATGCAGGTCATGAAGTGCGTGCAAAATAGCCAAAGCCACATCTTCGAATCGTTCAAACTTGAAAAACTCACGCTGTCGAGATCCAAGGCTACCATTCCTGCAAAACTCCATCAATATATACGGGTTCCCTGCAATCTTACCTTGAGAATAATTTTTTACGAGATATTTTGATTCTACCTGGCCCGCCTTGAAGCCCTGCTCAAACCGTGCTGATATCTGATCAAACTCATTGGGCTTCATCCGCCATAGATCGAGAACCTTGAAAGCAAAAGATTCACCCCGATCATCAAGCAATTGATAGACCGTGCCAAATCCACCCTGCCCAAGGGTCCGGGACACTGCGTAGCGGCCAGTATGAAGATGCAATAAGTCACCCTGCCTGAAATTAAGTTTTTCAGGAAGACTAATCCTTTCATTCTCGTAGAACACACCGCTGGTCTTCACGCCTAACATAGCTTGATCATTCAATTAATCCTCGATCTTGAACTGAAATAGTTTATTCTGACCGACTTGTATCACAGCCCCGGGTTGAATTGAAACGGTTCCCTCTACCTGAATAAAAACCGCCTTGTTCGTGGCGGCATTTTCCAGCCTCCACTCCTTCATTTCTTCATCAAAGTAAATACGAAGATGGGTCGAGGTTGAGATAGTGTCATCCGTCTCATCCACCTTGCCCCGATCAAGCACCAACTCTTGACCATAGGTTTCCAGGCTTGAAGCCTTCTTACTATTTATTGGAATCAAACTAATTCTCGGACCTCCTGACTCGCCAGTAAATTCTTCTATTCGCTTCGTCTTTGGACCAACTCTCGTCGTGCTCTTCTGTTCTGGAACAACAGCATTGCCAACTGATGATGTATGCTCAAATCCACAATTGGGACACAGATCCAGGCCCTTTCGCATTTGATAACCACAATGTGTACACTGGCGGCCCTCTGAATTGGATGGCTGCTCCAATGCACCTGATTGCTTGCCGAGCACCGTGTATTTGGTAACCGTATGCGGATCCTGTCCAAGACTCAGCGTTGTCTTCTTATTGTCTTCAAAGGCACTCGCGCCCAGAAAAGCAGCTCCACACTGCTTACATACAGCCGCATTAGCGAGATTCTCCTCAAAACCACAGACCGTACACTTCATTTCCCAGATGATTATGATTGAATGATGATTCAAATCTATCATCTGTAGAATTCACCGCTAGCAAGATTAGAATAAGTGGTAGGTTTAAGGAATAGCTGGTCAAAAATGGGGGACCGGACCTTCCCTTAGGTCTGATACTAACCATTCAGGAGCTTCCTGAAGTCTGAACCACCCCGCCTGGATGCATAGATCACCTGCCCACCAGTGAGCGTGAGCGCCAGCTCACTGTGATTATAACTCTTGACATAGTCCATATTGACAAGCGTCTTATTGCTGATCGGATAGAAACTGAAATCTTGAATGAGAATGTTGGAATAGTGCCCCAAATGGCGCATCACCGTCACAACCTCACCTCCTTCAAGGTAGACTTTGGTCAGAGAACCATCCGCTTCACAATACAGGATCGTATCCACTTCAATGAATTCAATCATACCCTTGATTCGATGAAAAGCCACCTTGGTATGCTTGACCCCTCCCCCCCTGACATGATCCAATAACATCTTAATTTGAGGCTCGCTCTTTCCCATGGCTCCAATCTTTGAGATAGCGCGTTGAATAGAAATTTGAAACTTGTCAGGATCGATAGGTTTCGTCAAAAAGTCAATGGCAGAATACTCAAATGCCCTTGTGGCATATTCATATTTTCCATATGCCGTTATGAATATTACTTCAGGAATGGGGATACTTCTTTCTAAAAGACCATCGAGAAGATCGAAACCTGTTCCCGTCTTCAATTGAATGTCCAGAATAACTAAATCAGGATTGCACTCTGAAATCAATTGAAGTGCGGGTTGGACATCAATGGCCATTCCACAAATTTCAATTGAATCAGGAAACATCATATCAAAATATCCCTTCACAATCTCCTGGTTCGCTCTGGTATCATCTACTATTACAACCTTTAACATCATCCATGCAATTAATGAATAATCAAATATACCTCATACCCTTCTTCCAAATCTGTAACTGTCAACCTGATTTCATAACCAATTCTATTCAGCAATTCTATCCGCTTCTTGACCAAATCAGTACCATGTGACTTGTACGAACGCAGGGAATCCTTCTGCCTCTTCCGGGACTCAAGTCGTCCAATTCCATTATCAACAATTTTTACATGCATCCCATTTTCCTCTTGCCAGATCTTCAGGCGAATAATTCCTCCATGATCCAGATAAGCGATTCCATGCTTGACAGAATTCTCTAAAAATGGTTGTAGCAACATGGGGGGCAAGGTGACATTGTCAATATTGATCTCATCATCAATCTCCAAATAAAATTCAAAGCTTTCATTCATTTGGATCCTCTCAAACTCCATATAGTCCGTAACAAGCTCTATCTCTTTTCGTAAGGATATTTCGCTTCGAATATATCCATTCTCACCCACTGAACTTTTGATAGATGAATCCAGGAAATTGCGTATCAAATTAGAAAGCTTCACCAAGTATCGATTCGCTGAAAGACGATCGTTTTTCAAGATAAAATATTGGATCGTGCCCAACATATTAAATACAAAATGGGGGTTCATCTGCGCTTGAATGGTCTCCAATCTCAAGTATTGAATGGTTTCACTCAACTTCTGCTTGTCCCTGGCTGCTTCAAGATGATCCAACCAAACCCACAATAGTGCCGTCAACAAACCACCGACTATTAGAGTCCAAAACCACAGGCTCATATACCACTGACAAGGTATGTAGAGGAAAACGGAGGTCATGGGTGAAGACCACTCACCCAAATTATCGTTTTCCTGAATCTTCAACTCATACCTTCCAGGCTTCAACAGCATTAAAAGATCCCTGGAAGGAGTAATTTCAGACCAGTGATCGTCGACATCACTCAATATATAGCGAACCTCATGACGAGGCAAGTTTTCATAATCTGTACTAATAAATTCGAATCGAACATTCTTATTTCCAGGAGAACTGATATATATATTTTGATCAGGCAAGACATTCACTCCATCAAAGAAGACCTCATCCACCAAAATAGAGGGTTGTGACAATTTGAACGAATCATTTTTCAAATACGACACTCCAGATCTTGTACCCAGCATTAAACGCCCGTCATAATTTTGAAAAATGCACTGTATGTTTTGGGATATCAATCCGGAATTTCTATTATAAACATGAAGTAGATTCACCATACTAGAATCATATTCAAATAATCCGACAGGCGATCCCAGCCAAAAATGTCCATCTGTGGACTGCATCCCGCATCGAATAACAGTACTCCCCAAGTCCGGAAGATCATGATAACTGACACTATTGTCAGTCGCGATTTTAAAAATACCCCGATTTGAAAAAGCAATAACCGTATCTGAACGACCTTCAATAATTGAGTAGATCAATGAATGATAAAGTATGTTCCCCGCTTGACTGAGTGTATCCATTGGTTGCTCAATCAGATCCATAAACAAGGTATCCTTACGGACATATGGACCATTTGGCCCCCTTAATGAGAGCTTGATTATTCCTTTATTTGTAGTCCCTATGTATATGGCCTCTCCCTGCACATGGATATCACTACACAGATTGGTAGACGTTAGCAATTCACCATCCAAATTTCGTACATACCGATAGAGATTCTCCCCTGCAGCGTCTGTCGCTACTAAAACATCCCCCTGACCCCAATTGGATACAATCCTGTATCCAAGAAACGTATCAACTTTTGCAGCGAATGCCAAACAAGGAAATGGTGCATCCTCTGGCTTCAATGATCGAAACACCCACTTCAGATCATTCATCTCCAAGATCAATGGATAATTGCCATAGGTTACAACCAGGTACGTGTTGGGGGTGGATAACGGCATGATATCTCGAAACCAATCCTTATTGCATGTCCCATTCACAGTTACCTCGTCACGAAGAACTTGGTAAGATCCATATCCAGGTTCTTGAATGACAAGACCTCCTTTCGTCAAATAAAACAACTCTCCATTGACTCCACGCCGGATACCGAGAACCTCCTTTAGCGCCCTATCCAGATTCTTATCATTACCCAAGTAGTTCCCAAAATTAACATTCAAATTTTCCACTCGACTTATGCCATTCTCATAATACCCCAGCCACAGGTCACCACTTTTATCTTTTAGAATGTCTACTACAGGTGCATATTCAATTGGCAATTGATCCTGTCGTGCAGATTTTGAGGTTATAACATCTATCTCCCAAGTATCAATACTTTGAACCGCAATCCCCCCCCATGTAGAAAAATACAACTCTCTTGACAAGGAGTCAAACCGCACCGAGGTAATTGTTCCGCTAAAAATTCTCCTGCCTTCAGGGCCAGTAACACAATTAACAACTTTCATGGTATCTGTCCGGCGATCATGCAGCAGTGAAGTCATACCGTTTCGATTAAATATCATCACGGTGTCCCCAGCCATTTCAACAACATTATAGTAACCTGATGGAACAGAATGATCTGATCTGTACTCTATAGTGTCGCCTTTCAATTCGACATATACCAAGCAGTCCGAATTCACATCAGGACTGTAAAACCCAATATTTCCACCCTTTACGCCGCGAACAAAATTTCCACACACACGTTCTCTAGTTTCAAAAATATTTTTTGTTTTTAAATTATATATAAATAAATCTCCCGGTGTTGAATGAGAAAAATAAATCAAATCACCTTTTAGCCCAATGGATACCTTGTCTGCCCCATTAAGATGATATTGGGCAGGTACAAGCAAATCCATCGTTCGATTCTGTATGTCATATTGACATAAACCGATAGTCACAAAATACAAATAAATGAACCCGGGAACGGAAGTATTATACCCGATGACATCAGTATTGAAATGAAGAGTTGTATTTGATCCGAGAATAGGTGCGGAGATAAATCCGTGTGAAGTATATTTAAGTAGTCCAATGCTGCTACCCGCCCAAATCCTTCCCTCAGTATCCTGCGATATGAATGTGATAGAATTATCCGGAATATTACCTAGGTCACTATTATAGAATGTGATATTTCTACCATCATTTAATCGATTGCCGGCCAGATTGATTGATACTGGAACAACCTCTGCCCGCTGGGACTCACTGGCAAGGCGCTTGAACGAATAAAGTTGATAATAATCTGTAAGCAATAAGGCTAATGCACAAAGTATGGTGACGAAGCCAATAGATTGAATTGGATGTCGAAGTATATATTGCCTGATCACATTACGTCGGGATGTTGAGCTAGCATTCGTACGCAATATATAAAATTCTGGTCAAATTCAATCTTTATAACCCTGCCTTTGCCGAGATCTCCAGCATCCGGTCGATACTGGCGCGGCCCTGCTCGATGATCCAGTTCTCAAGATGGATCTCAGGCAGCTCATATTTCATGCAGGTGTACAGCTTCTCCAGGGTGTTGCGCTTCATGTGCGGGCAATCATTGCAGGCACAGGTGTTTTCCGGTGGGGCCGGTATGAAGGTCTTCTCCGGCGAGCGCAGTTGCATCTGGTGGATGATGCCTGCCTCGGTGGCCACGATGAACTCCTTGCCCGGATTGTTGATCGTATAGTTCAGCAGGCCTGTTGTCGATCCGATGAAGTGAGCCTTCTCCAGGATATGCGCCTCGCACTCCGGATGGGCGATCAGCTGGGCCTCCGGATGGCGGACCATCAGCTTGGTGATCTTCTCATTCGAAAAGATCTCGTGCACCATGCAGGCACCGTCCCAGATCACCATATCCCGACCGGTCTTCTTCACCAGATAGGCGCCCAGGTTCTTGTCGGGCGTGAAAATGATGGGCTGATCCTTCGGGATACTCTCAATGATCTGGACCGCATTGGTGGACGTGCAGCAGATGTCGGTCAGGGTCTTCATCTCCGCCGTGCAGTTGATATAACTGACCACGACATGGTCCGGATACTTCTCCTTGAACTTGCGGAACAGCGGCGGCGGACAGGAATCCGCCAGCGAGCAACCCGCCTTCAGGTCAGGCAGCAGGACCTTCTTATGCGGGGAGAGGATCTTGGCTGTCTCCGCCATGAAATGGACTCCGGCAAAGACGATGATATCGGCATCGGTACTGGCAGCCTTTTGGGATAACCCCAGGCTATCGCCGATATAATCGGCAATGTCCTGGATATCCGAATCCTGGTAATAATGGGCCAGGATGATGGCGTTCTTTTCCTTTTTCAGTTTCTCGATCTCTTCAAAGAGATCCAGGGTAGGATCGGGTTCAATGGGCAGGAAGCCGTACTGGTCCAGATCGGAGGAGGCGGTATGGGGCGTCGTGGTCATGATCTTGTTTTGGATGCAACAGACCAAAAGCCCATCGGGTTCCGGTCTGCGGGTGCAAAGATCGGGAATCCCTGCGAAGTGCCCGGAGAGATAAAGGACAAATCTGTGTTCTAGAGCTTCTTCACTTCCAGTTTCAGGATATAGTCCTGCTGGGGAATCTCATCCACTTCGACCGGATAGGGATCCAGTCCGACGAACTGGATGTGGTAGCCGAGTGTATCCAGTGTATTCCCGCAAGGGTCTGGTCCGGGGGTACACATCCCCCTGACCTGGAAAGGCACCTGATACTTCGTCCCGGCGATATCCATAGTGATCTGTCCTTCTGCGACGCCTTCCCAGATGCACAGGATCAGCGGGTTGTTCGGGCAACGACTGTCCAGGATGCTGTCGGCCAGGAGCCAGCTGGCACCCTCGGCATCGACCCATTGGCCATAGGGTAAGGTCAATTGGTCTTTCTGGAGGTCCGTGTCATCCTTGTGTGCACAGGAGGTGATGAGAAAACCGCATAGTCCGAAAAGAAAGAGGAAGGTGAACGCTTTCATGAGTATCCATTTGAATGCACGGCCCGGGAAATCCGGATGTCTGCAGAGATTAACGGATGTAGGGAAAATAATGTGGGGGGAACCCGCAAAAACCTAACTTGTCCGGATAAATGATCTTACCCATGGGTGCCTTTGAACACGCCGAAGAAGCGGCCTTGTGGCTACAGCAAAAGACAGGCCTGAAACCTCGCCTGGCCATCGTCCTGGGTACGGGAGGAGGCGATGCCACAGCACTGTTGGAGCAGCCCGTCCGTATCCCATTCGGCGACATCCCTTATTTCCATGTCCCCTCTGTCCTCAGCCACCAGGGGCAGCTGCTGATCGGCACCATCCACGGCATACCCGTGGCCTGCCTGGCCGGCCGGTTTCACACCTATGAAGGATTGCCCATGGATGCCATCGTCCATCCGATCCGTACGCTGGGCCGATGGGGGGTCCAAGGGGTCATCCTCACCAATGCGGCGGGGGGCATTCATCCGGATCATCAGGCGGGCGATCTGTCCCTCATCCGGGACCACATCAACCTGATGGGCAAAAATCCCCTGACCGGACCCAATGACGCGCGGTTCGGCCCCCGATTTCCGGACATGCTTCATGCCTATGACCCTGCCTGGCGCGATCTGGCCAAAGCCTGTTCATCCGAACTGGACATTCCCCTGCATGAAGGCGTGTATGTCGGCCTGGCCGGTCCCAACCTGGAGACACCGGCAGAATATGCCTTCTGCCATCGCATCGGGGGGGATCTTATTGGCATGTCCACCGTCCCCGAGGTCATTGCAGCTCGTCATATGGGCTTGACGGTGGGCGCCGTCTCGGTGGTGACCAATGTCTGCTATCCTCCGGAGCGCATCCTGGAGACCACCCATGAGGATGTGGTGGCCAGTGTGGAGGGGGCGAAGGAGAGGTTGTTTCGGTTCCTGAAGGCCTGGGTCTGGGCGATCGGGGACCAGGTTTAAACTGGCATTCAGGATCATAAACAAGTTTTGTCGTAGTAAAGTCCTGGTAGTTTGGCCTACATCAGCCATGTTTATTACGATCTGTACCAACTCCTGATTCAAGAATCGGACATAGTGGCAATGGCGTTGGATAAAAACGGGTCCTGAAAAACTAAGACCTCCTGTCAGCCATCACCATTGAATAACTGCACCCAAGCTGGAAATTCATATTGCTAAAATAGACCAAACCAGGTTCGGGATTAATCCAACTTGAAAAACCTCTTTGAAAACGAAGGTCTGCACCTATTCTTCCTGGACCCAATGGGAAATCAAACCCTAGACCAGCTGTAACTCCAGGCTCAAAACGACGCAAACTCTCTCCAACTTCATCCCATGAAATTTTCTCTTTGTTTTTAATCGTGTACGTTTCAAATTCATCCTCATAATGCAGGATCACCTCCGAGGACACTTTTCCAATACTGTAACCCACATGAGGACCAACAAGAATATGAAAATGGAACTTCTTATACGGAATATCTATTCGAGCTAAAATCAGCCCCTGTAACCAATGATGTCGGACCGTATATGTCAGTTCTTCTATTGAACTATCGTCCATAAACCAACTGCCCCCAAGCCTCGAGTATTGGAGTTCCGGCTGTAGAGAAAACAATCGACCAAATCCAAAACGGGCATGCCCCCCTGATGCAATACCCATAACGTATTTAAACTGAAAAGGATTAACAGAATCACTGTCATCAATACTAAGTCGAAACGTGGACATATTCATACCCAGGCGCAGGCCATAAGTCTGCTGAGCACTGGCCCAGAATGGTATAAAATAACCTGATAAAACTAAAATAAGTGGCAAATAAAAAAAATCCACAGTCCTAAATCGCATAATAGTTACAATTTTGTAATTTTAGAAATGGCAATGCCTGAATTATTTTTACAAATCACATGATATAGGCCCTGATAAACATGAGATAAATTAATAGAAGAATCTGTTTTGACATTGTTCTCTCTGAATACAATTCGGCCAAATTGATCAACAATTATAAGTTCAATTGGTAGATCGAATGTATGATTAAGCACAAAGCTATTCCTCATTGGGTTGGGATAAATATGAATAGTGCCATTCTCTTGGTTAATTACTTCATTCAATGAAAGCAATTTTAATGGTGAATCTGTAGATATTTGAGAAATATACTTATTTGCGACAAAGGCCTTGTCAGATTGATGAGGAAAGCAAGTCAATATATCATCACCAATTTGTAGAATGGAATCTGATCCACTATGTATACCAAATATTTGCAATCTATCATTTAGAAGTTCGATACGGGATAAGGGCACCTCTAAAAACATCAAAAGAATGCGTATCTTGAAGACATGAGAAAGATACAACGATCGGAATCAAATTTGTTCGAAAGAGAAGATCAATTGGCGCGTCTGGAGAATTTGGGGGACAGTCTGACCCGGTTGAATAAGGCAATCCAATGGGAAAGTTTTCGCGGGAAGTTGGAAGAAGTGTTTCCTGTAGAGATTGGGCCTCAGGGTGGGCGACCAAGGAAGGATCCGGTGATGATGTTTAAAGTACTGGTATTGCAGCGTTTGTATAATCTAGGTGACCACGAGATGGAATTTCAATTGGCGGATCGTGCGAGTTTCTTACGCTTTTCAGGATGCCGATCGATCCGTGATATACCAGATGAAAAGACAATCTGGTTATTTCGGGAACAGATCAAACAAGCCGGTTTGATTGATGAATTGTTTGATGGGTATAAAGCGGGTTTGGCCAAAGCAGGTCTGATCGTGAATGAAGGGATTTTGGTAGACGCATCCATCGTAGAGGCCCCCAGACAGCGCAACAACCGGGAAGAGAACCAGTTGATCAAGGATGGGCAGACACCAGAGGAATGGAAGGATAAGCCGGCAAAGAATCGCCAAAAGGACAAAGATGCACGCTGGACCCAAAAGCATGGGAAGAACCACTACGGCTACAAGGACCATGTGAAGGCGGATGAGAAGAGCAAACTGATCATAGACTATCAGGTAACCCCAGCGAGTGAACATGACAGCCAGTCCGTGCCGGAATTGATCGGGGAGCAAGACAGAGGGCAGTCATTGCATGCAGACAGTGCCTATGTCGGCCCAACGATCGAAGAACACTTAAAGAGCCATGGTGTCAAGAATCAAGTACATGAGAAGGGAGCCAGGAACCGTCCATTGACAGAAGAACAAAAAGCCAGAAATACCGAGAAGTCCAGAACCCGAGCGAGAGTCGAACATATCTTTGGTCAGATGACCATGCAACTGAAAGGGATCTCCATACGAACAATAGGATTAGATCGGGCAAGTGTGCAGATCGGCCTGATGAACCTGGTTTATAATATGGTTCGATCAGAATATTTAGTCAGGAATCAAGGGATACGTATGTCCCTGCAATACGTCAGGCAATAAATGAGAAAAAAAGGCATGAGAAAAGAGTAAAAACAATAAAAAACGAGGAAATATCGGCCGAAAAAAGAAAAAACAAACTCACATCGAATTGTATTCTATAATTATAATACAATTATGTCCCATAGATCGCAAGTAAGAGGTGAAGTCTTGAATGGGAATGGGTTAATAGAGGTGCCCTTAATACAAAGATACATTTAACTAATCCTTTGGGCACTCACCGAAACAAGATAAGAAAAAGTCATTGCTGTACTACACAAATTATAGATCAAGACATCAGTTTCAAGCAGAATCCCAATATTTGCGATTCCTTTCGCCTGCCAACTTGACCAGATGGCTTCTTTTGCCGGTCATGATAGTGCACCTTTTCAATTCAGGAGCCTTCCTGCAAACAAATCCGGCCTTTGACTCGATAGATACATAGATTTTCCCGCCGGCCATCTACCTTTGCACCCGCAAAACAAGACAATATGGCCGGCGAGAAGATCATCTTTACCATGGAAAAGGTCAGCAAGACCTTCCCACCCAGCAAACAGGTCCTCAAAGACATCTACCTGTCCTTTTTCTATGGCGCCAAGATCGGCGTCCTGGGTTTGAACGGATCGGGAAAATCCACCCTGCTCAAGATCATCGCCGGCATCGAGACCAACTTCGAAGGGAAGGTCGTCTTCGACAAGAACTTCAAGATCGGCTACCTCGCCCAGGAACCGGTGCTGGATGAATCCAAGACCGTCCGCCAGACCGTCGAGGAAGGGGTCCAGCATATTGTCGACCTGCTCCAGGAATACGAAGCCATCAACCTCAAGCTGGCCGAGCCCATGGACAATGACGAGATGATGGCCATCATCGAGAAGCAGGGCGAGATCATGGAGAAGCTCGACCACTTCAATGCCTGGGAACTGGACCACCGCCTGGAAGTGGCCCTCGACGCCCTGCGCTGCCCGGAAGGCGATACCCCCATCAGCGTCCTCTCCGGTGGAGAACGCCGCCGGGTCGCCCTCTGCCGCCTCCTCCTCAGCCAGCCGGACATCCTCCTGCTCGACGAACCGACCAACCACCTCGACGCCGAGAGCGTCCTCTGGCTGGAACAGTACCTCCAGCAGTTTGCCGGCACCGTCATCGCCGTCACGCACGACCGTTACTTCCTCGACAATGTGGCCGGCTGGATCCTCGAGCTCGACCGCGGGGAAGGCATCCCCTGGGAGGGCAACTACTCCTCCTGGCTCGAACAGAAGGCCAAGCGCCTCGAACAGGAAGAACGTGCCGAGTCCAAGCGCCGCAAGACCCTCCAGCACGAACTGGAGTGGATCCGCATGTCGCCCAAGGCCCGCCAGGCGAAGGGAAAGGCCCGTCTGAATGCCTACGACAAGCTCGCCAGCGAAGAGACCCGGGAGAAAGAAGCCAAACTGGAACTCTACATTCCCCCTGGTCCGCGACTGGGCGACGTGGTCATCCAGGCCGATCATATCACCAAATCCTATGACGGTCGCATCCTCATCGACGACCTCAGTTTCAATATCCCCAAGAATGCCGTCGTCGGTATCATTGGTCCGAACGGTGTCGGTAAGACCACCCTCTTCCGCATGATCATGGGCCAGGAGCAACCCGACAAGGGGTCCATCACCCTGGGCGATACCGTCCAGCTGGCGTATGTCGACCAGAGCCACAAGGACCTGCTGCCGGAGAAGACCGTGTTTGATGTCATTTCCGGTGGATTGGATCTCATTACGGTGGGGAAAACCGAAGTCAACGCCCGGGCCTACCTCAGCCGGTTCAACTTTTCCGGGGCTGACCAACAGAAAAAGGTGGGTGTCCTCTCCGGTGGAGAGCGCAACCGACTCCATCTCGCCATTACCCTCAAGGAAGGCGGCAATGTCCTGCTGCTGGACGAACCAACCAACGACATCGATGTCAACACCCTGCGTTCACTGGAGGAAGCCATCGAGAATTTTGCCGGCTGCGCCCTGATCATCTCGCACGACCGATGGTTTCTCGACCGTCTGGCCACCCATGTACTCGCCTATGAGGATGATTCACAGGTGGTGTTCTTCGAAGGCAACTTCTCGGATTATGAAGCGGCCAAGCAGGAGCGTCTGGGGGATGTGACCCCGCATCGGCCGCGGTTCAAGAATATGTTGAAGTAGGACGGCGTTCGCCCCGCCACGGCGGGCAGGCATTCGGTGTTCGGTGTTCGCCGTTCGGTGTTCGGTAAAACGCGAAGGAGTTATTGAGTTATTGAGTTATTGGGTTATTTCGAAGAATACGTCGCCAACAGAGGGGCTCCCGGATACATCAGGACCCGTATGGTAAGCAAGAAAGAAACTTTTGAACATATTGATGAACATTGAAGTGAAAACAGCCGCATTATTTGGTCGGACACTTGGATTCGAACGCTATCCAATAACGGAATGAACGAATGCAAAGCACGGAACGAACCACCGATAAAATACGAGCGGCCGGGTCATGATGTAATCGACTACCATTCGCAGGACGAGTTAAGGGAATCCTAAAGCAGAATGACAAGGCCCATTTTGGCGACGAGCGTTTTTGGGCACTTTTGGGGCGCCAAAAGTGCCTAGCCTCCGCCGGCGATGAGGCGGGGCCAGGGGCAAAATCAGACAATTAAATTTTCCGAATGAAGCTACGAGTGGAATACTGCAACCTGTCAAAGGCAACCTTCTGATGTTAATTTTGGACAGGTATGTATTGAGGTATTAAGGTATTTCGAAAGAATTGACAGGAGGAAACGCGAAGTGGGATCGGTGTTCGGTGTTCGGTGTTCGCAACTTGCGGTGGCGGCTAAAGCCGCTTGTGATCATGCCAAGCCATACTGACGCCTCATGGGATGAAACCATTGAAATGGTTTCCTGCTTGTTTGGATATCGATTACCCAGGGTTGAAACCCTGGGCTACAGCGTTTTCACGATACAAGGCTTACCCACATGATGAATGCCCAAACTGAAAGTGCACTGGAATACTATCTGAATCTCGCTTTACCCCTTAACCAATAACCGAATAAACGAATAAACCCTTTAGCGCCTTTGCGTCTTCGCGTTTCCCTTCCCTTTTGTGAACCTTCGTGCCTTGGTATCTTTGTGGCAATGACACCCCTCAACGAATAAACCCCTTCACGTCTTTGCGCCTTCGTGTTTCCCTTCCCTTTTGTGAACTTTCGTGCCTTGGTGTCTTTGTGGCAATGACACCCCTCAACGAATAAACCCCTTCGCGTCTTTGCGTTTCTCCTTGACTCCTCCCCTCAGGAAGACAGCACCTGGTGCAGGATAGCCCGTGACCGCGGCTCGCGAAACTGGTCGAGGTGCAGTTGGTAATACAGGAGGAGCCCATCCATCAGGGTCTGCCGCAACCCACTGGTCATCCCAGGGGGCATGTCGTCAAATCCGAGGGGTTCCCGCAAGGGCGCCAATGCCCGGGTTGCTTCGGGGCTGAGGAAATAGGCATGATCGGGGATGCGCGGGATATAGGTCCCCTCCTGAAGGTCGAAGTACACCTCGGCAGGATCGTGCTGCTCGCCGGGTTGGAATCCGAGGTAACGGGTCAGGTCCAGCATCACCCGCAAGGCAAAGACGGGGAGGTCGCGCCTCGACTCATCCAGCATGGTGAACATCTCCGACAGGTAGTCATACAACTCCTCGTTGGCCTCGGTATGGGGGAGGCTGTTGCGGATGACCTCCACCAGGAAGACACCGATGGACGACCGGCGGATATCCACCGGAATGCGCTGGTAGACCTTGATCGGAGTGACCTCCTTGACCCGTTTCAGGGAGCTCTTGTCGTGGTGGTATACCACCAGGTCCAACTGGTTCATCACCTGGAACAGGCTGGCAGCCATGGACGCCCGGGGCTTTCTGGCCCCGTTGACCAGATACGACTGGAGTCCCAGATCCCGACTGAAGATATCCACGATCAGGCTGGATTCGCCGTATTTCAGGTTGCGCAGAACGATCCCGGAAGTCTTGACCAACATGGGTGGAAAGATACGCCGGTTCGTTTCGATCCATGGCATCCCCCACAGGTCTTCCGACCATAGCATCCAGCCGATTTCTCCCTACATCCTGACCGGATACGGCCTTGTCCGCCTACACCCATCTCCCTATCATCGGAGCATGATTCTGCCATCCTCGAAAAAACAGAATTTTGTTGTCAAATTGTTAAAATGTCGCCTATCCAACAGAATAATGATCGGCAAGGCAACTTTCGTCGACTATTCCTCGTCATTCGTCCAGTTGAGCCGATAGACCATAACCTATGCCCCTAATTTTGACATTGTAATCGAAAAAAACAGTTTGCTATGAAACAGATGATGCTGACCACCTTGATGATGATGGTGATGACTTGGACCGCTTTTGCCGGCAACCCCGAACTCAATTGCCGGGATGCCTTTGTCCAGAACACCGATATCTCCCAGAAGGCACGTATTTCCGCCGATCTGATCGGAGGGATCTGGCAGATCGAGTCCACGGCCGAAGGAACCATCGGTGAGATCATCTTCCATGAATTCGGTGTCGCCGATGAGATCCTGCCCGATGAGGAGGGCGGTAAAACCATCAAGCAGGTTCAGTGGACCCTGGAGGAGTACAACAATGCCATCTTCCTGGTGATCTCCCATCGGGGTGATGCCCATCAAACCAATCTGTACCGCCTGTCCCAGACCTGCGAAGGTATGGACCTGACCGATGTCGGTTCCCTGCGCCGCCTGCAGTTGCGATATGAAGGCAAGAAACTGGCATCCGTCAAGAACCTGAGCCAATACCTGACCGGGGAATGGATCACGGATGCCTATCCCTTTGACCTGACCAACTCGGTCAATGATTGCGGAACCTTCAAGCCCATGGACGATGCCTTTCTGCAGATGTCCTTCCGCATGGATGGCACCTATGCCCGCTCCATCGGCAACCGTGGATATACACTGAGAGAAACGGGATTCTGGGATATCACCGACGATGGCCGCTACCTGCTGATGCATGTGCAGAATCCGCAAGGAACCGGGATCGTCCGGACGGACGTGGCAGAGATCACCCAAGCCGGTGATGGATCCTTCCACCTCCGACAGGCCCTGAAGAATGCCCAGGGCGATGATCTGTTCTGCACCAAAGTAAAGGAAACCGGGTACCAGCGTTGGAACCCCTAGGACATAGAGCGTAGACCTTCATCCGGAGAGGGTGGTACGGCGAAAGCGGTATCACCCTCTTTTCATGGGTGACCTGACCTAGAAGGTCAGTTGGAAATTCTTGTAGTAGATCCAGATCAGCAGGATGACAAACAGCAGTACGTAGATGATACCCCGTACAACGCATCCTCCCTTCCAGCCATAATCAACTTGATTCCCCATTGGTAGGTCCTTTTATTCGCTAGTAATTGCCCTGCAAAGAAAACGCAAATTATGGATATCGGGAAGCTTCCCCGGCCCCTTCTTTGCGGATTGTGCCAGGAGATCGGGTTGTTGCAATATTTTTACCCTTCCATCGGTTACATCCATTGGTACCTGAATCGAATCTATGCGCCTGTTTTCCCTTCTCCTGCTGACCATCCTTCTGCCCGGCCTGGTAGCCGGTCAGGCATCTTCTGGCCTGGCCATTGACAGCTGGCGAGCTGCCCTGCCGTACAATACCGGCCTGGTGGTGGCCCAGTCCCCGTCCCATGTCTATTACGGCACCAGTCAATCCCTCCTGCAGATCGATAAAACGGACCTCTCTCCCCGCTTTTACAGTCGGGTCGAGAATCTCAGCGAGAACGGGATCAGCCGGATGGTCTACAGCCAGCGATTCGGTACCCTGATGATCGGCTATGGGAGCGGCAACATCGACCTGCTTGATGGTACGGGCGTCACCAACATCAACGACATCGCGGCCAATACCAACCTGACTGGGGAAAAGGAGATCTACGACATCTTCCTGCAGGACGATAGCCTGGCCATCCTCAGCTGCGGTTTTGGCGTGGTCCAGTTCAACCTGAAGACCCGCCTCTTCGAACAGACGGCATTCACAGGCCTGCGTGTTTTCCAGACCACCATCTACCAGGACGCGTATTATGCCGCAACGGAGGAAGGCCTGTACCGGCTGCCCCTCACCGGCTTTTTCCCCAACTTCTCGACCTGGCAAAAGCTCGGACCCGCCGAAGGGCTGCCCAACACCTTTTACGCAGGTGGAGTGACCGCCCTGGATGACGACCTGTTCGTGGTCGTCGATGATGTCCTGGTCCGCTGGTCGGACAACCAGGCGGAGACCGTCTACGAGTTTCCAGGATTTGCGCTGAGGTACCTGACCACCTCCGGCGATCGCATCCTCGCTGGATATGCACCCTCGGGCTTCGATGCCGGACGGGTCTACATCCGCGACCGGCAGGGTAACGAACAGGTCCTGCAAGGAGGTTGCGTAGGCCGACCCCTGGGTGGACTGATCGATGAACAGGAACGGCTGTGGATGGCGGACGAGTGGCTCAACTTCCGGGTGGCTCAGCTCCCGGCCGGCACCTGTGAACAGTTTCAATACAATGCTCCCTTCGATTTTTCCACCTCCGAGATCCGGATCGTGGACGATTCGGTCTATGTCGCTTCGGGGACGATCCTGTCCAACTTTTCCGGGGGCTCGAACGGCTCGGGCGTCTACGTCAACCAGGGTGGTACCTGGAAGAACTACAATTTCTTTGCCTACCCCGAAATGGCCACCAAGGAGGCCCAGATCGATATCCATACCGTGGAGGTGGATCCACAGACCGGAACCATCTTTGCCGGATCCTACTACGGTGGCCTGATGGAGATCGAGGGCGACCAGATCACCTTTCATCAGAAGGAGAATTCGGCCCTCCAAGGTGCCGTAGGCGACGAACAGCGTGAACGGGTCGGTGGCCTGGTCCTGGACCGGAAGGGCAATCTCTGGATCGCGAACACCCTGGCTCCCAATCCGTTGGTCCTGTATTCGGCCAACAAGGAGTGGAAGAGCTTTCGACCCACGGGCAATACCCAGCTCTTCAAGGGCATTGTCGACAACCAGAACAACAAGTGGTTTGTGCTCGGGTCGGGAGGCATCCTGGTGTATAACGAAGGGAACGACCTGCTATCGGCCAGTGACGATCGCGTACGGATCATCGATGCGGGCAGTGGCAACCTGCCGTCCAACAAGGTGGTCAGCGTTGGCCTTGACCTGGACGGGGAGGTCTGGATAGGCACAGATGACGGTGTCGGGGTGATCCGTTGCGGGGATGTCTTTGACCCGGTCTGCAAAGCCTCCCGCATTGTGGTCACCCAGGAAGGGATCACCGAGGCCCTGCTGAATGACGAGGAGGTTCGAGCCATTGCCGTGGACGGTGCCAACCGGAAATGGCTGGGCACCCGATCGGGGCTATTCGTTCAGTCGCCCGACGGGCTCACCGAGATCCGTCAATTCACCGAGTCGAACAGTCCGCTCTTTTCCAATCAGATCAATGCACTGGCCTTCAATGGCAAAACGGGAGAAATGTGGATCGGCACCGAAGCCGGACTACTGACCTATCAGACAGAAACCACTGCCGGTGGGGATGTCCATGCCTCCACCGTGGAGGTCTATCCCAATCCGGTCCGGCCGGATTATCGCGGGCCCATTGCCATCAAGGGGTTGCCCCGGGATGCCAACGTGAAGATCACGGACATCCGCGGTCGACTGGTCTATGAGACCACGTCGTTGGGGGGACAGGCCGTCTGGTATGGTGAGGATTACACCGGGCGAAGAGCGGCCAGCGGTGTCTATCTCGTCTTCACCTCGTCCGACAATCCGTTCGGGTCGCCGGATACCGAAGTATCCCGGATCGTGTTCATCCAATAAGGGCAGAGGCCCGATCCAGCACTTTCTGGTAATAGGCTTCATACTCCGGCAGGATATTCTCCAGGCTGAATCGCTGGGCCTGGCGATATGCATTGGCCCGAAAGACCTTGTGCTTCTCCGGATCACTGAGGATGCTCATGGCATCTTCGGCCATCTGCTCGACTGCCCCGGGGTCCTCCAGGTAGCCAGTCACCCCCTGGAGATTCACCTCGGGCAACCCTCCGGCATTGGAGGAGATCACCGGCACTTCACAGGCCATGGCCTCCAGGGCGGCCAGGCCAAAGCTCTCGTGGCCGGAGGGCAGGATGAACAGGTCGGCAATGGCCAGGACCTCTTCCACCGCTTCCAGCTTGCCCAGGAAGCGGATATCGTCACACAGGCCGAGCTCGCGGCAAAGCAACTCCATGTTCTGGCGTTCCGGCCCGTCGCCGATCAACAGCAATTTGGAGGGGATCCGGTCGTTTATTCGTTGGAAGATGCGGATGACATCATCCACATGCTTGACCGGACGAAAATTGGAAGTATGGACCAGGATCTTTTCACCATCAGGGGCAATGGCCCGACGGAAATGGTCCTTGTCGGTCTTGGTGAACCGGGAGAAGTCCACAAAATTGTAGATCACCTCGATCTCCTGATCGATCTGGAAGGTATCCAGGGTATCCTGTTTCAGACTGTTGGAAACGGCGGTCACCCCGTCCGACTGGTTGATGGAAAATTGCACGACCGGGGCAAAACTCCGGTTCTTTCCCACCAGGGTGATGTCGGTACCGTGCAGGGTGGTCACTACAGGGATGTAGATACCCTGCGACCGGAGAATCTCCCTGGCCATGTAGGCAATGGCCGCATGGGGGATGGCGTAGTGTACGTGCAGGAGGTCCAGCCGGGCAGAGGATGCCACATCGACCAGGGTACTGGCCATGGCCGTATCGTAGGGCGCATATTCAAAGAGGGGGTAATCTGCCGTGGGCACCTCATGGTAGTAGACGTTCTCGGTAAAATTGAGCAGGCGGACCGGTTGTCGGTAGGTGATGAAATGCACCTGATGCCCCCGTGTGGCCAGTCCACGGCCCAGTTCGGTGGCCAGAACACCACTTCCGCCAAAGGTGGGATAACAAACGATACCTATTTTCATACGCCTGAAAGGATTTACCTTGCCCAAGAATAACCATTTCGGGGATAAACAGTTGTATATCGGTATGAGGAATCTGTCTGACCCGGGTAGAAATCACATCTGGAGAACACTTCTGGTCTTGCTGGGCGTCCTGGTCCTGGGCCTGCCGGGCATGGCCCAACGAGTCACCGTGTCGGAGGGCATCACCCTGCGCAAGGACGATTACTACCAGATCCTGGGCAAGTATGACAACCGCTACCTGGTCAGTACCGACAATCAATACAGCCTCGAGCTCACCTCCATGGATGAGAAGATGCGCATTGTCTGGACCAAGCCACTGGAACTGGACAAGCGCCGGTCACAGGTCATCGGTATCGTCCCCCAACCCGATGCCATCGTGGTGCTCTATCAGTATCATCGCAAGGGTGAATTCTACCTCAAGGCCCACCGCTATGATCCGAATGGCATCTTGCTGGACAGTATTACCCTGAGTACCTACACAGAATCCTTCTACACCCCCGACAGTCGGATGGAGGTGTCGGAAGACAAGACCAAGGCCCTGGTCTATCAGATCGAAAAACAGGCCTGGATGGAAGTGCAGTGCATCGACCTGAATGCCCTCAAGCAACTGTGGACCGCCCGCATCTCCATCGATGCCTTTTCGTTCTTCCGGGAATTCCGCACCCTGATCGTGGACAATACCGGGAAGATGCACCTGGTCCTGGAGTTGGACAACCGGCGATCCAAGCTGGATGAACACAGTCTGGAACTGATCGAATACGGCCCGCAAATGGTCAGTCCGCTGACCCGGCGGGTCAGCCTGAGCGACCTGCTGTCCCGCCAGATCACCTTCACCTTCGACAACGTGCATCAGCGCCTGACCGGCGCCGGACTGGAAGCGGAACGGGACAAGACCAGGGCCCGTGGTTACTTCTATTTCTACATCTCGGATGACGCCCTTGATTCCTTCAAGCTGATCCGCCAGTCCTTTCCGGAGGAGGTCCTCCGCCGGATCGGAGATGCCACAGCGGTCGAGGAAAAGAGCCTGGAGGACATGGAGATCCGCAAGGTCCTCCTGCGCCAGGATGGCGGGGTGGTGTTGTTCATGGAGGAACTGCGGAAGTACGAACGCAACACCGCCGGGCAGAACTTCCAGTTCGGCCCCGGTGGAGGCCGGTTCATTGTCGACTATTACTTCGAAGATATCTATGTGGTCTCCATGGGCGAAGATGCCTCCCTGGACTGGCATGCCGTGTTGCCCAAAAAACAATACAGCCAGGATGATGACGGCCTGTTCTCCTCCTTCTTCACCATGACCGCCCCCGACCAGGTGCGGCTGATCTACAATGACGAGATCGCATACGAGAACACGGTCAGTGCCTACCAGATCGACTGGAAGGGGGAGGTCGTACGCAACAGCATTCTCAGTACAGACTACCAGAAACTGAAGATCATTTTCCGGGAAGCGGTCCAGACCGGTGTCTACGAACTGATGGTGCCCAGTGAGCGCAGCAACAAGCTGAAGATCGTGCGGATCGAGTTCTGATCACACTTCCCAGGACACGGCAGACGAACACATTCGGGTTTCTTGTAATTTTGCGATTCACAAAATCGTTGATTCATGAGAATCTCTACCTCATTCTTTGCTGTACTGTTCGTATTGGCCCTCCCCTTCTTCATCAATGCCCAGGCTGGCGATGATCGCTTGAAAGAGCTTCAGGAAGCTTCCAAGAAAGAAGGAGATGGCTGGGTGACCGGTGGGGCCATCGGTCTGGACTTCGCCCAGTTGATGATGGCCAACCCGCGGGTCGGATCCGGTGACAACCGGATCGCCTTTGGTGGTTTGGGCAATCTCTACGCCAACTATACCAATGGCCGACATACCTGGTCGAACAATGCCTCCCTGCAACTGGCAGTGCAGAAACTGGCCGATATTGACTGGCAGAAGAGTCTGGATGTCCTGCGCGTCAATTCGCAGTATGGATACAAGACCAAGAATGAAAAATGGTCGATCGCCGGGCTGCTGACCTTCGAATCCCTGACCATGCCGACCTACCCCGGCAACTTCCTGAAAGCGCAGGAAGAGACCGCCATGGCCCAGGCCAAATTCCTGTCGCCTTTTCGCCTGGAGCTGTCCCCCGGCATCCAGTACAAGCCGGACGCCCACTTCACCTTCTTCTTTGCCCCGGCCTCCTACAAGCTGATCTATGTGGCCGATCAGGAGATCGCCGATCTCGGCATCCACGGCACCAAGCTGGTGGACGACAATGATCCGACACTGGGCTATGAGCAGGCCTTCCATCAACTGGGTGCCCGGCTCAACGCCGTGTACACCAACAAGTACTTCAACGACAAGATCGCCTTCTCGAGCAAGCTGGACCTGTTCTCCAACTACCTGAACAACCCGCAGAACATCGATGTGCTCTGGCAGAACGACCTGGGTTGGCAGATCTGGAAGAGCCTGTCCCTGAACTTCCTGCTGGAAGCCTTTTATGACCACGATATCAACGTCCTGGTCAAGCGCCCGTCAGATACGCTACCAGACGGCCAGTTGGGCAAGCGCATCAGCTGGACTCAGGCCCTGTTGCTGAAATACAACTACGTATTTTAAGCCGCTTCTGGCACAGCATCCCAAGCGCCCCGGCAGTGGTCCTGCCGGGGCGTTTTGGTATCCGCTCATCCCTTGCCTTTTCTGCAAGGGTTTTCTAACTTTTCGTTTACGAATGGCAAAATCTACCATGTCGGCATCGGGCTCCACGGTGCCTCCGTGCACTGGTGGCCGAACCAAAACGTTTCATTATCCGTCCAGGGATGTTTTGTCACCATTTTTGCGAAAGGCAAAAATGTCGCCAAAACGAATTGCGTTGATTTCCTACCCCGGGTTGACACCCGGGGCTATTTATGTTCAACCACTCCGTGGTTGTCTAATCATACTGGGGTGGCATTGCGAAGGTTGAAAAATTCCTGATCGACTGATGATCATCCGTTCCCTGAATAACAAAGAACGACCGTCATGTCGCTGTTTCACCACTCCTCTTAGGGCTTCGTGATCCCTTGTGCCTTCGTGCCTTTGTGGCAAAAAAACACGAGTCATGATACAATCCACAATCTCCATGAACACAGGTCATTCACAAACCAATGGTGACCGATGTCACACGGTGCCCTGTAAGATCGGCTTACCTTTGGCCCATCCATCAACAGATCAACAGAAACCTCTATGGCCACGATCCAACTATCCGCTGCTCAATTCAAGAGTGACATCTTCGACTATACCACGGAAACCGAGTGGAAATACAAGGGCGACCGCCCCGCAATCATCGACTTCTATGCCGACTGGTGTGGCCCCTGCAAGATGGTCGCCCCCGTACTGGAAGAATTGAGCAATGAATATGCCGGCAAGGTGGATATCTACAAGGTGGATACCGAAGTGGAAGAAGAACTGTCCGCTGTATTTGGCATTCGCAGCATTCCCAGCATCCTGTTCATCCCATCGGAAGGCACACCCATGATGCAGGCCGGCGCATTGACGAAGGCCATCTTCAAGGAAGTGATCGACAAGGAACTGTTGGCAGCGGAATAGCCGCCCATCCAAACCAAAGGATCAACAGCCGACCATGAACCCATGGTCGGCTGTTGTTTTTGAACCTGGTTGTCCATTGAGATGGCTCATTGGATAAATAAACAGCTCGTCCGGCATTCAGGATGTGGCCTTTGGACGACACTCAATGCTTCCGGTGCATCTGAACGGCTGCGCTATTCGTCATCCCTCGATCTATCTTCTCCCGGTTCAGGTATCTCCATCCGTTTCCGACGGAGTTGAATATGCCCCTGCAACCAGGCCGGCACGACGATCGCCCCGGCGAACAGATAGGAATAATAGGTCAGCAAGCGCCAGAGAAAGGCGATGATCAGGGAAATACCCGTCGGGACAAAATCACTCAGGAATCCATCGAAGACGATCTCCGCCAGTCCGGCCCCGCCCGGCGTTGGGCTGAAGGCCATGATCACATACATGGCCATCTGGCGGCCGAAGATCTCCAGCTGATCGGTCAGTGCGCCATATCCCCCAGGCACGATCGCAATGATCAGGGCATTGACCACCAGGAAACGACAGGACCAGGCCAGGAGGGTATAGGTAAAGGCCAGAAGATGAAACCGCCGGCTGTGCCGGGCCAGATCCCGGGACGCCAGGATAATGTCATTCCCCAGCTGGACGGCCCCCGGCCGAAAACGGCGAAGGAAGCGGTTGAAGGTCAACATGACCAGGATGCGGCGAAACTGTCCCGGATTGCGAAACAAGCCATACCAGAAGAAGGACGCATAACCCAACATCACTAGGAGGGAGACCAGAAACGTGACGCCCCATCCATCCAGGTCAAAGAAATGGGTCATGTCCGGTCGGATGATGGATGTCCCGAAAAACAGGAACAGCAAGGGGAGCAAGACCAGGAACACCGCCGTATCCAGGACGACCGTATAGATGATGATGGATGCCGTGCGTGCCAGGGGCAGTCGTTCCTTCGAGAACAGAAAGAGTGCAACCGCCGTTCCACCGAAACTGGTCGGGGTGATCGCGCTGCTGAACTCCCAGATGAAGATCAGCTCGATGCATTTCCTGAATGAAAAGAACTTGTCGGACAGGATGTAGAGGCGCAGGGCATAGACGATGTGCCGCACGACCACAAAACCGAAGGCGATGAGGATCCAGACCAGGGTATGCAGGCGCCACTGGATCTTGGCAAATTCCTCCGGGTCAAACTGGTCCCATAACAGATAGCCCACCACGCCGATGCCGATGAGGATCGGGATCAGCAATCGGGAAAAGCGGAGAGAACGCATCACCTCCTTTTCCCTGTCGTCGAGCGGCTGATGTGGGGCCATGGTCAACAAAGCAAAGCAAATTGCCTCGGTTTTTGTTTACCCACCCAAAATAAGTTTCCGGATCAGATCCGGATCCCTGGACCCGGCGTTCGCATTTCCTTTTGTATTTTGAGACAAACTTTTCCTGACCATGATCTCATTTCTCTGGTTCATTCTCATTGGCGGTCTCGTCGGCTGGCTCGCCGGCAAATTGATCAAAGGCAGTGGCTTCGGTTTGCTGGGCAACATCCTGGTCGGTGTCGCCGGCGCCATTGTCGGCAAGCTGGTCTTCGGCCTGCTTGGCCTGGGCACATCCAACGTGATCGGTGAGATCGTTACCGGAGTGGCCGGTGCCATCATCCTGCTCTGGCTCATTGCCAGGATCCGCAGTCGCAGCTGAACATCGCCTGAGTGGACCGCATGACCAGATGGCGCCTGATCCTCGGACCAGACGCCGAAGCCGAGACGACCTCCCTGTCGGATGCCGCCCTGACCGGCATGGATGACACCCTGGACCTGTTGTACAACGAGGACCGCCAGGGTGAACTGGGTGCCTCCTCACCCCGTGTCCATCGCTGGCTGGGGGATGTCCGAAAGTATTTCCCCGGCCCGGTCGTCCACCTGATCCAACGCGATGCCTTTGCGCATATCGGCCTGACCGACCTCCTCCTCGAACCCGAACTGCTGGCTAATCTCGAACCGGATATCCACCTGGCCGGCATCCTGCTGGAAGCCTTTGAATCCCTGGATGAACCCCGGCAGGCCGCTGCCAGGCAGATCATCTCCCAGGTAGCTGACCAATTGATCCAGAAGGTCCGGCTCCCCCTGCACCAGGCCATCCGCGGGCGATTGCAACGGGACCGGCGCATGATCAATCCACCCTGGAGCCAGGTGGACTGGCACCGCACGATCCGGCAGAACCTCAAGCACTATCAACCCCGCTGGAAGACCCTTATCCCGGAAACCCGCATCGGGTTTCATCGCAAGGCCCGCCGACAGAAGGAACTGATCATCCTGGTGGACCAGAGCGGCTCCATGTACGACTCCCTGGTCTATGCCGGGGTCTATGCCTCCGTCCTGGCCCAATTGCCCACCCTCCGGCTGACCATCCTGGCCTTTGACACCCGGGTGCTGGACCTGACCGATCTGATCCACGACCCGGTAGACCTTCTGTTGGGATTTCACCTGGGTGGTGGAACGGATATCGGCAATGCCCTGTCCTTTGCCCGAAAACAGATCCAGTCCCCTGCCGACACCACGCTTGTCCTGATCAGCGATCTGTACGACGGGGGCGTGCCGGCAGTGCTGCATGCCCAGCTCAAGTCACTGACCGACAGCGGCGTGAACATGGTCGCCCTGCTGGCCCTGGGACCCCAGGGCACACCGGAATTCGATCGCGACAATGCCAGCCGGATGAACAGCATGGGCATTCCGGCCTTTGCCTGCGGCCTGGACCTCTTCCCGGAATTGATGAGCCGGGCCCTGGCCGGGGAGGATATCCAGCACTGGTGGACCCAGCAGCTTGCCTCCACTACCCATCGTTGAATCCATTCCAGGGAGACCTCACCCAACCTTTCGGTGTATCTTGGGACCTAAACCATTTTGCTGCCATGCGTCATTTTGTCTTCCTCCTCCTCGTTCTGCTCACTGCCCAACCGTTGTTGGCCCAGAAGGACAAACCCGCCTATCAACTTTTCACGGCAAACGGAAAAAAGACATCGTATGGCAAGATGATGAAGACGCTTTCGGGCAAGGACATCATCCTCTTCGGTGAATATCACAACAATGCCATTGCCCACTGGCTGCAACTGGAAGTGACCCGGGATCTCGGCGTGAACCGGCAGCTGGTCCTCGGAGCTGAAATGTTCGAGGCTGACAACCAGGAGCCACTCGACCGCTACCTCGCCGGGGAGATCGATGCAAAAGGCCTGGACACCCTGGCCCGCCTGTGGTCGAACTACAAGACCGACTACGCTCCCCTGGTCAACCTGGCCAAGGAACGGGGATGGCCCTTCATTGCGACGAATATTCCTCGCCGATTTGCCAGCGGCGTCGCGCAGGAAGGCTGGCCCGCGCTGGACTCGCTGAGTGAACTGGAGAAGACGTGGGTGGCCCCACTGCCCATTCCCTATGATCCCGAACTGCCCGGCTACAAGGGCATGATCGAGATGATGGGCGGCCATGGCGGGGAGACCTTCCCCATGGCCCAGGCCTCCAAGGATGCCACCATGGGCCATTTTATCCTGAACGGCTTCCAGGCTGGCAAACCGTTCATCCATTACAACGGGGCCTATCACTCCGACAACTATGAGGGGATCCTGTGGTATCTGCAGCGTGAACGCCCTGATCTGAGATATGCGACCATCACCACGGTCACCCAGGCCGACCTGTCGCGGCTGGACAAGGAACACCTGAACCGGGCGGATTTCATCCTGGTCGTCGACGAAGACATGACCCCGACATACTGACCGGAAAACGGATCTCCGTCCGGGTGGCAAGGCATACAGGATATTCAGCCGACCGGTATCTTTCGGGCAAATTCACCTGATGCATATCTTGCGTTTCCTGCTGTTTGCTCTCCTTCTGGCTACAGGTTGCAACAAGGAGATCGACGAGGTCCTTCTGCCCCCGTTCACCGTGTTCCCCAATCCCTGTCAGGGATTCTGCCAGATCGCGCTGATCCAGAGTATCCCCGTGACCGGTAATGCGACCCTTTTTGCCCCGAATGGCGATGAGATCGCCCGACTGACCATGGAGTCCGGCAACAGTTACGCCTTCCAGCTCCCGGAAGAAGGGGTCTACGTGGTGACCGTCCACCTGGATGGGGAGCAATATTCTGGTCAGATCCTCAACACCCTGCCATGAGACAAGTGATCCAACTATTTGCCCTGTTGGGTTTTCTGTCTATCGGTATGCGAGCGGACGGCCAGCAATGGGGCGTCACCCTCCACATGAATGAGCTCTATCCCCTGGGCAATGAACTCAAGGGGTACTATCCGGCCCTCTGGTACTCCAGTACAGAGGGAAGGGGCATTCTGCTGGGTGGTTTCGGGGCAGGTGCCTACTGGCAAACGCCTGTCCGCAACCTTGGCCGGCTCCGGGTACAGGGAGTGATCTCGCGAACCCGCTACTATGATGCCCCCGCCATCTTTGCGGATGCAAACGGACAGCTGCAGGGAGCTTACATCGGAACAGCTACCCAACTCAATACCACCCTGCTGGGCCTTCTCGAGGTGGACCTGCTCAGCTGGATGCATGTGGCCAGCGGTGCGGGACTATTCGGTACCCCCTGGGCCGTCACCAATTATGGCGATGCCCTGATCAATGGCCAGAAGACATCCCTGCTGCTGCGAGACCGTTCGCGAGCCCCGCTGGTGGTTATCCTCCCTGTGGAGATCTCCGTTTCTCTTGGCAGGCGCTGGCGCATCCGGGAGCGGGTGGAATGGAGCATTACCCCGGTCTCCCGAAGGGCCGACCAGGGCCAGGAGCGATTCCTCATCAATCATCTGGAAGCCAGTTACACTTTTGGCAAGGACCGGACGCCATAGGGGATCATCCTGAATTTCCTTATCTTTTCCAGACGAACCCCTCAATCCTATCCATATGGAAACCAATTGGATCGCTCTCCTTGTCGCCGCTGTCATTCCCCTGGTCATCGGCGGGCTCTGGTATCACCCCAAGGTGATGGGCACAGCCTGGATGAAGGCATCCGGTATCACCGAAGAACAGATCCGGTCAGGGAACATGGCCAAGATCTTTGGACTGACCTTTCTCTTCAGCCTGATGCTGGCCACCTTCATGAATGTCCTGGTGATCCATCAATATGCGATCAATTCGATCCTGGTGAACGAACCGGGATTCGGTGACCCGAATTCAGAGGTCGGCATGTATATCGCGGATTTCATGGCCCGATACGGAACCAACTTCCGGACCTTTTCCCATGGCGCCACACATG
>JACJYI010000004.1 GCA_020636225.1 Lewinellaceae bacterium | reverse complement strand
TTTTCGATACCTGGAGCAGGAGAGGAGGAGGGCCCTCTGTGTTCCTTTGTGCCCAGACGATGGCCGATTTAACCCCGAGTGCTCGGGGTGGATCCAGACCGCAAGCGTCTGGATTCGGATTTCGGTGCATTGGCCCTATACCATTTACCCTTCGCCTTTTACCCCTCCATCCTGTCAATCCGCCCAAGCAACCAGGAACACATTTTCTATTCTCAGCAATACTCTTTTATGACTTTTCAAAACATTTTGTTTATTTTCGCCCCAAACTCATCCCATGGCACAGGAAACCCGGGATCCGCAGCTGTTGCTGCAACAGGTATTCGGTTATGATCAGTTTCGCCCGCACCAACGCGAGGCGATCGAGCAGGTCCTGTCTGGCCAGGACGCCCTGGTGATCATGCCCACCGGCGGAGGAAAATCCCTCTGCTACCAGATCCCGGCCCTGGTCAGGGAGGGCGTCGCCCTGGTCATCTCCCCCCTCATTGCCCTGATGAAAGACCAGGTGGAAGCCCTGCGCGCCAACGGCATCAATGCCCATGCCATCAACAGTACGCTCGACAGTGGCGAGAAAATGCAGATCCATGAGGAGATCGGTCAGGGGAAGGTCAAGCTGCTCTATGTCTCCCCGGAAAAGGTAATGACCCCCGCTTTCCTCGACTATCTCACCACCCTGCCCCTGTCACTCGTGGCCATCGACGAGGCCCACTGTGTCTCCATGTGGGGCAACGACTTCCGTCCGGAATATGCCCAGCTCTCCGCCCTGGTGGACCTGCTTCCACATGTACCGGTGATTGCCCTGACCGCAACAGCGGATCCGGCGACACAGGCCGATATCGTCAAGCAACTCGCCCTGCGGAATGCCAGTGTCTTCCTGGGCAGCTTCGAACGGGAGAACCTGCATATCGAGGTCCAGCCCGCTACCCAGCGCATGGCACGCATCCTCCGCTTTCTCCGCGACCACCCTGGTGAAGCCGGCATCATCTACTGCCTTTCGCGAAAATCAACCGAACAGGTTGCCGAACAACTGCGCAACGAAGGGTATTCGGCCGCCCACTATCACGCCAAATTGGACCGACAGGAACGCGACCGCGTCCAGGAGGATTTTCAGCGCGACAACATCCGGATCATTTGTGCCACCATCGCCTTCGGGATGGGGATCGACAAGTCCAATATCCGCTGGATCATCCACTACAACCTGCCCAAGAATATCGAAAGCTACTACCAGGAGATCGGGCGGGCGGGCCGCGATGGCCTGCCGGCCAGCACCCTCCTGTTTGCCGGTTTCGGCGACGTGATGACCTATCGGATGATGATCGCAGACAGCGAATCGCCGGACGAGTTCAAGGACGTACAGATCCAGAAGCTCGACCGCATGTTCTCCTTCTCCCAGGCTACGTCCTGCCGCACCAACGCAATCCTCGGCTATTTCGGAGAAAGCCGGTCCCAACCGTGTGGACATTGCGACCGCTGCGACCATCCGGTCACCTCTTTTGACGGCACCCGCATCGCCCAGATCGCCCTGTCGGCCATTGCCCGGGTCAACCAGACCGTGGGCCTGCAACTGTTGGTCGACATCCTGCGCGGAGCTGCCAACAAGGAGATCCGCGAAGGAGGGTACGACCGGGTCAAGACCTATGGTGCCGGCCGGTCCTGGTCGCGCGACCACTGGGTCCAATACGTCACCCAACTCATTGATCGCGGGCTGGTCTCCATCGATTATACGGAATACGGCCACCTGAAAATGACCCCCATTGGCGAGGATGTCCTGTACGGCCGAGCCCCCGTATCCCTCACCGAGCCGGAAGGCTACAAGGGCAAAAAGAAAACGGAGACGGTCCGGAAGGAAACACCCCGGCAGGCGTTTCGCAGGGAATTGCTGGTCCAGCTGTCCCTCTGGCGGAAACAGGTGGCCGATACAGAAGGGATCAGCCCGACGCATGTGCTCAGTGACGCCACCCTCGAAGCCCTGGTGGAAGACCCGGCCCTTTTTCCTGCCCAACTGGAAAAGATCCCCGGGTTCTCGGCCCACAAGCGACAGCGTTACGGGCAGGATATCCTGCGCGTGATCCGGAGCTATTGCCATGGCCAGGACTGGCGGAAGACCTTCAAAGGCGCCACCTACCTCGAAACGCTGGACTATCTCCGGACAGGACTGTCCCTGGAAGAGGTTGCCCAGGCCCGCGGGTTGGGTGTGGAAACCCTGTACTGCCACCTGGCCTGGCTGACCGAACAGGGGGAGGATATTCCGGTGGACGACTATGTCTCCGAATCGCTGAAGACGCAGATCATCGACCGATGGCTGGCCCTCGGCCAACCGGAAGCCCTCAACCCCGTCATGCAGGAACTGCCTTCCGGTACCGGTTTCGGGCAGATCAAGCTGGCCATTGCGTCGTGGCAACGCCGGCAGAACGTGGGCATGAAAATGGACGAACGGGTTTAAGAACCCGTTTGGCATCCGGCAGGGTCGACCGGCGGGATTTCATTGAAACTTCCCTAGTTTCGCTTGGATGAACCAGCGCACCTTTGGCACAGCCCCGGTCTTCTTTACGGCGATCTCCACCATCCTGGGGGCGATCATGTTCCTGCGCTTCGGGTTTGCCGTCGGGCACGTGGGTCTGCTGGGCACCTTCCTGATCATCCTGCTGGGTCATGCCGTGACCATCCCCACCGCCATGGCCATCGCCGAGATCGCCACCAACCAGCGCGTGGAGGGCGGCGGAGAATACTACATCATTTCCCGCACCTTTGGCGTGGTGATCGGATCGTCCATCGGCCTGGCCCTCTACCTCTCCCAAGCCATCAGCGTGGCCTTCTATATCATGGCCTTCACCGAGGCCTTTAATCCCGCACTCCACTGGCTTTCCACCCATGTCGATCTGCCCGGATGGTTGGAATGGGTGCTGCGGCAGAAACAGACCATCGGCATTCCAGCCCTCCTGGTCCTCACCTGGATCATGCTCACCAAGGGTGCCTCCCTGGGGGTCAAGGCCCTGTATGTCGTCGTCTTTACCCTGGCCTTGTCATTGGTCGCCTTCTTTATCGGCAAGACAGAATACGCCGAAACCCACCAGATCGAGTTACTGCGCACCATCTACCAGACCGAGGAGCCGGTGGCATCCATTTCCTATCGCATGTCCGACACAGCCTCCCTGGCTGTCTTCCAGCATCCGTTCCAGGAAGATACCCTGACTCCGGCAGTGCAGCCTGCCGCCCCGGATCCCGGACAGGATCGCAACAGGGACCGGCTGGGATTCTTCCTGGTCTTTGCCATCATCTTTCCCGCCTTCACCGGGATGACCGCCGGCGTGGGCCTGTCCGGCGATCTCAAAAACCCCGGCAAGGCCATTCCCCTGGGCACCCTGGGGGCCACGGTCACCGGCATGATTATCTACCTGTTCATCGCCTGGAAACTGGCCGAATCCGCTTCTCCGGCCGACCTGGCCAATACCGATCAGCTGGTCATGTCATCCATTGCCTGGCAGGGATGGTGGCTGATCCCCCTGGGTCTCGCCGCGGCCACCATTTCCTCCGCCCTGGGCTCGATCATGGTCGCCCCGCGGACTCTGCAGGCCATCGCCCGCGACCATGTGCTGCCTCAGGCCCGGATCAACCGGTGGCTGTCCGTAGGCCGATCACCCAGTGACGAACCCTTCAATGCCACCCTGGTCACCATCATCATCGCCGGTGCCTTCATCCTCCTGGGCGCCCTCGACGCCGTGGCTGAAGTGATCTCCATGTTCTTCATGGTCACCTATGGCACACTGTGCCTCATCTCCTTCCTCCAGCATTTTGCCGCCGATCCGTCCTACCGCCCCCGATTCAGGTCGCGCTGGTATCTCTCCCTGTTCGGTGCCTTCGCCTGCTTCGCCCTGATGTTCGCCATGAACCCCGGCTATGCCATCATCGCCATCATCGCCATGGTCATGGCCTACTGGATCCTCGACTGGCGAAATCCGGACAAGAAATCGCTGGCCGTCCTCTTCCAGGGAGTCATCTACCAGCTGAGCCGACGACTGCAGGTGTTCCTCCAGTCTGCGAAAAAGGAACAGACCCTGAGCTGGCGCCCCTCGGCCATCTGCCTCAGTGAACACTCCTTCGATCGTCCGGGTGCCTTTGACCTGCTCCGCTGGATCTCCCAGCGCTATGGGTTTGGAACCTATATCCACCATATCCCCGGCTACCTGTCCAGGAATACCCACCTGGCAGCCGAATCAGACAAGCAGCGACTGATCGAACATGCCGAAAAAAGTGGCTCACGGATCTATGTGGATACGATGGTCGGTGCGTCCTTTTCGTCCGCGATCTCTTCCGTCATCCAATTGCCCGGGATCGCCGGGGCCGACAACAACCTCATCCTCTTCGAGTTCGCCAAGCACGAACCGGAAGAGCTGGCCGTGCTGATGGAGAACTTCAAGCTTATCCATGCAGTCAACTTCGATATCCTGCTCCTCGGCAGTTGTGAACGCGGCTTCGGGCTCCACCAGGAAATCCACCTGTGGATCACCGGCAGCGATACCGAGAACAGCACCCTGATGATCCTGCTGGCCTACATCATCGCCGGACACCGCGACTGGAAGCGGTCCAGGATCACCATCTACGCCATCGCTCCGGCCGACCGGGTGCGGGAGGAAAAGGTCCTGCTGTCCAAATTGATCCGCGACGGGCAGCTCCCCATCTCCGAACACAACCTCAAGGTGATCGCCCGCCCGGAAGACACCGATACCCGTGGCTTGATCAACCAGACCTCACGCGATGCGGACCTGACCCTGATCGGATTCCGGGAAGAAGCGGTTCGACGCAAGGGTGTGGATCTCTTTGCAGACTATGACCTCCTGGGGAATGTCCTCTTCGTCGGCGCTGCCGAAGGCAAGGAGATCAAATGACCTACCTCGGGAAGATCGGTTGAAAATCCAGGGATCGCAGCACCGCCCCGGCGTCTACATCCTTCAGTCCGATCATGGCCTGGATCTCTTCCGGTCCCCAGCCCGTCCGGCGCCGGATCTCCGGCCATGGATCTTCTACTGATCCGCCTGGTCGACCCTGACCGGTGAGCTCCTGCTGGATGCGGCAGTATTCATACAGGGCCAGGTCGATGCTCTTGCCGGGCTGCAGCTGGCCCTTCATCAGCGCATCAGCGGCAAAAAGGACGACGCCATCCTCGGCAAACCACTCGCTGGAATGCCAGTCGTGCAGATAGGCAGGCGATGGGAAGGCCAGGGGATAGACCACGATCTTCTCGCAGTTGGCATACAGCAGGTTCTCCTCGTGAAAACGCACCTTGACCGCTGCCGCCGCGATGATCGCCTCTACATCCGCGGGCACCGATTCCCATCCCTGGGGCATGTATTCATTGCCCATCATGAAGAGTGCCATCCGTTGCCGAAAGCGGATGCGGGCCATGGGCGCCAACTGCTGATAGTACAGGTCAAACCGTTCCAGGAACTGGATGATGGGGGCATCCAGATCCTTGGGATGGCGGGAGTACCACCACCAGTTGATCTGGGGACTGAACACATGCACCAGGGCGATCAGGATGACACCGATGATGATCATCCAGGAATAATCGGAAGAGACCTCCCAACTGATGTACAATCCCACCAGGGTGAGGATCACCAGGGGTGCCAGTAACAGTCGTGCAAACATGGGCTCAAGATACAGGTCAGGCTTCCGATTTTACGGGAAAAAGAAGTATTATGCAATCCAAAACCTGTCCGGATGGGAGAACAACGCGTCAACCTTGTTGAACAGCAGCATGAAATGCACCAGTTTGTCAGGCACCTGTTGCAGGATGTGCAGGCCCTGCAATACATGCTGGACCATGATTGGTTTGAATCGGGCATCACCCGGATGGGCGCCGAGCAGGAAATGGCCCTGGTACATCTGGACACCTACAAGCCTGCCGTGATCGCCCCGGAGATCCTGGATTCGCTGCAAGCCTACCCATGGCTGACCTCCGAGCTGGCCGCCTTCAACCTCGAGTGCAATATGAATCCCCAGGAGCTGACCGGCTCCTGTTTCAGCCAAACGGAAGCCGAGGTGACGGAATACCTGCGCATCATCCGGGAGGAGCTGAAGAAGAAGAATGCCGGCCTGATCCTCACCGGTATCCTGCCGACCCTGCGCAAACTGGACCTTACCCTGGACAACATCACCCCTCGGGACCGGTACTATGCCCTCATGAACGCCCTGAAGAACATGCAACTGGGCTCCGCGTTCGAACTCCGCCTGACCGGTATCGACGAGTTGCTGGTCAAGCACGATACCCCATTCCTGGAAGCCTGCAACACCAGTTTCCAGATCCACCTGCAGGTACATCCGAATGAGTTCGTGAAGATGTACAACATCGCCCAGGTCCTCACGGCACCGGCGCTGGCGGCTGCGGCCAATTCGCCCATCGTCTTTGGACGCCGGCTCTGGCACGAATCCCGGATCGCCCTGTTCCAGCAGTCCATCGACACCCGCACCTCCCACGACCACATGCGCGAGCGCAGTCCACGGGTGCAGTTTGGCAGCGGGTGGCTGCAACACTCCATCATGGATATCTATAAGGAGGATATCGCCCGGTTCCGGGTGCTCATCAGCACCAACCAGGATGAGAATTCTCTGGACATGGTCAAGGCCGGCAAGGTGCCCAAACTGAGGGCCCTCCAGGTGCACAACTCCACCGTGTATCGCTGGAATCGACCCTGTTATGGCATCAGTCCCAATGGCAAACCCCATCTCCGCATCGAAAACCGGGTCATTCCCAGTGGGCCGACCATCCAGGATGAGATCGCCAATGCCGCGTTCTGGCTGGGCACCATGCTGGGAATGGGCCGCCGCATCGACGATGTGACCAGCCATATCAGCTGGGAAGATGTTCGCGACAACTTCGGCAAGGTGGCCCGCTTCGGGATCGATACCCAACTCAACTGGTTTGACGATAAGAAGGTCAGTACCATCGAGTTGATCCTCAAGGAACTGTTGCCCATGGCCCGGGAAGGGCTGACCCATGCCGGCGTCGACCAGGGCGATATGGACCGCTACCTGGGCATTATCGAGGAGCGGACCAAGTTGCACATGAATGGTGCCCGCTGGATGTTGCGGGCCTATACCAAACTGAAGAATGAAGTGAGCCAGGATGAAGCCCTGAGCACCCTAACCGCAAGTATTATGGACAATCAACAGACCGACCAGCCCGGTCATGCCTGGGAACTGCCGGATCCCAACCAGCTGGGACAATACAAGCCTGGTTCCCTCAAGGTCGAGGAGTTCATGACCACCGATCTCTTTACCGCCCACGGCGACGACCTCATCCCCATGGTCACCGAAATGATGGACTGGCGCAAGATCCGCTACATGCCCGTGGAAGATGAAAAGGGCAACCTGGTCGGACTGATCACCTCCCGGTTGTTGCTCCGCCATTACTCCAAAGACTATTCGCTGGATGGCCACGTGCCGACCATGATCCGGGAGATCATGATCACCAATCCGATCACCACCACCCAGGAAACCACCCTGGTCAATGCCATGAATGTCATGCGGGACAACCAGATCGGCTGCCTGCCCGTTGTCAAGGACCATGAACTGGTCGGGATCATTACGGAAATGGATTTTCTTCGCGTCTCCAGCCGATTGCTGGAACGCAGTTGACCTGCCGGTGGATCAGTTCAGCCGGAAGGGGGCGACCATGGTAAACTCGGGGATCTCCACCTCGAATTTAGATCCGTCACTGATCTTTTGCATGGTGTAGACCCCATTCATCTTGCCGATATCCGACAAGAGATTGGTCCAGGAGATATACTCATGGTGTTTTCCCGGCTCCAGGACGGGCTGCAGGCCGATGACCCCTTCTCCCTCCACCTCCCGGACCATGGTGTTCGAGTCGCGGATGAACCAGTGGCGACGCATCAGCTGCACCGTTTCCGATCCCTCATTGCGAATGGTGATCCGATAGGCATACACGTAGCGATCCTCCTCCGGACTGGAGTGCTTTTCCTGGTAGAATGTCTCGACACTTACCCGAATGCCCTGTGTGATCGTCGTTTCCATGGCCGGTTCTACTGGTAAAAATCAGATTCCCTGAGCGAAATAGCAACCCCTCACCGAAAAAAGTCGGGAAGGTCCCTGATTTCAGAACCTAACGAACGGGAAGGAAAAAAGGTTGGTCCCGGTGGATCAGAGCCACTTCTTTATGCGGAAATAGCGCAACAGGCCCAGGGCACAAATGACCATGATGAGCCAGACCAGAGGATAGCTCCATTTCCAACCCAGTTCGGGCATATAGGTGAAGTTCATCCCGTAGACGCCGACGATGAAGGTCAGGGGAATGAAGATGGTGGCGATGATGGTCAGCACTTTCATCACCTCATTGGTGCGGTTGCCCAGCAAGGCCAGGTGGGTCTCCCGGAGTTCGACGCAGAATTCACGCTGGGTATCCAGGATCTCCTGCACCTGGATGAGGTGGTCATGGACATCGCTGAGATACCGGCGGGTCATCTCCGTGATCAGGGGGTTCTCATCGCGGTAGAGGGTCCCGATGGCATCGCGCAAGGGATTGACCACTCGTCGGAATTGCTGCAGTTCACGCTTGCGCTGTTGCAGGTGCTGAAGAGAGAGACTGTCCTGGTCCCGGAAGAACTCCTCCTCGATGGTCTCCAGTTCGTCACCGATGTTCTCCAGGATCAGGAAATAATTGTCGACAATGAGGTCCACCAGGGCATAGAGGAGGTAGTCATTCCCCCGGGTGCGCAGGCGCGATTCCGGATTCTTCATCCGCTCCCGAATGGGGTCGAAAATGTCACCCGGTCGTTCCTGGAAGGTGAGCAGGAAGGTGGGACCCAGGATAAAGCTGATCTGTTCGCCGGTTTCTGATCCCTCGGTGGACCGGTGATCCAGCATGCGCATGGTGAGGAAGACCTGATCGGCATATTCCTCGACCTTGGGGCGCTGCTCGCTGTTGACGATGTCCTCCAGGATCAGCCCGTGGATCTGGAAGATCCGTCCGATCTCATCGATCAGGGAGACATCATGGATCCCGTCGATATTGATCCAGTTCAATCCGGTCCAGGAAGGCCATTCCGCGAGGTCGGCCAACCGTTCCACGGGAGATGTCACGACACTGTCCGCCTGTTGGGTGATCCGCTGGATGGAGAGGACTTCCCCTTCCCGGTCACCGACATAGACCAGGGCACCGGGAGGTAGTCCTGACTTCTTGGAACGTCTGTGTTTCTTCGGTTTGGGGGCCATAATGACGGATATTCAGGGTCAGTTGGACCGTGGATCGGAGAGGAATTCACGGACCATCGCATCCGTCTCGGCCAGGGCCTGTGGCAGGTCGTCATTGACCACCGTCCGGTCGAAATGATCCTTGAAGGTCAATTCCTCGGTGGCGCGTTCGATCCGCTTCTTCAGGCTGCCGGGATCTTCCGTCTTCCGCCGGTTCAGTCGCTCGATGAGGGTTTCCAGCGAAGGCGGCTGGATAAAGATGGCCAGGGCCTTGTCGCCATAGGTCTTCTTGAGGTTGAGGGCTCCCCTGACATCGATATCGAAGATCACGGCCCTGCCCGCCTTCAGGATCCGGTCGACCTCACTGCGCAGGGTCCCGTAATATTGGTCGGTGTAGACCTCTTCCCACTCCAGGAAGGCCCCGTTGTCCACCAGCTCGCGAAACCGCGGGGTGGCGATGAAATAGTAGTCCCGACCATTGATCTCCATGGGCCGGCGCTCCCGATTGGTGGCCGATACCGAAAACTGCAGTTGGGGAAAGGTGGAGAGGAGATGACGCACGATGGTCGTCTTTCCCGCCCCTGATGGTGCTGTGACGATGAGCAGCTTCCCGGTTGACGTCATAGGATATTGGCCAGTTGTTCTTTGATCTTTTCCAATTCGTTCTTCATCAGGATGACGATCTGCTGGATCCCGGAATCATAGGCTTTTGCCCCGAGGGTGTTGATCTCCCGGCCGATCTCCTGGCTGATGAAGTTCAGTTTCCTGCCTTTCTCGCGGTCATCCGCCTCGATCTCCTGGAGGAAATAGACGCAGTGCTGGGCCAGGCGCACCTTTTCCTCATGGATATCCATCTTTTCCAGGTAGAAGAGGATCTCCTGTTCGAAGCGATTCTCGTCCACCTGCTCGTTCTCCAGGAAGTCGGCCAGGTTCTGCCGGATGCGGGTCCGGGTCTTGGTGAGGCGATCCTCCTCGAGCGGGGTCAGTTGTTCGGTGAGGGCCTGGATGGCTTCGATGCGCAGGACCAGGTCGGAGGCCAGGGCGGCCCCTTCAGTCCGCCGGAAGTGGCTGAAGGCCGTAAAGGCTTCCATGAGGGCCTGATGGGTGAGTTGCCATTCCAGTTCACTGGAGGACCCTTCGGCGGGCACCAGCACCTGGGGGATCCGGAGCACCTGGGACACGATATCCCCGGATGGCAATCCGAGTTCGGTGGTCAGGGCTTGCAGTTCGCGGACGTACTTGCGAAAGAGGACGGGATCGATGGAGGGTGCTTCGATGGTATGCTCGGATCCGGTAACGGTGATGTTCAGTTCCACCTTGCCACGTTCGACATGGGTGGACACCAGCTGGCGGATCTCCATCTCCCGGTCCTTGAAGATGAGGGGCATCTTGATGCGCAGGTCGAGGAACTTGCTGTTGACCGAACGGAGTTCCACTTCGGACTTGATCTGGCCTTCCTGGGCAGTGGACCGGCCGTATGCGGTCATGGAGTGCAGCATGCTGATGGATTGTCGAACTGCAAAGATAGCCAAACGCATCTGCTTGAAATCCAGCCATTCATCGCAAGTTTTTTTCCAAAGCTCTTTCTTGTGAACAAAAAAAACGCGACCTTTGCATTCGCTTTTTCCGCAAGGAGAAAAAAATTCATAACTGATTCTAAACCAGCGCCCTAATGAGAAAGGCTGATTTGGTGAATGCCATCGCTGATAAAACTGGTGTGCCGAAGGTCGATGTCCTGGTCACCCTGGAGACCTTCTTCAAAGAAGTGAAAGGATCGCTCTCCGATGGAGAGAACGTCTATATCAGGGGCTTTGGCTCCTTTGTGATCAAGAAACGGGCGAAAAAGATCGGCCGTCATATCAAGAAGAACATGGCCATTGAGATCCCGGAACATTTCATTCCGTCCTTCAAGCCGGCCAAGGTATTTGTAGAGCAGGTGAAAGGCAACGTCACGGAGTTGCCGGAAGAAGAGCACGAGGATTGATGCAACGAACTCAGTTTCTGGCACTGTTGCTGGCGTGCCTCGCGGTTTTCATCCTGTATGTGGGTTTCCGGACCAAGCCTTCCTCCTTTGACCAGGTGGAGCAGACCCGGGCAGCATCCGCGACCACGACCGATGTGAACACCCTGATCGCCCAGGCGCGCGGGGAGATTACCGGCCCACCGGCCAATCAGATCATCGCCCTGGAGCAGCAGCTGGATCCCGAAGCGCCGGACAGCGAGAGCCTGAAAGCACTCTCATCGGCCTGGTACCAGCTCGGTTATTCGCCCATCGCCGGTCATTATGCCGCGGAGGTCGCCGAACTGGAAGGTACCCCTGAGGCCTGGAGCATCGCCGGGAATACCTATTCACTGGCCCTCCAGCAGAGTGAGGACGACAAGATCCGCGCCTATTGCCTGGAGAATGGCGTATCGGCCTATGAAAAGGCCATCTCCCTGGACCCGGAGGAAGTCGAATACCGGCTGAACCTGGCCCTGCTGTATACCGAGATGCCCCCGCAGGACAATCCCATGAAAGGGATCCTGATGATGGTGGATCTGAACAAGAACAACCCGGACCAGCCAGCTGTCCTCTTTCACCTGGGACGACTGGCCATGAAGACGGGACAAACAGGGAAAGCCGTGGAACGGTTGCGTCAGGCAGCTATCCTCCGGCCCGAGCACCGGGATACCTGGTGCTTGCTCGCTCAGGCAGAAGAGGCTGAGGGACATGTTCAGGAGGCTCAGGAAGCCTCCGCCAAATGTGAGACAATTCATTAAGTACAAGATAAAATCACGTAAGAATGCCTTGCGGTAAAAAAAGAAAGCGGCACAAGATTGCCACACACAAGCGGAAGAAGCGTTTGCGGAAGAACCGTCACAAGAAGAAGAACAAATAGTTCATCACCCGGTGCCTGTTCGCGCTGATGCGCCCCCCAGGCACAGGATTGGGGAACGGATCTTCTCTATCGGTTTTATGCCACGCTGCATAATCCCGAACGCTGGCTTACAGGATCGGTCGACTGACTGATGATGATCCGGAGGACCTGACATGGGTCCATCTCTCCGGATCACTTGAACAGGACTTCCAGCGCCGGGTGCTCCAGACCACCTGCTTTTGTGCTATCCGTACTCCCTTCCTCTGCTCAGGCGCTCTTCTGAGGCGAGACCAGGTATCTCATTCACCGTATCACATGGTGGAAAAAGAACTGGTTATCCACTCCACGCCAACCGTCGTGGAGATTGCGATACTGGAAGATGGTCGGCTCATGGAGCTCCATTACCAGAAGACCAACGATAATTTTACGGTTGGCGACATCTTTCTCGGCCGGATCCGCAAACTGATCCCCGGCCTGAATGCCGCCTTTGTCGATATCGGCCACCCGAAAGAGGCCTTTTTGCACTACACCGACCTGGGCCCCAAGCTGCGCTCCCTGCGCAAGTTCACCCAGAAATCCATTACCGGCGCACACAACACCCCCATGCTCGACAAGTTCGAGCTCGAACCGGAGATCGTCAAGACCGGCAAGGTGGACCAGGTGCTGGGCAAGAAGGACGAACTGCTGGTCCAGATCCTCAAGGAACCCATCTCCACCAAGGGACCACGCCTCAGCTGTGAGATCACCATCCCCGGGCGCTACATGGTCCTGACCCCCTTCTCGGAAGGTGTCGCCGTTTCCAAGAAGGTCAGCACCCAGGAAGAAAAGCGCCGCCTGGCCACCCTGGTGGAAAGCATCCGCCCCAAGAACTTCGGCGTGATCGTGCGCACGGCCGCGGAAGGCAAGAAGGTGGCCGACCTCCACGAGGAAATGACCGGCCTGGTGGACAAGTGGAAGGAGATCCACAAGAACCTGCACAAGGCCAAGGCCCCGGTGAAACTGCTCAGCGAGCTGGACAAGACCTCCTCCATCCTTCGCGACCTGCTCAACGGGTCGTTCAACCGCATCGCCACCAACGACAAGGAGATGTACACCCATATCAAGGGGTACCTGGAAACCATCTCCCCCGAACATGTGAAGATCGTGTCCCACTACAAGGGCAGCCGATCGGTCTTCGAACACTACGGTGTCAGCCGCCAGATCAAGTCGTCCTTTGGCAAGACCTTCACCCTGCCCAGTGGTGCCTACCTGGTGATCGAACACACCGAGGCCATGCACGTGGTGGATGTCAACTCCGGTCCGAAGGTGGGCGGTACGGCCAGCCAGGAGAACATCGTGCTCAGCGTCAATATGGAGGCGGCCAAGGAGATCGCCCGCCAGATGCGACTGCGGGACATCGGCGGCATCATCATCATCGATTTCATCGATATGCGCAATGCCGAGCATCGCAAGGAACTCTACCAGGCCATGCAGGGCTTCATGGCCAGCGACCGCGCCCAGCACACCATCCTGCCTCTCAGCAAGTTCGGCCTGATGCAGATCACCCGCCAGCGGGTGCGCCCCGAGCTGAAAGTGGATACCAGCGAGGTCTGCCCCACCTGCAACGGCACCGGCAACGTCAATGCCACCGTCCTGGTCATCGAGGACATCGAACGCGACCTGGATTTCATCATGCAGAACCGCGCCCGCGCCAAGGTCAGCCTGCACGTGCATCCGTTCATCGAGGCCTTCCTCAAGCAGAGCTTCAGAAAGGCCCAGCGGAAGTGGTACGGCTCCTACTACAAGTGGATCCCGGTCTATGGCAACAGCGACTTCCCGATCACCAAGTACGTGTTCTTCGACGAGAACGAGGACGAGATCCGGCTGTAGGGTCCGGGTGGGGGGAAACCACTAAGTCCCGGACCACGAGTGCTCGGGGCAAAAAGCGGGATCGTCTGGCCACTAAGAGCACTGTAGCGGTGGAATGGAAATTCTGCTTGAGAGCTTGGGTGTATTCTGAAGTGGAGGGAGGCCACTAAGAAATCCACGATTTCTCTGCGAGCTCTTATGCACGCAAAGGCGCAAGGGGCGCGGGAAAGTCAAGGCCCGGACGCTTGCGGTCCGGATCCAGACAGTATCGTCTGGGCGCAAAGGGATTTTGGATTAAATGACCACTTAGTCACTAAGAGCACTGTAGCGGTGGAATCAAAATTCTGCTAGAGAGCTTGGGGGTGTTCTGAAGTGGAGGGAGGACACGAAGAAATCCACGATTTCTCTGCGAACTCTCACCTGGCTGACAAATAGCAAAATGTCAGGCGTGGAAGTAGAGTATCCAGTTCGTGGAAGACTCTCCTTTGCGACGCAGCGCCTTTGCGTGAACAATTGCTCGCAAAGGCGCAGGGGGCGCGGGAAAATTTAAGGCGCAAAGAGATTTTGGATTGGATTTCCACTAAGTCACTAAGGGCACTATTCAGGTAGAATGGAAATTCTGCAATAGGGTTTGAGAATCTTCAAAAGTGGAGGGAGTGCACTAAGGGATTTTATTACCACAGAGGTCACAGAGTCACACAGAGTTTTCATGTAGAAGAATTTCCTGGTGCACCTTCGTGATCTTCGTGTCTTTGTGGCAAGTCACGGTCTCTTCGTGGCCATCGATACACCTGGCACTTCATCGGTTCCGATGTGAGCTGGTGGAGGGATGGTCGCAGGGCCGCGGGCGGTGGCGGCCCCGGACCACCCGTCAGAGACGCACGTAGATGGTCAGGCAGCCCCCCGGTTCGAAGCCGAGACCCTGGCCGGCAGGGTCGTTGTCATCCTCGAATTCATTGTACAGGTGTACACCCGGACCGGCTTCCAGGCTGAGACCGAACCGCGGGCTGGGAAACCAGGCGTAGCCGACACGCAGGGCCGTGCGCAGGGCCGTCTTGGGCTCTTCGTTCTCCTTCTTGATATAGCGATTGAAGATCAGGGGCATGCGCAGGAACCAGGGCCGGAGAGTGTCCTCCTTCTTCACGCCGCCAAAGTGCCAGGCCAGGTCGACCGAGGCGGCAGCCCAATCCTCGCCGCCTCCGGCGGCCAGGCCGATGGTATAATCGCCGGTAGGGATGCGGATCCCGGCGGTGACGGCTTCGGGCCAGCCGGCCTGGAGGGTCACATAGGGCCGGGTCTGGGCCTGCAGGGCCGCGGTGGCCAGCAGGAGGAGGGTGAGGGAGATGAATCGAGCAAACATGGTATCTGGTTTTTTGTGGTGAACAGGTTGGTTCGTTCCGGTTGGCCGCTCCGGCGGGAAGGTCCTGCGGTGGTCGGGCAGGTCATTCTAACCCTGAGCCATGGAAAACGATGTAAAGTGAAGTACTCCCCATTGGAGTAGCCAGTTAGAAGATATTCTTAGGTGATAAAATTAATGTCATAATCATCATCATTTTTCTTTTTTGCTTCTTTTTTCTTTTGTGAGTAACTCGATTTTTTGTGGATAAATCAAGCTGCTATTGAGTAAAACAGTTCTGTCGGTTTGCGGCGCGCTATTCCTTGATGTGAATTCATGTTGTACTCTTCGAAGTACTGTTTCAACCCCTTGTAAAGCTCCTGTCCATCTTCGGCCGGATGAAGATACACATAGTCGTACTTCACACTCCGCCATAGGCGTTCGATAAAGACATTGTCCAAAGCTCGTCCTTTTCCGTCCATGCTGATCCGGATTTCTGAGCGCTCCAGGTATCCGACCCATTCTTTGCAGGTAAATTGGCTGCCTTGATCCGAGTTCACGATCTCTGGCTTCCCATATTTGGCTATCGCTTGTCTGAGAACTCTATGGCTGCTTTCAGCGTCCAGACTGTTACTCAGATCCCAGCCAACCACATATCGACTGTATAGGTCAATGATAGCCGTCAGATACTGAAAGCCTTTTGCCATGGGGATGTAGGTGATGTCAATTGCCCATACCTGATTTGGCCTGTTCACTTCCATTCCGCGTATCAAATAGGGATGGACATACTTGATATGGCCTCGACGACTCAAGTTGGGCTTGGGATAGATCGCCATCAACCCCATCTTCCTCATCAATCGTCTGATCCGTTTCTCGTTGACCAGATATCCTTCATCCTTCAGGTGGTCCTGCATGCGCAGGATTCCGTGTGAAGGCTTGTTCAGGTACCGTTCATCCAGTATTCGCATGATCGACAGGTTCTCAACACTTTCCTTGCGCTTTGGTGTGTTCAACCGATTCCTGTTGACTCCCAGTAGATCGCATTGGCGACGGATACTCATTTTTGACTTTGATTCCACCATAGCCTTACGATCTACATCAGACCGGTTTTGCGCAAGCTTTTTTTTAGAAAGTCACGATCCATCTCCAGCTGCCCGATCTTGGCGTACAACTTTTCGATATCAACCTTTGGATCACCGGTATCACCACCTCCTTTCTCGAAGACCTTTTCTGCATTGGCTTGGAATTCCTGCTTCCACTTGGTGATCAGATTGGGATGGATATCATATCGGGCAGCCAGATCTGACAGGCTCTCCCGTTCTCTCAAGGCAGCTAGGGCTACCTGGGCCTTGAAGGCCGCTGTAAACTTTCGTCTTGTACGTTTCATATGCCACTGTTAAGTTAGGTACTTTCACCTTAACTGGTGGCTCCGTTTTTGGGGAGTAGCTCAAAGTTCAGGCAAGATGACCAGGGTGTGGTGGCAATATCTGCCACAAACACATATTTTTTTACGACATATCCGTAAAGCCGTACCGGTGGGCAAGCCTGCCAAAGAACCGGGGGAGCCACCATGGGCAGCCCCCCCGGCAAGGGCTATGCATCGGGTAGCGGGCATGGAGGGGGCTGGCGGCAGTATGGTCGCCCAGCCGGTCCAGGCCGGTGGTCTAAAGTCGGGTGGTCGGGCCTACCGGACAGGCCGGTAGGCGAAGGCGGACTTGAAGTCGTTGACGAAGAGTAGGTTCTTCTCAGGGTTGACGATGACGTTCTGCGCTGAGAAACTGGGATCCACATTGGGACTGGTCTCTTTCATGAGTACCTCCCCGGTTTCCAAATCAATTCCGACAAGCATCCCATATCCAAAGGAGGACAAATAGATCACACCATTATACTCCAACAAGTCTTGGTTGGCAGTGGCAGTGTATTCTGGGACCTCCCACAAGATTTCCCCCGTATTTGCATCCAGGCAATAAAGATTGTCCGTACTAGGATTGACAAGCACCTTTCCATCTACCGCTAGTACTCTGCTATTAAGAAAAATGGAGACAAACTGGGTACAACATGGGATGATAGTCTCCCAAAGTTTCTTACCATCTAACACGTTAAAACAATGAACTCTGTAATCTGTAAGTAAATAGACTTTATTGTCATTGACTTCAACTCGCTTTAAGTTGTTAGATGGAATTCCAAGAGAATCTACACTCCACGAAAACGATGATGAACTAATATTGTACGAATGTAAACTATGTCTTGCTTTACTAGGAATTGTAGGATCCTCGTATAGGCCCAATGCAATCAGCAAAGTCGAATCACCATTCTCAGCATTCACCCACAAAGAGGGAGGATGAATCTTAGGATATGCATTCCAAGTAGACTTTTCGTAACGAATTAACTCCCTGCTTTTTCCCGAAACAATATCAACTTCGATAAGACCTGCTATAGGTTCAAAAGGTGGACTGCCATATGTGACACTTAGATACACTTTATTACCTATACCAGTAAAACCTTTTGAACCTTGCATTGGAGAGATAAACGGTACCGACCAAATTTTACTACGTGTGATAAGATTATAGCCAGCCAACTCTTGTGACAAATTCAAAACGAGAACATCTTCATATACATAACCATTCTCAATCGTTGTACATGGATCATCCACATCAAACCCCCATAACTTTTGGCCAGTCTCTGCATCCAGGCAGGTCACCCGGTTGGCTGAACCAAACTGGCAATCCCATTGGTCAAAGATCATGAAGATGGGGTTCCCCTTGTAAAGAAGCGGATCACCAAAAAGGGATTCTTCTCCAGTCAGGGTATCCAGATCATGCTGCCAGACAACAAGGTTTGTCGTATCGGGGCAGTTGGTGCAGGGAGGAGGGTCGGGTAAACCCTCCTTCCCGCAGCCAATCAATATGACCACGATTAATTGAATTAAAATCAACATTTTGGTGGTCATTTGTCTAATTTAAAGTATGTATTTACATCCCCGTTGTAAAGGGAATTCAATGCAAACTTCAGTTGAGAATCGTTTCGCATTTGCATGTGACCCGACCCAAGCATCCTTAAAGGAGGATACTTTGCATTAGGAAAGCCAACAGCTGACTCCTTAAGCACCAATCCATCTGATGTAGTACTGAATCCAACCATTTCCTGTTCTTCAAAGCCAGTACAATTTATATAGAAATCTTCATAAATGGAACAGTCTTCTGAACAGGAGATCGGATTGATGAATTCAAAGGCAGGACCGCCGGGATTGTATTCAGAGCAACTGCAATAGCACAGGGTATTCCCATTCGGTATCATTTCCAATGCCCCGATCATCAATTTCCAGCGGTTATTCAGATTATCAAACCAGTCTACTCCCTTCTTGAAGGCATTCGCCAGATCATACATATCTGCCTGTGAATAGTACTTTTTGCTAAACCAATCCCCCAACGGTTTGTCCTTCGCCCTCTTCCTCCAATACTTTTCCTTACCTACATATTCATCCCTGATTTTATTGGCATCTTCAATGGCATCCGCATCCATTTCATCCGCCTGCATCAACGGGTATTCCGTTGCAGGATGAATAGCAGAAAAGAGGAAACGAATGGCCATGTCATCATCCTGATCAAATTCTTCACCGTAGAATGCAATGGTGTGAAGTTCTGAAGATGGAGGAGGCCAATCAGAAATAGACTGGAGATCAGCACTACCTGGTGCCAATCCAGATTCGATGGGCATGGTAAACTGTTCACTTGCCAGGTTGAAGATGAGTCCGGTTGCTTTATCACATGCCAAATCAACAATCCAATCTCCCAACTCTGTCCAGAAGGCAAAGCGATCGATCCAACGGGTTACGCCTTTATTCTTTATGAACTCTTCAGTAGGACCACTCAACAAACCGTCACAGGTTTGATTGATGAATTGCTTAATCACCTCCGGATGATTCGCTTTCAGATCGGCCAACTTCGCGCCAAGGTGCGGTGATCCAAATGTCACCAACCCACCATAAGGTTTAACGGTCTCGCCATCCTGGTCAAACAGTTGATCCAGTTTCCGGCCAACCAGTCCGCCCATGCTATGGGCGATGATATAGTTCTGGCGCATCTTTTCCTGAGCCTCCGGGTCATTCTTCAGGCCCGTGTCCATCTTGGAAAAGACAGCAGCTGCGGCCACATTGAAATCTGAACTTTGCTGCTTGGAGTAATCCATCAGGTCCGTCTGAACGGAATTGCTCCAACCATTGATGGTATAGGCATTCCCACTGGCCCAGGATCCTTCGTCACCACCCAGCCCATGCAGCCAGTAGATCTTGCGCTTTTCTTCGCCATTCGGACCCAGGGGAGGGGCAGGAGGAGCAGTGGGAGGAAGGGAAATCTCCCGTTCCTGGATATCCGGATTGAAATCGTAGAGCCGGGTATCGCAGTTGTCAGATTGAGCCTTGATAGCCAATTGGAAGCCCAGGATAAAGAGAAGGATGGTGATGTATGATTGCGTTTTCATGATCGAAGGTTTTATTTGGTGATGAAGAAAGATTGGGAAGCTGTCACCTCACTGGATTCCAGCTGAAGGAAATAGAGTCCATCGGGATACTGTTCGGTATTCAACCGAATGGTTTGCTTTTCAGCTGGAAAGGAGAGGTACGCAGAGAATAGTGGTTGACCCATCGTATTCACCACACGGGCAAGAACTTCCTGTCCAACCATGGATTGTGGTACCGTGATGTTCAACAGGTCAGAACGCAGTGGATTGGGATATACGGTGAAGTCGACAGGCAATGCGGTAAAACTGGATCGAGGTGTCGCTCCGTCCTGATTGCGCTCGAGGTCAATGCTGTAATCAGCATACTCCTCGATGGTGATCTCCTTGGCGCAGATACCCCCATCGAGCATCATGTCCTGTTCGATGACCACTGCGCGTAGCAGGTCGAGTTGGGCGGTTTCATCCCAGGCATAGTAATGGATCACGCGGATGAATCCATTGCCATTTTGCTGCGGACTCACAGACTCCTTTGTCTTGGATTGCTGATCCCAGATATCCGAACGACTGTCATACGTGAAGGTCACGGTTTGGTCATTGTTGCTCCAGGTGACCTGATCCACCATGGTAGTGGCGTCAGCAATCTGATCAGGCGAAGGAAAGGCAAATACGTAGCCTCGGAGGACCCCATCCTCTATCGCCTCCAACTTGTCGTCCTGATAGGCTGCTGAATCCAGGGATTCATAAAGAATGAACCGATCGTCAGGACCGGGACCAGAAACATCCATTTGCAAATGGATACCATCCGGACCCTCGATGGTCAATGCCGGAGCCTTGTACCACTTCGGGTGGGCGTTGACATGAGATATCAGTTCATAGGTCGTAACCGGATTGAGGTCTGCATCCAGGTATTCGTGGATGCGTTCGACCTGTTCGCGGTTCTTCAAGGCCACCAAGTCGATGGGATTGAGATCTTCCCATGTAGTACCCTGTTGGATCTTGTGATAGGTCTTGGAGGAAACCGTTACGGACAGATCGGTGACCATCGGCCATCCGGAAGGGGTGAGAACCGGGCTCTGCGAATTGGCTGCACTTGCCAGCAGAACCATCATCAGAATAAGGAATGTCGTTTTCATAAGGACTGAATTTTGGTGTGATTCATAAATGTGATTCAATCATCAGATCTGATACACCAAATTTCGGGGGGTCACCATGGAGATTAAAGAATTTTCATGTTTGATTTATAGACTCGATCAGAAGAATTCCTTATTTTATACCGTGAAAACCGATTCTTTCCTCAAATGAGATAATTGCGAATGGATATGATTTAAATTCATCTGAAAATCAAAGGGCTATGTTTAAGTTGTTCCAAAAGGAAAAGTTCGACATGCTCAAGGAGCGATGTCGACGGGATGGAACGGATCTCGTCTATACCATGACGCAGGTCCTTTCCCTGGATAAAAGTGCGATCTACAAGCGCCTGGACGGTTCCAAGATCCTCAGCCTGGAGGAGGTCATCCTCATCCAGGAATATTTCCAACTCCCGGAATACTTCTTTACCAGCAATGCATCAACCATGATCCCGTTCCGTTTCGGTATGCTGCAGAAGCAACCCGAATCGGTCACTGGATTTCTCAAGCCCATCTATGACCAACTCATGCAATTGAGGCAAATGGACCATGTCTCCATCACCTATGCCTCCAGCGAGATCCCCCTTTTCAATTACTTCCAATTCCCAGAATTGGCCTATTTCAAATTCTATATCTGGGCAAGGACCATTTGGGAAATGCCCCATTACCGCAATCGTACATTTGATGTGAGTACGGTGCTTTCAGCAGAAGATGATTCCTTCAAGGACATGGTGCATCAATTGCGGCAGGCCTACACCTCCATTCCGTCCACGGAATACTGGTCGGTAAACATCCTGGACAACACCATCAACCAGATCCGTTTCTATTCGGAAACGGACAATTTCACTGACCGGCGCATGTGCAGTCAACTCATGGACCAATTGGATCAGCTGATCTCCGGTATGGAGGAAACCGCCCGGATGGGCCATAAATCTGGTGAGAGGGAGGCCAATTTCCATCTCTATCACAACGAGATCACCCATACCAACAACACCATCCTCGTTGAACACAATGGTCAACCGATCCAGACCTATTGTTCCTTCGACAATCCCAACTTCCTCACGACCGACTATTCGGATTTCTGCCACTACACCCGCCAGTGGTTCGACAAATTGCGCAAAGGCTCCACCTATCTCTCCGTCGCCGGCAGTCGCCAACGGGTGAAATACTTCCGGGAACTGCGTCGTCGCCTCCAGGAGGGCCGGGACATGCTGGGATGCGAGTGAAGTTACCATGGAAGGTGGTGAAGCCGTTCCATTCAAGCTGCATTTCCCGGGGATGCATCCATCAATGCCGGAGTCACTCGAATGGAGGGCCAAGTGCTGTTCCCGTTCATTTTTACACGATCCTGGAACATTCCAGGGAATTCGACCGGCATTTGAAAAGCCGGGCCCTGGATTACCAACGAAAATTGAGATGAAAATACCCATCTGAGATCACAACCTTGTTCTTGCGGCCACCTTCAGGATCAATGCAGGTAAACGCGAAGGTACCTTTGATGGTGTAATTGACCGTATCCACCTCCAGGATGGTCACGTGATGCGCAAATGTGGTATCCAGGTCATAGTGCCCGGTGGGTCCGGGCAGATTGTAGTCGCTGTATCCGGCAGACCAGATAGGAACGGATTGGCCGGGTGGAGCCGGTCGGGCATTAAACCGCATGGCCTGATGGATCGCACCCAATGAAGTTTTATAGCTGGCTGATATCTCCAAGCCCTTTGTGTCCCAATAGTATTGACAATCCGTAGCACTGCAACCAAACAGAGGACCGGAAACACAGTAGGGCTTCCATTCCTTCCCGTTGATCTTGCACCGAAACTGGTTGAGGTGCCAGTCCGGTTCGAATGGTTCCTCAACAATGGAACAGGATGGCAGGGCCAACAGGGTGATCAGCAAAATGGTCAATGGTTTCATAAGGCACATGACCTTGGATATGGTCTTTGACAAAGGTCCGGGCGAACCGCATACCGTTTGTGGCAAATATTGCCACAAACACATAAAATATTATTACATATCAATACGGGATGGGTCAGGACCAAGGGCTGCAAAGCCCTTTCATACCGTTCAAGATCTCGATCCTGTCCGCAGGTCGCCGGACACGAATGGGAGGGTGGTCCATGGGACCAGTCGGGATAGAGGTCATGAGTTCATAACCCGATGAAGCCATTATCTTTGGGAACGGACCATCCACCATCCGGTCCGGCCAAATCCATTCCTCATGGAATTCACCCTGCACGCCACCTTCCCCACCACCCCCGACCGGCTGTACCGCACCTGGATGGACAGCAAGGGCCATACCGCCATGACCGGCGGGGAGGCCTCCATGATGGACCAGGTAGGCGAGGCCTTTACCGCCTGGGACGGCTATATCGAAGGCACCAACCTGGCCCTGGAGCCGGGCCGGCGCATCGTCCAGTCGTGGCGCACCGTGGAATTTGCCGACGACGAACCGGACTCCCGGATCGAGATCCTCCTGGAAGCCACCGACCAAGGCACCCGCCTCACCCTGGTGCACAGCGACCTGCCCGACCACGGGACGATCTATGAGCAAGGCTGGATCGACAACTATTTCGAGCCCATGCAGGCGTATTTTCAGGCCTGAATCAGTGCCACCACCTCCGGAGCCCGACCCCGCTACGAGCGGTCTTTCGTATCTTGGAGTGATCAAGCCCCGGCCCATGACCGTTCATCCCGGCGACCTGTCCGTAGAAGCCTATCTGGCCGCTGTCCCCGAGCAACGGCGGCCCGCCCTGGAGCGCCTCCGCGAGCTGGTGCACCAACACTTGCCGGACCATGTCGAGGACATGACCTACAAGATGCCCTCCTATTCGGCCAACGGACAGGTGGAGGTGGCCTTCGCCAGCCAGAAGCAGTATATCAGTGTCTATTTTCTCCTTCCGTCGGTGATGCAACAACACCATGACCGATTGCAGGGGCACAACTACGGCAAATGCTGCCTGCGCTTTTCCCACCCCGACAGGATCGACTGGCCCCTGCTCGCTGACCTGCTGGTCACTACCCGCTCGGCCGAGGACCGGTCCTGTTCCTGATCACAAACTCCCTTGCCACCATGGCCTGTACGGAACCCTTTATTGCCTACCTCTCCGACCAGCTGGCCGCCATCGAGCATCTGGTGATCAAGCCCATGTTCGGTGAATACGGGATCTGGGCCGATGGGAAGTTCTTCGCCCTCATTTGTGACGATCGATTGTATATCAAACCGACGGCTGCAGGCCGGCAGTACATCGGTCCTGTCACCGAAGCCCCGCCTTACAACGGGGCGAAAAACTATTTCCTCATCGACGAACACCTGGACGACCGACAGTGGCTCAGCCAGCTGGTGCGCATCACCCTGGCAGAATTGCCTCCGCCCAGGCCAAAGAAGAAAACGAAAACCTGACACTCATGACGTCTCTCCCTTTTCATACCCTGTCCCCTGTGCCCGGGGAACTCACAGCCACCAATGTCCTGGCCCGCATGATCGACGGACTGGGGTTCCGCTATCATTGGGCTACAGAGGACCTGCGCGAGGAAGACCTGGATTTCCGGCCGGTAGCCGGCAGTATGTCCATTGGGGAGGTCATGGTCCATGTGTACGACCTGGCTTGGGGAACGCATCGGAAGTTCGGAGGAGAGGCCACCCGGGACCGCAGCCCCGGCCAGATCCGGGAACGCACCCTGGCCCTGTACGCCGGGCTCCGACAGCAGCTGCTCGCCATGGACGATGTTGCCCTGGCCGAGCGGATCGCCGGCGATGAGGGATGGTCCATCTGGTACTGGATGAACGGACCCATCGCCGATGCCCTCACCCATGTGGGGCAGATCACTTCCTGGCGCCGCATGGCGGGCAATCCGCAACCCTCCGGAGTGGATGTCTTTCGGGGCATCCGGGAATAGGCCCGATCCGGGTCGATGCCATCCGGATGATCCCCTGCTTGCACGACCTCCTGAAAACGAAGTATTTTTGGTGCCGTACACCGATCGGGGATGGGGCCGGGAATCCGGTCCAGACCCTCTTGAATCCAGGATACAGGAAGCACATGAACCACCCCTCCGTCGAACTCCTCGCCCCTGCCGGCTCCTTTGAAGCCCTGACCGCCGCCATCAACGCCGGGTGCGACGCCGTCTATTTCGGGGTGGAGCAACTGAACATGCGGGCCCGCTCCTCCATCAACTTCACCCTGGACGACCTGCAGGAGATCGCCCGGCAATGCCAGGCCCATGGCGTGAAGACTTGCCTCACCCTCAATACCGTCCTGTACGATCATGACATCCGCCTGATGAAGACCATCATCGACCAGGCCAGGGAGAGTGGCATCTCCGCCATCATCGCCTCGGATCATGCGGCCATGAGCCATTGCCGGGCCATCGGCATGCCCCTGCACATCTCCACCCAGTGCAACATCTCCAACGTGGAGACGGTGGAATTCTATGCCGCCTATGCCGATGTGATGGTGCTGGCCAGGGAGCTGAGCCTCCGGCAGGTGGCCGAGATCGCCCGGGAGATCGAACGCCGGCAGATCACCGGCCCGTCGGGGCAACTGGTGCGCCTGGAAGTGTTCGCCCATGGGGCCCTGTGCATGGCCGTCTCCGGGAAGTGCTACCTGAGCCTGCACTCCCACAATGCCTCGGCCAACCGGGGGGCCTGCATCCAGAACTGCCGCAAGGAATACATCGTGACCAGCAAGGAGGACGGGGTCGAGCTGGCCATCGACAACGAGTACATCATGAGCGCCAGGGACCTCTGCACCATCGGCTTCCTCGACCAGGTCCTCGCCGCCGGTGTCTCGGTGCTGAAGATCGAGGGCCGGGGCCGGTCGGCCGACTATGTGGATACCACCGTGCGGAGCTACCGGGAGGCCATCGATGCCATTGCCGGGGGTACCTACACCCGGGAGAAGGTGGACCACTGGATGGCGGAACTGGCCACCGTGTACAACCGCGGATTCTGGGATGGCTACTATCTCGGCCGGACCATGGGCGAATGGAATGATTCCTATGGGTCGAAGGCGACCGAGAAGAAGCTCTACCTGGGCCGGGGGGTCAAGTATTTCAACAAGATCGGGGTGGGCGAGTTTCGCATGGAATCCCACGCCCTCCGCACCGGCGACCGGGTATTGCTGACCAGTCCGCAGATCGGGGTGATCCGCACCGAGGTGGAGGAGATCCATGTGGATGGCGGACCCGTGGAGTCCGTGCAGCAGGGGGATGTCTTCTCCATCAAGGTCGCGGAAAAAGTGGGCCCTTCCACCAAGCTCTACAAGATCATCCCGGCCTGATGGTGCGCATCATCTACCATCGGGAGAAGTGCATCGGCTGCAATGGGTGCGTGGAAGCCGCCCCCGAGCGATGGCGCATCTCCAAGCGGGATGGCCGCAGTCACCTGATCGAGGGAAAAGCAAAAAAAGGCATCTACCAGGTCCTGGTGAGCGATGAGGAATACGAGGCGAATGTCCGGGCCGCGGTGAATTGCCCGGCCAGGATCATCAAGGTGGAGCAGGTCCCTTAAACCAGCACTGCAACCAAACAATGCAGGGTCATAGATATCCATACTCTTCTTTTTCTAACCAGACTTTGTTATGAACTACACAGAAAAAATCCAGTATTCAGAATCAGTGAAGACTCGTCTGCTTCAGGGACATTCCCTGGAGAGCATCACGCCACTGGCAACCGAATTTGGGATCGTCCCCTTTCAGCTGGAAAAAGTCATTGATCTTGCTCTACGGGAGCTGTACAATGAACAGCAATCAGACATTCAGGCATACCTTCTCAACGACGAAAAGTTTCCCCCTGGCAGTGCCTGGTTGACATTGGATGACAGTGTACAGGACGCACTGTTGGAATTGGGAAAGAAGGACCTTGTCCAGGATGAAATTGACAATGTCCAGTCATTGCTTCAGGAAAATTATTCGCAGGAAGAAATTCTCAATGAGGTTCGGTTGAATATTTACCCTGAAGAGAAGGTGCTACGCCAGGTTCAAAAATATCAGGCCGAAGAAGAGAAGAAGAAGCAGAAAAAACAATTATGGTTCATTTCAGGCTTAATACAGTGTGGTTTGCTTTTGTTCACGACTCTCTATCATGGTTTTGGGCTCATGCAAATATTGATGCTGGTAACTGCCATTATCTCGTTTTACCGATCAAAATGACCTGGATGGTCGTGTATAGAACGAGCACCAACTGCCCTGCCGGCATCATCAAGGTGGAGCAGATAACCTGAACGGTGGGTACTTGTCCTTTCATTCATTTCACTACGGAACAACTGATCTCTAACCTATGAAATCTTTCTTTTCGCAAACATTCCTGCCCATCCTGGTCGCCACCCTCTGGATCAGCCTGTCGGAATTTGCCCGAAATGAGTTCTTGCTCAAGTCTGTATGGACGGACCACTACGCCGGCATGGGCCTGGTCTTCCCCTCCGAACCGGTGAACGGGGCGATGTGGGGGGTATGGTCCCTGTGCTTTGCCATCAGCATCTATTGGCTGGCCAGGAGGTATTCCCTTATGCAGACCACCGCACTGGCCTGGTTTGTCGGCTTCGTGCTCATGTGGCTGGTCACCTGGAACATGGGGGTCCTGCCTGTGGCCATTCTGCCCTTGGCCATACCCCTGAGCCTCCTGGAGTCCTATGTCGCCACGGTGATCGTGAAAAAGATGGCGGCATGACCGACATCCAGCTGATCATTGACCTGCACCGGCTGTCGGAACGCCAGGGCCCGGGCAGTCCGGCAGATACCCTGCGGGCCCTGACCTTCATGGACCTGCCGACCGACCGGCCCCTGAAGGTGGCGGATATCGGTTGTGGAACGGGTGGACAGACCATGGTCCTGGCCCGGCAGATCCACGGCCACCTGACCGCCGTGGACCTGTTCCCCGAATTTCTGGAAGAGCTGGACAACAGGTCCCGTGCGGCCGGATGGCAGGACAGGATCAGCACGCTCCGGTGTTCCATGGATGATTTGCCCTTCCCGGAGCAATCATTCGATATCCTGTGGTCGGAAGGAGCCATCTACAACATGGGGTTTGAACACGGTGTGCGGGCCTGGAAGGATTTCCTGAAGACCGGGGGTTACCTGGCCGTCAGCGAGGCAACCTGGATCACCCCCGATCGGCCGAAGGAGATCGAGCGCTTCTGGATGAATGAGTATCCGGAGATCGACATGGCCGCTGCCAGGATCCGCATCCTGGAGGACCACGGCTTCTCCCTGACAGGCTATTTCCAACTGGACCCGGCCAGTTGGATCGACCATTACTACCAACCGCTGGAAGCCGGGTTCGCATCCTTCCTCGAACGACAGGGTCATTCCGAAGCCGCCCGGCGGGTGGTGGATGAATACCAGGCCGAGATCGACCTGTACCAGAAGTATCAGGATTACTACAGCTACGGATTTTACATCGCCCGGAAGTGCCGATGACCGCCGTGTGGATGCACCCCAGCAGTGAACATTGGGCAAATCAAGGGGACAAGTGCCTCCCGCCGCGTGGCGTCGTATCTTGTTGCTGGCATCCGGGCCGGTACCGGCCGGATCAGCAATGCAAATTCACCCGGGCATGACCGCACCCCCGCTCTACGATCGCATCGGCCAGACCTACAACAGCACCCGCCGGGCCGATCCCTACCTGGCCTCCCGCCTGGTGGCGCTGGTCGACCCGCGACCGAATGGGCAATACCTGGACATTGGCTGCGGCACCGGCAATTACACCCGGATCCTGGCCACCGCCGGAGGCAGCTGGATGGGCATGGATCCCTCGTCGACCATGCTGGAAGCAGCCCGATCCACCCCGGGTCCGCCCGTGCAATGGCGCGAAGGCGAGGCGGCCGCCACCGGCCTCCCCGACCAGTCCCTGGATGGCATCACGGCCTTCCTGACCATCCACCACTGGCCCGACCGGGCAGCGGCCTTCCGCGAACTGCGCCGCATCCTCCGCCCCGGAGGTCGACTGGTGATCTTTTCGTCCACACGGGATCAAATGGAAGGCTACTGGCTGCGGCACTACTTTCCCGAGATGATGCGGGCCTCCATGGACCAGATGCCCGACCGGGCCAGCATCCTGCAGGCCCTCCGGGGCGCCGGACTGGATGTCGTCGTTGAAGAGCCCTATGCGGTGCGACCCGACCAGGAGGACCACTTCCTGTACTGCGGGAAGGACCGCCCCGGGCTATACCTGGATCCCCTGATCCGGCGGGGGATCTCCTCCTTCTCCGTGCTGGCCCACCCGAACGAGGTGGAGCGGGGCCTGACAGCCCTGGCCGCCGATATGGATACCGGTCGGATCGACGAGGTGATCGCTGCCTATGCCCATGACGGGGGCGACTACCTGTTCCTGGCCTGCACCACCCCCCAACCTGACCGCCCATGACCCGACCGTCGAACCATGATCAGTCCGGCAATGTCCGGCAGATGTTCGACCATCATGCCGATGTCTATCAGCAGCGGTTCATGGATGTGACCCGCTATGGAGAGGCCTTGCAGCACTTCTGTGCCCTGCTGCCGAAGGGTCCGGCCAGGGTCCTCGACGTGGGCTGTGGACCGGGCAACCTCAGTCGATTTCTGATGGATATGAGGCCTGAGCTGCAGATCACCGGAACGGACCTGGCGCCCCGGATGATCGACCTGGCCAGGGCCAATGTGCCGGGTGGCCGGTTCCTGGTGGGCGATGCCCGCTACCTGGCCGACCTGGGGCCTCCCTTTGACGGGGTCCTCCTGGGCTTCATCCTGCCCTATCTCGACAAGGCAGAGACGCGAGATCTCCTGTCCAGGGTCGCCGACCTCCTCCGGCCATCCGGCACGGTCTACCTCAGCACCATGGAGGGAGGAGAGGAGCTGTCGGGCCTGAAGGGCGCCAGTACGGGAGAAGGCCCTTCCCTCTACCTGCAATACTACTCCGCGGAGGAGTTGATCGAGGGACTGACGGTCTGCGGATTTGCCCTCCACGATGAGCGCCGCTCCACCTATCAGGACCACCATGGCGATCAGGTCACCGACCTGATGCTGGTGGCCCGAAAGGCCGGTTGAGGACGCGCGTCCGCTCCATCTCCTTATCTTGCTTGACCGACCAACCCACGGATCATGTCCTCATCCTTTCCGATTCTAGCCCGCGAACAGTACGCCCTGGTCTGCAATGCCCGGGAGGTCCTGCTGGCCTATTGCGACCGCCTGCCACCGGAGGCCCTTCTGACCGGGCAACCGGAGGTCGGATGGGGCGGGAGCATCCGCAATCTGCTGGTGCACAATGCCAATGCCTATCGGTACTGGATCGGCATGCAGGCCCTGGGACGCAGCCTGGAGTTTATCCACGAAGCGGATGTTCCTGACCTATCTGCCGTTCGCGACCTGTACCGGGACGTTGACCGGATGATGGAGGCCTTTCTGGAGGCATATGGGGAGGAGGGGCAATCCGAAGTAGAGGTCCACCGCAAGGGGCGCACGTACTCGGTGGACGCCCTGGCGGTGTTCACCCATGTGATCACCCATGAGTTTCACCACAAGGGCCAGATCCTGACCCTCGGGCGGAGGCTGGGCCATATTCCCGTGGATACGGATATCCTGCGCGATACCGACCCGGACCAGGACAACCCTTGACCGATGGACCCCACGATGAAGATCCGATCCCTGGCAGGTGTACACATCACCGATCTGGTAGATTGCTTCCTGCGCTCCTTTGAGGGGTACTTTGTGCCCCTGCCCAAGGAAATGAGCTACTGGCAACGCCGGTTTGCCGATGCCGGTGCGGACTACGACCTGTCCTTCGGGGTGTTCGATGGCGAACAGCTGGTGGGTTTTGTCATCCATTGCATTGGCGAGGAGGCGGGTCGGACCGTGGCCTACAATACTGGTACCGGTGTCCTGCCCGGCTATCGCGGGCAGCGATGGGTGGACGAGATGGTCAGGGTGGCCATCCCGATCCTTCGCGACGCCCAGGTAACGACCTATCGGCTGGAGGTCATCGACCAGAATGCCCGGGCCATCCGGGTGTACGAGCGGATCGGCCTGCAGATCAAGCGCCGGCTGAAGTGCTATCACGGGCCATTGCCTGAGAAGATGCCAAGCGACATCGTCCTGGAGGAACGGCCGGTCACCTGGGCTATCGATTCATCCCGTTCTGTTGGGCCCTACGCCTGGGATATGTCCGATCATACCATCGGGCGGGCCGTGGATCGGTACCATGGCTATGCCGTGTACCGGAATGGGTCAGCCTCCCCAGTCGGGCACTTTGTGATCGAGCTGGAAAGGGCCCATGTGGTCCAGCTGGAGGCACCAACGAGTGATTGGGCCGGCCTGTTCGCCGGGATTCGGCAGCTGGTTCCCTCGGTGAAGATCAACAATATCGATGCCGGGAGGACCGACCTGCTCCAGTGGCTGGACCAGGCCGGGGTGCCCCATGTGATCGACCAGTTCGAGATGGAGATGGCATTGTCGTGAAGGAGGGTGGAGACCTTATCTTTGGGGATTCACAGAACCTCTACCATGCCCCTGATCGCGCCCGCCGAACCCCGGATCGCTGTTGTTCCGAAGGAACTGACCCGCACTGACGAGGAGAAGCAGACCATCGTGCATTGTGCGTTGCCCCGTCAGGCGGAGATGCCGTGGATACTGATCCGCATCTGGCCCACCACCTTCCTGGTCCAGGAAGATGGCACCCGGAAGAAGATGCTGTGGTTCGAGCAGATCGCCCCGTTTCCGCATTGGCTTCCGGTGACGATCCCGCATACCTTCACCCTGATCTTTGAGGGGCTGGATCGGGGTTGTTCGGTGTTCGACCTGGTGGAGGAGATCCCTGAGGAGGGCGGGTTTAAAGTCAAGGGGATCCGCCGGAATGAACAGGATGTGTACCGGGTGCAGGTGTAGGGACCTGGTCAGAAATCGGACCACCTGGGGGTCACCTGTACGCTTTTCTGCATAACATGATCCTCGCCGGCGTATACAAGGACCTTTTGTACCGGGCGGAGAAGCCACATCCCTTCTATGTAATTTTAACGTCGGACTTTACAATTACATAAACGCTCTCCATATTGCACATTCCCGAAACGGGTTTAGCCACACCAGACACACGAAAAAGGCCCTTGCGAAATAGCAAGGGCCTTTTTTATTCTGAATGATCTCGGGCGAAATGCCGTTTACTTCTGCTCGGCTTCCTTGATCACACGCTCCTGGTTGGTGACCTTCCGCTTGGAACTGTTGGACACAAAGGTCCAGTTGGACAGGATGGCCTTGTTCGGTTCGCCAGCTTCCTTGACCACCGTATCCACCTTGTTCATGCGCACCTCATTGGAGCGGGTATCCACGGTGAGGATATATTCCGGATGCTTCTTCGGATAGATCTTGTAGCCCTTGATCTCGCCATCGGCGCCCAGCTCACTGGGAACGATGCTCCACTGGATGCACTGATCTGCCTTGGCAGGATCGCGATAGACCGTCAGGCCTGCATTGGTGGCGGAGAAACAGAGATAGGCATTCTTCTGACCCTTTGGCTGGATGGTATAGGTGTCATTGCCAGCCTTGCCGTCCTTGGATACGACCCAGGTGGGGTTCTTGCACTGCTGCTTGCCATTGTCCTGGCAGAGATCCAATGGATTCTCACCGGCGGTACCTTCATTGCCGTGGAAGATCAGGGTGTTCTTATCCACTGAGATCTGGACATCGTCGTTGCCACGGAACGGGCGAAACTTGTTCATGCCGGGCATCTTGGCCACATCTTCTGCAGAAACGGCCTTGTTGCCATTGATGGTCTTCAGGTTGGCGCTGGCGCTGGAGGCCTTGCCCTGGCGAACATAATAGTTGCCCGTACCGACCTCGGCGATCACGCAGACGTCACAGTCATTGCAGGTAACCGAAGCGACCTGAGCCTTGGTGATGGCATTCTGGATACACTGGGCATCCACCTGGCTGGCACTGAATACCAGGAGCATCAGCACGGCAGACAGCAGGCTGATGAGAGAAGAGATTTTGCTTGAGGTTTTCATCGTGAACTTGATTAGATGATGGAATGAATGATGAGGGTTCGAGTGTGCCTTCCCGGTCAGTAGCCAGTGATCCATCGGACCTGAAATCCAGATGTCAAACCGATTACCGGCCAGGTTGGTATGTTGAAATGACCCGCAATGGCCGAGAAAGTTACAAACCAGCGGGCATATATTACAATTCGTTGCAAGTGAACCATGTAAATACGGGCAGGAACGACCCATCCGTTCGGAGGGATTCATTGACTGGAGGACAGCTGTCCGACCAATTCAGGACAAATGCCGGACAGGCAGCTGATGAAACCACACCACCCCGTCCTCCCATCCCGGCACCATGCGCCCGGGGGTGTAGAGGGAGGATCGGACACCCTGCTGGACGGTCTCCACGACGGATTCATCCTCCAGCTCGGTATCGTGCAGGGCATGAGTGTCCGGACCGCCGGACTGCCCGGCAAACCGGTAGGTGAAGAAGCAGACCCGCGTTTCGGCAACACCGACAGGTTTCACCACATTATGACCGATAAGCCCCATAAACATGGATCATCAGGTTGCAGAAGAGCCAGCACTGCCAGGCATGGAGATACAGGCTTTGGTCTGGAGGCAGGTCGAAAGCGGGCCCTGGTTTCCGGTCCGGTTCAGTTGAACAGGTTCATTAAAAACGTGGGCAGGGTATCCCAAGGATTCTTGTCTGCGCCATCATCGGTCACGTAGAGATAGGCGACACCCTTATTCTTGAGGGCATTTCGCCGGGCTTTCCAGTTACCATCGGTGGTGGTATGGATCAGGACAACGCTGGATGGTGGCAGGTTGCGAAGGTCTCGGAGGTTGGCATCCAGATGCTCTGCGGTATTCTCCATCATGACCGGGGCTCCCGGGCGGTTGAGATAGCGTCCGGCGGGTTGCGTGCCGTAATTGCTGACGATCAGTCCGTCCGGCCATTTGGCCTGGATGGCCTTGTCAAGGTCCTTGTACCACCCGAGCTGCTCGACCTGGCTGGAATTCTCATCGAGGAAGATACCATCCACGTTGTACCAAGCCTTCCAGTTGGCAATATCCTGCAGGACATTTTCGGTCGTCCTGCCTGCACAGAGGGCGGTATCCCTGGTCAGGCCGTAACAGGTAAAGACATATCCGATCACCTTGGCGCCATGGGCCCTGACCTTGTTGATGGCCTCGGTATACTTCTGAAATTGCCAGGTGTCCTTGACATTTGGACCGGCACCCGGGCCGTTATCGGGATTGGCAATGATGACGAGGCGATCGCCGTACTTGGCGGCAGCATTGATCAGGGCAGACCATTTCGGGCCGACATTATGGGAGCCGGCATCATCATTGTCATAAGGGAAGAAGTAGGCGGGTACCATGACCTTGTGGGTATCCTGGGCCACCACCAATCCTGCTGTGCCGAGCAGACAGGCAAGAAGGACGAAAAGGGTTTTTCTGTTGACGTTCATTGTTCAGTCAGGTTAGTGGAAAGGGCATCTCCAGTCCTTCCAAGAAGGAGTATGGTGATGCCTTCCTGGTAATAAAAAGATGGTTCTTGATGGAGGGGTGTGCGCTTATTTCAGCACTTCCTCCCCGGTTTCCTTCCGGGGCAGCATGGAGTAATCCTCTTCGATATCGAGCAGGATCTCAGCATGATATCCATTGGGGTCAGGTTTGCGACGATGGATTCCTCTCCCTGAAGTGGTGTTCCTGGGTTTGAATTGATCAGTGGCCAGGCGCAGGGCCCCTTCCTTTGTCCGCACGGGCAGGAACGCATTGAACCGCGGTGAATAACCAAGCAGAACCCGGTTGTTGCTGTAGATCTGGACACTATCTGCCGTGTACATGGTCGGATGGAGGTCAGCGACATAGGTCGCCTGCTGACTGCGGATATTTCCCCCCAGGACACTCTGGTCCAGGATGTAGTCAGCCGCTTTCCTTGCGGTTTCGTTGCACTGCCGGATCTGCTGTCTGACCTGTGCAGTTAGTACGTTCCGATGTGCTGTCTGACCTTGCAGGGGGAGCCATCCTGTACAACTCAGAAGTATGGTGCAGAAAAGGGCTTTCAAGAGTAAAGTGGTCCGAGTGGTGGAGTAATCACTTGCAACGCATCAGGAGGTGGGTTGGTCAGCAGATTGAAAGAGCCGGATGGGGAATTCCCATGAAAGGCTTCCCCATCCGGATATCCTGAGATCAGTCCTCGATCTCTTCCTCTTCGTCGGGGGTTGTGGTAACCCTTTTGCGATTTTCGGTAACTTTGGTCGCGACAACAGCCTTCCTCCCTTTCCTGTTCGGCCCCCGCGTTTTCACTTTCCTACCGGCAGCATTATCCTCTGCATCGAATTCGTCAAGAGCAACGCGCAAGGCCTCCTGGCGTGTTCGGACTGGAACAAATGCATTGTATTGGGTTGAATACACCACTTTTTTACCGTTCCTTGTCTTGTATGTCTGGACGCCATCCGCGGTCCGGCCGGATACAACGACGGGGATGGCAATTGCAGCACGTGAATTGTCAGAGGCATCATTTTCGTCGGTCAGATCAGCATCATAAACGATACTGGATCGAGCCTCCTCAGCCACAGCATTGGCCGCTGTGATCTGTTTCTTTTCTTTTGCTGTGATGACGCGAGTGGTGGTGCGCCGATTGCTGGAACCACCAACTTGTGCTGTGCCGACCTGCCATCCGAATACGGTGATGAGGCAGAGGAAAATCATTTTTTTCATAGTGTGAAGGATTTTGACCCGTTTGGATGACCTTCCGGGCGAATTGTGAATAACTGTAGGGTGATGTCAATGTAATGGGAAACCGATTTCCCATTTGTCTGGATAAAAGTAGATCGGGTACATACGGCCGGGCTTGGACCATCTGTGCATGGTTGTGGATTATCCTTGCATCACGGGAATGTTTCTTGGACCATGATTGCACCGTCATGAATATTCATGACATAAGGCATTGAATACGTGTTACTTGCGCATTGCATTGGGAGAGGTCCCGAATTCCTGGGAAAAGGTGCGTGAAAAGTAGGCGGGATCGGAAAAACCAACTTCATAAGCGATCTCTGCGACGGTCTTGTCACTGCTGAGGAGCAACTGGCGGGCCCTTTGCAGGCGGATCTGCCGGATGAACAACGCGGTCGAGGTACCGGTCAGGGCTTTCAGCTTCCGGAACAGCTGGGATTCACTCAAGTGGATCTTGCCGGCCAGTTGGGCATTCCCAAAGGTATCGTCGCCGATGTTCTCCAGGACCAGTTGGCGCACCTTCAGCAGAAAACGCCCATCCAGGGTCTCCTCCATGGTCGGATCGGGAACCATGGAATCGCTGTGTTGGATCGATGCATACCGCTGCTGGAGTGTCTGTCTCAGTTCGATCAGTTTCTGGAGTCGGATGAGGAGCTCCTCCTTGACAAATGGCTTGGCCAGGTAGGCATCCGCTCCTGCGGATAGCCCGGTCAGACGCGAATCGATATCCACCTTGGCCGTCAGCAGGATGACTGGGATATGACTGGTCCGTTCATCATTCTTGATCGCCTGGCAGACTTCGAACCCATCCTTTTCAGGCATCATCACATCGGAGATCAGGATGTCGGGAATGGTTTGAATGGCCTGTTCGATCCCGTCCTCCCCATTGGTGGCCATATCCACCTGAAACATTCCATTCAGACAGAGCTGGATATAGACGGCCACATCCCGGTTATCCTCGACCAACAATACCCGGGGAAGGTCCTGGCTCTCATGCTCTGTCGAGGCGAGTCCTGGTGTGCCCGGTTGGGGTCCTTGGGCCGGAAACGGATGGATATGCAACCGGGGTGCACTGCGCGGCGCCTGCGTGGTGATGGGGATCGTTATTGTAAATTCAGCCCCTTCACCTTCCTGGCTTTTCACACTGATCTGCCCATGCATGAGTTCGATGAGCTCTTTGGTGAGGGTCAGACCGATGCCGGTGCCCTCTCCCTTTCGGGTAGCAGAGGCATCCACCTGATAGAACCTGTCAAAAATGAATGGCTGGTGTTCCAGCGGTATCCCCTGTCCGCTATCCTTCACTTTCAGTACCAGCTGGTTGCCCTCTTCCCTGAGGTGGACGATGATCTTACCTCCCTGAGATGTAAACTTGATCGCATTGCTCAGGAGGTTGGACAGGATACTGTACAGTTTCTGTTCGTCGATGTCCATCACCAGTTGTTCACATTCCGGGTAGGCAACCAGCGTGATCTGTTTGGATGCGGCATACGACTGAAAGGTTTCCGTGATGTACTGGACATAGGGGACGACATCGATGCACACCAGATCAAGGGGCATCTGCCCTGATTCCAACTTGGCCAGGTCCAGGATCTGATTGATCAGCAGGAGCAGGGCATCAGCATTGCGCTGGATCATATCCTTTGCCTCCTCGGGTTCCTTGATCATGCCGGCCATCCCGGAAATAACCGTCAGGGGGGTTCTGAATTCGTGGGTAATGTTGGTATACAAACGGGTCTTGACCTGGTCCATTTCGCGGATCCGGATCGCCTCGGAACGTTCCTGGTTGCGCCGGATCTGATAACGAAACACGAAGACCACCACCCCGGAGAATGCCAGGAGGTAGATCAGGAATGCCCACCAGGTCGCCCACCAGGGCGGAAGAATGGTCAGGGAAAGCGAGATACCCGTCTCATTCCAGGTACCATCCTTGTTGCAAGCCTTTACGCGAAAGGTATAGTCTCCGGGGTCCAGGTTTGTATAGGTGGCCTGGGGCAGATTCCTGGCCAGCCGCCAGTCGGGATCGAACCCTTCCATCCGATAGGCGATCAGATTCCGGCCCGGATCGGCATAATGCAAGGCAGCGAAACCTATGGTGATCACCTTGTCCTGATCTTCCAGGATCAACCCTTGCCGGGCTACCTGACCAGATCGCGACCAGCCGGCGACCTGGATGGATCGGTCCCCCCGAAGAACCTGCACACCCGTCAATACCACGGGCGGAGCGAAGGTATCCAGTGTAATGAGGTTCGGATCGAAATGATTGAACCCGTTGATCCCACCGAAGTACAACTTTCCGGAGTAGTTTCCCCGGGCACAGGCACCGAATCCGAACTCATTGGCCTGCAGCCCGTCAGCATGACGGAAATTATGAAAGGCAAGCGATTCCGGATCGAATTTGGACAATCCGTTGTTGGTGCTCAACCATAGGTACCCTCGTTCATCCTCAAGGATGCCATATACCTGCATACCGGCCAGGCCATCCTGGTCCGTAAACCTGCGGATGCCGAGGATCTGTCCGGAAACATCGATCCGGATCCTGTACAGTCCTGAAGTTGTGCCCAGCCAGAGCCGTTCCTTTCGATCGGTATGAAAGTGACCGATACTCGCCGTCTGCAGTCCCGAACTATCCCCCGGAGGGACCTGGAAGGCTTGCAGGTTGTCGTCATTCAGGGAATACCGGTAAAACCGTCCGCCATTGGTGCCGATCCAGACATGATGCTGCCAATCGGCCATGACTACCGGGTCGTCTCCGGACACGACCACCTTGCGGACCACCTCCGTGTCCGTGAACCGGTCCTGATCGGGATGATATCGGAATAGTCGATACGGGGAATAGCTGACGGCCCACAGGTTGCCATTGGCATCCGTGATCAGGTAATAGATAATGTTCTGTTCCAGTGGCCGACCCTCTGCATCGGGAGAATGCCATTTGGAAAATGATCCTGTCCCCGGATCAAAGCGCATCAGGCCCAGGGTGGTACCCAACCACAATTGCCTGCCCGACGGGGATACCGGTTGGATGGCATAAATCATGTTCTCTCTCCCCTGAAACAGGCCCCTGGGAAACGGAAACCGCTCAACCTTGCCGGTACGCCCGTTCATCAGGTTCATACCACCCTCGGTACCGATCCACAGATCCCCATCCGGCTGCTCATAGAAGGCGGTAACCATCGGATCGGATAATGTATGGCTGTGTTGGGGAATGGAGCGAACATGACCGAATTGAGCCTTGTCCGGCACGTATTTGTTCAGTCCCTTCCCCCAGGTGGCGACCCAAAGGATGCCGGTTCGATCACAAAAGACATCGGTGACCGTATTGGAGGACAGACTTTCCGGGTCGTCCCGGTCATAGGTCAGCTCGGTCATCTTCCCACTCTGGGGGTCCAATTGAATCACACCGGTGTAATTCGTACCGATCCAGATCGTGCCATCCAGATCCTCGGAAAGGGAATTTACCCGATTGGGGGCCCCCGAAAAACCGGACTGATCCGAATGTTGATACGGGTAGTCGCGGAAGGATTGGCTATGGGGGTCATAACAGATGACCCGATCGTCATAACCACCCAGCCAGACGCTTCCCGATCGGTCGACCATCAGGTCATTGACCTGGGTGATGCCGAGCTCGATCCCTGGCTGAAGATGAGGCTGACCTCCCCCCGATGTCTGTGCTGGCAACACATGAAGCATGGTTCCGGCGATGAACCAGAGATCTCCATTGTCGCTATCCAATGCCATGATCTTGACACCCGGGGCAATCTCCTCTAGTCCGGATGGAACCGTCAGCCTGCCATTCGTGAGGTCGAGTTGTAAAAGGCCCTGCCCGGAGACGATCACCAGAATGCGTCCATTGGCATCCAGGGCCATTTGTCTCACTTGAATGGGTCCCGTCCCTGTCACAGACGAGGTGAGGGAGAGTCTCCTGAAGGATGAGTCCTTTGGACCCAGAAGATAGAGCTGACCATTGTCCGTTATAGCTAGGCCATTGCCTTCCCGGTCTTCCATGTACTGCTTGACAAAATCTTCCGAAAAGCCTTCCGTCCGGGTCGGATCGCTGCGAAAAAGCCTGAACTTCAATCCGTCGTACTGGTACAGCCCATTGATCGTACAGACCCAAAGAAATCCGGACTGGTCCTGGTAGATTCTGTACAGATTCGAACTGGTCAAACCCTCGTTCTCCCCGATCCGATCAAAGGTGACTTCCTGGGCGAGCAGGGCATTGCTGAACAGGAGGGTGAGAAAAAGGCTGATCAAGGAGAAATGAAGGAAGAACCCCCGTACGCCGCGAATGGCCAACAATCGATGCGGGCAGATGGATGCTGTCCGGTCTGGGGAAGCGGTTGGCCTGGAGACGGGTTGAACCGGTCCTTTCATCATCAATATTACATGCTCTGGGGTAATATTTCACGTCTGCATCAACATTTCATCTCGTCCACTCCGCAAGTCTTCCGGCACATCTGTCGGGCATCCTCCCAGAGATCATCGAACAGGGGTACAGGGACCTGGACCCGAATCAGCGAAGAAAAAACAGGGAAGATGGTTCGTGCCCTGCCATGCAGATACATGCTCAAATGGTCCTCAAGTCCAGATCCGGGAATGACCGACTTCCCCTGAGCCCGGTGGAAATGGGATGATCGAAGGATATCCGGCGGAACGTGAGGGGATCTCCGTCCGGACCAGGAGTTCGGAAACAGAGCACCTTCGACCAATCGGAGGATTCACAGGAGCGGAACACGACACCGTGGTCCTGGGATCCAGTCCCGGACATTCAACGGGTCAGATGCTGGCAGAGCAACTGATGAAACCACACCACCCCGTCCTCCCATCCCGGCACCATGCGCCCGGGGGTGTAGAGGGAGGAGCGGACACCCTGCTGGACGGTCTCCACGACGGATTCATCCTCCAGCTCGGTATCGTGCAGGGCATGGGTGTCCGGACCGCCGGACTGCCCGGCAAACCGATAGGTGAGGAAGCGGACCCGCGTTTCGGCAACACCGACGGGTTCGACCACATTCACGGACAGGCCCCAGGGGTAGACGTTGATCATCAGGTTGGGGAAAAGCCAGTAGTACCAGGCATAGATGCGCTGCCCGAAGTCGGGATGATCCGGGGGGAGATCAAAAGCGGGTTCGCCCTCCCGGGCCAGTCCGGTCTGCAACACGGTCTGCCCGTCAGTGATCACCGGGTAGGCGGTCAGGTCGAGGGCGTCACGCAGGGCCGGGTGGACGAAGGGAATGTGCAAGCCTTCCAGGTAGTTCTCGCAGTACAGGGCCCAGTTGGCCTTCACGGTATAGGTCATCGACCTGTCAGGGTCGTGGGTCAGGGCATGCAGGGGCAGAAAATCGATGCGCTGGCGGAGGGGATGGATCCAGGAGTCAAACCCGGGACCATCCTGCATGCGGACAAAATGGAAGCCCGCCCAGGTGGCCTGTGCCGGCCGTCGGAGATGGTCTTCCTCACCTGGAAAATCAGGAACGGCTCCCAGGCCGGGTTGGGTGATGCACGTGCCGTCGAGTGAGAACCGGCGACCGTGATAGGGGCAGACCAGGTGACGGCAGGGGCCAGCTGCTCGCGTAAGCAGATTGCCGCGATGCGTACAGACATTGGCGAGGATCAGCGGTTCGCCCTGTTCGCTGGCCGTGGCCAGCAGGGGTTCATCCAGGAAGCCGGGCAGCAGGTTGAACGGCCGGACATGTCCTGGCGCGGGCAGTCCTTCCGGACCAAAGGCCCATTGCCAGGAGGGGAGGAAAACCCGCTCCCGCAGCTGGTCCAACATGGCCGCATCCCGGTAAAAGGAACCGGGCAACGGGGATCTCAATGCATGGGTAGCCGTATTGCGAATCATGGCCGAATGCTGGTCAAGTGGCAAAATACAGCCATTTTCGTATCGGAATCACATTGACCCCATGGCGATACTGCGCAGAAAGAAAGAGGACCTGAACCGGCAGGCGCCGGATCTCGGCTTTGGCACCCTGCTCGGCGACGAGGCCGAGCGGTTCATCACCCGCGACGGGACCTTCAACATCCGCAAGGTCGGCGGCCGGGGCTACTATGCCTATGAGCAGCTGGTGGAGATGAGCTGGATGCATTTCTTCCTGCTGGTGGTCGCCTATTTTGTCGGGGTCAACCTCCTGTTCGCCATCGGGTTCGGCCTGATCGGCCTGGAACAGATCGGCGGCATGCAGCACAATACCCTCTGGGGTGGGCTGGCCCAGGCCTTCTTCTTCAGCGTACAGACCTTCACATCGGTCGGCTACGGGGCCATGCACCCGACAGGACTCGGGGCCAACGCCTGGGCCTCGTTCGATGCCCTGGTGGGACTGATGAGCTTTGCCCTGGCCACGGGGCTGTTCTTTGCCCGGTTCTCCCGCCCGGTGGCCAAGATCGCCTTCAGCAGCATCGGCTTGATCACCCCGTTCCAGGAGGGGACGAGCTTCATGATGCGGATGGTCAACCGGCGAAACAATCACCTCATCAACATGGAAGCCCGGATGATGCTGACCTGGCTGGGGCGGACCGATGACGGGGGGCGCAAGCGCCAGTTTGCCACCCTCGACCTGGACCTCAACCGCATCAGCCTGTTTCCGATGAACTGGACCCTGGTCCACCCGATCACGGCGGACAGTCCCCTCTGGCAAAAGACGGCCGATGACCTGAGGGACATGCACATCGAGGTTCTGGTCATGGTGAAGGGATTCGACGAGACCTACCATCAGGAAGTGCATGCCCGTGCCTCCTACCTTTTCGACGAGATCCAGTGGAACAGGCGGTTTGCCCCGATGTACCGGTCCGTACCCGGCCAGCCGACCATCGTCGATCTGGCCCGCTTGGATGCCACCGTACCCGTGGAGGCAAAGGGGAATGATTGAAGAACGGTTGGGGGAGGAAACGGTAGAGTAGAGTAAGGAGCAGCAAGATAGCTACTCCTCACCCCCTCGTCAAACCGTACGTGCGGTTTTCCCGCATACGGCTTTCCTATTGGTTTCGTCCTTGGGCATACACAGGTCGTAAACCATTGGTCGTATACGGTACTATTAAACCAAATTTCTTGGTTAATAGATCGTAGGCCTCCTGACCATGAAGGCGCGATTTCCTCTGGCTTTTACGATTGTAATATCTATTCAGACGGATTCTAAGGTAGTCATTCAGCTTCCTGAATGCCGCCTGTGTGTAGCTGACTCCTTCGATTTTGTAGTAGTTCATCCAACCCCTGATTATAGGGTTGAGTTCTGAAGCAACCTGTTTTGCCGGGTAGTGACCTATCAACTTGAGTTTCACATCGATCGCTTTTCGTATCCCTTTTTGAGCTTTCTGCTTTGGGAAGATATTCCAAAAGCGGCTGCCTTTAAATAGTATACTCCTGTCATATCGTACGGTAAATCCAAGAAAATCAAAAGGCTCTTCTCCCGCATTTACCAGCTTGCTCTTCTCTTCGTTGATTGTAAGTTCCATGCGGTTGAGGTATCCATGCAGCTTCGTGATTACTTCTTGTTTGATCTCATGTGACATCAATATGAAGTCATCCGCATACCTGATCATCCGTATCCCCAGGTTCGCGAAATAGCCATTCATCTTGTTGACAATTCTGTCTAGAAGGTTCATGTATATATTCGCTAACAGTGGAGATATCACGCCGCCCTGGGGCGTCCCTCTCGATTGTCCTTTTCCTCCACTATACCTTCCATCACTCTCTACTACTGGTGACTTTAGCCATAGCTTCACTAGTGCAATTATTCGGGGATCGGCTATGCGCTCTTCCAAAGCCTTCACTAGCTTATCGTGTGGGATGGTGTCAAAGTATTTGCTTAAATCCGCATCGTATACCACGTGCTTTCCCTTACTCAGATTACCCTTAATTTCAGCCATCGCTTCTTTTGCCGATCGTTTCGGCCTGAACCCATAGGATGATTCGTTAAAGTCAGCCTCGAATATTGGTTCAATGACCATCTTACAGGCTTGTTGTACTATCCTGTCTTTAATGGTCGGTATCCCCAATGGTCGATGTCCGCCGTTCTCCTTCTCTATCATGACTCGTTTGACTGGCTGTGGTTTATATCTGTGCTCTTGTAGCTCTTCTCTAATTGCTTCGAGAAATGCTTCGCGCCCAGTATCCTCAACCTGTTTAAACGTCAGCCCATCCACGCCGGGAGTTTTTGATCCTTTTCGCGATTTACATCGCCGGTAGGCCTCCTCCATGATGTAGCTTAGGCTGATTTTGTCATATAGTATGTAGAACTTGAATTTACTTTCCTGCTTGGCTTTCTGATATAGTTTTAGTTGTAACAGCCTGCACCTGTCCTGCGTACTTTGATCCTTTCGCTTCTTCTGCTCCAGGATTTCTATCTCCGCTTGTACCTTTTCTAGGATACTTCGCTTCTCCATTTAGGTAGTCATTTTGTTATCTAAAACGTTTCCAATAGTAATGCCCCTTCCCTCCTCTGTGGTTATGTTGTCCTCAGTATCAGCAGTACTATGGGCATCTCCGACTCCCTCGCCCATGTAGCGGTCTACTACATGGCGTTAGGGGATCCCATGTTCATGTGTCTCCCTCATTATACGCGCCATCCCGTCCTACTCCGTGCAGCCATATTGGTGCGTTTTACCGTTTCTTCCCAATATGTTTCAGGTTTCGCCATCTTCGGAAGGTTGACCACTGCAGTGTTGCGTAACGAAGCCTTACCGGGTTCACTTGTGTTACGGCTCGCATAATCGCTTGACCAGAAACTTAGCATGGTTCGTTTCCTCCTCATGCCTTCCGGCTGCTTCAGGCTGAACGGCAAATTGGCCTGTGTATCCCTTTCATGATACTGGGTTTAATGGTTAATTAATATAGACACACGCCTCATGGCGTACCGAAGACGCTAAGAACGTTTATTCGTTTATGGGTTTATTCGTTTAGGATGACGGTTGACCCAAGGAAAAATCAGGGTTGAAACGCATAGATATGAAGGGGGGATCGGTATTCGGCGCTCGGTACTCGGCATTCGGAAAACGGGAAGGCGTTAGGGGGTTATTTCGTGATTGAGTTATTTCGAAGAATCCGTCGCCAAACCAGGGCCTCCCGGATAAATCAGGACCCGTATGGTAAGCAAGAAAGAAACTTTAGAACATATTGATGACCATTGAAGTGAAAACAGCCGCATTATTTGGTCGGACACCTGGATTCGAATGTTGTCCATTAACGGAATGATCGAATGTAAAGCACGAAACGAACCACCGATCAAATTCGAGCGGCCGGGTCATGATGTAAACGACTATTCATTGCAGGACGAGATAAGAGAATTTCTAAGCATAAAGACAAGGCCCATTTTGGCGACAGCGGTTTTTGCCTACTTTTTGCCAAGACAAAAAGTAGGCGCCCCGCCGGCGAGAGGCGGGCCAAGATGAATATCTACAGCCAGAGAATTTTCATGAAAGCCATTGAGTGGAAAACCAACCCCTGCATTTAGACTCATAACCCTAGAATACAATCCAAAATGGCCCTAAGCTTACCAAAGCGGTGTTGGATATTTGGAGTTCGCGTTTTGGGGTTACTGCCTATCGACAGTCAAGATTTCGTTATTGAGTGATTTCGAAGAATACGTCGCCAACCAGGGCCTCCCAGATACATCATGACCCGTATGGTAGGCGTGAAAGCAACACTAAAAGAAATAAATGGCAATCATACGTGGAAACAGCCGCATTATTTGGTCGGACACCTGGATTCAACTGTTATCCAATAACGGGAGGATCGAATGCAAAGTACGAAACGAACCACCGATCAAATTCGAGCGGCCGGGTCATGATATAAACGACTACCATTCACAGGACGAGATAAGGGAAACTTCAAGCAAAAAGACAAGGCCCATTTTGGCGACGAGCGCTTTTGGGCACCTGCCTGCCGGTCAGGCAGGCTTTTGGGGCGCCAAAAGTGCCTATCCCGCTAAATAGCGGGACGGCGATGAGGCGGGGCCAGAAATGAAAGACTTCTGCCATAGAATTTTCATGAAAGCCATTGAGTGGAAAACCATCCCCTGAATTTTAATTCCTAACCATAGATTACAATCCAAATTGACGCGAAGGGGCGAAGGGATGAGGGGAAACGCGAAGACGCCAAGGCGCGAAGGGGGGTTATTCGTTTATGGGTTTATTCGTTTAGGGTGACGTCGCCAAAGAAGGGCCTCAGTGACATCAGGACCCGTATGGTAAGCAAGAAAGAAACATTAGAACATATTGATGACCATTGAAGTGAAAACAGCCGCATTATTTGGTCGGACACCTGGATTCGAATGTTGTCTAATAACGGGATGATCGAATGCAAAGCACGAAACGAACCACCGATCAAATTCGAGCGGCCGGGTCATGATGTAAACGACTATCATTCACAGGACGAGATAAGGGAATCCTTAAGCTTTAAGACAAGGCCCATTTTGGCGACAGCGGTTTTTGCCTACTTTTTGCCAAGACAAAAAGTAGGCGCCCCGCCGGCGAGAGGCGGGCCAAAATCAACATGTACAGCCAAAGAATTTTCATGAAATCCATTGAGTGGAAAACCAACCCATCAATTTTAATTCATAACCATAGATGACAATCAAAATGATGCGAAGGGGCGAAGGGGTGAAGGGGTGAGGAATGAGGGATGAGGGATGAGGGATGAGGATGAGGATGAGAGGAAACGCGAAGACGCCAAGGCGCCAAGGGGTTATTTCGGGATGGCGAGGAATACGGAGTGGATCCTTCCAGAAGCACTGGGGCCGTCCTTGATTGAAAGAAAATTTCATATCTCCTGCAACAAGGATCAGTCCCTAACGTATAGGTATTTATCACATTCGATAATTGCCTTTCCGATGGAACGTTTCTTTCTTTCCTGTTTCCTTTTTCTGGGGTGGACCACCCTGTACAGCCAGGATGCATCACCGGCACCGGTGAAGTGTACTGCCGATCAATATATCCGGGAATTTGCCCCCCTGGCCATCCAGGAGATGTACTATGCCGGCATCCCGGCCAGCATCACCCTGGCTCAGGGCCTGCTGGAATCCGGTTGCGGCAACAGCCGCCTGTCCGTGGAGGGCAACAATCATTTCGGCATCAAGTGCAAGGACTACTGGATGGGCGACACCCTGATGGTATTGGACGACGACTACAACGAGGCCAATGAGCTGATCGCCTCCTGCTTCCGGGCCTACGAATCCGCGGCGGTATCCTATCGGGACCACAGTGATTTCCTGGTGAACAATGTGCGCTATGCCAGCCTGTTCACCCTGGACCCCAACGATTATACCGGCTGGGCGAAGGGCCTGCAGACCTGCGGCTATGCCACCAATCCGCAATATGCCAACCTGCTGTCCTCCCTGATCGACCGGTATGCCCTGGATGCCTTCGACCGCGTGCCGGAGGACCAGATCGCCTCCTGCCTGGACTATTACGAGACACAGAAATACATCGATACCCATCGCCGGGAAACGGAAGGCGACCTGGTATCGAACCATGAACACAAGGCTGTTCGCCTGCCCAGGTTCTACAAGGCAGGCTGGTTGCGGGCCAATCACCGCCAGGCCATGATCACCGGGGTGATCGAACAGGGCGCCGCCCGGGAAACGGCCTCCGTGGATGAGGAAGGATTCCTCGGCTTCGAGGTGACGACATCCCCCCAATAAAAACAACCCTACCGAATCGAATGTGATCCCCGGCTGTCGCGAGATGGTCGGGGGTTTTTCTTTCTGGTTCAAGGTTCAAGGCATGGCGCGGCAGCACCTGCCTGTTTCAAGTGGAATGTGTGCCAAATGGTCGGGACCTGGTCAAAAACATCCATTCGGTAGCAGCATGATTGCGAATGGTGTATTTTGAACGATCATCCACCTCGTGACATGAAAATCCTGAAGAAATTCGTGAGTCTGTTCCTCCTGACCCAGGTCTTGATGCTATGGGCAAATCCGGCCGATGCTCAATACGAATGGGCACCAGTTGGTGCAACCTGGTATATCAACGCACTTAGTTACACCAGTCCGACGTATGATAAATGGCAAAAGTATTATACAGTGGAAAGTACTGGTGATACTATCGTCGGTGGTTATAATGGCCGTAAGGTAGGAGATCACATCATGATCCAGAACGGGTATAAAGTGTATGTCTGGTGGCAGGATACCATCCGGTTGCAATATGATTTTGGACTGGAAGTGGGAGACACCGCTGTTTTTGATCTCTTTCATTATGACACGATTAATCGCTTCCAATCTTTTATTGTTGAAGAGATCGATACGATTGAAGTGGATGGTTTTTTACTTAAACGTTTTTCAACGGTAGGCAATGATTTCGATGGCCAGGCATGCTATTGTTGGCAGTACTTCTTTACAGAGAAGATTGGTGAATATGGGACAATTGTGAATGAAGAAGCATTTGCCTACCAAACAGCCGATCATATTCCCCCCTTTGTCCGCTGCTATGAAGACGAAGACCTGCTGTGGAAACATGTCTTGTTCGTTCTGGATTGCGATTACTCCAATCCTTCCGCTATCCATTTTCCGCTGTTAGGATCCGTGTCCATTTCCCCCAACCCGGCCCGTTCGGTGATCCACCTGCGTGTGGATGCTCCCCTACCGCACTGGTCCGAGATCCGGGTGAATATCCTGGGGTCCGACGGGGTTGTCCAGCTTTCCATGCCGTTCGTATTGTCCAGTCAAACGATGGATATCCCGGTTTCCTCTCTTTCGTCAGGGATCTATTTCCTCCAGTTGACCGATCCGGCCGGTCAGGTGCTGAGTGTCGAGAAGGTAGTGATCGAGTAAGGTGTGAAATCGTTTGTTGTTTGGGCATCAGGCGAACGGCAAGGCCGTTCAAGGTTCAAGGATGACCTGGTGGTCATCCGGTTCAAGGTTCAACCCCGAGTACCCGGGGGCCATTGAACCTTGAACAGGTTGGCGCGCCAGCGCCACACCTTGAACATTGAACAGTGTAACCGGCAGACGTCCTGCCCACCACAAGAAACTCCGTGCCAGCCGCGAAGACCAACCAGGAACCCAGGAACGAGGAACCCCGCCTACGGCGGACAGGCTAGAACACTACATATACGTCTCCTCGACGTGGTCCATCTTGTCGGGATAGTCGGTGGTGTAGTGCAGGCCCCGACTCTCCTTGCGCATGGCGGCCGACCGGGTGACCAGGTAGGCGATGGTGATCAGGTTGCGCAATTCGCAGAGCTGGGGAGAGATGGTGGTCTGGTGATAAAGGTCCTCCGTTTCTTTGTACAGGAGGTAGAGGCGGTCCATGGCCCGTTTGAGACGGACGTTCGAGCGGACGATGCCGACATAATTGGTCATCACTTCCTTCAGCTCCTTGGTGCTCTGGGTAATGAGGACCATCTCCTTGGGGTCGGTGGTGCCTTCGGCATTCCAGTCGGGTACATCGGTGCGAACATCCAGGTCGTCGATGCGGGGGAGCAGATCCTCGGCGGTACGGTGGGCAAAGACCAGGGCCTCCAGGAGGGAATTGCTGGCCAGTCGGTTGGCCCCGTGCAGGCCGGTGGAGGTGCATTCGCCGATGGCATACAACCGGTCAATGGAGGAGCGGCCCTGCAGGTCGGTCATCACCCCGCCACACATGTAGTGACAGGCCGGTACCACGGGAATGAAGTCCTTCATCGGATCGATCCCCACGCTTCGGCACTTGTCGTAGATGGTCGGGAAGTGCTCCCGGAACCCGGTTTCCTCCAGGTGGCAGCAGTCGAGATAGACGTATTCATCCCCGCGGATCTTCATCTCGTTGTCGATGGCCCGGGCCACGATATCCCGGGGGGCCAGGGAGAGGCGGTCGTCATAGCGCTGCATGAACTCCTTCCCGTCTCGGGTGCGGAGGATGCCCCCGTACCCACGCACAGCCTCGGAGATGAGGAAGGAGGGATTCTCGGCCACCGGACTGTAGAGGCTGGTGGGGTGAAATTGGACAAATTCCATGTCGCGGATGCGGCCCTTGGCCCGGTAGACCATGGCGATGCCATCACCGGTGGCAATGACAGGGTTGGTGGTCTGGCGGTAGATCTGTCCGGCGCCGCCGGCGGCCAACACGGTGGATCGGGCCAGGAGGGTCTCGATGCTACCCGTCTTCTTGTTCAGGGCATAGGCCCCGTAACAGGTGATCCCCGGGGTGACCCGGGTGACATTGTAGCCCAGGTGGTGCTGGGTGATCAGGTCGATGGCGAAGTAATGCTCCAGAACGGTGATGTTGGGATGGCGGCCGGCTTCTTCCAGCAAGGCGCGTTGGATCTCCCAGCCGGTGAGATCCTTGTAGTGGAGGATGCGATTCTCTGTATGGCCACCCTCCCGGCCCAGGTCGTAGCCTTCCTGGCCGTGCTGGTCGAAGCGAGTGCCCCATTCGATGATCTCCCGTACCCGATCCGGGCCTTCGTACACGACGGCCTTGACAGCATCAAGGTTGCAGAGGCCGTCCCCGGCATCCAGGGTATCGGCAATATGCTTGTCGAAGGAATCTTTTTCCAGGTTCCACACCGCGGCGACCCCGCCCTGGGCATAGCGGGTATTGCTCTCATCGTCAACGGTTTTGGAGAGGACGGTGATGGCCAGGTCGGGACGCTGGCGGGCCATTTTGGTGGCCAGGGTCAGGCCGGCCACCCCGGAACCGATCACCAGAAGGTCGGATTTGATCAAGGCTGGGTACTTTTGACGAAGGTAGAAAACACCACCATACCGATGCGCATTGCCGTCAACACCAGGATGCTCCTGCCCAATAAGCTCGAAGGGATCGGGTGGTACACTTATGAGGTGCTGCGCCGGATGGTGACCGATCATCCGGAGCATGAGTTCATCTTCCTGTTCGACCGCGACTACGATCCGGACTTTGTCTTCGGGGAGAATGTCCGACCGGTCGTCCTCTTTCCGCCGGCGCGGCATCCCTTCCTGTTCATGGTCTGGTTTGACTGGGCCATTCCCCGGGCGCTACGGCGTTTCCGGGCCGATGTGTTCTTTTCGCCGGACGGGTTCCTCAGCCTGCGCACCCGGGTACCGACCCTGCTCACCATCCACGACCTGGCCTACAAGCATTTTCCCGACCAGGTCGGCGGCATGGCCAGCTGGTATTACCGCACCTACATGCCCCGGTTCATGCAACGGGCCGATCGCATCGTCACGGTCAGTGAAGCGACACGACTGGATGTGATCGACAGTGGAGTGGATACGGGGAAGGTCATGGTGAGCTACAATGGCGCCAACCCACGTTTTGCTCCACAAGGTCCCGAAGAAGGCCAGCGGATCCGGGACCAGTTCACCGGAGGGGATCCCTACTTCCTGTACGTCGGGGCGATCCACCCCCGGAAGAATGTGACCCGACTGGTCCGGGCGTATACGCGGTTCAAGGAAGCCACCGGGGCGCCTCACAAGCTGGTGCTCCTGGGCCGGATGGCCTGGATGGCCGAGGATACCCGGGCGGCCATCCAGGGTTCCTCCTGTCGGGAAGAGATCATCCAGGTGGGCTACCAGGGGGACGACCTGCCGGCGTTCTACAGTGGCGCGGAGGCCCTGGTCTATGTGTCCCTGTTCGAGGGGTTTGGCATTCCCATCGTGGAGGCCATGGGCTGTGAGACCGCCGTGATCACCTCCGATCGCTCGTCCATGGCGGAGGTCGCCGGCGAGGCGGCCTTACTGGTCGATCCCGGGTCGGAAGAATCCATCGCCACGGCCATGAGCCGACTGGTGTCGGAACCCGGCTTGCGAGACCAGCTGATCGAGCGGGGCCGGGAGCGCAAACAGCGCTTTGACTGGGATCGGGCTGCACGTGAGGTATGGTCTTTGCTGGAAGAGCTGGGCAACTGCTGACCAGCGCCAGGCGGTTATCTTTGCGCCCACTCGAACACAGAACACGCATTATGGGTAAATCCTCACGATATCGATATGTCAGCCGACGGGAGAAATGGAACCGTACCCGGCGGAATGTCAACCTGGTCCTGATCTTCGGCAGTATCTGGGCGGTATTGTGGATGATCATGAAGCGCCACGAGATCATCGGATGGCTGAAGACCTACACATATTGATCGGGAACCCCTTTGCCTGAACTCAGCCGGATACCTTCATTTGCCGCCACTCCGGTCGGCCCCAGCCGGCAATGAACAGCAGGGTGATCCCGATGTACGCGATCATGCGCGGCACCTCCGGCAGATCGGACAGGGTGTACCGGGATAATCCGGCCACCACCAGGGCAGACCCGATGAACAGGGCCATGCGACCCAGTGGATAGGGTACAGGATAGTGCCGCTGGCCCCAGGTATAGCTCACGATGACCATCAGGGCATAACAGACCAGGGTGGTCCAGGCCGAGGCCACATAGCCGTATTGCGGAATGAAGAGGGCATTGCCGGCGATGGTGACCAGGGCGCCACCAACGGCGATCCAGGCACCGGACCGGGTCTTGTCGGTGAGTTTGTACCAGACAGAAAAATTGTAATAGAGGCCCAACAAGATATTGGCAGTGAGGAGGATGGGCAGCACCTGCAGCCCCTCGTGGTAGCTGCTGCCTGCCCGGCCGATGAGGAATTTCAGCCAGTCCTGGAAGAGGAGGATCACCACCAGTCCGATGCTGGCTGCCAGGGTAAAGAGCCGAGACACCCGGGCATAGGTCTGCTGGGCGGTCGCCGATCCGGATTCGCGAAAGAAGAATGGCTCAGCGGCGTAACGGAAGGCCTGGGTGAACAGGGAGATGACCATGGCCAGCCGGTAATTGGCCGAGTAGATCCCGATCTGGGCCCGGATCTCCTGGTCGGTCCCGGGCAGGAGAAAGCGAAGCAACTGGCGGTCGAGCATCTCGTTGATCACCCCGGCAAAGGCCACCAGGATGAGGGGGGCGGCATAGCGGAACATGGAGCGGAACAGGTCGGTATCCATGCGTTGGAACAGGTAGCGGATATCCCGGGAGACGAGGAGGAAGGTCACGGCCGACCCGATGAGGTTGGCCCAGAGCACCAGGATGAGGCGGCTCTCCGGATAGAGCCAGGGGGCCGCTTCCCGGTCGAAGGCCATGGGCAGGACCAGCAGGAAGAGGACATTGAACAGGATATTCACAAGGATGCCGGTGATCCGGATGCCCGCAAAGCGCAGGGGACGCTGTTCGAGGCGGAGGCGGGCCAGGGGGAACTCGGTGAAGGCATCCAGGGCGAGGATCAAGGCGATGATGCGAAAATCCTGCACATAGGTGGGGTAGCCGGTCCAGGAGGCGGCCAGCGGGGCCAGGAGGAGGAGTCCCGCGGTGAGGAAGAGGATGTAGCCGCTGACCGGCCGAAGGATGGCGGTATAGGCCCCGGCGCGATGGGCCTTGTCTTGGCCGAACCGGAAGAAGGCGGTATCCAGCTGCAGGGTGTACAGTACCTTCAGGAAGCCCATCAGGGCGTAGAAGTAGGCGATATCCCCGAACTCGGCATCGACCAGGATCCAGGTATAGAGTGGGACCAGCAGAAAGTTGGCGAAGCGGCCCAGGATACTGGACAGACCGTAGATCAGGGTTTCGCCGGCAAGTTTTCGAATGGACATGATATAGACTCCGGCAGCCAAGATAGGGGGAAAATGGGTTTGGATGAGGGATGAGGAATGAGGGATGAGGGATGAGGGATGAGGGATGAGGGATTTCTTAGTGGCCTCCCTCCACTTCTGAACACCCTCAAGCCCTCTAGCAGGATTTCCATTCTACCTCTCCAGTGCCCTTAGTGACTTAGTGGTAAAATAAACTCTGTGCGACTCCGTGATCTCTGTGGTCATTGGAGACGAAGAGTCGGAGCGATCGTTGATTGCCACGAAGACACGAAGATCACGAAGGTGCACCAAGAATTTCTAGCGCATAAAAACTCTGTGTGACTCTGTGACCTCTGTGGTGATCAATTTCTCGCCCCGAGTACTCGGGGGCGCCAAATCGCAAAGGAGAGTTTTCAACTCGAAGGATGCATGCCATAGACGTTTAGCATTTTACTACTTGTCAGCCAAGTGAAAGCTCGCAGAGAACTTTTGGATTTCTTAGTGGTCTCTCTCTACTCCAGAACGCTTCCAAGTTCTCTAGAAGAATTTGGACTCTACCGCTACAGTGCCCTTCGTGACTTAGTGGTCATTAATTCCAGAATTTCTTTGCGCCCAGACGATACTGTCTGGATCCGGACCGCAAGCGTCCGGGCCTTAAATTTTCCCGCGCCCCCTGCGCCCCCGAGTACTCGGGGCGTGCAACTGTTCACGCCCCGAGTACTCGGGGGCGCCAAATCGCAAAGGAGAGTCTTCCACGAACTGGATACACTGCTTCAACGCATAACATTTTGCTACTTGTCAGCCAAGTGAGAGCTCGCAGAGAAATCCTGGATTTCTTAGTGGACTCTTTCCACCTCAGAACACCCTCAAGCCCTATAGCAGAATTTCCATTCTACCACTATAGTGCCCTTCGTGACTTAGTGGTGAACATCTCACACAAACTGGAGCTCCGCCAACTCCCTCCCGATCATGTGGATTCCCTGAATGATTTTCTCCTTCTGCCTGGCAGATGGTCTTTTCGTTCCACTCACATATTGGGAAAGCAACGTTGGATTCATGCCAATTCTTTCGGCCAGAAAATTGGCATTGATCACTTTATAGTATTTAAAAAACTGCTGCAAATCCAGATTCAATTGCAATTGATCCGTAGTGATCACCGCTTCTGGATCATCGCTGGCCAATTCAAGCGCTTCGATCAGATTCTTGTATAATTCCGGAATATTCTGGCCGGTCGAATAGACTTGTTCGTCTTCTGTAAATGCAGAGTAGCCGGTATCTGTCTTTTCTACTGTAATATAGATCTTCTTCTTTTTCATCTGCCTGACGCAAGACCTCCAAATACTTTATCTTCAAAGGTAAACTATAGTTGACTTTTTTTCAAGAAGGAAGCTGCAGCCTCCTCTGTGAAACTCTGTGTGACTCTGTGGTAATACCGAAATGAAGAGATGAAGGGACCATTGATTGCCACGAAGACACGAAGATCACGAAGGTGCACCAGGAATTTCTAGTGCATGAAAACTCTGTGTGACTCTGTGCCCTCTGTGGTGATCCATTTCTCGCAGAGGCGCTATGTCGCAAAGGAGAGTCTTCCACGAACTGGATACACTGGTTCAACGCCTGACATTTTTCTACTTGTCAGCCAGGTGAAAGCTCGCAGAGAAATCTTGGATTTTTTAGTGGCCTCTCTCCACTTCAAAACACTCTCTAGCTCTCTTGCAGAAATTCCATTCTACCTCCATAGTGGCCTTCGTGACTTAGTGGTAAAATAAACTCTGTGCGACTCTGTGACCTCTGTGGTAAATTCTACTTTTCCGCCTTCCGACTTTAAATCACTCCACCAGCACGAACCCCGCCCACGAATACGGATTGAAAAACCGGTCCCGCATCTCCAGCTGGGTCTTGCGGAAGGCATCGGGGATGGTCATCTGTTCCTCCAGCCAATTCTTGTAGAACGTGGTCATGAACTGCATGGTCTCCCGGTCGGGTACCTGCCACAGGGACATGATCAGGTATTTCGCTCCGGCGATCTTGAAGGCCCGTTGCAGGCCATACACGCCTTCGTTGCCCTGGATATCCCCCAGGCCCGTCTCACAGGCAGAGAGGACCACGAGCTCAGTATTGGACAGGTTCATCTGGCTGATCTCGTAGGCGGTGAGGATGCCGTCTTCCTTGTCGGGACTGACCGCACGGCCATGCTGCCAGGCATAATTGCCGCCGGCCAGGATGAGGCCAGAGCGGATCATGGGGTTGTCCGACCACTTGAATACAGCTTCATGATCCATTTCGACCGCTGACCGCACACCGCTGACCGCAGCGGGGTCTGGGAAAAAGAATCCATGGGTGGCAATGTGCAGGATACGAGGGGAGGATCCCTTTTTGCCGATGGCTTTGATGGCCTCTTCGGTTGCATCAGAACCGCTTAACCGGGTTGCTTGACATCCTCCTTCAGCTAGCGTGGTGGTGATGTTTTCCACCTCTTTTTCCGTCCATTTGAGGTAGGACCAGGAGCCGCCGCGGGAACCGGATTGGGTCGAGGCATCTGCAGCGGAACGACTGGCCAGGAGAAGTTGCTCATCAACCGTCGATTGGATAGAATCTGTTTCAAAGTTCACCCCACCGACCAGGAGGGCATCATTGGCGCCAATGGTGAGGGTAGAAGGAATGACCAATTGCCGGGTGCTGTTCAAGGCGACCAGGTTATAGCGGTCGGAAAGGATGGTCTCATCATCAACGGCGATGGCGCCCAGATTCAGACGGTGTAACACGCCTGAGGGTGAATAATACACCGTCTGAATGCTTTCGAGGCCCGCCGCTTCAATTTTTGACCAGATCAGATCGTAAAGGGATTTTTCTTCACTGCCCAATTCGACCAGGCCCCGACCGGCCCAGGCATAAAGGTCATTGACATAATCCGACTTACGCTCTTTATCGGTAGCTAAACGGTGGTCGAATTCTGTTTCCTCAAAGAGGGGGATGAACAAAGGCTGTTGTGCTCCAGGCCGCAACAACAACACAGCATACTGTACACTGTCTGGTTGATTGGGAAAATTGACCCGGAAATGCACAAATTCCAGGGCGATAGCGTCTTTCGACAACGTAGCCTGTACCTCCTCCCACTTGACCTGGCGGAGAGCTTCCGCATAACCTGCCACTGTGCGGGCCAGTTCCTTTTCAGCCAGGTTGGCTTTTTCCTCCAGATCGGCAATGCCTTTTCGTTCGGCGATCGGCTTGGTATATTCAGCGGCCAGACGGCGACGATATCCTTTGAGCCGGAGATTGATCTCCACTGACTCAGGTGATGCCAATGCAAGCGAATTCAGCCTGGAAGCAGCCGACAGGAGGAACCCTTTATAAAACAGAGCATGGTCGTAAACCAGTGAAGGTAGAATTCCGTGCGGTGCTCCTTTGGCATGACGTGCCAGCAAGTGTGAATTCAATTCATCTCTGTTATATTGAAATGTGGCTACATATTTGGCAAGTTCCTGTTCGGAAAGAAACGACGTGGCATTGACCAAGCTGATTCGTGAGCGGATATGGGCCTCTCGCAGCAATGGCTCAGAATCTGAATACCGATATAGCTCTTCATACAAATTCGCCAGGTTGTTCAGACTTGTTATATGATCTGGATGCCCTTTGCCGAGCACTTGCTCCCGAATCTCATTGGTCTCTAACCAAAGCAATTCTGCCTTTCCAACATCGCCCATATCCTGGTATAGGAGAGCCAAATTATTCAGACCAGAGGCATACGTCGGATGTTGCTTCCCCAGTAGTTTTTCCAGGACAGCTATTGACTCGAGAGAACGTGATTCGGCTTTTTCGAAATTCCCCATCCTTCGATAGAAAACTGCCAGATTGTTCAGCGTTTGAGCATATTCGAGATGCGATTTACCGAACACACTTTCTCGAATATCTAAGGACTCCAAATAGAGTAGTTCAGCTTTTTCGTATTGGCGCAAACGGGAATACAGGTTTGCCAGATTGTTCAAGCATTCAGCATAGTCAGGATGCTCTTTTCCGAACACTTTTTCGCGGATATCCCTTGCTTCCAGATAGAGTGGTTCAGCCTGTACGTAGTTACCCATTTCCACATACAGAATAGCAAGGTTGTTCAGGCTGCTGGCATAATTTGGATGCTCCTTTCCGAGCACTTCTTCCCAGATCGCCCTGGACTCTATGTAAAGGGATTCCGCCTCTTCCAATTTACCCATATGCCAATACAGGACCGCCAGGTTGTTCAAGCTGGCGGAATAATCAGGATGCTTACTTCCGACCAATTTTTCACGGATGTCCTTCGCTTCCACATATAAGGGTTCCGCTAGTTCGTAGAGGCCCATATCCAGGTAAAGGATGGCAAGGTTATTCAAGCATCTGGCATAATAGAGGTGCTCTTCACCAAACACATCTCTAAAAATTTCTTTTGCTTCAAGATATAGCGATTCCGCCTCCCTGTAATTGCATAAGTCCTTATGAAGAATTGCCAGGTTGCTCAGTACCTTGGCATAATCGACATGCCTTTTCCCTACAACTTCCTCGATAATGGCCTTTCCTTTGAGATACCATTTTTCTGCTTCCTGGAAATCTTCCTTGAAATAGAGTACTCTTCCATGGTTAAAGCAGCAACTCCCGTACGCTGCTGACTCATAACCCAGATGTTTCAATGCCAGTTTCTCTGCGGATGCATTGACTTCCAGGGCTTGATCATATTCACCTTTTCCCGTGAGGGTTCGAGATATTTGGACAAGGCTATCCACTTGACGGATGACCGTGGAGTCCACCAATTGGGCGCACAGAATGGAGCAGAAAAGTTGGAAACAAATCAGAAAAACTACTCTCATTGGGTTCCCTATATTGCACCAGAACACCATTGAAGATAGGAAACTTCCATCACGACTACGGCAAACCGTTGTAAATCTCCGTGCCCAGACGATGGCCGATTTAGCCCCGAGTACTCGGGGTGGATACAGACTGTAAGCGTCTGGGCCCTCTGTGGTACAACCAGGACGAAGGGAACGTTATTTGCCACAAAGACACGAAGTTTACGAAGGTGCACAAAGAATTTCTACTGAATGAAAACTCTGTGTGACTCCGTGCCCTCTGTGGTCATTGGAGACGAAGAGACTGATTCATCCAGTATCTCTTAGTGCTCTCTTTCTACTTCACAGCACCCCCAATCTCTCCAGTAAAATGCCCATTCCACCTCTCCAGTGCCCTCAGTGACTCAGTGGTAAATTCTACTTTTCCGCCTTCCCTGCCTCGCCGGCCCTTAGGTTTGCAAAGAGGTCAGAATTGAATACATAGTCATTATCATCATATGTATTTTTCTTCTTTGCTTCTTTCTTCTTTTTGTTAGCGAATGTGTAAAAGTGGAAAACTCTTTGCTGCCATCTTATGGATAAATGATAGGAGCCGGGATGGGCGAATTAGGCCTGCCGTGGGTTTTGAAGCCCAGCGCCTGTTGCAATCCCAACCCGGCTTTCTTAAGCATCAAGGCCAGATAGAAAATCAGGTATTAAAACCTACTAGTAGGGTCTCGGCGCAGCTTAAGATTCCTATCACATTTCAAACATCTAAATGTAAGTCAAAATGAACTTTTGTGCCACGTTAGGAGTCGATGTCAGTAAGGAATGGCTCGATCTATGTCTCATCAAAGATGGAGCCAAGGTTTGGCAAGGCCAAATTGATAACTGCAAAACGGACATCCGAGCAACGCTTACCACTTTAAGAAAATCGTTTGATGTGACCCTGAGCCAAATGTTGGTTGTCATGGAGTCAACCGGTGTGTATGGCAATCTACTTCTCGAAGTTCTTTGGGCTAAAAAAGTGCCTACATGGGTTGAGCATGCCTCACATATCAAATCATCAAGTGGCATGACAAGAGGTAAAAACGACGCCATAGATGCAGAGCGAATTGCCATCTATGGTGTTCGCTTTCAAGACAAAGCAAGACTCTGGACGCCTCCAAGAGATGTCATTAGAAAATTGAGTGTTATGGCCAGTCTACGATCCAGACTCATTCGAGCCAAGACGATGTTAACCCTGCCAATGAAAGAACTCAATTCATTTTCAAAGCCGGAGATGGCTTGTTTGGTCAGTGAAAACTCCACACCGGTTATCGAACAGATCAATGAGCGGATCAAGAACATTGACAAGCAGATCCAGCAGATCATCGAACAAGATGCTCAGGTGAGCCGCAAAGTTGATCAAATCACCTCTGTAAAGGGGGTTGGCATGGTGACTGCTGTCGCATTGATGATAGAAACCAATGAGTTCACTAAATATGAAAATGCTAAAAAATTAGCCTGTGCTGCCGGTGTCGCTCCTTTCGAGTACTCTTCAGGCCTCTACAAAGGCAAGCGTCATGTTAGCCCGAGGGCAAATAAACGGATCAAAACCTTGCTCCATCAATGTGCCAGATCGGCAATTGCCGTCCCAGGAGAGCTGAGTGACTACTACTGTAGAAAAGTGGCTGAGGGAAAACATAAAATGAGTGTTCTAAATGCCGTTCGGAACAAAATCTTGCACCGAATCTTTGCCCTCGTCAGGGATGACACTATGTATGATCCAAATTTTCAACATATGATTGCTTAACCCATAGAAAACAGGCGGGCGATTTCCGCCTTCCGACTTTACATCACTCCACCAACACAAACCCCGCCCACGAATACGGATTGAAAAACCGGTCCCGCATTTCCAGCTGGGTCTTTCGGAACGCCTCGGGAATGGTCATCTTCCCGCCATCCTCCGGCTCCAGCCAGTTGCGGTAGAAGGTGGTCATGAATTGCATGGTCTCCCGGTCAGGAACCTGCCACAGGGACATGATCAGGTACTTGGCCCCGGCGATCTTGAAAGCGCGTTGCAATCCATATACGCCCTCATTGCCCTCGATATCTCCCAGCCCGGTCTCGCAGGCAGAGAGGACCACCAGTTCGGTATTGGACAAATTCATCTGGCTGATCTCGTAGGCGGTGAGGATGCCATCCTCCTTTCCCGGTTGCAGGGGATTTCCGTTGCGCCAGGTGTAGTTTCCCCCGGCCAGGATCAGTCCGGAGCGGATCATGGGATTCTCCGAATCCTGAAAGGCCAGATCCTGTTGATCCTGCTGTTGCCCTCCCGGATCCGGAAAAAAGAATCCATGGGTGGCCATGTGCAACACGACCGGGGAGGATCCTGCGGAACAGATCTGCTTGAACACCTCTTCCGTGCCGGCATACCCGTCCAGTTCGCGGCAATCCATTCCCGCCCCGTCCAGAATGCCTTTAATCGCTGATGCTTCCTTTTCTGTCCACTTCAGGTAGGACCAGCTGCCGGTCCGCCGGGTACTTCCCGCCTGGTCGGCCGTGACCTGGCCACGACTGGCCACCAGGTCCTCAGCAGACACCGACAAGGGGGTCTGGCCGGCGAGGGTATCCGGATCGAAATACAACCCGCCAAAGACCACGCCTGTGGCATTGTCCTGGCGGACGGGATCTTTCGATCCCTCGACCAACCTGCGGGTACTACTGACCTCGATGAGCTGGTAGACATCCGACAACACCTGTTCATCATTCACTGCAATGGCGCCCAGGTTGAGACGGTGCAAGACACCGGTAGGGGCATAGTAGATCGTGCGGATATCCGCCAATCCGGTTGCAGCGAGGCGGGACCAGATCAACTGGTACAGCGTTGGAACAGGCTCCTCATCAGCGACCAATCCCCGGTCAGCCCATGCATACAGGTCGTTGACATAATCCGATCGTCTGTCGGTATCCGTCTGCAGGACCCGGCTGATGGACGCCTCGGAAAACAGATGGACAAACTCCGGTTGATCCCGGTCCGATCGAATGATGAGTGCGGCATATTCGACGCTCTCGTCCGGTGTGCCGGTAAGGCGGGTGTATTGCAGGAACTCGATCGCCGCCTGATCGGCTTGCAGCACCTGCCGGATGTCCTTCCAGGTCAGTTGCTGGCTGGCTTCGGCAAATCCGGCCACGGTCTGGATCAGTTCCTTCTCTGCGTTGCGGGCCTGCTCTTCCAGCTCGGGAACCCCCTTGCGGTCCGTCAGGGGAAGTGCGTATTGCTCTGCCAGGCGCCGTCGGTAACTCTTCAGTCGCAGGTCGATCTCCCTGGATGCCGGGGTAAGATCGGACAGGTTTTTCAACCGGATCGCCGAAGACAGCAGAAAGCCCTTGTAGAACAGGATGTAGTTGTAGAGCAGCGCAGGCAGACTGCCGGCCTTCTCCACCCGGGCATTGCGCTCCTGGACACAATCCGCCACCTGGTCGCCGATCTGGCGGAAGGACCGGACATATCTGGCCAGTTCCTGTTCCGGCAGGAAGGAGGTCGCCTTCGACAGGCGTGCCTGGACCTGGTCCAGCAATGTTCCCAGATCCAGTTCGGTATCCGATTGTCGTCCCTGCCGTTCGTGCACCCAGGCCAGGCGCTGCAGGGAGTAGGCTACCTCCGGATGTTGCAGGCCGTAAGCCGCTTCCCTGACCTGTCGCGCCTGCGCATGCAATGCTTCTCCCTTCGACAGATCACCCCGTCTGACGGCCACCTCTCCCAGATAGAACAATGTCCTGGCGTATTCCGGATGAGTGACGCCGACTGTGGAGTCCTGGATGGTCCGGGCTTCCTGCAGGGCTTTCCCGGCTTCCGCCTCGCGCTTCTGCTCCAGATACAGGATGGCCAGATTGACCAGGTCGGTGGCATACTCCGGATGCATCTTCCCTACCGTTGCTTCACGAATGGATCGGGCTTCCAGGTAATAGGCCTCCGCCCGATCGAATTGCTTCCTGGCCAGATAGAGATTGGCGAAATTCTTCAGGCTGGAGGCATAGCTCGGATGTTCCTTGCCATAGCTGTTCTCAAAGATGGGAAGGGCTTGCAGGTAGATCGCTTCGGCCTTGTCCAAATTGCCGGTATGCTCGTAAAACAGCGCCAGGTTGATCAGTGTCTGGGCATAATCGGGATGATCGGCTCCCAGGGCCTTTTTCCGGATCTCCAGGGTCTCCAGATAGAGGGATTCCACCTGGGCATACTGACCCAGTTCCTCATAGAGGGCCGCGAGGTTGTTCAGGCTGGAGGCCACCAGCATATGATCTTCACCCAGGGTCTTCTTCCGGATCCGGATGGCTTCGATGTAGCATGGCTCGGCCTTTTCCAGCTTGCCATCGTACATGTAGAGGACGGCCAGGTTGTTCAGGCCCCTGGCATACTCCGGGTTCTCCTTTCCTTTCGACTTCTCGACCAGGGCCAGGGACTGAATATACAGGGGCTGGGCCTGCTCATAATGTCCCTGGGAGACATAGACGATGGACAGGTTGCTGAGGCAATTCCGGTAGAACGGGTGGTTGGTATCGTGGAGCTGCTCCTCAAAGATGGACTTGGCCTCGAGGTAGAATGATTCGGCCTTGTCCAGCTGTCCAGTCTTCCAATACAGGATACCCAGATTGATCAGGCTGCCGGCATAGACCGGATGGACCTTCCCCAGGGTCGCTTCCCGGATGGACCTGGATTCCTGATAGAGCCCTTCGGCCTTCGCATATTGCCCCAGATCATAATAGAGCATGCCCAGGTTATTCAGATTCCAGGCATACTCGGCATTCGCCTTTCCCAGGGTAGCTTCCCAGATGGGCATCGCCTCCAGGAAAACGGCTTCTGCTTCCTGCAACCGACCCAGGTCGCTGTACAACAATCCCAATTCGACCAGACATTGCGCATAGTCCCGATGATTCTTTCCGAACACCTTCTCCGCGATCGCCTTTGCTTCCTGGAAACACCGTTCCGCTTCCGGATAATCCCCTTTGGCAGAATGGATCCTGCCCTCGTTCAGGCGGCAGACGGCTTGTGCAGCGGAACCCTCCCCACCTTGGTTGACCGCCACCTTCGCCGCCGCCACTATCATTTCCAGGGCAGCATCGAATTGTTGCTGGTCGGACAGATTTTGGGCCACTTGGCACAAGCTGTCCACCTCGGGGATGGTCGGAGAATCGGGGACCTGGGCCATGAGCGGCATGGACCAGCACACCAACACGATCGGAAGAAACCACTTTCTGATGCTGCACATAGACGAAAGGTAGCGATTTCCAGTCGTGGTTGGATGACCGAAAAATGAGGGACGGAGAGACGGAGAGACGAAGGGAACGTTGCTTGCCACGAAGACACGAAGTTCACGAAGGTGCACAATGAAATTCTTCTACATTCAGACTCTGTGTGACTCCGTGACCTCTGTGGTGATCCGGAGACTGTAGGACATTACTAGAACTATTTCACGCAGAGGCGCAAAATCGCAAAGGAAAGTTTTCCATTAGATGGATATATCCCATCAACGCCAGATATGCTGCTACTCGTCAGCCAAGTGAGAGCTCGCAGAGAAACTTTGGATTTCTTAGTGGACTACCTCCACTTCAGAGGACCGCCAAGCTCTTAGTGGTAAAATAAACTCTGTGCGACTCCGTGTCCTCTGTGGTAAAAAATCCCTCAGTGACCTCTCTCCACTTCAGAACACCCTCAAGCTCTTTAGCAGAATTTTAAAAACACCACACTAAGCCCCTAGGTGACTTAGTGGTCATTAAATCCAAAATCTCTTTGCGCCTTAAATTTTCCCGCGATCCTTGCGCCTTTGCGAGAGATAAATCACGCAAAGGCGCTATGTCGCAAAGGAAAGTCTTCCATGAACAGGATACACTGCTTCAACGCTTGATATTTTACTACTTGTCAGCCTAGTGAGAGCTCGCAGAGAAACTTTGGATTTCTTAGTGGTCTACCTCCACTTCAGAGGACCGCCAAGCTCTTAGTGGTAAAATAAACTCTGTGTGACTCCGTGTCCTCTGTGGTAAAAAATCCCTTAGTGGCCTCTCTCCACTTCAGAACACTCCCAAGCCCTCTAGTAGAATTTTAAACACACCACAATAAGCCTCTAAGTGACTTAGCGGTAATTAATTCCAAAATTCCTTTGCGCCTTATTGATTTTCCGCGTCCTTGCGCCTTTGCGTGCAACTATTCCCTCACCCGCACATCTAATCCCAGCTCATCCAGCTGCCCCTGGTCGATCCTTGACGGGGCATCGATCATCATATCCCGGCCCATGTTGTTCTTCGGGAAGGCGATGTAGTCGCGGATATTGTTCTGCCCGTTCATCACCGCGCAGAGGCGGTCCAGACCGAAGGCGATCCCCCCGTGGGGTGGCGCACCATACTCGAAGGCACCGAGCAGGAAGCCGAACTGCGCCTCCGCCTCCTCCGGCGTAAAGCCCAGGAGACTGAAGTTCTTGCTCTGCAGGGCCCGGTCGTGGATCCGGATGGACCCCCCGCCGATCTCCACGCCGTTGATGACCAGGTCGTAGGCATCAGCATGCAGGCCCTTGAGCACCTCGCGGTCGTTGCTGTTCATCTTGTCGATCTCCTCCGGCTTGGGGGCGGTGAAGGGGTGGTGCATGGCATAGAAGCGGTTGGTGTCGTCATCCCACTCCAGGAGGGGGAAGTCGAGCACCCAGAGGGGCTTGACCACGCCGGGGGTCATCAGACCGAGGCGGCGGCCCACCTCCAGACGCAGTTCCCCGAGCTGCTTGCGTACCTTGTCCGTCTCTCCGCTGAGCACCAGGAGGACGTCGCCCGGGCCGGCACCGAAGCGCTCGCCCCAGCCCCGCAGGGCCTCGTCGTCGAAGAACTTGCCGACCGTGCTCTTGATCGTGCCGTCGGTGTTGAACCGCACATACACCAGACCCTGGGCGCCGATCTGGGGGCGCTTCACCCAGTCGGTGAGGTCGTTGAGCTCCTTGTTGGACCACTGGTCGGCCACCCCCTTGGCGCAGATGCCGGCGATGAGCTGGGCCCCGTCGAAGATGCCAAAACCCCGGCCCTGGCCGAGGTCGTTAAGCTCTTCGAAGGCCATGTCGAAGCGCAGGTCCGGCTTGTCGGAGCCATACAGGCGCATGGCATCGTCGTAGGACATGCGGGGGAAGTCGGGCAGGGTGATGCCGTTGAGCTCCTTATACAGGTGTTTGGTCAGCCCTTCGAAGGTGTTGAGGATATCCTCGCGGGTCACGAAGGCCATCTCGCAGTCGATCTGGGAGAACTCCGGCTGGCGGTCGGCCCGCAGGTCCTCGTCGCGGAAGCACTTGACGATCTGGAAGTAGCGGTCCATGCCGGCCACCATGAGGATCTGCTTGAAGGTCTGGGGCGACTGGGGCAGGGCGTAGAACTCACCCGGGTTCATGCGGCTGGGCACTACGAAGTCGCGCGCCCCTTCCGGGGTGCTCTTGATGAGGCAGGGCGTCTCGATCTCCACGAACTCCTGCTGGTCGAGGTATTTGCGGGTCTCGATGGTGACCTTGGACCGGAAGCGGAGGTTGCGCTGCAGGGGCTCCCGGCGGATGTCCAGGTAGCGGTACTTGAGGCGAAGGTCGTCGCCCCCGTCGGTATCCGTCTCGATGGTAAAGGGCGGGGTCTTGGAGCTGTTCAGCACCTTCAGGGTAGCCACCTCGATCTCGATGTCGCCGGTGGGGCGGTTGGGGTTCTTGTTGCTCCGCTCCTGCACGGTGCCGGTCACCTGGATGACGAACTCGCGCCCCAGCTTGCGGGCATGCTCACAGAGGGCGGCGTCGGTGTCCATGTTGAACACCAGCTGGGTGATGCCATAGCGATCGCGCAGGTCGACGAAGGTGAGGCCACCCAGGTCGCGGCTGATCTGCACCCATCCGCTGAGGGTGACGGTGCTGTTGAGGTCGGTCAGGCGCAGGGCGCCACAGTCGTGTGTTCTGTACATCGATTGGTGCTTTTGGGGACCCTCTCCCGCCCGAAGCGGGGGAATCCGGGGGCAAAAATAGGGGGTTTGGAGGGGAAATGCAGATGGTAGCAAAAAGTATTCCTAACCAATCAATTCCAGAAGATCTACAATCAGATAGTAACCTTGTTCTTCATCAATTCTGATAAACTGGCAGTAAACGGCAACGCTGATTCCCTTTTGCCAGAATAATTCTTAAGTCTCCTAAAATCCCATCTTACATTCCTAAATTCGGGCGCGCTTACTGGCTCCAATTCTATAACGAGATAAAAATCTTGCGATGGCATTGGATACCCAAGTTTGATTAAGTCACCCTTGGTAAATACCTTAGGACCTCTGCTCACTATCTTCCATAAGATGGCTGAATCTATATCACCTTTAGTATGTAGTAATAAATATCTTGAATTTACTACCTCGCTATCAAGAATAAGACTACCAGTGCCAGATCCCACCCTCAAATTGTAAAGCCCGCTTCGCGCAATCCAATCCAAATGTTCCACAGACTTATAATAACCTACCAATACAAAAGATACATCAGGAATTAAGTCTCTATTCTCATTATATGGCTCAGGCAACAATTCCCTGACTTCACTATCTGATTCGGGAGGATGCCGATAAACTTCAAATGTTTGATATCCGATCCTCTCTCGCTGCGAAGTTCGATTTATGAAATGATTTACTACTTCAAATATGAATGATTTCAATTCACTAATTCCACTATCAGTTTTAGATGGTCGAACCGGAAAGGCGCCAAGTCCAGGAATTATTTCATGGAACCCTCTCTGATTGATTGATTTGTCACCAGGATAAAGTATATACGCACCCCCTGTTCTTCTAATGGCATCTTTATATGCATGCATCTTCAAAAGGTCTGCATTCTTATAAATACCTTTTCGGTTATCCAACTTATCCTTATCCAGTTCATTATCAGATTCTTGCCTCAGAATATCAGTAAAGTTGGCAATTTTGTATTTAGCATCAAAATGGACATGTACAATCAGTTCCTGGGTTTCAGCCTCAAGTTCTGATATTCCAAACGGCCAAATTGAAAGAGTATAGTCTGGTCTCAATGTCGTTGTCCAGCTACCTGGATCAGGATAACTCTTCCTTCCAGTAAAAGAACGGTTATAATTAAATCGAACATTCAGCTTGCGGGTTTCGCTATTATATGTCCCTTTTAGAGCTGTAAATTTGCCTTGTTTGACCTGAATGCTTAATCCATCTTGCGTCTTCTCAATCAAATTTGATATATCGTCTCGATCAATATCAAAAATAGACTGTAGCAAGTCAAGCAATTTAAAAAAAAGCCAATACTCATAGAGCGTTGCAACATCCTTTTTCCCACCACTATATATATCATCTCCCCCTGTCCAGATAAGTTTGGCAGCCAAATCAAACATCAACCAAATCCGAAGCACTTCCCTGTATCCCTCTTTACGTTGCAATACAGGACTATTCAGCCTCAAAGTTTCTGGGCGCGATATATCATTGAAAACAGTGTGGTGCAAATGATTTTCTAACTGCCGAATCAATAACTCTGACTCCGCCACCATGCTTAAATGCCCGAATTCTTTAGCTTTACTATTGATATCAGAACAAAACTGAAGGAACACTTCCAAAGCATGTTTGATAAAACGGTTCTCAGGAGTATCAACGGAATCAGATTTTCTGTTAATACTTATACGTTCAGGAAGTGTATTAATGCCGAAACCTCTTAAATAATGTGACTCAGGCAATCCTATTCGCTTACCACTTTTCAAAATTTGCTTAATGTTGCCATTAGAAAGACTCCTAGAATTCCTGACATCCAATTCTTCTACAGTTTCAATCCATTTAGTAACAGGCTTTGTAACAATCTGGTGAACGGCTTCGGAAAATTCAATACTACCAATCATTGATTTGATAAACGCAAATCTCTGATAAAGAGTCTGGCTGTCCTTTGTATAATCAATTTCGAAATACTGTGAAACAGGAGAACTTACCTGCATCAACAAATCTGTGCATTTCTCAGTAATCAGTTCAAGCATGTCCCGGTAATCATCCCGGTAACCCGCTTTTACTGATTGAACTTCAAGCTTAAACCTATAACACTCCTCGCTTGATTCCCTATCTATAATTGGTATTGAAAGGGAACCAACAAATATATTGGGTACAATAGTGCCAACATTACTTGTGCGACTATGTCGTTGTATTATATTTTCTCCAATGTCTCCAAGAATATATCGTGGATCACTTGTTTGATAATCATAATAACATCCTTCGACTAACTGATACCTTGACTCATTAAACTCACTTACACTTTCTTCACCATCAAATAAAGAGTTTGGTGTGCGCGCATCAATAAAGAGCTGTAAGCCATCCTTAACCTCATCAAGATCAATTATCAGGAATGCAAGCGCCTTCATTACCATTATGCTTCAGCAAAACTTGTAAATCCATTATCTATTGCCCCTCGATACATTCGCGCTATTTTCTCTAATGATAGTGGATAAAGAACATCTTCAGAATTGAAATCAAAATCAGCTTTTTCAAAAACTTCATTGATCTTGATGTCACTGGATATGCAAAAGGAACCGAGAGTTTCAAGCACAGTACTTAATTTTCTTCGTGACCCATGAAGTTTAGGCAACAACTTCTGCATTATGGCAATATCAATTTTTTGATTGGTGGTTAACTCACTATCTAAAACAGTTAGCTGATGTATCAAACGCATAATTTCTGTTGCACTTCGGTATCCAAATTCAGCTCCCGATTTTTTTAGTTCACTAAAGAATTGAACCAGTGCATCATTTATGGAACCAATATCTTTACTGGCCAATTTATTACCAACAGCCATTTCTTGAAAGTTTTTAGCCATGCCAGCCCCTCTACCGACTAAGGCATCCATATTGATGTCTCTCATATTATCCAAGAAATTTCTCATTTCTTCCTTTGTAACTCGGAACTCGATGGTATTGGCTCTGTCCAAAACCTTTGGGCTAAACATATTGGTAGTTTCATCAATGTTAACCGTACCAATGATAAACAAATTGGAAGGAAACTTCAATTTAGCAGGAACTCCATTTTCAACTCTACCGTCTGAATGCAACAGAATCTCTTCTTTCGTTTCCATAACACTTAAAAAGTCGGCAAAATACCTCTCTACATGACTTAGATTCATTTCATCAAGAATCAAAAAGTGTGGTAAGTCTGCGTTACTTGCCGCCTTCATCATTAAGTCGAGGACACCGGTATCTGGCTTTACATATTCTTCTGGCTTAATCGCATTTGGAAAACCTAAAAGAGGCTCACGGTTAGTCCAATCGGCACCCACAGGTATTATACGGTATTGGTCTTTATCCTTACAAATCCATTGAACAAACGACAGTGCTAGTTTCGTTTTACCCGAGCCAGATAGCCCCGTTAGAATCACAAAAGGTTTTGTTAATAACGAAGATAAAAATCTTATAACCAAAGATCTATCATAATAAAGACCCGAATTAACTAGTTGGTCAATAAATACTGATGGTGAAAAGTTCATACTTCTCTGGGGTTGATGACTGTCTTCCTCCATTGAATCCTTATATATGGATAATAAACTATTCAAATCATGGTCCATTTCTATTGATTCAAGCTTGTCATTGACATCATAAACTTTGAAAACATATGAACTTCCATATCTTTCAGGCTTGCCCAAAGAATTTTCAGAAAAATATTGGCCAATAGTTATTGGATTTTCAATATTCCAATCTCTTTCAGGAACTTTAGTTTCACTAATACCATATGCTAAGAAAAGTCTTTGAATAGACTTATAATATAAATAGACAGGGTAAATCCCATCCTGGACACTGTTAAACTCATCTAGAAAAGCAATCCATGGTATTCGAGCCACATTTCCAGCTCCAAAACTCACACGAACCTTATATCCTTTATAAGAACTTGGGAATCCCTTCTGTTTCAAGTTGTCAGTCTGGGCCTGCTCTAAGAATTTATCAACTACATAATAAAAGTTGTCTAAGTTAAACTGACTCCAAATTATTTGTGCAAATTCCAAAGTAGAAACCTCTGAATTTTTTTGATTAATTAAATATTTCTGGAGTTCTGATACAGGTCTTTTATTAGTGTTTTTTAAGCCTGCTGATTCTGATGCCCTCTGTAGTACTTCTTTTTTAAAAATTGGCACTAGTTTCATCGGGTTATAGAGAAACGCCAATTTCCATTTTAAACTGTCACCCCAGTCAATATCATCTATTTCGTCAAACATCTCATTAATAGATGCATCAACTATTTTAATGACAAATGCCTTAATTTTTCCAAAAGCCTCTTCCTTTGTTTCTCCATATTTTGAATACCAAGCATAAATACCATCTGTCCTATATATTTCCTTTTCAACAAGCTCCTCAGTATTTCTACGTCTATATATTCCAAACTTAAAAGCACTTCCGCCCCAAATACTTCCCGTATGCTCAGTTCTTTTTTCAAGCCAATAGACAAGTGAAGTATCTTTGTCGAGGTTGGTATATTCTTCAAGTGTAATATTTTTAATTCTACCAACTGGCCATGCTGCCAGAAATTCTTTTTGTTCTTGGTGACCTAAGTCTATATTCCAATCTGTGTCTTTGTCCAATTGTTCTTTTGTTATACTATTCATTTGGTTTTAATTAATTGTAAATTAGTGAAACGTAAGGATCTAAATAGGTAGAACTAATAAACTACTCAAATACTCCCTCGTCTCCCGATCCGTACAGTACACATAGCACCCCTTCATGCCCCGAGTCATCAAGGTACGGTATGTATTCTTGATCAGCGCCTTGATGCGAAGCCTGGCGCTTTCCGGGTCTTCATTGAGAAGTTTCTTGTAGCCCTTGATGGAGGCATCCATGCGTGACCGTTTGGACGGATCCACCAGCACTACGCCATCGCGGACGATCAGATCATCCCCGATGATCACCCCCACATAGTTGAGCTCCAGGCCCTGACAGGTATGGATGCAGCCGATCTGGTCGATGGAATCCGGCGCCAGGATCCAGAGTGACCCATCAACAGACAGGTTCCACTGGCGCTGGTAGTCGTGCTCTTCCATGATGATGTCCATGGCCCTGGCGTTCTTCTTGCTGTTCCAGTCCCAGCAATATCCGGCTACCAGACGGGAGCGGTTATCCACAGCATTCTTTTCCCGGATCAGGCGATCCAATTCATTCGGTGTGTCCACGACCCGGAAGTCGTAGTCCAGTTCGGCCAGATTGACATTGGCCGTTTCCCTGATCTGCAGGGCATTGTCCAGGAAGGCCAGGTAGCCATCCGAGCCATTGCAGCGAAACTGAGAGGGCAGGTCGTATTCATGGATGATGGCTCCCTGCTGGCGGGCCCATCGCCTGATCTCCTCCTTGCTGCCGATATCCTTCAGGGTCACCCGCTGGTCCTCATCGATGAAGAAGACGCTACAGGCCGCTGCATGGATGATCTCCTTGATCTGGTTCTCTCCCATGTTCTGGTACATGCCTGACTTTTCATTGAGTCGGTGCGCTTCATCCACCACCAGGGCATCGAACACATCCTTCTCCGCGTCCACATACCGACCCGAACCCTGAAAGAGGGCAGCAAAGCGGGTCTTCGACAGCGTACCTGTCAATTTGCTCTGATACACCGCCCTTGGAGCGGCATTCTTGGTGACATACTGGGTGAGCATGCCCCGCCGGGTGATCTCGACCAGCAGGTTGATGGCCACCACGGACTTTCCGGTACCAGGACCTCCCTCCACGATCATCACCTGCTTGGTTCCCTCCCGGGCCACCTCACACAGTCGGAGGGCTGTTTCATACACCAGCTTCTGGTCATCGATCAGTATGAAGTTCTGGTTGCCCCGGATCATGGAGACCAGGGCTTCCGTCAGTTGTTTCGACGGCCGGATCCTGCCCTGGTCGATGCGATACATAGTCTGCCCCTCATCACCAGAATGGATAAAAGTCTTGATAAAGGCTCTGAGCTTCTGCTTGTCCTGCTTCAGGAAGACAGGCGCCTTGTCCAGGTAGGTCTGATAGAATGAATGGCGGATCACCTCATCCTCCCTGTAGTTGTGGAGATAGGCACAGGGCTTCAGGGTGATGTTCTCTTCGTAGACCGTTTCACTGAAATCCTCCAGCATGGCGGCATAGGACCATGCCTGGTAGGACGGGTGGGCCGTTTCATGCAGCCCTCTACCCAGAGCGGTCCGGACAATCCCATCCTTCTCCGTTCGTTCCGCTGTTGTCCATTGCTTGAGTTCGACGATTACTACATGCGTGCGATCTGTACTATCCGATCCCGATATGATAAAGTCGATCCGCTTGGAGGTCTGGGGGATCTGGCATTCTATAGCTATGCCGGAGTTTTCAGGTATCCCTGTATCGGAGATCACATCCCACATGAAGTGCAGGGAGTTCCACCATGATTCCAGTTCCTTTGCAGACGTCGACCGGTGCAGTTTCCGCTGAAATGCCTCCTGAATGATGCCATCGATATTCCCTGTATCCAGGTCCTCCCGAAATCCTGACTTGGTGGACCGATAGACGATCATAGCTCGGTGTATTTGGTGGCCTTTCCCTTGGCCTTGTCTACCGGGTACTTCTCTTCGTTCTTCTTGATCTTCTCCAGGACAATCTCTAACGGATCAAGCCCATGCTTTTCGGCCAACAGGAAAGCAAACGCCAGGACATCCGCCAGTTCCTCCTTAAGCCTCTCCCGATCCACCTCTTCAGACTCCTTGACATCCTTCCACAGGAACAGCTCATTCAATTCCGCTGCCTCGATGCTGATCGCTGTGGCCAGATTCTTGGAATCATGGAATTGGGCCCAGTCGCGAGAGTCGCGGAAGGAGATTAATTCTTTTATTACATCTTTTAATAGCATCTAACTGATCTTCTGTAAAAGATAATTTTTTCAACGAATGAATTCCAATTCAACGATTTGGCGCTTAGCGCAGTGGCGAATTTCGGAGCATTAAACTGTCAATACACCACAAAAGTTGATGCGAGGTAGTATATTAAGTTAACCACTTCACCCGCCATTGAGCCAAACGACTGTTGTAGGCTGTACTTCCTGTCTTTCTGTTAGTTTCCATCTATTAGATTATGTGGTATTAAAAACAAGTTGTTCTTTGCTCTTGATAGTGCAACATACAGTTTGTTCTTTGTTGTCGGTGGTAATTCATGGAGCTTTCCCTTACTGAATTTGTCAAGAGTGGACTTGTTTAAAATCACACAAACGTCAAAGTATTTATCTTCTCCTTTGCTGTCACCCCAATTTCTTGAAAAGCAGTCGTATTTGTAATGTTCTCTATAAAAAAGCTTCACAATTGAATGGTCATTAAATACCTGTCTTGCAGTATCAAAGTCGTCAATATATTGAACTGCAGTTTCATCTTCTCTATGCGATTCTATTGAAATTAATAAAGTGTCAGTTATGAATTTGCAAATATTCGGGCTACAACGAAAGCTTTTGGATAGAGTTTTAGTGTCAGGTGTAACTCCGATTTTTTGAAATTCCCCAATATATTTACCCATATCATCGTGAAGTTTTGAATTCGTGTTACCATCTCTACTGGTATCAAAAGTGTGCTGAAAAAAGTCCCCAACATAAATATGGTTTACCTTTGCCTTGCTAATTTCTTTTAGTAAATTGAAATCATTCCCGCCAAAATCTTGTATTTCATCAATAAACAAATGGTCGAAATACTTTGATATTCTTTCAACAACATTACTTTGTTCGTCAGTTGCAAAAAGGATTTTCGAAATTCTTCCGCTATATAGTCTGTCGAATTTATCAATGTAATATTCTCTTTTGTTGCTTTTTAGAAAGCGAGAAGGTGTCGTATCATAGTTTATGCCTTTGGTTTTCAGTTTGTCGTGTAAAAACGGCTTGTAGCAAATGCCATAAAGAAAAGAGTAATAGGAGTATAGCTTAATATTACTTGGGAAGTAGCCAAATTTTTTTATTATGCCTGTTCTTAAATTGTGAACGTTGTTGTTAGTATATGTAACAAGTAAGAACCTGTCAGTTTCATTTAACTGATTGATTAGAAAAGTTGTCTTTCCTGAACCTGCAACAGCAAAAATCACTCTCTTATCCATTCAATTGCCTCTTTAATGTAGGTAGGTACAGCTAATTCGCTTGACCTTTTGTCAAGGAGTTGAAAGGCTGCTTCCGCTTTGTTTTTAAGCATATACTCTAATGGTGTCAGTGTTTTTCTCCCTGGCGAGAATAAGTCATCGCATATCTTTGTATTATTGAGATATACAGAAATTTCAAAAGTTGAAATTGCAGGGTCAGTTTCGGAGAAAACCCTAATGAAATCAAAACCACTATAGTCTGAATAATTATCTACACAGTTTGCTTGATAATCACCGTCGTTGTCTCTAATTATTGCGGTTTTTATATTCAATACCTTGGCAATTTCTAAATATCGTTTGAAACTTGTTCCGTCAACGGAAATTATATGAATGTCTGATTGCTCAAAATCCATTGAGGCAATTGTTCTGAAAAATGATTCCATTAATAAGAATTCGGCATCTCCTTCAACAAGTATCACTTTTTTGGAAAGAACAAATTCAAGAATATTGTTGTCAGGAGCCTTGATAAAAAATTTTGCCGTTTCTTCTTCGACACCTTTTAAATGAACGGGAATATTACTATTGCTATTAAGTAGAATTGAGTTTCTTAGATTAAGCCTGCTACTTATCATATTACTATGAGTAGAAATGATAATCTGCTTCTTTTCTGACCCTTCAATTTCCTTAATCAATTTCTTCATATTTATATGACTAAGGTGGTTTTCTGGCTCTTCGATTAAAACTACATCCAAATTTTCTTCTGCTTTGCTCAGAGCAAATTTGGTTTTTATAAAGCATTGAATGCCCTTACCCTTATTTTCAATGCTAATACTTCCTTCTGTAAGTGTTAAGTCCGTTTCTAAGTTTGCTTTAGAGTTATTTCTTATTGAAAAATCGTAGTCCGGAACTTTAGAATTTAGACCTGTTAAGACAGCATTCTTAAAATTCTCTTTGTGCTTTCTGTATTCATTTTGGTGTATACTTTTTTCTAAAGAATCTGCATATGAATTATACATATCCTTTACATATTCTTTTATTGCATACTCGCTGCTTATTTGGCTATTGTCAACAAGGATATGTCTTAAATACTTTTTGTAGCCCGAATATGCTTCACCAGAAAAAGTCGAAAATTTAATGCTGTAAAATTCATAAGGGAATACTGGCTCCCCTTGAGAAAGTATTGACTTAATGTCTTTTCCAAATTCATCATTTGGAACAATCTCGAGTTTTAGTCCATCACAAACAATTTCATCTGAATTGTTTTTTCCTGAAAGTTCAATGTTGTGTTGTTCGTTGAAATAAACTTCAATAAGTACATTCGGGAGATTCTCATATTTTTTATCAGAAGCTAAAAAATCAGTTACAGCTTTTGAGTTGAAAATATTTTCTAATCCTGTCGTTTCAACTTTGCTTCTGCTGCCACTTAAAACTAGGCTAATTGCTTCAATTAAACTCGTCTTCCCTGATTCATTGTCGCCAACAAGGATATTTATATTGTCATCAAAGTCAATAGCAAATGAATCGAATCGTTTGAAGTTTATTAATTTAAGCTTAGTAATAAATTTCATAGTCTATGTTTTGTTGTGTCGTCTTTTAGCATTGCCTACAACTTACTTATATACGCAACTCCTCACCTGACATACATTTTAGGAAAGTTGAGCTACTTTTTCACAATTACTTGTCATTGAGTAATGTAATCGTTTTCAACCGATTATATCCGTTTGCATGCACTAAAAACAGGCCACTTACCCAATAGCTGTTATCCCCAGCCCTTGTTGCTCCAATTTATCACCTTTTCCTGAATATGTACAACCCCTCCCCCTTCAAAAAGAGAGGCGCCAGCCTCTCAGCTCCTTGGCGCCTCTCGACTCCAGGGATCATTCCTGGAGTTGGTGGATTCCTAATCCATTGATTTCCTGTCCCTTCAGGCAGGAGGAAACGCAAAGGCGTTATGGGGTTATTACGTTATTGAGTTATTTCGAGGAATCCCTCACCATCTACATACCTGAGGATGAATCCCTCAGCTGTCCCCGAGGCTTCGGGGCAAGAACCCCACGAAACCACCGGGGCGGACATGGCCATAGTTCAGCCGGTCGGGCTCGTCATCGGGACTGAGGAAGGTGAGGCCGATCATCAGCAGGGAGGGGCCATCGGATACCGCCTTGGGGATGGGCAAGTGATACCGCCGGCGAAGGTCGGCCGCCCAGAGGATGTCGCTGCTGGCCAGGCCACCAAAGCGGGGGTCCTCCCCGTCGGGCAGGTCGATGCGCAACAGGTCGATGATCACCCCGTCGGCATATTCCGGCAGCCGGATGAAGGGCTGGCGCCGTACCGGTGCAAATTGCAACCGGAGCTTGCGCTGGCCCACCACCACGGGCCAATGGGGCAGGTACTGACTCAGGGGAGTCTGCCTTCGGTATACCAGGTCCAGCCAGTCCTGCTGCACGGCCGGGTCACCCAGGGCCCGGCGGTACCATTTCTTCTCTATCGCCACCTCCTGCCGGTCACGGCTGGCCGATCGCCACAACACCCCGTTGAAGCGACCATGGGTCATGTCGTCCGTGAACAGGCCCAGATGGATCTTGATGAGGAACTGCAGCTTCATCCGCTCCGTGCTGTGCAGGCCGTTGCGGGCGGCGATCTTCCGGAATCGCTTGTACACCTTGTCCTTCAGCACACGCTGCCGGTCCGGGCCCGGCATCTTGCGCGCGATGTTCTCGCCGTCCAGCATGTAGAAGTTGAGGTCGTCGTACCGACCGATCAGGGGAATGGGTCCGTATACCTTGGCCATATACATCGATTTTTCTGGTTCCAAATGCCTGCTCCGTATTGACTGTTGGTTTACTCCGTGTTTAGTCCGTATGAACTCCGTACTTATGCTATGGTAAACCCGTAAAACCCACTGTTTTTGGGCCATTTTTGGCCTCGAAGACGCATTAGGGATTCCCCCTGACCCGGATTTTACCCCTCCCGGGGATGGGTTTTTCTCCACAGCCACTGTCTATTAAAACGAATCGGGAAAGGGGAATAGTGCGGAGAGGGATGAGGAATGAGGAATGAGGGATCAGGGATCAGGAATGAGGAATCAGGGATCAGGGATCAGGGATGCCTGGAGGAAACGGTAGAGTAGAGTAAGGAGCAGCAAGATAGCTACTCCTCACCCCCTCGTCAAACCGTACGTGCGGTTTTCCCGCATACGGCTTTCCTATTGGTTTCGTCCTTGGGCATACACAGGTCGTAAACCATTGGTCGTATACGGTACTATTAAACCAAATTTCTTGGTTAATAGATCGTAGGCCTCCTGACCATGAAGGCGCGATTTCCTCTGGCTTTTACGATTGTAATATCTATTCAGACGGATTCTAAGGTAGTCATTCAGCTTCCTGAATGCCGCCTGTGTGTAGCTGACTCCTTCGATTTTGTAGTAGTTCATCCAACCCCTGATTATAGGGTTGAGTTCTGAAGCAACCTGTTTTGCCGGGTAGTGACCTATCAACTTGAGTTTCACATCGATCGCTTTTCGTATCCCTTTTTGAGCTTTCTGCTTTGGGAAGATATTCCAAAAGCGGCTGCCTTTAAATAGTATACTCCTGTCATATCGTACGGTAAATCCAAGAAAATCAAAAGGCTCTTCTCCCGCATTTACCAGCTTGCTCTTCTCTTCGTTGATTGTAAGTTCCATGCGGTTGAGGTATCCATGCAGCTTCGTGATTACTTCTTGTTTGATCTCATGTGACATCAATATGAAGTCATCCGCATACCTGATCATCCGTATCCCCAGGTTCGCGAAATAGCCATTCATCTTGTTGACAATTCTGTCTAGAAGGTTCATGTATATATTCGCTAACAGTGGAGATATCACGCCGCCCTGGGGCGTCCCTCTCGATTGTCCTTTTCCTCCACTATACCTTCCATCACTCTCTACTACTGGTGACTTTAGCCATAGCTTCACTAGTGCAATTATTCGGGGATCGGCTATGCGCTCTTCCAAAGCCTTCACTAGCTTATCGTGTGGGATGGTGTCAAAGTATTTGCTTAAATCCGCATCGTATACCACGTGCTTTCCCTTACTCAGATTACCCTTAATTTCAGCCATCGCTTCTTTTGCCGATCGTTTCGGCCTGAACCCATAGGATGATTCGTTAAAGTCAGCCTCGAATATTGGTTCAATGACCATCTTACAGGCTTGTTGTACTATCCTGTCTTTAATGGTCGGTATCCCCAATGGTCGATGTCCGCCGTTCTCCTTCTCTATCATGACTCGTTTGACTGGCTGTGGTTTATATCTGTGCTCTTGTAGCTCTTCTCTAATTGCTTCGAGAAATGCTTCGCGCCCAGTATCCTCAACCTGTTTAAACGTCAGCCCATCCACGCCGGGAGTTTTTGATCCTTTTCGCGATTTACATCGCCGGTAGGCCTCCTCCATGATGTAGCTTAGGCTGATTTTGTCATATAGTATGTAGAACTTGAATTTACTTTCCTGCTTGGCTTTCTGATATAGTTTTAGTTGTAACAGCCTGCACCTGTCCTGCGTACTTTGATCCTTTCGCTTCTTCTGCTCCAGGATTTCTATCTCCGCTTGTACCTTTTCTAGGATACTTCGCTTCTCCATTTAGGTAGTCATTTTGTTATCTAAAACGTTTCCAATAGTAATGCCCCTTCCCTCCTCTGTGGTTATGTTGTCCTCAGTATCAGCAGTACTATGGGCATCTCCGACTCCCTCGCCCATGTAGCGGTCTACTACATGGCGTTAGGGGATCCCATGTTCATGTGTCTCCCTCATTATACGCGCCATCCCGTCCTACTCCGTGCAGCCATATTGGTGCGTTTTACCGTTTCTTCCCAATATGTTTCAGGTTTCGCCATCTTCGGAAGGTTGACCACTGCAGTGTTGCGTAACGAAGCCTTACCGGGTTCACTTGTGTTACGGCTCGCATAATCGCTTGACCAGAAACTTAGCATGGTTCGTTTCCTCCTCATGCCTTCCGGCTGCTTCAGGCTGAACGGCAAATTGGCCTGTGTATCCCTTTCATGATACTGGGTTTAATGGTTAATTAATATAGACACACGCCTCATGGCGTACCGAAGACGCAAAGACGCCAAGGACGGTTTTTCATTTTCGCCACGGCGGACAGGTATGGTTTATTTCGTTTAGGATGACGTCTTGCAGACTTCCATTTTTTGAGTATTGTTCAAATCCAAACTCTTCGCTTTCCATAAGTCCATGATATACGTGTAAGTCCTTGGATCATTGACAAACTAGTTGAAGCTGTCTCATTGAACCACGATATATCGAAAAGTGCAGTCAGCTGTTGTCCTTTCTTGTTGCGGTAATGGAATACACCATTGGTATCTTGTCATCCAAATGTTTTATCCTGTATTTTCCTGGCTCAGACTCTGTGGTCTTGTTAAAACAATTATAAGGTGAATAGTCAAACTCGTCAAACGAATCTATTTGAAGCCCGTTCTTTATCAAACTGTTTAAAACCTCGCTGATACTGTGGTTCCAGGAAATATCCGTTATCGTCAAATCAGCTTCCTTATCTGCATACGTTCCACTTTGCGTTTCTATGATTGCTCCCGAATTAAAATACCTGTAAGCTATTCTTCCAAAATTATCGTCAAACATCCAGACAACAGGATGAAATTCTACAAAAACAAATTGTCCGCTCGGTTTTAGATATCTAGAAACCACGTTTGCCCATTTATCCAAGTCGGGTAACCAACCGATAGTACCATAGCTTGTAAACACAATATCGAATGTGTCTTCCAAATGATTCGGTAAGTCATAAATGTCGCAACAAATGAATGTTGCATCTACGTGAATATTCTTGGCTATCTGTCTTGCACTTTCAATCGCTTTGTCAGACAGATCGACACCTGTAACATTCGCTCCGAGTCTGCCTAGCGAAATGGTATCTTGTCCAAAATGACACTGCAAATGCAAAATGGATTTGCCATGGATATCTCCTAGTAAGTTTAACTCAATATCATTCAGTGAATTCTTTCCTTTCAAAAAACCGTCAAGGTCGTAAAACTCCGACTTGAGATGTGTTTCCGTTATGTTGTTCCACGATTGGCGGTTTACTTCAATATAGTTCTTCGCAGAGTTCATATATTTTTATATTTTATAAAGTAACGGCGGTCAAGTATAAGAGCAGTAGCGGATTTCAAAGCTATTACCTGTCCGCCACCACAAAAGTTTATTAGATGCACAGACCTTCGATTTACCACTTCACCCGCTATTGCTCTTATACAATGTTGTGTTTTCGTTCTTCATTTCTATTTGTGCTTTTAGAGTCCAGGAAAATCATTCTATTTAATTAGGATTATCTCTTCTGCCTTGTTTTGATAATTGAATTGTTGTATCTCAACGCTAAAATTTGTTGAGTTTAAATTAATTTTATACAAACTTTCTAGGTATCGATCAACGTCCTCTTGGGAAGTTAAGTTTAGAAGTTCTTCTATTTGATCTTGGGTGAAGTCATATATCCCAAAATTCTTGATGTAATTGCGGCTGAGAGAATAATAGCCAGAGCCGTAAGGTTTGCTGGAGTTAACGATGTAAAACCAGAATAACCGGGATGACATGACCTTGCTTAGATATTGCAACTCGCGCTCATTTTCACCAACTATTGCAAGTCCATTAACAAATAGCAATGAAGGTTCATTATTTATAACGTAGTTAGGTGTTTTCGGGGAAATATGTGGAAAGAAGAGTTTGAACTGATAGCTCTCCAAAGATTGATTTCTACCATATGCATACCAAACGTCATAATGCTCTCCCTTTCCTTTATCGCGAGTCTCAAGGATATCCTTTTTTGAAAGTAAGTAGTTATATGTATTAGGGAAGCGCTTACTGAATTCTTCTTCAGGTATTATGATTGCTTGCCCATTCTCAATTTTATAGGGGAAAATAATCTTCTTTCGAAGGCTTTGTATCGAATCAAGTTTAGTCAACTTGTTTGGATTAATTATGTCAACACAAGCTTCACGTTCAATTGAGTATTGTTGTCCATTTTGCAAAATATAGTATTCATTAATCTCCTCAATTGGTTCGAAGATGTAGACATCATTTTTGAGTGTTGCAATTCCATTTCTGGAAGTAAATTTCTTACCCAGAGGAGTCCCTATTGATTCTATTTTATTCAGAATATCCCTCTCCTGTAAGTTCCAACCCTTATCAAAATCGAGACTTTCATATTCTATTGATTCCAGTGATATTCGATCAGAAAGCAAAGAATTAATATCGGAAAGCCTGACATAATGTAAGAATTTGGAAGTTGAATTCCTGATCAGGCATATGCATGTGTATGTTGATTTTGATTCAAACACTTGAAATGATCCAAAATCCAAGATGTTCATATCAAGTTTTTGATTCTGGAAGTACTCTCTTAATGCACGACCATTGACACTTTTGAAAAAAGTGTTCATCGTGATATATCCAAGGCAACCATTGGGTTTTAAGAGAGTAATCCCGAGCTCAAAAAAAGGTATGTATAAATCTGGATGTCCAGATTTACTTACTGTCCAATTAAAAACTAAGTTTTTCGATTCACCATTAATATTTCGGGAACATACATACGGTGGATTTCCAACTATTGAATCAAATCCTTGGAAATCGTGTATAGTTCTAGTCCAGTCAAAATTCAAAGCATTTCCTTGGTAGAGGTTGAATTCGAAATGATCTTCATCTTCACCGTCTATTATTGCAGCTAATGTGAGAAGTAGTTCGGACCTTCTTATTGAGAATTCTTGTATATCTAACCCAAATAAGTTCTCCCGATATATATCTTGGTAGCTTCTTCCACTTATCTGCTTAATTCTCTTGGCAGCAGTATGCAGAAATCCTGAACATCCACATGCGGGATCACATACTCGAAATGCGGGATCAATTACAATATCTTTCTGAATTGTTTGATTAACAATGAATGCTCTAATATAGCTTGGAGTGTAGACTGCACCTGTTACAACCTTTTCTTCTGGCGAAACAACAAACTCAAAAGCTTCAATTAAGTCCTCAAAACTGACAATGGAATACGATTTAGTAATCCTTTCAAACTCACCATAATCCAAATCTTCTTCCTTAATCCTAAGTTGTTCTACAAGTCTGTTGTTACAACGTTGAATATTATTAGAGTAAAGAAAGTTAGAGACGATTATCCTGTCAATCTTTTCAGGGTCGAATGAATATGACTTGAGATATGTGAAGAATTCCTTTTTCATATCAAATGAGTGAAGGATAAATCTTAAACCTATCGAATGAAGATTGTGTACCATCTGATTCCCAATGCCTTGAGATTGAATGAAAAAATGGCTTTAAGAAACTTTGCTGATACCTAGTATACAAGCCAGGAAAGTATCCATCGTCCATAAGTGATTCAAACGCTAATGGGAAAAAATTTGAAGTGATAAATCCAACGCCTAGAATGAAATCAAGAGGATGATGCAGAATTCGTGGCGTGTCCAAATGGAATGTCGACCCATAATCAAATTCTGCTTCACCATTTGGGTTATTGAAATATTGCAAATGATATGTTGGATGAGGTTCATCAGTTTTAACTGAGGGATCATGTCTGTCGATATGGAAACAGAAAAAATGTTCCCCTTTAGCACTTACCCCACGGACAACTACATGAAACCTTAGATCTAAAAGGGGGTCTTCTAAACTTCCCCATTTTGAGTAATCAGCAGCTAAATTCATGTTAAGTACTAACTCAACTTTTTTCCCATCTACAATTTTTGGTTTTATATGCTTAATTGTATCAACGGGCATTTTAAGATCTTCAATTGAGTAACCCCAATAATTCGCATTGGTAGTTCCATCTCTTAAAGTTGGTGATTGGGTTTTCAATGTGTCAATGGCATTATAAATAGGGGTTGTATTGATCTCATTCCCAAAAATGTTTTCTAGACGTTTGGCCGCAATGTCTAGTTCATTAGCCCTACTTTCTCTGAATTGCGCAATCCTCATTTCTTAGATAGACTTTCTTTCATTAATTGTATTCTTATCAATTCAGAACGTTGAGGTCTCAATCCTCTGTTGGGTGGTAAGCCTTCAATAGCTATAGCATTGAATGAAAGATATTTTGGTTCTTGCCAACCCTTGAGATCAGTTGATTCAAATACTTTGAATCCCTCCAACGGATCAAGGGGCCTCTTTGATGCTTCACATATTGTCCAAAATTTTGAGCTTGTACAATACTCGATAGGAGATGCTGCCTTCAGTCCCTCCATATTAAAGTGACTAGAAATTATATCAACTCTGTCTTTGGCACATAGGGTTCCTAACCTTTTATTTCCTGATATTTCTTTAAAGAAGTTCATAATCTTATCTGACCACCATCGATCCCATCCAGAACTAAAAACCCCTGAATACTTAAATTCACTCAAGGACTTATCCCGAAGAGTAATCCAGCTTTCTCCAGAACCCTCAATGTCTATACCAAGTCTTGAAGCCACAACTCTTTCTTTGATTAAAGGTCCAGGGTGATGAAATACATCCTTAATGATAAAGTTGGCATAGTCATATATAGTGACGTTTTTATTGTCTGGATCCTCAAAGCGTTCTGCAACTCTTAAATCTACACCTGTTAAATCCTGTCGGCCAAGGATTTCGTTGAATGACCTATTCTTATCTCTAAGCCAATTATATCCATCTGCTAGTGATTTCAACTTCATTGAAAATCGAACCCAATCAGGTTCACTTCCTTTTAAAAACTTATAATCAAATAAATCGTGACTCGTTTGATCAGCATCATAAGTCGCTCTCATTCTCTCATCTGTAGAACACAAGATAATTGGGCACGGTTTTAAATGATCATCTGGATTTGGTACGGCAGTGCGTAACTCTTGAGCAATAGCCGGAGCATTGTATGAAACATCAAGCTTCATGTTTTGGTCGAGTCGCAAATCAAGAATAATTCCATCATACTCTTTGAGCTTCTCTAACAGCTCTTTCTTTTGAGATTTAAAATCTTTTGGCTCATCAACGTCTACATGTATCAATCCGACATCATTAAAACCGTCTCTTACAGCTTCTACTGATTCATCAGTAGTGTTATTAAGCTCATCATCTATATATAAGTATTTAGGTTTAATCATACTTTTCGTTCTTTTCTTTTGGAATTTCAACTCGGATTGTTGTGCTGTACTTATTCTCAGGGATTGCTACATATACTTCGCCACCATAACTTTCAACGATATCCCTCACTATCTTTAATCCTAAGCCAGTACCCGTCATAGACTCAATATCACTAGAGGAGTGTCCGGAAGCTGAGGACGTAGTGTAAAATGCATTAAAAACCTCCTCCTCATGTATTTTTGGTATTCCATCACCATTATCGGAGAATTCAAGAAATAAAGTGTTGTTTTCTGAACCACATCTTATTAGTAGTTGCCCCGGTTCTCCTTTTCTTCTTATTGCCTTCTTTGAATTTGTATAGAAGTTGAATAGTATGGAAGCCCATTCTGATGGATGCATCGGGATTGTATATAAATCAAATCCTTCAAAAATTGGCTTGTGTAATGTAATACCAGATCTTTCCAGATCGGCCTTTATGGTATCTTTAAAGTCATTTACTGCATCCCTTAATTCAATAGGTTCTAATTCTCTTAATACATTTCTTGAGATGGCTTTATCAAAATAAGATGTATATGCGGTAAAGGCTTTAAGATTGTTTTCTAGCCTGAGCAAACGATTAAACGCAGATTCATTATTAGGAATATTTTTCTTTAGATAAGTCATATCGGTATTAAATCCTGGCAAAAACCTCTTCACTTCATGTACAAACTCACCGATTACAAGGCCTAAACCAGCCAAAATTCGAAGCATATTGACTTCATCAATCAATGCTTGTTTTTCGATTTTCTCTTTATATCTACCCTCTGTTAAGGCATTGAAGGCAGTATTAAACCGTTCGATTTCGCTATATAAATCTTCAATTTTAGAATCTTTATTATTTTTCAGCGTATTGATAACTTCTCGGATTGCATTGATTGCATTGTCAACAATTTCAGTTGCATCTTCCTCTTTTTTAAAATTCTTTTGACCAGTTGTAGCTTTTCTCCCTCTTAAAAGAGCGACTTTCTGTACTACACTAATAATTGACCTGCTAACAAAACTCACTAACTCCTCAAATGCGTCATTTTCGAAAAGGCCTTCTCTACTTGATGTTTCGTCAAAAGTTATCCCTGACTCATCTGTTACTTCGACAAAGCCGAAAAAATTTATATTTCTATGTGAGGAAAGAATCACTCTTCTAGCCGTAGAATCATCAAGCCCTAACCAATCATTTAGCTTTTCTCCATATGGGAGCACTCTAAAACCATTTCGATATAACCTAATACCTCCACGTTCATTCGCCACCTCTCGAATGAAGCTCATTGTTTGTTTAGGAATTAGAGAACCCTCGTATATAAAATAATAGCATTTGAAATGTACCCCCTTAATATGATGAAACTTAGATTCAGGTAAGTCTCTTTCTTTACCAATAAGAAAAACTTCTTCTGAAGCATCCAGCTTTTCACTTTTAAAAGAGTAACAGCCTTGGCCATCTTCTAAAACGTAACCTTCAATTTCTGCCAAGGCATGCTTTAGAAACGCCTCCTGTTCATCTATGATTTTATTTTCCTCGGTTTCACTTTCCCTAAAATATGAGCTCCTAAAACCGGGATCACTTTGATGCTTTTGTTCTTCTTTTCGTTTCTTCGATAATGGGAATGGCTGCAAAAGATCTGAAGTGTATCGATAAACTCGTTTAATCATTGGATCAGACCATCCTTCTCTTAAATTCTCAATAATTAAAGTAGTTCCTTCTTGAATGTCCTTAGGAATTACTTCGATTGAATTCGCAATTGAAGAGAGGTCTTTGTCACTCTGGAATTGATCCCAATCTACGATAACTTTGAGAGCCACCTTAGATGATAATGTCTGAGTTATGATCGTCAACTTATTTCCCAATCTTTGAGTTGCGAATCGACCTATCCCTTTTCTCCCTGCTCTGGTTCTATTAAAGTTTGGAGATTTGGGGTTGTGTATTTTATCAGATGACGATAATCGCATGAATCCATTTATCAGTTGATTTCGAGTCATTCCAACTCCGTTATCTATTATTTCTAAACTCCCCCCCGGTTGCCAAGCATTTTTAAAGATTAATTTTACTTCTGTTGCGTCAGCATCATATGCATTTTTGACTAGTTCAGAAACTGCAGTTTCATGTCTTCCAACAAGCTCTTTCCCTAATCTATTTATAATGCCGGCATCAACAGAAAATCTAACATTATAGCTATCTAGCTTTGCTATTTCATGTGAGAGTGAGAGAACAACACTATTGTCGGAATACTCCTTACTTAGTTCTTCATTCAGTTTTCGTTTCAGTTCTGCTATTTGAGTCTGTGGATCCGTCATTGTGCTAATGTTAAATGGCCACAGATTTCATTAAGGATTTCACTTGGTTCTGCATCAATAGCAAGAGCTATCAAATAAAGTTCATCAGCTCTAAGCTTAGTTGAAGGGTTAAGTGACAGTTCACTGAGTCGCGATGGGTTGATTCCCGTTCTACGACTAACTTCAGCCTTGTTCACAGATTTCTTAACTAATAATTCTCCTAATCTTGTCATTGCAGTTCAGTAGAAAGTAAAAATAAGAAATTCAGGAGCCCTATCCAGAAAATCTATAGATTCTTTTTGAAAATAAGTTCTTTTGGTTTTCACAGATATCTTAATTGTACTGTATCTCTTGTTGGTATTTTTAGAATGAAACACAACTTACTTATATACGAACCTCCTTTTCAGTCACACTCGCCAGAACACAAGCCTTGCATTGCTGACAACTCTCTGGCATTCAGTGCCATATTCGGATGCAAACGGCTATAACCGTTTGTAAACAACGCATCTGGTTGCTTGGCCAATTGCGTTTATCCGCTGGACAAAGCCACACCAATTTACCACCTTTCCCTTAATAGGTAGTAGCTCATTCCTTAGAATGAGGTACGCCCGACTCCAGGCTCCTTGGAGCCCACGGTATACTTCAGTGCGAGGACCGCGGCATATGGGGTGTACTCTCCCCCACACAAAAAAGCCCGCACCATCTCGCGACAGCACGGGCAAATCGGTTCTGGGAACCGAAAAGGGGGGTGTTTTATCCTCAGTTCTCGTTCGGCGGCAGCTCCGCCAGGATACCGGCCTTCCTGAAGGTCAGCCCCTTGGCCGTCGGATCCACATCCACCAGCATGGTATCCCCTTCGACAAATTCACTGGCCAGCAAGTGCTTGGCCAGTTCGTTGACCAGTTCCTTCTGCAGGACCCGTTTCATTGGACGGGCGCCATACTGCGGATCGTAGCCCAGATCGGCCATCAGTTCTCGTGCCTTGGCACTTACCTCAATGATGATGCCCTGCTCGGCTAGCATTTTCACCACTTTTCTCAACTGGATATCCAGGATCTTTCCGATCTCTTCACGGGTCAACGGCAGGAACATGATCCGCTCGTCGATCCGGTTGAGGAATTCTGGACGCAAATGCTCCTTGAGCAGGTCAAAAACCTCCACTTTTGTCGTTTCGACAATGTCTGCACGGTGTTTATCCCCCAGGGCATCCAGGTCTTCAAAGTTTTCCAGGATGGTGGGAGCACCCATATTGGAGGTCATGATAATGATGGTATTCCGGAAGTCAGCTACCCGGCCTTTGTTGTCCGTCAGCCGGCCATCCTCCAGGACCTGCAGGAGGATGTTGAAGGTATCGGCATGGGCCTTCTCGATCTCATCCAACAGGATAATGGAATAGGGACGACGGCGTACCGCTTCGGTCAGCTGACCGCCTTCATCATACCCGACGTAGCCCGGAGGGGCTCCGATCAGGCGGCTGACGGCATGGCGCTCCATGTATTCACTCATATCGATGCGGACAATGGCCCGCTCGTCATCAAAGAGCACTTCTGCCAGGGCCTTGGCCAGCTCGGTCTTCCCCACACCGGTGGGTCCGAGGAAGATGAATGATCCGATCGGCCGGTTGGGGTCTTGCAATCCAGCCCGACTCCGGCGCACGGCATCACTCACCGCCGTCACGGCCTCCTTCTGTCCGATCACCCGCTGACCGAGCTCCTCTTCCATCTTCAACAGCTTCTCCTTTTCGCTCTGCATCATCCGGCTGACCGGAATGCCCGTCCACCGGCTCACCACATCGGCTATATCATTGCTGGTCACCGCCTGGTTGGTCAATCGCTTGTCCTGGTCCAGTTCTTTCAGTTTGTTTTCCGCAGCCAGGACCAGCTCTTCCTGCTCCTTGATCTTCCCATAGCGCAAGGTGGCGACCAGCTCGTAATTGCTCTCGCGCTCGGCCTTCTGGGCCTGCTGCTCCAGTTCCTCGATCTGCTGCTTGCCCGCCTGGACCTCATCGACCAGGGTCTTTTCATTCTGCCAGCGCGCCCGCATCTCCCGCAGCTTTTCCTGCAGGTCAGCGATCTGCTCATTGAGGGACTCCATCTTCTTCTCGTCCTTCTCCTTCTTGATGGCTTCACGCTCGATCTCCAGCTGGCGTACCTTCCGCTCCAGTTCGTCTACCTCCTCCGGAACGGAGTTCATCTCCAGACGCAGTTTGGCAGCAGCTTCATCGATGAGGTCGATGGCTTTGTCTGGCAGGGACCGATTGGCAATGTAGCGATGCGACAATTCCGCTGCTGCGATCAGTGCTTCATCCAGGATGTCGATCTTGTGATACACCTCATACCGCTCCTGCAATCCGCGCAGGATGGAAATGGTATCCTCCAGGCTTGGTTCGTCGATCAGTACCGTTTGGAAACGACGTTCCAGGGCCTTGTCCTTTTCAAAATACTTTTGGTATTCATCCTGAGTGGTCGCTCCGATGGTCCGCAATTCACCCCGGGCCAATGCCGGCTTGAGAATATTGGCTGCATCCATCGCGCCATTGCCACCGCCGGCTCCGACCAGGGTATGGATCTCGTCAATAAAGAGAATGACCTCGCCATCCGCTGCAGTGACCTCCTTGACCACCGCTTTCAGGCGCTCTTCAAATTCACCCTTGTACTTGGCTCCGGCGATCAGGGAGGAGACATCCAGGGAGAAGATCTTTTTGGATTTCAGATTCTCCGGGACATCCCCGCGGACGATCCGCCAGGCAATCCCCTCTACGATTGCGGTCTTACCCACACCCGGATCTCCGATCAGAATGGGGTTGTTTTTCTTCCGGCGTGACAGGATGTGCAGGACCCTTCGGATCTCCTCGTCTCGTCCGATAATAGGGTCCAGCTTTCCACTCTCCGCCTGCTCATTGAGGTTGACGGCAAACTTGTTCAGTGAATTATAGGTGCTCTCACTGTGTTGATCGGTGACCTTACTGCCTTTCCGCAATTCCAGAATGGCTTTTTTCAGGGCATCTTTGGTCAAGCCGGCATCTTTCAGCAACTGTGCACCCTTATCACGTCCGGCCAGGATGCCCATGATGAGCAACTCGATGGAGATGTATTCATCTCCGAATTCCTTCATCAGTTTACGAGCGTGCTGCAGTACACTGTTGGCATCCGGGGTCAGATACTGCTTTTCTGCACCATCCACCTTCGGATAAGTCTCGATCAGGCGGTCCACTTCTTCCAACACCTTGTTCAGGTTGGCACCCGTCTTTTGAAATAAAAACTTCATCACCTGATCATCGGTCTCATAGATCCCTTTGATCAGATGGACGGTATCCACCTGCTGCTGGTCATGGCCGCCGGCAATTTGTTGGGCCTTTAAGATGGCCTCCTGGGTTTTTACGGTAAACTCGTCGTATGTCATGGTCTTGGTTTCTGGCTACTTCACCACAAATTAGATTCCAAGGCTCAAAACCTCCTTTTTCCTGCCAAGCTGGCGGAATGGAGGGTTTTTTATATGTCCAAATGGCAGATGTGTTCTGGTTTACCAGCAGAATAAACGAAATTGTGTGCCTTCCGGGTTTGTACTTTAGCCCCGTCTAAATTCTTCAAGTGACCTATACACTCGCCGAAGAGGATTACCTCAAAGCCATCTACAAGATCGCCGAACGGCATGGTACGCCGGTCAGTACAAGTGCCATCGCCGAACTGATGCAGACACGTCCTGCATCGGTGACCGATATGTTGAAAAAACTGGCCGACAAGGAACTGATCGACTACAAGCGCTATCACGGGGTCAGTCTCACCAGGACGGGGGCGCGCCAGGCCACGCTCCTGATCCGCAAACACCGGTTGTGGGAGTGTTTCCTCGTTGATAAATTGGGCTTCAGCTGGGACGAGGTCCATGAGATCGCCGAACAGCTGGAACATATCCAGTCGGATACCCTGATCGATCGCCTGGATGACTATCTGGAAAATCCCAAGTTCGATCCGCACGGCGATCCCATTCCGGATGCCTCGGGAGCCTATCGCATGCGATATCAGATCCTCCTCAGTGATCTGGGGTTGCACAAGCCCGCTGTTCTGGTGGGTGTCCGTGAACACGCATCCAGTTTTTTACAATACCTGGATCAGAACCGACTGGCCCTGGGGGCTACTCTGGAGGTTGTCGAAGTGCTTCCCTACGATGGTTCCGTTCGTCTTCGCCTCGGTGATGGAGAACCCATCCTCATTTCAGGCCAGGTTGCCCGACAACTCTATGTCCGGCAAACCACAGAATCGGCCTAGAAGGCCAGTTGCATCCCCACCCGTCCATTGGCAAACCGATTGTCATTGGCCGAGAAGAGGGAGATCACATTATCCGATGCTCCATACACCCGGACTGGTCCCAGCTTCAGCAGGAGATGGAGACCCACATTGGTATAGGTCTTGTCATAGATCGTATACGCGATCCCCGCTTCCAGAAAGGACAGGGGCCTGAAGTTGCCACCAAAGGAAACCCCACTAAATGTATAGGATGATTGGCGCTGGCCAAAGAATACGGCACTGACATCAATTTGCTCGGTCAGCTGATATCGTCCCCCTATCTGAAAGGACCAGGGCAGGGCCGTCTCAAATGAGCCGCCTTCGGTCTCTTCGAATTCAAGCAATGTCTCCAGGGTATCCAGAGCACCCACCAGTGACAGGGAGTCATCCGAAAAGAGGGAACTGAACTCAAAACCATCATACTGGATACTCTTGTTGGAGGCATAGCTGACCACCTCATCCTTCCAGGTGATCCGTCCGATGTCCATTACGGCAGCACTCAATGAAAGGCGATCCGTAATGGAAACGTCCGCACCCAGGTCCAGTGCAAATCCGGCATTTCGGGTGATCAGTTGAGAAAACTCATAATCTTCCAGATCCAGGGTCAGGTCACTGTTGCCGCCTTTCAGAATATCCAGCTCAGGCGAGGTGTGGATCAGATAATCACTGTTGACGGTCAGTTGGTAAATATCGTCACTGGTATACAGGTCCAGCTGTGATCGTTCTGTGCGCGCAGCCAGTGCCCCGTTCAGCCATTTTAGCCGACCTCCGATACTGACCTTACCGATCTGCCCGGCGGCACCGACATAGAATTCATTGTACAGCATGCTGTTGACCTTGAGGCCCAGATTGGCGGTTTGGCCGATGAATCCGGCATTCCCCCGAAAGAAGACACTGAAGAGGTCCCGGGGGTAATCCAGGAAATTCTCATAGCGGACCTGATGGCCCAGTTCAACCCAGAGATTGTTCATCTTCCATCCGACACCAAGAGTCTGGATGGCACCCTGGATCATCAGGGTATTCTCATTATCCATCTTGTCCAGCACCCCGTCAACGTCCAGGGTAGTGATCCCATTATTGGTGGAGGCAACCAGGTCGTTGTAGGAAAAGCCGGAGTTGTACATCCCGATACCGATAGCGGGTAATTGCACCACCAGCCCTTCCTGAGGTACCGTACCCGGCATCCTGTAGCCCACATGGTTGGCATGCCACAAGGCCTGATTCATCTGGGCCCGGAGGGTCTGCTGCATGAACAGACAAAGTAGAATCAGCAGGCACTGCCCGATTAGTGTGTTCTTCATGTTGTTCGTTGTTTAACCGCCAATTTCTTTGTCCAGGGTCGCCCTGAGGCCCAATCGTACATTTACCTTGTCCGTTTCCCGAATGCGCACATCCTTTTGTCCCTGCTCTGCCGTTGAAAATTTGGTGTTGATCAACACCTTTCTGGCATTGCGCATATGCTCCAGCAAGACGGCGTCGGCCTGGATGAAGGTGATCTTACTGCTGGGCCCGGTAGAGTAACCATCCGCATCTACCGGAGCCGCAGTCAGGATCTGCTCTTCGGCCGGAAGCAGGGTAGCCAGGGCATTGCCCATCTCATCCAACAGGGTCGCCTGGATGATCACTTCCATGGGGATCTCATTTTCCGTGACCAGTTTCAACTCTGCAGCACTGATGTCATCCAGTTCAGACAGGTCGATCTCGTATTCCTTGTCGGCGGTATAGTCGGATGCTTTCCCGTACAGGGGTAATTCAACCTGCAATCCGATCCGGAAGTAGGACGAATCCGTGGTGAATCCGATCAGATCGGGGATCTGGTCCGGATTGGATATGGCATCAATATCATAATCCAGGGTATTCGGATAGATGTTCAGAATATCCTTGAAATTGGAATTATCCTTGTCGAAGACCACCTCGGTGCGTTTTTCCTGACCCACTTCTGAAAGAGTGGGATAGAGGAAGTCGACGCCTGCATCCAGGAGCATGCTCTCGACCTCGAGCATCGTGTTCCCCTTGGAGACGCGCAGGACATTGACATCCGACCGCACTGGAAAACCAAAGGCATTATCGACAAACAGGATGACCTTGGGTTCGGCAAACTCCAGGTTGCCCTGAAGAAGGTTGTCGAAAATATCCATGGAGATCGTATCCCTTCGGATATCAAAGATCTCGTATCCAAAGTACCCTTCCAGATAGGAGAACTCCACCCCGGAAACGGCAAAGATGACGGCCGGCAGAATGACCGGAGTGCCATCTGACTTTTTCGTGGCAGAGTACCGAACGGTGATGTCCTGGCTGGCCAGGGCAATATCATATCCGGCAATATCTGTAGGCGGCAAATTCAGGAAGATCGGTACCGACCCGGTATAATCAATGGTGGCAGGGATCTTCAGGGTTTCTCCATTCTTGGTGACCTGCACGAATTCCAGGACAAAATCGAGATCCTCCGGAACATTTGAATTGATCTGGACGCTGATGGTCCCCTTGGTAAACCGGGCTTTGGTCAACTGGATCTCGTTTTCCAGCGTAAACGGTTCCGTAATGGTCGTATCGGTCATCAGGCCACCAAAGGGGGGGATGGCCTTGAACAGTTCAGTGGCATCTCGTTTCAGAATGTCACCGCGATAGATCAGGGTAAGCTGCCCGTTCTGGACTACCAGCTCCGCCGTATCCGTGTTCTCGCCGAACAGGTCCTGGATCGTGGTTGTGGAGGAAAACAGGGGGACTGCGATTTCCGGGGTATATGCGATCGTCTGGACATCCTGGGTGCAACTCCAGAGGAGTGCCGTCAGCAGAATTCCGATAAACAGGCTACGTGTTCGAGTGATCATAAGGTCTAGATTGAGATTAGTCAAACCCGTGCAGGGTTGCCGTTTCTTCTAATTGAGGAATGAGGATATTCTGTATCCCATCGTTTTGGAGGACTTCCGCAAAGGCTTTCTGTGCCGGATAATTCCCGTGAACCAGAAACATCTGTTTGACACCCTGGTATTGATTGCTGATGAAGTCCCGCATTTCATCCCGGTCCCCGTGGGCGGAAAACGAGTCCATTTTTTCAACCCGGGCATTGATCTCCTTCCATTCGCCAAACACGCGCACCTTGTCATCGCCATTCCGCAAATACCACCCGGGTGTTCCCGGTGCGCAGTACCCAACCATCAGGAAGGTATTGCGGGCATTACTGATATTGTTATATAAATGGTGCTTGACCCGGCCAGCATTCATCATGCCGGAGGCACTGATGATCACACAAGAGCCCTTGACATTGTTCAGGGCTTTGGAAGACTGGGTACTTCGGGTAAATGTCAGGTTGCGGAAACCGAAAGGATTTGGATCGGCGATGAGATATTCGCTCAGTTCATCATCATAACATTCCGGATGCAGGGCATAGATCTCAGTTGCCCCGGTGGATAACGGGCTATCTACATAGACCGGAATCCTGGGGAGGAGTCCTTCATTTTCCATTTGATCCATCATATAGATCAACTCCTGGGTCTTCCCAATACTGAACGCCGGGATGATCAGCTTGCCCTTGTTCTCTACCGTTTCCCTCAGAATGCGAAGGAAGCGATCTTTCTCATCCGGTTTTTCTTCATGAAGCCTGTCTCCATAGGTACTCTCACAGATGAGGTAGTCCACTTCGGGCATCGGTTGCGGGTCCCTCAGTATGGGTCTGTCCTTCCGGCCAATATCCCCGGTAAACCCGATGTGCACTGTCCGGTTTTTCTGTTTGACGCGCAGGGTCACATTGGCACTGCCCAGAATATGGCCTGCATCCCGATACAGCACCTCAACATCGGGATGAATACGCATCCACTGATTGTAGGGGATGCCTACGAAGTTCCGCATCAGGTTCAGGACATCCTTCTGGGTGTAGAGGGGTTCACGAACCTTGTTTTCTTTTCCTCTCTTTTTATGCAGGCGATGATAGTACTTGGCATCCTGCTCCTGGATCTTGGCACTGTCCAGCAACATGAGGGTACACAACGACTGGGTCGCATGTGTTGCATAGATATAGCCGCGAAACCCGTCCTTGTACAATTTGGGCAGCCGGCCGCTGTGATCAATATGCGCATGCGAGAGCAACACACAATTGATCTCCTGGGGATCAAACATCCAGGATTCATTAAACTGGAGCATCTCCTCATTCCGGCCCTGGTACATACCACAATCCAGGAGGATCTTGAATCCATCGTCCAATGTCAGTAAATGTGCACTTCCGGTCACCTCCCGTGCCGCGCCGCAAAATTGGATCTGCATAGTTTACGAATGTTGAATCTGGGGTTTCGAAGATAGACAAATAGAGGCTTCTGAAAAATTTGCAAATTTTTGGTGTCACAAAAAATCCCGATTTTGAAGCCTTAATCGATTGAAAAGTTGAAAATTACATGTTCGAATTACTTCCAATTTCATGTTATCGCTGCAAGCACATTGTTCGTAATGATCTCCCAACCCTTTACTTTAACGAAATTTAAATCTATACTTGCACTAAGGTTCAAACTATTATAACGCAGCATTGGGTCATGTATACTTACTTGAATTGTCGTCTATTATATATAGCAGTATTTCTTGTTGTGTTTTTAGGGTCGTGTACACACGACCCTGTCATCACGATCGCTCCTCTGGATGAGGTCCTCCGTACGGAACTCGAACAAGTTTCTCCGACAGGATCTATCGAATACTACATACTGCCGATGAGCAGTAACCTGTCACAAATTCCCCAAGATCCAAAAAATCCGCTCACCCCGGAAAAGGTCGCTCTCGGCAAGTTCCTGTTCTTTGAAACAGGTCTGGCTATTGAACCGAAGTATCCATCCGGACTGGGTACCTATTCCTGTGCCACCTGCCATACCCCGGAAGCCGGGTTTCGCATAGGCCGGGTCCAGGGGATCGCAGACGGCGGCATGGGTTTTGGCTTCCATGGTGACCAACGGTTGATGCATGATGATTATCAGGTCAGTGAACTGGATGTTCAGGGTATTCGTCCCTTATCCGTACTGAATGTCTGCATGGTGACCAATACCATGTGGGCAGGACCATTTGGTTCGGAAGGAAGTAATGTGGGTACGGAAGATCGCTGGACCGGCGACTTTGCCAGCAACTTCACTGGGTATAAGGCACTGGAGGCGCAGAATATTGTCGGCATGAAGACCCATCGACTGAACATCACTCCAGAGATGGCTGATGCTTTCGGATATACGGATCTCTTTCACAAGGCCTTTTCCGAGTTCCCTGAAAACGAACGGATCACCCAACTCACGGCATCCCTGGCCATCTCTGCCTATTTGCGGACACTGACCACTACCCAGGCTCCCTTCCAGCGGTGGGTCCGTGGCTTTATGGATGAAATGACGGATGCCCAAAAACGGGGTGCCATCCTCTTCTTTGACAAAGCCAACTGCGCCAGATGTCACTTTGAGCCCAACCTGGGATCCAATACTTTTCATGCCCTGGGTGTTTCCGATCTGTACGAATGTGTCGAAGCCGTCGGTACCGGGCCTCAGGAGGCTCGCAATATGGGCCGGTCTCTGTTTACCGGCAAGGACAGTGACCAATTTCGCTTCCGCGTTCCTCAATTGTACAATCTGAAGAATGCGCCAGTCTATTTTCACGGTAGCAGCAAAACCTCACTGGAAGAGGTCATCGCCTACAAGTGTGCTGCGAAATCCGAGAATCCGAATGTTCCCGACGAGAAACTGTCGACCTTCTTCCAGCCACTCAACCTGACGGAGGATGAGCGCAAAGACCTTCTCGAGTTCATTCGCGACGGCCTGTACGACTCACAGATCTCCCGTTTTGTCCCCACCAGTGTCGGTTCAGGGAATTGTTTCCCCAACAACGATCCCATCTCCAGGGCTGAATTGGGCTGCGAATAGGGCACAAATCCATATGCTGACATCCATGGAGTGGCCTTTAGTGCCTCCAAGGTGAACCATTCTCCAGCAGACCATTTCGGTATGGCAGAGAACGGGATATCCGGTTTTCTCCACAACTTTGTGGCCACATTCCGCTATGCACCGTACCTTTCTTTTCCTGTTCGGGGTGGCCCTGGGAATCTCGGGCTGCAAGACGGTCCAACCCCCTGCGCCACCGCAGTCTTATTCCATGTCTTTACCTTCGGTACCTGTTTCTACACTCTATGTACCCGTTCATCTGAACCGGGATGTACTGGAGTCCATGCTTCAACAAACCATACAGGACTTTGACCTCCAAAAGGTCAGTGGAGAGCAGGGTGGCCTGACCTGGAATGCCAGCCTGGCCGGAAAGGTGGGTCTCGACCTGAAAGGCCAGCAGATCAAGTCTACCATCCCGCTTGACATTGCCATCTTCAAGGACCTTGGTATCAGCACGTTGTCCGCATTCGGAGAGCTCGAAGTCACGCTCAGTACCCTGTATAATATTCGCCCGGACTGGTCGGTCCAGACCTATACCACCCTGGATGCTCATCGCTGGACCAGGAAGCCGGTGGCCCGCATCGGTTCCTTCCAGTTACCGATCAGTGGCCTGACGGACCTGATCCTTCGATCCACCCAGAAACAAATGACCCGCAAGATCGACGAAGAGATCCAACAGGCCCTGGATCTTCGCGTCCTCCTCACTCCTTTATGGACAGCACTCAAGCGCCCCCGCCTGATCAGTGAATCCATGCAGATCTGGTTTCGTTTCGAACCCCAGGTGGCCGGGCTGGAGACCTTTCAGGAAGAGCATGGATCCTTGTCCTCGGCGGTTCACATCCAGGGACTGGCCCGGGTCAAAGCCGGGGGTGAGCCCGTATTGCTCCAGCCGGAAGCCCTTCCCGAATACGCCCTGGTCGAAAATCACCTGGACAGCCTGCGCATCATGATCCATACGGAAGTGCCATACGAACAGGCGGAACGGTTGGCCGAAGATCAGTTGATCGGCCAGTCCTTCAGCTCTGGTGGGAAGAAGGTGACGGTAGAAGGGATCGACTTGTATGGTCAGGGGACACACCTGATCGCCTCGGTTCGGCTGGGTGGTGCCTACAAAGGCCAGGTGCACTTGCGCGGGCGGCCGGTGTTCAATCTGGAAGAAAACCAGATCGAGCTGGAGGAGTTTGACTTTGACCTCCAGACACGCAATGTACTCCATCGTTCAGCCGGATGGTTATTCAAAGGAAATATCCGGTCCTCCCTGGAGGAACAACTGCGGTTCCCCCTGGAAAACAACCTGAATATGGTCAAGGAGGAGATCAATGCGCAACTGAATAATGTCAAAGCCGGGCCCTGGATCAGGCTTTCCACTCCGGGTTTACATTTGTCAATGGAAGACATCGCCCTGACGCCGGAAGGCATGGCCCTGAACATCCTGTTATCGGGTCGGGTAGAGGTCCATTTGACAGCATTCAAATGATCACCTGATTTTCCATCACTGGCCCCTCTGGTCTTCCGTGGGAGGAATGAAGGGAAAACACCAACAAAACCTGACCTCCAGGCGTTATCTTTGGACATGTTCCGAAAGCAACCCAAACCCAGACCATTTGATTACCGGCCCCGGTATTATGATCCGGACAAGTCCTTCCTGGCAGATCATCTGCCTGCTGCCAAGAGCGGAGATGCCCGGGTGGATGCCATGAAAAGTCGGATCTCCCGACAGTTCAGGAGCGGCGATTCCTCCGGTTCATTTCGGACGGATACTCAACGGCAGATCAAGCGTTCAAATCGCATTCTGATCATCGTTCTGGGCCTGTTGCTCATCGGTGCATATTGGTTTCTTACTGTACATTTGCCGCGAATTCTAGCGGTTATTGAATAATCCTTCATGGGCGATATCATCAAACTTCTTCCAGATGCCATCGCCAATCAGATCGCAGCCGGAGAGGTTATACAGCGGCCAGCATCTGTGGTGAAAGAACTACTGGAAAATGCCTTGGATGCCGGTTCAACCCGCATTCAGCTTATCCTGAAAGATGGTGGAAAACAACTCATCCAGGTTGTGGATGATGGTTGCGGCATGTCCGTGACCGACGCCCGAATGAGCTTTGAGCGGCATGCGACCTCCAAGATCCGCAGTGCCGATGACCTCTTCCACATCCGAACGATGGGATTCAGGGGTGAAGCCCTGGCCTCCATAGCTTCTGTCGCCCAGGTCGAATTGCGCACCCGACGCCAGGAAGACACTCTGGGCACCCGTATTCTTATCGAGGGAACCACCATCAAAGCACAGGAAGACTGTGCCACCACGCCAGGCACCAACCTCTCGGTCAGGAACCTCTTCTACAATGTCCCGGCACGACGCAAATTTCTCAAGTCCGACTCCGTGGAGATGCGGCATATCCTCGAGGAATTCCAGCGGACAGCCATTGCCCATCCGGACATTCATTTTGCCCTGCACCACAACGATCAGGAAGTCTATCACCTTCCTCCGGCCAATCAGCGGCAGCGCGTAGTAGCCGTCCTGGGCCCGAACAGTAACAAAAAGATGATCCCCGTCGAAGAGGATGCGGATCGGCTGTTCATTTCCGGATTCGTAGGCCGACCGGAGGCCGCCAAGAAGTCGCGGGGAGAGCAATACCTCTATGTCAACCGCCGCTTTATTCGCAGTGGATACCTGCATCATGCCATCCTCAGCGCTTTTGAAGAACTGATCGGGGATGATCAACACCCGCTTTATGTTCTTTTCCTGGACATCGACCCCGAACGAATTGATGTCAACGTCCATCCGACCAAACACGAGATCAAGTTTGAAGATGAACGACTGATCTACCATTTTGTCAAGGTCTCTGTCCGGCACGCACTCGGCCAGTATCACATCGTCCCCACCTTGGATTTCGAACCGGATCACTCTGTGGCTTCTTCCAAATTTGCGCCGGGCACGACTTCCGGGATGCGGGAAAAGAGCATTTCGAACATCAACCAGACCCAACGATCCGCTACATCAAAGGACTGGCAGGAGCTGTTCACCGTCTTGCAGCAACCCCTTGAAGCGGAAAACCCCAATGCCTCGCTAGGACTGGATGACCCGCTCGCCCCGGCCGTCACCCTGAAAAGCGGTCCCGCAGAAGGAGAGCAGCTTTCTACCCATTCCGGCGAACGGACGCCGACAAAGCCCTATCAGATCCATCAATCCTATATCCTGACCCCGATCAAGTCGGGATTCATCCTGATCGATCAGAAATCCGCCCACGAACGGATCCTGTACGAACAATATCTCGAGCAGCTACAGGGGCAACCGGCCCGGATCCAGAAAGAACTCTTCCCGCGGACCATCGAACTCAATCCGGTGGATGGCCAGGTCATCCGCAGCCTGCTGGCCGACCTGTTACAGCTGGGCTTCGACCTCCAGGAATTCGGTCAGAACACCTTTATCCTCCACGGAGTGCCGGCCAACCTTCTCCCCGGGCAGGATGCCCTGACCCTGATCCAGCGCCTGCTGGAACAACACAAGCAGGACCATCCGCTGAAGGCCGGCAATCAGGAAGCCCTGGCCAAAAGCCTGGCCCGACAGGCGGCCTATCGGCGAGGGACCCCCCTGGAAGAAGCCGTCATGCAGAATCTGATCGACCGACTGTTCGCTTGCTCCATGCCCTACAAAAGTCCGGGAGGCCGACACTGTTTCATCACCTATGAGCTGGACGAACTGGCAAAACGGTTTCAATCATGAACTTCCGGTCTGCCCGTCCCGTTGATTACATTCATACCAATATCCGTATATGCAGGGGATAACCGACGTGGTCAAACATTTGCTCATCATCAATGTCCTGATGTTCATTGGAACATTGTGGATGGGCGACAGTCGCCTGATGCTGGCCGCATTCTATCCCACCTCTCAGGCATTCCAGCCCTATCAGCTGGTCACCTATATGTTCATGCATGCGGATATGGGTCACCTGTTCTTCAATATGTTCGGGCTTTACATGTTCGGACCACCCATTGAGATGGTCTGGGGGCCCAGGAAGTTTCTCCTGTACTATTTTGTTACCGGTTTCGGGGCGTTGGCCTTGCATTTCCTGGTCAAGTATATCGACCTCAACTATCTGGGGGGGAATGCCGCTTCGGTCAATATCCCCATTCTCGGGGCTTCCGGATCGATTTTCGGCGTCCTGACCGCATTCGGGGTCCTGTTCCCCAACCAGCGGATCCTCCTGCTGATCCCGCCCATTCCCATCAAGGCCGGATTGCTGGTGATTCTGTATGCCGCGCTGGAGCTGTTCCTGGGCCTGGGCAATTTTGAATCCGGGGTTGCTCACTTTGCCCATCTGGGGGGTGCGCTTTCCGGCTTTTTACTGATCCTTTACTGGCAAGGTTTTCGTTTAAAATAACCCCACAGTACCTTTATATATGCTCCAATCGATCCTGGAAGATGTCCGCCGGGAATTCCGCATGGGCAATATGGTGACCCGCCTGGTCATTGTCAATATTGTGGGTTTTCTGACGATCAACCTGATCCGGTTGGTCCTCTGGTTGGGAAATGCCGGAGTCGTCCACCCTGTGTACTACCAGATCCGCAAATACCTGACCCTCTCATCCGAACCCTGGTTCGACCTCACTCATCCCTGGGTCCTGATCACCAGCATCTTCCTGCATGAAGGCTTCTGGCACCTGCTGTGGAATATGCTGTTCCTGTTCTGGTTTGGACGTATCGTGGGGGATCTGATCGGCAATCATCGGGTGATGCCCCTCTATCTGCTGGGTGGGATCTTTGCCGGCTTGATCTTTATCCTCAGCGCTCAGTTCCTGCCGTTCGGCAATCATGGGGAAGTTTACGCCCTCGGTGCTTCCGGAGCGGTGATGGCCCTGGTGGTCGCCGCCGGGATGATCGCTCCCGATTATGGCATTCACCTCATCATCATTGGAGAAGTCCGATTGAAGTATATCGTTGCCGTCCTTGTGGTCCTCGACCTCATCAGTCTGGCCAACGACAGCAATACAGGAGGCCATTTTGCCCATTTGGGTGGAGCCTTTTTCGGGTATCTCTTTATTGTGTTGATCCGTGAAGGGATCGACCTGAGCACCGGGGTCAACTCCCTGATGGCTTCCATCATCGGGTGGTTCCAGCCGGCACAGCAGAAAAAGGGGCCGCGGCTGGTCTATGTCCAGGAAAATGGCAAACGAAAGAAGACATCCCGGAATGAAGTGAATCCGCAGAAAAAACTGGATGATATCCTGGAGAAGATCAAACAGAAAGGGATTGAATCCCTGTCCGCTGAGGAGCGGGATTTCCTTGAAAAACAGAGTACTGATTCGTGAGGAAAACGGTCCTTCCACTAGCCACCCTCTTGATTTCCGGCCTGATGGGACTGACCCTGCTGGCGCCCTGGATCCCTCCACGGATGTTCTGGCCCAGCTTGTTTGCCGCCTACGGGTTTGTCTACCTCTTTCCGCTCCTCATCCTCCTCCTGGTCTACTGGGTCAGACCTCCTCACCCCTGGGCCCTGCTTCCCCTTATCCTGATCCTGTTCAGCCTTCCGGCCCTGGACAGGCACATCTCCCTGCGCATTGGCTCAACGGACCATCCGGATCAGGCTCTGGTGATCGCCACTTTCAATACCCATGCCCTCCAACAACTCCGGGTGTCGCCAAAAGGTGGTTCGAGGGTCGACCGGGAAAAGTCCGTTCAACTGTTCCCTCCCGACATGCAACCGGATCTGGTCTGTCTCCAGGAAGTACCCCTCAACTATCAGCCCAGAGGTCCGGATTGGGGTATTTCCAACAGCTATCTCTTCCGGCACAAGAATTCCCTGCTGGTCAGCCGGTACCCCATCAGGGAAAAGGGAAAAAAATCCTTCGAACTCAGCGGCAACAGTGTTGCCTGGGCGGATATTGCGACGCCATTAGGCTTGATCCGGGTGTTCAACGTGCATCTGCAATCCAATCGAATCAGCCAGGATGCGGACCAACTGGTGAATGCGCCGATCGATGATGCCCGTACCTGGACGGGCTGGCGAGCGGTGTTACGCAAGGTTCGATCATCTACCCGCCTGCGTGAAGAACAAGCCCTGTGGCTGGCGGATGCCATCCGTAACAGTCCCCATCCGACCCTGGTGGCTGGTGACTTCAACGATACACCACAGTCATATACCTACCGAATGATCCGGCAGGGTCTTCATGACAGTTTTGAACAGGGGGGGATGGGATTTGGTACCACTTTTGCCGGCCGTATTCCCGGTTTGCGGATCGATTTCATCCTGAGCAGCACAGACCTTCAATTTTCGGATCACCGGGTCGCTCCGGTCCGCCTGAGCGATCATTATCCGGTATTGGCGCGGGTTGCTCTGGCAAAATGAACCCGATCCTGTACCGGAAACACTAATTTTGTCCCATGACCAAGGATCTCACTGTCTATAACAGCCTCGCCCGCGAGAAGCAACTCTTCAAGCCCCTTCATCCCGGATATGTGGGCATGTATGTCTGCGGACCAACCGTATACAACGATGTCCACCTGGGCAACTGCCGATCCTTCGTCAGTTTTGATATCATTTTCCGCACCTTCAAATACCTCGGGTATAAGGTCCGGTATGTCCGCAATATCACGGATGTCGGCCATCTGCTGGATGACGGGGAAGACCGCATCGCCAAAGGCGCCCGCCTGGAGCAACTGGAACCGATGGAGATCGTACAGAAGTACACCAACGGCTTTCACGACATCATGCGGGTATTCAATGTGCTCCCTCCGAGCATTGAACCCCGGGCGACCCAGCACATCATCGAGCAAATCGAAATGGTCAAGGCCATCCTGGCCAATGGGCTGGCCTACGAGAAGAACGGTTCGGTCTATTTCGATGTCCCCCGTTTCGCCAAGGAGACCGGCCACTACGGTGACCTGTCCGGCCGGGTGATCGACGACCTGCTCCAGGAAACCCGGGATCTCAAGCGACAAGACGAGAAAAACCATCCGGCCGATTTCGCCATCTGGATGAAAGCCGATCCGGAACACATCATGCGATGGCCCTCTCCCTGGGGGGAAGGTTTTCCCGGCTGGCATCTGGAATGCTCGGCCATGAGCACCAAGTACCTGGGAAAGACCTTCGATATCCACGGAGGTGGTTCCGACCTGAAGTTTCCGCATCACGAAAATGAGATCGCCCAAAACTTCGGCGCCTGCGGATGCGCCCCGGCCAACTACTGGCTGCATGGCAACATGCTCCTGCTCAATGGCCGGAAGATGTCCAAGAGCGAGGGTAATACCATTTCCCCGGAACAACTCTTTACCGGCGACAGCTCCCTGATCAGCAAGGGATACTCCCCGATGGTGGTTCGGTTCTTCATGTTGATGGCCCATTATCGCAGTACCCTGGATATCACCGATGAGGCATTGCTGGCCGCCGAGAAGGGCTACAAGCGAATGATGGATGCCTGGTCCACCCTCGCCTCCCTCCCTTCGACAACCGGTAGTACGGCCAGTGAGATCGACAACGAGATCATCCAGGCCCTGGATGGAGCACTGGCCGACCTGTGTGACGACTTCAATACCCCGATGGCTCTGGCCAAGCTCTTTGAAGTCGTGCCTCGCATCAACGGCCTGAAGGGGGGCCAGATCAAGCCTGACCAGATCCAACCTGCTACCATCGAACGGCTGAAACAGGATATGGGCGATCTGCTGTTCTCTGTGTTCGGGTTGAAAGAAGAATCCGACGCCGGAGGGGCCTCCGAGACGATCGGATCACTGATGGACCTCATCCTCGACCTCCGTCAGTCTGCCCGAGCCAACAAGGACTGGCCCACGGCCGACAAGATCCGCGACGGCCTCCAGGCTGCCGGCATTGTCGTCAAGGACGGGGCAGAGGGGTCCAGCTGGACCCTATCCTGAGGTCCGCAGGCTGCTGCTGGACCACACCTGACTCCCCCTCGCTGAAGCACATTGGGTCAGGGGGCCTTGACATTGGGTGGAGAATCGTCTAACTTGATGGACCCGATAGGGCTGTCCTGCCGGCGGCAGGCCTTTCCTATCTATCCCAACATGAACCCATTTCTTTCACCCCTTTATCCTCCCTGTCATGAACCGATACCCACTCTGGGTCATCGCAGGCCTCCTGTGGCTACCCGCAGCCTGCCTGGCCCAGATCACCACCGAACGACATGTTGTTTCTGCCAGCGGTGATCAGCTCACTGGTGGTTTCCTCGACCTTACCTTCACCCTGGGTGAATGGACAACAGGCCCTCTGCAGCCTTCCGGGTCTTCCCTGACGGCCAATCTCGGATTCCACCAGGGTGACCTGATGGTCTCCGATCTGGAGGAATGGCTCGACCTCGGACTACCCGCCCTGTACCCCAACCCGTTCGACCAGGAGATCTTCCTGTCCAACCCCGCCCACCGGACTGGAACCCTGCAGATCCTGGATCCACAGGGTCATTTGGTCGTCACCAGACAACTCCTGCCTCAATCCGCTCCTGAAACCATCTGGATGGGAACCCTGCCCGCCGGCGCCTACATCGTCCGATTCAGTGATCATCAGCACCAGACCTCCTCTTCTCTCACCATCCTGAAACAATAAGCCATGCGTACCCTCCTCTACACCCTGTTCATCCTGTTTTTTGCTTCCATCCTGTTCGCCCAGGCTCCCCAGCAATTCAACTATCAGGGGGTCGCCCGGGATGGCGGGACCATCGTCACCGGAGCCATATCCCTGCAATTGACCCTCCATCAGGGCACTCCGGATGGAACCGTGGTCTTCCGTGAACGCCATGCCACCACCACCAATGCCGCTGGCGTCTTCAACGTTCTGGTCGGCCAGGGAACACCCCTGATCGGCACCATCGCCAGCATCGACTGGTCGGATGGTCCGTTTTTTCTTCGCACAGAAATCGATCCTACCGGCGGTCTGACCTTTACCGACCTGGGAACAACCCCCATGACCAGTGTTCCCTATGCCCTCATGGCGGGGTCTGCATTGAATGATGCCGTAGATGACGCCGACGCTGATCCAACCAACGAGATCCAGGCACTCGCCTTTGATGGCCCGAGCAAAACATTGTCGATCAGCGCCGGGAATGCCGTGGTCCTCCCTGTCGGCGATGATGCCGATGCCGACCCCACCAATGAGATCCAGACCCTCTCGCAGGTAGGAGGGTTGATCACCTTGTCCAAAGGTGGTGGAAGTGTCAATGTCAACGATGCCGACCCCGATCCCATGAATGAACTCCAGAGCCTGACCAAGTCTGGAAATATCATTTCCCTGACCGGAGGTGGTTCCGTTACGGACGACGTTGACGATGCCGATGCCGACCCCAATAATGAACTCCAGGTGTTGAGCAAATCCGGCAATCTGATCACGCTCTCAGCCGGTGGCTCCGTAACCGATGAATTTGAGGATGCCGATGCCAACCCCACCAATGAGATCCAGACGCTGGGGTGGAATCCCGCAACCAATATCCTCTCTATTTCCCAGGCCAATCAGGTCGACCTGAACAGCCTGGCCGGAGGGTCAGCCTACTGGAAGGACCACCCGTTCGGATTGTACTATGATCAGAAGGATGTCTATGTCGGGCATCCGGATAGTGCCATTACGCTTCATCTCGGGCCAACAGCCCTGGACTTCCACACCGGCCAGTCATTCTATAGTGTGCTCACCCCGGCAGATCTGTCCTTCGAGGGAGTGGGGGTCACATCAGCGATGACCAAGAACAGTGTGACCATAGAAGGGAGTGTCATCGATCAGACGGTGACTATGACCCACGATTCCACCGGATTCACGGCAGTTGCCAGCGGTTTCGCCAACGGATACACCAAACAGAGTCCGTTCAGCTTCATTGCCCAGCCTTTCCCCGGTGACAGTCCCCTGGCGTTCAGTGAACACAAATGGAATGAACTGACCTTCCAACAGGACACAAGGCATACCTCTCTGTCCAACGGTACCCTTCTCTTTGCTGAGGATGGCCTGGGCACCTATGCCCAACTCAGCGGAGTCGATGCCGGATATCTGAACCTGTACAATGGCGCGAACTGGTCCGCCCTGGAGGCCAGTGGCAAGGATGGAAGCGGCTGGCTGATGCTAAAGGACCAGGTCGGCGGAGAGAACATTCGACTGGCCTGGTTGAACGGATATCCCAATCATGGATACGTGGCGGTTTCCGACGGAAGCAACAATGCCCAGGCCGGCATGTATGTCGATGCCATGGGCAATGGCTACCTCTTTGCGGATGGCGCCAATGGCGGTGTCAAATCCTTTGTCATGCCCTATCCCGGCAAACCCGACAAGGAGATCTGGTATGCCAGCCTGGAAGGGCCGGAAGCTGCCGCATATGAACGCGGGGTTGCCTTCCTGTCCAATGGCGAAGCCTGGGTACCGTTCAGCGAATCCTTTGGCATCGTGGCCAATCCGGAAACCATGACGGTTATCCTCACATCCCATTCTGCCGATACCTATGGCCTCGCCGTGGTCGAAAAGACGGCGACAGGATTCAAGGTGAAGGAATTCAAGGACGGGCAGGGAAACTTCTCCTTTGACTGGGAAGTCAAATGTGTCCGGAAAGGCTGGGAAAACTGGCGGGTTGAACGGGACAAGCGGGAACGAATGCCAGGTAATACGACCACTCTGAACAAATGATGATCCTAACCCCCTGGTCCCTGGCCAGGGGGTTGCTGGTTCAATAACCTTCCTTCACCAGTTGCTTACGGGCCTCCCGTACGGTCAATGCTGGCAACGTTTCACGCGAAACAAATGCCGCGACCAGGGCCGGATCGGTCTTGGCATGCTGACGCAAGGCCCACCCTGCCGCTTTCTGGAGAAAGAATTCCCTGGACCGGGCCACCTGCCGGATGTACCGAAACAGGCGATCCGTATCCGTCCTGTCTTTGTAACGCAACTGGTAGATGATCGCTACCCGCTGCAGCCAGAACGAATCCGAAGCAATCCAGCGTTCGGTCACCGGAGCAATCTGATCCGGGAACCGCTGAAAGTGAATCCCCACCAGCTTGGCGATCCAGTCCACGGTGTCCCACCAGGAATGGGTCAGGATCAGTTCTTCCAGCAGCTGGATCAGATCCGCACCACTGTTCTTCTGGGTCTTTTCGATGATCTGCAGGGCAACATAGTGCAGTTCCCGGTGCTCCTCCTCATAAGCTCGTCGGACGACCTCCTCCAGGTCGCCACCATAGGCTGGATAACCATGCTCCCGAACGAATTCACGAAACAAAGCCGTCCAGACCGGGGCTTTCAATCCGTAAAATGAAAACTGGTGACGCATGTAGGCCATTTGACCCTCTGCCGTCAGCGGATCTCCATGTGCTGCGAACAGTTGCCGGATGTCCTTCAGATACTCCCTTGGATTCATATGGATCGAATTCGTGCAAAATGGATCTCATCCAGGATCTGATCGTGCTTGATCACGCCTTTTCGGGCAATCCCTTCCTGCTGGAATCCGGCCTTCTCCAGGACACGAATGGAGGCCGGGTTGTTGGCAAAGACATGGGCGTAGAGCCGTACTACCAGCGTGCGCTCGAATACCCATGGGACAAAGGCCAGGGCCGCAGCGGTTGCAATCCCCCTTCCCCAAAACGGCTCGGCCAACCAGTAGCCGAATTCGGCACTGTGCCGATAGATCCCCATCTGTGGAATATACCCCATCACCCCGATCAGCTCATCTGAATGCGTTATCGCCAGGTCTCGCGGGAGTCCGCCAGTGGGCTGGCTGTCCAGAAAGTTCCTGGCATCCTGTTCGGTATAGGGAGCCGGAAACACGTCGCGAAGGAAATCAGAAACCCTGGGATTGTCAGCATAGTGAGCCAGATTCGGCACATCCGTATCCCGCAAGGGGCGTAAGGCAATATCCGGGAGTTGCGTGTGGAGCATCATGTCTTCAAAGAACGGAAAAGGTGTTGATCTTGTCTGACTCCCCACAAAAAAAACCGATCGCAGCGCACTGAAGCCACGATCGGTTTGATGGATCAGACGGATGCCGATCAGTCCCTTCTGGCAGGTCGTTCCTTGCGTTGCCGCCTTTCCTTGACCTCGTTGACCAACCGGCGACGGAACTCCCCTTCTGCCTGCTGGAGACGGACCACCTTGCTGGCCGGAAGGATCTTCCTGAACTTTTCCGTGTATTCCCGGCGAATGGCTGCCTCCCGTTCTTCCATCTTCATCTGATTGTCCAACAGGGTTTCGGCTTCTTCGTCAGACATCTCCTCAAAGGGCTTGCGGGGGCGCATTTCCTCCCGCAAGGCTTTTTCCCTGGCTTTCATCTCGTTGAACACCGGCCAGAATGCCTGTGATTCCTCTGGCGTGAGCTCCAGTTCATTCGTGATAAAGGCGATGCGCATGGATTCTACCCGCTTTTCCATTTTGGGATCCGGGCGATCCATCCGGCCCGGTCGATCTGGCGGCTGAGCCTGCAACAGCAGGAAACCGAACAAGGCGATCAGCATACATGTCAGTGATTTCATGGTCTATGGACTTCGTTGGATTATAAGATCATATTCAATTCTTCATCATCAAGGGTCTCGATCTCCTCTTGGAGATAGTTCTCCAGGTTCTCCGTCTCGACGTCATCAAAGAGGCTCCGCTGGGACAGGATGCCTGCCTCGACGAGTTCCGATAATTCGAACTCATCGATGTTCTCCTCGATATACGCGTAAAGTTCATCCGTTTCTATACCGGCAAAGACGTCAGGTTCTTCATGCGTTGGCCAAAGCCAGAAAACCGCGACAATCAGAAGTGCCAGACTGGCTGCCATCATGACCAGCGCCGGCTTTTTGGGCAGGGACAGATAGGTCCACCATCCCCTGCGCACAGGCCTGATGCGGGCTGCTTCGCGAGCCTTGACCTCATTCAGGACATCGATCCGCAAATGGTGGAAGTACGTGTTCTCCACTTCAGGCGTTTCGGACGGACGCTGGATACGCGCCAGTTTCGGTGCGATCTCTTCCAGTTCCTTTCTGATCTCTTCCTTCATGATATGTGTACGGTTTGCAAGTGGTTCTCAATCTTCTTCACAGCGTGATGATAACTGGCTTTCAACGACCCAACCGACGTGTCCAGAATCTCGGACATCTGCTGATAGCCCAACTCCTCAAAGTATCGGAGATTGAAGACGATCCGCTGCTTGTCCGGCAGGGCCTCGATCGCCGTTTTCAAAACTGCCTGGACTTCGCGATCCGTCCATCCCACTCCCGCGTCCTGTTGCTCATGTTGTGCCGGATCCAGTTCCGAGGTCATCTGTCTGTTCCTTTTCTTCAAAAACGTGATCGACTCATTGACCGCAATGCGATACAGCCAGGTATACAGTGAACTGTTCTCCTTGAATCGATCGGCATTCAACAGGACCTTGACCAATGTTTCCTGCAAGACATCCCGCGTATCATCCTCTGAACGTGTCATTCGATGGATCATCCTGTATAACCGATCCTGATACTGATCCATCAACTGTCGAAAACCCTCCTCTCGTCGAAGAGGATCACGCAATAGGGCGAGCAGATGTTGGTCAGATCCGGATGCAGCCACGTCGTTCAAGTTCCTGTTGATTCTTTGACGAGAATGGAATGGAAAGGTTTAATCCCCCTATAGATGAGAGGAATTACCTGAATTTGCAGGTCAGGACCGTGACATCGTCCGGGAACGGTTGCTGACCTCTGAAGAGCTCCATGCGCTCCATCAACTGATTGTTGAACTCCTCCGCCGGCAGGTTGTAGTGCGTCCGCGAGTAATCAAACAGCAATTGCTCATTCAGGAAGTCGCCATTGTCATTCTTCAGGTCGGTCAACCCGTCGGTATAACTGAGGATCATGGCACCTGGCGTCAGGTCGACCTCCCCCACCTCCAGTTCAGGCAACTCCGTGAAACATCCCAGGATGGTGCATCCTTTTTCCAGCTGCACCATCTCCCCGTCGCGCACCAGGAGAGGGGGTACATGTCCGGCATTGACATAGCGCAGACGACGTTCATTCGGTTGGTACTCTCCGAAGAACATGGTGATAAACCGCGATCCATTGGTGATGCGGAAAACCGCGCTGTTCAGCTGAATGATCAACTCTTCCAGAGGGAGTTTCTGCAAGAGCAGACTGTGCAGGTTTGCCTGGAAATTGGACATGATCAACGCAGCGGCCAGTCCCTTGCCGGAAATATCGGCCACGCAAAAGCTCAGCCGGTCCGGGCTGTGCTGGATGAAATCGAAATAATCGCCGCCAATGCCCAATTGAGGCTTGTAAATACTGGCCAGTTCGAATTTGTCGCTGGTGGGCAGGACAGCCGGGACCAACATCATCTGGATATCGCTGGCCAGTTCCATCTCCCGTTTCAGGCGTTCCTGTTCCAGCTGGCGCTTGAACAGGCGCTTGTTCTCAATGGCTACGGCGACGACATTGGTGATGGTGGTGATGAACTGCACCTTGCTGTACAGGTCCTTCTCCTGGTCGAGATGACCCAGGAAGGTATAGGCGATCGCCGTGTCCTTGTGCATCACCGGTATGACCAGGTCGAATTCCCTCAGGAAGGGATGCTCGGAATGCTTGAGCTTGGTCAGTCTGGAAAAGCCTTCCAGCAGATAGCCGATGGCCCCGTATCGCTCGATGAACTGGGGTTGCAAGCCGAGATAGGCCGGACAGACCCAATCTGTCTCCTCCTTGTTCTTGACATAAAGCGCCATGCGGGTGATGCCCATTTCCCAGTTGAGAAAGGACTGGTACATCCGGAACAGATCGTCAAACTTGATATTGTTGTTGATCGCCTGGGTGATGTTCAACAGACGATTGATCTGAAGCTGCTTGAGGTTCAGTTCGCGCTCCAGTTCTTCAACTTGGCGCTGCAGATCGGTCTGGGCCTGGATGTCGGACATCCCCCTAAATGTACGGGATTCCCCAGATTCAGGACCCCATATCCCGAGGCTAACTCGCGCTTACCCGAGAACTCCATTATTTTCGGGCGGTCAAACCCTCTTGTGAACACCGCCTCGCCTCTATTCAGCCAACCAATCGCCTATCGGGATCCGGGCAACATCCTCCGCCAACTCCGCCATTTACCCGGGTTGCGGTTCCTGGACAGTGCGCAGAGGGAGACCTCCCTGGGCCGGTACTCTTTCCTCATGGCCGATCCTTTCTCCACTCTGATCGTCCGGGAGGGTCAGGTGTACCGTGATGAGGTTCTGTTGGAAATGGATCCCTGGTCGGCCCTCAAGACAACCCTGGATGCCTTTTCCTTTCCAGCCGACCCGACAGGACCGCCGTTCCGGGGCGGGGCAGTCGGCTATCTCGGGTATGAGCTCAATCACACCGTGGAGGACCTCCCCACCTTGCCTGCGGATCATCCGGAGATCCCCGATCTGTGGATCGACCTCTATGATGTGGTGGCTGTCTTCGATCATGTGCAGCAAGCCGCCACCATCTACAGCTCGGGATTCCCTGAACAGGATCCCCGGGCCCGAACCTCCAGGGCCATTCAACGAGCCGGATGGCTGGCCGGCTACCTTCAGCCCGATGGCAAGGACAACTCATGTGAAAACCCTTCCCCTGCTCTATCCTGGCAGTCCAACTTTTCCCGGGAGGCCTATCTCCGTCAAGTGGAACGGATCCGGACCTGGATCGCCGATGGGGATATCTTCCAGGCTAATTTTTCCCAACGGTTCACGGCTGAACTGCCGGATGGATTCGACCCACTGTCCTTCTACGAACATGCCAGGCAGATCAATGCCGCTCCCTTCGGGGCCTATTTCCAATACCCCGGTTTCACCATCGCGTCCATGTCGCCGGAACGATTCCTCGAAGTGGCCGACAGGCGGGTAGAGACCCGGCCGATCAAGGGCACTCGTCCCCGGCATGGCGATGTGCAGGAAGATCTCCGGCTGGCCAATGAATTGAGAAACTCTGTCAAGGACCGCTCTGAGAATACCATGATCGTCGACCTGTTGCGCAATGACCTGTCGAAGGTCTGTATCCCAGGTTCCGTCCAGGTTCCCGTCCTGTGTGGCCTGGAATCCTATGCCTCCGTTCATCACCTGGTGTCCGTCGTCGAAGGCCGGCTTCGTCCCGGCCTGCATGCGGTGGATGCCATTCGCGCCGCCTTTCCGGGAGGCAGTATTACCGGTGCCCCGAAGAAGCGGGCCATGGAGATCATCCAGGAAGTGGAGCAGATCCCCCGCCATGTATATTGCGGAAGCATGGGCTACTGGGGCTTTGATGGTCGGATGGATTCGAATATTGCTATCCGCACGGTGCTCCTGACCCGGCAACAGGCCTGGTTCCAATCCGGCGGAGGGATTGTCTATCTTTCGGATGCTGCCGAAGAATTCCAGGAATCCCTGGATAAGGCGGCCCGCATCTTCACTGCCTTTCAGCCATGATCCTGGTCGTCGACAATTACGATTCCTTTGTGTACAATCTGGTCCATTCCATCCAGATCCTGGGCAGGGAGGTGGAGGTTGTGCGGAATGACCACCCTCTTTTGGCAGACCTGACCGGCCATTTGCCGGAAGCCATACTCCTGTCCCCTGGTCCCTGTACACCGGCAGAGGCCGGGTATTGTGTCGATCTGATCCGCCGGTGGAGCGGCACCATCCCCATCCTGGGCGTGTGCCTGGGTCATCAGTGTATCGGAACGGCTTTTTCGGTACCCGTCGTACATTCTCCTGTACCGGTACACGCAGTAGCAGAAACCATTTTTCCAACGGTCGATCATCCCCTGTTTGCGGGGATGCCCCATCCCTTTGAGGCAGCACGCTATCACAGCCTGATCCTGCCGAAGGAATCGGTTTCCTGTGATCCATTGGTCCCCATTGCCCGATCGAAGGACGGATTGAATATGGCCGTGGCTCATCGGGACCATCCGACCTGGGGGGTGCAATTCCATCCCGAATCCATCCTGACGCCGGATGGGATCACCCTGCTGAACAATTTCCTCACCCTGACCCGACGCTTCCATGATGAATCACGACACGCATGACTGGACCTGGGTCAATGGACAGGTCCTTACCGGAGATCAACCGGTCATCCACGGCGATGATCAGGGCTTTCTCCTGGGGATAGCCCTCTTCGAGACCATTGCCGTGGTGAATGGAAAACCGGTCAATGCCAGTGCGCATCTCCATCGGTTGATGTCCGGGCTGCAACAGATCGGCATCACTCCTCCTGCCGAACCATTGGATGCGCAGCGGATCCTCGATGACCTGTTCGGGAAAGCCAGCGGGCGACACGGGGTCTTACGCATCACCGTGACGCCGGGTCGAGCAGGGAGAGGACTCCTCGCTACTCCCTTTGGTGATTCTGCTATCCTGGCCCGGTTCTCTGAACTGGCCGATCAGGCCCATCATCCTGTCTCACTGCATATCTCCGACATTCGAAAGAATCCGGACAGTCCGGCCAGCTATCTGAAATCGATCAGCTACCTGGACCATATCCTGGCCTTGCGAGAAGCCAGAAAGGCGGGAGCTGACGACGCATTGATGCTCACCTCGGATGGCTTTCTCAGTGGTGCGACCACCGCCAATATCCTCCTCTGGGATGGCCACCGCCTGGTCCATCCGGATTCCCATGCGGCGGCCTTACCCGGCACCACCCTGGCGCTTCTCCAGGCATTGCTGCCCGCCAAACGAAAACCCCAATCCGGCCGGCTCACGAGACTGGATCTGGATGTGGCCAAGGGCATTTATCTGATCAACAGCCTGAAGGGCATCCAACCGGTCAACGCCATTGGCGACCGGAAATATTATTCCGATCTCAATGGCGTGTATGCCGAAATGACCAAAGCCCTGCGGAGGTTTGTTGTTGCCGAATGCGGAGAGCATGTCGGAGAGGGGGTATTTCCCTGGCTGTCTGAAGGTTAATGTGCTTATCCCAGGACAGGATATTTCTATGGATGGAACACTCGATCCTTCAGTCCCAATCGGGCGAGAAAGACATCGCGGGTACTCTCGAAGGCTGATTTCTTTTCCTCGCTCATCCGGTCATACGACCTGATCAGCATGCCCAATCTCGGATTGGTCAGGAAAAAATCCCTGTGCCGATTCATGAAACTCCAGAAGAGAGCATCCCAGATATCACACCACTCCCCTTTCTGATAATTGCTCATCTTCAGTACATAATTGCTGCCTGAGATATAGGGTTTGGTCGCAAAGATTCCGCCATCCGCAAATTGACTCATCCCATATACATTGGGTACCATGACCCAATCATACGCATCGATGTACATTTCCATGAACCAGCGATACACATGATCCGGATGGATCTCCGTCAACAACATCATATTTCCAAGAACCATCAATCGATCAATATGATGACTGTAGGCGTGATCCAGGACCTTCCTGATGACATCATCCAGGGGGGTAATACCCGTTTCTGCCGTATAGAAAGCGGACGGCATTGGATGTGTAAAGTTCCAGAAATTGGTCGTCCTCTCCTCTCGCCCCCGGAGCAGATAGACGGCCCGGATAAATTCGCGCCATCCCAGAATCTGACGGATGAATCCTTCCAGACTGTTCAATGGGATGTCATGTGTTTTTGCATAGGTGATGGCCCGGTCAATGACCTGATCCGGTAACAGAAGCCCACTATTCAACATCGGGGTCAAGACACTATGGTGCAGGATCGTTTCTCCTTCGACCATGGCGTCTTCGTATACCCCGAATTCGGCAAATCGACTCGTTAAAAACTGATCGAACCAGACCTCCGCTTCCTCATGGGTTGAAGGATACTTCAACTGGATTCGTCCTGGATTGGATGAGAAGTGTGTTTCAACATACACCTTGGCCTCCTGATCGAATTCATTGGCAGGCATCACTGGAAATACCGGCGGCACTTTCCCTTTCGGATACTTCTTCCTGTTGTCCGTATCATAGGTCCATTTCCCCCCTGCCGGTTGATTGTCCGGTTCCAACAGGATCCTTCTCTTCCTTCGCTGGTCGATGTAAAAATCCGTTTGAAAGAATCGCTTCCTACCACTGAAATATGCCTGGATCTCGGATCGGGTATTGATGAAAAGAGGCGTATCCGTGATCGATAGTGTGATGCCTTCCCGTTGACATGCGGTTTGGAGTCGTTGTTCGATCCAGTCATCCACAGGGTCGCACAGGTTGATCTTGTCCACACCATTGGCAGACAAATGCGCGATCAATGGATCGATATGATGCAAGGGACCCAGGCTGTCCACATAGGTGACCCGATATCCAGATGATTCGAGATAGCCTCTGTAGTATTGCATGGTGGCCCGGTGATAGGCTAGTTTCTGCTTGTGAAACCGATACTGCCTGAAGAATAGATATTCCTCGACAAGGAATACCTGTCCACCCGATCCAAGACATGGGTGATCCTTGAACAATTGATTGGGAAGGACCAGGACGACCTCCTGATGCATCACCCGATTGTCCGCTGATGAAGTTCCGTCGGTTCCGGAGTTTCTCTGGATGTCTACCCCAAATGGTTGTGTCATAGGCAATCTTGCCTCGTGTCAACCGATTTCAGCAGAACTTGTTCAGGTGAAACCCTCCCTGATCATCGGATGCATCTCTCCCCGGGGGATCTCGTTGGCTCAACCAGCCCACCCCTCGCGGTCCAGGCTCCGGTACTGGATGGCTTCGGCCAGATGCTCCACCCTGATCTCCTCGCTACCGGCCAGGTCGGCTGCTGTACGGGCCACCTTGAGGATGCGGTCGTAGGCCCGTGCCGACAGCTGCAGGCGTTGCATGGCCGTCTTCAACAGGGTCGTCCCGGCCTGGTTGATCTGGCAGACCTGCTGGACCATCCGGCTGGGCATCTGGGCATTGCAGTAGATCTCTGGCATGTCCTTGAAGCGTGCGGCCTGCACCTCCCTGGCCCGCATCACCCGTTGGCGGATATCCTCGCTGGATTCAGCCGGTCGCTCCATACTGGCCAGCTGGTCATAGGACACCGGAGTCACCTCCACATGCAGGTCGATCCGGTCCAGCAACGGACCGCTGATCTTGGTCAAATACCGCTTGACCACCCCTGGAGCGCAGACACACTCTTTTTCCGGATGGTTGTAATACCCGCATGGACAGGGGTTCATGGATGCGATCAGCATAAAGCTGGCCGGATAATCCACGCTGAACCGCGCACGGGCAATGGTCACCCGCCGTTCCTCCATCGGTTGGCGCATCACTTCCAGGACGGTGCGCTTGAACTCCGGTAGTTCGTCCAGGAACAAGACGCCGTTATGCGCCAGGGAGATCTCGCCCGGATGGGGGTTGGAGCCTCCACCGACCAGGGCTACGTCGCTGATGGTATGATGCGGGCTGCGAAACGGACGGGTGGTGATCAATCCGCTATCCGACGGCAACACCCCGGCCACCGAGTGGATCTTGGTGGTCTCCAGGGCTTCATGCAAGGTAAGGGGTGGCAGGATGGTAGACATCCGCCGGGCCAGCATGGTCTTTCCCGCCCCGGGCGGACCGATCAATATGGCATTGTGCCCGCCTGCAGCCGTCAATTCGAGAGCCCTCTTGATATTCTCCTGCCCCTTGACGTCGGAAAAGTCGACCAGATAATGATCCTGCTGTTCGTGAAAGATCTCCCGGGTATCTACTCGCAACGGGCTCAGGTCACTGGTCCCTTCCAACAGCCGCACTGCTTCTTCCAGGTTGTCCACCCCATAGACATCGAGGTCGTTGACGATGGCCGCCTCCCGGGCGTTGGCCTTGGGCAGGATGATCCCCCGGTATTTCTCCTTCCGGGCCTGGATGGCCATGGGCAGACTGCCCTTGATCGGACGGATGCCCCCATCCAGGGACAGTTCGCCCAGGATGACCAGATATTCGAGTTGTTCCTCGGGGATCTGCCCGGTAGCCGCGAGGATACCCAGGGCGATAGGCAGATCAAAGGCAGACCCCTCCTTTCGCACATCCGCAGGGGCCAGGTTGATGACCAACTGGACATTCGGCATCCGTTTGCCGACATTCTTGATGGCCGCACTGATGCGTTGGAATCCTTCCCGAACCGCATTGTCCGGAAGGCCCACCATGTGATAGCCTACTTTACTGTGGGATGTGATCGGGCCTCCCGTATTGACCTCTACCGTAATGGTTCGGGCATCGACACCGAACACCGCACTGGAAAACGTTTTAACCAACATGATACACTGTTAACTGGATTCATGATAGATTGCCTCGATCTGTTGGTTGTATTTTTCCATGATGACCCTGCGTTTCAGCTTCATGGTCGGCGTCAATTCTGAAACACTTCCATCCTGTTTGACTGGCTCCCATACATCGGGAAGCAATCGGAATTTCTTGATCTGCTCCACTTTGCCAAATTCGTGGTTGGCCTTGTCGAGTATGCGTTGGTACTTGTCCTGTATGACCGGATGATCGACGATTTCAGCGAGATTGGACCACTCGATCTCCTTGTGACGACAATACTCGCGAAGGGCTTCTTCCGCCGGAAGGATCAGGGCGGAAACAAACTTCTGGTTGTCACCCAGGACCATGACCTGCTCGATGAGGAACTCCTCCTTCAGCCGGCTTTCGATCGGTGCCGGTGCGACATACTTGCCTCCGGAAGTTTTCATCAATTCCTTCTTGCGATCGGTGATCTTCAGGAATTTGACACCGTTATCACCTTCCACCCACTTGCCGACATCCCCGGTACAGAGCCAGCGTTCTCCGTCGATCCAGCGGAACACCTTCTCATCCTCGTCGGGCTTGTTATAATAGCCCATCATCTGATTGGGACCCTTACTGAGGATCTCTCCGGCTCCGGGTCCGTAGTTCGCTTCATCCAGGTCGATCATCACCTCCACGCCATCAATGGGTGGGCCTACTGTGCCGAGCTTTGACATTCCTGGCGCAAACCGGGTGACACATATGCCGGGTGCCGCCTCCGTCAGGCCATATCCTTCGCGGATCTGGATACCCGCCGCTGAAAAGACCTGGGCCATTTTCCGCGGGCAGGGAGCAGCACCTGTAATGATACCCCGAACTTCTCCACCCAGGGCTTCGCGCCATTTGGAAAAGATGAGCTTGTCCGCTATCCGTCGCTTCACCGCTGCCAGGCCGGTGTATGTCTTGTCGTATTCATAGTCTTCCGTCAGGCGCATGGCCCAGAAGAACAGTGCCCGCTTCAGGCCGGTCAGTTCCAGTCCTTTATTGTAGATCTTTTCATAAACCTTCTCGAGCAACCGTGGCACGGTGCTGAAGAAATGAGGCCGGATACGGCGCAGGTCACCATCGTCACCACCGAGTCGGTCAGGCGTGGTGAAGGCGGTGGATACCCCGGCATACCGATATGCATAGGAGACTGCTCGCTCGAAGATATGGCAGAGCGGCAGGAAGCTCAGCGATCGCATCCCGGTCTCGATGGGAAACATGGGCAGGATGGTCTTCACATTGAAGACGATACTCGCATGATCCAGCATGACCCCTTTGGGAAAACCTGTAGTTCCAGAAGTGTAGATAATAGTTGTCAGCTGATCCGCTGGCAACCGGTCCCGTTCGGCATCGACGGCAGCGGTGTCTACCTGGAGCAATTCACGCCAATACGTACAACCCTCCTGCTGCTGGAAGGAAAACAGCTGTTCCATTCCGGATAGCTCTCCAGCCTGTGACACCTTGGAGTAAAGGTCTCCCCCTCCCAGAAATGCCGCTTTGACTCCGGCATCCTGGAAGATGTAGGTGTATTCCTTGACGCTGATGGTTGGATAGACAGGTACGCTGACCAGTCCGGCCAGTTGGCAGGCCAGATCGGCAATCACCCATTCCGGACGGTTGATGTAATCCACCAGGACCACGCGGTCGCCGGGTTGGAGTCCGCGACTGCGCAGTCCGGCAGCCAGCTGACGTGACTCCCGATCCAGATCTGCCGTGCTCCACCATTGCCATTGTTCTCCCTGTTGATAGCCAAAAGCTTTCTCCTGGGGGAAATTGGCCATCTCATAGGTCAGAAAATCAAAAAGACGCGTAATCTCGTTTGTGGTCATATAGGAAGGGAACTGGCGGACTAAACGAATAACTGATCTCCCGTCCGGAATACCTTATGGGTAAACAGGTTGCAGACAGAGATATTTTCAGTATGCATATGTTTTATCATTCATATTCATTTAAATGAATATCATATTATTAGTGTTTTTTTGCTCCGAATTGAATTGTGTAGACAAATACTAATATACCACCTACATTTGTAGTGACAAAAATCATGTCCAATGAAAAACCTGTTTACTGTTTTTTGCGTGATGGTTCCCTTGTTTCTTCTGTCTCAAAGCTCAGAATTGGGGGTTACCCTGAACGGGTGGAATTATCAAGGAGATATCAACCCGAATACGTTGCCTTATGTACCCGAGACAGACTTCGGGGCCAGCATATTTTATCGCTATAACCTCAACAACAACTGGGGTTTGCGAGCCCAGGGTGCCTTTGGGCAGGTATCCGGTGACGATCGAAATTTCGACGAGCGATTAGACTTTAACCCATTGGTAGATTTCAAAACCACCTTCTTTGCCTTAGAAGGGATGATCGAGTTGAATCTACTCGGTCGGGAACGCCGCAACCTCCGGCTCTACGATCAGGCAGGTAATCGGTTGAGTTATGAGGACCTGAAAAAAGGTGGTCAGACCTTCTTTGACGAGGATGGCAATGCCATTACCTATGCCATCAAGCTCAAGCGACCGGTCTCTCCGTATCTCACAGCCGGGTTGGGTGGTTTGTTTTTTGATCCAACCATCAATCTGGAAAGTACAACGGGAGCCACGTTTACCCCAAAGGAGATCGATCAGGATTTTTCCAAGGTCAATTTCATCACCCCGTTCGGTGGTGGATTAAAGTTCTATTTGAATGATCGTTGGACTCTGGGACTGGAAGCCCTCTTAATCCCGACTTATGCGGATTATCTGGAATCTACCAGTGATTCGCGTGATCCGGAGGACAATGACTGGCTCTCCACGCTGAGCCTTGGCCTTTCATACAGGTTCAGCGAAAAGGATAGTGACGGTGATGGCATCGTCGATCGCGAAGATGCCTGCCCGGAAATCCCCGGCAAGACCGAACTGGCCGGATGTCCGGATGCCGACAACGATGGTATTGCCGACCAGGAAGATGCCTGTCCAATGGTCGCCGGGATTGCCAGCCTGGCCGGATGCCCGGATACCGATCAGGATGGCATTGCTGACAAAGATGACAAGTGCCCCAACGAGGCAGGAACAGCTGAGTTCATGGGTTGTCCGGATACGGATGGCGATGGAATTGTGGACAGTGAGGATGAGTGCCCCACCATCCGTGGACTGGCTTCCCTGAACGGTTGCCCGGACAGTGACGGAGATGGCATTGCCGACAAGGATGATGCCTGCCCCAATGCTGCTGGCCTGGCCAGCCTGAAAGGATGCCCGGATCGGGATGGTGACGGTGTTGCCGACAAGGATGACCAATGCCCCGATGACAAGGGTCTATCCAGTCTGGCCGGTTGTCCGGATGGTGACGGGGATGGTGTCGCTGACCGAAATGACAAGTGTCCCACCGTGAAAGGGCCTGTTGGCAATCAGGGTTGTCCGCAGATCGAGAAAGCTGACCTGGAGAAGATCGCTTTTGCCATCAAGAATGTACAGTTCAGGACCAATCAGTCACGACTGCGCACCGTATCTATTCCAATTTTGGATGAGATCGCCGGATTGATGAAGAAGTATCCTGCCTACAACCTGAAGATCGAGGGTCATACCGACAGTGATGGAAAAGAAGATGCCAATCTGAAACTGTCCAAGGAACGGGCAAAAACCTGTTATGACTATCTGGTGAGCAAGGGTGTTTTGGCATCTCGTATGACACACGATGGCTTTGGAGAGAGCCGACCGATCGCGGATAATACCACTGAAAGCGGCAAGGCCACCAATCGTCGGGTTGATTTTGAAATGGTCCTTCGATAGGCACATAGCTGGTCAACCGAAAACTTCCAAACAAAAAAGCCGCAGCGATTGAATCGCTGCGGCTTTTTTTCTCCCTTTCTGGCCAGATCTATCTTGATTTGACCTTATCCAGATAATCCGCGCCCTGGAGATTGAGGCTCTTGGACAATTTGGCGACCGCATTCAGGTCGATGTCGCCAACCATAGTCAGCATCAGAAACCGCTTGGGGCCGGCCACCATCAACAGGAGTTCCTGAACCTTCTTACCAGGACCCAGGGTATAGAATCGGATCTGCTCCCCGTTTTCCTTCAGGGTCATCAACTCGTCATACTTGGCTGCCGTCAGTTTCTGGCCGGCTTCCTTATACATGGTGACACCGGACTGGCCTTCCATCTGGATGACCCGCAGTCCTCGCAGATTCTTGATCAGGGAACGCACTTCCGGATCCATCTCTTCGATATCACTGGTAGCGATCACATCGAACATCTTCGGACTGACATAGACCGTTTTGAAACGGGAGTCCTGGATGTAGGAATCAAAATGCTTGGCGATCGCGTCTTCCTGGGCAAAAGCAGAGAAGAACAACAACGCGAATCCGAGGGAGAAGAACCATTTCATGTTGAAAATATTTTTATGTGTTTAATTCATTTGGATCACGTTCAATTCCTGGGCCGGTGCAACAGACTGAATGGTCATTTGCTGGCCTTTTTCCATCGTGGAGGACATCAACGCCAGGGCAGCAGTCACTTGTCGATAGGCCTCTTCCGGATCTTCGAATGTATCTTCCATGGCCATATTGGCCTGGGAGGATGGCTTGTTCTGCTGCCATATCCACCAGCCAGCCAGGACCAGGACGGTAATGGAGGCGGCCACTGCCAGAAACCGACGAACAGACAATCGAACCACCGGAGCTGGCTTGATGCCCGATAAAACCCGGGCTTCAAAATCGGGTGAGATCTCGATCTGTCTGTCGGATTCTGAAAGAACGAACAGGTCGCGATAAACTTCGAATTCGGGTTCGATTTGATCTCGTTTGAAGTATGTCTTCAATTGGCGCTCTTCGGCCACATCGGTTTCCGCTTCAAAATATCTTTGGAGCAGATCCCTGATCTTCTGATTATCCATTTCACCCATGGCGCTCCATTTTCTTTTTGAGATTCTGTCTGGCCCGAAAAAGCTCGGACTTGACCATTGCCAGGGAAATATCCAGCGCAGTTGAGATTTCGTCGTACGTCAGTTCTTCGACTTCCCTCAGATGTAATACCAGTTGCTGTCGTTCGGACAGGGTACGGATATGGGCTTTCAGTTCCACGATCCGTTCATTGATCTCCATCATCCGATCTGCTGCAACATGCGTGCCTGCTTGTTGACCCACCGAGTCAAGACCGACATTTTGCCGGCTCTTGGCTTTCAGGTAGTTTAACGAAAGATTGCGCGTCATGGTCATACAATAGGCTTCTGGATGATCCAGTTCAACCATTTCCTGCCCTTTGTTCCAGACTCGTAGGAAAACCTCCTGTACGATATCTTCCGCTGCCATCTGATCCTGTACAAACTTCAACGCGAAGCGGTACAGTTTATGGCGAAGCGGCAAAAAGAGCCGTTGAAAGTCTTTGACATCCATAGGCAATGACCAGAGAGAAGTGCGAAAGTTACAGGGAATCCCTGTTTTCTGCGAATATTCGGTTGTTCTGCAACAAGATAACAGGGTACGTGCGCATTGACCTACTTTTGTATCATGTTGCCACGTCATTTTTTGGCCCACGCGGTATCCGTGATCTTCCATCCACTGAGTGTCCTCACCTATACCCTGGTGTTTCTGCTCAGTGCCAATCCGTATGTGTTCGGTGTGAGTCGAATGACGGAAAAGATGGATCTGATCCTGATCGTCTTCAGTACCACCTTCCTTCTTCCAGCCCTGGCAACCTTCCTCATGGTCCGCCTGCAGCTGGCGGATGATCTGCAACTCCAGGAGCGCATGCAACGGGTAGGCCCTTACATCGCAGCAGGTGTGTTGTACAGTTGGATGACAAAGAATCTGCTGGAAAACACGGACATCCCACCCATTTTCGCAGCCATTAGCCTGGGTTGTACGCTTTCCATCTTTGTCGCTTTTGTGGTCAATGTCCAATTCAAGATCAGCCTGCATGCGATCGGTTCGGCCGGGATGACCGCCATCTTCATCATTCTTCATCTCCATTATCCTTATGCCCGGATCTCCTTGAATCTAGCCGAACTGGGGACCCTGCAGATCAGCCTGCTGACGATGGTCTTTATCTCTGTGATCATCGCCGGTGCGACCGGAACATCCCGCCTGATCCTGGGTGTTCATCGACCCTGGGAAGTGTACTGGGGATATGTCCTGGGCATGATCATGCCTTTCCTGGCCCTCCCGATCGCCAAATTCCTCTAACTCGTCACGTATGCATCGCTATCTTCTGTTTCTATTCGCAGGCCTGTCCTTCCTTCTGACCAGTTGTGAAAAGGAAGATCCTGCTCCGGATTCCACTATCCAGATCGAACAGGGAAAAGGGGTTTTTGTCCTCCATGAAGGGGCATTCAATCAAGGGAATGCCTCGCTGGGATATGTCCGCGATGGCGAGTCGATGATGCATACCCGATTGTTTGCTGAGGTCAATGACAGACCACTGGGAGATGTCCTCCAAAGCATGTCCATCGATGGTCAAACCGGGTACCTGGTGTTGAACAATTCCCGGACGATCGAACAGATCGACCTACGGACCATTGCCTTGCAGCAACAGTTGCGGGTTCATCACGCTCCCCGATATCTCCTGCCCACCGGAGCCGGAGAGGCATTGATCAGTACGATCTTCTCGCCCTGGCTGCTGATCGCCGATCTCGATCCCCTGGTGGTCGTGGATTCCATTGATCTGGGCCACTGGTCGGAAGAAATGATCCCTTACCAAGACGATGTCCTTGTTGCCGCTTCTGATCATGATCGGGTCTACCGGATCGACCCCAACACTCGGTCCGTGGTGGACAGCCTTCCCGTAGGTTTCGGTGCCTACCATCTGGCCATTGACGGTCAAGAGCGACTTTGGGTCCTGTGTACAGGCAATTTTGTGGATATCCCCGCCTCCATTCATGTGGTCGACCTGGCCACCGGTGCAACGGATCGGTCCTGGGTATTCAGCCAGAGCGAGTTCCCCGGTAAATTGCAGGTCATTGATAACATGGTCTATTACCTGAACGGTGGTCTGTACCGAATGCCCGTTGATGCGGTTTCTCTTCCGACGGCGCCCTGGATTGCGGGGTTCAGCTATTATGGATATCGGATCGATCCCCGGGATGGCCGTATCTGGATGGCCAATCCCATCGATTTCCAGCAGAAGGGGACGATCGATATCTTTGACGAGACAGGAACGTTGGTCGAAAGCCTCGCTGCAGATCAGGTTCCCAGTGATTTCCGGTTCTTCTGATGATGTCCAGCGACTCCTTCCCAATGATGCTTACCCGGATCCGGCAATTGCCCGGTGGCCTGTGGCATTCATTTTGTCAACAGTTGCGCGATAAACCTCGCTGGAAACAAGCCCTGATCATCCTGATCTGGAGTGGTGGGGCCTTTCTGGTCAGCAGTATCCTCTCCACGCTTGCATTTGCTGTACTACCTGTACCGATCACACCATTAATGGTGATCCGCAGCGTAGAACAATGGTCGGATGGTGAAAAGGCTGTCCTGAAAAAAGATTGGGTTCCATTGGATGAGATCAGCCGACATCTGGCGCCCGCTGTGATCTGTGCTGAAGATCAGAACTTTCTCCTGCATTGGGGTTTTGACTTTGGGGCGATCCAGAAAGCCATCGAACACAACAAACGCTCCAAACGCACCCGAGGAGCCAGCACCATCAGCCAGCAAACAGCCAAAAATCTGTTTCTCTGGCCCGGGAGAAGCTGGATACGAAAAGGTCTGGAGCTTTATTTTACCGGACTGATCGAACTGTTCTGGACCAAGCGGCGGATCATGACCGTCTATCTGAACATCGTGGAGTTTGGACCCGGAATCTATGGCGCGGAAGCTGCGGCCCAGCATTATTTCCGAAAACCGGCCAACAAGATCACCAAAGAGCAGTGCGCGCTGCTGGCATCCGTCCTGCCCAATCCAAGGAAGTACTCCGTTTCCCGGCCCGGTCCTTATGTACGACGTCGACAGGCATGGGTACTTCGGCAAATGCGCATGCATGGGCCAGGCATCTACATGGATCGAACGCCATGATCCGAACTATTCTTATCGGTTATTGATTGTACAGCTGTTATGAAGTATTTGATCGCCGGCCTGGGCAATATCGGTTCTGATTATGACGGCACTCGTCACAACATCGGTTTTGATGTCGTGGATCACCTGGCCCGTGAGGCCGGAGTGACCTTCAGTCTGGAGAGCCAGGCCCATGTGGCCCGCATGAAATTCAAGGGCAGGACCCTCATCCTGATCAAGCCGACAACCTACATGAACCTGAGTGGAAAGGCCATTCGTTACTGGATGACCAAGGAGAACATTTCCATCGATCATGTCCTGGTGCTGCTGGACGACCTGAATCTGCCCCTGGGCAAGTTGCGTATGCGGGGAAAAGGTTCGGACGGAGGCCACAACGGACTCAGGAACATCCAGGAAGTGCTGGGTCGAAATGACTATCCCCGGTTGCGGATCGGCATCGGAAATGAATTCTCCAAAGGTCGTCAGGTCAATTATGTACTGGGAGAATGGTCGGATGAGGAACGTAAGGTACTTCCCGGCTTGCTCCACCAGTCCGCTGAAGCGGTCAAACAGTTCTGCTCCATTGGTCTGGCCAGGGCCATGAATGTCGTGAACTCCTTGTCTGAACTCTAGACAGTCCGATCCATGAAAGGATGCGCGGATCCGAACTGTTCACTTGAGTCGAACCGAGGAGAGGATCTCCCTGAACATCTGTTCATTGGCCGGAGTATATGGCATATTGATCGACACAGTGATCACCTGATTCTCCATGAAGATCGTCGCGCTGAATGTACTGATGCCTTCATTGTTCAAGGAAGTGTTGTACACCTTGAAATCGGTCGGCTCGGGATCCGTCCATGATTCCTCGAAGATTATCTCCGCCTCCTGCTCAGTCAGGTACTCCCGATCCATCTGGAGAATTTCCTCCCTTGTTTCCGTCTGTTCGGTCAGCACCATCCAAAGGCTCTCCATTGTTTCCGGATTGGTGATCATCAAACTGTTGGGCATGTAGGATGCTTCTTCCACAAACCCATGCCGTTCAACATCAGCAATAAAGGGAACAGTTTCGAAGGGGCCAATGATCACCTGCTCATCGATGAACAGGGAACGGATAAGTGTCAACAGTTCAGCCTCGAGTAAATCATCCTTATCACTCGCGTAGGCCGCCTTGATATCCAGCATCCTGTCCTGATTGCCGATGTATGCCAGCCAAAGCACTTCTTCTCCTCTGTCCGATTCCAGAATTGTTTTGATCAATTTCCCTTTTTCATCCTTGAAGCGGATCTGTCGCGTCAACAGTGGCTTCATATCCCCGAGTAAGATCGGTATCCAATCGGATTCATATTCTTCAAGTGATGCCTTCTTTTGCTCGATGAACATGTAAGCCTTTTTCTCCTCATTGACAAGGAGATTGGGGTTGGCCGGTAGTGGGGCCCAACCTGGTATATCCAGAATGAAATAGGCATTTGTGCCACTGATGCGGGAATGTTTTGGTGTGATGTCCTTCGTCCAGTCCTCGCTCTCCTGCGCATGTCCTGAAAAGGCAAACAGTAAACAGCATAAAATATATAACTTACTCATTATCAATTGTTATTGCGTTATAGAATTCGTCATCGATCCTGATCTAAACATACCACTTTTACGTGGTGAAAGGATCAGGCAAAGGGTGGCAAATTTGCGACATGTCGTTCGACTGGTGGCCCGGTGGAAAATCCTATCTTCACCGCCTGTTCAACCAACACCTTCCATGGATATCTACGATGAATCCCTCATCCTGCATAAGCAGCTGCGCGGCAAGATCCGTGTTAATGCCAAGATCGATCTTCGGGACTCCCATGACCTGTCACTCGTCTATTCGCCGGGTGTAGCAGCTCCATGTCAGGCCATCGAAAAGAATCCGGAGCTCGCCTACGAATACACGATGAAATGCAACACGGTGGCCATTGTCAGTGATGGTTCAGCCGTCTTGGGCCTCGGGAATATCGGTCCATTGGCAGCCATACCGGTCATGGAAGGCAAGGCCATGTTATTCAAGCGATTCGCGGCCATCGATGCCTTCCCGATCTGTCTGGATACCCAGGATCCGGATGAGATCATCGAGACGGTCAAACGGATCGCGCCTGTCTTTGGGGGGATCAATCTGGAAGACATCGCCGCGCCCCAAAGCTTCTATATTGAGGAACGGCTCCAGGATATCGGGATCCCGGTGTTCCACGATGATCAGCACGGGACAGCCATCGTGACCCTGGCGGGACTGATCAATGCCGCCAGGCTGGTGAACAAGCCACTTTCCGAGCTGAAGATCGTGATCAATGGGGCCGGTGCTGCCGGGATCGCCATTGCCAAGATGCTGAAATGTGCCGATGATTACAGCACAGAGGTATGTACTCCTGTCAAGCAACTGGTCATCTGTGATACCAAGGGGATCATTCATCGGGATCGGGAGGATCTGAATGAGGCGAAGCTGGATATTCTGCGGTATACCAACCGGGTAAACCTGAAGGGTGATCTGCGGGATGCGCTCAAAGATGCGGATGTCTTCATCGGTGTCAGTGTCGGCAACCTGTTGGAAGAGGAGGACATCCGGTCCATGGCCAAGGATCCCATCATCTTTGCCCTGGCCAATCCGACACCGGAGATCATGCCCGACAAGGCCTATGCTGCCGGAGCAGCGGTGGTAGCCACCGGCCGAAGCGACTTGCCGAACCAGGTCAACAACGCATTGGGCTTCCCCGGTATCTTCCGCGGGGCACTGGATGCCAAGGCGAAACGGATATCGGCAAGGATGAAACTGGTCGCTGCCTATGCGATCGCCGAATTCATCCGGGAACCCACCAAAGACATGATCATTCCGGCAACCCTGAATGAAGAGGTGGCCTGGAAAGTAGCCAAGGCGGTCAAGGCAGCGGCGCTGGAGGAAAACATCTGATCACCTAAAGGGTATCCAATCGTTGTAAAAACGAGTCTACCGCCTGGCTGGCCTCCTGTCCGGACGGGCGATTGGGCTGGTCGAGGGCCCATTGATTTCTCGTGGTCCAGGCTTGCCGGATATCGAGATCATCCTGGTTTTGAAAACACCAGGGTCCTTTTCCCAGGAGGTAGACAGCCAGGTATTCCTGTTCGATCTGTCCCGGAGTGGGTATCATCAACGCAGGTATTCCCGAGTACGCCAGGTCCATCACAGTGGAGTATCCCGATCGGCTGATCTGCATAGTGGAGCGGGAAACCAGTTCATTCAGTGCCTCTGCTGGAAGGAGATCCATGACCTCAAAAGAGGCTTCCGGCCAATGAGCGGGTACGGCATCCCGGGTACCCCTGACCATGAGATGACGGCCTTCCAATGCATTGAGCTGGTCACGCAGGATCTGTTCAAAACTGGTTCGTTGTGGCTCAGGGCCGGAGAGAATGGCAATGATATCGTTTTCCGGTTGGATCACACCATGCTGATGGAGGGGAAAACGAGACAACGGACCGAGATAATAAACAGGAGGCGAGGTATACCGCCAGGTCGCCATTCCACCACTCAGTGACATATTCCCTGCCCAGTCGGGCACCCAGATCTCCGTAAATCGGCGGGCCCACCATCGTACGGACCATTCCCCGATCCGATTGGCCCAGGCCCAGGGCCCATTGAAATGCAGTTGATGGGTGATCAAGATGCTCGGGATGCCGGACAGCCGAAGTCCGTATCGATTGTCGCTGATCACCGCGCGTAAGGGGGTCTGCCTGTGAATGGAACGGACCCATCGACGCTCTGCCAGAATGGCCAGCAAAATCGTCCAGACAGATTTGAGAACGTTGATATAGATATTGCGGGAAGGATAGGTGACCTTGTAGGACGGCAATTCCCGGATATCCAGATCTGGAAATTCTGCCCGCAACAGTTCGGCGGCAACACCATCTGATCCCAGGATCAGGGGAATCTGCCGACGTTGCAACTCCCGGATCAATGGCACACTGCGCGATGCATGACCCATACCCCAGTTCAATGCGGCAAAGAGGATGGGTCGCTGATCGCCAGATGGCTTCATGGGGTCAGTAATTGTTTCACGATATCCGAGACCACTTTGCCTTCCGCCCGACCGGCCACTTGCTGGTTGGCCAGTCCCATGACCTTACCCATATCCTTCATCGACGATGCGCCGGTCTGCTTGATGATCTCGGAGATCATCTGCGTCAACTCCGCTTCAGATAACGGTTTGGGCAGGAATGTTTCCAGTATGGCGATCTCTTCCTCCTCTGTTGCAGCCAGATCCAGGCGATTCTGCTCATGAAAAATGGTTGCTGATTCCTTACGTTGTTTGACCATCTTCTGAAGAAGCTTGATCTCCGCAGCAGTATCCAGGGTTTCGCCGGTACCACTGGTCTTGAACAGGAGGATTGCAGATTTAATCGCTCTCAGGGTTCGCAGTGCTGCCTGATCCTTTTGTTTCATGGCCTCCTTCAAGGCCTCCATGACTTTGTCTTCCAATTGCATCCGGCAAAGATAGAGGTTGATCCATAGGAGAGACCATTTGCTGGGCTAGAAAATGGCAACAGTGATGGATAAATCCGGAAACTTAACCTTCCGTTCATAGCATCATGTATCGTCACTTTCCAGCCTGGTGGATCGTCCATCGACCTTGGCGGATCATATCCGACCTGGTGTTGTGATCCTGCTTGCCATCATCACAAGGGAGCAGCTAGTATACTCCTATCCCTGGCCATGGAATGGTATCCCTGGGATGGAAGAGAATTGGTCGCAGTAGCTGCATTACTTGGTCAATAGCATCGCCATTGTCAGGAATATTCCTGCGACCATTGTATTGATTTCGATATGTCTCTACTCAAGAGAAAACATATGACAAAAGCAGGACATATTCTGAAAAAGAGGCGACACCTCCGATGAAGCGGGATAGGCTATGTTCTTCTTCTTCTTCATAGTGGACTCCTACAAAAAGAACTGTGGATCTCTTCACGGATTATTTCCGCCACGAACACAGGTCAATGTCAGGCAGGTGACTCTTGTGGTGGGTTGGTTTGGTCAAAGTTGGAGATTGGCGCGATACCTATCATGATACCGCAGTATTTATAAGATTAAGATCCTGATATTCAAAACATTACAGGAATAAATACCATTTTGGAATCCGAGTTGAACATCACATGGGGTCATTTACCCACTGGTCATTTCGATTGACGGTTGAGCTATGTAACCATGGATGGACGGATGCTGGTCCGGACGTTGGAGCGGGTGGTATCTTTGCAGAGATCATTTCATCACCTGGCCAAATGCAATCATCATGTCGACGCCCGGAATCAAAGTATTTGCACCTGCATCTGTATCCAACCTGGGATGCGGATTTGATATCCTTGGTTTGGCGCTGGAGCGTCCGGGCGACGAGGTGATTGCTCGATTGGTGGATCAGCCGGGAATCCGGATCACCCGGATCACCGGAGACAAGGGGCTTTTGCCACATGACCCTGAGAAAAACACGGCCACAGTAGCTGCCCGGGCGTTACTCACTCACCTTGGTGAAGAACAACGCGGCATCGAATTTGAAATTCACAAGCACATGCCCTTTGCCAGTGGACTGGGATCCAGTGCTGCCAGTGCGGTAGCCGGTGTCGTTGCGGTGAATGAGCTGTTGCGCCGTCCGTTGGAAAAACGTGATCTGTTGCCCTTCGCCATGCAAGGGGAACAGATGGCCAGTCAAGCCTGGCATGCGGACAATGTGGCGCCTTCGCTCCTCGGTGGGATCATCCTGATCCGGGACAATCCCTCATTGGATGTCCATCGATTGCCATCGCCCAGGGGGATCTATCTGGCCATCTTGCATCCTCACATTGAAATTGCTACATCGACCTCCCGCCAACAGCTTTCGCCATCGGTAGCCTTGTCGGATATGGTCACTCAAACCGGGAATCTGGGTGGATTGATCCAGGGATTGTATCAATCCGACTTTGCCCTGATCAGTCGATCTCTTCAGGATGTGGTGATTGAGCCACAGCGGATGGCATCCATCCCCCATTACCAAGAGATCCGCGAAGCCGCGATTTCTGCCGGTGCTCTGGGATGTCTGATCTCCGGTTCGGGACCGAGTATGTTCGCCCTGTGCGACAATAGCCTGATCGCCGAAGAGTGCGGGGAGGCCATGCGCCGTGTCATGATTCAGCATCGCATGGAGCATGATCTCTATATCAGCGGGATCAATCATGAAGGGGCCATCAAATATTAAGGGTCGTGAAGTTCTATTCGACCTCGGATCCAACCCACCAGGTTTCGGCACGTGAGGCTGTCCGGCTGGGACTGGCCCCTGATGGTGGTTTATACATGCCGGTACAGATCTCTCCACTACCCTCCTCTTTCTGGTCATCGATCCGTGCACGGAGTTATGAAGAATTGGCCTTAGAGATGATGCATCCATTTTTCGGCGAGGGTCTTTCCAGAGAGAGCTTGTATGGGATCATCCAGAAGGTATGTCAGATTCCGATACGCCTGGTCAGGTTAGGTGATGTTCATTTGGTGGAGCTCTTTCATGGTCCGACGCATGCCTTCAAGGATGTCGGTGCGAGATTCATGGCAGAGTTGTTACGAGCCTACCAGGAATATGAGGATATGGAATTGCACATACTGGTCGCTACCTCTGGTGATACCGGTGGTGCAGTCGCAGCGGCATTTCATGGCCAGGAAGGGATCCGTGTTTCCATCCTGTATCCACTTGGCGGGGTATCCGCCGTACAGGAAAAACAGCTGACGACCTGGGGTGATAATATCCACGCTCTTCGCATCAATGGTTCATTTGACGATTGCCAACGATTGGTCAAAACTGCTTTCTCAGATCCTGTGGTGACCAACCATACCCGTCTGAGCAGTGCAAATAGTATCAACATCGGTCGATGGCTGCCACAATCGATCTACTATTCTGAGGCATACCGTCAACTGTCAACAGAAAGTCAAACCACGACGATCGCTGTACCATGTGGCAACGCTGGCAACATCAGTGCAGGCATGGTAGCGGAACAACTGGGGCTGCCAGTGGATCGATGGATCGTCTGTTCCAATGCAAATGATGTTCTTCCCACCTATCTGAGCACTGGTCATTATCAACCAAAGCGATCCATCAGAACCCTGGCCAATGCCATGGATGTTGGCGATCCAAGCAACTTTGTCCGAATGAAGATTCTTGGAGGTTCCACGTGGAACCATGTAAAAGAACGAATGGAAGGCCATGTGGTCCATGACGAAGAGATCATCCATTCCATTCAGGATACTTATCAGCAGTATCAGTATCTCCTAGACCCACATACGGCAACAGGATGGGCAGGAATGCATCACTTTGAAGGCTCAAGAAATCGGTCCTCCCGATTGGTCATGTCTACCGCTCATCCGTCCAAATTCGAAGAGATCATGGTCAGAGCCCTCGGATTCTCAACTGAACCAGCTCCTCACTTGAAGCGGGTCCAACAGCTTCCTGGCTCCTGGATATCCATGGAACCGACTTATCCGCAATTCAGGGAATATCTGATGGGGTAGACCAAACATGTTCCACGTGGAACACCACCTGCTGTTCAACCATATCACTGGGCTGAATAACCGAAAGAATCATCCAGTAAGGAAATGGCTTGCCCTAATGATTATCAGAGTGGATGGGATGCCGATCCAGAAAGTCGATCAGGATAGGATTGAACTGATCCGGCATCTCCATCATCGGTGCATGACCACATTCATCAATGAAATGCAATTCGGTATTGGCAATCAATTCATGAAAACGATCCGCAACAAAATCAGGAGTAATAGTGTCCTGCTTTCCCCAGATCAATAATGTCGGACACTTCACACCATCCAACTTGTCGGCAAGATTATGGCGAACCGCACTCTTGGCCATGGCAATGATTCGAATAGCCTTGTTCCGATCATTCACTGCGGCATAGACCTCATCCACCAATTCCTTGGTAGCTACTTCAGGACGATAAAAGGTGGCTTCGGTTTTCTTCTTGATAAACTCGTAATTCCCTCGCTTGGGAAAGGTATCCCCCATGGCACTTTCAAATAATCCACTGCTACCGGTCAACGTCATGGTATTCACCCGATCAGGCCTGCGTATGCTGTACAGAATACTTACATGACCTCCCAAGCTGTTCCCCAATACATTGACCTGGTCATAACCTTTATACTCTACGAACTCCTCGACATAATCCACCAGACCGGCCACGGATACCCTGTGAATGGGCAGATCATAAATCGGCAGAATCGGAATGACCACATTGTACCGGTCAGAAAAATTGGACATGATGGATTCAAAATTGCTCAAGGCTCCAAACAGGCCATGCAACAACAGTAACACATCACCACTGCCACCACTCTCGACATATTTGTACTTACTCTCCTGTACAACCGTATTCTGCATTCATGTGTGTATTAACGACGTGTAAAATTAACAGATTATCTCATAGTGTCTTGACCAACGGAGCCAACCTCATCGACTTGAACGGATCGTGGGCTCCTCCTCGCTTCCATTATCCACGTCCATTGCACCACCAGGGTAGAGACCAATAACAAAGCCACCATCTGATGGGCCGAGCCAAGTGCCACCGGCATTCCTCTCTGAAAACCAAGAAGTGTCAGAATACCCAAGGTAACCTGAATTATCAACAAGATTATCCACAAGGTGTGAATTCGATCATACCAGGGAGAAACATGGGCTGTCCGATAGCGAATATAATACCTTAATCCAATGATAATCAACAAGTAAGCTGTAATTCGATGCATGAATTGCACCAGGGCAACCATGAAGCCTGTTTCGTCATAATCAACAAAGTTCTCCACAGTCCAATGAGATACATCCCCCAACATAGCCGGCATCCAGGCACCATGCATGTCCGGCCAGGTCGGATAGGCAAACCCGGCCTTCATCCCTGACATCATGCCACCCAAAAAGATCTGGAAGACTAATAAGGAAAGGAGGGCCACTAAATTCCGGTGATGCTTCGAACGAGAAGGTCCAACCCCGTGTGGCCAGATGGCCCCGACCAGAATATGGAGCAGATACAGAAACACGGAAAATCCCAGCAACAAGTGAGTGGACAACTTGTAGGCATTGACCCATGGTCGTTCGATCAGACCACTGGCCACCATGATCCAGCCAAAGGAAGCCGTGACTGCTGCCAAACCAACCAAGATACACAGCTGCCGGATCAACCGGCCACTGAGCATTCCTTTTCGCCAGAAGATCAGAAAAGGGATCAGAAATACAAGACCCATCCATCGAGCCCACAACCGATGCAGATATTCCCAGAAATAAATGAACTTGAACTCCGACAAACTCATGCCGTCATTGATCAAGGCATACTGAGGGGTCTCTTTGTACAAGGCAAACTCCTGCTCCCAGGCCTCAGTCGTCATCGGTGGCAATGTTCCGGTAATGATCTCCCATTTGGTAATACTCAGCCCACTCCCGGTCAACCGTGTGACCCCTCCGATGAGAATCTGGCCAAATACCAGGACCAAGCCAAGGATCAGCCACCCTCGAACATACCGATTCAACCTGTTTTGTTTCTCGTTCATATCCTGCTGCATTGTCCCAAAGGTAACCTGCCACACCGCCTTTCCATCTGAACTCTTTTGATGAGTATCTATGATTTCTTTCTTTTAAATCTTTTTAAAAACATATCCATCATCAGGGGTGTGGAAATGTGTATTGTTTTCCATCTGAAGAATTGGTGGAATGGATACTCACATTCCCCAGGCTTCTTTTCACATATATATTAGGTTGTAAATAATTAGTATTCAATTAATTAACATCTTTATATACACCTGTGGACAAGTAAAATGTCGACTTCTTTTCGCCATGTAGATAACAAGCTCATGTTGGCGGTGAATCAACAACTTCATCATTCTGGCCACTTATCCCCAACGCAACAACTCCCGATATATACAAGATTTTCATATTGTTAGCGGATGTGCAGAATCGGGTTCCAAACCAACATCGACAGGGGTAGATTTGTTGGTAACAAATATTTCGTGGACATTCGCCTCGAAGTCATTACACATTCTACTTTTTATCATCGGGGATAACTTCTTATGCGGGCTTTGTTACAACGTGTCAAAGAGGCGTCCGTTCATTTTCAGCATGAGCCGCCTCGAAGCATCGGACCAGGACTTTTGATCCTTCTGGGAATCGAATCCTCGGATAACCGGGAAGATGTTGAATGGCTCGTCGGCAAGATCAGTCAGATCCGGATCTTTGCCGATGAAGAAGGAAAAATGAATCTGGATATTCGTCAGAGCAATGGATCCATCCTGGTGATCAGCCAGTTTACTCTCCATGCCTCCACGAGAAAAGGCAATCGACCGTCTTTTATCCGGGCGGCCAGACCGGAACAGGCAGTTCCACTCTATGAGTATTTCATCGAGGAGATCCAGCGGGCAGCGGCCTGTACCGTAATATGTGGCATTTTTGGTGCCGACATGCAGGTCCGCCTGCAGAACGACGGACCCGTCACGTTGATGATCGACAGTCAAAACCGGGAATAATCATGACGATACGCGAAGCACAGGAACAAGTCGATCATTGGATCAAGACCTATGGTGTCCGATACTTTCACGAATTGACCAATCTGGGTATCCTGGTAGAAGAAGTCGGCGAACTGTCCCGTCATCTGGTACGTACCTATGGCGAACAGAGCTATAAACGTGATGACGAAGCAGCTCAGGCCAAGGAACATATCCGGGAGGAAATGGCTGATGTGTTGTGGGTCCTGATCTGCCTGGCCAATCAGACCGGTGTCGACCTGACCGCGGCTTTTGAGTCAAGCATGAAAAAGAAGACCATGCGGGATCATCAGCGCCATCATGACAATCCAAAACTACATGAGGAAAAACGTCCCGATTAAGAGGATACCATAATGCTGTCAATACAACTGATCAGGGCCTCCAGAAAGGCATCACTATCCTCGATCATGCCCATATGTCCTGCTCCGTTCAGCATATGAAAGTTGGTGATCGATGCCAGGTGGCTTTCCTCCAGGCTGACCTCCCTGGCAATGACAGGATCTTCAGCACCGGCAATATATCCCAGCGGGATCGGTAATTCTCTGATCATTTCCCGGAGGTCCTTTCGATCGCGCATGGCCTGGATCGCCAAACTGACCCCGCGATCGCTGTAGAGGGAAACGCGCTGAATCCAAAGGTTGATCCAATCGGAATGAGACTGCCGAAAGGAGGGTTTGTAGAGGGCCGGTATCAATCGTTTTGCATAATTGGCCAGTCCATTCTTTTCCAGAAATGCCAGATGCTCATCTCTTGATTCACGTCGTTCGGGAGAATCCGCCTGGATCTGGCTGTGCATCAGGATCACCCCGTGCAGCATTTCCGGATAATGCGACGCAAACTCAAGCGCAACATATCCCCCCATGCTGTGTCCGGCGAGAATCACCTTTCCTTTATTATGATCGACGATCCAGTCTCTGACCTGGTCAGCATAACCGGTCATGGAGAATTCCAGCAATCCCAGGTTAGCCGCGTCGCCAAACCCCGGCAGATCGGGTAGATAGCAGGTATATTTTTTCTGGTCCAGACCTGGCAGGATCTGTTCAAAGATCCGTCGATCCTCGCAAAATCCATGAAGAAGAAAGACAGGAATGGGTCCTGATCCGTATTTGACGACAGGAATGGATGACATGCGTTTCAGGTTTCCGCGGGCAAAGTTAGTTTCTTTCCTCAGGGGAGTAAAACCAATTCTGTTCTTCTGTTCAATTGCCTGTTTTCGGGGGAGTCATTGGGTACCAGCGGCCGGGTTTCACCCCATCCCTGAGCAGTCAATCGCCCCCGGTCAATTCCCGCTTTGACCAGCCAGTCAACCACTGCATTGGCTCGTTTCTCAGACAACTGTCTGTTCGATGAAGGATCACCGACATCGTCCGTATGCCCATCAATGCGAACAGAGAGATCGGGGTGTTCTAAAAGTAGGCCTTTGACTTGTTCCAGCTCAAAGGAGGAGGATGGCAACAAGCTGGCACTGCCGCTGTCAAAGAGGATATTCTTCAGAACAATGGCAACCCGGTCCTGTGTATCGCCAGGCAGAACAGGAAACAGGATCGCATCAATATGATAGGGATGAAAAGCCAGCTCGTCATTCAGATCGACCTGCTGGGAATAGAAACTGTATCCCGGATGTTCGATGATCATGCCATAGCGCTGACCTGCCGGCAGACAGATCAGATACCGGCCATCCGGCCCGGCGTCAACAGTATCGGTCACCCAGCTCGCATTGTCGAGCGGTTGAAAGAGAATGCGGGCCGGTAGTCCTTCACCAGAGGTGGACCGCACCTGTCCGGACACATAGGTCACCGGCAGTCCCTGTCGCTCTTCAGGGATGGTAAAGGTGTAAAGATCATAATCAGTGGTTTGACCGTCCGCCCGGCGATTTGAACTGAAATAGGCTGTTCTTCCATCCAATCCCACGGTCATGGCCTGTTCCTGTTCGCTGGTGTTGATCGGATAACCCAGGTTTTCGGGTTTCGACCAGATGGAGTCCCCGATCCATCGACTGACGAACAGGTCCTGCAATCCCATACCCGGATGACCGTTGGAAGAGAAGTAGAGGGTCTTTCCATCGGCATGGAGATAAGGTGTCTCCTCATCCGCCCGGGTATTGATCTCCCCGGGTAAGGGTCTGGCCTTCTGCCAAGTCCCGCCTGTACGACGAGTGGTGTACCATAGATCAGCTCCACCCTGGCCATCCGGTCGTTTGGAGGAGAAGATCAGCAATCGTTCATCCGCAGAAAGAGTAGGTTGCGAATCCCAGTGTCGGCTGTTCACACTGCCTCCCAGATTGACGGGATCACTCCACCGTCCTGATTTCCAAACGGTCATGTACAGGTCACAGGAACCCAGGCCATCAGCTCGCTGACAGGCTGTGAAATACATGGTTCTTCCATCCTTGCTCAGGCAATGTGCGCCTTCATTGTCCCGTGTATTCAAGTCGAGCAGGGGTTGGGCTTCCTGCCAGGTTCCATGTTGAACCACACTGCTGTAAAAATCTTCCTGCCGCCCGTCATTTCGAGTGAAGACGATCGTTTGGCCATCAGCTGTGAAGCTTGGATTGAATTCGTCTCCGCGACTGTTGATCGCATCACTCAGGGAAACCGGATCGAACTCGACCGGTTGGGCCATAGCCTTCATCCGGAACCTGAATGTATTGACCATTTGTTCTGCCGTGGCCAGGTCTTCTTCATCCAGGCCCGGAGTCTTTGCAAATATCTCGAGATGGCCTGCCGCTTTCTCCAGCTGGTCCTGGTCAGCATAGAGTTTTCCGAGCTGGAAATGAATGTACGGTTCACGGGCTGGATCCATCTGCAAGAGGGTTTCCAGTGCGGGTATGGCCTCCTGATGGCGTCCCAGACGGTTCAGTAAAATCGCGTATTGCGCCTGGGCTTCATAAAATTCAGGATCAATTTCCACAGCCTTCTGGTAGTAACCCAGGGCCTTTTCAGCCTTCTTTTCCCTGGCAGCCTGTTTGGCTTTTTGAAAACAGGCTTCTGCTTTTGGCTTGGGCTGGTATGATTGCCCGATAGCAGATGCAGGCAGGCCAGCCAGCAGGATCAGGATGTAAACAAGTATTCTCATGCAGCAGGATCGTTGATACAACGTCGTTCCATCTGATTTCGTCTGTGATCCAGAGCAGATAAAGATAGCAGGTCGTCCGGGTCAGGAAGGAGGTTCTATTGGGATTCTGATGATTTCACGAACTTCCCCGAATGAAACCGTTATCCAAAGGACTGAAGCAGGGTGAAGATGGGATGATCCGTTGCTGGTGGTGCGGAGATGACCCGTTCTACCAGCACTATCATGATCAGGAATGGGGTAGACCGGTTCATGACGAGATCCGTTTGTTTGAAAAGATCTGTCTCGAGGGCTTCCAAAGTGGCCTGAGCTGGCTGACCATCTTGCGCAAGCGGGAAAATTTCCGGGAAGCCTTCGCGGGATTTGATGTTCGACGGATTGCTGCTTTTGGACCAACGGAAATCGAGCGGTTGATGGCGGATGCGGGTATTGTGCGCAATCGCCGAAAGATCGAGGCGACCATCCAGAATGCCCGGGCGGTTTGTCGCATGTACGATCAAGGCGAGTCACTCGCGGATTTTTTCTGGTCGAGAGTCCCGCCGAAAGAGGAACGACCGGAACGGATCACCCATGATACCCTCCTGCAAATGAGCCAATCGCCGACATCCCTCCGGATCAGCAAGGATCTCAAGGCCAGGGGCTTTACTTTCGTCGGTCCGGTGACCATGTATGCCCACATGCAGGCCATGGGCATGGTCAACGATCACCTGGAGGGTTGTGCTATCAGAAAGGAACTCTAGCCAACCTGATCATTCAGAATCCATTTGCAAAGAAATTGTAACCAACGATGACGACACGTCCCTATGATATCATTCTGTTTGGTGCCACCGGTTTTACAGGCCGGCTGGTGGCAGCCAGGCTGGCAGAGAAGCAGTCCCCTGAAGGGTTCCGTTTTGCCATCGCCGGTCGATCGATCGAGAAGCTGGAGCAACTGCGGCAGCAAATCGGAGATATGGAGATGGGCTGTATCCGGGCAGATTCGGGAGACCTTCAGTCTCTGGAAGCCATGACCGCCCAGGCCACCATCCTGATCAACACCGCCGGTCCCTTCAACTGGTACGGCGAATCCGTGGTCAAGGCATGTATCACCACAGGTACCCATTACCTCGACATCACCGGCGAACCGGCATTCGTCCATCAGGTCTATTCCCGGTATCACCAGGAAGCACAGCAAGTCGGAGTCTGCCTGGTGAATTGTTGCGGTTTTGATAGTATTCCAGCTGATCTGGCCACCTGGCTGACCGCCCGTTCACTGCCGAGGGAGAGCCCCAAGACGGTTCGAACCTTCCTGCGTACGAATGCCACCTTTTCGGGAGGAACCTGGACGACGGCCATCCATGCCATCTATCGTCGGACCGTGCATCGGGAGGAACGATTGTCCTCGGGGCCTCGACATCCGGATACACCCCGCCTGGACCTCAAGATCCATTTCAGTCGTCTGGTCGATCGATGGGCTATTCCCATGCCTGTGGTGGATCCGCATATTGTCAAGCGCAGCGCCCGTCAATTGCCGGATGACTATGGTGAGGCATTCGCCTATGGCCAGTTCTTTACCCTCAGTAGTTTCTGGAAGGTTGTCCGGTTGATCGTACCGATCGCAGCTGTGTTTATCCTGGTGCGTTTTGCAGCGACACGCAACTGGTTATTCAACAGGTTTCGACCGGGGACTGGACCATCAGCGGAGACGCGCAGCAAAAGCCGGTTCGAGGTTCGGGCCATCGGACAGGCCGGCAAATTGCAGATGGAGACCATTGTTTCAGGGGGTGACCCCGGTTACGATGAGACCGCCAAGATGCTGACGGAAGCGGCCTTTACCATGCGGGACCGACTGGCGGCTCACCGACTGATCTCCGGTGTGCGGACGCCGGTGGAGGCCCTGGGCATGGATCTGGTAGACCGCCTGAGAAAGGAGGGGATTCGCATAGAGACCCATCCGCATGGTCAATAACGGATCTGATCCGGCAATACACAGGTGGTCCGACCGGCCAGGGTCATTGTTTCAACAGGACCCCGCCCATCCGGAAAATGGTAACCTGCTTCTCTCCAGGCCCACAGGGATTTCGTGGGATAAGTGGCTGTATCCGCTTGTCGATCGATAGCATCATGAAACAACTTCACCATAACCTGATGCATCTGGATCAGCTGTTGTTCCGGGATATATTCCACGCGTGACCCAGGATGAATACCCGTCTGCAGGCAGATCTCATCGATATACAGGTTCCCCAGGCCGGCAACAACGGATTGATCCAGCAGGACCGCTTTCAGGATACCCTTCCGCTGATGAAGGGCCTCCAACCACTGTTGCTGTGTGATAGCCAAACCATCGGGTCCCAGCCGGTGCTCCCTGAGGAACCGTTCCAGATCGGCTACGGGGTAGAACCGGCCGAATTTCCGCATATCGGCATAGGCCATAGCATTCCCTGTTTCGAAATGCAGGATGATCCGGGTGAATCGTGGACATTCATCAGAGGGATCAAAGAGGATCATATCACCGGTCATCCCCAGATGGATGTGCAGCCATTTCCCTGTCGACCTGTGCGCAAGGAAGTATTTCCCCCTGCGTGTCGTGCTGCTGAAGCTCGCTCCTGTCAGGAAGGAATGCAAGGCAGCTGCCGGGTATCCACGGAGGACCTTGTCATCCAGAACCTTTACATCTGAAATTTTCCTGTTCAGGATCTGCCGGTCAAAGCGCAGTCGGAAGGATTCGACCTCGGGAAGTTCGGGCATGAGAACAGGATCAATTGATCTGGAAAATATCCTGGAGGATGGGCTTGAGCCCGGAGAACAGGAATTCCACGGCAATGACCATGACGATCAGGCCCATCAGGCGCATCAGCACGGTATTCCCGGTATCTCCCAGGACCCGGATGATCCTGGTCGAACTGAAGAGGATCAGATAGGTAAAGGTCATGACCAGGAAGATCGATCCGATGAGGATGGCTTTTTCCAGGCTGTTGCCGGCATCTTCCATCAGGACAATGGCATTGGTCATGGAGCCGGGTCCGGCGATCATCGGAATGGCCAGCGGGGTGACGGAGATGTCGTTGACGTACGTGTGGACGTCTTGTTTGCGCACTTTGACCTTGTTCAGCCGTGCCTGGAGCATGTCCATACCCATCAGGAAGAAGATCACACCACCCACTACCCGGAAGCTGTTGACGGATATGCCAAAGAATTGAAACAACAACTGCCCGGAAAAGGAGAAGAGGATGAGCGTCAGAAAGGCCACGATGGATGCTTTCAATGCTGTCCGTGACCGGCTTTTCGGATCCAGGTTGGCAGTCATGGTCATGAAGATCGGCATCGTCCCGATCGGATTGATCAAAGTAAAAAACGAGGTCAGGCACAGAAGGGCGAATGCCAGCGTATCAGACATGGGGAGGGTTGTTCGGACAAAGGTAGGGAATGACCGGGTCCGACCATGGTCCTCCAAGTTATCTGCACCCGACACGAAGGACTGAGTGGTTCTTCAACCTCCCCTGTCTTCCTTACATCTATTGAACAAGGTCGTTCGTCGTATCCTCCTGCCCGGATTCGCTGCAGCATGTATATTGGTTATTCAAAATTATGGTCATCATGACAGTGATACACTATCGACAGTCTCAAATCGGATGGATCATGCTCGCCCTGATGGTCCCGGTCATGGTGTTTCTGGTCCTGGCCTGTTGGTTCCAATGGGGGAGTCGACCATTGCCGGTAGCCGCCTGTCTGCCGCTGATCGGACTGATCGGGTTGATTGGCTTGCTGTTCTACCGGTTGGAAGTCTCGGTGGATGGTCAGGGAATATGGTTGCGTTATGGCATCGGGTGGATCCGGATCAACCTGCCCATTGACCAGCTCATGGATGTCAAGGTCATCCGAACACCCTGGTATTATGGCCTGGGCATTCGGGTGACGCCGAAAGGCATGCTCTACAATATTCACGGCACGCAGGCGGTCAGCGTGCGCTATCGCGTGAAGGGAAAGGAAAAGCACGTGATGATCGGGACACCGGAGCCACAACGCCTGAAACAGGTTCTGGAGGGCCAGTTTTCTGCCGATAGAAGAACAGGCCGTCAGTCTGAACGGATGGGCGAGTAGACTCAGCGTACAGGGGGCAATGGCCGTGGAGATTCACGGAAGTGACGGTATTTCCCCATGATCGTTCCCAGGAAGACCTGAATCGGCATGATGACCTTCTTGATAAAAACGGGGATGTCCGGCAGATCATATTCAGAGGCATAACGGGTCAACAGCCAGGCGGCATCAAACGCTTCAGGTCGCTCCGTACCTGATTTATTGATAGCGGCATAGACCGCATCCAGAAAGAAGACAATGGAATGAGGCGGACTGATCCACCCTTCACAGATCAGAAGATCCTGGCCATCATTCCAAAACCGATGGGGAGTCCCTCTGGTAAATGTGACGGTTTCCCCCGGACCGGCAAATCGGGGCTCCTGACCCTGAATCTGCCAGCCCATGTTTCCCTGTTTGACGGTGAGGGATTCATCCTGCTGCCAGTGTGTGTGCATGACAGGCCCGGCTCCTGGCTGGACACGATTGCTGACCAGCAGCCGGTCAACACCATCGACCTGGATGATGCGATGAAAGGTCAGTTCCTCGCCAAGATGATTCTGAATGGTGTGTGGGAGTTTCATCGAGTCAATTTTTGTACAATATTAGTACGTTGTACTAATATATCCAACCGTTGATTAGTACAATGTTCTAGATTTGCAGCATGAAGACCCGAGATCGCATTATTCAAACGGCCATTGACCTGTTCAATGAACGGGGTATGTATAAGACCAGTGTCCGGGATATTTCCCAGATCCTGGCCATCAGTCCAGGCAACCTGTCCTATCATTTCTCGCGGAAGGAAGATCTGTTGACAGCGATACTCGACCAGTATCGCCAACAGAATGATCAGGCATATACAGGTTACTTTGATGGCCCACCCGGCCTGGCCCGCTATCTCGATCTGGTTGCCCATCTCCTCAGGAATGCCTATGCATACCGGGGGGTATTCCTCGGACTGGACGAGCTGCGATCCGTCCTCGGCACAGAGTATGACTACGGTGCGGTTGAACAGAAGAGGAGGGCCTTCCTGGAGATCATCCTCAATGACCTGGAGATGGTTGGCGATCTCCAGTTTGTCCAGGTTGGCAAGGATTTCATCATCGATTTCCTGGCCTTTTTTCAGCGATGCTGGATCATGGAGGCGATGATCAGTTATCCCCATCTCGGCGAATCGGACCTCATTCATCGGTACATGGGTTTTCTCGCGAGACAGTTCATGTCCATATCCACAGAGCAGGGACAAGCGGATCTGGCAATCTGGCTGTAAATCAATGTGTTCCGGCTAACGGTTTGGTGGATACCCATTTTAGGGCACCTCTATCAACCCCACTCAATGACCAAACAAATCCTGATAGGATTTTTGCTCAATAAAACCTTCGCGATACTTCGTTATTTCTCAATCACTTAGCTATGGCTAGGTTCATTCGAAATGCCTCGTCTCGCTTGGTTTTAATGAGCCTTGGTCTATTTCGGAGGTTAATAGAAGTGCCCTATATTCGTTCCAAAGCTGTGTATGCGATTTCGGATCAGTGTGTTGTTATTGATGATCTTGCCAACCTTGGTGATTGGCCAGGATGGACCCATCTCCTCAACCCGGGCAGCAATCGATTCCCTGATCCAACTCAACCGAGCTGCCCTGGCAAAACGCCAACTGGCCGGTGCTCAGGAGGTCATCCTCCAGGCCATGGAGATGGCCGAATCCATCCGGACCAGTGCCCCCGAGACATATGCCCGCTGCTTGTTCAATGCCGGTCGGACCAACCACATCCTGGAGAACTTCCGGGAAGCGGAGCAGCAGTATCTGGAGGCCATCGACATGCAGCGAACCGAAAAGGCGGTAAACCCGGAAGACCTGGCCGGTTCCTTGAATGCCCTGGCCTATCTCTACTCCCTGTTGGGTCGCTATGACGATTCAGAACGACTGTATTTCGAGGCGCTGAACATACGCCATAAGACCCTGGGCGAATCTCATCCCGACTATGCCACCAGTCTCAGCAATATCGGTGATCTCTATACCCAGAAGGGCGATTACAAGCAGGCCGAATCCTATATCCTCAAGGCCAGGGATTTGCGCGAACAGGTGATCGGCAAGGATCATCCGGATTATACGTGGAGCCTGAATAACCTGGGCGTGCTGTACAAGAAAATGGGACGCTATGAGCAAGCTGAAGATCTGTTCATCCAAACCCGGGACAGGCGTCTCCAGGCCAATGGGCCAAAACATCTGTTGTATGGTATCTCCATGAACAATCTGGCCAATCTCTATGTGGAAATGGAACGGTATCAGGAGGCGGAGACCTTGTACAAGGAAACTCTCCAGATCTGGAAAGAAGCGCTGGGACCGACCCATTCCTATGTGGCCAATACCCTGAACAATCTGTCGGAACTGTACAAGAGAAATGGACAGTATCCTGAATCCCGGGCGTTGATCGAGGAGGCGATTGACATCTGGGAGAACCAGTATGGGCGAGACAATCTGCAATATGCCAATGGGAAGAACAATCTCGGTTTGGTGTTTGAGAAAATGGGACAATACCCACAGGCCCTGGAAGCCATCAAGGAAGCCCGGGATATCCGCCTTCGTACGCTTGACCGGAACCATCCGGACATAGGGAACAGCGACAATGGTCTTGGCCAACTGTACTGGACCATGGGGTTGCCGGATCAGGCAGATACCCTGCTCAGGGAGGCGGCATTGGTCCAGAAGAGAATGGTATCACAGGCGGTCAGGTTTCTCACCGAACAGGAGCAGACCGAATATGCTACCCGGTTTGTGGAGAATCTGGATCTGTACTATTCCTATTTACAGGATTATGGTACCCGACACCCGAACGACGTAGCCATCGGCCTGGACCTGACCCTGTTTCATAAGGGCTTTGTCCTCCACGCGTCACAACAGTTGAGGAACCGTGTTCAACAGATCCCTCAAGTCAGAACGATGTACCAGGACCTGCAGATCATGCGGAAGAAGTTGAGCAGCGAATATGCGAAGCCTGTCCAGGATCGCAGGGATATCTCAGATCTGGAACAGGATGCGGATGAGCTGGAGAAGAAGATCACCCTGGTGATCGGGGAGGAGAATTCCCTTTCGGAAGAAGTGAGCTGGAAGGATCTGCAAACGAAACTTGGACCGGAGGATGGACTGGTCGAGTTCGTCCATTTCCGTTACCGACACCCCCGGGAAACGGACAGTATCTACTATGGAGCATTCATCCTCCGCAAGGATAGTCCGATGCCCATTTTTGTCCCCCTCTTCGAAGAACAGGAGATCTCTCCCTTGTTGGAGACCCAAGGGGAGCGCCGGGCGGACTATGTCAATCAACTGTATGCCTATGCGGACCGTGGATTCGTCTCGACGGAAACTCCGCAAAAAACCTTGTATGAGCTGATCTGGCAACCTCTCCAGGAGGCGAAGGGTGGGATTACGGGCTTGAAACGGATCTATTTCTCCATGTCTGGATTGCTGCACCGGGTCAACCTGGGAGCGATACCCCTGTCGGACGAAACATCGCTTGCCGATGCCATCCAATTCGTACAGTTGGGCAGTACTCGTCAGTTGATGGAGTCAAACCGGCAGGCACCAACGGTCGGGGATGCCGCTGTTTTCGGGGGTATCCAATATGATCTGGATAGCCTGACCATAGCCCTGGCCAGGGAGCATGATGATCAGGACCTGCTGGCCAGCCGCGGTGAACAGGTGATGGCGGCAATGGACCAATCCCTGAAGCAAGGGGCATGGTCCTATCTCAAGTGGACCAAAAAGGAATCAGAGACCGTGCAGTCGGTGATCCAGGCCGCCGGAATTCCTGTACAGGAATTTGATGGCCTGACAGCCACCGAGGAAGCCTTTCATGCCCTTGGCCATCAACAGAAGGGATCACCCGGAATCATTCATCTGGCCACCCATGGCTATTTCTTCCCGGATCCCGCAGATCTGCCTGCCGACACCCGCAGGGAGGTCGTCTTCCAATTGTCCGCCAAGCCGATGATCCGATCGGGGTTGATCCTGTCCGGTGGCAATTATGTTTGGGGTGGTGGTCAACCCCTCCCCGGTCGTGAAGACGGTATCCTGACCTCATATGAGATCAGTCAGCTGGATTTGTCCCAGACGGAGCTGGTGGTCCTGTCTGCCTGTGAAACCGGATTGGGGGATATCCGGGGCAATGAAGGCGTTTATGGATTGCAACGAGCCTTCAAGATCGCCGGGGTGCGATACCTGATCATGAGTCTGTGGCAGGTACCGGACCGGGAGACGATGCAGTTCATGACCACCTTCTACGGGCATTGGTTGGGTGAAGGCAAGCCCATTCCCGAGGCGTTCAGGCAAACACAGCGTGAGATGCGGGATCGATTCTACAATCCGTATTCCTGGGCTGGATTCATCTTGTTGGATTAATGGGAGACCGACCATCGGATTCCCCGTCTTCACAGAATCTTCAGGACACACCGGGGAAGGTGCTTCATCCGCTCCAGGACGGACTGCCAGGAGCTTGACGTGCCGTCTTGATTTCAGATGATTGCCAGATCTTCAGCCCAAATCATCCTGGAATCCTTCGTTTTAGCCGCTTAGAAACGTAACTTGGGAGTTTTGAAGCCCCGCTTTTCTTCAATGCCACCCTATGCGTATCATCCTTAGCACCCTGTTGCTGTGCATATCCATCACATCCCGGGCTCAGGTCGTTGATTCCGTGGCGATCGCAGAGGCAGACAGTCTGATCCAGGTAGCCTACGACCAGTCTGTCCGCCAGTCCTTTGACAGTGCCCTTGTCGCGATCCGCCAGGCCCAGAACGTGGCCATTGACCGAATCGGCAACCCGTCCACATCCCTTGGTGATGCGTTCTTCATTCACGGCCGGATCTATTATGCACAACGAGAGTTCCAACAGGCGGAGGATTGGTACCACAAGGCGAAGGTCATCCTGCAGGTCACTCCCGGCAAATCGTCGGCACTGTATGCCGAATGCTTGAACAGCCTGGCCATCCTGAAGCAGACAACCGGTCATTATCCGGAAGCCCGGACCTTGTATGATGAGGTCATTCAACTTCGGAGGGCATTGCAACAGGGCGGATTGGCCTATGCATCCAGCGTGAACAACCAGGCCATCGTCTGTCAACAGCTGGGCGACCTGGAGAGTGCCGAGCGTTACTATCTGGAAGCCAGGGATTCCTTTGCCCAGATCCTGGGAGTGGAGCATCCCAACTATGCCTCGACGGCCAACAACCTGGCCGGTCTCTATTATCTCCAGGGGGACTATGAACTGGCGGAACCCCTGTTTCTGGAGGCCATTGCTATCCGCCGGAAGATGTTTGGCGACCAGGATGCAGAACTGGCAGAAAGTCTGAACAATCTGGCCAACCTCTATGCCCGGGAAGAAAAAGTTGAACTCGCCCGGCAGAGGTTTGAGGAATCACAACATATCCGGCTACAGCTGTTTGGTCCCGATAATCCCATCGTCGCCGGGGGCATGATCGATCGCGGTCAGTTCTACGCCCAGATGGGCGACTATGCCGCGGCAGAAAAGATCCTGAAAGAAGCCAGGGAGATCCTGGAGTCCAGACAGGCGGCCAATAATCCAGCGATGTATTTCAACTGCCTGATGCAACTGGCTGCCCTGTATAGCCAGACCGGTCGGTTTGACCTGGCGGAACCCCTTTTCCTGGAGAACCGCCAGACCGCTATGGAGAATCTGGGCAAGGAAGATCCATACGCCATTCTCAGCGTCAGCAAGCTGGGCATGTTCTACCAATCACTGGGCGACATGGAGAAAGCGGAAGGATTGTATCAGGAGCATCTGGAACTGCTCGAACAGACAGTGGGTAAGGACCACGAGGAATATGGCAAGAGCCTGAGCACGCTGGCGAATTTGTATACCGAACAAGGGCGGGATTCCCTGGCCAGGCCGCTCTTCATGCAATCCCTGTCCATCCTGGAGAAGACGATCGGGAAGGCCCATTCCAATTATGCCACCGTGATCAACAGCCTGGCCACCCTGGAATTCAATCGCGACAGTTTCCAATTGGCCGAGCCCCTGTTCCAGCAGGCCCTGGCCAGCTATGCGGCATCCCTGGGTGACCAGCATCCATTCTATGCCCGATGTCTGGGCAACCTGGGCAATCTCTATATCTCAACAGGGCAGCTGGACCAGGCAGGACCCTACTGCGAATTGTCCAGGAAGATCCTGGAATCACAATATGGGAAAGAGCATCCCGACTACGTCTTCAGCCTGCAAAGTCTGGCCAACCTGTATGAGCGACAGGGTCGGCATGCCGAGGCAGATACCCTGCTGCACGAGGTGTTCATTGCCAACGAAGCACGGGTGAACCTGGCGGCTTCCTTTCTCTCCGAGCAGGAAATGGCCAACTATATCCGGTTGTTCGAAAAGGATGGCAATGACCTGTACGGATACCTCCATTCCCGGACGATCAACAGGAAGAACCATACCTGGTTGAATCAGCTGGCCTATGATCATACCCTGTATTACAAGGGTTTCCTGCTTCTGGCCGCCAACCGACTGAATAAGCTGGGGACGTCCACCCCGAAAGCTGCTGCTGTTTTTGAACGGCTGAAAGAATATCGTCAGCGCCTGGCTTATGAGTATGCCAAGCCAAAGGACCGCCGAAGGGAGGTGGACATGTTGGAGACCCAGGCCAATCAGGCAGAAAAAGAACTCACTCAGTTGGTGGCCGGATATGGTGATGCCTTGCGACAAGTGCGATCGGAAGATGTCCGGGCGTCCTTGAAACAGGATGAGATCTCGATTGAATTCATCCATTATCGGGAGAATGGCCAGGGTCGGCCGGACAGTGTGTTGTATGGGGCCCTGGTGCTTTGGCCGGATAGCCTCTATCCGACGTTTGTACCTCTTTGCAAAGAGGACGATGTGGACAAACTGGTTCGATCGGCAACCGTGCGGGGTGCAGACTATGTGGACAAGCTGTATTCGGTGTCACACCGCGGATTTGTGGTCAGTGCTGCTCCATTGAAAACCCTCTATGAGCTGATCTGGGAACCGTTGGAACAGCTGGACCTCAGTGGGGTGAACACCATCTATTTCTCACCGACTGGCCTGTTGCACCGCATCAATCTTGGCGCTATACCTATTGGCCCTGACTCGGTCGTCACCAATCGGTATCACCTGGTCATGGTGAACAGTACCCGGCAGATTCCTGGCGGTGTGGTGGATACAATGCCGTCGGTTCAGCAGAAGAATGCCCTGGTGTTGGGTGCCATAGAATTCGACCGGCCGGACCAACCAGGAGGATCATCCGGCGCTTCAGGTGAATTGTCACCGGTGGAAGCGGCCTCGGTAGCGGTGGATGCTGCGGAACGAGGCGGCACAGGATCTTGGGGATACCTGAAGGCGACAGAGAAGGAAATGGCGACCATTGAGGACATCCTGAAGGATGCCGGATATGCTATTCAGGCAGTATCCGGACTGGATGCCACTGAGGAATTCATCAAGCAGGTGGCGAAAGGCGATGCCCGTTCTCCTGGCCTGATGCACTTTGCCACCCATGGATTTTTCTTTCCCGATCCGGCAACCCAGTCCGCCTCAACGGCTTCAACCCAGTCCGTTTTCATTCTCTCCGAACAACCCATGATGCGCTCGGGATTGATCCTGGCCGGTGCCAACTATGCCTGGCTCAACGGACATCCGATACGGGAAGGTGAAGAAGATGGCATCCTGACCGCATATGAGATCAGTCAGATGGACCTGGCCCAGACCGGCCTGGTGGTCCTGTCCGCCTGTGAGACCGGCCTGGGCGATATCAAGGGCAACGAAGGGGTATACGGTTTGCAGCGGGCGTTCAAGATCGCCGGGGTGGACTATCTGATCATGACGCTTTGGAAGGTGGATGACAAGGCCACGGCATTGTTCATGATCGAGTTTTACAAACACTACCTTCAGGATGGGATGAGCATTCCCGATGCCTTCCGACTGACCCAGCAGGAATTTATCGCGAATCCATTGAGCAGCCCCTACCTGTGGGCCGGGTTTGTGCTGTTGGAATGATCAATCACAAAGGAAAATCAAAGCAATCCATTCGATGAGATCATTTCATAGGGGAATTGGCCAGGCTGTCTGTCTTTTAATCTGCCTGGTTCTGATGGGACAGTCAAGTGCACAGACATTGGATGAGCAGGTCATTCTCGGACAGGTGGATTCCCTGATCGCATTGTCCCGAAAGGCATTCCGGGAGGGTGACCAGGGATTGGCCAATACACTGGCCGCCCGGGCCCAGGATCTGGCCCGCAGTCAATCGGGAGAACAGTCCCTGGCCTACATTCAGGCATGCTCCGGAAAGGCCGACCTGTATCGGCAACTCGGGCAATACCGACAGGCTGAGGTAACCCTGGGTGAAGTGTTGACCATCCAGAGAGCTCGTCCGCTCGACCTGAGCTTCCAGAATAACTTGATATCCCTGGCCCGGGTCCGTGAAGAGATGGGAAAACTGGAAGGAGCCGCTCAATGCCTGGAGGAACTGGACAGAATTCGCCAGGATTCCCTGGACCATCAGGATCCCCGACGATTGGCTACCCTGGGTGATCTGATCCGGCTATATCGGGACATGGGTCGGTATGAACAAGCGGATTCCCTCTTTGCTTCTGCACGCGACCTGGTCACCCTGGCCGGACTCCAGCCCAATATTGATTACGCCCATATGGTATCCACGATGGCTGACCTGTATCGGGAGACCGAGCAGTTTGCCCTGGCAGAACAATATTATCTGGAAGCATTGACCGTTCTGGCCAAGCTGAGACAGAAAGAGACATCGGAGTATGTTTCCAACCTGACCGGCCTGGCAGGGACCTATATCGACATGGGCCAGGTAGACAAAGCCGGCAAATATTATCGGGATGCCCAGGACAAGGTGGGTTCCGGCTGGTTCAACAACCGGTTGGACTATGGTCCCGTATTGAAAGGGCTGGCGGAATATTATCGGCTGGAACAGAAATATCGCAAGGCCCGCAACCTGTACGAACAGGCATTGGATCGCATGGATCGCGACCTGAAGACGGAATTTCCCAGTTATGCCCTTTGCCTGCATGACCTGGCCACGCTGGATATGCAGGAAGGTAATTGGTCATATGCCGAGGAAAGCCTGATCGTTGCGAAAGAAATCTGGGAGAGGCTACCCGGAGCCCGGGTGCCCGGCTACCCCAAGACCATGATGGCCCTGGGAGAAGTCTATCGGAATATGGGCAATCTGTCAAAGGCGGAATCCCTCTTCATGGAGGCCAAGGCGTATTGGGAGAAGACCCTGGGAGACCAATACCCTCTTTATGTGATCAACCTGATCGACCTGGCGCGTCTGGCCTGGGAACGTGATGCCTACCACCAGGCCGACAGCTTGTATGCCCAGGCCTCCGTGATCGGTCGTCGCCGCCTGGCCAATGCCGTGCATTATATGTCAGAGCGGGAACTGGCCAAATACCTCCAGAAATTCAAGGACACCCAGAGTGAGATCCTGTCCTTTGCCCTGCGTTCGCCGGTTCATGATCAGACGGCGGGAGCCTGCTATGACAATGCCCTGTTCTACAAGGGATTTCTGTTGAATGCCGCCCGGCAGATCCGGACACATGCCCTGGCTGACCCTGGGACAACCCCGATCTTTCTGGAGTTGAGTGCCATGCGCCGAATGATCGGAAAGGAGTATGCCCGTCCGATCGAGGAGCGGGTCGAACTGAATTTGTTTGAAGCCCGTGTGGACAGTCTGGAAAAGGAGCTGGCCTGCATGATTTCCGGTAAGGAGGATCTGATGCAGCAGGTTGAATGGACGGATATCCGGCAATCATTGGACACAGGCCAGGCGGCCATTGAGTTCATCCGGTATTCTCCCTATCCGTCCACGACCGCCGATCAAGTCCGGTATGCCGCCATGGTCGTGACCCCGGATGGATCGGTCCCCTGGATGGTGGACCTGTTTGGAGAGGATACCCTGTCATTTGTGCTGCAGCCCAATATGCCCCGAGATGAAACCTATGTCAAATTCATCTATGCCTCGGCAAGTCGGGGATTTGTGGTCAGCGGGCCACCCCAGCCGACATTGAACGAATTGATCTGGCACAAGCTGGAAGCCAGGGGTATCCGGGACTATCCGGAGATCTTCCTGTCTTCAGCCGGTGTCTTGTACCGGCTGAATATCGGTGCGATCGAGGTCGGTACGGATACCTTGCTCCTGGATCAGTATCGGTTGCATCTGGTGGGCAGTACCCGCTATCTGACGCAGCGACCACCGGTCACGGAACCCTCTTTTCTTCAGGACACGGCCGTGATCTATGGCGGAATTCGCTATGACCCATTGCCTGAGTTCACCCAACAGGACCAGAATACGCCATCCTCAGTTCCAGAGAACATGGTGGAGAATCCGGACACCATGTCGGTTGTCTCCCGGGCCCTGACCTCCGGGTGGACCTATTTGCCGGGAACATTCAAGGAGGTCAAATCCCTGCGGTCTTTGCTGGATACTGTGGAAATTCCCCATATCCAGTATACCGGTACCAATGCCAGGGAGGAGACCTTCAAGCACATGGGCCAGTTTGGCTGGCCACCCTCACCCCGCCTGATCCATATTGGCACTCATGGGTATTTCTTTCCGGATCCACAGGAAGCGCCGGCCGACCATTTGCTGGAACGACAACCCGTCTTCATGGCCTCCGATCAGCCGATGATGCGCTCCGGACTGATCATGGCCGGAGCGAATTTCACCTGGACTACCGACCAGCAACCACCATCCGGTATGGATGACGGCACCCTGACGGCGTACGAGATCAGTCAGCTGGATCTGTCCGGAACGGAACTGGTGGTCCTGTCCGCCTGCGAAACGGGCCTGGGAGACATCGAAGGCAATGAGGGGGTTTATGGCTTGCAACGGGCGTTTTCCATTGCCGGCACACGATATCTGATCATGAGTCTCTGGCAGGTGGATGATGAAAAGACCACCCGTTTCATGAACACCTTTTACCGGCATTGGCTGGGCATAAACAATCCGGGCAAGGACCATCAGGAGATGGATATCCATGCGGCCTTCCTGCAAACCCAGAAGGAAATGCGGGACCTTTTCATCGATCATTACAGTTGGGCAGGCTTCATCCTGGTGGAGTGATCACCATACATTCCACAATTTCAGTATCTTAGATATCTATGCTTCATTTGACGCATGCACATTGACCCGTTGCATTCCTCTTGACAACCCCATACACCCTATCATGAGAGCAATCTTGACACTATCCCTGGCGGTGCTTTTTTTTGGAACATCCCGGGCGCAACAACCTGTCCCGGATGCAGGACAAGGCCTGGAGAAACGAAGGGCCTCGGTATTCTATCAACAAGGGGACCAGGAACACCTGTCCATCAGCCAGTTCCTGGAGCGATATGGCGAGGAACTCGGACTGGGCCAGGAAAACCAACTGGTCCAGGTCAGTGAAACCACGGATCGGTTAGGATGGACCCACACCCGCTATATCCAGCAAATTGCCGGTGTTGATGTTTACGGGAGTGGCCTCATCCTGCACAGCCGGGATGGCCGCGTCCGGAAGGCGAATGGGCATGTCTATTCAGGAAGTCAATGGAACGGTGTACCCGATATCACCCCTGACCAGGCCATGTCGCTGGCCAGAGATCTGGTTCGTGGAAACTACCCGCAGGTGGACGAACCGAAGCTGATCATGTTTCCAGGGGGTCATGATGACAGCGTTTCCCCGACCCTGGCCTATCAGGTTCATTGTACTTCAGAACGTCTGACCGAGGACATGGACGTGTTCATCGATGCCCGGGACGGACATACCATCCGCACACTGACGCATGTCTGTCATGCGGATGAAGAAGGGAGTGCCAATACACTCTACAGTGGTACCCAAACCATTACGACGGACAATACCGGAATGCACTACCGCCTGAAAGAGTCGGGTCGCCCTATTCACACCCTGAATCTGAACCATGCCATCGACCTGGGCAACGTGACCGAATTCACCGACACCGATAACCAGTGGACCGAGCAGATTGTAGTGTTGCGGAATGTGACCATCAACGCAGTGGGTCCTGGCTGGTGGCAAGATGTGCCCGGGGACAACGACCCGGATCTGTATCTCGTCATCAAGGATGGCAATAACACAACGGTCGCCACCACGCCGGTGATAAAGGATGCCCAGCCGCCCATATCCATCCCGATCCAGCTGACGCTGACCAATCCACCGTACTCCATCAATATTTTTGAAGAGGATGGAGGATCGAATGACGACTGGGGTGGGCCGTTCAATATCTCTTCGTCCCTGGGGAACAAGAGCTTTTCGATCCTGGGGAATACCGGTACCTACGAGACGGTGCAGGAGAACAACCCTGCCCTGGATGCCCATTGGGGCATGGAAAAGACCTATGATTACTACCTGAACGTGCACAACCGGAACAGTTTTGACGGCTTGGGGGGCGAGATGATCGCCTATGTTCATTTTGCCCTGGGCTGGCCCAATGCATTCTGGTCCAACAACAGTCTGAAACTGGGTGATGGGAACGGGATCACTACCAACCACCGGACCTACATCAATGTCCTGTCGCATGAGATCACCCATGGTGTGATCAATACCAATGGCGGAGGTGGCCTGGCCTACCAGGGAGAATCCGGAGCCTTGAACGAGTCCTTTGCCGATATCTTCGGCACGGCTGTCGAGCATTATGCCAAGCCGGCATCAGCCGACTGGCTGCATGGTGAGGAGGGGTCCCTGATCCCCGGCGATTACGTTCGCTCCATGGAGGATCCCCGGTCCCGGACCCAGCCGGACACCTATGGTCCGACGGACAGTTATTGGGCCAATACCCAGGACACGTTCGATTTCGGGGGCGTGCATGTCAATAGCGGCGTGCAGAACTACTGGTTCTATCTGGTCAGCGAAGGAGGCAGTGGTGTCAATGAAAATGGCTACGCCTATACCGTGGAGGGTATCGGCATCGAGAAAGCCGAACAGATCGCCTATCGCAACCTGACCCAGTACATCACCGCCTCGACCATGTCCAATTACGAGGATAGCCGAATGGGGTCCATTATGGCAGCGGAAGATCTCTACGGAGCCGGGTCGCCCGAAGTGGAGACGGTGCAACGGGCCTGGGCGGCTGTCGGGGTGGGATCCTTTGATCCCGGACCGACCTGTATGGGACTTGTGGAGCTGAATGGTCCCACAGGCAGCATCAGCGACGGCAGCGGAATGTTCGACTATGGCAACAATGCGGATTGTACCTGGAAGATCTATGCGGGTGGTTATGATGTGATCACCCTGAACGTTGCGGAAATGGATATTGCCATTGGCGATACCCTGTTCATCTACGATGGACAGGACGACCTGGCACCTGTACTGGCGAGCATCACCGGCAATACGATCCCGGGCATGATCCCGTCCAGTGATGCCCATCTGTTCCTGAAGTTCATCACGGATGGATCAGGAGTAGCAGCCGGCTGGGCACTGGATTATCAAGCGACCAATAGCATGACCTGTTCCGGCCAGACCGTACTGACGGATATGTCAGGAGATATCGAGGATGGCAGTGGTCCGGATCCCTACAGCAATGCCAGCGACTGCCGTTGGCTGATCCAGCCGCCCAATACACAGGATATCCTGCTCACCTTTACCTCCTTTCAGACAGAGGAAGGTTATGATTATGTCCGGGTGTATGACGGTGCGGACGAGAATGCAGCCCTGTTGGGTGAATTCTCAGGTGGCACCCTTCCCGGGCCTGTGATGAGCACGGGAGGCAGTCTGTTCATCCGCTTCGAGACAGATGACCTGGTTCGCCAGGCCGGTTGGGAAGCCAGCTATATTGCCAATGAACTGACCAGTATTGTGAATCCGGGTAAGAGGATCCCATTGCAGATCGTCCCCAATCCGACCAGTGGCCTCTTTACGATTCATGCTCCAGACCATGTGCCCGGTGACCTCCGGGTGATCAATAGCCTCGGGCAGGTGGTCTGGCATCGATCCGGTATCAACGTGGAAGGGCTGCAGGTGGATCTGCAGGATCAACCTGTCGGTATGTATCAGGTCCAATGGATCACCGGGGATCGGATGGGGATCGATCGGGTCGTCAAACGATAAGAGCCATTGTCAATCGTTCGGGATGATGGAAGTCATCCGGTTATCCTGATCTGGATCATTCATGGTCTGAAAGGGGAGACGTATTTTTTGGTCAAAATGAGGATCGGGTCTGAAAGCAGGTCTTGACGCCTCTTCCCTGATGAAGGGATGGATCGGGTGTGATGTCCTTCATCAGTGTTTCCGTTGAACACCGAAACGACATATGACCATGACGTACCTGACCAGAGAACAATTCTCCACCCTGGCGACTCGCGATGGAGGCCGTTGTGTATCCATCTTTATGCCAGCCCATCGGGCTGGCGAGGAAGTCCTCAACAAGAAGGACCGGATCCATCTGAAGAACCTGATGAAACAGATCCATCTCGATCTGGAGGAGCGTGGATTCGATCAGCGCAGTATTGATACCTTCATGAATCCGCTGGTGGAGTTGAGTAAGGATGAAGAATTCTGGCATCACCAGTCAGAAGGGTTGGCCATCTTCCTGAGCACTGACCTGTTCGAAACCTTCCATCTGCCGTTTGCGGTGGAGCCCTTCTATCATATCAGCTATGAGTTCTATCTCAAGCCGATGATTCCCCTGATGATGGGTGACGGTCGTTTTTTCCTGCTCACCCTGAGTCTCGAGGATCTTCACCTGTACGAGGGGAACCGGGAGGCCTTGCGCAATGTGACCATGCCCGAGCCACTGCCCAAACGACTGGAAGAGGTGGTAGGCTTCGATCTGGAGGAAACCTCCGCTGGCTTCCATGGCCAACGCGCCGGTGGTCATGGTCAGACCATTCACCATGGGCAGGGAGAGGGAAAGGATGATCACAAGGGTGAGATCCTGGAGTATTTCCGGGAGGTCGATCGACGGATCATGGAGGTGCTGCATGAGGAAAAAGCTCCGTTGATGCTGGCGGGCATGGACCATTTGATGGCACTGTATCGCCAGGTCAACCGTTATCCGCATTTGTACGAAGAAGGCCTGTCCGGCAATCCCCAATACACACCGCGTCCGGAACTGCACAAGAAGGCATGGGATATCCTGGCCTTTCATTTTGACCAGGGGCGACGGCACAAGGCCGAACTGATGAATCAATGGGCGTACACGGATCGCAGTTCCATGGCGGTTGAGGACATTGTGACGGCGGCCCTGCATGGCCGGGTGGATACCTTGTTCCTCGACAAGGATGCGATGATCTGGGGAGTATATGATCCCAAGGATCTTTCCCTGCGCACACAGGAGGAACAGAATCTGTCCAATGTGGAAATGTGTAACAAGGTGGCCATTGAGGTGCTCTTACATGGAGGGGAGGTGTATCTCTCCGACAAGGAAGCCCTGCCTCAGCCAGTGTCCGTGATGAATGCCTTGTACCGGTATTGATGTCCGGAGCCTGTTGTGGAACTTCTTCCCGGATCTACCCTGCTTGGACAATGAGGGTGGAGCTGAAAATACCATCGGGGCAGGACAATTGAACCTGATAGATCCCTGACGGCAGGCCGTCCAGCGATAATTGAAAACGGTTTTCACCTTCCTGGATCCGCACAAGTATGTCTTGGATCATGATACCCTGGGCGTTTATCAGGCGAATAAACCCATGTCCTGTCATGGACTGAAACTGGATAGTAACGGTGTGAGAAGCGGGGTTTGGGTAAAGCCAGATCGAGGAAGGTGAAAGATATGGCGACAGGGTAGAAACCGGCGTACAGGGTTCCGAAGGGCTTCGCAAGGAAGTCTTACTTTTCAAGACAGCGCCCGTAGAGTAGATGTACAAGTACCCACAGGCATCCCAAACCATGTCGAATAATGGTCCAAAGATACCGTCGACAGGTTGCAGCGGACTGCTCGACTGAATGGGTGCCTCCAGGAAAAATAATGCTGGAACCCCGTTCTGACCTCGGGTTGTACACCAGGCATTTCCATCCGCATCAAATGCCACATCGGACAGCGAGTAATAATCTGGAAGGTCAGGATTATCATAAGTATGCCATGGAATACCATTTTCTACTGCAGATGAAAAAAACAAACCTCTCATCGCGCCTCCCGATAGGATCAGATCACCCTGATCAGTTGATGTCAACAAGGTCAAATTGCTGGTTTGATTGGCAACAGGAAGTAAAGTCCATGTTGAGCCCTGATCGACAGATCGCCAGGTGCCTGCTGATTCCCCCGCCACAAAAAGATCGCCATTCGGCGTAGTTGTGGTGCAGAACCCCATGCCACTCATAACAGGCAGATCCTTCCAGGTCAAACCCTGGTCTTGCGAGACAGCCAGACTGGAACCCACGATGGTGGCAGAGGGTAGCTGGGCTCCAAAACCATGTGCGCAGTACAGATCGCCATTTGGCGCCTCATCCATATCCAGATAGCGCCAATCTTTGGATATCTGGACCGGAGACCACGATTGACCACGATCGGATGACCGCATCAGCCGACCGTCTCCATATCCTCCAGCCGGTGTTCCCAAATAGCGCATGATGCCACAATAGAGATTTCCATTCCGGTCGGATTTCAGCAGGGTGACCAATGGACGATCCAGGCCCATGCTGGAAAAGTGCCAGGTCAAACCTTCATCGTAGGATCGAAATACCCCTTCATCGGTCCCGTAAAACAGGCAGACAGACGGGGAATCCAATAATGCCAGACAACCGGAAGTTGAAAATGCCCGACCGGAATATCCGAGATTATTGGTGGTCCACGTTTTTCCTTGATCGGTACTGGATAAAAATCCCCAAGTCGCCGCATGGAGTGTATCACTACTGGAGTAGACAACCTGGCGGATTGCCGAGGTTTGTAGTCCGGAAGCGACTTCAATCCACGATTGGCCATGATCTGCAGATCGGAACAATCGGCCTTGCAATGAACCCGGGCGGTCTGCAGGATAACCGGTGCCAACCATCATTATCTCCGGATTTGCCGGATCAACTGCGATGGTCAGGACAGGATCTGGCGGTAGTCCTATTCCGGAATACTGCCATCCTGTTCCGCCGGTCTCCCGAACATACAAACCCGAGCCAGTGCCTGTGAAATATCGACCGTTGGAAGAACAGACTATCGTATAGATGGAAAGATCATCCAGGCCATCATTCCAGGAGGTCCAAGTTGTATCATCCAACCTCCAGATACCTCCGCCATCCGTACCTGCTAACAAGGTCTGATCGAGCGTATCAGCCACCAGGACCTGTACATTGACATTGGTCAGACCATTTTCAAAGGGAATCCATTGATTCCCCGTGAAACGAAATAATCCACCGCTTGTGATGCAGGGCCACTGATCATGTAATCCCGCCAATAGTCCAAAGTCTGGAGTTGCCAACAGTGCCCGAACCGGGGCAATCAGGGAACATCCGGTAGGAAGGCCTGTATTGATCGTTGTCCATGAGGTTCCATTCCATTGTTTCACACCGCCCTGTTCTGTTCCGGCAATCAGCATACCCTGATGGTCGCGAACCAGAGCATTGACCCTGCCCGTCATAATCGTATTCCCGCCGACGCCTTTCCATTGGCCAGCCACGTGGTCAAAGACATAAACCCCCTTGGAATGTGTCCCCGCATAGACCATCCCATTTGATTCGTTCAACAGGCAATGGATGGAGCCCAATGGTCCTGGTATGGTATTGAATGATTGATCATAGCCATGAAAGGGACAAAGCAGCAGCAAACAGGCAATCCAGCAGTTGTGAACAAGCTTGTCATGCATCATAGCGGAAGTACTGAAGTATTCATGCATCATGCTGAGGATCCAGAATCCTGGAAGCAAGGGTAACGGAACAGTAGAAACCAGACGGATCATTTGGCTAAGTAATGTCCGGTTTCCTTTTGAATCAAGCAATAGTGAATCCCTTCTTTGTTCTTTCGTGACAGGAGGCAAAAAAAAAACAGCCAGGAGATCGATCTCCTGGCTGTTCATGTACGCTTGTTTTTTTTGTGTACGGAAAAGGCAGCTTAACCGCCCCGGCGCTTGCCGGCGACCCGGGTCTGTTGCTTGACCGCCTTGTTCCCGCGAGGTCCCTTGACCGTGGTTTTTCTGGTTGTTTTCTGGATGGTTCCCTTCCTCGTCTTCAGGGTGGTAGTGGTCCGTGTCCGTACCACAGTCGAATGGGTCCGACGAGGGGTATACACCCGGTGGGCCCGAACGACCCGATGGTTACGGACCACATGATAGCGCTTGACACGGTAGGGGGCGACCCGGACATGCCAGGCGGACCAACGCAGGGGCCTCCAGGGACGGTACCAGGTGGGATATACGCGCCATCTCCAGGGGGAGACCCAAACCGAGTATCCGGGGGCATAGATGAACCGGACACTGGGCCAGAACCAGACATTGACCACCACGCGGGCATAGGTCGCATCGACCGATGGTCCCTCCCGACCCTTGTCATCGGAGACGGACTCGTCATAGGGTTCGACGATGCGCTCTTCTCCGAAGATGGCGTCATCGCCGATGATCTGCAGGATGGCGCTTTCCGGACCGTCCTTTTCGATCTCGATCACGGCAATATCCTGGCTTTCCTCTTCGCTGACGGGCACCTGGAGGACGATCGCATGGACATCGCCATCCATGTGGTCAATCACCCGGATATAGTCGACATCCCCATCCTCATTGAGGTCGAGGTTGTTGACGTCATTGTCGGGGCTGTTGAGTTTCATCTCGAATTCCTCGGGAGACGTGGACGACCGGAACAGGTCAAGCGCCGCCTCCAGGGAGAAATGATCACCGGCGAGTCCGGTAGAATCCGGCAGACTCTTGCTTTGGGCATTCAATGAGGAGAATCCCAGAACGGCCAGGGCAATGAGAAGCAGGGGAGTAAACGGTTTCATGACAATCAGATTTTGATTCGAAAGGTAAGGTGATCGGTTGAGTCGTTTTGTTGCCTGGACCAAATCACTTCGTTGGTTTTGACGGTATGAACCAGCGATGGTTTAATGGGCAACAAGACAAGGTAAATATTTTGCACAGGGATCGATTGCAATTTTTTATATTGCACGAACCTATTCACCAAATATTTACGCTATGAAAACATGGATGAAACGAATCGGATTTGTCCTTCTCCTCCTGCTATTGATCGTGGCGGGCGTGTTGGCCTTTGTCCAGTTCTCCGGCCTGCCAACATTTGAAGCCCCACAAGTCGACCTGCAGGTAGAAGTCACCCCGGAACGTGTCGCCCAGGGTGCCAAGATTGCGGCTATCCAGTGTATGAATTGCCACATGGGATCGGACCAGCGCATGTCCGGAGCGCAGATGAAGGATGTTCCACCTGAGTTTGGCACCATTTATTCCCGCAACATCACGCAGGACAAGGAGAAGGGCATTGGCAGCTGGTCAGACGGCGAGTTACTTGTCTTCCTGCGGACGGGCATCCGAAAGGATGGAAGTTTTGCACCGGTGTATATGCCCAAGTATCCGCTGCTTGCCGATGAGGATATCTATTCCATCATTGCCTGGCTGCGGTCGGATGCCCCACCGGTCCAGCCATCGCAGCAGGAGCCGCCTCCCACCGTTCCCAATTTCCTGGTCAAGGCCCTTTCCCGGACGGTGCTGGGGCCACCTCCCTTCCCCGATCAACCGGTCATGTTGCCCGATACCAATGACCAGATTGCCTGGGGGCGTTATCTGGCGGTGGGAGCATATGATTGTTACAACTGTCACTCCCTGAACTTCAAGACCAATAATATCCTGGAACCTGAAAAGTCGGAAGGGTTTTTCGGAGGAGGGAACCCCATGCTGAACCTGGATGGAGAGGTCATCATGACGGCGAATATCACCCCGGACCCCTCAACCGGCATTGGCAACTGGACACAGGAGCAGTTTCTGCAGGCAGTGAAATACGGCGATGCGCCGAATGGAAACAAGTTGCGGTATCCCATGCTGGCGCATACGGTGTTGCCGGATGCCGAGGTGAACGCCATCTATGCCTATCTGCAGACGGTTCCCCCGCTGGTGCATGCAGTCGACCGGCACCAATAATCCAAGGGCAATGGATGAGGGATCATAAACGTACTGCGCCCGGATAGGCCTGGCAGGCCGCCCAGTTCCCGGCATAGGCCTCCCGGATGGCGTCCAGCTCTTTGGGGGGGATGAGGGGTTCCTGGCCCAGCCAGGATTCAGGGATCAGCCGGGCCAGGTTGAGGAAGAGATAGCTCACCAGCAGCCGGGTGCGCCGGGTGATCCATTGCCATACCGGATTGGTATGACTGGTGGGTGTTTCCTGATGGGGATAAAGCCAGCGGCCAACCTGCCGCATGACCTTGAGCTGTGGGGTGCTATAGGACTTGTGATAGGGTTCAAGGGAGACCTGGTCCGGATTGATCCCGGTACCCATGATGCGGGCGAGCAATTGGACAAATCCCAGGGGATCCTGTTTCATATCCTCGTGAAACAGCACTATAGGGGGGTAATCAAACAGTGATTCGATGTCCAGGAGGAGCTGGTAGAAATCGAGATATTGTCGTTTCCAGAGACCCTGGTCATGTTCCAGGTCGAAAAAGTCGCGGAAGGACCGATGGCCACCATTCTTGACGTACCGGCGATACTGGGAGGCGATCCAGCTGTCCGGTTGACGAAGGATGATCACGATCCCGGCATCCCGGTGTAATCGGGCAAAGGGCACCAGCCGATCCATGATCTGGGTATCCAGGCCCATGGAGATCAGGTACCGGCTGTCGGGGTGACGCTGCATCAACCGTTCGTTGCCTTCAATCGTCCCGCCACGCAGGAACCGCATGTGTTGAACGTGTGGAAATACCTTGAATTGCAGCCAGGTGGAGCCAACCTTGCCCAGGCCACAGTGGAAAAACACAGGTGGAAGAACGGATTGATCGGGCCGATTCGCAACTGGTTCAGACATCTTGACTCATTCTGTTTATCGACCGGACACCAGCGACCCCCGGTGCATCTGGTGCATTGGCCAAAACCAAGTATATAAAGAGATCGTCACCTGGAGAATGGCCCTGGTCAAGTCGTGTGATGATTGTCATCAGAAGAAAGGATTCCGGGTGATCAGCTCAGGGATTCATGGAGATCGGCACCCACCAGGGCAATGACCTGTTGGCGCAGTCGTGGATGCCCCTGGTCCATCACATCCAGGATGGCCCGTTTTTCAGCCAGATAGATCCGGGCATAGTCGGGGGCAAATTGTTGGATGGATCGGCAGTTATGAAAGATGTCCCCGTATTTGATGGATTGGGCGAAGGGCGAGATGCGACTCAGGCGGAGGGTTTCCAGGCGATGTCGTTCAGCGCGGTTGAGGCCGGGGCAGAGGTCCTTTTCGTATCGGTTGGTGAGATCCATCACGGTATCGGTCACCAGCACCGCATCCACCTGGCCGTAATGAGAGCGGAGGAAATCATAGATATGGTCCGGGCCAAATACCGTGTCTTCCACGACATCGTGGAAGAGGGCAGCCAGGATGGCCTCGTCTTCCGGCAGGTGGGGTTGGATCACTTCAGCGACGGTGACCGGGTGGGTCCAGTAGGGTTCAAAGGAGTACTTCCGCTGTTGGGCACCGTGCCATTGACGAATCTGTTCGATGGCTGGTGTAAATCGGTCGGGAAGTGTAGAAGTCATCACAATAAAGATAACATTCCGACCGGTTCAATAGGTTCAATCATGGGGCATTCGGGACCGGTACAGTTGAGGGAATGAGGGCGTTGCTCATGGTTCAGGCTGGTGCGGATTGCGCCCCTTCAGGGCTTGAAGTCGAGAGTTATTATGACGAATGGCGTTGCCATTCGCTATTATATTGCGCCCCTTCAGGGCTTGCCCTGGATGTTGGCGATATCCAGGGAGTGGACGGATCAGGCCCATCCGGAAAGTCGGATTTCCCGATCAATAATTTTTAATAGCTCAAGTGGTTTGGAAGCCCTGAAGGGGCGTCATATTCCAGCATCCCGCAACGCGGGATGTGATGCAGGGAAATCGAAAATGAGCCCTGAAGGGGCGTAATACAGCGGCCTCAACAGCCTTAGTAATCCCTGAGAAGAAAGGACCAATTCCATCCCTGAAATGGGGAAAAATTCACTGGCTCAGCTCCATGAATAATCGTGGATGACATTGTACAGGAATAGCCCTGAAGGGGCGCCATATTCCAGCATCCCGCAACGCGGGATGTCAAAGATGGAAATAGATTGGTAAGCCCTGAAGGGGCGTAATACATACACATCAATCCCAGACGTATCGTTCATCATATTCGATCTGATATTCCTGAAGGAAACGGCGATACTCGTCCTGGAAGGAAATATGCCGATGATGATCATGTTGATTGGCAATATATTGCCTTACTGTCTCCACATCCTGGCTTTTCACAGAAAAGGCCCCATATCCACGTTGCCAATAGAATTGACGAAATTCCGGACCCTTTGTTTTAATCCATTTTGAAGAATGGTTCTTGATTTCTTCCAAAACTTTCATGAGGGCGATCTTCTGAGAAAGGAGAAAGAGAATGTGAACATGATCCTCGGTACCACCAATCGTAATCGGTTTGCATTCCAGATGACCGAGGATGCCACCCAAGTAGGCATGTAATTCCGATTCTATGGACGGGCGAATCAGAGGGAGGCGATGTTTCGTACTGAATGTGACATGCAGGTAGTTTTGTACAAGAGACTGTCCCATACGTCTTGGATTAAATATCAAATCATCTAATGGTGAAAAATGTAAGGAGTCAGTTTGTGAGATGCAGGAAATACATTCCAGATAGAGCCGATTAAAATAGCCAGAATTTTCAGATACGGCAAACAAAGGAGGCGGAATTCATGTAGATCAGATTGTCTGTATTGCGCCCCTTCAGGGCTTGAAGTCGTGTGTCATGATGACGAATGGCGTTGCCATTCGCTATTATATTGCGCCCCTTCAGGGCTTGCTGTGGAATGAGAGTATTGAATGGATATCATGATCAACCCTGGGCATACCGGATAAAATTGTGTGAATTAATTGCACCCCTTCAGGGCTTGAAGTCGAGAGTTATTATGACGAATGGCGTTGCCATTCGCTAAGATATGGCGCCCCTTCAGGGCTTGCCCTGGGTATTAGCGATATCCAGGGCATGGGCGTAGTTGACCCACCTGGAATATCGGAATCCATGATCAAATATTTTCGATTGCTGAGGGGGTTTGGAGCCCTGAAGGGGCGCAATATTTTAGCATCCCGCAACGCGGGATGTCAAGGATGGAAATAGATTGATAAGCCCTGAAGGGGCGTAATACAGAGGCCTCAACAGCCTTGGTAATCCCTGAGAAGAAAGGACCAATTCCATCCCTGGAATGGGGAAAATTCACCGCCTCAGTTCCCCGTATAATCGCGGATTACCTTGTTCAGGAATAGCCCTGAAGGGGCGTCATATTCCAGCATCCCGCAACGCGGGATGTGATGCAGGGAAATAGATAATGAGCCCTGAAGGGGCGTAATACCCCCCTGTTATGAAAATAGCACACCCACTATATCCTTCCGTGTTCCGGCAGGAGTGGATTTCCATCAGCCATATCCGATGGACCTAGTCTTCCAGCATTTGCAGGTGAAAGACCGGGATGGCCTCGTTGATCGGGGCGGTCATCTTCTCGATGATCTGCCAGGTGTTGCCTTCGGGGCCACGAAAGACAAAACAGCGTTCGCCAAATTCATTGGGCATGATCGGCGTGGGCGAGAGGTTGGCCTCGGTGACCTGGGTCCACAGGACATTCAGACGAGGGGTATAAAACGTATGAGCCGTGATCCCATCGTAACCGGGACGCTGCAGCGCGGACTTGTCTGCCCGCGGATCGACCGGCATGAAGAATCGCAGCTTGCCACAGATATTGTTCGGTGAGCGAAAGGTCTGGAACCAGTACGTTTCACCAGGGCGGAGCATGTACAGGGTGCGCGGACCCTCCAGCCATTCGCCTTCCAAAGCCGGTGGTCCATCCGCTTCCAGACCCAGGGCCGTGACGAGATAGTCGAGCTGGTTCAGGGAGTCAAGCCGCACGAACAGGTCGTGATGGGTGATCTCGCTGGTGCCCAATTTGGTGTTGAGGTGGATATTGCCATAGCCGGGGATGGTATACCCAAAACGCTGATAGAACAGATGGTTGAATTCCTCGCCATACACGGCCATTTCGCGGGTGGTCACCGCACGCTCATAAAACGAGAACGGTCCCTTGTCGTCGCCGAGCACGCCTTGGCGAATGGGGTCGGTCACCAGCCAGTGTTCGCCGCCTGCGCGGGCATCGGCATAGACATCATGCAGCCAGGTGATGTCGGAGGTCATCATGGCCGCCACCCGCATACCGATGGTGCCCGGCTGGGAATAGCCCACGCCGGTACCCAGGTAGTCCTCCCAGACCCAAAGGCGGATCAACCCGTGGGAGTCACTTTTCCCGTTTTGCAGTCGATATCCCTTCAAGGCAGAGGGCACGCCATAGAGTGCTTCCGCCACGGCTTTGTTGAGGTAGCCGGTCTGGGTGACCCGATATCCCAATTGGCCATAATAGCGCAACGCGGCCTCGAGGGACCTGACCCCCACCGCGGCCTCATACACCCCGCTGATGCCCAGTCCTTCGCCAGCCCAGCTCACATCGATCTCTTCCTGTACCTCGTATTGTACCGGTTCCAACTCGCCGGTCGAATCCACCGGCAGGGGAGGAGGAACTTCCTGGGAAAAGGACAGGAAAGGAAGGAAGAGAAATGTGAGAAGAAGTGAACGCATATCCGGGGATTAAAAGCACCAAATCACAAATCACAAATTCCAAATAAATTCAAAAATTCAAAATTCCAATGACCAAATCAGGAGGGTTGTTTTGGTCATTGATATTTGGTGCTTGAATATTGTTTGGGATTTGGTTTTTGGTGCTTGTGATTTATTCCAGTCCGTATTTATCGATCAGATAAACAAGGCTGGTGATGGCCGCGGCACCCATTTCCAATTCACGTTTATTGACATTCTGGATGCGGTCGTTACGGGTGTGGTGGAAGTCAAAATACCGCTGGGGATCGGGCTTGAACCCGACCAGCAGGCCCTTCATGGACTTGAGCGGACCGATATCGGCTCCGCCGCCGCCCTGGGAGAGGGTCAGGCCGTATGGCTCCAGGAGGGGCAGCCAGGTGTTGGCCTTGCGGTAGTAGTTGGTGAACACCTCGGGGTCGGCTTCCATGCCAAATCCACGTGGGGTGAAGCCCCCGGCATCGGATTCGATCGCGGCCAGGTGGAAGGTATTGGTGGCCCGGGCGGAATCGGCATAGGCCTTGCCACCGCCCAGTCCGCTTTCCTCGTTCATGAACATGACCGCGCGAATGGTATACCGGGGTGTATAGCCGATCTGGTTGAGGAGGTTGAGCACCTCCATGGCTTGCACGCATCCGGCCCCGTCGTCGTGGGCCCCGCCGCCGACATCCCAGGAGTCGAGGTGACCGCCGATGAGGATGATCGTATCCGGACTGACGCTACCGGCCATTTCGCCGATCACGTTGTAGGACTTGTAGTTGCCCTTGGTCTTGCAGCTGGTGATCACCGTGGCATCCGTGAGGGATTTCTTTTTAAGCTGGAAGCTCAGCCAGTCGGCATCGTTGGTGGTGATGGCGATGGCCGGGATGGGTTCGGTGCCTTCCGGGAAAATGGTCACCCCGGTATGGGGCACATCGTCGCGGTTGGGGGTCATGGACCGCACCAGGCAGGCCACCGCGCCATATTGGGCTGCCTTGGCGGGACCGTAGACGCGTTGGTCGACGGCCTTGCCGTAGGCGTGGAATGGATTGAGCTCGGTCTCATCGAAGGGCCGGTTATAGAAGACGATCTTGCCGTCCACGGCCAGACCCAGGGAATCCACCTCATCCAGGGAATGGACCTCGATGATGGAGGCTTGCACGCCGCGTTTCTTCGTAGCCCCGGAATAGCCGAGGGCCAGGACGTCCAGTTCCTTGATGATATTGCCACCCTGGCGGATGATCACCTGTTCCTTGTCGCCGCGCTCCCAGACAGGGACGGTGCACTTCTGCTTCCAGGCCCCGACATTGGGCAGTTTGTTGAGTTCATCATAGGTATAGGCGATGGCCTGCTTGGACTGGGGCGAACCGGCCAGGCGACCGCCCACTTCTTCGGAGAGGTAGGTGAGCCATTCATAGGCCTTGCCATGTTCGAGGGCAGCGGCGTGTATGGTCTTGAGCATGAAGGCGTCCGCGTCTGATTGGGCCACAGACAGGGTCTGGGAAAGACAGAAGAGGACGAGTAGTGTGGTGTTTTTCCACATGGTCACAACGAGTTGATTGATCAGTCGAAGGTAGGGAATCCTCTCAAGCAACGGGGCTGAAACTTGATCAATGATCGGTCGCCGTCGCGTTTCCTCCCGCGAAATCTCCCCGCATTGCCATGGATCCTTTGACATCACGCCATCGCGAAATCACCCCTTCAGGCTTTCTTGCCAATAGCCAATGCCGCTTTGGTTAGTATTTAGACCATTTGGAAATTGGGTCTTATTTCAATGGTGAAGGATCAAATCTTGAGGGGTTAGTATTCCACCCGATGGTTCGGAGTCAATCGTCTTGTCACATGGATGTTAATCCTGGCCCCGCCTCATCGCCGGCGGGGGCTAGGCACTTTTGGCGCCCCAAAAGTGCCCAAAAACGCTCGTCGCCAAAATGGGCCTTGTCTTATTGCTTAGGGATTCTCTTATCTCGTCCTGCGAATGTTAGTCGTTTACATCATGACCCGGCCGCTCCGGTTTTGCCGTTGGGGATCTTACTCTTGAAAACAGGCCTATTGCTCTTCGCCCTTGGCAGAATCCTTTACCATATCGGCAAAACAATGCGGCCATCTTCGGGTCTAAACTATACTGTTGAACAGAATAATCCTAGTTTATTGGGTACGGGTCCTGATGTATCCGGGAGGCCCTCTGTTGGCGACGTCATTCTAAACGAATAAACCCCTAAACGAATAACCGTCCTTCGCGCCTTGGCGTCTTCGCGTTTCCTCCTGCCTCCTCTTGTCAGAATCACGGATGAACGGATTCCACGGAACATGGAGAACCCTGGCTGCGGGTGTAGCTATTGAGTTATCCCTCCCTTTGCGTTTCCCCCTGGCGGATCCCTCGAAATAACCCAATAACCCCATAACGCCTTCGCGATTTTCCGAATAGCGAATACCGAACGCCGAGTACCGAATACCGAGCGCAGAACACCGCGCCCCCTTCGCGTCCATGCGTTTTCTACCTCACTCCTCCAAGGGCGACAACCGTCATCCTAAACGAATAAACCCCTAAACCCCTAAACGAATAAACGAATAACCGTCCTTCGCGTCTTGGCGTCTTCGCGTTTCCTCCCGCCATATCCCTCGAAATAACGCAATAACGAAATAACTCCTTACCGTTTCCCCCCTCACTCCATCATCAGTGAATCGCCTTCCACAGGTGCAGGTGCCGGATAATAATCGGTGGTGTTTTCCTCGATCACGGTTTTCAGGGCTTCGACATTTTTAGATTCCTGACCGGAGAATTGGCCAGCGAAAATTTCCATCATCGCAAACATGGACCGGGTCATCATGCTTTTACCAATGACTTCTGATTCTGTTCGTACAGTGGTTTTCCCGTCAGCTTCAGTGAAGGACTGACGTTGGTTGAACTCCATCACGTCGCTGTCAAAATGGAGGTCAATATGGTCGAACTCCTGGATGTCGACGATTGTTTCGGTCATTTCGAAGTCGGGCTGACCTTCGCCGGGATTGACGACCACCTTGTAGGTGCTGCCTGGGGCTCCTTTTTCACCACTGAGCAGTTCTATGCTTTTGAACCCGGCGAGCCATTGATCGAATTTGGATTCATCCTGGGCCACGGCCCAGGCTTCCTTAGCGGATTTATCCACAGTGATCTCTTTACCGTATTGGACAGTTGGGTGGATCCAGCCGAAGGCCAGGAAGATCAGGATCAGGGCGAGGGCGGCAAAAAAGAGGTATTTGAGGATCTTCATCGCGTGGGTATTTGAGGGGATTAATTATCCCGTAAAATAATCAAATATCTCATCCTGATCACATGGCGCACAACCAACAGGCATATGAATCCATGGCAGGATCCATTCTGACAGCTTCCCGGTTTGCCAACCAATGTCATCTGACGTGCACGTAAAAAGGCCGTATTTTTATTCTTTCCCTCGTTGGTGGGTCATCTGACCGGGCAAGAAGATGTTCATTGCATCTTGTGGGAAGGAGGTGGAAATGGAGCCTGATCGACTGACGAGGAATGGTGAAAGGAAACGCAATGACCATTGAAGAGCTGGGCTACAAGCCCGAACTGGAGGCATACCGGGTTAATCATCATCTCGACTCCTTTGGGATCGGACGAGTGATATCGGAGCACAAGGACCGGTATACGGTCAAGACCGTGGATGGAGAATATGATGCCGAGGTGATCGGCAATTTGCGATTTGCCGCCACCAGCAGGCACGATCTGCCAGCGGTAGGCGATTGGGTGGCCATCTCGGAATATGATGAACACAAGGCGCTGATCCATGCCATATTGCCCCGATCATCCATTGTCGAGCGCAAGGCTGTCGGCCAGCTGGGACGAGCGCAGATCATCGCCACCAATATTGATGTCGGACTGATCGTGCAGTCGGTGGACCGGGATTTCAGTATCAATCGCCTGGAACGCTATCTGACGATCTGCAATGCCTCCCGCATTCAACCCATGATCGTGTTGAGCAAGGTGGATCTCGTGGAGGAAAGCCAACTGGAAAAATTAATCGAACAGATCAAGGAGAGGATCCACGACGTACCTGTGTTTGCGATCAGCAACCAATCGCAAGCGGGCATGGATGCGTTGAAGGCTGAATTAGTCCAAGGGTGTACCTACTGTCTGCTGGGTTCATCGGGTGTCGGAAAATCGACCCTGATCAATACGCTGGCCGGAAACCAGTTGATGGAGACCGGAGAGATCAACCAGCGGATCGAGCGAGGGAAACATGTCACCAGCCACCGGGAGTTGATCGTGCTGGATCGTGGCATCCTCATCGACAACCCTGGCATGAGGGAAGTGGGCATGACCCAGGTATCCGAGGGGCTGGAAAAGACGTTTGATGACATCGCCAACCTGGCCAGGGAGTGCAAATTCCTTGATTGCACCCACACCAGTGAACGGGATTGTGCGGTCTTGCTCGCCCTCGAGCAAGGGGAATTGGATCCGCAGAAATATGCCAATTTCATCAAGCTGGAAAAGGAGCGGATGTATTTTGAATCCGATGCCCTGGAGCGAAAAAAGAAGGACAAGGACCTGGGGAAATTGATCAAGAGCGTGGTCAAGGAAAAGAAGAGGACGAAGTATTAGTTACGGTTGAACTTAGGGAGATCGGCGTCTTTATTTTTTTGGGTGCGCAAGGCCAGGGGGGAGGTATTTTACCCAATGGTAGCGAGCCAAACCTTGTTTTGAATGGGGTCTATTTGAATGTTATGTCAGAGGATTGCCTCTGGCAGCTGTGCGGTATTTCACTTTATGGTCCTATTGTAAAACCTCTGGTTACTTTTTTACCTCTGGCCCGCCTCTAGCCGGCGGGGCTGTTACTTTTTGACGCGGCAAAAAGTAACCAAAAACCGCTGTCGCCAAAATGGGCCTTGTCATTAGGCTTAGAAATTCTCTTATCTCGTCTTGCAAAGAATAGTCGTTTACATCATGACCCGGCCGCTCCGGTTTTGCCGTTGGGGACCTTACTTTTAGCAAGAGGCTCATTGATCTTCATCCTTTGTAGGATTCTCTATCATATCGGCAAAACAATGCGGCAATCTTCGGGTCAATATTATTCTGTTGGATTGACTATTCCTTGTTCATTGAAAACGGGTCCTGATGTATCTGGGAGGCCCTGGTTTGGCGACGTCATTCTAAACGAATAAACCCCTAAACGAATAAACGAATAACCGAATAACCCCCCTTCGCGCCTTCGGTACGCCATGAGGCGTGTGTCTATATTAATTAACCATTAAACCCAGTATCATGAAAGGGATACACAGGCCAATTTGCCGTTCAGCCTGAAGCAGCCGGAAGGCATGAGGAGGAAACGAACCATGCTAAGTTTCTGGTCAAGCGATTATGCGAGCCGTAACACAAGTGAACCCGGTAAGGCTTCGTTACGCAACACTGCAGTGGTCAACCTTCCGAAGATGGCGAAACCTGAAACATATTGGGAAGAAACGGTAAAACGCACCAATATGGCTGCACGGAGTAGGACGGGATGGCGCGTATAATGAGGGAGACACATGAACATGGGATCCCCTAACGCCATGTAGTAGACCGCTACATGGGCGAGGGAGTCGGAGATGCCCATAGTACTGCTGATACTGAGGACAACATAACCACAGAGGAGGGAAGGGGCATTACTATTGGAAACGTTTTAGATAACAAAATGACTACCTAAATGGAGAAGCGAAGTATCCTAGAAAAGGTACAAGCGGAGATAGAAATCCTGGAGCAGAAGAAGCGAAAGGATCAAAGTACGCAGGACAGGTGCAGGCTGTTACAACTAAAACTATATCAGAAAGCCAAGCAGGAAAGTAAATTCAAGTTCTACATACTATATGACAAAATCAGCCTAAGCTACATCATGGAGGAGGCCTACCGGCGATGTAAATCGCGAAAAGGATCAAAAACTCCCGGCGTGGATGGGCTGACGTTTAAACAGGTTGAGGATACTGGGCGCGAAGCATTTCTCGAAGCAATTAGAGAAGAGCTACAAGAGCACAGATATAAACCACAGCCAGTCAAACGAGTCATGATAGAGAAGGAGAACGGCGGACATCGACCATTGGGGATACCGACCATTAAAGACAGGATAGTACAACAAGCCTGTAAGATGGTCATTGAACCAATATTCGAGGCTGACTTTAACGAATCATCCTATGGGTTCAGGCCGAAACGATCGGCAAAAGAAGCGATGGCTGAAATTAAGGGTAATCTGAGTAAGGGAAAGCACGTGGTATACGATGCGGATTTAAGCAAATACTTTGACACCATCCCACACGATAAGCTAGTGAAGGCTTTGGAAGAGCGCATAGCCGATCCCCGAATAATTGCACTAGTGAAGCTATGGCTAAAGTCACCAGTAGTAGAGAGTGATGGAAGGTATAGTGGAGGAAAAGGACAATCGAGAGGGACGCCCCAGGGCGGCGTGATATCTCCACTGTTAGCGAATATATACATGAACCTTCTAGACAGAATTGTCAACAAGATGAATGGCTATTTCGCGAACCTGGGGATACGGATGATCAGGTATGCGGATGACTTCATATTGATGTCACATGAGATCAAACAAGAAGTAATCACGAAGCTGCATGGATACCTCAACCGCATGGAACTTACAATCAACGAAGAGAAGAGCAAGCTGGTAAATGCGGGAGAAGAGCCTTTTGATTTTCTTGGATTTACCGTACGATATGACAGGAGTATACTATTTAAAGGCAGCCGCTTTTGGAATATCTTCCCAAAGCAGAAAGCTCAAAAAGGGATACGAAAAGCGATCGATGTGAAACTCAAGTTGATAGGTCACTACCCGGCAAAACAGGTTGCTTCAGAACTCAACCCTATAATCAGGGGTTGGATGAACTACTACAAAATCGAAGGAGTCAGCTACACACAGGCGGCATTCAGGAAGCTGAATGACTACCTTAGAATCCGTCTGAATAGATATTACAATCGTAAAAGCCAGAGGAAATCGCGCCTTCATGGTCAGGAGGCCTACGATCTATTAACCAAGAAATTTGGTTTAATAGTACCGTATACGACCAATGGTTTACGACCTGTGTATGCCCAAGGACGAAACCAATAGGAAAGCCGTATGCGGGAAAACCGCACGTACGGTTTGACGAGGGGGTGAGGAGTAGCTATCTTGCTGCTCCTTACTCTACTCTACCGTCTTCGGTACGCCATGAGGCGTGTGTCTATATTAATTAACCATTAAACCCAGTATCATGAAAGGGATACACAGGCCAATTTGCCGTTCAGCCTGAAGCAGCCGGAAGGCATGAGGAGGAAACGAACCATGCTAAGTTTCTGGTCAAGCGATTATGCGAGCCGTAACACAAGTGAACCCGGTAAGGCTTCGTTACGCAACACTGCAGTGGTCAACCTTCCGAAGATGGCGAAACCTGAAACATATTGGGAAGAAACGGTAAAACGCACCAATATGGCTGCACGGAGTAGGACGGGATGGCGCGTATAATGAGGGAGACACATGAACATGGGATCCCCTAACGCCATGTAGTAGACCGCTACATGGGCGAGGGAGTCGGAGATGCCCATAGTACTGCTGATACTGAGGACAACATAACCACAGAGGAGGGAAGGGGCATTACTATTGGAAACGTTTTAGATAACAAAATGACTACCTAAATGGAGAAGCGAAGTATCCTAGAAAAGGTACAAGCGGAGATAGAAATCCTGGAGCAGAAGAAGCGAAAGGATCAAAGTACGCAGGACAGGTGCAGGCTGTTACAACTAAAACTATATCAGAAAGCCAAGCAGGAAAGTAAATTCAAGTTCTACATACTATATGACAAAATCAGCCTAAGCTACATCATGGAGGAGGCCTACCGGCGATGTAAATCGCGAAAAGGATCAAAAACTCCCGGCGTGGATGGGCTGACGTTTAAACAGGTTGAGGATACTGGGCGCGAAGCATTTCTCGAAGCAATTAGAGAAGAGCTACAAGAGCACAGATATAAACCACAGCCAGTCAAACGAGTCATGATAGAGAAGGAGAACGGCGGACATCGACCATTGGGGATACCGACCATTAAAGACAGGATAGTACAACAAGCCTGTAAGATGGTCATTGAACCAATATTCGAGGCTGACTTTAACGAATCATCCTATGGGTTCAGGCCGAAACGATCGGCAAAAGAAGCGATGGCTGAAATTAAGGGTAATCTGAGTAAGGGAAAGCACGTGGTATACGATGCGGATTTAAGCAAATACTTTGACACCATCCCACACGATAAGCTAGTGAAGGCTTTGGAAGAGCGCATAGCCGATCCCCGAATAATTGCACTAGTGAAGCTATGGCTAAAGTCACCAGTAGTAGAGAGTGATGGAAGGTATAGTGGAGGAAAAGGACAATCGAGAGGGACGCCCCAGGGCGGCGTGATATCTCCACTGTTAGCGAATATATACATGAACCTTCTAGACAGAATTGTCAACAAGATGAATGGCTATTTCGCGAACCTGGGGATACGGATGATCAGGTATGCGGATGACTTCATATTGATGTCACATGAGATCAAACAAGAAGTAATCACGAAGCTGCATGGATACCTCAACCGCATGGAACTTACAATCAACGAAGAGAAGAGCAAGCTGGTAAATGCGGGAGAAGAGCCTTTTGATTTTCTTGGATTTACCGTACGATATGACAGGAGTATACTATTTAAAGGCAGCCGCTTTTGGAATATCTTCCCAAAGCAGAAAGCTCAAAAAGGGATACGAAAAGCGATCGATGTGAAACTCAAGTTGATAGGTCACTACCCGGCAAAACAGGTTGCTTCAGAACTCAACCCTATAATCAGGGGTTGGATGAACTACTACAAAATCGAAGGAGTCAGCTACACACAGGCGGCATTCAGGAAGCTGAATGACTACCTTAGAATCCGTCTGAATAGATATTACAATCGTAAAAGCCAGAGGAAATCGCGCCTTCATGGTCAGGAGGCCTACGATCTATTAACCAAGAAATTTGGTTTAATAGTACCGTATACGACCAATGGTTTACGACCTGTGTATGCCCAAGGACGAAACCAATAGGAAAGCCGTATGCGGGAAAACCGCACGTACGGTTTGACGAGGGGGTGAGGAGTAGCTATCTTGCTGCTCCTTACTCTACTCTACCGTTTCCCCCTGCCAGATTCGTCGAACGAACCCAATAACGAAATCCTGACTGCCGGAGGCAGTAACCTCATAACTCCCTCCCGGGATACTGTTGACGTACTCCCTCCCAACAGGATCTGTACTGAATCTATGGAGTTGCGATACTCCTGCCCTACTCCTGGTATACTCTCCGCTTACTCTCCGCATACACTCGTCATGCACTCTGCATACTGTCAACAGGGGGATACACTCCCTGTGGACGGCGGAGGAAGATGGGGTATGGCTGGCGGGGTATGGCGGATCTGATCGGGCGGAGGGAGTTCCTGCCGGTCGATGTAATGGTGCTGGCGGAACTCGCCGATGGTCACAGGTTGTTGGCGCTTCTCGTTGAGTTCCTTCTTGATGCTGGATATAATGGTTTGAGACTGTCGTCGATTTTTTCCGGTGATGCGCATGACATCCTTGGTCACCGCGTCCTCCGCTTTGTGGCCTTCGCCTTCGATGAACGTGAAGACAAATTTTCCCGGGACGAATGTTTACTCGCTGAAGAGGGGGCTTTGACCTTCCCTTTGTTCCGATCCACCGACGCTTCCTCGGTCTTGGAGGAATGGGCAATCAGGCGTTGCAGCTCTTTCTGTTCAGCGGGGGTCAATTCGCGGTATTTGCCGATGGGGAGCTTGCCGAGCTGGACATTCATGATGCGCACCCGGTTCAGCTTGGTGACCTCGTAATTCAGGAATTCGCACATCCGGCGGATCTGGCGGTTCAGTCCCTGGGAGAGAACGATGCGAAAGGTGTTGGGCCCCAGGGCTTCGACCGGGCATTTTTTGGTCACCGTGCCCAGGATGGGAAGGCCGTTGCCCATGCGGTGGATGAATTCCGGGGTGATGGCCGGTTTGACGGAGACGATGTACTCCTTGTCGTGTTCGTTGCCGGCGCGCAGGATCTTGTTGACGATATCGCCATCGTTGGTCAGGAAGATCAGCCCCTGGGAGGGTTTGTCCAGTCGGCCGACGGGGAAGAGGCGTTCCTTGTGACCGATGAAGGAGATGATGTTCTTCGGTTCCTTCGGGTCGGTGGTACAGACGATCCCTACTGGTTTGTTGAAGGCGAGGTAGAGGGTTTTGGGTTTGGCTTTCAGCGGCTTGCCATCGATGCGGACCACATCGCCGGGAGAGACACGGTTACCGGTGCGGGTGGGTTTGTTGTTGATGGTGACCCTACCGGCGTCGATCAGGCGGTCGGCTTCGCGGCGGGAGCAGATGCCGGTCTCGCTGATGTACTTGTTGAGGCTGATCGAATCGTCGTCGGAGGGTTTCAAATCTTTTGCGGTATTGAAGCCCTAAAAGTAGGTTTTCACGGGCATCTTTGACGGAAAGGGAATCAATTCAGGTGCGCTGAGTACAGCATCTCTCTTGCTGAGGATTAGATCTTCGTAGATATGTTTGGGGAGGTTGCCCTTGGCGGTGGTCAGTTTTCTACTCAATGGATCCACGGATTCTTTTTCAGATCTGATCACATCTGTCCAATTTAAACCTTGGAGGTTTGCCCTTGGCAGGCTGCAGAATTCTACTCATGGCCTCATTCGGAAATATTGATCGCAGTAGATCACCTTTGGCCCGCCTCTGCCGGCGGCCCGAGTACTGGGGGCTACTTTTGACGCGCCAAAAGAAGGCAACCCGATAGTCATCCCCCCGAGTACTCGGGGTCCGGACCCTCGTTTGGCGATGGTTCACTTCATTTTTGCAGTACGAGTCTCTATTTTGTCTGAATCCTGACGATTCGGTCTGGTTATAACCTAGATAAATGTCGCCATTTCCGGGCCTCCCAAATACGTCATGACCCGTACCCAACACATGAGGATAGTTAAAAAATATAGAACACATTAAATCTGGATAATGCCGCATTGTTTTGCCGATTTGAGAAAGAGTGCTCCACATATAGTAGAAAAATGAATCGATTGCTCAACGAATGGCTTCCAACGGCAAAACCGGAGCGGCCGGGTCATGACGTAAACGGCAACGAATCACGAGACCTGATTAGACAGCCCATAAACTTGAAAACAAGGCCCCTTATGGCGACAAGCGCTTTTTCCTCCCTTTTTGGCGCGTCAAAAAGGGAGAGCCTCGCCGGCTTGAGGCGGGCCATGGGTAAAATTCCTCAGCCGGAATAATTTTCGATGGAGCCAAAGAGTGAAATACTGCATACTTGCCGGACATGTGTTTGGTACCTCAAAAGCACCGAACCAAGATGGCGATTGCCTGCCCGCCGTTGGCGGGCCTGTCCACCGGCAGGTGGATGGCGGGCCAAAGGTGAAATTCCTTAGCTCAAGAATCGTGACTTATCCATAGGAAGAGATGTATCATACCTGCCAGACACAACTGACCTACATGTTGTTGGACAGTTTAGGGCGTATTCTCGCACATTCTCTATATTCAAGAACGGATTGGACTGTTTTATTCGTAAAGAAACCCGATCAATGAGCGGTCATATTCAACACCATCAGGACAATTTCAGGGGAGCGTTCCAGTATTGGCTTGACGGCGAAAAGCTGGCGGAGATGGTCTATGTGATGGCCGGATCCGAGCGAATGATCATCGATCATACGGAAGTGGATGATCGCTTACGGGGGCAAGGGATCGGGGTGCTGCTGCTCGAAGCACTGATCGACCATGTGCGTACGATGAGTATCTCGGTCATTCCCCTTTGTCCCTTTGCCAAAACCACGCTGGCCAAACATCCGGGGTGGCAGGATGTACTGGCGGGATAAAAAAACGGGGCTCCCGGAGGAGCCCCGCATCAGGGTGAACATCGATAGGAGTCGATTCCAGAACCGGGAAACAGGACGAACCAACAATTACCGTCTGTTTCCTTATTTGAAATGGACTGGCAAACCAGATGATCTGAAAGATCAACCAGAGACTATTTCAAATCTCGTTACACCCCGTCTCTCTACAATTTATGCAATGTCAATTGTGCGGATTCATCAGCGGTTTGCAGTTGGATCACATACATGCCAGGACTCCAATCCAGTGTCTGGAGAGGCACATATTGATCTCCGGCAAGGACATGTTGAACCTGTTGATGAATGATACGACCCAATGGATCGATCACTCGCACGTGAAGGTCCAGATCCCGCGGGCTGTTGACCTGAAATTGAACCAGTGAAGTGGAACTTCCGGAAGGATTGGGAAACAGGTCGCCGATGGTGAGGGATTGACCCTGGTCCAGATCGATCACCGGTGTGAAAATGACATTGCCCAGGGTCCATTCCGAGAACGCATCAATACCGGTCTGTTCGACCCAGTTTCCTGTTGCATCCCGGTCGGAAAAGCCCTTGCCATACCATGCATTGCCTTCCTTCCGCCACAGGCTTAGGCTGTTCTCGGTGGTCCCGTTCAACTCCTTGTCGAAGTAGGACAGACGCAAGGTGGCATCCAGATCTGCATTGTTTGCAGCAGTGATGGTGTACTTCCGGTTGATGCCTTGACCGCCACCACTGGATACCGGCACATGCGTTCGCCGGACAGTGACCTCACCCAGGTTTTTGGAGCTGGTGATCGTTGCTCCGATATTTCCCGGATTCTCAGAGGATGGACCATTGAGCGTTACGGTCGTGACAACCTCACCCCCATTTGGGCCCACAAAGCTGGAATTGTTATTCTCATTGCCAATGTCTACCCCATCGGTAAGTGTGGTGGTTTGACCGTTCAGGTCACAATCGCCAGATTGAAATACCACTCGTCCTGAGACCTCTATATCCGTATCGAGCACAAGAGCCTGATCATTCATATCGATAATGATGTAGTCAAACGAAGGCACGGATGAACCACCAATCGATTGATTGGCCATGACAGACGATTGTTGAAAGTAAACATCGCTTAGCCCGGCAACGAATGTTCCATTGTTGATCAGACTGGCATCCTGGAGAGTCAGACTGGGAATCCCCGGATTACTGGACAATGCAAGGGTGCTGCCTGACCCGATAAAAAGTTGACAGTAGGCTGACGAATGCATGAAGAAAATAGCCAGCCCGATGATGATTTGTTTCATAACAAAAATGTTAAGTGGTGAAGCTCCTGGCCAAGAGGTTTTATCCTGATGTTAAGAAGCTGATCGGATTACTGGTCTGTTTTCTGCGGAGCAGCACCTATGGACATACTTTCAGGTTGCCCATATCCTTTTGGATAGTAGTAGCGACCTTGGTCATTGGCTGATTTTGGCTGAACTGCCTGGTAAGGATGATCCTGGAAGTAAGGGTCATTGCGCACACCAGTGACCTCCCATGATACTTTCATGCCGGGGGTTCCACCGGCGATGGCGAACTGGTTGCCTGTCACCTCTTTGGCTACGTGAAGGGAAGGTGCAGCAGCTCCGATCGCCGTCAATTGGTAGCGATAGTCCTTGTTCAATGCTTCAAAGTAGTCTGGCAGGATCACACTTGCCTTTCCCTGTCCGTCTAGTGTAATGGTGCCGGAATACACGTTGTAGGCTTCAGGACCTTCTACACATGCATGACGGAGGGATTTGGTGGCGGGCTCAAGCGGATGGTCAATGATGAAATTCTTTGCTCCGGTTACATTCAAATCAGTTTGGACAATAACGCCCTGGCCGACAACAGCTGCTATGAAGTTTGATCCATTCTGTGCATTTGCCAGAGCCCAGCTATTCGCGTCGGTACGAATTTCAAAACGGGCATCGTCATTAAAATCTCGAAAAATCAGATTTTTTCCATTTACAGTAGGAGGCGTCAACGAAAGACGAGCTTCTGAATCGACGATAGGGCTACCCATGGTTGTATTTCCAAAAATTCTGGTGTAGCCTGGACCTTGAATGACAAAGTCCAGAAAGTTTGCCCCATTCTGTGCATTTGCCAGAGCCCAGCTGTTCGCGTCGGTACGAATTTCAAAACGGGCATCGTCGTTAAAATCTCGAAAAATCAGATTTTTTCCATTTACAGTAGGGGGCGTCAACGAAAGACGAGCTTCTGGATCGACGATAGGGCTACCCATGGTTGTATTTCCAAAAATTCTGGTGTAGCCTGGACCTTGAATGACAAAGTCCAGAAAGTTTGCCCCATTCTGTGCATTTGCCAGGGCCCAGCTGTTTCCATCGGTACGCATTTCGAATCTGTCGACATCGTTCGCATCTCTCAGAATAAGATTTCTGCCTTGGCCGTTTGGTGGTGTGATCGTCAATCCGGCATCACCAGGATTGGTGGTATTGATGCCAATACGTTGTGCCTGTACTGAACAGAGTCCAAGTACCAGAATCAGGAAAGAGAGTAGCATTCTGTTTTTCATAAGAAAGATTTGTTTGGTTAGAAAAATGTTCACCGTGCAAATGGTCAACATGACCGATCAGCACGTCGCTAAGGTCTCTGAACACCTCCTCCATCGCTTGGACTGGATTGACAAATCCTTGGACTGGATTGGCAGCCTTTGTAAGTATCAGTAAATCAAGTGGTTAAAACGCCTATTCTGGCGAACGAATGCCGCTGGGTGGTTGACCGAAATGGTCGCTGAAGGCCCGGCTGAAGTAGGCCGGGTCGTTGAATCCGACCTGATAGGCGATCTCGGCGATCTGCAGATCCGTAGTCAACAACAACTCACGCGCCTGCTCGAGGCGCACCTGCCGGACAAAGAGCGTGGGAGTGATATCGGCGATGGCCTTCAGTTTTCGGTACAGCTGCATCTGACTGAGTCCCAATTCCTGCTGGACCAACCCCAGGGTTTCATCCGACTCAGCCATATGCCTGGCCACAGAGATCCTCAGATCGAACAGGAACTGGCTCTGCGGATCCGGGCGTTCCGGCTGCTGACGTACCTGCGTAGCTCCTTCCCGATATTTTTCACGCAGCACCCGGCGTAATTCAAGCAGCTTGTTGAGTCTGACGAACAGTTCGGCTTTGTCAAAGGGCTTTGTCAGATACGCATCCGCACCATGGACCAGACCTGTGACCCGGTCCTCTTGTTCAACCTTGGCCGTGAGCAGGATGATGGGGATATGATTGGTGCGGACGTCCTGTTTCAACGTTTCGCAGACTTCATATCCATTTTTCTCCGGCATCATTACATCACTGACGATGATATCGGGAACAGAGGAAATGGCCAGGTCAATACCCAGTTGGCCATTGGTCGCTGACTCGATTTGAAATTCGCCCTGCAACAAACTCGTCATGAACATCAGCAAGTCGGGGTTGTCTTCGATCAACAGCAATCTCGGCCGTTCATCATGAAGTACTGAATCATCCAGGATTGGTTCCTGATGTGAAACCGGATCGGGAAATGAAGGCCAGATATGATCTTGATAAGCCTGAAGGTCTGCGAGTTTGGTAATCGGAAGGAGAACTGTAAATAAACTTCCCTCACCCGGTTGGCTGGTCAGGTGGATGCTACCACCAAGCAACTCCACGAGCTCTTTGGTCAAGGCCAGACCAATGCCGGTCCCTTCGCCCTTGCGGGTCATCGTCTGATCGGCCTGATAAAACCTGTCGAATACCCGTTCCTGATCCGTTGGAGCAATACCGATACCGGTATCGGAAAACGTGAGCTCCAGTTGATCTCCATCCGGACTGACATGGACCTGGAGGTGAACAGAGATCTGTCCACCCGGAGCGGTGAACTTGATGGCATTGGAGATCAGGTTGTACACGACCTGTTGGAGCTTGGCCTCGTCGAAATCCATCACCAATTCGTCGATGGAGGAGGATATTTCCAGCATGATCCCCTTGTCGCGTGCCAGGGAAGAGAAAGATTCGGTCAGGTAGCGGAGGTAGGGAATGACATCGGCCTGGATCATCTGCACAGGCATGGCCCGGGTATCTACTTTGGTCAGGTCCAGGAGCTGATCCACCAGACGCAATAATTTGAAGCTGTTGGATTTGATCATGGCCGTTTCATAGGCATACTCCCGGATCTGGTCGACCAGGCCCAGAATGACCGTCAGCGGTGTTCGGAATTCATGGGTAACATTGGTGTACAGTTGTGTTTTCAGATCGGTCATTTCCTGCAACTGTTTCACCTTTTGAGCGGCCAGTTTGCGTCGAAGGTCATATCGGCGGATCCATGCCAAAACAGTCAGCAGGATAAGACCATAGATGATCCAGGCCCACCAGCTTCGGTACCAGGGAGGAAAAATTTGCACTCGGGCCCTGGCTATATTCGCACTCCATTCCCCGTTGGCGCCCAAGGACTTGACCTCAAAGACATAGGTGCCAGGAGGGACCAGGGAGTAATGAACGGTATTATCGGTGCCCAGGCTGACCCACTCGTCCTGATAGGGAGTCAGGCGGCAGAAGTACTCAATGCCAGTTGACTTGTAGAACAGGGGCATGGTAAAACTGAATCCAAAATCCGACTGATCATGAGACAATCCGACGGTTGATTTGACATCCGGCATCCGGGCCAGGATCGACCCGGGACGACCAGGAATCTGTCGTTGCCGACTCAGGAAAAATCCGGTGATCCGGATGCCGGCGTTTTCCGGATGAATCTCCATGCTGTCAGGATGAAACCGTACGATCTGCTCCATGTTGATATCCGTGTAGAAATATCCCTGGTCATCCTTCTCCAAAATGCGGGTAATAGGTTTTCGAATGGTTGGAAACCCATCGTGGATATTGAATGAAACGGTGCTCGAATCCATCGGGTTGTATCGATACAACCCGTTGATGGAATTCAACCACAAGTTGCCTTTGCTATCCTCTTTACCATACATGATCCCGCTATCCAGGGTGAGGCCTGCGCCAGCATCAGACAGTGTATCTGTGAATGGGTCATACCGGATCAATCGACTCTGGTTCGTGATATAGAAGCGGCCTTCCTCTCCGGCAAAGAAATGATGGGCATGGACATGGGGAAAAGATCGGGCTGCTCTGGTGTTGCGGTCGTATGAGATCAGAAATTGTCTGCCGTCCTGAGTGATGATATTGGCCCACAAGCGGTTCAAGTGGTCAAAATAGACAGGACTATAACTGTAGGTGATTCCCGCCAGTTCGGGAAGGGCCTGTTGGAGTTCTGGTAGCATGAACTCCCATTTATTTTGTTGAGCGTCAAAGTAAGACAACCCGTTCCAGACCTGGCCATTCCGGTCCAATTCGACATAAAGTGAATGATGCGGATTCGAGGGTAGCTTTCGACTTTTTCCGCTTTCCAGATCATATACACTGATCCCATCCGGTTGCCAGTACCAGAGCAAGCGTTCTTCCTGCAGGGCGATGCTCGGGCGATAAATATTGCCGGAACCAATTGGCAACTCCCTGGGCATCCGTTTTTTTTGCCTGGTATCGATCAGTACACCATTCCCGTCAAACTCCCGGAGCAGTAATTGATGATCGGGTAATTTGAGAACTTCCATAGCTCGAGTGGAAGTGATGGATTCGAACAGATGGCGATGGGTATTGCTGACGGCAATGCCTTTGAAGTACGTCAGGATGAACAGATTGCCTGACTCATCAATGAATACGTCGGCAATGGGCGAGTTTGGCAGACTCAACGGATCATCCGGGTTGTGCTTGTACAGAATGGATCGTTGACCGTTTTCCAATACATGGAGTAATCCTTCCGTTGACCAACACCAGAATTCGGTATCATTGATTCGTGTAAAGTGTGAAGGGAGAAAGGTGCGATCCCGGACGACCGACGTTTGTCTTGTGAATGTCCCGGAAGATGGATCAAATATCAGGAGCTGGGCATTGTTCGTAGAAACCCAAAAGGTGCCATCCTGACGACGGATACAATCCACCACACTGGCGCTGGAGATTGGCAGAGGATATCGTAAAAACCGGTTTTCAGATGGGATGTATCTGTGCAGAGCACCCTCATCGCCAATCCAGACCTGATCATCCGGTGCACGAAAGAAGGAGGATGGGCGGATCAGTGTTTTTGGAAGTTCAATGATGCGCTCACCATCCGGGTCCCAGCAGAGTACCCCAAAACCTCCACCGATCCAGATCCTTCCCCGGGCATCTTCTCGGATAAAATGAATCTCCTGAGTGAGGAGAGTGTCGAGGGATGGATCGCCAGTTGAAAACGATCGAAAGGATTCAGTTGGCCGATCAAACAAGAATACTCCACGAGTCACCGATCCAATCCAGATCATGCCCTCACGATCCATCGTGATGGCTGTGATCAGATTGACCGGTAGTGAGAAGGAATCCTTAGGGTCATGTTGACAATTGAAGAAGGCTTCACCATCAAACCGGGACAAGCCCCCGTAGGTTGAAAACCAGACAAATCCCTCATCATCTTTCAGAATGGTCTGATGAAAGGATGTGCCGGTATGGACAAATCCTTCATCCAAGGCAAATTGACGGAAACGCAGCTCCTGACCAAAGGCTACCTGTCCAAAAAGAATCAGGAGTACGGCGACCCGATACCACTGGCACCACCGGGTACAGGCTGGCAGAAATGACATCTGAATCCTGAATCCATTCGAGCACATCCTGACAAGATAGTGGATAATCATCTTGCCACTTTCGTTGGAATCTCCAATTTCAGTGGGTCAATGTCGTCAGGATATGAATTCATATGGAAAGACCTTTCCGTTCCATGGAAACGTGCCGGTTGATTCACCGGGATGTAAGCACAAGAGAACTGGAAAAACGCGTTATGGATCGACCTGAGACGCATGTCTGCTTTACGGAAATACTGGAACGGGCTTAAGGATATACCCCTCCGCTTCCAACAACCGCACCACTCCTTTTGCCCCGGCCAGGTGGCCGGCCCCGACGCCAAAGAAGACCCGTTCCTTCTTCATCATCTTGGCCATGAGGGGGATCCATTTCTGGTTGCGATCGTAGAGAAGGACATCCAGGAAATCGCCTTCCGCCTCCGCTTCCATGGAAGCGGCCAGTTGATTGAGATCTTCGGACTTGTAGGCGGCTACCAGGTCGGAAAATCCGCCTTCGTCCGTTTCATCGCCCCCCTTCAGCTGGTCGACCAGCATCTGCGCCTGGTCTTCCAGGGAGATGGCATCAAAGGCCGCCATCTGCTCCTTGATGGATTCCAGTCCGCTGTGCCGGATACCATTGCCCGTGGCCAGCCGATACAGGTTCAGGTCATAGGACTCCGCCTCGGCAGCTTTGCCCATTTCGGGGTCGAGCAGGGCGGAAAGGAACAATGGTTTGACCCGTTCGATCATCCCGTTGGGTAGACCGGCCTTTTGAATGGCTTCCTGGACCAATTGGTAGTCTTCCGAACTGACCAGGTCCCCGATCCGGATCCCATCGGGCATCAGCATTTTCGGGATCAGGCCCAGCTGGGAAAAGACATTGGTGGCCTTGTCCATGTCCAGTTCCAGCACCAATCGATCGGACTGGGCCAGGCGGGCCAGCACATGGTCCGGGAGGTCATACTGATCCTTCGGGATCATGTGGATGGTGCCGAAGAGGTAGGATGACTGCTTCAGCCCATTGCCGGAGATCTCCCAGAGCAGGGCATGGGCCAGGGTGTCGGTGGACTGGGCTGTGGCTCTGGACAAAAACGCTGTGCAAAGCCAGAGGAGGACAAGTATTCGCTTCATGGTGTGGTGTAAACGTTTGAAACGGATTTGGGTTGCTGAAGAGCCGAACTGTCGCTCCATTTCTCCATCAGAATGAAGGTAAGAAGAGACGAAACATCATACCCCGGAATACCAGGAAAAGTCAAGTTCAGATAATTCCAATGCAACACCTCGGACAAGCGTTAAACCTGTTAAACAACAAGCCTCTAAAATCATTGAAGTCAACCAAAGGACAATACGTGTTAAATCGATGGATTAGAATAGGTTTTCTGAGAGACTATGGTTAACTTACGCAACTGAAATGGTCATTTATTACTGATACCTATCATATGAAGATTCACCTGACAATTGTACTGATACTTATCGTTGGATTATTTCATCCGGCACAGTCTCAATATATTCCAGGTTATACCTCAAGTGTAGAATCGAGTGAGCAGCTTTCATCCATACAAATCAACGCTCTGCCCCAAAAGACGACACGGTATCATTATTCAGAGACTGAACGACAGATGGTTGGAGAGGATGCTTTTCTTGACGTCTCAATTGAAGATGAATTTACACTGGAACCTGTCTTTTTTTCGGAGGGCCAGTATGGCCTGAAATTCCGGCAGGGATCTGCGATGTGGAAGCGGATTTTTCTAATGGAAGATTATTTGCCTCCTCAGTGGAATCAAGAAGCTTGGCCAGAAATCCTTCTGTCAATTGACTTGAAGACGGGGAAAATGACGATGGAAAATGAAGACATAATCCGGCATGTTCTCGTTGATCGTTTCGCTGAATTGGATGAAAAGTTGAATTCCATCGACAGCCTGAAGAATTTGACTTTTGTCGTGAAACAATTGCGGTCGATGTTAAAGGATAATGAAAGCTTGACATTTTGGTTAACTCAGCCCATCCAGTACATGCAACATGGCCAGTTGATCGAAGTCCCCACGTTTCGGGAAGCTGATATAACCCGGATATTCATTAATCCGGAAACATCAGATACGATCTGGAGAACATACACATTAAAGCGTACCCAAGAGGACATGAACAGGATCAGATATACCAGAACAGGAAATCATGAGTTCTATCTATCCGGACATATCAAAGCCGCAAATAACCAAACTCCAGTCCCATCTACAACAACGGAAGAATCCTGGTTGCTCGGTAGCGAGGGTGAATTCATCGAAGTGTCTCGGCTGAGAATGACAACCAGTAACAGTCAAGTGCATTCCTTTGACATCAACCGAAGCATAGGCATAATGCGCATGGACGAATAACGATCCGACCATTCTCCAAATGATCTACAGGATCATTTCTCAGAGCTATACCGCGACATATACTCGTCCACGATCCGGCTGATCATCTCCCGCATGAAGATGTTTTCCTGACGGGCCAGAGCTTTCAACTGTTCGACCTTGTTGGCGTCAAAAAAAAAGGTCACCCTTCTGGTCTTTCCGGGCGTGATCTCCATGGTGCTGGTCTCCAGGGTGGATCGGATGAGCGCATCGATGCCTTCGCCATGAGGACCCTCGTCATTCGGGTTCTGACTGGAGGACTTCAGTTCAGATCCGGTGTCCGCCAGTTCTTCCCGGAGGCTTTCATTGAGCACATCAGCCAGGAAGGCATCCAGGTCCATGCTGAAGGTCTTTTGTCCGCTGCGCCTGGTCGGGCGGTCCTCTGCCGGGTCGGTTGCATCCGGTTCACCCATGGTCCGACGACCCGGCTTCTTCCTTCTGGGAGGGGCCAAGGTGTCCAGCGCTTCCTTCTCCTTCGGACCAGAGAAGAGGCTTTCCAAACCATCGGTGAAGGACTTCTTACTCACTGGGCGATCGCACTTTGTTCCGACTGGTTGACCAGCTTCGTCGTTCGTTCCAGGATCTCGTGGCACAGGTTGAGGTAGTCTTCCGCTCCGTTGCTTTTCGGGCTGTAGCTGAAGATGTCCATGCGCTGCGCCGGGGCTTCGGCTAGGGAGACATTGTCGCGGATATAGGTATTGAAGACCTTGTCGCCAAAGTACTTGAGAATGGTATCCACCACATCTCGACTGAGCACTTTTCGCGCATCGTACATGGTGGCGATGACCCCACCGATCTCAATGTCCTTGTTCAGGCGGAATTTGACCTTGTCGATCACCTGCTTGATCTTGGCCAGCCCCTGCAGGGCGAGGAATTCGGTCTGCAACGGAATGTAGACCGTCCGGCTGCAGGTCAGGGCATTGAGGGTGAGCAGCCCAAGGGAGGGAGGACAGTCAATGATGATATAGTCATACCGCTCCGTCATGGGCTCGAACAGTTCCTTGAGGATATACTCCCGACCGGCCTCATTGATCATCTCCATCTCCGCTCCGGACAGGTCCAGGGAGCTGGTGATCACATCCAGGCCGGGTTTCACCTCGTACGGAGCCAACTCGGCCTCGCCGCGGATCGCTTCATAGATGGTCGATTTTTGGCGGGGAATCCCCAGGGAGAGGGTCAGGTTGGCCTGGGGGTCGAGATCCACCAGGAGGACCTTCTTCCCCAGTTCGTTCAGTCCGGCGCCAATATTGATGGCGGAGGTCGTCTTTCCGACGCCGCCCTTGTGATTGAGCAGTGATATGATCATTCCCATTGGTAAAGGTTACAATATGTTCGGGCCAAAAATAGAGAATCTCGGATTGGTACCACCCTTTCCTATCCAATTCCCTCTAAAAAGGATACATATGACAAATGAGTTCCATTTGTACACCATGTCACCATAAATTGTTTTATATTTGTTCCCGAAACCTGAATTTGTTTGAAAAACTGCTCCTATGATCACGGAAGACCGTATCCAGCTCAATGACCGCTTTCGCAAGATCTTTGCGATCCTGGAGGAAAAAGGCAAGATCGTGAAGAACGACCGAAGTGGCCTGGGCATGGGCGATTTTGCTGAAAAGGTTCTGGGCAACCGCGCCTATGGGCATATCGTCCGGGCCTTTCTCAATCCCAAGGATAAGCGGGTGATCGACTATCACCAGGCCAGGAACCTGTGCGAAGCGTACGGGATCAATGAAAACTGGATGCTGCATGGCAAGGGCACTCCCTTTGGCCTGGATCCGGTGACCCTGAATGTACCGGCTTACGAAGGGCGTCGACAGAATATCCTGTTCACCACCACCCAGGCCTTTGCCGGTTCGGCCATCGATACGGCGGCCCAGGAGGAGGTCGACTATTTTTCCATTCCCGGACTGGAGGGGAGCAATCTCGTGGCGTTTCCGATCAAGGGGAACAGTATGGAACCCGTGATCATGAATGGGGACGTCGTGGTCTGCCAGGAGATCGAATCCGTGAATCAGATCAGGGACAACACGATCTATGCCGTCAAATCCAGTGGTTCCGTCTGGGTGAAGTATCTGCAGAAGATCGCGGATGATCGCGGACGGGTCTATGCCCTGCGCATGATTTCAGCCAATCATCTCGAACACGATCCCTTCGAGGAGGAGATCAATGAGTATACCCGGATCTACAAGGTGGTCCGCCGCATCTGTGACATGAACTGACCCGGACAGTCGCTCGGCGATACCCCGGAGCGCTTCAGGTTTCTTCGGGTGGATGGACGAAAAGAGCGGCCTTGCGTTGCTCCTGCAGCAGGGATATTCTAATTTCACCGCTGATGCAGGGATTGCTTCCAGGTTTTATTGACAATCAGTTCGATCGACAGCAACGTCAGGGCCGGATGTTTGCTACGGTGCTCTTTGCTGATCTCCAGGGGTTCACCTCCTACACCGAGCGATTGATGAAGAGTGGCAAGTCGGGTGCCGAACGATTGTCGCGCCTGCTGAACGATGTCTTCGGATCTGCCGCAGAAGCCATCCACCGACGGGGTGGATTCATCCCCTATTTTGCCGGCGATGCCTTCGCCGGACTGTTTCCAGAGCATCTGGCACCCGAGGATGCCTTGTATGCGGCCGAAGAGATCCGACAGGCCCTGGATCGCCTGAATGTGGAGATCCCCTTGCGGATCGGCATTGACCTGGGCCAGGTGGAATGGCACATCACCAGTTCATCCCCGCACACCTGGTATATCCGGGGAGAGGGCATTGCCCGGGCTGTGCATATCCAGACGATGGCTCCGGCGAACAGCATCTTCCTGTCGCACGACTACCACGCCCGACTGCAAGGTCACGGGGGGCCGGCCTGCAGCCCCGTTGGCGAGTGCTATGAACTGACCAGCCTGGCAGCAAAGGAGATCATAGCCTCGAGTCCACAACAGGAGCAACATACGGCATCTTTCTATCCGATCTTTCTGACCCAGCGTTTCCATGGCGCGGAATTCCGTCGGGTGACCAGCCTGTTCCTGGCGTTTCCGGAAGACCTGAGTATCGAAGACACCGACCTGCTGCTGCAGGTCGCTACGGCGGAGATCTATCGGCGAGAAGGATATTACAAGGAGACCGATTTTACGGACAAGGGCGGCCTGATCGTGGCCTTTTTCGGCGCGCCGATCAATACCGGTGAGTCGAGGCGCATGGCGCTCCAGACCGCCCTGGCCCTGGTCAACCATCCCGCCCTGGCCAACATCCGGATCCGGATCGGGGTCAGCACGGGACCGGCATTCTGCGGGCTGGTGGGGAATGACTGGCGCCGGCAGTATATCGTGGCCAGCCGGTCAGTCAATCTGGCGGCACGCCTGGCATTGAAGGCCCGGGTCAAGGAGATCCTTTGTGATGAATCGACCATCCGCGATCTGGGGGCGGATACCAGGGAGCACGAACAGGTCCAGGCCAAGGGATTCCAGTATCCGATCACCGTGTTTTCACTGAGTGATCTGCAGGAGGTGGTCCAGAAGGACGAGATCCTCTATGGGCGAAAGGAGGTATTGGATGCCATGGTCCATTGGTTGCAACAGCCGTCCGTCCAGTGCCTGGAAGTGCTCGGGGAGCCGGGCATCGGGAAGACCTTTATCACCCGGGCTGCGGTGAAGGAAACTGGCAACGTCATTGACTGGCTGCATCTGCAGGGGGACCCCGCCAATACGGCACCCTTTGCCGACCTGGACCAGGCCTGGATGGAGAATACGGCCCGGCATACCGACCAGCGGGTCATCGACCTCATCGAAGAGAACAAGCGGATCCGGGCAGATGCCGAGATGTCCCCCCGGGTGCGTTTTGAGCGGTTGCAGGATGTACATGTCCGCCTTTTCCAGATCCGGCAGCAGGATCATCCCCTGGGGCTGTTCATCGAACACTGGCAGGATCTCGATTTTGCTACCCGTGCCCTGATCCGTGAGCAGATCGTCCAGAAGAAGCTGATCGTGATGTGCACCAGCCGTCGACCCATTGAAGAGTTTGCCAGCCTGGAGGGGGACATGCATCATGTCTGTACCCTGGAAGGGCTAGGCCATGAGGGCATCACCATCCTGGCCAATACTGTCCTTCAGGGTCCGATCGCCGCTCCCTTGATCGAGATCCTGGACCGGGCGGGAAACGGCAATCCGTTCTACACAGAACAATTGCTGCTCTATTTGCGCGACAATCAACTGTTGACCCGGGAGGAAGGGGCCTGGACAGTAAAGGAATCCGAGCTGGTGCTGGGCGGCACCCTGCAGGACATCCTCCTGGCCAGGCTGGATCGTCTGGAACAGGGTGTCCGGGAAGTGCTGAAGTCGGCTTCCGTGATCGGCACGGCGTTCGAACTGCCGGTACTCCAGCAGATCATGCTGGCCGAGGGGACTGGTACAGAAGACCTGCCGGTTCAATTGCATCATGCCGAACAGGCCGAGATCCTGCGGTCCATGGATGAACTCTCCTACATCTTTCGGCACAGTCTCCTTCGCGAAGTGATATATGATCTGCAACTGGAGTCCCGATTGAAGCAATTGCATGGCCTGGCGGTGGATGCCATGGAGATCGTCTATGCCGATGACATTGGCCCTCATCTTGGCGTACTGGCGGAGCACAGCGAGGCTGCCGGGTGGATTGACCGAGCGGTCCACTACCTGGAGGAAGCGGGGCACTATGCCCTGCGCCAGTACCAGAACCAGGAGGCGCTCCAGTTTTTTGACCGGGCATTGGCTCATGCATCAGCCGATCGGCATTATGCCCTGCACCTGGCCAAGCTGCCGGCCTACGAGGCCCTGGGAATGTGGCAGAATGCCGTTGATTCCATTGAAGCCATTCTGGAGACAGCACAAGTCCATGATGGCCGGCGGGCTGAACTGCTGGCTGCCCTGGGACATTTTCGCGTGTTATTGGGGGCTTACCAGCAGGCGGATGACCATCTGGAGGAGGCCATTCGCCTGTTTGAGTTGCAGGGTGATCAACCTGGCATCACCCGATGCCACCGAGATCTGGCTACCCTCTATTTTCGCCAGGGCGACTATGAGCGGGCCGAGACCTACATCACCCGTTCCATGGTCCAGGTGGATGATCCCAGCGAGATCGACAATCAACTGGTGATGAGTCTGGCCCTGATCCGGATGAACCAGGGACGCTATATTGAGGCAGAGCAACTCCTGTACAATGACCTGTTGATCCGCCATCAAACCGGCGAGAAACAGTGCCTGGTCAGCCTGTACACCAACCTGGGGATCGTCCAGAATGAGATGGGGCACTACAAGGTGGCGCTGTCCAATCTGGAGAAAGGACTGCACCTGGCCGAAGAGATGGGCCATCCGCTCTGGATATCGATCGCTCTGGGTTCACGTGGCCTGGTCCGCGAGCATTTGGGCGACTGGAAGAACGCGATGCTCGATTATCAGCAGGACCTCGTACTGGGTAGGGAGCTGCAGGATCGCCAGGGTGAATCCATTGCCCTGGAACTGATGGGATCCCTCGAATTACGTCAGGGGCTATGGGCCAGTGGTGAAGCACATCTGGAGCAATCCCTGGTCCTGAGCCAGCAGATCGGCTACCGAAAGGGTCAGGTCAAAGCCTACCTGTCCCTGTCCAGGGCCAAACTGATCCAGGGAGATGCCGGGTTGGCCCTGTCGATGGCCGGGAAGGCATCCGCCCTGGCCAGGGAGATGAAAAACCGGAAATTGCAGGCCCAAAGCCACTTGATCATCGCCTGGATCCTTTTAGAGGCGGGAGAAGGGGATCAGGCACGCTCTATCCTGGCGATGGCGGAAGAAGATGTGATGCAATGGGATGATCCGGCCATGCAGCGCGACTGGTCCCTGTTGTCGGCCAGAACCCTGGACCCGGACAGACGAATGGCGGTGCTTTTGACGTTCAGGCAACAGGAAGAGGACCGCGAGATGCAGGCAGAGGCGGCCTATCAGGTGGCTCGAATGACCGGAACACCCGAGGATCGCGAGTTGGCCAGATCATACTTGAGCCGACTCCTGGATGAACTGCCGGCTGCCGTCTACCAGTATCGATTGAACCAACTGACATGAGAACAACTTCGCTGATCCTGACCCTGGTCGTAGTCCTTGGATATCTGTCATCCTGTGCGCAAGAGGGCAGGTTTGGGCAACCGGATGATGTATGGACCCTTGGGCCGGAACTGGTAGAGATATCGGCCCTGTCCTTTACCATGGGTGACAGCCTTATCCTCTGCCTGCAGGATGAACGGGGGACGGTCTATGGCCTGGATCCTAACAGCGGCAGGATCCGACAGACCTGGAAGGTGGCTGGAAAGGGTGACTTCGAGGGAATCGAAATGGCCGACAGTATCCTTTTCCTCCTGCGCAGTGATGGAAAGCTCTATGGCACCCGATGGGACAATGGGCCCAGCGACCAGGTCATCGAGATACCGACCGGATTTCCGGAAGGAACGGACGTGGAAGGATTGGGGTATGATGAGCAGTCCAGGCTGTTGTTGCTGGGGATCAAGGATTACAGTCAGGATACCCTGGAGGCCAGGGACCCTGTCAAGGGCTGGGTCTACTGGAATCTGGCCGAATCGCGTCCGCAGGAGCAGGTGTGCGGCTTGACCCCGGACTCCCTGCAGGCGGCGATCATGGGCCAGCTGGATGACCGGGTCAGGGGAAAGTTGCTGAAGTGGCTGGATGATGAAGATGGCCATTATCCCCTGGGGCCATCCGGGATCGCTGTCCATCCATTGACCCGGGAGATCTGGATGATCAGTTCCCGCGGGAAGTTGTTGATGGTCTTCCGGTCTGATGGCGATTTTGATCGGGTCTATGCCTTGAATGCCAATATCCTTCCACAGCCGGAGGGGATTGCCTTCAACCGAAAAGGCGATCTGTTCATTGCCAGTGAAGGAAAGAAGAATGTACCCGCACGGATCGCCGTATTTCGATTATCGGAAGAAGAATCCCCGGCATCGAAACAGTAAGGGCTCTCAGCCGTTTACCGTGGAGGAAGTTGGATTTCCTATACCGGAATCCCTCTTTTACGGTAAGTTTGCACCCAATTTTACGCTATGAGTGTCATTGAATTACGAGTGCCGTCTGTCGGCGAATCGATCACGGAGGTCACGCTGTCCCAATGGTTGAAGCCGAATGGCAGCATCGTTCGCATGGACGAAGCGATCTGTGAGTTTGAATCGGACAAGGCCACCCTGGAGTTTCCGGCAGAAGCTGCCGGAAAGCTGATCCATGTGGCATCGGAGGGAGATGATCTCGAGATCGGGGCCCTCATCGCTCGCCTGGATACCAGTGTCTCATCCGAAGAAGCTCCGGAGAAGACCCCGGCACCCGCACCTGAACAAGAACAGCCGAAGGAGATGCCAGCATCGTCGGCCAGCTCATCGTCCTATGCGGAGGGACACCCCTCTCCGGCTGCGGCAAAACTGATGCGTGAAAAAGGGCTGGAGGCCAGTCAGGTCACCGGATCCGGTCGCGATGGTCGCATTACCCAGGAGGATGTGGTCAAGGCAGAGGCCAAGCCGGAACCTCCCAAGGTGGAATCGACTGAACCATCCAGGGCACCGGCTCCGAAGCAAACGGCATTCTCGCGGACAGAGCGTCGGGAAAAGATGTCTCGCATGCGGCGGACCATTGCCAAGCGACTCGTCTCTGCCAAGAACAATACAGCCATGCTGACCACCTTCAACGAGGTGGATCTCAGTGCCATCTTCGCCTTGCGGCAAAAGCATCAGGATGCCTTTGTCAAGAAATACGGCATCAAGCTGGGTTTCATGTCCCTGTTCGCCAAGGCCTGTGCCCAGGTGCTTCTGGAGATGCCGGAGGTCAATGCCCGTATCGATGGCGATGATCTGATCTATCACGAGTATGCAGACATCTCCATTGCCATTTCCACACCCACCGGTCTGGTCGTCCCTCCTGTGCACAATGTGGAAAGCCTGGCCCTTCATGAGATCGAACTGGCCATCAAGGACCTGGCCGATAAGGCCCGTCAGGGTAAACTGACCCTGGAGGAAATGAGCGGAGGCACCTTTACCATTACCAATGGAGGTGTATTTGGCTCAATGATGAGCACACCGATCATCAATGAGCCCCAGTCAGCCATCCTGGGCATGCATGCCATCAAGGACCGCCCGGTCGTGGTGGACGGGCAGATTGAGATCCGCCCCATGATGTACCTGGCCCTCTCCTATGATCACCGGGTGATCGATGGCAGCTCGTCCGTGACCTTCCTGGTCAAGGTCAAGGAGCTTCTGGAAGATCCGGTCCGCTTCCTGTTGGCCGTATAAATCCAGATCATGACCCTCGGCGAATTCTTTACCCTGCTATCCGGCAATCCGATCCTCCTGGTCGGCTATTACCTGGTCATCCCGATCACCGCCCTGCTGGCGGGTATCCTGGGACGGCACGAAGGAGAAGAGATCCCCTGGAATTACCTCTATAGTCTGCTGGTGTACCTGGCCGCCGTTCCGGGCATCTTTGCGATCGTCCTGAGCGTCTATTTCTGGCTGTTCGAGAGTCGGCCGATCCTGGAAACCGATCTCTATGTCCAGGTACTGCCGATCGTCAGCATGGCCGCGACCTTCTGGTTGATCCGATGGAATGTATCCCTGGAGAAGGTCCCCGGTTTTGGCAAGCTGGCCGGACTATTGATGATGATCTTTGTGGTGCTGCTGCTGATGTGGATGATCGACCGCACCCATATCATCGCCTTCACCTACCTGCCGTTCTACTGGGTTATCCTGATCCTCATTGCCCTGTTGGTGCTGTTCAGGCTCGGATGGGCCCGTGCCTTCGAGCGGCGGTAACGCCCTTACTGGACCAGCCGGGCTTTTTCCAGACCGTACATCAGCCGATTGACATCCGTGTCATTCAAATGCAGGATCCCTTTCAGGGTGATGGGTTCGGTGGTGTATTTCACGGGTTGGGCTGACTTGACCTCCATGACCGTTTCAGGTCCGGCCCCGCCACAAAAGAAGCACATGTTGTAGGGAAAGGCAGAAAAGATGAATTCCGTGTGACTGCGGTAGCCTTCCACCGGAATGATGTAACCACGCAGGGTGATCTCCTTTCCATCCAGTTTCTTCACATCAGCGGCAAACACCGGTACATCCACCTTGAAGCCCAGCAGGTCATCATATTTCTTGGTAAAGGTGACCTTGGAAAGCGTCTTCCAGGTGTTGTCCTGGGCATGTAGCGAGGCACTGGAAAACAAAAAGCTCAGCAGGCAGCTGATGAGGAAGACATATCGGGTGTTCATGCGAGGGTAACGATTGGATGGCCGGCAAAGTTATGCCGGTTTCGTCAATGGTTCGTTAAGGCGCATAGCCTACTGGGCATCCGGTTATCTTTGCGGACTGTGGCCAAACGACTCTATCAGCTCATCCGTCAGGCCCTCAAGGGAGGGGATCAGGACTATACCCAACTGCCCATCCGGCGGGCGATTCTCCTGTTGTCCATACCGATGGTGTTGGAGATGGTCATGGAGAGCCTCTTTGCGGTCGTGGACGTCTTTTTTGTGGCCAAGCTGGGCATGAATGCCGTAGCGACGGTCGGTCTGACCGAATCGGTGATGACCCTGGTCTATTCCCTGGCGATCGGCCTGAGCGCAGCAGCCACGGCCATGGTGGCCCGGCGGATCGGTGAAGGTGATCGCGAGGCAGCCGCCACGGCAGCGGTACAGGCCATCTGGCTGGGGCTGCTGTTTTCCTTCCTGCTCGGGATCTGCGGGTTCTACTTCGCTCCGGATATCCTCACTGCCCTGGGAGGGGAGGCCCAACTGGTGCAGGATGGGCAGGGATATACCCGCATCATGTTCTCCGGGAGTGTGACGGTCCTGTTGCTGTTCCTGTTGAATGCGGTCTTTCGCGGGGCCGGTGATGCTGGTCTGGCCATGCGGTCACTATGGCTGGCCAACGGCATCAACATCATTCTTGACCCGTGTCTGATCCTGGGACTGGGCCCCTTCCCGGAGTTGGGCATTGAAGGGGCAGCGATCGCCACCCTGATCGGGCGGGGAACCGGGGTGATCTATCAGATCTACCATTTGATCGGGGGTAAGGACATTATTCGGGTCGGAAAGAGACATCTGGTCCTGGTCAGGGAGGTGTGGGTGAGGTTGTTGCAGGTCGGGTCAAACGGTGCGGCACAATACCTGATCGCCTCAGCATCCTGGATCTTCCTGGTCCGGATCATTGCCGAGTTTGGACCGGCAGCCCTGGCGGGATACACCATTTCGATCCGGGTGATCATTTTCACCATACTACCGGCCTGGGGGATCGCCAATGCCGCTTCGACCCTGGTGGGCCAGCACCTTGGCGCAGGACAACCCGATGAGGCCGAGCGATCCACCTGGCTGGCCAGCCGATATACCATGTACTTCATGTTGGTTGTGGCCATCCTGTATATCAGCCTGGCTGCCCCGATCATTGGCATTTTTGATCCCACACCCGAGGTTGTAGCCATCGGGGCGCAAAGCCTGCGGATCATCAGCCTGGGCTATATCTTCTTTGCCTATGGAATGGTTCTGGGCCAGGCGTTCAACGGCTCGGGAGACACCCGTACGCCCATGATCCTCAACCTGATCAGTTTCTGGATGATCGAGATCCCCCTGGCCTGGTATCTGTCTTCCGGTGCGGGTCTGGGGCCGGATGGCGTCTTTGTGGCAGTGGCCATTTCGGAGAGTATTCTGGCGGTACTTTGCATCATCCTGTTCAGGCGGGGCAAATGGAAATTGACGGTGATCTAGCTATCATGTCAGGCCTGTCCGACAGGCAGGTTCGATCGAAGAAACGCATCTTTTCCCGACCAGGCAGCGTTTTGACCTTTCGCCGTATCTGAATATTGGCGTATTTTTAGAGGATAACGAAGACAATCGTTTGACGGAACGAGAATTGATCGAGGGATGCTTACGGGGGGATCCTCATTGTGAGCGCGCATTGTTCGACCGGTATGCTGGTCGGATGATGTCGGTGTGTTTGAGGTATGCCCGTGAAACGGAAGAGGCGGAAGATATTCTTCAGGAGGGATTCATCAAGGTGTTCTCCCATCTGAAAGGATTTCGGCATGAGGGATCTTTTGAAGGATGGATCCGTAGAATCATGGTGACTTCAGCATTGAAGCATCTCCGCAAGGCTCGTCCTACCCAGGAGTTGTCCATAGTCGAGGAGTTCAGGGAAAGCACTGATCTGCCCGATGTCATTGGCCATCTGGGTGAGCAGGAGATTCATCGGTTGATCCGCGACCTGCCGGATGGGTATCGAGCGGTATTCAACCTGTATGTGATCGAAGGGTACAAGCATCAGGAGATCGCCGAATTACTTTCTATTGAAGAAAGTACGTCGCGATCTCAATTGGTAAAAGCCAGAAAATGGCTGCAGGAAAAAGTATTGGCTATCACGCGAGTGGCATTATAGTGAGAAGATGAAGAAGCAACAGCATTATCGAATGGACGATGCCCTGAGGCAGAAACTGGCGAGCCACAGCTCCCCGGTGCCTGAGGACATGTGGGCCAGGATCCAGGAAGGCCGGAAGCAGAATCGGACCCATCCCTTCGGGTGGTACTTCTTTTCGGCCAGTATCCTCCTTGTCGGCATCATTGCCGGCGTGTTGAGCATTGGGCAGGGTCCTGCCAGGATGCCCGAATCGGAAAGACAAGCCGTCGAGCAGATCGAACAACAGGTCGCTGCATCCGACACCCCGGGCGACCAGTCCAGTGACATCCCCGATCAGTCCATCATCACGTCTGCGGATATCCATCACGGTGTGGATCAAACCGCATCCGACCTGAACCGCAATACAACTGCCAACACCTCATCTGCGCAGCGTCAAGCCAAAGCGAAATCGTCAATTGCTTCTTCCAATCGCCAGACAACCGAAAGAGCCTCATCCACCAGTGAGGAAGCCACGGCGGCGTCCGCTGAGCACCATCGCACATTCATTGCAGAGACGGCTGAAAACATCGATCAATCGAAAGGAAGTGAATCCATCGGATCCCGTCCCTCGATGCAGACAGCCGAACCAGGGAATCGGTCCAGGGAAACGGAAGTGGTCGAATTGGATTATCGGTTTGCCACCACCGATCTGCTCCAGGTAGACCAGGCCGAAGAAGTGGCCTCGATGCAGCCACTGAAACTACCCGGTTCCGGCCAGGGCAATAAACGAAAGAAGGTACCCTCCTGCTACAGTTTCAACAGTTTCCTGCGCGGCATTTCCGTGGATGCCTACATCGCCCCCGAATATGCGTCACGTCAGCTGGTGTACAAGGATCCCAGCATGATCGGCTATGCCGAGCAACGAAACGATGATGAATCCTATGTCTTTGCCTACAGCGCGGGGTTCCGGGCCAATGCCCACTTTAAGGGAGGATTGGCTCTGCGCACCGGACTCATCTATACAGACATCGTGGAGCGCCTGCGTTACCGCGATGAGAATGCCCAGGTGACCAAGGTGATCGACGTTACCCTGGATACGATCTACCAGAATGGCAACATCATCTATGTGTGGGATACCCTCTCCGTGACCGAATACGGCAACTACAACAAGATCGGCTATAACCGGTATAGGTTCTATGATATCCCGGTGATGCTGGGCTATGAGATCGATCGGGACAGGTGGGTGATCCAGTTGAATACCGGGATCCTCTTCAATGTCGCTGCTTCCCAGCGAGGTGATTTCCTGGACCCCGATCATCAGTTGGTCAACTTTGACTCCAATAACGATCAGGCGTACCGGGCCTTCCGTACCCGGGTCGGCAGCAGTCTGATGATGAGCCTGGGCTTCAACTATGCCCTGCGTCCCAAGCTGCACCTGCTCCTGGAACCCCAATTGCGGGTCTGGCTGCAACCCATGAATATCCAGGCCTATCCGATCGACCAGAAGTACGTGAACCTCGGTCTGGCCATGGGTATTCGCAATTATTTCTGATGATGATCCGACGCTACCTTTTCGTGCTATTGGCGGGTTGCTTGCTGGCATCCTGTGAGCCTGAGGTCGATGAATTCAGCCCGGACTACACCGTGCCGATTCCCAGGGGGAGCATCCTGAACTTCTACCAGTTGGCGCCAGCGCAGACCGATACGATCTATGCATTGCAGGGCGTGACCGGTTCGTCCATTCAGGTCCGATCGAAGACCGGTGTGATCCTGGAGATACCGGACAGTGCCTGGGTCACCTCCGGTGGCAAAGTCGTCACTGATGGGTATCAGCTGGAGTGGAAGGAGATCAGGACACTCCTGGATCAGGTCAGCGACCAGCTGTCCATGCGTGATTACCAGGGCAGGATCCAGACGGACATCGCCTGGTCATTGACCGCAGAGAAAGAGGGCGAGTCTCTGGTGCTGCAACGGGACATCCTTATGAGGTGGCCGTCTGTTTCCGGCGGTTCGCTCCAGGTATACAATGGTACCCGCCCCACCCCCTGGGTTTTCCGGTGGCAGAAGGACCCTCAGGGCCAATTCAGCCTGACCAACTGGATCGACCCGGTCAATGGTGCCGGGGTCAATGGCTATCTGGTGGCTGTTCAGGCGGCGGGTATTGGTTGCCTGGGGGAGGAAACCACATTGTCGACAGCTGACCCGGAGATCCAGGTGCAGATGCCGGAAGGATTTTCAGAGGCGAATACGGCAGTATATTGGCTGGATCCGGTAACGAATCATTGCTTTACCCTGGATTATAAAGGGGGCGGCGTTTTCCTGTTGGAAGATGTCCCTGCCGGTCAATCCGGTCGACTGTTCTGTGTGACTGAGGCTGTCCAGAACAACTTCTATGCGACCTGGAAGGATGTGACCCTGGATGCCGGCGGATACACCTGGACGCCCATCCCGCAAAAGATTTCGCTTGGATTGGTATGGACCATGCTGGAAACCTTGTAAGTTTCGGAACCTTCCACCCCCTGAACCGTTTTACTACGTAAAGTCAAGCCAAGATGAGCAATACGGTCAAGACCCCCGTGATGATGTATACCGAGCAGACCCCCAATCCGGAGTCACTGAAATATGTGACCAACCGGATGTTGTATCAGGGTACTGCCGATTTTCGGACTCCGGAGCTGGCAGAGGAATGGTCTCCCCTGGCCAGGGAATTGTTTGAGCAGCCCTTTGTCAAAGGGGTCTACATCTCCAACAATTTTGTGACCGTGACCAAGGAACTGACCTTTGCGTGGGAAGATATCATGTTGCGGTTGAAGGAGTTTCTCAAGGCCTATATCGAAGAGGGCAAGGAGATCATCCGGGAGGGATTTACAGAGGCCATGCAGGCCGTCGCTGAGGAGCGGGGGGCCAATTATGATTATACGGAGGAAGATGCCGCCATTGCCCAGAAGATCGCCGAGTTGATCGAGACCTATGTCAAGCCCGCCGTGGAAATGGATGGCGGCAATATTGAATTCAAGGGATTCCGTGAAGGTGTGGTCAGTGTGATCATGCAGGGTTCCTGCAGTGGTTGCCCATCCAGTACGGTCACCCTGAAGGCCGGCATCGAAGGCATGTTGAAGCGGATGGTGCCCGAAGTCAGGGAGGTGGTGGCCGAGATGGGTTGATACCAGCCTTGCTCGTTCATGAATGAAAATGGGGACGATCGAATGCATTCGATCGCCCCCATTTTTTTTAAATGCGAGGTGACGGATGAATTATTTCGGCAGCAAATTCTTCATCTGGACGTACTTCGAGTTATAGGTCTGGCTGCCGGAGCATGTGAGCTTGACCTTTTCCTCGTCGATCTTCTTCACGCGGTTGGCCGGATTGGGGTGAGTGCTCAGAAACACGGGAGGTGTCGGTTGTCCCTCCATCTTCCGGAAAAAGCCAGCCGAACCGGCTGCATTGTATTCCGTTCCGCAGAGGTATCGCACCGACGCCATATCGGATTCGGTCTCGTGCTCGCGGCTGAAGCTCAGTCCGATCAGCCCGACAGCCAGTTGCTTGAGTTCTTCCTGCTTTTGTCCCACCAGGATCTCCGCGACCAGGGTCAGCCCCATGGCCTTGGTGATCTGCCGGGTGCTGTGACGCAGGTCGGCATGGGCGATCTCATGTCCCATCACGCCTGCCAGCTGGTCTTCTGAATCGAGGAACTTGATCAGGCCGGTGTACACATAGATATATCCTCCCGGGGCGCAAAAGGCATTCAGGGTCTTGTCGTCGTGAATGATCTTGACTTCCCAGGGGAATTGGTCGCGATGCTGCACCTGTCCGGTATTGAGGATCTTCTGCGTGATCCCGCGGATATATTGATAGATCTGTTCATTCCCTTTTTCGGGCAGGAGGGGATATTCGGCTGGTTTGCTGGCTATTTCCTTCTGCACCTCCTGCCCCAGTTGAATATCCTGTTCGATGGGAAGCAGGTTGAAGGTGCGAAAGGCATCCTTGCTGCCGTTGCACTGCCAGGAGATCACTGGCAACATGGCGAGTAGGAACAGGGACAGGGTGGTGCGTTTCATAAGGCTGGTTTTAGGAGAGACAACGTTGATCGGGATTTGCTTCGTACCAGATGGTCAAATTTGTAAACCTTTAACGGTTCAATCAAAGGTAACACCCATGCCCAGGGCGATGTATTCTGCCGTGATCATATGGCTTTTCAGGGTCAGTCCGCCAAAAAACCGGGCATTGGTCCACGGAAGATACGGCAGATAGTAGCGAAGAGCGAGCTTATTGTACACTGGCAAGGGGATGAATTCGCCAAATCCGCCGATATAGGTGCCGGCCTGGACGAGAATAGCCCAATTGCCAAAGAGGAACTCGTCTGCCACAAAGACCATCAGCCGACTGGCCGCCCATCGGCGGGCATTATCCCCCTGGATCTGCCAATTCAGTTTGCTGAATGTATAGATGCCCTGATTGTATTCATATTCCAGGCCTACATGCAACCGGTTGATCCGAGAGAACTGATAGAGCCCGGCCAGAGAGGCGATATATACCGGATATCGGGGTCCTCCAAAGGTGAAATGCTCTCGAAAGGCCAGATTGGCATAGGTGCTCAGGCCGAAGCGCCGCAGGGGTGTCTTGGGTTCAGTAGCCGGCTGGTAATCCGACGATGCCAGGGGATGGGGCACCCATTGGGCTCCGATCATTCCGCCAATTACATTGATCCCGTAATTGGGGGTCTGGGCCTGCCCATTGGAGAAGTGGGTGAAGCTGAGTCCGCCGGTGAACAGCCAATCGGGACGCCACCGGTAATCCACGTGAATGCGAAAGGCGGCGGAATTATTGAGGTTGGACCCGATGGCATTGTTGAGCGGATTCCGGATGCGATCAAAGCGCTTCGTCAGCCAGGCCAGTCCACTGCCGATCTGCGCATACCCGCTCCACTGTTGATGATGGAACAGGGGGACATCGACAAAGGGATAGGCGCCGAAGGCATGACCGAGTTCGTCCGAACCCAGATCGATCCAGATGGCATTGATTCCAAAAACGGGGTAACGGTTCCAGGCTTCCCAGTTCTTTTGTCCATGGGTACGATGGGTAAAGGAAACCTCCAGACCACTGCTGACCGGTGGAGGGGTGAACGTCAGCTTGTCGGTATGTTTCAGGATAAAGCCGGTGTGATTGGTCAGGGTCAAGCCTATACCTTTCCTATCCTGAGCCTGTACCAGGGGGCTGGACAGGGCCATCACAACCAGCAGGACCAGCATTCTATTCCATGATACGGGCGTCATGAGCCTGGAGGAAATCGATGGTTTGGTGAATGTCATCACTGATGATGCGGTCCTCGGATAGAAAGGGTACCCTGGTGCGATACGCTTGCACCAGGGGTTCCAGGATCGCACTGCTGGCCAGCGGCCGGCGGAAATCCAGAGCCTGAGCAGCGGTCATCCATTCGATCGCCAGCACGGTCCTTGTATTCTCCACCACCCGGTACAGTTTGGTCGCGGCATTGGCAGCCATGCTCACATGGTCTTCCTGGCCGTTCGAAGAAACGATGGAATCCACCGAAGCAGGGGTACAGAGTTGTTTGCTCTGGCTGACAATGGAAGCAGCGGTGTATTGGGCGATCATCAAGCCGGAATGCAGTCCGGGTTTGTTGACCAGGAAGGGTGGAAGGTCCCGTTTGCCACTGACCAGCTGGAAGATGCGCCGCTCGGAAATGCTGGCCAGCTCCGCCAGGGCGATGGCCAGAAAATCCAGGGCCAGGGCAATGGGCTGGGCATGGAAATTACCGCCTGACAGGATATCCTCCTGCCCGGGGAAAATGGTCGGATTGTCGGTCACCGCATTGATCTCCTGGTCGATCACCTGGCGGGTATATCCCCAGGCATCCCGGCTGGCGCCATGGACTTGCGGGACACAGCGGAAGGCATAGGGATCCTGGACGGCCGGCCGCCGGGTATTTCCCAGAGGTGAACCAGCCAGCCAATGCCGGATTCTGGACGCTACCGCGATCTGGCCGGGCTGGCGCCGCAATTGGTGCAGGCGATCATCCAGTGGTGCCGCCTGGCAAAGGAAGGCATCCATGGACAAGGCAGCTATCGCATCCGCCCATTCGAGCAACGCCCTGCCCTGCTCAACGGCCCAGACTCCGTAGGCGGTCGAAAACTGCGTTCCGTTCAAGAGAGCCAGGCCCTCCTTGGCCCCCAGATTCAGGGGTGGCCATCCGAGCTTGTTCAGGATGTCCCGGGCAGGAAGACGCTGACCCTGCCAATCGGTCTTTCCCTCGCCGATGAGGACCAGGGCCAGATGGGCCAGTGGGGCCAGATCGCCCGATGCACCGAGGGATCCCTGGGTATGAATGACCGGCCGGACGCCGGCATTGAACAAGTTGACCATCAATTGCAGGGTATCCGCCCGCACACCGGAAAAGCCCAGGGTCAGATTGCGGATCTTGAGCAACTGGATCAGGTCATTGATCGGAGGAGGTACCTCTTCTCCCGTACCACAGGCATGGGAGAGGATGAGATTGCGTTGCAGTTGTTCGATATCCTCCGGTGATATGGATACGTTGCACAAGTCGCCAAATCCGGTATTGATCCCGTAATACAAGGCATCCGGACGGCTGATCATCCGATCAAGGACCTGCCGGCATTCAGAGGTCCGGTGCAGGGTTTCCTGGTTCAGTTGGATGGGCGTAGTACGCCTGGCCAGTTCGAGCAAGTCAGTGGTGGACAGATGGTCAGCATCAATCGCGGTCATGAAGGGGGTTTTATCCAGTCGGGGTTTCAGTCGGAGGGTAAATCTACGGTTTCGCCGTTGGAAAGATCCGGATGACTCTGGTTGAATTTGGTTTCCATGAACTCAGGACCATGCATCGGAGTTAATGCTCCCTGGTGCTCGTATCACAGGAATGACCTGAATGGTGTTGTCACCGAATCATTAACTTCATGGTATGAAAAAGGCAGATAGCCCGATTTCGGGTCCATTGATCGCGGAAAGTCCGGGCACAGCTGAGGCGAGAAAAGCCGATCACATCGAATTGGCCTTCCAGTCCAGGATCTCCTCCGGTGAACTGGACGAACGCTTTCTGTACGAACCCATGTTCAGTGGGCATCCTATGCCCGGCAGTCTGCCTGACATCACCTTCCTGGGTAAAACCATGCGCACACCGATCTGGGTGTCGAGCATGACAGGGGGAGCCACCTGGGCCAGGACCATCAACACCAACCTCGCCAGGGCCTGCCGGCAGTTTGGGATGGGCATGGGCCTCGGGAGCTGTCGATCGCTGTTGACCAGTGATGAGCACCTGGCTGATTTTGCCGTTCGACCGTTGCTAGGTCCGGATCTGCCCTTGTATGCGAATCTGGGCATTGCCCAGCTTGAAGTGCTCATCAAACAGGGAGATCTGCATTTAATCGACTCCTTGATCCAGCGCCTGGACGCGGATGGCCTGATCATTCACGTCAACCCGCTCCAGGAATGGTTTCAACCGGAAGGAGATCGATTTGAGCAGCCTCCATTGCGGACCATCCAACAGATCCTGGACAAGGCCACCTATCCGGTGATGGTCAAGGAGGTTGGACAGGGGATGGGATACCACAGCCTGAAGGCCCTGCTTCATCTGCCTCTGGCGGCCGTTGATCTGGCCGCTGCTGGTGGGACCAATTTTGCCCAACTGGAAAACCTTCGCCGGACCGACGATCTGAGAGAACATTGGGCACCGATGGTCAGAGTGGGCCATGATGCCCGACAGATGGTCGGATGGATCAATCAGATCGTCCGCGAAAAGAAAGGTCCGCTGTCTTGCCAGCAGATCATCATCTCCGGAGGGGTCCATGATTTTCTCGATGGCTATTACCTGACCAGGAGCTGCCAGCTCACCTCGATCTATGGCCAGGCTTCCGCCTTGTTGCGGTATGCGCGGGAAGGAGAAGAACCCCTGTTCCGCTATCTGGAAGCACAGATCAGGGGGTTGGAGATGGCCCAGGCATTTTTACAGATCAAGGAAGAGGCAAGTCTATGAGTACGGCACCCAAACAGCCCATCGCCGGGTTTTCCAAGCTTTCCAAGGTGGGGAAGATCAAGTGGATCGTGGAGAACTTCTTCCGGGATCCGGATACCGTCATGCGTGAGCTGACCAGTTACTGGCATCACAATGAAGACCAGCAGAAGGTGCTCGACGGCTTCAGTGAGAACACCATCTCCAACTATCTGCTGCCCTACGGGGTTGCCCCCAATGTCCTCATCAACGGCCAGTACTATTGTGTCCCGATGGTGATCGAGGAAAGTTCTGTCGTGGCGGCAGCCTCCGCCGCAGCCAAGTTCTGGATGGACCGAGGTGGTTTTCAAGCCAGGGTGATCGGCATGATCAAGAAGGGCCAGGTCCATTTCTTGTGGCGGGGACCACGGGAGAAATTGGAGGCGCTTTTCCCCATGCTGGAACAAGCCATGAGACGTGATGCGGCAGTGCACCTGGCGAATATGGAAAAACGGGGCGGAGGCCTGGTGGGCGTCCGTCTGCGCACCTTGCCGGAAGTGGAAGCAGGGTATTACCAGATCGATATCGACATGGAGACCTGTGATTCCATGGGTGCCAACCTGATCAATACCGTTCTGGAATCCTTTGCCCAGACCCTGACCGATGTGATCTCCGGACAGGCAGACTGGTCGGACGAAGAGCGTGAGGTCCAGGTGATCATGTCCATCCTGTCCAACTACACCCCCGAATGCCTGGTCCGTGCCGAAGTGTCTTGCCCGGTCAACGCCCTGGGTTCCTTCCCCAACGGGATCGATGCCCGGACCTTTGCCGAGAAATTTGCCCTGGCCGTTCGGATCGCCCGCATGGACCCCTATCGGGCTACGACCCACAACAAGGGGATCTTCAATGGGATCGACGCGGTCGTGATTGCTACGGGCAATGACTTTCGGGCTGTGGAGGCATGTGGTCACGCCTATGCCGCCCGGGATGGCCAGTATCGGGGCCTCAGTGAATGCCGGATCGAGGATGAGGTCTTCCATTTCTGGATGGACATTCCCCTGGCCCTGGGTACCGTCGGTGGACTGACCGCGCTCCACCCCATGGCCAGAAGATCATTGGAGTTGCTGGGCAATCCAACGGCCGAGGAATTGATGCAGATCGTCGCTTCGGTGGGTCTTGCCCAGAATTTTGCCGCCTTGCGATCCCTGGTTACCACGGGGATTCAGCAGGGGCATATGAAAATGCACCTCCAGAACATCCTGCACAGCCTGGGGGCTTCCGATCATGAAAAGGTATCTGTCGAAGGGCATTTTTCGGATAAAGTGGTCACCTACCAGGGTGTGCGCGAATATTTGGAGTGGATTCGCACCCAACCTGCTACCTTCGCGGTGAAACCGTGAAACACCCGTTCCTTTGTCTGCAATCACTTCTTATGCTCATGGCAAGCTCCTGATCACTGGAGAGTATCTGGTCCTGCAAGGCGCCGAAGCGTTGGCTGTTCCGTTGAAACTGGGCCAGCATGTCAGCATCAAGCCTGCCCGGGGTGCTGATCTTCACTGGAAGAGCCTTCGTCCGGATGGTTCGGTGTGGTTTGAAGGCCAGTTTTCCATGCTGGACTTTACAGCACAGGAGACATCCGACCAGGATATGGCCAACCGCCTGACCGACATCCTCACAGCCGTGACCCGGCAGAATCCGGATTTCCTGGCGGACTGGAAAGGGCAGAAAGTGGAATGCCGCCTGGAATTTGACCCCGCCTGGGGCATGGGCAGCAGCAGCACCCTGATCCATGCCATCGCCGAATGGGGCGAGGTCGACCCCTGGACCCTGTATGACCAAACCTTTGGCGGATCAGGCTACGACCTGGCCTGTGCCACAGCAGAAGGACCGATCCTGTACCGGAACACCGAGGATGAGATCCACATCACACCCCTGGGATTGGATTGGGGATTTGCCGATCAGTTGCTTCTGGTCTATTCGGGAAACAAGATGAATTCGCGCCATTCCGTTGATCAGCATGCTGATGCCCTGCGGAAGGCAGCCTCAGAGGTGGAGGCCATTTCTCTGCTGAGCAACCAGGTGGTGGATGCAGAATCGCTGGATGAGTGGATGGGATACCTGACCGAGCACAACCAGCGCCTGAGCAGGATCCTGCAAGTGGAGGCCAATCCCTGGGCGCCGGATTTTCCGGGGTTGATCAAGCCTTTGGGAGCCTGGGGTGGCGACTTTTTCCTGGCTGCCTCACATGAGGATCCCAAGGCGATGAAACGGTGGTTGGCTGAGCGGGGATTCCCGGTAGTCTTCTCCTGGAGGGAATTGGTTCTGGAAGGGTAGTTGCCATTCCATGACTTGAGGCTTCGCATCTCAACTTTCTCCCGGTTTCCGGTTTATGTTTTCCATGGCAGAGAATACGATCTGTCGCTTGAAATAAATCAATCCCTCTATGCCTACCACCTGGTATACAGCGCCGGTCACCCGAATCGAATCCGCCTCTCCGCGGGTACGGCGGATCTGGTTGGAGTTGCCTGCTGATGCTCCTGTCTTTGATTTCCAGGCCGGTCAGTTCCTGACTATGGACCTGCCCATCGGCGAAAAGCGTCTGCAACGGTGGCGCAGTTATTCCATTGCCAGCCGACCGCAACCAGGTCAGCCTATCGAGCTCTGTATCGTCCATATGCCGGGCGGACTGGCTACGGAATACCTGTTCCATCAGGTTGAAGTGGGTACCCTGATCAAGTTCAAGGGCCCGGATGGCGCCTTTGTCCTGCCCCAGCGGATCGACCAGGACCTGGTGATGATCTGCACAGGCACCGGGGTAGCGCCCTTCCGCAGCATGCTCTTCGACCTGGACCATCGGGGATGGCCTGACCGGGACATCCATCTGATCTACGGATCGAGGACCAGGGAGGATCTGCTGTATGCCGATGAATTCCTGGACCTGGCAGCCCGCCAACCGAGATTCCGCTATACCGCCACCCTGTCGAGGATCGAGAATGATCCATCCGAGCCCTGGATGATGAAGGGCTATGTCCACCAGGCGTACAAGGAGGAGTATGCCCATGTCAGGCCGGATCTGAAATTCCTCCTGTGCGGATGGACGAACATGATCGACTCGGCGGTCGAAAACCTGTTGATCGAGATGGGCTATGCGCGTGACCAGGTAGTCTACGAGCTCTACGGCTAGGCGGATCAGATGTCTTCCCGCAGTTCCCAGTAGTTCTGGTTTTCGATCTCCTCGAGGATCTGCAGGTAGTTCATGTAGCGGAGGGGATGAATGCGCCCGTCCTCCACGGCTTCCTTGACGGCACAACCGGGTTCGTTGCGATGCAGGCAATCCCCGAACCGGCAGTCGGTGCTGGCGGTGAAGATCTCCCTGAAATTGTGGCTGACATCCTGGACCGTGAGGTGATTGTATGACAGGGTCTTGATACCGGGTGTGTCAATGATCTCCCCGCCAAAGGCCAGGGTATACATCTCGGCGAATGTGGTGGTATGTTGTCCCTTTCCGCTGTAATCGGACAACTCACTGGTGCGCAGGTCGAACCCCGGCTGGAGGGCGTTGATCAGCGTGGATTTTCCGACGCCACTCTGTCCGCTGATCAGACTGCGCTTGTCTTTCAGGATGGCTTTCAATTCGTCGAGTCCAGTACCATCCAGGGCGGAGCACACCACGATGGTATAGCCAAGAGGCTCGTACAACATGATCAGGCCGCCCAGGATATCCAGGGCATCCTCGTCATAGAGATCCGCCTTATTGCACACGATGACTGTCGGAACATCGTAGGGTTCGGTCATCAGCAGGTAGCGGTCAATGAATCCCTGTTTGATATTGGGCTCAACGATGGTCATGACCAGGATGGCCTGATCCACATTGGAGGCGAGCAGGTGGACCTGGTGTTTTTGGCGGGGGCTCTGTCGGACCACATAGTTGGTTCGTGGCCGGATCTCCCGGATCATGCCGGAACCATCCGGTTCGCGGCTTACGATGACCTGATCACCAACGGCCACGGGGTTGGTCAGCTTCAGGTTGCCCAATCGATGTTTTCCGGTAATGCGGCAGGACAGGGGCTCTGCTGAACCGGGTATCCGAACCTGATACCAGCTTCCGGTCGACTTGATCACTGTTCCTTCTTCACGTTGCATGGCCATGTTCTGACGTAAACGTACAGGTTTCCCGTGAGGTTCCGGGAATGAAAGATGGATCACCTAGTTTGCCAGGAGCATGGCGGTTTGAACGGCCTGGGCCATATCGGCCAGTAGCGTCGGATCGCGTTCGATCGCCGTACCGATCACCACGATATCGGCCCCGTTGCGAAGGGCCTGTACGGCCTGGTCCGGCGTCCGGATGCCACCGCCCACCAGGAGGGGCAGGTCGACCCGGCATTTGACCTGCCGGATCATGTCTGGTGGCACAGGATTCCTGGCTCCTGACCCCGCATCCAGATAGAGCACCTGCATGCCCAGGTACTTGCCGGCCAGGGCGGTGGCTACGGCAATATCCGGCTTGTTGGAAGGGATCGGCGCGGTCTGGGTGATGTAGGACACCGTGGTGGGGGCGCCACCGTCGATGAGCATATAGCCGGTCGGGATCACTTCCAGGTCCATCTGGTCGAGCAGGGGTGCTGCCTGGACCTGCTGTCCGATCAGGAGGTCGGCATTCCGACCGGAGATCAGTGACAGGTACAACAGGGCATCGGCTTGATCCGTGATCTGCCAGGATGAGCCCGGAAAAAGCAACACCGGCAGGTTGGATTCCTGCTTGAGCCGACGGACGGTTTCATTCAGGGTATCCCGGGTCAACAGGCTGCCGCCCACGAGCAGGTAGTCGACACCTACCCGCTGAGCTTCACGGGCGACCTCCTCCAATTGACCTGCATCCTGCTTGTCGGGGTCGATGAGCAGGGCCAGTTTCTTGGCCCCGAAGCGGGCATCGCGGAGGAGATTCTCGTAGATCATGTACATCAAAGATACGATTCACCCCCCTATCCGATCCGGTACAGAAAGGCTGCTTTCGGGTCTGACCGGTGGGAAGTTGCCATCTGAACGAAGAAACTCTGCTATCTTTCGAAGGCAATCAATTCTTCAGAATACCTTTTTCGCATATGGTCCGGCTTACTTGCTTCCTCCTGTTTCTCCTTTGTTCTGTTCAAACCGGCTGGGCCCAGACCCCGGTGAATATCGCGGTCAACCAGATAGCGACACAATCCACAACAGCCAATGACGGAGTGGCATCACGAGCCGTGGACGGGGTAACGGATGGACTGTGGGGGAATGGGTCAGTAACCCATACTGAATCTACGCTCCAACCCTGGTGGGAAGTCGACCTGGGGAGTGTCCAGGACATCGGGGGCATCAGTGTCTGGAACCGCACCGATTGCTGCTCCAATCGACTGAGTCAATTCTACCTGTTCCTCTCGGAAGAGCCATTCACTTCGGACGATCCGGCAGTGACCCAGGCGCAGCCGGGTGTATTCAGTGTCTTTCAGAGCGATTATCCCAATCCGGATCACACCTTCATCCTGAATCAGACCGGCCGATATGTTCGGATCCAATTGCAGGGCACCAATCCATTGTCTCTCGCTGAGGTGCAAGTGTGGCAGAATCCTGCCGGTGATTTCCAGACGATCGATTTTCCGGCGATACCCAAGCAGCTGTCGTCCTGGGGCGGAATTGACCTCAATGCCCAGGCGAGTTCCGGGCTACCGGTCACCTATACACTGGTCAGTGGGCCCGCGCAGGTCAACGGTCCCATGCTGACCTTCACCGGGGAATCCGGTACGGTGGTGGTCCGTGCGGAGCAAGGCGGAGATGCCAGTTTCGGCGCCGCCAACCCGGTAGAGCGTTCCTTCCTGGTGGTCAATCCAGCGGATCATCAGCCGGTAGTGACCATTCGGACACCCGGACCATCCTATCCGGTCCTCATGCCTCAACTGGGATGGTACGAGGTCAGTGCGACCGTTACTGTGGCCCATCCCGATCTGCTGGAAGTGACCAGTGTCCAGTTCGAGATCGACGGGACAGTCGTCCAGGCTACCGGATCGAATGGCTATTATCGGGCACTCTGGCAAGCGGATAGCTACGGATCCCACCAGGTAAAGGCCATGGCGACGATCACGGGTGGCAACCAGGGATCCCAGAACCGGTTCTTTGATATCACCGATACCGGCATGGCGGAAAAGGCGACCACCTTTGACCATGGCCAGATCTTCAGTGGTGGACCTTACAACTATACCGGCACCTACGAATTGCCTTCTTCCGTAGGTGGCTACAGCCAGATCACCGGTACATTATCCATAACCTGCCCACCAGGCGGGTGTGATCCGTGGGATCGCATTGCCCAGGTGTCTGTCCGGGGCCGGGATGGACAGTGGTACGAGATCATCCGCTATATCACCCCCTATGGCATCGAATGCGATCATACCGTTGACCTGACCCGCTTTGCCGACCTGCTTCAGGGTGTGGTGGATGTGCGCATGGACCTGGTCACCTATCAGAACGGGTGGGAGTTTTCGCTGGATCTGGACTTTACTCCCGGCGATGTCGTCTTTCCCTATTCCCGGGTGGAAAAACTCTGGACAGGGACCTTCCCTTTTGGCGACCCGAAGAACCTGCAACCCCTGGATACCTTTCATCTGCAATTCAGCCCCCAGGCCCAGGAAGCGGAACTGGTGGTCATCAACACCGGTCATGGATGGGGGGAGAACAATTCGCTGAATGCAGCAGAATTCTTCGAGGCCGACCATGTGTTCAAGATCAACAACCAGGGAGCCTTTTCCCAAAAGTTATGGCGAACCTGCAATCCCAATCCGGATGGATGTGCAGACCAGCTCGGCAGCTGGAAATTCAGTCGTGCCGGTTGGTGCCCGGGGGCTATCAGTCCGGGTAATACCTATAACCTGTCGGGTTGGATCCTGGATGAGAAGATCGACCTCTCCTATGTTTTTGACAACTACATCGACCTATGTCACCCCAACAATCCGGGGTGCGTGACCGGGATCACCTGTCCCAATTGCAAGGACGGGTTCAATCCGCATTATGTCATCGCCACCTACCTGGTCACGTATGGGCTGGAACCCGTTCAGCCCAGTGGGATCCAGACAGCCATTCGGGAATCCGGACCCGGTGACCTGAGCGGTATCGGACTCCACCTGTCTCCCAATCCCTCCCATGGGCACGGTGTCTTGACCGTCACCCGGGATCTTCCAGGCCGGGTGCAGATCCGGGTGATGGACCTGCAAGGGCGGATCGTCAGTGAAACGAATATGGAGGACCTGCAGGCGGGGCAGACAGTTCCGGTGACCGTGAAGGAAGGAACATCCGGTGTCTTTCTTGTGTCCGTGCGCTCAGCGAATGGATGGGGAACCGAACAATGGATCGTCCATTGATCAGGGGAGGGCATTGACATTGGTCTCCATCATTCGTTGCTCGAGGGCCTGACGGCCGACGGAGATCTCGCCATTGAGGTATTTTTCGACGACAAGGCTGCCGATCGGAGCGGCAAAATCACCTCCCCATCCGGCGTTTTCGATATACACGGCAATAGCGATCCTGGGATTGTTCCTCGGGGCAAATCCGAAGAAGACACTGTGGTCCTTCCCGTGGGGATTCTGGGATGTCCCTGTCTTTCCGCACAAGGTGACCCCGGGTATATGGGAAGCAAAGGCCGTCCCGTAGAGCATGACCTGTTCCAGGCCGGAAATGATCGGTTCGAAATTGCCCGGATCTATCGGTACGACTTGAGGTGTCCGGTATTTCGGGTCGATCTGTAGCGTGTCGTTCAGGTATTCCCGCACCAGATGCGGGATGTAGTATTTCCCCCTGTTGGCGATGATGGCAGCCAGATTGGCCATCTGAAGGGTGGTGAGCTGAAGTTCCCCCTGGCCGATCCCGATATTCATGATCGTGGGTGAATACCATTTGCGTTTCTTGTACAGCTGATCGTAGTAATCGGGACCGGGAATGAAGCCGGCTTTTTCACCGTTCAATTCGACACCGAGTGGATGTCCCAGTCCGAATGCGGTGAGATAGCCATTGAATTTCTCCAGTCCCATTCGGGCATTGGCAGGACCATACATGTCCAGAATTTCCCTGATCAGGGTAAAGAAGTAGGTATTGCAGGATACCGTGAGGGCCAATTGGATCGATGTGCAGGGATAATGGTGGTGGCAACCCCAGGATTCATCCTTGTAGTAGTAGGCCCCTGTACAGGGGATCAGGCGTTTGGCATAGGTCAGGCCCTCCTGCAAGGCGACCAGTCCCACAATGGTCTTGAAAATGGATCCCGGGGGATATTTGGCCATGATACTCCGGTCAAAGAATGGTTTCAGGCTGTCCTGTTCCAGCTGTTGAAAGGCCTTGCCACGTTCCTGACTGATGGTGAGCAGGTTGGGATCGTAATAGGGAGAGGAAACCATGGCCAGGATCTCGCCGGTCGAGGGCTCGATCGCCACAATGGATCCTCGTTTGTTGGCCAGCAGTTCCTCGGCATACCGGGTGAGTTCGATATCAATGGTGGCCTGGATATCCTTTCCGGAGAGAGGTTCGCGGTCCTGTTGGCCATCCAGATAGGCACCGACCACCCGGCCCAGGTTGTCTTTCAGCAGGTATTGCATGCCTCGCTCGCCTTTCAGGGGGCCTTCATAAGCCGCCTCCAGCCCGCTCATCCCCAGGTAGTCGCCAGGGAGATAGTCCCCTTCCGACCGATCGATCTGCTCCCGACTGACCTCGCCCAGGTAGCCGAGCACATGGGCCCCGACCGGGAAGGGATAGGTGCGAATATTGCGGTTCTGGAAGAAGAAACCGGGGTAATTGAACAGCAGCTCCCTCGTGCGGCTGAAGGCCTCCGGGCTCACCTTGCTGAGGAAGATATAGGGGACATTGCGCGAATAGCGGACATCGGACCAATCCTTCTCGATCTGATCCAGGTAGGTTTGATGGTCGATCCCCAGCAGCTGACAGAACGCGGCAGTGTCCATCCGGGGATCAAGCTGATTGTAGGTGACCATGAGGTCGTAGGATTCCTCGTTGTGGACCAGCAGGCGATCATGACGATCATAGATCAGCCCGCGGGATGGATAGATCCATTGCTTTTCAATGGCGTAGGTCCGACTGCGGTCCTTGAATGAATCATCGAACAATTGGAGGTAGCCCACCTTGATCACCAGGATCAATGACCCCAGGATAAAGACGATGGAGATGATCAGATTTTCGCCCGTTCCCTCCTTGCTCATGACTTGGGATTGAAGATGATGTCCACCAGGATCAGGAGGGTCAGGGAGAGGACCCAGCTCAAGGCCAGCCGAAGCAGCAGCTCTGTCCAGTAATAGAAGGTGAAGACGGTCAGAAGCTGGACGATAAAGATGTGGACCAGAAGGAAGAGGGCCGCATAGGAAGCGTACCAGGCCATGCCGAACATGGATTTGGTCAGGGGTTGTTTCGGGTCATACCCGGCTCGCGGGGCAATGATCTGGAGGACCAGCGGACGGGCAAATGCAGACAGGGTGCTTGCACCGGCGTGTACCCCGGGCGTATCGTAGAATCCATCGACGATCAGACCGGTGAGGAAGGCCAGGAGGATGATCAGGGAGGATGGCCAGCGCATGGGCATCATCATGATGAACATCGGGTAGATCAGGATCTCGGCAAAGCGCAGCCATTCATCTCCCAGATTGACCTGATGCAGGATAAGGACCTGGACGAGGATCAGGATCAGGAATCGGATACCCTGGACACGAATCTCCTGGTTCATCGGCTCTCTTCAGTTTCGAGTGACCGAATCTCTTCCCAATAGCGATTGCGAACAATATAGGCACGATTGACCCGGCTCAGGTCGGCGAACAACCGGACGCTGATGCGAAAACTGTTGCTGCCGGAGGGGATGATGTAGTTGACCACCGTTCCAATCTCCAGACCCGGGGGAAAGACCGAGGAATGACCACTGGTAACAATGGTATCGCCCAGGTGGATCTCCAGGTGTTTGGGGATCTCTTCCAGGACGACCACCCCGGGATCCCGCCCGTCCCAATGGATCATCCCGAAGGCCCCATTCCGGCGAACCGCAGCCCCGATGTATGTCTGGCTGTTCAGGATGGAAATGACCCGGCAGAAATGTGGACTGGTATTCCGCACGATGCCCAGGACACCCTTCGACAGGACGACGCCCATCCCGGACAGCACACCGTCTTCCTGTCCCTTGTTCAGGGTGAGATTGTTGTTGGGCTGGTTGATGCTGTTCTTGATCACCCTTGCCGGAATGAAATCGAACGGGGCCATCAGGGAATCCAGTTCGACATCCTTGGGGGCCAGGGCCAGCTGGCTGTAGAGTCGATTGTACAGCGCTGCATTTTCGGAGGCCAGTGAGTCAGCCACTTCTGCCATGGAAGCATAATGGCGCAGATTCTCGGTCTTCTCCAGCAGGATGCCGCTGTAGAATCGTGACGAATTGAGGTAAATATCCCGCTGGGTCTGATTGTACTGTACCACGAGATAGACGGAGATCAACTCCAGGATCACGAACGTGAGGAAGCCCCCGTAACGCGTGAGAAAGTACAGCAGATTGATCATCGATTACATGCTCCTTCGATCGATCAGGAAGGTGAACCGATCCGAATTCTTCAATGCGATCCCCGTACCGCGAACCACGGCGCGCAAGGGATCGTCAACGACATGCACCGGCAGGGCGGTCTTGGCGGAGAGGCGCTTGTCCAGCCCGCGCAGCAATGCTCCACCGCCCGTCAGGTACAGTCCGGTCTGATAGATGTCCGAAGCCAGCTCGGGCGGGGTGTTCTCCAGGGCGCGAAGGACAGCTTCCTCGATCTTGGCCACGGATTTATCAATGGCCTCGGCGACCTCGGCATAGTTGATCTTGATCTGTTTGGGAATTCCCGTCATCAGGTCGCGGCCATTCACCGCGTAATCCTCCGGAGGATTGTCCAGGATCCGCAGGGCCGAGCCGACATGGATCTTGATCTGTTCGGCTGTCCGTTCACCGATCAGCAGGTTGTGTTCCCGCTTCAGGTAATCGATGATATCCTCGGTCAGCTCGTCACCGGCAGTGCGAATGGATTGATCCGATACGATGCCGGACAAGGCGATCACAGCGATCTCGGTGGTTCCTCCTCCGATGTCGATGATCATGTTCCCCACAGGCTCTTCCACATCCAGGCCGATCCCCAGGGCGGCAGCCATGGGTTCATGGATCAGGTAGGTCTCCTTTGAATCCACGTGATCGGCCGAATCAAAAACGGCCCGCTTCTCGACCTCGGTGATCCCGCTGGGGATACAGATCACCATCTTCAGGTGGGTGAAGAACCGGCGCTTCCCCCCTGCCATGTTGATCAGCCCTTCAATCATGCTTTCGGCGGCCTGGAAATCGGCGATCACCCCATCCTTCAATGGACGGATGGTCTTGATCTCGTCGTGGGTCTTTTCATGCATCAGCATGGCCTTGCGGCCTACGGCAATGGTTTTGCCGGTTTTTCGATCGACGGCGACAATGGAGGGTTCGTCCACGACGACTTTCCCGTCCTGTATGATCAAGGTATTGGCAGTGCCGAGGTCGATCGCCAGCTCTTGCCGGAAGAAATTGAGAAGGCCCATAGATGGTAGAACTATAGAAGGGGTTACAAACGTACAAAGCAAACGAAAAAAAATCGCAAACGAAACGGAATAACCGACTACCCGATCACGACTTCGACCATTTGATCGGGATCCAGCCATTGGCGGGCCATTTCCCTGACCTCAGCCGGGGTGATGCTCCGGATGGCATGAACCAACTGGTTGAAGTCGTCAAAGGTACCCCCTTCGATCAACAAATTTTTCAGGGTATCGGCCCGATTGAAGGGACCATCCAGCAAATGGAGGAGATTGCCGGCGGCAAACCGCTGCATCATCAGCAATTCCTCCGCTCCGACGGGTTCTTCCCGCAGTCGGAGGATCTCCTTCCGGATCTCGTCCAGGGTGCGTTGGGTCTCCTCCTTGCTGACCTCGGCGGAGATATAGAAGTAGCCACTGTATCGCAAGGCGTCGATATGGGAGTAGATGTTGTAGGTCAGCCCGAGTTCCTCCCGGATCTGGGTCATCAGGCGCGATCCGAAGTAACCACCCAGGATCAGGTTCACGGCGTGCATGGGGTAATAGTCCGGATGGGTGCGGTCGAACAGCAGGCGCCCGATCCGAACGGCATTCTGCAGGGAGTCGCGCTCCTGTACCCGCAGTTCGCGATGGACCACGGGGGCGGGGGCTGGAAAAACCGTCGGTGACACACCGGGCCGAAGATGGCGGCAGAGTTGCTGGTCGATGGCCTCGACCATCGTGTCATCGTAATGCCCACTGAGGATCAGCAAGGCATTGCCCTGCAGGAAGTGATCCTGCCAGAAGGTGATCACATCCTGTCGCTGCAGGGCGGCGTAGGTATCCGGAAACGAGTTCCACCCGTAGGGATGGTCGGCTCCGAAGACCATGGCGGTCATTTCCCGGTAGGCCACGACCTCGTTTTTGGAGAGGTCCTCCGAGAGGCGTTGCTGGTTGTTGCGGATAAAGAGCTGGAATTCCTTCTCAGGAAAGCTGGGCTCCAGGATCATGGCGCTGAGTACCGGCAGGAGGTCCTGGAAGAAGCGGCTCAGGCAGTGGAGGGCCAGGCCGGTGTGGTCCATGCTGTCTGTCGTGCTGATGGAGCCTCCGTAGAAATCCGTGAGATCGGCGATGGTGGTTCCGTCCAGTCCGGCCGCCCCTTCCCGGATGAGCCGGCCCGCTGCCCGGGCGGCCAGGGGCTGTTTTTCGTGCAGGCGTCCTACCTGGAAGATCACCTCCAGTTTGACCAGTTCCTGGCTGGATCCGGGAATACAATAGAGTGGGATCCCCTGACTGAGTCGCCGGATTTCCGGCTCTGGCATCACCAGGTGGGCGATTTCCCGGAAGGGTGGGGCATGGCGGCGATCGATCATTCGGCAAAGATAACCGGGAGACGGGCATTGCGTGGACGGATAAATGCGGAGATGCGCTATCTTTGCGCCCGAGCAGAACACCAGATCCAACCCTTATGAAGTTCACAGTTTCCTCCGCCGAACTCCTGAAAAAACTCCAGCTGGTCAGCGGAGCTATCGGGAACAACCCGGTCCTTCCCATTCTCGAAGACTTCCTCTTCACCATCAGTGGACCGAAGCTGACCATCACCGCGTCAGATCTGGATATCTCGATCAACACGTCCCTGGAGATCAGTGCCGATCAGGATGGCGAGGTGGCCATTCCTGCCCGTATCCTGCTGGACACGCTGAAAGGCCTGCCGGAGCAGCCCGTCACCTTCCAGGTTGACCCCGATAATTACAGCGTGGAGATCACCTCTATCTTCGGTAAGTACAAACTGGCCGGTGAGAACGGGGCCGACTTCCCGGATACCCCCACTCCGGATGGTGTGGACGAGATCCGGATCTCCGGCATGGAACTGCATCACATGATCTCCCATACCATCTTTGCCACGGGCAACGATGAGATGCGCCTGGCCATGATGGGGGTCTATTTCCTCATCGAGCCGGATACCCTGACCTTCGTGGCCACCGATGCCCACAAGCTGGTGCGGTACAAGCTGAGCCACTCCGGGCAGGACAGCTCGGCGTCCATGATCCTCACCAAGAAGTCCCTGAACCTCCTGAAAGGAACGATCAACGATACGGATGATGTGGTGATCAACTACAACAAGTCCAACGCCTTCTTCTCCACTCCGGAGATCCAGATGAGTGCGCGACTGATCGATGCCCGCTATCCGGACTACAATGCGGTGATCCCCACCAATAATCCGAATACCCTGACGGTGTCCCGCAAGGACTTCCTCAACTCGGTCAAGCGGATCTCCCTGTATGCCAACAAGACCACCAACCAGATCCTCCTGACCATCAGCAATGGCAGCCTGACCATCTCCTCCCAGGACATCGACTTCTCCAATGAGGCGACCGAACAGCTGACCTGCAGCTTTGAGGGCGAACCCATGACCATCGGCTTCAATGCCAAGTACCTGATGGAGATGTTGAACGTCATTCAGTCGGACGAGGTGAAGATCGAGCTGTCCAGTCCGCATCGCGCCGGCATCCTGTTGCCTGCCGAACCGGCTGAGGGCGAGGACATCCTGATGCTGGTTATGCCCGTCATGTTGGGCAACTGATCAACGGGCTTTTTCCGCCAGGAACGAGAGGCGTATCGGTAAACCATTAACATGGTTTCCTATGCTCAGACACGGGTCTGTTCCCCGAGGCTATTCACCTTCAGCAGATAGGAAACCTGGGCTACAGGCTCATTTTGCTGAGCATTTTCCATCTATCATTCTTATTCGGCCACATTGTTGTTTTCAACGAATAAACTTCAACCTGGCTTTTTGGACATTTGAATTTGACATTTGTTTGTGATTTGATCATTGGTGCTTCATTCCGCTAGTCCTTGATGTTTTCGGGCTTCAGATCAATCCCACATTTTCGTTTATTCAACGGGAGCGAAGGCCTTAAGTCAGTCAGGAGAATCGGGGTTTCTTACCTTTGCCGCATGCGTGATCTCCGATTCCTGTTTGTTGTTCTCAGTTTCCTGGTGATCTCCTGTCAGACGGAAACGGCTACCAGTGATTCGCCTGAACTGGACGAGCTCAGGGGCATGCTGGACGAGCAGCCCGAACTGGTGCAGGATCCCCAAACACCCGCGGATGTCTTCCGGAACTGGCAGATCCATATGGATCGCAACCAGTTTGATGAGGCGTCCAGGTGGAGCACGGCGGAAACCCGGGAATGGATCATGCTGATCCGCACCATGGTCGAAGCGGCCGGTGAAGAGGATAATACCGTCAACACCAGCATTGAGGAGATCCAATGCCGGGAGTCGGGCGATACCAGCATCTGCCTGTATGCGCAGGCGGCGGGTGATTCGCTGCGTCTGGACAGTGTACGCCTGGTCCGCCAGGAGGGCGTGTGGAAGGTCGACCTGTACCGGGAAAACGAACTGGACCACCAATGACCGCGAAGGCCACACGGATCGGCCTGTTCTTCGGCTCGTTCAACCCCATCCATATCGGGCACCTGATCATTGCCCAGCACATGCTCGAGCATGCGGATCTGGACAAGGTCTGGTTTGTTGTCTCACCCCACAATCCCCACAAGCCCAGAAAGACCCTGGCCAGGGATGCCGACCGACTGCATATGGTTAGGCTGGCCATCGACGACAATCCGGGCTTTCATGCCTCCAATATCGAATTCTCCCTCCCCAAGCCCTCCTATACCGTGGATACATTGGCCTATTTGCGCGACCAGTATCCCGAGCATGCATTTTCCCTGATCATGGGCGGCGACAACCTGGCCAGCCTGGCCAAATGGAAGAATTATGAGATCCTGTTGCGGGACTATACCCTTCTGGTGTATCGCCGACCGGGTCATGAGGGAACGGACTTTGACGATCATCCCTCTGTCCGCTTCTTCGATGCACCCCAGCTGAACATCTCCGCCACCTTCATCCGGGAGCAGATCCGGGAGGGGAAGAGCATCCGCTACCTGGTCCCGGATCCGGTGTTCGAGTTTCTGGATGGGGGGAGGTTGTATCGCGATCTCCCGTAGAAGGTTATGCATGATACTGCATCCTTCCGGTTGGTAACGGCCTTATGATCAGGCACCTGGAAGCAGGGGGGGCTGGATTGTTGGTTTTTTTCAGACCATTGACTTAACCTTCGCTTAACTTAGGCGTCCAAAGGCTATGTCATTGGAACTCTTTGATTTTACTGCTTTCCAGACCAATGCGGAGAATCCCACGGTACTCAGCCTGGCATTCACGCTGATCTGTGCCCTCATCCTGTCTTCGCTGATCGCCCTGACCTATGAGCGGACCTCCCGGATGGTCCACCGGCCGGACCATTTCATCCAGGCGTTGGTACTGGCTTCTCCGGTAACGACCACGATCATGCTGGCCATCGGGGACAGTGTGGCCCGGGGACTTGGCATCATCGGTGCATTGGCCATCATCCGGTTTCGCACTAATATCACAGACCCACGCAATATCCTGTTCATCTTTGCTTCCCTGGCCGTGGGCCTGGCCTGTGGTGTGTACGGGTTCAAGATCGGCTTTGTCGGTACGGGGTTCTTCTGCATGGCGGCCTTTCTGTTGTCCTGGTCGCCCTTCAATGCCCCCTCCATCTTCCTGGGGGAGTTGCGCTTTACGATACCGGAGGATGGTTTTGACATGGGCAAGGTGCAAGCGATCATGAAAACCTACTGCAGGGAATCGGAGATCAAGAGATTCCGCCTGATCACCCGGGAGGAGCTCCCCCCTCGACTGGAATATCTCTATGTGTTCACTCTGCGCAGATCGGCGGAAGCCCAGGCATTCCGGAAGGCCTTGCTACACGTTCCGGACCTTCATGATGTGCGCGTGACCCTGGAGCAGAATCAACCGGCAATCTAAATCCCATGAGCAGCCGTAGCCTCTATCTGTTCTTCTTTTTGCTGGTGGGCTTGTGCATCCTCTGGTTGCTCAACCGGCAACACAACCGGCATACGGAATACTTCTACGGATTCGCGGAGAACCAGGAAACGGAGATGAACCTGGAGGAGGACGTGCAGATTGTCAACATTCTGGTCGACGAGGGGCAGGCCGTCAGCAAGGGCGATACCCTGTTGGAGGTGAGGATGGCCGATCTGGACTACCGCCTGGAGAAAGTAGCCCATGAGACCCTCGACCTGCAAGCACGGGAGCGGATCTGGGAGTCGGATATGCGATCCCGGATCCAACAGCAAACCGAATCCCTTGCACAGAAACGTCAGGAGCGAAAATTGAAGATCGCCCAATGGGAAGCCAACCTGGCCTTCCAGAAAGAGATCCTGGCTTCTGTCGGCAAGCAGACCAGCAGTGAGATGGCCACGCCTGTCGCCCTGGAGCGCGAACGAATGCTGGCCGGGTTGCAAGCCGGAATTACCGCTGACTCTCTTCAATTGATCGAATTGAAAGAGGAGCTTCGGATCGGCATGACACCCTTCCGTATCCAGCGGGAGAAGCAGGTATCCGAGCGGGACTGGCTGCTGGTCCGGAAGGACAACATGATCATTACGGCACCATACGATGGGCTGGTGGGGAATATCCACGGTCGGGTCGGTGAGCACCAATCCTCCTTTTCGACCTTGGTCACTTTTTATGAGCAGCACCCGACCCTGGTCAAGGGATACGTGCATGAAAGTCTCCTGGTCCAGGTGAGGTTGCACGATTCGCTGGATGTGGTCTCCCTCGTTCGTCCTGAACTGTCCTGTCGCGGGCAGGTGGTGGCACTGGGTACGCGAGTGGTGGAGATCCCGGAACGCCTGCGCAAGATGCCGGAGATCAAGACCTATGGCCGGGAGATCCTCGTGGCCATCCCCCCTGCGAATGAATTCCTGCAAAAGGAAAAGGTCCAGTTGTTCCTCGAATCACGCGATTGAATGGTTGACCGGACACATACAGGTTCGTTGAAAGGCATTTGGATCATCTGCCTGATGACATTGGTCCAGGCTGTGGTCGATGGGCAGGATGATCCGGTCAGCCGCTTTCTGGCCGGACAGCTTCGTGCTCCGGAAGTTCAGATGGCCGAGGAGGCCGCCGGTTTTCTGGCCACCCATCCCCCCACCATGTCCTGGATCGACAAGCTGGAATTCCGGACAGAAACCGGCAATTTCGATTGGCGTCAGCAAGAGTACCTGTTGCGGCTGAGTCCCTCTTCCCTGCGCGCCAGGAATCGTCAGGAAGATCTGGTCGGGGTGATGAAGGATCAATACGCCCTGCAAACCCGGGAAGCCACCCATGATGCGCTGGTGGAGGGGTATGAACGTATCCTTGATTTGGCCATGGTGGACAGGGAAATGGCCATGGTCCAACAGGCATTGGATCTGGACCAGCAACACCTCGCTGTTCTGGGTCAGATCGGACAGGTCGATGGAGCGGATCTCAAGGATTTGATGCAGGTGGAGGAAGATCGCCAGCAGCGGATGAGTCGCTTGAACGAGCTCCGGCTTGCCCGCCAGCGAATCGAACGGACCATGATGTCCTCCATGTCCCCTCCGACCATCCAGGAATTGATGACCTATCCCTGGATCACCGGCGAACAGATGGTAGAAGTCATGTCGAGTGGAATGGGCATGATCTCTCCACAAGTCCTGGCTGCCCAGGGAAAGTTGGAAGCGGTCATCCTGGAACAACAGGTGGAAAAGGCCGAGCGCCAGAAGGTCCTGGATTTTGTGCAAAGTCGGTATCAACAGGATCCAAGGGACCCGTTCCGGGAGGACTTCAGTATCAGCCTGGGCCTGAATATTCCCCACGCCAGGGCCGGGAATGTCAAACGACAGGAGCTGGCCCTGGAGCAACTGGAAGCCGAACAGGAGGTCACTCTTCTCCAGCAGCAGACTCTGGACCGGCTATCGGCTCTCCAGGTAGACATGGAGCTTCTCCTTCAACAAAGGAAAATGGAGGAGGAACAGTGGGAAAGCAGTTTTCTGAAGAAAATGGAAACGGGTGCCTTACCCGGATTGGCTGCGGAGCCCCTGTTGATCCTGGAAGCCAAAAAGGCCCGTATCAAATCAGACTTGCGCATGCTGGACATCGAGCAGAAGATGTTCGAAGGATTTATCCGATGGCTGGACCTGTCCGGAAAGATCTCTGAACAGCCGTTGGTCAATTATCTGCATGCGTTGAGGCCGGGATTTTAGGGGGATAATTAAATCGTTTTTTTAGATTTTTTGTAAGACTCTTGAGGATTAAAGAAGCGTTCTGCATTAATTATTAAACTGTGCTATTGCAATTTCATTCAGCTCATTGCTTGCGTAATAATCAAGGCAGAATTTGAATGTTCTTTTTCCAACCAAGCCCTCCATTCTCGCATGTTCCAAATCTTCCGGGGTCCAGTTTTTTCCAATTTTATTCATCCTGTCAATACTATCTTTTTCAATTTGAAAGGCAATAGCTGTTGCTAGTGAGTCCAAAATTCTATAATTATTTAGACCAAGCGAAAAATCATGTGAATAACTACCATCAGTACCGATGAGATAATCAACTGTACTGTTACTTAAACTTTTAGAGATACAAGTACAGAAAAATACAAGCTTAAATTCTGTAATGCTTGCCTCATTGTCATCCAACATTTTGTTCTGATTATTCCCTTTTGGAATAGTATCACATGAAATAGAAAATATGACAAGAAAGATAAGTAAGCCATTTATAGGACTCATAGCTCGAATATTTGGTAAAACAGATCAGATCTGTAAAAAATAAATCATGAAAAATGGCCCCTGGCAGGTTTGCAGTATTGCACCCTATGGCTTCATCGATAATTTTAAGTGAAGGATTCTACCTCTGGCACTGCCTCATTGCCGTCCCGCTAATTAGCGGGATAGGTACTTTTGAGGCACCAAAAGCACGCCTGCCGACGCGCAGGTACCCAAAAGTGCTTGTCGCCAAATGGGCCTTATTCTTCTTGTTTGACATTGCATTCATTCCGTTTATTGATTATAGGTCTACCTACATCAGGACCCGGCCGCTCGTATTTGATCGGTAGTTAATTTCTTTATTGACACTCTTATATTCCACGTATTGTTTACTAGCACATAACGGATCCGATCAAATAATGCCGCAGTGTACGCAATTGACTGTTTCCAAATAGATGTAAAGGACCATTATTTTCTTGATAGACGGGTCCTTGATGTGTCTGGGAGGCCCTGATTTGGTGACCAGATGCCATTTATATAAACATTAACAATCAATAGCCATTAGTCGTAGAATATTTATTTTGATGGTTGTGTGTACCTCTTTAAAACATTTAGAGTTTGAATATCAGCTGGACTTTCCAGCCTGTTTTAACGCACCAACAAGATCTCCCCCGCCCGTTCAACCACCTTCCCCGGTTCGATCTGGATTCGGAAGCGATAGACGTAAACCCCGTTTTGGCAAGGGTCGCCGTTCATGGTGCCATCCCAGGCAGAAGCATCGGAAAGGGGGGTATTTGATCGGGTGTATACCAGATTGCCCCATCGATCATAGATACCAGCCTCCAGTAATTGTGCCAGTGGAGACAAGGCGATCGGTAGCCACAGATCATTGATCCCATCTCCATTGGGTGAAAAGGCGCCCGGCCAGTAGATCTCGTCACGGGCTTTGACATGGACTTGCAATTCATCCGATGCCGTGCAACCTCCATCATCGATCATCAGGACAGAAACCGTCGTATCCATCCAGGCCTGGAAGGACAGGCTGGGACAGTTCGGGCACCCGAATCCTGGCCAGGATAAAGAAGCGGCTGTTCCGGATATGGTGGGATGGATATCCACCCAATCACCTGGAAAGACAACCAGGTCGGCACCGAGGTCTATTGTTGGTGGCAGGCCCAGATCCAGGGTGACCTGAGTGGTGGATGTGCATCCGGCGGCATCCTCGACAGCCAATTGATAGATGCCGGGATTCAGACCCGTAAAGACAGGTCCGTTGCCGATCTGTCCATCCAGGGAATACGTATATGGTGGTTCCGCTCCTCCGGGCAGCAGGGTGATCTGGCCGTTGGTGGCCATGGCGCAGGTCGGCAGATCGAGGTCCGCATCCAGACCAAAGGGAGGTTGGATACCCACCTCCGCATCCTTGCTGACCGAGCAGACCCCGGCATAATACAGGGTCAATGTATAGCTGCCGGCAGCAAGACCATCAAAGAGAGGATCCGGACTGGTCCCACCAGGTTGGATCTCATAGGTAAACGGTCCGACACCGCCCTGGATATTCTGGATGGTCAGACTTCCGTTCAGGGCAGTGGTACACCCGGCAGGATTGGCGAGGACACTGAAGTCGGCATCGGGAAGTGCGGTGAGTTCAACCACCGTATCTGCTGCACATCCGCCCTGATCGGTGATGCGGATGGGTTGACTACCAGCGGACAGGCCGGATAGCTGACCATTCACAGCCATGGCTCCGTTGTTCAGTTGTTCGATGGTGTAGGGAGCGGTTCCGCCCTGGATATTGTCGATCAGGACACTGCCATCGCTGGCCAGGTCACAGGACGGTTGCACAACGGTGAAATCCATGGTTAGCGAGAGGTCCAGTGCCGGTACGACGAGGATGCTGTCTTTGAAAAAACAGCCGTTCAGCGGATCGGTCACCTGCACGACATACCAGCCGGGAGACAGGGCCGTGACCTGTGATGCCAGCGGATCTCCGGATATCTGGCCGGTACTTGTCCAGGAATAGGTGTAGCCCTGTGCCAGGCCGGGACCCTGCAGGCTGGCCACTACCCCGGTCCCCAGACAGGGAAGGGTATCTTTTGTCGTTGCCAAAGCGATGTTTTGAGGTGGCAGGATATCCTGCTGGACCTCGACCGAATCGATGGACGTACATCCATTGGTCGGATCAGTGATAACCACCGAATACCAGCCCGGGCAGGTGCCATCGACCACACCTTGATTGGGATCACCTTCGGTACACGGTCCGCTCCAGCTGTAGGTCAGTCCATTGCCGGACCCGGTGGCATCCAGGGTGGCGGTCGTGGTCACGCAGGTCAACAAGTCCGGAACCTCCAGATCTGGCACGGGATAGATCCGATTGTCGATCACCTCGAAACTGTCGGTCCGCTCGCACTGGAATTGTTCATCCCAGACGGCCATGGTATACCAACCGGGCGCATTGACGGTCAGGCTGGTTGACGAACCACTCTGCAGGACCGTGCCGTTCTCATCGGTCCAGGTCCAGGTGTACTGGTCGCTGCCATCAAAGGCGACGCCTTCGAGTACAACCGGTGCCTGATAGCAATCGAGGACAGCTTTATTGGGTGGAAGGATCTCTACGCCGAGCATGCAGATGGGTTCGAAGTAGGCCCAGAGCGTATCCGGGCCGTTCAGTTTGCCATCGACGGGATTGGCCATCAGGTCGGGACCGAGATCGAGGGAGTCGGTCTCCCAGCGGACAAATGCCCAATCAGGATCCGGGATAGCGGTCAGGTCGAGGTCGGCTCCGCCGTAGTACTTGCCCTGGAACGGATATTGGGACGGGTTCAGCGTATTGATGCGGACGTTATTGGGAGAACCCTGTGGCATGACGATCACGGTGAGTTCATGCGGTCCGGAGAGCTGGTAGCAATCGGTCAGGCCGTCTTCGATCTCCACACAGCGACTGAGGATAAAGTCACGGAGTTCCTGTACCTCAGCCTGCCATTCGGCCATGGTCCCTCCCCATCGGGTGATCTGACGGGGCATTTCCGGTTCGATCCGGTCGATCAGCTCGTTGAGCAGATCGATCATGGAGGTACAGCTCAGGGCCGTATTGTTCAGGTCGGCGTACCGGTTGATATAGAGGTCGTGAAAATCCGGGTTGTCGAACAGTTTCATGAGCACATCGATATGGCTCTGCGGGTCGGAATTATTGGGCAGGCTTTCGATGTCGCATGGATCGGCAGCCGGTCCGATGTTGGGGATGCTGGTATAATTGATGTAATGCCCGAAGGTGGCATCCATGTCCCAGAGGGTATAGCGCCATTTCACTAGGTTGCCCTGGCCGTCATCACCGCCCCACCAGGCCGTGTTCCAGTTGAGCCAGTCCTTGCAGACCGTGTGGATGTTGATGATGAAGTAGTCGGCCAGACTGAGCATGTCCAGCCGGTCGGCGACATACTGAAAGTTGGCCGGATTGGTCATGTCATTGGCCAGGATAAAGCTGCGCAGGTTGTTCCAGTTGGCCATGGTGCCATATTCTGCCCAGGTCCCTCCCCAGGTCTTGATGAAGTCGACCTGATTCTCTTCGAGATTGTAATACCGCTTGATGTAATCCTTGTCGTCCACCTTTTCCCGGATCTCATATACCCCCCAGTAGTTGCCGTTTACATACAGGATGCAGGGCTCGTAGCTCCGCACGTCCAGGTCCATTTGGGCGCGTTGGGCGAGTTCATGAACAAAGGCATCCCGGATATGAGCCCCCTTGATGAACGGGTAATTGTCGTTGGCGGCGGCCTTGAGGATCAATCGCTGGTAGTCCTTCCGGTTTTGCAAGGCAAACAGGGGGAAGTGGATCTCGTCATCCACGCCCAGCTGATCGCGGGTGATGTAGTCGATCCCGCGTTGGGCATAGGCCCAGGAGTCCTTACCGTGCCGGTTATATTCCCCACTGGCTTCGTCGATGAAGGTACCTGATTCGGAAAACAGCTCGAAAGTGCCTTGAGGTGAAATACTTGACCCTGCCAGCAGAGTGGGCAGGTTATCCCCGCAGATGGAGATGACCTTGATGGAATGCTTGTCCAGGCCGATGAAGTAGGTGTTGGTCTCTTTCGCGGAGGGGTGGATGGTGGGGTCGGTCGGGATCAGGAACCATCTCAGGACGGATGTCGCCGTGATGGGGATCGGTCCGGCATAGACAGGTGATCCGGCGCCGGGTGTGCTGCCATCGGTGGTATAGCGGATGGTGCCGGGGATGCCGGGTGTCAGGGCGACAGCGATCGCACCGGGATAATGCCCGGCCTCGAGATCAGCCGTCGGGACGGGAGCATAGCCAGAGTAGGCGGAGACGTTGGAGGCATTGGGCGTCGGATTCGTGCCCAGCCGCCAGGGCCCGCCATCCGGGAATCTGCACCAGCTGTGATCCTGTTGATTGGGAACATCCAGGTCATGATAGTCCAGGATGTTTCCCGTTGGATCGGCGAAAACAATGGCTTCCTTGGGGTCGGTCTGGGTGATCTTGAAACTGGTGTGGTATTGTCCGGCGATCAATCCGTTGAGGTCGGAAGCAATGAAGACCATGAATCCACCGGAAGGGATGGTGACCCCGTTCGGGATGACCCACTTGGTGGGGTTGTTGACCCGGTCGCTGAGGTGATATCCACTGAGATTGATATTGCCCGGCCCGGGATTGTAGAGTTCGATCCAATCCTCATATTCGCCGTTGTTGGCAGCAAAAGTGGTCATGTTAGCAGCCGAAAACTCGTTGATGACCACCTGGGAAAATCCACTAACGGCTGTCAGGAGACAACTGAAGACCAAAGAAAGGCGAAAGCCTGCACCCATAAGACACTCATTTAGGCTGTCTAATGTACTCAATTTGTTGGGCAGCAGGATGCTCTTCACCACAGAGTGGCACGGAGTTTCACAGAGAAGGAATATCGTTTATTCGTTTATGGGTTTATTCGTTTCGAGGGGGCGGCCCTTTGCAGGGAGATGACAAACAATGCTTAATCCAAGATTCCTTTGCGAGCTCTCCCTTGGTTGTCAAGTGGGAATACTTCCGATCTACAAGTAGAGCTTATCAGGATTGGAGAGAGTTCCTTTGCGATTTGGCGCCCCCGAGTACTCGGGGCGTGAACTGTCTCTCGCAAAGGCGCCCTGGCGCCAGAAGGCAAAAGGCGCAAAGAAATTTTGGAATTGACAACCTCAGAGGACGAAGAGTTTCACTAAGTCATCTTGTCCTGGCATCTCCTCGACTCCCGCCTCCTCAACTCCTCCCCTCCATCATCAATGCTGAATGACCAGACGTTGAACGGCAGGTCCAGACTGGGCGATGTACACGCCGCCTGGCCAGCTGCCGGTGTCGATGGACTGAAGGCCTTCACCCGGGCTGGACCACATCAATTGGCCGGTCACGCTCCTGATGGTAATGGCTTCATCCGTGGTCCCTCGCAGATAGAGCCGGTCATGTGCGGGCACCGGGAGAAACTGCCAGGAGACTGGTGTCGGCTGATTCGGATCCACCGCCGAGGGCCCCTCATTATTGGCGGCAAAGGTCGGCTCCTGGATGACAAAGTCTCCCGTACCGTTGGGGATTCGGGCGTAGCCCATGTCGGTTTCCTGCTGACCGAAGACCACTTCATCCACCAGTTCCAGGTCCGGATTGGACAGGTACACTGTCTCGCCGCCGGCAGAGAGTTTGAAGTTGGCATGAAGGGGTCCTTCACTCCCGTTCTCGTCGGCCCAGACGATCAGATAGCCGTCAGCGGGAATGACCGTATTGTCTGGAAACACCCACTTGGTCAGGTTATCGGCCTTGTCGCTCAGATAGTAGCCACTGATGTCCAGTTCAACGGTGCCCTTGTTGTACAACTCGATCCAGTCCTCGTATTCGCCAGCCTCATCCATGGCGGTCATGTCATTGCTGGCCATGAGTTCATTGATCACCAGTTCGGGGTTATCGGCCAGCCTGGCCTGGACCTGATAGAGGTATACATCATGCTCGGCACCTGCCGGCGAGTAGGACACCGACCTGGCCGGGTTGTCGGCTGCGGCTTCGATGTAAAACCGAACCCATGAGCCGGCGGTCATGCCGGGTAGCACATTGCCAAACCACCCATCTTGCGCAGCACCATCCTGGTGTTGCCCATCGTCAAACAGCTCGACCATAGAAAAATTGCCGGTTAGCTGATCAGACCAGTAAGCCTTGACCGAGGAGATGCCGTTCGTGCTGGTTACTTCGGTGCGGATCACCGCTTCTTCATCGGCCAGGGGGGCTTTCCATTCCCCCTCTTCACTCAATAAGCTGACCTGGTGAATGGTCGGGGTTGGCTGGGCGATCTCATTGTTGCTCTTCAGGATGTTGTACCGATTGGTAAAAAAGGTCTTCAACACATTGGTCTCGCTCTGGAAGTTGGCATAGGTATACAACTTCTTGGGATCTGACTGAACCTCGGTATCAATGAAAGCGGCATATTGATCGATCAGGGGATGGACGATGGCCGGGTCGAAGGAATCTTCCAGCAGCGTCCGGAAGTGGGCGAGATACCGCTGGCGGATGGTTGGAACGGCAAGCAATCGATTCAGCAATGGATAGTTCACCTTGTTGGCATTGTAGAACGGACTCCAGTTGACTTTGTTGGACGCCATCGGGCTGTTGCCATCAAATTCCAGGGGGGTGATCCGCCCCGTTTCCGGGTCCCAGTAGAGGTAATAGTCCATCTTGCCCTTGTAGACATAGCTGTCATCATCGGTGAACAGAATCTCGGACGCCAGAAACCACAGGGTGCGATCCAGGTCCAGATAATCCGGGATCACCTCCTCCAGCTGGTCCAGGGGTGTATTGTTGAGTACATCACAGACGGTGACCAGATCATCCCAGGGCTGTTCCTTGTTGGCTGTTTTCAGGGTATAGTATTTCTGGTATTCCGTAGTGTCCGGACCCAGGTCGTTCAAACCCGCAGTACCATCTCCCCACATGGGGCCGGGAGGGCCCCCGGGAGAAGAACCTGGGGGCACATCGGCGCGCCAGCGAGTGCCATCATTGCTGAAGAACCACTCATTGAGGAATTGGCCATTCAGTTGTTGGACATGGGGGTATTGGCACCTCATGATATAGGTTGACAGCTTCACCCCCTAAAGCCTAAAAACTGTGAATAACTTTCGAGTTTGTTATTAACTGGGGATTTAACTTTCAACTGCTAGAACGAAGCGGAGGCAGGCTCTGCTGGGGAGCAACCTGTCTAGGAATAGTCCTAGCCGGCTGGAACGGCCATTGGGGTGCATGTTCCCAAACTTCTTTGGGGCTGCACTCTTTCTTTGTATGTTCTGGTCGTTCCATGCCTCCTAAAACCCAAAACGGCGCGTTCGTTCGCCTTGTTCTCTGTCATACATTTCCATTTTAGGTCTGTCTGATCTTCCTTCCCAATAGTTCTCATATTCCACTGGGCTCATCCATCCCAACTTCGCCTGCTTACGCTTATGGTTATAGTTGTGGATGATTTTACTTAGCTCCTCAACTAGACCAGGGCCTTCCAAGTCAGGCGGCAATAGAGTCAGCAAATGATGCTTCAGTAGTCCATTTCGCTGTTCTGCAAATCCATTATCCAAGCAATTACGTGCTACACTTATTTGTAGTTCCAGATCTTCCATCGCGCCTAGGTAAAGATCAGAAAAATACTGACTGCCACCGTCTGTATGATGGATACATCCTTGGAGGGCTCGCGATCCCCGCAACTGCTTCCACATCATTAATGCTCCATGAGCATTCTGCGCTCGCATCCTTCTTGACCATTCCCATCCCACTATCCGGGCACTATACACATCCGTCAAACAAAAAAGATAGTATCTTTCTGACCCATAGTCCACATACGTTAAATCCCCCACTACGACCACGTTTATTCCGCTAACAATCAACCCTTTAGATAGATTTCCATAATTCCAGCTTTGCTTCGTGGATCGGGTCGTTATCACCCGAGTTCGCATGGGCTTCAAGCTCAGACCATAAGCACTCATTAACCGTTCAAACTTATTGATGCCCAGATGATATTCCTCTTTGATGCCCAGGTTGTAGAACAAATCCCTCGATCCTGCTCGACTGTCTTTTGATCCGCGATAAGCACTAACCTGATTCTTTATACAGACCATCATTTGCTCTTCGTGCTGATGCCGTGCCAATGCTTGGAAGTAACCTTGACGGCTTAATCCAACATACCTATAGAAGCGTTCCATTGGGATCGTGTGCTCCTTCTGATTGTCGCGCAACCTCGTTAATAGTGGGGTAATCATTTTTTTTCGAAGTCATTTCCAAGTCGTTCCTTGGCCAAGGCCAGTAGCTGTTCCATATAGACCAGGCGCATCTGTTGCTCTCCGATATATTGCTTGAGTGATTGATTCTCCTTCTCCAATACCTTCATGTGGTCATAGTCATTTCGACTACCTATTACTATTGGCTCTGGAATCGCATTTTGGCTATACTTGCGAACCCATCTCTTCACACAATCAGCTTTAACTTGATACATCCGAGATATCTCAGATAGAGTTACCTCACCACGGTCTAGCAACCTCACTTGCTCTTTTCTGAACGCCTCTGTAAACCGTCGTCGACGTCTCTCTTCTGTCGTTAGCTTTCTCATACTACTCTAATTTGAGAAAGTTATTCACATTTTTAGTGTCAACGTATTTCATGAGACAGCATATAGTCCCCAGTTCTCATCATTGATGGTCAGGTGAACAAAGCATCCCTTGGCGGCGGGGATATGCCGGCGAATAAGATGGAGGTACAGGACCTCCCGCATATAGGACCGATCCTGGAAGGCATTGTTGAGGTTGATCGTTTCATATCCTCCCCAATTCTGGTCAGGATCGAGGTAGTCAAAGGTGATGTTGAACGACTTTTTGTCCGAATTGCCCAGTTGCGAATAGGATGTCTGGCCCTTGAAGCGCACGCCCACATTCGGAAAGGTCTCTCCATCGACCGTCAGGGTTGCCGGGATATCGATCTGATCTGTCTTGTTTTGGGTCAACAGGTTCCAGTAATTGGGCTGTTCGAATTCCAGGTTGATGAAGCGGATCACACTTTCATCATACACGCCGGTGGTCACCTGGCCATTGGTGGTCAGGACATGGGTTGACTGATCAACGGTCATGGTAGGTGGAAGGCTCTGGCCAAGGATCTGGCCAAACCAGGCGAACGTAGGGAGGAGAAGGAGAAGGCGCATCATCAGTCAGAGGTATTAAGGTGAATCAGGACAGTCCAGCATTTGACGTTGGAACCGTCCGTTCGTTTAATCTGGTTGGAAAAATACCATTATTGCCTGCATTTCTTCCGAATCTGGTGTTTCCAGGCGTAGAATCGCCTTTTTTCCAGGCATCGAGTGGTCGACGGCAAATCCCCTTATCTTTGCAGGCTATGCGAATCTCTGCATTCCTGATCATCACCTTCCTCCTGTCCGGATGTTCCACGTCGGATGCCGGCTCCTCCTGTCCGGATGCGGGGTCATTGTCGTGGCTGGCCGGCTCCTGGAAGATGGCGGATCAGGACATCTACGAGGTGTGGACCAAAGACGGGAACACAAGAATGCAAGGGACGTCCTTTGCCATTGAAGCAGGCGACACCAGCATCCTGGAACAGATGAGCATGGAGATCAAGGATGGACAGGGGGTATTCATGGCCGCGGTACCCGATCAGAATGAGGGACGACCGGTAGTGTTCACCTTGGTCGGATGTGTCGCCGGCAAATTGCTGTTTGAGAATCCCAGCCATGATTTTCCCAATCGGATCGCCTACGAGCAAGGGGATGACCACACCCTGCTGGCCTGGGTCGAAGGTGGCACACGCAAACTGACCTTCACGTATCAACGGACGGATCCATGAAACAGGAAGACAAACCCATTCTGGAGATCGTCAACCGTCGGGCCCGCTTTGAATTTCACTTCATCCAGACCTTTGAAGCCGGGATCATGCTCACGGGGACTGAGATCAAATCCCTGCGGAAGGGCGCGGCCAACCTGAACGATGCCTTCTGCTACTTCAAGGGGGATGAGCTGTACATCAAGAACATGTTCATCGCCGAATATGAACTGGGTACCGCCTTCAACCATGAACCCCGCCGACTACGCAAGCTGCTCTTGCGGTCGGGTGAACTCAACAAGTTGCAGCGCAAGGTGAAGGAAAAGGGATTCACCATCATTCCCTACCGTATCTATATCAATCAGCGAGGACTGGCCAAGCTCGAGATCGCCCTGGCCCAGGGGAAACACACCTACGACAAGCGAGAATCCCTCAAGGCCAAGGACCAGGCCCGGGATATGGACCGGATCAAGAAGATCCGATAGGCACTCATCACGTTTTTGAACGCGATCTCGTGAACGTGCGGTGGCCCTGCAGGGGTCGCACCCTCTCCCGACAAACAAAGAGTGCCCTCAGGTGAACGGCCCCCGGCTTCAGTCGGGGGAAACCAATGCGAAAGAAAGGGGCTTCAGCCCCATCCCTCGGCGGATACATGAATCGATTATGGTCGTGGCGACCACCTGGAAGAACAGACCTGTGCAGGATCCTGCATCAAAGGATGCTGAAAGGTCAATAGCCCCCGGCTTCAGCCGGGGATCACAAAGGAAAGAATAGGGGCTTCAGCCCCATCCCTCGGAGGATATATGAATCGATTATGGTCGTGGCGACCACCTGGAAGAACAGACCTGCCTAGGATCCTGCATCAAAGGATGCCAATAGGTCAATAGCCCCCGGCTTCAGCCGGGGGAAAACAAAGGGAAGAATGGGGGCTTTAGGCCCATCCCTCGGCGGATATATGAATCGATTATGGTCGTGGCGACCACCTGGAAGAACAGACCTGCCCAGGGTCCTGCATCAAAGGATGCCAATAGGTCAATAGCCCCCGGCTTCAGCCGGGGGAAACCAATGCGAAAACATAGGGGCTTCAGCCCCAATCCCTACCCCTTCACCCGGTGGATCCGCATGCTTTTCACCAGCCAGTCCGGTAGCGGTTTGAGGGGGTTCCGCTTCTTCAGATTGATGAACAGGCCGAACTTCTTGAGGATGGGCACCTTGTGCGTTTCCACGAATTCGATGAGCGTGCCATCGGGATCCTCGATATAGGTAAAATGGCCGGCCGCATCACCCATGTCAAAGCTGTTGGCACTGTCCACGGTGAACGGGTGACCAGCCTCAGCACATTCCTTCCGAAGCAGATCCATGCCGGCAATATCGAAGCACAGGTGGATATACCCCCGATCACCCCAGGACCGCCCGGCAAAGATCCTCTGCCCGGTCCGGTCGAGGGCCTGGAAGAGCTCGATCTCCGTGGGGCCGAGCAGCTTGCTGAATCCTCCTCCCTGGCGGGGCGGGTGATTCAAGAGGACCCTGCGGAATTCACCATTTCCCCCGGGGAGGGACCGGAGGTCGTCGAAGGTGCCGGTAGTATCATACATCACCTCATTGTAACCAAGCAGATCCCGGTAAAAAGGAATGCTCGCTTCCATGTCGCTCACCCCGATACTGGCACCAAGCACGCCGCCAAACGGTGATCGCTGCGGGCTGAAGACATACTCATCCTGGACGACCTCGACCAGATTGTCCCAGGGATCGGTAAAGAAGACATGCCGATTGCCATCCGGGGAAAGGAGGACGTCGCTGAGGTTTTTCGCATTTGCTTTCTTCAGGGTTGTGTGAGCCTGATCGATATGCCGGCTGCGGATCTTCATGCCATGGATACCGAGATCACCCCACTGGATCTCAAAGGGGGCTGCCTCCGGGGTCCGACTGGTGTACTGCCAGATCTCCAGTCCACCTCCGCCATTGAGGTTCATGGCCAGGATGGCATACCTGGAGCGGACTTCACCATCCGTGTAGCGGGTCATCAGTTTGGCCTGGGCCTCATCCGCGAATACCCGGATATCAAATCCCAGGTGCTGGTTGTACCAGGCGAATGTGGCATCGGCATCCGGAGTACCGATGCCGACCTGCTGGATCCCGTTGATGATTTTCTTCTGCATAGGGTTATTTGGCTGGTGTCCGTCTGGCGATCCATCGGAACAGGAAGGGAAGATAACGGTGAAAATAGATCATCAGCAGTTCAGATCGGCCCACATAGATCGTTCGCTTGCCCCGGGCGACTCCGTTCAGAATGCGCCGGGCGGCCTCGGTGGCGGCCATCCCCTTCTCCAGGCGTGGATCGGCCTTGCCGTGCTGGCTGCCATCCGCTTCCAGCGCCTGGAAGGACATATTGGTCCGGATGCTGCCCGGGCTGACGATGCACACATAGGGTGACGATGATTCGAGTTGCATGGATTCAAAATAGCCCTGGAGGGCATGCTTGGCTGCGGCATAGGCCGATCGCTTGGGGAAACCGAAGAGACCCGTCATAGAGGAGATGACCACGATCCCGGGAGAGGCCGATCGTCCCATCAGCTCCCGGCAGCGGGTGGTCAGTTGGACCGCTCCCAGGAAGTCGATCTGCATGATCCGTTTCACCACCTGGACATCCGTATCGGCCGCCAGGCTCCGTTGGCTGATCCCCCCGACATGGAACAGCCAGTCCAGGTGGGGAATGCTGACGGACATGGCCTCGACGGCCGCGTCGATGACATCCGGCTGTTCCAGATCGATCGGCACCACATGAATGACGGTGCGGTCGGATGAGAGTTTCGTTCGCATCTCCTCCAGCCGCTTGGTATTCCGCGCCATCAGGACCAGGGTACAAGGCAAACCCGTCAGTTCTTGGACGAGGGCTTCCCCGATACCGGAACTGGCTCCGGTGATGCAGATATACTTGTTCTGGAAGCGTTGGAGCAATCGTTTCTGATTCAAGGGTGCTGAAACGGCCAATTGGCGCGGAAGCCCGAAAGGTATGGCTTTTGTCGATTCCAGAACTTCGGGCGCCGACTGGATACCCTTTATTGTTCTTGGATGCATGCAAAAGACCTCCATCAAGAAGCTGAATGAGGATGTTTGTCAGCCAGACGACAAAACCGATCCGCCCTGTCAGGCATGCGCACACCGGTATGTTGCTGTCATCCGGTATCTTATGGATTCAATCCGACACGATGAACCAACGGAACACATGGGTGGCATTCTTTTTCCTCTTCGGCCTTGCCGTGCAAGCCCAGGAGGTCATCACAGTATTTGTCAGCAGCCGGGCCAACAACAGCGTGAAGACCTATGACCCGGATGGCAATTATCTGGGCAACTTTGTTTCACCCGGAAAAGGAGGCCTGTCCGGTACAGAGGACATCCTCTTTCACCCGGATGGCCGGGTACTGGTTACGGGTTTTCAAAACACCACGATCAAAGCCTATGACGGGGAGACCATGGATTACCTGGGTGATTTTTCGTCTGGGTACTCCCTGGCGACACCGTCCAAGATGTCCATTGGCCCGGACAGTCTGATCTATGTCACCCAATGGGGCGCCACCCAGAACAAGGTGGTTCGTTTTGATCTGGACGGAAACTTTGTCGATGAGTTCACCTCCGTCGGCGTGCCCAACGGCCTGGGGCATATCTGGGATGAGAATGGGGACTTCTACATTGCCCAATACGGCAATGGAGGCAACGGGATCATCCATCGTTTTGGTCCGGATGGCCAGGACAAGGGCACCTTCATCAATTCCGCCATCATCCAGGGGCCTACCAATATCTGGTGGGGTCCCGGCGGCGATCTGTATATCACCGACTGGACAGTGGGCAATGCTGTCCGGTATAGCGCTACTGGCATCTACAAGGGAGTCTGGGCCACAGGCATGGTCAACCCGGAGGGTGTGGCCACCCTGCCGAACGGAGATGTGCTCATTGGCGACTGGGGGGTGGATGCCGTGCATCGGTTTGACTCCCTTGGCACATATCTGGGATACTTCAATACGGCAGGAGGGCTGGCGGATCCGAACAGCGTGCGGCTGCGGAAGAATGCGATTTCTTCTACACAGGACCCGCTTTTTTCAAAGAACCAGGTGTCCTGGCGAGGACCCGATATCCATGGCGCGTACGTCCTGAGATGGGATCTGGACCAACCGGCCACGATCCATACCCGCATCGTCAATGGACTGGGGCAGTGCATGGAGGTATTGCAAGATCACGAGAAGGTCTCTGGTGTTCAGGAGGTCTTGTGGACACCTGATGCCTCATGGCCGGCGGGTATCTATTATGTGCAGGTCCGGTCCTCCGCTGCCTTCCGATCCATCCCATTTTCGATTCACTGATCCCAGGCTGGCAATGCCTTATTGATCTCTTGTTTCTCCTGGTTGCTGAATGGGCCGGGGCAGGCAGGCCCAGGTATGTAACCAGGGTAGATCAAGGATCAGAAATGTACAAATCAGTTATGCAGGATGCATATACCAGGTATAGACCAAGGCATATCTATCCAAATCGAATTCAGATATGGATATTATATATTGATAATCAATGGGATAAATCTTGAAATGTCGTTTTTTAAGCCAACCCCATTGAATAAATTATCGTCAAATCAGAGTCCGGATAATTCGATCTGGAATAGGACGTGCAGCACTAAGCTTTATCGACGGGACATCTCGAATTCAACAGGGACTATTCTTGAACATGAAGAAACATATCCTCGCCAAAGGAGGGCCTCCCAGATACATCAGGACCCGTATGGCTAGCAAGAATGCAACTATAGAACATATTTGATGACCATTGAAGTGAAAACAGCCGCATTATTTGGTCGGACACCTGGATTCGAACGTAATCCAATGACGGAATGAACGAATGCAAAGCACAAAACGAACCACCGATCAAATTCGAGCGGCCGGGTCATGATGTAAACGACTATTATACGCAGGACTAGATAAGGTAAACCTCAAGCGTTAAAACAAGGCCCATTTTGGCGACGAGCGCTTTTGGGCACTTTTGGCGCCTCAAAAGTGCCGAGCCTCGACGGCGATTGCCTGTCCGCCGGCAGGTGGAAGTCGGGCCAGACTGGAGCTTCTAAAGCAGAACAATTACCGTAAGAACCAGTGAGTGGAATACCACTAGTTTACCATGGGTAACGATTGGCAGGTATATTTTTGGATGGCTCGAGGCTGAAGTATATATAAAGGACAGATCAGGTATCTATGGAGTATAGACCAAGTATGTACAAAGTATATATCAAGTATGTATGAAGTATATACCAAGTATCTAAGAGGTCATATGACGGTCGTCAAATGAGCTAGACGGAGCAATGGAACCTCTATCCTGGTTCACAGCGGCAGGACTGAAAACGACAGATAGATGCCTGTCTCCGATCAGAGGGTGGTAACTGATCTTCAGAAGGGGATCCTCATCGGGGTTGTTCGGATGCAGCCGGATAGAAGGTCAGGTCCAACAGGCGCAGGCGATACCGTTTGCCCATGGTCTTTCTGGTTTCCGGCACCCCCCAACGAAGGGCGGAGCCACTGAGCAGCCCCCCGCCACCGACATAGTACTGGAATGGGGCCGGGGCCCGGGAATTGATCGCACTGTCCAGCAGGCTGTAAAGGGTCCAGACACCCGTGAAGGTGAGGATGGAGGCTCCCAGACCTTTCGCCCAGCCATTCGAGCCGGTAAAGACGATCACGGCAACGGAGTCGATGTGAACGGCGGCATCCGGCAATTGGATGAGGCCCACCTCCGGAAAGAGATTGACGATCTCCCGGGTATAGAATTGGTCCGGGGCGCCCACGTCGCTGAAGGTCAGTTCATCACCGACCTGGAAGCGCCAGGTTTTCAGGCTGCCGGCCTTTTCGACCTGCAGGATCTTCTGGGCATGGCCGGATGTACCCATCAGGAGGCACACCAGCAGGATCACGATCGGGCGAATAGCATTCATCCGTTGAAGATACGGGGAAACCATGGTTATCCACGGAGTGCTTCGATCAGGAATTCCGTGATCGGACGGGCCACCATATAGCGGTCCATGACCTGGTCCAGCAGGTTGGCCCTGGTCAGGACATCCGGTTTCCATTCACTGAAGTAGTAGAATTGCTTGTTGTAGAGAATGGGCTGCTTTTCGGCTTCTTCTTTCAGATCCTTGGGCAGGACCTTGTATTTCTCCCCGCGGATCTCCCCGAAGTGCTTGACGAAATCCTTGTCGGTGACCAATTGCCGGAAGCGGGCACCCTCGGTGATGATCTTCTCCCGGATCTTCTCCAGCTGGTCCTTGTCCGGTTGATAGGATCCGCTGTACACGCGAACATGTTTTCCACCGAGCTCGATATACATCCCCGGATAGTCCATGTCCTTTCGTCCTCCGGGGCTGATGATGGCACTGACCTGAGTCTTGTACGGGGTTTTGTCCTTGCTGAACCGGGTATCGCGGAAGATGCGAAAAATGGCGTCCTTGGGTGTGATCAGAATATTCCGGTCGATGGTCTGCATCCGGTCGATGAGATCTGCTACAAAATGCTCGAATGGTTTCTTCACCTCTTTCTCGTACAGTTTCTTGTTGGCATTGAACCAGTCGCGATCATTATTGATCTCGAGTTGTTGGAAGAAGTCGATGAAGGCGGGGGTGAAATAGGTCATGGCATTCATGTGGTTGCTGGCTAAGATACAGGAAGCTTTCTTGCCGGTGGGGAATTTTCTGGGCGTGAAGGATCGGATGGGTTGCGCATGGCAGATCGACTGAATTCATGTACATTTCGGAAAAATATCCATCATGAGCCTCTTCAGCAATCGTGAAAGCAGCAACCCGGTTCTCAGCGAAAAGCGTTTTGCCAACCAGGAAGTGATCCTGTCCGGTGACGGGCGCACCATGACCGCCAGTGGTGCGGTCACCAAGACGTTGTTGCTGGCCATGCTGATGCTCTGTACGGCGGGGATCAGTTTCCTGGCACCCAGTTCCCTGTTTCTCTGGGGCGGGGCCATTGGTGGATTGGTACTTGTGCTGATCGCCACCTTCAAGACGGCCTGGTCGCCCGTGCTGGCGCCACTCTATGCTCTGGCAGAAGGCTTCTTTGTCGGTACGGTCACGGCGATGTATGCCGCGGCTTTCAACGGGATCGTCCTGCAGGCCGTCACCCTGACCCTGGCCATGCTCTTCATCATGCTCTTTCTCTACCAGGCCCGGATCATCGTGGTGACCCAGCGATTGCGTTCCGGGATCATCATGGCCACCATGGCCGTCCTGGTGCTCTATCTCGCCTCCTGGGGCCTGTCCTTCTTCGGCATCCAGATCCCCTTCCTGCATGAAGGCGGCATCATGGGCATCGGCATCAGCCTGGTGATTATCGGCATCGCTTCCATTAACCTCCTGCTCGACTTCGACATGTTCGAAAAAGGGGAACAGCTGGGAGCGCCCAAATACATGGAGTGGTTTGCGGCGATGGGCCTGCTGGTGACGCTGGTGTGGCTCTACATCGAGTTCCTGCGGTTGCTTAGCAAGTTGCGGGATTAGGGGCGGTTGTTCGGGATTCGAATAATCTCTTTGACTGTACTTCTAACGGTCGAGGATGCTCGTAGACAGGCCGACTCTGTCGAAGCTGTCAATGGGATTCCTTTCTCCAAATTTACGATTGCATTCTCAATGTTGAAAGCCCTGCTCATAAGCATCCGATGTTAGTGGCAGTTTTATAAAGTCGATTCCCACCCAATCTCCTTTTGAATTTCCTCAAATGTATAATTACCAAGTTTGATGATTTTACCCTTTTTATCAATGTATCCATGCTTATTACAATTCAGTGAGTAGTGGTTACAGACTTCATGTTCTGCATGATCTGCTTCCTCATCATCTTTCCAATATACCTTGTGACAATCTTCAGCAATAATGGCAAACCCATTATTAAAGTGCGATACGAATTCAAACTGTGGCTTAATAACAATTTTTCCCTTAGTATTTGCAAATCCATACTTCCCGGCCGCATCAATAATTCTTATCCTGTCTTCAACCAGATGATCAGGAGATAACGGCTCCTCTAATGGAATGTTAGCTACTTTAAATAAAATGTTCTCATGGATATCAATTGCACACCAGTCTTTTATGCCCCGGATACCAAAGATCGCATATGTTTCAAAGGTATCTGTGAAAGACATTATATACTCATGTTTATCAAGCTTTTTGATAGTATCTCCTTTGGAATCAATAAAGGAATACTTTCCAAAGGCCCATGAAGTTGCTCCAACAGTATACTTTGGTACTACTCTGTTAGTGAGACAGCCCGAGCATATAATGAACAGCAGGCTTAGACATATACCGTGATTCATTACATGCTCATTTTCTGTTGACCGAGATTATTTTTATTACCATTAATGGTCTCGGATTTGAACAGTTGGGGCTTTTGAGTCATAACTTTTCGGCCTAGCACTGACCCTTGTTATATGTTTAGGGCACTTCTATTAACCTCCGAAATAGACCAACACTAGAGAGAACCAAGTGAGACAAGGCATTTCGAAAGAGCATAGCCATAGCTAAGTGATTGAGAAATAACGCAGTATCGCGCAGGTTGTCTCGAGTGAAAATCCTGAAAGGATTTGTTTGGTCATTGAGTGGGGTTGATAGAGGGGCCCTTTTTTCGCTGTATCACTTTCGACCCAATTGCTTATTGCCATTGTTGTGCGTAGGCTTTATTGTTCTTCTATTATTGATTTTCCTTTTGATTTGTCTCCTGATGTCCATTGCCAGTTTTCGTACAATCGAATTTTTCCATTTTTTAGAATTTCAGGTTTTGATTTACAAATTCCAGTCATAATTTCATCTTTATCATTTATTTGGTGGTATCGCATATCTATGTTTCCATTTTCATCCACAACACCAATTAAATGTCCCTTCTTTATTTTTCCGCCCCAATACTCGGAAGTCAAAATATTCCCAATTTGTTTATACAGAAAAACCGTTTCACTTGATGTTTCTCCATTTTCTGAATTTTCAATTGGTTTAAATATTTTATCATTATAATCAATCATTCGAACTTATTTTAGGTTTTCGATATAATCCAAAACGTAGCATTGTTCCCATTGTGTCATTCCAATTCTTGGATAATAATTTACTGCTTTTGGTGCAGAAAGAAGAATCAGTTTGGCTTTTGGCGAAGCTAATTTTGTTTGTCTAATTAATTCTTTGCCAATTCCCATTTTTTGATAATCTTCATCAACAGCCAAGTCAGATAACTAGGTGCAATAATTAAAATCTGTTAATGAACGAGCAATGCCAATTAATTTTCCATTTTCTCTTGTGGTAACAATTAAATTTCCGTGTTCAATCATTTTAGATAGTGTTTCTTCATCATTCACAGGCCTTCTTTCACCTAATGTTGAATTTACTAAAATGCTTTTGAATTCGTCTATTGAAATTTTGTTTTCTATTTGGTATTCAATCACTGCTATTTGTATTAAGTTTTAGAAGATATATCCAATATTTTTTATCATATCGAGTAAGTTCTCGGACAACTTGAAAGCCAAAACCTTCATAAATATGTCTTGCTGCATTCATAAATTCTGATGTATGTAATGCGACAAATTTTTCATTTGTTTCTTTCGCATAATCAATACATAACTTGGTCAATCTCTTTGCAATACCTTTTCCGCCAAAACTTGGGTTCACACCAACCATTCTTATATAGCTCCACTTGCCTTCAAACATTTCGGTTGGATGTCCATTTGAAACCAAAAAAGCCATTCCGATAATTTCATTTTCGTATTCACACAAGAAACACGTTGAAGTGTTCATTAAGTATTCAAAGGTTTCTGGATTTGACATAAAAGAGCTGTATTTGTTCCAATTCTCTGGGGTCATAGCTTGCTGATGCTGGCTATAAGAAAGAACACCTAATTCTTGCAATTTGCCTTTGTCTTTTATTGTTCCTTTTCTATACTTAAATTCCATTGTTAGATTATGTTTTGCAGCTTACGCACAACGGTTCTGGGATATGGAGCGGATTTGGCGCTAGCCAATCTGATCTCATATCACTTGCTAGCATCCGTATTCCTTTAATAATATGTTCATTTTAATCTCAAATTGATCTAAATTTTCGCACTCCAAACTTATTCTCTTGAATTCTTTAGCAAACGGCGTAAAACTTTCTTCTAATCTGCTCTTAAGACCTGATAAGTCAGATTTGGAATAGATCTTGAGATGCCTTGCATATCCCAAATCTTCACCTTTAAAATCTAATGCGTAAAAATGTGCATATTCTAAAATATCTCCAAGTTTGGGTTTTTTAGCATTTCTAAGAATATCTTTTATCTTTTGCTCTTGAATTTCAGTTTTATATCCAATATAGTTTGGGCATTTATAAACATCAGAATTTCCACCGCAAATTACAGCTTGATGTACATGCTCGGAATTTAGTAAATAATACATTTTTGATTCCGAAACATGGGCTTTAGTCTGTTGATAGACGAATTTTATCTTGTTTATCATTTTACTTGCTATACTTCCCTTGACTGTTTTTTCTAAGTCAGACCATTTGAATGCGGGGTTAAAGCCACTGTCATTAAATTCTTCAAAATCGACAGTATAATTATAATCTTTATCGTAATATATGCATGTTTTGCAAATCCATTTTGCGAATTTTGTTTTTAAATTTAGATTATTTAGTGATGAACTTTCACTTTGTTCATCAGGATGACAGATTAAGGCATATTCCCTTAACAATTGAGAAAGAACATAAATTGAAATAAAGTCTTCAACATACATCGTTAGTATTAGTCCATATTTTTCAGCAAAAGGTCTATATAGTTCCCAATTTGAAATTTGCTCGCTGAGTTTTGGGTTTCTTTCATACCCCATAAGGTTCGACCTTGTGGTATCGATCGTTAAAATATTTATTTCATTCTTACGACTAACTGTTAATATGTCTGATAATGTATTCATTTATGGATGCTAACATCTGTGTTTGCGCTACTCCAGTAGCGTTTTTTCCTATTCCATCAGCACGAAACATTCGCAAACACCGTCTATTTGTGGTGTATCCGCTACTTCAGAACCGTATGGAACCTTCGTGAACACCAAGGTAATATAGTCAGGATCATGGCATATGTTCAAGAGAGGGCCTTGTTTTTTCCCTTTGATGATCCGTGTAGCTTTGCCAATGGGGCGTTGTCTTCGATGGATGGCAGGTGTCCGGTGTACCTGAGTTCGCCAGGTGCATTATTGTGGTCATCGACTCGTGTGGGTCGGGTCGTTGCTTCTCTGGCCCTCACAGATGGGTCTTTTCCCTATTTTTACCCCCCTAAACACCAGATCCCATGGCCACCAACAAGGGTGAAGAATTGCAGACCCTGTCCGGAATGTACGAAGAGTACTTCCTCGATTATGCCTCCTACGTGATCCTCGAGCGGGCCGTACCGGCCATCGAAGACGGGTTGAAACCTGTCCAGCGGCGCATCCTCCATGCCATGAAGGAGATGGATGACGGCCGTTTCCACAAGGTGGCCAACATCATCGGCCAAACCATGCAGTACCATCCGCACGGGGATGCCGCCATCGGTGATGCCCTGGTCAACCTGGGCCAGAAGGACCTCCTGATCGACCCCCAGGGCAACTGGGGTGATGTCCGTACCGGCGATGGGGCGGCAGCCTCGCGGTATATCGAGGCCCGATTGACGAAGTTCGCCCTGGAGGTGCTGTTCAATCCCCAGACGACCAATTGGCAGCTGTCCTATGACGGCCGGAAGAAGGAGCCGATCGCCTTGCCGTCCAAGTTTCCCATCCTGCTCTCCCAGGGGGTGGAAGGGATCGCCGTGGGACTGTCCACCAAGATCCTGCCGCATAACTTCAACGAGCTGATCGATGCCTCCATCAAGATCCTCCAGGGGAAGAAGTTCGAGCTCTACCCCGATTTTGACACAGGTGGGCAGATCGATGTCAGCGAATACAACGGCGGGGGCCGGGGCAGCCGGGTCAAGGTCCGGGCCACGTTGGAAAATCCCGACAAGAAGACCCTCATTATCCGCGAGCTGCCTTATGGCGTGACCACGGGTTCGCTGATCGATTCCATCGTCAAGGCCAACGACAAGGGCAAGATCAAGATCAAGCGCATCATCGACAATACGGCCGAGCATGTGGAGATCCAGATCGAGCTCCAGGCCGGTGTCTCCCCTGAGGTGACTATGGATGCCCTCTATGCCTTCACCAATTGCGAGGTGTCCATTTCCCCCAATGCCTGCGTGATCGTGGAGGACAAGCCCCACTTCTTGACCGTCGAGGAGATCCTGCGCTACAACACCCAGCAGACCCGTACCCTGCTCGGCCGCGAACTGGAGATCAAGCAGGGCGAACTGGAGGAGAAATGGCATTTTGCCAGCCTGGAGAAGATCTTCATCGAGAACCGCATCTACCACGACATCGAGGAATGCGAGACCTGGGAGGCTGTCCTGGAGGCCATCGATTCCGGACTGCGAAAGTTTGTCCGGACACCGGACATGAAACCGGCGGCAAACGACAAGCGGGTGCCCCTCATGCGCGAACTCACCGAGGATGACCTGGTCCGCCTGACCGAGATCCGCATCAAGCGCATCAGTAAGTACAACAGCTTCAAGGCGGATGAACTGATCGCCCAGATCGAGGCCGACCTGGAAGAAGTGAAGCATCACCTCGCCCACCTCACGGACTACAGTATTGAGTGGTACAAGAACCTGAAGGCCAAATACGGGAAGGGCAAGGAACGCCGTACCCGCATCACCTCCCTGGAGACCATTGAGGCCCGACAGGTTGTGGCCAACAATGCCAAGCTCTACGTCAATAGGAAGGAGGGCTTTATCGGGATGGGCCTCAAGAAGGACGAGTTCGTCTGCGATTGTTCCGACATTGACGATATCATTGCCTTCCGGAAGGATGGCACCTTCAGCGTGGTGCGGATCGATGAGAAGGTTTTTGTTGGGAAGGACGTCATCCACGTCGGTGTGTGGAACAAGAAGGACGACCGCACCACGTACCACCTTGTCTATTTTGACGGCGACAGTGGGAATGCCTACGTCAAGCGGTTCAATGTCACCTCCGTGACCCGCGACAAGGAGTACCCCCTTACCAAGGGCACGAAGTACAGCAAGGTGCTGTATTTCTCCGTCCAGCCCAACGGCGAATCGGAGGTCATCGAAGTGACCCTGTCGCCCAACTGCCGGGCCAAGATCAAGCAGTTCGAATTCGATTTTGCCGAACTGGCCATCAAGAGCCGCAGTTCCCAGGGGAATATCCTGACCAAGTATCCGGTCAAGAAGATCCAGCAGATCGGTCTGGGCAAGTCCACGCTGGGAGCTCAGGAAGCCTGGATGGATGAGGCCAGCGGTCGACTGAACACGGAAGAACGCGGCAAGTATCTCGGCGCCTTCGACACGGGCGACCAGATCCTGGCCCTCTACATGGATGGCACCTACGAGATCACTGATTTCGATCTGACCAACCGCTATGACCCCACTACGGTGATCGAGATCCGGAAATATCATCCGGACATGGTCATTTCCGCCGTCCACTATGACGGCAACAAGGGATGGACCCTGGTCAAGCGCTTCCAGATCGAGACATCCACCACCGGCCAGAAATTCTCCTATCTCACCGACCATCGGAACAGTCGGTTGTATTTTGCGAGTATCCTTCCTGATCCGGAAGTGGAATATTGGTATCGCGACAAGAAGAAGATCAAGCAGCATGAGATCGCCAATCTGACCGATATCGTGGATATCAAGGGTTGGAAGGCCCTGGGCAACCAGCTGGTCCCCTACCCCCTGGACAAGATCCAGCTCTCCGAAGCGGCTGCCGCCCAGGCAGAGAAGTACCATCCCGGCGATACGATCGAATTCGATGTGGATAGCAAGCAGGGCGACCTGTTCGGCGAGGAGGAGTAGGCCCCGGGTGAACGAGGGAAATGGTTAAAACCATTCCCTGATTCAGGTTGAATTTTAACCCGGGGTTGAAACCCCGGGCTACCACGGTTTCAGGATTGGGTAGGGAAATGGCGCGTGAGAATTGGTCATTCCCAGCGAATGCTCGGGGCAAATAACCATGCCGTAGACCTTTCAGGACCAACTATGGTTTTGGGCAACCATGTCGGGAGGGAAATGGCTAAAACCCGGGGCTACATCGTTTTCATGTTGGAAAGGCATTGGATTGTCCTTCAATCGCGATAAAGCATTCTGCGGCAGATAAAGAAAGCCCCGGGCTACGCCTTTTTCAGGGAGAATGGTGGGCATGGGTGGTGAATCATCGTATCTACAGTCGAGATTGGAACGTCATTTTTTGACCTCCATGTTTGTTATGTTGTTGATTGTCGAACCCGGGAGCCAGGTAAAATACAGGTATCTCCAACATGGTCATTCATGACCTTGACAAAAGCCTTGTCCACATCCTCATATAGATAAGTGTGAAACAAAGAACGACGTAGCCCAGGGTTTCCTGACCGCCGTAGGAGGTTAACCCTGGGTAATCTGATTCGAACATTATGAGAAACCATTTTAATGGTTTCCCCCTTTTCACCTCTAGAGAGCATGTATTATTTTAGAGGCAAATGCGACTTTCATGGGCCAAACCTATACCCAGTTGATCGTTCATGCGGTATTCCATACCAAGGACAACCAGAATTTGATCCAACCCGCATTTGAGAAAAATATCTACGAACAATTCAAACTCCAGTTTGACGATCTTTCATGCCCACTCCTGGAAATTGGCGGCATGCCCGATCATGTGCATCTGTTATTCCGGATGGATCCAAAACGTTCCATTGCCGATGTCATGAAACAGATCAAGGGAGGGGTCTCACATTGGATCAATCAACAGGATTTCTTGTCGAATAAATTCGCCTGGCAATCCGGGTACGCAGCCTTTACGGTGAGCAAGTCACAGGTCGACCATATTCGGCATTATATTCTTACCCAAAAAGAGCATCATCGTACCATGACATTTAAGGAGGAATATACCGGGTTCCTCAAGCTTCATGGACTGGGGGAGGGAAATGGTTAAAACCATTCCCGGATAGTTTTTGCCCTTAGACCCCGGGTTAAAACCCGGGGCTACATCGTTTTCAGGTTGGAAACACACGGGGTTGCCTTTCTCCCGGGAGTAAAGCCTCCTGCGGTGGATAAAGAAAACCCGGGGCTACGACGTATTCAGATTTGAGAACAAGTGGCTATCCAACTACTGTGAATAAAGCTTTTCCACATCCTCATATTGATTTCTGTGAAACAAGAATAATGTAGCCAAGAATATCCTGACCACCATCGGAGATCAAGCAGGGTAACCTACGGAGAAATGAGGATTCCGAGCCATGATGTTTAGAGCTTCAACATCTATAATAACTCTGTGAAACATAAAATGATATAACCCAGGTGGTACCTACTGCCAAAGGAGGATAATCAAGGTAACCTTCGGAGAGATGAAGATGAACGGCCATGATTGCTGATAATATCACCATCCATATATTGGTATCTGTGAAACAAGAAACGGCGTATCCCATGATTTCCTGGCCGCCGGGAGGAGGTAAACCTTTGGAAATATTGTTCACATCCATATGTGGGTATCTGTGAAACAAGGAACGACGTAGCCCAGGGTTTCCTGACCGCCGTAGGAGGTCAACCCTGGGTTATCTGATTCAAACCTCATCAGAAACCATTTCAATGGTTTCCCTACCCCACCGTAAACCCATACGCGAACGGATCCTCCTCCGGGTCGATATGGATGGTATTGAACCCGGTGACGACGGCCCATCCTTCAATGGAGGGGATGATGGCCGGGACCTCGCCGACCTGGGTCAACTGCTCGATCCGACCGGTGAACAGGCTGCCAATGACCGATTCATGGATAAAGGGCTCATCGGGATGCAATTTTCCCATGGCGGCCCACTGGGCCATCCTGGCCGACGTTCCGGTCCCGCAAGGTGATCGGTCGATGGCCTTCTCCCCGTAGAAGACCGCATTCCGGGCTGTCGCCCCTTGTACAGTCGGCTTCCCGGTCCACAGGATATGGCTGATGCCCCGGATGTCCTCCCGCTCGGGATGGACCATGGTGTATCGATCATTCAGCCGCCGGCGCAATTCCGGGCTCCAGGCGATCAGGTCAGACAGGGCATAGTCGGCCAGATCCGTATAGTGCTCCTGAGGATCGATGATGGCATAGAAGTTCCCCCCGTAGGCGATATCTACCCGGATGGGGCCAAGTCCGGGTGCATCGATCTCCAGCCCGGCAGCAGCCAGAAAGGACGGGACATTGGTTAGTCGCACCGATCGAACCTTTCCGGAGGGCAGTTGGTCATAGCTCACCAGGATCAGCCCGGCCGGAGCCTCCAGCCGGACAATGCCCGGCTCCTTGGGCATGATCAAGCCTTGCTCAATGGCCACGGTAATGGTCCCGATGGTACCATGCCCGCACATGGGCAGGCAGCCGCTGGTTTCAATAAACAGGATCGCCGCATCATTGGCCGGATCATGGGGCGGATACAAGATGGACCCGGACATCATGTCATGACCTCTCGGTTCGAACATCAACCCTTTCCGGATCCAATCATGATGGGCCAGGAAGTCCAGCCGTTTTTCGGCCATGGTTTCTCCATTCAAAACGGGGCCACCCTCCTTCACGACCCGGACAGGGTTGCCACAGGTATGAGCGTCGATGCAATGGAAGATAGAACGAGACATCAGGAGGAGGTTAAATCACAAATCACAAATTCCAAATCACAAACAAATTCCAAAACACAAAATCCAATGACCGAAAGGAGTAGGGAGTGTAGGAGTCAAGGAGAAACACCAAATGTTAAGCACCAAATCACAAAAACCAAATCTCAAACAAATTCAAATTCCGAATTCCGAATTCCGATTTCATCCCTCATCCCTCATTCCTCATCCCTCGAAATAACCCAATTAGCAGGAATTCCAAAACACAAAAACAAAATCACAAATAAATCCGAACACCGAACACCGAACACCGAACACCGATTTCATCCCTGATCCCTCATCCCTCCCGCCCCGGCGGGCAGGCATCCCTACCTCGTCCATTCCATCCCGATCCGCCGCCAGATCTTCAGGGGGTTGTGCGATTGCAGGGCCTCCGGCAGGAATGCTTCCGGCAGGTTCTGATAGCTCACCGGCCGCACCCAGCGTCGGATGGCCTGGGTACCTACGGAGGTGAACCTGCTGTCCGAACTGGCCGGCCAGGGACCACCATGATGCATGGCCGGACTGACCTCCACGCCGGTAGGGACACCGTTCCAGACCAGGCGGCCGCAACGGCTGACCAACTCCCTGACCAGTTCCGAACGGCCCTCCAGGTCGGATGGCTCGGCCATCAGGGTAGCGGTCAGCTGCCCGCCCAACGCATGAAGGACCTGCTGGAGGGATGGATCGTCCGGACAGACTACCAGCAGGCTGAAGGGGCCGAACACCTCGTGTTGGAGAGACGGCTGGAGAAGAAAATCCACCGCATTGATCCGAGCCAGGGTGGCCTGGCCGTCCAGCGGTCCGCCATCCGGGCCCTTCCCGATCAGGGTGACCCCTTTGGTTTCCAGCATGTCCCGGGTCCGTTGATCATAATTCCTCCGAATCCCCTGCCCGTACATCAGCTCGGCCTGCCGGGCCAGCACGGCCTCATGCATGGCCGCGATCATGTGGTCCATCCCCTCGCCTTCCCGCACGATGATCAGTCCGGGGTTGGTGCAGAATTGGCCGGCGTTGAGGGTAAAGCTCCACACCAGCTGCTGGCCGATCACCTCGCCCCGGGAGGCCATGGCATCCGGCAGGACAACCACCGGATTGGTGCTTCCCATCTCGGCAAAGAACGGAATGGGGTCAGGTCGTTCATTGGCCACCTGGAGCAGGGCCTTGCCACCCGTAAACGAGCCAGTGAACCCGGCCGCCTTGATGCCCGGGTGAGCCACCAGTTCCCGTCCGGTGATATATCCATCTCCGACAACATACTGGAAGACAGCCCGGGGCATGCCGGTACGTTCGGCGGCCAGCCGGATCGCCCGACTGACCAGGGCATTGGTCCCCAGGTGGCCTTCATGGGCCTTGAGGATCACCGGACAGCCGGCTGCCAGGGCAGATGCCGTATCTCCCCCGGCAGTAGAGAAGGCCAGGGGAAAATTGCCGGCCCCGAACACAGCCACCGGTCCCAGGGGCTGCAGCATCTGCCGCAGATCAGGCTTGGGAAAGGGCTTGCGTTCCGGGTCTGCCGGATCAAGTATGGCTTCCACCCACGAACCTTCCCGGATCAGGTGGGCGAATTGACCCAGCTGCCCGATGGTTCGTCCTCGTTCGCCGATCAGCCGGGATTCCGGCAGCCCGGTTTCGGCCATGGCCCGTTGGATCAGATCATCACCCAGTGTGAGGATCTCCTCCCCGATGGCAACCAGGAAATCAGCTCTACGGGTACCCGGCATGGCGGCATAGACCGGGAAAGCGGCCATAGCCTGTTCGACCGCATACTGGACTTCTTCTGACCGGGCCACCGGATATTCATCCTGCATTTCCGCACCGGTCAATGGGCTGAACACCCGCATCAGTTTTCGCGCCTTGTCGGCATCCTTGCCTCCGGGGATCGTGATATCTTTCATTTGTTGTCGATCTGATTAGAGCACAGGCCGTTTGGCCAATCCTTCGTGAATGATCTTCATGACCATGGCCAATTCCTCTTCTTCCAGGGGCTGCCGGGGCGAACGGACAAAGGGTGTCCCCTTCCCCGCGGCCCCTTCAGCCAGTTTGATGTATTGGACCAGCTTCGGATGAATATCCAGCTCCAGCAGGGGCATGAACCAACGGTAAATGGATCGGGCTGCCGCAAAATCACCATGCTGGGCCAGCTGGTAGATGGCCACCGTTTCATCCGGGAAGGCATTGACCAGTCCGGCCACCCATCCGTCTGCACCAAGCATCAGGCTTTCCAGGGCCAGGGTGTCTACCCCACACAACACCCTGAGTCGGTCGCCAAAGGCATTTTTCAGCCGGACTACCTGGGTGACATCCCGGGTGGATTCCTTGATAGCCTGGACCGTTGGTATGCGCAGGAGGGCCTCCAGCTGGTGGATGGACAACCCGATGCCATAGTCCACAGGATTGTTGTAGAGGAGAATGGGCAGGTCCGTTTCGTGGGCGATGGCGCTGAACCAAATGCTCACCTCGTCCTGGTCGGCCCTGTACCGCATGGGCGGCAGGACCATCAGGCCATCGGCTCCGGCCAGCTTGGCACTGCGCACGAACGTCAGGGCATCCGCCAGGCGGGATTCCGCCACATTCATGATGACCGGCACCCTGCCGTCGACTTTCCCGACCACATGGGTCAGCAGGTCGATCTTCTCATCGGCTGAAAGGGTGGAGGCTTCTCCCAGGCTGCCGGCCAGGATCAGTCCATGGCATCCGCTGCGGATCTGGACCTCGACCTTGAGGTCCAGGGTGGGGAGATCCAGGGTTTCGTTGGGCAGAAATGGCGTGGTCAATGCGGGGTAGATCCCCTTCCATGCAGGTTTCATGGGCATTCCTTTTCGCAAACCTACACTTTTTGGCGGGGAAAACAGGCTGTTAAATGCCCGTTAAGGGGCAGGGACATATCGGATCAGTTCAGGTTTAACTTCCTCTATATCAATGATGTCTGTTAAGAAAAGCGTAAGAATGGTTCACCTCGCCGGGAATGACCGCAGGGACGGCATTTCCCGAGGCAATAAAACCGTATTTTTACCGCTTAGAGTAGTGCACCTAATTTCTTCCAGTTAATAAAACGAACGACCGTGAAGTACATGAAGACACTGATGATCCTGGCGTTTGCCCTGTTGATCGGACAGCCTGCCCTCCAGGCCCAGAAAGTTGCCGTTGTGGATATCAACCTCATTCTGGAAAGCCTCGACGACTACAAGTCCGCCCAAACTGAAGTGGACAAGATCGCCGCTCGCTGGCGCCAGGAGATCGAACAGGAATTCGACAAGGTCAAGGGGATGTACAACAAGTACCAGGCCGAGCAGGTCCTGATGAGCGAAGAGATGCGCCAGCAGCAGGAACAGGAGATCCTCACCAAGGAAAAGGATATCCGGGAGATGCAGAAGGCCAAGTTCGGTCCCGAAGGTGAATTGTTCAAGAAGCGCCAGGAGCTGATCCGTCCGGTCCAGGACAAGGTCTATGGCCTGATCGAATCCTATGCCAACGAGCGCGGTTACGACTTCATCTTCGACAAGAGCAGCTCCTCGGGGATCATTTTTGCCAATCCTCAATTCGACAAGACCGAAGACCTTATCCAGCGCCTGGCACGTAATTGAGCGCATTCCCTACATTTGCGCCCGGATCATTGGCCAGGTGGGGATCGTACCGATCGATGATGGCGAGGGTCCGGCTATTGAACATTGAAATGACAAATCAACTATGAAAAACGTATTCGTTACCTTCTGCCTGGCTTTTCTGGCCCTGTCCGCGACGGCCCAGAAGTTCGGCTATGTCAACTCCGCACAGGTGATGAGCCTGCTGCCTGAGGTCAAGGAAGCCAACAGTTCCCTCGAAGTCTTCCAGAAGCAATATGAGGCTCGCCTCAAGGCCATGATCGAGGACTACCAGCAAAAGGGCATGGCCCTTCAGACCAAGGTCCAGCAGGGTGACATTGCCCCCAAGCAACAGGAGATCGAGACCAAGCAGTTGCAGGAACTGGAGACCCAGATCGGTACCCTGGAGCAGGAGATGCGCCAGAAAGTGGCCGAGAAGCAGGAAAGCCTCATCTCACCGATCATTGAAAAGCTGCAGAATGCCATTGATTCCGTGGCGTCATCAGGCGGCTATCAATATATCTTTGATGCCAGCCCGGGCAACGGGATCCTGCTGTATGCCGAACAACAGCTGGATGTGACCCCCATGGTCATGGCCATCATGGGTGTCAGCCTTCCGGAAGAAGAACCTGCAGCCGAGAAATAAATTGGATACCCGCAACTGCCCCATCGGCATTTTTGACAGCGGCATTGGCGGCCTGACGGTCGCCAATGCCGTTGTGCGTTTACTGCCCCGTGAACAGATCATCTATTTCGGGGATACGGCCCATATGCCCTACGGGGACAAATCCGCGGATGCCATCCGCTATTACAGCTTGCGGATTGCCAAGTTCCTGCTGGAGCAACAATGCAAGCTCATCGTGGTGGCCTGCAACAGCGCCTCTTCGGCGGCCTATGACGTGCTGCTGGATTTCTTTGAACACCGGACATTGTTCGTCAATGTCGTGGATCCCCTGGTCGAGGAAGTGGTCCGTTCCGGACACCAGCATGTCGGTGTGATCGCCACCAAGACCACCATCAATTCGGGGATCTATGCCTCCCGGCTTCGCGACAAGGTGCCGGGTATGCAGGTACAATCCCTGGCCACGCCCCTCCTGGCACCGATGATCGAGGAGGGTTTTGTCCATGATTCGATCAGCCGATCGGTACTGGATACCTACCTCGGTGATCCCAAACTGGAAGGCATCGAAGCCCTGCTGCTGGCCTGCACCCATTATCCCCTGATCCGCCGGGAGATCGAGGATTGGTACCACCACAAGGTGCGTATCCTGGACTCGACGGACGTGGTGGCCCAGGCTGTGAAAAAGCGCCTGGAAGAAGCCGGCATCCTGCGCACCGAGACGCCACCTCCCCATCGGTTCTATGTGTCGGATTATACACCCTCCTTCGAGGAAACCACTCGCCAGTTCTATGGCCAGGAGATCCATCTGGAGCACCTGGGCCTGTGGAATTGATCCCATCATGTGATCTTCCTGTGACCAGGGACCTGCCTCCCCGCGCAGTGGCTGGTTGAACCGTTCGTACCGCCTGTTGTTCGGATAGCCACAATCACACGTTCTATGCGCTATCTCGTCATCGGTGGGTCGCAGGGTATCGGACAGGCCATCGCCAGGAAACTATTGGCATCAGGCCATGAGGTATGGGTCGGATCCCGGAATCAGGGAGAGACCCCCGACGGGGCAACCTGGTTTGCCCATGATGCCCTTCAGGATGAACTGCCTGAACCCCTTCGTTCGGAACCCCTGCATGGTCTCGTCTATGCTCCCGGCTCCATCGTCCTGAAACCGTTCCGCTCACTCCAGCCGGACCAGTTCAGGGCAGACTTCGAGATCAACGTGGTGGGAGCCGTCCGCACCCTCCAGGGCGCCCTGCCAGCCCTGAAACAGGCGGGGCAGGCTTCCGTTGTGCTATTCAGCACCGTAGCTGTCGGTCAGGGAATGCCATTTCATGCTTCCATTGCCAGTGCCAAGGGGGCCATTGAGGGACTGACCCGTTCGCTCGCTGCCGAACTGGCCCCTGCCATCCGGGTCAATGCCATTGCACCATCGCTCACAGAGACGCCCCTGTCCGGAAAACTGTTGTCTTCCCCGGAGAAGGTGGAGGCGGCTGCCAGGCGTCATCCCCTGCATCGGGTGGGCCGAACCGAGGATATGGCCTCCATGGCTGCTTTCCTGCTCGACCCAGATCATTCCTGGATCAGCGGACAGGTCATTGGCGTGGATGGCGGTTTGTCCACACTGCGCGTCGGGTAGGTTCAGGGTCGAATCACCCAGGTGCGGGACACTTCCTCGAATCGGGTACCCTTCTGCACATAGGCAACCACCGTCAATAAGCCATGGACCCGGCAACGTTTCAGCCCCTTGGCGGCTTTGGCACTCAACCGAGACGGCGATCGCCACGAGCGGATCCTTTCTCCCTTTTGATAGCGTACCTCCACTTCTGCCGGAGGCTGCAGGTGTCCGGATGGATCCATGACCAGGATGGGAAGGAGCACCAGTTGATCCAATGAGGCAAGGGAGATAGCCTCCCCGTGTTCCATCCCCCAGCTGACCTGAAAGCCGGAGCCTCTGTCGACAGGGGCCAGGGATACGGGCAGGGTCCATCGTACTTCTTCAAGCTGACCCTCGGGGATCGCCACCGACCATTCGGTGAACTGCGCCATGATGTCAAGGGCTCGTTGGCCGAGAGGCGGATCGATATCCCGAAGCAGATCGACGGTTTTCAGTTGACCGGAGGAATCGATGGTCAGGCCAAAGACCAATGTACCTTCGACCGGCACATCGGCCAGGGCGACCTGGAAGGCATCCCGGAGGCTCTCCCGGGTACAGTGCACAGGATCGGCGACGTGCCAACAGGATGCCAGGATGGGTTGTGCCGGCGCCACAGCCGGAAACAGGCCGATGAGGCTACTGCACAGTCCAACGTAAGCCCACATGGACCTGACGGCCGGGTAATGGAAAATTCTTGACCAGGACATAGGCATGGTCAAAGATATTATCCATCCGGGCCCAAACCAACCAGGTGTGGTTGCGGTACCGAAACGACCGGGCCACATCGGCATGAACCAGGTGGACGGCAGGCAGGGAGTCACTCCCGTCAGCCAGGATAGACACGGCGTCCGTCCATTGGTGGGTCAGTCTGAGGGTATACCCCCAACGTACGATGTGGACTTGCTGGTTGAGGTTGTGGACTGGCACATAGGGCAGTTGCTGGCCATGGGTGGAGAGGTCATGATCTTCGTCCTGGCGGATGGACCGGACCTGGGCGTAGCGAAGGGTATACCGGAGGAACGTCAATGGTTGCCAGAGGATGGTGGACTCGAACCCGGTGCTTCGGGCGGCAAACAGGTTTTCGGGCGACCAGAACCCGCCGGACCGCGGCGTCCATTGCACCCAGTCACGAACCTGCCGCATGAATCCCTGCATATCGATTCGAAGTGCAGGATTCGGCTCCGAAGAGGTCCATTGGAAACCCAGTTCGCCGGCCCATCCTTTTTCCGGACGAATGTCAGGGTTGCCACCCGGGCTCCAGAACCGATCATCCCAGGCCGGCCAGCGGATTTGGCGACTCACCTGGCCACGAAACAGCCATTGGCCCAGTTGGTAGTCTCCCCCAGCCGCCGGGATCGACCAGGCCTGGTCTGCCGGTGTATGTTCGCTGCGGTGGGCAATCCAGAGCCTCCAGGGTGATCCTGCCCTGGCCCATGCGTACCGCAGCAGCAGGTGATAGCGGTGTTCGTCCGGGGGGTCCAGGTAATTGTCCGATTTGCCGTGAATGAACCGATGCCCGATCTCGGCAGACAATTGATGATCCCGACCGAGGGTCCAGGCTGACCAGGCCTGGGAGGCCAGTTGGCGGGAGCCTGTCCGATCATCCAGGTTGCCCAAAGCGGGATCCCTGTAGTGCAGGCGGTCGTCGAGATATCCGGTACGAATGCCGCCTACCCAATGGTCACCATGGACCTGATAGCGCAAGAATAGCCGGGTGGCCTGGTCCTCCTGTACGGCTTCCGACCGGTCCTGCACGAGGGTGGGAGGAATCTGTCGACGACCGCCCTGCCACCAGGCCATAACGCTGAGCTCCTGGCCGGGGGCTGGTTGGGTCAGCAGGTCCAGCAGGGCGCCCTGCTGTCGGTAGTCGGCATGGGGTAGCCGCCTGGAGTCACCGAGCAGTGTCGTGTAGGGGTAATCGTTCACGGCTGCTTCGTGATGGAGGCGGACCAACGCCCTGGTGTGGTGGGCAATGGAGATGTGGCCACCCAATCCGGCCTGATAGGCCCCGAAGCTTCCGGTTTCGAACTGTGCCTCTACACCCGATCCGTCCAGGGCGGCCAGTCCGGTTTGCAGTGAGGTCACCCCGGCAGCGCTGGCTGTACCGACGCGACTGGTCTGATCGCCGGCCCACTGGATGGTGGAGGGAAAGAAGAAGAGTGGGACCTGACTGTAATCGATAATACCCCAAAGGGGATTGATCAGGTTCAGGCCGTTCAGGGTCACGGTTTGCTGCCCGGGTCCGCTACCCCGGCTGCTGAGGGTAGCCAGTCGGCCGGGGCCATAGGAGCGCAGATGGTTGCCCGGATAGAGGCGTAGCTGATCACTGAGGTGGCCGGCGGTGAGGAACAGCCGGTCGAGACTGTCCGGTAGATGTCTGGCCTGACCGGGAATATGCAGGATACGGTCCTCCGACACTTCGATGGTGGGCATGGACAAAAGTGTATCCTGGCCGATGGAACGGGTCAGGGTGGAAAGAAAAAGAACGGGAAAGGCCAAAAGCCTGAAGGAGGTCATGGCCGCAAAGATAGAACCGGGAGGTTCAATCGATCTGCTCCTTGTTGTTCAGGAGGAGGGCACCGACCATGAGGATGAATAGCATGATGTATTCAGTCATTGGGAGGGATGTATGAAGCAAAATTGCGCCCTTCTCCCGCCACATGCAACCCGGTTAGATGAAATAATTGCTAATATCCTCGCTAGGTGCTCAGAACCAGCCGGCACCGTAGGCTTCCTTCCAGGGCCAGGGGATGCCGGCCAGGACGAAGATCAGTCCGCCAAGGTAGAACCAGAAGGCCAGTCGGAAGCGGGCCGTTTCATTTTCTCCGCGCTTGCCCCTGGAATACCCGATGGTGATCAGGATGATGGCCACCAGCATGGTGATCATGTGTTCCACCAGGAAAAAACGCAAGACCGGGTCGGACATGCTTTCCCCTCCGAACTGCACCTTCGGGCTGATGAAGTAGAGGATGAACCCGACGATCAGCTGAAGATGAGCGGCGGACATGGCATAGAGGTTCCATTTCTGGTCGGCAGGGGTCTGGGTGGCATTCTGACGCCACTTGATCAGGTTATTGACCAGGGCCAGGACCAGGAGAATGAGAAAAACCCAGCGCCAGCCGGAATGAAAATGAACCAGAAAATCGTACATCGTCTTGAGTTTAGGGGTAAAAATACATGCTGGGATGTGTAGATGTGTCTTTTGGAGGCTGATTTCTTGAGCAAAGAATCCCGAATTCCATCCTGAAATCCTTGGAGGTTCCAACAAAATGGTAACTTTGCCGGACTAACGAAGAACTCGAAACAAATTCTCCAGTATGAAACATCTGAATCTCCTCCTTGCATTGTTGGTCTTGGCGGTTGCGGGCCAGTCCTGTGTATCGAACAAGAAGTACAATGCACTCATGGCTGAAAAGGACGCACTGGCTCAGTCATTGGCTGACAACCAGAACAAGTTGAAGGCCATGGAAGCTGAAAAAATGCAGTTGTCACAAGAGCGTGATGACCTGAACTCCAAAATGACCATGGCCCAGAAGGACCTGGATGCCATGAAGAGCCAGTTGGATGCTGCCAAGAAATCCGGCGAAGCCAGCGGAACGGAGTTGAGCAAGGTGAAGGATGCGTTGAAGAACGCCCTGAGCTACTACGAGAAGTCTGGACTGACCGTACAGACGCGTGATGACCGCATGTACCTGACCAATGCCCAGCCTATTCTCTTCCGTTCCGGTTCCGTGCGCCTTTCCCGCGAAGGAAAGGACTTTATCGCTACCCTGGCCGAGACGCTGAAGGCAAATCCCGAGCTGATCATGCTGGTGGAAGGCCATACGGACAATCGGTCCATTTCCTCTGCTCGCTATGCAGACAACTGGGACCTGAGCGTGATCCGTGCAACTTCCGTTGTTCGTGAGCTGGTCAAGAATGGCGTGGATCCCAAGCAACTGACTGCTGCCGGTCGTGGTGAGCATGCCCCTGCCGATGCTGCCGATCCTGCAACATCTGACAGCCGTTCTGCCAATCGCCGTACCGAGTTTGTGGTCCTGCCTCGCCTGAGTGCTCTGTCTGGTTTGATGAAGTAATCTCACCCTGGTGTGAGGTCATTGAAAAAGCCCTGGTGTTCTCTGCATCAGGGCTTTTTTTGTGTTCCAGGTATGGTTTTGATGAGGTTAGTATGAAGTGCATGCTCTTTGCTTTTCGCGCTTCGCTATTTGCTTTTCGCACTGGGTACTTACCGGATTCGTGTTGACAGTTGAAATCACCCAATAACGAAATAACGCCTCATCCCTCCGTCTCCAATTGTCAGAATCAGGATTTACAGGATTTGAGGATGACTCGGATAAAAGGCCATGGTTTTTTAGTCCCTGACCCCTCCCGCCACGGCGGGCAGGCATCCCTGATCCCTGTTGACGTCTGACGTTACTTCCGATTTCCGCTTTCCGACTTCCGCCTTGATATTGCCCACTTTTCAGCCACCGGCTCTCCCAGCGTCTCACGGTCCCAGAGTCCCATTGGACTTAGCAATCACCTATCCCTTTCTTCACGGGCGACTAAAGTCACCCCTACAAAACACCTGCTGGCCGTCTTACGCCTTGAGATTGCCTAGACAGCTGACCTCCCCGGCGGTTATAAAGCAGCCGGTACGTTTCATCCCTGATTCCTGATCCCTCCCGCCCCGGCGGTCAAGCCCTCCTGCGGCGGGCAAGCATCCCTGATTCCTGATCCCCCATCCCTCTGTCTCTTCATCAACAAGCCCCAACCTCGGGGAGATTCACCTTACCTTTGCGCTCCATTTGACTCTTAAAATCACTATTGACACGACGTGGCAAGACGCAACAAACTGGATAAATTCGCTGACCTGGACGGGTTTGTCAATGTCTATCAGAATTTTGATGAGAAAAACCCGGCGGCTAGCGGTCCGGGTGGAAAGAAGGTCGACCTGAAGGGCCATTGGTCGGAGGGTCATTTTGGCAACGCCCATCCGTTGACATTGGAGCTGGCCTGCGGTCGTGGTGAGTACAGCCTGGCCCTGGGCTGGCAGTATCCGGAGCGGAACTTTCTGGGTGTGGATATCAAGGGGGCCCGTATCTGGCAGGGGGCCCGAAAGGCGCTGCAGGAAAACCTGACCAACGTGGCTTTTCTCCGAACACGGATTGAAATGCTGGATGCCTTCTTTGCACCCGGGGAGATCAGTGAGATCTGGATCACCTTTCCCGATCCGTTCCCCCGGGATAGCAAGGTCAATCGGAGGTTGACCAGTCCTCATTTCCTCCAGGTCTATCGTCCCCTCCTGAAGCATGGTGGCGTGATCCACCTCAAGACGGATGACCCTGGACTGTATGCCTACACCCTGGAGTCATTGGCGGAAACACCCTTTGCCCATGTGCTCGGGCATTGGGATGACATATACGCTGGTGAGTTGCCGACGCCGGAACTGGCCTTCAAGACCTATTATGAAGGCATGCACCTGGAAGCCGGGAAAACCATCAAGTACGTGCGGTTTACCCTGGATCCGATGCCATAGTCCAAAGGTTGTACTCCTTTCAACAACTGAAATTCGGTCTATTGATCGAAGTGATTCCACCCCTGTGCCTTTAAGGGGTGTCTCTTGCCACCGGTAGTATGGAGGGTAAAGCCATCCACTGAAGGGACGATCCAAATGGCAAGAGGTGCATCGCATACAAGAGGATAGGAACTTACAGATCGCACAGAAACTCGTGCAGAGACATATCCAATGCAGCAAGGATGGAGGCCAATCGGACCACGGAGATATTGACCTTCCCTGCTTCTATCTTTCGGATATAGGAAGGGTCAGTCTGGCACGCATAGGACAGTTGGGCCTGGGTGAGCCTGCGTTTCTTCCTGCATGCTTTCAGTCGCTTCCCGATTTCTCCGAGTAAATGGATCTCTTCCACAAAGCAAGGAAACAGGGAAAAGACAGCTTAAAAAAGGTCAAGAATGACCTGCACTTCTTTTTTTTCTGTATATTTCGACGGAATGTCTTGCCACGGCTAACGTTCTCAACAGAAAGGTCACCCTTGCAAGAGACTTGATGCCTTGCTCAGAAAAGGGTAAATTGGAAGTTAAAATCAGATACGGATGAAACGGATATGGATACTGTTGATCATGATACTGCCATGCATGGTGGCAAGTGCTGTTGAGATTAATATTGCAGAAGAGGTTTTGGATATCACACCTGCGATTGGGGATACAATAGTTCCAATTAGAATAACAGTCCATGGTGTTCAAGTTGAAATCCGGTTGAATGGCAAGTTCAGCACAGAAATACATTTAGAAGACCATGAATACCCACTCAAAATATGGGAATCAAGACCAGGGGTGCTGTTTATCCAGAAGTATCATGTTAGAACAGGATACAATGAAAGGACGGAGCTGCACTTTAAGTATGAACTGCCTGTTATGGATCGGATCGAGTTTTATGACTCGCAGCATAAATTACAATCAATATTCGACGTAGATGCACACAATCCATATTTAAAGCCAAATGATAGTATCAAAGTGATGCCTTATTTCTTTGATTCGGAAGGTATCAGATTTTTACCCGAAGATGAGCACCTTGCTGATGATGGACTTGGCTCTCATTGGGTACATACAATTGTGAGTGGGAATGGAAGCGAATCTAAGAGTAAATTTATTGAAGTGACGTATACGGCTTATGAGGTTTCCAAATCAAATAAGATGCTTGGAGCAAAATCTACCCAAGTAGTACTTGACACAGAGGGCAGCAAATTATTCTGTAAAGAGTTTCCTTATAAAACCAGTACACCTGTTGTGGCAAATGATGGCAGCCATTTACTGTTTTCCATTTTGCCAATAGAGGCCGCCGAAAATGCGGGAATGAAAACACAGAATGAAGGATTTGAGATATGGGATATCGATAAAGCATTGCGAATATATCGGTCCGAAAATGAAAATCCAGATATGTGGATTGCCGAACCGGTAAAAGATGAATTAACAGGATGGTTATGTGTTGATTATACCTTTCCTAATTCAATAGAGCTTAGCAGGCATCAATACTTATTCGATCCACAAGAAGAAGTACTGTATGATCGAATTATTACAACTTCAGAAATGAAAGAGTTTACAGTGAATTGGTTTAAAAAATATCGTTCATGGAAATCAATTGTTGAATTAATTGCCTTTAGAAAGCAAATTCTTAGTCATGATTAAAATTTTTATTGCAATTAGTGGCCTTTTAATAGGGATTCCACAAATACTAACTGGGCAGTATTTGCAGTTTATGAAATGGAATCCTATTGATACAATGTACTCGGTGCCAATGACGTTCCCAGCGGATGCGGTGGCTGATGACTTTGGACCTAGACGACATACCAGTAATTACCATCTTGGAATAGACTATAATTGTGCACAAGATGACGGCAATAATGACAAATGGAATATGATATTAGCTCCAGAAGGTGGAACTACTGTTGATGTTAATCGATTATGTACAAGTCAATTTACCTATAAACAATTGTGTTACCAATCTGGGGATCATAGGTATATTTTTGGTCATGTTTATGATAATTCAAGCACCGATTATAGTAAAAATCATGGAACTATAGTATTGAAAAAAATGCTTGCTCCAAATTCAAATAAATGGGCCCAAATCTTTAAAATAAAAGTAACGATAAATGGAATTAAAGTGACATTAACCTATATTTTAGGTCAAATAGATGGAGGACTTGTTGAATTAAATGGCGATACTCTTGTTGCTACAAGTCAGATTACAGGAGGATTTCCTCTAGTTCCATTGGGAGATGCTGATGCCAAAAATCAGGCTCACCTTCACTTGAATACAGTACCTATAAATGAATCTTTTTCAACACCAAGTACTTTTTATGCCAGCAACCCTCTCCAATATATAAATTATGCTGGAACCTTGTATGATTTGAGGTTATTTTGTAATGAGAGCAGTTCTTTGTTCCTGCCTAAATATGATAAATTCGGTGGCTCTGTATCACCAATGGCTTTACAGGTCAAAATGAAAACCGGTGTAAGTGGAGAAGGCAATAAGCGTTATGATCATGTATTTGATGTTGATAATGTGGAATTTCTATTAAAAGGGGTTGGTGAATCATCTTTCAAGCTCATCAGCGGAAAATCGCAAGAGTCAAAAATTGAACTTGGAGGTTTATTAGGAAAAAGTATAGTTAACCACCCTAATCCTAGTTTTGGAAGCTGGTCGAAAACGGGAGTGGATTCACGAGCATATAATAGTGGGTATTCCAATCAGCCATATGATATTTATCACTATTCAGACTTTTATACTCGTATTCATAAATACCATATTAGTGGATCATTGAAGACGGCGGAGCTGCCATTGAACGCGCGCTATCCCGATGGAGATTATGAATTGTTTGCCAAAGTAACGAATATTCGCAATCAGGTTACAAATAGTGATACGATTGCCTTTACCTTGGACAATTTCAGACCCTATGTGTCCCGGGTGACGATCAGTCAGGGGAATAATGCTCCGTTTTACGATGCGGAATGGTATGACAGCTCAAATAGTGATTTGGATAAAAATGGTAGAATAACATTTGATCGTGATGAAAATATTGATTTTCATTTTGCACCGGATGCGCCCTTGACAATAAATGTATATACAAGTGAACCTATGGATTCATTGATGATTGATAGTTTGAGAGGGGCGTTTGATTTTAAATTGGCCACGCCACTATTAAATGCAAATGCAGCCAAGAACATTTGGACCATTACCACTGTGGGAGCTGTTCACTTAAAGGACAGTGTTGAATATACCCTTTTTATTCGAGGGGTAGATCAGTCAGGCAATCAAATTTTAAACTTAGGTAACTCCTTAAAGACTGATCAGGGAAAGCAGTTGTTCGGGCCTTATTCGTTACCCCTTCGTGAGGATACATCAGGAGATGAATTAAAAGATTGGAGTCCTATTCCCAAATCGGAAGGATTGGATACGATTCACAGGTTTATGTACAAATTATGTCCGGCCAAGTTATGGGATCAGGACTTCACGGATCGTAATAGAACGATTGATTGTATTGACCCGTTAGACGTTGTTTATGAAAAATCGAATTCTTCGGGGCTGTCAGATGGATGGGCTGTTGTACATGTTTCTCCGGGCATCCAGGATTGGACGATAACTTGGAAGGATATTGATGGGAATATTTTATCGACAGATACTCTTTTGTCAGGTTTGAATCCGGGAATATACTGTTACGAGGTTGTAGATACAAATTGCTGTATCATTGACGCATGTATCCATATCGAAGATTGCTCCTCCATCCACGTTGATGCCGAAGTCAGCCCCACTTGCTCCACCATGAATTTAGGAGCGATAGCCCTGACGGTTACCGATGGCAAGCCGCCCTATACATTCCGGTGGAATGATGGGAGCCTGGAAGAAGACCGTACCAGCCTTTCGGGAGGGATATACCGAGTCACCATTGAGGATGATCGAGGTTGTACGGCCGCAGGGGAATATTTCGTGGACGGGAATATTCCAGTGTGTGTAGAGGTAGTGAAGCATGAGCCAGTATGTGGCGACTTCAATCAATGGGGAGCCTTCACTGTGAATATGTACACACCTGGTGCTTATCAATACATCTGGGAGAAGGATGGCAACCTGTACAGCTATGACAAAGACCTGATCGGGATCGGTTATGGCGAATACTGCTTGAGCATTCGAGATTCCGTGCAAACGGTTTATTCTTGTTGTTTTACCATCCATGATCCCCACCCGCAGATCGAGGCTTTCGTCACACCAGAAATCCCAAGCAATGGCTTTAATGGGGCCATCGATCTGACACTGTCTAATGGGCAGTTGCCCTATTGGACCCGTTGGACGGGCCCTGGGATAACGGGAGAGAATGAATATCATGAAGACCTGTCAGGTCTGCCCAATGGCACCTACTGTGTGACGGTGGTGGATGGGGCAGGGTGTCAGGTGGAAGACTGCATGACTGTGTCACAGTATGATCTGTGCCAGATTGCCGATGATTATCAAATACGTAAGCCTTGCCCAGGCCAGAATACGGGAAAGATCAAAGCAATCTGTATTCCCTTGAATGAGAACGAAATGTTCACCTACCAATGGTCAGATGGGCAGAATGACCTGGGTGCCGGAGTGTCCATTGACGATCTATCACCTGGAACGTATTATCTGACCATTACTTCTTCATTATTTGCCTGTATCGAAATTACGACATTTATTCTTGAAGAAGCGACCCCCTTGTTGACGGAAATGACGGTAGTCAATGCCTGCCCGAACAACCCGAACGGCTCGGTTTCCTTCTCCATCATTCAGGGAGAAGGTCCGATCATGGTCACCTGGCCGGATGGTGTCAAAGCGAATCCCCGAAGCGGGCTTGCAGCAGGAGATTACATTGTGACAATTACTGACAAACATGGTTGCTCGCAAGTACAACAAGTCATTATTGACCATAGTGTAGAATATGACGTCCAGTATACAGCGGGTTGTGTTGAGGGTGATATCGCAATAACCATGGCGGCTGATGAAGCTGCGATCATTTCCTGGGGGATGAATCCTGTTCCGATCTCCGTTCCCTATTCAGGAGTGGTGGAGGATGGCACGTATCTGCTGAACATTGTCATGCCATCTTGCACACTGTCTGAAAGCTTTACATATGAGAACTTTACACTGGATGGCAGTTATGAGATCAGCTATCCATGTGAAGACAACTCTGGTGGGCAAATCTCTACAGTAGTGTCTTCCAATGCGCCGGGCAGCTTTACATATCAATGGAATACCGGTGACACGGGGAGTGATTTGTCCCCCCTGGCTCTAGGCACCTATTGTGTAACGGCCACCAATCTTTTTGCGCCGCATTGCGAGTGGACGACGTGTGTACCTGTTGATCAATATTTTGAAGTAACAATCGACGTTTCAGCCAGTGTAATCGATCCACCCTGTGCTCCGGCGTCAAATGGTTCCATTCTTCCTGCGGTGACGTCCAACTCAACCGGGCTGTTATTTCAATGGGACAGTGGCGAAACGACCAAAAATATCTACAACAAACCGGCTGGTACCTATTGCCTCACCGTGTATGATGTGACGGGGACGTGTATGGCCACAGAGTGTTTTACACTGATAAACAAGGAGCAGTTTGATGTATATCTGAACGAAATCAATCATACTTATGGGTGTAGCAATGGTGGACCATCCGGTTCAATAGACATTACCGCCTACAATTACTTACCAGGTTCAACATTGCTTTCTTTTCAATGGAATTCTGGTGAAACGACGGAAGATATCTTCAACAAGCCTGCCGGGATGTACAGTGTGACCATATCGAATGGGGAGGGCTGCGAGATTGTACAGGAGTATGAAATACGCTGCTGTTGGAATAATGATGCGGAGTCAAATGCTCCCAATTTTACAGTCGACGAGGTGAATATTACGTCCTTGAGTGGACCTAATACATTAGATGGAGCATTGGGGTTGGTTGTATCTACAGAACCTTTATACCAAAACAGTTGGATCACATATGTTTGGACAAATGAACAAGGAGAAATAATTGGCAACACAGCAGCAATAGGTAATCTGCCTGATGGAAAATACTGTGTAAACATTTCCAATGGATGTGGAGAGACTCAATCATTTTGCAAGTATATAAAGTATTGTGCAGGGTATGAAATATCAGCAAATGCAGTTATTGTAAATCCGTGTTTTTTTTATGTAGAAGGGGAAAATCCGATTATTCATGACGGTTCTATTGAAATTAATCCTACAAATGGATACGGGTACATTGCCTCGAAATGGTACTCGTGGGTAAACGACCCTAACTGGTGTTCAGATCCAAATTATAATTACCCTGAACAGATTAATTCACATGATTACAATATTCAGGCTAATATAACAGTTCAATCACCTTGTAATAAATCATTGATTTTAGTTGATCAAGCAGGATGCAGGGATACTTTTGTTTTTCCATACGAAAACGGGTATCGACCATGGTCTAATCCTATGACATGCAAAGCTGGTCAATACTGTAATGATCTGCCTATTGGTCCACAGGAGAATGGGGAATACATAATTGAGGATGTACAAGTAATTTTAAATGAAAGTGGGGATCCTGTGAATTGTCATGGTGTCAAATATTGCGAATTTGATGATTTCCATGAATTCGGTCAACCAGTTTATGGAATATTGAACTGGGGTGCTTATACTTCGGATCAACCAGATGAAAATGGTAGATGTACTGCTGAATTGGCTTGTAGGATTTCCAGCTATAATTATTATTTAGGCGAATATATATACCCTTATCAATGTTGCGAGTTGGAAGATGTGAATTATGGATTTCATGTTAATTCAGATACTGATGAAACCAACAATGTTGTTATTGATGAGAATACACCAGTTGATTCACTTTGTTCGGCAATATTATTTTGTGATTGGGATCCTGAAGGACCTATCTATTACTTTAATCCAATACCAACAGAGTTTGATACGTGCATTTATACCAATGGCTCATCAGCGCCTCAGTGTTGGATAAATTTTGCCTGTCCATGGAGTTATCCAGGTAATGAATATTATGGAATAATGGAAGTCTTTATGCAGCCAATAGTCATTAATGATACGCTGCAATGTAGAGGGTATCCAAATTGCATTCCAACAGTCAATAAAGTTCCTGAGGCTTTGATTCGGGTTCAAGACAATTCATATGAAGATATTATGGTTTATCCTAGTCTTGCTTCAAAAGGCTCACCGACATATATTAAAAATTCATCTAGCCTCTTATTGAGTTATCGCATTTATTCGACAAGTGGTCGGGAGGTTTTTTCATCAGCAATAGAGGACGGACAAATTCAATCACTAATCCTTGATCTAAATGCAGGAGTTTATTTTGTTAAATTCTTATCAGAAAAAGGAGTATATGAATTTAGAAAATTTATTATCCTGAATAATTAATTGAGCGTACTACTGGATTGCATTTGTTTGTTGTCTCTAAATTTACTTTATTTGACAAGGTTCACAATACCTGATTTTACTTCTGTATTATTGGTTATCGGATTTATAAAAGTAAATTGATAAATATATGTTCCTGGATCAAGTATTTTTCCTTCGCATATTCCATTCCAATTGTCATTTATACCATCTCCAGAAAATATTAATGCACCCCACCTGTTAAATATTTTTAAATTCATTGACAATGGCTTACAATCGTTGCTGTACAACATCCCAAAGACATCATTTATTCCATCAAAATTTGGACTAAAACTAGTTGGAATGAAAAAAGCACAATCTTTAGTAAATGTATCATTTTGAGTTGGGTAAAGATTTACATCATCAATTAGTAAATAACTTGCAAAGCTGTTGACTTGAGTGTCAGGATGCGATTTAATATATATCCACGAGTAAGTAGAATTTGCGATAAATTTTGTTGAATATTCTTGCCACTCGTTTGAACTAAATGCAGATGTTTTTTTATATAACAGCATTTCTTGTGAGCAAATTGTATCACCAAGCCAAACTTCAATGCTGGGTATGTCTGAATAATTGATGCTGTCAATGATCAATTCATTGATTGGAACTTTAGTTGCAATTGAGAAATAGTATTCAGTACCAATTTTTAAGGGTGAAAACAGCTCTTGGGCAAGATTTGCTTTAGCATTGTTTAACTTGGGATTGGATGTATTCAATTTGGTTGCACGTAGTCCAACATAGCCGTAACCTTTATAAGGAGTATCAATTAATTCAGGTGTCAATAGATTAATATCAACATAGTACCTGTTATATTTTTCACAAGACAGCCAAGAAGAAGGAAAAACTGGAGGAGATATATATCCTTCAAATGAACCATTATAAAATAAATTCTGCCCCACCAATTGCTTTAGTGGCATAGACATAATACAAAATATAACAAATGGGGTAATTTTTAATCGATACATTGTAAAATAATTTATCTGTCAATAATTGAATTGTTTCTTAATGGGGATTAAAATACTAAAATTAAGCAATTTAAATAAGGTGAATTCAAAAATATTCCACTTAGAATCTCCATAGCCCATGATGATCCACTGTAATGTTGAATCTAGGTTTAGCTTAAATTTCTCTATACCTAGTAATTGGATGATTTATACTTAAATTTAATCACCCAAAGTGATTCCACCCCTGGGCGGTGAGCGGATGGCGCTTGCCCCCGGTGGTATGCAGGGTGAATCCATCTGACGCCGGGACGATCTCACCGGCGATATAGATATCGGGCAGGAAGCGAACGCGGTCCACGTCGGCGGGATCGATGGTGAATAACAGTTCATAATCCTCACCGCCGCTCAATGCGCAGGTGGTCGGGTCGAGTTGAAACTTCAAGGCCATCATCTTGGCGTCGGGATGGATGGGAATGCCGGATTCCTCCAGGTAGGCACCCACCCCGCTCTGTTTGCCAATGTGAAACAGCTCCGATGCCAGTCCGTCCGAAATATCGATCATGGAGGTGGGCTTGAGACCATTGTGGGCAAAGGCCGCGATCATGTCTTTGCGTGCCTCCGGCTTGAGTTGGCGACCGATGAGATATTGCTGGTCCTCCAGATCGGGCTGGATACCCGGCTGGTCCATGTACAATTGCTTCTCCCGCTCCAGGATCTGCAGGCCGAGGTAGGCCGCACCCAGGTCGCCCGTGATGCAGATCAGATCACCCACTTTGGCACCTGACCGGTAGACTACCTTGTCTTTTTCGACAGTACCCAGGGCCGTGATGCTGAGGATCAATCCCTTGTTGGAGGATGTCGTATCCCCGCCGACCAGGTCGACCTCATAGTATTCGCAAGCCAGCCGGATCCCTTCATACAACTCCTCCAGTGCCTCCACGGAGAATCGGTTGGAGATCGCCATCGACACGGTGATCTGGGCAGGTGTTCCGTTCATGGCATAGATATCCGACAGGTTGACCACCACCGCTTTGTAGCCCAGATGCTTGAGTGGGGTGTACATCAGGTCGAAATGGATACCCTCGACCAGCATGTCGGTGGAAACAAGGGTTAGGCGGTCACCTCCAGTGTCCAGGACAGCCGCATCATCACCGATGCCTTTGATGGTGGATGATTGGGAAGGATGAAAAGGGGCGGTCAGGCGGTCGATCAGCCCGAATTCACCCAGTTTGCCCACTTCCGTGCGTTGAGGTGTCGTGTCTTCCATGGCCCAAAGATACATCAAGCCTTCGGTGGGATACAGAAGGCGCCTTGGTCGATAAAAGACGGCCATTAACCGAATTTTAATCAGGCATAGTGGCAGGAGGGGTTAATTTCGGTGCATCAAAACGCAAACAAATGAAAAAAGTACTCGCTCTTCTCCTCTTCAGCAGCCTGGCCCTGGCCACCCTTCAGGCCCAATCACTGGACGAGGTCCTTCAGAATTATTACACCAACATTGGTGGCCTGGAGACCTGGCAATCCCTTCGGTCAACACGGACTATCGGACGGGCCAACCAGATGGGCATGGAATTTCCATTCACCATGGTCATGACCCGGCCCAACAAGCAGAAGCTGGTCGTCGATATCCAGGGTACCCAGTTTGTCGAAGCCTTTGACGGACAGACGGCCTGGACGATCAACCCGTTCATGGGTGGCACGGAACCACAGAAGAAGTCGGACGAGGAATCCACGGAAGCCGGCAAGCAGATGTTTGAGGATGACCTGATGGACTATGCCCGGAAGGGCCACAAGGCCAGTCTGGAGAGCTCCGAGGAGGTGGATGGTGTCAAGACCCTGGTGGTCAAGCTCACCACGAAGGATGGCGATGATCGCTTCTACTATTTTGATCCGGAAAGCTATGTGCCCATCATGATCAGGACCTTCGCCGCAGCAGGTCAGATGAAAGGCATGCCGGTCGAGCAATACCTGAGCGATTACGACGAAGTGGATGGCATGATGATGCCCCACTCCATGACCACCAAAGTCAATGGACAGGTGGTGGCCCAACTGACCTTCGACAAGATCGAGACCAATGTGGAGGTCGATGAATCGCAGTTCACCTTCCCAGGTGACAAATAATCCTCACCCTTAAGCCCATCGTATACGGGCCGGAAGAACCATCATGCTCTTTCCGGCCCGTTTGTTTTCCACCCCATCCAACCTAGATCATGCGACATTTGACCCTCTCCTTCCTGTTGGTACTGTCTACCCTGGCTATCATCCAGGCCCAGGAGGCTGCTTCCCTCAAGATTCCCTTTGGTGACCTCAGGGCCCGCGATATCGGTCCGGCCGTGATGAGCGGTCGTATCGCTACCCTGGCCGTGGTGGAAAGCAAACCCCAGGTCATGTACATCGGTGCTGCAGGAGGCGGGATCTGGAAATCCGTTTCTGCCGGGGCGAGTTTCATGCCGGTGTTTGACGATCATGTGCAATCCATCGGAGCACTGGCGATCGACCAGGCCCATCCGGATACGGTATGGGCAGGTACGGGAGAGCCCTGGGTCAGAAATTCCGTTTCCGTGGGAGATGGCATCTATGTTTCCGTCAATGGAGGGACGACCTGGACCAACAAGGGCCTGAAGGAAAGCGAGCGTATCGCCAAGGTGTTGCTCGACCCCGACCAACCGGGTACCCTCTATGTCGCCGTGCAGGGAAAACTGTGGGCTGACAGCGAGGAACGGGGTGTCTACCGTACGACGGACTTCGGGACCACCTGGGAACGGGTCCTTTATGTCAACGCCTCGACCGGATGTGCCGATCTGACCATGGACCCCCGGGATCCCAACATCCTGTATGCCTGCATGTGGGACCATCGGCGTTCACCCCATTTCTTCCGGTCGGGGGGCGAGGGCAGCGGATTGTACCGGACCACCGACGGTGGTGCCACCTGGACGGAAGTGACGGGTAACGGCCTTCCCGACAAGCCGTATGGACGCATGGCCGTAGAGATCGCCCCATCTTCATCCGATACGATCTATCTGACCGTTGAAGCCAAAGAAAAAAAGGACAAGGGCCTGTACCTGTCCGTCGATGCCGGCCAGAGCTGGGTGAAGCAGAGTTCGGATTTCAATACCATCGTTCGTCCCTTCTATTTCAGCCGGCTGGCCATTGATCCGAATGATGCAGCCAACGTGTACAAATGCGGGCTCAACCTGATTATCAGTGACAATGCCGGGAAAACCTGGCGCACGGTAGGCAGCGGTGTGCATTCAGACATCCATGCCGTCTGGATCGACCCGAACAACAGCCGACATGTGGTGATCGGCACCGACGGCGGTGTGTACGAGTCCTATGACGGAGGCTATGCCTTCAGGATGTACATGAACCTGCCCGTGTCCCAGTTTTATCACATCAGCGTGGACAATGACCAGCCCTTCAATGTCTACGGAGGCCTCCAGGACAATGGTTCCTGGGTGGGTCCCTCGCGCAGCCCGGGCGGGATCAGCAATGCGGACTGGGCCTTTACCGCAGGTGGAGACGGGTTCTATTCCTTCCGCCATCCTACCGACAAGGATGTGGTCTTTGCCGAATCTCAGGGTGGTGGCCTGGTTCGGCATAACCGCCGGGATGGACAGTCCAAGAACATCAAGCCCATCCCCGGCAAGGATGAACCTGCGTTCCGTTTCAACTGGAACAGCCCGATCGCCCTTTCCCCTACCAATGGGGAGCGCATGTATTTTGCCGCACAACTCGTCTTCATGTCCGAAGACAGGGGGGATTCCTGGAAGCGGATCTCTCCCGACCTGACCACCAACGATCCTGCCCGCCAGAAACAAAAGGAATCCGGAGGTTATTCACTGGACAACTCCGGGGCGGAGAACAACACCACCATCGTGTGCCTGGCCGAATCCCCTTTGGATGAACAGGAGGTCTGGGCCGGAACGGATGACGGCAATCTGCAGGTGACCACCGACGGTGGTGCCACCTGGGCGAATACCTCACCCCATATACCGGGCTTGCCACCCTTCACCTGGTGTACCTCCATCGAGCCGGACCACTTCCGGAAAGGAACGGCCTATGCCACCTTCGATGGGCACAAGCAGGGAGACATGAACCGATATGTGTTCAAGACCACCGACCATGGGAAGAGCTGGACCTCCCTGGTGACGGATGACATCGAAGGATATGCCCTGGTGATCCGCCAGGACCTGGTCAATCCCGACCTGTTGTTCCTTGGAACGGAGTTCGGTCTCTTCATCACCCTGGACGGAGGCCGGTCCTGGCAGCGGTTCAGCAACAACCTGCCCAGGGTGGGTGTCCGCGCTCTCGTCGTCCATCCACGCGATCATGCCCTGGTGATCGGTACCCACGGACGCGGAGCCTATATCATCGACGACCTGAGGCCCCTGCGTCAGATCACGGCCGACATGGCCGGGGAGGAGCTGGTCTTCCTGAAAACGGGCAGTACATTCATCGAGTTGGCCAGGCCGGGTGACTGGTTTGGGGGAGCGGGCAATTATGTGGCCAGCAATCCCAACCCCAATGCCCAGATCACCTATCTCATGAGCAAGCGCCATACGTTTGGCAAGATGTATATCGAGGTATTGGACCAGGAAGGCCAGGTGATCCAGGAGCTACCGGCCGGCAAGAGTGCGGGCATCAACATTGTCCAGCTACCGGTGCGATACCCCATGCCCAAGGCCGCCCCGACCAACAACCGCATGGCCATGTTCGGGTCCATGATCACCCCGACCCTGGATGAAGGGGTCTACACGGTGCGTGTCCACAAGGGCAAGCAGACCTTCGAGACCACCCTGGAGCTCGAGCAGGAAGCAGCAGACAGGTATCCGGCCGAGGAAAGGAAGCTGCAGGCCAATACCTTGAAGAAGCTATTTGACCTGACCGAACAGTTGGGGTATGTGTATTATGCCTCGGGTGACCTGCAGGCCTGGGCGGATTCGACGGCCGGGAAGGTCGGGAGCAAGAAGGACCAGAAAGGGTTGCAATCGCTGGCCGATCACATCCAGGCCTGGCGTGACACCCTGGTCGCCCTGGACGGGGATGGCTATGTGGCCGAAAGTGAAGCGATCCGGGAAGAGATTTCCACCCTGTACCTCGAGGTGAGCCAGTATCCGGGGGCTCCTTCCTTGGGACAGATCCGGAAGACCGACCTCCTGCAGCAACGGATGAAGGCCCACATGCTGGAGCTGGAGCGGTACCACGGGGCGGTCAGGGCCCTGTCGGACAAGTGGTCGGGCAAGGGCAATGTCCGGCCAGTGGAGATGAGGACGATGGAGGCCTATAAACGCGCCTGAGCCGGGCATAAAGAATTGTCGGCGAAGGGAATAAAAATCCGATGTAAATCACCGAACATTGTCTCGCTCCGGGAGGCATTTCGCAAGGATGGCAAGTCCCCGGGGATCCGGTGACATATGAGTGGATTCCAGGAATCATGGGGTTCCAGGCTGGGCCTGGTCCTGGCCATGGCAGGAAATGCGGTCGGCTTGGGCAATTTCCTGCGCTTTCCGGTCCAGGCGGTACAGAATGGCGGAGGTGCCTTTATCATTCCCTATCTGGTCTGTTTCCTGTTAATGGGCATTCCGCTGTTATTCGTCGAATGGTCCATGGGCCGGTTCGGGGGTGTGCGCGGCAATCACAGTACGCCGTTCATCATGGACAGCATGGCGCCGAAGCAGTTCATCTGGCGCTATGTCGGTGTGTTCGGGATATTCACCAACATCGCCGTTGCGGCCTACTACTGTTATCTCGAGAGCTGGACCCTGGGCTATATGTGGTATTCCGTTTCCGGGCAGTTCTCGGGAATGTCGGCCGCCGAGGTATCGGGGTGGTTTGGCTGGTATACCGGCTTTGATGCGATCCACAATGTGGTATTCTGGATTCTTTGCCTGGTGTTGAATACCTGGATCCTGTCCAAAGGGTTGAGTGGTGGTATTGAAAAAGTGGCCAAGGTGGGGATGCCCCTGCTCATCCTTTTCGGCCTGGTCCTGGCCATCCGGGGGATCACTCTCGAAAGCGGGGAGAACGGTGCAGTTGAAAGCGGGACCACCGGCTTGAACTTCCTGTGGAATCCCGATTTTTCTTCCATCTGGACCCCCAAGGTCTGGCTGGCTGCTGCCGGACAGATCTTCTTCACCCTTTCGCTGGGTATGGGGAGTATTCATTGCTACGCATCCTATCTGCGGTCGCGTGACGATGTGGCCCTCAATGCCATGAGTGCCGGATGGATGAACGAATTCGTGGAAGTGGTCCTGGGGGGTGCGATCATCATTCCCATTACGGTAGGCTACTTCGGCGTGGACGGGATGAAGGACCTGGTGAACCAGGTGGGCGGCCTGGGCCTGGGTTTCCGGACATTGCCCTACCTGTTCCAGCAATGGGGTCCGGTCCTGGCAGCACTTTCCGGCCTGGCCTGGTTCGGATTGTTGTTCTTTGCCGGGATCACCTCTTCCCTGGCGATGGGTACGCCCGTGATGGGATTCCTGCGGGATGAGTTCGGTATGCGGCGGAATACCTCTGCCATCCTGTTCGGACTTGCCGTATTCATCCTGGGACTGCCCACGGTGTTTTTCTTCCACTACGGTGTTTTCGACGAGTATGACTATTGGGCAGGGACGGTCTCCCTGGTCGTTTTTGCAACGCTGGAGATCATTCTTTTTGCCTGGGTATTCGGCATGGACAAGGGATGGGCAGAGATCAACCGGGGAGCGGATATCCGGATACCCGGGATTTTCAGGTATATCATCAAGTACATCACACCGGCATTCCTGCTGTTTGTCTTTATCGGCAGTTTGCCCGGCATATGGGACATGCTGACTCACAAGGAGCTGCTCGAGCAGATACAAGCCTCCCCTGATCCTGAACAGACGACCTTCCTGGAGAAGAAAATGTGGTTCGTGAATCTGTCAAGGATGGTTTTGCTCGCCATCTGGTTGTTCATTGCAGCCATGGTCTACAAGGCTTATCGCCAGCGCATCCAGAAAAGCTCGCCCTTGAATCCAACCAATTAACTTCAATCCAACCATGACCATTTCGGCAATCTTTATGTGGGTGGGATCGGTACTCATCGTCACCGGTGTGACGGCGTATTTCTTCTACCGGATCCTGACCAATCCCCGGCCTCCCGAGGTGCCGGTGGATGAGGATGCACCCGAGGGATTCAAGACCTTCGATGTGACCTGATCCGACGGGTACAGGATCGTTGCATGGAGGCATACTAGTCTGTGAATGGTATCCAGCTGGTCTGCGTCCCTTTGCTATTTTTGTGTCCACAACTTGTCACATGCAGTTCCGTCATCCCATTCCCGTCCGAGAGATCGCCTCACGTATTGATGCCCGCATCATTGGTGACCCGGAGTTCATGTGTACCGGACTCAATGAGATCCACAAGGTGGGTCCGGGCGACATCCTGTTCGTGGACGTAGCCAAGTATTTTGACAAGGCCTTGCGGTCGGCAGCCAGCGTGATCATCCTGAACGAGGAAGTGGAGGCACCCGAGGGGAAGGTCCTTCTGGTGGTGGACAATCCCTTCAAGGCGTACGACTCCCTCACCAGGGAATTCAAGCCTTTCCGGCCATTGAGTGCCACCATTGATCCCTCGGCAGTCATCCATCCATCCACCATCATCGAGCCTGGCGTGATCATCGGGCCGGAAGTGCGGATCGGCCGGGATGGCTATATCCAGGCGGGTGTGATCATCCACTCCAATACCATCATCGGCGATCATGTGCGGATACAGGCAGGTACCATCATTGGTACGGACGCCTTCTACTTCAAGCGCTATCCCGACCGCTATGACAAGTGGCATACGGCTGGACGGGTGATCATTGAGGATCATGTGGACATCGGAGCGGGTTGTACGATCAACCGGGGTGTGTCGGGTGATACGATCATCGGAGAAGGAAGTAAGCTGGATTGCCTGATCCACATCGGGCACGGAGCGGTCCTGGGCAAGCGCTGCCTGCTGGCCGGCCAGGTGGGCGTCGGGGGCAAGGCCATCCTGGAAGAAGGGGTGGTTCTGTATGGACAGGTGGGCGTTGCACACGGTGTCCGGATCGGGGCTGGAGCGGTGGTCAGTGCCAAATCCGGGGTGTCCAAGGACCTGGAAGGCGGCAAGACCTATTTCGGGGCACCTGCCGAAGAGATCAGGCAGAAGCAGCGGGAAATGGCGACGTTGCGGATGTTGAGTCGGGAACCAAGAAAATAAGACTCCTGCCCACACCAGGCTCTTCAGGTAGATTCTTGGTTGTATGAAAGTGAATCAGGCCCATCCTACCTTGATATTGGATGGGATTTAGTTTAATTTTGGAAATGTACACTCGAATCCATTACTGGTGGGTCCTGATTCTTATTGTGACCTTGCTTCCCACTTCCGTCTTAGATGGCCAAACGGACGAATTGACCTGGCAACCCATTCCTCTGTCCCAGGTGTGGAGTGTGGCATCCATGAAAGACGGGTTTGTCTGGGCGGTATCCAGTCCTGAATACGGCACAGGGAAGGTGACCTTTCAGAAAAGGGATTGGAACGGAGCCGTGGTCTGGGAACACCCTATCCAGATCGGCAACCATAACCAGGCCCGGGTCTCCGACATTTTGGCCTATCCGGATGGAAGCACTCTGGCCTTTATCAATGCAATGCAATGCGATTACCTGGGGCCATCCATCCTGATCCGTCTGGATTCGTTGGGAACGTATGTGTCAGGTACGACCATTCCCTCCCCTCGTTTCTATTCAAATGCCATTCCATTGAAAGAGGATGAACATTTCCCGATTCTGGCATGGGGTTCTGGCGTGGCCATACCTTCCTTGTGGGGCAATGGTTCTTCCGAACTCTATCGTTTCGATTCACTTTCTGCTCCTCCTGTCAAGGTGCCCGTTCCGGATGCCTCTCTCAATCGCCTGATGTTTCTGGACGACACTGGCGAGGTCCGGGTGGGACTGGCATCTGGCGGACTGGCGGTCCTTGATCCGGTCACTGGACAGCTATCGGACACCACGGATCTGTCTTTTGGTCCCGTCACGGTTATTCTTCCACAGACGGACACTACCCGGTGGTTCTTGAGGCCCGGCAAGATCGGGCTGGTCCATCAGGACGGATCGGTTCTGCAGGAAAAGGTGGTGACGGATCTGGTGCCTGTCTCCGGGCTGGTCCGAGATGGGCATCTCATCCTCCTGACCTGGGATTCCAAAACCTACCTGAGGGACATTCTCGTGCTAAATGAAGCCCTGGACATCCTGGATACGGATGTCCAGTTCTCGGACGATACCGGAATCATAGGACTGATCGGCGATCCGGACCACACTTGGGTCATCGGTCAGGAGCACCAAAACGTTTTTGCCAAGGATATCGACCCCACCGGATCCTGGGCACCCCTGATCAGTGACGCCACCTTGGTCGCGATGAACTATGCCTCCACCGTCCGGGATTCACTTGACTCCGGATTATTTTGTCATTTGTGGAATCAATTGACGGATGTCCAGATCGGTGTTCGAAATGATGGTTTGGATACCCTTCGTCAGATCATACTATCCTGGTCCAGTATCATGCAACCTTCTTTTTTTACATGGTGCGATTTTGGATGGAGCCAACTTCCTTTTGATGGCCTGGCCATTGCTCCGGGCGATACTGGATGGATGGCCATTTCGCAGTTAGACCTTTCTGCTCAATATTTCTGTGATGCACCTATCCAGGATTTGGAGTTCTGTATGGAGGTCTCCTGCCCAAACGGAAAGATCGATGCCCATCATGAAGGAGATACACTGTGTACTTCCTTTCCCTGGATTTCTACATCCCTCCAGCAGGATGAGGCACCAGAATGGAATTTATTTCTACCGAATCCATTCACGGATTTCATTCAGTGTACCACGTTACCAGCAGGTACAGTCCGCATCCGGATGTATGGTCCTTTGGGGGAGTTGGTGGCGGAATTCAGTGGGGTGGAAACATCTACCTCGTATACGATCCCCGCAGGTCCGTCTGGCTTGTATCTATTGGTTGGTCAGGATCAGAAAGGTCGGATCACTGCCTGGCAGAAACTCGTGAGGAGTCCATAACGTTCCTCTCATTCGATTGCACTAGGGTTCGGTGCGTACCGGTGGATGGACCGGAGCGGGAAGAACCTGAGGTTTGACCAGGAGATCCTCCAGTTCGGCCGGATTCCCGGAAAACGCATTGAAATCGACCGGACCCTTGATCCCAACCAGGCGCCCCCGGTCGCCATATTGCCAGAAATGCCAGTTGCGAAAGGCATGCAGCTCGGGAACCTGCTCACTGTATCGAGCCACCCATACCGGATAGTCCGAGAAGTCATCGGCCAGGTACTGATTGTAGAATTTCTGATTGGAGTAGAGAATGGGTCGGGTACGGTAGTGGATCTCCACCAGGGTGAGCCAGGCTCTCACTCCTTTCACCAGTTCTGCTTCTGATGCCCCATCCAGCGTTTCGACATCTAGTACCGGGGGCAGGTCACCGGGTTCGATATCCACCTCGCGAATGTAATTCAGCACCTGGTCCAGTACGGGCGTGTTGGGGCGAAAGAAATGATAGGCTCCCCGGCGAATACCAACATCCTGGGCACCACACCAGTTGACGGCAAAGAGACTGTCCACCATATCCTCACCTTCCGTGGCCTTGATATAGGCAAAATGAATGCCCTGGGCGGGCAGTGCCGACCAATCGATCCGAGACTGATGATGGCTCACATCGATGCCCTGGACGGCGTATTCCCGCCGCCGTTGCGTGGCCTCCTGGCAGGATGACACGGACAGCAGGATCAGGAGAAACCAGTGAGCTCGGATGGGCATGATCGGTTGGAATGAACAAAGAGTCGCAAAAATCCGGCCGTTCAGGGATCCTGTCGGCTGATGCTTGACAAACCCTTGCGAAAGTAACGCCAAAACCGATGCGTTTGGTCAGTCCACCTTCGAAATTCGCAGCAATGGGTTCTCCTTGTGGCTGTTCCACTTGCCACATCTTTGGGGAATTTGGTCCATTTTTGCACCATGATCTCCCAGCGTCAGCTTTTTCTGAAACACCTCGCCCAGACCAGTGATGCCCCGCTTCAACTTGAAGTGGAACGAGCTCACGGCGTATGGCTGTATGGACCGGATGGTAAAAAGACGCTGGACCTCATTTCCGGTATCGGGATGAGCCCGTTGGGTCATACCCATCCGGCTGTCGTGGCGGCCGTGCAGGATCAGGCGGCCCGGTTCATGCATGTCATGGTGTATGGGGAATATGTCCTCGAGCCCCAGGTCCAGTTGGCGCAACGCCTGGCTGGCCTGTTACCCGAGGGCCTGGATGTCGTTTACCTGGTCAATTCAGGAACGGAGGCGACGGAAGGCGCCATGAAGTTGGCAAAGCGCGTCACGGGACGGCCTGAACTGGTCAGTTGTCAAAACGCTTATCACGGCTCGACTCAAGGGGCCATGAGCCTGATGAGCGATCCCTATTACACGGATGCTTACCGCCCCTTGTTACCGGGTATCCGACATATCCGGTATAACGAGTTCAGCGACCTCGAGTATATCACCACCCAAACGGCGGGGGTGGTCCTTGAAACCGTCCAGGCGGAATCCGGGATCCATCCACCGGATGCCTTCTGGATGCAGGCCTTGCGGGATCGCTGTACGGAGACCGGTGCGCTGCTTATTTTCGACGAGATCCAGTGTGGGTATGGCCGCACCGGCCACCTGTGGGCGTTCGAGGGGATTGGTGTCCAACCGGATGTGCTCCTGATCGGGAAGGGAATGGGTGGTGGCATGCCCATCGCGGCCTTCATCAGCTCCCATGAGCGGATGAACACCCTGAGCCAGTCACCCGTGCTGGGTCATATCACCACCTTCGGCGGTCATCCGGTGTCATCGGCTGCGGCGCTGGCTACACTGGATGCCCTCCTGGAGAGTGGGTTGATCGAAACGGTCCACCGAAAGTCCGACCTGTTTGCTGACCTGTTGGGTGATCATCCGGCCATAAGGGAGATCCGGCGTGCGGGTCTGATGCTGGCCCTGGATCTGGGTGATGCGGACAGGGTCCAGCGGGTGATCCGGTACGCCCTGGAACGCGGCGTGGTGGCGGACTGGTTCCTCTTCAATATGCAATCGATCCGGATCGCTCCTCCGCTGATCATCAGTGAGGAGGAGATCGCTCAGGGATGCGCGTTACTGCGGCAGGCCCTTGACCAGGCCTGATGGATGGTCAGCCTCCGGAACAGGGGGTATTCAGATCGATTCCTTCCCGAATTCCGGATGCTGGTAGGCCTGTTGATGGACCCCGCGAATGGCCCGGCCACTTGGGTCGGCATTGTTCTGGAAACTGGCATCCCAGGCGATCGCTGCCGGTGAGCTGCAGGCGATCGAAGGGCCATAGGGCACGGTCTTGGCCGCGAACGGAGAGGGGAAGTGATGCTCGAAGATCTCCCGGTAGAGATAGGCTTCCTTGCTGGTCGGCGGATGGATGGGGAACCGCGAAGCGGCAAACTGCATTTGCAGGTCGGTGATCTGCCTGTCGGCCTGGGCCTTCAAGCTGTCGATCCAGCCGTACCCCACGCCGTCCGAGAATTGTTCTTTCTGGCGCCAGAGGACTTCTGTGGGAAGATAGGGGTCTCCCTGGACGTCGAACGATTGGCGGACCAGATGCTTTTCGATCCGGTTGCCTGACAGTTTTTCAGCAGGATCAAGGGACATGGCATACTCCAGGAAGTCACGGTCCAGGAAGGGCACGCGCGCTTCAACTCCCCAGGCCATCATGGCCTTGTTGGCGCGCAAACAGTCATATTGATGTAGTTCACGAAGTTTGCGGACCGATTCGTGGTGCAATTCTTCCCGGTTGGGGGCTTTGTGGAAATACAGGTAGCCAGCAAAGACCTCATCCGAGCCCTCTCCGCTGAGCACCATCTTAACGCCTGTGGCCTTGATCTTTCGGGCCATCAGGAACATCGGGGTACTGGCCCGGACGGTAGTGACATCGTAGGTCTCCAGGTGGTAGATCACATCGGACAGGGCATCCAGACCTTCCTGGATGGTGTATTCGAAGGAATAGTGCCGGGTGCCCAGGAAGTCGGCCACTTTCTGTGCGGCGGCCAGGTCGGGAGATCCGGCCAGTCCGATACAGAAGGAACGGAGCAGGTCGCGGTTTCCGGAGGCCCTGTTGAGCCGGTTGGTGATGGCGGCCACCAGGGAGGAATCGAGTCCGCCCGAAAGGAGGACGCCAAAGGGCACTTCGGTCATGAGATGCCGCTCCACGGCGGCGGTGAGTTGGTCGCGGAAGGTCGCCGCATCCCATTTGCCAACCGGGATCGGATCCGATCCGGAAAACCAGGCTTCGGACATGAAGGAGATCCGGAGACCGGAATATCCGACCGGTCCTTTGCTGCCTACGAAGTAATGACCTGGAGGAAAGACCTCGAACGGTTCGCATTCTTCCTGGATCGCCTTCATCTCGGAGGCAAACCACAGGCTTCCATCCCGGCCATTGCCCTGGTAAAGCGGGATCATACCGGCATGGTCGCGACCCGCGACGATCCGGTCGGCCCGTTCATCATAGAGGACAAAGGCAAACATGCCGTTGATGCGGGTTTCCCTGAGGAAGTCAGGTCCTTTTTTCCTATACAGATGGATGAGCACCTCGCAATCGGAGTCGGTCATGTAATCCTCTTCGATCCCGGGAAAATCCCTTTCGAGCTGAGCCCGTATAGCCAGGTGATTATAGATCTCGCCGTTGACCGAGAGGAAGATGCGCTGTTCCTTGTCGGTGATCGGCTGCGCACCTGAATTCAAACCGACGATTGCCAGGCGTTCATGGGCCAGGATAGCGGAATGACTGCAATGGATACCATTCCAGTCGGGTCCGCGATGACGGAGCATCTTGGAATACCGCAGGACCCTGGGGCGGATCGCATCCACAGGTTCAGCAAAACCGAATACACCGAGAATTCCACACATGATCAACGATTACAGGTCAGTGGTTCTGCGTATACGCAGTGGTCAGGACAAAGGTTGCCCAAGTCGGGAGGGATGTACGCCTGGAGATGATCCCTCGAATCGGGTAAATGGACGGGAAAGGTTGGCAGGATCAGGACCCTCCTACAGGGTCTTGCGCAGCCGGGCCACCGGAATATTCAATTGTTCCCGGTACTTGGCCACCGTGCGTCGGGCAATGTTGTACCCCTTGTTGCGCAGCATGGTCTTCAGCTTCTCGTCGGAATACGGTTTGCGCTTGTTCTCGGCGCCGATGATATCGGTGAGGATCTTCTTGACTTCCAGGGTGGAGACCTCTTCGCCATTTTCGGTCTGGAGGGACTCCGAGAAGAAATCCTTCAGGCGCTTGGTGCCGAACTCGGTCTGGACGAACTTGCTGTTGGCCACCCGTGAAACGGTGGAGATATCGAGGCCAGTGATATCGGCCACGTCCTTGAGGATCATGGGTCGAAGCTTGCGCTGGTCGCCAGTGAGGAAGAAGTCCTTCTGGTAATTCAGGATGGCGTACATGGTACGATACATGGTATCCTGGCGCTGGCGGATGGCATCAATGAACCATCGGGCCGAATCGATCTTCTGTTTGATAAAGAAGAAGGCCTCTTTTTCCTGCTTGTTGATGCGCTTGCCCTGGTGACTTTCCTTGAAGTTCTTGAGCATGTCCGCATAGTGGTCATTGACCCGCAGATCCGGGGCATTGCGGGTGTTCAGGCTGAGCTCCAGCTCACCTTCCCGATTGTAGACCAGAAAGTCCGGCAGAATATACTGGATAGGCTGCCCGCCACCACCGGTGAATCCACTGGCCGGTTTGGGATTGAGGCGGATGATCACGCCGATGGCCTCCTTCAGCTGGGTCTCGGTGAGATTGAGCTGCCGTTGCAGGCGAGGGTAGTGTTTCTTGGTAAACTCGTTGAAGTATTTCTCGATGATACGGAAGGCGATCATCAGGATGTCCAGTTCTTCGTCATCGGCCTCTTCGCGGGCGAAGGACAGTTTCTGGCGGATCTGGATCAGCAGACATTCCTGCAGATTGCTGGCGCCGACGCCGGGTGGATCAAGGGTCTGAATGCGGGCGAGCATCTCGATGACCTCTTCCTCGGTAGCCATCACATTCTGGCTGAACAACAGGTCATCGACAATGGCGATGGGTTCGCGACGCAGGTAACCGTCATCGTCGATGCTGCCAATGATCTGGTGGGCAATGGCAATCAGTCGCTCATCCTCGATGTTCAACATGCCGAGCTGCTCTTCCAGGTATTCATGGAAGGTATGCTGGACAGCAATGGGTACCTGTTTCTGCTCTTCGGCAGCCATGTCGTCATTGCGATACTTGTAGCTGGCCGGGTCATCCTCGATATACTCGTTGAGATAATCTTCCATTTCGAACTCTGACTCCTTGCCGACCTCCTCCAGGGATTCGATATCCGAATCATAGTCCAGCGATTCATCCTCATGACTGTCGTCCTGCTCTGTGGGGGTATCATCTTCCCGGCTGAGTTCGAAGGGATCTTCCCGGTCCTCAGTCTCTTCCAATGCCGGGTTGGCTTCCAACTCCTCCTTGATCCGCTGGTCCAGATTGGCCGTCGGGATCTGCAAAAGCTTCATCAGCTGAATCTGCTGAGGAGACAGCTTTTGCAACATTTTTTGACTGAGATTCTGCTTCAACATATTCCCGACAAGATTAAACCTTTACCAATAACAAACCGAACCAGTTGAGTTGTTCCGGATGAATACCTCATTTTTTCCATGTGATCCACACCAGCTGAAGGGCGATCCTCAACATGATACGATAGTCCCGGGGAAAGGTTACGGAGCCAGGCGGGATGATGAGCCACTTTTTACGGGGCTTGGATGATCCGGAACACCCGATGGAGAAAGGGAGGAATCACACACATGATGTATCTTTCATGTTTGGACAAAAGACCAGAACCATGCGGAACGCGATTCTCCTGTTTTTCCTGATCATTCTGAACATCCCGGTATCGGCCCAGCAGGACCCGATCGTCGTTCAGACCCTCACCTTTGATTCCATCACCACACGACGGGGCACCTTTGATTTTCCGGATGGCAGCCAGTCCTGGCGCAAGATCCTGATGGTGCATACGCTGAAGTGTGATCCGGCCACCACCCAGGATGGCTATGACTGTGGAGAATGGGACTATCTCACCTACAACAAGGTGTATGATCATACCGGTGAGATGGATAGTACGGCGCTGACCCATCCGCTGTTCCTGGAGGGCACTTCCGCCCCATCGTCGGTGGACCTTCTCCAGTTTCCCATCTATGACCGCCAGGTCCTGTCCTATGACAAGCCGGTGTTGAACCATGTGGGCAACAGTATCACCTCTTCGGTACTTCCTTCCGTAGCCGACCAGATCTATATTCCGCATTCCTCCACGGGTGCCAGTGCCCGTATCCAGGCGATCTATACCGGAGCAGAACTGCAGGCAGCCGGCCTGATGGCCGGTCCTGTCCGGCAACTGGTCTGGCAGGATGAACAACCGGACGCACAGTTCTTCCTGACCGTCCGGATGAGTCACACCACCCAGCAACTGGCCGATCAGGTTCTGGATGAAAACTGGACGACCGTGCTGGCCCGACCCTGGTCGACGATCGGTCAGGTCGACAGCCTGTTGTTCACCACCCCGTTCGAATGGGACGGCACCAGCAACATTGCGGTGGACATGGCTTTTGAACAAGCCAAGGGGTCTTCCTACTTTGCCCTGCAGGGTGGAGATGCCAGCCTGGAGCGGGCTTCCCTGCGGACTGGACCCGACGGCTCGATCCATTTCGGTGGAGATGCGTATCTGGTACTGCCCGACCAGAAGCTCGGACAATTGCAGGATCAGATCACCATCTGCTTCTGGGCGAAAGGTGATGCGGATCAACCACAGAACAGCTCGATCCTGGAAGGTCTGGATGCTCAGGGAAGACGGGTGCTCAATATCCATTTCCCCTGGAGCAACGGACAGATCTACTGGGATGCCGGTGACGGACCCAACTACGACCGTATCAACAAGCAGGCCGTCGAGAGCGATTACAAGAACCAGTGGAATCACTGGGCCTTTGTGAAGAATGCGACCACAGGGTCGATGAAGATCTATCGCAACGGCCAGCTCTGGCATAGTGGCAACGGGCTCACCCGTACCATTCAGACAGTTGCGCAACTGGCAGTGGGCAGGGCCTTGTCTTACAACGGACCCTACCGCGGATCGATCGACGACTTGATGTTGTTCGATACCGAGCTGCCCGTGGAGACCATCCAAAGCTTGATGCAATACAAGCTGGGACCCTTTGCTCCTTATTACGACAACCTGATCTATGGTACGAGCTTCGACCAGCAGGGTGAGTCCTACAGCAGTCTGGACAACCCAAGCCAAAAGGCTATTCCCCTGGGTCCGGTTGAATGGATCCCCACTTCCGGCTCTGACCTGGGATACGCCGAACAACCTTATGTCTCGCGCCCTACCCTGGGCTTTGTTCAGGGTGATTACGATGTGACCACGCTGTCTGATACGCTTCACCTGCTTCAGCCCCATCCACTGACCAGCATTGTCCTGTTTTCCATTCAGGACCATCAGCCGTTAGGCATAGATACCGTTCATGGTTGGCAGGCCTCCTGGTCCTATACGTTTGATGTAGATGGATCCGTGCTCGATTCAACTCCGGTAGCGGGTGGCATGTCCTGGACCAATGTCGATCTGAACTATTTCTCAGCCCCGTTCGAGGTGATCGAAGAATATGAGATCGGGCGGTATATCACCCCGTACGGGATCGGATTGAGCCTGGGTGACGGGTTCTCCTGGGTGTATGACGTGACGGACTATGCGCCTATCTTACAAAACGATGTAGAGCTGAGTGCTGGCAACCAACAGGAACTGATCGACCTCAAGTTCCTGTTCTACCCGGGGACGCCGGCCAGGGAGGTCAGACGGATCGACAAGCTGTGGGGTGGATTGAAGTCGCATTCCTACAAGAACCTGGATGATGACATCGCCCTCCCACCGACCACGGTCGATCTGGATCCGGACGCTGTGTCCTTCAAGGTCAAGTCGCGGATCACTGGGCATGGCCACAACAGCAATGATGGCAATTATCCGCATTGCTGTGAGTGGAAGGACAACACCCACACCCTGTATGCGGGACCCAGCAAGGTAGCTGACTGGCATGTTTGGCAGACGAATGACTGTGCGTTGAATCCAGTCTTTCCCCAGGGGGGTACCTGGCCGGGGTCACGGGAGGGTTGGTGTCCGGGTGACAAGGTGAAGGAGCACGAATACGAGATCACCGACTACATCAGTGGCCCTACGGTGACGTTGGATTACCGGATTACACCTGTGCCGGCGAACAATACGGGAATGGGTGGTGGAAACTATGTGATGGATTGGCAATTGATCCAATATGGGCCATGGGCGCATCAGGTGGATGCCGAGGTGTATGATATCCTGGCTCCGACGACGGATGAGTATTATGGTCGCCTGAATCCTGTCTGTCATGATCCCCAGGTGGTGATCCGGAATGCAGGTGCCCAATCCATCCAGAGCATGGAGATCGAGTACGCCGTTGCGGGAGGGAATGCGCAGATCTATACCTGGACGGGGAACCTGGCATCCATGGACAAGGCGGTGATCAAGTTGCCGATCCCATCATCCGCCTTCTGGGTCGGGGATGGCAGTGATCAGTTTCATGTCAAGGTCCTGTCGGTCAATAGTAGTCCGGATGAATACGCCGACAATGATGAGATGACCCGTGACTTTGTCCTGCCCAAATCCTTCAAGTCGGGCATTCGGTTCCGCCTGCGGACGAACAATCGGCCCAATGAGAACAGTGTGCGGGTTTGGGATGCCGAGGGAACATTGGTCTTCCAGCAGAGTGGATTTGAGGCTAACAAGCAATACGACTTCAAGATGGACTATCCGGATGGATGCTACACACTGGAGTTGCTGGATACGGGCAATGACGGTCTTTCCTATTGGGCAGATCCGGATGCCGGCAATGGGTATCTCAGGATCCTGGCGCCGACCATTGATGCCATCCTGCAGTATTTCGAAACGGAATTCGGTCGTTCCATTCGCTATTCCTTCGTGCTCGGCACGCTGACGGACCAGGAGGATGTCGATGCCGAGCCAGCCCGTATCGCTGTGGGTCCGAATCCGGCTGTCGACCGGATCGATCTGGCCGTGTCAGGCCTGTCAGGACCTGCTGACGTGACCCTGTTCGATGCCATGGGCCGGGTGGTGTTGGAGAAAGTGGTGCAACTTCCGACGAGTGAATCCCTGTTTCTGCCCGATCTGACCTCCGGAATCTATTGGTTGCGCCTGCGCAATGACGACTGGCAGCAGCAGGAAAAGATCGTGATCCAGAAGCCCTGATACAGGAAAAGGGCCGACACCATACCCCCCAGTTTGGTGCGACCCTTATTCCATCTTGACATTATTCATCGTTGGATCAACAGATCCATTTCTTCTTGTTTTGCTTCATGCAGACGGGTCCATGCCTGTTTATACTGTTCGTAGCGACCGAAATCTGCAAAAAGAAGGGTTTCGCCACCGATGAGGTGCAAGACGATCCGGTATCGGATCTGTCCCTGACGGATCGCAAAATCGGTGATGAAATTCACGATCTCGCTTGCCTTGATCATTCTTGCCTGACTCATGGGTGTCGGATGGTTGCCCATCTGCCAGAGTATAGACAAGAATGGTTCCAATTTTTTCAGGGGAAAAGAAACTTGTTCTGAGAAGATGACAGTTGGAGTGTGCCAAACCTGACGGATTGGGGGAATATCTTGTCATTTTGGCATGGACTGCGGGATGGCACCGCCTTTGTTCAGGTATCAAAAACAATCAGAACCATGCAAAAAGGACAGATTTCGGTACAGACCGAAAACATCTTTCCCATCATCAAGAAATTTCTCTATTCCGATCATGAGATCTTTCTGCGGGAGCTGGTATCCAATGCCGTGGATGCGACGACCAAGTTGAAGGCACTGGCCTCCCGGGGCGAGATCACCGGGGAGATCGGTGATCTGACGATCGACATCCTCCTGGACAAGAAGAAGAAGACCCTGACCATTCGCGACCGGGGGATCGGCATGACCGGTGAAGAGGTGATCAGGTATCTCAACCAGGTGGCGTTTTCCAGTGCCTCCGAATTCCTGGAAAAATATCAGGATGAAAAGATCATCGGCCATTTTGGACTGGGATTCTATTCCGCATTCATGGTGGCTGAAAAGGTGGAGGTCCATACCCGGTCCTGGAAGGACGAGGCCGGAACGCGCTGGATCTGTGATGGCAATCCCGAGTACGAGATCGGCGATGATCCGAAGGCGGAGCGGGGAACCGACATCATCCTGCATATCAGCAAGGAGAACAAGGAGTTCCTGGAAGAGAGCCGCATCGAAGCCCTGCTCCAGAAGTATTGCCGCTTCCTGCCCGTAACGGTCCGGTTCGGCACGAAGAAAAAAACGGAATGGACAGGGGAAGGCGAGGATCGCAAGTCTGTGGAAAAGGAGGTGGACAATATCATCAACGATACACCGCCTCTCTGGAAGGAGCAGCCTACCGACCTGAAGGATGAGGATTACCTGGCCTTTTACCGGAAGCTGCATCCGTTCAATCCGGATCCGCTGTTCTGGATCCACCTGAACATTGATTATCCGTTCAACCTGACGGGTATCCTCTATTTCCCCCGGTTGAAGAATGCGATCGACAACCAGAAGAACAAGATCCACCTGTACAGCAACCAGGTGTATGTGACCGACGAAGTGCGGGAGATCGTACCTGAATTCCTCACCTTGCTTCACGGGGTGATCGACTCTCCGGATATTCCGTTGAATGTCTCGAGGAGTTACCTGCAGAGCGATGCCAATGTGCGGAAGATCAACGGGTATATCACCAAGAAAGTAGCGGAGAAGCTGGGCAAGCTGTTCAAGAAGGACCGGGAGGCCTATACCGCCAAGTGGCCGGATATCGGCGTCTTTGTGAAGTATGGCATGCTCTCCGAAGAGAAGTTTTACGAAGCAGGACAGAAATTCGCATTGCTGAAGAACCTGGATGGAGATCATTTTACGATCGACGAGTATCGGGACAAGGTCAAGGACCAGCAGACCGACAAGGACAAGCGGATCGTCATGCTGTATACCACCCAGCCCAGGGAGCATTTTGCCTATGTGGAAGGAGCCCGGGCAAAGGGGTATGATGTGCTGGAATGTGACCAGTTGATCGACAATCACTTCATCCAGTTCCTGGAACAGAAGATGCCCGAGTTGTCCTTCAAGCGCGTGGATTCGGATACCATTGACCAGTTGATCCAGAAGGATGACCAGCAGGAGTCGGTCCTGTCCGAGAAGGAGCAGGAGACGGTCAAAGGCATCTTTACCAATGTGTTGGGAGAAGATTCCCATGCCACGATCCAACTCAAGGCATTGTCACCGGATGACCAGCCCGTATGGATCACCAAGCCGGAATTCATGCGCCGGATGATGGAGATGCAGGCCCTTCAGGGAATGGGTGGCATGGATTTTCCGGATACCTGGCAGCTGGTCGTCAATACCAACCATCCGCTGATCGCCAAAAAGCTGGCCACGATGGAGGAAGGAGAAACTCGGGAGGAGTTTGCCACCTATCTCTATGACCTGGCCCGCCTGAATCAGCATATGCTCAAGGGAGAGGACCTGGCCCGTTTCGTCAAGAGATCCCTGGAGATGATGAGCTGATCCTCAGAAATGAGGATTTCCTGAGAACAAAGTACCCGGACCGTTGCGTTAATGGTCCGGGTACCCTTATTTTGCGGGTGACCCGATAAACCAATGTCTGACCCCATCCTGGCCTTTATCACAGCGTTTACGCTCGTGTATTTCGCTATTCCGTCCATCATCAATGTGGCCCGGAAGAAGCATCTGATGGATGAACCCAAGGACAGAGGGGCCCATAACAGTAGTGTTCCTACCCTGGGAGGCGTAGCCATTTTCGCAGGTGTCCTTTTTTCCGTGGTGCTGTGGACACCTTTTCAGGTGTTTACCGACCTGCAGTACATTTTGTGTGCGGTCATCATTCTCTTTCTCGTCGGGGTCAAGGATGATCTCGACCCGATCAGTCCGTGGAAGAAACTGATCGCGCAGATCATTGCGGCCTGCATCCTGATCTTCAAGGCGAACATCATGTTTACCGGAATGCATGGGGTGTTCGGGATCGAAGGATTGCCCTATTGGGTTTGTGTGCTTTTCACATTGTTCACCATCCTGGTGATCATCAATGCGATCAACCTGATCGACGGGATCAATGGCCTGTCGGGCAGCACGGTGGTCCTGGTCAGTGTCACATTGGGTGTCTGGTTCTACATCGTCGACCGGATGGAACTGACCATCCTCGCATTGAGCCTGGCCGGCGCAACGGTTGCCTTTCTCAAGTACAATTTTACACCGGCAAGGATCTTCATGGGAGATACGGGTTCGCTCTTTCTCGGCACGGTCTGTTCCATTCTGGTGATTGAGTTTGTCGAATTGCAGGGCAGTCTGACGGAAGGCCGATTCGTTTTTCACTCGGCCCCTGCCGTGGCCATTGCGATCATGATCCTGCCGCTGTTCGATACGCTTCGAGTGTTCGTCATCCGGATCAGTCAGGGGAAATCTCCCTTCCAACCGGATCGGAATCACATCCATCATCTGGTCCTCGATGCCGGGTTTACCCATATGCAGGCCACGGGTATTCTGATCCTCACTAACGTCGTCTTTATCCTGATGGTGTTGTCTCTTGATACGATCGGCAGTTTTCCGCTCATCCTGTTGAGCATTGGGCTGGCGGTGATCCTGACCAACTACCTCGACCAATATGTGCAGCGTCGGGGCAGAAAGGCGGCTATTGCAGCAGACGCACCAATTCCGGACATCGCATCCGACGAACCATCATCAGAGGCGGAGGTCCATGAGTATATCTAATCTGTTGTGGGTATTCCTTGGTGGTGGATTGGGATCGGTCTTGCGGTATGGCATCGGATACTGGGTCCCTGAATCGGGAGGATTTCCGTGGTCGACGTTTTGGGCCAACATGCTCAGCTGCCTGATCATCGGCTTTCTCCTGGCCATTGCGCCCATCCTGAATGAATCCACCCGTCTCTTGCTCATCGCCGGTTTCTGTGGCGGCCTGTCCACGTTTTCTACCTTCAGTCGGGAGACATTCCAGTTGCTCCAGCGAGGGGAATGGCTGATCGCCACGGCCTATGTGATGGCCAGTGTGATGATCGGGCTGGTGGTGGTGTTCGGGGCCTGGCAGGCCCTGCACCGGGATTAAATCGACCGGTATTCCTTCAATAGGTGATCTTCAGGGAAGAGGACTTTGCCTTGGCCTGGCAGGTCAGGATATAGCCGTCGTCGATCTCGCTCCTGTCCAGGGCGGGCGCAAAGTCCATGATCACTTCACCTTCATCCAGGTGGGCCATGCAGGAGGCACAGGCACCGGAAGAGCAGGAGAAGGGCACCTGATGACCGGCACCCATCATGGCCTCCAGCAATGTCTGACCGGATTTGACATGAACATGCAAGTCCTGCCCATCGAGGGTTGCCGTCAGTTCGGCCGACGAACCACCACTGGTTGCCGGCAGGGGGTCACTGTCGAAATGCTCACGGTGGATGCGTTCCGGAGGCAACCCGGAGGCCTTCAAGGCCTTATCCGCAATATCCATCAGGGATGCCGGTCCGCACAGGTAGGCATGGCGCTCCTTGAACGGACAATTCGACTCGTTGAGGAAGGACAGGATCCGTTCCTCATTGATCCTGCCCCGGAAGCCATCCCAGGTGGAAGCAGGTTTCTTTTTAAACATGCCGCGCAGCCCGCTGGATTTGCCATCAGGCTGGGAGAGGGTATGCACCACCTGCAATTGGCCGGCATAATGCCGGACCAGCCGGTCCAGTTCGTCCCTGAAGATGATGCCTTCTTCATCCCGGCTGCCATAGAGCAGATAGCAGAAGCTCTGTGGTTCGTTCTCCAGAAGGTCCTTGATCATGGCGATCACGGGAGTGATCCCGCTACCGGCGGTGATGAAAAAGTACCCCCGCTTGCGATCGGCATCGGGCTCGATAAAGAATCGGCCCAGGGGTGGAAAGACCTGGAGGGTATCCCCTTCTCTGACCTCCTTGTTCAGCCAGGGAGAGGCCTGGCCCCTGGCTTGCTCCTTGATGGTGATGGTCCATTCCTGTTCGAAAGGAGCCCGGCAGAGTGAATAGGCTCGACGAATCGGACCTTTTTTCCCGGGTACCTCCAGGGTCAGGTACTGCCCTGCCTTGTAAGCGAAGGTGTCGGCCAGATCGGAGGGGACGTCCAGGGTAATGCTGACGGTGTCAGGCGTTTCGTGAGTGACCTTCCTGACGCGCAGGGGGAATGATGTAAATGCAGACATATCCTGCAAAAATGAGAAAACACCCCGGATTGTTCGGAAGATGGCGGAGAAAGAACACGGGAATGGCATGATCCCGATCCGGATACTGTCCGACACCCCGCAAAAGCCTTAACTTTCGTTGGAAAATTGAATGTCTATGCATTGGAGAGACTGGAAATACCTGATCGCCTATATCGCCCCGCTATCCGCCTGGATCGGGTTTCGCTGGGGAGGATGGTGGTCGCCATCCGCCATGTATGTGGCGTTTGTCCTCATTCCCGTGCTTGAGTTGGTTACCCCGACCAGTCCGGCGAATATTCCCGTTTCAGAAGAACCTTCGCGGGCTAGCCGTCGATTCTTCGATCTGCTCCTGTATGCCAATGTGCCTATCCTGTATGGCTTGCTGTGGGTCTATCTTCAGCGGATCGCAGCGGGCAACCTGTCGGTCGGTGAACAGATCGGCATGCTCCTCAGTATGGGCGTGATCATCGGTGCCAGCGGGATCAATGTCGGCCATGAACTGGGTCACCGGACCAGCCAGTTCGAGCGGGTGCTCGCCTGGATGCTCCTTCTCCCGGCCTTGTATCTGCATTTTTATGTGGAGCATAACCGCGGACATCACCGATGGGTAGCAACGGACCGGGACCCGGCCAGTGCCCGGAAGGGGGAGTGGCTGTACGCCTTCTGGATCCGCAGCATCACCGGATCATGGATCAATGCCTGGCGACTGGAGGCAGAACGATTGCGGAAGACAGGGAAGCCGGCCTGGCATGGTTCAAATCAAATGATCCTCTTCCACCTGGTCCAGGTGATCTACCTGATCGTCATCTTCAGCCTGTGGGGATGGATCGGATTGGCTTTTGCAGCCGGTTCGGCCCTGGTGGGGATCCTGCTGCTGGAAACCATCAATTACATCGAACACTACGGGTTGCGTCGCCAGAAGCGCCCGGAAGGGCACTATGAGAAGGTGCAACCCTGGCACAGCTGGAACAGTGATCATGAGCTGGGCCGGATCTTTCTGTACGAGCTGACCCGTCATTCCGACCACCATTTCAAGGCCAGTCGCAAATACCAGGTCCTGCGTCATTTTGACGACAGTCCGCAATTGCCTTTCGGCTATCCCGGTTCCATGATCCTGGCCCTGTTCCCACCATTGTGGAGGAAGGTCATGGATGATCGGATCAATTCATCACCTACCCGCTAATCCCGATCCATGTCCAATGATGATCTGACAGCATTTATCCAACACCTGCCCAAGGCAGAGCTGCATGTGCACATCGAGGGTACGTTCGAGCCGGAATGGATGTTCCGGATCGCGGAACGAAATGGGATTGCGCTGGATTTTCCGGATGTGGAAACCCTGAAGCGCGCCTATCGATTCAACAATCTCCAGGAGTTTCTCGACATCTATTATATCGGCGCCAACGTCCTGATCACGGAAGAGGATTTCTATGATCTGACCATGGCCTACCTTCGGAAATGCCACGAGCAGACGGTCGTGCATGCGGAGATCTTTTTCGATCCGCAAACCCATACCGACCGAGGGGTGGCGTTCGATACCGTCATTCGGGGTATTCGGCGTGCGCTGGAAGAAGGGGAACGACGCTTGGGAATCACCACCCGATTGATCATGTGTTTCCTGCGGCACCTGACCGAAGAGTCGGCCATGGAGACCCTCGCCCAGGCCAGGCCCTATCGGGAATGGATCATCGGGGTGGGGCTGGACTCCTCGGAACTGGGTCATCCGCCATCCAAGTTTCAACGGGTGTTTGACCTGGCCCGTCAGGAGGGCTATGCATTGATGGCCCATGCCGGCGAGGAAGGGCCGGCATCCTACATCCGGGAAGCGCTGGACCTCCTCCATGTCAGCCGCATCGATCATGGCAATCGTTGCCTGGATGATCCTGCCCTGGTGGAAGAGCTGGTAGCCAGGCAGATCCCCTTGACCCTTTGTCCGCTCTCCAACCTGGAATTGAAGGTGATCCGGGACCTCAGCGACCATCCGGTAAAGATCATGCTGGACCGGGGTCTGCTCGCGACGATCCATTCGGATGACCCGGCCTATTTCGGTGGCTATATGAATGAGAACTATCTGCAGACGGCTCTCGCTGTGGGGTTGGATCGGGAGGTTCTCCGGAGATTGGCTGTGAACAGCTTCAAGGCCAGTTTCCTGGCAGATGACCTCCGCGAGGAGTGGATCCGGAGGGTGGATCAGTACTGTGAGGCATACCCATGATCCACACAAACCGATTCAGCGGATTCCGCGATGAAAGGTGGAATCGGCGCGGAATCGCGTAATTGTTGCCACCTTTACCGGCTGATCCCGAATCGACGAATGACTCATTCCCTGCAAGCTCAATTTGGCCCCATCGATATCTACCTCTTCGATCAGATCCTGAAGGGGCGTCTGCATCCGGGGCACCGGATCCTCGACCTGGGATGCGGGGCGGGGCGCAATCTGGTCTACTTTCTTCGCCAGGGCTATGCGGTACAGGGAGTTGACCTGGATGCGGAAGCCATCGATAAGGTACGCGACCTGGCCAGGACCATCCAGCCTGACATCGATCTGAATCGATTTCGGGTGGCTCGGATCGAGGACTTGCCGTTCGATCCGTCGAGCGTTGACCTGGTGATGCTCAATGCGGTCCTTCATTTTGCCAGGGATGCGGATCATTTCGATGCCATGGTGAATGAAGCCTGGCGTGTCCTGGCCCCGGGCGGCATCTTCTTCGCCCGGCTGGCCTCCAATATCGGTATCCAGGACAAGGTGCAACATCTCGGCAATGGGCGCTTTCTCCTGCCGGATGGGACGGAACGGTATCTGGTCGATCAACGAATGCTGCTGAAAACGACCCGTGACCTGGACGCGGAACTGATCGAGCCGATCAAGACGACACTGGTCCAGGACCTGCGCAGCATGACCACCTGGGTCATGCGGAAATCGGAAGCCTAAGCCTCCGTCAACTCGCAGTACCTTTGTCCGCACACATGCATCCGTGACGTATGAAGTATCGCCGCTTGCAAGCCGACGAATTGCAGGAGTTGGAAACCGAATTCATCCAGTTTCTGTCCGCCAACACCATTACCGGCCCAGATTGGGAAAAACTGAAGCAGAACGATCCATCCCGTGCGGAGTCCCTGATCGATCTGTTCAGTGATATTGTCTTTGACAAGGTGATCCGGCAGATCCGCTTTCTCGAGGTGATCACTCCCCGGGATATCCGGACATTCCAATGTGATGACGACCTGATCCGGATGAACGGACTTCGGGTGGTGGGGGATTGTGACCTGGATTTCACCCGCGACCAGAAGCCGGCCGAGTGGTACGACCAGGCCCGTGCCAGCGGGGCCACCTTGCAAGCCTACTCCGGCGAAAAGGGCTATCAACCCGATCGGGAGGAAGAGCTGTTTCGCATGATGCAGCAGGGAGCTCTGATCTCCAGGGATGGACATCTGTATCAGACCCTGGAAGCACTGAAGGGTCCGGATCGCAGCGCAGCCACTCAGGGCTGACCGGCGAGCCACTGCATGTAATCCCAGACCAGCAGGAGGGTTTCGTCCTGATATGCTAGAGGGTCTTGTCGAACAAGCTCGTAGGCCTGCATGAGCGGTTCGTCCTTCTGCATGAAGTTCAGCAACGTCCTGGCCACCTTGATCCAACGTTCCGGGTCAGGCACCTGGGGCAGGCTGGTGACCTGGAGAGCCTCCAGGCTCCGCACAAAGGCATGGTGATCATAGGGGCCGTGCTGCGCAGGGTATCGCATTGCCAGATAGAAGGTGATGATCGGCAGATCCTGGTCATGGCCGGCATAGGCCGGCTTGTACCCTCGCTCCCGGTAGCTGTGCAGTAATTCATCGGCATGGAACTGAAAGCGACTGATCCGGCCCTGGAGGTCCCTTCCGGAATGGAACAGGTCGGAGAACATGGCATGGACCAGGAGTGGTTCCATGGTGGTGAAGGCCAGGAGGACCTGTTTGGGTTGATAGCCTTCCCGACTCCACATCCTCCGGTTGACCTGGCTCTGGATGCTCTGGTCGATCATCTCCACCAGGTCTGGGGCATTGAGGTCCCAATGATCCTGAAAGGTCTTCTGGATCTGCCAGAGGTGGCCGTTCGGCCGATGGGGGAACTCCTGTCCATAGGCGGCGATGGTCTCCCGGATTCGTTGCAGGTTCATGGGGTAAAAATAGATCGAACAAGGGCAAGTTGTCCGCCCAGGGAAATGGAAGGGCAAGAGATAGAGAACAATCCTACTTTTGCATTCGCATGAGCAAGCTATCCTCCAGGAATGTCATCCTCCCCATCTTTCTGACGGTCTTTATCGATATGTTGGGGGTCGGGATCATCATTCCGGTATTGCCGGCCCTCTTTTTCGAGCAAGAGTCGATGATCTTCTCGCCGGATGTGACCTTTCAGACCCGATCGCTGCTCTATGGCCTGTTGTTGGCCAGCTATCCGTTCATGCAGTTCTTCGGCGCCCCCATCCTTGGTACCCTGTCCGATCGGCATGGCCGGAAACCCCTCTTGCAGATCTCCCTGGCGGGTACCTTCCTCGGATATCTGGTTTTCGGCTATGCCGTCGCCTCCCAGAATATCCCGCTGCTGTTCATCAGCCGAATGTTGCCCGGATTTACCGGAGGGAATATTTCCATCGTTTTCTCCGCGATCGCCGATGTCAGCGATGACTCTTCCAAGGCGCGCAACTTTGGCCTGGTCGGCATGGCATTTGGCCTGGGATTCATCCTGGGGCCCACCCTGGGGGGCGTTCTGGCGGATCCGACCATGGTCTCCTGGTTCACGCCGGCAACACCCTTCCTCTTTACTGCGGGATTGACCCTGATCAATATCCTGCTGGTTCAGTACAACTTCAAGGAAACGCTGGTGGAGCGCAGGCAAGCAGCCGTGAATATCTTCAAGGGTGTCGGCAATATCGCCCGTTCTTTCCGTGCTCCCAACCTGCGGGTCATTTTTACGGTGGTGCTGTTCACCTCCCTCGGATTTACCTTTTTTACCCAGTTCTTTTCCGTGTTGCTGATCGAGAAGATCGGTGTCCGGATCAAGGATGTCGGCTTGCTGTTTGGCTGGATCGGCCTGTGGCTGGTGATCACCCAGGGAGTCACGGTCAGGATCCTCAGTCGGAAATATGCCAGCGCCACGGTGCTGCGGGTGAGCCTGCTGATGCTGTCTATCGCCGTCGCTGCGGTGATGTTGCCGAGTGCCTTGTGGATGTTCTACCTGGTCAATCCCTTCATTGCCACGTTCCAGGGCATCACCAGTCCCAATCTCACGGCGGTGGTGTCCTCCCAGGTGGCCCGTGACCAGCAGGGCGAGATCCTGGGGATCAACCAGAGCATGCAGTCGTTGGGGCAGATCCTGCCGGCACTGATCGGCAGTTACCTGAACACCATCGATGTCCATGTGCCGTTGATGGCTGCCTCCGGGTTCATCCTGTTGGGGTGGATCGTCTATATGCTGGTCTTCCAACCTCGCCAGAAAACGCAGCCATCTACCGTCGAAATGGTGGAATAGGGAATGATCTTTCCGGTGCAGAGCACCCGTCTACAGTATTCCCTGCTGTTGCGGTGAGACACCGCACAAATAGCCGGTACGAGTGGGACACTCGTACCAGCGGTCATTTTTATGGCAGGCAATTTTAGGACCAATGTGCCGAGCTATCCGGGGTTGGAAGGCGCTTGCTTTCTTCTTCTTCCTTCCTCAACTCCTCCCCTCCTCAACTCCTCCCCTCCTTCTATTCATCCCGCCTTGAGTCGGGCTCCTTGTTACAACCAGAGAATGGGTCAACCGTGCACAGTGGTGTGTATTACGCCCCTTCAGGGCTTTGCTTCAGAGCGATCCGGATCCCCGGGCGACTGCCCGGGGCTATTTGATTACGCCCCTTCAGGGCTTTCTGCTCAAGGAAACGGTCCTGGCAAGTCTTACTTTCCATGGACCTGATCTGCTGACGATTTCCCAGTCCGAACGTGCAGGTGAATCGACCATCTACAGTGTTCCCTGCTGTTGCGATGAGACACCGCGCAAATAGCCGGTACGAGTGAGACACTCGTACCAGCGGTCATTTTTATGGCAGGCAATTTTAGGACCAATGTGCCGAGCTATCCGGGGTTGGAAGGCGCTTGCTTTCTTCTTCTTCCTTCCTCAACTCCTCCCCTCCTCAACTCCTCCCCTCCTTCTATTCATCCCGCCTTGAGTCGGGCTCCTTGTTACAACCAGAGAATGGGTCAACCGTGCACAGTGGTGTGTATTACGCCCTTTCAGGGCTTTGCTTCAGAGCGATCCGGATCCCCGGGCGACTGCCCGGGGCTATTTGATTACGCCCCTTCAGGGCTTTCTGCTCAAGGAAACGGTCCTGGCAAGTCTTACTTTCCATGGACCTGAACTGCTGATGATTTCCTAGTCCGAACGTGCAGGTGAATCGACCATCAACAGCGTTCCCTGTTGTTGCGGTGAGACACCGTGCAAATAGCCGGTACGAGTGAGACACTCGTACCATTGTTCACTTATATGGCTGGCAATTTTATGACCAATGTGCCAGAGCTGTCCGGGGTTGGAAGGCGCTTGCTTTCTTCTTCTCGACTCCCTCCTTCGCTGAAGCTTCGGCGGGCAAGCCTCAAAGCCTCCCCTCCTACAACTGGTCCAGCAGTTCCTGGGTGAGGCTGTAGTCCTGCCCGCTGGCCTTGGCCAGCTCAATGGCATGCAAGGCGACCTTCCTGGCCTTGCTCTTCTTGCCCAGTTTGGCGTACAGGGCAGCCAAGGTATCGTTGTTGTAATAGTTGTCGGCCCATTTGACGGCCTGTTGGGCCCATTTTACGGCCTCCTTGAGGGCCTTGGGGTCCTGCACGTGTTCGTAGAATGACCAGGCCGCATCATTGAGGGCATCGGCATCGGTGGCGGGGTAGATCTTGTAAAAGTCGAGGGCCGCCCGGGTGAAGTCATCGATCTGACCGGACTGCATGTAAAAATTCATCTGAAAGTAAGCCAACTGCCGGTCGACGTCATTCGGGTAGATATCCTGGAGCAACTGCTTCAACTGATCCCAATCCGGCTCGCGATAGAAATTGGCGAGATTGATGACCTCGTCGATCTTTCGGTTGACCGCTGTCGGTCCGTAGTGCTCGACATAGTCAGACCGGTGCTCGATGATATACCGGAAGAGATCACCGTCGACATATTCCGCGAAGTCGAAAATGAACTCCATGTTCTTTGTTATCGACCAGTCTTCCTGGGTAGCCAGATATTCCAGGGCCACCGGATAATGACTGCCATCCATGGCATTCAACCGGACATAGGCATAGCTGTAAAGGAACCCGGCATCCCGGTCACCGTGCACGTATTGCTCGTCGAGGGCTTGCAGTTTCCTGTTGGGATCAAGTGCGGTCCTGGCCAGCTCGATGAACTGATCAGGTTTGTGAAAACCTGCCACCCGGTGAACGACCTGTCCGGCGGGATCGAGAAACAGTAAGGTGGGATATGCCTGGATATTGTAGGCTCGGGCCAGGTCGATTCCCTCCCCCTTTTCCATGTCCATCTTGACGTTGATGAACTGTTCATTGTACAGTTCACCGACAGACGCATCGGGGAAGGTCTGCCTGTCCATCATCTTGCAGGGGCCACACCAGGTGGTGTAGCAATCCATGAAGATCAGCTTGTTGTCACGCCCGGCCTGCTCGAGTGCCGACAGCCAGGTGCCTTCATGAAACTGGATGCCCTGGGCGACCAGCAGAGTGAATCCGGACAGGGAGAGGATCAAAGTAGTCAGGAACGTGCGCATGGAAAGAAGGTGGAATGTAGGCATGGGTTAGAATTCCTGGATCAGGGCATCGATATATTGGAGGATTCGGTCGTCGCCGGCGGCGCGTTCCCGCGCTTTCAAGGCGGACTTGCGGGCATCCTTGGATTTTCCCTGTTTGTGCTGGATCTGAGCCAGGGTGAGCCAGGGTTCGTAGGTGCTGGTTTCTTTTCCGGCTTTCCTGGCCAGGTCGGCAGCGATCTTCAGCGCCTGTTGATCGCCGGCGTATTGCTGAAGGAGCTTGCTGGCCAGGCTGTTGACCGCCATCGGGTCCTCCTTGACCTTGGCCTTGCCATATGCCGAGCAGGCGTCGAGATAGGCGGGAAGGTTGGCGGCACCGCTGTAAAACTGCATGTCCGCGTCCAGGGCAAAATCCCTGGATCGATCCGGCACATGGAGTTTCATTTTGGCCTTGGCCTCTTCAAAGAGGGAGGCGACGTTGAACTCCACGGCCTTCATCAGGGTGGCGGAGCAGGCCATTTCGATCTTGTTGTCGATTTGTGCTTTCCCCACCTGTTGTTCGATCGCCGCGCGATGTTCCACCAGCAGGTCGAATACTCGTGAGTCAGCTTCCGTGGTCCCTTCCAGGATGATCTTCAGGTTCTCGGGAGTGTCCAGGTTGGTCTGCTCGTCCAGGTAGGTGTTGACCACTTTCAGGCTGGGTTTCCCGGCTTTGTTGAGGGCCGTGATGTAGTTCAGCACCAGCTCGGGATCGCGTTCGCCGGCATCAAACCGGGCGGCGTAATCATCGGAGTTGTCCACTTTGGCCAGGGCGAACTGGGCCAGACGGATCAACTGCTCCGGACCCTGGGCGCCGACCTGCCGATGGACGACGGATCCATCCGGGCCGATGAAGTACAGGGTCGGAAATGCGGAGACCGGATAAGTGGTCCGGAAGACCAGGCCGTCGCCGCGTTCCATGTCGAGCTTGACATTGATGAAATACCGGTTGTATACATCACCGACCTCCTTTTTCGGGAATGCTTCCCGGGCCATGCGCTTGCAGGGACCGCACCAGGTGGCAAAGGCATCGATGAAGATCAGCTTATCCTCTTTTTTGGCGAGCTCCTGGGCTTCTTCCCAGGTACCGTGAAAGAATTCGATGCCCTGGGCAACGATCGCCGAAGAGGAACTGAGAAACAGGAAGAGCAAGAGGAGTCGTGGCATGGGGCTTTACATTCGAAATGACCAGGAATGAAACGGTAACAATGAAAACAGGGTGCAAGGTTTCCCGGGTTTAACAAAATACTATAGATCCAGGGTCAGCCACACGCCGCAATGGTCGGAATGAACGGCTTCCGGATAGTGACCGGCATCGATGATCTTGTCCGCCAGCGGGGGGGAGACGGATTGGTAGTCGATCCGCCAGCCCTTGTTGTTGGCCCGGGCATTGGCGCGAAAGGTCCACCAGCTGTAGGCGATTTCGTCCGGGTGAGCATGGCGGAAGGTGTCCACAAAGCCGGAAGCGAACCAGCGGGTCATCCATTCCCTCTCTTCCGGCAGGAAGCCGGATGAGTTCTTGTTGCCCTTCGGGTCATGGATGTCCATTTCGGTGTGGGCGATGTTGTAGTCTCCGACGATGAGCAGGTTGGGTCGTTCCTGTTTCAGGGTGTTGGCCCAGACCAGCATGTCCTCGAGGAAGCGCATTTTCACGGCCTGTCGTACATCGCCGGTGGTGCCGCTGGGGAAATAACAGTTGAGGATGGTCAGATCGCCCAGGTCGGTGCGGAGCACCCGGCCTTCGCGATCATATTCGTCGATACCCATGCCTGAGGCCACGAGGTCAGGTTGTTCACGAGACAGGGTGAGCACACCACTGTAGCCCTTCTTCTCGGCAGAATGCCAGTGGGCATGATAGCCCCGGTCTTCAAATTCGGACATGTCCACTTGCTCCGGCTGGGCCTTAGTCTCCTGGATGCAGATCACGTCGAAGTCATGCTGGTCGATCCAGTCAACGAACCCCTTGTTCAGGGCAGCCCGGATGCCGTTCAGATTGTAGGAGAGGATGGTTTTTGCCATAGGCGGAAAGATAGGGAGTTTCTGGGTAGGAGGGTTGGGGGGCTCAACCAAGGCAAGGAGAAAATCCCAAAAGACAAATTTCAAATCACAAATAAATTTCAAACCCCAAATACCAATGACCCAAACAAGGGCGGAAATCGGATGTGTGAAATTAAAAGGGAGTGTATGATTTAAAGACGAAGTGACGGAGATACGAAGTGTAAGTTTTGACCAAGGGTTTCTTTGCGAAAGCGAATGACTAAAACCGGACGAACCGACAACTGATTACCGACAACTGACAACTGACAACTGATCATTGTCGGAATCACGGATTGGCACGGATGACGGGATTCCACGGAAGATGGACAACTGTAGAACCCTTGCCGCCGAGGTGGCTGTAGAACTGAAGAATCGGATTTCCTCGCGTTTGGGTGTTTTCTCACAACCTCCCGCCTACCGTCGAGGCAGGCATAACCTCCTCATTCTCCTCGACCCCTCGACTTCTCGACTCCCTCCACTTGTCAGAATCACGGATTAGCACGGATGAAAGGATTCCACGGAAGATGGACAACTGTAGAACCCTGGCTGCCTGGGTGGCTGTGGAACTTGAGAATTGAATTCGTATCCTTGGCATTTCCTCATATCCTGATCTCCTCCTCCTCTCCTCGACCCCTCGACTTCTCGACTCCCTCCACTTGTCAGAATCACGGATTAGCACGGATGACGGGATTCCACGGAAGATGGAGAACCCGGGCTGCGGGGGTGGCTGTAGAACTGAAGAATCGGATTTACTCGCGTTTGGGTATTTTCTCACAACCTCCCGCCTACCTTCGAGGCAGGCATAACCTCCTCCTCTCCTCGACCCCTCGACTTCTCGACTTCCTCCACTTGTCAGAATCACGGATTGGCACGGATGACGGGATTCCACGGAAGATGGGGAACTGTAGAACCTTGGCTGCCTGGGTGGCTGTGGAACTTGAGAATTGAATTCGTATCCTTGGCATTTCCTCATATCCTGATCTCCTCCTCCTCTCCTCGACCCCTCGACTTCTCGACTCCCTCCACTTGTCAGAATCACGGATTAGCACGGATGACGGGATTCTACCGAAGATGGAGAACCCGGGCTGCGGGGGTGGCTGTAGAACTGAAGAATCGGATTTACTCGCGTTTGGGTATTTTCTCACAACCTCCCGCCTACCTTCGAGGCAGGCATAACCTCCTCATTCTCCTCGACCCCTCGACTTCTCGACTTCCTCCACTTGTCAGAATCACGGATTGGCACGGATGACGGGATTCCACGGAAGATGGGGAACTGTAGAACCTTGGCTGCCTGGGTGGCTGTGGAACTTGAGAATTGAATTCGTATCCTTGGCATTTCCTCATAACCTGATCTCCTCCTCCTCCTCTCCTCGACCCCTCGACTTCTCGACTCCCTCCATATGTCAGAATCACGGATTGGCACGGATGACGGGATTCCACGGAAGATGGAGAACGGAAGTTGTGGGGATTGCCCCGCCAATCATCGCCCCTCAATTTCAGGTAGTTCTACGCTTGTCTATGTTGTTCATTGCCTGGACATTTGGACAGATATCGAAAATGCAGCTTGGAGGGTATGACGCAGGACTTCCCACATCAACCAATCATCGATTGGTAACATTGGAGTGGATAGGGTGTCAAGGGGAGACGGTAGACATTGGTTGAAGAAGTCATGAAGGCACAGATGAACCGGACCCCGGAATGGTATCATCGACAATTGGAAATGGTCATTTCATGTTCTGAATCTGACTGGATGACCCACACTTTGGTTGATATTCTATCATGTGTATAACTGACCCTGTTGCCAAGCAATCGAAAGAAAATTGTGATCCCTAGAACAAGAAGGAAATGGAAGCAGTAAATTCAGGCTGTATGGTGGCCAAAGACCAGTATCAACAGATAGCTCGGCATCGGGTGGACTATTTCCTGTTCATGGGTTAGGAACTTAGACGGAGGCTGAACCCCTTCCTTGTGATGCATGCGAGCAAACAGTACTATATTTAATTCAGCTGGCCGTAGAATAATGGCCAGCTTTTAACCCAGACCAGATGAGAACATTCATTATTCTTACCATTCTACTGTATTCAAGCATCCATTGTGGAGCACAAGATTCCTACAATCGATTGTATCCTGAATACCCCGGGTATATCATTTGGGACCTTGTCGTTGATAGTGCAGGTATGTATGCCTTATTTTCTGATTTTTATGAGGATGATACAAATATCTACCCGAATTATTTATTAAAACTGAATCCAAATGGCGATATTATTGATGAGATTGAATTGACACAGTATGATGAAGGAAATCCATGGTCATTGATTGTGGTTGATTCAATATATTTATCATTATTGCAGCTCTTCAATCCCTCAGATTTACAAGTATTACGAGGAAATTTAAATACTAAGGCCTTTGAAATTAGTACCATTACAAATCTTCCTGGTAATGGCCCAATTGTTGCTTTTGGATGGACAACAAAAGGCGACTCAGTAGTCATTCTGTCAAACAAGTTTTCCAGTATTGGAAGTACACAAATTATAAAATATGCTTTGTCAGATTTTCAACAATTCCCCACCATTGAAGAGATGCTGGACTATAATGGAATTGTTCAAAATGTGATTCCGACTTCAGATGGATCCGGGCGATACCTGATGATGGCCACTGGTCTTAATTTGCTTGACAATAATTTTCAAGTTGAACGCCGAATTGGAACAGATACCATGATTGGTATCAATGGCAATGTTATTGCAGCTATTGATTCGGGGTATGTCGCTTTTAGTCATATATTAAACGTGGGTGCACCAGAAAATAAGTGGTTTGGTCTTTGCTATGTTGCACCGGATTATTCAATCCAAAAGGTAACTACTTTTCAAGTTCCGACAGATGAATATATGGTTCCGGCTATCAATTCCTGTCTGGATCATGACGATGAATCATATTTTATCGCCAGCCACAAGGATGTTGAGATGACTTTGTATACAGACACGATCAAGCATCTCTATTATCTGGGTAAATACGATAAGGATTTGAATCAGGTGTGGTTAAAGATTTTGGGAGGGGATCGGAAGTATTTAATAGCTGGAGTGAAAGCTGATGGTCAGGGAGGTTGCTATATTCATGGCATGACGAGAATGTGGGAGTACAATTATACCACTATCCCATTCTTGATGCGGTTCAATGCTGATGGTGAGATCACAGCTGATCAAGATCCATTGTCGGAGCCTATGTTTGAATTCACCATACTTGGAAATCCGGGGCATGATTGGTTCAGGTATGAGTTTGGAGCAAGGGACAGGGGATATGTAATGAAGATATTTGATGTTCAGGGAAGGGAGATGGCGGTTCGACATCTTGAAAACGGGTTTGATCAGGTTTCAGCGGCAAATTGGCCTGATGGCGTGTATATATTCCAGATTTTCTCACCTGAGGGTTCTTCCTTTCAGGGAGGGAAATGGATAAAGGGATGATCGTCAATCCTTGCATATTCTGGCGTAAGTGACACTTCCATTCCGGAGGTTTGCCTCCTTAGCAATGATCGTTCGATCATCTGGTTGGTTCGGTTCGGTGTTGGATGGTTGGCATAGGCTCTTGCTTTGGGGGTAGATCTGATGTGCTTTGGGTATGAGCCGGTTCATGTTGAACGACAGGGATTATAACCTGGCTGTGCAGGCAGCCCTGATCCAATTGTCGGAATCAAGGATTTTCACTGATGAAGGGATTCCACGGAAGATGGAGAGCTGTAGAACCCTGGCCGCCGAGGTGGCTGTGGAACTTGAGAATTGAATTCGTATCCTTGGCATTTCCTCATATCCTGATCTCCTCCTCCTCATTCTCCTCGACCCCTCGACTTCTCGACTCCCTCCACTTGTCGGAATCACGGATTGGCACGGATGAAGGGATTTCCACTGAAGATGGAGAACTGTAGAACCTTGGCTGCCTGGGTGGCTGTGGAACTTGAGAATTGAATTCGTATCCTTGGCATTTCCACATAACCTGATCTCCTCCTCCTCATTCTCCTCGACCCCTCGACTTCTCGACTCCCTCTACTTGTCAGAATCACGGATTGGCACGGATGAAGGGATTCCATGGAAGATGGAGAATTCCGGCTGTCTGAATTGCTATTGATTTGACCCTTCCTGCATCCAGGTGCCCTCGCGTTTCTCCAGCCAGATCCCGTGTAATAACTCAATAACGAAATCTTGACTGTCGATAGGCAGTAACCCAATAACGCTATCTTCCAATGACCAATTTCACTATGGCTGGTTTTTGGAACGTTTGAGAAACTATTTGATGATAGTGAATCTAATTTTCAGAGGTTGGTGTTCCACTACTGGGCGAAGATTTTACCGTCTGGAATTCCAGGAAGCGTATGGCGCATGGGTTGGTTTTCTACCCTTGGATGTGGAGTCAATTGTCAATTCATATGGATGTCAATCTTGGCCCGCCTCATGCCGGCGCCCCGAGTACTCGGGGTCCCTTTTGAGGCACCAAAAGCATGCCTGCCGGCGTGCAGGGAAGCAAAAGTGCATGTCGCCAAAATGGGCCTTGTCTTTATGCTTAGAAATTCTCTTATCTCGTCCTGCAAAGAATAGTCGTTTACATCATGACCCGGCCGCTCGAATTTGATCGGTGGTTCGTTTCGTGCTTAGCATTCATTCATCTCGTTATTGGACAAGATTCGAATCCCGGTGTCCGACCAAATAATGCGGCTTCTTTCACGTCTGATTGCCATTTATTTTTTTAGTGTTGCTTTCACGCCTACTATACGGGTCATGATGTATCTGGGAGGCCCTCTGTTGGCGACGGCATCCTAAACGAATAAACCCATAAACGAATAACCGTTCTTCGCGTCTTTGCGTATCCTCCTGCCGGATCCCTCGAAATAACCCAATAACTCAATAACCCAATAACGCCTTCCCGTTTCCTTCTGGCATTCCTCCCGCCACGGCGGGCAAGCATCCCTCTCTGTACGATCCTCCCTGTCTGATTCGTTATTATAAATGGTGGCTGTGGAGAAAAACCCATCCCCGGGAGGGTTAAAATCCGGGTCCGGTAGAGTCTCTAAAGCGTCTTCGAGGGCAAAATGGGCCCGAAAACAGGGGGTTTTACGGGTTCCCCATAGCATAACCATGGAGTATATACGCAGTATATACGCACTATAGCTACTCTATATACGGAGCAGGCATTTGGAAACAAAAAATCGGAGCAGATGGCCAAGGTAGACGCCCCTATTCCAATCATCGGTCGGTGTGACGACCTCAACTTCTACATGCTGGACGGTAAGAACATCGTGCGCATGATGCCGGGCCCGGACCGACAGCGTGTGTTGAAGGACAAGGCCTATGAGCGATTCCGGAAGATCGCGGCCCGTAATGGCCGGCACAGTACGGAGCGGAAGAAGCTGCAACGGCTGATCCAGAACCATCTGGGCCTGTTCACGGACGGCATGACCCATGGTCGCTTCAACGGGGTGTTGTGGCGATCGGCCAGCCGTGACCGACAGGAGGTGGCGGTAGAGAAGAAATGGTATCGCCGGGCCCTGGGCGACCCGGCAGTACAGCATGACTGGCTGGACCTGGTGTACCGGAGGCAGACTCCCCTGAGTCAGTACCTGCCCCATTGGCCCGTGGTAGTGGGCCAGCGCAAGCTCCGGTTGCAATTTGCACCGTTACGGCGACAGCCCTTCATCCGGCTGCCGGAATATGCCGACGGGGTGATCATCGACCTGTTGCGCATCGACCTGCCCGACGGGGAGGACCCCCGCTTTGGCGGCCTGGCCAGCAGCGACATCCTTCGAGTGGTCGACTTGCGCCGGCGGTATCATCTCCCCATCCCCAGGTCGGTGCCCGATGGCCCTTCCCTGCTGATGATCGGCCTCACCTTCCTCAGTCCCGAAGACGAACCCGACCGCTTGAACTACTGTCATGTCCGTCCCGGGGGTTTTGTGGGGTTCTTGCCCCGAAGCCTCGGGGGCAACTGAGGGTTTTATCCTCAGGGAAGGGGATGGCAAGGGATCCTTCGAAATAACGCCATAACGAAGGCTTGACTACCGATTGGCAGTAACCCCTTAACGCCTTCGCGTTTTCCTATATGCATTCAAGACCCAGGATATTGTCTAATGGCAAGATTCGATCTGTCGATATGGATCCTTCCGGACTGACATGGGCCGATGCGTCCTGTATTCCCTTCTCCGAGCATTGTATTGGCTTCTGTCGGGTAGGGAATGACTTGCATGAAAGATAATAATGGCTTACATTTGCTGTTACTTAAAAAATCTTCATTCTTGAAGTGGATATCACCTTTGGCACAAACAGGCTGGAGAAGCTGGCCAATGATTACAGGAGGTGCCAAAAGGAAATGGGGCAGAACCGGGCAATGCTGTACAACAAGCGGTTAGGAGATTTGCGGAATGCACATACCCTTGAGGATGTTCGACATCTGCCCGGTCATTATCACGAGCTCACAGGGGATCGCAAGGGACAATGGGCTTGCGACCTCGACCAACCGTATCGGTTGATTTTTGTACCACATCAAATGCCCATCCCCACTGATGAAGATGGAAAATACATTTGGCTGGAAATCACGGGTGTAGAAGTGATTGAGATCACTGACTATCACGGTAAATAGGGAACAAAACAAATACAACATGCCATGACCACGGCGAAGAATCAATATCACCCTCAAATCGTTTTTCATCCGGGTGAAACACTGGCTGAAAAGTTGGATGAATTGGGCATGGGTCCCAAGGAATTTGCGATTCGCACAGGGAAACCCGAAAAGACGGTGATCGCTGTCATGAAAGGCAAAAGCAGGATAACTCCTGAAATGGCGGTACAATTTGAGCATGTGTTAAAGATACCTGCTCACTTCTGGCTCAACATGCAGCGTCATTACGATGAACACCTGGCCCGTGAAGAACGTGAGGTGAAGCTGGCTGAATCAGCCAACTGGACCAGGAAGTTTCCTATTGCCGATATGGTGAAGAAAGGTTGGATCCGCGCTCGGAACAGCATGGAAGAAAAAACTTCTGAACTCTTGGGTTTCTTCAGCATCAGCAACCCATCCGCATGGGAAGATTATTATTTCAACCAGCAACTGAAGGTAGCCTTTCGGATTTCACTGGCTCACACAAAAGAGCCGTATGCCATTTCTGCCTGGTTGCGAAGAGGAGAGTTGCAGGCTGCTGAATTGCCGTCCAGGCCTTACAACGAAAAGAGGTTTAAAGAAGTGTTGCCGATACTGAGAAACATCATGGCAAATCACCCGAAACACTTTTTTCGGCAATTGCAAGAGATCTGTCTGGACGCCGGTGTGAAGGTAGTCCATACACCGTGCATCAAAAAGGCACCGATCAACGGGAGCACCCGCTGGCTCAATGACACACCATTGATCCAATTGACTGGTCGTTACAAGCGCAACGACATTTTCTGGTTTACCTTCTTTCATGAGGCCGGTCATATTCTGCTGCATGGGAAAAAGGATATTTTCCTGGAGAACATTGACTATTCGGATGTAGACAGGGAAAAGGAGAAAGAAGCAGACCACTTTGCTATCCAGTGGACATTTTCACAAGAAGAACAAGCCGACATGACCAAGCGATTCAATGGAACGGAACAAGACGTGATCGCGATGGCAAAGGAGTTCAATACCCATCCCGCCATCATCATCGGACGGATGCAGCATGAAGGACTGGTTTCGCATACCTTTGGCAGGCGATTTTTTGAAGTGGTCGAGTTTGATCATTGATTCGCATTTGTTGTCCGGGTCATCCAGACATAAGATCAGGAAAAGAGGTGCATTGTTTTGCCAATGGGAAGCATGTCTGTCCGAAATAAACCTCAAAAGGTTGCCTTTGGAAGGTTGCAGTATTCCACTCGTGGCTTTATTCGGAAAATTAATTGGAGGAGTTTGCCTCTGGCCCGCTTTCCACCTGCCGGCGGACAGGCAAGCTGCCGACCCCGAGTACTCGGGGATGTCCGGGACGACAAAATACGGGGTGTTTTGCAGAAAGCACTTGTCGTCAAAATGGTCCTTCATTTTCTGTCTGAGGGCAGTCTAGAATCGAATCGAGCTCGGTTGAAGTTTGCATCATGACCCAGACCTATAGCGTCCGGGCCCTCTGTTGGCGACGTATTCTACGAATTGACTCAAAAACGAATAAACTCCTTAACGTCCTTCGCATCTTCGCGTTTCCTCCATTCATCTCCTTCGAAATAACTCAATAACGAATACCTGTCCGCCGTGGCGGAAACTCCTTAACGCCTACACGTCCTGGCATCTTCGCGTTTGCTCTTGCCATCTCCTTCGAAATAACTCAATAACGAATACCTGTCCGCCGTGGCGGAAACTCCTTAACGCCTACGCGGTTTTCCGTATAGCGAATACCGAACGCCGAGTACCGAGCGCCGAATACCGCGACCCCCATCGCGTCTATGCGTTTCATACTCACTCCTCCGTTGACAACCGTCATCCTAAATGAATAAACCCATACCTGTCCGCAGTGGCGGAAACGAATAAACGAATAAACGATCTTCGCGCCTTGGCGCCTTCCCGTTTCCCCTTCCGGATTCCTCGAAATCACCCCATAACGCAAGCTTGACTGCCGATAGGCAGTAACCCCATATCGCACTCCTGATTTTCCGAATAGCGAATAGCGAGCGCCGAATACCGAGTACCCCCATACTCATCAAAGGAAGCTCCTTCTCCGGGCACTCCGCCAGCGGTGGTCTCTGGCAAGGAGGTGACATGGGTAAAACCAGGTAGATCTACTCTATTTTGGATAGGGTCCCTGTCCTATCATTGCCATTTGAGAATGGATGAGTGGATACGTCTCATCCAGATAACATCATTGGTCAAACCCATTCAAACCAGGATTCCTATGAGTTTCGATGGAACCGGAGGAGGGATAATTTCCCAAGCAACCGCTGAGTATTACATGAACAACTATCAACAGGGTCCTACCTATACCTGGAACCAGGGCGTGAAGGGTCATTATTTCAGCAAGGACTTTTTCCAGGACTTGCTCGGGCAGGCCGGTGCCGTAGGAATTCGGATCTACTACGGTTCTAAAGTGAATACAAGCAATGTGATTGTTCCGGATCTGATCATGGTCGCGGTTGACTCGGATGGCAATGATATCCTCTCGAATGAGATCATCGTGGATATTTCAAAGCCTTGCCCTCCGCTCTGTCCGACTTCTGGACTGGGTACATAGTGAACTTCAAGAAGATGTACTTTTGTCGGAATACATTCTGATGGGTACACCATTTGCGTATCATGATTTTTCAGCAATCAGTGCTTTGTTGCCATCTATAGTAGGGGGCATCACCTGGAAACGCCAATCGGTTGCCCATCGTTTTCTCGTGGTGCTCTCTGCTATTTCGCTCATTACCGATGTTGCGGGGACCTTTTCCATTTGGTGGTATGGAAATAATGTGTCACTAGTCAATGGATACCTCTTACTGCAGTCCTTGATCACCGGGTTATTTTTTATCAACTTGAAGGAGGTCCATGTTTCCCTGCACCCGATACGAATGGCCATATTCTGGATCATGTGTCTGGTTTCCTTGATCTTGTTGTTTACCGGTCCATTTGTGACAGTGATCAACAAATGGCAACTTTCAGCCTCTTCCTTTTTTATCATCGTTTTCTCGTGTCTGTATTTTTACAATCTGGTCCGATATGAATTGGAGATTCCCATTTGGATCAAGGCATCCTTCTATGCAGTGATGGCATTGATGTTGTATTATGTGACCAATATGGTTTTGTTCCTGACGATCGATGACCTTCAGCCTGAATCGATTTATGAGCTTTGGAACCTCAAGTTGACCGGTTATATTGTTCTGAATATTTTTATTACGGTGGCCTTTCTACTTGAGTACAAGGACAGTTATGGCAGATAAGACCATTATTTTCTCGATCAGTTTCTTCTTCCTGTTCCTGTGTATCTTTTTCATTGTCATGTTGATCACATGGAACAAGAGAAGCATCAGCAACCTGAGGCGCCAGCATGCATTGGCCCAGGATACGCAACGAAAGCTACTCAAAGCCACAATTGCGGGGCAGGAATTGGAGCGGAAAGTCATTGCCGAAAACTTGCATGACGATATTGGTCCGCTGCTATCATCACTCAAATTGCAGGTGAGGAATCGGAGCAATGATCCGGATTTCCAAGCCAACTTTTCAGACACACTGGATCTGGCGGTAGGGGAGATTCGCCGTGTGTCACAACGCTTGTCACCATTGATATTCGAGGAATTGGGGCTGAACAAGGCAGTCCGCTATGTCAGCGATGAATTTGTCAACCTGTCCGGTATAGCTTTGGAACTGAACTGGGATGATCGTATACAGGATCAGCTGAATCAGGAGCGGAAGCTGGCTATATTCAGAATACTCCAGGAGGCCTTGAACAATGTGGTCAAACATGCCGGAGCCAAACAGGTCACCATCACAGCGGCCATTTCAGAGGATGGAAGGTGTTTGATCGACATTCAGGATGACGGATGCGGGATTCAGGGCGGGGCAGAAGCCAGGCTTGGGCTTGGCATGAACAGTATGATGGCACGGGCTGAATCGATGGATGCTACATTCGCGATTTCATCGACAGGAAGGGGTACTTGTCTGACCCTGACGATACCAATCGGGTAGAACATGAAACCAATCAAGCTAGCCCTTGTCGATGATCACCTGATCTTTTTAAAGAGTCTGAGCGCTCTCTTTGAGGTGGAAGACGATCTGGACGTGGTTCTCACAGCTACCTCTGGCGAGCAGTTCCTGGACCACATTCATGCATTCCCCGAGCTGGAGATTGATGTGCTTGTTCTGGATCTGAAGATGAAGGGTCTTTCCGGGATCGACTGTCTGAAAGCTCTTAAGGAAGAGGGGCGTCAAATAAAGACCATCATCCTGTCCATGTTTGATCAATCCCCATTTATCCATGATGCCTTTTCACTAGGGGCTTGCGGGTTCATCACGAAGGATGCAGACCCGGATTCACTTCTTCAAGCCATTCACGCCGTTCACACAGAAGGCCGATATGTCAATCCTTCCCTGTCCAGACTGTTGGTCGATACGATTATGGTGAAGCAGAAGTCAGCGCTGTTGTTGCACCCGCGACAGTTGCTCACGAACCGGGAGCTTGAGGTCTTGCTGTATATCTGTCAGGGTCTTTCAGGGCCAGAGATCGCTCACAGGATGTCACGATCCATCAGAACCATTGATGGGCACCGACAGCACCTGTTGGAGAAGACCGACTCCCCCAATGTGGCGGCATTGGTGGCCTGGGCATTCCGGGAGGGGTTGGTTCATTAGGCAGACAAGGTGATCTGCAGCATTTTCCCCTACTGACGGCGTTTCTGCCTGTGATTTCAGGTATTTCTACTCTTTTATTTACCAGGATAAGGGTTGAAATTGCTGTCTGCATTCTGACACTGGGTGGTGGGGACACTATAGGCTCAGTAGCAGCAAAGTAGGAATATTGGCTTTGGCTGTATTCCTAGCCTTGACCTTGACCATGTGTACAAAGAGTGAGATCTTAACTGAAGCTATCCAAAGCACGATGCCAACAACCGGACAGGACCGGAAGGCACTTCTCAATGACATCATTGGGAAAACGGGAGACATCAGGACTGCTGATGTCACTCTACGCACCACGTACACAACCACCGAAGCCATTGACCTGATTGATGAAGCGCTGAACTATGCATACTGCCGCCCGGGTACACCACTTCAGGAAACAATCATTCTATCCGATACGTTGATGTTGGAGGTCATCTCTTCGGAGGTCACTGAAACGGAACTGGTTAACTTTTTTGACTCAGTATCCCTGCATATTGGAACTCAGTACCACGACCTGACCGTGACCAACAAAGAAGCCTGGGCATTCTCCGTCAACCAATTTGGAAGCCTGGTTGGAAATGAGCTACCCATAATTGTCCAGCTGGAAGTCGCCTATGGAGCATATATTACCGAAGAAATTGAATACGGTGAAACCGATGATTATTCTTATCATTATGGCGGTGGATATTGTAGCTCAACGCTTGTAGATGGTGCACCCGAAATCTTGCGGGACAATTTGAAACTCGCCTATGTGTATAACCCGCCAAGTACAAACAAATACTTTAAGCGTCCGAAGTACTTTCAGGTATGCAATGAGGTAAGCTCTACAACAATTTGTGAAGCATATGGAATCCCGAATAATATTTTCTACTACTATGATATGCTCCTCAACGGTCAATTGGTAACTCCACAGTACTGGGACAATATCAATGACTGGAAACTTTTCCGGCAGCATGAAAGTATTACCAACTTCGACCAATGCCTCTCTGGAGACGTAGAAATGCCATTCTGTTATGCTTCGATGGCTGGAATTGTTGAAGGATCTGAGCCGGAAGGCTCCTACTATCCAGGCAATATTTTTGTCGGATCATTTTCGGTTGATCAGCTTAACTATCAGGTGCCTTTCCACAACATGGTGGTTGGATATTATCAGAGTGTTACAGTGGATAGCAACGATGAAAAGACATCTTTACCTTGTAATGACTGCGAATAACATCTAGAATAAATTTGGGAGCGTCGGACTCCGGCGCTCCCCATTGAAATTGTTAATTGTTTAATCTTATAGGATGCAATCGATAAAACTGATACTTTTTCTTTCCCTTTGCTCAGTTGTAACTTTTGGACAGCCATATCCCGCTACAAAAGTATATCCCTCATTATCTCAATACACAATAGTCAATGGATTTGCAAATGAGCAGGGGTTTCAATTTATTGCAGCTACACGTATATATGTATCCGATACATTTGTACCGCCAGGTTTGTTGCTCCAATTGAATCCCAATGGCGATATAATTCATATCGATACCTTAAGAAATTACAGATATCACAATGTATTCAAAGTAGATACTATTCTTCTATTATCTTCATACCATTTTAATAAATATCCTGATACTATCTCTACTGTCATATTTGAACTTTGTGATTTGCATGGAAACCCAATAAGATCTTATGAATATGATGTAAAAACTTGTTTTTCTGGCAATGCAGGAGTGGCACAGGTCAATGACTCGATATATATTGTCTGTCAATCACCTGAGTGCTTTAGTGGAGAAAGTGAGTCTGTGCATTATTATGTAAATATTAATACATTGGATATACAAGTTAAATACCATCAAAAGGGTGGATTTATTGGAAATATTTTAAAGATTGATAATGAGCCCAGGTATTTGGAGTGGTTGGTATCCGATATTTGGCTTATGGATACGACGTTTGAAGTTAAAAATAAAATACTTACAGATACAGTTAAGGCATCGCAAAATGGCACACTCCGAATTAGAGAAGACAAGCCGGGATGGTTTGGATTTGGAGGGTGCTTTACACCATCGGGAGTCTATGAACTATGTATGATTGCGCTAGACGAACAGCTCAAATTAGAAAAAGTTGACGTAATTTATCATCCACCAAGTGGTAATTGGTATATCCCAACCTCTTATAATACATTATGCAAACAAGGAAATTCATTTTACGTCACGGGACAATGGAATGTTCCTGACCCAGGTGGTTGGTGGAATAACAAAACACCTACACATGTATTCATCGCCAAATATGATTTGAACCTTGATCGTGTATGGACTAAAATTGTCGGTGGTGACCGGCGTTATTGGCCAATGGAGATCCATCCTACGAAGGATGATGGATTTATGATAGCTGGTGGACTAATTGACAATCTGGATAATTTCAAGAAGGTCCCGTTCACCATGTTCTTCGATGCAGATGGGGAAATTGTCGGTACGCATGAACCCGCTCCTCGATATTATGATTTTACCATTTATGGAAATCCTGGTCGAGAGGCGCTGCGCATCATGGCCCGATTTGAAGGAATGGAGATCTTCCTCCAGGTGGTGAATGCGATGGGTCAGCCCATGCTCCGTCACCGGATGACAGAAGGAATGAATGAATTGGATACTTCGGCCTGGCCATCGGGTACATATCTGATGTCCATCACCGATAAGGCCGGGCAAGCATTATGGAGCCAGCCCTGGATCAGGGAGTAGGGGGCCAATTCCGGGTTGGTTAGAATAGTGATTTGTTGTATTTTTAGACAGTCTATGGTTACTATAGCCATAGGGTTGATGATCAAGGCTTAGATGAAGAGGCGTTGCCTGATTAACCTCAAAATATTCAGTTTATGTTATCACTTCGACTGATTTTCATCTTGTCTCTATATTCAGTGATTTCCTTTGGGCAATCCTTCCCGGCCACAAAGGTCTATCCTTCGCTTTCTCCCTATTCGATATTAAATGTAATTCCAAACAATGAAGGGTTTCAATGTTTGGCTGTTACCCGTCTTTTTGTTTCCGATACGTTTGTGCCTCCTGGCTTATTAATTCAGTTGTCTCCTGTTGGAGATATATTATATATCGATACCTTGAGAAATTACATATATCATGATGCATACAAGGTAGATTCGTTAATCCTGTTATCTGCATACCATTTTAATAAATATCCTGATACTATCTCTACTATCATATTTGAACTTTGTGATTTGCATGGAAACCCAATAAAATCTTATGAATATGATGTAAAAACTTGTTTTTCTGGCAATGCAGGAGTGGCACAGGTCAATGACTCGATATATATTGTCTGTCAATCACCTGAGTGCTTTAGTGGAGAAAGTGAGGCTGTGCATTATTATGTAAATATTAATACATTGGATATACAAGTTAAATACCATCAAAAGGGTGGATTTTATGGGGAAATATTAAAAATAGATGATAAGCCCACTTATTTGGAGTGGCTGGTATCTGATCTTTGGCTCATGGATACGACATTCATGGTCAACAATAAATTATCTACAGATACAGTCAAAGCTTCACAAATTGGCACACTCCGGTCCCGAGAGGACAAACCAGGATGGTTTGGATTTGGAGGGTGCTTTACGCCGTCGGGAGTCTATGAATTATGTTTGATTGCCCTGGATGAACAGCTTAAACTAGATAAGGTTGATGTTATTTATCATCCGCCTAGCGGAAATTGGTATGTGCCAGCAGGAGCTAAACCACTTTGTAAACAAGGGAATTCATATTATGTCACTGGACAGTGGAATGTTCCTGATCCACTAGGTTAGTGGAATAACAAAACACCTACACATGTATTCATCGCAAAATATGATTTGAACCTTGAACGTGTATGGACCAAAATTGTTGGTGGTGACCGGCGGTACTGGCCAATGGAGATTCATCCTGCGAAGGATGGTGGATTTATGATAGCTGGTGGACTAATTGACAATCTGGATAATTTCAAGAAGGTCCCGTTCACCATGTTCTTCGATGCAGATGGGGAAATTGTCGGTACGCATGAACCCGCTCATCGATATTATGATTTTACCATTTATGGAAATCCTGGTCGAGAGGCGCTGCGCATCATGGCCCGATTTGAAGGAATGGAGATCTTCCTCCAGGTGGTGAATGCGATGGGTCAGCCCATGCTCCGCCACCGGATGACAGAAGGAATGAATGAATTGGATACTTCGGTCTGGCCATCGGGTACATATCTGATGTCCATCACCGATAAGGCCGGACAGGTATTATGGAGCCAGCCCTGGATCAGGGAGTAGTGGTTATGCTGAGGCAACATCTACATATGTTCGTTCCATCCAGTTTGAGCTTAACAGAGCAAACCTTCCCATGAATGAGAAAATTGAGCACACCCACCTAACCATTCTTGATAGCAACTTCTGGAAATGACGAATTCCCCCCAATGTGGCGGCATTGGTGGCCTGGGCTTTCCGGGAGGGGTTGGTTCGGTAGGGCAAACCACGAGGACCGTCGTTTGTTTCTAGTGTTCTTGATTTGAATAAATCGAGTAGTTCTACTCTTTTTTCTAGTGAAAAGTCAGTTGACCTTAGATGCTAGAAATCGCTGTGCCAAACGTTGTGGTGTTACGCCGATGAGGTGGCAGCAGATTGAAACTTGGTTTTTACCCTGTTCAATACCAATACAACCGAATGCAAACTGATTTAGCGACTCCCTCACGTATGTCATTCACCTCTTGGATTCTACTTTCAGAGCGAGTATCTTGGATTCAATATCAGTACTTGTTTCTCGAAATGATGATCTGGATGATACAGAATGGTATACCTGGTTTGAAAAGCGATACAACGAAATCGTACTGGATATGATGGCTGGCACGGAGCCCGATAGTGCAGCATTGGCTGATCTTCGGACAATGGCTCAGTCCTGTTTTGCCGATGGTGGTCGGGCAGTGTTTAGTGCCAGAGGATTGTGTGAAGTGTTATTGAAGGAGTACTATGATGAGGATTCCTGCGATCCAATAACGGAAGAGAGGAGTACTGATTTTGGCTATCCTGTTACTTCGTTAGGATTTAAGCTTAGCCCAAATCCGGCTAGCCATATCGTTAGAGTTCAGCTATTGAATAGACCTGCTAACAACAATGGATATAGCATCGGGATCCTCACAACTGGTGGACAAAGTGTCTACAATGGTATCATTCCAAAGGGGGAAATGGAAACGACGATTCCATTGGCAGCCCTACACAATGGAATGTATCTTGTACATGTGAGAAATGGAAAAGAAGAGTTTACCCAGCCCTTACTGATCCAAAAATAGTAGTTGTTTCATTAGGGACGCCATTCAATTCTGTGGAGTGGCGTCCCTTATAAAAGATAGGACGATGAATTGTAAACACTATTGCTTCCTGTTCTTTTTCATCCTGCAATTAATCAGTCAGTCTACCTATTGCCAAAAGTATGATTATAACTGGCTCGGTGGTCATCGAGCAACTGGCATGAATACCGGGGTGATCATGGAATTCGATCCAAGTAGTATATCCTATGATACCTTTGAATTGAAGATGTATGTTGAACAAAGCAATTTTGCAATAAGTGACCAAGAAGGAAACCTGCAATTTTATACAAATGGCAATGTCGTAGCTTCCTGGGATCATTCGATAATGGAGGGTGGAAAGGGGTTCAATGAAGGGTCATTTTATGATGATTTCGATTATTGGTTGGGAGATACAATCAATAATTATCCATATTATCTTTACCAGTTTATGGTCATTCCTGATGGAATTGACGAACATGTCTTCTACCTCATTCACGCTTATATGAGATCCGAATGGGATGCAAATATGGCATATAATGACAAAATGCAGATTAGTAAAATTGATATGTCGGTGAATGGTGGAAAAGGCAAGGTGATTTATAAGAATAAATATTTTGTTGAAGAGGTCTTTTCCAGGGCTTTCACACTTATTGAGCATGGAAATGGTAGGGATTGGTGGGTTGTTATGCGAAAACATAGTGGACTTGAGTACAGGTCAATTTTACTTTCACGGGATTCAGTTGTAGAGGTGGTCAATAGTATAATTTCAGGACTATCAAATTCGGGATTTTCATTTGATGATTCACTTTATTCGTCAATATCGCTTTTGGCAGTATCACCTGCCGGGAACAAGCTCATCGACAATTACGGGTGGAATAATATTAAATTGATGGACTTTGATCGATGTAGTGGTGTTGTATCATTGGTTGACACTTTTCAAATAGGAGATACTAGAGCTGTTAAATACGAAATTGGGGGAGATTCAACTGTATACATTCGGCCCTATGATTTTTTTTCATTTTCTCCAACAGGACGCTTTCTTTATGGGGTAGGCTATGGTGATTTTTCGCAGTGGGATTTAGAAGCCACAGATGTCACGAATTCTAGGGTGAAACTTTCCGGGCCTTCAATTTTTCTGGATATCGATCAGACACCAACAACCGGCTTTGGTGGGTGGAAAAGTTTTTCCCTTGGCCCGGATGGAAAGATTTATAATCTGTTTCGACACAACCACAATGTCATCAACTATCCTGATGAAAAGGGGCTGGCCTGTGATTTCTGCCTGGCCAGTGATAATCTTCCTTCATGTCTTGATGTTCCCTATTATTTGTATTCTGGCTATTATCCCAATTACCGGCTCGGTGCACTGACAGGCAGTGGATGTGATACCATTAGTACCTCAATCAGTACCCCTGGTGTATCACGATTTGAGTTGACTGTATACCCCAATCCGGCTTCCGGTCCCGTCCAGGTGGAGATCACCCTGCCTGACTATGGCCGACAGGATACCGAGCTGGTCATCCATGATGCCATGGGCCGGGAGGTGCATCGGCACCGATATCCGCCCTATGCCTACCTCCACACCTGGGATACATCCAACGTACCGAATGGGACCTATATCCTGCAATTGATTTCAGATCAGCAGACGGTGGCGACGAGCCGGGTGGTGGTGATGAGGGAGTGAAAAAGATTGGTGTGTCAGATCATGTGATGAGTAAATCTTTGAATGTCGTAATAGCCTCCAATTATATTCTTAATTCGCTATAAATGAACAAGCTGATCATCCATAGTCTGTGCTTCTTCTGGCCTTTCTTCTGCCTGGCCCAAAAACATGATCAGAATTGGGTGGCCGGCTCCAGTTTTACTGATACTATTTACATGATCAATTTCAGTGATACGGGTTTGGCTTACATACCTATTGTGCCACCAATCGAGCAGGTCCGAGGAAGTTTCGGAATCAGCGATAAAGAAGGAAAACTGCAATTCTACACCAATGGCAACTATATCGTCTCCTGGAACCATGTCATTATGGAAAATGGCGATAGCCTGAATTTAGGAGCATGGACGTCACAGAATAACACATTCCCGGATGTAAAAAATAGTTATATGCTTTATGCCTATCAGGTGATCCCTGACGGGTATGATGAAAATGTATATTACTTAATTCATTCGTTCATGAAATTGGGGAAATATCCAGTAGATCAGGTATCTACCAGGTTGCAGATCACCAAAATCGATATGAAGGAAAACAAAGGACTTGGCCGGGTGATTTATAAAAACAAAACGTTATATAGCCACGAGCTGGCTTGTCGATTTGCCGTCATCCGACATGGCAACGGAGCAGATTGGTGGATCCTGGTGCGGGAGCTGAATGGAAAAAAATACCATAACCTGCATCTGAAGCAGGACAGCTTGATTGCCCTAACGATTCAGGAATCATCGGAAGGATCGGAATTGGATTTAGACGAAATTGATTCGGTATATACGTGTAGATTGATGTGTATAGCCTCTCAAAATGGGCAGGTTTTAGTTGATCCAATAGGCTCCAGTTTGCGACGATTTTACCACTTTGATCGATGCACGGGCGACCTGGAGTATGTCAATTCATTGTTTCATGAACGGGATACTTTTTTTACTCCTGGTGGTAGTGGCGGCCCCGGGGGTATCGACGGCATGTGTTTTTCACCAAATGGACAATATCTCTATGGGGTGACTCGGGGTGGGTATTTTCAATGGGATGTAGAGGTACCCGATATTTCAGCATCCGAGGTTCAGCTCAGTGGTCATCCTTATGATTTTGATAATCCCCAAAACCCACACTTGCATAATATAATCATGCCTTTCATGAAATTGGGCCCTGACGGGCGAATTTTTGCACTCCACTCCTTTACCCATAATATTGTCAACGATCCTGATGAAAAAGGTCAGGCAAGCAACTTCTGCCATGCTCCTGATGATACGGTTTCCTGCCTGGGGGTGCCGTACAGCTTTTTTACCCCGATGTATCCCAATTACCGCCTGGGGCCTTTGGAAGGCAGTGGTTGTGATACGATCAGTTCTACCCATCCACTCAATGAAATACAGTACGAACTGAAGATCTATCCCAATCCTGCCAGTGGCCCTGTCCAGATTGAAATCTCTCTGCATGACTATGGCCGCCAGGATACCGAGCTGGTCATCCATGATGCCCTGGGCCGAGAGGTGCATCGGCACCGATATCCGCCCTATGCCTACCTCCACACCTGGGATACATCCAACATACCGAATGGGACCTATATCCTGCAGTTGTTTTCAGATCAGCAGACGGTGGCGACGAACCGCGTGGTGGTGATGAGGGAGTGAGAACTATATACCCTGTGACTGAGCTGTTTTGGTAGGCTTCAAGTAAGTCGTATCTTTCATATTCAGAGCGAGTATCTTGGATTCTATATCAGTACTTGTTTCTCGAAATGATGATCTGGATGATACAGAATGGTATACCTGGTTTGAAAAGCGATACAACGAAATCGTACTGGATATGATGTCCGGCACTGAGCCCGATAGTGCTGCATTGGCTGATCTTCGTACCATGGCTCAGTCCTGTTTTGCCGATGGTGGTCGGGCAGTGATGAGTGCCAGAGGATTGTGTGAAGTGTTGTTGAAGGAATACTATGATGAAGATACCTGCGCTCCGATCACGGAGGAGAGGAGTACGGTATATGGATATCCTGTCCAATCACCAATTATGCGGATAAGCCCGAACCCGGCTACCGATGTTATTCGGGTTGAACTATTGAATGGGCCGGCTAACAACAATGCTTACATCATCAGTATCTTCACAATTAGTGGACATACTGTGTACAATGGTAACATTCCAAAGGGCGAAAAGGAAACTACGATTCCGTTGTCAGGCCTTCACAATGGAATGTATCTAGTACATGTGAGAAATGGAAAAGAAGAGTTTACCCAACCCTTACTGATCCAACGATAGCCATCGGTCAACCGGGGCCACCAACCAGTATGCTGGAATGGTGGCCCCATTTTAATATTTGAACAATGAAATACTTACGAGTTAGCTACTTGTTCATTGTGGCTTTGCAGTTTATATCCCAGACAGGTTATAGTCAAAAACATGACTATAACTGGCTTGGTGGTCATCGAGCTACTGGCTTGAATACAGGGGTGATCATGAAATTCGATCCAAGTAGTATTTCCTATGATACCTTTGAATTGAATTTGTATGTCCACGAAAGCGACTTTGCTATAAGTAATAAAGCAGGAGAGTTGCAATTTTATACGAATGGCAATGTTGTCGCATCATGGGATCATTCCATCATGGAGGGTGGCAAGGGTTTTAATGAAGGATCATTTTATGATGACTTTAATGCCTTTACTGGAGATACGGTTGAAAACAGACCATATTTTCTTTACTCCTTTATGGTCATTCCGGATGGTTATGACGAACATGTTTATTATCTCATTCATGCTTTTATGAGGACTGAGTGGGATGCCAATATGTATTATATTGATAAAATGCAGATCAGTAAAATTGACATGTCAGCAAATGGAGGCAAAGGCAAAGTCGTTTATAAAAATAGATATTTTAATGAAGAAGAATTTGGCAGGGGATTTACGATTATACAGCATGGGAATGGCAGAGATTGGTGGATAGTTATGCGAAAACATAGTGGACTTCAATATAAATCCATCCTGCTTTCAAGAGATTCTGTTATGGCAGAAATAAATAGTATTATTCCTGGATTAAGTATTTCTGAATTGTCGTTTCAAGATTCTGTATGGTCTTCAACCTGCCTATTAGATGCCTCTTATACGGGGGATAAAATTCTTGATTATATTGGGGTTAATACCAAATTAATGGACTTTGATCGATGTACTGGAAGCATTACATTGATTGATACCTTTCATTTTGGTTATTCTAAGGCTATTAAATATAATGCTGGAGGTGATTCAATTCTATATTCGCTTCCCTATGAAGATTATATTTTTTCTCCTTCAGGCAGATTTCTTTATGGCGTGGGCGATGGTGATTTTTCTCAATGGGATTTAGAAGCAGAAAATGTCACCAATTCGAGAGTGAAATTATCCGGGCCCTCAATTTTTCTGGATATCGATCAGACACCGACAACGGGTTTTGGTGGTTGGACTGCATTTTCTCAAGGTCCAGATGGAAAGATTTATAATCTGTTTCGACACAACCACAATGTCATCAACTTTCCTGATGAAAAGGGGCTGGCCTGTGATTTCTGCCTGGCAAGTGATAATCTGCCATCTTGTCTTGGCGTCCCCTATTATTTGTATTCGGGTTATTACCCTAACTATCGGCTTGGCCCATTGACAGGTAGTGGGTGTGATACCATTAGTACCTCAATTAGTACCCCTGGTGTATCACGATTTGAGTTGACTGTATACCCCAATCCGGCTTCCGGTCCCGTACAGGTGGAGATCACCCTACCCGACTATGGCCGCCAGGATACCGAGCTGGTCATCCATGATGCCCTGGGCCGGGAGGTGCATCGGCACCGATATCCGCCCTATGCCTACCTCCACACCTGGGATACATCCAACGTACCGAATGGGACCTATATCATACAGTTGGTTTCAGATCAGCAGACCGTGGCGACGAGCCGGGTGGTGGTGATGGAGTGAGTGGAGGTGGTATTGATCTATTTCGATGGATGCCTGCTCATGGAGGCGTCGAGGAAGTTATGAGAAAAGTTATTTCGATATGGTTACTGCCTGCGGCAGCCAGGATTTCGATATTTCGAAAGTTAACACTCATCAGGCATTAACAAATTGCGAAACACTTAGTGGCATAGGTGGCGAAAAGTGTTTTGCCCTTTTACCTTTCGCCATTTACCTTTTACCCCTTTCAGAGGTGCTTGTCCACCGAGGCGAGAGGAATGAGGAGGTGTCTCGTTATTTGGATATTTCGGAGATTTTGCAACATGCTGCCGAGAGAATGGACAGCAATTCGACATATTCCCATACTTCATCCGTGTCATCCCTTCATCGTTATAAATCCGTGATTCTGACAGCTACTGGCCAATACCACTTGTGAGAACTAATCACATGGAATCGGAATACTCTCTATCTTGTTTGGTACCATGAAAAGATCTTTCTCCATTCTCCTTTTTTGGCTCTTGGCTACCTCTGCTTTTACACAAAAGAGCGACTATACGTGGTTATTAGGATATGAACCTGGTGGTGGATTTGATCCGGATTCAAATATTGGCTTCTCCCACATTCAATTTGACGAAGGCATTCCCCAATCGTACTATTTAAATGGATCAGGCTCAATGCTCCTCACCAACGCCTCCATTTCAGATCCTGAAACAGGAGAATTGTTGGCCTATACTGATGGATGCCGTATTTTCAACAGGCAGTTTGAACAAATGATCAATGGGGACAGCATCAATTTTGGAAAAACATGGTCCCAATATTGTACAAACTTTTTTGGTGTAACTTATTATCCAATTAATAATTCTGCTCTTTTCCTCCCCCGCCCTGGACATCCTGACGAGGTGTATCTCATTCATGCCAAAGACACCATCACTAAGCAATCAACTTACTGGATAGATAAAATATATAGCAGTACAATAAATTTTTCCGACCTCGCTAATGGTCTGGTAAAAGAAAAGAACACTCTCATATTCAACGGTCAAGTTAAGGACTGCGAAATGCATGCTGTCAAACATGCCAATGGTACAGACTGGTGGTTGTTTTTTCCACAATATCTTACCAATACCTATTTCAAATTTCTTGTTCAGGCAGATACCATCAGTTTGGTTGACACACAGGCCATCGGGCCTATCGTCCCGTTTGGAGGGGGCACCGTTCTCAAATTCAGTCCGGATGGGACCAAGCTGGCTCGATTCAGCCGCGAGCAAGGGATTCTGCTGTGGGATTTTGATCGTGAGACCGGGATGTTATCTAATACCCGCCAATGGCTGATCCCGGATAGTACCCATACATTTGTCGCCAGTGGTGAATTTTCACCGGATTCCAGATTCATCTACATTGACAATACCTGGCATCTCTGGCAGGTCGACACCTGGGCACCTGAGCTTCAAGATGGGGCCACCTTGATCGCCGACTATGATGGTTTTCTATGGAAGGATTTTTTCAGCACCGGTTTTCAGTACATGGTGATTGGACCGGATTGCAAGATCTACATGAGTACGGATGGCACGACACCCTTCCTGCATGTTATCCATCATCCAGACCTGCCTGGCACAGCTTGTGGATTTGAACAAAGAGCCGTTCAACTTCCAGCCGTGAACGGCCAATGCCTCCCCAATAAGGTCAACTATCGTCTGGATACCGGGCCGGTATGTGACAGTACTTTGTCCACTTCCTTCTTCCTGCCAGTTCAAGCAGAGGTCCGCCTGCTGGAGGTGAGTCCAAACCCTGCCCGTGGGCAGTTTCAGGTCATGCTTCCGGATTTTGGTTTGGGTAGCACTCTTTCGGTGATTGATATCTCTGGTCGGGAAGTGGCACGTTTACCCTGGACAGGCGAGACAATGAATGTCACCAGTACCGGATGGACACCCGGTCTCTATTTCCTCAATCTCTATGACCCACAAGGCCGCTACGCCAGTGGTAGAGTGATGGTGGAGTGAGTAGAAGTGGTATTGAGCAATTTCGAGAGATGCCTGCTCATGAAGGCGTCGAGGAAGTTATGAGAAAAGTTATTTCGATATTGCCTTCTGCAGTCAGGATTGAGTTACTGCCTGCGGCAGCCAGGAATTCGATATTTCGAAGGTCAACACTTATCAGGCATTGACAAATTGCGAACCGCGAATGGCGAACGGCGAATAGCTTTCACAACGTCACCCCTCCAGGGTTCTTGTCTGATTTCAGCAAGTTGTTCTCTAAGCCTTTCACCAAAGGTACGCTGAACCTCATTGGTATCAGATGTGATCATTAGACCCCAGAATGTCCATCGTCAATATTTTCCTCATAACCTCCCGCCTACCGGCGAGGCAGGCATAACCTCCTCCACCTCTCATATGCAGCTACTTATGAAGTTTTTGTTATTTTTGGTAGTTAACCCATTCATCAAACCCCATTTTATGAAGACACGTATACTCATTCTATCCCTGTTCACCGTTCTGTCCGGCGTAGTGCTTGCCCAGGACTTTTCGGATGACTTTGAATCCTACTATGACGGGGCCTGGCTGGCCCAATCCTCGACGGTTTGGACAACCTGGAGCAACAAGCCCGGCTCTACGGAAGATGCCAAGATCTCCACCGAGCAGGCATATAGCGGTACCAAATCCGTAAAGCTGGTCAGTACCGTGACGACCGGTGGCCCGACCGACCTGGTCCTGCCCTTCGGCCAGAAATACACGGATGGGAACTTCAACTACGGGATGCAGATGTGGATCGCTTCCGGTAAAGGGGCCTACTTCAACTTCCAGGCCACGGCAACCATCGGCCAGATCTGGGCAACGGATGTATTTTTCACCCAGGATGGTACGATACGGGTCGAGACCGGAGGTACGGTTCAGCTCATGACGAATTACGTTCCGGAGACCTGGTTCAATCTGGAGTTCAAGATCGATCTGACCAACAACGTCTGGGAAGTGTTTGTGGATGGCAACTCCATTGGCAGCTATTCCAATACCAACAACAGCATCGCCTCCATCGACATCTTTCCATTGAACAGTGCCGGTCAGTCGACCTTCTATGTGGATGATGTATACTTCGAATATGAGCCTTTCGTTCAGCCGACCCTCGACCTGTCCCTGTTTTCCCTGGTCACCAAGAACACGACCATTGCCGGTTCTTCACAAGCACTCAAGCTGACCCTGAAGAACCTGGGGATCACCCCGATCAACAGCGTGGACGTGACCTGGACGGATGGTACGAATGAATACACGGACAACCTGACCGGTCTCAATCTCAACAGCCTGGAGTCACACTCCTTTACACACTCCAAGAAGTTGCTGGCCCAGCAGGGGGCTACAAATGTGACGGTGACCCTGACGAATATCAATGGCGCAGCCGACGAAAACGATAAGAATGACGTTCGGAATGTGACGGTGACCGGGATCGTACCGGCCCCTGACCGCAAAGTGGTTGCCGAGGAAGGTACCGGTACCTGGTGTGGATGGTGTCCTCGTGGTGCGGTGTTCATGGATTCCATGGCCCATGATTATCCGGAGTACTTTGTCCCCATTGCCGTGCACAATGGCGATCCCATGGTGGTGTCGACCTATGATGCAGGCGTTGGCAGCTTCCCCGGATTTACGGGATATCCCGGTGCCATTGTTGATCGCGCTTCGGTGATCAACCCTGCGGCTTTGGAGAACAGTCTCTTTACCCGGGTGGTCATCCCGGCCAAAGCCAAGTTGCTCAACGGCGCCGAATATGATGCCAATACAGGTTTGTTGACCATGACGGTGAGTGCGGAGTTCCTCGGGGATATCTCGGGCGACTGGCGCCTGAATATGGTCGTGACGGAAGATGGTGTCACCGGAACCACCGCGGCATACAACCAGTCGAACTACTACTCTGGTGGTGGAAATGGTGAAATGGGCGGGTATGAATTGCTTCCCAACCCTGTACCAGCTGCCCAGATGGTCTACGATCACGTCGCCCGCGCCATCCTGGCCGGATGGGGTGGCCTGGCCGGCAGCCTGCCCGGTGTGGTCTCCATGGGTGAAACGCATATTGCGACATTTACCTGGACCGTTCCGGCCGGCATGAAGACCGACAACATGCACATCGTCAGCATGTTGATCGCCCCGAACGGATCCATCAACAACGCCAACGATTTCACCTTTGACGAGGCGATCGCCAATGGCCTGGCTTCTTCGAATGATGATCCGATCGCCCTGCAATCCCTGGATGTCTATCCGAATCCGGCTGGCGATCAGGTGACCCTGGCTGTCCAACTGACGGATGCCCAGGCGATACAGGTCCAGGTGTTCGACCTGATGGGCCGCATGGTCGCCACGCAGAATTATGGCACGATGAGTGGCCAGCAATGGCTACCCCTGCAGACCAATACCCTCAGCAATGGGGTATATTCCCTGCGTATCGCCGTTGGTGACGGTTTCGTGACCCGCAAACTGGTGGTCCAGCACTAAGCTGAAACTCCACAGAATAGTGCGAAGGGCTGCTCCGTGACTCGGAGCGGCCCTTTGTTGTTTGCGGGAATTCGGGGTATGGTCAAGGGTATACGGCGAAGGGTAAAGGGAGCTAACTATTCGGCAAACAGGTGAATGCAATGTCCCCGTCCAGGGGTGTTTTGTCATCATTTTTGCGGGGCAAAAATGCCGCCAAAACGAAGGGTTTGCACTCGTAAACCCCGGGCTGAAGCCCGGGTCTATACATGTTGGACCCCTACAGGGTCCTTCCTTCCATGGTTTGGAGAAAGTAGATGGCTGACCAATTCCCCCGGGCTTTAGCCCGGGGGAATTCACCTTATTGATTTACCCTTTACCCTTTACCCTTTACCCTTTACCCTTTACCCTTTGCCCTTTGCCCTTTGCCCTTTGCCCTTTACCCTTTGCCCTTTGCCCTTTACCCTTTACCCTTTACCCAACACCCAATACCCAACACCTCTCCCCGTGGCCTGAGCCACTACCATCCGCAGCTCCCTCTCCTTGCAAAGGAGAAGCCAGCAAGACACTCCTATGTCGGACTGGGGGCGGGGGCATCCTACAAAGGGGATCCAGTGATCGGCAAACAGGTGAAAGCAAAGTCACCATCCAGGGGTGTTTTGTCATCATTTTTGCGGGGCAAAAATGCCGCCAAAACTAAAGAGGGAAATCCCGTAAACCCCGGGTTAAAACCCGGGGCTACTTGACCACGAACTCGAGGCCAAGTGGGTAATTTTGGGAGTCATTTTGTCAAGAACGAATTCAATGTTCAACGTAAATCACCTTGAACGTTAAACTGGCAGCCCCCCCGAGTACTCGGGGTTGCCTTGAACGTTTCACGTTCCATGCAATCATATAAACCTGGAACAAGGAACGAAGGAACAAGGAACCAGACCCCCCCACATCATTCTCAAACGGCTACCTTTGCCGACGATGTTCGGTCTCTTGCAACGTACACCTCTTCGGGTCTTCTACAATGCCTTTCGCGGTTTGTCGGCGAATGTCTGGTTGCTGGCGTTGGTCACCTTCATCAACCGGAGTGGCACCATGGTCATTCCGTTCATGACGGTGTACCTGACCGTAGACCGGCAATTCACCCTGCAGCAGGCCGGCTGGGTGATGGGTGCTTTCGGGTTGGGGTCTCTCCTGGGTGCCTGGATCGGGGGGAAACTGACGGATACGATCGGGTTTTACAAGGTACAATTCTGGTCTCTCTTCCTCAGCGGATTCGTCTTCATTGCATTGATGTTCCTGAAGTCCCTGGTCGCCCTGGCCATCGGCGTATTCGTGCTCAGCTCGATTGCCGATGCCTTTCGCCCGGCGAATTTTGTCGCCGTCGCCGCCTACAGCAAACCCCAGAATCTGACCCGATCCATCTCCCTGGTACGGATGGCGATCAATCTGGGTTGGTCGGTTGGCCCGGCCATCGGCGGTTTCCTGGCTGCCCATATCGGCTATTCCTTCCTCTTCCTGGCGGACGGACTGACCTGCATCATCGCCGCCCTGGTCATGCGGGTCTTTCTGCCACCCCGCAAGGCCAGCCACCAGTCCAGTGAGGCAGACCCGGAGGATGCCGTGCATACCCTGCCCCATCGGGATATGCCCTTCCTGATCTTCCTGGTCATGATGATCCTGGTGGCCATTTGCTTCATGCAATTCATCCACACCTTGCCCGTCTATTTCAAGACCCAGCTGGGCATGCATGAGGACCGCATCGGACTATTGCTTGCCCTCAATGGCCTGGCCATTGGTCTGGCCGAGGTGACCCTGGTCTACGTCCTGGAAGGACGGTATCACAAATTATGGCTGATGAGCATTGGCTCGATCATCATCGGTCTGGCCTATTTCGTCCTGAACCTGCATCCCTCCTGGGCGGGACTGGCCGTGGTCTGCATGGTCCTGCTGACCATCGGCGAGATGCTCAATTTCCCGTTCGCCAACAGCTATGCGATGGGTCGGGCCACTGGAAAGACCCGGGGGCGATACATGGCCTATTACACCATGGGATTCGGGATCACCACCATCCTGGCCCCGATGGTGGGACTGCAGATCGCTGATCACTGGGGGTTTCGAACGTTATGGAATGTCATTGGCGCCATAGCGGTGGTTGCCACCGTTGGCACCCTGTGGGTGGGAACCATGGGCGGACCAGGCGGGTTTCAATCCGCGGACAAAGCGCTGGCCAATGCCCCCCAAACCGGATCCTGATCCGGCGGCGGGGCCTCGTAGTGGCAAAGTTCACCACTGACCGGATGGGGGAATTGCAACTTGCAGGCGTGGAGGTGGATACTCCGGTCCCGGTTGCCCCGCCGGGAACCGTATTTGACATCACCCTTGATCGGCCAACCCGCTCCGGCCAGTTGGGCCCGGATCTGGTGAAAACGACCGCTGTCTGTCTGGATGCGCAGGAGGTGATACCGGTCGCTGCTGCCCAGATAGGCATAGGTCAGGGATGCTTTCAATCCCTTTTCATCATCGTCATCGGCGATGAAGGCCTTGTTGACCTTTTCGGCCGTGACCAGGTTGTCTTCCAGACGCCCTTCCGGAGGATCCGGCATGTCAGCGGTAACGGCGAGGTAGGTCTTTTCGACCTTTCCTGCCTTGAACAGTTTGGAAAATTCAGCGGCGACCGGCTTGCTGCAGGCCAGGATCACCAGTCCGCTGACCGGCCGGTCCAGCCGATGGACGGGATAGAAGCGGTGATGACCATATTTGACCATGAGGTCCAGGAGGGAGGGATCACCTGTTTTGTCAGGCAGGACCGGCATGCCGGCGGGTTTGATACAGATCCAGAACGCATTGCACTTGTACAGGACCAGCTCGCTGGGACGGGGTAGTTCCCCGCCGGCTTCATTTGACTTCTTCATAATCGGTGTATTCCCCCAGATTGTCCTTCTGATTGGATTGAGGGCCATTGGGCGGCAGTGGCGGACGGGGCATGAAGAACATCCGATAGGCGATATATCCGACCAAAACCATCAATAATAATTTCATCATGCTTCCTGCGTTTGTCCAAAAGTATCAATTCCCCGGCACTGCATCCGATCTGACCGGATGCACTATGGATATTTACGTACTTTTACTGCCCTTGTGAAATCACAAATTTCCCCTGAAAGATGACATTCAAGCGTTGGAATAACCTGTCCGGTTGGCTCGTTTTCGCCATTTCCGCAATCGTCTATTTCTACTCGGTGGAGCGAACCGGCAGTCTGTGGGACTGTGGCGAGTTCATCCTGGGTGCCTACAAGCTTCAGGTGGTCCACCCACCAGGGGCGCCCATCTTCCTGCTGGTCGGCCGGATGTTCACACTGGTCGCGGAAATGTTGTCCGACAATCCGGAGGATATTGCCTTTGCGGTCAACCTGATGTCGGGGTTGTGCACGGCCTTCGCCGCCATGTTCGTCTGCTGGATCACGGTGATCCTTGGACGGATCGCCCTGGTGGGCCGGGAGAACGAGCCTGACCAGGCCCAGGAGATCGCCCTGGCCGGTGCCGGGATCGCTGCCGGTCTGTCGACGGCATTTGCCACCTCCATCTGGTTCTCTGCAGTGGAAGGGGAAGTATATGCCATGTCCACCTTTTTCACCACCCTGGTGGTCTGGGCGGGCGTCAAGTGGTACAACCTGCCCGATGACAAGGAAAGTGACCGCTGGCTGATCTTCTGCATTTTCGCAGCGGCCCTCTCCGTCGGGGTACACTTGCTCAGCCTGCTGACCTTTCCTGCCTTGGGGATGCTCTATTACTACAAGAAGGTTGCCTCTCCCAATTTGCGGGGAGCGGTGATCGCTGCCGGTGGTGGCCTCCTGTTCATCGGTTTCATGCTCGCCCTGGTCATTCCGGGGATTCCCTCCCTCTGGGCCTTTTTCGAGTTGGTCATGGTGAACAGCTTCGGGCTTCCCTTCCATACAGGATTGATCCCCCTGATCCTCGTGCTGGGAGGCGGGCTCTTCCTCGGCCTTCGATGGGCCCATCGCCGGAGGGACCAGTTGATCCAGAACATCTTCATTGCCGCATCCCTCATCCTGATCGGTTACTCCATCCTGGGCATGGTGGTCATCCGGGCCAATGCCAACCCACCGGTCAACATGAACGCGCCATACGATGCCATGCGACTGGTGCCCTATCTCAACCGCGAGCAGTACGGAGAGCGCGCCCTGGTGAGAGGGCCTCATTTTGATGCCAAGGTGGTCGGTTCGGAAACATCGGATCGATATGGCCGGGTGGACGACCGCTACGAAGTGGTCGACCAGAAGGTGAGTTACCAGTTCAGGGATGCCGACAAGATGCTCTTCCCACGGATCGGTGACTACAATGCACCGCGTCCGGACCTGTACCGCCAATGGCTGGGCGATAAGAAGGGGACACCCACCATGGTGGACAACCTGAAGTTCTTCGTCAGCTACCAGATCAACTGGATGTACTGGCGGTATTTCTTCTGGAATTTCGTGGGCCGGCAGAATGCCGAGCAGGGGATCTATTCCTGGGATCCCCGCAGTGGTCACTGGCTGAGCGGGATCTCCTTCATTGACGGAGCCCGACTGTACAACCAGTCCGAATTGCCGGAAGTGGTCAAGAATGACCTGTCCAGGAACACCTACTTCTTCCTGCCATTGATCTTCGGACTGCTGGGATTGTTCTTCCACGCCCGAAAATCCACGCATGAGTTCAACGCCATCCTCATCCTGTTCCTGATGACGGGCCTGGGGATCATTCTCTACTCCAACCAGCCCCCGCGGGAGCCGCGGGAGCGGGACTATGTCCTGGCCGGGTCGATCTTCACCTTCACCATCTGGATCGGGATGGGCGTGCTGGCCCTCTTCCGCATTTTGCGCGACAAGGTCAGTGTCCCCAAAGTACCGGCAGCCGCCCTGGCGGCCCTGGTGGTCCTGTCCGCTCCGGTCATCATGGGCTTCCAGAATTTTGATGACCTGGGACGCGCCCATCACAAAGCCTCGCGGGATTATGCCAGCAACTTCCTGAACTCCTGCGAACCCAACGCCATCATCTTTACCTATGGTGACAACGATACCTACCCGCTCTGGTATGCTCAGGAGGTGGAAGGGATCCGACGGGACGTGCGTGTTGCCAACCTCAGCCTCATCGCCGTGGATTGGTACATCAACAACCTCCGTCGAAAGATCAATGATTCGCCGGCGGTCAAGATGACCATACCCAGTGAGGCCCTACGCGGGATGAAGCGGATCCAGTTGCCCATCCCCCAGCAGGCGGACAACCGGGAGATGGATGCCCTGGATGCCCTGCGATTCATCGCGGAGGATCATCCCTTTCCGATCGGCGGGGGCAGAAGTCTGGACTCCTATGTCCCGGCCAGAAACCTCTATATCAGCGTCAACCCCGACCAGATGGCCGCCAATGGAGTCCTGGGGGCATCGGATACCGGAAATCTCCTGACCCGTCTTCCCTTCAAGCTGGAGGGCAACAGCATCATCAAGGATGAACTGGCGGTGATGGACATTATCGCCTCCAACATCAATGAACGCCCGATCTATTTTGCCGTGACCTGCCAGCCGGACAAGCTGCTGGGCCTGCAACCCTATATGTCGCTGGAAGGCCTGGCCCTTCGGATCACGCCGGTGAGAAGCGAGGGAGAACCCAGTTTCGGGATCATCGGCAGTGGCCGCGTGGATGCCGACAAATTGCTGGAGAATGTGACCACCAAGTGGCGCTGGGGCAATTTTGACAAGGAGCGCCTCTTTGTGGATCAAAGCTACCAGCCCAGTATCCAGTCGCAGCGGTATGTGATCCTGCGGGCGGCGAGGGAATTTGTCCGGGAAGGTCAGAAGGAGAAGGCGGTGGAATTGATGAATACCTACTTCAAGGCATTCCCCCACATGAACTTCCCCTACGATTACAATATCCTGCCATTGATCATGGTCTACATCCAGGCGGATGCCTACGAAGAGGCCAAGCCACACCTGGAGATCCTGGCCAGGGAGACGGCCGATTGGCTGAAATTCTATTACTCCCTGAGCATGGACGAGATGGAAAGCGGATTCTCCCAGGAGTTTGCGCTGACCGACCGGACCAAGGACGACCTGATCAGCATTGTCAAGCAGGCCAAGGATGAAGCGTTCGAATCCGAATTGACCACCCTCTTTGCCCCGTACGCTAAACCTGAGATCCAATGACCATTGCGATAGGCTGTGACCATGCCGGTTACACATACAAGGATTCGATCGTCGATATGCTCCGCAAAGCAGGCCATGAGGTTCTGGACCAGGGGACGAATGGTCCGGAATCGGTGGATTACCCCGATTTTGCCCATGCCGTTGCTCGCCTGGTGGAATCGGGTCAGGCCGACCTGGGCATTGTGATCTGTGGCAGTGGGAATGGCGTGGCCATGAGTGCCAACAAGCATCCTGGCGTGCGGGCTGCACTGGCCTGGACCGAGGAGATCGCCCGCCTGGGGCGGGAGCATAACAACGCCAATGTGCTGGCCTTGCCCGCACGGTTTATTTCACTGCGCCGTGCGCGTGCCATGGTGCGGACCTTCATCGCCACCCCATTTGAAGGAGGTCGACATGCACGCCGGGCAGACAAGATCGCCTGTTAATCGAATGGACATGATGAAACATTGTCGTTTCCTGCTGCTCCTCATCGGGGCTTGCTTTGTTACAGCCCTCTCCGGGCAGTCATCCACCTATACAGTTGACGACTTTGCCGGATCGATCACTCCCCAGGACCTGCGGATGTATCTCAGCGTGTTGGCCAGCGATCAATTGGAAGGACGGGAAACGGGAACAGAGGGGAATGAGAAGGCTGCCCAGTTCATCGCTTCCCAGTTCAACAGTTTCGGCATTCCCCCCTACCGTCAGGATGGCTCCTACTATCAGGATGTAGAGTTCACCCGCACCGATTGGGGGGAGGTGTCCGTACAAGCAGGGGAGAAGACCTATAAGCAGGGATGGGACTTCCTGTGCATGAAGCGGTATGCCACCCGGCAGGAAGTGTTTGCCTTGCCGGAGATCATCTTTGCCGGATATGGGATCATGGACCCCAAACACAATGACTACAAGGATCTGGATGTTCGGGGCAAGGCCATACTGATCTATGAGGGAGAGCCGGTGAATGGGAAGGGTACCTATTGCATCACAGGAACGAAGGAGCCCAGTGAATGGGGCAACAGCTGGCGGAAGAAGATGGAGGCCGCCACTGAACAGGGCGTTGCCGTGGTGATGATGATCGCCAACGATTTCAAGCAGTTGACCGGTCAGACCCGACGGTTCAATGTGGGTCCGAGCATTACCCTCGGACCTGCCGGGGAAGGGAGTGAGGGTCCGGCCCTGGTGATCCTTTCCTCCACCATGGCCCGTGAGCTGATGGGTGGGCAGGTCAAGGAGGTCATTGCGGCCCGGGATCGCATCAATAAAGGCAAGCGTCCAAAGTCGGTGGTCCTGACCACTCCGTTCACGCTGACAGCCCGCATGGACCGGCAGAGGATCACCGGATCGAATGTGCTGGGCTATATCGAGGGGATCGATCCGGCCTTGAAGGATGAGCTTGTGGTGATCACGGCTCATTTCGATCACCTGGGCAAGCGCGGAGATGATATCTTCAACGGCGCCAATGACAATGGGTCCGGGACCAGTACCGTGCTGGACATTGCCCAGGCATTTGCCCTGGCCAAGCAGAAAGGTGTGGGCCCGCGGCGAAGCGTCCTGTGTATGCTGGTCACGGGGGAAGAGAAAGGGTTGCTCGGCTCGGAATACTACGCCGAGAACCCGGTATTCCCTCTGGAAAACACCGTCGTCAATGTCAATGTCGACATGGTGGGACGGGTGGACAAGAAACACGAAGGCAATCCGGATTACATCTATGTGATCGGATCAGACCGGCTCAGCACGGACCTGCATCGCATCAATGAGGAGGCCAATGCCCGGACGATGAAGCTGGAACTGGATTATACCTACAATGCCAAGGATGATCCCAACCGCTACTATCAGCGTTCGGACCACTACAATTTTGCCGAGCGCGGCGTACCGGCCATTTTCTACTTCAATGGCAGTCATGAGGACTATCACCGACCTTCGGATACCATCGAGAAGATCGACTTCGAGGCCATGGCCAAGATCGGCAAGCTGGTGTTCTATACCAGCTGGGAACTGGCCAACCGGGATGAGCGCATCCGGGTGGATGTCCAGGGCGAGTAACCCCTGAGAAGATTATTCCTGGATCAAAGCCGCCTGTGATCGGTCGATCACCAGGGGCATCAGGTCATCCAGCCATGCAAGCGGAGCGGGATCCTTGTCGCCGGTCAGGGTATCTGCACGGAAGAAGGACAGGAAGCCAGACCACCACGGCGACAGACGCTGAAAGAGTGTCTGGATCCGATGAAGGCCTTCGTGGGGCATGCCCATCTGCACCATCCGCCAGCTGTAGTAGGCCTCGTCATGCCAGCGAACGATCTGCCGGACCTGGTCACTAACCGGCCAGTCGGCGAGAAAGCTGGCGGACAATTGGCCATGATGGATCCGCTGGTGCATCCGGCTGAGGCGGTCCTCCTCCACCTTGAAGGTGTCATGGGTCAGGGCGACCAGTCGCAGCTCCTCCCGCTGCGCCGGAGGAAGCTCCTGGGCATCCAGATTGGCCAGAACCTCCTGGATATGATAGAGCACTGCCCCTTCGGGATGTCCTGGCCGCGGTTGTCCCCAGGCCAGTCCACGCAGGAAAACCGGCGTGTTGACCAGGGCGGCTTCCAGGTCGTTTTCCGGAGATAGAGCATGGAGAGCCTCTGCAGCAGTCAACGCTGTTAATTTCCTGTTAAAGTGAAATGGCGCTGAAAGTGCATGTTTCATCAGGCGTTTTATTCTCGTTATTTGTAGGACAGATTGCCCTGTTTATGAAGCTTCGTCTACTGCCTTTTCTATCCTACATCCTTGCGGGTGCTACCGGTGCATTGATCACATTGGCCCTTGTTCGACAGGCCAACATTTCACCTGAACCTCCGGTTCAGTATGTGAACGACGTGGGATGGCGAAACGCTGCATCCCAGGATTTTGTCCAGGCAGCCGCTTTGTCCATGCCCGTGGTTGTTCATATCCGGGCCTTCGAATCCGACGAGAAGGCCCAGGCGCGTCGCCGCCAGCAACAACTGAACAATCCGTGGGGATTCCTGGAAGATGATTTCTTTTTCGGTTTTCCCCAACAGCGCCAGCGGATCCAACGACTGGAAGGCTCAGGATCCGGAGTGATCTTTTCCCATGACGGGTATATCGTCACCAATAACCATGTCGTCGAGTTCGCGGATCAGTTCGAGGTGACCCTGTACGACAATCGCACCTTTTCGGCACAGTTGATCGGTACCGATCCGAAAACCGACCTGGCCGTTCTCCGGATCGAGGCCAGCGGCCTACCGACCTTGCAGATGGCGGATTCCGACAAGGCCCAGGTCGGTGAGTGGGTGATGGCTGTGGGCAATCCTTTCGACCTGAACTCGACGGTGACGGCAGGGATCATCAGTGCCCGGGGGCGCGATATCAATATCATCAAGACAGCGGATGCCATGGAGGCGTTCATCCAGACAGATGCGGCTGTCAACCCCGGGAACAGTGGCGGTGCCCTGGTCAATATCGATGGCGAGTTGCTGGGGATCAATACGGCCATTGCTACCCGTACCGGCTACTACACGGGTTACTCCTTTGCCATTCCCAGCAATATGGTGCGTCGGATCGCGGAGGATATCATCAGTTACGGGTATTACCAGCGTGGCAAGATGGGATTGAGCGTGGTAGAGCTGGACGGTGGTCTGGCCCAGGAGTTGGGGTTGCCCGTTTCACAGGGACTGGTGGTTGAACAGCTGGAAGAAGGTGGCGCGGCGGAGATGGCCGGCCTGAAGCCCTTCGATGTGATCGTGGAGGTGAATGGCTATCCGGTGAAAAGTGCTCCGGAACTGTTGGAGCATACCGGTCAGGTCAAGCCCGGAGAGGTTGTCCAGATGAATGTCCTTCGGGAAGGCAACTATCGCCGCATGAGCGTTCGTATGCGCTGACAACGATACAACACGGTTTGGTTGTTTTATAGTTGGTTTTTCGTTTTGTGGTCCCCGTCTGCAGCAGACGGGGATTTTTTTGTTCCGTGGGCCACCGGGAGATTAAAATTGATGGTTGGAGACAATAATCCGGCATTTCAGATGGTTATTAATCCGGATTCACCATTACGTCACTTCAATCTTTTCAGATGCCTATGACGAACACATCGACACCATGTTCTTTGATTGCCTTTTTGTATCGGGAAACCAATCCCGAAGAGACCCGGGCAATCCAACAGGATCTTGCGATCGACACATTACTCCGGGAAGAGCTGGAGGCCCTCAGATTCGCCAAGCGGGCATTGCCCGGGGTGACCTTCAGCCCTGCTGACCGCACCCTGGAGAATATTCTGGCCTACAGTGCGGCCCTTGCTGTTGAAGCCTGATCAAGATTCTATCGTTCCCAACCGATCCCCGGCCTGTTCTGGACAGACCGGGGAATTTTTTTCCGGAGAAGAGAATATGCGCCCAATCGTGGGAAGTTATTACTTTTGACCTCCATTTCGGCTCCGTAGTTCAATTGGATAGAACGTCAGATTCCGGTTCTGAAGGTTGCAGGTTCGAGTCCTGCCGGGGTCACCACTTTTTCTTTCTGGGGGCCAAGCCCTTTTTTCCCTTTTCAGGATACCTGAAATTTCCGATCTCCAATCAAATGCTGCACTTTTGTAAAGTCATTCGGACAGACGAGTGATGCCCTTTGACACACCTCCCCGGCCGTTGTGATGATGCCGGTCGATAAACCCCCGGAAGATGATGGACATATGGCGTAGTTTCCCAGCATTGCTGCTGCTCGTGATCAGTGGTCTGATGGCGTGTGGGCAGGACCAGGCCGGTTCTGAGACCACTCAATCAGGTACGGAATCTGCTTCCATCCAGGCCACCTTTCCACCTCCTGTGCAGGATAGCCTGGATCGGACCGGTTGGACCGTCAGGGAGTTTGGCAATTACCCGATCTATGTAGCCGTTCCCAAGCCGCTGGTGAATGTCAGCAACGAGGTGCCTGAGAATGCGAAAAAGTTTGTGGTCCTGAACCAGACCTATTCCGGCGTCCACGGCGATGACCTGGAAATGATCGTGAATATCATCGAGTACACCCCGGGTGTGAAGGTCGACCTGGATGCCATAGCGACCAGTGCTGAAGAGCAGATGCGAACGGATGTCGCCGTGTCTAACTTTGAATCAACACGTTCCTCCAAGACGATTTCCGGGGCTTCCGCCCTCCGGCAGGATGGTCAGCTGTTTCGCGACGGGTTGATCCATTACTGGTGCAATACCCTCGTCAACCGAGGACAGGTGGTCTACCAGGTCATGACCATCTATCCGGAGACATATCGGCTGGGTCAGGGGGATGTGGAAGCCATGATGAGTTCCCTGCAGTTGGGCGGGTGATCTGGTGGATTGCATGATCAAAATGATGTTGAACAACTTACCTATGAAGACATTTTTCCTGTCGGTGCTGTCATTCCTTCTATTACTGTCCATGGGATGTCAGCAGGATACCCCTCCTGCTCCTCAGGATCAGGAAGGGACGCCTGCACAGGATTCCATGGTCATGCATGACTACCCTCCACCGATCCTCGATACCATCGATCGCAGTGGATGGGAATCCAAGGGGTACGGGACCAACCCGGTCTATGTGGCCACACCGCTACCCTTCATTACCACCAAAGAATCCATACCCGAATCGGCAGCCGCGTTCATTCAACGCCGGGAAACCTATTCGGGTGTCTTTGAGAATGGCTTGCAGGTGATCGTGAACATCATGGAGTATAAGCCCAAAGTACCGGTCAGTCTGGCCCAGACAGCTGCCAGTGTGGTGGAGCAGATGACGAATGATCCGGCCATTACCGAGTTCGAGTCATACAACACGGCCATTCCACTGGATATCCAGGGTCTGGCCATGCGCCAGGATGGGAAGATGTTCAAGGATGGTACACCTACCTACTGGTGCAATATGCTGATCCAGCGAGGCCAGGAGATCTTCCAGCTGATGGCCATCTATCCTGCGGGCAGTCCGACGGGCACTGGCGATGTCGAAGCGATGATGAGCTCCATCCGGTTTTCTGCCGAATGATTCACCTTAATTTTTTTCACCACATAAAAACCCCTGATTATGAAAGCAATCTTCACCATCTCCCTGATGGTCATGATCTCCATGCAAGTATCCGCCCAGCGTTTTCTGGTGGCCTTTGACCGGTTTTCGGACAACAAGCCGAGTTACATTACCCTGACCGATGGTACGGAACTGGTGGGTGAGATCCAGGACATTGACCGCAAGAAAGGCCTGATCGAGGAGATCACGATCCGCGATGAATCCAAAAAGAAGCACAAGCTGAAGCCCGAACAGATCAGTCACATGTACCTGCCACCGAGTGGTTTCAGCTCATTTGTCAGCAACTATGCCTTTCTCATGGATGTCAGCAACTGGGACAATGACTCCTATGACCAGGCCCATATTGCCGATGGATACGCCTATTTCGAGCAATCGGAGGTCATCCTGAAGAAGAAGAAGATGGTCATGCTCATGCAATTGCTGAATCCGTCCTTCTCCAGCAACATGAAGGTCTACCATGATCCCTTTGCCAGCGAGACCATGTCGATCGGTGTTGGACCAATGACCGTGGCTGGCGGTGATGACAAGTCCTATTTCATCAAGACGGGCGATGAACCGGCTTACAAGCTGGAGAAAAAGAACTATCGGGAAAGCGTGAAGATGGTCTACAAGATGTGCCCGAGCACCTTGAAGGAGATCGGTGAGAAGCCAGCCTGGGCCGACTTCGAACAGCATGTCTACCTGACCAGCAAGAACTGCAAATAAGATCAGTTCGTTCATCGAGCCAAAAGAGGCCTGGTCGTCAACGACCAGGCCTCTTTCATGGATAGCGGAAAGGTTGGATATCAGGGCAGCTTTTCGATGGCATTCTCCACCTCCTGTTTGAAGGGGATGAGCCAGTCGGGAAGGTTTCCTTCGGCTTTGTCAATCAACCACCACCGGGTGACACCTTGTTGACGAACCTGAACATAGATCCCACCCCAATCGCCGGCATCCGGTATGCCGATCGTTGAGTCGGTCTGGTACAATTGTCCGGGCAGGAGGGAAGCCAGGTCAGGGATCTGCATCAACAGATTGCCAGGCAGTGGTTGGAAGGCAAAGTTCTGGTGATCACCACCAGCATATCGATCCAGCACATCTTCATAGAGTTTGTCGTCTTCCACCTTGTAGGTTTCGATACAACGTTCGCCGGTACATTCACCGTAGAAGTGTCCGAAGATGAGGGAATCGATGGGGGTAGCAAGGTCCTCTTTGGCACAGGAAGACAGGGCCATGAGGACCGTGAGGAAGCAAAGAGGGGTCAAGGCTTTCATCAGGGTCTTGTTGGGTGTCTAAAGTTCAGGGATATTTCACCGGGATGCAAGGTCAACCGCAGTGAATCCGGTTGTTGTGAACGGAAAATGGATACAGATGTCATCCTCTGTTTTTCCCTTAGCTCAAGTTCCTGTTGCCCCAACTCGTTGCAGGTCAATTCAGATCATCCGGATTTCTCATGCGTAATCGGAGCTGAGATCTCCTTAATTTTTTTCTCCAGGGGAACGGTTTGACTGGCGATTCCTCAAGGAAGACTCGGGCTAACGGGCATATTTGTCCCGATACATCCGATAGAGTTGTTTCTGCTTGTTGTCCAGGTTGATCTCCCTCCCCTGGATGAAGGCTTGCTCTACTTCACTGCTGCGCATGTCCAGGACATCCCCCTTGCAGATGAACAATGTGGCATCCTTCCCTTTTTCCAATGAACCGATCCGGTCATCCAGCCCGAGGATCTGTGCCGGTGAAAGGGTGATCGCTTTCAGGGCCTCTCCTTTGGTCAACCATCCGGCGGCCTGCCCGGCCTGATAGGCCAGGTTGCGTTGTTGCCAGAAGCCGTCGACCGCCAATGCAAAGTGAACCCCTGCTGCGGCCAACAAGGATGGCGTCTTGAACGGCAGGAGGATGTCTTCTTCCGGGTTGGATGGCAGGCGATGGGTCTCCATCAACACGACAGATACCCGGTGGTCGTTGAGAAAATCAGTGATCATCCAGCTGTCCCTGGCACCAACGATCACCGGTTTGATCCCGTATGATTCGGCCCACAGCACGGCATCCTGGATGGCTTGTGCATCCTGGGCGGCTATGTAGAGGTTGCGCTGGCCTGAGAAGACAGGCTTCAATCCTTCAAAGCGGAGGTTCTTCTCCTTCAGAGTGGTCATCCGGGCATAGGCGGCTGCTTCCCGGACAAAGACGTCGATCTCATCGATCTGATCCTGGTACTCCTTGTTACGTGTCGTTGTACCTGGTTCTGCCCACCAGCCGCTGCGTGCATAGGGCCCGGGCCAACGCAGGAAAACGCCTTCATCCGTTGCATAGGCTGCGTCTTCCCAGTTCCACGCATCGAGTTGGACCACACTGCTCAAGCCGGGCCAGCGTCCGCTGCCCGGAACGATCTGGGCCATCAGGACCCCGTTGGTCCGGACCGTCGGGATCACTTGTGAGTCAGCATCGTAGGCGATGATCGTGCGGGCGTTGGAATTGTCAGGGCCAACCTCATTGGCATCCCGGGTGGCCGGCACGGCTTCGATCTCATTCAATCCCAGGGTGGTATTCAGGGCGATCAGGCCAGGGTAGACATGCTGACCCTCTGCCATGATCTGGCGGTATCGGTCCTTCTGCCACTCGGTCGTCCGGTTCTTGCTGTCCACCAGGGTGATCTTGCCCCCTTCGAAGAGGATGACGCCATTGGCGATCTCCTGCCCGTTTCCCAGGTGGATCGTGGCTCCGATGATGGCGATCGGTTCACTCTGCGGAGGCGCCGGTGCCGGTTGGGCTGCCAGAACAAGGGGAAGGAAGATTACGGCCAGGGAGAGGTATCTGAAGGTCATGATGCGATGCATAGGATAGGTCCGGTGGTTCATTGGGAGATCTCATCAAAATCGGAATCACAATGGTACAGGCGGGGTGTCTTTCGGCCCGGTGGTCGTTTGTTCCTGCCCCCCTCAGCCTTCATTTTCCGGATGAGCCTTTGCCTGACCTGCCGGATCTCCTCCCTCGCCTGACGGTCCAGATCCTCATTCACCATGATGATGCCATCCAGGAAGGTGACCTGGGCATGGGCATAGACGGATAAGGGGTGATCGGACCAGATGACCAGGTCTGCATCCATCCCCGGTTGGATACTCCCCACCCGATCGTCGATATGCAGCAGCCTGGCCGGATTGAGGGTGACGAACTTGAGGGCTTCTTCCTCCGACACACCACCATACCGGACCGCCTTGGCAGCTTCCTGGTTCAGGCGACGCGCCATCTCGGCATCATCGCTGTTGAAGGCAGTGACCACCCCTTCCTGATGCATCAGGGCCCCATTGTAGGGAATGGCGTCATAGACCTCGAACTTGTAGGCCCACCAATCCGAGAAGGAAGAGCCACCGGCCCCGTGTCGGGCCATCTTGTCCGCCACCTTGTACCCTTCCAGGATATGGGTGAAGGTGTTGACCCTGAATCCGAAGTCCTCGGCCACATGCATGAGCATATTGATCTCTGACTGCACATAGGAATGGCAGGTAATGAATCGCTTCTTGTTCAGGATCTCCAGCATGGTCTCGAGCTCCAGGTCGCGACGGTTCATGGCCCGTGTAGCCGGGTCCTTCAACTGTTGTTCGTATTCCCGGGCCCGTTGGAAGGCATTGACATAGACCTGTTCCACGCCCATCCGGGTGTTGGGATAGCGGGTATTGTTCTCCCCTCCATTCGATCGTTTCACGTTTTCCCCCAGGGCAAACTTGATGAAGCCCGGTGCGCCGTTCAATTTCATATCCTCGGGAATGGATCCCCAGCGCAATTTGATGATGGCACTTTGTCCGCCGACCGGATTGCAGGAGCCATGCAGCAGCTGGGAGGTGGTCACCCCGCTGGCCAGTTGCCGATAGATGTTGATATCCTCGCTGTTGACCACATCCCCGATGCGCACTTCGGCGGTGTTCTCCTGCGTACATTCATTGACGCCCCTGGAGATGGCAATATGGGAATGTTCGTCGATCATCCCCGGCGTGACATGTTGCCCGTTTGCCTCCAGGATCAGGGCATCCGGATGACGGAGATCCTTGCCCACTTTCTTCACCTTGCCATTTTCGATCAAGATGTCCGTGTGCTCCAGGATCCCCTTGTCGGTATTGGTCCATACCGTGGCATCCTTGATCAGATAGGTCCGGGCCTGGGGTTTTTCCGTCCAGCCATAGGCCATGAATGGATAGCGGATGGGGGTCAGGGAAGCTGGATCGAATGCTTTCGGCTTCGGCTCGTCCGGTGTCTTTCCCTGGATGGTGTCCTGGAAGACGGCCCGCCAGGAGAACCATTCTCCCCGGGCATCGGTACCCCGGCCATTCCACACCTTGTCCTGCTGGTAACCACTGAGCAGATACAGGCCCTCCTGGTCCGGCATCTGGAATTGCAGGTCGATCCGACCCCGGTCCCATTTGCCCTTCACGTCCACCTGAGTCGTATCGTCCAGATGCAAGGCATATTCATTCTTGCTGGCTCCGCCGGTGACATGCAGAGCGTAGGAAGCAGAGCCGACAGTCAGGCTGTACTTGCCATCCATATCCGGTTCGTCGGCTGCCTGGATGACAAAGGGTTTGCCATCGATCCAGGTTTCGAAGAGGGTGGTTTCAGCATCGAACACGGGTCCGGAGGTGATCAGGAAGGAGGCCCGTTTGCCAACGGCCAGGGTGCCCAGGTCCTGACCCAAGCCGATGAGTCCGGCCGGTATTGCGGTCAGCGCCTGGAGGGCCAGTCCGGCATCCAGGCCATTGGCGATGGCCTTGCGCATGGCCGGAAAGAAGTCTTCCGGTTTTTTCAGGCCTTCCATGGTCAGGGCGAAGGGGATCCCGGCCCGGGCCAGCGTGCCGGCATTGGCAGGTGCCCATTCCCAGTGCATCATGTCTTCCAGCGAGACCTGGAGGGCATCAAAGGGTCCCTGGATGTCGTAGGCTTCTGGAAAGGTGAGGGGAAGAATGAAGGAGGCACCCGTTTGCTTTAATTCGTTGATCCGGCGGTACTCGTCGCCGCCACTGCGGTAGATGTAAGTCTTGCCAAATTCATTGGCGATCTGCTGGGCACGCAGGACTTCCTGCCAGTCACGGGTTTCAAAGAACTGGGGCAGGTCCTGGACGCTATTCCATGCTTCCAGGGACAGGTTGTGTTCTTTCTGCGTTCCAGTGCGCTTGAGCCAGTCACCATCCAGATAGGTCTGTCGAAGCAGGGCGATGCACCCCATCAGCGAACCTGGATAAGGCATGGTGGACGAACCTTTCTTGAAGGATAGATGATGGCCTGCCTGTTCACGGATCAGGGCCTGGCCGGGGGGGAGGTCAGCCAGACTGACCACTGCGGAGGTGCCCCTGGAGATCCCGTCATGACGATGGGTGAGCACTGCGGCAAAGCCTGCCTTCCGGTAGGATTCCGCTGCCTTGGGATCCGGCTGGAAGGCCAATGCGGCATGGAAATCAGTCTTCAGCGCGTCATTCCAGGCATAGGCGCCCGGACGGCTGGAAATCCATTGATCGCCGTTTCGACGAGCACCCCGACCGGGCTGGTCGGGTTGGTCGGCATTCAGACCATAGTCGGAAGACAGGTCGATGAACGCCGGATAGATGGACCGTCCCTGCAGGTCGATCACCACGGCACCGGCAGGGGGAGTCACCTCTTGACCCAGGGCTGTGATCCGGCCTTCCCGGATGACCAGTGTGGCCTGTTCCAATACCTGTTGGTGGTCAATATGGATGGTGGCATGGGTAAAGGCATACCAACCGGTGCGGGGATCAGGAATGCCCTGTACGGGAAAGGTTGTATTTTGAGCGTGGATGATGGGTCCGAATAGGATGGTCATCAAGAAAACCAGGACGGAGATGCGCATGCCGGGACAGATTGAGGTGTCAAATCTACGGTTTTGCCCAATGATGGCCAGTGCACTGAATCCACCGGGTCCAGAACCATTTTTTATATCTCGCTGTTTTACTTCTTGCACCAACTAGTTCCCGTGGCGGTCTACTCGATCAAGGATTTGGAAATGTTATCCGGCATAAAGGCCCATACCATTCGGATATGGGAGCAACGCTATAACATCATCCAGCCCAAGCGGACCCCGACCAATATCCGTTTCTATGAGGACAGCGACCTGCGGTTGTTGCTGAACATCTCCATCCTCAACAAGAACGGGTTCAAGATCTCCAAGATCGCCCTGATGGATGAGGAAGAGATCCGGGAAGAGGTCAATCGGTTATCCTCCGGCAATTTCGAGGATACGGTGCAGGTGGATGCCATGACCATCTCGATGATGGAACTGGATGAAGGCAAGTTTGAGACCATCCTTTCCTCCAATATCCGGGCGATCGGCTTCGAGCGCACCATGCTGGAGGTCATCTATCCCTTTCTGGACAAGCTGTCCCTGCTCTGGTTGACCGGTTCCATCCACGCCGTCCAGGAGAGTTTTATCAGCAATCTGGTGCGCCAGAAGCTGATCGCTGCCCTCGATGAGATTCCTTATGCCCAGCATGCCGAGAAGTCCTTCATCCTTTACCTTCCGGAAGGGGAGTCCCAGGAATTGAGCCTGCTCTTTCTCCAGTACCTGATCCGCAATCGCGGGCATCGTGTCCTGTACCTGGGTCAGAATACCAGCCTGGTCGATCTGGCCGAGGCATGCAAGATCTTCAAGGCGCAGTATGTGGTCTCGATCATTTCCGAGGCATTCACCCGCCAGTCGGTCCACCAATACCTCGAGGACCTGAAAAAGGTTTGCCAGGACAAAACGATCCTGATCACCGGGTACCAGGTGCTGGTACAGGGGATTGCCTCGGGTACTGGCGTTCGGGTCATGAAGAATCTGGAGGATATCCTCCATGTCCTGGCCGAGATGGAAGAGGTTTCGGTTGTTTCCTGATGCCGACTTCGTAAGTTTGTACCCCGATCCGACCCGATGAAACGACCCCTCCATATTGGTTTGCTCTTGATGGCCCTGGTGGTGATTGGCGTGCCCTTTGGGTGCAACAAGGATGAGACACCCGCCTTGTTCGACATGGTGTATGTCATGAATTTCGAATTACCGGCCGCCTTGAATACCATCCAGACCCATTTTGTGGAGTTCGACAAGGTGCCCACCAATATTGAAGCCTATCTCGCCGATCACGGTCTTACCGCGGCGGATATCGGTCGGATCGAGCCATATGATGCCCAGCTGGAGGTGGTTCTGGCACCCGAGAGCCTGGCGTATTTCCAGGAGATCTTCGTCGAGCTCCTGGATGGCAACACCCGGCTGGAGTGTTTCTATACGCCCAATGTCCCGTTCAATACCGGTACACAGGTCATCATGGTCGGGACGCTGGCCGACTTCAAGCCCTGGCTGACCCTGAGCGCCATGAATCTGCGGATGGGGTTTCGGCTGCGCGAACCTTCACCGACCTCACTCAATTTCATTCTCCGTCTGACCTTCAAAGCCAAAGCATGAATCTATCCTGGCGGCGTATCGTCATCCTCCTCTCAGCCTTGTTGTTTGTCGGAGGGGTCATCGGATTTCAGGTCCTGAGCAACCAAAAGACCGACCCTCCCCGGAAGGCCCCCGGTGCGGCGACTCGGCTGACTGTGCGTGCCATGGAGGTGAACAATGGACCGGCCAGCATGCCCATCCCATTGCAGGGTCGACTGGCCGCCTATGACCGGGTCGATCTCTTTGCCGAGGTCAATGGTCTGGCCCAGGAGGGAGCCCATGCGCTCAAGGAGGGCATCCGCTATCAGAAAGGAGAGATCCTGCTGCAACTGGATGACCGGGAGGCTCAACTGGCCCTGCAGAGCCAGCGGGCAGCCTTGCTGACGGCCCTGGCCCAGATCCTGCCGGATATCAAGATCGAATTTCCTGACCGGTTCAGTATTTGGCAGACCTATCTCGAACAGCTGGATCCGGAAAAACGGATCAGCGAATTGCCCAGGCCGAACACCAGTCGCGAAAAGCTGTTCCTGGCCAGCCGGGGAATCCAGACCCAGTATTATTCCATCCGCAGTGCCGAAGAACGGCTCGGCAAGTATCGATTGGTCGCCCCATTTGACGGCGTCCTGACCGCCGTGGATGTGCAACGCGGCACCCTGGTCCGACCAGGTCAACGGATTGGCCAGTTCCTGCGACTGGGCAGTTACGAACTGGAATCCTCAGTATCCATCAGTGACCTTCCTTTCCTGAGGATCGGCAGCCAGGTCACCCTGCATAGTGAGGACAATCGGCAGTCCTACAGCGGGACGGTCCGGCGGATCGGGGATCAAGTGGATGCGGCGACGCAAATGCTGCCGATCTACATTGACGTCAATGGGCAGGGCCTGAAGGAAGGCATGTTCCTTTCCGGGGAGATCGCCGGCGGTGTTTCCGAGCAGGTGGTCAGCTTGCCCAAGGACCTGGTGATCAACGGGAGGGAGATCTGGCAGGTCAGCGACAGCAGTCTGGTGAAGCGGCCCGTGGAGGTGTTGCGCTCCGGCCGGACCGTTGCGCTGGTCAGAGGAATCGAAGATGGCACACTGGTGGTTCGGGATCGCAAACCGGGAATGATCGAAGGCCAGAAGGTCAATTGGGTCATCGAATAACCGCACCTGACATGCATGCACTGGTCCGCTTCTTTATCCGTTATCCCATTGCCGGTGACCTGCTCATGGTCCTGTTCCTGCTGGCCGGGGCATTTGGGCTGACCAACCTGAAATCGACATTCTTTCCGGAGGTCGAATCGCGGATCATCACCATCCAGACCATCTATCCCGGCGCATCGCCGGAAGAGATCGAGGAAGGGATCATCCTGAAGATCGAAGAGAACCTCAAGGGGGTGTCCGGGGTGGAACGCGTCTCCTCGGTCAGTACCGAGAACAGTGGGGTCATCACGGTAGAAGCGCTGCAGGGTTATGACCCGGAGAAGGTCCTCGATGATGTGCGCAACGCGGTGGATCGCATTCCTTCCTTTCCGGTGGGCATGGAGCCACCAGTGGTCTTCCGCCAGGAGAACCTGGGTTTTGCGATCAGCTTCGCCATCAGCGGGGACGTCGACCTGCGTACCCTCAAGCAATTCGGCCGGCAGGCGGAATCCGAGTTGCTGGCCATTGATGGCATTTCCAAGGTCACCCTGAATGGATTTCCGGATGAGGAGATCGAGATCGCCTTTCGCGAGAAGGACCTGTTGGCATACGAGCTGACCTTCAGCGAAGCGGAGCAGGCCGTGCGGGGCAATAATCTCGAACTGACCGGAGGTACGCTCAAAGGCCAGCGGGAAGAACTGCTCATTCGGGCCAGGGACAAGGGCTACTATGCAGACGAATTGCGTGACATTCCGGTGAAGGTCACTGCCGACGGGAATATCATCCGGCTTTACCAGGTGGCGGATATTCAGGACAAATGGTCGGACAGTCCGGATCGGAGCTGGATCAATGACAAGCCCAGCGTCGTGGTGACGGTGTCCAATACCCTGGAAGAGGACATCCTGGATATCACGGAAAAAGTGCGGGACTATATCCAGTCGTTCAATGATCAGCAAAGCCTGGTCCGGGCGGATATCATCCGGGATGGATCGGTGGTCTTGCAACAACGGATCGAGCTGCTGGCCAATAATGGCATGATCGGGTTTGTGCTGGTCCTGGTCTTCCTGTCCATGTTCCTCAACTGGCGACTGGCCTTCTGGGTGGCCCTGTCCATTCCGATCTCCTTTGCGGGTATGTTCCTGGTGGCCTACCTGATGGATATCACGATCAATGTGATCTCCCTGTTCGGGATGATCGTGGTGGTGGGTATCCTGGTGGATGACGGGATCGTGATCGCGGAGAACATCTACCAGCTCTACGAGCGGGGTGTCCCTCGCTACAAGGCGGCGATAGAAGGATCCCTTCGCGTCATCCCGGCGGTATTCACCTCTGTCCTGACCACCATCATCGCCTTTTCCTCCTTTGCCTTCCTGGACGGCCGGATCGGGGATATTTTCACCGTGCTGGGTGTCGTCGTCGTCCTCTCCCTCTTCTTCAGTCTGGTCGAGGGGATCTTCATCCTGCCCGGTCACGTGGCCCACTCGGCTGCCCTGCGCCCGCACCAGACGAAAAACGGGATCCAGCGTCTCTTTGAGCGCCTGATGCTGTTCATGCGCAACAAGCTGTATGCACCGGTGCTCCGATTCTCGCTTCGCTATCCGGGCAGTACCCTGATCTTCTTTACCGTCCTGGTGCTGCTGACGGTGGGCATGATCCGTGGCGGGTTTGTCAAGACAACCTTTTTTCCGGTGATCCCCCGGGACAACATCAGTGTCACGCTCAAGATGCCGGCTGGTACGCGGGAGCAGATCACCCGCGATGTCCTCCTCCGGATCCAGCAGGCAGCCGAGAAGGTGAACGATCAATTCACGGAAAGCTATTTTCAGGGCGCTTACAGCCCGATCAATCATATTGAGCTTAAAGTAGGTCCGACCACCTATGAAGGAAGTGTGGACATTTCTCTGCTGGACGGCGAAACACGCGATTCCCTCACGGCAACGGTGATCACCAACGCCATCCGGGAGATGGTAGGAGACATCCCCGAAGCAGAGGTCCTGACCTATGGCCAGCCGACGCCCTTCGGCAAGCCGATCTCCGTTTCCCTGTTGGGGAATGATTATGCATCCCTGGGTGCAGCCGTCAGCGATCTTCAGCGTGAACTGGAATCCCTGGCGGAATTGCGTGATGTCACCAACAACAACCAGGAGGGACTGAAGGAGATCCACGTGACCCTGAAGGAGAAAGCCAAGGGAATGGGGTTGAACCTGCGTGATGTGATCGCCCAGGTTCGGCAGGGCTATTTTGGCGCCGAGGTCCAGCGGCTGCAACGTGGGGAGGATGAGGTCCGTGTGTGGGTGCGATACGGAGAGAGTGACCGGGATGATCTCACCCAGCTGGAGGATATGCGGATCCGCTTTCCGGATGGAAGAGCCTTTCCCTTGAAGGAGATCGTCGACCTGGACATCAAGAGAGGGACGATCGCCATATATCACCTGGACGGGCAGCGGGAGATCAAGCTGGAAGCCGATGTCGCGCAGGACAATGTCTCTGTGACCGACCTGAATGAAACCCTGCGATCGACCATCGTTCCGCAGGTGCTGGCCAATTACCCCACGGTCACGGCATCCTTCGAGGGGCAGAATCGTGAACAGATGAAGACAGCCCGGTCGGCGAAAGTTGTCCTGCCGGTCATGTTGTTGCTCATGTTCTTCACGGTAGCGGTCACGTTCCGATCCATTGGACAGACCCTGGCGGTATTCTCCCTGATCCCCTTCGGTCTGGCCGGGGTAGGCCTGGGTCACTGGGTCATGGACCTGCCGATCAGCCTGTTCTCTTTCCTGGGCATCCTGGCCCTGGTGGGGATCCAGGTCAACGATGGTCTGGTCCTGATCACCACCTATAACGATCTGATCCGAAAGGGAAACCGGGTGATGCGTGCCTTGTATGAAGCCGCCCTGTCGCGCTTTCGGCCCATCCTCCTCACCTCCCTGACAACAGTGGCTGGATTGGGTCCCCTCCTCCTGGAAAAGAGCTTTCAGGCAAAGTTCCTGATTCCCATGGCGGTATCGGTCGCCTTCGGGCTGGTCCTGGTGACCTTCCTCACCCTGACCCTGCTGCCGGCACTGTTGATGATGATCAACCGCGTGAAGTTGTGGGCGGTGACCCAATGGGAGGGAGAACGACCGGATCCCCGTTCCATCGAGCCTGCCATCGAAGGTCGGTCGACCTACATCTGGCTCTGGCTGTTCTTTGCCATCATTACCGTGGCCCTGTTCATGGCCATGATCGTCCTCACCATGCGCCTGGTCGGCGTGCTGATCTCCTGATCATGATGTATCGCAAGCTTCTTTTCGTTCTGATCGCATATCTGGCCAGCCTCCCGATTGTCCGGACGGATGCCCAGACGTTAATGACCATCGACCAATGTGTCCGGGTGGCCCTGGAGCAGGACCTCCAGCGGCAGATCGCCGATCTGCAATGGCAGATCACCGGCCTGAATCATCACGGCTCCGTGGCAGGGCGATATCCTAATGTCAGCCTGAACACGGTCAGCCAGGGCAACCTCAATGACCAGAACAACCCGGCCAGCTTTCTGAACGGTCTGATCCGGTCCGGGAATGCCAACATCTCCCTGGATGCGACCTGGCTGGTCTTCAACGGATTCCGGGTCCGATACAATCTGAAACAGCTCGGCGCACTGGAAGGGCAGGCAAGAGCCCGATTGGATCAGGCTGGCTTGCAAACGGTCAGGCGGGTGATGCTGGCCTACCTGAATCTCGAATGGCAACAGGCCCAGTCCGAGCTGGCCAGGGAGGTCCTTCGGCTGAGCCAGGACCTTCTGTCCTACCAGGAGTTGCGTCGTGAGCTGGGCCAGGCGCTGACCCAGCAGGTCCTGCAAAGTCGGGATGCGGTGTGGAATGACAGCTCCAACGTGGTCACCTTGAGCCTGAACACGACCCTGGCCATGAATGCGCTGAAACTGGCCATGGGCGTCCCATCCATGGAGGACGTTTCCGTCGGGGGCACCCTGACCCTGCCGTCCCAGGTGTGGGATCGTGGAGCGCTGCGACAGCAGATGCTGACCCAGAATCCGCAGATCCAGGAGGCCGTGCTGGGTGAGCAGGCCGCTGCCTTTCAGACCCGCATGACCCAGGCGGCCTATTTGCCCAGTTTCGGGATGAATGCAGGCGCAGTCCTCTCCGGGAACATCACCGGACTGGATGGGCAGAACCCCTTCACTGGCGAGCCCTTCGGTACCCAGACCGGTTCGAACCGGAATCTCTATTTCGGGATCACCGGCTCATGGCCCATCTACGACGGGGGACTGCGGCGGCGGCAGGTGGCGGTCAGTCGCCTGCAGGAACAGATCGCCACATTGTCCCGCCAGTCGTTGACCGATCAACTTCAGACACAGCTGGACGACCTGTTGGCGGGTTACGAGACCCTCCTGGTCAACCTGGCCATCCAGGACGAGCAGGTGGCCAATGCCCGCCAGAACCTGACGGTGGCGGAGGAAAAATTTCGATTGGGTCAACTGTCCGTCTTCGATCTGCGCACGGTCCAGCTGAACTATGCCCAGGCCGCCCAGCGGCGGATCACCACGGTGTATCAATTGCGGGTGCAGGAAGTGGAGATCCTCAGCTTGAGCGGTCAGCTGGCCGGATAGGAGGTTCAGATCACCCTTCTCCTTCCTCTGTGGCCGGTTCTTTGGTGTCGCTGCCGGCCTCCGGCATCAGATCATTCTCCTTGATGAAGTGGAACCACTTGATCACCTTGCGGATATCGCTCATCCGCACCATCTCCTCATCGTAGTTGGGCAGGATCTCACGGAAATAGAGGCGCAACTCCTCATCCTTGGCCACGGCAATATCCGGAGCGGGAGCGCCATGGGCGTCCATGGCGAGAAATACGTTCTGGAGATCCTCTGTGCCGTCATCGGTGTAGATCCCGATGGATGCCAGCAGGGAGAATTGATGGGCCCTGACCGGGGCAAATCGCTTCTGACCATTGGTCAGGTCCTCAATGATCAGTCCATTGTGGCGGTTGGCCACGACACGGTACAGACCGGGTAATCCACTCACGGACACGAGGGTTGAAAAATCCTTTTCCATCAGTAAGCCAGGAGGTTGTTTAGTTGTTGACGAAAACGTTGCGAAGGTAAGAACTGCTGTTCCAATGGAATAGCAAATGGAACTGGCGTATCCAGGCTGGCACTGCGCATGACGGGAGCATCCAGGTGCTCGAACAGGTGCTCGTTGATCCAGGCACTGATCTCCCCGCCTATGCCGAGGAAGAGGGTATCCTCATGCAGCAGGATCACGCGACTGGTCTTTCTGACCGTGGTTTCGATCGCCTCATAGTCCAGGGGGACCAGGGACCGGAGGTCAAGGATGTCTGCGTCAATACCCATTTCCTCTACTGCTTTCCTGGCCCAATGCACACCCATGCCGTACGTGATGATGGACACCTCGTTCCCTTCCCGGACAAGATTGGCCTTGCCGATCGGAATCCGGTACGGCTCAACGGGGACTTCTTCGCTCACCGCTCGATACAGGGCCTTGTGCTCAAAGAACATGACCGGGTTGGGATCATCCAGCGCGGCGAGGAGAAGGCCCTTGGCATCGGTGGGGGTGGCAGGGAAAACCACTTTCAAACCCGGGGTATGGGCAAACCAGGCCTCATTGCTCTGGGAATGGAAGGGTCCTGCCCCCACGCCGGCGCCTGCCGGCATGCGGATCACCACATCGGCATTGGCTCCCCAGCGGTAGTGTCCCTTGGCCAGGTTGTTGACGATCTGGTTGAAGCCGCAGGTGACAAAGTCGGCAAACTGCATTTCCACCATCGACTTGAATCCCTTGAAACTCAGCCCCAGGCTGATCCCGATGATGGCACTTTCGCAGAGGGGTGTATTCCGGACCCGATCCTTGCCAAACTGGTGGACAAAGCCGTCGGTGATCTTGAAGACACCTCCGTACTCGGCGATATCCTGCCCCATGAGAATGAGGTTGTCATGCGCTTCCATGCCCTGCCGAAGCCCGTCGGAGATGGCATCGATATAGCGCATTTCCTTCCGGTCCGAGGATGGTGTCGTCTCGCGGACTACCGGAGTGGGCGCATAGACATCCTCCAGTTCCTCCTCGATATCGGGCACTGGCTCGGGTTCATTGAAGGCCCGCTCGACGGCATCATTGATGAACTGTTTGAAACTGCCTTTCAATGCGGAGATGGCCTCTTCATCCAGGAGGCCTTCGTTCACCAGCCACTGTTCGTAGGTCTGCACGGGATCCTTGGTCTCCCACAGGGTGAACAATTCCTGGGGGACATACTTGGTGCCGGAGGCCTCCTCATGTCCGCGCATGCGGAAGGTCATGCATTCCAGCAGGACTGGGCGTGGGTTGGTCCGCATGGATTCCGCAAGGGCGTGGATGGTCTGGTAGACCTCCAGGATATTGTTCCCATCGATGGTATAGGCTTCCATGCCATAGCCGATACCCCGGTCCGCCAGGGTGTTGCACCGGTATTGTTCGTTGGTGGGGGTGCTGAGGCCGTAGCCATTGTTCTCGATCACGAAGATCACCGGCAGTTCCCAGACCGAAGCGACATTCAGGGCCTCGTGAAATTCACCCTGGCTGGTGCCCCCCTCGCCGGTAAAGGCCAGGGACACCCGGTTTTCCCGGCGCAGTTTGTGGGCGAGGGCGACGCCAGCGGCCAGGGAGAGCTGGGGTCCGAGATGGGAGATCATGCCCACGATGCCATATTCCAGCGCCCCGAAATGGAAGGAGCGCTCCCTGCCTTTGGAGAAACCGGTCTTCTTGCCCTGCCATTGGGCGACCAGCTTGTCCAGGGGCATTTCCCGGGTCGTGAACACGCCGAGATTGCGATGCATGGTGAACATCAGTTCGTCCGGCAGGAGTGCCGCCGTGGTCCCGACAGCAATGGCCTCCTGTCCGATGCCACTGAACCATTTGCTGATGCGACCCTGCCGCAAGAGGATGAGCATCTTTTCTTCGATCAGGCGGGGCAGGATGAGGAGACGATACAAACGGAGGAGTTCGTCATCGTTCATGCCCTTTCGCTGAAAGGTCATGGCAGGTAAGTCCTTGGCTAAGGTGCTCATGAGGCCGGATTTCTGAAGCAAAAGTAGGGGAAAGACAGGGGAAAGGCCAGAACTTCTAATGATTGGCCTGGGCTTCCAGTTTGGATGCGTTCTCGGCTGTCTGCAATGCCTGGATAATGTCACCGATCTGGCCTTCCATGATCTGGTCCAGATTGTAGAGGGTGAGGTTGATCCGGTGATCGGTCACCCGGTTTTGCGGATAGTTGTAGGTGCGGATCTTGTCGGAGCGATCACCCGTTCCGACCAGGGATTTCCGTTGTGAGGCCATGGCGGAATCGTGTTCCGCCCGCCGGGTGTCCTGGATCTTCTGGATCAGCCGTTGCATGGCTATTTCCCGGTTCTTGATCTGGGACCGGGCCTCCGTACTTTCGGCCACGATACCGGTGGGGAGGTGGGTAAACCGGACACCCGATTCCGTTTTGTTGACGTGCTGTCCACCGGCACCACTGGCCCGGAACGTGTCTGTCTTCAGGTCGGATTTCAGGATATCCACATCCTCGAATTCAAAGACGGGAATCACGGCCACGGTGGCCGCAGAGGTATGGATCCGGCCCTGGGATTCCGTTTTGGGGACGCGTTGCACCCGATGGGCCCCGGATTCAAATTTCAGCTGGGCATAGACATCCGTTCCCTTGACCTCCATGACGATCTCCTTGTAGCCTCCGGCACTCCCTTCGTTCTGGGACATCACCTCGTGCTTCCAGCCCTGGGTATCGAAGTAGCGGGAGTACATACGGAAGAGATCGCCGGCGAAGATGCTGGCTTCGTCCCCGCCTGTCCCTGCCCGGATCTCCACGATCACATCTTTCTCATCCTCAGGGTCTTTGGGGATGAGCAGAATGCGGATCTCCTCTTCCAGCCGACGCTGCATCGGCTCCAGGGAAAGGATCTCCTCCTGGGCCATTTCGCGCATTTCCGGATCGGACTCCTTGAGCATGGATCGGGCCGTGCTCAGGTTGCCCAGCAGCTCCACATACTCCTTGTATTTGAGGACAACAGGCTCCAGGCTCTTGTACGCCTTGTTGATCTTGGTGAACCGTACAGGATCGGAGATGACGTCCGGATCGGACATCTGTAGCTCCAGGTCCTGATATCGGTGGACAAAACCCTCAAGTTGTTGCAATAGCTGTTCCATGCTGCGGTTGGGTCAGGGGCAGCAAAAGTACGGCGAAGGGCCGGTATGTCTGTGGTGGTGTTTTGAAAAAGACAGGGAAAAGACGTTGGCCTGTCAGGAGGGGTTCACACGGATCTTGTCCTTGATGGACTGGATCAGCGCCGGGGAAACATTGCGTCGGCTGACATGTGTTTTGACAAAGGTCTTGAAGGACTGTTCCTGTTGGATGAGGGATTGGACCTGTTGGTTGTCCCGGATCTCCTCCATCAAGTTTTGGGCTTCGTCCTGATTCAATTCGTTATCCAGAAAAAGGGATACCCGATGAATCAACTCATCGTTCTTCATAGCCTGTTGGTTTGCGTGAATGATCGATGTTCTTCCCCCTCTGTTTTCCCCTTCAGCGGGTGTATGGAAGAACGTTAGCCTAGTCAAGGTAACGCTTGTGCCAGATATAACCAAGAAACTTGGGCCGGGAGTTCCCCAGGTTTTCCTTTATTCGTCAGAGGAGGAAGAATCCTCCTTCGTCATCTTGCGCCGTTTGTCCTCATAACCAAGGGATCGGGCGTAATCCTTCAACTTTTCCTTGAGGAGGTTTCGGGCGCGGTGCAATCTGGACCGGACCGTACCGATGGGGATGTCCAGGATGATGGCGATCTCTTCGTAGGTGAAATCCTCCACATCACAGAGGAGGATCACGGTCCGGAAGTCGACCGGCATGGCGTTGATGGCCTGGGTGACCTCATCACCGATCAGGTAGTTGAACATTTCCTCCCGCAGGTCGAAATAGGCATCGGGCGTACCGGGATCCTCCTTTTCATGCACTTTGCGGATCTCCTCATAATCCACCTGCACGGGTTGGCGCTTTTTTCGCCGGTACTCGTTGATGAAGGCATTCTTGAGGATCTTGAACAACCAGGCCTTGGCGTTGGTGCCCCGGTCGTACTGCCGGATGAACCGGTAGGCCTTCATGTAGGCATCCTGGACCAGGTCATTGGCGGCATTGTCATCCAGGGTCAGGTGGAAGGCGAACGTATGCAGGGCGTCGATATGCGGCAGGAACTCCTCCTCGAAGATGGCGTGCTTTTCGGCGGTGGAGAGAGGAAGTCGTTCTGGAGCTTCAGTCAAAATAGGGACAGTTCGATTTTCAGGAATGTTCCGGGTTGGGATGGGGTCAGGCCTCCGTACGGAAGGCCCGGACCAGGCTGATCACATCCGGATCGGTGATGAGTTCGGGTGAGAGGTCGAACAGGGTCTGATGAGTATCATAGTCATCTGCCAGCTGGAGGCAGAGCTCCTGGCAGGCCTCCTGGCGTTTGCCGAGCTTGAACAGGCAGGCGATCCGCGCATAATCCAGTTGGGGGGCATATTGCTGGTCGATGGCGGTCTCCAGGACATCCAGTGCCTCGGTCAGCGACCCGTGCTTGAAGAGGAAGGTGGCATATTGCAGCCAGTAAGCGCTCTGTTCAGGAGCCAGTTCCAGTGCCCTGTTCAGGCAGAATTCCGCCTGGGGGAGCATGTCCTTCTGAAAATAGGCTTCTGCCAGGGCGATGTAGTATTCTTCACGCTCGGCGTTCAGGCCAACCGCTTTTTCCAACAGGCTGATCGCCTCTTCCAGACGGCCATCGAGGACCCGGATACATCCCAGGCGGAAGATGGCTTCATCGTGGAGTTCGTCCTGGGTGAGGAGGCGCTGCAAGGTCTCTACCGCCAGATCGCGCTGGCCGTTCTTTTCGTAGGCCTCGGCCAACTTCACCAGCAGGTCGACATCTTCGGAGTCTGACTTTTGCAGGGAGGTGAGGAAGCTTTCCTGGGCTTTTGCAAACTGGCCCAACAGCAGATACATCTCACCAAGATCCCGCCAGGCATGTTCGAAGTCTTCGTTGATCACGCAGGCATAGTCAAACGCCACGGCGGCCTGCTCGTAATCTTCCATGCAGGAATGGGCATGGCCGAGATTATACCAGACCTGCCAGGCATAGGGATCCTGTTCGATGATTTCCTCGTAGAAACTGACGCTCTCCGTGTAATTCCCCAGCATCTCCGTGCTGAGCCACAGGCGTTCCAGCGCTTCCTGAAAACCGGGATTGTAGCGGATGGCCCGCTCCAGGCTGTGGTGCATGGCCTGCCACTGGTCGCGTTGTTCCTCGATCATGGCCTTGAAATACCAGGCATCGGCCAGGTCCTCGTTGCTCCCTTCCTGCAGGAACGGGGAGAGGATGATCTCCGCTTCATTGGATCGGCCCAGCTCGATGAGGGTCTCGACCTGAAGGAGATGGATATCCAGTTCGCCCGGGGAGATACGAGAGGCATGACCAAGGATCTCCAGGGCTTTTTCGGGCTGCTCGAGCTCGAGCAGGACAGCCGCCTGACTGCACATCAGGTCGACGGAAAACGGATGTTGTTGAAGGGCTTCCCGACTGGTCGCGAAGGCCAGGTCGGTCTTTCCTCCGGTGAGATATTGCTCGATCAGTTCCAAGAAAACCTGTTCGTCGAGGTATCCGCTGGTGCCTTCTGCCAGGCGGGCTTCAAAGTCGGAGGTCCAATCAGGCATGCAGGGGTGGTCTCTTTGAGGTAAATATACGACTATTTGATGCTCCCGATCAACGCCGGAAAAGGCCTGGCGGGGCCACGCCGCGTTGATCGGATCAACTGGCTGACAGTAAAACAATTACGTCCGCATCCTTTCTTGCTATGTACGGATTGGCCATTCCTAACCATTTGGAAACATCAACTTTATACGTAGACCGCTTATTTTATGGAAGGAATAAATATTTATCGAAAGGCGAAAAGAGGTCGTTGCCGACTGACCAGGAACACACCCGAAAAGATCAGCAGGGCGGCCAGTACCTTTTCGCTGGTGATGGCCTCCTGCCCCATGAACAGGGCGATCATCGCGGCGATCAGCGGCTGGAGATAGATGTAGGCACTGACGGTGACCGGGGGGACATGCTGCAGGGCGTAAGCGTTGAACCCGTATGCGAAAAAGGTGGTAAAGACGAGGACGTAGATGAAGCAGACCACGATCAACGGGGTGAAATCATGCCAGCGGGCATTGATCGCCTGGGGCCAGCCGAACAGCATCACGAACAACATGCCAAAGAGGAAGACCCATTTCAGGACCAGATTGGGCGGGTATTTGGCCATCAGCGGCCTGACCAGGATGAGGTAGAGCGCATAGCTGGTGGCATTGCCAGCCACCATCAGATCGCCCAGGACATCACCGTCGTTCAGCCCGGTGTGGCTGGCCTGGAGGATGAGGATGGTCGCTCCGGCTCCCGCGATCAATACGCCCAGGCTTCGATCCAGGCGGATCCCCCGCTTCTCGATGAGGGCGGAGAGCAGCAGGACCAGCACCGGCGTCAGCACCATGATCAGGGAGGCATGGATCGGGGTGGTACGGTCCAGTCCGCTGAAGAACAGCAACTGATTGGATGCGACACCAAAGAGGCCGCAGATCATCATTCGGCCCAGGTCGGCTCTGGGAATGTCCGGCGAAGGCCGCCAGATGCCCGACAGCCAGAACAGGGCGGTGGCCGCCAGCACCCGCATGAGAATGAACCCCAGCGGCCCGATATACTCACCGGACATGACCACCTTGGCGATGGAGTAGTTGGCGCCATAAATGATGGCGACGGCCAGGAGGGCGAGGTGGGCAAGCCAGGTGGTTTTCACGGAGAGCAAAGATGGGTTGAAGCACCAAATCCCAAATGACAAATCACAAATAAATTCGAAATCCCAAATTCAAATGACCGAAGAGGAGGAGGGAGTGGAGGAGTTGAAGAGAAATACCAAGGAGGAAGCACCAAATCACAAATGTCAAATCCCAAACCCGCCTGCCGGCGGCCAGGCAAATTCGAAATCCCAAATACGAATGACCGAAGAGGAGTGGAGGAGTTGAGGAGTCGAGGAGAAGCACCGGGGAGGAAGCACCAAATTCCAAATCACAAATCCCAAAGAAATTCCAAAACCCAAATTCAAATGACCGAAGAGGAGTAGGGAGTGGAGGAGTCGAGGAGAAGCACCCGGGAGGAAGCACTAAATTCCAAATCACAAATCCCAAAGAAGTCCAAAAACCAAATACGAATGACTGAAGAGGAGTAGGGAGTCGAGGAGGTAAGGAGTCGAGGAGAAGCACCGAAGAGGAAGCACCAAATCCCAATGAAATGCGAAATCTTAAATACAAATGACCGAAACGGAGCAGGGTGTGGAGGGTGAAGTGTCCGAAGGTGAGAGGGGTTGATTTTCCAGTTCTGGATTTCTTTGCGCGCTCTCACTACGATCAAACTCAATGGCGGATGCCAGACGATCATGATGGAAGATCAGCCCGGTAAATGACTCTCACTTTGCGGCACAGCGCCTTTGCGTGCAATTGAACCATTCTGCCTCGGCTGTTGAACAATATTCGCCTACCAGGCCAGGTCGGGATCAATGTCCTCGACACGGACATCCCGCTTGGTCTTGAGGCGGGCTTTCTGGCGATCAAACACCAGACGCGCCAATCCTTCTGCCGCGGGTATTTCCGCAGTGGGGTCCATGGCCCGGCGGACCAGACGCTCGTCGACATCCAGCCGATAGAGGAGGGAGAAGAGGAACTCGGTTTTGGTCTCCAGCATCCAGGCGATCTGCTTGGTGAGCATCTCCAGGACCTCAGCCTCATCAAACTGCTGTTCGTTTTGAGGGACGATCTCAAAATCAGCAAGGATGGGCAGGTAGGGGTGGTCGGACATCACTGCAAAGGTAACGGGAGCGTCGGACAAGGAGGATGATCCTCCTCAGCCACGGTGTACATCTTCGATATTCGGTGAGACACCGACGAATAGGGGTCCTGGTGAGACACCAGTACCAACAAGTGCTTTAAAAGCTGGGAAACCGATGTTTCCAGCAGTCACTGATTATAGGAGGAGCCTTCCTAAACGAATAAACCCATAAACGAATAAACTCCCTCTTCAACTCCCTAACCCCTTAATCCTCTACTACATTTCAGGAATGTACTGCCAGTTCGTTTACCAGAAACTGCCCGGTATAGCTTTCCTGGCTGGCTGCAATGGCTTCCGGTGTGCCGACGCAGAGAACACGTCCGCCACCACTTCCCCCTTCCGGACCGAGATCGATCACATGGTCGGCGCATTTGATGACATCGAGGTTGTGCTCGATGATCAGCACGGTATTGCCCTTTTCCACCAGCTGGTTGATCACCCGCATCAGGTGCTGGATATCCTCGAAGTGCAATCCCGTGGTGGGCTCGTCCAGGATATAGAAGGTATTGCCGGTATCGCGTTTGCTGAGCTCCTCGGCCAGCTTGACCCGTTGGGCCTCGCCGCCTGACAGGGTCGTGGCCTGCTGGCCCAGGGTGATGTAGCCCAGCCCGACTTCCTGGAGGGTCTTCAACTTGCGGAAGATGGCCGGGATGTTCTCGAAAAAATCCACTCCTTCATCGACGGTCATGTCCAGCACGTCGCTGATGGATTTGCCCTTGAAGAGGATCTCCAGGGTCTCCCGGTTGTAGCGACGACCCAGGCATTTTTCGCAGTCCACCTGCACATCCGGCAGGAAGTTCATCTCGATGACCCGCTTGCCGGCGCCTTCGCACACATCACAGCGCCCGCCTTTGACATTGAAGCTGAAGCGACCGGGCTTGTACCCCCTGATCTTGGCCTCGGGGACATCGGCAAACAACTTCCGGATATCATTGAAGACGTTGGTATAAGTGGCCGGATTGGACCGGGGTGTTCGACCGATCGGTGTCTGGTCGATCTCGATCACCTTGTCGAGGTGGCCCAGGCCCTTGGCCTTCTTGTAGGGCAAAGGCTCCTGGAGACTGCGATAGAAATGCTTGCGCAGGATGGGGTACAGGGTCTCGTTGATCAGGGTGGATTTCCCACTGCCGGAGACACCGGTCACCAGGGTCAGGGTGCCCAGGGGGATCTTGATGCTGACGTTTTGCAGGTTGTTGCCGGTGGCGCCCTGCAGTTCCAGGAACTTGCCATTGCCCGGCCGTCGGGCCAGGGGGATCTCGATGCGCTTCTTTCCATTGAGGAAGGCTGCCGTCATGGTCGGTTCCTTGAGAAACTGCTTTGGCGTGCCTTGACCCACCACGCGACCGCCGTGCTTGCCAGCCCCGGGACCGAGATCGATGAGGTAGTCGGAGGCCAGCATGATGTCCTTGTCGTGCTCGACCACCAGGACGGTGTTGCCGATGGCGGTGAGCTCCTTGAGCGCTTCGATGAGTCGCTGGTTATCCCGTTGATGCAATCCGATACTGGGCTCATCGAGGATATAGGTGATGCCGGTCAGCTTGGAACCGATCTGGGTGGCCAGGCGGATGCGTTGGGATTCGCCTCCACTGAGGGTGCGGGCGGGCCGATCCATGCTGAGGTATTCCAGGCCAACCTTTTGCAGGAAGGTCAGTCGCAGCCGGATCTCCTTGATCACCTCATGGCCGATCTGCACCTGGCGCTCAGACAGGCGTGATTCCAGGCCATTCATCCATTCGGCCAGGGTGCCGATGTCCATCTGGGCCAGATCGGCGATGTTCTTCCCGTCGAGGAAGAAGAAGCGGGATTCCAGGCGCAGGCGGGAGCCGTTACACTCCGGGCAGGTGTTCATGGACAGGAATTCCTCGGCCCATTTCCGGATGGATTCCGAGGAGGTGTCCGTGTACCAGCGTTCGATCATATTGACCAGGCCCTCGCTGGACAGATTATAGGTAAAATCGTGTTTGCTGTTGGAGAACTTTACTGCAAACTTGTCGTTGCCGCCATAGAGGATGGTCTTCAGGGCTTCCTCGGGAATCTCGTGAATCGGTGTGGCGAAACTGAACTTGTAGTACTTGGCAATGGCCCTCAGCTGGGAAAAGGTGGAGTTCTCCCGGACCTCGCCAAAGGGAACGATGCCCACGTCATTGATCGTCTTGCTGTCATCGGGGATCACCCGGGCCATGTCCACCTCATTCACCTGCCCCAGACCATTGCATTTCGGGCAGGCCCCATAGGGCGAATTGAAAGAAAAGGTATTGGGAGATGGCTCTTCATAAGAGATCCCGCTCTCCGGGTCCATCAGGTCCTTGCTGAAGGGGAGGACCTCACCTTCATGTTCCAGGAAGAGCAACCCGTTACCCAAATTCAGGGCGCGATGGACCGATTGCCGTAGCCGGTCGAGACGATCGGGGCCGGGAATGATGCGGTCGATGACCACTTCGATATCATGGACCTTGTATCGGTCTACCTGCAGGCCGGGGATGAGGTCGAGGATCACCCCATCCACCCTGACCTTGGTATAGCCCTGTTTGCGGGTGTGCTCGAACAGCTCACGGTAGTGGCCCTTCCGGCCCCGGACAAGGGGAGCCAGTATGACCAGTTTCTTTCCATCAAAATCCGCCTGGATATGCTCGATGATCTGGTCCTCGCTGTAGCGCACCATCTTCTTGCCGGTAGCATGGGAATGGGCATCCGCTGTTCGGGCAAAGAGCAGACGAAGGAAGTCGTACACCTCGGTGACGGTTCCGACCGTCGATCGCGGGTTGCGCGAGGTGGTTTTCTGCTCGATGGAGATCACCGGACTGAGACCGGAGATGTGCTCCACATCCGGGCGTTCCATGTTGCCGATGAACTGGCGGGCATAACTGGAGAAGGTCTCCATGTAGCGACGCTGTCCTTCGGCATAAATGGTATCGAAGGCCAGACTGGACTTGCCGCTGCCGCTCAAACCAGTGATCACCACCAGTTGATTGCGGGGAATGCGCACATCGATGTCCTGAAGATTGTGCTCACGGGCGCCAATGACGTCCAGGTATTCCTGGTCGTGGATGACAGCGGGTGGCTTCAGGGTTTTTGACGGCATAGAACGCTGGAATTCTCTGATTGATCAGGGGTAGTCGAACCGCACGGACGGTCAGTTAAACACCGGTTTGGTCATCCAGGTTTTTCTTCCGTCCGACAAAATGGCGGAGCATGATCACTTCCCGATCGGTCAGATGGCGATAACGACCCCGGGGCAGATCCTTCTTGGTCAGACCGGCATAGCCGATCCGGTCCAGTCGATCGACCTGGTAGCCCAGGGCTTCGAAGATCCGGCGGACCACCCGATTTTTCCCGGAGTGGAGTTCCAGGATCACCTGGGATTTCTTGTCGGGCTCTGCCCAACCTACCGCATCTACATCGGCCACACCATCCTCCAACATCACGCCATCTGCAATGCGTTCGAGATCGCGTTCGCTGACCGCCCGATCGAGGTCGACCTGGTAGATCTTCTTGATCTCATTGCTGGGATGAGCCAGGCGCTGGGTGAGTTCCCCGTCATTGGTCAGGAGAAGCAGTCCGGTTGTCTGGCGGTCCAACCGACCCACCGGATACAGGCGTTCATCCCTGGCCTCATTGATCAGGTCAAGCACCGAGTCGCGGCCGCGTTCATCAGAGGTGGTGGTAATGGTATTCTTCGGCTTGTTCAGCAGGATGTACATGAAGTTCACCGACGGGGTGATCACCTTGCCATTGTATTCCACCACATCCTTCTCGTTGACCAGGATGCCGGGTTCGAGGACGACTTCGTTGTTCACCTTGACTTTTCCTTCCTTGACCAGGACGGCGGCAGCCCGGCGGGCACAAACCCCGCAAGCGGCCACGAACTTGTTCAGCCGCATGGGCCAGGTCACGGCTGCCTCTGCCTTGGGCAGTTTGAAGGAGTCCTTTTTTCCGCGATTCACCACGGGATTGCGACCAACCTTTTTAAACTCCTGGCGGATTGGCTTTTCCTCTTCTCTGAACCGACCAAAGCGCTGATCGCTTTGCTCTTCACGCGGAGGTCTGTCCTGGAAGGGCCGGTCGTCGCGCCTGCGATCATCACGTGCGGGTCTGTCCTGGAAGGGGCGGTCGTCGCGTCTGCGATCATCCCTCCGATCCCTGTCGAAGGGAGGCCGGTCGTCACGTCTGCGGTCGTCTCGTGGAGGTCTGTCCTGGAAGGGTCGATCATCACGTCTGCGGTCGTCGCGCCGATCCCTGTCGAATGGAGGCCGGTCGTCGCGCCTGCGATCATCACGTGGAGGTCTGTCCTGGAAGGGTCGATCATCGCGTCTGCGGTCGTCGCGCCGGTCCCTGTCAAAAGGAGGCCTGTCATCGCGTCTGCGATCATCCCGTGGAGGTCTGTCCTGGAAGGGTCGATCATCGCGTCTGCGATCATCCCGCGGTGGTCTGTCCTGGAAGGGCCGATCATCTCGCCTACGATCGTCACGTGGAGGTCTGTCCTGGAAGGGTCGATCATCACGTCTGCGATCGTCACGTGGGGGTCTGTCCTGGAAGGGTCGGTCGTCGCGTCTGCGGTCATCACGTGCAGGTCTGTCCTGGAAGGGGCGATCGCCACGACCCCGGGGGGCGGGTTTGCGCTCCGGACGGGAGGAGGATCGCCGGTCCTCCTGTTGATGGCCACCTCGGCTCCGGGGAGGTCCATCGTATTTGATGGTGGGCAGATCGGGCTCTCCGGTAAAGGAGCGGCCGGAAGGGGCATCCTTATGGGAAGGGGTCTTGGGTGTTGGGCGTTGGGTATTGGGTCCTTCCGAATGAGGAGTGTCTTTTTTCGGAGATGACGTACCTGATTTTGCCGGTTCTGTCTTCTGTTCAGTGGCGACCTTTGGTTTTGCAGCTGCCTTCGGGGCTGTTTTGGTTTCCGCCTTGGCGGTAGTCGCGTTTTTTGCGGGTGCTTTGGCTTTGGCCGGAGCGGTTGTTTTTGCTTCCGCTTTCGCAGGGGCCTCCTTCTTGGTCGCGGCCTTGGTCGTCAACTTCTTTTCTGCGGCAGAGGCTGCCTTCGCTTTGGCTGGGGTTTCCTTTTTCGTTGCCGCAGCATCCTTAGGCTTGGCAGCTGCCTTGGTCACCTTGGCAGCAGGGGCTGCTTTGGCTGGCGATTCTTTTTTGGTCGTGGTGGCTGCTTTTGGCTTCGCTGCTGCTGCAGGCTTGGCAGTGGCCTTGGTCACCTTGGCCGCAGGAGCAGCTTTTGCGTTGGCGGGTGCCTTGACAGCCGCCTCCTTCTTCGGTGCCGCTGCTTTCTTCGGTGCCGTTTCCTTCTTCGCAGCTGCGGTGGTCTTTTTCGGGGCGGTTTCCTTGGCCGGTGTTTTGGCGGCCTTGGCAGGAGCGGCCTTCCTGGCAGCGGGCTCCTTCTTCACCGGATCAGTGGCCTTCTTTGCTGCCGCAGCTTTGGGTTTGACCTCGCTGGCCTTTGCAGGCTTTTTGGGTGTTGTGGTGGCTTTTTTCGGGGTGGTCTTTTTTGGCGTATCCATATGGGGGCGGGTCAAGACGGCAAAGATAGGCCTATGAATCGAGGATGCTGATAAAATCCTGAAGATTCACCGGTTACCGCTCGTTTGATCTCAGGAATTTTGCCTCAATGACCTGAGGAGAAGCCTGCCTTCAGGCTTCGTCTCCAGGACAGCCATCCATTGATGCACAGGATGAGGTAGACCGTGTACAGTCCGGACGTGAGATACAGTCCCTTCAGGACATAGATTGGGATGGCCACCAGGTCGACCGCGATCCAAATGAGCCAGTTGTCGATCTTCTTGCGAGTGAGGAGAAACTGGGCGATCAGGCTGGCGACGGTGGTGAAGGCATCGAAATAGGCGAAGTCGGCATCCGTCCGGGTATCCATGATGTAGCCCCAGACCAGGCTGAACAGGATGATCGCCCCCAGGACACTGGACAGGGATCCCCTGGATAAGCGGGTGACCGGGAGGTTTCTACGGGTATGGTCCGGTTGAAGCCAGTGATACCAGCCGTAGCTGTTCAGTCCGATATAGAACACATGCAGGATGGCATCCGAATACAGGCGGGACACGAAAAAGATGTACACGTAGATCGCTACGGAGATGATGCCGAACGGCCACGCGATCACCTTTTCCCGGGTGAGCAACCAGACGTGGATCAATCCGGTGAGGGTGGCGATCAGTTCGAGAGGATGCAAGGTTCGAAAGTAAGGTATCTCTATCAACCCAACTCAATGGCTAGCTAACAGATCCGACCCATATCGGTCCAGTAAGTTTTACTCAAGGCGGGTCTGCATTATTCCACTCAATGGCTCGAATAGGGAAATTTTAGCTGAAGTATTTCACCCCCGGTCCGACTCAATCGCCGTCGTGGCTCGGTACTTTTGAGGCACCAAAAGTACCCAAAAGTGCCTGTCGCCAAAATGGGCCTTCATTTCATGAATGAGAGCAATGGAAACTCGTCTTGTGATTGGCTAACGTAAGCATCATGACCCGGCCGCTCCGGTTTTGCCGTTGGAGATTAAAAATTAGTTTATCCGCTTACTCATCTTCGCTCCTGTCAAGCCACTTTTTCATATCGGCAAAACAATGCGGCAATCTTCGGTTTAGGCTTGTCAGGAAGTTAAACGGTATTCTACCCCAGTACGTACGGGTCATGATGTGCTTGGGAGGCCCTCGTTTGGCGACAACTAACTTCTTAATACTGGAGGATTTGCTCTTTATAAGCGCCATGGACGTAATTTCATGCATCATGGAAATATAATTGCTGGAACAGAACTGGTGGGGCGTGAAATTGAAAATTCAATTCATCGTTGATCGGCCACACACGAATTTGTTCCATCCCGCCGTTGATGTGCCGAATGCCATTGTTGAGTTGGCGGCTCCTAAACAGAAAAACGATTGAACATGCGTACCCTCTTTTTCCTCCTGTCCTTCCTGATGAGCGGTCTGTTGATCGCCAATGATCCTGTCACGGTTTCTTCTGTCATTCGCGATGTGAAGGTCTACCGCTCCGGAGCGACCGTTACCCGCACCGCCAGGGTCACCGTGCCTGCCGGGCCCGTGGAATTGCAGTTTCCTGCTCTTTCCCCCTTCATTGATGACAACAGCCTGCAGGCCCGGATCAGCAAGGGATTTACCATCCTGAGTGTGACCTCCACCCGGGAGTTCCTGGCCGAGGTGCCCATGCCCGAGGCGTACAACAAGCTCCAGGCCCAGATCGACAAACTGGAAGCAGAGCAGAAAACCAACCAGGCCGGCCTGGAGGTACTGAATGAGGAGGAGTCGCTGTTATTGACGAACAAGAAGGTCGGTGGCGATCAGTCTGGCCTGGATGTGGCGGCATTGCAGAAGATGGCGGAGTATTTCCGCGTTCGGCTGACCTCGATCAAAACCGAGAAGATCACCCTGACGGATCGACTGACCGAATCGAAGAAGGAGATCGACAAATTGAAGAAACAGCAGGCGGAATTGCGCCAGCGCCTCCGTCCGGACAATGCCCGGACCATCGTAGTCCGACTGACCTCTTCCTCGGGCGGACAGGCCGATCTGGAACTGACCTATCTGACCACCAATGCCAACTGGCTGAGCACCTTTGATATCCGAGTGGACGAGATCAACAAGCCATTGGATATCGATTACAAGGGCGAGGTGTACAACCGCACCGGAGAAGACTGGACGGGGGTTGACCTGACCCTATCTACTGGAGATCCTTCACGAAATAATACCCTTCCTGTGCTCTATCCATGGTGGGTGAATTTTCAACAGCCAATGTTAGCAAGTCAAGCAGCAGGACTTCAAATGGACGCTGCAAATGTTCGTGGATCCAGAGAGAAAGCCACCAATTACTATCTTGATGGTGTGCGCATTACGGGAGATGGCATCGCTCTTGGCGAGAGTTCTGAAAACCTCACCACCACCGAATTTGCACTTACAGAGAAGTTTGATATCCCTGCCGATGGTAAACCATACACCGTCCTGCTGGAAAAAAAAACCACGGAGGCCGACTATCAGTACATCGTCGCACCCAAACGCAATGCACTGGCTTTCCTGACGGCGACCGTCCAGGATTTTGAGGAACTCAACCTCTCCAGCGGCAAGGCCAACATCTACTATGGCCAGACCTATATCGGAGAGACCTATCTGAATACCCGACAGGCGGGCGATAGCCTCCAGGTGTCGCTGGGTGCCGATATCGGCATCGCCATCCAACGCGACAAGGTGAAGGACAAGAGCGCCAAGAATTTCTTTGGCAACAAGGTCGAGGAGACCTTCACCTGGGTGATCAAGGTGAAGAACAACAAGTCAGGCACCGTGAACATCCGCCTTCAGGACCAGATCCCGGTCAGCCAGGACAAGGAGATCGAGGTGAAAAGCGAGATCGGCAATGGTGGCAAACTGGACGCGGAATCCGGCATCATCACCTGGCATCTCGACCTGTCGCCCGGCCAGAACCAGGAGTTGCGGTTCACCTACCAGGTGAAGTATCCGAAGGGACGGGAGATCGGGTTGTAAGGCGGAAGTGGGAAATCGGAAGTCGGAAGGAATGATCCATGGAGGAGGTATTCCGGGATCCTGGTTGTCTTCGGGATTGGCAGAGTGGTAAAGCTCAGCTGTTCAACGTTAAACGTGCCCCGATGACGGGGCACTGTTCAATGTTCAAGGTGAAATCCGTTGACCATTGAACAGGCCTTCCGGCCTCCCCCGACTGCTCGGGGCAAGGCAGCGCCTTGAACATTGAACCCAGACAGAATCGTCAGGACTCAATGTTCAATATGAACCACATTAAACATTGAACTGGCTGGACGTCAGTCCATGCCTTGAACGTTGAACGGCCATATGTTTTGGACAACCCTGTAGATTTATATCGAGCTTATATCTTGTACTGAAGTTCTCCCGTCATGTCCAAACACATTCACAAAGCGGCCTTTCACCCTTTTCCCGAACTGGAAACCGAACGATTGTGGCTCACGCAAATGGATCTGCGGTTCGTGGAGGAGAAGTTCATCCAACGGACCAACAAGGAGGTCATGAAGTATATCGATCGACCCATGCCGGCGGGGATGGATGAGGTTCGCGAGAAGATCGAAGCGGGCATCGCCAGCATGGATGCCTGTCAGGCCCTGCATTGGGCCATCATTCGAAAGGAGGACCAGGTCTTCCTGGGGGATATCGGCTACTGGCGAATCGACGAAGAAAACGCCTTTGGTGAGATCGGCTATTCGCTGGATCCCCGGTATTGGCGAAACGGATACATGAGCGAAGCCTTTACAGTGGTACTGCCTTACGCCTTCCGGAACATGGGCCTGCATCGGGTCGAGGCCAATGTCAATGTGGACAATGTGGCGTCCGCCACCTTATTGGTCCGTGCCGGCTTTCAGAAGGAGGCCCATTTCCGGGAGAACTACTATTACAACGGACAATTCCTGGACAGCCATATTTATGGGCTATTGGAGAAGGATTTACGCTGAACTGAATACCTGGGAAGGTTAGAAGGGGGAAGGACCCAGACAAGCCAGATGGAGGGATGAGGGATGAGGGATCAGGAATGAAGTAAGAGTTTCACCATGAATCCAATCGTTCAACCTATAATTAGGAAGTTGAACATGGCTAGAAAGCAGGAGAGGCAGGTAAATTTTGATGTGACGAAGGGACACGAGAAAATGCAAAATTGCTAACCTCTGGGCATGAAGACTATTGACAGGCACTCGCTAAATTTCAATGGTATCATCCATCCAAACAACGAATACGTTTGATTGGCTGTTCTATAAAAGTTATGAATAGACGCCCCTTCATCCAATCCATTCTCACAACCATGGCGACCTTACCGCTGACCCGTTTCCAGCGCCTGACGGAGCACTTCCAGCAGGACGACCACCTTATGCCGGTCATCTTCATCGGGCATGGTTCACCGATGAACGGGATCGAGATCAATGATTTTTCAACAAGCTGGGCTGCGCTGGGCAAGACGATTCCCCAGCCCAAAGCCGTGCTGTGTGTTTCCGCCCATTGGCTGACCAAGGGGACGGCCGTCACGGCCATGGAGACCCCGCGGACCATTCATGATTTTGGCGGGTTTCCCAAGGCCCTGTTCGATGTCCAGTATCCGGTACCCGGCGATCCCGAACTCGCCCGTGAGACCATCCAGACCATCCGCAAGACGTCAGTTGCCGAGGACCATGATTGGGGATTGGACCACGGCACCTGGACGGTGGTGCGGCATATGTATCCGGACGCGGACATCCCGGTTCTCCAGCTGAGTATCGACTATCATCAGCCCCCGGAATGGCATTATCAACTCGGGCAGGAACTGGCCGCATTACGTCGAAAAGGCGTCTTGATCATTGGCAGTGGGAATATGGTGCACAATCTGGGCATGGTGGCCTGGGACAAGCTGAACGAACCTGCATTTGGCTTTGACTGGGCCCTCGAGATGGACACCATCTTCAAGGACCGGATCTCCAGCGCGGATCATCAGGCATTGATCCACTACCGGGATCTGAACAAGGCAGCCACCCTGGCCATTCCCACCCCCGATCATTATTACCCCTTGCTGTACACCCTGGGGGCGACCATGTCTGCTGAAAAACCCCGTTTTTTCAACGATCGGGCCGTTGGGGGTTCATTGACGATGACGTCGGTGCAGTTTGGGTGAACTGGGTGCGCGCAAAGGCCCAGACGCTGCGGTCTGGATCCGGACATCCGCCAGGTGGCGGATCGTCCGGGTGCAAAATCGCAAAGGAATGTCTTCCATAGGATGAGACTATTTCATCAAGGTCAACCATTTTACTTCCGGCTGATGATTTGAGAGCTCGCAGAGAAATTCTGGATCTCTTCGTGGCCTCACTCCACTTCAGCATAGGTTCCAGATCTGAGGTAGAATTTCCATTCCACCGCTACATTGCCCTGAGTGACTTAGTGGCGATCCAGTCCAGAATTCCTCAGCGCCTTATTGATTTTCCGCGGCCCTTGCGCCTCCGAGTACTTGGGGCGTGCAATAGTTCGCGCAAAGGCGCCAAATCGCAAAGGAATGTCTTCCATGGGATGAGACCATTTGATCGGGGTCAACCATTTTACTTCTGGCTGATGATTTGAGAGCTCGCAGAGAAATTCTGGATTTCTTAGTGGCCTCTCTCTATATCAGGACGCACTCATACTCTCTGATATGCTTAGTCATCCACCACTGTAGTGCTCTGAGTGTCTTAGTGGTGATGTGAACTCTGTGCTCCCGGAGGTGAATTATTCCGATTCTCTCCTCATTTTGCAGGCTGAATCATTCTCCATGTCCTCATCGGTCATCATCATCGGCGGCGGTGTCGTCGGCCAAAGTTGCGCCTGGTTCCTGCAGCGGTCCGGTCATGAGGTGACCCTGATCGATCAGGGGGATCTGCAAGGCAGCTGCTCGACGGGCAATGCGGGATATATCTGCCCCAGTCATGTGGTGCCGCTGGCCGCGCCGGGCATGGTGGCCAAGGGGATGAGCATGATGCTGGACCCGAAGGCTCCCTTCTACATCCAGCCCCGGTTGGATCGCGACCTCTGGCGATGGGTGTGGCTGTTCATGCGCCATGCCAACCACCGGCACCTGATGCGATCGCGATCGTCCCTGGCGGGGATGAGCGTAGAATCCCAGAATGCCCTGGAGCACATTCTCGCTGATACCGGGATCGACGCTTCCTATGCCCGAAAGGGCCTGCTCATGGCCTGCCGATCAGAGAAGCACCTTGCCCGGGAGCGGGAGGAATCAGAACATGCCCGTGCTGTCGGTCTGGACGTACAGGTCCTTTCTGCGGCTGAAGTCCGGGAGATGGATCCGGACCTGGACCTGGATGTGGTCGGCGGGGTGTGGTATCCCGGTGATACCCACTTGCATCCGGGCCGATACCTGACAGGCTTGCGATCAAAGCTGGTGCAGGCGGGTGTAAAGATGATGCCGATGACGCGAGTCCTTTCCTGGGGGAAGCACAATGGACGGATCGTATCCCTGCAGACAGACCAGGGCGAGTTGGCCGTTGACCAGGTCGTGCTGAGTACCGGCGCCTGGTCAGGTGACCTGGCCCGATCCCTGGGGTTGCGCCTGCCGGTTCAAGGGGCCAAGGGGTACAGTTTTACCCTCGATCGACCGCCGGTCATGCCCCGGCAACCCTTCATCCTGGCCGACTACAAGGTGGCGGTGACACCCATGGGGGATCAGTTGCGATTTGCCGGCACGCTGGAACTGGCCGGGACAGATCTGTCCGTAAATCCGGTGCGGGTGGCACGGATCCTGGAGGTGGTGCGGGAATGCCTGCCGGCGTTCCGGGATCATGATTTCTCGGGGATTCAGCCCTGGTCGGGCTTGCGGCCCTGCTCGCCGGATGGATTGCCATATGTCGGGAAGTGGCCGGGCTTGGAGAACCTGACCCTGGCCACCGGGCATGCCATGCTGGGGATGACCCTGGGAGCCGGAACGGGCCAGACCGTTGCCCGGATGATCAGCGGTGAAGCGGTATCCTCTGCCTGGAACGTTTGCCGGCCGGACCGGTTTGCCTGAACCTGGAGCGATCAGATGGATTCGTCGACCAGCTTGAACCCGACCCCGTGGATGTTCTCGATGGCCAGGGTGGGGTCATCCTTTAAATATTTCCGCAGCCGGGAGATGAATACGTCGAGGCTGCGACCCAGGAAGTAATCGTCTTCCCCCCAGATTTCCTTGAGGATGTCACCCCGTTTCAGCACGTTGTTCTTGTGGATGGCCAGGTACCGAAGCAGGTCGGCCTCCCGCTGGGTCATGGGGCTTTTCTCTTCGCCGTTCTGCAGGAGCAGGTTGCGATAGTCCAGGACCAGCTTGCCGATGGCGTAGACATCCTCGATCTCCTTGGGCTTGAAGAGCTTCTTCCGCTTGAGGAAGACCTCGACCCGCAGGATGAGCTCTTCGATGCTATAGGGCTTGGTGATATAATCATCGCCACCCAGCTTGAGCCCATGGATGCGGTCCTCCTTGAGCGACTTGGCGGTCAGGAAGAGGATGGGCACCTCCGAATCCACCTTCCGGACCTCCTCGGCAATGGTAAAGCCATCCACACCCGGCAGCATGACGTCCAGGATCATCAGATCGAAGGCTTTGTGGGTGGCATCCTTCAGGGCTTTCTTTCCATCGGCATGATGGGTGACGGCATATCCCTGCAACTCGAGATTGTCCTTGGTGACAAAGCTGAGGCTTTCATCATCTTCCACATACAGGATCTGCGGCACATCCGGATTCATATGACGGGAATTTGAATGGTGATCTGGGTAAATTTTCCTTCTTCACTGTGCAGGCGGATGTCCCATCCATGGGCCTGACAGATACTCTTGACATAATACAGCCCCAGGCCGAAGCCTTTGACATTGTGCACATTGCCGGTCGACACCCGGTAAAACTTGCCGAACACCCGGGCCTGGTCATCTTTCGGAATTCCGATCCCCTCATCCCGGATGATCAACTGGATCGCTCCGGTGACATTGCGGGTGGACAGCTTGATCTCCGGCACCTCCTTGCTGTACTTGATGGCATTGTCCAGGAGGTTGTTGATGACGTTCTGCAGGTGGAGGGGGTCGGCCGTGATCCGGGAATGCTGGGCCTGGAAGGAGGAGGTCAGCGTGCCGCCCAGTTCCTGCACCTTGACCTGGACACCGGGTACGACGGCTTCGAGGATCTCGTGGATATCCAGGGGTTCGGGCTTGATCTTGAACGACCCTTTTTCGATGCGCGCCAGTTGCAGGACCTTCTCCACCTGGTCATTCAGACGCTGATTCTGTTCACCAATGATCCGGGCATAGCGGCTCAGCCGGGTATCTCCACTGATGGCCGGGTCCTTCAGCAGCACTTCCGAGCTGATGCGAATGGTAGAGATCGGTGTCTTGAACTCGTGGGTCATGTTGTTGATAAAATCCTTCTGGAGCTCGGACAGCCGCTTCTGCTGCAGGATGATATAGAGCGAATACAGAAAGAACAGAATAGTGATGAGCAAGATACCGGAAAAGATCAGGGCAGCCGGAATGTTCTCCAGGATAAAACTGGTCCTGCCGGGGAATCGCACACCGAAATAGTAGAGGAACTGGTCGTATTTGGGCAGGTTGCTTTCCGTGGGATTGGAGGGCTCCTTGTCGCTGAAGGTGCAATAATTGCCATAGACCATCCGGTCGCTGGCGCAGTCATAGATGGCGTATTCAAAGTCGGTGCTGAGGGCGACCGCCTCGAACTCCTTCCGCAGGTAGTACTCCAGGGCTCCGGCATCGATGGCATCATTGACATTGACCACGTAGTAGTTGGAGTTCAGCTTCTTGACCAGATCGTAGGTCGGCAGTTCGCTCTTGTTGTACCTGGCGATCTCCCGGGCCACGTTAATCAGGGCGATATGCACGCTTTGCTGGAATTCCTGGTCCTTGAAATCCCAGGTCCGGAAGAACCAGTAGGTCTGGAACCCCAGAATGCCGATGATGGAGAGGCCGCCAAAGAGGACGAGGCGCCAGATGGTGCGATTGGACATGGGTTCAAAAATACAGTTTTCCATTCGTGCCCTTCTGAATAAAGCGTTAAACAGGGAGCAGGGCAACTGGCCGGCCCACGATTTCTCAGGGATGACCATGTTGGTGCCACGGACCCTGCCTACCTTTGCCGGATGCGTCGGTTGCTTCTGCAGATCGTGTTGGTGCTGTCCGCCTGGATGGCCCTGAATGCCCAGCCCAATCCCTTTGAGCTGAGGCATCGGTTATCGGCGGAGGAGCGGGAACAGATCGCGTTCCAGGATCGCAATCCATTCGAGTTGATCCGCGGTGAAGAAGCGGTGGTCATCCGGGAATACCTGCCCTCTGCTGTCAATCCACGGAAGGTCGAGCGAGTGGAGGATCGCCGGTATGTCAAGGCCCCCGGACTGCTGTTCTGGGTGTACATGGGTCTGTTTGTGGTCCTGACCTTCCTGATCAGCATGGGTCGGACCATCCTCGGGCAAATGGTCCGGGGGATGTTCAACGACCAGCTGACGGTCAGCCTGATGCGGGACCGTGATCGGTCGCAGGCGTCCCCGTATTTTCTGTGGTATCTCTTCTTTTTCGTGAATGCCGGTATTTTCCTGTACCTGGCTGTCAACTGGTATACGGGTTCCACCTTTCCCGGCGAATCACCGATCTATCTGCTCTACTTTTCGGCGGCGGTGGCCGGATTCTACCTGGTCAAGCATCTGGTCCTGATGCTGGTGGGATGGATATTCCCACTGTACAAGCCGATCCGGCAGTACAGCTTCACCATCAATCTGTTCAATGCCCTGATGGGCCTGATCCTGTTTCCACTGAACATTGCCATGACCTACACGTCGGGTGGATTGCGGGACTTCTTCCTCTACCTGGTCTTTACGGCGCTGGTTCTGAGCTATCTGCTGCGGATCCTCCGGGGCCTGTGGATCGGTCTCCCCTACCTGGTGAAACACCCAATCCACTTTTTTCTCTACCTTTGCGCCGTTGAAATAGCGCCTGTTTTGTTTTTGTGGAAGTGGATGGCAGAGGGCAGTATGAATTGATCAGGACACGGCAAACGGCAACTACACATGGCAGCAAAGGAGACGTATAAGCGGGTCAAAACCATTCTGGTTTCTCAGCCGAAACCGGAGCGGTCGCCCTACTACCAGCTGGAGGAAAAATACGGCCTGACCATCGATTGGCGGCCCTTTATCCATGTGGAAGGCCTATCCGCCAAGGATTTTCGCAAGTTCAAGATCTATCCGGAAGAATACTCCGCGATCATCTTCACCAGCCTCTACTCCATCGACCACTTCTTCCGCATGTGTGAGGAGTTGCGCTACAAGATCCCGGAGGACCTGAAGTATTTCTGCCTGACGGAGGCCATTGCCAACTATCTCCAGAAGTTCATCGTCTATCGCAAGCGCAAGGTCTTTGCGGGCACGCGCACGATCGCCGATCTGAAGCCGGCGCTGATGAAGCATCGCGATAAGGAGAAATTCCTGCTGCCCTGCTCCAATCTGGGTGCTCAGGATGTGACCACCTTCCTGAAGGAGAACAAGTTTCCCTACCAGGAGGCCATGATGTACCAGACGGTCAGTTCCGACCTGTCCGACCTGCGGGATATCTTCTACGATGTGCTGGTCTTTTTCAGCCCACTGGGCATCAAATCCCTCTTTGACAACTTCCCGGACTTCAAGCAGAATGAGACCCGCATCGCGGTGTTTGGCGACAGCACGCTGAAGGCGACCGAGGAAGCCGGCCTGTTCATCAATATCAAGGCCCCGGAGCCGGAAGTGCCCTCCATGACCATGGCCCTGGAGAACTACCTCAAACTGTCCAACCCCGACGTTTGATCGGTCCATTTCCTTTCGATCAGATCCATTCCGTCTGTTCGGTTGTTGTACAGGCAAACCCGATCGCGTGTATTGGTCCCATTTGATCGCCCGTATCCCTCAACTGGCTCAACAACCACTGCCTGGTCAACAGGCCCAGTTCCGTATGGCCCATGCCGGCAGGTACCCTTCACCGGCGCCTCCGCCCCCCGACGCGCGCGAAGCCGGGGTGCTGATGCTGCTGTATCCCCATCAGGAAGAGGTCTACACCGTGTTTATCGAACGTGCCGGAGGTCCGGCCGGGGATGTCCACCGGGGTCAGATCAGTTTCCCGGGAGGAAAACGGGAAAAGGAGGATGCGGACATGCTGGCCAGTGCCGTCCGGGAGGCGGAAGAAGAGATCGGGGTTCCCAGGTCCGGTGTTCGTGTGCTGAGAGACCTGACGCCCCTGTATATCCCGGTCAGCAATTTCCTGGTTCACCCCTTTGTCGGCATGACCGACCAGCGGCCTGACTTTCTGCCCCAGCCGGAGGAGGTGGCCCAGATCCTGGAGGTCCCCTTGCGCACGGTGTTGGACCCGGCCATTCGACAGGTGACCGACCTGCAGATCCATTCGGGATTCACCCTGAAGGATGTGCCCTACTTCGACCTGTCCGGTCATGTGGTCTGGGGGGCGACCGCCATGATCCTCAGCGAATTCCAAAGCTGGTGGACAGGGGATTGAGCCCCCGCAGATTCCGTATCTTTGTGTATTGAGACCAGAACTTTCTAGCCATGGAGACAGTACCTTCCTATACCGCCCAACATAAAGTCCGCCTGGTAACGGCAGCATCCCTCTTCGACGGGCATGACGCGGCCATCAATATCATGCGGCGGATCATGCAGAGCTCCGGTGCGGAGATCATCCATCTGGGGCACAATCGTTCGGTCCAGGAGATCGTGGATGCCGCCATCCAGGAAGATGCCCAGGGGATCGCCATTACCTCCTATCAGGGCGGGCACAACGAGTTCTTCAAGTATATGTACGACCTGCTTCGCGAACGCGGAGCCGGTCATATCAAGATCTTTGGCGGAGGTGGTGGCACCATCCTGCCTTCCGAGATCGAGGAGTTGCACGACTACGGGATCACCCGGATCTACTCTCCGGATGACGGGCGCCACCTCGGCCTCCAGGGCATGATCAACGACGTGTTGAAGCAATGTGACTTCGCCGTTGGCGATCAGCTGAACGGGGAGCTGAAGAAACTGGACAAGCAACATCCCGGGGTCGTTGCCCGCCTGATCTCTGCCGTTGAGAACTATCCCGATCAGAACCGTGACTGGTTGACAAGGCTGGAATCGGAATTGCCCGAGAAGACCGCTCCGGTGCTGGGCATCACCGGTACGGGAGGCGCGGGTAAATCCAGTCTGGTCGATGAACTGGTCCGCCGGTTCCTCATCGACTTCAAGGACAAGTCCATCGCCATCCTGTCGGTCGATCCCTCCAAGCGCAAGACCGGGGGAGCCCTCCTCGGCGACCGCATCCGGATGAACGCGGTGAAGAGCGACCGGGCCTTCATGCGCTCCCTGGCCACCCGCCAAAGTAACCTGGCCCTCAGTGCCCATGTCCAGTCGGCCCTCACCATTCTCAAGACGGCCGGGTACGATATGATCATCCTGGAGACCTCCGGGATCGGCCAGTCGGATACCGAGATCGTCGATCATTCCGATATGTCCCTCTATGTGATGACCCCTGAATACGGGGCCGCCACCCAGCTCGAGAAGATCGACATGCTGGATTTTGCCGATGTGATCGCCATCAACAAGTTTGACAAGCGCGGGGCCCTGGATGCCCTTCGGGATGTCCGGAAACAATACCAGCGCAACCATCAACTCTGGGATAAGGATGTGGACAGTATGCCGGTCATTGGCACCATCGCCTCCCAGTTCAATGACCCGGGCACCAATCAGCTGTATCGCCGGATCATGGATATCCTGGTGGATCGCACAGGTGCCGACCTGCAGTCGGATTTTCATCCCGGCGAGGAGATGAGCGAGAAGATCTACATCATTCCCCCCAACCGGACCCGCTACCTTTCGGAGATCTCGGAGAATAACCGGCGGTATGACCAATGGGTGGCCGGCCAGGTGACCATAGCCCATCAATTGCAGGGGCTGCAGGGCACCTTGACCCTGCTGGAGAAGCAGGGCGGGTTGGCCCCGGAGTTGCTGGACAGCCTCCGGGAACAGATCCGCCTCAAGGAGCAGGAGCTGGACCGGTATTGCTGGCAGATCCTTCAGGATTGGGAGGCCAAGAAGAAGAACTATGAGGGGGATGAATTTGTGTACACCGTCCGTGGGCGGGAGATCCGGGTGCCAACCTATACCAAGACCCTGTCCCATACGCGCATTCCCCGAGTGATCCTTCCCCGCTTCAAGGATTGGGGGGAGATCCTGCGCTGGTCGCTGCTGGAGAATGTACCGGGTGAATTCCCGTATACCGCCGGGGTATTCCCCTTCAAGCGGCAGGGAGAGGACCCCACCCGCATGTTTGCCGGCGAGGGCGGTCCGGAACGGACCAACCGGCGGTTCCACTACCTGTCCCAGGACATGCCCGCCAACCGGCTGTCCACAGCCTTTGACTCGGTGACCCTGTATGGGGAGGACCCCGATCATCGGCCGGATATCTATGGGAAGATCGGCAATTCAGGGGTGAGCATCTGCACCCTGGATGATGCCAAGAAGCTGTATTCCGGGTTTGACCTGTGCGATCCAAAGACCTCGGTATCCATGACCATCAATGGCCCGGCAGCCACGATCTGCGCCTTCTTCATGAATGCGGCCATCGATCAGCAGTGCGAGAAATACATCCGGGAACATGGATTAGAATCCCGGGTGGAAAGCCAGCTGAAGGAGCGATTTGACGATCGTGGCCTTCCCCGGCCAAGGTATGAAGGCCCGCTTCCGGAAGGAAACAACGGTCTGGGCCTGATGCTGTTGGGGCTGACCGGGGATATGATCCTCGAGCCGGCTGTCTATGAGGAGCAGAAGGCTCGTGCCCTGTCGTCGGTACGGGGTACGGTGCAAGCGGACATCCTCAAGGAAGACCAGGCCCAGAATACCTGTATCTTCTCCACGGAATTCTCCCTCAAGTTGATGGGCGATGTCCAGGAGTATTTCATCCAGCGCCAGGTGCGTAATTTCTACTCGGTGTCCATTTCCGGCTACCATATCGCCGAGGCGGGTGCCAATCCGATCAGCCAGCTGGCCTTTACCCTGGCCAACGGGTTCACCTTCGTGGAATACTATCTCTCCCGGGGGATGGACATCAATGACTTTGCGCCCAACCTGTCCTTCTTCTTCTCCAATGGCGTGGATGCGGAGTATGCGGTGATCGGAAGGGTAGCGCGACGGATCTGGGCCAAGGCTATGAAGGAAAAGTACGGGGCCAATGAGCGGTCGCAAATGCTCAAGTACCACATCCAGACCTCCGGACGCAGCCTGCATGCCCAGGAGATTTCCTTCAATGATATCCGCACCACCCTGCAGGCCTTGTATGCGATCTATGACAACTGCAATTCATTGCATACCAATGCCTATGATGAGGCCATCACCACCCCGACAGAAGAGAGTGTGCGCCGGGCGGTGGCCATCCAGATGATCATCAACCACGAGCTGGGTCTGGCCAAGAACGAGAACCCCTTGCAGGGATCCTTCATCATCGAGGAATTGACCGACCTGGTAGAAGAGGCCGTGCTGTCCGAATTTGACCGGATCACGGAACGCGGCGGTGTGCTGGGAGCCATGGAAACCATGTACCAGCGCAGCAAGATCCAGGAGGAGAGCCTGTATTATGAGACCCTCAAGCATACCGGAGAGTATCCGATCATCGGGGTGAACACCTTCCTGTCGCGGGACGGATCGCCGACCATTATCCCCCAGGAGGTGATCCGGTCGACGACGGAGGAGAAGGAGGCCCAGATCAGCAACCTGCGTCATCTGCAGGAAGCCAACCGGGTCAAGGGCCAGGATGCCCTGCAAGACCTCCAGAAGCGCGCCCTGCACAACCAGAATGTGTTCGAGGCGCTGATGGACGCGACCAAGTTCTGCTCACTGGGCCAGATCACCCATGCGCTCTATGAAGTGGGTGGGCAGTATCGCCGCAACATGTAAGGACCATGCCGATCTCACGTGTCCTCCTGGTGGTCTTTGCCGGAACCTTGCTGACCCTGGTGGCCTGCCAGGAGAAGGAAGTGGTCTGGGAGCCTGACCCCCTGCTGACCTCTGCCGAGGTGGAAGTGATCCGTGATGTGGTGATCCTGTACAGTGATTCCATGAAACTCCAGGCGCGGATCGATGCCGATAAACTGGTCAAGTATACCGGTCGGGACGATCCACGGGATGAATTTCCGGAGGGGGTGAAAGTGACCTTCTATGACAAGAGTGGGCGGGAGTCCAGTTCGCTGATCGCCGATTTCGGTGTTCGCCAGGGACGGAAGAAGGAGATCAAGGTGATCGGGAATGTGCTGTTCAAGAATGTGGAAGGGGATCAATTGGAGACGGAGGAACTGATCTGGGATGAAGCCAGGCAGCTCGTGTACACCCAGAAATTCGTGCTGGTCACCACACCCGATGAAAAGGTCTGGGGTATGGGATTCGAGGCAAATCAGAACTTTACCCGCCGCCGCATCTTTGCGCCTGAGGGACGGGTCAGTATCGAGGGCCTTCCGCAATAAAGGCGTATTTTCAAGCGATGGAGATCGAGGGTCGTAAATATCTGCCGACAGATGAAGCCGGGGCAATCCTGGTTCGCTATGACAATCCGATCTCGGAGAAGGAGCTGGCCGACCTGTCCGTTTCAACCGGGATGACCGCCTTCAGCCTGTCCGATCTTTTCCGGTTTCAGCCCTTTACCTGGAAACCGGCCTATTGGCGGTTTCTCGAGCTGGCCTCTTCGGCGGACACGGCCCGGGGCATGATCCTGGTGCATGACCTGCATCGCGAGGTCCCCCTGAACATCCTGATCAATGTGTTCCTGCGACGATGGATCCGATATGTCCAGGAACAGGGATGGCCCATGTTGCCCGGGGTGATCTCGTCTCGTGGGGACCATCTCATGCTGCGTTTGGGAAAGCGCATCACCCGCGAGGATCAGCAGCGATTTTCTTCTCGCGACCAGATCTGGCGTTTCTTGCTGACCAAGGCCAGGTTGATGGACTCCGCCCTGGAATTCCGACAGTTCTACCTGCAGCAGGATACCGAAACCCGGGAGCAGGACCCCCTGATCGATGCCGTCGAATCTCCGGTGATCCGTGCGGAGATCGCTGCTTTGCCAGCCGACCAACGCCTGACCGGGCAGGCCGAGTTTGATGTGTGGCTGGCCAGGGCCGAGCAGATCCCCCATACGCTGCGAGAGATCGGGCGATTGCGGGAGATCACCTTCCGCGATGTGGGCGAAGGGACGGGAAAGGAGCTGGACCTGGATGAATACGACCTCTATTACGAGCAGTTGATCATCTGGGACCGGGAGGCCGAGCGCATTGCCGGGGGATATCGCATCGGCAGGGGAGACAAGATCTTCCAGGAATATGGAGTCCAGGGATTTTATGTCGACAGCCTGTTCAAGATCAAGAAGGGGTTCTATTCCATTTTTCCTCAGGCCATGGAATTGGGCCGATCCTATATTGTCCCGGATTATCAAAAGAAACGATTGCCTCTCTTCCTGCTCTGGAAGGGCATCCTGGCCCTCTTGCTGGCGAACCCGCAGTACCGCTATCTCTACGGTCCTGTCAGCATCAGCAAGTATTATTCGGATATCTCCAAGAGCCTGATCATCTACTTTGTCCGAAAGTATTTCTACGACCATCGCCTGGCCCGCTATCTCAAGCCCCGGAAGGCCTTTGCCTTCAATGTCGATGAGGAGGCCCTGGAGTTGCTGACCGAGTCGTTCAAGGGTGACCTGGACCAGTTCAATTCGTTGATCGAGGACATCGAGCCGGAACATGTACGCATCCCGGTCCTCATGCGGCAGTATATCCGGCAGAATGCGAAGTTTATCGCCTTCAACCTCGACCCCAATTTTTCCGATGTGCTGGATGGGTTTATCCTTCTTGACTTGCATGATGTCCCCCAGGAAACCCTCGAAGCCTTGCAGAAGGAGAAGATGCAGGGGTAGGGTCTGTGAAGCACATTTGCGGCAGAACTTGATGATCTGACAGGTCCGATTAGCGTACCTTTGGATGATGTCCACACTCTCTCAGCGGATCCTGTTTGGTCTGAAGGTTCGCCAGCTTCGTCAGGAGCTGGGGCTGTCCTTTGCCGAGCTGTCCGCCAGGTCAGGCGTGTCGGTGTCCTTCCTGAATGAGATGGAAAAAGGGAAGAAGGGCGCCAGACCGGAAAAACTGGCTGCCCTGGCCAAGGCCCTGCAGGTCACTCCCGAATGGCTGACCAGTGATGACCCCGGCACCCATCTTGCTCCCGTGGCGGCATTGCTCAAGTCCAACTTTCTCAATGAGTTGCCCCTGGATATGTTCGGCATCGATGCCGGTCGGGTCCTCGAACTGCTGTCGGCGGCTCCTCTACAGATCAATGCCTTTGTTTCTACCCTGGTCGAACTGGCCCAGAACCATGCCCTGGGGGAGGGACATTTCTACCTGACCGCGATGCGGGCCTACCAGGAGCTGAACAATAACTACTTTCCGGAGATCGAAGAGGCGGCTCGCACCTGTCGGGCAACATTCGGGGTCGATGCGCATGGACCACTTTCCTTGCCCGAGATCAAACGGATCCTGATCAACGGCTTCGGGGTCAAGATCGATCCTTCCGGGCTGGACAAATACGACGAGCTCCGCGAACTGCGGTCCGTCTTCGTGCCGAAGAAGCGCAAATTGCTGCTGAACGGTCGCCTGTCTCCTGAACAGACCGCCTTTGTCCTGGCCAAGGAGATCGGTTTCCATGTACTGGGACTGAAGGACAGGCCGTTATCCTCCTCCCTGTATCAGGTCACCTCCTTCCAGGAGGTCCTGAACAACTTCAAGGCAGGCTATTTCGCCGTCGCCCTGATGATCGAGGAACACTCGTTCTTGCAGAGACTGGAACAGACCTTTGCCCAACCAACCTTTGATCATCGGCTCATGCACCACTGGATGCAAGAGTATGGGGTCGGACCGGATGTGCTGCTCCAGCGATTCAATGTGATCACCGCCCATTGGGGGCTCGACCATGTATTCTTCCATCGCCTGGTGTACCGACGGTCGGACGGTGTGTATCGCATGGACAAGGAGCTGCACCTTCACCCCGAGGGACGACGCTATGCCGGTCGACTGGATGAACAGTACTGTCGCCGATGGCTGTCCAGCCAGCTGATCCGCCAGGTGGAGGAGAGCCAGGGCCGGACACCAGTGACCGGCATGATGAAGGCGACCTTTCACCGCACAGGCGATACCTATCTGTGCCTCGGACTGGCCAAGCCGTCTACCTTTCGGGAGGATGAATGTATCGGATTGATGATCGGCGTCCAGCTCGATGAACAGCTGCATGAGCACTTCACGTTCCTGGATTCACAGTCCATTCCGGAGATGGAGATCAATCTCACCTGTGAGCGCTGTTCACTGATGGATTGCCAGGAGCGGGCCAGCGCTCCGGTCTGGCTCGAACAGCGGGAAAAGCGTCAGAACGTTCGCGACCGGATCGACCGGATCACCGGGTAAGCTGCAGGTCCCCCTTGTAGATGATCTCCTCATCATCGATGAACCGGATGAGGGCGTAGAAGGCAAACACATCCGGATTGAGGTATTGCCCCTTGTAGGTGCCATCCCATCCATCAATGTCGCTGTTCAGGGGGAAGTTGGTTCCCTCGTAGATCAGGCCGCCCCATCGGTTGTAGATCCGGAAGACCAGCACGGATTCGGCAGCGATCCCACCATAGACCGTAAAGTAGTCATTGATCCCGTTCCCGTCCGGCGAGAAGGCATTGGGAATGTAAATGTCCCGGATCTTGTTGACCACCACCGTGACCTGGTCACTGGCCGTGCATCCGCTCGAATCCACGACGGTGATCTGGAAGGTCGTGGTATTCACGGGACCGACCTCCACGTCCGGACAGGTCGCGCAACCGGGAGGGGCAATCGGCGTCCACTGGATGGACACCGGCGTGAATGGCGGGCTGACGGTGGAGACCAGGACTGTGCTGTATCCCAGGTCGATCGTCACATCCGCACCCGCATCCACCAGTAACGGAGGTGGTTGATTGACCGTGACCGAAATGGTGGTCAGGCATCCCTGGTCATCCATGACCGTGACCTCGTAGTCGCCTGCCTTCAGGTTGGAAAAGGTGGGACTGTCCTGGAAGGGTCCCCCATCCACGCTGTAGAGATAGCCGGGTGTGCCTCCTGATCCCAGGACGGTCAGGCTGCCGTTGGCCTCGGCGTAGCAACGAACATCGATGACCTCGATCAGATCGAGGAAAAGTTGAGGGGGTTGGATGATGCTCGCCTGGTCCACGATCGTACAACCGTTGCCATCGGTGACGGTGACCGTGTACGTGCCGGGAGAAAGGCCGGTGGCGACATCCTGGACCTGTCCGTCACTCCAGAGATAGGTGTAATTGCCCACTCCTCCGGATACCTCGGCGACCACCTGTCCGTCGGCTGCCCCGAAACAGGAGATATCGGTACCGATCGCCTCCAGGACCAGGGGATCGGGTTCACCCATGTTGAAGACGAAATAGCCCAGGCAGTTGTTGGCGTCGCGCACTTGGACGATGTACGAGGTGGCAGAAAGTCCCGTAAAGGTGTTCTGTGTGCCCCACCCGGTCCCATTGAAGTTGTACTCGTACGGTGGCAAACCATTGATGATGGTCATGGTGATCTGCCCGTCGCTTCCGCCAAAGCAGGAAGGTTCGATGACCGCCTGGACAGCGGGGTCCAGTTCCAGTTCCAGTTCCCGAACATCCACCGCTACGGTGACCTCACAGTCATTGGCGTCCCGGATGGTGACCAGATAGAGGCCGACCGGGATATTGGTCAGGGTATTGGTCGCCACAAAGCCATTGCCGTCCTGCCAGTCATAGAGGTATGGTGGTACCCCTCCGGTGGTCTGCATCAAGATGGCCCCGTCCTGGCCGCCATCGCAGGTCGGCTTGGTGATCAGGGGATTGCCCTCGATCAGGGGTGGACTGGTGATCTCGTAGGTGAGTATGGTATCACAGGTGGCCTCATTGGTAATGGTCACGGTATAGGATCCGCTCGGCAGGCCGGAGAGGTCTTCGGTGGTCTGGGCGGTGGTCCACTGGTAGGCGGTGGGGGTCACGCTGGTGACGGTCAGGTCGATGGCCCCGTCGCTGTCGCTATAACAATCCAGCAAGGTGAGGTCATCGGTGACGGTCATGGCGTTGAAGTCATCACAACAGGTCTCCACGACAACCGTCTGCACGGTGGTGATGATACAGCCCAGGTTGGTTTCCACGACCAGCGCAACGGACTTGACCCCGGCAGTGCTGTAGGTGACATTATGGGGAATGGGCCAGCCGGGTCCGGAGATGGTGGCCGGTGTCGCATCGAGGCCAAAGAACCAGGTCCAGCTGACGATCTGCCCCAGCTCGAAGGTGGAGGCATCCTGAAACTGGATGGTCTCACCGATGCAGTAGGCCGGCTTGCCGGGCAGGGTGATGAAGGCGGCTTCCGGGCCGCGGAAGGTGCCTGTGCCCCCCCATTCGACGGAGAACCCGTTTCCTGTGGAGGTGAAGTTGTTGATGCCGATCGCATAGGCCTTGCCGGCTTCCATCAGCAGGGGTGCCAGGTAGTTGCTCTGGCTGGCCAGTCCGCAGCCGGCGGGTTCGCTGACGTCGGTCTCCCCGGCTTTCAGTCCGGTCGGGCCCATGCATTTGCTGGGAAAGACAAAATCGCCGGAGGCCATGCAGCGAAGCGGGATCTTATTCCCGCAATCGCCGATCCCGTTGGGCAGTTCGTAGACCACGAAGTCCAGGTCGTCGGAAGGGTTATTCGGTGTGAGGGTAAATTCGAGGGGACCGGCCTGGTCACAGATCCAGGTAAACCAGGTCGAGTTACTTTCATTGTTGACGGAAGGCGTGCCGTTGCTGAAGCAGGTGGCATCATCCAGCTCGGTAATGTCAGAGCCTGCTCCGGTGACCGATTGCACGACGAAGGGTGACTTGTCGCAGAGGATGGATGCTTCTGGGCAGTCGGAGGTCGGGATGACCGGGGCATTGTAATTGTTGATACACAGCTCGAAGGTTCCGCCGGCGGGCAGCAGGCTCATGACGCGGATCAGGTAGGTCTCGCCGATCACCAGCCCGCCTTTGTAGATCTCCACGATGTGGTTGAAGCCACTCTGTCCGCACTCCAGCTCATTGATGGTGCCGCCACAGGTGCCGGCATAGAGGACCACCCGCGGATTGAGCAAGGTGCCTCCCCCTCCGGGTCCGGAGTTGCCATTGATGATGATGGTGATATCGGTGGCCTGGGCGACGAAGGTGAACCAGACATCATTCAGGCCTCCTGAACCACAGGTCGGACTGCCATAGCCGGATACGGTGGCACCTACGTTGGTATACTCACCGATGGCCGAGCACCAGTTGGTCACATCCGGCAGGAAGGTGGCATTGATGCAATCGTCATTGGGGGGTTGCGCCATGAGGTTCCACCCGGAGAAAACGAACAGAAAAAGGAGAATCAATCGAAACATAACGGTGTACAACTCAATAACGAAGATAGAGTACATAACGCAGGGAAAGGCCAATGGGTTATGTAGGCGGGAAAATCAGCCTGATTTTGTCGGAATGCCGACGGATCCTGCCCGGCCACCTATCTTCGTATTGATAGGAAGACCCCATTGAGACGCGATTCGTTGCCAGCTATCCGGCCGGCCCGGAATCTCGGCGGATCCAGTCATGACAAACAAACCAGCAGCCTGATGTTGTATGTGGTCCCGACCCCGGTCGGCAATCTGGAAGACATGACCCTCCGGGCGATCCGCATCCTTCGCGAGGTGGATGTGATCCTGGCGGAAGATACGCGGGTGAGCAAGCGCCTGCTCGACCATTACGAGATCACCACCTCACTGCGGCCCTACCATGCCTTCAATGAGCACCGGTTTGTCGAGCCCCTGATCCAGGAGTTGCAGGGAGGCCGGCAGATGGCCATGATCTCCGATGCGGGCACTCCGGGAATTTCCGACGCCGGTTTTCTGCTGATCCGGGCATGTCATCAGGCGGGTGTATCCGTGACCTGCCTGCCGGGTCCGACGGCGATCATTCCCGCACTGGTCCATTCCGGCTTGCCCTGCGACCGGTTCCATTTTGAGGGTTTTCTGCCCCACAAGAAAGGTCGGCAGACCCGGATCAAATGGCTGGCGGAATACCCCTTTACGTTTGCCTTGTTTGAAAGCCCACATCGCCTGGTCCGCCTGCTGAAGGAACTGGCCGAGTTCTGTGGTCCGGAACGGCAGGCCACGGTTTGCCGGGAGATCAGCAAGATGCACGAGGAGAGCCGGCCGGGTGCCTTGCACGAATTGATCGCATATTATGATGCGCAGGCCAAGGTGAGGGGGGAGATTGTCGTGGTAGTGGCGGGGATGGAAAGCACCAAATGACAAATTCCAAATCCCAAACCCGCCTGCCGGCGGCCAGGCAAGCACCAATCTCGAAATCTCAATGACCCAAACCAAGGGCAAGAGGATAGAGGGCGTTATGGGGTTATTTCGTTAAGGGGTTATTTCGAAGGGGAGGGAGTGAGGGGAGAAGCACCAATGTTCAAATTACAAATCACAAACCCGCCTGCCGGCGGCCAGGTAAATTCCAATACCCAAATGCCAATGACCCAAACCAAGGGCAAGAGGATAGAGGGCGTTATGGGGTTATTTCGTTAAGGGGTTATTTCGAAGGGGATGGCTTGCCTGGCCTGTATCGGCTGCTTTTTTAAGGGCCGGAGGTGGTAAGTTGCCTGAGAATCCGTAGCCAATTGTGGGAGAGCAAATTTGGATCCGGACCATGAAAGAATAAATCTAAATCATCAGGACAGAAAAAAGTCGCCAATGAAGGGCCTCCCAGACACATCAGGGCCCGTATGGCAAGCTTGTAAGCCACTTTTTGATATGATGTTGGCGATTTAAGTTGAAGGCAGCCGCCTTATTTGGTCGGACAATTGATTCACATGTAGTCCATTAACCTGATGAATGAATGTTGAACCTGAGAATGTGCCACCGATCAAATTCAAGCGGCCGGGACCTGATGTAGTCATGCCACCAGGCAAGAAACGAAATGAGTGTCACGACAAACAGGTACAAGAAGGCCCATTTTGGCGACGAGCGCTTTCTGCAAAATGCCCTGCATTTTGTAGTCCCGGACATCATCCGGGGGATGATGAGCGGGATGGGCACCTGCCTGCCGGTCAGGCAGGCTTTTGGCGCCTCAAAAGTGCCGAGCCACGACGGCGATTGCCTGTCCGCCGGCAGGTGGAAGTCGGGCCAAGCTAAAGTTCCAATTGCTTCAGGGTTATTCATTGGGCACATAGAGTGGAATACTGCAGATTTGTCAAAGGCAACGCATTGCGGATTAGTCCTGGACGGATCTGCGAACAAATCAATTTCATGACCCAAATGTCAATGACCCAAACCAAGGGAAAGAGGGCATTATGGGGTTATTTCGTTAAGGGGTTATTTCGAAGGGGAAGGAGTGAGGGAAAAACACCAAATCTCAAATTCCAAATAAGCTCCAATGATCAATTGTCAATGACCAAAGACGGATATAGTTTGGATATTCGAATTTGAGATTTCGAATTTGCCTGGCCGCCGGCAGGCGGGTTTGTGATTTGATGCTTGTGATTTGGTGCTTACCCCTGTTTGTCCAACCTTTCGCGTCGGAGAATGGACGGAGAATGGATGGATTACTGACGGGATACAAGTGCTTCATCTATACTTCACTTACCCTGTATCTGTACTATACCCCTACTTCATGTACCCATGGGGATCACATGATCGGATCCCGGTTAGGGGCCACCTGGTCTGCCAGCGCCGGTGTTTCATTACCTGGTGTATGCAGAGGGAGCCGGACATGCCGGGCTTTGGAGATCCCATGCGGATCAAAAGAGGATAAAGGGCGGAAACAGGGCCACCAACAAAGCAGCGGCAGGTGATACTTTTGTAACATCCCGGCCGGGAATTCCGTTAGATGCAAGCAAAGCAAGGCGATAATGTATGTCCGATCTGAAAGAACAATTTGACTATGACCACTGGGCCAACCGGCGGTTGTTCACCCTGACCGCTGGTCTGCCGGAGCCTCCGGAGAAGGCCAGGCTGCTGGCCTCTCATATCCTCAATGCCCAGCGGATCTGGATCAGCCGGATCCATGAGGAGGAGTCGCCCCTCCAGGTATGGGAGATGCTCCCGTTGGAGAAGTGGACGTACTGGCTGGACCGCAATCGGGAGGACATGCGTCACATCCTCAACCAGAAGCAGGGCAACCTGGTGGTGCAGTACCGCAATTCGGAAGGATTGACCTTTCGCAGCAGCCAGACGGATATCCTGCAGCACGTGCTGATGCACGGGGCCTATCACCGGGGACAGATCGCCCAGTTGATCCGCCCATTGACCGAGGTGCCGTACACGGACTTCATCTTCTATACCCGGGAGCAGATGGAGTGAGGAGGTGATGAGGTTTTGAGGTGATGAGTTGGAGAAACCAGAATCGGCCTGAAATCTGATCCTCCATCCTATCGAATCTGGTGAAAGGGGATTAACTTTGCCGCCCATTGGAGAAGTGCCAGAGTGGTTGAATGGGCCGCACTCGAAATGCGGTGTACTGGCAACGGTACCGGGGGTTCGAATCCCTCCTTCTCCGCCTTCGCTCGCCGAAGCCCGCTAGGGCGAAGGCGAGCTTCGCTAGATTTTCCTCTCCGCATCTAACAGAAGGGGCGAGCTTCGGCGGACGCAGTCCGCTTCCCTGGAATGTCAAGAGAATTTTAAGGATTCGCTCGCCGAAGCCCGCTAGGGCGAAGGCGTGCTTTTTTATGTCTTGGCGAACCGTTCCAATTAAAGTTTTATAATATGTTGGCGAGCTACGGCGGACGCAGTCCGCAATGAAGAAGGAGAGGCGAAGGCGAGCTTCGCTCGCCGAAGCTCCGCAGGAGCGAAGGCGAGCTTCGCTAGATTTTCCTCTCCGCATCTAACAAAAGGGGCGAGCTACGGTGGGCGCGGTCCGCAAGGTAGAATGAAGAGGCTTGTCTTAAGATGCTGGACTCATGATTAGAATGCTATAGATTCCGTATTTTCGAATATGGATTCAGAAGGCACAATATCTACTAAGTTTGAGTTCAAAGTGTACATATTGGCCTGTCATGATGGAACGATCTATACAGGATGTACGTCCAATTTAGATATGAGATTAGTGCGGCATCAGAAAGGTCAGGTCCCTTCGACTTCATATCGTAGGCCAGTAGAACTGTTGACCTTTATCACTTTTCCAGATAAATATCGGGCGTTTGCATTTGAAAAGTACCTGAAAAGTGGTTCTGGTAGGGCCTTCTTGAAGCGACATTTGGTTTGATCCATGATTGCTTTCATCTAATATTCAGAATACATCATTGGTAACGGTGAACTTGCACCCGGGTTGAAGGGAGTACCTTTATAGAAAATCAGTAGAAAGGCCCCGGGGGGTTGCCGCGTTGAGTTTTCCATTTTGGTGAATGAGGGGGGCGGTGCTATGGATCAACTGAGCGTATGTGAACTATCACGCGATTGAAATGAAGAGACAAATACAGTTTCTGGAATCAACAGCTAGATATGACTTCAAGATCATTGCCTATACAACCATCAGTGGCAAGCGTCAGACTTTTAGGAAACCAAGTAGAAATACGTGGAAATTGGAATAAAGTTCATTCTTTTATTAAGAATTTATTAAGGGGTATTGCACATATGAAATCTTATTAATATGTTTAAGCGATCAAGTAAAAAAGATATGTATTTGGTCTCAACAGGCCGTGTATCTTGGAGGCTGAAAGAAGTATCAACTTGGTCATCAGCCAACAATTCAAATTATCTATTCCTGATTAAATATGTAGGTTGGTCGATGTTTGTTGGTAGGGACAACTGATAGGTGCCAAATAAGATATTGCGGAATGTTTTCCCTGTTCTAGGTTGAAATTTTCGTTATCATTCTTCTGGTTAGGAATTATTCGCATGCTGGAGATATTATTTCTAATGTATAGACAAAACGCCTGTCTATGCACTTTGAATCTGTTACTACAAAATACATGCAGATATGACATATAAGCAAATGATCTTATGTACAGTGGCATTTATACTCGTCCTGTTTGTGACGAATTGCGGGTATACACAAGTACGAGTATTTACGAATGAAAATGTAGGAATAGGTACTGACAGTGTAGAGAGCTCTGCAAAACTTGAGATCCATAGCGAGACTAAGGGCATTCTAATCCCGCGTGTTTCAAGTACGAGCATGGTTCCTAATCCAGTGGATGGACTACTTGTTTATGTGATGTCCATGGACCCAGACGAAAGAGGATTTCATTATTGGGATGGTGGTTTGTCGGATTGGGTAAGATTGAATTATGTACCTGGCCAGTCCACCATTGGTGTAGATAATACCGATAATATTGTTTTAGACCTGGATAACAATGTCCTGAGTGGTGATTTAACAACTACAGGCGTCCTTGCTGACACATATCTCAATGCCACAATCACCGTAGATGAGTTTGGTCGTATTGTGTCCGCTTCAAGCGGGGTTCCTTCTGGCGTACAAGGAGCCCTGAATTCTGCCTATACCCATGCCAGCGGTCCCCTTCAGATTCCCGCATTATCAGAAGTGACAATAGGATCAGTGACTATCACACCTACTGATTCATTATCTACGATTCTTATCCTGGCGAGGAACGGATTTCAGAATGGGCAATCAGGTAATCCCAAGACTATGCAGACATCCATCAATCGGAATGGGACTACCCAAGTTGGTGAAGTAGCTACCTTGTATCTGACCCAAGGCGGACAAGCCGGTACGCTTGATCATATTGGGGAGGATAATGAGCATAATTCTCTCAACCCGGTTACTTATAATTTAGTCGTCAGAAATATGTCAACCAGTAGCCAAGTATCAGCTATCGATTGGGAAATTGAAGCTATAGAATTGATTGGCCCGCAAGGACCTGTGGGATTATCTGGCCCTCAGGGTCCTCAAGGCCCTGCCGGACCTCAGGGTCCGGAAGGGGAGGTGGGACCTGTGGCGTTTATGGTTGGTTGTAATGATGTCAGTATTACCGGGAATGGTACCAATCAAGATCCGTACTGTATAAGCTTTAGTTATCAGGATAATGATGACGATTCAACTAATGAGATTCAAATCCTTGGCACGAATGGTAGCCCCGGGAATGTGAATATTTCCGACCCTCAGAATGGGGGGGTTAAAAATGAAGTCAATATCAATATCAATGATGGCGATTATGACCCAACGAATGAATTACAATTACTGCAATGGGACTCTGCAAATCTGCAACTGAGTTTGTTTCCGAACGGCAATGTGGTTACTTTAGATGGCGTTGGAACCGACCCCACTCATCTTTCGTTTAGCGGAGTCCCTCCTTCAGTTGGCCTTAATTCTTCCACGGGTGATGATGTGACTATACAAGCTGGCAATGATATAGATCTGGACTTGAATGGAAGTGTTCTGACAATCAACAATAGCTATGAAGATCCCGATGATGATAATGAAAACGAACTCCAATACTTGTACACAAATGGTTGTCCCGGCAATGTCCAGATTTTAAAGCCTGATGGGTCATATTACAATCATGTTAATATTAATATTGGAGACGATAGTGATCAAAATGAAATTCAACATCTTACTTTACAAGGCAATGTATTAGGATTGACATTGACAGCCGATGCAATAACCCTCCCTGATGGGATTACCAATCTATCTGTTGATGGGAGTTCATCACCGATCATTCAATCATCAACAGCGGAACCAGGCATGCATGTTCAATTTCATGCAGGATCTGGAATAGAGCTGATGGCTAATCCACATGACATTACCATTAGTTCAAATGGTTCCAGTATTGACCCTGGAACGGTTGTCAATAGTGTTATGCGTTGGAATGGTACTGACTGGGTGGAAGAGACTGAGGCATTGATTGATGAGGATGGGCGGTCAGCATTTCAGAATGCACCTTTGAGTACGGAGTATTCTATTACAACCACAGATGACTTGCTCGTCGATTCCATAACAGTTGGTGCCGGGAGAGGTGCTAATATTACTTCAGCAGTCCTCGGTTACCAGGCACTAAATTCCACAGATACATCCTCTGTTGGTAACATTGCCATAGGATATAAAGCACTCAAGAGTGTTGGATACGGTGATCACAATGTTGCAATGGGATACAATTCTCAGCGATTACACTCAAATGGACAAGGCAATATTTCAATTGGATCTTGGAGTTTGGAAAATTTGATTGGCAACAGCGACAATGTAGGTGTTGGACGTCATACGTTGCAATATTTGGTGAATGGGTATGATAATGCCGCCTTTGGTGCTGGGGCACTCTGGAATTGTCAGTCCAACGATAATGTTGGTGTAGGATGTCGAGCGTTGGCTGACTTAAATGCCGCAGGGCAAGACTTCAATACGGCTATTGGATACAAAGCTGCCGATAGCGTATCTTCTGTTCAGTATGTCACTGCTTTAGGGGCGTACGCAGGATATAATTATGCTTCTAATTACAGTATCTATATCGGACAAGATGCCGGAAATGATGTAGCAATGGAGGCGAATGGAGACAGTATTTTAATTATTCAAACCGGGGGTGATCCAAGTGCACTTATAAGTGGTGATTTCAAGACGAATCATGTGGGTATTGATTTAGAGCCAAAGGATGCTTCACGTACTCTCGATGTCAATGGTGAATTAAGAATCCGGGATTTGGAAACCACCCCTCCTGATAAATTGATTGGAGCTGATATAGACGGGGTTGTCTCCAAAGTGATTTTGGGTAATAATCTTGTGCTAAGTAGTGATACGTTACATGCAAGTGGAGGACTAAAGTTTGGCGACATTCAACCTGTTGTATTAGCTGGATTAAACATGGAGTCTGATACTGTCACAGATATTAAAGTCAACTATTATGAGCCGGCTTCACAGATGTATCAAGTCAGTAATGTCAGATTACAAAATGATACATTGTATGGATTGAGAGGATCTTATTTTGAGACGTACAAAGCAACCAAATGGGCTAAAGCATTAAGTCCGCTATCGGGTGACACACTGGACATTGATGAGTCTGGTTATTTGGCAAGTTTTGATTTTTCAAATGATAATGGTACATTAACATTCCATGCGCCCGATCAGTATACTGATTCCTTGCCGGTGTATTTATGGAATCACATTTTTCAGGTTAATGTCACTTTGTCGATTCGAACACAATTCATTGCAGATGCAGTTATTGGGATTCGGAGGGATGGTGTATCATCCAATCTGCATCCAAATTGGCAGACCGAATTTTCGACAGCAGGGAGCAATAGAAAGATGAATATTTCTCTGTCATGTTTGGTCCCATTACACAATGGTAGTACTATCGCTGTGGAGTTGATTGATGATAATCCTGGAGGTGAGGATGACATCGTCTATGTTATTGAGCGGGTGAATTTTAATGCTCACCATATCAAATCTTCGTTTGTTCCTCAGCGTTGATGGCATAATCAGGAGACTTGGCTTGGCGCAGTAAGTATGAATAGATGGTAATATGAGAGACGTGAAGACATCTGCGATTGGAATATTGTTTTTATCTTTTGTTACGTTGGGAATGGCTCAAAATCCTGGTGGTGTTCCTTATCCATCACTGTCGTCAACGGATATGGGGGGAGATGATAGTGGAAGTTTTGGAACAGGGGTGTTTAATTTTCATCCCTACAGGATGTTTGATCAACCTGGTGAATCTTGGTCTATGCCAACCCTCGGTTTAGATGAGGTCAGTGCTTTTGTCGTTTTTTCAAGTCTTGAGCCAACGCATGTTTTTGAGCTGAAAAGGTCCTCTATCATCACCCTAGTCTCTGACTCAGTGTTGATTTCCTATGATACCATCTCTTATCAAGAGACCGATTGGCATCCGAAATTCCTGACCTACATCGAGTCATCGCCTTTTGGGGATTTCCGGCTGCATGATAGCACGTATTTAGCTTTTGGATCGGCTGAATCGTCGTTGACTGGTTTCCAGGGAGGTGTTGCAGAGGTCATTTTATACCCATATCTATTGGATACAGATCAAAGGAATCGTGTCGAGTCCTATTTGTCATTAAAGTATGGCATTTCCTTGCCGGATTCTAGCAATTATGTCCGTTCAGACGGTGACTCCATCTGGATAGCTGACGAGCACCTTGAATATCGACATCATATGACGGGTATAGGTCGGGATGATGAGGGAGGACTGTACCAGAAACAGAGTCACAACTTGTATGGCGGTATTGATCTCACTTTGGGTTTGGAATCCATTGAGGCATACAATGATCAAAATGCTGCAGGAATTGCTGATTATAGCTATCTGTTATGGGCGGATAATGATTCACTCGCCGCATTTGTCGTTCTGGATCCGGATACCCCAGATGTCAAGCTTATGAAGCGAATCTGGGAGGCCAATGTTATAGGCGGAGATATCCGTACAAAGACCATACAAGTACGAATGGATACAACAGGAATCGCCGGGTTTGATCCATTCCTGGATCTTATGCTGATTCGCCAGGGGGATACTGAGACTCCTTTGAATCTGGCGGCTTGTGATTTTTTTATCATGAGCGATGACGGGAATGGTTATTATTCCTGTACAGTGACCTTTGACAGCGATCAATCTGGATCGGATTTGTTTGGCTTCTATCAACAGCCTCCATCTACTTCCCGGTGTACAGTGGAGGATATTATCTGTACAGATCGGGGCATTAGTGTGGAGGTATTGATTCAGGGTGATTCAGACCAGTTACTTCATGCGGAATTGTTGGAATCGGGCCAGACTATCCGGTCAGGCTTTGGCCGATCAGGTGAGCGAGTCGTCTTCAGGGATTTACGATTAGGTACATATGAACTGATGGTCGTTCCGGACCTTGGAGTTTCATCCAGGCAAACTCTATACTTGGATGAAGCCTACTGTTTGAAAGCGAGGTCATTTGATACATCAGGTATGTTGACACCCAACCCTGTTTCTTCTGATCAGCCCTTTCTATTCAAGTATGAATCAAATGATGTACAAGATTTGATAGTGAGTATTTACACACGTACAGGTCAGCTTGTGGGGAGGCAACGATTGCTTTGTCAGGAGAATTGCCAGTATACTGGCCAGATAGATACAAGTGGAGTTTATTTTGTCAAGGTTGAAGGGAGTAATGGCTTTCTGGAAGTGTATACTCTTGTAGTGGTTGAGGAGTGATTTGATCTTATACAAAGTGTCGAAATAGTAATCTGAGGACATATGAAAACAGAGAAAGATATTCGCAAAAAGAGGCGGACATCCGGCAAGAACTCTGTCGCTGTGCGTTCAAGGGTATATGAAGCTGGTGTGCTGTATTGGTTCCTGTTCTCATTTTTGGGGTTTACCTTTTTTAGTCAAGTTCTTGAAACAAAAGCGCCAAGGGGCTTTGTGTTAGATGACAGGGATGCAGGTATTTTTTCTACAGATAAGGTGATTCTTAATAGCAAGTCGGGAGGGTGTTCGATAGCACCAAACCAAATGTTTGGGACTCAAACCGGTTATTCGGGTGTTCCGGTATGGACGGGAGTCCCAAATCAAGCTCAGCAAGTTGAAAGTGTTCCAGAATTCAATTTAACTGACGGAAATAAGGTTCTTCCAGATCAGGATGTCTGGTTTTCCAACAACGCCGTGGGCAAGGTTGGAATTCAATCTGAAATTGGATTTGATTTTCCGGGAGATAATTTATTTTCCATTGAAATTCCTGTAGATATTCATGATGATGACGAATATACTTTAACATATGAAGTAAAGGGCGTGTATGGTCTTGAGAGTATCTGTCGTCGAATCAATGATTATCCTGCACAAGGCGGGTATCTGGTCAAACACGACGACCAGTGGACATCCATTCAAGAAAGGCTGTCTCCAGATGTATTGCATCCAGGAACGAACCGGATTTTCTTCAATGCCAGAGATGGCGTTCATTATCTGGTGAGAAACGTTCAACTTTCCCGACGCTATGGATCTGGGTTGTCTGGTGGGGAGTTAGCTACTTCTCCGATCACGCTGCTCAAAGATCGGATGGTAAGTATTCGTGGGACTGTAGGGAAGGATGTGGCTAGGTTATACTTTGGTCATGCGGAAATATCCCCTCAGGGGGGATCATTCGAGTGTCTGTATACCATGACGGAAGAAGAGTTGAACTCCGGGTGGATTCCGGTTCAATTGATTGATCAGCAAGGTCAATCGCATAGACGCCAAATACAGGTGACGGATTTTCCGAAGGAGGCAGATCTGCTCTTTACTCTGGAAGGATCATGGAAAACCCAGAGCATGGTCGTTGGACCATATACCGGTGGTGTATTGGAAAATGAAGGGGCAAGAATAACAGTGGATTCCGGGGCAGTGGATTATCCTGTCGAGATTTCCATCACATCTCTGAAACCGATGGATATACCACCATTGGCTTCGGGGATGATCAATGTGACGGCATCTGGCGCTGCGTTCCGATATTTACCAGATGGCTTTCGCTTCAATCACGGCGTGAAGCTGGAGTTGCCATTCGATCCAATGTTGTTTCCCCAAGGCGGACGGATTGAAGATATCCGGAGTTTCTATTTTGATGATCGATCAGGAAGTTGGCAGATGGTCCCCATTGACTCGATTGATCTTGTTCGCCATGTGACTATTTTGACAACTGATCATTTTACTGACTACATTAATGGAGTTATTCAGGTTCCGGAAAGTCCTGAAATGGCTGCATTTGCCCCCACGATGATGTCGGAGGTCAAGGCAGCTGATCCACTTGCCGGAGTCAATTTGATGTCTCCTCCTCAAGCAGCCCAAAAGGGAAGTGCATCAGTCAACTACCCTCTGGAAATTCCAGCAGCCAGAAGAGGTATGCAACCTAGTTTAGGTTTGACCTATTCGAGCGATGGGGGTAGTGGCTGGCTTGGGCTTGGATGGACTATCCAGATACCCGCCATTACGCTGGAAACACGATGGGGTGCCCCGGTTTATTCTGAGGAAAATGAATCTGAGATTTATTTATTGAATGGGGAGCAGCTGGTTATTGAAGCAAATGATGGGTATACAGTGAATCGACATGAAATTGATCCTTCAGGAGATATCACTACACAACCCCTCAGCAGGCAGAACGGCCCGGTACGATTCTATGAACGAAAGTTGGGCAGCTTCGCCAAGATTATACGGCACGGCAGTTCACCTGCAAACTATTTTTGGGAAGTTACTACAGCTGACGGCGTCAGGCATTATTATGGGGGTGAATCTCAAATCGAAGAAGACTACAGTATTCACGCACTCCAGCCTCCCGGTTTTACAACTAAAATAGGTGTTGGATATTGGGCGTTGAAGAAATCTATTGATAAACATGGTAATTCAATAGACTATTATTATTCCAAGTTGGGTAATAATCTTTATATTGAAAGAATTACGTATGCGGAGCATGGATTAAACAATTATACGATTCTTTTCAACCGTAAGGCCGAACCTCGCGAAGATGTTGTTTTGAATGGTCGATTAGGCATGCTTCAACAGGATGATCAGTTACTGGAAGAAATCAAGGTACAATACAGAGAGAATGGAGCAGAGTTTTCTGTACGGACATACAAATTTGACTACCAGGTAGGGCGTTTTAATAAGACATTACTCACAGAAATTTCTGAATTTGATAGCCAGAACAACTTGTCCTATTCGCATGTACTGGAGTATTATGACGACCTTCCAGAATGTGGTGATTTGTTCGGTGTTGCACAGGTAATTGAAATTCCTTGTCCAGATATGCCTGATCCGTGTGAGAATATGGGAGCTGGTCCGCTCCCAGATGCAGACGAGGATGGCATACCTGATTGTAAGGACAATTGTCCGGATGTTTTCAACCCATTGCAAGAGCCTGATTGTGAAATGGAACATCCATGTGGAGTGTCGGATGCCGATGGTGATGGTATAATGGATGGTTGTGACAATTGCATTTATGATGCGAATCCATTACAAGAGGATTATGATGGTGATGGCGTAGGAGATGCTTGTGATAATTGTATAGATATATGGAACAGAGGACAGCAGGACAGGGATGGTGATGGGGTAGGTGATGCTTGTGATTTATGCCCGACAGATGAAAATCAAAGTGAAGGTTTGGATGATGACAATGACGGTCTTGGAGATAATTGTGACAATTGCCCAGGTTTGTCTAATCCAGATCAATCAGATGTTGATGGCGATGGTATTGGTGATGTTTGTGACAATTGTCCTGACAAAGAGAATCCTGAACAGTCAGATAAGGATGGTGATGGAATTGGCAATTACTGCGACAACTGTCCGTACCATCCCAATCCTGGCCAGGAGGATTTGGATGGCAATGGAATTGGCAACCTGTGTGAAGGTCCATGCGTTACCTATTCTGTTTTATATGAGGGCATTCCTGGTTCTCCGCCGTCTTATGACTTCAGCTATTTGGGATGTGACGGTGAGTACAATGAGCAAAGTGTAAATGGAGATCAACCCGTCCAGCTGGCCTTCTGCGCCATTGAGGGGAGCGTGCATGTAGAGGGTGATACACAAGGTGTCTTGATTCGCTTGGAAGCAGAAGGGTGTTGTGATGAGAGTTGTGTGACGTATGAGTTTACGGATGACGGGCCAGTTGGAGTCAACTATTATTTGGTATATGTTGATTGCCAGGGGAATTTTCAGTTTGTCCAGGGGCAAACAACCGGGAATGACCTTGAAGCACAAGTTGTAGCAAGAGTTGGACTTGCACGTGTACATATCAATGGGATGAATCGATTCCTTGATTTGGTTGATCCAGTCATTTGTGAGCCTCCCGGGTTAATTCATGAACAAACCGCATCCAGACAATCAAAGTTGGTAAAGTCAAAGACAACCATTGCACCGATAAGGCGAGGACAACCTTCTGAGCGTGTTTCCATCAGATCGAGTAGAAGTGTACAGATGGTGCAAGACGATCCGTGTACCTTGCTTAAGAATCCGGATATCTTTGATCATCCTGCTCAGGGTTTTTATAAGAACTATTCGCCCTTGGGATCCAGTTCTTCACGCTCCGGCAGTTTTAGTTTCGGACTAGGTATAGGTTTGGGATGTGTTCCCATTGACAAAGGGGATAAAGTGTCATTGGATGGAAGCATTGGGGGGGCATTTAATCATGGGATGTCAGAAATCGCCCATGTAGACATCAATGGTGATGGTTATGCCGACATAGTCAGACAAGCTGAGGATGGCAAGGTATACTATTTACCACACTTGGTAATGGAAGATCCTAATTCAGCGGGTAATTTCATCCATACATATGGGGATTTGATCCGAATGAGATTTACCAATGGAGACGATTTGCCTTATTTCTATGAATCGACCACGTTTACAGGTTCTGCAAATATTGCGCTAAATGCCGGAGGTGGCGGGGTTGGTGCAAATATCGGTTTGACAGGTTCAGGGAGCCTGACGAAAACATCGATATATTTTACGGATGCAAATGGTGACGGGTTGATTGATCTCTCAATTAATGGCCGGGTATTTTTCAATCGTATTGATGATTCTGTTGTGCCGGAAGGTGTTCCATTTTTTGGACCCGGTAGTTCACATACGGAGAATCTGGTTATTGAAGCAGATGTCGAAGTGCCGGATATACCAGATGGAATTCCCGAAGTCATTAATCCGGCTTTTGATGTCGTGAAAGTTTGGGAGGCTCATAGTGAAGGACGAATAGTTATTGACATGGGTCAGATTCCAGAAGGCGTGCGCCTTTCGATTGAGACTGACAATAATCCTGCCTATGGTTACAAGGTAGGTCAATTTCCTACCGGCACTTGCAGGTTATGGTACAGTAAATTAGTTGATGGCAACGGTCTACCGGTTGTACCCGATGAAATCACTCACCATCAATTGGTGCCATGGAGTCAACTGGGATGTGTGACATTAGCTGCCAGTTATTGTGATTCTTTTCCTGAGGACTGTGCTGGATGTCAGGGAGATATTGGATTAGGTTGCGATGATTGCGTCAATGAGCTGCTTCTGACTCAGACTGTACAATCAGGGAGTTCGGAAATCAAGTCGGCGCATGAAATCATAACCGCACGAAATGTGATTCAGCCTGATGCATATGTGTGGTACCATGCCGGTGAGACAGTGGTACTGGACGCCACAACTCTTCTTGCATTCAATACAATTGAGCCTACAAGCTTCAAAGCATACATTGAAGATTGTGTAGATCAGAGTGGTTCAGGATATGGAGTGCCCGGTGATCCAGGTTATGGTGTCGAGAATAGCCTGCATGTGTACAAGGGGCAGAGAATTTATTTTCGATTGCATGCTGATGAAAGTGGAAATTTAGAGCAAGGCTGGGATCCGGAAGTGCGATATGTGTATGTCCAGGGCCAGACTGTGGATGTGAATGCTGTAGATCAAGACGGTATTCATCCATTTCGCAGCAGATATTCAGATGCATTTCTGGTTTCACAGAGTCAACCAGTAGCAATTCCTATTGGAGGGTATGGAAGCGACGTAACAATTTCTTGGCCTGAAGCAATTCTGACTGAATTGTCAAGTGATATTGAATTGCGAGTTCGTAAAATTGAGTCGACTGAGATGGGTCAATTTTGTCAATTGAAAGATCCGGATTATAATGGAAATATTATATACAATAAGTTGGTCACACCCGGTGATCCAATTGTGGATGAACATAGTATTGAGTTGAATTTGATGCCGGGTGAGCAAGTTTTTTTACTTTTTGAGATGGCATCTGTGACCAATGTTGATTGGCAGAGTACAGACTGGAAACCTGCAATTGATGTCGTACTTAAAGAATTGCCTTTGGATTATGGGTTGACGTGGGAAGCTCCAGGAATTAGAATCCTGCCTCCTATTTATTATCATGCATTATCTTTTTTCAAACCTCAGAGAGCTGTTAATGTTTATAGCAATACAAATGTTCTTTCAAATTGGAGGAGTTATAACTCAAATGTTCTTCCCACTGGGATTATTCAGGACTATTATCTGTATCCTAACCTACTAGGAGATGAGATGGAGATTCCGTCGAAATGTGAGAATTATCAATCTGAAGATTGTTGTCCCGGGTTTGTATATTTCGTGGTCAAGCAGAATGGTAAGGTTGTTGACAGCAGAAGGTATAAGGTTACACCATCAATTTCGGATCTTGAATTTGAGTTGGATGACTCTGAGCCCATTCATTTATTGCTTACTGATGATTTTTCAAGAGACTTCATTTTGGAGGTTATTGGAGATGGATCGAGTATTGCAACTGATGTACTGACGTATCTTGAAGGAAGTCTTGTATCTGGTTCAGGTTATGCTGTTGCATGGCTGAGTGACAGTCCTGATGAACCTTCAGGGTATTCATACTCTGAGAAGTTGACCAGAAGGAATATTTGCATGTTTCATTTGTTTAATGACGGTTCTGGTCATTATTATCGTGATTGGGGTCAGTTTATGTACAATGAGAGGGCGGATATGACGCCGGGAGAAGCTGAAGATGACGCGTTTGGATCTCTTATATGTACGTCTAAATTTTTAAATGCTGATTATTTGAGTCAGGAGCAATTGGATTATTTGAAAGAACTAAGTAATTACAATGATAGTGAATGGGAGAACGCTGGTTTTGGATCTGAAGATTTTGATCTGGAAGCAGGAGGCTTCAAAGATCCTAACTCTATGCTTACCATTTCTCTTCCTAATCATATCTTTCTGTTCCCGATCGCCGACAGGTCTGAAGTGCAAATTAATATTGGAGGTGAAAGTAGTATTGGCATTCGAGAGATCTGGCGTGGATTTTCCAGAAATAATTTTGCTGCACGGTATTCAAGCAGGGCAGGAACTTCGCAGGAGCTTCTACAATATCAAGCAAAGTATTCTTCAGTGTATCCAACAATCAATTCTGTTTTTGATGGGGCGAAGTCTGTTCATAAGTATTCCTTTTCGGAAAGTTTAACTTTTTCATATGGAATTAATGGAGGAGGATTGGGTGCTGGTGTAAGTGCCATTATTCATAACAATACGTTGAATTTGTTAGATTATTTTGATATTAATGGTGATCGCTACCCGGATTTGATGTTCCGCAACGCTGATTGGACTACGAAGCCGACTGGCGGGCTTTACCCAGCCGGGTTTGTTGGGCCTGGGTCGATAAATGGGCCTAAAGACTGGGGATCCAATGATGTAGGTCAGAACAGTGTGGAGAGCAGTATAACGCTTAGTCTTTCTGCCAGTGGTACTGAGCCCAATGGACAGAGTCCTTCCGACAATACTGGGAGTTTGCCATATATCAAGATACCAGAATTCTTAGGTGGTAAGGATGGCCAGGCAACAGCATCGGTGAGTGGAAGTATGGGTGCGACAAATAGTGGAACGGATGTCTTGTGGATAGATATGAACGGTGATGGTTTGAGTGACAGAATATTTCTGGATGACGATCAAAGTGCATATCTCAGTTACAATGTAGGGATCACAGGTATAGATGTTCCCGCGGCTATTGTTCCGGGTTTACATTCCTTGAACAGAAGCAGAAATGTATCTACTGGCTTTGGGCTTGGATTTACTTATGCTCAGGGTAAAAGTATTTCTGCAGGGTATTCCAGTGGATCTACCCATGATAATATGCTATTCAGTTTAATTGACTTTAACGGAGATGGATTATTGGATATTTGTATATCTCCTCCGAATCCGAATGATTTCGGTACCAACAATATGGTCATTTTGTACAATTTTGGAAATGGTTTTGAGGATCAGCCGGAAGAGGTTTGTGCCGCCCCATTTACTATGAAACATATGTCTGAATCTGCAAATGTGTCATTAAATGGAGCCTTTACTGCTACAATTCCTATATATGTACTATTTGATTGTATTAAAGTACCCAATGCTAATATTAATGGTTCATATGCAGTGGTTTCATCCAATAAAACATTAAAATCAATTGAGGATTTTGATGGAGACGGGTATCCTGATTTGCTCGAGTTTGATCAAGAAACAGGCGAAGTAACATGGCGGCCTTCCTTAATTCGGCGTACTAACAAATTGAAGACTGTTTCCCTTCCTACAAATGCTGAATTTACTTTGGATTATACAGTATCCTATCCCAGCTATGATATGCCTTCCGGCCGTTGGGTAATGAGTACCGTGTCAATGGTTGACGAATATAATGTCGAAGAGGAGGGGCCTGGGACGTTTGTAAAAGAATATATATATCGAAATGGTCGTTATGATCGTCGGGAACGAGAATTTTATGGTTTTGAGTTCATTCAGGCCATTGACCGACAAGAGCCAGGAAATCCGGAGTCGGATATCTATCGGCAGACAATTCAACAATATCACAATCGATCATATTTTCTGAATGGATTGTTGACTGATACATGGGTGGTGAGCGGTGACGTTGATTTCGAATATCCACCAAATTCCACATTGAAGGATCGATTCGTCCTTGCGACTATACCGGATAACCAATTGTTTTCTCATACCCATCATGAATTTCATGTCCATCAGCCGAATAGGGGTACTATTCCATGGACAATAGATCTTACTTCATTGGAGGACAATGAGTATGATGTCGGTGCAGCTGAGGGGCGTCAAGAGGCATTTGTTGTACTTCATTCAAAGGTTAACGAACTTTCCAATTTGGGAAGTGAAGTGATCAGTTCTATAGAAACGTATGATTACACCCCATATGCCCAGGTTTATCGAGTTGAGCATACCGGTGGTCTTGACTATTTGGCTACGGTGGAGTACTTTGATACTTATTCTGTTCCTGATATCCTGTCAATTCCTAAATTGATTACTGTTACAGATGGAGGAAGTACTGTATATCGCAAACGTGAAATACCTGAGGAGGATGGATATGATCCCATCACGGGGGATATTCTGAAAGTGAAGGTTTATTTCTCATTCTCTGACTTCAGCGAAACAGAGATGAGCTGGACATCCAGTGGCAATCTTTCAACAATCACGTTGCCAGCTCCTGTTTCTGGTGATGTGCAAGTCAGGACATATGAATATGATACAAGTCTTGATCTTTTTGTGACTGAAACCCATGTCAATGATTTTACCTCTAGCGCCACATATGATCCAGTTTTTGGCACCTTGTTGTCAGTGACTGACATTGGAGGTAATTTGACTTCGTATCAGTACGATTCCCGTGGCCGGATGACCAGGGTGACCGGTCCAAAGGAATCTATTTATACACTGGACATGTCCTATTTCAACAATGCTAATGGAAAATGGACCGCAACGACAGACCATTGGAGTGGAGACCCGGCAAACCCGGTGACTACAACCACATACGCAAATGGATTTGGGGAGGTCGTTCAGGTCAAGAAGGATATTGCTTTTTATGATGGGAGTACCTCTGATGAACGACGATCCGTTTCGGGTATTGCAAGAAAGGATGCCTATGGTCGTGTCGTTGAGCAGTTCCATCCCACATTTGAAGCACCTGGAGAGACTGCCTTTTCAGTGAATATGTCTGATTTCTCCTCCCTGACCACATATGATGAACTTGACAGGCCGAAGACGGTCACAGACCCAGCTCAGACATTGACGGAATATGAATACACTATTACGGATGGTTTTAATCATACAAATATACGCACAGAGCAAAATGATAATGCAACTATTGAAAAGGACATCTATTTGGATGCCGATGGCCAGAATCGAAAGACCGTAGATAACTTTACCAAAGTAACTGAATATAGCTATGACGGTATAGGACAGGTCATACAGATTCATGACATTGTAGCCGACCAGAGTATTTTTAGTGAATATGATTGGGCGGGACGTAAAACCCTTTGGAGTCATCCTGATGCAGGTGAGACGACGTACACTTACGATGATCTGGGTAACCTGTTGACCTTGCAGACACCCAATCTTAAGGTGAACAATTCCTTTATTCATTATGAATATGATGGTCTCAGTCGTCCTGTTTCTGTAACCTACCCTCTATATCCTATTCTTAATACTGCCAATGTGAATAATACGGTGTATTCCTATTGGGGTCCGGGAGAGGGGAATAATACCGGTCGATTAAGACTTCAGGAAGATGCATCTGGATCGCAGTATTTTGAGTACGGCAATATGGGGGAAGTTGTGCTGACCAAGCGCTTGATGATCACCCCAGGAAAGCCGGAATATATCTTCGAACATAAGTTTACCTATGACTCCTGGAACAGGATCAGAGAGATGGTCTATCCCGATGGTGAAACCCTTACCTATAGCTACGATGTAGGAGGCAACCTCAACAGGGTTGAAAATCTGAATGGATATGCCTATATTGCAGATGTCGGCTATGATGAGTATGAACAGAAGGTATTCTGCGCCTACGGCAACGGCACCACCAATACCTGGGCCTATACGCCGGAATTGCGACGCCTCGACCATATGACCGCCAACACGGCTACCGGAAACAAGATGTTCGACAACGCATATACATATGACCGGATCGGGAACATCCTGTCCTTGACCAATGATGCGGTGGCAACTGGGCCGAACCCGATTGGCGGCAAATTTGGCCATGGTTACACCTATGATCTGTTCAACCGACTGACCACTGCGAACTCATATTGGGAATATGAAGAGGGTAACCAAGACCTCTATACCAATGAATTGGCCCTTGGGTATGGAGATATGCACCGCATCAACTACAAGAACCAGGAGCAGTTGCGAGATGGTAATATCGTACCGGAACACAGCTACTTCAAGGACTATGCCTATGCCACCGGTCGGAATCATATTCAGCAGATCACCAATAATGGTGTATCCAGCGGCAACTACAAGTACGACCTGAATGGCAACATGCGCAATATCACTGAGCCTGGTTTGCCTGTATCGACACGGTATTTTGCCTGGGATGAGGCCAACCGGTTGAAGGCTGTCAGAAAAGCAGATGCCCTGGTGCAGCACCACCTGTATGATGCCAATGGCGAACGCAGCCACAAGGGAATCAGCAATCTGTTTTACATGGGTATCAATGGAGGCCCACAGGGGTATGACCACTATATCGGCAATTACCAGCTCTATCCGAGTGGGTATCTGACGGTGGGCGAGTATGACCTGGTGACCAAACATTACTATACCGGCACCCAGCGCATCGCCTCCCGGCTGGCCGGCGATGTGACCGAATTCCATGCAGCAGGCGAGAGTGGGGAATATGGCCAGCAAACCCTTGGACTGAAAGACCGGCAGGAGGACGATATCAAGGCTGCATTTGACCAATTGAAGCTCTCCGCCCCGGCTATCTGGAATGTACCGGGGATGGTTCCTCCGTGTAACCAGGGAGAAGAGGAAGATGAGTTGTGTGCCTGTGTGTTCCAGCACCAGTGCGGTGATGGGCCGATCTACTTCTTCCATAGTGACCACCTGGGGTCGAGCACATTCCTGACCGATGGCAGTGGTCAGCCATATCAGTTCTTCCTCAATTTACCCTTTGGAGAAACGATGGAGGAGCAGTTTGCCCTCACGCCCAATGCCTGGTGGAAGACACCGTACCTCTTCAACGGCAAAGAACTCGATTCCCGTACATCTCTTTATTATTACGGTGCTCGGTATTATGATCCGGGGTTGAGTGTCTGGTTGAGTGTTGATCCCTTGGCGGAGAAGTTTCCAGAGTGGAGTTCATACATCTATACTGTTAACAATCCAATACGATACATAGATCCAGACGGTAAAGCAGCTGTAGAAGGACCTGGAGATCCGCCAATTGGTGCAGTCATTGCGGGTACAATTAAAGCAGGATTTTTAAACCTACTCGGATTTGTCCAGAAGTATTCAAATACTCCGCAGGGATATGCCATGCGAGCTGCAGGTTTAAGCCACCATTTTGGCGTTTATAAAGATAATAATTCTCCTTTAGGCGTCTCAGTCGGATATAAACTGAGACATGGTCAAACGGTATTGAAAGATGTTGGTAATGCTGGATTTGCAGCTTTAGATTTAGCACCTTTATCACCGGGAAAAGGTGGTGTAGCAACGTTTGCAAAAGCACCTGGTTTTTTTGGGTTATCGAATGTTGATGATATTTATAGAGCCGCTAGGGGACTTTCCGTAAATGATAGAATTGCCCAATACAGGCAACTTGGATCCAATTTTGCGGAATTAAATGATTGGACTAAAAATAATAAACTATCAAAATTAAATGATCGAACAATTTATTCAGACGCAAATGGAATGCATTACTCTTTAGATACACAACATGGTCATTTTGAAGTATTAAACCATAAAGGGGAGCATAAAGGGTCGATAAAATTTGACGGATCCGATACAGGTAAAGGAATTCAGGTTGATCACAGTATCAGAATTGAATAATTATGGATAAAATAATTAGTCAGCTTCAACCCAACGAGCACTATGGGTGTGGGACAAGATTACGTGTTGTATATACACATGATGGGATAACTGAAAGCCAAACATGTATTTTGGCAAATACTTTTGAAGATCCTTTTTTATTTCAAGTTATCTCAATTGATGGTTACCACTCTGGGAGCGTTGAGGGGTATATTAGAAGGCAGTATGACCAGGATGAATTAAATATGACAAACATCTGTTCAGGCTCTCATCTTCTTTTGGAGCTAAAAGAGAGAGTATTTCAAAATATCAAAAGTATTGATCTTGTGAAATAATTGGAAGCCTCTTATCTAATCAGGATTTTTTTCAAGCTAGTACAAGGGCATTTGGGAGAGCGTTGCATTCCTAGATGGAGTGCTTCAATTGAACTGGTAAATTTTTACAATATAGCCTTCATTTTTGTTTGCTTAATAAAAGCATCAAGTAGGGCAAAGACATGTTGCTTGTCTACATCTTGTAGCTTCTGAATATCGAGTATGCGATTGACTACGGAAGTATCGAAGAGAGTATCCGTAGCCCCAACCAGATAATCTAAAGAGACTTCCAGCGCTTCGGCCAATTGTGTGGCCATCTCGATGGAAGGCTTGACTTCGTCACGCTCGTACCGGCCAATGACAGCACCGTGGGCACCCACCATTTTCCCTACTTCGTCGCCGCTGAAAAAGTTATTCGCAACATGCTAATAACTTGACAATAAGGTCAATGCAGGTCAGAACATTTGGATTGTAGGCCTTATTTTTCGCAAGGAAAGCAAGAATTGAGTAAAAAACCTTGCAAAAAATGTTGGGAAAATTTCTACCACAGGATCAACATGACCTCTTCCGGATGCGCTTAGACCAGATGGTGAACATGAGCCATGAGCTAATCATCTTAGCCAAAGAGGTAGATTGGAATTGGATTGAAAATGAATTGAAGGATTCATATTCTGAAGAAGGCAGACCGAGCATTCCCATTCGTACGATGGTTGGTATGCTGTTGCTGAAGCAGCTTCATAATCAAAGTGACGAATCCGTATTGGCGAGGTGGGTAGAAAATCCCTATTGGCAATATTTTACCGGGGAACAATATTTTCTACATAGGCCACCATTTGATCCAACAGATTTTGTGTATTTCCGAAAGCGGGTTGGTGAGACTGGAATGGAAAAGGTATTAAGCCTGACAGTGAGGTTGCATTTTGGTAGTGAGTTAGAGGAAGAAGTTCAAGTTGACACAACGGTTCAGGAAAAGAATATAACGTTTCCAACAGACAGTAAGTTGGCGTTTAAGATCATCAAATACTGTTGGTCTTACGCTAAAGCGGAGCGAGTTGATTTGCGACAGTCGTACCGTTTTGTGGTAAAGGGGCTACGGATGAAACTGCACAATGGCACTCATCCCCGTCGACAGAAGGCGGCGAGGAAAGCAAGTCGGAAACTCAAGACAATAGCCGGAAGGTTGGTACGAGAATTACTAAGAAAGCTGGATTCAGAGGCCCTGGCATACTACGGTCAGAGTTTGAATCTGTTTGAATCAGTGTTGGCGCAAAAAAAGTCATCCAAAAACAAAAGATACAGCCTGCATGAACCTGCTGTGTGGTGTATAGCGAAAGGGAAGCCGCATAAGAAATATGAATTTGGATGCAAGGTTTCGGTGGCCAGAAATGCAAAAAGTGGAGTTATTGTCGGGATGAAAAGCTTCACGGGCAACCCTTATGATGGAGATACACTGGAGACAAGTCTGGACCAAATTGAACGCATCCGTCGAGATGCAGGAGGTGATCGACCAAAAACAGTAGTCGCAGACCGAGGATATCGCGGACGAAAAGAAATTGGCCAAACCAAAATATTGATCCCGACATCAGGAAATAAAAGTCAATCGAGTTACGACAAGCAAAAACAAAGAAAACGCTTTAGAAATCGAGCAGGGATAGAACCAATTATTGGCCACCTGAAGGAAGATCATCGAATGAGACGAAACTTCCTGGCCGGAGAAAGAGGAGATGCAGTAAATTGTTTACTTGCCGGAGCGGCATTCAACCTCAAGATGCGCCTGAATCAAATCAGGTCATCTTTTTGGGCATTTTTGCGGGATATGTGGGCTTCCCTGTCCTTTGAGATGGCTGCATTCGGCTTCCTTCTGGCCAATTGGAATCAAATGAGAAGTAAAAGTCAACTGCTTCACTCCTTGGATTATGAATGAAGCAAGTGATGCAGGGGTTTTTCAGGGACGACTAAGTAGTCGTCCCTGAAGAAGTTATTCACAATATGCTAATAACTTGACAATAAGGTCAATGCAGGTCAGAACTTTTGGATTGTAGGCCTTATTTTTCGCAAGGAAAGCAAGAATTGAGTAAAAAACCTTGCAAAAAATGTTGGGAAAATTTCTACCACAGGATCAACATGACCTCTTCCGGATGCGCTTAGACCAGATGGTGAACATGAGCCATGAGCTAATCATCTTAGCCAAAGAGGTAGATTGGAATTGGATTGAAAGCGAATTGAAGGATTCATATTCTGAAGAAGGCAGACCGAGCATTCCCATTCGTACGATGGTTGGTATGCTGTTGCTGAAGCAGCTTCATAATCAAAGTGACGAATCCGTATTGGCGAGGTGGGTAGAAAATCCCTATTGGCAATATTTTACCGGGGAACAATATTTTCAACATAAGCCACCATTTGATCCAACAGATTTTGTGTATTTCCGAAAGCGGGTTGGTGAGGCTGGAATGGAAAAGGTATTAAGCCTGACAGTAAGGTTGCATTTTGGGAGTGAGTCAGAGGAAGAAGTGCAAGTTGACACAACGGTTCAGGAAAAGAATATAACGTTTCCAACAGACAGTAAGTTGGCGTTTAAGATCATCAAATACTGTTGGTCTTACGCTAAAGCGGAGCGAGTTGATTTGCGACAGTCGTACCGTTTTGTGGTAAAGGGGCTACGGATGAAACTGCACAATGGCACTCATCCCCGTCGACAGAAGGCGGCGAGGAAAGCAAGTCGGAAACTCAAGACAATAGCCGGAAGGTTGGTACGAGAATTACTAAGAAAGCTGGATTCAGAGGCCCTGGCATACTACGGTCAGAGTTTGAATCTGTTTGAATCAGTGTTGGCGCAAAAAAAGTCATCCAAAAACAAAAGATACAGCCTGCATGAACCTGCTGTGTGGTGTATAGCGAAAGGGAAGCCGCATAAGAAATATGAATTTGGATGCAAGGTTTCGGTGGCCAGAAATGCAAAAAGTGGAGTTATTGTCGGGATGAAAAGCTTCACGGGCAACCCTTATGATGGAGATACACTGGAGACAAGTCTGGACCAAATTGAACGCATCCGTCGAGATGCAGGAGGTGATCGACCAAAAACAGTAGTCGCAGACCGAGGATATCGCGGACGAAAAGAAATTGGCCAAACCAAAATATTGATCCCGACATCAGGAAATAAAAGTCAATCGAGTTACGACAAGCAAAAACAAAGAAAACGCTTTAGAAATCGAGCAGGGATAGAACCAATTATTGGCCACCTGAAGGAAGATCATCGAATGAGACGAAACTTCCTGGCCGGAGAAAGAGGAGATGCAGTAAATTGTTTACTTGCCGGAGCGGCATTCAACCTCAAGATGCGCCTGAATCAAATCAGGTCATCTTTTTGGGCATTTTTGCGGGATATGTGGGCTTCCCTGTCCTTTGAGATGGCTGCATTCGGCTTCCTTCTGGCCAATTGGAATCAAATGAGAAGTAAAAGTCAACTGCTTCACTCCTTGGATTATGAATGAAGCAAGTGATGCAGGGGTTTTTCAGGGACGACTAAGTAGTTATGTCACTCAAAACAGCGGCATTATACTTTGCCAAATCTAATAAAAATGGCCCCGAATACGCAATTATATTCGGGGCCATTTTCTTAGTAGGCAGTCCATAAAGCTCACTAATCCCCAAGTTAAGTAGCGGCGTCAATTATCTCTAGGTTCCCCTGCAGCTGCTTAGAAAGACCTGAAATATTCAATGCTGGGATTAGAATGGAATTCATCCCGCTCAATGCTGTAAGTGCGGCAATGTATGACCTAATATGTGGAAAAAGTATTGCAGGGGCATTATTCAAGCAAAAGGATCTCCCTTCTTCATTAAATGATGAAAAGCTAAAAAAGCCTACCACCTCTAACTGAGCTCTAAATAGATTTTCAATATCCAACTTGCAAGATAGTGCCAATATGAATTTATTACTCTCCAATTCTACTCTTCCATAAGGATTGATTTCTATATTCAGGTCCCCAGTTAAGTCCTCACCTGTGTACTCCCAAAAGCACGACTTTACATGAAAGTCATGGAAGGACAAACTAGCCTTTTCAACAGTTGAGCTATTAACATCTTTCATGCTGCCATTGCATATGAATAGTCAGAAACCTGGCTTGGTTCAGAAATGGTGCTACCATTCAATCCTTGACGAACAGAGCGTTTAGAATACCATCCAGATTTTCTTCCATTCTGGTAAAGTAACCCCTCCTGATCAAACTCAGGATTCTGTATGTTGAAGTCTGCATCCCCAACATAAAAAAACATCACGGATTGACTCAAGTCAATCCTAGACACAATCTTTGTTAAATTGTAGTCAAATTGTTCCATTGCAATTGACCCAAATCTTTCAGGGGGGCTCACTTCAATTAGATGTAATTCCAATCTATTTGAATATTCGTAGCGCAACCTCACTTCAGGATTTTGACGAACAAACTGGGACAGTTGCTCTATTATTGATGATTTAATAGTATTGACAGAGGTGTTCATCACAATATTCTTTTACATAAATACAAGAATCATTCAAACTTTGTCTTCTGGCAGGTGTAATATCTTCAGAACCATAGTCAGCTTCAACCCTTACTCTTTTAGCACGTAAGAAGGACCTCTTTAATAAATTCATAGCAATTAGATCGCCACTCAAGTTACTATAGACATTATTAATGACTTGATTATGAGTTGACCCACGTTCATGATCGTCTAACTCGTACTCAGTAGCCCAATTTGCCCTTAAAACAATATGTTTTAACAGTTGGAGGATTGAATAGTAAGCATGATGAGCTGAATGATTGATGTGGCCTTCTCTTTCAAGGCGTTGCCCTAATTTCCAACTTAGATCAGATTTCTCAAGAAGACACATTAGAGAGACTATGTTCGACTCAATTTGTCAAATTGACTGCAAAGATAGAACCAAAGCATGTTACAAAGTACAATTATTTACATTAGAATCCAACAGGTCCCCACACGCTTTGGGATTCAAACATTTAACGGATAGCTTGAGGAATTGTTTTATTGGGCGCAAGTTGCTGTAAATGTTATAGTTATCGACTGAACTTCATGCTTGACCGACAAAACTGCCCAGTTGCAACAACCAGATATTCTTCACTCCCCGACCTCACCCTACCCGTACTATCGGCCCCGGGATTGAATTCCAATCCAGCATACTCGCAGTAGGCTTTCACCTTGGCTTTGAAGGTGTTCCCTCGAACATACTTGCGTTCCATGGGGGCCAGCCTAAAGTATTCCTCCATAGCCCACCTTTTGTGGACGGCATGATTGATCTTGTCCTGCCGCCAGACTTCCATAAACTCATGGTGAGCTACATTTTTGGCGGTTCTTTTGTCTTTATTCATTCCTCAGAGAAAGAATGTAGTCATTCGACAGGCTTTGTGGCATATTCAACTTGGTCCATACGGCCATGCTATGGAGTTGGGATAGAACTCACCCAAAATATCAGCTTGAACGCTTTTTTTGAAACTGATCCTCCTTGTGTGAGTCTAGATTCATGAGGATGTATTAACGACCCTCAAGAATGCGGTTCTCAAGTACCACTAAAGTATCTGCATTGGATTTTATCATAAATCAATGCACCACCACAAACGGGATCACCTCACTCCCACCTCCAGGATACAGCACCTTCATGATGTAGCCTCCTGGTGACCAGTGGGATGTATTGAGCATCACCGGTGACTCTCCTTTGGCAACACTTCCTCCAGTCACCTTCAATCCAACAGCATTGACCACTTCGTACTGGAGATCCGCATCGAAAGTGGGTCCCGGGATGGGTTTCAACATAATGGAGCCATCTGCCGGATTGGGGAGTAGGAGGATCCCTTTGCCCCGGTCCTCGACATCATTGATGGACGTAATGAGGATGCTCGCCGATTGCTCACACCCGTTTGCATCCGTGACGGTAACGGAATGAAGGCCCGGTGAAGAAGGAATGGACTGCGAAGTCTGCCCTGTATCCCATAAATACGTATAGGGAGGGGCACCTCCGCTGGGGAGGGCGATCAGGGTATTGGACACTTCATTGATGGTCACATTCAGCTGCAATGCCGGAGCGACATAGCTCCCCTGGACCGTGGAACATCCTCCAGGACTTGTAACCGTGACCAAATAGACCCCTGAGCAGAGATTCTCCACCACTTTTGTGGTGTCTCCGGTACTCCAGATATAGCTGTACCCGGCTTCTGTCGGCAGGATCTCCAGTCGCCCATCGCAACTGTCCACGCAACTGACCGCGTCCGACTGGAACGTAATCTGTGGAAATCCATACACCTTGAACTGAACCGTATCCGCTCCTACGCATCCGGCAATGTTCGTCACGGTGACGCTGTACTCTCCATCGATACTCACCAGGATCTCCCGAAGGGTGTCGCCGGTACTCCACAAATAGGTGTCGTATCCCTGACCGGCATCCAGGATGCTGAACTCACCGACACAAACTGCCGTATCTCCCTTGATCTGAGGATTGAGTTGGTTCGTGATCACCACTTCGGCGGAATCCACTCCGATGCAACAACTACCATCGGTGACCAGTACCCAATAGAATCCCGGAATGGTGGTGTGCATGACGCGCCCTCGCTTGCCGTTGCTCCAATAGTAGCCGTTGAACCCAGGACCAGCATCCAGTGTTGCTTCCTCCCCATTACAGATGAAGAGGTTGCCCGTAATCTCCGGAATGGGACCCACCGGAATGAACACATTGATCGTGTCATTCAATACACAACCCTGAACGGAGGTATCCGCAACGATATACATCCCCGAGTTTTCAGGCCCGGCAAACGGAATGAACGGATTCTGCAATGTTGAGGAGAAGCTATCAGGTCCTATCCAGAGATAGGACGAACCTCCAGAGGCATACAGGAACAAGGTATCTCCCGGACAATTTGGTTCAAGTGCTTCGGCATTCAACGATCCTGTGCCGCCGCCCAGTTGTACCTCCACCCAGGCAGTATCCTTGCATGCCCCTCCATTGGATACGATCACACGGTACGATCCTTCCATTCCTATCATGGCATTCTGGATGGTGGGGTTTTGTTGGTTGGATTGGAATCCCAACGGACCTGTCCAGAAATACATGCTGCCTCCGGAGGCAGAAAGCTGGATATCCTGTCCTTCGCATACCGGGCTGTTACTGGATGCAATCGCATTTGGAGATGCGGCTATCATGACCTCCACGTCATCCTCACCAGTACAACCTGTTCCATCAGAAACGGTGACACTGAATATACCGGCACTATTGACCGAGATCTCCTTCGTTGTCTCGCCAGTACTCCACAAGTACGAAGCAAATCCATTGCCGGCATGGAGGGTACCCGATGCACCATCACACAAGACGGTGTCGCCGGTGATCTCCGGGCTGAGACTGGTTCCTACCTTCACTTCCACCTCATCCACTCCGGTACAACCATTTCCATCCGACACGGTCACGGAGTAGGTGCCGGATTGATCCACATAGAGATCCTCCGTTGTTCCTCCAGTATTCCACAAATAGGCAGAGAAGCCGAATCCCGCATTGAGAATCGTAAATCCGCCTGTACAGAAGCTGGTAGAACCGGTGATATTGGGTACTGGATTCTCATAGACATCCACAACCGTATTCGTCTGAGCGGAACATCCCTGGGTACTGGTGACAGTCACCGTGTACACACCGCCCTGACTTAACCCTGCATTGGGAATCACAGGATTTTGTTCCGTAGAATTGAATCCAAAGGGTCCACTCCACAGATAGGTCCCCCCTCCGCTTGCCGTAAGATTGAGCGTCTTGCCAGCACAAATCGGGGTATTGCTTCCTGCTGATGGAATGGGGGTTGGATTGACGACAGCATTCGTCGAGACGGAATGGATGCATCCACTGGCATTGGTCACCGTGACGGAATAGGTTCCAGAATTGGCCGTCATGGCATTCGGGATACTGGGATTCTGCTGATTGGAACTGAAGCCATTCGGACCAGCCCAGACATAGTTATTCCCTCCACTGGCCATCAGGTTAAGGGTACTCCCACTACAGATCGGGCTATTACTTGAAGCAACTGCAAATGGAACAATGTTGACGACAACATTTGTTGAAGCTTCATTTGTACACCCATAACTATTCGTTACTGTGACAGAATAGGTGCCCGCATTATTGGTGGTCGCATTTGAAATTGTGGGGTTTTGGTCATTGGATGCGAAACCCGCAGGACCATTCCAATAATAGGTGGAACCACCGGATGAAGTGAGACTGATCGTTCCTCCTTGGCATACTGGGCTGTTGCTATTGGCTGTTGCCGTTGGAACAGGAAGTACCGTGACCACATGACTATCTGTGCCTGTACATCCATCAACATCTGTCACTGTGACTGAGTAAGTGCCGGAGTTGCTAACATTAATAATCTGGTCAGTTTCCCCTGTATTCCATAGATATGCAGAAAAACCAGCGCCAGCGTCAAGGGCGATGGTTTCACCAGGACACATTTCAGTAGGTCCAACAATGGAGACCGACACATTCCCAACACATCCACTGCAATCCATGCCGGAAGGATAATCAGCAGAAATAGTCCAGCCTTTGGCACCTGTGAGATTAGTCCGAGCGGGGACTGCGTTAGTACCGTATTGCATGCCCGTAGCACCTAGAGAGCGGTTGTTAGGAGTAGACGGGTTGGTATTCCAGCCAATTAAAGTAGCGGAATAATATTCACAATCCATCCCACAATTACTAAGCATAGAATTCATGTTAACGACCGGATGTAGATGCCAGCTACCAAGGTCCTGGTTGAAGGAGGATGCATTAGAAAACATTGTTGACATACCCGTCACCGAGGATACATCCCAGTTTCCAATGTCCTGATTGAATGAAGAAGCATTGGCGAACATCCCCGCCATGTTCATAACCAAGGATACATCCCAGTTTCCAATGTCCTGATTGAAAGAAGAAGCACTAGCGAACATACTCGACATATTCGTCACTGAGGATACATCCCAGTCTCCGATATCCTGATTGAAAGATGTGGAATAATAGAACATCTGCATCATTTGTGACACATTGGCTACATCCCAGCTTGCAATGTCCTGATTGAAAGAAGAAGCACTGGCGAACATACTCGACATATTCGTCACTGAGGATACATCCCAGTTTCCAATGTCCTGATTGAATGATGTTGCACCATCAAACAAATGGTACATATTCGTCACCGAGGATACGTCCCAGCTTCCAATGTCCTGATTAAACGCATCAGCGTCGAAAAACATCCAACTCATATTGACCACCGAGGATACATCCCAACTACCGATGTCCTGATTAAATAAATATGCTTGATAAAACATATTCGACATATCCGTCACCGATGAAACATCCCAGTTTCCAATGTCCTGATTGAATGATGTTGCACCATCAAACAAATGGTACATACTCGTCACTGAGGATACATCCCAGTCACCAATATTTTCTGGTCCATTTAGATTATAGCAATTTTCGAACATACGAAACATTGATGCAACAAGAGAGAGATCCAGCAAGTCATTTGCATCAATATTCAGGTTATCACAGCCATAATAAGCGTAATTCATGTCAGGGGACCAGGCTATATCACCCCATTGATGAATCCACAGAATCTTTCTTCTATCACCAGAATTATTGAAATTAATCCGAGAAAAAGAACCTCCTCCCGGTGTGATACTCACATTGTATGTTCCAGGTGTTGGAAAGGTTACAATTGTGGTATTGTTGCCTGTTGCTGAACCGCTATTTCCTGGATTACCCACCTCTTCCCAGGAGATGTCGTAATTCGTCCCGGTTCCCGGAATTTGGATCTGGTTGTTCGCTGTAACTCCCGGATTGTCTGTTTGCCATGTGGTAATGAATGGATCTTGGCATAATGCAATTTGAGTCATGTAAAGTAAACCCAGTAGAGCATTAATGATGTTATGGAAGGCCCTGTTCATAATTTGGTCTTAATGCGCCACTGTAAGATGTTCAAGATCACCTAAGCGATCTGTAACCCCTAACCTACACCAGCATCAATGGATAGTCAAAAATATTGAAGTGCTTCGTAAGATACGGCTTCTTCGGCAAGCTCACAATACTCGGAAATGAGGACAAGGGTGATCCCAGTAAGTTCAATCTGGACGTACCTCTTCAATGTCTAGATGGATGTATTGAAGCCATACTACGGTTCACTCAAGACGATACTATCGTTGCCGGGACTGCCGGGATTGCCTTAACACCCTCTACCATCTTATTGGATTCCATCAAACCTAATCCTAAAGGCAAGAAAGGCACAGTAGGCAAGTGGATTGAGAAAAGTCAATACACTTCATTTCGAATCACACTGACCACACGTATATTAGGGTTTGCTACTGTAGTTAAGCCGGCTTAAGATCTTGAATGGATTCGTACTAATGCCAAGTACTGAGCTAATTCAATGGGGAGTACTTCACAACCCTAATCATTTTTCTGATTTGAATGGAGATCGATGGTAAGCCCTCTGCAGGCGCTCCCCTCCAAACTGGGAATCATCCTCTTCCCCCGATTCGATATCCAAGTCCAGGATCTGCCGTGGATTTGTCGAGGAACCTACATGCAATCAACATGTTCGAAGGCGGCGTTTATCAAATCAATAGAACCTTCCTGGAAATATGTATGTGGAATATTTCTCCCTCCACACCCCAGTCCTCCAAGTGATTTCGGCGCGCCTATGATTTGAACGTTTTCAAGAATCTGGCCTCATCATGCATGCTCAGGAAGAAGCAGTATCCGATGCTCCTGTTCAATTGGCGTGCGCACGAATTACGACCAGGACCTGACCTTCCGAAACCTGATCCCGGCGGCCAGTGTCTCCTGTCTGATGCGATAGGTCCGCGTGATGAAGCCATGACCGATCGTGAATTGACCACAGCGATCACGGCAGGATTCTACCAGCTTTCCACGCTGCATGAGGGCCAGCCGCGGAGCAACCAGGCAGGTGACCCGGCATCAGGATATGGCCCGAATAATGGAGGAATCCCGTAGATTCGTATCCGCTGGCCGACGGGTACCCCGAGGGCCGGCAGGAAACCTCCCTGATCAACCAACGACCACACCATGACAGACAAAGGCACATCCAAGAAGGTCACCCGCGTAGGCGGTGACGAGGCCACCACTTCATCTGGCAGCACGGGCTTTGTCGCCTCTGCCGAAAGCAAGGGCAAGGCCAGGAACCTGCGCATCATCTCCATCCTCTCCTGGATCGTCGCCATCGGCATCGAGGTCTGGGCCATCCTGATGCTTCGCAAGCCACCCGTGGAAATGGGCTGGCTGATCGGCCTGATCATCGGAGCCCTCATCTTTGCCGTCATCGGGAATGTGCTGTGGAAAAAGGCCAACCGCCTGGACCCGGCCTCCGAGAAGGACAAGACCCGCTTCTTCATCCAGAACCAGCTGGGCATGATCATCTCCATCATCGCCTTCCTGCCCCTGGTCATCCTCATCTTCACCAACAAGGACCTCAGTGGCAAGCAGAAGGGGATCGTCGGTTCCATTGCCGCCATTGCCCTGATCATCGCCGGGGTGACCGGGGTGGATTTCGATCCGCCTTCCATCGAGCAATACACTGAGCAAACGGCTCAGGTTGAAGCCCTCACGGGTGGGGTCAATCACGTGTACTGGACCAAATCCGGCAAGAGCTATCACCTGTACTCCGACTGTTCCTACATCAATTCCGACCGCACCACCGAGATCTTCGAAGGGACCGTGGCCCAAGCCCGCGAATTGAAGAACATCACCGACCTGTGCGACCGCTGTGAGCGCAGGGCCGTGAAGGAAAATGAGGCAACCGTTCCGGAAGCCATCGAGGAAGCTCCCGTCGAGACAATGGAATAGTTTTCATGAAATGATCGGGTAAAAGGGCCATTTCTCTACTTCGAGAAATGGCCCTTTAACATTGCATCCATTCAACGCAGCATAAAAAAATCAGCATCCAATGATCATCCGGGAATGAAATCAGTACCCGTGGTCGGGATGTTTTGTCACCATTTTTGCGAGGCCGGCAAACATGTCGCCAAAACTATTTATACAAATGTATTTATCAATGATAATCAATAAAATATTTTAAAATATCCATACCTATCCAGTAGGATAAATCGTCGCCAAACCAGGGCCTCCCAGACACATCATTGACCCGCCTGCCAAGCAGACATTGGTCTTGCGTACTTGTATGAATACAATTAAGCGAGCAAGCTGCCGCATTATTTGATCGGACTAGGAATACGTCCGTTGACAATACACCTTATTCAAGGTTTACATGATGAAAATGACCACCGATCAAATACGAGCGGCTGGGTCATGATGTAAACACTAACTGAACTCAAGACGGGTTGACACTGCCCTAGAACACAAAAAGAAGGCCCATTTTGGCGACAGCGGTTTTTGCCTACCTGCGCGCCGGCAGGCGTGCTTTTTGCCAAGACAAAAAGTAGGTGCCCCGCCGGCTAGAGGCGGGCCAAAGGTGAACTACTCCGATAAAGATTTTCGAATGAGGCCGCGAGTGAAATACTGCAGCCTGCCAAAGGCAATCTTCTGAGATTTATTGTGGGCAGATCTGCCCTGGGCTACATCAGCTTCGGGTACAAGACGGAAAAATGCTTTTGTTTTCTCGTTTCATCACCTGCCCTCCTCACTCTCGATTTGCATTGCCCAGCTTCACGTTTTTCTTCATGAAATGACATCAACGAATAAACGAATAAACGAATAAACCAGACTCCTCAACACCTTAACTCCTCCACCTCCTCCAGCGCTTCCTTCAATCCCTGCAGGACACGACGGGCCTGGCGCAGGTCCTGTACATCGTCCCGAGCCACCAGGAGATGATTGCGCACTTCCTTGATGGATAAGCCTAACCGCTGGCCATGACGGCTCATCACCGAGAACAGGTTCCTGAACGTCGCGCTGTCGTAGAAGGCTGATTGCGGATTCTGGACAAAATAGGCGCGCAGCTTTCCATTCTTCAGGACCAGCCGCTCGAAGCCCAGCTCCTTGCAGATCCATCGCAGCCGCAAGCCGTCAAACAACTCGTTGACCTCATCCGGTATCTGGCCAAACCGGTCGGTGAGCATCTCACTGAAGGTCTGCAGTTCCTCCTCGTTCTCCACCTCATCGAGCTGGGTGTAGAGGTTCAGGCGCTCCTGGATACTGGACACATATTCATCCGGGATATGCATTTCCGCATCCGTATCCACGGTTACATCCCGGACGAACAGACGATGAACGCCTTGCTCCTCATGGAAGGTATCGGCGAAATCCTCTTCCTTCAGTTCCTGGATCGCCTCGTCCAGGATCCGCTGGAAGGTCTCGAAGCCGATCTCCGAAATGAAGCCGCTCTGTTCCCCGCCCAGCATGTTCCCGGCCCCGCGAATGTCCAGGTCCTTCATGGCGATATGGAAGCCACTGCCCAGGTCGCTGAAGTCTTCGATGGTCTTGATGCGCTTTCTCGCTTCGGGGGTCATCACCGACAGCGGGGGATGGATGAGATAGCAATAGGCCTTGGTATTCGACCGGCCGACCCGGCCGCGCAGCTGGTGCAGGTCGCTCAGCCCGTACTGGTGCGCGTTGTTGATGATCATGGTGTTGGCATTGGGGATGTCCAGGCCGGTCTCGATGATATTGGTGCTGACCAGGACATCGAATTCACCATTGATGAAGGCCGTGAGCGTCTTCTCCAGCTGGTCGGCCTCCATCTGCCCATGGGCCCAGGCGATGGTCACATCCGGACAGAGCCGCTGGACCAGCCCGGCTACCTCCGCTAGGCTTTTCACCCGGTTGTGGACAAAGAACACCTGCCCTCCTCGCTGCACCTCATTTTGGATGGCATTGCGGATGATCTCTTCACTGAAGATGCGGGCCTCCGTGTGGATCGGCTGCCGGTTCGGTGGCGGGGTGCGGATAATGGACATGTCCCGGGCGGCCATAAGGCTGAATTGCAAGGTCCGGGGGATGGGCGTGGCGGTCAGGGTCAGGGTATCCACGTTGACCTTGATGGCCCGCAATTTCTCCTTCGCACTGACCCCGAACTTCTGCTCCTCATCCACGATCAAGAGGCCAAGGTCCTTGAATTTGACGTCCTTGCCCAGCAGGGCATGGGTGCCGATGATCACGTCGACCTTGCCTTCCGCCAGCTCGCCCAGGATCCGCTTCTTTTCAGCGCTGCTGCGAAAGCGGTTGATGTAATCCACCCGGCAGCCGAAATCGCTCAGCCGCTCGGAGAATGTTTTCTGGTGCTGCAGCGCCAGAATGGTGGTGGGCACCAGGATGGCCACCTGCTTGCCGTTCACCACGGCCTTGAAGGCCGCCCGAACGGCCACTTCGGTCTTTCCAAACCCGACGTCACCGCAGATCAGCCGATCCATGGGATTGGCCCGCTCCATGTCCTGCTTGACGTCCTGGGTGGAGGTAAACTGATCGGGCGTATCCTCATAGAGGAACGAGGCTTCCAGCTCGTTCTGCAGGTACCCGTCCGGGGCGAAGGCAAAGCCGGGGGCGGCCCGGCGACGGGCGTAGAGGGCGATGAGCTCCTTGGCGATGTCCTTGACCTTCTTCTTGGTCTTGGCCTTGAGATTCTTCCAGGTCTCCGAGCCCAGCTTGCTCAGCTGGGGTTCGGTGCCATCCTTGCCAATGTACTTGGCCAGCTTGTGGAGGGAGTTGATCCCCACATACAGGATGTCGTTGTTCTTGTAGATGATCCGCACGGACTCCTGGACATGCCCGTTCACCTCGATCTTCTCCAGCCCCGAATACCGGCCCACCCCGTGATCGATATGGGTGACAAAATCGCCGGGTACCAGCTCGCGGATCATGCGCAGGTTCATGGCCTGGTCCCGGGTGAATCCCCGGCGCAGCTTGTAGGCGTGGTATCGATTGAAGATCTGATGGTCGGTATAGCACAGGATCTTCATCTCGTCGTCGATGAAACCCTGGTGGAGGCCGATGGTCACCGCGTGAAAGATGACCTTGGCCTTCAGCTCCTCGAAGATGGCGTGGAAGCGCTCCACCTGTCGCGGATTGTCGGTGAACAGGTAGAAGGTATACCCCTTCTGGTCGTTTGTCCGCAGATCCCGGATCAGGAGGTCAAAGTTCTTGTTGAAGCTGGGTTGTGGCCGACCGGTCATGTCGATGGTCACGTCGGGAGTATAGGCAGCGGGGACCTTGTCGGTAAAAATGATGGAGTAACCTCCCAAGCGGTCGATGATCTCCCGGGGAGGGATGAAGGGACGCTCCCTGAAGATGGCCACCAGCTTCTCCTCCTCACCGGGCAGCACATCCGGCACGAATTCCATGGCCGCAGCAAAGGCTTCCTGGCATTTGTCGAGCAGGAATCCCGGATCGCGGATCCAGATCGCGGCGTTTTCCGGCAGGATGGACAGCAGGTCGGTCTTCTGTTTCGGATCATAGCCCTTGTGGGCATCCGGGATGATGTTCACCCGTTCGACCCGCTGGCGTGACAGTTGGGTCATGGGGTCGAAGGTGCGGATACTCTCTACCTCGACATCAAAGAGTTCCACCCGGTAGGGCCATTCGTTGCCATAGGAGAAGATGTCCACGATGCCGCCGCGAATGGAGAATTGCCCTGGCTCATAGACAAAGTCGACCTTCTCGAACCCGTACTCCAGCAGCACTTCCAGGATGAAGTCCAGGTCAAGGTTCTCCCCTTTGACGATACTGATCCGGTTTTTGGCCAGGGCCTGTGGCTGGAGCACCTTTTCGATGAGGGCTTCCGGATAGGTGACGATGATCTCCGGCGTCCGGCTGTCGGTGCTGATCTGGTTGACCACCTCTGTGCGCAGCAGGATGTTCTGGTTGCTCAGTTCGGCAAAATAGCCCGGTCGCTTGAAGGAATCCGGCAGGAAGCGGATGGTCCGATCCGGCAGCATGTTGCCCAGGGTATTCTGGACATAGGCAGCCTCTTCCAGGTCCTGGGCGATCCAGAGATGCAGGCGCGGCGACTGGAGGTAGGTGGCCAGCAGGGCAAAACAATCCTGCGCCCCGGCCAGATTGGTGAGGGAAATGCGGCCTTGCCGCTTGCGTTCGAGGGCCTCGGTCAGCCGGCCGATCCGCTCATCCTGTCGATAGGCACTGAGCAGACGTTGCAGGTTCTCCACGGGACAAAGGTAGGCGGTTCGCAAGAATTGCAGGCTCCTTTGTTCCCCGTTCCTGGTTTCGCCTGAGGGTGGGTCTTCGACCACATGTCCCTGTCAAGAAGGGGTCAAGGGCGAAGGGCGAAGGGTCAAAGGTGAATGGTGAAGGGTCAAGGGCGAAGGGTCAACGGCAAATGGCAAAGGGCCAATGGTCAAGGCCCCCTTCCCTGCCTCGCCGGCAGGCGGGCGACTTCCCATTTCCGAATTCCGACTTCCCTTTACCCCTTCGGCACCGGCAACAGGATGGCAAAGGTGGTGCCTTTTCCCAGGGTACTGGATTTGACGTAGATGCGTCCCTTGTGATAGGATTCCACGATGCGCTTGGCCAGGGACAGGCCCAGTCCCCACCCCCGGGATTTGGTGGTATAGCCCGGCTTGAATACTCGTCGGAACCGGGAGGAGGGGATGCCTTTTCCCGTATCGCTGATCTCGATATGCACCCATCGGCCTTCCTGGCGTGCGGTGGCCTTGATCTCCCCTTCTCCCTCCATGGCATCGAGGGCATTGCGGAGCAGGTTCTCGATCACCCATTCAAACAGGTGCATGTTGATCATCACCATGATCGGGGGAGATTCCGGATCGGGGAAGTCGAAGCGGATGCGCTTGGGTGCCCGGGCCTGCATGTAGGATCGCGTTCGGTCGAGGCTGGTGAGGAGATTGTGCGGGGTGAGTTCCGCGGTGGAGCCGATCTTGCTGAACCGATCGGCGATCAACTCGAGTTTGTCGGCATCGCGGGCGATCTCATCCGCGGCGAAGTTGATCTGCGGATTGCCCTGTGCATGGGTGCGGAGGTATTCCACCCAGGCCAGGATCGCCGTGAGCGGTGTCCCCAGCTGATGAGCGGTTTCCCTGGCCATGCCCACCCAAACGCGATTTTCCTCTGCCCGGCGCGACACGTTGAACCCGAGATATCCCAGGAAGATCAGGAGGCTCACCAGGGCGATCTGGATGAAGGGCAGATAATTGAGGTAGGCCACCAGGCGGCTGTCCTCGTAGTAGATCTTCTTTCCGTCCGCCAGCTCTACGGGCGGGTATCCGTTGGCCTGGATCACGGCCAGTCGCCCGGCCAGGAATTGTTTGGAGGAATCCAGCTCGCTGCCAAAATTGCGGGCATCTTCGATGATGCCACGCTCGTTGACCAGGATGAGGGGTACGCGCAGATCGGCGGTCAGGATGGCATCATGCAGGATAAAGGACGCATTGTCCGGATTGTTGGGCAGGTCTTCAACCGCCGTCTTGAACCACACGATCTTCTGGTGTTCGAAATCGCGGATCTGTTGGACAACCTGACGGATCACCAACAGGGACAGGCCGACCACCAGCAACCCGGCCAGGGCCAGGCCCCATTTCCACATCGATTTCAGGCGGTAGATATCCATACGTCTCCAGATGGGTAAAGATACACCCTCCCGCTATCGGAGCTTGTTTCTCAGGAATGCCAGGGCCGTGGCGTTCGCATCCGTGGCTGCCGTGCTGTTATACCGCGGACTGCTGGGGTTGGCAAAGGCATGATCGGCATTGTAGAATGTGTAGGAAAACCGTTTTCCCGTGGCTTCACACAGGGCATCGAATTTGCGCACCACATCCTCGTTGATCCATTCGTCCTGGCTGGCAAACAGGCCCAGCACCTCGGCCTGCAGGGGCATCAGATCGGCGGCCTTCTCCACAGGCATGCCGTAATACATGACGCAACCTTTGGACCGGGTCCCGGCCAGGATGGAGGCACGCAGACTCCAGCCACCACCAAAACACCAGCCTATGGTCGAGATGACGGCATTCGGTCCACAGTGATCCAGGGCTCCCTTGATGATGGATTCCAGTCGTCTGGGGTCACGGCTCTGCATGAGCTGGCCGGCCTGGTCCCGGTCAGAGGCGACCTGTCCGTCGTACAGGTCGAGGGCCAGGACGTTCACACCCAGGGAATCGAACAGGTGCTCGGCCTCCCGTCGGATATGATCATTCAGGCCCCACCATTCGTGGATGACCAGTAGCCAGGGCCTGGCAGGATCGGTCGAAGCCATGAGATAGGCAGATGCCGGCTTTCCATCGGGCGTCGGGAATGTGATCATCGCCCCGCGGGGTTGGAAATCCAGGTCGGCTGGGATCTCATGTTGCTGCCGGAAGGAGTCCTGATCGGCCAATGAGGCCATGCCATCCTCAGCAGGGGAAGGGGTGGATTGGCAACCGGCAAGCAGGCCTGCCACCACAAAGAAAGTCGTGATGGAGAATAGGGAACGTGTCGTCATGTGTCGAAGGTAGAGAATGCCGGGATAATCCCATCGGGGCGCCGAAGGCCATCCGAAAGAGGAAAAGGGATCCGGCTGTGGACCGCTTGATCAGGAATGAATGAACCAGTGGCGACTAGAACGGGATGTCCACGCTGTCGTCGTTCATCCGGCTGGAGCGGGTGATGATGTTGGGCATGGCGCCACTGCCCCCCATCGGATCGGGCATGGGCAGGTCATCAAAGCTCATGTCATCCCAATCGGCAAAGCGGGCAAACTCCTTGATAAACCGGAGGCGGACGGTATCGACCGCACCGTTCCGGTGCTTGGCCACGATCACCTCGGTCATGCCCTGGGTATCCCGACCCTCCTCATCCTGGAAGATGCCATAGTATTCGGGACGATAGAGGAAGGTGACGATATCGGCATCCTGCTCGATGGCCCCCGATTCCCGCAGGTCGCTCAGCATGGGGCGCTTGGATCCTCCTCGGGATTCCACATTCCGGCTGAGCTGGGACAGGGCGATCACCGGGACATTCAATTCCTTGGCCATGGCCTTGAGGGCACGGGAGATCCCGGATACTTCCTGTTCGCGGTTGCCCTTGGCATCACCACTGCCCGACATGAGCTGCAGGTAGTCGATGATGATCATCTCGATCCCGTGCTGTTTGCGCAGTCGGCGGCATTTGGCCCGCAGCTCGAAGATGTTGATCGCGGGGGTATCGTCGATAAAGATGGGGACGTCATTGAACTTCTCGATGGCCCGGTGCACCCTGGCCCATTCCTGGTCATTTTGCAGGCGACCATTCCGCAGGCGATCACCGGGCACTTCCGCTTCGGCCGAGATCAGTCGCATGGCCAGTTGCAGGTTGGCCATCTCCAGGGAGAAGACCACCACCGGCTTCTTGAACTCCGCCGCGGCATTGCGGGCCAGGTTGAGGGTAAACGCCGTTTTTCCCATGGCCGGACGGGCGGCAATGATGATCAGGTCGGAGGGCTGCCATCCGGAGGTCAACAGGTCCAGATCGCGAAATCCTGTGGGCACACCCGTCAACCCATCCTCTTTCTTGGACAGCTCCTCGATCTGCTTGAGGGCCAGGCCGCTCAGGGCGCCGATGGGCTCGTAGCTCTTGGAGATGTTGGTCTGGGTGATCTTGAAGAGACCGGCTTCGGCGTTATCCAGCAGATCGAACACATCCGTGGAATCCTCATAGGCATCCCGGATGGTCACATTGGATACCCGGATCAGTTCGCGCTGGATGAACTTCTGGGCGACGATACGGGCGTGAAATTCGATGTTCGCCGACGATGCGACGCGGTTGGTCAGCTCGACCAGCTGGTAGGGGCCACCGATCCCTTCCAGCTTGCCCATGCGCTTGAGCTCTTCGGTGACGGTGAGCAGGTCGATGGGCTTGGAGTGCTCGAACAGCGACAGCATGGCCTTGAAGATCTCCTGATGGGCATCGACATAGAAGGACTCCGGATTGAGGATCTCCAGCACCATGGGCAGGGCATCCTTGTCGAGCATGATCGCCCCAAGGACGGCCTCCTCCAGGTCGCGTGACTGGGGTGGTACCTTGCCAAAGACCAGATTGGACAGGTCAGCCTCGCGGTCGCGTCGACTGCGAAACTCCGTTCCGGTCCGGGTCGTTTTTGGTGCGTCTGCCATAGTTCAATTCGGTCCTCCAAAGATAGGTGGCCATCGTGCTGCTCCCGAAATCAAACAGTTCATTGGAGAATTCACATACTCACAATGCCCTGTGGATAAGTCTGGTTCCCGGTGGAGGAAAACCACAGCGTGAGCAGCCATTTCCTCCACGATGCCAAAGTACTCCAGATGCATGGTCTGAGAATCTGTGCGTTACATCATCCGCATCGATCGACACAACGGGAAGGATAGGGAGTGATCCGACCACCAGCCTTGTGCAGAAAGATTCACATTTATAAATATCGAATAATAGACAAATGTGATATAATACAGAATGTGTCTATTTCTTCAGGAAGTTGAGCCGGTCCCTCACCTGACCGACTTTCCGGGATTGCTCATCGATGCGACCGGTGGTGGATTCCTGTGCCTTTTCGTTTTCCACGATGTTGTCTTCCGCTTTCTTGATCCGGGCCTTGGCATCTTCAATGTCCTTGTGATAGCCCTCATTGTCCCGCTTCAGGCGGTCCATATCCCGCTCCAGGTCCTTGAGGGCTTTTTCCTCATCCTTCAGATCCTCTTCCACCTGGGCGATCTTCACTTCCAGGGCATAGTCCTGTAAGAATTTCACCGCTTCCTGGTAGGCCTTGGCATCGGTACTGGATCGGAGCATACCCTTTGGCGTATCAAACCATACCGTCAGGGACACCTGGTCCCGGTCCTCATCCACGCGGGCGTAGACATCCATCTTCTGCAAGCCTCCAATGGCATAGATCTCCGTGGCCTCGGTGCGGTAACCTTTGATGTCCTTGAATTTTTTCGTCTTTCCACCGAACTTGTCGATATAATCCTTCCAGATCTTTTCTGCGGTGCGGCTTTTGACCTCCGGCAGATCGACGGTCAGGGCATTGCGGCCATCATCGACGAAATCCCGTTCGCCTTCGCGGACCTGAAAGACCGGCTTGGTCATCTGGTCATCCTGGGCATAGATGGTGAAGAATGAAAAACAGAGGATAATTGTCAGGAAGGTTCTCATCAGGGGAATCATTTCTTGGGTACAATACGTTTGTAGAAGTCAGGTTGACCTCGTTCATGTCGAAATGTAAACATTTCTTTCTGCTCATTGGGTTCCTCGGGCCGCTACTTTCCATCGGTTCGTTCGGCCAGGGTACTGATTTGAAGAAGGCAGACCAGTTGTACAAGACGAGAGCCTATGCCAAAGCCGTTCCACTTTACGAGGCATCCCTTCGTTCCAGGTTTCGGGTCAGCACGGCCCAGAAACTGGCCTCCTGCTATCGACTGACCAATGCCTGGGCCCAGGCCGAAGCACTTCTGGATTCCCTGGTCCAGCAGGATCGGGTGAGGGAGGACATGTGGTTTCTCTACGGGGAGGCCCTGATGAGCAATGGCAAGTATGATCAGGCCCGGGATTGGTTCCTGAAATATGCCGCTGCTCAGCCCGGGGATACCCTGGCCCTGATCCGGGCAGATGCCTGCCTGATCGTGGGAAACATTCCGCCGTATTTTCCGAATGTCCGGTATGATCGCCTGCCCTTCAATTCCGAAGAGGATGACCATGCGGCCATCCCCTGGGGAACAGGCCTGCTCTTCACGTCCGACCGGCCGCCGGGCCTTCATCTGCTCAAGGAGAAGTCGCAATGGACGGGTCGGGACTATCTCGCCCTCTTCGAGACCTACCCCCTCACCGACAGTACCTGGAGCGAACCCAGGCGCTACAGTGGTCGGATCAACGAGATCAATATCAACGTCGGATATGCCATCCTGTCGGCCGACAGCAGCACCCTGTATTTCACCCGCAATACGGTCGAACCGAACAAGCGCGGGGTCTATCCCCTCCAGATCTATACTTGCCAGCGGGAGGGTAGCGAAGGGTGGTCCAGACCCCGGCCGGTATCCTTTGCCAATCCCGAGACCAACATGATGCACCCTGCCCTGCGTGCAGACGGGCAGATGATGATCTATGCCTCAGACCGATCCGGCGGACCCGGTGGACTGGACCTGTGGATGGTGGAATGGTCCGGGTCGGACTGGGGTCGCCCGGAGCGACTGGACGAGACCATCAACACGCCGGGACATGAAGGGTTCCCCTGGTTCGCACCCGATGGCCGGCTGTTCTTTGCCTCCAAGGGCCATCCCGGGTATGGCGGCTATGATCTGTTCGTCACGCAACAGGACTCCACGGGCAAGTGGACCCCTCCGCTCAACCTGGGCCGGCCGTTGAACAGCCCGCTGGATGACATCACCATCTTCCTTGACGTATCCGGACAGTCAGGGTATTTTAGTTCGACCCGCGAAGGGGAGGATGATGACCTCTACTACTGGTATCAGGACACCCTCCCTGGAAAAGAAGAGGAAGAATAAGCTTTATTCAGGCGTGCCTGCGGCCACCCATGCCTCGATCTGGTCGATGTCGCAATCGGCCAGTTTCGTTCCTGTGGGAGGCATGGCCACAAATCCTGCATCGTGATTGATGGCACCGATCATCCGACCACTTTGTGCAACGGCCACGGCATCCGGATAGGTGGCCAGGCTGCCGTTGGTCGAACCGGCATTGTGACATCCTGACAGCGCACAATTTGCATTCAGGATGGGTGCGATGTTCGCCGTGTAGGTCATGTTCTCGGTCGGGCAGTTGTCGTCATTGTCTTTTTCGCAGGCGACAAAACCGAGCGTGAGCAGGCAGAGGATGGTGAGCGAGTGCTTCATGTGAGGAGACAGGATTCGTGAAAACACCTCAACAGCAGGTGCGGGTGGTAGTTCACTGGAGCCGATTAGAAAGTTCTCATGTCACCCCGATCATTTGGACGGTGCCCATACCCGGAATGCGCCCGGCAGAATGGTGATCCGGCAGGGACATTCTCCCAGCCATTCCCCATCGGCCTCGATGTACAGGGGTTGATCATCCCGGTTTTCCACAAGGATCTCGCGGGTGAATGTCGTCTCCACATCCCGCACCTGACCGATCGACCCGTTGTAGAATCGCCAGATGTTCAGGAGGATACGCCAGAGCGGGAGGTTGCCAGCGACGGTCAGGGCCAGCTGGCCGGCTGCCGGATCAGCATGGGGGACCACCCGCATCCCACCGCCGTTGTACCGGCAGATCCCGGCATTGATGGTATAGAATCGACCCGACCAGACCCGGTCACCGGCCTGTACGCGGGCCTGTTGGGGCCGATAGGTGAGCAGCCAGCGCAGGATGCTCCACAGGTAGATCAGGGCATGTCCCTTGCTGGCTGGGTGTTCCTCGATCTTCTTCACCAGCCAGGCATCATAGGCCAGTCCGGCCACATTCATGAAGTAGCGTGAATGATCCACACCATCCCTGATACAGGTAATTCGTCCACCATCATGCCGGTGCACTGTCCAGTCGGCCACCTCGCGAAACCAGCGGTGGACCCCACCGGGAATCTTCCAGGTCCGGGCCCAGTCATTTCCCGATCCAGCGGGGAGCAGGCTGAGAGCAGGGAGGTCCTCCGCTGGCAAGCCACTTTGCAGCAGGCCATTGACCACTTCATGAACACTGCCATCGCCACCGACCACCACCAGGCGGTCCCAGGATTCGCGGGTAGCTTCCAATGCCAGACGGGTCAAATCTCCCGGACCTTGACTCATCCGGTGGGACCACGTCCAGGGAAGGGTCCCAACCAGATGCCCGGCCATTCTCCAGGTGTCCAGGGCCTGTCCGTTGCCAGCCCGTGGGTTGACCAGGAAAAGAACACGCAGCAAAGGATCGGACAAAGGGTAATTTTTCTGAAAAATCGGGTTTTTTATCGAACATCAGGGGTCATTCTTCGATTCTATTCTCTCTGCTTGGACTGCAAGCTCTATTTTGGCGACAAATCAGCGGATATGGAGAATATTCTGGAATTGACCGATGTGGTCAAGAACTACCAAACCACCAAGGCGGTCGATCATGTCAGTTTTTCCATGCCCAAAGGCAGCATCTTTGGCATGCTCGGGCCCAACGGTGCAGGCAAGACATCCTTGATCCGGATCATCACCCGGATCACCCGGGCGGACAGTGGGAGGATCCTCATCAATGGAATTCCCCTGAATGACGATCATCCGGAGGAGATCGGGTATATGCCGGAAGAGCGTGGATTGTACAAGAAGATGAAAGTGGGTGACCACCTCATCTATCTGGCCCGATTGAAGGGTTTGTCCGAGAAGGCGGCCAAGGATGCCATTCACCAGTGGATGGACAAATTCGAGATCAGCGACTGGTGGAATAAGAAAGTCGAGGAACTGTCCAAGGGCATGCAGCAAAAGGTCCAGTTCATCGCCACGGTGGTCCACAGGCCCAATCTGATCATCCTGGATGAGCCATTCTCCGGCCTGGACCCCATCAATGCCAACCTCATCAAGGACGAGATCGATCACCTGCGCCAGCAGGGTACCAGCATTATCTTTTCGACGCACCGTATGGAGCAGGTCGAGGAGATCTGTGAACGGATCGTCCTGATCAATCGCGGGCAGAATGTCCTGGAAGGGAATGTCAGGGAGATCAAGCAGGCCCAGAAGCAGAACCTGTTCCGCTACAATCTGGCAGGTGAGGTGCCTGCCGGTGTCCTGGAGGGAAAGGAGGTCATCGACCATACACCGGGTTCACTTACCCTGAGATTTACCGAGGAGAGGGACTCCAATATCTTCCTGAAGACCCTCGTGGACGCTGGTGCCTATGTCCAGGGTTTCGAGGAGATCCTGCCATCCCTGAACGAGATCTTTATCCGGACCGTGCAGTCCCAGGGAATGACCATTGACCAACCGATTAACGCCCCATCATGAATAAACTGTGGTTGATTATCCAGCGCGAATACCTGTCACGGGTCCAGAAGAAATCCTTTATTCTGACCACCCTGCTGACCCCGCTCGCCTTTCTGGTCTTCTTTGTCTTTGTCGGATTCATCATGGGATATGAAAGTGATGAAGCCAAGAAGATCGCCATTGTCGATGAGGCCAACATGCTGCGCAAGGCCATCAAGGATGATGGCAACATCTTTTTCACCTTTCCCGACAAACCTCTGGATTCGCTGAAAGCCGAGGCCGCACGGGGGGAGATCAACGGTGTCCTGGTCATTCCTCCCCTGTCGGATATCCAGGCCAAGGAGCACAAACTCTTCTACTACAGTGATGAGCAGCTCAGTCTTGATGTGGAGAGTGCAATTGAATCGACCATTGGCACCCGGATCCGGGAATACAAGATCGCGGAGATGAATCTCGACCCCAAGGTGGTGGAGAGCCTGCGCACGTCCATCGAGATCGATCCCGAGCCCATAGCCGATGACGCTGAGGATATCTCGTCCATGCGAACCGCCATCGGTGCAGGCCTGGGCTTCCTCATGGGCATCATCATGTACATGGGGGTCTTCATCTACGGGATGATGATCATGCGATCGGTGATGGAAGAAAAGACCAACCGCATCGTGGAGGTGATGATCTCCAGCGTGAAGCCCTTCCAGCTGATGATGGGCAAGATCATCGGCGTGGGGGCAGTGGGCATGACCCAGTTTCTGGTCTGGATCATACTGATCCCGTTGGTCAGCATACTGGTCAACCTGGTGTTCGGATTTGACCCGCAACAAATGCAGAGCCCGGGTATGGGAGCAGCCGCCCAGATGGATCCGGACGACATGCAGGGCAAGATCATGATGGCCATGCAGGAACTGGGCTCCATCGACTGGTGGGTGATCGTTCCCCTCTTCCTGCTGTTCTTCATCGGGGGCTATTTCCTGTATTCTTCCCTGTTTGCGGCCGTCGGTTCGGCCATCGGGGATGACATCGGAGAAAGCCAGAGCCTGACCCTGCCGATCTCCATTCCCGTGCTCATCGCGTTCTATATCATGATGGTCAGTGTCCGTACCCCGCACAGTACACTGGCGGTGTGGGCCTCCATCTTTCCGCTCTTTTCCCCCATTGTGATGCCGGCCAGGCTGGCCTTTGATGTGCCCTGGTGGCAGATCACGCTGTCCCTGGTCCTGCTGATGGCCACGGTGGTGTTCTTTGTGTGGCTTTCCGGTCGGATCTATCGGGTGGGGATCCTGATGTATGGCAAGAAGGTCACCCTCAAGGAGCTAGGAAAATGGATGTTCTACAAGAATTGACCGAATCATCGGACAAGGGTGGTTTACCTCCTCCCGGCTTCCGGAATCTGCCGGTCGATCCTGAGGATCTGCCGGTCCTGGAGACCGTGGATTTCAAGGCCCTTTCCCCAGCCTGGCTCCGCTGGCAGTTACGCCGCAACCTGATCTTCCAGGTGGTGGTCCTGGTCGGATTGGCCATCGCCATCGCCATCAACGGCTGGATCATCTGGTTCCTGATCCCACTGCTGGTGTCCTTGCTGGTGTTCGGTTTTGTACAGACATTCATTCGAAAGGCTTATGCCTCCCGTCGGTATGCCCTGCGGGAACGGGACCTGACCTATCAGTCCGGTTGGATCTGGTGGTCGGAGACCGCCGTGCCATTCAACCGGATCCAGCACTGCGAGATCGAACAGGGGCCGATCGAGAAACTGTACGGATTGGCCACGCTGGAAGTGTACACTGCTGGCAAGAACAGCAGCGACCTTAGCATCGGTGGACTGGAGCGAGGGGTGGCCGAGCGATTGAAGGACTATATCCTGGGACGCATCCAGCAGGAAACCAGCGAAGAGGAATGAACGGTTGGATCATCGAAGGAGGCTGGTGGTGGAGGATGATGCCGCAGATCAATCGGGCGATCGCCCTGTTTCCGTTCATCCTGGTACGGAAAGGTGCAATCAACCCGGTTCTCCTGCATCATGAACGGATCCATCTGGTGCAACAGCTCGAACTGTTCATCCTGCCCTTCTACCTCTGGTATCTGGTCGAATACCTCTGGCACCGTAGTACGGGAAAGGATCATTTGCAGGCCTACCTGGCCATTTCGTTTGAACGGGAGGCCTATGCCTTCGAGAAGGATCAGGCGTATCTGACCAGACGCCGTTTCTGGGCCTTTCTATATCCTCCGGGATCATGATGCCGGACTTCCATCAACCGCTACGCCAATCCCCATGGGCGATCTGCTTTATCCTGTGGCACTACGGGAAGATCATGGTGCGCCAGCTCTGGCCGATCCTGCTGATCGTCTTTGTTCGTCCTTCCGAACAACGCGGAGAATTCTCCCTCTACGTTTTTCTGGGTGTCCTGTTCATCATGCTGGTCTCCTCCCTGATCAGTCACTTCTTCTTTTCCTACTGGATCGATGGAGATACGTTTCATGTCCGGGAAGGATGGCTGAGCAAGAAGAACAAGACCATCCCCATCGACCGGATCCAGAGCCTGAATGTCGAGCAGACCATGCTGCATCGCATCACGGATACGGGAAAGGTCCTCGTGGAAACTGCCGGTTCGTCCAAGGCAGAGGTGGAGATCCGGGCTGTCAGCATGGCCCAGGTGGAGGCCTTGCGGGGGCAGTTGTTCGGGAGGGCCATCCACCGGATCGAAACCGATGCACAGGAAGCTTCCAACGAAGAAGAGCAGCCCCTGTTCACGCTGGGCGTGATCGACCTGCTCAAGATCGGGTTGAGCCAGAACCACCTGCGTACCATCGGGGTGGTCCTGGTCGTGATCATCGGGTTCCTGGATGACCTGCAGAACCAGTGGGGTCTCCTTCCCGAAGGCAAGCTGGAAGAAGTGGGCGAGGCGGTCCAGTCCATGATGTGGCTGGGCATCCTCGGCGCCCTGCTGACGGTGGGGGTGATCGTGGCCAGCGTGATCCGCATCCTGGTCACTCATGCGGACCTGGCCCTGTACTTCAACGGTCGGCGATTCAGGCTCAATGCCGGTCTGTTGACTATTCGCGAGACAGTGGTCTCGATCCAGAAACTGCAGTCGCTGACCTGGAGTGAGAATCCCCTCCAGCGTCTGTTTGGCCTCTATCACCTGGTGTTTGCCCAGGCCTCCGCCGAAGGGACACAAGGCCGGCAGCAGGTGGGGATCCCTGGTCTCTATGCGGGCCAGCTGAAGCAGATCCTGGATCGGGTATTCCTGTCCGAGGATCGACGAGGTGGCACATGGCGGGGCATCGACCGGCGGTATGCCTGGCGATATTGGCTCCTGGCGGGCCTGGTTCCCGGCCTGGCGTTGATCGTGATCGGGGTGGTCTCACCCTACCCGGTCTGGTTGGCCGGATTGCTGTGGACAGCCTATGCCTTATGGCCCGCCCGCCAGCGATGGAAGCGATACCGATGGTATCTCAACGGGGATATCCTCATCCTGAAGCGCGGATGGCTGACCCCGCATACCACCCTGTTGCCCATCTACAAGATCCAGAGTGTGTCGCTGCACCAGAGCCCCGTTCAACGCCTGCATGACCTGGTCACTGTCACCATTCATTCAGCGGCAGGAACAGAAGCGATCCCCTATCTGCCCAGGTTGCAGGCAGCCGCGCTGCAGCGGTATCTCCTGTACCGGATCGAAACCGATACCCGGTCCTGGATGTGATCAACCTGGACAGATCCAGGTATTGTCCCCGTTAAATGGAAGGGAAGAATTCCTTGAGATTGGTGGAAATGGACAGGTGGTGAGATGCCCCCGCCTGGTGATAGACGGCAAATCCGTAATCCAGCTGGAACCGATACACCCGGAAACCGAATCCTCCACTGAACCCGGCCAGTCCGCCGTAATTCGGGACGAGCATTTCCCGGCGCAGACGATGGTCATAGGCCAGGCGGACCCGGAAAGATTCCGTTTTGCCAAAGAGGAACTCGCCACTGAAGGTGAGGTGCCGGAAGGCATTGTCGACGCCTTGGGCGAAGGTGTTCTCCTTTTCGGCCTCCTGGCCGGGGAAGAGGATCTGGGTGCGCAGATCCGGATCATCGTACCGGATGTTCCATCGGTGCAGAGTATGCGCGGTGACGGATAATCGCAAGGGCAGGTATTGGAGCCGCTTGCTCAGGCCGATGGCCGGATTGAATGGGAGGTTTTCGCGGTCACCGGTATTGGAAAACCGGGACAGTTGGCCGCCAATATTCTGGAGGACCAGGCCGATCCCCACCCGGGCATCGGGATTCTCATAATACACGCCCAGATCCCCGGCAAGTGCCGTGGACTGGTATGTCTCGTAGGTCGCCTGCACAAAGCGCAGGTTGGCACCCAGGCTCAGCCGATCCTGCCATTGCCATCCAGCTCCGATATGGGCGGCCACTTCGCGCGGGGAAAATGTGCCCAGGTCCTGATTGAACTCATCCCGCCAGTCGATATCCCCGTAGTCCATCCTCCGGAAGCCCGCCTGCAGGGTGAGGTTCAGGGGCTGGATATGATATCCATAGGCCAGGTAATCCTGTCCAGTACCTCCGATGTGGAAGTTGTGGTTGAAGGACAGCTGCTGGTGCATGGCGGCATTCAGGAGGGCAGGGTTGACCGCACCGAGGGAAATGTCCTGATCGCGTGCGCTGATCAGGTAACCACCGAGGCTGGTCAGCCGGGCGGAGGCGGGTAGATCGAGAAACGCAAAGGCCTGACGGCCTCCGGTCACCTGGGCCTGGAGGCTTCCGGATATCGTGGAGAGGAGGACGAGGAGGGTAGCGAGTGGTAAACGATGCCTCATTTCTCTGCTTGTTGGGTCCGGGTCCAGACTGTGCGGCAGATGCCTCGCTGACAGTCCATTGTCTCTGTCAATTCGCCGTTCTCATCATATTTCTTCAGCTCACCGTGCTCATTGTCACCGTCCAGGTAGGAGCCTTCGGTTTTCAGCTGGCCATTTTCGTGGAATTCCCGGAACGGACCATTTTCCTTGTTGTCGTCGCCGAAGGTGACCTCCTCCATCAATTGCCCGGAGGGGTAGTAGCGCTTCCAGATGCCTGCCGTTTCGTTCTGTTCATACAGCCCCTCCAGTTCCACGGTTCCATCGGGGTAGAAGGTCTTGTACGGTCCATCGAACTGGCCATGGCTGTAATGCTCCTCGATCTGGATCTTGCCGTTCTCGTCAAACAGCTTGCGCACACCATGCAGCGTATCCAGCTGATAATTGGCCTCCTCCACCAAAAGGCCATCATTGGTGGTGATCCGATAGAACCCTTGTTTCTGTCCGGTCTTCTTGATCCGTTCAAAGGTTTCGGTGATCTGCCGTTCAGGATCATGCACTTCGACAATTTCCGTGTCTGCGGCACAACCGATTCCCAGCATGGGAAGCAGCAGGAGGAGGAGCCATCTGGTCATAGGGGTTCGGGTTTACTGGTCAGATCGGGATGAATTCTTCATCACATGACGACCGATGCTGTCATAATATTGTACTTCCTGTCCGATCTCGTCCAGGTCGAAGACATTCCGGCCATCGAAGATGACGGTCTCCTTCATCCGGCTACGGAGCTCATCAAAATCAGGAGACCGGAAGGCGCTCCACTCGGTGATGATCGCCAGGGCATCGGCACCATCCAGGGCATCGTAGGCGGTTTCGGTCAGGGTAATGCGATCGCCATACGACTGGCGGACATTCTCCATGGCCTCCGGGTCATAGGCCTGGATGCGGACACCCTCCTCCAGCAGCCGATCGATGATGGCCAGGGCCGGCGCTTCGCGTATGTCATCGGTATTGGGTTTGAAGGCCAGTCCCCAGACGGCGATGGTCTTGCCGGACAGATCGCCCTGGTAGTAGGTCCGGATCTTGTCGACCAGGACGCCCTTCTGGCGTTCATTCACGCCCATGACCGTCTTGAGCATGGCAAAGTCGTAGTCAAATTCCTCTGCCGTGATCGCCAGGGCCTGGACATCCTTGGGAAAGCAGGAGCCACCATACCCGACACCAGGGAAGAGGAATCGTTTGCCAATGCGGGTATCCGTACCCATGCCGATGCGCACCATGTCCACATTGGCGCCGACCCGCTCGCACAGGTTGGCGATCTCGTTCATGAAAGTGATCCGGGCGGCGAGGTAGGAATTGGCCGCATACTTGGTCATTTCTGCCGAACGCTCATCCATGAAGATGATCGGATTGCCCTGTCGGACGAAGGGTTGGTAGAGATGCTGCATGGCTTTCTTGGCCCTGTCCGAGCTGGTACCGATGACCACCCGGTCTGGCTTCATGAAATCATCCACAGCCAGGCCTTCCCTCAGGAATTCCGGGTTGGACACCACATCGAAGAGGTCTTCCGACAGGTGCCTGGCCAGGGCGGCATGAACCTTTTCAGAGGTGCCTACCGGTACCGTGCTCTTGTCGACGATCACGGTATAGCGCTTGATCATGCGGCTCAGATCGTCGGCCACCCCGAGGATATAACGCAGGTCGGCAGCGCCGCCTTCGCCGGGAGGGGTGGGCAGGGCCAGGAAGATGATCTCGGCTTTGTCCACCGCCGACTGGAGGTCAGTGGTGAAGTGGAGGCGGTTCTGGCGGGTGTTGCGCTCGAACAACAGGTCGAGACCGGGCTCGAAGATGGGAATCTCACCGGCCTGCATGCGGGCCACCTTGTTTGCATCGATGTCCACACAGGTGACCTGATTACCGGTTTCGGCAAAACAGGTACCCGTGACCAGTCCGACATATCCGGTTCCAACTACGGCAATATGCATATCAGTCGTCGTTATTTGCGGGCAAAAATAGCCCTCCTTCACTGAAGCACGGGTGCCTTTCAGGAAAAGGCAGTGAATTCTTCCTTATTTCTTCAGATCTCTACCGCAGGGTCGTGTGTCCGGACCGCTGGACGAAGGGGTTGGTTTTCGCTTCCCAGCCGATGGTGGTTTCCGGCCCGTGGCCGGAATAGACGGTCGTTTCATCCGGCAGGGTGTAGATCCTCTTGAGGATACTGTCGAGCAGTTGATCGTGGTTTCCTCCGGGCAGATCGGTTCGACCGATGCTGCCCTGGAAGAGGACATCGCCACCGATGAGATACCGGTCGGCCTCGCAATAGAAGCACAAATGGGCCGGTGAATGCCCGGGTGCGAGGATGCTCTTCAGGATGGTCTTACCGAAGCGGATCTCCTCCCCGTCCTGAAGATATCGGCCGGGTGGCGGGACCTCCTGACGCATGGGGATGCCGTACATCTGGGCGATCATGCCTACGGCATTCAGGACAGGTAGTTCACCCTCGTGGATCTCTGCCTCCAGCCCCCAGGTGTCCAGCACGAACCGATTGCCAAAGACATGATCGATATGCCCGTGGGTATTGAGAAGCCGGACGGGCTTGAGCTGGTGCAGGTCGATCATGTGCGCCAGGTGCTTTTCCTCCTCGCGGGTATAGCATCCCGGATCGATGATCAGACATTCCCTTGTGTCGTCAAATACCAGATAGGTATTTTCGGCAAAGGGGCTATAGGTCAGTGAGACAACTTGTGACATGATTCCTGCGTTTGGTAGGGTGTGATGGGGGAAACACCTAAATTGGATCGTCTTTAACAATACTGCATCGTGCAAGTTTACGGTATTCGTGTCATCCAACTGGCTTTTCTGGTCTTGCTGAGCACTGGCCTGAAGGCGCAGGGTATCCAAACCGAGTTTGGCAAGAACCGCGTGCAGTATACCCGCGACTTCGATGAATGGCTGCAGTATGAGAGCCAGAACTTCATCACCTACTGGTATGGCGAAGGGCGGATGATCGGCCAGGCAGCCGTGATGATCGCCGAAGAGGAGCATGACGAGATCCAGCAACTCCTCGAGCACCGGATGAATGACAAGATCGAGATCCTGGTGTATACCGACCTGACCGATCTGAAGCAAAGCAATATCGGGACCGAGGATGCCTTTACCAATGTGACGGGCAAGACCAAGATCTACGGCAACAAGATCTTCGTTTACTTCAACGGGGATCATCAGGATTTTCGCAGGCAGATCCGTGAAGGAATCGCCGAAGTGTATCTGGACGCCATGCTGTTCGGCGGGAATCTGCAGGAGTATGTGCAGAATGCCATTCTCTTCAACATGCCCGTTTGGTTCAAGGAGGGATTGATCGCCTACATCGGCGACGAATGGAATACCGAGACCGATGACCGGCTGCGGGCCCTCTTCCAGCAGGAAGGGATCACCAGTTTTGACGATGTGGTTAAAAAGGACCCCGAGCTGGCTGGCCATGCATTCTGGTATTTCCTCAGCCGACAATTCGGTAAGACCTCTGTGGCCAATATCCTGTATATCGCCCGGATCTACCGGGATGTGGAGGAGGGCATGCTCTATGTACTGGGGACATCCTTTGAGGGACTGACCGCGGGTTGGTACAGCTATTTCAACCAGCGCTACCAGACCGATCAGGCCGGATTCGATATCTCCCGGCCTGAGCCGTTGACCCTGAAGAACAAGCGACAGGATCCGGTGCTCCAGCTGCATGCCAGCCCTGATGGCCGCAGTCTGGCCTATGTGCTCAACCGGCAGGGAAGGGTGAGGGTCTATGTCCAGGATATCCGGACCGCCAAGCGGAAGAAGGTCATGCAGTATGCCTTTCGGAATCCCTTCCAGGAAACCGATTACCAGTATCCGCTTCTGGCCTGGCATCCGTCCGGCCAGTTCCTGGCCATACTGTCCGAGCACCGGGACAAGCAGCGGCTGACCGTGGTCGACCTGTTGGCAGACAAGGCGGAAGAACAGGAATTGGCGCCGATCTATCAGCGGGTCTACAGCATGCGCTATTTCGACAACCAACGCCTGGTGTTCAGTGCGGCCACCGGTGGACTGTCCGACATTTTTCTCTACCATATCCCCACCCGACAATCCGAGCGCATCACCCAGGACCTCTGGGATGATCTTGATCCGGCACCCTTTACGTTCAGGGGCAAGCGCGGGGTGTTGTTCACCTCCAATCGTCCGGACGGATCGATGAGCAGGGAGAAGCTCGACCTGATCTCACCGACTGGCAGTCTGGACCTGTATTTCTACAACCTGGATGACCGTCCCGCCGAGGCCGTTCGTATTACCAATACGCCCCGTGCCAACGAGCGATTGCCTATCGCCCTGGATTCGACCTGGTTTGCCTGGCTCAGTGACCAGACGGGTGTTTACAACCGGTCCATGGCCTACCTGGATTCGTTCCTGGTCCGTGAAGACCGGGTATTCCTGTTGGACGATGGACAGGAACTGACCATCCATGCCGATTCATTCAGCACCTTCCTCCCTCCGGAGAATGTAGACTCTTCCTGGTTGTTGCCGGTGTATGAGGTCCGGGCTTTCAGCCATACGACCACCAATGTCCATACCCATATTCTGGACCAGACCCTGGCCCAGCGTACCGGATTGATCTACGAGCTGCGGAAGGAAGGGGATGCCTACCAGATCATCGCTCAACCTGTCCGTACAGATACCATTGTCCTGCCTCATCAGACCGCCTTCGCGGCTCCGGTCGTCAGGAAGCCCCGGCCGCCTAGGGCACCGGAAGAACCTCAGCTGTTCCATCCGCGGAAGGATACCCTGGTCCAGTATTTTCAATCCCCCTTCACCTATCCCCCTCAGGTTCAACCCAAGGTGCAGGAAGATCCCGGCCTGATCCTCGAGGAGGGCCCATCCTTCGTCCTGCCCGATGCGCGCGACCTGGTAAACCAGCCGGATACATCGCAACTGATCCGCCAGAATTTCATCACCTCCCGGATCATCCCCAGCCGGTTGAAATTCCGGTTGGACTATCTCACCAATCGGTTTGACAATTCCCTGCTGTTCGGTGGACTGGACAATTTTACCGGTCGGCAGTTCCTCAATCTCGATGAGGGGCAGACCCGCTTTACCCCTCCCAATACGGGGTTGCTGATCAAAGCCGATGTCAAGGACTTGTTCGAGGACTACGAGTTCGAAGGCGGGATGCGATTGCCCACCAACTTCCGGGGATCGGAGTTCTTCCTGACCTTCATGGACAAGAAACACCGCTGGGACAGGTACTACAGCATTTATCGGGGTGACTGGTCCAATATCTTCGAGCTGAACAACAATGTACTCAACGGGCCACCCAATCTCATTCCCCCGGGCTTGGGGGCGCCGGGTAGTCCATCGCAGTACAAGGTGCGGATGCAGACCACCCTGGGTCAGGTCCAGCTGCGCTATCCCCTGGATATCTTTCGCAGTATCCGGTTGCGTGGCACCCTTCGCAATGATCGTTATTTCTGGCATGCCCTCGAGCAATCGACCCTGGCCTTCCCCGCGGTCAATGAACAGCGCCTCGGCCTACGGGCGGAATATGTCTTCGACAACACCCTGCCCGTAGCCCCGAACATCCTCAACGGGATGAGGTACAATATCTTCACCGAGGCCGTGAAGGGATTCCAGATCCAGGCCGATCCGTTCACCTTCGATCTCAATCAGGGATGGATGGGCATTGCCGGCGTGGATTTCCGGTATTATCTGCCGGTGCTGAAGCACAGCGTGTTCGCGGTTCGGTTCAACGGCGTGACGAGCTTCGGACAGGAGCGCATCCTGTTCTATCTGGGCGGGGTCGACAACTGGCTGCTGCCCCAGTTCAATGAGGATATCCCCGTTGCCGGCGGGAACTACGGGTTCCAGACCCTGGCCGCCAACCTGCGGGGGTTCCAGTACAATATCCGCAATGGCAGCTCATTTGTCCTGGCCAACATGGAGCTGAGGGTGCCTTTTGTCAAGTATCTGTTTCCTCGGACCAAATCCTCCTTTTTCCGCAATCTTCAGGTCACGGGGTTCTTTGATACGGGTACCGCCTGGGAAGGGGTGTCGCCGTATAGCGATGACAATCCTCTGAACATCATCTACATCGAGAATCCGCCGGCCGTTCAGGTCAAGCTGAAGTACTTCCGGGATCCTCTGGTGGCTGGATATGGCATCGGGGCAAGGACACTGGTCTTCGGCTATCTGCTGAAGGTGGACTATGCCTGGGGGATCGAGACCCGTCAAGTGCAGGATCCCATCCTCTATCTGTCTTTGGGGGCGGATTTTTAGATTCATTTCTGACTCAAGGACGTTCCCAACGTTTGAAGCTCGCCCATCGTTTTTCAGCGAAACGTTCGGTTATGCGTACCTCACACCTCTGTGTCCTGATGATGGTCATTGGTTCGATTTTCCTGGCATCCTGTCGAAAGGACCCTGATACCGGCACTCCGACCCCGGGAACAAACCCCGACCCCATCCAGATCGGCTGCCTCATGGTGGGTCAGGAATCGGCGTTCATCCGGTTTACCGGTGATCAATACTTTGTATCGGGCAACAGCAATATCACCTATTATGCAGATACCCTGGTGATGACAGTCGTCTCTGAAGACAATGGCATCTATACCCTGTCTGAATCGTTGACGCCCAATTCGGTGTCCGTGGTCAATGATCTTCTTCCTGCTGCTGATACTACTTACTTCCTCCGTGCCACAGTAGACCAGGATACCTTCTGGATCGAACCCTTGACGGGAGATTATGGGATATCCTGGTTTTTCGGAGAGGTGGCCAAAAGAAACTCCAACTACAGTAAGTATGTGGTCGGAGGACTACCTCTGATCGACTTCCAGGGCCAGGAAGTGGCTTTCCTGGGGTGGAAAACCACGCATCCGTACGGGGAGGTCTACAAGGAGGCACACATGGTCGATCAGGCCCTTTTGGGAACGGTATACCCGTTTCTGAATGTCCTGATTGACAATGCGGCAATGGCCTATGATGGGCCGGGGTTTACCATGATCTATGAGCCCAAGGGTCGTCTGGTTCGCACTTCTGTCGTCAACTGGTGGACACAGAGTGGCGGTGGTTGGGATCGACTGTAACGTTCCTGGTTCCTTTGTTCCTGGTTGTTATCGGGTTGTATTACGAGGTAGATCCTCAGGCTGTTCAATGTTCAGGGAGCGAACCTTTCGGCTCGTCTTGATCAAGGTTCCAGGTTTGGGCAAGCAACACATTGAACCTTGAACTGCCCAAGCACACCACGCTACAAATTCATCAGGAACCAGGAACCTGGAACAACTTCGCATTCATGCGGGATGCAGGAACGAGGAACACTGTCTCTGGCCCTCAGGATTGCCATCGGGTAGGGTGTTAGTGTTATTCCATTTTGTCGTTCAGGTCAGGGGCCTCCGGCCCTGCCGGTTCAAGGGAGATCAGAGACCTCCTGTTCCATGTTCAACGTCGAGTACACGGGGGATACATTGAACATTGAACCAGATCAGCGCGAGCTGAGCGTTGAACCTTGAACTGCTCAAGCACACCACGCTACAAATTCCGCAGGAACCAGGAACCTGGAACCTGGAACAATCCCGCACCTGTGCGGGATGCAGGAACCAGAAACAAAAAAGCCCTGTCAGAAATGACAGGGCTTTGTGGTGTGGGGCGGAATTGAACCCAGACGATCCCGCCTATCAGCGGGATGTCTGGATCCGGACAACCGCCAGTTGACATACGACTAAGCGCGGAGAGTCAAGATCAAAGGAAATCCATCTTTGCAGAAACAGAGACTACTGGCGGTTCGTCCGGGCCGCCGACGACCGGTGAATACCTCTGGATGAAGGCGATGATCCTCTTGGAAGAGGTAAGACGTTTCAGTTTGGCCTCGAGGATGAAAGCATCGCTTTTGTCGGGCTTGTGTGTATACCAAACAAGGTTCCATGGCCTGAAAGGGGCAGTAGCTTTCTCATAGCCGGCATTGTGCTCGTGAAGACGTCGGGAGAGGTGATTGGAGATTCCTTTGTAGAACTGGCCTGTGACCTGGGATTGGAGTATGTAGACATAGTACATCTCCGAAAATAAAAAAGCCCTGTCAATACTGACAGGGCTTTGTGGTGTGGGGCGGAATTGAACCCAGACGATCCCGCCTATCAGCGGGATGTCTGGATCCGGACAACCGCCAGTTGACATACGACTAAGCGCGGAGAGTCAAGATCAAAGGAAATCCATCTTTGCAGAAACAGAGACTACTGGCGGTTCGTCCGGGCCGCCGACGACCGGAGAATACTTCTGGATGAATGCGATGATCCTCTTGGAAGAGGTGAGACGTTTCAGTTTGGCCTCGAGGAATAAAAAAAGCCCTGTCAGAAATGACAGGGCTTTGTGGTGTGGGGCGGAATTGAACCGCCGACACATGGATTTTCAGTCCATTGCTCTACCAACTGAGCTACCGCACCGTTTTTGCTCGTCCACTTTCAGACGAAGCGGATGCAAATGTACGAGATTTTTTTCCATGGGTCAAAGGGTAATGCCCTTTTTTTAGAACATCACTCCCATTCGAAAGACCAGCCGCTTCAGCACAGCCTTGCTCTGGTCTGCATTGCTGTCGGAGGTCACATCGGCAATGCCCTGGTTGTAGAAGATGCCACCCACCAGGGAAGTGGTGGAGGTAAGTGCATATTCCGCTCCCGCGCCGACACCCCAGCTCAGGTTCATGAAGGGGGTATCCTTGCCAATGTCCTCATTATCACCGTTGGCCACGCCGAGGTCGGCCCGGGCCTGTGAGTTGATGCCGATGATGAACATCGGCAGTTCGGCAAAATAGCGCAGGTACCCGAATTCCTGGGTGCGCATCCGGAAGGCGACCGGGATCTCCACGTATTGCAACTTGTACTTCACCGATGTGTTCGGAGGAAGGGGATCCTTCAGGGAAGGCATGCTCAGGTCAGAATCGGGGAAGATGGCCCCGCCATTGGTGTGGAGCAGGTTCCCCCCGTTGCGAAAGCTCAGCCCAAGCCCGGCTTTGATCGCGTAGCGCTCCCGAATGTAGTATTCGCCGTTCATGACGATCTGGAATCCCAGGTTGGTCCCGTCGCTCTTGACCGGTTTCTTGTCGGTGCTCATCCAGGAAATGAACGGACTGGCCTCGAAGCCGAACTTGAAATCATATTGTGCCTCGACACGCGTGGCGATCAGGCCCGAGAACAAAAGAAATACAAGGATCAGACGTTTCATGGTCATTGAGGATTTTGTATGGAACGTCGGGAAGAAACGATCTGCTGTCCCATCCCGGTGATTCGGGGCACAAATATCCTATTAATTTCGCAGGTTCCTAATGCGGTATTACCATATGAAGATTTCCACCTTAGTCCTATTCTCTGCGTTGATCGTTCTGGCCGGGTGCTCCTCACCGGATTCCGATATAGACCGCCCGGACATTTCCGGGGTGACTGCCGAGGTAGAGATCAGGCGGTTTGACCGGGATCTCTTTGCCTTGGATACCTCCAATATCCAGGCCGATCGCCAGGAACTGATGGAACGATATGGGGAGTTTGCTGAACTGTACTTCTATCAGATCCTGGGTTTGAACGATCCACGGATCGCCCCGGAAGGACCGGATACTTTTCTCACGGGATTGCTGACCTATCCCGCCACGAGGAAGCTGTACGACACGATCCAGATCGTCTATCCCGACCTGGAAAAGGAGCGACAGACCTTTGAAACGGCCTTCCGTTATCTTAAGGCCATCTTTCCCGATCGGCCCACACCCCGGATCACCACCTTCCTCTCCGAATTCTCCATCGCCAACTTCATCTACGGTCAGGATGAACTGGCAGTCGGGCTGGACTTCTATCTGGGTTCAGGCTATCCCTACGTCCTGATCGACCCCTCCAATGCGGTGTTTTCCGATTATCTCACCCGCACATACAACCGCGATCACCTGGTGCCCCGAACCATCAAGCCCCTGTTGGAGGATATCGTCGGGCCTCCCGGTGGAGAACGCCTGATCGATCATATCGTTCGCAATGGGAAGGTGCAGGTCCTGATGGATGTCCTCCTGCCCGATGTGGCCGATACGGCGCGGATCGAATTCACCCCGGACCAGCTGGCCTGGTGTGAGGAGAACGAACAGAACATCTGGGCCTACTTCCTCAGCGAGAATCTGTTGTACAGCACCGACTACAAGGAATACCGGAAATACGTGGAATACAGCCCGCATTCGCCCGGCATGCCCCTGGAGGCACCTGGTCGGACAGGCGATTGGATCGGGAAGCAGATCGTCAGGGCCTGGCTGCAACGTCACCCGGACCAGGGGTTGGCTGCGCTGGCAGAACGAATGGATACCCAGGTCTTTCTCGAAGAGGCCAGATACAAGCCAAAGCGCTGATGGACTGGAATATCTGTCAGATGCCGTTCCCAGATTTGTATCTTTGCCGCAAATCACTGGTATGACCAAACGGGCAATACCCCTCGTCGATCTGTCGACCTTCACAGAAGGCAATGCCGCCCAGCAGGCAGCTTTTGTCCAGGCCATAGGCGATGCCTTCCGGACCTCCGGATTCGTTGGCGTGGTTCGTCATGGTGTTCCCACTGAGCTGGTTGATCGGTTCTACGCTGAATCCAAGGCCTTCTTCGCCTTACCAGAGGAGGTCAAGCGGAAGTATGAGGTACCCGGACTGGCTGGTCAGCGTGGATACACCTCATTTGGCAAGGAACACGCCAAGCACTCCAAGGTGGCCGACCTCAAGGAGTTTTACCAGATCGGGCAGACTGTGACCGACGGGGATGTCGTCGAATCCGAGTATCCACCCAATGTCCATGTTGCCGAGCGGCCGGCATTTGCCTCGACTGGCGATGAACTGTACCGTGCCTTCGAGAGAAGCGGAGGGTACCTGCTGGAGGCCATCGCCCTGTACCTGGGCCTGGATCGCGATTACTTTACGGAAAAGATCCACAACGGCAATTCCATTCTTCGGGCCATCCATTATCCCCCGATCACGAGTGAACCCGAATCGGCGATCCGGGCCGAGCAACATGAGGACATCAACCTAATCACCCTACTGGTCGGCGCTTCGGCCGGCGGCCTGCAGATCCTGGACCTGGGCAACCAATGGCTGGATATTGTCCCCGAAGAAAATGAGATCGTGGTGAACGTTGGAGATATGCTCCAGCGTTTAACCAACGACTATCTGAAGTCGACCACCCACCGGGTGGTCAATCCGCCCAGGGAGGACTGGCATCTTCCCCGACTGTCCATACCGTTCTTCCTGCATCCGCGCAGTGAGATGGATCTGACCTGTCTGGAAGGATGTGTGACTGAGGAGAATCCGCTGCATTACGAGCCGATCACGGCAGGAGCCTATCTCGATGAGCGCCTGCGGGAGATCGGACTGAAGAAATAAGTCAAACAAGCTTAAATAGCCCAATCATGGATGCGTTTATTTGGTTTTTTAACCTGGGAGGCAGTGAGGTCATTGTCATCCTGTTTGTGATCCTGCTGCTGTTTGGTGGCAAGAAGATTCCCGAGTTGATGCGTGGTCTTGGCAAGGGAATCCGCGAGTTCAACACAGCTCGCAACAGTATTGAAAGTGAGATCCGGGAAGGGATGCGCGAAGTGGACCTCAAGAAAATGGAGGAACGCAGCAAAGTGGAGGAACGCAGCAAAGTGGAAGAAAAGAAAACAGAGGAGTAAGATCATTCTTCAAGGAATTACAAGCCGGACGGCATTCCCGTCCGGCTTCTTCATATGTTATGGGTGCATGGCCGGCCAAGTTGTTGCTCTTTGGTGAATACACTGTCCTCCTCAAGGGAGAAGCGCTGGCTATTCCCCTGCGCCAGCGGACAGGCAGCTGGTCAGCATCGGCCGATCAGCACCCGGCCTTGTTGCCCTGGGCGGAATGGTTGGTCCAATTGGACCGGACCGGGCGTCTTCCCTGGCCCATTCGCGTGCAGGAATTCGTCCGGTTCCTCCGGGAAGGTGGAGGGTTTGCCTCGAATATTCCCACCGGCTATGGATTGGGCAGCAGCGGCGCCCTGGTTGCCGCATTGGTCCATACCTATGGTTCAGGCATCCCGGAAGATCCCGACCTGTTGGCCAGGGGGCTGGCCCTGTTGGAGAGCTACTTCCATGGTAGCAGTTCCGGATTGGATCCCCTGATCAGCCTGACCGGCAGCGCCATCTACCGGGATGAGGCCGCCCAATACCAGAAGGTGGATCAGTCCTCTCTCCCCGGGGGCCTCTTTCTGGTCGACTCGGGGCAGCCCCGGCAGACGGCTCCCCTGGTCAGGATCTTTCACCAGAAACTGGAGCAGGAGGGAGAGCGAACCATGCTGCTCATGGACCTGATGCCCCAGGTCCATCGGGCCATCCACGCTACGCTTTCCGGAGAGATCGTCCCTTTTCACGATGCGTTTTCCGCCATCAGCCGGATGCAAGCCAAGCTCTTTTCTGACATGATCCCTGAGGCACTGCACAGCATCTGGGAAGGCCCTCATCATCGGCTCAAGCTCTGCGGGGCCGGAGGGGGTGGGTATTTCCTGGGCCTCAGTTCGAGCGGCCAGATGCCTGAGCTTCCCTTTCCGGTCATTCCCCTGACCGATCTGGTTTAATGCGCTCCGCGCAACCAGCCGGGAGGTTCCTGCGTTAAACTTCAGGCGAATTGCACGTTTTTCGTTGTCGTGGCAGTTAAAAGACGACAGAATACCCGGTGAAGAAGGTGAAACCGGCAGGCATGGCAATCTTTTTGGGGTATTTTTGTTTATCATCCAAATGAACTTGATGGCGGGACCGAGTAACTACGAGTTGTTGATCAGTAAGCTGGATGCCTTTATCCGCAAGTATTACCTGAACCGCCTGGTGAAGGGAACCTTGCTGACCATTGGCCTGGTGGGCGTGGTGTTCCTGCTGTTCAGCCTCGGCGAGAACTTCTTCTACTTTGGTCGGACCGCCCGAAAGGTGCTCTTCTTCAGTTTTATCGGGATGACTGCCTGGACCCTGTTTTCTTGGGTCATTCAACCGTTGCTGCACTATTTCCGCCTGGGGAAATTGATCGCCCACGAGCAGGCGGCCACCATCATTGGCCAGCATTTCAGCCATGTCGAGGACAAGCTCCTCAACATCCTCCAGCTCAAGCAGCAGCTGGACAGGCAACCGGATGCCGCGCTTCTTCTGGCCGGTATCGAGCAGAAGACCGAGACCCTGCGACCGATCTCCTTCCCTTCCGCGATCGACCTGACCACCAATCGTCGCTACCTCAAATATGCCCTTCCTCCGCTGGTCCTGCTGCTTGGCCTGCTTTGGGCCGCGCCGGGGATGATCAAGGACCCCGCCAAACGGATCATTGCCAACAACCAGGATTTCAATCCGCCTGCGCCCTTTTCCTTTGTTCTCCCGGACGAGGACCTGCAAGTGGTCCAGTATGGCGACTACGAACTGGAAGTGACCACGCAGGGTTCTGCAATTCCCAATGAGGTGTTCATCGAGATCGGTGATTATCAGTACCGCCTCAAACCCATTGACAAGAACCTGTTCAGCTATACCTTCAGCAATGTCAATCAGGATACCGAGTTTCGGTTGTTCTCCGGTAAGGTGATGTCGGGATCCCATATCCTGAATGTCCTGCTCAAGCCATCGGTGACCAGTTTTTCGGTGGCCCTGGACTATCCGGCCTATGTGGGTCGTCCGGATGAGGTGCTGGCCAATATCGGCGACCTTGTCGTTCCACAGGGGACTCGCCTGAGCTGGGCGTTCGAGACACTGAATACGGATACGGTATCCATGCGTTTCGGCGACCCCGGCGACCTGATGCCCATCAAGCGACAAGGCGACAATCAGTTCCTGTTCAGCAAGCGTGCGACCCGGGATGAAGGCTACAGCGTGGTCGTGGCCAACCGGCAATTGCCCCATGCAGATAGCATCCGCTATGTCCTGTCTGTCATACCGGATATGCATCCATTGATCTCGGCAACATCCTTCATCGACAGCCTGGAGGACACCTATGTCTTCTTCGCGGGCGATGCTTCTGATGATTACGGGCTCAGTCAACTGACCTTTGGCTATCAGATCACTCATCAGGATGGCCAGCAGGAAAATGTCGTTTCTACCCCTGTCCCCTTCCAGAAGGGAAAGGATACCCGGTTTGATTACAATCTGGACATCGGTCAACTGGGCCTGAAACCTGGTGATGAGGTCACCTACTGGTTTGAAGTGTGGGACAATGATGCGATCAACGGTCGAAAATCGGCCCGCACCAATCTGATGCGCTACAGCAAGCCCACGGCAGAGGAATACGATGCCCTGGAGGACCGCAACAATGACGAGATCCGCGACCGCCTGAAAAAGGCCATGGAGGAATCGAAGAAGATCCAGCAGGATATCAAGAAGCTCAGTGAAAAGCTGCTGCAGGAAAAGGATGTCGACTGGAAGAGCCGGAAGGAGATGGAGAAGCTCCTGGATCGCCGCAAGGATCTGATGCAGGAGATCGAGCAGGCGAAGGACCTGTTTGACCAGAACATGAAGAACCAGGAGGAGTTTTCCGAACCAAGTCCCGAACTGAAAGAGAAGCAGGAAAAGGTCCAGAAGATGTTCGAGGAACTGCTCAGCCCGGAGATGAAGGAACTGATCGAGAAGATCGAGGAAATGCTGCAGGAGCTCCAGAAGGATCAAAGTCTCGAGAAGCTGGAAGAGATGAAGCTCAATGAGGAACAGCTCGACAAGGAGTTGGACCGCATGATGGAGATGTACAAGCAGCTGGAAGTAGAGAAGGACCTCCAGGACCAGATCGAGAAACTTCGGGAGTTGGCCAAGGAACAGGAGAATCTCGCCGAGAAGACAGAGAACAAGACCGAATCCCAGGAGGAGTTGAACAAGGAGCAGGAGGAATTGAACAAGAAGTTTGATGAGCTCCAGGAAAAGATGGAGGAGATCGAGAAGAAGAACGAGGAGCTGGAAACCCCCAAGCAGCTGGGCGATCCGGAAGAGAAGATGGAGGAGATCGATCAGGATATGGAGGATTCCAAGGAGCAACTGGAGCAACAGGAGAACAAGAAAGCCTCCAAGTCGCAGAAGGGTGCGGCGAAGAAGATGAAGGATATGGCCCAGGCCATGGAGATGAACATGCAGCAGGGTGAACAGGAGCAGATGGAGGAGGACATGAAAGCCTTGCGCCAGCTGCTGGAAAACCTGGTGACCCTGTCATTCGATCAGGAACAATTGATCGCGGATGTGGGCAAGACTGCGGTGACCGCACCGCGATACGTCAAGCTGGTCCAGGAACAGAAGAAGATCCAGGATGACTTCAAGTTGGTGGAGGATTCCCTGCAGGCCCTGTCCAAGCGGGTGATCCAGATCGAGACTTTTGTGACAGAGAAAGTCACCGAGGTGAAGGGCCATATGGGCAAGTCCATGACCCTCCTGGAGGACCGGCAACAATCACCGGCCAGCGCCGAGCAGCAGTTTGCCATGAAGAACCTCAATGATCTGGCCCTGATGCTGAGTGAGGTGATGAACCAGATGCAACAGCAGATGTCCAGTCAGATGGCAGGCAATCAGAACTGCCAGAACCCGGGAGGCAGTAACCCCAAGCCGGGAGGCACGCCCAAGGACAAGATGGGTCAGGGCCAGAAGTCGCTCAATGAGATGATGAAGGGCCTTCAGGAACGCATGAAGAATGGCCAGGGTGGCTCCAGCAAGGAGTTTGCCCAGATGGCTGCCAAGCAGGCGGCAATGCGCAAGGCACTGGAGGAATTGAACAAGGAAAAGCGGCAGGGTGGCAAGCCCGATCCGCTGCTGCAGGATATCATCGATCAGATGGACAAGACCGAGATCGACCTGGTGAACAAGCGATTGACCGCCGAGACCATGAAGCGCCAGGAGGACATCCTCAGCAAGTTGCTGGATCACGAGCGGGCTGAGCGGGAACGGGAGTACGACAACAAGCGCAAATCCGAAACTGCCAGCCAGTATGAGCGAAAGCGACCACCCAGCCTGGAAGAGTATCTGAAGAAACGCGAGGCGGAAACGGAACTGTACCGCACGGTGTCACCTTCCCTCAAACCGTACTATAAAAATTTGGTCGAAGAGTACCAGAGAAATTTGAAAATTACCCGGTAATGTTGCAAATTGTCGGGAACTTTCCATTCAAGCCTATGGTTTTTGGTTTGGTGGAAAGGAAATAGGCTGTCTTTCCCCCGCTGCCACGGCGGCACTGTATTCCCATGAACAAGTGTGTTTACCTGGATTGCCTCCAGGAAGGGTATGCATTGCTATGAGTAATTAAGGTAACCTGTATGAGCCTGGCCACGGACTATATGCTACGAATTTCCTCCCATCCCCATTCCATCCGTCATCTGGAATCGTTTGTTGCTCGCCTTGCCGAGGAGCACCAGTTGACCGAAGAGAAACACGGGAATATCCTCATCAGTCTCACCGAAGCGGTGAACAACGCCATCATTCATGGAAACCGGTCGGATATCCACAAGAAAGTGGTCGTCCGGGCTGAGCATGTCAATGGCGCTCTGGCCATCGTTGTCGAGGATGAGGGCTGCGGATTTGACTTTCGCAAGTTGCCGGATCCCACCATGCCGGAGAACGTCACCAAGATCGGCGGTCGTGGTGTGTTCCTGATGCACAACCTGTGCGACTCCGTTCGCTTCCACCGCAACGGCTGTCAGGTGGAACTGGGTTTCCATCTATGATCGAATTTCCGGACCTGCCGGGGCAGGAACAGGACGCTGGCATTTCCTTTTATTCGGAAGATGTCACTTTCGCATTGTCCAATGAAGGCACAACGGCTGACTGGCTGCTGGCTGTCATCAAGGCTGAAGGCCATCCTCCAGGAGAGATTTCCCTGATCTTTTGTTCCGACACCTACCTGCACGACATGAATGTGCAGTACCTCGATCACGATACCCTCACCGATGTGATCACCTTTCCCTATAGTGACCAATCCGTGACCGGGGATATCTTCATCTCCGTGGATCGGGTTAGTGACAACGCACGTGACCTGGGTATACCGATGCTGCAGGAGCTTCACCGGGTCATGGTCCACGGTGTCCTCCACCTGATGGGATACGAGGATGAGACACCCGAGAAAAAGGCCATCATGCGCGAGAAGGAAGACCACTACCTTGCCAACCTGCCACCGATGGAATCCCATGGCACCTGACCGGTCCTGAACAGGTGCGGGACCCGTATCTTTATCCGGAGATAGACAAACGTATGGCAAAGACGATCTTGATCTTTGGTGCCGGACCGGGCATCAGCCAGGGTATAGCCCGTCGATTTGGAGCGGAAGGGTTTGTGGTGACCCTGGTCGCCCGCAAGGAGGACCACCTGCATCAACAGGTCGCTGCACTGACCGAGGCTGGTATCGACGCACATGCCATGTACGGGGATGTGGCCGACCCCAATGGCGTACGCAGGGTGATCGACGAGCACCGGAAGGAACGGGGGATACCGGATGTGGTGGTGTATAATGCCTCCGCTGCAGAAGTTCGTGACGTGCTGACCCTGAACTGGTCGACGGTGCGAACCCTCAATGAAGTGAACATTGGAGGCGCGTTGCATGTCGCCCAGGGTATCCTGCCGGAATATCTCGAACAGGATCGAGGTAAGCTCTTCTTTACTGGCGGAGGTCAGGCCCTTTCGCCCCACCCGGAGTGGACCGCACTGAGCATTGGCAAAGCCGGGATGCGCAACCTGGTCCAGTCGCTGGTCAAGCGGGTAGAGGGGTCCAGGGTGCATGTGGCCACAGTGACCGTTTGTGGTTATGTACAGCCTTCAGACCCGCGATACAACCCGGTATCCATTGCTGATCTCTACTGGCGACTGTATGAACAGGCACCAGGTGAGTTTGAGGCGGAGGTGACGTATTGAGATGATGCCCGGAATATGGGTATTCATGTGATCATTTCCGGCCTCACTGCTCAACAGTGATGGACAGACCAGGAACGGCTACCGGACGACCGGCCGGTGCACATGTTTCCAGTAGACCAACCCCCCGACCAGTGAGAGGATGCCCAGGATCAGTCCCAGGCGCAACCAATATTGCTGCCTGGCCTTGACCTGCATATCCAGATACAGGGGGTTGCCTCCGCCCGGGGTTCCCTGTCCCGGCCGGATCTCCCAGTTCTTTGCCAGGTTATTGTCCAGGGTGGGCAGGAGGAGGGCCAGGGTAAACGTGGTATCCATCGGGATGACATCGTAATGGATCTGGTCGACCAGGGCACCATCCTCGGTGTACAGGGCGACCGACTCACTGCGCTTGTCCAGTCCGAATGAGAATGTACCTGCCGCCGTGGGTACTCCGGGGAAGTGGTTCTTGAATCGACGTTCATCCTGGCAGAAGACCAGGTATCCACCGGCCGGGATCACCGATGTAGGCAGGCGATATTCATGTTTGGCATCTGCCAGGATCCAGGATGTGACATCGACCGGCTGTTTGGAATGATTGTAGATCTCCACCCAGTCGCCTGAACGTTTATTGTAGGCCCCGATCTCATTGATCATGACCTGGTCGGCCAGTGCATAGCGGTAGGGCTCGAAGATCGCGGTGAGGACCGGTTGTTCGGGGGTGATGGTCCATTGGCGGGACCACTGGTTTTTCCCGATGCCATCCGACCAGCCGACAAAGCGAAAACCTGGCCTCGGCTGGATCCGGAGATCGATGGTCATTCCCTGGCCATAGACCATGCTGACCGTATCGGCTTCCCATGTGGTCCTGCCATTCAGGGTCAGGGTTCCGCCTTCCGTGCATCCGAGTGCCAGAGGGGTGTCTTCACCCAGGTCGAACATGTGCCGCAGGAACTGTCGCATGTAGCCGGGTCGCTGTCGGGCAAAGTCCCGCATGATGGCCACCTGAGCCTCCCATTTGGCCATGTCCAGTCCCCAGCGCTCGAAATGGCGGGGGATCTCAGGACGATACTGATCGGCAAATTGGTCGATGACATGGTCTACCCGCTTTGGATGAAAGTCCGTGTTCAGGGCATCGTAGAATGCCTTGATGAACTGGTCGCGAAATGCCGGGTTGCGCAGGAGATTGCGCAGGAGGTAGGTACTCCAGGGTGGATTGGGCCATGAAGGTCCATTCGCTTCGGTATGAAAGGCCAGGCTGTTGTTTCGATAGGCCAGGGGGTCATTCAATCCGAATCCCCAGTCGGTATCATAGAGGATCCAGCGCCATCGTCCGTCGGGTTGACGCGGTCGCCAGAAACGGATGTTCCCACCGGCATCCTGGTTGTCAAAGAAGATCTGGGCGATCTCATAGTAGAGGAAATTATCCGTCTCCATCATGGTCTGCACCACCTGGAAATGCGAATCAACCGCGAGGTCATGCGTGCGGATATACTCCAGCATGCGCTTGTAATGAGCAGACGAACCTACCTTGGCATGGGCATTATGCTCCAACAGGTCAATGCTGTCGCGGTCGGTGCCGGTATGCCCTTCCAGGAAGAAGCGATTGATCTTTTCGCGGGCATTGTACAGCCCCCAATAGGTGCCGTTGAGGTAGACGTGGGCGGGTTGATAGTCCTGTTTTTCCAGATCCCAGTCCTGGATCAGGGTGGTCATCAGAGCATCGCGAAACTGGGTCTTTCCAAAGTCACTGCCACTGTTGCGCAGGACCAGGTACTTGAACTTGTTCAGGCCCTTTTTGCCAAAAATGGGATACCCGATCCGTTTGGGACCGTATTTCTCACGGGCGACGAGGGAGAAGCTTTTCTGCTTGAACAGCCGGCTCATCCCTCCGAAGAGCCGGAATCCGGTGTTGGCATTGAACACCTGCTGACCTTCGGCATCGTAGATCTCGGCATGGGCGGGAAGTTCCTTCTTGCTCCAGAAGTTGGCCCCTTCCTTTTTCCAGGTGTGATTTTCGGACATCCAGCCCTCGCGATAGATGCCGTGCTCGGGGTCGAAGAGTGTCCACGGAGCTACGGCAACGGAAATTGTGGGGAACCGGCTCACCGGCTCGTTGATCAGGAAGGTCTGGGCTTGTTCCGGTCCGCAGCTACGCCCCCGGCATGCGATCGCTCGAATGATCGTGGTCCGATCCAGCTGAATGGGTTTCCGATAGGTCGATGCTCCTGGGCGCGGAGGATTCCCGTCCAGGGTATAGTAGATGGTTTCACCTGCTGATGACAGCCGGACCTCCACAGGATGATCATACCATCCGCCATGGAGGGAGAAGTCCACTTCCTGCGCCCGGCCGGCGATGACCAGGAAGAAGGCGGACAACCCGATGATCCATTTGCGCACCATTTGACAAAAGAAAGCGATATTTTCGACTTTCAAGCGAATAGGAATGCTCGGACAGCGATTCAGCAGATGGATTCTTCGACTTTTTGGATGGACGGTGGCCAACTACCCGGAGCCTCGACCGCCCAAGCTGATCATCGCCGTCGTGCCCCATACCTCCAATTGGGACTTCCCCATCGGCCTGCTCACTCGAAGGGCGGTGGGTGTGGATATCAAGTTCCTGGGCAAGCACAGCCTGTTCATTCCACCCTTCGGCTGGTTGTTCCGATGGTTGGGCGGATATCCGGTCGATCGCCGAAAGCGCACCAACCTGGTGGATTCCGTGGTGGATATCTTCAACCAGCATGACGAATTTGTGATCTCCATCGCTCCGGAAGGGACTCGGAAGAAGGTGGACGCCCTGCGAACCGGATTCTATTATATCGCCAGGAAGGCAGGTATTCCGATCCTGCTGTGTTCCTTTAACTACCAAATCAGAACCGTTTTATTCGGTCCGTTGTTCTACCCCGGACCGGACCCGGAGAAGGACCTGAAAGAGATCAGCGACTATTTCCGGGGAATTCCCGGAAAGTATCCCGAAAAAAGCTTTACCTGAACGTATGAAGAAGACTTACTCTGCCTTGACTCCGGTGATTGCCGGAGCCATTGGCATCATCTTTCTCCTTGGCAATGCAGGAGGTGTGGCTCTTGTCCAGAAGGCCGACCGGACGGGAAGTCCGCTCAGTTCCGGGCCTTGTCAGGCGTGTCATTCCAGTGGCAATTTCAATACCTCGATTGATCTGAAGATGCTGAAGGACAATCAGCCGATCACGAGCTACATGCCCGGGGAGGTCTACACGATGAGGGTGATCGTCAAGGCGAACATGAATGCCCAGCAGTATGGCTTCCAGGCTGTGGCGCTGGCCGGGGCTGGCCATGCCCAGGCGGGCACGTTTCAGAACCCACCTACTGGGGTAGCCATTCGCACCGTCAACAATCGGACCTATCCCGAACAACAATACCCCTCCCTGAAAGACACCTTTCAGGTCGACTGGGTCGCCCCGGCAGTGGGCACCGGAGATGTCCGTGTCTATGCAGCGGGTGTGGCCACCAATGCCAACGGGAATTCCAATGGTGATGGTGCCGCATTCATCAATACCACCCTGACAGAGGAAGGAGCATCCTCTGTTCAGGCCACCCGGCCTGACGGATGGGCGATCCTCTCGCACCGGCCAGGCGTGTTCGTCGAGCTTCAGGTTCCCGGGTCAAGGAGTACGATCACGATCTATGATCTCCAGGGAAGCATCAGATCTGTCCAGCATCTGAATGGAGCGAATCAGGTTCGCATCGATCTGGGTGGCTTGCCTGCCGGTTGCTATCTCCTGGCCTGGGAAGGTCAGCTGGCCCGGTGGACCGAGAAGATCGTGGTGCCATAGGGTGTTTGGTTGACCCTGTCCGGATCATACCTTCCTGCTGCAGATCGAAAGATCCTTTCTTTCAGTATTTCTGAAGTGAACCGGTCGCTTGCGGCAGACACATTCCATGGGACATCCAAATGGACTGTCTGGTGACCATGGGAGAGTGAATTCACGAAGGGTATGTTATTGCCTTCCTTTCCTATGATCGATCTGTCTTCTTCCGGGCTCTCCGGAATCCCAGGAAGGCGTTCATTTTGGAATTGGGTGGAACACGCAGGATCACAAGAGCATGTTGCCCGAGGTATCAGATTCCATTTTCACGCAATCATGAGCATGACATCCTGGAATTAAAATGCATTAATGCCTTGTCTTGAAGAGGATTTTTACGGCTTTCAGGGAATAAATTTGGCCATGCATGTTCAAATTTTCCTGTTTGGATCATCGTCTCAAACTTCGTTCATGAAAGCGCTCATGTTCCTGCCCCTATTCCTGCTGACGGCCGTTCATGGCATGGCCCAGACGGAAGCGCCCCGGGTATCCATCTCCGCCAGGTACGGCACAACTCCTTATGAGAGAGCGTCAGGGCTGGGTATGGGTATCCAGTATCTGCATCCGGTAGGAAAGATGCTGGCCTTCAGCGGTTCGGCCGGATGGATGCAAGGGAATTATGTGACGACAACACCAATCTTTGCCTTTACCAACCGGGAGTTCGTCGTCAATGCGGATGCCAGTGCACTCATCAACCTGGTTCCGGGGTCCAGGTATCATGACCTATATCTCGGTGGGGGGCTCAGCCTCATGCATACGATCTTCAACTATGCCCGGGATATCCATTCTGTCGGGGTGATCATGGAACGACATACCTCGACCCTGCCCATGCTGCATCTGGTATTGGAGGATCATTATGCCCTTACCGACCATTGGGCCCTATTTGGCAGGGCCATTGTGCGAAGCACTATCCAGGAGAGGGATGTGGTTCGACGGAGTATCCTGGAAAGCGGCTCTGCATGGACCTCAGGGGGGATTCGTCACCAGTATGCTGTTGAGTTGGGTGTCACGTACGCATTCTGAACCAATGATCCGATCGGTTCTTTGACGGGGATGAGCCGTGATTGATTCCTGAATCACCCATTCTTCCTTCGCAGTGCCAGAAGGAAGGCTATCCTCATCGATATCGATCCAGGATCCAGGATATCCCGATGGACAACATGTGTCAGAACAAGGTGACATCGCCTTTGAGCAGCACCTTTTCCCCTGTATTCAGTTCGGCTTCGATGACCCAGATAAAGACGGCCGGATTCAGGGAGTTCTGCCGGAAGGTGCCATCCCATCCGTAGGATTCATCATCCGGCGGAAAATCTTCCCGATAAAACAGGCGGGTTCCCCAGCGGTCGTACACACCCATGCTTACGATCCGATTGACCGTTCCCGGACGAGAGAAGGGGTAGAAGCGATCATTGATGCCATCGGCCTCATTCGGTGAGAAGACATTGGGGACAAACAGGACGGGGTCATTGTCGATCAGCACCTGGATCACCCCTTTGGCTTCACAGCCATCAATCGTTTCCACGGTGACTTGGTATTGGGTGGCCAGTGGTGCATGGGTGTACCATACCAGCGGATCACTGCTGGGGGTCAGCCAGATGTTCGGGTTCCAGAGGATGGTATCTACCTGCGAGGAGGGGACATTGATGTTCAGTTCGATGAGGCCCGAGTCGCCATAGCTGATCCAAACTTCCTGGGGAACCAATAATTGAAGATCCTCCCGGTCAGGCATGATGATCATCGTATCAAAAGTACAACCCTGGGCATCGAGGAGGGTGACCGACCAGGGACCGGGGTCCAGCAGCAGACCTTCGCCCTGCCCGAATGTCCCTTCTATCGAATCGATGGTGAACTGATAGGGAGGCGTTCCTCCGGTCGATCCCAGCAGGACGAATTCGCCTTGTGCCCGCCGGCAACCAGGGGGGACCAGATCGTAGGTCAAGCCGGATGGAATAGATTGGCTGATGACCACCGTATCCACGGCAGTGCAGCCATTGACGGGATCGGTCACGATCAGCGCATAGTGTCCGGCCACCATCACTTCCGGCTGGGCCGTCTGGGCACCCGAAGCGATCTGTCCATCTGGACTGCTCCAGGTGTAGCTTAATCCTCCCTGCCCGAAGGATCCGGTTCCGTCCAGCATGACCACGGGAGGATCGCAGGGCAGCTTGGCATCCGGGCCGGCGTCGGCGGTGGGAGTGGTCACATTCTCCTGGACCACCAGAAAGGCACTTCCCGTACATCCGTTTTCCGGGATGGTCCAGATGACCTGGTAGGTTCCCGGGGCGTTTACAGATACAGGATTGCCTTGGCTTGGTCCGACAAACTGGCCATCTGGCGTTGACCAGTCCCAGATGAGTGTGCCACTATAATTGACCGGTACGGCCAGGAGTTCCACCGTCGTCACCGAGCAGGTCAATTCTTCAGGATCGGGCAGATCGACCTGGGGTACGGTGGTATTCTCCACCACCTGCACCTCATCGGCAGCGGTGCAACCTGTATTCGGATCGGTGAGCACCAGCGTATAGACACCCGGGGATCCAACCTCCGGCGAAAGGGTCGTTCCGCCATTCAGGATCTGTCCGTTGCTCGTCGACCATTGAAAGGTAACACCTGGATTGGGCGATTGGTAGGTGGCACCCAAGGTCAGTTGATTGACCAGACAGGTCAGGGTGTCCGCCGGCAGAATGGACACGACCGGCAGATCCGGATCCTGATAGACGAACACCGAGTCGAGGGTTGTACAGCCATTGGCGGTGTTGGTGATCAGGACCGTGTATATCCCTCCGCCACTCACGGAAGGAGTGGGCGTGGTTGCCCCGGAGACAATATTGCCATTCCCGGTGGACCATTTGAAATTGAGCTGGCCCCCGGGAGCTGATGCTGAGGCATCCAGGGTGATGGTCGGATGATTGCAATCCAGGCTGTCCGGTGGATTGATCGTTGATATTGGAGGAGCGATATCCTGCATGACCAGGATGGAGTCGCTGGCCTGGCAGTGGTTGATCGTGTCGGTCACCATCAGGGTGAACCATCCTGGTGACTGGATCTCCGGATTGAGCGTGCCTGGATTTTGTATGGTTCCCGGTCCGGTCCAGAGATAAAGATGATGGCCCTGGTCTGAAGCAGAGCCGTCCAATGGAATGGTCGGGTCGGCACAAGTCAGGGTCAGGGCTGGTTGGATGTCTGCCAGCGGAAAGGATCGGATGTCAGTGACCTCCAGGGTATCGGTGTCCGAGCAGAGGTTCTGGGTATTCAGGACGGTGAGGATATAGGTCCCGGCAGCGGAGAAAACAGGTTGAAGGAGGGTGTCCCCGGTGATGGACCCTGATGTAGTGGCCCACTGATAATCAAATCCCGGACCCTGGTCGGAACCACCACTGATTGCCAGTGCTGTATCCTGGACACAATCCAGGACAAGGTCCGGGCCGGCATCGACATGGGGCAAGACCTCGTTGCGCACGATGGTGATCGCAGCTGAGTCGAGGCACCCATTGGCGAGATTCTCGACCAGGACCTGGTAATCACCTTCGCTGCCCAATAGCACGATCAGGCTGTCGGTAGGACTGTTGAACGAACCATTGGCAGAAGACCAGGATATCGACAGGGAGTCCTGGCCGGAAGGAACCAGGGCGGTAGCCTGGATCTGGGTTTGCTGGCAGCCCAGGGTATCCTGCAGGGGCAATTGCACGGTGGGGATGGTCTTGTCCTCAGTGACGCTGGTCGTCCAGGTCGATGTGCAGCCGGACAGGGTATCCGTGGCCACCAGGGTATAGGTGCCCGCGGCTCCGGCAGACAATATGGTGGAGTCACTTCCATTGAGGATCAGTCCGTTGGAGGTGGACCATTGCAGGGTCACTCCGGCAGCGGGACTGGGAATGGTGATCTGGATGTGGGACACGGTGTCGCGACAGGTGAGGTCCGGTACGCCGATCGGCAGGATCACCGGTTTGCTGGTATCCGCTAGGACAAGGGTGGTGTCCATTCCGATGCAACCGTTTGCCGGATCGGTGACCGCAATGATGTACATTCCCGGGCCTTGGATCAGTGGATTCAGGCTGTTCTGGCCGTTCAGGATCATGCCATCCGGAGTGTCCCACTCGATGAAGGCACTACCGGGCAACGGATTGGCGACCGCGACAAGCAGGAGGGTCGAATCCTGGCAGGAGAGGAACGGAGGCGCATCGATGCTGACCACAGGTTGAACCGTATCGATGGGGACATCGATGGTTATGGAATCGTAGCAGGTGATCGATCCCAGGGTCGTGCTCACCAGCAATTGGTAGGTGCCGCCACCCCCGATGGTAATGGCGGCTGACAGCGGGTTGCTGAGGATCATCCCACCGGTTGTGGTCCAGGAAAAGCTGCCGATGCCGTTGGACCCCACGCTGAGGGAGCCATCCAGGGAGGTTTGGTCTTGGTAGCAGTTCAATGGATCGGCCTGCAGGATATAGGCTTCGACATCTGCTACATCGATATGCACCTGGATGGTCGAGTCGCATCCCTGGAAGGAGGACAGCACCACATCATAATCGCCGGCATCATCGAAATACTGGCCTCCCACTTCGATGGATTCCCCGAAGCACATTTCAAACGATTGGGTTTCCACGATCTCGTCGAGAACCGTGATGGTGACCTCATCCTCATATTCACAGATCTCCCGCAGAAAGACATCATCAATGGCAAAGTCATTCCCCCCGCCTATGATATTCAGGTCCTCCAGGCAGATGGTCACCGAGGAAGCGCCGCCGGAATTCCAGACGGTAGCGAATTGGATCCATTCGCAGGTGTTTGCGGTAGCAGATACAGAACCGACGGGTATGCCGTTGAATGTAGCCTGGACATTGGCCGGCGAAACAGGATACACAGAGGTGACATAGAATTCGAAGTAGTAGTCCGTATTCGGATTAACGGGAACAGTCTGGCAGAAGAAGGTAATCCCCGGAGTTGTGGATCCGTCAATGACCATCATGTTACCGCTTCCCGAGGTATGGTCGCCACACTGCGAGAAGCCGCCATTGCAGACGACTGGATTCGATTGTACGGAATATCCCCCGGGGCTGAGGCCTGGATTGCCATACCAGTAATTGCTGGTAAACCCGGTATTCCCGGCCTCGAAGTCACCATTGATGATCAGGTTATTCCCGGACGGAGCCTTGATGGTGAGTGTGTAGGTGGTGGTTTGGGTGACGGTAGCAGTGGGATCCAGCACATTGGGATCGGACAGTCCGGCAGCCGGGGTCCATTCCAGGCTGCTGATCTCGTTGCCACTGAAGGAGCCGTTCAGATCGACCGTGCCGCCCGGATGACAAAGGATCTGGTCAGGCCCTGCCTGAATGGTCTCGTTGCAGGCTGATGGCGGAAGCACGGGGCCAAAGCCAGAGAAAAAAAGTAGAATGAATTGAACCCACATGGTCGGACAGGAAACAGGTTAGCAACCCAAAAGATAGTGAATCTCTTCGGCGTGTAAAGACAGTGCCGTGAACAGGAGTTAAAACAAGGTCACATCCCCCTTGTACACGCGGACCTCTCCATCGGCCAGGAGTACCTCGATCACCCAGACATACACCCCTGGATCAAGGGGCTTGTCCCGGTATGTGCCATCCCAGCCATAGTCGGCATCATTGGGCGGGAAATCTTCCTGCATGAACAGGCTGTTCCCCCAGCGATCATAGATCGCCATATTCTTCACGCTGGTGATTGTACCCGGTCGGGCAGAAGGGAAGAAACGGTCATTGATCCCGTTGAGGTCATTGGGTGAGAAGGCGTTGGGTACAAACAAGACCGGTAAAGTGGTCAGCACCTCTATCATGATGGAGGCTGTTTTGGTACAACCATCAATAGTGGTGACCGTCACCTCCCAGCTCGAAGATTGATCGGTCACGATGGTCCAGATGAGCGGATCACCCGTGGGAGAAATTCCCGTATTGGGATTCCAGGTGATCGATGTGATCTGGGCAGGGTCCACATTCACATTCAACTGAATGGTGCCCGTGCTGCCCGGTGACAGACTCAGGCTGGCAGGAGCACTGAGGATCAGGTCCTGACCGGCGGGCATGACCAGGGTGGTGTCCAGGATGCAACCGGAACCATCGGTCACGGTCAGCGGCCATGTGCCGGCAGGCAGGGAGATGATCTCACCCGGAGAAAAACTTCCCGCTACACCCTGGATGGTCAGGGAGACCGGAGGGGTGGCTCCATTGGCCGTGAAGGTGATCTCTCCAGGTGAGTTGCAGACTGGCAGGGTGAGGTTGAACTGGGGATTGAGGCTGCCGGTGGCGGTAATGATCACCTCGTCAGTGGCAGAACATCCATTAGACTGGTCAGTCACGGTGAGCAAGTATGTCCCGGCCTGGCCGATCAGCGGCAATGCTGTTCCGGCTCCCGAGAGGATCATGCCATTGGTGGTCGACCAGCTGTAGGTCAGTATACCCTGTCCTGTTGAACCGGATCCATCCAGCTGGAGATTCTGTCCATTGCAGGGAAGACCGGCATCCGGACCGGCATCGGCAATAGGCGACTGGATGTCCTCGATGACGGTTTGGGAGGTGCCATTGGAACACCCGTTTTCAGGTACGGTCCACTGGACCTGATACTGACCGGCAGCATTCACTGTCACCGGATTTCCAGTTGCAGGCCCGATGATCATGCCATTGGTAGTGGTCCACACATACTCCAGTGTGCCGGAATAATTCACCGGCTGGGCCTCCAGGACGATCTGGTTGTTCAGGCAGTCAAGGGTGTCCGGATTGGGCACGGTGACGATCGGAACAAAGGTATTTTCCACCACGACGACCTGGTCGGAGGTCATGCATCCGGTCAGAGGATCGGTCAGCTCGAATACATAGGTGCCAGGACCGCCAACCACGGGCATCAGGGTGGTGCCGCCACTGAGGATGGTTCCGTCCGGTGTCGTCCAGGTGAAGGTCACGTTGGGATTGGGGCCCTGATAGGTGGCCTCCAGGTTCACACTGGTGACCAGGCAGGTCAGGGTATCCGCGTCCAGGATCGATGCGACGGGCAGATCGGGATCCTGGAAGACGATGACGGAATCAAGGGCGGTACACCCGTTGTCGGGATTGGTGAGCAGAAGGGTATAGGTGCCGCCTCCATTGACCAGTGGTGTGGCACTCATTGCCCCGCTGACAATATTTCCATTGGTAGTCGACCAGAGGTATTGGGTCGGGCCGGAAGAGGTCGAAGCAGAAGCGTCCAGTACCACGCTGGTGGTCAGGCAATCCAGGCTGTCGGCTGGAAGGATGGAGGGCACGGGAGGCTGGATATCCTGGATGACCAGGACGGAGTCCACTGCCTGGCATTGATTGGTGGTGTCCAGAATGGACAGGACATACCATCCCGGCTGGCCGATGGTCGGTGTGAGGCCATTTGTTCCGGACAGGAGGCCACCTGCCGGCCCGCTCCAGGTGATCACATGGTTGCCCTGGGAGGAACCGGAGGCATCCAGGGTCAGCTGAGAGTGGATACAATCGAGGGTATCGGCCGGGCTGATCTGCACGGTTGGCAGGCCGGCTACACTGGAGACGGTCAGGGTGTCGGTGTTGACACAACCGGTGGAGATGTTGGTGACTTGCAGGATGTAGGTGCCGGCGCCATTGAGGGTTGGCTGGAGCAGGGTGTCGCCGGGAAAGCCCATGCCGTTTCGGGTCCAGGCATAGCTGAACTCCGGACCTGTCGATGATCCAGAGGTCATGGGGACCACCGAGCTTTGGGAGCAGTCGATCACCAGATCCGGACCGGCCTCGGCAGCCGGCAGTTGGATATTGCTGATCACGGTCACCGAAGCAGAATCCCGGCATCCGGTAGCCAGATCCTCCAGTTGGAGGGTGTAGATGCCACCACTGCCCACTTCAACGGTCAGACTGTCCTGGCCGGAAAGCAGCTGGCCATTCGGTGTCGACCATTGGATGGATAGAGAGTCGAATCCGGGTCCAACCGTTGCCGGGATGGACAGCGAGGTGACCAGACAGGTGATGGTATCCGGCACGGGCAGCGTCGGTGTTGGTGGATCGGTGAAGGCATCTACCAGGGCATCCAGGGTGCTGGTGCATCCGGTGATCGAATCGGTCACAGTGAGCAGATAGGTCCCCCCGGCATTGACCAGTGGGATCAGGGTCGTGGCCCCGGAGAGGATATTTCCGTTGGTGGTGGTCCAGAGGGCAGTATATCCTGTCGTCGGAGCAGGAACGGCTACGCTGATCACCACCTGGGAGTCGCGACAGGTGATGTCGGGGATGACCAGTGGTTGGATAACAGGTTTGTTGGTGTCAGCCTGGACCTGTATGGAATCCAGAGAGAAGCAGCCATTGGACGGGTCGGTGACCAACAGGGTGTAGATGCCCGAACCGGATACCGTTGGCATCAGGGTGTTTCCCCCGGAGAGGATCTGCCCGTTCCAGGTCGACCATGCGGCACTGGCATTGGGGGGGAGGTTGTTTCCGTTGGCGGTCAGGGTGACCACCGGGTTGTCGCATGGCGGCGTCAGGGGAGGATCGATGGTGAAAACCGGGGAGATGGTGTCGATCTCGACCGAGACATCCAGATCTTCCGAGCAGGTCACCTGGCCATTGGTGGTGGTGACGGTCAGCGTATAGACGCCGGGTGCACCGACATCCACGGAAGGACTGGACGGATTGGAAAGGATCAGTCCATTGGTGGTCGTCCAACTATAGGAGTTGATGCCGTATTCCCCGACGGAACCTGAACCATCCAGCAGTACCTGATCCACCAGACAGGTGATCATGGCGGGTGGAGAGACAAAGGCCTCCACGTCGACGACATTCACCTGGACCTGGATCGTCGAATCACAGCCTTGAAACGAAGTCAGGACCACTTCATAATTTCCTTCCTGGTTGAAGCTTTGCCCCCCGACATCCACCGATTCACCTTCGCAAATGACATAGTCCTGCTGGACTTCGATCTCAGGGAGAACGGTCACGGTCACAGTGTCACTTTCCACACAACATTCCACCATGCTGATATCATCGATGGAACACATACTGCCCAGTCCGGCAACCGTGGCATTGGCAAAGCAGACATCTGCAGAGGTGGAGGCTCCTGAATTCCAGGTGAACGTCTGGGTAGCTTCTCCGCACAGGGAATTGGGCGCCGTGATCGAGCCGATCTGGACTCCGTTGACCTTCAGGACAATTTCCGGTGCCGGGGCAAAGAAATAGAGGATGCCAAAGACAGTGTATTCAAACTTGTAATCCGTGTTCGGGGTCACCGGGATGGTCTGGCACCAGAAATCGACACCGACACCGGTACTGCCGTGGATGACCATGGTGTACTGACCGATATCCGGCGTGCAGCCAAAGGCCTGGACGATCTGCGGCACCGACAGGATGCCGTAATAGTTCGGTGCATTGGTGGCAATGGCCACCGGATCAGAAACTTCTGTATAATTGGAGGTGGCCGGGGCAATGGATGCGGTTTCGAAGCCCCCGTTGACGATCAGGTTATCCGAGTTGGCCATGGCTGTCAGGGTATAGGTGGTCGTGACAGCCGGAGAGGCCGTGGGCGTCAGGGATGTCGGATCGCTCAGTCCGGCAGCAGGGGTCCACTCCCATGTGGGACTGTTGCCCCCGGTCACGCTGCCATTCAGTGTCGTACTGCCGCCATTGCAAATGGATTGCGGGTCACCGGCTTCGACCATGATCCCGCAGCTGTTCTGGCCAATAGCAAAAGAACAAGCGCCAAGTATGCCCAGACAAATCAGTCCAATTCTTCTCATACCCCGTATTCAGATCCTTGACCAAAAAATGGTCAAACCTTCGAAAGTACGAAAAGACGGCTGGAAACAACCATGAGGATCTATAGCAGTGTCACATCCCCCTTGATCAGAATGATCTCTCCGGTGTTCAGTTCAGCTTGGATGACCCATACAAAGACTGCCGGATTCAAACGGGTATGCCGGAATGAACCATCCCAGCCATAGGCTTCATCATCAGGCGGAAAATCCTCATTGTAGAACAGTCGGGTTCCCCAGCGGTCATAGATACCCATGCTCACGATGCGCTTGACCGTTCCCGGGCGGGAGAAGGGAAAGAACCGGTCGTTGACCCCATCCTCCGAATTGGGTGAGAACACATTGGGTACGAACAGGACAGGGTCGTTGTCGATCAACACCTGGATCACGCCCTTCGCTTCGCAGCCGTCGGTGGTCTCCACGGTCACCTGGTATTGAGTCGCCAGTGGGGCATGGGTATACCACACCAGCGGGTCCTGGGTCGCGGTCAACCAGATGTTCGGATTCCAGAGCACCGTATCCACATCAGTACCCGGGAAATTGATGGTCAGTTCGATCAGCCCTGAATCGCCATAGCTGACCCACACTTCCTGGGGTACCTGGAGGGACAGGTCCTGTCGGTCGGGCATGACGATCACAGTATCAAAGGAACAACCCAAGGCATCGATCACCTGGATGGGCCAGGTGCCCGGGTCCAGGAGCAGGCCCTCTCCTTGCCCGAAGACACCGGAGATGCTGTCAATGGAGAAGGTATATGGCGGGGAGCCACCTGCCGATCCGATCAGGACCAGTTCACCCTGTGACCGCCGGCAACCGGGTGGGTCCAGTTCGAGGTCCAGACCCGACGGGAGCACCTGCTCGACCAGGGTGGTATCGGTATGCGTGCAACCATTGACCAGATCGGTCACGATCAGGATATAGGTGCCCGGATTCCCGGCTTCCGCCAACGGGGCAGAAGCACCGCTGAGGATCCCGCCGGAGGGGGAGGTCCAGGAGTAGTCCAGGGCCCCCTGGCCCGTGGACATGCTACCGTCCAGGGCTACCTGGGGCGGGTCGCAGGGAAGGAGCCTGTCCGGGCCAGCATTGGCCATCGGGGGCTGGATATTTTCACCGATGCTTATCGCAGTTGAACCCGTGCAGCCATTTTCGGGTACGGTCCACACAAGCGCATAGGCGCCCGGGCTGGTGATCTGGACAGGCGATCCGGCCGAAGGGCCATTGATCGTTCCATTGGTTGTACTCCAGGTATAGGTCAATACGCCGGGATAATTGTCCGGAACGGCGATCAGGTCAAGTTGCGTGATCACGCAGGTCAGCAGGCCGGGATCGGGGATGCTGACCACGGGTACCGTGATGTTCTGTTCCACAACCACCTGGTCGGTGGCCGTGCATCCGGTGGCAGGATCGGTCAGCACAAAGGTATAGATGCCAGGTTGGCCGATCAGTGGCTGAGGAGTATTGGCACCGCTGATGATCTGGCCATTGGTGGTCGTCCACTGGAAGGTCACGTTCGGATTGGGCGACTGATAGTTGGCCGTCAGATTCTGGGAAGTGACCAGGCATGTCAGGGTATCGGCTTCCTGGATCGATGCGGAGGGCAGGTTGGGATCCTGGAAGACAAACACCGAGTCCAGGCTCGTGCATCCGTTGGTGAGATCGGTGAGGAGCAGGGTGTAGAACCCTCCTACACTGACCACCGGATTGGGTGAACTGGCGCCGGATACCAGATTGCCGCCGGAAGTGCCCCATAGATAGCTGATCTGTCCGGCTGGTTGTGAAGGGGTGGCATCGAGGGTGATGGTCGGATGATTGCAATCCAGGCTGTCCGGAGGCAGGACTCCGATCTGGGGCGGAGTGATATCCTGGCCGACCAGGATGGAATCGATACCCGTGCAATGATTGAGGGTGTCTGTGACGACAAGGGTGTACCAACCCGGTGCCTGGACATCCGGTGTCAGGGTGTTGGGTCCGGAGGCGATATCCGGTCCGGTCCAGGTATACAGATGATGGCCCTGGTCGGACCCCTGTCCGTCGAGAGTGACCTGGAGGTCAGTGCAGGTCAGGACCTGAGCGGGCAGGATATTGGCCATGGGTTGGCTGCGGATATCGGTCACGGTCAGGGTATCCCGATCGATGCATAGATTCTGGGTGTTGAACACCTCCAGGACATAGACCCCTGCGGACAGCAATTCGGGATTCAGCAGGGTATCACCCAGAATGGTCCCGGAGGGCGTTGACCAGGAATAAGTGAAGTTGGGACCGATCGCCGTACCGGTGGTGACGGGTGACAGGGTGTCCTGCAGGCAATCAATGACCAGATCCGGTCCGGCAACGACAGGCGGGAGGACCTCGTTGCGGATAACGAAGATGGAGGCGGTATCCCGGCATCCGTTCAGGAGATTTTCGATCTGCACCTGGTAGAGGCCCTCTCCAGCCAGGATGGCGACCAGGCTGTCGGTGGGTCCGTTGAACGACCCGTTGGTGGTGGACCATAGGATCGACAGGGAATCCATGCCGGAAGGGACCGAAGCGATGGCATCCAGCTGGAATTGCTGGCAACCCAGGGTGTCATCGGTGGGGAGTTGGATGACCGGTATGGCAACATCCTCGGCGATGGTGGTGGTCCAGTTGGACACACACCCGGACAACGTATCTGTGGCCAGGAGGGTGTAGGAGCCAGGCCCTCCGGCGGTCAGGACGAGGGTGTCAGCGGGGCCATGAATGATGCCGTTGGATGTCGACCACTGCAAGGTGACACCCATGACCGGAGTGGGTACGGCGACTTCGATCAGACCCAGGCTGTCCCGGCAATTGATATGGGAGATGAGTTGTGGCAGGATCACCGGTTTGCTGGTATCCGCCTGGACGATGGTCGTATCGATGCCGATGCATCCATTTTCGATATCGGTCAGGGTGACGATGTACATCCCGGGTCCGAGAATGACCGGATTCAGGGAATCCTGCCCGGAGAGAAAGGCGCCGTTCGGCGTACTCCACTGGACCGAGGACAAGGCGGGAAGAGGCATTCCCATGGCCTGCAGCTGTAGGGTGGAATCCTGGCATGACAGGAAGGGTGGATCGATAATCGAAACCAGGGGGGCCACGGTATCCAGGGGGATGGTCACCGAAATGGAGTCATAACAGGTGATGGTGGTCAGGGAAGTGCTGACCTTCAGTTGGTAGGTCCCGCTACTTCCTGCGGAAACGGCGGGTTGTTTGGGATCGGTGATGATGTTGCCGTTGGTGGTGGTCCACAGCCAGGTATCGATGCCGTTGGATCCATTGGACAGGGAGCCGTCCAGCTGGGTTTCCTGGGCATAACAATCCAGGGGAAGGGGCTCATCGATGTAAGCCTCGACAAACGCCACATCCAGATGGACCTGGATCGTCGAATCGCACCCCTGGAACGAGGGGATCACCACTTCGTAGTCGCCTTCGTTCGAGAAGCTTTGACCGGCCACGTTGATAGACTCACCTTCGCAGATCTCAAACTCTTGGGATTCGGTGATCTCGTCCAAAACGGTGATGGTGACTTCATCCTCATACTCGCACACCTCGCTGAGGAAGATATCATCGATGGCAAAATCATTGCCACCCAATTCGGTGTTCTGATTGACGATACAGATGTTCACTGACGAGGCACCTCCCGAGTTCCAGATATTGTAAAACTGAATCCAGTCGCAGTTGCTGCTGGGGGCTTCGAAGGAACCGCCAATGGGTGCGCCATTGGCATAGAATTGCAGGATCGCCGGACTGGCCTGAACCAGGGTCGTGACCCAGGCACTGAACACATAATTGGTATTGGGGATGACGGGGATGGTCTGGCACCAGACATTTTGCCCCGGTGTGCCAGCACCGTTCACGGCCAGCATCTGTCCACTTCCCGATGTGTGGTCTCCGCAGGGAGCGAAGCCTGGATGGAGGGCATTGGGGTTGTTGGTGACGGCATAGACTCCCTCGGCCACCAGGGAAACGGGATTGTAAAGATAGTCGCTGGTAAAGCCGGTATTTCCATTCTCGAAATCCCCATTGACCACCAGGTTGTTTCCGCTGAAGGTCTGCAGGGTCAGGGTATAGGTCGTCGTGGTGTTGACCGATGCGATGGGGTCGAGGATCATGGGGTCGGACAGGCCGTTCGGCGGGGTCCATTCGATGGAGATGACCTGATTGGGATCGCCGGAGAAGGAGCCATTGAGCTGTACATCTCCGCCGGGATAGCACAGTATGACGTCATCTCCGGCATTGAGGGTCTCCTGGCATGGTTGCGCGATCAGCCCGACCGGAAGGAGAAACAGAAGGAGACGCAAGAAGTCGGATATTCCAGGCAAGGGTGAGATATTGGCAAATGAATTCGGAAATTAAGGGGATTTTGTGAGAATCAAGGGAATTGATCATTGAATGAGGACTCGAAAACCCTTTCAGCCAGTATCTCCGGGAGTACAAATGTCATGGATCAGATCTTGAACCGTTCTCGAATCGTTTCCAGGAACTCATCCTTTCGTCGGCGTGCAATAGGCACTTTGGAACCATCTTCCATCAGCGCGAGGCCCCCATCTTCACGAAGAACCCGTTTGACAAAGCTCAATTGCACCAAATGTGATTGATGGAGTTTGAAGAACTCTCTGGAAGGAAGCAGTTCTTCAAACTCTCTCATTGGGCGGGAGACGATATGCCGATCCTGATTGATCATGTAAAAGATGGTATAACTTCCATCTGATTCCAATCGAACGATCTCATCCAGATTTAGGAAAACAAGACCTTCCAGGCTGGTCAAGGTGATTTTCTTTAGCTGGCCTGAACGAACGCTATTGATCAGGTCACTCAATTGAGTGGATGCCTCCAACGGTGAATGTGTGGTGATTCGGTCTAACGCCTGGGAGAGTTCGACAGGATTGATCGGTTTGAGGAGATAGTCCTGCGCATGATATCGAAAGGCCCTGAGGGCGAATTCATCAAATGCTGTTGTAAAGATTACCTGGAAATCAGGATTTTCAAATTTATCCAATAAATCGAATCCGGACCCGTCCTCCATGGAGATGTCCAGGAGTATCGCATGAGGCCGAGATTGACGGATCATCATGAATGCGCTGTGAACATTATCCGCTTCTCCACATATATCGACATCAGGGCAGAGTGACATAATCATCGACCTTAGCATTTGCCGTGCATCCTGTTCGTCATCAATTATTGCAATTCGCTTCATGCTGTTTTTTTTTTGAATATTCATACAGAATTCAGGTTAATCTGTATGCGAACACGAGTTCCAAGAATGTTTCCTGATGGATCATTGATGTTTTCTACTTCGACAACATTTCTACCAGAGTGAGATGACAACAAATCCAGTCGATTCCTGGTAATAGACATGCCAAATGACTTTTTTAGTCCCGATCTTGTCATGTCGTCGTCAAGATTATCTATGCCCGGACCATTATCCTCAATGATGACAATCAGATTGTCAGCATCCTTCGAGAAGGATACTGTGATGATTCCTCCATGTTTTCTTTTTGAAATTCCATGTAAAATGGCGTTCTCTACATACGGTTGTATCAAGAGGGGTGGCAATTCTTCAGAATAGATATCTAATTCATTATCTACAAGGATCTCAAACGTGAATCTGTTTTTGAATCTCAACTTCTCAAGCTCCAGATAATTGTTCAGCAAATTAATCTCCTCAGATATTATGACTTTCCCGGCAACTGATGCATTTAATGTGCTTCTGATCAAGCTGGCAAATCGACCGAGATATTGAATGGCCAATTCCTTTTCACTTTGTACAATGTAATTTTGGATTGAATTCAGGCAGTTGAAGATAAAATGTGGATTCATCTGGGCCTGAAGGGCTGAGCGTTCCAATTCCAGGATCTGATTCTGGATCTTATTGTCATGAATGATCTGATTAGTTCTGTATGTATAGATTCTATATCCTGTCAAGAGGAGGATCAGAATGCCGATTGATTTTGACCACCATGTGTCCCACCAGGGAGGCAGGATGTTGAGCAACAATTCTGCGGAAGGGCTCCAGATCTGGTTTTCGTTTTGAGCTTGTATCTCGAGAAGTTGTTCGCCTGAAGGCAATTTTGGAAAATTTAGCAAGCGGTTCAGTGTTAATATCCATTCACCTTGATCAATTCGGTATCGATATTGGATTTGGCCATTCATTTTGTAGTTGACAGCAAGGAATGCTATTGTAACTGTAACAGCCCCCTAAGCAATCAGACAGGATTACGAATAAATATTTGTAATTATGTCGATGAAAGTGACCGAATCTGGAACCAAAAAGTTCACCAAGGATGAAAAGCTGGCCATCATCCGAGAAGCTGCGGAGAATGGGGTAAAAGTGACCTTGGCAAAGTATGATCTGTACCCTGCAACCTTTTACTATTGGAGGCACAATCTGGCAAAGCACGGTGAGGATGGGCTGAATCACCGAACGATGAAAGATCAGCAGGCTGAGATCAAGCGCCTGGAGAAGGAAAATGAAGCACTGAAACTCCTTCTGGCGGAGAAAGAGCTTGAAGGGAAATTGAAGGATGACCTTCTAAAAAAAAAGTATCCCGAGCTGAGAAAGAAGCCTTAGTTCGAGAATACATGACCCAAGGATTGAAGCGTGATCATTGTTTGACCATAACCGGTCTGACAAAGAACCAATTCTACTATGTCCAGAGCGGTGTAAGGCCAGGTCGTTGTCGATCCAGTAGCACGCTGTGGCGAGACCCTGCTACAAATTTGACCTACGAGGTTGACAACGTCGAAGTTGTCCAGAAGATTGTCGAGATCAAGCTCAACCCAGACCTGGCGAATGGGTACAGATTGATCGCTGTGACCTTGCAAATACAGGGTTATTACATCAATCACAAGAAAGTATATCGATTGATGCTGGAGTATATATTGTTGGAAAGCCCGCGGAGAAGATCGGGGCGTGAATTTGCAAAATACCGGCGAGTGGCACCACTTAGGCCATTGGAAATCATTGAGATGGATATCAAGTACGTCTGGATTTACGGCATACGGAAGTATGCATTTATCCTGACTGTGATCGATACGTTTACCCGGTATGTCCTGCATTGGGATATCGGCTATACCATGAAAAGCCATCAGGTCAAGGCTGTGTGGGAGTACATCATCACACACTACCTGCAACCAGCTGGGATACGTGAACAGCGACTGGACGTCGAGGTCAGGAACGACAATGGAAAGCAGTTCAATTCAAACCTGATCATTGGCTTCTTCAAGGAGAACTATTTGAATCAGGTGTTTACCCACCCATATACACCAGAGGAGAACGGGCATATTGAGAGCTTTCATTACACGTTGGGCAAAGCCATCCAAAGGGATCAGTTCGTATCACTGGAAATGCTGAGCCAACGGTTGAAGAAGTTCTACACCAGCTATAACAATGACCGCAGCCATGGAAGCATCAACGGGTTACCCCCGTCGAAATTTTGGGCACTGTATGAGCAGGATAAAATAGAAGTGATACCTTTAGAAAAGCGGAGGGTTAAATTTGGTCTTAAGGTAGCTTACCAGGACATCCTGAGCATCCCGTGGATCACCAAATATGACTATCGGGCATTGGGAACCTGAGAGAGACTCTCGCTTATTTTGAAGCCCTCGATGGGCTGAGAAATAAAAAAAGTATTGGTAGGCCTACACAATACTGCATCGACTTCGGTCTAATGATCGCCGTCGGTCGACTCTCGCAGGAGCAAAGATAGGCCACATAGAGGTGATTAGTAACCCTCGTAGTTTATTGTCTGAATTATAGGGGGCTGAACCAGTAACGTTGTTCTCTTCCCATCCCAGGTTAACTTCTTGGGCGATTTTGACAGATTGGCCGTTGGCTTGAATGGAAGTGATGATTGGCTTGGGGGAATCCGTATGAATTGGCCTGGTTGAGGAAAAATGCGCAAGACCTTTGTTGGTTGCCACCCAAACGATATTGCTGGATGATGCTATTCTGTTGATCTCATTGGAGGGCAGGCCATTGAATTTAGTTATCTGATATACTTTTCTATTTTCCCATGGACCACTAATCTGATTCAAGCCATTGAGTGTGCCGACCCATAAATTTCCATGTGTATCTGCATGCAAGCATTCAATCATATTGGTTGTAAGTCCATTATTTGTGCCCAGTTGTTCAAATTCATTTCCTTTCCATAAAATGACGCCTCCGCCTTTTGTGGCAATTGCCAGTGTGCTGTCTGGCATGATTTCGATATCTTCAACACGCAATGAAAATGCTGGATGCAATTTTGTTCTATCTATCAGATGATTGTCTTGCCATTCAAACAAACCTCCGGATTTTCCAACCCAGACACGACCATTGTGATCTTCACGTACGATATATGCCCGGCCACTGAAACCTGGAAGCACGAATTTGGGTGAGCCTTGATGATCCAGGCCTATAAATCCCGCGTAGCTACATATCCATTTGAAATTGTTTGATTGGGACATTGTTATGCGATTGCCCATCGAATATTGAATATTGTCATAGGTGAAATTTTGGATACTCAGGCTTTCATTTCTTAATAGATACAGGTAGTCTCCACCAATCCATAGTTGATCCATGGAATGTTCAAATAGCATATCACGAATTCGTTGGGAGGATGGTAGTTTGGCAATGGGCGCATAAATGGTATTATTGTTCAATTGAATGATTTGGCCGTTATTCAGTCCTGCATATATTTTATTACTTTCTTTAATGGCTATTGAAGTGATTACTTCGTCAGGTAGGCCAGTCTCGAGGTCATCGATCAATGGTGAGCCATTTTGGCAATAGAAAATACCATGCTCGTTGGTGGCAAGCCATAAACTTTCTTCATTATCCACGAATATGTCGCTGACAGTTTTTCCTGGAAGCCATCTCTTTCCAGTACCATATCTGATGTCATTTAATGAATGATAAATCTGAACTCCACGATGCATTCCCAATCCCAGAATTATTCGACCATCTGGAAGGATGAGGCCATCTAAGATGATATCTGAGTAGTTTCGGTGCCATTGTATTTTTTTATCGTATATATACCATAGTGAATTATTAAATTGGATGAGTAGCATTTTTCCAGAGAGGGAAATGACTCTTAATGTTTTATGTGTGGAGTTGGTTGGGCTGAAAATAGTAATGGGGGAATCATTCGAGCAGTTATCTACAAAGTGTAATTTGATAATCTCTTTTCCTGATGTATTGAATATATGACGTTGGTTTTCGCTGTTTGTATTTGATAAATCAGCCTGTGCGTAGATTGTTTGATCGTTTTTTGAGAAAATCTGTCTGTTGGGTATGGAGTCCCGAAAATATGTGTCAGATTCCCCATTTTGCATGATCGAGATGACTCCATATTTCAAAGTGGATACATGGACAGTTTCACCGTTGCCTTCAAGGATGAATCCTTTGGCATAATCCGGTCTATCAGGATATTCCAGGAGTACAGCATTGTTCTTGTAGGGATGGATCGAGTCTTGATCCGCATAGAAGAGTTTCCCATTATTGGCTTGCATCCACACTCGGCCCAGGCTATCCAGTTGCATTTTGAATATCACATTCTCTTTTAGCCCTTCACGAGGCCCGAAATTATGGAATTCATATCCGTCGAATCGACTCACGCCATTATCTGTAGAGATCCATATAAATCCCTGGTTGTCCTGGATGATGTCATAGACCTCTGAACTGGGCAGACCATTGTCAGATGTATACTGTTTAAATACCGGGTGTGGGCTCGACTGTGCCAGGAGGTTGGAGAGTGATGAAATAAAGCAGATGATCATGATAAGCCGTATGCCAAGATGGCTACTGGTATTCATCCATTCGGAATTGAAAGGGCGGAAATTGAGGGTCATGTGTACAGTTGGCACGTCCATCAGATGCCTGGTGAAAGAAAGGTAGGTGTTTTTTCGGTGGGATCTGATTAACCCTTTCGTAGTTGTTGAACTGCTTACCTTATGAAGGCTTTTCACCAAGTTCGTTTGCCAGGATCAAGTCAATTGCTATGGATAGGTGGAATTGGGGGCCGACGATTAGGCCTTTTCCCGGAGGATACGAACTGTTCAGTTAGCTGACCTATCATTGTTTCAGTTGATGAAGTGGGATCCAAGTTCTTTGGTTTGCACTTCGTTGGGCGTGGACAGTTAAAGGTAGACTCTTTCTTGATCAGGTAGGGGTGGACGGTTTTTGATGGATAGCAGGTTTTGAATACTGATAGGAAGGGGTGACCAGTGGATCGGATCTGGACGCCGATTTCAAATTTTTTTTCCAGGGAAGGGGTCTATTCATGGACGAATGTTGTGAAGAGCATAAAACAAGGTTTGTTTTATGGCGAGCTTCAATACCTGTTTATAGATGGTCTATTTAGTAGGCGGATGCGCAGGATTGCTTCTTTACGAAATGGAGTTGGATGAACCGAATGCAAACGGTAGATGCCCGAATCAGTATCCGATCTAACCAAATTCATAACGCATCAATGGATCTTGAAGTAATGAGAGAAATTGGAGCCCATGAGATCATTCGTGTTCACACCCATTAAACCAATATGAGTATGGAAAGGGCATTACTTCTTGCTATTCGGATTTGTCTGATCCTGGCTTGCCAGTTCGCTTTGATGTCAGTGGGAATGGCACAGAATCAGTGTTGCAATGTTCTCACAAATGGGGACTTCGAATTGGGGGATGTTGGATTCACCAGTGATTTGAATCAAAGTTGTCTGTGCAGCGGGGAATCGTATTGTGTAGGAACTAATTTTCAGACAAAGTGCAGTGGTTGGCCCAACTTGGGAGATCATACCTCCGGTGGTGGTAATTTCCTGATCATAGACGGTCATCAATCGAGCCCTGCGGATGTGTGGGTTACAACAGTGAGTCTAGTGCCCGGGGTTACCCACTGTTTCTCTTTCTGGACAGCCAATGTGTATAGTAATACCTTTGAACTCGGCCTCGCAGTGGATGGAGTACTCTTGCCTGGAGCGGTCTTTACCGTGCAACCTGGCCCCGTCTGGACGCAGTTTTCATTTTCATGGGTGGCTAGTTCAGGCAGTACGATTGCGATCCGGCAATTGACTGGTGATGGGCAGCGAGATTTTGGTATCGACGACATCGAATTCGGACCAGATATACAGGCAGGTTTTACCTGGCAGCCTGTTGTCACGTGTGGCATGCAGATTGACTTCACCAATCAATCAGTCGGTCCATCTCCCCTTGTGTATGCATGGAATTTTGGTGAGCCCGGGAATCCTCCTAACACCTCCAACCTGGAGGATCCATCGCACGCCTACTCATCCTGTGGTAATTTTGATGTGTGTTTGACCGTGTCATTTGACCAGTGCATGGCGACATATTGCGATCAAGTTACGTCATCTGACGTTATTCCTCCGGTACTCAATTGCCCTCCTGATGCCCTCATTCAATGTGATGAGGATCAAAGCCCTGCATTTACTGGTATTGCTGTTGCGACGGACAATTGTACCGCCAATCCCACCATCATTTATTCCGATATGGTCACTGGCAGTCTTCCTTGTGACGCAATCATTGAGCGATCATGGGAGGCAATGGATTCTTGTGGGAATGTGGATATGTGTGAACAGTTGATCTTTATCATAGATGACAAGGGTCCACTTCTGAATGGTTGCCCGTCCGATACAATGGTCAAAGGCATCTTGAGTCCAACAGGTGCATGTGAAGCCTATCTGGTCTTGACCTCACCGACCGGGGTGGATAATTGTGACCCATCCATAACCCTGACGAACAACTTCAATGGATCGGCCGATGCAAGTGGTACATATCCTCAGGGAGCCACTACAGTTATCTGGACGGCGACAGATGACTGCATGAATACATCCACTTGTTCTTTTGTCGTATCGGTCGAATGCGATTCAATCTGCGTATGTTATTCAGACCTGATGTTTCAGTACGGATCTGCGTTCTATCCCGTGACCTGTGATCCCCATGTTGGGAATATTCCCCTTTTCCCGTGTCAAGCACTTGATGTGAGCCTTTCTGGTTTTTTTGGATGCATCAACTCATCAACCGGAGAAGTTTGCGACGCGACAACGGTCACCTGGGAGTTATTACTTCCGGACAGTTCCCTCCAATCCGGAATAAGCACTAACACGCTGAATTTGCTCTTTCCTGCTTCAGGAATGCCCGATCCCGGAACTTATTGTCTCACCCTGAGCACTGGTTGCTCCGGTTCATCAGACAGCTGCATATGCAAGATCGTCTGGATCAGGGATGCCTGCGAGTCATGCGCCTGCTCGCCGAACGAACCGGCCAGTACAAATCTGGTGACTAACGGGAATTTCTCATTCGGGGATAATTATTTTGGATCAGATCTGGCAGGACCCGTAAACGGACAATGTTCTACATGTCAGTCTGGCACCTACTGTGTAGGAACAAACTTCACGGAGAAATGCTCCGGATGGCCGGATGTCTGTGATCATACGCCACCACAGTTGTGCACCGGGAACTTTCTTTTGATCGATGGGGATGATAACGGCATTCAGCCTGTAGTTTGGAGACAATCGGTGGGCATTCTTCCCTGTAAGACATACTGTCTTTCCTTCTGGACAGCAAGTGCATATGATCTGTTCAATCAGAATTTTGATTTGAACATTGTCATCTATGATGGCAACAACCAACCTACGGTGATTGGTACAGTCGCAGTTGTTCAAACCATACCCCCGTGGAGTCAACATATTGTGAATTGGAACTGCCCATGTAATGCGGTTGGACCATTTACCTTGTCTATTGAACAAGTCTCCTCCGGGGATTACCGTGATTTCGGCCTGGATGATATCTGTTTGACACAGTCAATGGACCAGGATTCATGTTGCAAGGATTTGGACCTCTTTTGCAGCAATCTGCAGAACGCTGTTTCAGTCGCCGTGAACAATGATTCATGCAAGGCCACCCTGAGTGTTGGCAATCTGGGAGGTTGCAATGACGAGATAGAATTTGTGGATTGGGGAGACGGGGTTGTATCAACAGGCCCTTTCCCCTCTGGCAGCATGGTGATGCATTCCTATGTGGGCAGTGATGCCTATGAGGTCTGTTACCTGGGTATTGAACGGGATTCATCCGGGCAGATCTGCCTGGAAAAACTGATTTGCGATACGATCACACTCGTTTGCGGGACATGTTGCACGGACTCCAGTACATTCTTCGCTGCTGCACCAAATATTCAAACAAACGGAATATTGGGAGACTGTTTTATCAGTTATACGGCAGAGGGCCTGGATGATTGCTGGCAAATCAGTTACCTGTGGGGCGATCAACCGGCCACATGGTCTCCAGCCGTAGGGAATAATATGACCGTTTCCCATGCATATACATCTGCTACCGGAAATTATACGGTTTGTTATCGTCTGGAGGAGGTGGACCCTTCAGGAGCAGTCTGTTGGTCTTTCGAGAAGTGTGAGGATGTTTACGTCATCTGCCCATGTATCGATCCACCTCAGGGAATGGTCGCCTGGTGGCCTCTTGATGAAGCATCCGGAACGACGGTTGCAGATATTATGGGTCCGAATAGCGGCTCTGTCACCGGACCTGCGATCAATTCGGGTGGGATCGAAAATCCGGGGATACCCCTTCAACCTCATATAGATGGCCAATTCTACTTCACCGATCCCGGCCAGAACTATGTGGTCGTACCTTCCGATCCGAGCCTGGACTTTGGGACGACTGGGAGTTTTGCCATTGATACCTGGATCAATAAGGTGGGAGGCAACACACCGACCGATTTTGCCCCCATCGTAGACAAGCACGACCCATTATCTTCGGGGTCAGGGTATATGTTCTTTGTGAATGGGACCTACCATTTGGGATTCTTTATCGGGAGTCAGCAGTATACGAGTGTCGGTACGTTGAATCCTCAACAGTGGCATCATGTTGCCGTCACAGTTGATCGCTCTACTTCTCCTGGATCAGTTACCCTTTACATTGATGGGCAACAGGATGGGTCCCCATTTGTGAATCTTGCGTCATCAGAAAGTGCAACCAGCAGCTATCCACTCTTGATTGGAAGTACACACCTTTCTCCTATGGCACTGAGTACAGAGTATGCTCTTGATGAAATCGAGATCTTTGATCGTGCACTGGACCCTGATGTGATCGAGTCCCTGTTCCTGGCAGATACATTCGGTAAATGTAAGGACTTTGTGAATGTCGTCGATGAGCTGCCTGAAGGCAGAAATGTGCGTCTCTTTCCAAATCCTACCTCAGGCGACCTGACCATTCATTTTGATGGTCCAGTAGCCAGAACCTGTCAGCTTCAACTCATGGACCTGCTTGGAAGATCCGTTAAAACCCTGATCCTGAATACGGGAGAACAGGGGATTACCTTTTCCCTGAACGAGCTTCCCCCCGGTCTGTACATGGTTAAAATGATGCGTGAAGGTGTCCCTCTGTGGGTACGTAAAGTCATCAAGCAATAATCACTCGACAGCCCGGGAACCAACCTTGCCCGGGCTGTCGATCATCGTTGCCCATCGCAATGTTCGACCATCCATTTATCCATCATTCCTTTTTCGTTGGATACCTGCTTGAATAGGAGATCCATTGTACCCAGGGAGTGATCCGTTAAAATTTAGATGTGGAAAGCATGTAATGACCGAATCAATCGGTTGATCGGGAAAGCTGGAGCATGAAAAAACCGGATCAGTTTCGCCTGCTGTATTCCTCTCCGGCCATCCTTTGGGATGGCTTCAGGCAGTTATCCGGGATACTTGAATTACATGAAGAGATCATTCATTTCCAACTTCATGATTTTGCATTCAGCCATCTCAGTCTTGTCATTCCTCTGGTTGAAATTGATCTGGTGGAAGAATACCTCATCTTTGATTTGGCCAAGAATGGACTTTTGATTTTGAACAAGAACGGAAATCGCGAGCTGTTTGTCATGACAAACGGGCCTGCTTTTCTGAGAAAGTTGCGATCGCAATTGGCCATGATCCGCCCATAGCCCACCCGGTGCCTTCTTTTGCCCTGTTCATGGCCTGTATGGAGGCTTTGCCGGGGGGAATCAGATTTTCAACCGATTTTGTGGCAAAATTGTCGGATCTCATGTTTTGTCCACCTTGCCTGAGGATGCGCATATCATTTCTGTTGGCCCTCCTTCCCGTCCTGCTGACTGCACAGGACCAGATCATGCGACTGGATCTGCCAGGCGGAGGAATGGAAGGCAGCCTGCGTGTAGCCGGCGAACCAGCGGCGGGCCGGCCCCTGGTTATCTTCGTTGCCGGCTCCGGACCCACCGACCGCAATGGCAACCAACCCCAGGGTGGTGCGGCCACCCTGAAGTTGCTGGCCGACAGCCTGGCACAGAGAGGCGTCTCCACATTCCGGTATGACAAGCGCAATATCGGTCGCAGCGTCTTTGACTCCATTCGGGAAGAGGACCTTCGGTTTGATACCCTCGTCAGCGACCTGGGGCTGTGGATCGAATATTTCGAGGATGATGACCGGTTTGACCGGATCATCCTGGCGGGTCACAGCGAAGGAGCCCTTGTGGCCACCCTGGCAGCAGACCGCTATCCAGGCGTTGATGGCCTGGTCACCCTGGCCGGAGCCGGTCGGACGGCTGACACCCTGATCATGATCCAACTCGAGCGCCAGCCCCCGTTTATCCGGGAGGCAGCAGACAGTTTGTTCCGGCTGATCCGGGCCGGGCAACCCGCCGAGTCACCGCCGTTCCTCATGGCGCTGTTCCGTCCCAGTGTACAACCGTATCTGCGCTCCTGGATGATGTATGATCCGGCGGAGTGGATCGCCCGGCTGGAGATGCCGGTTCTGGTGGTGCAGGGAGGACAGGACCTGCAGGTCTTTGCCGAGGATGCCGACCGGCTCGCCGGATCAGCTCGAGACGGCACCCGACTGGACATTCAGGATATGAATCATATCCTGAAAGCGGTATCGGATCAGGACGACAATATCCGCAGCTATACCGATGCTGAACGCCCACTCCATCCCCTGCTCATTTCCGGGCTGATGGAGTGGATCCAACTGGTTGATCCGAATCCTGAACGCAAATGAAACGACCTGACCTGACGAAATTGAATGTGTTGTATGTCCTAGGCTTGCTTCTGGCCGTTGGTGGATGCAACAGTGTTTTCCTGCTGGAGGGCAACCTGATCTACGGGGGCATCCTGGTCTTTTTCGGCGGACTGGTGCTGGTGTGGTGGAGTGGCACGGAGACCTTCAACAAGATCCTGGCCCTGGTCCTGCCCGGGGTCATTTTCATGTCGGTCTACACCATCACCCGGGATGACCGGGTGCGGGAGCCGGCTGTTTGGCTCATCCCGGTTGGGTACACCGGGCCGTTGTATGTGTTCCTGGAGGAGAAATGCGGTGAAGCGGAAAGACGGGAGGGTGAGAAGCGGGTCTATGATCTGGATCCCTCCGGTCGGATGGGCAGCAGGTTCAAGGCCAATCCCGGTGTGATCGTCACGCCATCGGAATTCTATTACACGGACTCAACCGGCTATCGCGTCCATTTGCAGGACCTCCGGACTTATGGCGACAGTACCCGACTCAATCCGGTGTGGCGGGACAGTACGGGCCAGCCGGTCTTTGCCTACACCGGCGAAGCGGTCAAGGGCCGGATCGGAGAGACGAAGGTGATCCTGGAGTATGCCTTTGTGGGAACCTATCGGGACTACCTGGATTTTGTGCGGACGTCTCCTCTGCCGGATAGCCTGGACCCGGTTCTCGAGCCTCTGGTGTTGGGTCTGCGGGCGGGGTGTGACTAAGTTCGCTACCACAGGTGATCACGATCACTATGCCGCTTGGATATACTTGCCTAATTTACAGGCAAATCTGATCGCTATGACAAAGAACATGGGTACCATCGACAGGACCATCCGCATCATTCTGGCCATTATCCTCGGCTTGCTGTACTACAACGGGACGATCACGGGAACGCTCGGCCTGGTCCTGGTGATCCTGGGAGTGGTCTTTCTCCTGACCAGTGCGATCAGTTTTTGTCCGCTGTATCTGCCTTTCGGCCTCTCGACGCGGAAAAAGGTTGGTTAGGCCCCTTGTCGTCAGCGTTCAACAGCATTGCCAGGCCCAAACCTTTCCTTGCCAGATTGCTTCCAAACCATCTTTGATCATGGTATGTCCTTGAGGTTCGTTTCCCTGGCGAGATCATGTGCATCCATGGGAAACAACTCTCTGTACCACTCTGTGTCCTCTGTGGCATACCGAAGACGACGTGACTGAGCGGCAGAGAGAGACGAGGGGCATTTGAGGTTTGCAGGACCTCTGGGTGGCCTGATTTCCTTCGCGTACCCTACAGCTCTCCGGAGGGATGTGCACTGTAGCACGAAAGTGACTTCATTGCCTTTGTGGTGGTCCATTTGACCCGATCACGCCCGGTGTTTCACCCCTCTTCATCCGGGTCAGACGGCTGCTGGTCGATATTTCTGACTCGATCCATTCCAGATTTCCGATGTTGTGCCGGTAATCAACCCTGCCCATGGCCTTCATCGAGATTGACCACATTCGCAAGATCTATCGCAAAGCCACCGTGACTGTCCCGGCAGTCAACGATATCAGCTTTGATATCGACAAGGGCGAATTCCTCGCCATCATCGGCAAGTCCGGCTCCGGGAAGTCGACCCTCCTGAACCTGCTCGGCGGATTGGACACCCCCACCTCCGGTGAGATCCGCTTTGAAGGGGCCAACCTGTTTGCCGAGGGCAAGGACGGCTTGGTGAAACATCGGCGGCATCGTGTGGGGATGGTTTTCCAGTCCTTTCAACTCATTCCCGGTCAGACGGCGGCAGAGAATATCGAACTGGCCCTGGCGTTTGGGGGTGTCTCCCGATCGGAACGGAAGGCACGGGCGCTGGAGCTGCTCGCCCAGGTCGGGCTGGCCGAACGCGCCGATCATTACCCTGCCGAGCTGTCCGGGGGGGAAGCCCAGCGGGTGGCCATTGCCCGGGCATTGGCCAACGACCCTGCCATCCTTCTGGCAGACGAACCGACCGGCAATCTCGACACCCAGAACGGCGATATCGTCCTGGGCATCCTGCAGGATCTGCATCGACAGGGCCGGACGATCATCATGATCACCCATGATCCCGACATGGCCCGGGTCGCGCAGCGCACCATCCGCATGCAGGACGGCCAGCTGCTCGACAGCCAATTGACACATGAATCCTTGAACGCTAAGGCCTTATGACCACTCTCGACCTCATTCGCATGGCCCTCCGCAATCTCTGGCGGACCCGCCTTCGCTCCAGCCTGACCATCCTTGGTGTGATGATCGGCATCGGCGCCCTCATCTCCATGGTGGCCTTTGGCAGTGGGATGGAAAAGAATATCAGCGATGCATTTACCAGCAGTGGCCTGTTCTCCCGGATCACGGTGACCCCGGTCAAGCTGGATATGAACCGCCCCATGGAATCCCTTACCGATACAAGTGGGATCAGCGTGCCTCTGGATGACGAACTGCTGGACCGGATCCGGAAGATCGACGGGGTGGCCGATGCATTTGGGGAGATCCAGCAGCCGGCCAAGGTCCGATTGCTCGACCACGAGACCACCCTGACCTTCACAGGGATCGATCCGAAGGTCGGCGAGACCAAGGCCTACCAGGATCTGCTGGCCGGTACATTCTTGACCAGCGATACCCTGCCCCAGGCCGTCATTTCCACCGACCTGCTCCGCCGCTTGAAGATCCGGATCGACAGCGAGGAGATGGAGCGTGCCCGGAAGAAGGACACGGCCAACGTGTACACCTATCTGCAGGCTGAGGACCTGATCGGTGACACATTGCTCCTGAGCACAGCCTCCTTCAATCCCATGCAAATGATGGGTGTGATGATGGGCAATCAGGAGGCCAACCCCTTGAGCGAACGGGTCTCGCCACTGGTGATCGTCGGCGTCCGGGAAGTGGAGAATGATGGTCCGGCCAGTCGGTCGGGAGGGGACCTGTTGATACCGGAAGGCTTCGCGGCGACCATCCCCAACGTGGGATTCAACAGCATCACGGAGTTTTTGCGGAAGGGGTCCGGCAAGCCGGACAAGTACGCCACCATCCAGGTGACCGTCGCCAATCCGAATGATCTCTCACGGGTGCGTGAGGAGTTGGAAAAAATGGGGCTGAAGGTCTTTGCCCTGGCCGAACAGATGAAGGAGATCCGCCGGGCCTTCCTGGCGGTAAATGCCGTACTAGGTGTGGTCGGCTTCATCGCCTTGATCGTGGCTGGCTTGGGTATTATCAATACCCTCCTGATGAGCATCCTGGAGCGCACCCGCGAGATCGGCATCATGAAGGCCATTGGTGGCAGTGAAGGACAGATCAAGGGTGTCTTCTTTGGCGAAGCAGCTGTGATCGGACTGGTGGGTGCGATCGGCGGGATCATCCTGGGCTGGTTGGTCACCCTGGCGGCAGGCGCCATCATCAACATGAAGATCCGGGAGATGGGTGAGGCACCGGTCGATCTGTTCTACTTCCCCTGGTGGCTGATCCTGGGCTCCATCGGTTTTGCGATCGGATTGAGCTTGATCGCCGGATTGTATCCTGCGGCACGTGCTGCAAGGATCGATCCGGTGGAGGCGCTGAGATGGAGTTGAAGAAAAATTCAAAAAACAAATTCCAAAAGACAAATCCCAAAAAACAAACAAATTCCAATCACCAATTTTTAATGACCGAATCCTTTCGGGATCATTTGGTTTTTGGGATAGGCAAGAGATGTCGTTAATAGCCCCGGGTTTTAACCCGGGGTAATGAAATGGAGTACGATTTGTTTTGGCGGCATTTTGGCCAATATGCCAAAATGATGACAAAACGCCTCAAGGGGAAATCCCAAAACTCAAATTCCAAAAAACAAACAAATTCCAATCACCAATTTTCAATGACCGATAGCTTTCGTGATCATTTGGTTTTTGTGTTGGAGAATAGGCAACGAATAATGTTAATAGCCCCGGGTTTTAACCCGGGGTAATAAAATAGAGAACGACTTGTTTTGGCGGCATTTTGGCCAATATGCCAAAATGATGACAAAACGCCTCAAGGGGAAATCTCCTGCCTGGCGGCAGACAGGCAAAACACATATCCCAATAAGCAAACAAATTCCAATCGCCGATTTTCAATGACTGAAGCCTTTCGTGATCCTTTGGTTTGTATGCTGGGAATTCAGCAACGAATAATGGGCACCTCTATCAACCCCACTCAATGACCAAACAAATCCTTTCAGGATTTTCACTCGAGATAACCTGCGCGATACTGCGTTATTTCTCAATTACTTAGCTATGGCTATGCTCTTTCGAAATGCCTTGTCTCGCTTGGTTCTCTCGAGTCTTGGTCTATTTCGGAGGTTAATAGAAGTGCCCTAATGTGAATAGGCCCGGGTTTCAGCCTCAGGTGGTGTTGAATGCCATCCAATGGGTGATGCACTGGGACATCCGATCAAGCATGATCGTTTGTGAGACCAATTCACCTATATTTGGCCTCCTTTTCACCTGTAACAAACGCTATGAAACAGTTCTGTTCCATCCTGTTGGTCTTGACAGGCATGTTCTCACTACACGCCCAACAACCTGAGCTGGTCAAGAACATTCGACCAGGTTCCAATGGAAGCCTTCCCTACTATGAGAATGGTATGATCAGCTACAATGACCACCTCCTCTTCGCGGCGGATGATGGTGTCTCGGGCATGGAGTTATGGATCAGTGATGGCACGGAGACTGGCACGATGCTGTTGAAGGATATCAATCCGGGAGCTGCCGGATCGGAATGCCAGAATTTCTTCCGGGTCGGTGAAAAAGTCATCTTCCAGGCAAAGACGACTGCAGAGGGTCAGGAACTTTGGGTCACGGATGGAACGGCAGCCGGTACCACATTGCTCAAGGATATCCGGCCGGGTACAGGAGACGGGGTCTGGATCACGGTAGCCGTCAACGATTATTACTACGTCTGGAATGATGTCCTCTATTTTTCAGCAAATGACGGACAGGTCGGACTGGAATTATGGCGGACGGACGGCACCGAATCGGGCACCTGGCTGCTCAAGGACATCCAGACGATCTTTGGTGCCAATGGGAACGGTAACCCCCGCTATTTTGGTGAATTGGGTGACAAGCTCTATTTCACGGGTTATGAGAACAGCAGCGATGGCGAGCAATTGTGGGTGACCGATGGGACCACTGCCGGAACAAAGCGGTTCCATACGTTTCCGGGGGTCACAGGTGGAGTGAATCCCCGGCACAAGCTGGCAGTGAATGGACGGTTGGTATTCTATGCGGAGGGCAATGACATGGGTCCGGAACTGTGGGCCACCGATGGTACGCCGGCGGGTACCCTCCTCGTCAAGGATATCAATCCGGCACCCAATACAGGCAGCGATGATACCCAGCCCAACACCCATGAACACCGGCTGAACAGGATTGGCAACACGATCTATTTTGGTGCCAACGATGGAACCAACGGGCGGGAACTGTGGCGAACGGATGGCACACCGGCTGGTACCTGGATGGTCAAGGACGGTTCGGCGAAAACACCCGGCTATGTCCCCCAGCTCTTCACGGTGATGGATGATATCCTGTACTACAAGTATGATAATGGCGAGAATGGCATCGAACTGTGGCGTTCGGATGGGACCGAAGCCGGTACCTGGATGGTGAAGGATGCCACCCCGGGGAGCCAGGGTTCGTTCTGGTTGCCCTCCTTTCTGACGGCGATCAATGGTCGGATCTATTTTGGCGGAGCGAAAGGCAGTGCCTTCAATGTGGAATTGTGGACCTCGGATGGCACGGAAGCCGGAACCATGGTCCTCCCGGACATCAATCCATCGTCGGGTGACGGATCTGATCCGAACCGCTTTACCCTGGTAGGGGATGAAGTGCTGTTCGGTGCCCGCACCGCCACCCAGGGCATGGAATTGTGGAAGATCAAGGCGAGTTCGGTCAGTACGAGTGATCCGGTCCTGGAAGGGGTTTCCCTCTTTCCCACCATGACGACAGGGTCATTCACCCTGCAGGGGGACGATCAGGGTGGATATGATCTCCGCGTGCTGGACCTCCAGGGACGATGGATCGCTGCCTGGTCGAACCAGCCCGCCGGACGTTCCTACGATCTGGCATCGGCTGCTCCGGGAATGTATCTGGTTCAGATCAGCAGGGAAGGACATTCTGCCCTGGTCAAACTGGTCCTGGAACACTAATCACTTCCTGACTTGATCCAGATGGCGTGATGTTGGTATCCGCCCGCCATCACCTGGACCAGGTAGAGTCCGGCCGGCTGTCCGCTCAGGTCGATCTCGCAACTCGAACCCATGCATGTCATGGAGTTCGATCGAACGACCCGGCCATGGATATCCAGGATGCGTACCTGGTCCGGGCGGAGGTCCTGTCCCTCGGGCAGGGTGAAGTGCACGCGGTCCCTACCCGGATTCGGGACCAGGGTGAAGGTGACTGCAGGTTGCCCCCCGGCAGGGTTCAGGGATGTCGTTTCCTCACATAGCGGAAAGACGCCACTGATCGCCGGATCTGTCAGGTAGGTCACCGAATCCATTGCCGCTCCCAGGTTACGGCCATCGGTCCCCGCACCGATATAGGGCGTACCCTCCATCAGGGTATAATCTCCCCCGATCCCGTTGGCATAGTCCATAAATCCGATGTTGGTCATGGCCCCGGGAAAGAAATTGTCCGGCGGGTAGTTGGCGGGATTGGCCGTGGTGCTGACCCCGTCGGCGATCACATTCTTCTCGACAATGGCACCGGGGAAGTAGGCCATCAGACTGCTGTTGCCTACGCCCTTTCCGCTGCCGTGCACGCCGTATTTCCCGTGGCTGGTGATATTGTTGGTATACCGGAAGTCCTGGTTGGGAAAGGAGGGGCCATCGGCATTGACGAACGAATTGCCCTTGGGATTGATCCACGTGTTGTGGTCAACGGTCAGGTCCGCTACACCGCTGAGCACCTGGAGGCTTCGGCCGTCCCCACCCCAAATGGTACCATCCACGTCCTCGATGAGATTGTCATGGATCCAGACCCGTGCGGTGGGGATGGTCGGAAAGTTATTGTCGCGGGCGGCAATATTGAAGCCGCTGCCGGTATGCCGGAGGATATTGTGGGCAAAGGTGACATCGCTGACCGTGATCCAGGGACAGCTCCCCTGTTCGGTACGGGGGGTGAGGAGGATGCCGAAGCCGGTCTGGGCGTCGGCCCAGTTCTGTTCGAAGACATTCCCTTCCACCCACACCCGTGCGGCATGCTTCAGTTCGAACAGGTTCTTGATGGTCCAGTGGGTCCCTGCGTAGTCGGGATGCCCGACCTTCCAGGCCAATGGCTTGATCACGTGGTTGTTCCGGAATTCGATGTCGGCGATCAGCAGATCCGGGACCTGGGTCTTGGCCCCGCCGAACATGATATTCTCTCCTGCACCTTCCAGTCGGTTGTTCACGATCTTGTAGGTGGTGCCATTCCATGCGCAGAGTGCCTGACTGTCCGCGCCTTGCTCCTTGAAGTCGGATATCCACGAATTCACGACGGCGATCCGACGGCCGTTCATGGCCATGCCTCTCCGGCTGCCCAGGGTGGGATGCCCGTGCAGGTAGATCCGGTCAAAGAGCAGGTCGTGTGGCAGGTCATCCCGGATTTTTTCTCCCTTCCCGATATCGATCACATTCCAGGAAAAGCCCTGGGAAGTGATCTCCAGTCCGAAAAAGGCATAGTGATGGGCCCGGGATGAAGTGGTGATGGCACTGAGACCGGGCTTGGCCTCGAGCCGGGCCAGGATGGGCGCATAGGACGGATCGATGCGGGTATTGACCGGCGGGAGCTGGTCATCGGGCAGGTTGGTGCGGATCAGGATCCACCCGTCTCCGCTTTTTTCGGGCAGGTTGAACGGTCCGACATAGGTGGCACCGGATTCCAGTAGAAGGGTAGTACCCGGTTCAGCCTGATTGATCGCCAGCTGGAGCTGATCATTGGTATAGTCGCATCCCGACGAGCAGACCGTCCGGGTTTGGCTGGTCTCTGGCAGGCAACCGTCCAGCCATTCCTGGGGCATCGCGGGGAATGCCTGGGCATGGATCATCTGACAAGGAGCCAGCAGCAGAACGGTCAGTAGGATAGCGTATGATCTCATAGGCCAATGAGGGAATGTTGGTGAATGGTCCCGGTCAAGACCGGGAAGGAGACCGGCCTGGTTGTTGGGTGGATGATGGGGCCGACTGAGCGATAAACTGTTCAAGGGTTCTCCGCGCAGAATCGCGAACCTTGTTTTTTACCAAGGGAGTCCATCCGAGCATCAGTCCCCGGAACCCCAGGGCCTGACGGGCCCAGCCATAGAAATTGAAAGCATCGGTATGGGTAAGGATCTTACCCTCCCGAAACGTGAAGGTACTTTCGATCCGATTGATCACGGATTGGCCGGTGGCCTGGAATGTGTACAGCGCCAGCCACATTGCCCTGCCCTCTTCCTCATTGGCCTGGATATCGCCGAATTCGATCTGCAGGTTTTTCGAACGGCTGCAAAACATCGACCACATGGCCTTGACCTGTTCGGCATTCAGATCCGGAAAGACCGGATCGCTGAATCGGGCCTCCGTGTCATACCAGGCATTCATGGCCTCAGCATCTTTCGCCTGGAAAGCTTCATAGAACGACCGGATCAAACGGGCATGTGGATGCATGGCAGGGTGTTGGTACTGTAAGATACGAACCTCAAGTACAACGAGTAGCCACCAGGGTGATCTGGGTCGGTTTACCTGCTGGCGCGGATCACCTGGCGGGTCATCTGTCGGCCACTCTCTTCCTCCCCGATCCGGATCACATACGCCCCGATGGGCAGGTGGTCCATCGGCAGGCTGTGGCTGCCCTGGCCCAGGGAGCCGGTCAGGCAGGGTAGTCCCTGCAAGTTGTACAGGGTATAGGTGTACTCGCCTGGTGACGACACCTGGACCGTGAGATCAGATACCACGGGATTGGCTCCAAGATGGATTCCGGGCAGATCCTGGTCTTCGGTCGACGAGATCTCACCAACCTGGAAGGAGTGGACGCGCGTTTCCCCGTTGTAAGTGGCCTCAAAGGTCCAGATGCCTTCCACGGCGTTCGGGGGAAGGGAATAGCTCCACCACCACCAGGACCAGGCGTAGGTATTGGGGGACGACTGATTCCAGGAATGGACGACGGCACCGGTGGGATCCTTGACGGAGAAATTGGCCAGGCTGGTGAACTGCTGATCGCGATACCACGCCGTATAGTAGACCAGGTCGCCGGGATCGAACTGGTTCTGCAGGTTGGCTTCATATTCGTCGGGGCAAAAGCCGTCGAGTACAGGAGGAATGCCGTGGGTGGTCAAACGGTTGATGCTCGACTCGTAGTAGGGCTTCTGATCGGCCCACCACGAATTGCCTGTTGTATTGTTACAAGTGCCCGCATAGGGTTCGATGATCTTGTTGGAGTCATCGTGCAGCTCAAGGTGCAGATGGGGATTGGTGCTGCAACCGGAACTGCCGACCAGACCCAGATATTCACCAGTCACCACCGATGCTCCGACCGGCTTGGTGGTCAGGGTATTCTTCTTCATGTGGCCATACCAGGCCACACTGCCATCGTTGTGTTGGATATAGACTGCGTTCCAGGTGCCGGTGCAGGAGCAGTTCTTGTCGAATTGATTGTCACTTTTGGCCAGGATCACTCCCGGTGCACCGGCAATGATCTCCACCTGATTGTCATCCATCATCTCCCACCAGAAGGGCCACAGGCTGTAGTCCAGTCCGTTGTGGCCATTGTAGGACCGACTGTTGCACATGTAATCCTTGATCCCATTCGATGGATCGAGATCGACAAAGTTGACGGTGACGTACCATTCATCCTGATCGAAGCCATTGGCTTGCCGGAGGGGCCATTCCAGTTGGATCGCCGAACGGGCATCGGGCACTGCTGGCAGGATGCCCTGATCGATCAGCATCGCCCGATTGGCGGCCAGCATGATTTCGATCTCATCCTGCAGTTCCGGTGAGACGCAGGGATGCTCTGGTACGGGCAGGTCCAGGTCACCACCACCCTGGGCGATCTGGGCCATGATCAGGGCAGGGAAGAGAAAAATGAACAGAAGGGCAGGGGTTCGCATGTTGGTCTGGATTTCGTGTGGATGAAAATAGGGATTCATAATTAGAATGGAAAATTTCCCTTGCACGACTGTCCCGGAGGCGATGTGCCAATGGCGCCAAACCGGGGGAGGGCGGGATGCAAGATTGGCAGTCGTGGTACCCACCCCCGTCTGTTTCCTCCACCTTTGGTGTCGGAAACATCCACCCCCGTCCCGAGTACTCGGGAGGGACATGTTGGTGTCCCCCTCGAAGGAATGGTCTGGCCCGGAGAGGAATGCAGATCGGAGGGGGTGGTTTGGCGACGGACTTCAAGATCGCTGATGAATGGCCAAAAGCGCCAAACCGGGGAGGGCGGGATGCAGGTTTATCAGTCGTGGTACCCACCCCCGTCTGTTTCCTCCACCTTTGGTGTCGGAAACATCCACCCCCCGTCCCGAGCACTCGGGAGGGACATGTTGGTGTCCCCCTCGAAGGAATGGTCTGGCCCTGAGAGGAATGCAGATCGGAGGGGGTGGTTTGGCGACGGACTACAAGATCGCTGATGAATGGCCAAAAGCGCCAAACCGGGGGAGGAAAGGAATGGCTGGCATTCCAACCCGACTTCACCCAATCTTTACGATTCCATAAAGTTCCGCTATTGTTGCCCGGCCTACCTTGGCTCATGTTATCCCGGGCATTATTCACCCTCACAATACATGAGCATGAGTCAGTTTGATGAAAAAATGGGCCTCTACCTGGAGGCAGTTGAAGAACTGGATCTGGATGTCCATCCTGAATTGCTGGCGGCAGTCGCCAAGAGTCTCGGACCGTCCATTTACAATGACGATGCATCTCTGGTGTCGTCCAGTGATCCGGAGGAGTTGGACCGCGTCCGGGAGAATTTCCTGATCGGCAAATTGGGCCTGGCAGATTCACCCGATCTGGATGATGCCATTGATGATGTCATTGATCAGTTGGGCAGTGGCAACAGCCGGAAATATCGCGCTGTGTTCTATACCCTGCTGACCCAGCATTTTCGAAAAGAGGATGTCTTCCTCGGGGCTGCGGTCCTGGAGGAAGAGGAGTAAAAAGGTACCAGGGCAACGCGCATCGTGTCGTTGTCCACGCTATTGAATCGACCATCACTCGTCACTTTAGGTTGACCGGTTGTTTGATGATGATCAGACAGCCGGTTTTTTATTGGATGAAACCGCTCTGCTCACTATCCCGGATCTTCATCAGCATGAGGATCTCCATGGCATTGACCCGCTTCTTGGCTTCTCCTACCCGCTCACCGATAAATAATTCATCCAGGGTAGAAAAAAATAATTCTTTCCACCGTCGAAAATGCAGTTGGGTCAGGGGAGTTCTCCGGTTGAGTTCAATATGCTTCAGCATCGGATTGCCCTTGTAGGACGCGTCATCCAACAGGATGCTGCTCCAGAAATTCACCATCACCGGGATATGGGTGTCCCAGGAGAAATTTTCCTGATCCCGAAAAATCGGCCCAATGATCTCGTCCTCCCTGACCCGGGTATAAAATCGTTCCACCAGGTCGGAAATGTCTTGTCGTGTGGTGATTTCTGGTTTCAAGGTTATTCGTTTATTCGTTTCATGTTTAAATACCCAATACCCAACACCCAACACCGAATACCGAATACCGAACACCGAGTACCCAATCCGGCTTCTTCATCCTTCGCGTCCTGGCGTCTACGCGTTTCCCCTCCAACTCACCCGTTCACATACTCCCAGGCCGACCGCCAGGCCCCTGTCTCCTGACAGTGATCCAGGAATTTTGCATAAAACGGATCATTGCCAATCGTGGCGCTGTCACCGATCACCACCAATTGTCGCTGGGCCCGGGTCATCGCTACATTCATCCGTCGATAATCCTGTAGAAAGCCGATCTCCGACCGGCTGTTGGACCGCACCAGGGAGAGGATGACGACATCCATTTCCTGTCCCTGGAATCCGTCAATGGTCTGCACCCGGATCGGCAGTGTGCCGTAGTGTTCGTCTTTCTCGATCTCTTCCTCAATGTACTCCACCTGCTCGCGGTAGGGAGAGAGAATGGCGATCTCGGGCCATTCTTTTTCCACCAGCTCATGACGCAGGCTCTCCAGATGGCAGGTGACCAAAACATATTCGTCTGGATTGTACCGGGATTTTGTCTCGGGATTGATCTTCTCCTCAAAGCCACAACCCGCGGTGTCGATGAACAGTACCGGTCGCGGATCGCTCACCGGGAGGGTGCGTTGCTCCAGACCCTCGGCAGCCAGGAGCTGGTCCTGGTAGAACCAGGTGTTGCTGAAGGCCATGATGGCCGGATTCATTCGGTACTGTACCGTGAGAAGGTGCATCTGGGGCAGGGTGGTCAACAGTCGTTCCATGACCGTGACGTTCAGTCCCTTCCGCGCCGCTTCGGCTGATTTGACGGTGGGCGGCAACTGGTGGGGATCGCCGGCCAGCACCAGGCGTTCGACCTTGGCCAGGGGGATCCAGATGGCCGGCTCCAAGGCCTGAGCCGCCTCGTCGATGATCAGGGAAGTGAACTGGCGCTTGTCGAGCAGCCCATGGGCCGCGCCGGTAAGGGTGGTGCAGATCACCTGGGCGCTGTCGAGGATCTGTTCGACCAGGCGGGTTTCCAGATGGCGGGCCCAGTCCATCAGTTCCCGGGCCTCCTTGTACCCGTCGCGACGGTCGGCCCGCGCCTCGGCATCGAAGGTTCGCTTGTAGGTGCCGGCCTTCTTGCGGGCCTGGGCAGCCTGGATCTTCACCTTCTTGATCTCCCGGCTGTCGGGATGAGCGGCCACCTGGGCGTCGAGGGTGAGGTCGAGCAGGCGTTCATCCACCCGGGAAATGTGGCCGATGCGCACCACCTGGAGCCCCGCCGCGGCCAGGCGTTCGGTGAGGACATCGGTGGCGGTATTGGAGGCCGCACAGACCAGGACGGTCCGCTCGCGGATGACCAGTTCACGGACGGCTGCCACCAGGGTGGTGGTCTTGCCGGTGCCGGGCGGGCCATGCACCAGGGCCAGTTCCCGGGCAGACAGGATACCCCGTACGGCTTCAGATTGGGCATGATTGAGTCCTTCTGGAAAGGCCAGGTCCGGGGTGGCGCCGAAGTCCGGCTGCCGCTGTCCGCTGAGGATCTGGCGGAATTCAGCGAGGGGATTGCCCCTGGCGTCCAGGGCGCGCGCCAGGGCCTTCTCCATCTCGGTGTAGGAGCGGTTGTCAAACTCCAGGTCGACCCCGATGGGACCGAGGTTCAGCCAGTCGGGCAGTTCATCGGTGTTGAGAATGATCTGCATCTTTCGATCAGTAGAATAGTGAACTACCCCACTAATACGGTGACGCTTGGCCATGGCCGCCTCGGTATAGAAGTGGACAGGGGATCCGGCCTTGAACTGGGAATCATGTCGATGATGCGGGGGCCGGACCACGGTCACAAAGGCCTTGTCCCCCATGGCGAACCCGGATTGCATGACCTGGACCGGCTTCCAGGTCAGCCCGTGCCTAACCCGGTCGTCGATGCTCATGCGGGCCACCTTCTCCTGCCAGGTGGTCAGGTCGACCTGCTTCTCGATGGCAAGGAGCTCTTGCAGGTGGCGAATGTGTCGGATACCCTGGTCCATGTGACGTACCGTTAGATCGAAAGACGAAGATGCTGGAATTCTATCAACTTGTGCGGCGCACCGGGTCGTCCGACCCCTGCAGGGCCGAATGGGAAAGGAGACGCCACGCTATACGTGTGCGGCCCCCTGCAGGGCCATACCCAGGTTGGGCGTTCTCATTGGGATTTTAGGCCCCAAAGCACCAAATTTCAAGTACAGCATGCCAATGACCAAAACAACATATCGTTTGGGTCATTCCCCATTGGAATTTGTTTGAGATTTGGAATTTGTCATTTGGTGCTTTCCCCGTCCCTCCCCCGGCCCGGCAGGATGTCTGTTGTCTGTTGTCGGTTGTCAGTTTGACCTATCCCTAAATAGAGTTGACCGTTTCGAATTTCCGAATTGGAATTTTGAATTTGTTTGGGATTTGAGATTTGTCATTTGGTGCTTCCCACTTCCTCCAGGCTCATCTGCGTGTTTCGAATTTCCCTAATGGAATTTCGAATTTATTTGGAATTTGGAATTTGCGATTTGGTGCTTTCTTCTACTTCCAGTGCTTCCCCGATCACCTTACGGACGAACGGCACATCTGTCCAGTAGATGAAATGATCGCCCGGATGGGGATAGACCTTCTGCATGGGTTCGGGGGCCATCTTTTGGAAGAAGTCCATCTCTTCAGGAAAGACCAGTTTGTCCGCTGCCCCCTGGATGAGGTAGGTGGGCACCCGGAGGGTGGACCATTGGGGAAGGAGCAGTTCCAGGTCCTCCTTGAGGGTGATCAGCTCCTGGTTGCAGACGCGAAAGGCAGGCGGGGTGACCAGATGAAAGAGGGGAAAGTCGAGAAATTTCCGCCAGCCGATGCCCACCTCCAGGTCGGGATCGAGGGGTGGGGCTACATGCACCACGGCGGCCACCCGGTCGGGATCGTCGAAGGCCAGCTGCTGGGCCAGGGAGCAGCCATAGGAGTGTCCAATGACCACAAACCGTCGGCCGGGCCAACGGTCCATCATGGCCCGCACCATCAGGCTCTGGCCGGCCAGGGAGGGCAGGGCCTCGCCAAAGTCGGACTCGCCAAACCCGGGCCGGTCGGGAGCCAGCAGGAGGTAACGTTGCAGGCTGGTATCGTTGAGGTAGGGTTCGCTGGCATTCCAGGCGCCGGGGGACCCATGCAGGAACAGCAGGGCCATTCGACTGGTGGTATCCCCACCCACCACGGTGTACAGGGTGCGATCACCAACCTGGACTGTCCGCGACTGCAAGGGGGCCAGCCCCAGGCTCTTCCGTTCACGATTCACCTTGTCAAGATTGCCCTTGAAATCCAGGATCCCCGTCCAGGAGACCAGCAGCAGCAAGCCCAGGATGACCATGAAGAAGAATCCGGAGAATCGGAGGATACGGCGCAGCATAAGTGAGTATTGCAACAAAGCTAAGGCAAACATGTTGCTGTTCGGTCGGCGGCGTTCCTGGTTCCTTGGTTCCATGTTCCTGGTCCTCGGTCTTCCCTGCCAGCCGGCAGGCTGGGGTCCTCCGTCTTCGGTCCTCCGTCCTCGGTCCCCGGTCCCCGGTCAAACACTCCCCTCTCTAAGCGCCCACTCCTGCCTTACTGCGCTCCAGCGTCCTTGCTGGTTCCCCCGCCCGGAATTCGGCCAGTTTGGCATTAATCCATTCCATGCAATGGAGGCGCATGGCTTCGCCATCGGGATCGAAGAGGTCGGGACCCACGGCGACATGGACCCGGGTGCGCCAATGACCGAAACGCCGGAAGAAATGGGCGGCAAAGGTGTCCTTGCCGATCCAATAGTCGGCCGGATCATCGAAGTCGAGGGCGAAGGGCACCATGTGGACCTGTTCCTCGGCGGCCACCCGGAACACCCCCTTGCGGAAGGGGAGCACCTCATGGCCGGCATGGGTGGTGCCTTCGGGGAACAGGAGGATGGAACCGCCCCGGCGCACCTCGGCGGTGATCTTGTGCAGGGTGCGCTGCCGGTCCTTGCTGCTCTCGCGGTCGACGAAGAAGATGCCGCTGAGGCGGGCGGCGAAGCCGATGAGGGGCCAGGAAGCCATCTCCTTCTTGGCCACGGGCACGGCCAGCACATCGCGCATGAGCAGGAGGGGATCGATGTAGGCGCGGTGGTTGCCCACATAGATGGCCGGAAAGTCGGGTATGCGCCCTTCCCAGTGGATCCGTATCCCCAGGGTGACCAGGATCATGCGGATCCACAGGCGGCGCACCCGCTGCCGCCACCAGGCCCCGTAGCCTGGCACCCAGCTGCCGAGGAGCAGCACCGGGATGATCAGGGCCACCAGGCCGGTCAGCAGGAGGGCCCGCAGGGTGGCCAGGGTCGTTCTTAACAGAGAATTCACCATGATTTCATGTCCTTCCCGACTGAGCATCAGCCATCCTTGTGTATTTTCGACCTCCCGGGAAACGAAGACCGACGGCGAAGGTAACCTGCTGACCACAATTGCAGCGCCTCCCTCCCTGTCCTCCTGCCCGCTTCACCACAAACGCACGACCAATGACCATTCGACCACTGAGCATTATATTAATCCTTCTCTTGGGATGGGGAGGGGTGTGGGGGCAGATAAATGAAGACTTTAGTGGAGAGTCCTTACCAAGTGGATGGGCCGCCATCAATACACCAATTTGGACTGCTCAAGTTTGTTCAGTTCCTGGGGCATTAGGATTTAATGCTTCAGGTGATGGTGCAATTACACCAGCAATCAGCAATCCCAACAAGTTAAGTTTTAACAAGAAGAGAAGCAGTAATAGCACATCCTGGTCAATGCAAATCCACATTAGTGATGCTTCCCCAGCAAGTCAAACATCTGGACCATGGAATTTAGTTGCAACAATCACTTCAATTTCAAATAATTGCTCCGCTGAATCAGAAATTGACCTATCTGCATACTCCGGGTTAAGGTATATTCGGTTTTTGGACAATCGAGCTGGTGGTACACATGAGCGAGCTATTGATGATGTTGTGGTATCAATAATTTCAGGCTGCACCCCCCCCACAGAGCAAGCCAATACCTTTGTGGCGTCCAATATCCAGCAAATGCAGATGGATGTTTCCTGGAGTGGGGGTAATGGCGCATCTACGTTGGTTGTCGCCAGGCAAGGTGGGGCAGTCAATGCTGATCCGGTGAATGGAACGGAGTATACCGCGAATGCGGCATTTGGGTCAGGGGATCAGATTGGGACAGGAAATTATGTAGTTTATAAAGGATCCGGTAGTTCTCAAACAGTTACTGCCCTGACAGCCAATACCACATACCACTATGCGATTTATGAATTTGACGGGAGTGGTGGAAGTGAATGCTACCGTGTCAGTGACGAATTGACCGGCAGTGCCACCACCTTGCCAATTCCCCCTGCCATCACCCACACCGGTACTACCCCGGCGGCAGCGGATATATCCCAAGGGGCGACCAATACGATATTGTATCAGGTTGAGGTGGAGGTCTCTGATGGACCGGCTACGTTGACGCAATTGGTTACTGCGACCGGTGGTACCTTTGACAGTGACGATCTGGACAATTTCAAGCTGTGGTTCTCAACGGATGCCAGTTTCAACAGTGCCAGTGATGTCCTCCTCGTCACGATCAGTGATCCGACAACGGGAGACCAGACATTCACAGTCAGCAATCAGGTTTTTCCGGTTGGTACCCGATATCTGTTCATCACTGGTGATGTGGATGCAGCGGCTACCATTGGTCATACTGTCTCCTGTGCCCCGGATGCGGATGGAGACTTCACATACACAGAAGATGAGACCAATTCTGGAAGTAGTTTTGCTGCGGCCAACGCCATGACCATAGTAGGAGTGCCAGAGCTTCAATTGGAATACCCGGTTTCTACCAATCTGAGTTGCGGCGGGACGATCCCCTTTGGCGACCTGGCAATAACTGACCATGCGGACCTGACCTTTCGGATCAGGAATACTGGAACTGCCGACCTCACCTTTTCTGCCTTAAACATCGCCGGATCAAATCCCGATCAATTTTCCGTGCAAACCCAGCCCGTCAGCCCGGTCGCACCCGGCAATTTCAGCGATGCAGTTATTCGGTTTTCACCAACCTCAATCGGTGCCAAAACAGCATCGATCACGATCAGCAACAATGACCCGGATGAATCCTCTTGCCTGGTGAATCTGACCGGTACCGGTCGTCCGGTCAATGATAACTGCTCCGGGGCAATAACCTTGACCGTGGAGAGTGGAGAAACCTGCAACTCACCATTGAGTACCTCCAGTTCAGGAGCATCTGAATCCATCGCTGCGATCGAGTGCAACGCATTGACGGGAAATGCCGATGATGATATCTGGTTCAAGTTCGAGGCTACTGGCACATCCCATATCATCACGGTCGATGGTGCATCCAACATGGATGCTGTCATTGATCTGCGCAGCGGAGCGTGCAATGGCAGCACAATCGATTGTGCTGATGATACGGATAATGGGGGTGTTGAAGTCATATCAGCAACAGGATTGTCCATTGGGGAGACTTACTATATTCGCATTTATGACTGGGATGCTGGAAGTGGTGATTTCACAATATGTGTAACAACACCAGTACCCCCATTGCACTATCGGACAGTCCAGTCAGGTGATTTTTCCAATGCAAGTACATGGGAAACATCACCGAATAATAATGACCCCTGGTCGGCTGCATTGCAAGGACCAGATGAGGATGAACTGAGTATAACCATCATGAGTGGAGATGATGTGACGATTTCTGCTGGTGCTACATTAGACCAGTTGACCATCGCATCTGGAAGTATGCTGAATGTAACGGGTGGAACTCTTGTCATTGCAGATGGGACTGGAAATGATCTGCTTGTGCAAGGAATATTGAAGAACTCAACGAATTCATCTTTTACATTAAATAGTGGAGCAACGATTGTTGTCGATAATGGAGGTAAATATCAGCATAACCCACCAAGCGGGGTCGGTACATTTACAGCGATGACTTGGAATTCAGGTTCCACGTGTGAAGTACTGGCTGCCACGGGAACTTCTGGACCAGGTGGTTTGGATCAATCCTACCATCACTTCATCTGGAATGCATCGAATATGACTAGTACTATGAACCTGACTGGATCCTTAACAACTGTTTTGGGAGATTTGTCAGTTCAGAATACCGGGTCAGGGGCACTGCGACTAGTCGGGTCGACACCTTCAACACTTAATATTGGCGGAAATGTAGTTTTAAGTTCTAGCACCGTATTGGATTTTGGGAATGGCAGTGGCACATCAACGGTAAACATTGATGGAGATTTGACCATTAACAGCAATTCAACCCTGAAACTTATGGGTAGTGGATCGCAAAATGGATTCTTGAATCTGAAGGGATGGTTGACAAATTCCGGGACAATTACTGAATCGACATCGGGGACAGGCTGTACAATTAAGTTTAACGGCACTCAGAGTCAATCCGGGTCCTTCGGCACCATTACAGGTCAGATTAATATTGCTATTGATAATTCATCTGGACTTTCCTTATTGAGTGATCTGGCTTTGGATGTGAACACCACTTTGACATTAACTGATGGCCTTTTGAGAACGAATGGCTATACATTAACAGCTCCTTCAACAATCTCTGGTATCGGTCCAACCAATTTTATTTGCACATGTGATGATATGGGGTCGATGCCGGTCACCAGTGGAGGATTAAAGCGAGTGGTAAGTTCAGGCACGGTATTCTTTCCTATCGGACCAATTTCATCCAAGTATATGCCGGCATCCCTCATTGCAAGCGGCCCGCACAACTCAGACAATTTTACTTTGCGAGTTGAAAATTTGGGTACAGGAGGAGTCAATCCTGTCAATGAGGATCAATGTATCCAATATCAATGGATTATCGATGAGGCCACTGCTGGAGGATCCAGTCTGCTATTGAAGTTCCAATGGGCATCTGGAACGGAAGGAGCCAATTTTGACCCTTTGGCATCTCCTGTAATCGGCAGATGGAATGGGTCTACCTTCAATCCGATAGTTGATGCAACGTACAACGGGTCGGATCCGTCATTTACATCTACTGCACCATTCACGGAATTTTCACCATTTGTCCTGGGCTCCGCTAATTCTCCCCTCCCTGTCGAGCTGACCCAGTTCGATGCCGTCCTGGATGGCGAGGTCGTCCAACTGACCTGGGCCACGGCCTCCGAGATCAATAACGACTACTTCCTGGTCCAGCACAGCACCGATGGTGCCCGCTTTGATGATCTGGGCATGGTACCGGGTGCCGGCACCACCGGCCAGCCCCAGGCCTATCAGTGGATGCACGATCGTCCTGCTGCAGGCGTGAACTATTACCGCCTGAAACAGGTCGACTTCGACGGCCAGTACGAGTACAGCCCCATCCGGGTGGTGGACCTCCGCGAGGAGACCCGCGGCCCGCAGTGGTCCATTCGCCCGACCGTCACCAGCGACATGCTCTACCTGATCCGCCAGGGAGAGGATACCGGCACCGCTGTCTGGACCGTGATGACTCCAGCCGGTCGCACAGCCTTCAGCGGCACTATTGCCGAAGGAGCAGAGAATACCCCCATCACTGTCCAATCGCTGCCTTCCGGGATGTATATCCTGCGGGTGAGCAGTCGGGAAGGCGTGTGGAGCGGGCGGTTCTGGAAGGAGTGAGGTGGGGTGACCACTCAGGCACTAAGGGCACGAATGGGATGGAATAGAAATGCTTCTATAGTGCTTGGGGGTGATCTAAAGTGAAAAGAGACCACTAAGGGATGTTTACCACAGAGTGACACAGAGTTTCACGGAGAAACCAGGGTTAAATCGGCAGGTATCTCAACGCCATTGACCGGAGAGGAGCATCCATTTCTGACAGGTGATGATGACCACTAAGGGTAAGTTCACGGTGGAATGGAAATTCTGCTGGAGTATTTATGGTTACGCTGGAGTGAAAGGAGACCACTAAGGGATGTTAACCACAGAGGTGCACAGAGTATCACAGAGAAAATGAATCAGCGGGTACAAAAAGAACCGACAACGGACAACAGATAACTGCCACCCGACTTTATAATTTTCTTAACGCCCGGGATGTTGGCGATATCTTTTTCGCCGGTTTATTTTTGGTGCACATCCGGAAAACACAACCTTGACATGCCGGAGGATGCTTGCAGGGCGATCACGCCCTGACGGTCAGCCAGATCCTGGTTTACCGCATCGGTTGTTCGACCGGGACCGTTTCCTGGTACCTACCCGTCCTTTTCCCGTTGTTCGTCTCGTGTTCCGCCAGAACATTGCCTTGTCGGCATACCTCCGTTTTTTCCCATTGGGAATCACGTTGGTCAATTGTCCATATGGTTGTGTTCCGTACTGCCCTGTTCTGTCTATGTCTCTTCCTTCCTGTTATCGCCTGGTCACAGGCACCGCTGCCGCTATCCCGTACCGACTGGTGCGACCCCTCGCCGCCTGCTGGCTGGACCGATGGCAATGGCAACAATGCCGACCGCTGCTATGACACCGGCTTCGCCTGCTCGGGCAATGACATGGGCCGGCTGGACAATACGGGCGAGTACTACCTGGTCGCATTCCAGGATACCCCCGACGAACTGACCTTCGCCCTCAAGGACGCCGGCATGGGCGGTTCATCCCAGCTGGTACTGGAGGTTTCCCCCGATCAGTCCGCCTGGGAAACCCTGGGGACCTATGGCTCGTGTGGAGGATGCACGCCCATTGTCAATTGCCAGTCCATTTCGCATCCACTCGATCCGGACATCCGCTACGTCCGGTGGACCTATACCAAGGAAACCGGCAATGTCGGCCTGGATGATGTGTTGATCACCAATGGCGAACTCATGCCGGAGGTCGGATTCGACCTGCCCTCCAGTGCCGTCATCGAAGGCAATGTCGGCACTGCCGATCACCTGGTGAGCATCACCATGCAATCGCCGCCTTCGGGGCCGGTCCTCCTGCAGGTCAGTGATGCCCTTACCGGAAGCGCCAGCCCCGGGTCCGACTACACCTTCGCCCCCGTCATCCTGACCTTCGAGCCGAACGGATCCTATCCCCAAACCCAGTCCGTGATCATTACCATCCACGGGGACGGCCTGGTCGAGGGGGATGAGACCATCGACCTGCAACTGGATCTTCTCAGTGGGTCCGCCGAGCTGGTCCAGGTCGACCATACCGTGACCATTCTCGATGATGACGTCCCCGGCGCCTGGTACCGCACCATCAACGGCGGCGACTGGTCGGACCTGGCCGTCTGGGAGGTCAGTCCTGACCAGGGAATGTCCTGGTCAGCCGCCGGTGCCCTGCCGGAGGTGAATACCAGTGCCCAGGTCCATGTCCTGCATGCCGTTACCCTGGACGATGATGTGATCATCGACGACCTCCTCATCGAGGCAGGGGCCATCCTGGAGATCCCGTCGTCCGTTCGCCTGGAGATTGCCAGTGCCGGCGCCGCACCGCACTGCCTTCTGGAAGGTACCCTGGTCGATCATGGCATAGGCGGTGCCAATGGCTGGCGGTTTCAGTCTGGTGCCCGCTGGCAAATGGGGGAGGCTGGCACCTTGATCAAGACAGGGAACAGTGCCTCATCCGAGTTCCGGGATCATTACATCAATGTCCCCGGGGCACCGGACCTGCCCGAAGGATCAACGGTGATCTACCGGTACACGGGAACGGGTCTGTCCGTTTCCTCGTCCGACTGGAGTTATGGTCACCTGGTATTGGAGAGTGATGCCGGGTTCTATGCCTTCAACAGCCTGACCAGCCGGATCAATGAATTTGGCACCCTGACGATCAAGGGCACCCTGGATATCGGAGGGGAAGGTACCGGAACAGTGCAGGTGCACAACCAGAAGCCCACCACCACCCTGCTGGGCGATCTGGTGGTCCGGTCCGGCTGCACCCTGACCAACGCGGCCTACAACGGCAATACCCCGCACGGGGAGCTGATCATCAGTCAGGGCCCGGGGATGCAACTGGAAGGGATCCTCCAGTATACCCATGGCACGGGGGAGGTGCGGTTTGTCCAACCGGCGGTGGTGGAGGGCAATGCGGATCATTTCCGTTGTTACCATCTGGGCATCGATGCGGAGGTCGTCTTTGCCCTCCATGCCGTGGTCACCAATACCCTGGAGTTCTATGGCGGAGACAATGTGATCACGGCGGGGCTGTCGGAGATCCGTTTGCAGACGACCGTTCCCGGAGCCATCCTCAATGCCGGCCCGGATGCCTATGTTGAGGGTCGCCTGCGCCGGGATGTCCTCAGTGGCATCAGCGGCTATGCCTTTCCAGTGGGGCAGGCGGATCAGTATGCCCCGTTCAACCTGGACATCACCAGCACGGATGCCGACAATATCCTCGGGTATTTCGATCCGACAGGAAGCCCGCCCGGTACGGCCACCTGCAATGCCCCTCCCCCTGGGGTGCCTGCCGGCGATTATGACTATCTGATCTATGCCGGGGGCTGGCAGATCCTGCCGGATGGCGGATTGGACCATCTGGCCCAGCTGACCCTGACCCCTTGTCTGGGCATGGCTCCCTGGTACACCATCGCCCTGGATGGGATGTATGACCCTTGTCCGACAGGGTTGACCGTGGAGATCACGGATTTCGGCATGTTCGACCTCTACGGAGCGGATCAGCCGCTGCCGGTTACCTGGGTCGACTTTCAGGCGATACCGTTTCAGAATGGTGTTCGCCTGGAATGGTCGACGGCTAGCGAGCAGGACAACCGGTATTTCACGGCTGAACACAGTGTGGACGGGGTGCAGTTCGAAGCGATCGGCCGCATGGCCGCCCAGGGCCAGGACCAGGGGCTCCGGACCTATGTCTTCGACCATCTGGCCCCAGGGGCGGGATGGAATTATTATCGGATCCGGCAGGAGGATCTGGATGGCACGTCGTCCTGGAGTCCGATCCGGGTGATCGCCTGGAGCTCGCCGGCCGGTGGCTGGCATGTCAACCATGCCGGGGGGCTGATCCGCCTGGTGAAGGAAGGGCCACCCGTGACGGTGTACCGGGCCATGGTGGTGGATCTGCTGGGGCGACAGCTGGCTGAAGGGGTTACCGGCACGGACCCACCGACGTTCAGCACGGCAGGCTGGTCGACCGGCCTGTATCACGTGGTCATGAATACTGGCGAGGGCTATGTCGTCATTCCTTTTTTCAACCTTTCATTGCATGGATCATGAAACGACTTGTCCTGTTTTGCTGCTGTGGGATGTTCTTCTTTATCGGTCATGGTTTTGGGCAGTATCGCCACGAATGGAGTGTCTTCATGGGGGCAGCCAATTACCAGGGGGATCTGCCCGAGCCTCACCTGGAATTGGTCGAGTCCCGCCTGGCGGGTGGCCTGCTCTATCGCTATCATTGGCATCCCAAGTGGGCCGTTCGCGCCCAGGTGATCCGGGGTCGGATCAGTGGTGATGACGCACATGCCAATACCCGGAGCAGTCGGAAGTTTCGCTTTTCAGCCCCGATCACGGAATCGGCGATCGGCCTGGAATGGAAACCGTTCGGGCGTCGATCCCTCTATTATGTCGGCAAATTTCGGCCGCATATCGGGCCCTATCTCTATGCGGGGGTGGGTGTTGCTCATGCCCGGCCGGTGGCCGTTTGCTACCGGACGGATATGCCCCCTGAATTCGATCCATTTGCCGGAGAGATGCGCCAGTCCTGGTTTCTGGCGGTTCCGTATGGAGTGGGTCTCCGCGTGGATGCCACACCCCGGTGGAGTGTGGGCCTCGAAGTTGGACAGCGGCCGGTCTTTTCGGATCTGCTGGACGGGATCAGTGTCACCGGCAATCCGGAAAAGGATGACTGGTATGTATTCAGTGGACTGACCATTTCCTGGCGGATCGGTACCAGCAGGTTTCGGGATGTCAACACCGAGTAGAGGATCTCGGGGTCAGAATGCCGCAGGGGACCTACTTTTATGAAAAATTGAACCGATGGCCTTGATCTTACCAGTCGAAGGAAAATCCCCGCAAATGGGTCGGGATTGTTTTGTTGCAGAAAATGCGACCATTGTTGGCGATGTGGTGTGTGGCGATGAATGCAGTTTCTGGTTTCAATCGGTGGTGCGTGGTGATGTGCATTGGATCAAGATGGGCCACCGGGTGAATGTCCAGGATGGCGCGATCCTGCATTGTACCTATAAGAAGGCGCCGTTGACCATTGGCAACAATGTGTCCATCGGCCATCGGGCCATTGTGCATGGCTGCACGATCCATGACAATGTCCTGGTCGGCATGGGAGCCATCGTGATGGATCATGTGGTGGTGGAATCCAATGTGCTGATCGCAGCGGGGGCAGTAGTGTTGGAGAACAGCCGGTTGGAATCCGGTCATATTTATGCCGGCGTACCCGCCAAAAAAGTGAAGGCATTATCCGAAGAGACCTTCAAGGATACCATTGAGCGTATTGCCGGGAATTATGTGTTTTATTCCGGTTGGTTCAAGGATGGGGAGAAGGATTTCTGAAGGTAAAGGGGGAATGGTCAAAGGCCCAACGGCATATATGTAACCCGGGGATTCCAGTGAACCAGAACCGGCTTTAGCCGCATGCTCTGTCAATATGGTCATTGATCGTGTCCATGGCCTCGAGCTTCCAACCGGAGAAAATATTTCAGAAACCAGATGTCCCTTCTCTGTGAAACATATTGCCAGGAGCAACAAAAGACCAAATCAAGGTCGGCCAACGAGACCAAGGATAGTGTCAATAGCCCCGGGCTTCAGCCCGGGGATTGCAATGGACCAAATCCGGCTTTAGCCGCATGCTCCATCAATATCGTCGACGATGGTGTCCAAAACCTCGTGCTTCATCCAGGAGAATCTGGTTCAGAAACCAGGTATCCGTTCCCGGCGTGCCATACTACCACGGGGAACCAAAGACCGAATCGAGGTCGTCAATATGGCCAAGGATAACGTTAATAGCCCCGGGTTTATCTCCTGCGGCGATCAGGTAGCCCGGGGTTAACATAACAACCAGATCTGGCTTTAGCTGCAACCCACTTTAAAATTTTACCTATATGTCATATATTAAAATTTATGTTCATGCCGTCTGGAGTACAAAGGACCGCGTGCCACTATTAGCTGACAAGGTGATCCGGCAGGCAATGTGGGACCATATCCGGGAGAACGCTGTCCAGAAGGGAATTTTCATTGACACGATCAATGGTTATGTCGATCATTGTCATTGTTTGATCTCCCTGGGCGGCGATCAATCCATTCGAAAGATCGTACAGTTGATCAAGGGGGAATCATCCAATTGGATCAATCAATCCGGACGATTATCCGGACGGTTCAGCTGGCAAAAGGAGTTTTTTGCATCTTCTGTTTCCGTCTCCAGATTACCTGTTGTAAGGAAATATTTATATGATCAGGAAGTGCACCATCAGCGCATTTCATTCCAGGATGAATATCGTGAATTCATTCGGGAGGCAGGGTTTCAGGATCCGACAGTGATGCATGAATGATGCAGGTATGCGGCTAAAGCCAATATTGATAACAAATTACCCCCCGGCTGAAGCCGGGGGCTATGAACGAAAGGGGGAGGTAGTTGGCTGAAGCCATATTATTGACACGATCAACGGTCATTTCGATCATTGCCATTGTTTGATCTCCCTGGGCGGCGATCAATCCATTCGAAAGATCGTACAGTTGATCAAGGGGGAATCATCCAATTGGATCAATCAATCCGGACGATTATCCGGACGGTTCAGCTGGCAAAAGGAGTTTTTTGCATCTTCTGTTTCCGTCTCCAGATTACCTGTTGTAAGGAAATATTTATATGATCAGGAAGTGCACCATCAGCGCATTTCATTCCAGGATGAATATCGTGAATTCATTCGGGAGGCAGGGTTTCAGGATCCGACAGTGATGCATGAATGATGCAGGTATGCGGCTAAAGCCAATATTGATAACAAATTACCCCCGGCTGAAGCCGGGGGCTATTAACGAACGGCGGAGGTAGTTAGCTAAAGCCATATTATTGACACGATCAACGGATATGTCGATCATTGTCATTGTTTGATCTCCCTGGGTGGCGATCAATCCATTCGAAAGGTCATACAGTTGATCAAGGGGGAATCATCCAATTGGATCAATCAATCCGGGCGATTATCCGGACGGTTCAGCTGGCAAAAGGAGTTTTTTGCATCTTCTGTTTCCGTCTCCAGATTACCTGTTGTAAGGAAATATTTATACGATCAGGAGGTGCACCATCAGCGCATTTCATTCCAGGATGAATATCGTGAATTCATTCGGGAGGCAGGGTTTCAGGATCCGGGGATGATCCATGAATGATGCAGGTATGCGGCTAAAGCCAATATTGATGATCAATTACCCCCGGCTGAAGCCGGGGGCTATTAACGAAAGGGGGAGGTAGTTGGTTAAAGCCATATCTTATGATGTTCGGAATCCCCAGAAAACATTGTGGGTTTTACACATATCCAGATCAGGGGTCATTGCCATTATTTTGATACCGAGTAATGTGGCAGAGAATCGTGTCAATAGCCCCGGGTTTATCTCCTCCGGCGATCAGGTAGCCCGGGGTACTGAAGGATCGAGATCCGGCTTTAGCCGCATGCTCCATCATAATCGTCAACGATGGTGTCCAAAGCCTCGTGATTCGTACAGGAGAATCTGATTCAGAAACCAGGTATCCGTTCCCGGGGTACCATATTGCCAGGGGTAACCGTGGAGTGGATCTTGGTCGGTCAACATTGCCAAATATAGCGTCAATAGCCCCGGGCTTCAGCCCGAGGGCTACTCCTGAAACCAGGTATCCGTTTCCGGGGTAATATATTGCCAGGGGTAACCGTGGAGAGGATCTTGGTCGGTCAACATTGCCAAATATAGCGTCAATAGCCCCGGGCTTCAGCCCGGGGTAGAGAAGAATCGAAATCCGGCTTCAGCCGCATGCCTTGTGAATATCATCTCGGATGGTGTCCATAGCCTCGTGATTCATCCAGGAGAATCTGTTTCAGAAACCAGGTATCCGTTCCCGGTATGCCATGTTGCCACGGGGAACCTAAGACCGAATCAAGGTCGTCAATACGGCCAAGGATACCGTCAATAGCCCCGGGCTTATCTCCTCCGGCGATCAGGTAGCCCGGGGTAGAGAAGGTTCGAACTCCGGCTTTAGCCGCACGAAACCCATGAATGATCATTGCCATCAACAAACACCAGATCCATTCGATATTTAGATGAAATGTGGTCGACTAGCGCCAATTTCTTCTGGCCCTCCTCCAACTGATGACATAGGCAATTGAGATATCCATGTCCTTGCGTATAAAGGATGCGATGAATGACCCCGCGTATTTTTATTGCGGGTGAGGTTGATCCGGGGTATTATTGAAGGTGATCGTGGATTTTGCCGAAAAGGATCTACTCCATGCCCGGAATAATACTAAGTAAGAATTCCTGTATTGGTTTGATCTGCCAGCTTGGAGCCATGGATGAATAAGTGTATACCTCACGCGAAGAAGAAACAAAGGTGAAGGTGTGATTCATATCGTCACAAATGCTGAGGCTACAATTGCCTTCCATGGATGTGATCTGTATTTCGTTTATATGGGCTTGCATTGTATCCAACAACTCACTGGGTAGTTGAATTTGCCTGATGGGACTGTTTGCTTGTTTCTGATACGTATATGTGCCAGAAGAATTCAATTCAACTCTTAGCTGTTGTTTATCCCAACTATCCCACTGTTCATAGCTAACTCGTACAAAGGAAAACCGCGACCGATACGGGGATACCTCTTTCCTATAAAAAGTATAACCAGGGCGAAAATCAATATAGAGAGAATCCCAATTGTCATTCAATGGGACAATACAGAACGTGGAATCACCAGAAAATGGATTCATATTGTCATCTATCTTGCATTTGATTGTATCCCGGTGATCCTCCAATAGTATGAAGTCAATAGCCTGACAATCTGACAATTCAAGTATTCCGATACTATCCACCATTTTTAAATATTGAAATCCCTTGCCATGGCCTTCCCAATCGAGGGCGGCCTGGGCATCAAGAGAAGTCCAGATACTTGCAAGCACAAGGATGATGATGGTAGGAATACCTCTGACTCTCGGCATGTTGATTAGGCAATTGGAAGAAGTTCGGCGCATGATCCTATAGAATCGATGTGTGATGAACCTTTATTGTGTAGCAGGTTTTCTTTCCTTGGATTAGAACAGCCAAGTAAAACCAAGGAACCGGCAGTAGCGCTCCGCACCCTCAAAACCACAATTTTCCACCGAATTCCGGATCGCTATGATAATGGATGGTGATCTCTTCCCCGGGTTGGATGGCCGTCAGGCATTTGAAAATGATGGTCTCTTCCCCGAAATCCAGCTCGATCTCCGCATTCGGGTGATCGCTGTGATTGTACAGGGAGCCATATCCCAGGGCGATGGCACACTGCTCCCGTCGGGGTCCCCACAAGAAATAGTAATCGTGCAGCCCCGTCTGGTGAATGACCTGTAAATCATGGTCAGGCAGGACGATCACCGGACAGATCTCGATGACATCACCGGGCTCCAGCGGCTCGGCCGTAAATACTCCGCGGCCTTTCCCTGTTGATTCGGCAATAAACAATCCGGGGATGTGCAGACTCATGTTGATCGGGCGGTGCGCACTCCGGCCAGGATGAGCACCAGGCCTGCAAGATACGTCCAATGCAGGGTTTCTCCGTCCAGGAGGCCCCACCCGACGGCGACCAGGGGAATGAGATAGCTGACCATGGAACCGAAGATCTGGTCGGTCTCGGCGATCAGGTAGTAGAACAGGATCGAGGCGATGACCGTACCGAAAATGGCCAGCAGGGCGATGTACCCCATGGCACTCCAAGCCAGGGGTTCGGTCTGCAATTGGAACATGAAGTCAGTACTGAACAACACCAGCAGGGCGGGAAATCCGACCGTAAAAAATCCCAGGCTGCCAATGGTCATCGAATCGAGATGGCCCAGTCGGGCCTTGACCGTATTGCCACTGGTGGCATAGAACATCGTGGCGCCCAATGCCGCCAGGGCATACCACCCCGCGGTTCCAAAGGTCCAATGATTGACCTGTCCGATGATGATGAACACGCCGATCAACCCCAGGAGGATACCGGTGAGCCATGCCCGTTTGAAGGCCAGACCGAAAAAGAGCATGCCCAGGGCCAGGGTGAAGATGGGGGTCAGGGAGTTGAGCATGCCGGCCACGGCGGAGGAAATGCGGGTTTGGGCGAGGGCAAACAGGAAGGCCGGAAAGCCGCTTCCCGCCCAGCCGACGATGACCAGGAAGGGCCAGTCCCTGCGGGTCACCTTGTGCCAGTTGCGCACGGCCAGGGGCAGCATGGCCAGGAAGGAAATGCTCAGCCGGAGGCCGGCTACCTGGATCGGATCGTAGATCTCCAGGCCACGTTTCATCAGAATGAAGGAACTCCCCCAAATGATACTGAGGACACCCAGCAGGAGCCAGGGGATAAACGAAGGGCGTTCCATCGAGCTGCTCATAGTGATGTCGACGGAACGCCCTTTGGACAAAATAGTTGTTGGGTCCTAATCCTTTTTCTCCGCTTCCACAACGGAGGCCGTTGTTTCCTCGGTTTCATCTGCTGCATTCGCCTCTTCCCCGGCTTCTGTTGCTGACGGTTCCTCCGGGGCAACCGCCACGGCAACATCGTCTTCAGGGTAGGTTTCCACCGTATCGGCAGCTACCGTTTCTTCCGGGCTCGCCTCCGCGACGGGTGTTTCCTCGACAGCGGGTTCTTCCATTACGGGTGCAGCTTCTGCTGGTGCAGGAGGATCAACCGGCTCGGCAACCGGAGTTTCTGCCCCTTCCTCGGAAGTGGAGCTCTCCGGGGCGTCCGAAGCAACCTCGGCCTCCTCCTTCTTCGCCTTCTTGGTCTTGGCAGGGACCGGATGTTGTTGTTCGGCGATCTCCTGGGCAGCGGCCTCCAGTTTGTCGGCGACCTCTTCCAGTCCTTTATTGGTATCCTCGATCTCCCTGGCGATCCGTTCCTTGACCGCCAGTTTGGCTTCTTCCACCTTTTTCTTCTCTTCTTCCTCGGCCATTTTGGCCTTGATGGAGGCCATCCGGCGCTCCAGATCCTCACGGGTCCTGACCATGTCGGCCATCTTTTCCTTCTTGGAGTTGACCCGCTCCGTGATCATATTGATCTTGGCCTGGCGGATCTGCATTTCCAGCTGGCCGTCGCTGTCATGGGCCCGTCTGGTCTCAAAATGGAGATCCTTTTCATCCCGATCGATGGATTTCTGCATTTTATCAAGCGCAGACATCAATCCCTGGTAGCGACGTTCTACACGAGTATAGGCATCACCTGCCCCTCCGGCGGGTTTGTTCCCGAAGCGCTTCTCCTTGACCGCCTTGAAGGCCGCATCCATCCGCGCCCACAACTTGTTCCGGTCGTCCCGGGTCAGTTGGAGGTCATGGTATTCCCGCTGCAGCTTTTTCAGATCTTCGAATGCATTGATCAGGTGCTTGCCTTCATCGATCTTGGCCTGCAGAGCCTCCAGCTTTTCACTGAACTCCTTGGCTACCTCGGAAGAGGTCCGGCGGAACTGGTTATCCGCTGCCTGCCGAAGCTTTTTCATCTGATTGAACAGCTCATTGGAATGCTCGCGCAGATCAGTGACATGTTCCCGGAACAGATTCCGTTCCCTGACCTGGGCCTGGACCTTTTCCCAGAAGCCCTTCAGTTCTTCCCACAGAGACTTCGAGAACTCCTGGGCCTGGTTGATCCGCTCCTGGAAACTGTCCAGCTCGGATTGGAAGGTCTTCTGCAATTTGTAGGAAAGGACCACAAAAGCCCATTCTGACTGGGCTCTTTGGATGACATCGCCTCGCTCGACCTTGAATTCCTCCGGCAGGAGGTCGTCGGTCATGGTGAGTGGTCGCTTGATGATCTGATGCGGGTCAGGAAAGGCCACCTCCTTGTCCACTCGCCACTCATCCATGAGTTGCTTGGTGAAGGCATCGGTGGCTTGTTCTTCAGTGAACACGTGGAGGTTCACTTCATTTTTTTCCGGCAATAATTCCAGCGCGAGCAAGACGCGTTCATCGTTCGCGTTCGTGCCCCAAAGTACGAGCTTGGTCCTCATGTATCAATCGGTTTTCAGTCAAATGCAGTGTAGGGATGTCCAAGTTAGCCTCATTCCAGTGGAGAAACAAGTTTTCCGGCCAGAATACTGCTTCCTGTACATATTATAATTCTTTATACATGAATTGTGCCAACTAACTGATGACTGACCAGATATTCGGCGATCTGGACAGCATTGGTGGCTGCACCCTTGCGGAGATTGTCGGCAACGATCCAGCAATTCAGGGTATTCGGATTGGAATCGTCCCGTCGCAGCCGACCGACGAAGACCTCATCGCGATCGTGGGACAACAGGGGCATGGGATACTGGAAGGAAGCCGGATCATCCAGCACCCGGACGCCGGGAGTGTTGGACAGAAGTGACCGGACCTCGGCCATGTCAAAGTCGCGTTTGAAACTCACATTGACCGATTCGGAATGGCCACCCTGGACAGGTACCCGCACTGCCGTGGCTGTAATGCGCAGGTCAGCGTCCCCCAGAATCTTTCTGGTCTCATGTACCAGCTTCATCTCCTCCTTGGTGTAGTCATTCTCCAGGAAGGAATCACACTGCGGGATACAATTGTTGAAGATGGGGTAATGGTAGGCCATCTGGTCCTTGTCCAGCTTGAATTCCTTGCGTTCCATCTCATATTGCCGCACTGCCTTGACCCCGGTACCGGTAATGGATTGATAGGTGGACACCACGATCCGGTCCATGCCATAGGCCTTGTGCAAGGGAGCCAGGGCCATGACCATCTGAATGGTCGAACAGTTCGGATTGGCAATGATCTTGTCCTCAGGGGTCAAAGTGCCGGCATTGATCTCCGGCACGACCAGTTTCTTGGAGGGGTCCATTCGCCATGCGGAGCTGTTGTCCACGACAGTCGTTCCGACTGCAGCGAACTTCGGGGCCCATTCCAGCGAGACCGATCCCCCGGCGCTGAAAATGGCGATATCCGGCCGACGTTCTACCGCCTCGGCCAGGCCGATCACGGCATGGGTCTTTCCGCGAAAGGTGATCTGTTTCCCGACAGATCGCTCGCTGGCGACAGCCAGATACTCGGAAATGGGGAATTGGCGCTCTTCGAGCACCTTGTTCATCACTGTCCCGACGAGGCCGGTAACCCCGACAACCGCTACTTTCATGTTGGAAATTTTATCAAAGATAATCTGGTCCGTAAAACCGCTGTGTCTCGCTGCCTGAAGCTGCAGGGATGGCAGGATATCAGGCCTTTGACGGAAAAATAACGTCGGCGTCCCTCCGGGATTGTCTAAATTCGAGACCATGATCCGTTTTTCCCTTCTGCTCTGCTTTGTTTGCGGTATGACCATCGGGCTCCATGCCCAATGGTCCGATGATTTTGAGGATGGTGACCTGACCCAGGGGACGGCCTGGCAGGGCGATGTCAATGATTTCATCGTCAATGGTGGGAATCAGCTACAATTGAATGCTCCCCAGGCAGGTGTATCCCAGCTCTATGCAGTGGTCGACATCCCGGATAGCATCGTATGGTCCTTCTGGATGAATCTCGATTTCTCTCCGTCCACCAGCAATGCCCTGCAACTGGTCCTTCAGGCCGATCAGGCCGATCTCAGCCTGGCCAGCGGTTACCTGCTCGAGATCGGGGAGACCGGTAGCCAGGATGCGATCCGGTTGATCCGACTCGATGCCGGCAATCCCGTGCTGTTAGGTACCGGGACAGCCGGTGCAGTCGGGGGCAGTAGCGCACAGTGCCGCCTTCGCATCACCCGCACCACCATCGGCCAGTGGACCATGGCAGTGGATTATACCGGGGGAACCAACCTTCAGCCCGACCTGATCTTCCAGGATGATACCTATTCCGGGATGGCCGGAGCCATCTTTGGCCCTCGTTGTACCTATACGTCCACCCGAACGGATAAATTCTTCTTCGACGATTTCCGGATCGAGGCCCTGTTGCCTGATCTGACCCCACCTCAATTGACCGGTGTGGAGGTGGTCGACCAGCAGGAGATTCGCGTCCTGTTCTCCGAGCCTCTTCGCGAAGCAGAAGCCAGTGATGCGACGCGCTACAACCTGTCCCCTGACCTGGGCCAGCCGGCCATGGCCGACTGGTCGGACCAGACCCCGGCTCAGGTCAACCTCATCTGGACAAACCCGATGGTCACCCTGACCACCTACACTCTCGAAGCCTATGGACTGGCCGATACTGCCGGCAATACCGTTGACACTTTGCGGATCGACTTTCCCTATCTCCTGGCCCGGGCGCCGGCAGAAGGTGAGATCCTGATCAGTGAGATCATGGCCGACCCCACGCCGGTGGTGGCCCAGCCAGAAGCGGAATACATCGAGTTGTACAATCCAACCTCGGAGGTCCTGGATATCGGAGGGCTGAGTTTTGCGACAAGCACCTCGCAAACGACCTTGCCAGATCATTTGATGTTGCCCGGCAGTTATCTCGTCCTGACCCGCACCGGAGATGACGATCTGTTTGTCGGCATACCGGATATCCTGGGCGTGACGGGATTCCCGTCTCTGACCAATGATGGCGCACAGCTGCGTATCCTGACCGCCGCCGGAGAGATCATCGACGAGGTCAATTATCTCGATGACTGGCATGCCACGACGGTCAAGCGGGACGGGGGCTGGTCACTGGAACTGATCGACCCGGGCCGCCGTTGCGATCGGGAAGGCAACTGGACCAGCAGCACGGATCCTACCGGAGGGACTCCCGGCAGGCCCAATAGTGTCAACCAATCCAATCCCGACAGCCAGGGCCCTCGCTTGTTGCGAGTCTGGCCTGCATCCGATACCCGGCTCATCCTTGATTTTGATGAGCGGGTGGACGGGGATCCGCAGTTGTCATGGATCACCCTGGATCCGGTTGTTCCGATCGATCAGATCACCCGGTTGGCCTCCGGCTTCCAGGTGCAGGTCGACCTGGCGATACCTTTACAGACCGGTGTGATCTACCAGGTCACCTCAACGATGGACTTACCGGATTGCCTGGGGAATTCCGCGAGTGCTGCGACGTCCCGTCCGGTGGGCTTGCCGGAGCGACCCGAACCGGGCGATCTGCTGGTCAATGAGCTTCTCTATGACCCACCGACCAGCGGTGTCGATTTTCTGGAGGTGGTCAATGTGTCGGACAAGATCATCTCCATGGAGCATATCCTGATCGGCAATATCCAGCCCGGAAAGGAAGAGGTGCGACCAGTGGATCAACAGGCTCTGTGTTTTCCCGGTGATCATCTGGTCCTGACCGCTGATCCCCAGTTTGTCCAATCAACATGGCCTTCCGCTGAGCCGGGGCTGATCCTGCAGACGGCCGTACCGGCCTGGTCCAATGACAGTGGCAATGTGACCGTGTATTTCCAGGATGGACCGGGTCTGGTCCTGCTGGACGGCTTTTCCTACCAGGCTTCCATGCAGAACCCGCTCCTGGACGATCCCGAGGGCGTGACCCTGGAAAGGGTCAGTCCCGATCAACCAGCCGGGATTGCCTCCAACTGGCAATCGGCCAGTGAGGATTCGGGATTTGGCACACCGACCCGGCAGAACTCACAATACCGGGATCTGGAGATGGATCCCTCGGAAGGATTTTCATTGGAATCCAAGGTGTTTTCCCCGGATGGCGATGGCTGGCAGGATGCCTTGCTGATCCGATATCGCCTGAACGAATCGGGGCATATTCTGAATGCGCGTGTGTTTGATCGGGAAGGTCGGTTTGTCAAGAAGATCGCCGATACAGAATACCTTGGCAGGGAAGGACTACTGGCCTGGCAAGGGGACCAGGAAGGTGGGCAACCGGCTGGCCCCGGCGTCTACGTGCTCTGGTTTGAACGGTACCGGCTGGATGGCCGGGTGGATCATTTCAAGATGACCGCTGTACTGGCCCTGCCCCTGGATTGACCGGCAACGTTACCTTTATTGTATGAAGTCGCTCTTCAGTCGTCGCTTGTTGGTCAATCTGACCGGGTTGGGGATCATCCTGGGTGCCCTGTTCATCATCTTTCCGCCGGAGATGCTCCTCTTCAGACGATGGGCAGCCTATGCCGGGCAGATCATGATCGCCTATGTGGCCTTGGGGTTGATCTTCCTTCTCTTCAGGCACGATCGGCTCACCTTTGTCAGTTTTTTCAGTGCAGCCATTCTGGCCCTGTTCATCAAGACCAGTTCCAACCAGACCATCCGCCTGGAGGCACCCAATGCTTCCAGGGAGTTCCAGATCGCCCAATTGGATCTGGGGGGGCTGAATGATCCTTATGCGCAACTGGCTATCTTGAAGGACAGTATGGCTGACCTGATGATCCTTCAATCGATCGACCCGCTGCTGATCCTGGACCTGAAGGACAGTCTGGGTACCAGTTACCCCTATTACTTTGGCGCGGATCATCCGGACCAGGGGTTATGGGTTTTTTCGCGGTGGCCCCTGGGCATTACCCACATCAGCGGAGAGCAGGAGCAGCCCCAGCTGGCTGGCATCTTGATGGTGCCGGAAGCTTCGGATACCCTCGAATTCGTCGCGACATTCATGTATCCCATGTTTGCCCAGACCGACCTGATCTTGCGAAAAGATCAGTTGAAGCTGACCTCTGACCTGGTGGGTGAGCGGTCCTACCCCATCCTGGTGATCGGACAATTCAATGAGGTCAGCTGGGCTCCCGAGATCCGGGAGTTTCGGGAAAAGACCGGGTTGCTGGACAGCAGAAGGGGTTATCTGCCGGGCCTGAAGGACTTTCTGGACAAGCCTACCGATCATATTTTCTACAGCAGCGAACTTGCCTGTATCGCCTTCCGGAACGAGATCGATTCTACGGGTCGGTTTCTGGGCATTTCGGGTACCTATCAATTCAAATGAATCGACCACCCTACACCTTTTGGAATCGATTGGCCTGCTCCTGGTCGGGTGTGGTGCAAGGATGTCGTTCGGAACGACACATGAGGGTCCATCTGGTCGCTCTGGTCCTGGTTCTGATCGCCGGTTGGTGGTTTGGGCTGGATCGTCTGGAGTGGGTGGCCATTTTGCTGGTCAGTGGGCTGGTCATCAGTATGGAGCTCCTCAATTCTGCACTGGAAGAATCCCTGGATCGCCTCCATCCTGATCTCCATCCGGCCATAGGCCGTGCCAAGGACATGGCCTCCGGGGCTGTTCTGGTCGCGGCCATCATCGCCCTGAGCATTGCTGCCTTGATCTTTCTTCCCCGAATGTTCGGTTGATCATCGTTCCGGACAAGTCCGACCAGTTTCAGCCTTCAAACCCCTGGTCGACAGGTATGGCACTAAAATTGGGCAATGAATGGTTGATGGTCGAAAAATCGGATGACCTGAAGGTGCCGCGCTTTCGAATTCGTCAGAATGTTTGTAATTTATGGGGGTGAAACGCCAGATCGCCATCGTCATCATCGGAATGCTCCTGATCGGTTTCCTGCCGGATCTGGAGGGTCAGGCTATGCCAACCTCATTGACCCGGAAATATCAGCGGGATGCGGCGAGATTAACCCTGCGATTGTCTGGCTCGGAAGATGAGCTGCGCTACGCCTCTGTTACACTGCCCAGCCGGGAGGTAAACCGGATTTTTGAGATGCTCAAGGCAGCCTATGAGCAGCTTCCGGCGGTCCAGAATCTGAGCAAATGCCACATTCACACCAGCTCCTTCCCACCGATCGACCAGTTGCAGGTCATCTATCGCAAGGATGCGCCCTGGGCACGATCGATCAACCAGGGGCTGATGCAGATCGACCATCCGGTGATCAATGAACTCCTGACTTCCTACAATCTGGTGATCGACCGGGTCAATCGTTGGACAGAGAGTGAAAATGCCTTGACCATTCGGGCACGAAAACCCATGAATATCATGGCACTCGGCAACGAATTCCAATCGATCCAGGGTGTCACCGGTGTGGATGTGCGGGAGGGATTGTTGCAGGCGAATGATATTGAGATCGCTCCCACGGCCAGGGGCTATGAGTTTCGCTATATCCTTCGTTTTAGCGGTGTGAACAGTGGCGAACACTACTGGCGGGTTGAGGTAACCCAGCAAATGAAGGCCACCCTGGTCAAAGAAGGCGGTGACCCGATTCCGGAATGGGTGCGTTGCCTGCTGGAAGAACCGGTTTCTGTGTCGACCTGGTGAGTTCACCTCTTTTTTGGCAACGGTTTATGCCCATTTTTGACCGAAGCCGACTTTTTTCTTCGAATTGAACCGGATATTCCCGCAGGGCTGCGATTTTTGTCTTCATGATACACATGACCAAGAATGTCCAGATCGGGATCCTTCCCGTCTTCTTCACCATCCTGACCCTGATGGTCGCTGCCTGCCAATCCTCTACCTCCCATGATGCCGATGCCAAGACCTCCACGGATGAGGTGGTGGATGTCGCCGAGGTGATGCCCCGATTCCCGGGTTGTGAAGACATGGACCTTCCGGATGATGCTGCCAGATACCGCTGCTCGGTGCAATCGTTGATGGATTATATCTCGACCGGGGTGACCTATCCTCCGGAAGCCAAGGCCAAACAGACGATGGGCGAGGCCGTGGTTCAGTTCATTATCCAGAAAGATGGCTCGGTGGAATTCGGTGAAGTCCTCCAGGATCCGGGAGACGGACTGGGTGCGGTAGCCGAGGCCCAGATCCGCCGGATGATCCGGGACGGGATCGTCTGGAGGCCGGGATACAAGAATGGGCAGCCGGTGGCTGTGCGCTTCAATCTGCCGATCAAGTTCACCCTGCCACGGGACCCGGACACGGGGAAGGTGCCGGAATCCCATTGATCCATGATCACCGTATACGACGATACCTACTTCATGCGCCAGGCCCTGGCGGAAGCGCAAAAAGCCCGGGAGCTGGACGAAGTCCCTGTCGGGGCGGTCCTGGTCTGCAAGGGCAGGATCATTGCCCGGGCCCATAATACCACGGAACAGTTGAACGATGTGACGGCCCATGCCGAGATCCTCTGTATTACCTCAGCATCCGACTATCTCGGTAGCAAATACCTGCCGGAGTGCACCCTCTATGTCACGCTGGAGCCCTGTGTGATGTGTGCCGGAGCCATCCACTGGGCGCAACTGGGACGCATCGTCTATGGTGCAGATGATGAGAAACGCGGCTTCATGCGATACGGAAAATCCCTGCTGCATCCAGGAACGACAGTCGAATTTGGCATTCTTCATGAAGAATGCGGGGAACTGCTCAAGTCGTTTTTCAAAAAGAAGCGGAATGCCTAGCGCTGATTGTTCGGGAGCGGATCACTTCCGGCGGTCATGGTCCTGAGGGTTGCCTCGCTGACCTTCCGAATGGTCAGGGTTTCCCGTTCTTCACCGAATTGCAGGGCCAGTTGATAGGGTCCTTCTGGCAGATGGGAGAGGTCCACCTGGTAGTCATTGACTCCGACATCCATCAGCCATTCACCATGATCTTCCACATCCTGCTGGAGATGGCGGATCTGCCAGTTGAGCATACCCCGGGCCCGACCCTGGACTTCCACGTCGAATGTGGTGATGGGCAGGATATCCGAATAGCGCAAGATGGCGAATTGGTTGGTCATCGTATTTCGCAAAGCGAGGATCGCTGAAGAGGCGACCGGTTGTTTGTTCCGTTCGACACGAACACGATAGTAGTTCAAGGTCTCCACGACATCGGGAGCCAGAAACTGGTAGTCATTCTGTATCGATGCATTGCCCTGGCCTTGCATCCTGGTGAGCTCATTGAAATTCAGGCCATCCGTCGATTGCTCCAGGACGAATTGGATACCCGGCACTTCGTAGGACGTTTGCCAGCGCAATAAATGGCCGATCGGGAAGACCTCCCCTTTCAGTTCCTGCTGAAAAACAACATCCTGAGCGCGAAGCTGCACGATGCAAAGACCCAGAAGGATCATCAGAAAAATGAGAGACGTTCGCATGGTAGACCTTAGAACAAACAATATGCCGAAACCAGGGGAAGGAGACAAGACAACCTTGTCAACTTTTGTGACAGGTAGAATGCGGAAGATTTGGTGTGGAATTTGTAGTCCAGATCGGTTAATATGGCGTTAAAGGCCCTCCCTGGCCATCTTTCTTCTGGACGGGGTAGCGTTCTTTGTAGACCAAAACGAACCACTATGTCCCGATACCTGTTCTTGATCCCCCTGCTGTTTCTCCTGTCCTGTTCACCGAAACTGACCCCGTTCACGTCCGATTTGATCGAACAGAACCGGTGGCAGGAAGACGACCTGAAGAAGATCCAGTTCTATCTGTCCCAGGATATCGTCCTGGAGCGGGAGATCCGACAGAACAGTTCGGAAATCGTGATGGGTGAGATCGTCATGCGGGATGGCCGGGAGGTGGATCGGATCACCTTCAGGGCCGGAACACCTGGTGTGCTGGTCCAGCAGGGTCGCCAGGAAAGACTGGCCATCAGCTTTGAAACCGGCGATGATTCACGGTTTCTGGTCTTTACACCGCATCCCAAGCGCAACGGCACGTTTGTCCTGTCTGCCCGCAACTGGGAGAAAGGCAGTGGCCAGGTCAACTATGGAGGCAGCTATTATTACACGATTCCGGGAAGTGGGCTGGCATCCCTGATGGTGGATCTGAAAGCTTCCCGCTCCAATACAGTTCGCAACCGGGAAGCCAAGGGCCGGACGGTCAACTAGCTGGCATCCAGGCCACCCAGGAAGGGGACAAAACGGTAGGTGCCAAACGTCTCCGTTCGAAACCGCTGGTCGTCCAAACGCGTGATGCGCCGCATCTCCTGGGTTTCGTCGCCGACGGGAATGACCAGGATCCCCCCGATGGTAAGTTGATCCAGCAGTGGTTGTGGTACATCTTCTGCCGCAGCTGTGACAATGATCCGGTCGAACGGTGCAAAGGTCTCCAATCCCAACATCCCATCCTTGTAAAAGCAGCGGATGCGGGAATACCCCAGGTCCTTGAGAAAAGCTTTGGACTTCTGATACAACAGTTTCTGGCGTTCGACCGTGAAGACCCGGGCGCCCAGCTGGTGCAGCACCGCCGCCTGATAACCCGATCCGGTGCCGATCTCCAGGACCTTTTGATGTTTTTCCACCTGCAGCAATTCGGTCATCCGGGCTACGGTATAGGGCTGGGAAATGGACTGGTCCTTGTCGATGGGGAAGGCCTTGTCCTCATAGGCCAGTTCTTCAAAGGCCCGATCGAGAAACCAGTGCCGGGGCACATCCCAGATGGCCTGCAGCACCTGTTCGTCCTGAATGCCCTTGTGCCGGAGGGTTTCGATCAGTTTGCGGCGCATGCCCTTATGCCGGTAGTTGTCTTCCACAGCGGTAAAAATAGCGCAAAGTGGGAGGAAGTCAGACATGGAATGATGCCGTGTAATGAATATGGATCGATCCCAAAGAAGAGTAGCCCAGGGATTTATCCCTGGGGATGATCAATTGCCATGCTAATGAAACCATTAAAATGGTTTCCCCGGGTTCGTTGAATTTCCAACCCGGGGTTGCCCTCCTGCGGCGAATGAAAAACCCCGGGCTACAGGATCTTCGGGAAGAGATTAGGGGCACCTCTATCAATCCCACTCAATCACCAAGCAAATCCATTCAGGATTATTGCCCAAATAACAAGGTCAACATTTGAATAGCCCAAAACACCCATTATTGGTGCTGGTGTCTCACCAGCTTCTTTTATCTGCCGGTGTCCCCACCGGTACATGAAAATGGATCTCTCAATTGGAGCCTCAATCCAAGCATGATCACCCTTCTAAAGGTTGCGGTGGGACACCGCGCAATAGCCGGTTCGAGTGAGACACTCGAACCAACAAGCCTCATTGAGAATGAATAGGGAGGAGCTTGAGAATGTATATCCGCGTGATTCAGAAACCATTTTAATGGTTTCCTCCCCTGGCAACCAGGTTAATCCTTTTTTAAACATCCAGCCTGGATCACCCCTCTGGGCGGAGAAACCCGTAATTTTGCGGCCTATGAGCACAATGATCAAATTCGGCACCGACGGATGGCGGGCCATTATCGCCCGGGATTACACCGAGCACAATGTCATGCGGGTGGCCAGGGGCACAGCCCAGTGGATGAATGACAAGGGCATGACCCATGCGGTGATCGGCCACGACTGCCGGTTTGGTGGCCAGATGTTCGCCGAAGCGACGGCCAGGGTACTGGCGGGTGAAGGCATCCGGGTAGATATGGCCCGGGGCTTCGTCTCCACGCCGATGGTCTCCCTGGGCGTGGTCAAGCAACACGCTGATCTGGGGATCGTCATCACGGCGTCCCATAACCCGCCATCGTACAACGGATTCAAACTGAAGTCCGGCTTTGGCGGTCCGACCATCCCCCGGGACATTACCGCCGTGGAGGCGCGTATTCCCACGACCATCAAGGATAGCTGGCCCAGCCTGGACGAACTGGTTCGTCAGGGCATGATCCGCTATGTCGACCTGGAAGAGATCTACTATCAGCATGTGCTGGAAGGATTTGACATCCCGTTGATGCGGACCTCGGGCATCCGGCTGGCCTATGATGCCATGTACGGTGCCGGCCAACGAATCCTGCCCCGCATCCTGCCCGAAGCCCACTGCCTGCATTGCGACGAGAACCCCGGTTTCCACGGACAGGCCCCCGAGCCCATCCACCGCAACCTGACCGAGCTCTCCGAATTGCTGGCCACCACCGGCCAGTTTGGTGCCGGACTGGCCAATGACGGGGATGCTGACCGCATCGGCATGTACGACAGCAAAGGCCGTTTCGTGGACAGCCATCATCTCCTGCTGCTGCTACTGATCTACCTTCACGACTACAAGAACCTGCGGGGGAAGGTGGTGGTGACCTTCTCGGTGACCGACAAGATGGAGACCCTGGCCAGACAGTACGGCCTGGACTTCGAGGTGACCAAGATCGGCTTCAAGTATATCGCCGAGATCATGATCGAGCAGGATGTCCTGGTGGGCGGTGAAGAGTCTGGTGGACTGGCCGTCAAAGGACATATTCCCGAAAGGGATGGCGTGTGGATGGGACTGATGATCCTCGAGTTCATGGCCCGCACGAACAAGACCCTGGACCAGCTGGTGGACATGGTCCATGAAAAGGTCGGTGCCTTCGATTTCGACCGCTGGGACCTCCATGTGGAGGAAGCCCACAAGCAAGCCGTGATCGCCGCCTGCAAGAACGACACCATCGATCCGGACAATACACTTCGATCAACCCGCAAAGAAGACCTGGACGGTTTCAAATATTACTTACCCGAAGGCTGGCTGATGTTCCGTCCGAGTGGTACGGAGCCCGTGCTGCGTGTCTATGCACAGGGGGGCAATATGGAGGAGGTGCAGGATATATTGAAGCGGGCGAAGGCGTTGGTGGATCGGTTGGGGTAGCTCAATTGGCAATCGACACTTTCTGCACCTTCTTGCTCAACTGATTCACCTCCATCAACGCCGCACTTCCGTACCAGGGGTGTAGTTCCATGACCAGTCGACCGGCCTGAATGGCCGGGTCGGTATTCGTCAGGGCTTCGGCTTCCGCAACCGTGGCCACATTGAAGATGTAGATGCCGCGCACCTCCCCCTGATCCAGGAAGGGACCGGCCAGCACCAGGGTGCCCTCTTCCGCCATCCGCATGATGTTCTTCAGGTGCGCTTTCTGGAGTGCAGCAGCAGTCTCGGCATCCTGGCTGCGTTCCGGACCGGCCTTGAGGAAGGCCATGACATAGGGTTTCATGCCGTAGTCGTCGGCGCCGAGCCGGGCGGCGTATGTGGAATCATATGCTATTGAAGTAGGATTCTCCTGTGCAGATCCAGTGGCAAACAGAAAGAAAAGCAATACGTTGAGTGAAATGATGCTGTATGTGTTCTTTTTCATTCCGTGATTCTTTTTTATTGAACATCACAATGCTTTTATTCGCATTTTATCTTTTGAGATCACAACAAATTTCCCGTCAAGATCTGATCCAAATGATGCCAAACATCGATCGATCAGTTGCCGTTTTATGTCTATTGTCAATCCACTGAAGCGCAGGAGAATGATTCCTCTACCTGTTTTTTTCAATCGAAATATAAGTTCCCCAAAGTCTTTGTCCTCAGTGATCAATATGGTGTTCGACTTGTTGGCTAATGCGAGTACAACATCGTCAGTTGATCCAGCATGCTCTTCCAAAACAGAATAGACTCCAAATCCTAACGCTCGAATGTGTTTGACGATTCGATAGTCCACACTTTCATCTGCAAGGAAATGAAGAGTGGTCATCAGGGTGCAATGGAATGAACGACTTCATTTCGGATACTTTCTGAAGCAAATGCCAGAATGGCGAGAATATCTTCCTTCGCCAACATGGGATAGGCTTCCATGAGGTCATCCATGCTTTCCCCTTCGGATAGTTTTTCCAGGATGAGATCTACAGGAATACGAGTTCCTCGAACGACAGGTTTTCCAAAGAGGACACCTGGATTGGTTTCAATTCTGTCTTTCCAGTCAATCATATGGCTATCAATTGTACCCAATATTCGACTTTTTCCCGGATATATCAAGCCCTCATGGAATAAGGAGTTGCTGTTCAATTGAACACGTTCAGAAGCCGGAAAGTGCCATCTTACGGATCCGGTCCTCCATGCTCTCCGAGCTCATGCGTTCCCGGGAGAGGGAGTCGACGATGATGGGGAAGGCGAAGGGGGTGAACTGGCCCGGGGTCATCACCCGGATGGTCTGGCCGTGGATGCGGTGGAGGGCCTCGCGCAGGCGGCTCTCCTCCAGCTGGAAGATGTGGACTTCCTCAAAGGCCTGCAGGTAGAGCAGATTGTCAGGATCGTAGTCGGCAAAGACATCGAACAGCAGGGAGGATGAACTCTGGAGGTGGCGGTCCTTCTTCTGCCGGCCGGGAAAGCCCTTGAAGATCATCCCCGAGATGCTGGCGATGTCCCGGAATCGCCGCCGGCCCATCTCCGCCTCATTGATGCTGCGCCGGATGTCCTCCATCAGGTTTTCAGTGGTATACAGCTCCCGATTGGTCAGTTCAGCGAACGGGATCTCCTCCGTACTGAGCAATTCAAAGCCATAGTCATTCATGGCCATGCTGAAGCTGATCGGCTTCAACCGGGACAGGCGCCAACCGATCAGGGCGGCCATGCCCTCGTGGACGAAGCGCCCTTCGAACGGATAGAAGACCAGGTGGTGGCCTTCCTTGCTATGGAAGTATTCGATGAGGAAGTCGTCATGGGAGGGGATGAGGGAGGTGGCCATCTGCCGCTCCAGCAACGGGCGCAGAACCTGGGTCTCGGCATCCGGACCGATGCCGTCACGGTATTCGTTGAGCTTGTCTCGGAGGAGTTTGGTCAGGTTGCTGGTCAGCGGCATGCGCCCGCCCTGCCAGGAGGGGATCTTACCGGTGCGGCGATTGCTTTTCCTCACCTGGACTTCCATGTCGCGGATCCTCACCAGCTCGAGCGACTGACCGGCAAACCAGAAGATGTCCCCCGGTTTGAGGGCCGAGATGAACCCCTCCTCTATGGTGCCCAGGCGCTTGCCGGACACATACTTGATGACCATAGCCGTGTCGCCCACGATGGTGCCGATGGACAGGCGGTGGCGAAGGGCATTTCGACGGTCGATCACCATATGCCGGCCGTCGGGTTTGACCGTGATCTTGTGAAACTCGTCGTACGATTCCATGCTGCCACCCCGGGTGAGGAAGTCGATCAGCCAGGCCCATTCCGCATCGCTGACACTTTCGTAGGAGAAGGTATTGCGAATCTCTGCCAGGATCTCAGCCGGATAGAATCCGTCGCCAACGGCCAGGGTCATGAGGTACTGGACCAGCACGTCGAAAGATCGGATATAGGGAAACCGGCTTTCCACCTCTCCGGTAAGGATGGCCCCTCGCAGGGCGGCTGCCTCGATGAGTTCGAGGGCATGGGTGGGCACGAAATAGATCCGGCTGGTCTTGCCCGGCTGGTGGCCGCTCCGGCCGGCCCGTTGCATGAAGCGGGCCACCCCTTTCGGACTGCCGATCTGGATGATCTGCTCCACCGGGCGGAAGTCGACACCCAGGTCAAGGCTGGAGGTACACACCACGGCCTTCAGCTTGCCCTCGTGGAGGGCTTCTTCCACCCAGTCGCGCAATTCCCGGCTGATGGACCCGTGATGCATGGCCATCTGGCCGGCCAGGTCGGGTGCCACATCCAGGAGGCGCTGGTACCAGATCTCGCACTGGGAGCGGGTGTTGGTGAAGATGAGGGTGCTGGGACTGTTCTCGAGCAGGGGGACGACCTTTTCGATCAGTCGAATGCCGAGATGGCCGGCCCAGGGCAGCTCATCAATGGATTCAGGCAGGATAGAGATGAGTTCGATGTCCTTGACCTGATCGGCTACCACCAGCCTTGCCCCGTGGGGTGCCCCGGGTCTGGTGCCCATGAGGACGCCGATGGCCTCCTCCAGGTTGCCGATGGTGGCGGAGATGCCCCAGGTCTTCAGTCCGGGACACAGGCTGCGCAGTCGGCTGAATCCCAGCTCGACCTGCACGCCGCGCTTGCTACCTACAAGCTCATGCCATTCGTCGGCCACGATGCCGAGCAGGTTGGAGAAGTAGCGGGCGGATTGCTTTTGCGCCAGGAGGATATGGAGGCTTTCCGGGGTGGTGATGAGGATATGCGGCGGGTTCTTTTTCTGCCGGTCCCGTTCCGTGGTCTGGGTGTCCCCGGTGCGGATGGCAATATCCCAGTCCAGTCCCAGTCCGGCAGCGGCTCGCTGGGCGGAGTAATGGATCTCCCGGGAAAGGGCCCGCAGGGGAGTGATCCAGAGGAGGTAGGGCCCCCATCGTTTTTTCGGTTCCGGTTTTTCTCTTGCCTCCAGGAGGGCGGGAATAATCAGGGAGTAGGTTTTCCCGCTGCCGGTAGGGGCGTTGACCAGTCCGCTCTCGCCATGGAGCCACGCCTCCCAGGCCTCCAGCTGGAAGGGAAACGGAAACCACCCCTGATCCTCAAACCAGGTGATGGCGTCCGCGATGCCGGGATGGGGGGTGGTATTTGTTGATTTCGTGATGGTGTTATTTCGACAGCAGCAAGATCCTAAAATTGAGACATTCCATGGTCTCTAACACTGGACTGAATCCGTTGTTCCAGCCTGCCTGCCGCAGGCAGGGTTCCTGCGTGTCCGCCTCCAGGCGGACATTGTTTCTGGTTGCTCCAGGTTTAGAAGAATACTAAACGCTTGGTTGTTCAAGGTTCAAGGGCCCCGACAAGTCGGGACCCAGTTCAACGTTTAACGTAGCAAACATTGAACCTTGAACAGGGGCTGCTCCTGCAGCCCCGTTGAACATTGAACAGCCAGACCTGTAGCCGTCGCTTAAACATTGGGCAACCAGGAACAGACCGGCAAGGCACTATCCAGCCGGCTGGACACGTGGCTTGAGGATGAGAAACGGCAGGAGCACGATCGTGAACAGCACCACCAGCATGACCTGTCCCGTGAGGAGGTACCAGGGCCAGTCGCCGAGATAGTCCAGCATGGAGGCGACGGGAGGCTTGGCGCGGACGTACATGAAATTGGTGTCGAAGAAAAGATTGATGGGTGTGACGAACACCATATAGAGATTGGTCCACAAGATGGCCTTCCAGAGGCTTTTCCAGGTGGGGCGGAATCCGTACACGAAGATGGCATAGAAGGTGCTCATCATCAATCCGATGTGGACGACGAAGTAGCGGACGTTGATCAGATCGGGAAAGCCATGTTGGAGATCGGGCGTGAAGAGGGCCTGAAGGGTGCCGGCCATGGTGACGAAGTAGGTGATCTCGAAGATGAAGTAGGACTTTCTCCAGAGCATGAAGGGCATCACCAGGTTAAGGAAGTAGCAGACGTGAAAGGGGAGAACAAAGTTCTTCGGGATGGGGTCTTCATAGAGGGTGAGCCAGATACTGCCTCCGATCCAGAGAATGGCGGGTATCAGGCCCATGATCAGTCCGATCAGGCGTTGTTTGTGATCACCGTCGGGGAGGGTGCCGGCCTTGCGCCCGGCGATCACCCAAGTGATGATCGACAGAAGTCCCATGGCCAGCCAGGTCCAATGTTCGGTGCCAAATGATTCAAAATCCCTCATGGACATCAGTTGAGGTCCAAAAGATAGGAACTCCTGGAAAAAGAATGGGCCACCCCGGAATCAGGGGTGGCCCATATGTGTTCATCCGAAGAGAATTCGAATTACTTCTTGATGTCGATGACGTAGTTGTCGCTATTATCCGTTGTGACGATGTTCACTTCGGAGAAATAGATCATGTAGTACTTCATGCCATTCTTGACCAGGTAGATATCGCCCTGGGCAATCTTGTCACTTTCCGTCTTGTCGGTACCAGCATTCCAGGCATCGAGGATGGCTTCCTTGCTGGCAGTTGTTGTGAAATTGGTACCTGCCGCTGCCTTGCGGATCGTTGATCCGTTCACTCCGGAAATCCTCTGCTTCCAGTTGGTTGGATTCGGCAGTCCTATGTCGATGCCCTGGTCGCGAATCTCGGCGATCGGATCGGCTGAACCGGTGCCAATACCCATATCCAGGTCAAGACCTCCGGTGCCGGTGGGGCCGGCCTGGTTGAACAGGACACCCATCAGGGAATCAACCGGGGTAGCGGAGGTCACCGTCATGATGCTGATGGTGACGGAGTTCTTCAGTCCGCCTTCGTCCTCGATCTCGAACTTGTAATCGTGTGAGCCATCCGTGTTATCAGAGAGGATACCGATCTCCCAGTCCAGGGAAGTCTTATCGGTGTTGAAGAGGATAGCCGGATTTGACGTGGCACCTGAACCGTTGTAGGTCAGATCGTTGAAATCAATGGCTACATTGTCCTTGTACACCGTGATCACCTTCATCGGGTTCGTACCGGCATTGGCGATGACGTTGACAGTGAAAGTTGACCCGGTTTCGATCTCGGCATTGCCACTGATGTAGCCTGCGCCTGTTCCCAGGCTGACAGTTGCGGCGGTTGGAGTCGGGTCCGTGGTGTCATCCGTACAGCTGGTCATCAAGAGGCCACCTGCCAGGAGGAACATACCGAAGAATTGCATGAATTTCTTACTCATAGTGTCTTTCAGAATTTGTGAAAAAAAAGTACTCTTTCGAGACTGCAAAGGTAGGTCGATAACCTCGCAGGAGGCATCCCTTAACCCATTATTAACGAAGTTCGTTATGTATTTGTTGGCTCCCTCAGGGCGCGGCGCAGGATTTTGCCCACATTCGTCTTGGGTAGCTCCTTTCTGAACTCGACGGATTTGGGGACCTTGTAGTTGGTCAAGTTTTCGTGACAGAAGGCGATCACTTCCTTTTCCGTGAGGCTGTTGTCCTTCTTCACGATGAAGACCTTGACCACCTCTCCTGATTTCTCATCGGGAATACCGACAGCGGCCACTTCCAACACCTTGGGATGGGTGGCCAGGACATCTTCGATCTCATTTGGGTAGACATTGAACCCGGAGACCAGGATCATATCCTTTTTTCGGTCCACGATCTGGAAAAAGCCGTCGGGCAGCATCTTGGCGATATCGCCCGTGGCGAACCACCCGTCCTTGATACTTTTGGCTGTTTCGTCCGGTCGATTGTAATATCCCTTCATGACCTGGGGTCCCTTGGCCTGGAGTTCGCCCACCTCCTCGGGACCGAGGACCTTCCCTTCTTCATCCACGATCCGGATGTCGGTATTCGGTGCCGGCAGGCCGATCGTACCCAGTCGGCCCGTGCCATCCAGTGGATTGACACAGAGAAGCGGGGATGTTTCGGTCAGGCCATATCCTTCCGCCAGGTAACAACCGGTCAGTTGTTGCCAGCGTTCTGCCACTGCCCTCTGGACGGCCATGCCCCCACCCACGGTGATCTTGAGATGGGAGAAATCCAGGCTGCCGAAATCCGGGTGGTTCATCAGGGCATTGAACAGGGTATTGACACCGGGGAAGATGCTGACCGGATGTGTCTTGATCTCCTTCATCACCGATTTCAGGTCCCGCGCATTGACAATGAGGATACTCAGTGCGCCCTTGCTGGAGAGGGCCAGGCAATTGACGGTAAAGGCAAAGATGTGGTACAGGGGCAAGGCGCAGATGGCCACTTCCTTCCCTTCTTCCAGGACAGGATCCATGACCGCCCTGATCTGGAGCATGTTGGCGACCAGGTTGCGATTGGTGAGCATGGCGCCCTTGGATACTCCGGTCGTTCCGCCGGTGTATTGCAGGAGGATGACCTCCTCCGGATTGTGATCGACGGCCGGAATGGTAAACCGTTTTCCCTGTTTGAGGGCATCGCGGAACCGGACCGTGTTGGGGATCTCAAACTTCGGAACCATTCGTTTGATGGTCCGGACGACAAAGTTGACCAGACAGCGCTTGATCGGCGGCAGCATCTCGCCGATGGAGGTGACGATCACCGTATTGATCTGCGTATCCGGCAGGACCTGCTGGAGATTGTGGGCAAAATTTTCGGCGATGACAATGGCGGTGGCACCGGAATCGACAAACTGGTGCTTCATCTCCCGCGGCGTGTAGAGCGGGTTGGTATTCACGACGACCAGTCCGGCACGGAGGGCACCAAACAGGGCAATGGGGTATTGCAACAGGTTGGGCATCATCAGGGCGATCCGGTCACCGGGTTTCAGGCCTCGCGAAATGAGATAGGCACCGAATTGCCGGGAATACTGGTCGATATCCCCATAGGTGAGGGTCTTCCCCATGCTGGAGAAAGCACCCTTGTTCTTGTATTTGGTAAAATTTTTCTCGATCAGTTCGACCACGCTGCAGTACGCGTCGGGGTCGATGTTGGCGGCTACACCTTTGGCATAATGCTTCAGCCAGGGACGTTCTTCACTCATGATCTCTCGGTCTTTGTCCGAAAAATACAACAAAGCCAGCCGGAGAGGAAGGAATTAGAAGGTTTTCATCCGGATACAGGAAAGGTCCGGACAAAACCGTCCGGACCTCCTGGTATACGGGCGTTGTCCAACCCGGTTTATTGAATCTTGAAACTGCCGTACTGAATATCTGCTTTGATCACGCCTCCGTTGCGATTTCCCTGATGGCCCGCCAGTCGCATATTCGCCCCGTCTTTCCGCCGCTCTGTGTCGGTAAAACCGGAGGGCACCTGGATCCCCGTGTACTGGGCGCGGGCATCCAGCTGATAGCTGGCGCTCCGGTTCATCCACAATTTGACGTCCGTATACCGGGTATGCAGGGTGACCTCGTGGAAGCGGGGTGCCACTTCCCGGACGGCCAGGTTGCCATAATCCAGATCGGCCCTCAGGCCCTTGCCCAGCTCGTCGATCTCGACATTGGTATAGGCAGCATGGATCTTGCAGACATCTGTTCGTTCGATGGTCACTTCGTCATACTTCCCGTCGATCTCCAGCTCATTGACCTGTTGCAGACGCAGCTGATCATACTTGGAATGAAAGCGCAGACGAGCGGCATTGGCCATATCCAGCTGTGAATATTTGGAATCCACCTCCAGGTTATCTCCGTTCTGACATTTCAACTGGGAATAGCTCAGGTACAGACGACCGTCCCCCAGGTTTCCGATCGATCCCTTGCTGTAATCCATGGTCAGTTGGGTGTCGCCACTTAGCGTGCCGATCTGGAGATGGCCATAGGCGAGCCGGATCACGGCCTTGCCAGTCAGTTGATCGATGTACAGGTTCCCGTATTTGTTGGTGAGATCCAGCATGGCACTGGCGGGCATGCGCACCTGGTAGTCAATGCTGAACTCCACGTTCTTCCACTGTCCGGACGACCACCAACTGCCTCCTCGTTTGAGGATGGTCTCCGCTTTCACCCGGTCGCCGGAATGGTCAAACTGGATGGCGATCATCTCCATGATCTCCCTGGCTTTCTGGTCCGATCTGGATTTGACCGTGATGGTCACGGTGATCTCTGTCCGGGCCTGGTTCCACGATTGGATGTCCACCTTGCCATAGGTGTTCTTGATCTCCAGTTGCCCATTGGCCGACAGGGGGAAGCTTCGCTCGATGGTCTTGACGACCGGATCACCGGCGAATGCCTGGCCGACCATGCCGGCGAACAGCATCAGGAGGATGAGTAGCTTATATCTGGTCATGGCTGGTTCTGTTTTGTGAAGGTGTTTGCTGCAGGATCCGCTCCAGCAGATCCACTTTCAGTTGATAGTTGAGGATAATGGACCGGATCACCTCTTGCCGGTGGGCATCGGGTACCTGGTCCAATTCGGATTTCAAGGTGGCGATGTAGTCATTCATCTCCTGAAGGTCCTTCGCCACCACGGGCAAGGCGCCGGCTTCGCGCAATTGCCGGAGGGAGCGGTCGACCCTCGACTGGTAATAGGCCTCGGTCTCCCGTAGTTCGACCAGGGCCGCATCCGGGACGGAAAATCCGGGCCGGGCAAACCACAGGCCGATCCCGATCCCGATGGCGATCAGGATGGTGGCTGCCGCGGCGTAATGCCAGCGGCGGAGCTGACGAACGGGTTGGCGACGATCCGTGGGTTGGAGCTCCTTTTGGATCCTCCCCCACACGTGATCGGGCAGCGGGGCCTCATCAAAGGCTTCCCGGTGTCGATCGACAAAGGATTTCAGGTCATCAGTGGACATGGGTATCAGGATTGGCCAGTAGTTCGCGGACCTTTTGCCGGGCCCGGCTGTACTGGGATTTCGAAGTAGCCTCACTGATCTGCAGGATACTGGCGATCTCGCCATGGTCGTATCCCTCCATCAGGTAGAGGTGGAGCACGGTACGGTACCCTTCGCTGAGCCGGTCGATGGCTGACTTTACAGCCTGGACCTTCCATTGATCGGGCTCCGGTTCCGGATGGTCATCCGGGACATCCGCCATCGTCGGTTCATCCAGTTCGTCCCACTGCATTCGCCGGCTTCTCAGCCGATTGATGCAATGGTTGATCACGATCCGCTTGATCCAGGCCCCGAGGGTGGATTCCTTCCGGAAGGAATCCAGATGGCGAAACACATAGACGAAGGACTCCTGCAGGGCGTCCTCGGCATCGGCAGTGTGCTGGCACATGCGCAAACAGGTATTGTACATCGCCCGCGCATAGCGATGATACAGTTCCTGCTGTGCCTTTGGATTGCCATCCAGGCACTTGGTGATCAGGATCCATTCGGTCTGGTCGACGGGTGTCTCCATAAAGATGTCCATCCGAAGGTAGAGACAGGAGGTCGGAACCAGGGGTTGCATGGGGGATAAAAAAATGTTGGCCATGATGCTGCCGGCAAGGGATGTGGTCGCTCTGCTGACTGGAGGGGAGCATTGGACAGAGTGCCCTTCCCGGAGGGATTCCTCCGAAATGAATCCTCTGCGCCTGTCTGCTGGCAGGTGATTCTTTTCGGTATGCCGGGTCCGAATTTGTATTTTTACCCCATGTCCAAACCCATCATCATTGCCGGTGCCGGATTGAGCGGTACCCTGCTGGCTGTGCGACTGGCCCAGCGCGGATTCGAGGTCGAGCTCTATGAATCACGCCCGGATATGCGGTCGGCCGACATCTCGGCCGGACGTTCCATCAACCTGGCCCTGTCCGATCGCGGGTTGCGGGCCCTGGAAATGATCGGCATCAACGAACAGGTGCTTCGGGACCTGATCCCCATGGAGGGGCGGATGATCCACCATCAGACCGGCCACACCCATTTTCAGTCGTATTCCGGTCGGCAGGGGGAGTATATCAACTCGGTATCCCGTGGTGGATTGAACATGGCCCTGCTCGATCAGGCGGAGGCATTCCCCAATCTGAAGTTGAAGTTCAATGCCCCGTGTGTCCATGTGGACCTGGAGGCGGGACTGGCCCATTTTCACGACCAGGCGGCCAACCGGCATCTCCAGCGGGAAGGGGCCCTGATCATCGGGGCGGACGGCGCCGGCAGTGCGGTCAGGAGCAGCATGCTGGCCCAGGGACCCCGATTGCGGTTTGATTACCGACAGGACTGGCTGAGCCACGGATACAAGGAGCTGTCCTTTCCCCCGGCTGCGGATGGCGGATGGCTGGTGGAAAAGAATGCCTTGCATATCTGGCCGAGAGGCGGATTCATGATGATCGCCCTGCCCAATCCGGATGGCAGTTTCACGGTGACACTTTTCCTGCCGTTTGACGGGGAGACCGGGTTTGCAGCCATGCAGGATGGGCCATCGGTGCGGAAGTATTTCGAGACCTGGTTCCCGGATGCGTTGGCGCTGATGCCGGATCTGGAAACGGAGTATTTCCAGAACCCGACCAGTTCACTGGGGACGATCAAGTGTTACCCCTGGTCGGCCTATGGCAAGGCCGTGCTGATCGGCGATGCGGCCCATGCCGTGGTGCCCTTTTATGGCCAGGGCATGAATTGCTCGTTTGAGGATTGCCTGGTCTTCGACCGGTGCCTGGACCAATATGGCGACGACTGGGACAGGTTATTGCCTGCCTTCCAGGAGCTACGCAAGCCCAATGCCGATGCCATCGCCGACCTGGCGGTGGAGAATTTCTACGAGATGCGCGACCATGTCGCCGATCCGGTCTTCATGCGCAAGCGCCAGCTGGAGACAAAGCTGGAAGCCACCTTTCCGGATTACTTCTCCAAGTACTCCCTGGTCACCTTCCGGGAGGACGTGCCGTATGCCCGGGCCAAGGAGTTGGGCAATGCCCAGGACAAGGTGCTCATGGAGCTGTGTGCGGTAGACAAACCGCTGGAGGACCTGGACCTGCAGGCCATCCTTACCACGGTCAAGGAGCGGACGGCGATGCTGCGGGAGGGGATCTGATCCTGAGATTTCTCGCCAGGCATACTACCCAGTCGGGTGGTTCGTTACCTTTGCACAAAATTTGACTCCATGCGTCTTCTTGTTATCATGATGGCCATCGTATTGACGGCCGGTGTTGCCTCCGCCCAGAAGGTCGGACACGTCCATTCCCTCCAGTTGCTCTCCCAGCTGCCGGAGATCGCCGTGGCGGATTCTCTCCTGGGGGTTTTCCAGCAGGGATTGCAGATGAAAGGAGACAGCATGCTGACCACCTTGCAGACCGATTATCAGGCCTATGTGAAGGAAGCCCAGTCGGGGACCTTGTCCCAGATCCAGGCGCAGACCAAGGAAGCTGCCCTTCAGAAGCAGCAGCAAGCCCTGCAAGAGTTCGAGCAGGCATCCCAGCAGCTCATCCTGGCCCAGCGCCAGTCCCTCTACGATCCGATCCTGAACAAGGTCGATGCGGCCATCAAGGAAGTCGGACGTGAGGAGGGCTATCAGATGATCTTTGATTCCAGTGTCCAGGCCATGGTCTACACCAGCGGGGCGGAGGACATCATGCTCAAGGTCATGGCCAAACTCGGGCTGTAATCGGAGATGATCGGCCTGAGACCGATTTCCCCATGAAGATTTTCTGTAGCATTCTGATCCTGTGCGGGGTCCTGGGAACCACCCTGGCCCAGACCGGGGTATCCAATCAGGAGACCCACCAGTTGGTCATTCGTCCGATCACCGGTGAGATCATCCTGGATGGAATGCCGGATGAGGCCTTCTGGATGGAAACGGACTCGGCCACGGCATTCTGGCTGGAATCCCCCCGCCTGGAGCCCGATGCCCAGCCGGCTACGGTGGTGCGGATGGCCTATGATGAGGATTACCTGTATCTGGCGGGATGGTGTACGGAACCCGAAGCGGTGAATGTGCAGACCCTGCGTCGGGATGTGGACTATTTTCGGGGAGACGGGCTGGGAGTGGTCCTGGATCCCATCAATGAGCATACCTACGGGTACTTCTTCGGTTCCAGTCCGTTCGGCACCCAGATCGACGGGATCATCCTGGGGATCGGGGCGGATGTCAGTACCGCCTGGGACGGAACGTTCTATACCGAGACCCGTCGGATGGATTGGGGGTGGACCCTGGAAATGGCCATTCCCCTGCGGACCCTGCGCTATTCTTCCGAAAACCGGACCTGGGGCATCCAGTTCGTCCGGAACGTGATCACCCGGAACGAGGTCCAGACCTGGGCGCCTGTGCCCCTGCAGTTCGGTCCACTGGATATCAATTTCACCGGCCAGCTGCAGTGGCAGGAAACCCCCGGAAGCCGGATCACCAATGTCTCCCTGATTCCCTATCTCCTGGCCGGCACCCAAAAAGAACCCGCCGCGGAAGAACCGGTCAGCAATGTCTTCAACGCCGGACTGGATGCCCGGATCGGCCTGGGATCCGCCCTGAACCTGGACCTGACCCTGAACCCGGATTTCAGCCAGGTCGATATCGACGAGCAACCCGTGAACCTGACCCGGTTCAATATCCGTCTGCCCGAACGGCGTACCTTCTTCCTGGAGAATACCGACGTGTTCAGCGAATTCTCCCTGAATACGCTGAGGCCCTTTTTTTCCAGGCGGATCGGCCTGGATGATACCGGTGGAACCGTCCCGATCCTCTATGGCGCTCGCCTGAGCGGGAACGTCTCCCCGGATACCCGGATCGGTATCCTCAATATGCAGACGGGATCATCCGCCAGTACGGCTGCCCAGAATTATTCGGCCATCTCCATCAACCAGCAGGTGTTCAGTCGATCGAGGATCGCTGCCCTGGTCACCAATCGACAGGCCTTCAGCGATGGACAGTTCGTGGAGGCCGATTATGGCCGCACCGCCGGGTTGGAAGGCAATTACCGGGTGCCATCCGGCAAGCTGGAGGTGTGGGGCTCCATGCACGCCTCCTTCAAGCCGGATATCAAGGGAGAGCAGGTCTGCTGGACAACGGGCACGGCTTACAACGGGCAGCGATTCAACGGCTATGTCAATTACTCCGGGGCCGGGAAGAATTACTATGCCGACATGGGGTTCGTCCAAAGGATCGAAAATTACGATGCCAGCCGGGATACCGTCATTCGCCTGGGATATCACCAGATCTACAATGACATGAGCTGGTCGACCTATCCGACTTCCTCCAGCTCCTGGTTCAACCGCCACTGGTTGCAGGCGATCAATTCGGTCATTCTCAACCCGGATGGCACACTGAACGAATCCCTTCATTCCCTGACCTATAATTTCTTTTTCAAGGACCGAAAGTTCTTTCAGATCTGGTCTCGACTGGAACAGATCAACCTCCTGTTTCCCACCACCTTCGTGTCGGACGGGGAGCCACTGCCGGCGGCCGACTACACCTTCTTGCAGGGAGGGGCATTTTTTGATACGGACTCCCGTCGACCCTGGTATTTCCTGGTCGGCGCATCCGGGGGGCAGTTCTACAACGGCAGCATCCTTTCCGGGCAGGCCGGGGTCACCTATCGGGTCATGCCCTACGGCAGTTTCGGTATCCGATTGAACTACAATCACCTGGATTTTCCGGAGAATTACGGCCGGGCGGAGATCCTGAACATGACCGGACGGCTGGATATCACCTTCACCCGGAATATCTTCTGGACCAGTTTTGTCCAGTACAACACCCAGCGGGAGATCTTCAATATCAACAGCCGCTTCCAGTGGCGGTTTGCTCCTCTCTCTGACCTCTTTTTGGTGTACACCGACAGCTACGATACACCGGGCCAGTTTCGTGACCGGGTGCGGACCCTGGTCCTGCGGCTGAATTTCTGGTGGACGATTTGAGAGGAGGAGTGTAGGAGTCGAGAAGTGGAGGAGGTGATGAGGAGAACCGCCAAGTCGCGAAGATGGCCGGGTATGTCATGCCGAAGACGATGTAGCCCAGGGTTTTAACCCTGGGGGGTCTAAGACTTGAGAAACCGGAAACCATTTCAATGGTTTCCCTCATGGTTCCCAGGACTGGAAATGCCCGTGAATCCATCCCGGCGCGTTCGGCCTTTTTTCCTACTTTAGCGTTCCTTTTCCGACATGAGCCAATACCTCGTTTCAGCCCGCAAGTACCGTCCTGTCCGCTTCGATGAAGTGGTGGGGCAGGGGCATGTCACGCAGACCCTGAAGAATGCGCTCCGCCAGGACAAGCTGGCCCATGCCTTCCTGTTCTGCGGACCACGGGGAGTGGGCAAAACGACCTGTGCCCGGATCCTGGCCAGGGTGCTCAACTGCGAGAATGTGACGGCGGATCATGAGCCATGCAATGCCTGCAATTCCTGCCAGTCCTTCAACAACAACGCCTCGTTCAATATCCTGGAACTGGATGCGGCCTCCAACAACTCGGTAGATCACATCCGGGCCCTGGTGGAGCAGGTGCGCTTCCAGCCGCAGCAGGGGAAGTACAAGATCTTCATCATCGACGAGGTGCACATGCTCTCTACCCAGGCCTTCAACGCCTTCTTGAAGACCCTGGAAGAGCCACCGCCCTATGCCATCTTCATCCTGGCAACGACGGAGAAGCACAAGATCATCCCCACCATCCTGTCGCGTTGCCAGATTTACGACTTCAAACGGATCGCCATAGCGGATACGGTCAGCCACCTGCAGGGCATCTGCCAGCAGGAAGGGATCACCGCCGAGGAAGATGCCCTGCATATCATTGCCGAAAAGGCCGACGGGGCCTTGCGGGATGCCCTCTCCATCTTCGACCGGATGGCCAGCTCTGCCGATGGGAAGGTGACCTATGAAGGCGTGATCCGCAACCTCAATGTGCTGGACTTCCAGTACTACTTCCGCATTGTCGATGCCCTGATCGGCGGGGATCATGCCGCGGCCATGGTGATCCTGGAGGAGATCTTCCAGAACGGGTTCGAGGGGGATATCCTGATCAACGGATTGGCCGAGCATTTGCGCAACCTCCTGGTCATCCAGGACACCCGGACGACGGATCTGCTGGAAACCAGCGCGACATGGCACCAGCGGTATCGCGATCAGGCCGTCCTGGCTTCCCCCGGATTCCTGCTCACTGCCCTCCATCTGGCCAACCAGGCGGATGTCCAGTTCCCGCTGGCCCGCAACAAGCGGCTGCATACCGAGATGGCCCTGATCAAGATGGCCCATATCCACCATGTGGTGGAGGTTGGATCAGCTGCACTGGCGGCCGAAAAAAAAAAGTCCCAGCCTGAATTAGAAGCGATGGAGACGTCGTCCGTTCCTCCGACCCGTACGTCGGATCGGATGGAGGACGAAGGATCTGACCTCCAGGCCGGACCGATCTCCGATGGCCCCACCGAAGAGGAGGCTCCGGAAACCCGTTCTCCGGCTTCGGAACCAGTGCCGGTTTCCTCCCCACCCGCACAACCCGTGACCGCCAAGGCGGGTGCGGGTCAGACCGCACCTCCGGAGCATCACGCGGTGGACAAGACGGTACCCGTGCCCAAGGCCAAGCCGTCGCCTGTGGGCGGATCCCTGAAATCGCTGTCCAACCTGGAAAAGGCCTTTATCCTCAAGCAACAGGAGCAGGAGGCGGTGGTGCTGACCGAGGAAGGTATTCGGGAGGCCTGGGAAGCCTATGCCGGGCAGGCTGAGTCGCCGTCCCTTCGGCAATTCCTGATGGATGCAGAACTCAAATTGACCGGCGAACGGATTACTGTCGTGGTGGGCACCCAGATGGCCCGGGGAATGATCCAGCAGGATACCAATCTGATGCCCTTTATCCGGGACCATGTTCGCTACGCGAATCTGGGCATGGTGCTGGAAGTCGATCCTTCCAAGGCTCCCGAACGGGATGAGTCGGATGACACACCGACCACACCCAGGGAGATCTTTGATCACCTGGCCGAGAAGAACCCCATGTTACATGAGTTGCGGAAGCGGTTCGATCTGCGGATCGATCCGATCTGATCTAACGGCCCGCATGGATGAGCAGGACGGAGATATCCGCCGGGCTCACCCCACTGATCCGACTGGCCTGCCCGATGGTCCGCGGTCGCTGGCGACTCAGTTTTTCGCGCGCTTCCAGGGACAGTCCGGTGAGCTGATGATAATCAAAGGCGTCGGTCAGACGCATATCCTCCAGTCGGTTCATCTTGTCGACCATCTCCTGTTCCCGCTGGATATAACCCTCATATTTCATGGTGATCTCGGCGTACTCCTGCAATTCCCGGTCATACGGAGCCAGGAATGCGGACAGGTCCGGCAGGATGACCGCGAGATCGGACAGGGAGACATGCGGCCGAAGGAGGATGTTGTGCAGTTTTCCCTTCTGGGTGATGGGGGCGCTGTCCAGGGTAGAAAGGAAGCCATTGACCTGGTCGGGTTCGACGCTCAGCTCACGGACGAACTTCTCGATGGCCGATCCGGAATCGATCTTTTCGCGCACCCGGGCCAGGCGGTCATCCAGGTGGTTCATGCCCAGGGATGCCGCGAGAGGGGTCAGGCGGACATCCGCATTATCCTGGCGCAGGAGGATGCGAAACTCGGCCCTGGAGGTGAACATGCGATACGGTTCGTTGGTGCCCTTGTTGACCAGGTCGTCGATCAATACGCCGATGTAGGCATCGCTGCGCCGCAGGATGAAGGGTGCTTCTTCCCGGACGGCCCGGTGGGCATTGATCCCGGCCATGAGGCCCTGGCAACCGGCTTCTTCATATCCCGTCGTGCCGTTGATCTGCCCGGCAAAGAAGAGGTTCTTCACCAGCCGGGTCTCCAGGGACATTTCCAGCTGATGAGGCGGGAAGAAGTCATACTCGATGGCATAGCCGGGACGGAACATCTTCGCATTCTCCAGGCCCTGTACCTTGCGGATGGCCTTGTATTGAACATCCTCCGGAAGCGATGAGGAGAAGCCGTTGACGTATACCTCGCAGGTGTTTCGTCCCTCGGGCTCGATGAAGAGCTGATGCCGGTCCTTGTCCGCAAAGCGGTCGATCTTGTCTTCGATGGACGGGCAATACCGGGGACCCAGGCCCTGGATGCGCCCGTTGAACATGGGCGACCGATCGAACCCGGTACGGAGGGTGTCGTGTACCTCCTGGGAGGTATAGGCGATATGGCAGGGGAGCTGATCGACCAGCGGGGGCGTGTCCGAGTAGGAGAACTTGCCGGGCTCCTCATCGCCCTGTTGCAAATCCATCGCCTCGTAGTTGATGGTCCGGCCGTCCAGGCGAGGAGGCGTGCCTGTCTTCATCCGGCCGGATTCAAAGCCGAGCTCGACCAACTGCTCCGTGATCCCGGTAGCCGCTTTTTCGCCGGCACGGCCGCCACCGAACTGCTTTTCACCGATGTGGATGATCCCGTTGAGAAAGGTGCCATTGGTGAGCACCACCGATCGGCCGGGGATCTCCAGTCCCATGCCGGTGACGACCCCTTGAGCGCGGCCGTCCTTGACGATGAGCCCCTTGACCATTTCCTGCCAGAAGTCGATGAGGGGGTGGGCCTCCAGCATCATCCGCCATTCCTCGGCAAACCGCTGGCGATCGCTTTGGGCGCGGGGGCTCCACATCGCGGGGCCCTTGGACCGGTTAAGCAGTCGAAACTGGACCATGGTGCGGTCAGTGACGATCCCGGAATAGCCGCCCAGAGCGTCGATCTCCCGCACGATCTGTCCCTTGGCGACACCACCCATGGCGGGGTTGCAGGACATCTGGGCAATGGTCTGCATGTTCATGGTGACCAGCAGGACACGTGAGCCCAGGTTGGCAGCAGCTACAGCGGCTTCACAACCGGCATGACCGGCGCCGACAACGATGACATCATAGGTTGGAAACATGGCGGTGCAAAGGTAAGGGGGATAACGGGATCATGCGTGTCCGGGTTCAATTTGAGGCAAGTATGGAGAATACGAGGGGTATCCCTGTACGTTGTGCTCCTAAACGTACCAGTGTCGAAACTGCCTGGAATCAAATGATCGACAACTCTTCCCACCGGAGAAGCGTTCAGTACTTTTGCATCCAATTTGACCGAATGAATCGCATCCTGTTTTTCCTCCTGCTCGCTGCAGCCATCACGTCCTGCGCCGTGGGCAAGAAGTCCGCCCCCCTGACCGTCGATGATATCCAGGACCTGCCGGAATTGGTCATCACCGCGGAACCGATGGACCCTGCACCACCCGCATTCCCCTATCGCCGGTCGGTCTCAAGGCCCTGGGACCTGCTGGATATTGACGTGGATATCGCCTTTGACTGGGCCAACAGCCAGGCGCCAGCCACTGCCATCCTGACCATGACACCCCTGCAGTATCCCCAGGAGGATGTGACCCTGGATGCGGTCGGCTTTCTCATCCACAACGTGCGGCTGGCCTCCCGGACAGATACCCTGCCGTATCAGTATGACGGGCAGAAGCTGACCATTGCCCTCCCGGGGAGATATCAGCCGGGAGACTCCCTGGTGCTGCGGATCGAGTATACCGCTCGTCCGGAAGAGAACGACCTCGGAGGAAGTGCGGCCATCACCTCGGACAAGGGTCTGTATTTCATCAACCCTACCAAGAAGTACAGGAACAAGCCGACCCAGGTGTGGACCCAGGGTGAGACACAGGCCAACAGTCGCTGGGTGCCCACCTTCGACCAGCCGAACGAGCGGATGACCCAGACCATCCGGATCACCGTCGATACGTTCTATGAAACGCTTTCCAATGGCTTGCTGACCGATCAGGTCGTACATGAGGATGGTACCCGAACGGATACCTGGCGCATGGATCAGCCCCATGCCCCCTACCTGATGATGATGGCTGTCGGGGATTATGCCATCAGCCGGCAGACCTGGCAGGGCATCCCGATCGAATATTATGTCGAAAAACCCTTTGCCACGGATGCGGAGACCATTTTTCCGGATGCTGCGTCCATGCTCAGTTTTTTCTCTGACTATACGGGCATTCTCTATCCCTGGCCCAAGCTGGCCCAGGTGCCCGTCCGCGACTATGTGTCGGGTGCCATGGAAAATACATCGGCGGTCATCTACGGCGAGTTTGTGCAGCGCTCGGCACGTGAACTGATCGATGAGACCCGCAATGAACTGATCTGCGCCCACGAGATCGTGCATCAGTGGTTCGGTGATCTGGTAACTTGCGAGAGTTGGTCCAATGTGGTATTGAACGAGGGGTTTGCCAACTATGGCGAGTACCTCTGGCTCGAATTCAAGTACGGCCGGGAAGAGGCGGAGGTCCATCGGCGCGATGAGCTGGCCGGCTATCTCAATCAAGCGAAGCGCAGGGTCCATCCGCTGGTCGACTTTCATTATGCCGACCGAGAGGACATGTTTGATGCGCATTCCTACAACAAGGGAGGCCTGGTGCTGAACATGTTGCGGGAATATCTGGGAGAAAACGCCTTTCGCGCGGGATTGACCACCTACTTGACCCGGCATGGGTATTCCGCCGTCGAGGTACATGACTTGCGACTGGCCATGGAAGCGGTGACCGGGGAGGATCTGAACTGGTTCTTCGACCAGTGGTACTACCAGTCGGGGCACCCGACCGTGCAGTGGGATTGGCACTATGACCCCTCGACCAAGTCGTTGAATCTCCATCTCGAACAGGTGCAACAGGCACCGGGCCATGCATCCTTGTTCATTCTGCCAACAGAGGTTGATGTCCTCCTGTCCAAAGACCGGGTCGTCCGTTTTCCGATCCTGATGGACCAGCGAGTCCAGGACATTCGACTGGAACTGAATGAGGAACCCATCCTCGTGGACCTGGACCCTGACCGGATCCAGCTGATGGTGCAGGAGCATGCTGACTGGAGCGATGCCGCGGCGGCAGCATATTGGCGGGCTCAACCCTCTGTCTGGTCGCGCCTGGAGATCCTGGATCAGATGGGAGGCGCGCTGACCACCCTGCAACCCTATCCATGGCAAGACGCCCAATGGCAGGTGCGATTGTCGGCCCTGGAACATATGGATGTCGTCGAGCCGGGAATGACCACCGAACTGGTCCGGATGGCCAAGGAAGATCCACATTCCGAGGTGCGCGCCCGTGCGGTCAACCTCCTGGAGGGCCAGCCCCTGCCGGATCCGAAGGCATTCTTCGAAACCATCCTGGCAGGTGATCAGGCCTATTCGGTGGTGTCTGCAGCCATCAATGCCCTGCTCGACCTGGACAGGGAGGCCGGTTTGCAGGCGTTGAGGACGTTGAGCACTGATCGATCGGTGACGGCAACCATGATCTGTGGCGCCCTGTATGCCAAATCGGAGGATCCAGGGAAGCTGGACTATTTTTCCTCGGCCTGGGAACAGGTGGAAGGATTTCCGCGCCTCTCCTTCATGAAGGCGTTTGTCGATCTGGTTCAATTTGGATCGGAAAGCCAGAAGGATGCGGCGATCGATCGGCTCGCTGCTGATGCGGGCGACAACGGGGTGACCACCATGCGTCGGTATGCTGCCTTCCGTGCACTGGCCATCCTGCGACAGCACGAACTGGACAATGATATCGAACGGGCTGCACGGATCAAGACCCTCCTCGACCAGATCCGGGATGCGGAGACGGATCCGGGATTGTTGCGGTATTACCGGAATTATTAACGCCTGAAGCATTGACCGCCGCCATGGAATGGATGACCCCTTTTCCGGTTGAAACAGAACGACTGATCCTGATCCCCGCGCAGGAGGTCCATCTTCGGGCAGCCCTGGTCAGCCTGGACGAACTGGCCCGATACCTCCAGGTTGCGGTTCATCCTGAATTGACGATGTTCGGGACCGACCCATGGGCCTACGCCCTCAGCCAGATGCAATCGCGACCGGAGGAGACCGGTTGGTGGACCTGGTTTCCCGTCCTGAAGGAGGAGGGGATGGTGGTCGGTACCTGTGGATACAAGGGATATCCGGATGAGCAGGGCTGGGTGGAGATCGGTTATGAGATCGCACCCCCGTATCGCCAACGGCGACTGGCTACCGAGTGCGCCGCCGGATTGGTGGAACGTGTGCGGCAGATGGATACGATTCGCGGCGTTCGGGCGCATACCCTGGCGGAAGAGAATGCTTCCGTGGCCATCCTCCGCGGACTGGGATTCACCCATCAGGGCGAGATCGTCGATCCGGACGATGGGCCGGTCTGGGCCTGGTCGTTGGACTTGCGCGCCTGAATCAATCTAATCCGCTTCGAGGAAATGACTGCTCTGGAAACTGCCTGAGGACAGAAACATCGTTCTCTGGTCCGACCCCTACAGGGCCGATGCACTGTTGGAGGGGCAGCTATACATGTTTGGCCCCTACAGGGCCACCACTGATGTGGAATTTTTTGGATTGTGATTTGGGATTTGTCATTTGCCTGCCGCTAGGCAGGTTGCTTCCCCTTTGGGTTTATCCAGGCGGTGAGACACCGCCAAATCGTCATGCCAGGTGTTCGACCATGATGGTCAGTTCATCTCCGGGATGCCGGTGAGACACCGGCATGAGCAATCTATATGATGATGGGCACGGAAAAGCCCTGAAGGGGCGTGATCCATCAGGGTTGGGCAGCGCCCAACCTGCCATGATACCACCTGAGATAAGCCCTGAAGGGGCGTAATAAAAAAACTGGTGGCCAGGACCGAGGATGGAGCTGCTCAAGTTTCTGCGAACAGGAAGGACCCTTGCCTTTGGAAGGTGGAGAGAACCTGAGATCAGTTCAAACACAACATGGTTCTGGCAGAGGGGATGCGCCCTGTAGGTGCGCCAGAAGTATAGCCAACTCGATTTTGCATAGATGAGCCCTGTAAGGGCGACACCTTGCCTGGATCGAAGGGGGAGCCATTTGGTCCGACCCCTACAGGGCCGATTCAAAGTTAGAGGGACTGCTATACATGTTTGGCCCCTACAGGGCCTGTCCAGGTTTGGAGCAATTCTAGGGCATTCATTCTCCTATGGTCAGTTGGTAGGTCTATCACAGGGAGTATCGATCGGTCTGGGTTTGTACCATTCACTCCCACATCCCTATAGGCCCGTAAGTCGAACCCCGGAGGGGTTCAATATGAATAGCCCCGGGTGGAACCCGGGGTTTCTGTGCGATATATCCACCCAACCCCGGAGGGGTTGAACCTAGAAGATTGTTAACATAATGAGCCAAGCGGTGAGACACCGGCATGAACAATCAGTATGGATGACAGGGTAAGGGGAGCGTCTTCACCGACAACCGCCAGGAGCAAATTCAGGGAAAGGAAACAGAAAGGCCGATCCGGAATCCGGATCGGCCTTTTTTCAAGTGGTGGATCAGAGACCCATCGATCAACGGGTCAGTCGTGACCGGAGTTCGTTGTCCAGGGCATCGAGGAATTCCTCGGTGGTGAGATATTGATCAGACGTCACCTTGCTGCCATGAATGCAGACAGCCAGGTCCTTGGTCATCTTGCCGCTTTCGACGGTGTCGATGCATACGGATTCCAGGGTATCGGCAAACCGGATCAGGTCCTGGTTGTCATCGAGCTTGCCCCGGTGAGCCAGGCCGCGGGTCCAGGCGAAGATGCTGGCGATCGGATTGGTGCTGGTCTTCTTTCCCTGCTGATGCATGCGGAAGTGCCGGGTGACCGTACCGTGTGCGGCTTCGGCTTCTACCGTCTTGCCGTCAGGGGTGACCAGTACGCTGGTCATGAGGCCGAGGGATCCGAATCCCTGGGCGACGGTATCACTTTGCACGTCCCCGTCATAGTTCTTGCAGGCCCACACGAAATTGCCATGCCACTTCAGCGCCGAGGCAACCATGTCATCGATCAGGCGATGTTCGTATGTGATGCCGGCCGCATCCATCGTTGACTTGAACTCATGTTCGTAGACCTCCTGGAAGATATCCTTGAAGCGGCCATCGTATTTCTTGAGGATGGTATTCTTGGTGCTGAGGTACAAGGGCCAGCCCTTGGACAGGGCCATGTTGAAGCAGGAACGGGCAAATCCGAAAATGCTCTCATCGGTGTTGTACATGGCCATGGCCACACCGTCGCCATCAAAGTTGTATACCTCGAACTCCTGGACCGTGCCATCCTCACCTTCGAATTTCACGGTCAGTTTTCCCTTGCCTTTGGTGACGAAATCCGTGGCCCGGTACTGATCGCCAAAGGCGTGACGACCAATGCAGATGGGTGCAGTCCAGTTGGGGACCAGGCGGGGAATATTCTCACACACGATCGGTTCGCGGAAGACCGTTCCACCCAGGATGTTCCGGATGGTGCCGTTCGGGCTCTTCCACATCTTTTTCAGGCCAAATTCGGCTACCCGGGCCTCATCCGGCGTGATGGTGGCACATTTGATCCCGACATTGTATTTCTTGATCGCTTCCGCGGCATCGACCGTGACCTGGTCATTGGTCTCATCCCGGTATTCCATCCCGAGGTCGAAATACTTGATATCGATATCCAGATAGGGAAGGATGAGTTTGTCTTTGATAAAGGACCAGATGATCCGGGTCATTTCATCGCCATCCAGTTCGACGACCGGGTTAGCTACTTTGATCTTTGCCATGTTGAGGGTTATTTCCAGAAAGGGCCCAATATACGGTGATTTTCAGGTGGAGTCGAGGATATGCTGGCGACAATTCGGAAGAAAACGCACCTTTGAGGGGTGGGACCTTCCAGTGTCATATCCTTTCACCATCTGCCCAAGATCGAGCTGCATGTTCATCTGGATACCTCACTCAGTTTTCTGAACGCGGTCCGTCTTCATCCCGGCTTGACGGAATCGGCATACCGATCCGATTACGTCGCCCCGGACGTATGCCGGGACCTGACCGACTTTCTTCGATACCCGGCATCATCGATCGCGTTGTTGCAGCAAGGGGAGCATCTGACCATGGCCATTCGGCAGCTCATCCGTGAGTTGAAGGAGGACGGGGTGATCTATGCGGAGATCCGGTTTGCCCCATTGCTTCACCTGGCGGGAGGACTCCGCGCCGAAGAGGTGGTCGAAGCAGCTTGTGAGGCGATCCTTGAAGGGGAAGAAGAGACCGGGGTGATGGCCAGGTTGTTGCTGTGCACGCTGCGGCATTTTACGGTCGAACAAAGCATGCAGACCGCAGATCTGGTTCGGCAGTTTTCCGACCAGGGAGTCGTGGGGATGGACCTGGCGGGCGATGAGGCCTTTTCCCTCAATCCACACATCCCGGCATTCCGGGCCATGGCGGAAGCAGGTATCCCTTGTACAGCCCATGCCGGAGAGGCCCGGGGCGCAGACAGTGTGGAGGATGCCCTGGAATTCCTCGGTGTCCGGCGGATCGGTCATGGGGTGCGCAGTATCGAGGACTCCGGGTTGGTGGCCACGCTGGCGCGTCACCGGATCCACCTGGAGGTCTGCCCGTCCAGCAATCTGCAAACCCGGGTGTTTTCGCGACTGTCTGAACATTCGATCGATCGGCTCTACCGGGCGGGGGTATCGCTCAGTATCAATACCGATGGACGGGGCCTGACCTCCACGACCCTGAGCCGGGAATACGCCCTGGTGGCCCAGGCCTTCGGGTGGGAACAACGCGATTTCCTCACGGTGAACCGGATGGCGCTGCAAGCGGCATTCCTCCCTGCCGACCAGAAAGAGGTGCTTCGGACCCGACTGGAGGGTGGATACGGCCAATCGGATCTGCCAACCAGATAGTCGATCAGGAGATCTCCTCCGGAAACCAGGGGTCTCCCCCACGAAATACCGTGCCTTTGAAGAGGGCGACCAGCCGGCCATGCTGGTTCATCACCTCCACCCGGTAGACGCCGGTGCGCTTGCCGAGATTGTCTTCCGTGGCCATGGCGGTCAGGATATCCCCGACCTGTACCGGCCGCAAGTGGGAAATGGAGGTCTCAATGGAAACGGCCTTGATCCCATGGGCATTGGAGGCGAAGGCCAGAGCACTGTCGGCCAGGGCATAGCTGATGCCTCCATGAGCGATGCGGAAACCATTGACCATTTCCTCCCTGACCATCATGCGCAGGGTGCAATGGCCCGGCCCTTCTTCCAGCCGTTCGATCTGCAGCCACTGGCTGAAGGCATCTCCTTCCATCATGACATCGACTACCCGGGTGGCCAGGGGCCTGGTCTCATTGGTCATGATCAGATATTTTCATTGGGATAGAAGCGTTCACCTTGCTGGGCGAGGGATTTCAGCATGGGGCTGCATCGGTACCGAGGATCGTGATAATTGTTGAACAACCGGTCCATACGGGCTTCGCACGTGGCGATGCCCCATTCATCGGCCCAGCGGAGCAGGCCCTTGGGGTAATTGACACCCAGGGTCATGGCCTGATCGATGTCGTCCCGGCTGGCGATGTTGTAGTACAGGGCATCGGCCGCTTCATTGATCAACATAACCACAATGCGCTCATAGATCCGGCGAAGCTTTTCGGAATCTCCGGGCCCAGTGGTCTCCACCGGCGATGCTCCCAGCCGATAATCGTAGAATCCCCGGCCCGATTTTCTACCCAGCCAGCCGGCATCGACCAGGCGACGCTGGGTAAAGGAAGGTTGATAGCGCGGTTCGAAATAGCAGGCTGTCCAGACGGATTCGGTGACTGCATAGTTGACATCATGGCCGATGAAATCCATGAGTTCAAAGGGTCCCATCCGGAAGCCACCGATGGTTTTCATGGCCGTGTCGATCTCTTCTTTGGTGCCCAGGCCTTCCTCGAGAATGCGGATGGATTCGCTGTAGAAGGGCCTGGCGATCCGATTGACGATGAAGCCGGGGGTGTCCCGGGCCTGCACCGGGTACTTGCCCCAGGACAGCATCAGCTGGTGAAGGGTAGATGGCAGGCCGGGATCCGTCTGCAGGGCCGGGATGATCTCCACCAGTTTCATCAGGGGCGCCGGATTGAAGAAATGAAGTCCGATGACCCGCTCGGGAGCCTGGCAGGCCGCGGCAATGGACGCAATGGACAATGAGGAGGTATTGGTGGCCAGAATGGCTTCCCTGGTCACGATCGATTCCAGGGTTTGGAACACCGATCGCTTGATGTCCAGATTCTCGACGATGGCTTCGATCACCAGACCGCATTCACGGAAGGCATCCATGGTGTCGACGAACTGGTGTCGCTGGAGAATGTCCGTTACTTCCTGACCAGTCATCCGGCCTTTCTCGACCAGACGATGGAGGATGTGCTCCAGTTGGGTCCGGGCCCGAACCAGGGCTTCCTGGTTGGTGTCGTACAGGACGACGGTATGGCCAGCAGTGGCGGCTACCTGTGCGATGCCGGAGCCCATGGCTCCGCTTCCAATGATTCCGATCTGCATCATGTCTTTGCCTTTAGGGCGAAGGTAAGGCTTCCCTGCGGGGACCGTCTGGAAATCGGTCGCGGATAGTGATCCCATCCAGTTTGAAGGTCATCCGATGGTGGGGACTGGGGCCATGTTCGTACAAGGCTGATCGATGGACCTCCGTGGGATAGCCCTTATTCTCCTGCCATCCGTAATGGGGGAAATCGGCATGATGCCGAAGCATCCATTCATCACGCCAGGTCTTGGCCAGGACCGAAGCGGCAGCGATGGAGCGGTACAATCCGTCTCCGCCGACGATGCAGGTATGAGGAATGCCCAGATAAGGTTTGAAACGATTGCCGTCGATCAGCAGATGGTCGGGTTGGTGATCCAACTTGCCAATGGCCCGATGCATGGCCTGGATGGACGCCTGGAGGATATTGATCTGATCGATCTCTTCCACGGTGCACATGGCCACGGCCCAGGCCAGGGCAGATTGCTCGATGAGGGGTCTCAACGTATTTCTGTCCCGTTCGGAAAGCTGCTTGGAGTCATTGAGCAGCGGATGATGCCATCCGGCCGGCAGAATGACCGCTGCGGCGACAACGGGTCCGGCCAGACAACCCCGGCCTGCCTCATCGCAACCGGCTTCTGATACGCCTCGCAGATAACAGGCTTTCAGGCTCATGGGACAAAGGTAGAACGGCTGGCGTTCTCGCTCGAGATTAGAAACGGGTTAGAACGGTATAAGAGATTTTCGTTCGATGGAGAGGTGAGCGCAGGGAATGTTACCTTTCCGAAACAGACAACTGGATGATGAACAGGGCTACCTCTTTTTTCTCGCATTGGCAGAAGGATATTCCGGCATCGGTGGTGGTCTTCCTGGTGGCGCTGCCGCTCTGCCTGGGGATCGCCCTGGCTTCCGGAGCGCCCTTGTTTTCGGGATTGATCTCCGGGATCGTCGGTGGTTTGGTGGTCGGTGCCCTCAGTGGATCACCACTCAGTGTCAGCGGTCCGGCAGCGGGACTGGCCGTTGTCGTACTGGGAGCCATCCAGAGCCTGCCTACCTTCGAGATCTTTCTGCTGGCTGTATGTCTGGCCGGTGTGTTGCAGTTGGCCTTTGCCGGTTTGGGTGCCGGGGTGTTGAGCAATTTTATTCCTACAGCGGTGATCAAGGGAATGCTGTCCGCGATCGGGATCATCCTCATCCTCAAGCAGATCCCCCATGCGGTGGGTTATGACAAGGACTGGCTGGGGGACCAGACGTTTCGCCAGCAGGACGGCTACAATACCTTTTCGGAACTCGTCCATCTGGCCTCGGAAAGTCTTTCATTAGGAGCATTCCTGATCTCCCTGCTTTCCCTGGTCTTTCTCTTCTGGTGGGACAGTGGCCGGATCAACAAGGGGAAATGGCTGAGCCTGGTGCCTGGTCCACTGGTGGTCGTGCTGTTCAGCATTGCCACCTCCCTGTTCTATCAACGGTTTTTCAGCGACCTGGCGATCGAGGCAGAGCATTTCGTCCAGGTGCCCGTGGCAGCCACGGCCCAGGAGTTCTTCGGTCAGTTCACCTTTCCGGACTTCAGTGCCATCGGGATGCCGATCGTGTGGACAACTGCACTGACGCTCGCGCTGATCGCCAGTGTGGAGACCTTGTTGAACATCGAAGCCGTGGATAAACTGGATCCTCATCGCAGGATCTCCCCTCCCAATCGGGAACTGTTTGCCCAGGGGGCAGGCAATATGGTTGCCGGCCTGTTGGGGGGTATTCCGGTCACATCGGTGATCGTCAGAAGTTCTGCCAATGTGAGTTCGGGAGGCCAGACCAAACTATCTGCGATCAGCCATGGTTTGCTACTCCTGGCCTGTGTGGCCTTGATCCCGGCCTTTCTCAATCTCATTCCACTATCTGCGTTGGCGGCGATCCTGATCGTGATCGGATATAAGCTGGCCGCACCCCAGATCTTTATTCGCAAGTACAGGAAGGGATGGGCACACTTTATTCCCTATGTGGTCACCATTCTGGCGATCCTCTTCACGGACCTGCTCACCGGCGTATTGATCGGTCTGGTCGTGGGTGCTTTCTTCATCGTTCGGTCCAATTTCCATTCTGCCATTTCGGTGTTCCAGGATGGCAACAACTACCTCTTGCGGGTGCGCAAGGATCTTTCTTTCGTGCATAAATGGGAGCTCAAGCGGCAGCTCTCCATGATCCCGGAGAACAGTTTCCTGTTGATCGACCTCAGTAAGGTGACCTTTGTCGACCTGGACAATGCGGAGATCATCAATGATTTTCTGATCGTGGCCATCGAGAACAATATCACCGTCAAGATCAAGCAACTTCCGCAGTCCCCCTATCTCTTTCTGGATAACCTGAAACCATCATGAAAGTATTCGAACAGCTTCTTTTCGAGAACAAGGCCTGGGCCAGCGAGCGTGTTGCTGAAGACCCCAACTATTTCCATCGGCTGGTAGATATCCAAAAACCCAAATTTTTGTGGATCGGCTGTTCCGACAGTCGGGTACCGCCCAACGAGATCACCCAGACCCAACCCGGTGAGATCTTCATCCACCGGAATGTGGCCAATCTGGTTCTCCATACCGACCTCAACCTGCTCAGTGTCCTTCAGTATGCTGTCGAGGTACTGGAGATCGAACATATCATCGTGTGCGGGCATTATGGCTGTGGGGGTGTCAAGGCTGCCATGACGAACAAGAGTTACGGGTTGATCAACAAGTGGCTGCGCAATATCAAGGACGTCTACCGTTACCATCAGCAAGAAATTGAAGAATTGCCTGAAGGGGATGCCCGGGTCAACAAGTTGATCGAACTCAACATCATGGAGCAGGTATACAACCTGGCCAAAACGTCCATCATCCAGAAAGCCTGGCAGAAGCGGAACGGACCTCACCTGCATGGCTGGGTCTATGCCCTGGATGACGGTGTGATCAAGCCATTGGTCGATCTGGAACCAAATGGTGAATTGGATCATCCCATCTATAAGTATGACAACCTTCTGGATGAGGGATAGCTGCAAGAAGATCGGCAACTGTTGATGAATTCAGCTGGATGGTAAGATGGGGTCAGGTGTAGTGACCTATCTTTAGGCCATGATCGAGGCTTCATCACTTTCGTTTCATTATCCCGGGGGGGCGTCCATTTCCTTTCCGGATATTCGATGTGATGCGGGCGATCAGCTGTTGATCCTCGGTGAATCGGGAACCGGAAAATCTACCTTGCTCCAACTGCTGGCCGGGTTGAGGCAACCGGACACCGGCTCGGTCCGGATCCATGGCACCATGTTGCAGGATGTTCCAAAGGTCAGGCGCGACCAATTCCGGGGGCAGCACATTGGACTGATCTTTCAAACCCCGCACTTCCTGCAAGCCCTGAATGTCGAACAGAATATTGCCCTGGCCCAGCGGTTGGCCGGAAAGGAAGTCGATCTGCTCCGAATTCACGCACTTTTGGACAAGCTTGGTTTGCTTCATCGCCTCAACGCTTACCCCCGGCATTGCAGTCAGGGCGAGCAACAGCGGATATCCATTGCCAGGGCCCTGATCAATCGGCCGGATATCCTTCTGGCTGATGAACCCACCAGTGCCCTGGATGACCGGCATTGTCGGGAGGTGTTGCATCTGTTGCAGGAGCAGGCAGCGGATTGCCGGTCGGCATTGATCATTGTGACACACGATCAGCGCATCAAGGATCAGATCCCTCATACCATTACCCTCGAACGGCATGTATAGTTTGTGGTTGAGTTGGAAGCATCTGGTGCATAAGCCCTCACAGCTGGTCCTGAACCTGGTCCTGCTGGCACTCAGCACCGGCCTGATCGCCGGTGTATTGCTATTCGATCAGATGATCACGGATCGCCTGGATCGCAACCTGGCCGGTATCGATCTGGTCATCGGTGCCAAGGGCAGTCCCTTGCAATTGATCCTGTCCGGGATGTACCATCTGGACACCCCGACCGGGAACATCTCCCTTGAATCAGTCAGGCCGTTCATGCGCCCCGGACATCCCCTGATCCAGCGGGCTGTGCCGCTGTCGCTGGGCGACAGTTATCAGGGATACCGTATCGTGGGCACGGATACGGCTTTCCTGGCCATGTATGGATTGACCATCGGGCAAGGCCAGTTGGCTGATGCACCTATGGATGTCCTGGCCGGCGCGAATGTGGCCAAGGCCCTCGGGCTGGTGGTGGGGCAAACCTTCCAGAGCGTGCATGGACTGGATGACAACCCAGACCTCACCCATGAGGACAGCCACCCCTTTCGGGTGGTCGGTATACTGGAGCCCAGTGGCACGGTCGCTGATCAGTTGTTGCTGACCCCACTGGAAAGTGTCTGGATGGTCCATGATCATGGACATGCCGAGGAAGTGACAGGTGGCCTGCCGGAGCAAGATCAACGGCAGATCACTACGTTATTGATCCAGTACCGGGTGCGCAACCACCTGACCTTGAACCTGCCCAGGAATATCAATGAGAATACCGAACTCATGGCGGCATCTCCGGCCATGGAGATGAACCGGCTTTATGCATTGATGGGCGCCGGAACCGACTTGTTGGGCATCCTGGCCTGGATCATCCTGGGTGTATCGGGATTGAGCATTTTCGTCAGCCTGTACAGCTCACTCCAGGCACGTCGCTACGAGCTTGCCCTGATGAGGGTGATGGGCAGTTCACCGGGAGGTTTGTTCCGGTTGATCATCCAGGAGGGATTTCTACTGGCTCTGGCGGGAGGTATGCTGGGCATTATCCTCGCCCACGTCGGGGTCTGGTTATCCGGCCAATTTCTTGAAGATGCCTGGCATTATTCCTTTGATACCTGGGTATTTCTACCTGCAGAAGGATGGTTATTCCTGGCTGTACTTGCCTTCGGGGTATTGGCTGCACTCATTCCTGCCTGGCAGGCCAGAAAGGTGGATATCGGGGAGACCCTGGTGGATTAGATCGTGAAAATGACTGCCTGTTCCGATCAGGTATGCTGGATGATCATGTAGTAGATCATCATGCCAACGGTAATGTTCACTGGGAAGGTCACGCCAAGGGCCATCGGGATGTACAGACCCGGGTCAGCCTTTGGTGCTGCCAGGCGCATGGCTGCTGGAACAGCGATATAGGAGGCACCTGCCGCGAGGATGGCAAAGATGAATCGATTGCCGACATCATGGATGAACAATCCGGTGACGGCGGCCACCACGCTGCCATTGAACAGGGGAAGGAGAACGGCCACTGAAAAAGCAAAGAGACCATATTTTCGAAATGCGGCAAACCGCCGGGCGGTGACCATACCCATCTCCAGCAGGAAGATGGCCAGAAACCCCTTGAAGATATCCGTCGTGAATGGCATGATCCCTTCGGCCTGCTTGGCTTCCGCGATCAACCCGATGACCAGGCTGCCCAGGATCATCAGCACGCTGCCATTGGTAAACGAATGCCGGACGATCTCGCCCATTTTCCCCTTGCTGGGGTGATCGGTCTCAAACAACATGATGAGGATGACACCGACGATAATGGCCGGCGATTCCATCAGGGCCATCACAGCCACCATGTGACCACCAAACGTGATGCCCTGGGATTCGAGGAAGGATGCAGCGGCCACAAAGGTGACGGCACTGACCGATCCGTAAGCAGCCGCTACTGCACCGGCATCGCTGATACTCATTCGTTTCTTCAGGAGAAAGAAAGTGTATACCGGGATGAGGGACGCGATCAGCAAGCCGAACAGCAGGGAATAGACGATCTCCATGCTGAAGGTGCTGTGAGATAGTTCCTGACCACCCTTGAATCCGATTGAAAAGAGGAGATACAAGGACAGGAATTTACTGGTACTGGGAGGAATCTCCAGATCACTTCGAAGGGAAGCTGCCAAAATGCCCAATGCAAAGTATAGCAGGGTAGGATTGGTCAGATTGGCAACGATGATCTGGTAGTCCATTCAGTACAGTTGTGGGATGCCTCTGTATCGAGTTTCCCGTTCATCAGATGAATTCGGATACAACATTACGGCACAAACCCTGAATGCACTGAATGTTGGCATGATTTCCATCGTTCATGGCAAGAAAAAAGGACCAGACTTATGGGCACATCTATCAACCTCACTCAATGGCCAAACAAATCCTAAGAGTATTTTCACTAAAGAAAACCTGCGTGATATCCCGAGTACTCGGGATTATTCCTCAATCGCTTAGCTCTGGCTATGCTCTTTCGAAATGCCTTGTCTCACTTGGTTTTCTTTAGTCTTGGCCTTTTTCGGAGGCTAATAGATGTGCCCCGTGTCTGATCCTTCTTGTTGGCCAGTAACGGCTGGTTGTTTCGTCCGTAGCTCTATTGCAGGACGGTGGCCTGCATGAGGGCTTCGATCTCCTCGGCCTCGACGGGAATGTGGGCCATAAGGTCGACGGGTTCATGATCCGTAACCAAGATGTCATTCTCGATCCGGATGCCGAATCCTTCTTCCGGGATGTAGATACCCGGCTCACAGGTGAAGACCATACCAGCCTGGATCGGGTCATACCGGTGATTGCTGTCATGGACGTCCAGACCCAGATGATGGGATGTGCCGTGCATGAAATACTTCTTGTAGGCCGGCCAGTCGGGATCCTGTTTCTTGATATCATCCTTGCTGATGAGACCCAGGCCGAGTAATTCACTCTCCATGATCCGGCCTACTTCCTTCTGGTAGTCGGTCAGGTTGTTGCCGGGCACGAGCATGGTGGTGGCTTCTTTCATGACCCGCAGAACGGCATTGTAAACGGCTTTCTGGCGTTCCGAATAGACGCCATTTACGGGAATGGTCCGAGTCAGGTCGGCAGAATAGTTAGCGTATTCCGCTCCGAAATCCAGCAACAGTAATTCGCCATCCTGGCAACGCTGGTTGTTTTCATTGTAGTGCAGAACACAATTATTCTTGCCGGATCCGATAATGGGATGATAGCCATGCCAGGCCCGGTTACGGATGAACTCATGTCCGATCTCTGCTTCAACCTCATATTCCATGACCCCCGGCTTGACAAATTGCAGCACCCGGCGGAAGGCCTTGTCTGTGATATCCATGCAGTGCCGCATGATCCCGATCTCGATATCCGACTTGATCATGACCAGCTTCTTCAGGATGGGTTGGGCCCTGTGGTATTTGTGACCGGGGTATTTCGCCATGAGCTGACGACCGAGGCGTGCGTCCCTGGATTCCACCTCTGGTTGGAAGCGATCATTCTCCGGCACATTCAGATAGACCCTCTTGGCCAGGAGGATCAGTTCATGCAGGACCGTTTCCATCTCATCGAGAAAATACACCTTGTCGATGCCGGACACCTTGCGCGCATCTTCCTTGGTGTACTTGTATCCTTCCCAGATCGAGATCTTTTCGTTACTCCGCTTGATGAAGGCGACCTCGCGAAAGGCGTCCTTGATACAGTCCGGAAACAGGACAACGATAACCTCCGGTTGATCCAGCCCCGACAGATAGAACAGGTTGCTGTTCTGGCGGTATTCAAAAAACTGATCCCCGTTTCGCGGCATCTGGTCGTTGCTATGAAAAATGGCAATGGAGTCGGGCTTCATTTCCCGGGCAAAACGGCGGCGGTTCTGGACGAACAGCTGGGGGTCGATCGGATCGTATCGCATGGTTTTCTCTCTTGAGTTGTGCAGAAAAGGCCCGTAAAGTACGGGGAATGAGGCGAATTCGCAAGGATGAACATCATCCCGCTTCCCAAGGGAATACGGGGGGTCAAGAGACCGCTCCTTCCAGACAAATCCTCAGGTTGGGAAATGGATCAGTCAGATCGGGGATGCGGCTGTCCAGACTGCAGCATTGACCTAATACCCTCGGGAGAGATAGATCTTTTCCCGCCATTCGATACGGCTGACCATATGCCATGTGTCCAGATAGAGGAAGATGGGGTCATCATTCTTCAATGTGATCTCCAGCAGGTAGCGGTCGCCTCCTTCAGGTGCTCGCTTGTCCTCTTTCTCATTGACACCAGTCACCACATAGCGCTTGTTGACCCATTCTGTCCCGCCATCATCGAACAGGATCCGGGTCTTGAAAGTGAGGTAGTCTATGATATCGGTCTCGATCCTGGCGCCGGTTTCGGCCAGCAGGGCACTGTCGGCCAGCAGGTCCTCGATGGTCAGTTCGAGGGAGTCGATCAGATCGACCTCCTTCTTTTTCAGTTTTTTCTTTTTCAAGGTATGCACGATCTCCCGCGTAAACCTGAAGGACGTACTGTCATCCAGAGAGAGGAGCTGCTGTTTGTTCTCGATCAGGTCGATGACCATGAACGGCATGATGGACTGTCCCCACAACGAGTCGGGTTCCGCTATGGGCAGTTCCCTGCGGTCGGTATACCAGGCTCCGCGCTGGTCGTATTCTGCCCGGGAGAGCAATGGCAACCAGAAGATGATCTCCTTGTCATTCGGCGAACGCTTGAAGATCACGGCGTCTGCCTGCCGGTATTTGTTGAGAATGACCTTGAGATGCCCCTGCAGGGTAGGGTTGCGGGCATTCATCAGGTTGAGGATGTAGCCGTACTCTGCCGGATTGATATTGTTGATGCTGTACACGCCCGCGATATCCGGGCCTTCGATGAACAGGTTGTTCTGGGTGACACCGAAGCTGTATTCACCAGGTCCAAATGCCGATTTGCGGACATCAGGGATCTCCAGCTCAGAAGGCCTGAATTGCCAGCCGATCAGATCGGTGGGATCCTCAAACCGCCGATCCGTGACGTATGTATAGCTGGCAAACTGTGCAAAAAGAGGCGATCCGGCCAGGACCAGCATGAGGGAGGTTATCCAATGGTTCATCGGTCAAAGATAGCGGATTCCGGTCGGTGATGTCCGGTCGAGCTTACAGCGAATCCTGGGTGATAGGCCAGTCGGCCGGAAGGAGATCGAGGGGCTGGATCAACAGGGAATCCATCCCGGTTGAGTCTGGTATGGACAGTGTACTGGCTGCCGGACCGAGGAGGGTGATCTGGCCGGTAAATCCGGTGGAGTCCACCGGCGGGATCAAGCCTCGTGAGGCCATCCGGTTGGCAATGAACCGGTTGAAGTCCTGCCACTGGGGACGCAGTTGATCTCCCTCGAAATACCAGCGATACTTCTTGGGTTTGGGGACAATGCTGGCCAGGAATATGGCTTCGGCCAGGTCCAGCTCGGCGGGCGACTTCCTGAAGTAGAACTGGGCCGCCTGTCGAACCCCATAGATGCCCGGTCCCCATTCGATCAGGTTGAGGTACACTTCAAACATGCGCTCCTTGCTGGTCAGGCGCTGGCCTTCGATCAGCCAGACCAGCAGGATCTCCTGGACCTTTCGGGCCAGGAATTTCTTGCGATTCAGGAAGACATTCTTGACCAATTGCATGCTGATGGTACTCCCGCCCCGGGCAAAGCGTTTCTCCCGTATATTCTGGATCAGGGATTCGCGCATGGCTTCCTCCAGAAATCCCCTGTGGGAAAAGAAGGACGGGTCCTCGCAGGTCAGGATGGCATCCCGAAGGAAAGGGGAGATGGATTCCAGTGGCGTGAAATCCGGGTTTTCCGGTCCGACCAGGAATTGGGCTGCCAGTCGATCATCCTCATAGACCTGATGAAGGAAGGAGCCATTCATCATGCGCAGATCCGTCTTGCCATATTGGATGATCCGGAATCGGTCAGGCGTCAACCGGCTGTGAAGCACCGTCTTGTCCAGATCATTCTCATCGATGTACAGGTCGAAGGAGTAGGTCAGACTGCCTTCTGTCTGGAGCCCTTCCAATTGCCCGAACATCCCGCCGGGCAGGGATGCAAAAAATGCCGGGGCTGGAACAGGTGGAATACGAACCTGCATGGCAAGTGCCCGACCGGGATCCAGTCGGAGTGAGCCACCTATCCGACCGGTCACCTGGTCGATGGTCCAGGTGCTGGTGGAGTCGAGGTCAATGTCATGAGCGCCGATCCGCCAGGCCGTATTCATGGCCAGGAGGGGCAGGGTGATCAGTGTGTCGGCCAGCCGGGGATGGGCGATCAGCAGACGATCTGTCCGACCATCGATATGGACGGATAATTGTCTGCCACTTGTCCGGAATCCCGACAAACTAAGGCGTGCATCGGCCAGCGCAGTCCACAGTCCGCCCATCTCATAGGCGCCGGGCAAGGTCAAATATTGGCCATCCTGTCCGGACAGCGTCAGGTCAAACTGGCGATTCCGGCGATCCAACGTCCCGGATACTACGCCGTGCTGGTCAAGTAGTGGACTGACCAGCGAAAAACGGGCCTGAACGGCTCCCTTGTCCAGGCTCACCTGATCAGCCGTAAGCTGATAGATATTCCCGACATAGTCCAATCGGATGGTCAGGTCCTGCCAGTCGACCTGATCTGGCAGCCAACGGAAGACCTGGTCGATCATGGATCCGATGCGGTCATTCAGATGCACATCCTGATTGGTTCGCGTTGTCGAGGCAACGGTGGTGTCTCGACTGGTCAACCAGAGGTAGTTGGTCTCCAGGGAATCACAATAAATAAGGTTGACCATCCCTCCTTCCATAGTGACGGATGCAGGAAGCACCCGCCCGGTGAGGAGTGGCCAGAATCGGATCTTGACAGCCATCCTGTCCAGGGTGAACAGGGTGTCTCCGGAAGGCGACTGGAGGGAAATACCGGAGAGTTCAGCGGTGCGCCAGTTACTGAAACGGGCTTCATGGATATCCAGGACACCACCCATGCGCTGGTGAAATCGATTCTCAACCATCGTGACGGCCCGCGCCAACTGCTGCTGGCGGACGATAAAATACAGGATAAGCAACCCTGCCAGAAGCAGGCCGGTACCGCGAACGATCCTTCGCATCCAGATGCGCCGATCTTGTTGATTCATGCTCCGGCTTTATGTATCAATGCGCTTCCAGCCAGTTGGTGCCTGTTCCCATGCCCACCAGGATGGGCACCTTGAGGTTCGGAATGGCATGTTTCATCAGGTCTTCGATCAGGGGACTGACCTTGTCCAGCTCAGGCTTGTAGACATCGAAGACCAGTTCATCATGCACCTGGAGGATCATCTTCGTCCGAAAATTGCCGGCTTCAAGGGCTTCCTGGATCCGGATCATGGCCACTTTGATCATGTCGGCTGCGGTGCCCTGAATGGGTGTATTGATGGCCATTCGCTCGGCATTGCTGCGCTCGAGGCCACTTTTGGAATTGATATCCCTCAGGAACCGACGACGACCCAGCAAGGTTTCCACGTAGCCTTTTTCCCGGGCGAATTCAACGGTCTGTTCCATGTAGTTCTTCAGTCCCTGGAATTGGGCGAAGTAGGCTTCGATCAGTTCGCTGGCCTCCTTGCGGGAGATGTTCAGCTGGCGACTGAGGTTGGTGGCACCGGCCCCGTAAATGATGGAGAAATTGACCGTCTTGGCATTGCGACGCTGATCACTTGTCACCTCCTCAAGGGGAACCCCGTACACGTTGGCTGCGGTTGCGGAATGGATATCATGACCGGCCTGGAAGGCCGCCAGCATCGCTTGGTCGTCACTGATATGGGCGATCAGTCGCAATTCGATCTGGCTATAGTCGGCCGCCAGCAGAAGATGATCTTCATCGCGGGGGATGAAGGCTTCCCGGACCTTCCTGCCTTCCTCGGTTCGGATGGGAATATTCTGCAGGTTGGGATTGTTCGAGCTGAGCCGTCCGGTAGCCGCTATAGTCTGGTTGAAAGAGGAATGGATGCGCCCGGTACGTGGATTGACCATTTTGGGCAGGGCATCGACATAAGTGGATTTCAATTTGGTCAGTCCGCGATAGCGCAGGATCTGGTCGACAATGGGATTGTCCGGCGCCAGTTCGGTCAGCTTCTCTTCATCCGTACTATACTGGCCGGACTTGGTCTTGCTCCATCGGTAGGGGATCTTCATCCGGTCGAAGAGGATCTCACCCACCTGTTTTGGGGAAGACATATTGAAGGCCGATCCGGCCATCTTGTAGACGGTGCGCTCCGTTTCCTGGATCTCCTTATCGAGTTCGATGGAATAGGCTGCCAGGAAATCACTGTCCAGGCGGATCCCATTGAATTCCATTTCAGTAAGGACACGGATCAGCGGACCTTCCATGGTGTTGTACAGGTTCTCCAGGTTTTCAGACTGGATCCGGGGCCAGAGGTAGTGGTACAATTGCAGGGTGATATCCGCATCCTCTGCGGCATATTCGGCTACCTTTTCAACCTCTACATCCCGCATGGACAGTTGGCGCACCCCCTTTTTTCCGATCAGGCTGGTGATGCTGACAGGCTGGTATTTCAAATACGTTTCAGCCAGGTAATCCATGCCGTGCCGCAGATCGGGTTCCAGTAGATAGTGGGCCACCATGGTGTCGAGATACTCGCCCTGAAGGTTGATATCGTACCATTTGAGGATCTCCGCATCGTATTTGATGTTCTGGCCGATCTTGGCTATTCCGGGATTTTCGAAGATCGGTTTGAACTCGGCGACCAGCTTTTTGGCGTCCTCCTGATCAGCTGGCACAGGGACGTACCAGGCTTCATGGGGTTCGATGGCGAAGGACATGCCCACGATCTCGGCGAGCATGGCATCGACGTCGGTTGTTTCCGTGTCGAAACAGATCTGTTTTACGGCATTCAGTTTGTTGATCAGGTCCTTTCGTTTCGCGGGTGTATCTGCAAGATGGTAGGTATGGCCGACGGAATGGATATTGCTGGTCGCTACGGAATGGGCGGCGGGTGCCTGGACAGGATCACTGACCGTGACCTCCCCGCCGAACAGATCGCCCTGATGTCCGGACTGGACCTGTTCTTCGCCAAGGATCTTGTTGGCCAGGGAGCGGAACTCCAGTTCGCGAAACAGCTCGGAGAGTTTCTTCCGGTCAGGTGGGTCGAGATTGAAGTCAGTGGCATCGAAGGTGATCGGTGCCTGGGTGTCGATCCGGGCCAACGTCTTGGACAGGATGGCCTGATCGCGAAATTCGACCAGTCGTTCGCCATTCTTGCCTTTGACCTGATCGGCGTTTTCCAGCAGGTTTTCCACCGAGCCGAACTCTTCCAGGAGTTTGGCAGCGGTTTTCGGGCCAATGCCCGGCACGCCGGGGATGTTATCCACGCTGTCGCCCTGAAGGCCGAGCATGTCCACGACCTGGTCGACATGCTGGATATTCCAGATCTCGCAGATCTCTTTCTCACCGAGGATCTCTACGCCATTACCCTGGCGGGAGGGTTTGTACATGAACACCTTGTCGGACACCAGCTGGCCGTAATCCTTGTCCGGGGTGACCATATAGACGGTGAACCCTTCCTTTTCGGCCTGCTTGGCCAGGGTGCCGATCACATCGTCGGCTTCATAGCCTTCCAGCTCGACGACCGGGATATGCCAGGCCCGGATGATATCCCGGATCCAGGGCAGGGCAAAGCTGATATCTTCAGGTTGTTCTTCGCGTTGCGCCTTGTATTCCGGATACATGACATGCCTGAAGGTGGGGCCGGAGAGATCGAAGGATACGGCGAGATGGGTGGGCTTTTCATTCTGCATGATGTCCCACAGCGTGTTCACAAATCCGGTCACGGCAGAGGTGTTCCAGCCTTTGGAGTTGATCAGTGGTCGGGCGATAAATGAGAAATGGGCGCGGTAGACCAGCGCGTGCCCGTCGAGGAGGAATAGCTTTTTATCAGCCATGAAAAGAGGGGTGGTTAGGCTGCAAGATAACGGAAAATTGAGGCAGGGAAATGGGGAATCCGGGGTGGGCCTTATCTTCGGATGAACAATTGATACGCACATGAAATGGCAAGGCAGAGAATCCAGTCAGAATGTTGATGATCGACGGAAAGGCACCAGTGCGAAGAAAGTGGGTGCCGGACTCGGGATCGGTTCGATCCTGATCATCATTATTGGCCTGTTGCTGGGGCAGGATCCCGCCCAGTTGCTGTCCCAATTCCAGGGAGGAGGTGGAGGTGTCGCCACGGAAGCCGGCGGTGTTCAGCAGGCTGGCACGGCGGATGACGAACTGGCCGCCTTTGTAGGTGTGGTGCTAAAGGACACCGAGGATGTGTGGGACAAGTTGTTTCCCGAACAACTGGGAAGAAGCTATCCGCATCCGACCCTCGTCCTGTTTACGGACCAGGACCGATCGGCTTGTGGTTATGCCAGTTCGGCAATGGGCCCGTTCTACTGTCCGGCCGACCAGAAGGTCTATATCGATCTTGGATTTTATCAGGAACTAAAGAATCGGTTTGGCGCCAGTGGCGACTTTGCCATGGCCTATGTGGTAGCCCATGAGGTGGCGCATCATGTGCAGAATCTGCTGGGCATCACGGGGCAGGTCAGTCAGCAGCAAGCCAGGCTGCCCCAGGCAGCGGCCAATGACCTGTCCGTGCGGCTGGAGCTCCAGGCAGACTTCCTGGCTGGCGTGTGGGTCCACCATGCCCAGAAGATGAAGAATTTTCTGGAGGAGGGTGACCTGGAAGAGGCGCTGACTGCGGCCCAGGCGATCGGTGACGATCGCATCCAGATGCGCAGTCGGGGGTATGTGGTCCCGGAGTCCTTCACCCATGGCAGTTCGGAGCAAAGGATGCGCTGGCTCACCCTTGGCATGAAGACCGGGGACATGCGTCAGGGCGATACGTTTGCGGCGCGGGAGTTGTGAGTGATACTGGCCGTACGCCCTGTAAATAACCTGACGGTTCAAGGTTCAAGCGATGCTCTGACGAGCACGCGGTTTAAGGTTCAAAGTCTATGGTGTATTGAACCTCCAGGCGCTTGAAACCGTCTACCAATCAAGAATCCAACCTGGAACCAAGGAACACAGGAACCATTCTCCGGCAAGTAAAAAGCACACCTGAAGGATGGGTTCTTCAGGGTTCAACGTCCATCACCTTAAACCTTGAACAGACGAGCCGCCAGGCTCGCTCCTTGAACATTGAACCGCCAGGCGCCTGAAACCGAACGCCAATCCTGGAACAAAGGAACACAGGAATCTGGTAAGTCCGAGGCGGAGCTTATTCCGAACATTCTGCATACAAGCGAGCGGCCTGTTCATACCGTTCCTTCATCTGCAATCGCAGACTCTCCGGTTCGAGCACTTCGATCCGCTCGCCATAGGAAAGCAGGATACTTTCCAGCTCAAAGTTGGGAATGACATCGATCGCGAAGGTGGTACTTTCCGGAGCGACGGACAATACGCGCTGGGAGTGATGAATAGGCTTGGTGTTGATGTAGAAGGCCTGCTCCTGGATGGCTCGAAAGACCACGCGTTCCAGTTCGCGATCTGCCCGCACGGTCACACCGACCACCTGTCGGTAGTGCTCCCGAAGGTTGACGGGGCAGGTGAAATTGGCTGTTTCGAGGCGTGTGAGATCTTCGATCCGCTCCAGCCCGTAGTTTTGGATACGGTCATTGCCGTGGTCATACCCGGCGAGGAACCAGCGGTTGTTGTATTCCTTGAGCAGGTAGGGACTGACCTCCGTGGAATAGGCATCGGGGAAGTTAAAGGGACGGTAGACCAGACGGACACGCTGTTCGGCCCGCACCGCCTGGAGCAGGCTGTCGATCCATTTCAATCCCTTGAATTGCCGGGCCTGGTCCATTTGCAAGGCTTCCTTGAAGGGGCTGGCCTCTCCCAGAATGCCGTGTTCCAGATGGGTGATCACCCCATCCATTCCCTCCAGGTGACTGAATCCTCTGAACTGCTTGAGAATGAACAGGGCATCAGCCAGATTGGTCCTGTCCTCAGCGGTCAGGGGTTGTTTGGAGATGGAGAAATCCGGATCGTTGTAATGATATCCCAATTTTCTGGAATGGACGATCGGCGCTTCATAACCGAGCTTGCCACTCTTCATGGTATCCATGTCACCGAATATGGTCCGGCGGGAAGGATCTTTGGTGTCGCTGCTCTGATATTCCCGCAAGGCATCCCCGCAGGCTTGAGCAAGCTCTTCCCAACTCTTGTTATGGCGACGCTCCCGGAAGCAGGTATCCAGGATGCGGTAGCGGATCATGGCGTGGAGATTGGTCGACATCTGGTTTGTTTTAAGACCGGATAAATATAGTGCAAATATACTGCACTATCAAGATCTACCCTTGTGTCAACAAAATCAATTCACCATGAACAAGTCATTCTTTTTCCTCCTGTTGCCTCTCGTTTTTTTGCTGGCACAAGCCAATGCCCAATCCACTTATTCCGTAGGGGATACGGAATATCTATTTGGGGATACCTACGAGAGCACGGGTTTGCCCAAGGTCAAGCGCAGCAGTGCGAATCGGCAGACCTTTCTGGAAAGCCTCGGCCTGGACCGGGTGCCGGATGGATATGAGGTGGATCATATCACGCCTTTGTTCCAGGGAGGAACTGATTCACCGTGGAACATGCAACTGCTCACCAAGGAACAGCATGCCCAGAAGACAGCGCGAGAGCGGTCCTCTTCGCGATCCTTCTCTTCCAGCTCGCCGATCATGCCGTCATATCCATCAACCTCTTCCACACGGATCTACCAGACCGGACCGCGAGGGGGCCAATACTACATCAATGCCTCAGGCAACAAGGTCTATTCCCGAAAGTGATGGACGAATAGTGCTACCACATTTTCCTGAACACCTATCTGTTGATCTCCATGCATATCTCAGCAAAACAACTAGGGAGTCTATCCATGCCAGACGCCTGTCCGCGATGTTCCTGGCTGAAACTGAAGACCGGCCATTCCCTGCCCTGGCAGATCTTTCCCGGGATCTTCAGCAGTATTGACAGTTATACCAAGCAAAGCGTTGCAGCTTACCAACGGGAGCATCATCGCCTTCCTGCCTGTTTCCAGTCGATCGGCCGTGAGGCAGAGCTGATCCCGGTACCCCATTATTCCAGGTTCCAGCGTACGGATGTGATCACCGGGATCACCCTCCGGGGGATGCCGGATGAGATCCTACGATATCCGGATGGCTCCTACGGGATCGTGGATTATAAGACGGGCAGGTATACCGATGGACAGGACCGGTTACTACCGATGTATCAGGTGCAGCTGAATGCCTATGCCTGGATCGCCAGGGTGCATGATATCCATCCCATCCGGACGGTTGGCCTGATCTATTTTGAACCACTGACCGGTACAGAAGAAGAGGTATGGCCCTCCCATCTGAAGGAAGAGGGATTCGCCCTGGATTTTCAAGGTCAGGCCGTCCGGCTCGCCCTGGATCCGGATGGGATCATACCACCCCTGTTGCATCAGGCTAATTGGTACCGATCCCAGGAGCGACCGCCTACATCCCGTCAGGGTTGCCAGGATTGCGAACGACTGCAACAGTTGATCGATCTGGTACCGGTTTGATCAGGCTGAAGGAAATGTTTTTCTCCCGCCTATGTTGGTGCAATTAGGTTGCACTTGGTTCGAGCATCTTTGACACAAATCAATCAAATCCCATGACAATCGTCCAACGTGCTCATCAATTCTGGACCTGGTTCGATACAGCTCGATTCGGACTTTCCTTCCTCAATGATGTCCAACCAGAGGAGCAGGACCGTTTGCTGGCCGAATTGTTTCTGGCTTTGCAAGATTACCATCAAGGACTCACATTCTCCCTCAAGGTAGAACAGGGTGACGCATCCGCCCATCTGGTTATCTGGGATGACGGAAGCAAGGTGTCCAAAAGACGGAACAAACAATTGTTCCGGGATTGTCTCTCCTTTCCCGGTTGGACGTTCGGTAGAGCCTCCGGTGATCCGCGTGCTCAGGAACTTCCAGACCTGAGCGATGAACTGGTATTCTACCGTGAGGTCAGGGTGGACCTGTTGGCCGTGCACGCACCCGATGATCACCCCCGATTCCTGCTGACCTTGTATCTACCCGAATACCTGGGCTTGTCCTGTCGTCCTCACCTGGCATTCCTTGTCCGTCTGTTCCTTGGCGCAAAGCGTTACGAATCTCTGATCCATAGCATCGTGTTTGCCGCATCTTCTGGCACAGAAGCACCTCGTGGCTTCCTCCTCGTAAACCTTCACGAATGGATGACGCGGGTGCAGGACACCCACCCTGGCCTGCAGGATCCCGCTCCGCTCTATCTCGATCAGGCTCCTGACCTGAACTGAACGATAAAGCAAATCCACCTTTTTTTTCACCAATTAACCCGATCATCATGTCACACCAAACGCAAAAGACCATTCACAACCTGATCATCCTGGATGAAAGCGGTTCGATGGAATCCATCAAGAAGGAGACCATTTCCGGATTTAACGAGCTGATCCAGACCGTTCAGGCCAGCCAGCAGGAATTTCCTGACCAGCAACATTTTATCACGTTGGTCACCTTTAATGGCATGGGTATCCGTAGCCTGATCGTCCGCCAGCCGGTAGCCAGCCTGCAGCCTCTGGACAACACCCGTTACCGACCCCAATCCATGACCCCGTTGTACGATGCTATGGGCTTCAGCTGCACCGAACTGGAGCAGGCCATCCGGGACCAACCGGATACCTGGTGCCTGGTCACGGTACTGACCGACGGTATGGAAAATGCCAGCCGGGAATATGCCGGAACAGCCATCCGGGATCTCGTCGATCGGCTGGGCAAGGGCAACTGGACCTTTTCCTATATCGGGGCGAACCACGATGTAGCTCGCATGGCAGCTGACCTCAGTATCGCCAATCATATGCAATGGCGTTCCGACGAGAAGGGGGCCAGGGAAATGTGGGCCAGGGAGCGTCATTCCCGGGCGGCCTTTTCTTACAAGATGAGCATGAACTACGATCCGGAGGACCTCAAGAGGCAGTATTTTAATGAAAACCAGAAACCGGGTGATCTTCCTGCACAGGACGACAACGAGGACCCTATTCTCCCATAAATAAACCTCAGGCCATGATCAGTATCGAACAACTCCAGGATCTGCCCTACATGACCTTTCCTGTACAGGTGAGGGATGCCCTGCAGGCCTATCCACTGAAAGGTATCTGGAGTGATGAAGGGGATTACTACGTGAATCTCGAACAACCTGAAGGGTTCATCAACAGGCTGAAGGACGTTTGCGAGGATCTGCCCGATCTTTTTGACGAAAGGCTGATGGAGATCATTCGGGATCATACCGGAGGACACCAGTTCCACCGGTTCGCCTCAGGGGATATCCTTGTCAATGAACAGGGTCTGCGGATAACCAGTGATGAGTTTATCCCTGCGGATATGTACGACATCCCCCGGAAGGAGACCGTCCATTGGACGGTCAGACCTCCTGAGGAGCTTCTGGTACCCGGGGCAAGGGTCCGGTTTGACCTGATCGCTTCCAGTCAGATCGGTTCCTCCGCTGTTCAGACCGTCACATGGGCGGGTCCGGATGGGCAGATCCCGCCGGCATTCGAACAATGGGCCGAAGAGCTCAAGGAGGTATTCAGCACCTTGGGCCCAAGGTTTGCCGGGGAGATGCTTCCGGATATCCCGGACCGGCTGGCCGGCATTCCGGAGTTGACCGGGTCCTGGGCATATGCGTCCCTGGATGGTATCTTTGATCTGGCAGCTAAGATGGATCTCCCTGTGGAGTTGGGCGGGAGCAAGAGCGATAGCTGGACATCCGAAGTGCCTTTTGAATTCATTGATCTGAATCCCTGAATCATGAAAAAAGTCAGCCTCTCCATCATGTTCCTGCTGGTTGTCCTGCTCGGGCCGGCCCGGGGGCAATCCCTCTCGCTGGTGACCTGGAACATCCAGACCATGGGCCGGTCCAAAAGCGACGCGGAGATCGGTGCGATGGCCAGGATCCTGCGGGACGCTGATATTGTCGCTGTACAGGAGGTGGTGGGCAAGGACCCTGCTGGCGTACAGGCCGTAGCCCGGCTGGCCGATGCGCTCGACCGGACCGGGGCTGACTGGGATTATGTGTACAGTGATCCGACCACGGGCACGGCCCATGAATCGGAGCGCTATGCCTATTTGTGGAAGACCTCCCGGGCCAGTCTTGTCGGGCGTCCTGGCCTCGTCGGCGAATTCGCTGATCTGGTCGTACGGGAACCTTTCGTGGCTCATTTCCGGACAAAGGCAGGTGACCTGGTTCTGGTCAATTTTCATGCCGTGCCTCATGACAGGCAACCGGAACGGGAGATCAAGGAGATTCGTTCTCTGGCAACTGCGTTCGGGGATACTCCCGTCATCTTCATGGCCGACTGGAATGTGGTGGATCACCATACCGTGTTCAATCCTTTGCGAAGGGAAGGGTATCGGTTTGCCGTGGAAGGCCAGCTCACCACCTTGAAGCGGGACTGCGCCGGAGGTCAGTACAGGAATCACGGCATCGACAATATCTTCTTTCCTCCTGCCTTCGAGCTGGTGAGGTCCGGTGTCCTGGACTTTGTGGGTGATTGCAACCGATTGGAAGAAGCACGAATGATCAGTGATCATCTGCCGGTTTGGGTGGAGGTGAGGAGAAGGATCAGGCCATAAATACCCCTACGCATATGGGACGTCATACAACCTCGGCACAAGAGATCATAAGGGAATGGGATCCTATTCAAGTAGTCTTTCCAGACCCGGTACATCTTCAACCTTCAGCGTTTGCCGGCGCATTCAAGGAAGCCTTTCATCAGGCCTGTATCCATCTTGATCTGGAAGTGTTTGCTGACTATGTCTACCGGGAACCTTACCTGGCCACCCTGGATCTGCCGGATATCCTGGAACGTCTGAACTATCGGTTCCTGTGGTCTAAAGATGTTGGTGCCAGACACATGAGCCATCGTCCTTCCTGGTGCGGTCGATGCAACCCCGGCGCTCAGGGAGTCACGTATTATACACGTATCGAGGAGTCGCTAGAAATCGATGATAAGTTCATTTCCTTCGAGTGGGATTTCTCCTTTTTATTCAAGGAGGAGAATGGATTGTTGATGGAATGGTACGAATGTCGCATGGCTCTTGCCGAATCACAAGCTCATGTCTTCAATTGAACCCATTCTGCTCTCTGGATCCAGTACAATTGGTGTGCAATGGGTGGCGATCCGCACAGATCTCTGAAACGTGCTCCGCCTGGGCTGACCGGGGATGTTTCATTTCTCTTTTACCATGAGAAGGGGCAATTGGTCGGAATAGGGGTTTGGAATGGCGACCTCATGCATCATCAGCCTGATGCGCAGCGGTCACTGTAAACCCCTCGTGGCGGGTGTCCAGTATGCCGATCCCGATGTTCCGGAAGAACGCGGGATCTCGATCGCCTTCATTTTTGTCGAGCAGGAGGGCAGACTGATGGAAGTGTTGGAGTGCCGGGGGGCGTCTTTCTAAAGTGTCCATCCCCAAGGTTGTCCGTTGAACAGATGTTCATATCGCCACCAATTCTGGTCCGGGATCGGGTCTTTCCCCGTATCGTTTGATCGGTTTATCGACCGCTGATTATCCGATCTGACCGTTGGCGTTTATCCACGTTGGTCATCGACACCTTCTCCATAATTTAGGTTCTGACGATAATGAAATGTACGTGGATTTGAAACGTAGCAACATGAAACACTTATTCTATCTGTTCCTGTTCATGCCAGGGCTCATGGCTGCTCAGGACTCCAAATTTGAAGAGCTGGTCCTTAGCGATGAAGAACCAATATCCTCCCTGAGATCCGAAGAAAAGATCCGGATCGTGCGTGAGAATTGTGCCTATTTGGGTGCGGAGACCGCCTGGAACCCCGAATTGGGTCAATTCAATACCGATCAATGCGCGCTCTACGAGAACTATACATCCTTTTCCAGGGAGAACCTGTCCTGGATCGATGAAGTGAAGCTGACAACGGAGCAGGATGATCAGACGGGCATGGAAGTCGAGGTGGTCACCTTCTATGATGAGCAGGGACAGGAAATCGAGGCACAATCCTTCCTGGCTTCCAGGATCGAAAAGTGCAAGGGAGAGGACAAGGCCAGTGCCGCCAGGAGTTGTGCGACCTATTTCGGTCAATTAGCCTTGAACATGGGCGAGATGGCCAGATCCGGAGACGGTCTGGTCAAGAGTTCGAAGGACCTGTTTCCAAGTCTGACCGAAGGGCTCACCAGTGAGCTCAAGGAATTGAAACAGTCTCGTTCCCCGGCTGCAATCGGAAAGGCCAGAGAGTTGAAACAGAACCTGTCCAGCGTGGAGAAGTCGGCCACCAATACCAGGGCGGTACTGCCTGGTCTGGTTCAATTGATGACGGAAGACACGAAGAAGATCAACGGGATTTCCAGGACGTTGCGTCAACTTGAAGGGGGGTTATGAGCTGGCTGAGGGTAGGTCTTTTCCTGTGCTTATTTGGGACGACTGTTCTTCCTGCCCAGGATATGGTCAGGATCGGCGTGCCCTTGTTTGACTTCAAGGAGGATCATGCCCTGCATCTGGATAATCATGTCACTGAAGTCGTGATCGATCTTCTGCAAAAATCAGGTCGGTATCGGGTCGTGGATATGACCAGTGAAGAACAACGCCAGGAGGCCCTGGATCGTGCCGCCGAGAATTACAAGGCTGACAATTGGCTGGATGCGAATCGCGCCCTGAATGCAGAGATCATCCTGGGAGGTGAGATCACCTCGATCAAGTTCGTCAAGAGCAACAGCGCAGCGCAGCCCGGTTATCGTGCAGCGATCACCATGACCTTGAAATTGATCGATGTCCAATCCAGTGAGATCCTGGCAAGCGAACACTTTGTCAGCACGAAGAGCGAGCTCAGGCTCACTCCTGAAACGGCCCTGTCCAGTGCCATTGCCAGTATCAGTCCGGATATCCTGAACTTTTTTCGGACCCATGTCAAACAGCAGTTTGCCGTCGTCAAGGTCAACGAGATCCGGCGGGACAAGGTCATCTCCGTGACGGTGCGCATTCCCCAGGCCCTGGATATTGCAAGGGGAGATCACTTTGGTCTGATCCACATGGATGAGCTTCCGGACGGATCGGTCATCCCCATGCCGATCGGTGAAATTTCGATCGATCAATATGTCAGTCAGGATTACTGGATCGCCACGGTGAAAAAAGGTGGCGATCGCTTGTACGCACTCAAAGAACAACTTGGATCCATCCGATGTACCGAATAGTTTTAATTGCATTCACGGTCCTCCTGGTCGGCTGCAGGCCGGCCAGGATGGACCATAGTTTCAGTGACCTGCGCGCTACGGCACAGGTATTGGAAGGATCCATGGTGGTTCGTTCATCCGGGAAGATCAGGGATTGTACGGGGTATGCCCGTTCCCGGGTCCTTGATCAGTTGCTTGTGCGGGGATTCGAGAATACCGCAGTGTGGCGACCTCAGGAAATGAAGCAAGACCTGCTCACGGAGGACCTGCGCCGGCAACTTGGTCAGAATATCTACATCACAGGTGTGCGTCAGGGAGAAGGTGGCCGGCAATGTCATTGCCGGTTCCAGATCAATCTGGCCAGCATCCGCAAACAATTGGAACATGAAGGGGTCATTCCTGCTTTTGGCTATTAGTCTCTTGTCTGGCTTGGCTGATGCGCAGGCGCAGGTTGCCGTGCACCAGCCGAGGATCCTGATCCTGCCCTATACGGCCAGCGGCCAGAATGCGCTGGAAGAGTATGAATCCAGTTTCGCCTATCGCACAGCGGTCACGGAGGTGGCCAGGGCGATGAATGATCGCGGCTTCAGGCCCGATGACCTGCAGGAGATCCTGGCCAGGGTCAAGGAGAATGAGGCGATCAGCACACTCAAGGGGGTGAGCTTTGATCCGGTGGAGCGCATCCTGCAGTATTCCACTGCCGATATCCTGGTTCGTACCGAAGTATATATCCATACCGATGCCAGTGGCGCCAACAGCGTGCAGATCAATCTCCGCGCAGTGGACAAGGTCTCCTCCAGGGCCATGTATGCCATGAATTTTGATGCGACACCTCATTTCAAGACCGATGACTATGGCTATCTCGCCCGACGGGCGCTGACAGAGAATGACCAGATCAGTGCATTTATCGAGGGGCTGAATGCCTCCTTCTCTGATGTGCGCCTGCATGGTCGAACCATCTCCTGCATCATCGAGCGGGGCGAACTCTCCAGGGCCTCCCTCAGTGATGAGGTCAACGAAGAGTATGATCTGCTCGCTGACATCCTGATCGAGTGGGTCAGGCAACATGCCTACCAGGGAAATTTCCGGGTCAGGACCAATACGGAGAACCAGCTCTATTTTGATGAGATCCGCATCCCCCTTCTGGATGAGGAAGGGCGAAATGTGCTGCCGGATGATTTCGCCCGTGAATTCAGAAAGTATATCGGCCAGTTCTGTTCGGATTATTTACAGGAACGGTTGCCCATGCCCCGGCCGGTGGTCAATAATGGGACCATTCGATTCATACTCCCATGAAAGGCTTACGATTTTTCTTGTTCCTGACCCTCCTGGTACTGCTGCTCGTTGAGGGCAGCAGTCAGGAGCCGGGTCAGATCATCATTGGTCAGGGACCGGTGACGGTCACCTTTCTTGAGGATAGTCCGGACATTCCGGCTATCCGCACCCTGTTGAGTCGGGCGATGACCCGGACAGGAGTGGCCTATGCCGATCACAGCGGACCCCAGTTTCTGGTCCATACTTTGATCTCCGAGGTCTATCTCAAGGACATCGATATCAATGGACAACCCATGATCGCGGCCGAATTGACCGTCTCCTTTTCCATCCAGGACAGAAAGGGCGAGCTGACCTTTGGCTCAGTCTCCATACCCGTGCGGGAAAGCGGTGAGACAAAGCAGGTGCTCCTGCGCCAGGCTGCTCGCCAGTTGCAAAACAAAAGCAGGGAGATCGAAGAGTTGATCCGGGAAGCCCGGTCCAACATCACCACCTATTACCAGGAACATTGCGACGAGGTACTGAATCTGGCCCGTCGGTACCTGTCCATGGAACAGGAAGAGGAGTGTCTTCGCCTGACCGGTCAGATCCCTTCCGGGGTACCCTGCTTTGAAGAGGCATCAGCGCTGATGACCAAGGCCTGGTCTGCGCGGCTGGAAAGACAGTGCGCGACCTGGGTCAAGGAAGCCAGGATCCTGGCTGACCAGGGAGCCTATGACGCGGCCTATGAAAAGGCCATGCTCCTGCCGGCCAACAGCCAGTGCAGGGAGGAAGTACAGGTTGTACTGGACTTCATTGCCCACGAGGCTTGTGAGAAGTATCTGCTCCAGGCGGAATCCTTTTTTGCAAGGAAGGACCTGGATCGCTGTGTCGATGCCCTCGCCTCCCTGGAGACCGTCAGTGAGGATTGTGCCCGACGGAAGGCCCGACTGGAAAAACAGATGACCGCCCAACTGGATGAGGCCTCCCGCCGGCAATGGGCCTTTCGTCAGCAACAGTATCAGGATCAGATAGCCCTGCAACAAGCTGAGATGGATCGTGCAGATCGCCGGTTGGACATGGAAGGGCGGCAGGCGGCGTATGACCAGGATTTTCGGATGAAGAAACTTGACACCGATGCAGAGGTCAGAGCGAAGGAATTGGCCATCGCCCCCGAGCTCGAGAAGTACCGCTCCAGGGTGGCCATCGCCCGTTCCAGGGATACGAGCCAGCTGGAGATGACCCGGGTGCGCGAAACGCGAAAGGCCTACCAAAGCCTCTTTCAAACGGTCAGTCAGGTCCACGGCGGGCACTGATCGAATGGCGGATCACATGAAACTGACCCGAATCTGCGCCGGCCTTGCGGTATTCCTTCTGGTGGCCTTGCTGGTACCTGGCAGGGTCATCGCGCAACGTGTCTGGGTGGCTCGATATGCACATCAGGCCGATATCAGGGTGTATGAAGTGGCCTATCCGTATCAGGCCGACCTGAAGGTCTATCTGCTGCCCTATCCGTCACGTGCTGGAGATCAGCCGGGCTGGTGGTCCATATCGAAGTACGCCCATCAGGCGGACCTGAAGATCTTCTTTGTGCCCTACGCCCATCAGGCCGATCTGCGGATCTGCTATGTGGCTTATCCCCATCAGGCCGGGTGTACGGACAGGTCCGGGCCGGAGTCGTCCTGGTTGAAGGAACTCCTTGCGCGCTCATCCAGGTAACGGTTGAGAATGGTCAACATGAAATGAATGGTGCGGATGGGTGTTTGAGGACAGGCCCTGAGGATGATTTTATGTACTTTAATGTGAAGTTGCGATCGCTGATGTCGGGAATGATACGTGTGTGCTTCTTTTACCTGTTGATGTGGATGTCGGGTACCATCTGGGGCCAGGCAACCCGGATGTACGTGCCATCCCTGTCCTTTACGAAAAGGGATGGATTGACCCAGAATCAGGTGGTCAATCTGGTGGAAGATAACCTGGGCAGGGTCTGGATCGGCACCCAGAATGGGATTAGTGTGTTTGATGGATCCCGGGTGAAAAGCTTTCATCCGGACCAACTTCGGCTGGACGGTGCCGTGAAGTACCTGAATGTGGACGGTGAAGGACGGCTCTGGGGTGCCACGAATTCCCATTTATTCAGTTTTGACGGTATCCGGACCCAGGTCGTTGAATTGACCTCGCCGTACGGGAGCGGAGTAACCTTTTATCTTTCACCGGATGGAGAACCCGCATTGGCCGCTCAGGAGGGAGACCAGGTCCTAAGGAATGGAAGACTGATCCCCCTGACGGACGCTTATCCGTGGCTTCAATGCACAGGACCTGTCAGAGAGCTGAGACAGTTCGGGCGGAATGACCTGTGCTTCTATCTGGTTGGCCGGGATAGTCTGCAGATCTATGATTCAGGCAGGAAATTGCTGGGGAATGTTTCGCTCCGCGAGAACGGGTGTCATTACGAACCGGTGGTGCAGTCGTTTGATGCCTATGAGGTCGAAAGCGTATTTCGCTGCGCACAGCATGCTGATCAACTCTATCACTACGATATCAGCAAGCCGGGCTTTCAGCCCGTCAACAGGCCCCTGTTCGAATACTATCTGAATACCGACCCTGCCAACTGGCGTATTTCTCTGGATGGTGATTATAAGACGCTGGACGCCCTCAAAAGTCTGTTTGTTCAATCCGGATTGACATCCTTTTCCCTGGAAAGGGAAGTTGATCAGAGTGAGGTGCTGGTCGCCCGTAACGACGTGTTCAACACGGTGCCTATCCAGCGTCCATTTTTTTGTCGTACCCAACTACTGGACAGGTCGGGCCAGCGACTGTTCACCGGTTCGGATGAAGGCCTGAAGCTGTTCTTTCTGAACGGATGGATGAAGATTGATCTGCCTTCCTGCGGGAACCCCTGGTCCGTATTGCCATCCCGGGTGCCGGGCAGATTCTGGCTGACCTGCCACAAGGATGGCTTTATCGAGATAGACCGGGAAGGAAATGTGACCAACAGGCGATCCCTGCCTGACGACCTTCCATTTTCCACAGACCGGCAGTTGTTTCCGGGTAACTGCATCACGTCCCAGGGAGGTCTGTACGCCGGCGGATATCGTGGCGTCTATCGACTGACGGACCGGGGTATCGATCATTGGCGGCTTCATGAAACGATCGAGGCGCTCATGTCGGACCCCAAAAGTGGTGGGATGCTTGCTGCGGGTTCCCATATCTTCCTCCTGCCGTCCGATCCGCGTCAGCCGATCCGGGATACCATTTTTGTCCCCAGGGATATCTCCACCGGGATCAGTTGTACAGACCTGCTGGTCGCCTCCGGGGGAGATACGATCTGGATCAGCGGGTGGGGCGGCATTGGCCGATATATCCGCCGGACCGGTCAATGGACCATCTTTACATTCGAGAATGGCCGGTTTCCATTCCAGGGTGGGTTCAGTCTGGAGCGATCTGCCGACCAGCGGATCTGGTGCGGTGGAACCAACGGGTTGAGCGTCTGGGACCCGGTTTCCGATCGCTTTGTACCCGTGCTCAAGGATGCCATCATTGGCCAGGTCAGCCAGGTGATGGCGCCAGCGGCGGACACGCTGCTGGTCATCGGTGCCAATGCCTTGAGTGTCCTGAATATCCGTCGGACACCTGTACGCTTGACCCATCGGTTCGATGAACATTCGGGCTATACGGTCCTGGAGCCCAATGAGAACGGTGCCTACCTGGACAGGGAGGGGCAACTGTGGATCCCGTCCATTGACGGTATCCACCGGTTTGATTATGCCCATCTCGCCGATCTGGGTATGCTCGAACATGTGCTCCTGATCGACCAGATCAATGGTCAGCCGGTTCCCCTGACCAGACAGCGTGTCCTGCGGGATACCCTGCGAAAGGCAATCCTTGAACTCCACACCTGGTTGATCGGACCGGAGGGTGGCAGGGCCATCCTGGAATATCAAGTGGATCAGGGCCCCTGGAAGTCATCTCCTTACGCTGACAGGTTGGTCCTCGACGATCTGGATCATGGCCACCGGACACTGCGCATCCGGGCGCATATCCCGGGGGTTGAACCGCAGCATTGGTCCGTGCTGAACGGGGACCTGTGGGTGATCCTGCCGATCTGGAAACGCAAGTCGATTCAAGCTGGTTTACTCGCTTTGGCCCTGTTCCTGCTGATCGTCGCGGTGATCGGGTTGGTGGACCGGATCCGAAGCCAGCGCCAATTGAGTGCCGTGAATCAGCAACTGCAGGAGACCCGTTTGCGTACCATCCAGGCCCAGCTGAATCCTCACTTTCTGTTCAATGCCATGACCACCCTCCAGAACACCATCCAGAACCGGTCCAGGGAAGAGGCATCCGAACAGCTTGTTCAGTTATCCAGGCTGATCCGACAGGTCCTCGAACTGAGTGTACAGCAAACCCAGGGGAAGGCTTCATTGCCACTGACCTCTCTCAGCAGGGAACTTGAATTGCTGAACGATTATGTCAAGCTGGAACAGAGCCAGCGATCCCCGGGTTTTACCTTCATCCTGGAAGTGGATGAGGACCTGCAGGAGGATGATCCGATGGTGCCTCCCCTGATGATCCAGCCGGTGGTGGAAAATGCCATCCAGCATGGCCTGGGGCCACTGGACCGTGCGGGTCATGTCTGGGTGCGACTCAGCGAAGAAAACCACAGGCTTCATTACCAGATCGAGGATGACGGTATTGGCCGGGAGGCAGCTGCACGACGGGTCAAAGAAACGGTATTCCGACACCGCTCGCATGGGGTCGATCTGCTGCGGGAGCGGGTCAACCTCCTGAACGATCTGGGATACCCGTGCCAGCTGGAGGTCAGGGACAGACCGGGGGGCGGCACCATTGTGGACATCTATATGACATTGCCATCATGAAAGCGATACTGATCGAGGACAATATCCAGGCACAGGAACTGATCAGGGGGCTGATCAGGCGACATTTCCAGGAGATCGAACTGGTGGGAACGGAAGCTACTGTCGTGCAGGGTGAGAAGTTGATCCTGGAGGTTCAACCGGATCTGTTATTATTGGATGTACAGCTGCGTGACGGGTCGGTGTTCGAGATCCTGGACCGGATACCGGAGCAGATCCTGCAACATGCGGCACTGGTCTTCATTACGGCCTTTGGCACCTTTGAGAATATCTACCGGGCCATGCGCTATTCAGCGATCGATTATCTGGTCAAACCGATCGATGAATCCGATTTCAAGCAGGCTATCCGCAACGCCATTGATCGTCGGGAACAGATGGGCCTGGTGGAGCAGTTGCGCACCTTCCAGCATATCCTGCTCCAGTCCAGGAACGGGTCGGTCGAAAAGATGCCGGTCATCCTTCCCAGGAGCGTGATCGAATATGTGCCCTGGCGGGAGATCATCTATATTGAAGGGGAGGACAATATCTGCCGGATCCACCTTACAGATGGCCGTAGTTTGAATTCAGTTCGGCATCTGGGGCATTACCGGCAGTTGCTCAAGGACAACAGCCGGTTTTTCCAGGTTTCCAAATCACTGGTGATCAACCTGGACCACCTGGTCCGGTATCACGCCCTGGAACAGATCATCGAACTGGAGGGGGGTTTCCGGTTGGGAGCATCCAGAAGAGGTGGCAGCCAGCTGATGAAATACCTGAAGAATGGTGACCGCGAATGAAGGAAGGTGCGAACGAACGGGAAAGTTGGGTCCGTTCGTTAACCATTGCAGGGGACAGGCCTTTGGTACCATTGGAAGGGGCCAGTTCACCATCCTCTGCCGGCACATCTACCGGAACAACCTCCTTGCTGCTGCCCTGGAAATTCCCGTTGAGCTCCCCCGCTTGGTCATGGATGACCTTCTATTTGCTGGTACCGGCATGAATTGTTCACTGTAACTGCAACCGGTATGTCTGGACGATCTGGTCACGTTTGTAGAGATTGTATACGCAGGTGCGATCGTGCTGTCCCTGCACAATGATCTCATGGGTAACTTTTCGATCCTTGAACGTGAAATGCTGCAGATCCTCTCCGGATTTCCGGAGATCGCCTCCGGTGATCTCCTCGTCCGGTTGGTCGTCGATCCGGCCGGATTCCCAAATGAGCAGCCGAAGGTCCCTGTTCTGCATCCGATCGATGGTGATGCACCGCTTCTGACCAACTGCATATACCAGGTTCTCCTGGACCGCGATCCGGTTCCGGTGTCCGTATGGAGGTATCTGGCTGGTGGGGGTGGAGATGGATTCCACTTTTTCTGCTGTGGCATTGCCCCCGCTGGATACCACGTTCCGCTGGCTTCCCGGTGGCGGAGTGGCAGGCTCCCGGGTTGCAGAAGGATCCTCCATCGGTTCCGAATGGGATGATTCCCGGGTCAATGGCGGTTCATCGGAGGTCTGGAGAGAAGCGGGATCTGCGTCGGAAACCGCCAATGCAGCCTCCAGGATCTGTCGGTATGGAACCAGGCTGTTCTCCTCCCTGATTCTCCAGGTGTCCCCTTGCCGGCTCCAGATGATGTGAAAAGGCGATTTGATGAGGCGGCCATGGATCCACATTTGCCATATGAGCTGGGATTTGTAGGACGCCTCATCCAAACGTGTCACGAAGGGCTTCTGTGACGCGGTCATCGGTATGTCCAAAAGTGCTGCGAGCTGCTTTTTGATCTCGAGGACTTCAGGCCTTGATGTCCATTCCCCATCGAGATCGACGCTTGCTGTATAGTAGTTGGCCAAACCTGAATTGTAGGCCCCATTATGTTCCTTAATCCATGACCGGGTAAGGTCTGCGATCTCCAGATCCAATCCTGTATTGTCCTCCACGGGGTCAACCGTTTCCACAGTGGAGTCGGAAGTCATTTCCTCCTTGAAGGGCAATTCCTGTGGTGTTAACCACCAGACTACTCCTGCTCCCGCTAAAACTAGAATCAACAGCGCCGGTACCAGGATTCTCCATCTTCTGGATGATTTTCTTGGGGACCCTGAAGACTGATCAATGCCCTTATTTCTCGTCGAACCGGGTTTCTTCTTTGATGCCTGCGAGCCATTTTCTGCAGCCTTATCCTGATCCAATCCGGCATGACCTGTAGTGGGTTCTGCTTCATTTTCTACACCCAGGATCTCTATCTGGATGCGCCTGGTATCCTGGGTTCCTGAATACGTATTTGTCGCTATTAGATCAATATTGGTATAGCGATCTGTCAACGCACTGGCGGTATCAACCGAGGCGTTGCCAATATTGGCCTGAAAACCTTCCAGGCAGGAGATCTGGACTCTGTCGGCATGAAAGACCTTCCATCGGATATGAAGATGCTCACCGATCTGCAGCACCTTTTTGTCAACCGCAAAATATTCAATAGATGGAGGAAAGTCTGAATGAAATCCCTTTGAACTGTCACGTCCGTCTTTGTTCTGTTCTTCATGCGGTAGTTGTTCATTCATCAGAGCATCATAAGCCTCCTGTATCTCTTTAAACCGATCTTCAAAGAATGGATCCCCTTGGTTCTTATCCGGGTGGAATTTTATGGATAGTTTTTTGTAGGCCTGCTTTATTTGATCCTTGCTTGCATCTGGTGATAAACCTAAAATATAATGATAATCCTTACTTTTCATGAATTAAATAGATTTATTGTGCATGGCGTCCGATTCCTATAAAGCTGCAGTGTCACATTTGCCTCTATTTTTTACCCGAGCGAAAAAACTTTTCATTGACTCGGTCTAGTTCCTCATGGACATCGTTCATGACCGATTTATCAATGGTTGATCGCCTGTTTCTGCTTTTTGAAAAAAACACGGATAGGATTGTATTTTGCAAGAATACAGCTGATCTGATATAAAAGATATCCCAAAAAATTCGCCAGAATCGACTCATTGCTTGTAAGATGTAAAGGTTTCCTCAAGCCTGCTGATGAAGTCTGCAATCGATTCAGAGGCAGCTTCCGACTTGTCAAATTTGAAATCTCGTGTTCCGCCAAGCGTGATGATCCTCAAATAACTGAACAACACCGGTTTTGATCCACTGTTAAAAAAAACAAATGCAATCAATATTAAAATGAATGCAAGAAATAATACTGGAATCATTCCAGTAGTTAGACTCAAAACAATCGCAATCCCTGCGATAATGAGCGTCAATGTTTGCTTTGATTTGGTATTATTCCAATTCGATAACTCCTTCGTAAAGGTGTCGATATCGTCATAGATGCCACAGCCAACTACGGCCCTGAGCGCAAAGGTCTCCGACCTTGTCATTGAGCGAACAAACAATTTGTTCGTGGTTAAAACAGCTTCCAATCCGCTTTTATCCTGAAAGCCTGCAATCTGGTTTTCTCCTGTATTCATATCGTGGTACTTTTAAATCATTTAAAGTCAACCCCTATTCATATAGAAATCATTAAGGAGCATTCTGAGCTTTGCAGTCTTGGAAAGCAATGTGGATAATGTGCTCCTTGCTGTATAAGATCCGGCTAGATGTTCTTCTTTGGACGATGTTCACCATATGAGGCCGGTCTTTCTTCACAAATAGATTTGCTACAATATGTCGGACCTTATTCATGCTTTAGATCAAATGAAGATGGGTATTTAGAAGCCCCCTCCAATGGATTTCTACCCGATCTTGCTGTTGAACTTGCTTTCCTGGCCGAGAAGTCAGTCCAATACACGAATATATCCGGGACAATTTGTTTTCATGGATTGGCGATCACCAACGGTCGTATTCGGTAATGACCGGTCGATAGGGGAAGATTTCTTACATGCTGGATCCGCAGGAACATCATCGCACCAGCACCGGAACCGTCCGGGTACCGCCCCGGTTGATCCATCGGATCCAGTAGGGTCCTGATGACAGGATACCGGTCAGGTCCCACTCTCCGGCCATTTCCTCGCGTTCCGCCAGGATGATCCCCCTGGGATCGATCAGCTGGACCTTGCATCTGCCTTCAAGTGCCGGCCCCGAGAACCGGAAGAACCCGTTACCCGGATTGGGCCAGACCACCTGCAGGTCAAGGTCTGGGTTGTCCAGCGACGTATTCATGCAGGCTTCCTCCAGCTCTGCCCAGGTGGAGCATCCGGTCCCGTTCTCCTCCACATAGACATTCCCGTAGTCGTCAAATGCCTTGCACAAGTTCGGGATCGCGCAATCCGTCAAGCCAGGATTAGTCGTGATATACCAGAACAGGACCGAATCCGGGTTTACCTGCTCCAATCCCTGCAAGTTGCTCAGGGACGGGTTGTCAACAATATATATATACCCGATCACCTCCTCCAGGTCGTTCAGGCCGTTCAGGTCATTCAGGGCTGGATTGTACTGGATGTAAACACTTCCGTTCACCCGATCCAGACCGTGGAGACCATCCAACCCGGACAGCTGCTCATTGTTCTCAATGATCAGGTTGCCTTCGATCTCGTTCAGGGCACCCAGGCCGTCAAGGCTGGTCAGGGAAGGATTGTCCGAAAGGAAAAGGCCGAAGGGAGAGATTTCGGTCCCCAGGCTCTTCAATCCGGACATTCCGGATAGTTGGGACAGGACAGGATTCGCATAGATGAATATGCCGCCATCAACCTGTTGAAGGGAAGCCAGGCCATTGGCATCTGAAAGTTGGACATTGGCTTGAAGGTTCAGCGCTCCGCCGATCTTCTGGATCTGGTTGAGTCCTGTAAGATCGATGATATTGTCTCCCGTAATGTAGACAGAACCCTCGATGAACGTGCATCCCGGGTAGTCCGTGGAGAAACTGTTGATCTCCGATTGGTTCGTGAACACAATACCAAAAGGCAGGCAGGATTGGGCGGGCATAACTGTCTGAATGAGCAAGTACAACAGGATCGATAGCAGGTAAGTGTTTCTCATCTCTTTTTTTCCCAATATACCTGGGGTACAGGTCATTCCCCCGGCGATAATAGTCACTGGCCGGATCAGACAAGGAACGGTCCTGTTGACCAAATACCGGCTGGCCAGGGGGGTACAGTCGCCATCTATGACCGATGCCGGGTTTTCACTGATGCAGAATGGATAATAAACCTCGGGATCTCCAGTTTTCCATCGATGCTCCGACCCGGATATGTCCTGGCTCCAACCTGCCTCTCTATCCCTCGATTGTCATCTGATGCCATCCCGAACCGCACCCCGTTAAGGGTCGGTTAAAATCCGGCACGGTTCCGCAGATTCCCTCATCTTTAACCCGTCATCCAGAATGCGGACGCCTCACGGCGGGTCGCTGCCAACCGAGTGGAACACCACGGTGGCCAAACGATGAGGACCTGAAGGTCAAAACGGTTCCGATCCCCGGCACTTTCAGCTTCCGTGTTCGCGATGACCACGCGTCTGGCGTGACTTCCTTGTCATCCAAACCTGAACACAACCCAACACGCTCAATGCCATGATCTATACAGGTGATAACGCCCGGTTGCGCTACGATTGTCCGGACTTCCGGCAGAACCCCGAGACGGCAAGGATGTGCTTCGCCATCAGGAAGGCGGGCCTCCTGGATCACATGCCCATTCCCGAGGAACGGATCCGCTTCATCCATCCGAAGGATTGGGCCGAAATGTCCCCGTATTGCCTTCCCCTATATATGGGCACCCAATTCGGCGTGTTCCCCAGGGAACCGGAGGAGGACGCCTGGCGGAACGCCGGCGGACGTTACGCCATCTTTTGCAAGAGCCTGCTGTCCGGTGCGGAAGCCGGACTGAAGGTGCACCTGAACGGACGGGTCCTGGGTCCGTACTGGACCATCCAGGTGGCCGATACGGCCCGAAGATCCTTGTATCGAATAGAACCATCGTACGATTTCCGACAGCATGATCCACTCCGCATCACCCCCAAACTCATCTGGGTGGACGAGGATCATGTTAGTGTTCGGTTCTGGACCCTGGTCGTCCGGCTGGACCGGCTGAACGCGCTGGCCGGTCCGGTAGCGGAGTTGGTTGAACGCCTCCAGGGCGGTAGCGCCACCAACGGCCGGCTCTGGTGGATGAGTGAAATGAACCATCCGCCAAATGAACTCAAGAGGATCCGGGAAGAGCTGCTCAAGCCCCTGGGCCTCGTCGACCGTACCGATTTTGTCCTGCTTGAAGAACAGATGTATCCCCAGAGCGAGCTTCAGGAAGGCCATCTCATCGGAAAACCCGTTCCCGGGCTGGCCGATGTCGAGTGGCTGGAAAGCCGGATCCTGCCCACCGGAAACCAGATCGTCCGGTTCCGATCCCGCCCCGGTTGATCGATCGGTCATCCGCAAGCCAACAGATCGACATATTTTGACGGACAGGACAAAAACCTGACCGGGGCCCACCTGACGGAGGGTGACCGCGAATGAAGCAGGATACAGCCGACCCACCAACGGCACATGCCTGCGAGCCGTCGCAGGGATGAGGCATTTGGTTCCGTTGAACAGGGTGATTCCCGGAATGCCACAAGTCCATGGGATGCGGTGCAAATAGATTGCATTTCGATGCGCTATTTTTGATCATTAACAAGTTGTACCATGGTCCGCCTCCTGATATTCAGCCTCCTCTTGTGGTCCTCCTGCCGTCATGATCCACCCGTCGATCCGGCTTCCAGGGCGGCAGCTGAAGAGGCTGCCCTTGCCCGCGAGCAGGCCAGGCTGGATTCGATACGCACCGCTGCGATCAGCGCCTACCTGGATTCGATCACCCGCGCGTTGCCCGCGCAGCCCATCCCCCTGGCAGACCTGTATGAACGGGCCAGCGAAGGGGTGTATCTCATTCTCTCGGTGAATGACTACGGGGAGGTCGCCCAGGGAACCGGCTTCCTGATCAATGCCAATGGACTGTTGGTGACGAACTACCATGTTGTTGAGGATATGGTCGAGGGCGCAGTGGTCTACGAACCGGGAAAATTCGTCATGATCGACCGGGTGATCCGCCAGGATACGGTGCGCGACTGGGCCGTCATCCGGGTGATGCCCGGCCTCCCTCCCGGAGTGGTCCTGCCTGTTGCCCGGGAGATGCCGCGTGTGGGTGAAGAGGTGTTCACGATCGGCAATCCGAAAGGGCTTGCCCAAACCCTCTCCACCGGAATTATCTCCGGCTATCGGGGTGAGGACCAATTAATCCAGACCACCGCCGAGATCACCCACGGGTCCAGTGGCGGGCCCCTCTTTAATCGCCGGGGGGAAGTGATCGGCATTACCACCATGGGCCTGGGCGAGGCCAATCTCAACTTTGCGGTGAACATCAGTAGGTTGAAGATCGATGACCTGCTTGATCATCCGGTGCCGGGTCGGACTGTATCACCCGTGCTGCCCTACCATGGTCGGGTCCGTGCCTACCTCGAGGCCTATTATCGCGCCCGGATGTCCGGCGAAGCCGATCAGTTGTCCGCCTGCTATGCGCCGAAGGTCATGCAGCACTTTGAGAATTTTGTCCTGTCCTCCGAGGAAGCCGCCCGACTGGATGCGGATCAGCGCTGGTCCGGCCGTGATATACCTGTCAACTATGAACCTCATTGGGACCGGATCATCCTGGATGCGCTGGAGGACGGGATCGCCGTTCGCTTGCCGGTCCTGTATTCAGCCATCGACCGGTCCAGCGATGACACCCGACAGGACGAGGTATTCTATCAATTCGAGCTGGACAGCCTGTACAGGATCCGGAGGGTGGATATATTGGATTGATCACCTTGATCAGGCATTCCCTGCTGGCAGTCCCTACCGCTGACATATCCAAAGATCCATGACACTGGATCAAGTGGCCTGGCCATTCCGGATTCGCCTCGACTGCCTGTCCGCATTGGCCGTACATAGAAGAGGGGTAGCCTTCATAATCAAGTTACCCGTATTATGTGTTGAAAATGATGAATTATGCCTATATTTTATGACAAATATTTCGTAAAATTGCCTATACTTTATGACTGATATTACATAAAATTGCCTATACTTCATGACAATTCCTGGAAATAGGTCCTTTTATCGGCATGTGACTTCCCGTCTGCTGGCCTGGAAGGCAGCAGAAAGAAGAAAGCCCCTGATCATCCGCGGTGCCAGGCAAGTGGGCAAGACCACCCTTGTTCACGAATTTGCTACAACTCATTTCAAGCATGTGATTGTCATGAACCTGGAACGGCAATCCGATCTGGCCTTCTTCCGGCATTTTCACCATGTGCCTACTCTGGTGGATGCTCTTTTCCTGGAACGGAACCTTCCGGTCCGGGATCGTCAGGAAACGCTTCTGTTTATTGATGAAATCCAGGAGTCGCCAGAAGCCATTGGCATGTTGCGCTACTTCTATGAAGATGTTCCCGACCTCCCTGTTATTGCAGCCGGTTCCCTTTTGGAACATGCCTTGAGCCGGATACCGAATATCCCGGTCGGCAGAGTGGAGTATCTGTATTTGCACCCGATGAATTTCCCGGAGTTCTTACTGGCCTCAGGATATCAACAGGCAGCCGAGGCACTCAGGCAGGTTCCCATCCAGCCGCATGTCCACCCCACCCTTCTGCGACTGTTTCACGAGTATGCGATCATCGGAGGTATGCCGGAGGTCGTCCAGACCTATCTGCAACACCGGCAAATCGCAGACCTGCCCGTTGTCTATGAACAAATCTGGGGAACGTACAAAGATGATGTAGCCAAGTATGCCAGCAATGATTCAGAAGCCAGGGTATTGAAACATGTCATCCGGACTGCACACAACGCAGTTGACCAGCGGATCAAGTTTGAGCACTTTGGCAGATCCGACTACCGATCCAGGGAAGTAGGTGAAGCCTTTCGCAATCTCGATGATGCCCGGGTCATTCAGTTGATCTACCCTACAACGGATATCGCTCCACCCCTGAAACCGGATATCCGCAAATCGCCAAGGCTCTTGTTTTTGGACACGGGTCTATTGAACCACGAGACAGGGATACAGGCTCAACTTCTAGGTATGTTGGATCTGAGCCAGGCATACCGGGGCGTTTTGATCCCCCACCTCATCATGCAAGAGGCTCAATCACTGGAATCTGCAAGTTGGAAAAAGCCGTTGTTTTGGGTCCGAGAGAAAGCTCAGGCATCTGCTGAAGTTGACCTGGTCGTCGTGCATCAGGGTAAGGCTGTTCCCGTGGAGATCAAATCAGGAAAAGCCGGCACATTGCGGTCCTTACATGAGTTCATTGACCGTACTGATCATGCTTATGCTGTGAGGATGTATGCTGGGGAATTCAAAATCGAGACACATCGTACACCGCGGAATCAAAAGCCCTATTTCCTGTTGAATCTACCATATTATTTGGGCACTCAACTTCATCCATGTCTCGATTATCTGATGAATCATGCGGAGAAACGTTCAGCGGATCAATCGGCCTGGTAACAGGGTGAATGTCGGATATGCCACCGCGTAAAAAAGGGCATTTTCTTGCGAAATGCCTATTCCACTTTTGTCAATTTCCCCAGCAGATCACGATAGAACGGACTGACCTGCAAGACCGGTTCATATCCCATTAGGATGACCTGCTCCTCCGCCCGGCTGAGGGTCACCACCAGCTTACGGTCAACCTTACCTTCAGGATCAACGGATTGCAAGGCATGCATCTGGGCGGGATGGTAGACGGCCAGTGAGGCGATGATATGCTTTTTTTCCAGGCCCTGGAATCGTTCGACCGTATCCACCAGGACCATATCCCGGAGTTCATCATCGGTGATCAGGGACCGGATCAGCTGGATCTGGGCACGCCAAGGTGTGACGACGCCCACTGTATGAGAGGAGAATGAAGGGCCATACACCCGCTGAAGGGTCTTGATAAGTTCCACTACCTTTTGAGCTTCCTCCTTGTTTGTCTTGCTGGTGTTGCTGGCCACCCGGGTGGGGATGAACAAGGCCCTTCCCCTGGACAGGCGATTCTCCCATGGATCCGGGCTATGCGCCGAGAATCGGGTGAATGGTGCCCGTTGCTCTGCGCGTCCGCTTTTCAGCCTGCCACCATACCAGGGGTTGATCAGTTCGGCAACCTCTTCATGCATCCGGAAATGGGTTTCCAGCATGCCGATCACATGGTCCCATCCGTTTTGTCGGCAGGTTCGGTAAAGTCGACCGAAAAGGGATTCGCTGAGGGTTTGGAACCCGGCTTCTGCCAGTGGTCCATCCGGAATGGTACACGTTTGTTCCGGTTGCGCCACGACAGCCGGCAGCTGGTTTTGATCCCCGATCAGGACAAACTTTCGGAATCGGGTCAGCAATCCGGCCAAAGCAGGCTCGGTGAGTTGGGAGGCCTCATCCACAAAGACCTGGTCGAGACTGGTGATGGCCGCCAGATCATCCATGCGATTGATGAAGCCCGATGCCGTGGTGATAAAAATGCGATGCCTGGCGATGTGGGCTCTCACTTCACCTACGGTATGAGAGGCTGACCACGTTCGTAATGATTCCGTCTCATCGCTGTCCTGACTGCCCAGATAGAGAAAGGGGATGGCCTGGTCAGCCAACTTTCGACAGATCTCGTTGACAGCCCGGTTGGTAAAGGCCAGCAGGACGATCCGATCATCCGTACGCGCCATGGTTTCCCTGACCAGGTTGGATAGCATGGCTGATGTCTTGCCTGTACCCGGTGGCCCCTGTAAGAGGTAGTAGTCCTTGGCAGCCAATGCGGCCAGGAGGAGTTCCTTTTGTTTGTCATCCAGTTCTGTCTCTGATAGCTCCCGGACAGGGACCATCTCCGGTCGACGGAGACCGAATAACAGTTCTCGACGCGAGCGATCCGCTTTCAGGAACAACGAGAGACTGCGGACCTGGTTCCAGTAATTGCTGTCCTGGAAATCGTGTTCCACGGCCCATCGGGTGCCGGGCCTGAAGGTATCTTCATCCACCTGCCTGTTGTTGAGGGAAAAGGTCAGGCTGTCGCGACCCAAGCGGAAAATCCGTCCCTTCAGGATCTGCTGTTCCAGAGGCCTCAGGAACAGGTCATTGTCCCGATAGATGATGCCGATATCCCCATCCCTGAAGTTGTGGGCCAGTTGCGGATCGTAGTTCAACTCCAGGAACCCGGTTTCCGCATCGTATGATCGCAGGAGAAGTCCGTCCAGAATGGCATTGCGGAGGATCTTTTCCTCCCGTTGTTCCAGCCACAAGGCGGCAAATCCGCTTCCGCGGCGTTCCTCCTCCCCGGGGCCTCCCACCTTGGCCGTGATCAGTTCACGGATCACGAAGGCAAGGAAAGTCTCGTACCAGGTGCGCTCGAGTGGTGACGCTCCGGTCAGGGCGGCATGCAGACTGACCAGGATGTCCCGGCTGAATGATGGGATGAGACCGATCTTCTGGGGATCCATCCGGCCCAGCAGCCAGGTCTTCCCCATGGCCAGATCAAAGATGCCCCGTACCACCATGTTGCGGACAAACTGGACCCTGGCTTCGAAATGTGGGCTGCTGGCCACGTTGCGCATGGGTTGGGATTTGGCTGCCGAGTAGAAAACCGCACTGGTGCCAAACCGCTTTCTTCCGAAAACAGACTGGAGCAGGAGCTGATAACAGACCACCTGGACCTGGTTGTTGATCCAGACCGTGTCATCATTCGGATGACCACCACTTTTCAGTTCGAAGATATCCTTGTAATCCTTGCGTTTTCGGTCCTCGATCAAGGCATCCAGCCGGCCCTGTATCCCGTAATCCGCTGAAACAAATGTTGGTTCCAGTCGAACCAGCCTGGGTTTTAACTGCCTGGCGAGACTGATCAGGTTGGGGAGGTGCTCCAGTTTGATGGACTGGAACACATCCTCGATCTTGTCCTGGCCAAAACGGGCAGCCTGGAGGGCTTTTTCTGCGAGGATCTCCCGTAAGGCTGTATCGGCATCCTGCAGGCCATCCTGGATACAGCGGTCCAGCAAATCATTGACCAGATTCCCCTTGAAAGCGGACAGACCGGAGGGTGAACCGTCCAGCTTGTTGAGAAAATAGAGGTACGCATTATCCCCATTTTTCTGGAAGCAATTGGCCACGTCTGTGGCGTCGATCAGAAAATCCGGTTCGAGGATGACCTGGGTAGCCGGAATGGAGGTATAGCTGTCCGGCTTGTCCGTACGTTTGCGCAAGGTATGGATCTGCAGGGTGCAGTAAGGCCAGACAAGGCGATGCAGCTGGCTGAGATCATTGATCTCGGAGTGCCAAAGAGAAAGATCGAATTTTCCGAGTTCGCCTTCCGTATCCATGCATCGGAGACGGAAGAACGGCACACCGTCATCCGTATGCAACAGATCAGTGGATTCAAGCACCACGCATCGAACCTTGTCCAGGGTCTCCCCTACCGGCTTTCTGGCCTTGACGAATCCGAGTCCTTTTTCATGTTCATACAGTGCGGTGAGTTGAACGGGCGGTTTGATCCCCGTGAATGAAAAAATGATCCCCGCCAGGGCACTGAGGCAGGTGAAATACCCCTTTTGGTCTACCTTGAATTCCGGATCGTGAACGACCTTGTTGGCATACTTCCTGAAGCCATGGATGAGCTCCTTCATCTCTTCCGGCAGGTTGTTGCTTTCGATGACGAAGAGGGTGCGGGAGTAGACGTTGGAGAATGCCCGGGCTTCCCCTTCTGTCAGGGTGAGGAAAATCCCTTCGAATAGTGGTCGCAGGTCGCGTATGGCATTGCGCATGGAATCCGGATTGGCATGATGAGCTTCCAGAATGCGATCGTAGAGGGTCGGGGCAATGTCGGGAGAGAGCATGGGGTGTTGTTCGTCGGACGATTGATGATTGCGTCCAAAAAGTACGATGTTTTAGATGCAAATCCATTGCACTGATAGAGTAGAATTTTGCACATCTCTTCACGGATTTCAAACCGAAGAACACATGAACATCCATATGCCAGGCCATCTGTCCTCCCTCAGCTCATCTGCCCTTTTGGCTTTTTTCTCCATGTCCTTGTTGCTCTGTGCCTGCCAGTGGACGGAGACCTCCGGGGGGACGGCAGGGCAGACCGATCCTGCTGAGGGAACGCTGGTCTTCACGGCGGTGCCGCCCCTGGAGCCGGAGGAGTTCTTTGGCAATGCCTGGGACATCTTTGCAGAGGGGGTTGTCGATGCGGGAAGTGCAGAACGGTTGGAGGCCCTGATCCTGGAAAACCAGATCCCTGATCGGTCGACCCTGTTCATCAGCGCCCGGGGCGGGGATATCAATGCGGCGCTTGACCTGGGCCGGGCCATTCGCGAGGCGGGATTGTTCACCTATGTGGGCAGGCAGTCGCAGGATGAGGAAGGCGGATACACCTGGGGCACTTGCACGGATGCCGGGGTGCTGGCCTATCTGGGAGGTACGTTCCGGTGGATGCTGGATGGCTCGGAGGTCTGTTTTACAAAGGCCATGACCGGTATGGAAGAGGACAGTCCAACTGAAGACCTGATCGCGGACTACCTGGTGGAGATGGAGGTGGATGAACGGTTGCTGGCCCACATCCGACAAGCCCGGGGCCGGGAGATCTGTCTGACCGAACCGGTGCAGGCCGACTTGCAGGTCACCCGGACCGGCGATGACCAGGTCAAATGGTCGATCGAGCACATCGAGGTCGGCCCGTACCTGAAAGGGGAGATCACCACCTGGCGGGGCATCAACAAGATCCTGATGTATTGTCCGGGCGACGGACTGAGGATCCACGCCATCTTCGATCCGGAGGGTCGTGCCCGGGAGGTGCTGAATGAGCTCAATGCCCATACCCTGTGCCTGGATGACCAGTATATCCCCATCCCTGCGGAAGCGATCGAATCGAGGCTGGAAATGAACGGTTGGATCAACATCATCTTCAAGGTGGATGACGACTGGATCGAGCCTCTCCTGCAGGCCAGTCACATCGGTATCATGTGCCAGTCGAGCTATGACGATCCTCTCTTCATGGGATTCAGCCACATGGATTTTGAGGGAGGTGCCCGGTTGTTGCCAGTGCTGTTAGGAACTTGCACTTACAAAGTGGGAAGCGTGGAGTGAGATGTGTATAGCTACTTTTCAATCTGTCACGCAGAGCAGGATACCTGTTTTCGTTGCTATTTCTGCGATTGCACAGGATGTTTATCCGGGTTTCTTGGAGTTTGGAAAGGTCATGTCGATGGTGGACAACGGGTATGGTGTGGGATCTTCTCATAGCTTTTGATTTCCTGAGAGGATATTCCTTGCTCTATTTGTTGGAGTGCGGATTGGCTGCACTAGAGATCAGCACATTTGGTGATAACCTTTTATACATGGGATCCACTTGCTTTAGATCAATAGTCTTGATAACTTTAATCATCATCTTCAGCTATAGTAAATGTTATTCTTGTTGACATATTGATAGAGGTCAGTTCCCATTTTTGAAGAGGAATCGATTTATAAATATTTAAAAAGAAGTTGATATTATTTTCAGAATACTTAAAAATTAATTCGATTCTCCCAATTGCCTGTTTATCCATTTCGTTTGCATTTCCTGATCATGCAAATGCATGACGTGATATGCTATTGATCATACAGTAGCCTTTTTTTAAATATGGGAAATTTTCAGCGGGTTTACGTTCTCTTTTGTTGCGTGTATCTTTTTTCCTTGGGCAAGTCTGTTGCCCAGGATGCAACATATGCACAGTTCTTTCTCAATGAATCGCGTTTCAATCCCGCCTTGGTTGGATATCGTGGTGCGCTCAGCTTCATGGCCAAGTATAAAACCCAATGGAACACTGCAGGTGTTTCTGGTTTTCAAGGTGCATATGTTTCCATGGAGGAAAGTTTGCCCTGCAGCATATTCGATTATGGATTGTCGGTGAATGGCGACCAGGAGGGAGATGGGCTTTTGAAGACAATGGAAGCAGCTCTTCGAATGGCCGGAACGGTTGCGTGGGACGCAGGATTTTCCAGCCACAATGCCAGGATCGGTCTTGGCCTGGGTTGGGCTTCAAAGCGGATCGATTATAACCGATTGTTGTTTTCAGATGAGCTTGACCCGAAGTACGGAACGGTAAACAGCCAGGGAGTGGACCTCACAACGGCCTTTGTTCCACCAAATGATGGTCGTTCACTTTGGTTTTTCTCTCCCTCCATCGGTTTCAGCCACAGGATCCTCCTGAATCGGCAGAGCCGTAAGTCTCCAACACTGCATTACGGAATTGCAATTCATCATGCATTTTCCCTTGGGGATCGCGAATTCACTGGAAATATTGAATCGATCTTGGGTGCCGATACCAGAATTGCCTCGCGAATCAATGTGTTCGCCACCGGCGAGTTCATTTTGATGTCAAATGGTCGCTCCTTCTTCAGTGCTCAGCCAGTATTCGTTTGGCAAAGGCAAAGCAAGCTATCCTATTTTGAGATAGGCAACCGATTTCACCTGAACCGCAATTTATCGATGGGTGTCCATTACCATGGAAATTTCAGCAAGCTTGAGCGGAATAAGGATACGAACTGGTTGACCATCGAAGGTCAATTCGGTGGAATGACTGGAGCGGGCAGGCGAATAGATCTGGGGTTGAGCTATGCGGCAAATCTGACAGGTCTGAGAAACTATTTCGGACCTATACTTGAAGTGTCACTGGGTGTTCACCTGGCCAAAAGCCCAACCTGTCAGCTGGCCGGTTTCGGTGATGAAGTACCCTACGGAAATGATATTAAATGTCCTACGTCTGCACTGACTCCTGGCCGTAGGAAGTTGTATGAGGGTATCTGGTATAAAACTATGCAGTAATGAAAGTGATCCTTCGTCAAATTGTTCCAATTCTGATAGTGATTCTGCCTGTTCTTTTGAAGGCTCAGAATTGTGCATTCTCGCCATGTGCAGATATCGAGTGTGGAGAGTATAACGCAAAATTTGCTCCAGTTGGTGGCCCTCAATTTTGTGATGGGCAGCAAATTATCATGCAAAATACAAGCGATTTTGGATTTGATTATTTTGTTGTGGATTGGAAGGATGGTACAGTTGATACAAATTTTAATTACAGCCAGTTTAGTCACATATTCAATATTCCGGACAGTTTGCTATGCATTTCACCCAATTATATCTTTTTTTCAGTTTGCTTCAAGGGAGTGAAGAATTGCACAGCCGGAATCAGTTGTCAGTCTGGATCATATGACTTTAAAGTACTTAAACGCCCCAAAGCAAGATTCAATTCAGCTTCTGAAGTTTGCATACAGAGTCCTATCCAGTTTACGGACATGAGCTGCAATGCAAACACCTATGAATGGAATTTTGGTGATGGATTTACATCTACTGATAAAAGTCCTTCTCATGTCTATGCTGCTACTGGTAATTATGTTGTGACATTAAAAGTTACGAATACTTGTGGCCAGGATGTGACTTCACATGTTGTTTCAGTGGTAGGCTACCCCAAGGCGGATTTCAAGCACCTTCTCAACCCCTCCATCGCTTGTGGGCCGACCATCGACAGTTTTACAAATTTGTCAAATTCATGGAGTTCTACTGCCTGGACAATTACTCCGGCGGATACGAATAAATGGGTCTTTACCGATACGTTGATGACCCTGGGAAGTAAGCATATCAAAGTATTCTTCAAGCAGCCAGGGACGTATATCGTTCAGCTCAGGGCGTTCAATATTTGTGGTGAGGATATCAATAAGGATACCATTGAGATTTTGGAGCCGCCAATCGTCCAGATCAAGCCACCGCCAATTGCTTGTGATAAAAGTGTTATTGAGCCGGAGGATTTGCAATTTGTTCAATCTGGATCAATTACCTCGTTTGCCTGGATTTTTACGAATGGTAGTCCGGGTAGTGCAACGGGAACGACGTTCCCACCGGTCACATTTACGTCGTCAGGTACGGTAACCCTTTATACAGAGAGCAAATGCGGGAATGATACACTCTCCGTGCCCGTAACCGTGGCAACAACTGCGCCGATCAGTTTAGCAGGCAATCCGAGCCAGCTTTGTCAGAATGATGATCCTGTTCAGTTGCAAGCTACTCCTCCCGGCGGTCAATGGACGGGTAAAGGGCCAGCAAGTGGCGCAGTCACCCCGGATGGACTATTTGACCCCGCCAATCTGGCGGCTGGAATGTATACATTGACCTATTCCCTGGGTTCGGTTGATTGTCCGAACAGTGCCGATCTCAATGTGGAGATTTTGGAGACACCATTCGTGCAAATGGTCGCCCCCCCGGTTGGTTGTGACAAAAGTGTCGTTACTCCTCAAAGCTTGCAATTTGTACACTCAGGCTCAATAGACACTTATACTTGGATTTTCACGAATGGCAGTCCGGGCGGCGCGACCGGGCCTTCCTTTTCTGCAGTTACTTTTACATCCTCTGGCACAGTGACCCTATACACAACGAGCCAGTGCGGGAATGATACCCTCTCCGTACCCATAGCCGTTTCGATTACAGCTCCGATCAGTCTTGCCGGAAATCCTGGCCAGTTATGTCAGAATGGAGCTCCGGTCCAGTTGTTTGCTGATCCACCAGGGGGTCAATGGACAGGTCAAGGACCGGCTGCTTCAGCAGTGACACCAGGTGGATCACTTGACCCGGCCGGGCTCTCGCCAGGCATGTATACATTGACCTATTCTCTGGGCTCTGTGGATTGCCCGAACAGTGCCGATCTTGATCTGGAGATCCTTCCTGCCGTTGGAGTAGAACTTCTTCCTGAAGGACCTGCATGTGATGAGTTGCTATACGTCCCCAATGTCTCCTATAGTGGGACCATCACATCCTATCAATGGCTCTTTCCAGGAGGCTCACCCTCATCATCCTCCATGTCAGTTCCCGGCAGTATTCTCTATTCTTCCCCCGGAGTCTATCCGGTCGAGGTAACCGTGACAGGTGCCTGTGGGACTGCGGTCGATTCGGTCACTCTGGTTGTTCAGGCATCCACTCCCCTGGTGATCGATCCTTTACCTGCATTGATCTGCTCGACCTCCTCGCCCTTTCAATTAACCGCAAACGTGCCAGGGGGTACATGGTCCGGACCGGGCATCACGGATCCGGTCGGCGGTTGGTTTGATCCCGCCAGCGTTCCGGTCAATCAGTCGTTGACCATAAATTACGGATTTCAGGATGGAGCCTGCCAGAATAGTACCACGGTTACCTTTCAAGTGCAGGCCTCTGAATCTGTGATGGTCACAGGGGGTGTTCTTTGCGAGGATAGCCCTCCCTTTCAATTGAGTGCCGATAAGCCGGGTGGTGTATGGAGTGGGACAGGAATCAGTGACCCGTCTCTTGGGATATTTGATGCGACGGCCTCCGGGATCGGGTCGTTTCAGGTAACCTATGACTGGACTGATCCCAAGGGTTGTCCGGTGTCAGCGAGCACTACTGTAACTGTAGAGGCATTCCCTCTGATCTCCCTGTCTGATACGACGCTTCTCTGTCTGACTGATATGGATATTGATCTTTCCTCATCCCTTGATCTCCAGGTGAATCCTCCCGGGGGGAGTACCACCTGGACCGGTCCCGGTGTAATTCAACCTTCCGGTGTTTTTAACTCCAGTTCAGCCGGACTCATCCCCGGTTTTTACAACGTCGGTGTAGTCTATATTCGCAATGCCTGTCAGGTAAGTGATACCGGGACGATAGAACTGATTTTGAATCCAGAGCTCAGTCTTTCTCCGGATTCAGCAATATGTATCAGTGAGAACAGCTTGGTCCTGAATGCCAATCTGGGCAATGGGGTGTGGTCCGGACCCGGGATAAATGCAGCTTCAGGATTGGTTGATCTTCAGGCAGCAGGAGCAGGGATCCATGTCTATACCTATGTATTTGAACAGGGAAGTTCCTGTGAACAAGAGGGCTCTGTGACCCTGGAGATCATCGACCCGGCTGCCGGACTGGAAGCCGGGCCAGACCTGCAGGTTTGTGAGGGGCCGTCCAGTCTAGTACTGAGCGGGTTTTCTCCGGCAGGAGGATCATGGACTGGCGAGGGTGTGGTCAATGGCTCCACTGGTCTGGTCGACCTTTCAGGATTGGCGTTGGATACCTTCTACACCTATACCTATTGCCTGGAGAGTATGATTGTGCCTGGTTGTGCCGCATGCAGATCCCGCACACTGCGAATCAACTCACGGCCGGATATCCAATATCAATTCTCAGGTTTACCCTGTATCGGGGAGGTGTTTTCCGTTCAGAATAATACCACCAATGCATCCAGTCATTTTTGGGATTTTGGTGACAACGCCACTTCCAACCTTTCAGGTCCTGACCACAGCTATACCCAACCGGGTACGTACACACTGACCTATATCGCCACATCCTCCCTGGGATGTCGGGATACGGTAACACAAGACATATTTGTAACCACTCCGCCAATCGCCAGTTTTTCCGTTTTGGTGGATGAAGGCTGTGCGCCTTTTCCTGTACAGGTCAACAACATGAGCAGTGGGTACCAGATATCCCAACTGTGGTTAATACAGGAGGATTCGATTTCTGGTAGTGATCCGGGCAATTTTCTGATCGATCATATCATTTCAGATACACTGATGACCATTCGCCTGGAAGTAACCAACGTATGTGGTACCCGGGTTGATGAGAAACAGGTCCTGGTTCATCCATATCCTGTGGTTGATTTTGGATTGAATGTCGATGAAGGTTGCTCTCCTCTGTTGATTGATTTTGCCAATGTCACGCTTGGTAATCCTGAAACATTTTCATGGGATCTTGGCAACGGCCAGATTTCTTCAAATGAAGTCCCACCCTCCCAGTATTACACGACAACCGATACGCTGGTTTCAGTTTATTTCGTGACCCTGATCTCTACAAATATGTGCGGAGCGGATACGCTCACAAAAGACATTACGGTTTATCCTCCGAATGTAAATGCGTTCATTGAACTGGACACATTGGAAGGATGTGAACCCTTTACCATTATGCCGAAGAATTATAGTACCCCCGGTTCAATGGTCAGCTGGGTGCTGCGGAATGAATCCGGTCAAACGCTGCAATCGAGCAATGAACCACATCCTGAATTCCAGGTTTCCGGAGAAGGTTTGTACCAGCTCATCCTCTATGCTTCACGGTGCGGAACGGATACCGATACGGCATGGTTTAGGGTCTTGCCGGCTCCCGTAGTTTCATTCATCCATCCACCCTATGTATGTGAGGACAGCCCTATCCAGTTTACCGATGAGTCAGTAAATACTACGGGTTATTTCTGGGAATTTGGTGACGGTCAGGTAAGTACAGATATTTCACCAAACCATTTGTATGCCCAATCGGGCGTCTATCCGGTCAATCTTACTGCATACTCACTTCTGAATAACTGCCCTGCTACTTTTCAAAGTGAAGTACTGGTGATCGGTCGTCCGGTTGCCGAGTTCTCACCTGGCGTCTTCCAGGGGTGTTCGCCATTGAAGATCAATTTCCAGAATAGCAGCCTCGGTACAGATTCACTTTTATTCATCTGGTCTTTTGATGATGGATCATCATCCAGTTTTGATCTCAATCCGATACACAGCTTTATTCTGCCTGGTCAGTATCAGGTTTCTCTGGCGGCTTATGATGCCTATGGATGTTTTTCGGATACGGCTACGGGTACAATACTGGTCCATCCCGATCCTGTCGCCAATTTTGAATTGTCGCCCGAACAACTCTGCCATGGATATGATACACTACATCTGGTCAACAATTCTGTAGATGCCGTATCCTTCAGCTGGAATATCGGAGGTGTGCTTTCAACCGTTGCAGAGCCGGAGGTTGTGCCTCAAGACCCTGGTCCCTTCACTGTTCAGCTGGAGGTGCAAAATTCATTTCAGTGCAGGGACACCCTGAGTAAAACAGTGATCGTCCTTCCATCACCCGTTGCTGATGGTAATCCGTCAGTCAATACCGGGTGCGAGGACCTGCATGTCATCTTTACGAATACAAGCTTGAACAGTGATCAGTTCCTGTGGGATCTTGGAGACCAGACCACATCTACGGATATGTCGCCGAGCCATTTGTATATGGTGCCGGGCAATTTCATTGCACAACTTATCGCCTACTCATCCAATGGATGTCCACCTGACACCACCAGATGGCCAGTGCAGGTTTTTCCGACCCCGGTAGCGGACTTTACCTATACGCGCTCCCATCTATGCGGGGTGCCGTTGACTGTTAACTTCACAAACCTGTCCAAGAATAGCATGGACCATGACTGGTCATTCGGAAATGGGAATGGAGCGGATATCAGCGATCCGATCAATGTCTATTCGGAAATTGGTCTTTTCCCTGTCAGTCTGATCGAATCGAATATCTTCGGATGCCGGGATACTGTATTGAAATGGATCGATGTTTACGGGCAGCCAATAGCTGATGTAGAATTGCCCGTATCGATCGGTTGCCAGCCGCTGCATATTCCGTTGATCAATCAATCAACACAAGCTTTGTCCTACCAATGGGTTATTGATCCGGATGTCATATCTGATGAGGTGGAGCCATGGATCATTCTTTCAGACACCGGAGTATTCAGTATCCGCCTGATAGCCATTTATAATGACCTGTGCAGGGATACACTTGACCTGGTTGACATCATCCGGGTATTTCAGACGCCAATAGCCGGTTTCAGTTGGCAGGCTGATGAGGATGAGAATATTCTTGGAGATGTCATATTCCTGAATGAATCTGAACAAGCCGACCGCTATCTATGGGACTTGGGTGACGGTACGCAGACCACAACCGTAGATGTTTTCCATGAATACAATATCAATCGGTCGATCCAGGTCATGCTTCAGGCATTTCAGGATAACGGAGGGCTATACACCTGCATAGACACGTCCCTTCAGGATATTGACCCTGAATGGATCACTACCTTTTATGCACCCAATGCTATGACACCAGGTTATGGGCAAGGAGACATCCGCGTGTTCCGTCCGGTAGGTATTGGTATCCAGGAATATGACATTGCCGTTTATTCCCCATGGGGTGAGCTGGTGTGGCATTCGACTGAATTAGTGGATCACCGTCCTTCCGGCTTTTGGGATGGTTCGTATCGGGGCGAGATCGTCCCGCAAGGCGCCTATGCCTGGTTGGCGCGGATGCGATTTGTCGACGGCACGATCCGTGTCGCAAAGGGAACAGTTACCGTACTCAGATAAACGTGAACCAATGAATACATTCAAGAATGGCGCAATGCTAAAATGGGTGACAATAATACCATGCCTGGTCTGGGCATCTTCCGTTTTTGGACAAGTGGATGTTTCCCGAATGAATCCACTCAGTCTTGAACGATTTGTAGTCAAGGAATACAGCAAGGAATTTGCTGAGAAAGTTACATTGCGATATATGAGTACAGGCGTTTTGGAGATCCCTGATCGGCAAATGTATTCCCTGGAGTTGGATCTGCTTGTAGCAGACAACCATGGCGAATTGACCACCCTGTTCTATCATTGCCGGGAATTGGATAGAACGGGCTTGGTCTTCGCTTTTTTTGGTGAATATGCCAATCCAGAGGATTATTCGCAATCAGCCAATTGGCGAACATTTAGGAACCTGTCTGAGGATGATGTAGCCATCATTATTTCAGGTTTGAGCGATATTCTAAATAGGAAGGATCAGATCATGAAAGATAATTATGATTATGCGATCTATCGGTATCAGGATCTGACCTTCACGTTTTTTGAAGGATGGACAGGCAAGGGATATATTCGTGTATATTATAATGGATTTGAATCCGATTGGTCGGATAAGAATTTCAAGAAGACGGCTAAGCGATTCGAGCGATCAGTCAAACGGATCGGGAAGTGATGTTAATATTTCATTTACTTAAGTTCAAGATATCATGTTTAAAAAACCATTTTCATTTGAGGGTCGGATTCGGAGAACGGAGTATGGTCTGAGTTTGATCATTTACTTTTTTCCTGCATTTATTTTACGAGTCGCCGCTGAAGCAGGTGCAGGAGCTTCCGTGTTTGTGATTTTTTACATCCCAGTGCTTTGGTTCTTGTGGGCGCAAGGGGCCAAACGATGCCATGATCTGGGCAACAGCGGTTAGTATCAGATCATTCCTTTTTACATCCTTTGGATGATCTTTGCCGAAGGCGATTTTGGTCCCAACAAATATGGGATGAATCCGAAGGGACACGGGAATGAAGAAGAAGATATGCTGGTGTAGTCCTGGGAGATTGTCGAGCATTCCAGACAGAGACTAACGGCATGTTTCCAGAGGGCCTCATCTGAACATTTAAATTTCCATTTTAGGGCACTCTGGCGTCAATCCGTGATCTGAAAATCATCTTCATTAATCAGGATAACACCATATTACTTGTGAACTTTACTACCCAATTTGATCGTGAATTGGTTTCCTCGGTCCCCCTCTATCGCCATTATCCTCAACTCCTCCCACTGATCGGGCCGGAGTTTGGCCATTTTGGCAAGCGATTGCTGTTGATCGGCGAAAGCCATTATTTGCCCCACTTGGATGAAAGCGGAAGGGAGATCACCATTCACCATCATGATGAATCCTGGTATCAGGCGAATGAGAATCTCCTGGACACAACCCAAAAGAAGTGGCTGAATACGCGGGAGAATGCCGGCTCTGGTGAAAACCAAAAGTATACCTCAAGGGCTTATTCGATTTATAGAAACATCGAATACGCGATAAAGGAATCAGGATTCAAGCCTTCTGATACATCCAATATGTTCAACTACGTGGCCTATGCCAATTACTTTCTTCGGCCTGCCCGTACCGGTGTCAGCTTGCAGGTTACAGGCAAGGATTCGAAGGTCTCTTATGATACATTTCGATCTTTAGCACAGATCCTGGAAGTGGATTACCTCTACTTCGTGAGCAAGTTGGCCTGGCGATCCTTTATGTATATGAATGAGGACAGAGACCGACTCGACCAGGCACAGGTCCGGGTCTTCCCTCATCCGGCTTCGTCGTGGTGGAATCGAACCAGTCCGGCTTATTCCATCGAGCCTGGCAAACCACTCACCGGAAAGCAGTTTTTTATCGCTGCTCTCCAACGCGATCAGATCTTTCGGACGATTTAGGCTGTAATGAAGGTCAGCAATCAGTGGGAAAACACACTGGGTACGCTGCCATGCACTTCCACTGCACTCCACCCCGCTAGCTTTTGGGCTTGATTTGAACATTACGCCCATGAACACAGCTTTGCCGACCACCGGTTGTTCCACTTTCCCGGAACTGATCGCTGCCACCCGCATCCGTATTCCCCGCAGTCACCGCCCCTATTCCTGGGACAAACGTCAATGGTCGATCGTTCTGAATGACCTGGTTCGGGCAGCAAGGTCCGACAGGGGGCTGGATCTGGGGACGCTGACCTTGCAGGAAACGTTGTCGGAAGACGGGTATCTGATCCTGGTCGATGGCTACCAGCGAATCGCTACCCTGGCCATCCTGTGGCATTTGACGGAACCGTACCATGTACCGGAATACCGTGCCCTGAAACCTCAGTGGTGGGCAGGCATGGATTGGGGGGTAGACCATGCGTACATGGTCAGCCTCTTCAGGCAGGATCCACCTGAAGCAACGGACAGGACGCGCAGCCAGATCCTCCTGACCCATGCGTTCGAGTACTTCCGGGCCTGGCTGGACCGGCAGTCGGCCAAGAACAGGGAAACGATCCGGGTCACGCTGGATCAACAGTGTCGGTTCAGTATCGTGATCCGGCCTGATGATCAGATGATCCATGCCTGTTCAGCTTCTGGCTTGACCGGACAAACTCCGTCTGTGCTCCAGTGCATCCTGACACATTTTGCAGACCTCGTTCGCACCGAGGGTCATACCGATCAGGCCCTCCTGATCGACGAAGCAGGCACCACGATCCGGCAATCCCTGGGACGGGCCGGTCTGACCGGCCCGGACGACGAGGATCATCTGTTTCGGGCTGCTTACCAGGTGTACTATGAAGGCGGAGCCGTGCAGGCCGCTTCGGCCATATCGGTTCTTCTGGAACGCTACCGGACGAGCATTGACTGGACGGCATTGCAGGCATACGATCTGGAAGAGATCATGGAATTCGTGGACCTGCTCCGGTCCTTTGCCGGGTATTTGCCCTGGATCTACCGGGCACCCCATGGGCTGGCAACCGGGTTTTCACATCTATCCCCCAGTGATCTGGAGGCATTGAACGATGTGTTACGGCGTCTGGCTGATCTGCCCAATTCGGTCATCCTGTGGCCCCTGCTGTTCGCCATCCTGCACCGGCTGGTTCAACGGAAAGCGGCTGACCGGAATGAGACTCGTCGGGCGATCGATCTGCTGGTATGCCTGGAGGCGGTGCATGTCCGTATGGCTATCCTTCCCCAGGGTAGGAGCCGAACTCGGAGCCCGGAATGGTACTATGCGCAACTGGGTCATACACTGTTCCACCATGTCGACGACGGGGAACCATCCCTGTTTACAGAGGACAGTGACGATCCCTTTGACGGGGATATCCTGGACTGGATCCGCCAGGATCTGGTCAGGGAAATGGACCGTCATGGCCATGATGAGCAGGTCAGGGCGGCATTGCAATTGCGGCCGGAGGAAGATTTTCAGTTTACCCGATGGCCCCACGGTGGACTGGCCTGGTTTCTGGCGGCCTATGAGCACGATCTGCGCGCCCCGGAAGGTCGGTCCTTCCACCTGCACGATCATCATGCCGGACGGGAGGATCTGGACACACGTCCGCCGGGCAAGGTGGTGTGGAGTGACTTGTGGCGTTGGGAGGATCAGGCGGATACCTTCGGCTATAATCCCCATGAAAAGAACCGACTGGGCAATTTCTTCCTTCGTGACCTGACCATGGACGACCGGCATCCTGCTGTCGGCCTGCCCGACTACATCCAGGTGCTGCAGGAGGCCAATGCAGCCCTGCCTGCTCCTTATCGTCTGGCCCAGGTCGATGAATTGACCGGGATCCTGGCCAAGGCTCGGCAGCGATTGCAGGACCAGGGCATCCCACCGGACCGGTATCCCGATCTGCCCCGGGTGGTCTGCGATCTGCGGGAGGAGCGGATGATCCGGTTTGCGCTGGAAAGGTGGCGAATATCAATGGGGGAGGTGATGAAGAGCAGCGGGGTGACTGCCAATTAAAGTGGATGATCTACGTATCTTATACACGAAATGCGAAAGATGCTTCTTTGGAAGCAAGAGGCGTTATAAGATGAAGAGATGAATGTGGGGTAGTTAGGAAGAATCTAGTAGTTCTACCTATTGCAGATGCCTCTTGGATGATCGAGTGTGACATTTATTATCTGAGATATTAAGAAATTTTAATTTCAGATGCTGTGTAGAGCGTATAGATTTAAAAGAGGATGATGGTAGTGCAACGTGATGTTTAGTCGAAATGATAGATTTCTGATTCGGTGCCCTCTTATTTACAGTTTGCAAACCTGTTAAAAATGGAATTCATATCACTTCTTTTACCAGTATGTCTGATCATGACTTCTGTTCCATCCAATCTGTCGATCATGCCGCGTTCAGGTGGCGAGTGCGATGTGATGAATTACTATGAAGGCGTTGAAGCGGATAGAGGGGTCAAAGTATTAACCAGTAGGGACGATCTGGTTGATGCGGAATTGATTCTGATTCCGACCAAAATTGATGTTGGTAATTACAAGGTTGAGGTGACACGAAAGGGTAGTAATTTATATAAGGTGGAAGGTACAAAGTTATTCATAGAGACAAGATACTGTTACGAGTACGCCACATATGAAGATGCTATACTAAAGGTTGAAGGGAATTACGGTTATTCTAAGGGAAAAGTATTTTTTGAATAATGTAATTTCCAGAAGTTGATTGTTGTTCAGAATTTAATTCTTACCAAAGAAGTGAGGCTATAGAGATACAGAGTCCTAATATTGAACAATGAATAAACGTAAGGCAGAATATGATCGATTGATGAATCTTTCTCGATATGAGATAGGTACAGTTAGATTTTTGGGTAATGCCTTTAATGTCGAAACTACACGTTTATTAGTTGCCTTAACGAAGAAGTTTCCAGGGGTGTCTTTTCACGATGGATCATCTTTGTCAAAGGCTCATCTGAAGGAACTAAAACCTGTGCTCTTGGCCTCTGATGAGGATTTAAAATCACCAGCCAAGTCTTCACTTCGACGTCTTCCCCAGATTGATTGGAGTAGTTTGGATGATAGCGTGCGAAAACGACGTAAGAGCGTACAGCGTGAAATTGAAAAGTGGTATGCCAGCTCAAAGGAGGATGGCGCAGTTCGATTGCGTGATTTTCTTTTGGTCGTTAAGTATGGCGAGACATCCACTAGGAGCATTGCAAAATGTCTGGGTTTTGGCAATTTGGTTGCCGGGTCAGTTCTGAACCTTCATCAGTATAAAAAATTGGCAGATTATTTACCAATTTATGGAGATCAGTACGTGAAAAATAATAGTAAATGGATCAACGAAATTATTGCTGGTCATCCCCATTATTGATTATCACAAGTTACTTGTTAAAATTAATATTATTCATATGAATGCCAGCTGGATTAAATACTTGAGGGAATGCGGATATGAGCCAGAATTGCAGGATGGACAGGCATTCCGAGACCGTTTGAAGAATTACCTGGGGGAGGCGAAGTTTAAGGAACATTGGGCCAGGCGAAAGCGACTGGATAAATATCCGGATAATTTTGAGGATAACCTATTGAAAGAGATAGGCACAGATGAGCAGATGTTACGCATTTATTACAGCAGTCAGATTCTTAAAAGTTTGCGGTTGCTGGAGGGGATGATGACGCTATCCGAGGATGAGATTCTACAGGCAAAATGGATTGCAGATTTTGGAGGATCAAATGGTTGGGTGTTTTATCTGTTAAAGAAGATTTGGGGTTTCAAGGGTCAGGGAATTGTCATTGATCAAAACGCGACCTGGCAGCCCGTAGATCCCGAATTGCTGGTATTTTGTTCTCCCTACAGGGATGTAAATCTGGAGGAGGCGGCGGATCTGAGTTTATCTATATTGGGGGCCCCTCAATCCGGTTTCTTCGAGTTGTTGGAGTCAATGTATCGGAACACCAGGCAAGGTGGCCTGGTGGTCGTAGCACTGCGGATTTCAGGTGCAGAAGGATTTCTGGAATTCATCAGGTTGGCAGCCGAAATAGGACTTCGGTGGTTACCTACGCATTCAGCCAGATGGCAATGCGATGATGAAGTGTTTCCGGTTTTTTCTTTTCAGTGTGCTGATGCCCATGAGTACCCACAATCAAATTGGGAGAAACACTATGAGCAGGCATTTTCAAGGATTTCAGGTCGACCGAGTGGCACGAAGAAAGTGCCAGGGTCAAGAATGGTTGATGGGGCTGGCCAGGTGAACTACGACTTGATCATAGAGTATGGGCAACCAGCTTATAACAGATTAAAGGCACTTGATCACGCTGTTGTGATAGCGGAGCAGAGATATGAAGGACATCATATGTTGATGTATGAATTGGCGAATGTCTGGTATCAGGCCATTCATTATTCGGATGGTGACCTGGTGCTGGCGCATCCGATTTTTGATGAATATGAATTAGGAGCTGAAGCTGTTTTGGGTGATGTTCTATCCGATTTGAATTATTACTTGGGCAAGTAATGTCGCAACCGACTATGGTTAATGGGTTTTCGTCTACCCAAGAAGCTGGTAAGTGATGAATTTGACGTGCTGGGATAGTTGCTGGCCAGTGGGAGTATTTTCTAGAGACAAAACACGCAGGGACTCAAGCTGAAAGGGTAGATTGTATATGGAACTTCTGCAACTAGATATGGATACAGACAAAGATTGAATGGGTTGGCCTCTCAGGGAGCACTGACCTGTTTCAATGTGGGAGAGTGAGAAAACAAAAACAGTTGTATGTCGTAGAACAATAGGTTTTCATATCTTATACTTCATATGGACCAGACCTCAGCGGGTAAGTTTTCGACTAGCTGGTAAGAATGCATGATTTGAATCGACATGATATGGTTAATACAGTGAACGAGCACAACTACTTTCAACGGATCAGCAAAGCCTGGGGCGAAAGTGACATCAAGAAGAAGCATCCGGAATGGGCCTGGTCGTTGGCTGCTACGCAGTTGTATACGGATAGTTTGGTCATTGTGGGCTTCAACTGGGGAGCAGCCCAAATGGAGAAGTATGATCCGCAAGAGATCCTGCCCGATCAGCCATGGCCAAAACAGGACCTGGGGTCTCTGGCTCGCACCCTGCCTTATCTGCAAACATATTTCCCCGATATCGATCTGGATACCATCGTCCAGACGAACTACTGTTTTTTCCGGTCGCACAAAGAGGGCGATATCTCCTCCCGGGATGTGGTCCTGACTCATTCCATATTTCTGGACCTACTCCAAGACCTCCGGCCCAAACACGTACTGGTCTTTTCAGCTATCCTGCGCGATCGGATTCTTCCTCAATTAAACCACATCAAAGAAGCGGAGATTACCTCGGGCAATAAGAAGCCCAAGGCCATCCGGGCTACCTGGTCCATTGGTGGAAGGGAGATACCGGTTGGAATCATTCCCCATCCCAATAATGCGATTACCGGGGAGGCAAGAGATAAGTGTTGGGAACATGTGAAGCCATGAATAGCTTGAGGAGTCTGATGAATAACAACAAATGGTACAGAGGTGGATAGATAAATGATTTATGTAAGCAAGAATAGCACTTACTTTTGGATATATTATTAAGTCAAGTAATGAGATATTTTTCATTTCTTATTTTATTCCGTTACATCAAACTGTTTATTCGACTTGAGCGGTTGAATATTAAATCAATTGCTTTTGAAGATATAATCCTGATCCCAGGGACTGAAGTGAAATTGCAATGTGATGTAAGTGGAGCGTACCAAATCCGCGTTTGTGGCAATGATTATGTTGGAACAAAACGATCCTTTCGCTTTTTGGTGCCAGAGATTGAAACGGATATTGCGGTTCAACTCTTTGGTCTTTTTGAGACACGCACATACATGTTGTCCGTTCGGCCCATTCTGACTCCGGAATTTGATTTTCCTATTTCAAATGATCAAATCAAGATTATTCTACCTGAGATACGACACAAGCTATTTGATGATCAAATGGCCAGATCAAGATTAGAATTGAGATCTGATATTCGAATCAATCAGTCTAAGATAGATCACTATAAACTTAAAATTCCTAGAATTCAATTCAATCACTCAACACCCTATCGATGAAACGAGATTATTACACCACTCCTCGAGCCAGCAGGCTGATGCGTATGTTCTGGAAGGCAGCAGGTGCCGATCGCTATCTGTTGGAGAAAAGCACCTATTCAGATCAGGTGAAATACATGTGTCTGGGCGGGATAATTGTCGCCACAGGTGTCATGGCAGGAATTGCCGGTGGCTATGCATTTTATACCATTTTTGGTCCTCGTGGGTCCGCCTTAGATGAAGAATTCAGTGCAGGTGTTTCACTTATGTCTTTGGGGTTTGGAGTTGTGTGGGGATTAATGATTTACAACTTAGATCGCTTTATAGTTTCGAGTACTGGCAAAGGCGATGGAACTGAGGCGATTACCTGGCAAGAATTTAAAGGTGCACTACCGCGAATTGTAATGGGGGCCATTATTGCTCTAACCATTAGCAAGCCTGTTGAAATCAGAATGTTCAAGACTGAAATAGATGTGGAATTGAGACAGGAGCAAATGAAAAAATCTCAGGAATACTTAGCTGATATCGACTCAATTTACTACGGCAGGATTGAATCTGAAAGAGCAAAAATAGAAAAATGGGAGGCTGAGATTCAGGAGAAAGAGGACAGATATGTGCAGCTTGAGAATACATTCACAGATGAAATGGGAGGTGAACGTGGGGCAAGTGGCTATGGCCCAGAAGCGAAAAAGATTGAACAGCAAATGGAAAGATTGGAAAGAGAAATTGGATTACTTCGAATGAAAAATGATACTCTCATATCAAGGGCTTATCAGGCAAAGGAGGCATTTGAACTTGAAAAGAGAAATTCCATAAATGAAGGAGTGGAAATTGCTAATGGTTTGGATGGATTATTGGAGCGAATTAAGTTGGCTCACAGAATTGCAGGTTGGCAAATTTCTCTGTTTATTACCCTGTTATTCATGGCTATCGAATTAACCCCTATATTCTTCAAGTTGATGTTAGTCAAGTCGCCATATGATTTTCTGAAGGAGAATGTCGAGGAATTAATCAAGGCAGAAGCTGGCATTTATACACAACCTAATTACTATAAAGATAAGGAAGGGGTGGAGCGTGATCTTACGATCCATACGGGCGCCAGACGATTGGTCAATGAAGCTATGGAGTTACAAAAGGCTCAGAAGCGACTGACGCAATATGCGGTAGAGAAGTACGAAGAAGAAATGAAGAGGAAGATTGATGCCGATCCGACGGCATTCATTCAGGGTGATAGCGAAAGTGTGAAGCAAGATGCGTAGGATTCTCGCTCGCCTGGCTGCTTTTGACCCGACTTTATTCGATCAGAGTTCGCGGAGAGGGAAGAACCGCATGGCCATAGCTGGTGCCTGCCTGGTGTTCATTTACGCAAGTACCTTGTTCAGTGTGTTCATCTTTCTTTACCAGGTATTACATGGATCATTGTTCTTAACCATATTGATATCTGCGGTCCTGGCTTTTCTTGTCCTGGCTATTTTGCTCCTGGTGAATCTGACAGTCAGTAATGATCTGGACCGTCCACGAGCAAAGCTTGAATATCGGATTTCTACGACGTTACGTGTTTTATTTATCTGTGTTTTTGCAGTCATGATCAGTAAGCCTATTGAAATGCAGATTTACAGACCAGCATTGCAACCATTTCTTGAGCAAGTAAGGGTTGATGAATTGATTGAGTTTCAGAGTGCTTATGCAAAGTTGGGCAAAGAACAGGTGACAGATCGAGAGCTGGAGGATTTGACGAGGTTGATTCAAGCTGATAGTTATTTTACCAGGCAATTAATTTACTTGCATCAGGCCCACCCTGAGGTTTGGCTGATTTCATTACTTTTTACCATCATTTTTCTCTTTCCGGTATCAATGCGTTTATTTGATCAACCTATTCGCGATTATAAGATGGTGCAATTTACGATCAGTAGACGGATAGTATCGGATGAATATTTGGCAACACTTAAGTTTTTCAGGGGAGTGTTCTCTACCAGGTATGGTTTGGATTTCGAACTCAATTCGGTGTATGAGGACCCACCGTTCAATACAAAGAGAAAGGAGGAGCCTCCTATTCCTTTTGCTCATTCCAGTGATGAATTGTTAGATCATTTATATGTGGATCGCAGATCCGGAGAATAGTCGTCGATTTACCAGGAAAACGTTTATTTCTGGATCATTGCATGGAACATACCAGGGGCGATTGGATGATTCGTGTTCCCAATTGAACAGGGATGAGTATTATGAGCTTGAGATTCTAAACGGTGGTATACATTCGGATTTTGCGGAAATCCGGCATAGCCATGTTGCTGAGCATCACCGTCACTTTACAAAGGCTGAGTCCCCGTGCCGGTTCCGTTTTCCATCAGATTTCCATTGGGTGATCGATCTTGACCAAGAGGTTCATACCAAGAAGTGGAGATTCACCTTGAGTGAAGTAAAGGATTTAAGGATTCGAGATGTCCGGTTTTCTGATCAGATTTATGATGGATCTTTGGTAATTGGAACGATAGAAGCAAGGGTTTCTGCATTTTTCTTTGAGGAGAAGATAGTGCCTGAGGTAGTCAACCCTGAAGATTCTGAATTTTTTAAAGGGGGCGATAATGATGACGATACAGGTACAGATGGGGGCAAAGGGCCGGGAGGTGGAGAAGGGCCAAAGCCTGTTCCTTTAGGTTGTGGTGAACTTCTTGGTGGATTGTTTCGAGTGATTGGTTGGATATGGATTGGCCTTGTTTTCCTGAATCTTGTAATTCATGCATGGCCATTATTGCTCTTCTTTGGTGCAATTCTTCTTATTGGATGGATTTGGCCCTTCCTGAGCAGGATCGTTCCCTGGTTCAGTGCGGGTATCAGTCTCTTGTTTGGCTTGCTAGTCCTGGCCTTAGTCATTTTCTCGGTTCGTGAAATTTCAGAATTTAAACAGGATACAGTTAAGGCACCGCAACCTGTAGTGGACACATCTGAGCCCGAGCCCGAACTCAGGCGCAATGACGGTACCATCCTTGACTATGAACTGATTCGGAGGGAAATGATGTACCGGCTTCCAGATGGACAAGTGTCCAGGGATACGTTTGCTTTTTTTCGCCAGGACCTTGAAGCTTCGCGAGATTTTCGGGATCATATGCCCGTTCAGGTGAATGGCGTAGAGATGTATAATCATGTCATGTCCTTATTGTCTGAAGATGGGAGTACACGACTGACATCCGTATTTGACACGCTCGATATAATACGGAAGGTTCATCAATTGGACCATCGTGAGTTTTTTGAACTTTCACTCAGTTGGGTTCAAATGATTCCCTATTCAGTTGTATTGGAAAGTGGATGCATTGCGGAGTTATATCATGATCCCTTCATTACTGGTTATCTGGATACTTCTAGTCAGTGCATTCCTCAGATTCGTTTCGGGATTTTAACTCCATTAGAGTCACTGTATTTAAGTAAGTCCGATTGTGATTCAAAGACATTGCTTCTATACACGATTCTCAAGCATTTTGACTACAACGTCATTGTTCTGAGTAGCGAGTTGGATCGACACTCCATTCTTGGAGTTGAACTTCCTTATCCGGGGTCACGATACAACTTGCTGGGCCATTCATTTACCCTTGTTGAAACAACGGATCCCAATGGAATTCCAGGAAACCTCGCACCTATGGTTCTACCATTTCAGGAATGGACAATCAATCTTCTTCACCTTACACCTCTTCGATTATGACTCTTGATGTAACACTTTATCTATCAGCCCTGGCCCTGTATCTTCTTTTTTTCGTCTGGTTAGGAACTAGAATTACTGATCGGCTCCATCCAAAGGGCAAAAAACAAGGTGAACCGAGTTGGTCAATGATCTCCCAATCGCTATTGGCAATCGGAGGTGCATGGTATCTTGTCGATATTCTTAAGGATAGTCATGAATGGACATTGATCCTGAATCTTCGCGCGGAAGAGCCGGTTGCACCTCAGATTGTTCTATCCTACCTTGCTGTCATGGCTGGAATTGCCTTTATACTGTTACTGGCATCCGTAGTCATTGGTATCTGGATTGCTCAGTTGAGGTTCAGGAGGAGCGAGGCTCACACACAGGAACCACCTCAAGGTCTGGCCTATTGTCTTTTGGCAACTGCTCTTGCAGGGGGCCTTATCATTTTGTCTCACCCGGGGTATATCCTGCTCAGAGACATGATCCTGCCGTCGCTGCAGGAATACTTGGTACATTGAAAAATGATGAATATATTGAAAGCAATTGTGAATGACCTATGGATATACTTCAGTTTCATCAGGACCTTATTGATAATTACGGAGATTATATTCGTAGTTTTATACATATTAAAGACACAGATATTGAGTCTTTTGTAGAGGATGAGTTAGGTCAACAGAAGCTTTGGCCTTCTCCTCTCATTCAATTCAATCCTACCTATCAGCAGGGCATGGATCTTAAAGACCTGGCTAGTCAGATAGGATTACACCAAGACTTAACAGACATATTCTCCGGATACCATTTATATCGTCATCAAGAGGAGGCGATTACACTTGGTGCTCATGGCCGGGAGTTTATCGTTACATCTGGAACAGGATCGGGAAAATCCCTGACCTATCTGGCTACCATCTTCAACCATATCCTCTCCCAGGAAGTGCCCATTAAAGGTGAGGTGCGAGCCGTTATCGTGTACCCGATGAATGCATTGATCAACTCTCAATATAAAGAGATTGAGAAGTTTGCTTTGAATTATCAAGCCAGAACAGGCAAGGATTTTCCAATTCGTTTTGCGCAATACACCGGACAGGAGGATGAAGAGATCAGGGAAAGGATTCGGAAGGATCCACCGCATATCCTGTTGACCAATTACATGATGCTGGAGCTGTTGATGACCCGAGGTGGTCGGGACGTTCCTTTGAGAAACAATTTCCTTTCTCACCTCCGTTACCTTGTTTTTGATGAGTTGCATACCTATCGTGGCCGACAAGGATCTGACGTTTCTATGTTGATCAGAAGGATACGCGCCTCAGCTAACCAGCAGCTACTATGCATCGGCACATCTGCTACAATGGTGTCCGGCGATACCAGTACATTGGAGGAGCAAAAACAAGAAGTAGCAAAAGTTGGTTCGACCATTTTTGGCACGACCCTTCAGGCAGACCAGGTCATCAATGAGTATCTGGTACGATCGCTGGATGCCAGTAAGCCAATCCAGGGCTATGAATTGAAAAATGCAATTCGCCGGGGTGTGGATAGCCAGGCAGATAAGGAAGAATTCAAGATTCATCCCACCGCGCTATGGTTGGAGAATGAAGTGGCGCTTGAACTTCGTGAAGGCGTATTGCTGCGAAGGAAGCCTATGCATTTTCGTCAAATCGCCCGTGTCTTGGCAGAAAAAGCAGAGGTGCCTGAAACGGAAGCTCGAGAGCATTTGGTCAGTTTGTTGGAATGGGCAAATCAAATCAATACCACGGTGGGTGGACGGGATGGTTATTTACCTTTTCGTGTTCACCAGTTTATCGCACAAACAGGATCGGTATATGCCACTCTTGAACCGCCAGGCAGAAGAGCTTTGAAACTGGAGGCTGGATTATATGCAGAGGATGCCGATACGAAGTTATATCCCCTCGTTTTCAGCAGGCATTCAGGGCACGAGTTTTATTGTGTTCGTTTATTGCACGAAAAGGGAATTATCGTACCACGTGATTTTCATGACACAGCTGATCTGGAAGATGATGAAGTAGATCAGGAAAATGGGTATTTGGTTTTTAATCACGCGGGAGAAGATGATTTATGGGATTTTGAGCGTGATAGCGACTTATTTCCAGACACGTGGTTCAACAAACCAAAGAAAGATGGTACAAGAACCTTGCGAAAGGGTATCCTTCAGAGGCTTCCAAGGCAAATTTACTTTAACCATAAGGGGCAGTTTTCATTTGAAGGTCCTGGAGATCAACGGGGGTGGTTTATTCCATCACCACTGTATATCGACCCATCCAGTGGACGGATTTACAGTTCGCCATACGAATGGTCAAAATTCACGAAGTTGGGCGGTGAAGGAAGGAGCACTGCTACTACAGTACTCTCCTTTGAGACATTACAGCTTCTAAGGCAATATGGTCAGCCGGCAGCCATTCAGAAGCTACTCAGTTTCACGGACAATCGACAGGATGCTTCCCTCCAGGCGGGTCACTTTAATGACTTTGTACGAGTAGGTCAATTACGTGCGTCAATAGTCAAGGCTCTAAAAACAGAAGAGAAGAAATATCTGGATTTTGCTGAAATCGGCACTGCAACAATCAAAGCGCTGGGTGTTCCTCAAACTGTATATGCGCGTAACCCGAGTGATTTTCCAGCACAAACGCAGGAAAATGAAGAGCTGTTTAACCATTACATTACCTATAGATGTCTGGAGGATCTACGACGGGGCTGGCGAGTGGTGATGCCAAATTTGGAGCAATGTGCGCTATTGGAAATTCAATATAAATTTCTAAAAGAGTCTTGCCTGAACGATGGTTTGTGGCAAGTTAATCCTATTCTCCGTGTATTGAATCCTGAAGATCGTGAACAGTTTCTCAATCAGATACTGGATTTTTTCAGAAAGAATTATGCATTGCATTATTCTTTGCTGGAAAAGGCAGCTCTCGAAGTAAATACAAAGCGATTTAAGGAGAAACTGAAGTCACCATGGACATTGGATACTGGTGAAATGCTTGAAGCCCCCAATCATCTTGCATTAGAAAAATTGGGTGATGTATCCAGAAATGTGCCGGTTATTTCCGCAAGTCGGAATACAGGGATTGGTCGCTTTATTCGGGATTATGCCAAATCAGGGGGGCTTGGCGAGCTGGATGCTAACAGCTATTTGGAGGTTGCCTATGATTTGATGAATCTGCTAGTTAATGGTGGTTGGTTACATGCAAAGCCTGTTCGTTCACAGGAGAACAAGGAGATTTTCGTTTATCAGTTAAATGTCGATAAGATCCTCTGGTGTCCTGGTGATGAAGAGACCATTCGCCCTGATCGGATCAGGATTCGAACTATTAAAAACTTGGAGGAACGACCCAATCATTATTTCCAGCATTTCTACAAGTTGGATTTTCAAGCTATGAAGTTCCTGGAGGGAAGAGAACACACGGGCCAGATAGGAAACGAGTTGAGAAAGGAAAGGGAAGAGCGATTCCGAACTGGTGAAATTGGGACCCTGTTCTGTTCTCCAACAATGGAATTGGGCATTGACATCGCTGACCTCTCTATTGTCCACATGAGGAACGTACCCCCTTCACCTGCGAATTATGCCCAACGAGGCGGCCGAGCCGGTAGGAGTGGTCAGGCGGCATTAGTCATGACATACTGTTCGAATTTCAGTGCTCACGACAGACATTATTTCAAGGCTCAGGAGCAGATGGTAGCTGGAAGTGTTACCGCTCCTCGTTTGGACCTTGTGAATGAAGACCTGCTTAGAGCCCATCTGAATGCGACTATTCTTGCTCAGCTGGGACTGGACTCACTGAACCGGTCAATTGCTGACCTTATTGATATTCAAGACCTTGATCGGCTACCTTTAAAGCCTGAGTTGATTGAGGTCTTGAAATTGACTGATAGCATCAAATCAATTGTTGAGCAAATCTTCAGGACGATTCTCCAGCATACCTACTTTAGGGACCTTCCCTATGAAAAACGTCCATCCTGGTTGAACACAACATGGATCCAACGATGTATTGATGATTTTCCCAGATCTTTTAACCAGGCACTGGACAGATGGCGGCATCTGTATCGTTCAGCTCAGCGTCAGATCATGGAAGCAAGCAGGATTATTGAAAAGAGGGTATACGCGAACGACAATGTTAAAAAACGTGAAGCTCATAGCGCCCTCAAATTGGGTGAAAATTTGAGGGATCTCCTCTTAAATGAGCTTACGGGCAAATTTCGATCTAGGAGTTCAGATCAATCTGAGTTTGCTCCATTTCGGTATTTGGCTTCAGAAGGCCTGTTGCCGGGGTATAATTTCACCCGGTTGCCCAATCGGGTGATTATGGAGAGCCAGAATGCAGATGTGTCCTCCATTACGCGTTCACGATCTATTGCATTGAGGGAATTTGGACCAAGGAACGTCATCTATCATGATGGAGCGAAGTTCCGGGTGGATCGAATTACCCTTCCTGAAGCCCAGACCAATCTTGAGAAGGCGAAAATCAGCCCTCATACCGGCTATATCCTGATGAAGCAACAATATGGTCTGAATGTTGATCCGATTACAAGTGAGGATTTAAATGCAGGTATGGATAAACACATACATACCAATCTGATCGAGATGCCAGAAGCAAGGGCTTATGAAATTCAACGTATCACATGCCAGGAAGAAGAACGTACTCGCAAGGGATATGATGTCCGAACCTATTTTCACGTAGACGGCGATTGGAAGAAAGTCACCAGGAGTGCGTTAGTTCGACTTTCTGAAGAAAAGCTACTTCGTATCTATTCTATACCTGCGGCTCGTTTGGTACACCTGAATTTGCGTTGGAGAACGAATAAGGATCAGGGATATGCGCTGAATCTGCGTACTGGCTATTGGCAATCAAAGAAGAATGAGGAAGAACAGGGCCAAGCCAACGAGATACAAAAAGTAAAGCTCTATGCTACGGATACGGCCAATGCCCTGTATATCCAACCCGTGAGCGCTTTGGAATTGAAGGGTGGTTCGGATGGCGTCATCACATTGATGTATGCACTGAAGCAGGCCATTATCAATTACTTTCAGGTCGAAGGTGGCGAGATAGGAACCTCTATCATGGGAGATGAAGAGCATCCCAATATTCTTATTTACGAGGCAGCAGAGGGAAGTCTTGGTGTTCTTGGCCAAATCGTAGAAAATCCAACAACATTTCGAGAGGTCATTCAGGAGGCATATCGAATATGTTTTGTTGTCGATGATGAAGAAAAGTCAGACGATGAATTGGTCCCTGCGACCTATGAAGATCTGTTGAATTATTATAACCAGAGCGATCACTTGCGCATTGATCGAAGATATATTCGACAGGCTCTTCAGCAACTTCAGGAGGCAGATCTGGACATGGATCGATCCAGTGACCATCCAGATTATGAGTCTCAATACCAACATTTGCAGACTAACCGTGATCCAAATAGTAGTACGGAGGATAAGTTCTTGAAATATCTCTACACACGTGGTCTTCGGCTTCCAGATGAAGCTCAGCCTGATCCACCTTCGATATACGTAAGGCCTGATTTCTTTTACAAGCCAAACATCATGGTCTTTTGTGATGGAACACCCCACGACCAGCCTGGTGTGCAGGAGCAGGATGCCATTCAGCGAGAGGCATTGAAGGCCTCTGGCTACCAGGTGCTGGCGTGGAGGTATAGTCAGTCTCTTGATGAATTTGTAGCTGAAAGACCTGATATTTTTACAAAAGTGAAATAGCCAGATGATGTCCTTTGAATTTACACCGGGTAGTTTGGTCCAACTTCGGAATCGACCATGGATCGTTCAACCATCTGATGATGCAGATCTTTTTTTGGTCAAACCTTTGGGAGGAGGTGATGATGAAATAACTGGAATCTACAAACCATGTGCATTTCCATCGGATGTTCCAACCTCCTACAATTTCACCAAACCGGGTGTAAGTGATTTGGGGGATTTCTCCGTTGCCCGGTTATTGTATAATGCTGCAAGACTATCTTTTCGACAGGCTGCTGGTCCTTTTCGTTCATTGGGCAAGTTATCCTTTCGGCCCAGATCTTACCAAATGGTGCCGCTGATCATGGCGTTACGCCAGGAGACCGTCCGACTGCTCATTGCGGATGATGTTGGTGTCGGTAAAACGATTGAAGCCCTATTGATTGCCAAAGAACTTCTGGATCGAAGGGAAATTCAACGATTTGCCATTGTATGCCTGCCCCATTTGTGTGATCAATGGCAGGAAGAGCTTAAAAGTAAATTTGGATTAGAGGCGGTCATTATCCGTTCAGGCACTGTGAGAGGACTGGAGCGGCAGTTGCGTGGCTCTGAAACAATCTTTCGCGCCTTTCCATACCAGATTATCTCCATTGATTTCATTAAGGCCAGTAATAAGCGGCAAACATTTCTCGACCATTGTCCTGAGTTGGTTATTGTGGATGAAGCCCATACCTGCGCACGGCCGGAAGGGGCTCATACCAGTCAGCAACTGAGATATCACTTGTTGCATGACCTGGCTCGTAAAGCCAACCAGCATATCCTGTTGTTGACAGCTACACCGCATAGCGGCAAACCAGGTGAATTCAGTTCTATCCTTGGATTGCTCAAGCCGGAGTTTGAACGACTGGAAGTCACCTCAGCAGGGCAACAGGAACGAAAAGATCTGGCACAACATGTCATCCAACGACGTCGAGGGGATATCATTAAATGGCTGGACGAAGAAACGCCGTTCCCTCGAAGACTGACCAAGGATGGAGACTACGAAATTTCCTCAACTTATGCTGAGCTGCTGGATGAGATACTGGAGTATGCACGACAAAGTATTGTTACCGCAGGTGATGATGCTCGCCGTCAACGGTACCGGTATTGGGATGCCCTGGCCCTGTTGCGTGGTGTGACCAGCAGTCCCGCTGCAGGTGTTTCCATGTTATTGAAAAAGGACGCGAAGAAGCGACTGGACACCGAGGATGCCGATCTTGGAAATACCGAAGATGAAGATGAGCGCAGTGTACTGGATTCGGATTATTCTGGAGAGGACACATTGCCTCTCCATATACTCAGTCGAGGTGAAGAATCGGGGCAAGCAGAAAGTCGCCGCCTGATCCAGTTTGCCAAACGCTTGGAGGTTCTGGGGACAATCAAGGAGGATAACAAAGCTCGGGAGACAGCCGCCCAGGTGAAAGATTGGATCCAACGAGGATATTCACCGATTCTATTTTGTCGCTATATCCATACGGCTAATTACCTGGGTGAGATGATTCGCCAGGCTCTTTCTGGAAAAGAATATCGCGATGTGCATATTGAAGTCGTGACCAGTGAACTGAATGATGACCTGCGTCGGGAGAAAATAGTGGAATTATCCAAATCGACTCGACGGTTGTTAGTCGCTACTGATTGTTTGAGTGAAGGGATCAACCTCCAGGATGGATTCAATGCTGTTTTACATTATGATCTTCCCTGGAACCCGAATCGACTGGAACAGCGGGAAGGACGGGTGGACCGTTTTGGTCAGCAATCTGAAACAGTGGAGGTCCTGACTCTGTATGGTAAGAATAACCCGGTGGACGGTGTTGTCCTGGATATTTTACTCAGAAAGGCAAAGGAAATTCATCAGCGATTGGGGATTTATGTACCGTTCCCCGAGAATAGCATGAGTGTCACCCAGGCTCTCATGAAATCCTTATTGTTAAAGCCCTCTGTGCGGTTTCGGAGTGATCCCAAACAGCTTACCTTGTTTATTGATGAGGAATTGAACGAGTTGGAAGAGCAGGTCGATTCGGCATGGCAGGAAGCAGAGAATCGAACCAAAGCAACACGAACCATTTTCGCCCAGCATGCCATCAAGGCTCAGGAGATCGAGCATGACCTGGAAGAAATTGATCACGCCATCGGAAATGTTCAGGCGGTGGAACGATTTGTGACACATGCCCTGCCTTATTTAGGTGTTCAGGTGGATTCCCTGCCTAAGGGATATCGGGTGTACACAACAAATTTACCAGAGCGACTTCGCCACTTGCTCACAGAGGAAGCACAAGTATGCATTTCCTTCCGGTCACCCACTCCAGCCGGTTATATGTACCTGGGTCGGAACCATCCCTTTGTTGAGCATCTCTGCCAAACAATTCTCGATCAGGCCCTTCAACAAGACTATGGTATGGCAGCCAGATCAGCAGTGGTGCGCACTCGGGCTGTCAGGGAGAAAACGGTGCTTTTTCAATTTCGCGTACGAAATGTCATTGCCGAGCAACCAGCCAATCGGGAGATTGTCGCAGAAGAAATGTGGCTGTGGGGATATCGGGGAATGCGTCAGGATGGTCACTGGCTCACTCCGGAGGAGGCCAGAGCATTATTATTGGAAAGTCAGGCCGTTCAAAATGTGCCTGAAGGCGAGCAGATCTATTGGCTGAATGAGGAATTGAAGTGGATCAATAACGATGCCGAGTTTCGGCAAATTACAGACCCCATTGCCCTTCAGCGCGCAGATGAGTTAGTCTCATCCCATCAGCGTTTCCGCAAGCTGGTTTCTGGTAGTCGATATAAAGTTGTCGAGCCGGTACTTCCCATGGATGTATTGGGGATATATATCTTATTGAATGAAATAGAATAGTCAAGCCATGAAACAGATCTTATTTGTCTTGTTATGCTGGTTTGGATTGCAACCGGCATTCGGTCAGGCCCGATTGGGCTCAAGCGCTCAGGATATTCGGAGTGAATTTAGTAGTCCTGAATACGAATTGGAGTCGGAATATACCGAAAATGGTGCCTATGTGATCAAATTGACCATCGGTCGTTATTCTGTTGCTCACCTGTTCAATAATGACCGAATTTGTGTCGCTACCCTTGTTTTTCCCGAGAGTCAGGGAGCATTGAATGCCTTGGTTGAGCAATACAATGATCAGTATGTCATTGTTTCACCGACAGAATGGAAAATGTATTCTAAAGGGGGTATCGCCAATGTCCGGCTGATCATCGAGGAGGACGGTTATTACTTTGCATGGACGTCAGGTGATTGATTTATCAGAGAACCCTATTTAAACCAGATATACTAATAGCATGAGCTATTCCTGCATCCATATACACGGCAATCTGATTTCGGAAGAAGTACTTCACCAGATCGAAGAGGGTACTGCTGTGGGCCAGCGTGCCCGTGACTTTGGTCTGGCGCAGGGCGGAGATCTTCGTGCAGAAATTGAGCATGCTTGGAGTGCATGTCGCTCGGAATGGACCTATTTCAGCGAGCGGATGGAGACACTGCAGCCTGGTGATCCTTATGGTACATCACTTGTCAGACGGTGGATGGTCACCTTCTTTCGGCACATTGGATTTGAACCTAATTTACAGCGACCTGCGCTTATAGGTGATAATCACAAAGAGTACTCGATCAGCCATGTGGATGGAACTCGTGACGGGTTGCCCATCCATATCGTGGGTTTTTATGATCCAGAGCAAACCTCAAAAAGCACTCTGGATATCCGGTCCAGTGGCGGCACTTCCAGACAGTCGCCTCATGCCACTGTACAGGAATATCTCAACGTTACAGACCATGTCTATGGACTGACCTCCAACGGCCTGGAATTGCGCCTGCTAAGAGACAGCGGACGCCTGGTGAACCTGTCCTATCTCGAGGTGGACCTCAAGCGACTCTTTGAAGAAGATCAGTACAGTGAGTTTACCATCTTATTTCGATTGCTCCACAGTTCCCGGTTTCCAGCGCGAAGAGTGGAGACGGACAGCTGTTGGATCGAGCAGTATCATCAGCAGGGTCTCGAATCGGGAAATCGCATACGTGAAGGGCTGAGCCGGGCCGTGCAAGAGTCCATGGAAGCGCTGGCCAACGGTTTTATTACCCATCCGGCTAATGATATACTTCGCGAGAAGCTGAGAGAAAAAAAACTGACTGAACAGGATTATTATCGCCAGATCCGCCGTCTGATCTACCGTTTCCTGTTTTTACTGGTCACCGAAGAGCGTCATCTGCTGTATGATGAACAGGATCAGAGCGAGGTGAAGGTAAGGGGCAGGCGTATCTATTTTGATCATTACAGTTTGAAGCGCCTGCGTAAGCTGTCTGAGAATCGTTCCGTTTATGAAGACCGGTATACGGATATCTGGCAGGGTTTGCAGCATACTTTTCAACTCTTCGAGGCCAATGGCCCGGGCGCAAAACTCGGCCTGGCTCCTCTTGCGGGCGATCTGTTCAGCCCTGCTGCGATCCGGGACCTGGAGGGATTGCAGATCACTAACCGGCTCCTGCTTACCTGTGTGCGTAAACTGAATGAATTCCAAGACAAGGATGACCGTCTTGTGCCGATCAATTATCGTGCTCTGGATGTGGAGGAGCTTGGTTCGGTATACGAAAGCCTGTTGGAGCTTCACCCTGTCATTCATGGATTGGATCAACCCGGGTCACCCTTGCAATTCACGTTTCATGCTGGCACGGAGCGGAAAACAACGGGGTCGTATTATACACGTCCGGATCTGGTGCAGGAGTTGATCAAATCGGCTCTGGTTCCGGTCATTGAGCAGGCAATGCGTGATGCCGGGACAGATCCTGCAAATAGGACCCGTGCATTGTTGGCCCTCAAAGTCTGTGATCCGGCTGCTGGCAGTGGACACATGCTCCTCGCTGCGGCACGCACCATTGCCTGGTATCTTGCTCGGATTGAAACCGGTGAAGCCAATCCGCCACCATCGGTATTGATCCGTTGTCGGCGTGAGGCTATTCAACATTGCATTTATGGAGTGGACTACAACCCTGATGCAGTGGAGCTCTGCAAACTGGCCTTGTGGCTGGAAAGTCACAGCAGCGGCAAACCCTTGAGTTTCCTCGACCATAAGATCCGCAATGGAAATAGCCTTGTCGGGGTAACGGACCTTTCCGTGTTGGCCAAAGGAATTCCGGATGATGCCTATAAGCCAGTGACCGGGGATGATGCCGGGTTGGCCAGAGCATTGAAGCAGCGCAACAAGGAATTTCGTAAGACTCGACAGATCAGTTTGTTCGACCAGCGCAGTATGCAGGCTGAGGAGCAGGGTATTGCCTCGGCTTACCAGGAACTGGAAGCAATCCGGCAGGACGATCTGGCATCGGTAGCCCAACTGAAGGAGCGGTTTGAAGCTCTGAAAAGTGACCCGGTCTGGTTTAAGGACTGGACCGCGTGTAACCTCTGGACAGCCGCTTTTTTCCTGACCTATACCGAGGAGAGTGAACGAAACATCCCGGATAGTGAACGGTTGGCCAAATATCTCCAGAATCCATCCGCAGCCTATGGGCCCATGGTTGGGGCTGCCAATGGACTGGCCACTGAGGCCCGCTTTTTTCACTGGCCCCTTGAATTTCCGGATGTATTCGCCCGTGGCGGGTTTGATGTGATGCTCGGCAATCCGCCCTGGGAACGGATCAAGCTACAACAGCAGGAGTTCTTCGCCACACGAGATAAATCTATCGTAGATGCGCCCAATGCTGCTGCCAGAAACAGGTTGATCCATCAACTCGAAACGACAAATCCGGACTTGTATCAAGAATATTTGGAAGCCCTTCATCAAGCCGACGCTACAGGAAAATTTCTCCGTCATAGCGAGCGGTACGAGCTGACAGCTATCGGGGATATCAATATGTACTCTGTCTTTGCTGAGACATTCAGCCAGCTGATCCGGCCTGAAGGCCGGACTGGCTTCATTGTTCCGACGGGCATTGCCACGGATGATGGGAATAAGGCCTTTTTCGGCGCCATGGTCGAAGAGAATCGCCTGGTCAGTCTGTTTGATTTTGAGAACCGGGAGAAAATTTTCCAGGCTGTGGATTCCAGAATGAAATTCTGCCTCCTCACCCTGGCCGGATCGGACTTGGGCAGGACAGAGGCCCGGTTCGGGTTTTTCCTCACCCGTACCGAGCACCTTCAAGACAAGTTGCGCATCTTCCACCTGAGCAAGGAAGACTTTTTACGATTGAACCCCAATACCAAGACCTGCCCTGTGTTCCGGACTAGCGTGGATGCCGAACTCACCACGAAGATCTACCGTAATGTACCCGTCCTGATCAATGAGCAAACGGGGGAGAATCCTTGGGGGGTCAGCTTCATGCGCATGTTTGATATGTCCAATGACTCACACCTGTTCCGCACCCGGGAGCAGCTGGAGGCGGAGGGGTTCGAGCTAAAGGGTAATCGTTTTGTAAAGGGAGAGCCTCCGTATCAGGATGGCAAAGGGGAGATGTGGTTGCCGTTGTATGAGGCGAAGATGATCTGGCATTATGATCATCGGTTTTCCACATTTATAAATGCATCTGATAGAAGTGAGAATGAATTATTTATTAACCATGCAGAACGTAATGGGCTGGTAATGCCTTGGTATTGGGTATTAGATACGGAGGTCAAGAATAGGTTAGAAAATAAATGGAATTATAATTGGTTTATAGGGTTTAGGGACATCGCTCGATCAACGGATGAACGGACTGCAATATATACTATTGTTCCATTGTCAGGAATCAGCAATAAGATGCCACTATTATTGACTGATGGAAGTGCTTTTGAATGTTCACTATTATTGGCAGCAAATGCTTCGATAGTATGTGATTATCTATATCGGCAAAAAATAGCCAGCACTTCGTTGAATTATTTTTATGTTAAGCAGATTCCAATAATGCCAGTGTCACTAATTAATTCAACACTTTGTAATCGAATTGTTTTAATTTTGGTAGAACTAATTTATTCATCTTGGGATGTAAAAGTATTTATAGATAGGATATGGGAGGAATCATCTAGCAATTTTAAATTGAAGATTGATCAACAATGGTCAGAGAATGTAAAATCTAAAAAATCTGGACCTCAACATATTCCTGAATGGTCAGATGCTTACCCTGAGATTAGTTGGAACCAGGAAGCAAAAGGCTGCCCTCTTCCGCCTTTCAAATGGGACGAAGATCGCCGGGCAGTATTGAAGGCTGAGCTTGATGCCATCTATGCCAAACTCTACGGTCTGAATCGGGATGAGCTGCGCTATATTCTCGATCCTCAGGATGTGTATGGGCCAGATTTCCCGGGTGAGACATTTCGGGTGTTGAAGGAGAAGGAGATCAGGAAATATGGAGAGTATCGCACGCGTCGGCTGGTGCTGGAGGCGTGGGATCGGATGGAGGCTGAAAATGAGCAGATATGAACTATTGGTATTTCCGAGTTGATCATCCTTTCCCCGCCGGTTCAGAGAAAATGGATGGGTTTGATCATTCATTGGAATTGATTCAACGTCGTCGATTTGCTGGAGGCAAAGGCGACCAGGCCGTGATCCTTACTAGCCTTGATAAGCTATCTTTTGTCGCTATAGGTGTGGTTAACAATGTTGAGGAAGGCAAGCTTGATGAAATGGGATATAGAAGTATTAAAGTAAGCATGAGACTTCAATGGAACCACAATGAACTAAATTTACTGGATGACTTTGCGTACTCGCTTACAAGGGTGAGGGACTTTAATCGCCCTGAAAGGTCATTTACGCGAATTTATGGGCGATTGGAAGGAGTTGAGGTAAAGGCGATTAAATCTGGGGAGATATTTATCAGGCGTACTGTTTTTGGACACCTCGTCAACGCTTTGCATATTGATCACCGCCAATCTTTTATTGAGTGGTTCATTTCTAACAATTATAAAGCAGCATATGTTAAGCCAGATATTGTCGAGGCTTCAGAGGCTCTTATTCGGTATGTGGAATATGCGATTCTAGAGCCGAATAGGATATTAAAAAGGAGCTATGACTATTTGAAAGATATTGTTCCTGATGAGGCTGATAATATTGGATTTTCTGATTCGCCGGAAGGGGTTGTTGATTTGATTGCTTCTCACTATACAATATCGAATGATAGTCAAGATAGAGATCTGACTAAAGTGATGAAAAGTGTTGAATATTTGAATTCCTTAAGTGTAGATTATGATATTCAACATGAGTTTGGGAAATTATTCTTGGGAAGACAACTGCCAATTCTTTTATGACACAAAGTGGACGTGATTTACTAGATCGCATTAAAACTGTGGCTAAAGATTTAGATGGACTTTCGAAGTGGCAGTCCAGTGGTTCATCATTTGGCCATTTACATGGAAAGGAAAGAGATGATTATATTTTTGAGTTTTATTGTTATGTCAAGATTCTATCTGATTTAAAGAAGAATTATATTGTGAAATTAGTTCCTGGAACGGCAGGAGGAATATTTCCGAAAGCACCTGCAAAAAAGGATGAGGGTTGGTCTCACTTTAATTTATTTGAGGATAACATACACAAATTTCAGGTCTGCTGTGGGACTGATATTGCATTGAGCAGTGTTATTGAAGTAGCCTATCACCCTGATATATCATTTCAAGTTCATGATTCTCCAGATAATCCTAATGAAACTCATGTATTATTGATAATGGATGCCAAATATTCCAAGAATAAATCTCGTTTAACACAATCAACAATAACTGAGTTTTTTGGAATATTGCATGAATTAGCCCTAGTAGGAAAATCCTTTCCGCCTATCAGGTTTGATAAATTTGAGTCAATAATTACCGCTAATGCATTGTTGACAAATGGTACCAAGTCAAGCATTCATGAGAAACGGTGTAATAAAAATGGAGCTGTACAGGTAGAAAGATTTGATGCCTTGTAGGTCTAAGAATTGTTGATTAAAACAGTATAAAAATGAGTAAGAATATTTTATCGTTTGTAACAATAATTGCCCTACTTATAGCTTCAGCTTGTGTCAGCTCGACATCTGTCCTGGAGAAGGCCAGGGAGAAGGGTACTGTCACTGCATATGAGAATTTTCTTCGGCGTTTCCCGGAAAGCAAGTTCGTGCCGGTCGCCAAAGCAGAATTGGCGTCCCTCCGCGCACGGGAATCCTGGCAAGTGGTGCAACAAGCCAATACGCTTGGAGCCTATGAGGAATTTGTGAAAATGTTTCCCAAAAGTTCTGAGGCTGAGTTGGCCAGGGAACGTATCCATGCCTTGACGGAGGGTAAGAGATGGGCAGAGGCCAAAACGAATGAATCTGTAGAGGGATATCGCAAGTTCCTGGTGGAATATCCCAACAGTCGCTATAAAGGTGAAGCAGAAGGTCGCATCCTGCAGTTGGAGGAGGATTCCGCCTGGAAGGAGGCGAATCTTTCGAATACTATACAGGGATACATGTCATTTTTGAACCGGTTTCCTGAAGGTGTTCATCGGGCTGAGGCCAGATCAAAAATTGACTCCATGCAGGATGAGCAGGATTGGCAGGAAGCGGTTGGTCAGAATACCTCGGGAAGTTATCAGCAGTATTTGGAGCGGCATCCTCAGGGACGCTATGCTGATCGAGCCAGAGATCAGTCCAGGAATATAGAAGATACCAGAGCCTGGCAATTGGCGCAAGCGACAGGGACTGCTGCAGGCTATCAGGCTTATCTGGATCGTCATGCGGGTGGTCGTTACGCAGCCGAGGCGCGGGACAAGATTTACGCACTGAAAACCCTTCAACCCGCTTGGGAGAAAGCTAAAGCGGAGAACAGTGTCAGTGGCTACAAGAAATTTGCTACAGCATTCCCAGGTACCCGAGAGGGGAATGAAGCACTGGCGCGTGTGCAGGAGTTTGATGATCAGGCCTGGGAGAGAGCAGTAAAGCGGAATTCTGCGAACGGATATCAGGCATATCTGGATGCCTGGCCAGACGGGCGGATGGCCGGCATGGCACAGGCGAATATTGATGAGTTTGAAGAACAGGCCTGGCAGCGTGCCTTGACGCGGAATAGTATGGACGGGTACAAGGCTTATCAGAAGGCGTATCCTAAAGGGAAGTACAATTCGGAAGCAGATGACAAGCTGATCGCCCTGGAGATTGCTAAAATCAAGAAGGGCAAGCATGGCGAACTACCGCCTCCTGATCGGATCTCATATCAGAGTGGAAGAAGGAACTATTCCGACCTGGAGATCCACAACAAGACGAAATACACATTAACTATCCTCATGGGAGGGCCTGCCTATCGCCGGGAAGTCCTGAAAGCAGGCCAGAGTAAAACACTATCGATCAGTGATGGAACCTATGATGTTACTGCATCTGTCAGTGATCCGAAAGTTACGCCGCACGCAGGAAAGATGACCTTCGATGAAGGAGGGTATGGGGTGACCTATTACATAGAGACGAGAAGGTATTGATCATGGTGGTCCATAGGCAAGATCATTCCATGGATGAGGGATTTGACTATGATCTCTTCTATCTGTTACAGCCCCATTACCTGAAGGATAGCGGCTATGAGGAGCATATGCTGTATCATCTCTCGACCTACGGTGTGGAAGATATTGAAGGGGTCATGAACGATTTTAGACAAGGGCATGAATCGAGTGAGTACAGTTTTGAGAAATTTGATCGAATATTTGATGAAATTATTCCTTCCATTGGATTTTTTCTAATAATTTCCTGGAAGGGAAGTGAGGACGATCAAGCCATATATGTGGCCAAGTATTTTGGAACATATATAATCTATGATTATGCTGATGGAGATGGTTATGCCGGCCCATTTCTGACTATGCGCACTATGTTAAGCTACAAAGGATTTGATTTCATCAAGAATCAGGACTTGAATTTTCATTCAGATAGGTTGTCTCGATCTGAGTTGGAGTTTGTCGTCAAGCAGATGTTGAATGAGATATATGATTGGGAAGTGGTGATAAATGAGCAATTGTATAGTTATATTGGTGGCATGTTATGCCCTCTTACACATAATTCAATATAATCTAATATAATAAAAACATGTTTAAATAAATTTTAATTTACAGTATATCAATTAACAAAGATGCTATGATTTCTGAAGCGCTAGTAAATTTGGTTAACGAAAAAATATCATCAGATAATAGTTCAACAGGTGTAAAGCAGCTGAACAAGCAGATTCGAAAGGAGGCAATAAGTGCTGAGGAGAAGGCATTTGTCGGTGTGAGGCTGCGTTGGATTGACATGTCAAAAGACGCTGTTGAAAGTATCCATGATATCAACGATTGGGATGCCGTAGTAGCTCAATTTGGTGGCGATGTTTTCAGGTATGCGGATAAATTGCTTGAAGAATTGATGAGTTTTGGTTTATCCGAAACAGATCTACTACTTCGATTACGGAGACATCAATATTTCCATAAGTATGAATATCTCATAAGAAGGATGAATGCTTCAATGAAATCTATTGAAAATGAAATTTTGGGGCATATAATGAGTAATAATGATCCTGAAGATTTGCTGGTTCTTTGTAGCGTTTATATTGACAACAATCGATATATACGTTCGCTATTAGATTCACTTGATTTGAATGACTTTGACCAATGTTATCGAATATATTTTCAAAGTGGTCTTGGTACAGAAGTGGAGAGGCGAGTGATGGAGAAGCTTGTAAATGAATGGCCCACAAGTGTACTCTTGTATAGTTTGTATAATTTGAGGGGCGCCTTAGGTTTAAAACCTATGTACTTCGATAGTACGCCATTTGACCATCGTTTTCAACAAGATGATTTGCCAGGTATAGATGAAATCGAGTTAGGTGAGTATATTTCAAATAGTGTTACAGATTCAATATCGGATTCAATTAAGAAATACAAATTACGAATATTGATAATTAAGGCTTTATCTCATAGACTTAATAGAAAAAGTGATTACTTGTTATTTCTTAGTTGTTTGAATTTAGATGAAGATATTCGAATCATTGAAGAAGTTTCTGGGAATATGCATTTGGTGGAATGGGCTCGTATTGAGATGGTAGATAATCGAACAGAATGGTATTCTATATTAAATAATGATGTTCATGATATTTGGAGTGTAGTTTGGCCAACAATTGAGCTCAGAGGGATGCAGATAATTGATCAATATTTATCAGTTGATAACAAGGATGAAAAGAATGGACTTTTCTGGATATTGAAGTACAAAATGTTCGCTAACAAGTTTCATGTAGAGCGAGATCTGGATTTCTATGATTCGCGGCTTTGGGATGATTCTCGTTTTCGGAGTTACTATTCTTCGATACTTCATAGTGGCTTGTATGCCGAGCAAAGTATGGTGGACTTATTTGGTTGGCCATGTGTAAAGAAGTTGAAGGATCACAGCAATTCTTCGAAGTTTGTATTTGAAGGTCAGTCTGAGTCGCCTATACATGATGTAGGATATGTTGTGGGCACATCTGCTGGTCTTGATGAATCAACGAGAAGAGACCTACTTTCACAGGCCTTCTTAAAGGGAGGAAAGAGTTTTGTTGATTATGGTTGGGGATCTTCGGCATCACCCCGAAGACTTTCCGCAATGGCATGGCATATTGCTCGAAATATTTGGAGAGTCAGGGGTCGGAAGGGCTATGAGAAAGCTGCAGAAGATTGGAGTCTTGATTTGGATTACTTAAAAAGTGTATTTTACGACAACCGGATGGCTTCTGAGTTTGCTTGGCCCCATTTTTCATTGTTGCATGAAGGTGAATAACCATAGGTATTGGGATATTGTTAAGGATGGGTAAATGATTATTTAAGGAAATCAATTGAATTAAATTGAATTCAATACATCGATTTATTATTCATGGAAACTGGATTGACTTGAGATTATGAAAATAGGTCTTTTAACCGTTGGCGACATTATGGTCACCAATATGCTGTTTTATGACTCTGCACGGGAGGATGCCTGCCGTAAGGTTTGTGAAAAGTTATTCATTGACTATCTGCCTGCCGTTGATGGGCAAAGGAATCACGAATTGACCGAGTCCGGATTTCAACCAAGGGAGATTACAGAGCGGTATCGGCTCGACATTCATCACCAGATCCTTCATCCAGATATGCCTGATTGTTTTGCCGATAATCGTAACAATGTGCTATTTGTGTATGAAGGCAATGTTTTACGAGGCGTCACCCATATTAGTGATTACAACCAAAATATTGTCATTCAGGCTCTGCAGGATGATTTGCTTGTTTTTGAGCGAAATCTAAGATTGTGGCTTCGTCTCAATGAATTTACTAATGATTCTATGGTGGAGTTCTTTTGTTACAAGAGGGATAAGAGTAAAGATGGGAGTTACAATCAGAGATTTTGGGATGAGAAGTACATTAGATTCAGTCAGAAGGTCAGAGCCATGAAGGAACTAAGGCCTTTTCAATTATTCGATTTCTCTGATCTATTGTACTTGGCCAACAGTTCTTTCACTGAGAAGATTTTTTCTTTTCCGCAACTCAATGAGCATGATAGCAAGAAGGATGGTGTATCTGTTCTGCGGGAGTTGCGTAATATGGCCATGCACGGTAAGGACCCGGTCAGTCGAAGTAATGAGACAGGATTGTTTTCCCTGGATTCACTAAGAACTTTTGTTCGCGAAGTTAATTATCTCCGGATACAGCACTATTGAGCTACTCCCCAAAAACGGAGCCACCAGTTAAGGTGAAAGTACCTAACTTAACAGTGGCATATGAAACGTACAAGACGAAAGTTTACAGCGGCCTTCAAGGCCCAGGTAGCCCTAGCTGCCTTGAGAGAACGGGAGAGCCTGTCAGATCTGGCTGCCCGATATGATATCCATCCCAATCTGATCACCAAGTGGAAGCAGGAATTCCAAGCCAATGCAGAAAAGGTCTTCGAGAAAGGAGGTGGTGATACCGGTGATCCAAAGGTTGATATCGAAAAGTTGTACGCCAAGATCGGGCAGCTGGAGATGGATCGTGACTTTCTAAAAAAAAGCTTGCGCAAAACCGGTCTGATGTAGATCGTAAGGCTATGGTGGAATCAAAGTCAAAAATGAGTATCCGTCGCCAATGCGATCTACTGGGAGTCAACAGGAATCGGTTGAACACACCAAAGCGCAAGGAAAGTGTTGAGAACCTGTCGATCATGCGAATACTGGATGAACGGTACCTGAACAAGCCTTCACACGGAATCCTGCGCATGCAGGACCACCTGAAGGATGAAGGATATCTGGTCAACGAGAAACGGATCAGACGATTGATGAGGAAGATGGGGTTGATGGCGATCTATCCCAAGCCCAACTTGAGTCGTCGAGGCCATATCAAGTATGTCCATCCCTATTTGATACGCGGAATGGAAGTGAACAGGCCAAATCAGGTATGGGCAATTGACATCACCTACATCCCCATGGCAAAAGGCTTTCAGTATCTGACGGCTATCATTGACCTATACAGTCGATATGTGGTTGGCTGGGATCTGAGTAACAGTCTGGACGCTGAAAGCAGCCATAGAGTTCTCAGACAAGCGATAGCCAAATATGGGAAGCCAGAGATCGTGAACTCGGATCAAGGCAGCCAATTTACCTGCAAAGAATGGGTCGGATACCTGGAGCGCTCAGAAATCCGGATCAGCATGGACGGAAAAGGACGAGCTTTGGACAATGTCTTTATCGAACGCCTATGGCGGAGTGTGAAGTACGACTATGTGTATCTTCATCCGGCCGAAGATGGACAGGAGCTTTACAAGGGGTTGAAACAGTACTTCGAAGAGTACAACATGAATTCACATCAAGGAATAGCGCGCCGCAAACCGACAGAACTGTTTTACTCAATAGCAGCTTGATTTATCCACAAAAAATCGAGTTACTCACAAAAGAAAAAAGAAGCAAAAAAGAAAAATGATGATGATTATGACATTAATTTTATCACCTAAGAATATCTTCTAACTGGCTACTCCAATGGGGAGTACTTCACTATCGCTTACTTGAAATGATCCAGAGTCATGCTGATTTCCTTAGATCTCGGACCCTGGATAACCGTTTGAAGTTAGAGATCATCCATGATCATTTTCCTCGTGCGCTGGAATATTTTATTCGTAAGCCGTAAATGAAACTTGATAATCTCGGAAATGACTACAATATTGATTGTATGTGACATATAAGTTATGCGAAATAGGATTGTAGTAAAGTAAGAGTTTATAAGTTAGGGAATGAAGAAATTTATCGTACTGAGTGGTATTTCCCATACATCATAAGATATCTATCTAAATCGGAATACTCTAGAGTATTGAGGATCTCATTAAGTGAAACCATGAATGATTTTAGTTCAATAATGTCATTCCATTTAGATGGTTTTTTCTTGAACTTATTTTCAGGTTTTACCATTCTGATGAAAGAACCCATGGCTCTGAAGTTATGTTGATCTATAATTGGCAAAAGCTCATTATAATGAACCAGGTGAGTAATAAATGACACTGTAATAAATCTGGTCGATTTAGTCAATCTATTGCTCCACCAATTGAAAGTTTCTTCGGAAGAAGAAGTGGCATTGGAATCAACAAAATGTGGCCATAAGTATTCTATTTCGCTAATTAGGTCTTTATGGCTTTGGGGAAAGTTCTTTTTTCCCCAATGACCCCATTTCCAGATGAGTGCATCTGAAATGTCAGTATTCTCTTTTCTCAGGTTGGCAAATGAAGTCTTAAATCGATTATAGTCTGTTGAAGGATATTTATTATGGTCATATTTGGTTATAACTTCAGCGATTGTTGGTCGAATGATGTCTGCAATATGCAGGAATTCTTCCTTGGTCAGCATTCCTTTGTCTTTTGCATAGTTCATAACATTTTTTTTATTATTACTTCAATCACTTTGACCATTGCCCAGGTATCCCGCTCACAGTAAGCCAATAGATCCTTGATGATCTGATCATCCTGACCTGTCGGGAGGTCACCCTGGACAACCTGTCGTAGCAGACCAGCCGCAATATCCCCTTTCCGGATGTTGAGATCGTCATAACTGACATCCGTCAGCACCGGCAAAATAGTTTTGATCGAGGTCGAACCCTGAAACCGTCGGTCGAACCAGAGTAGATCGGTAAAGATCTTCTCCAGGTCAAAGGTGCGTTCATTGATACCCACATAGATGTCTGCGAGGTCCGGATAGTCTATGGCGATCTCTTTGTTGCGCGTGTTTTCAAAGGATTGATGCCAGACGAAGAACGTACCGGTTTGTCCCAGTGAATGCACCAGTTCAGCCAGCGAACGAATGACTCGTTCGTTACTGATCTCACCAGGTTGGATGATGTCTTCATAGTGCCTGATTGCTCCACCTTCCTCTTCCTGGACATGCATGGACCATTGGACCACTACCTGCTGGTTGGGACGTGTTCCGTGTAACAAGGGAATGGGGGATTGGATCGTCTCGTAGTCGTAGAAGATCCAAGGCCGGGGCAGGCGCTCCAGGATAGAGTGGATCGTTTCCCTGTTAATGGTTTCCGTTCCCTGCCGCCAACAATGGACAAAAGCTTGTTGTTTCTCACCCAAGATGCGAAGATCATCATGGTTCAGTTCGGCAAGACCGGTGCGACCAGTATGGATGACTGGGACCAACTTCTTCGACATCCGGGGGATGGTCCAGACGGAATCCTCTGGTGGCAATGCCCCATACCACCAGGTGTGTTTGCAGCCGTCATAGGTGTAGGTGTTTAGAAACTCCTCGTTGGATATGGTGACATCTTTCCGCAACTGCTTCAGTAATTGGAGCACCTCCTCTGATGGAGTTAAATCATCTGTGATATCCTCCTCCAGGATCAGTGTCAAAGGGTCCAGCTCTCCAGAGAAAATGTAGTTTTTGTTCACATAAGCCAGTCGGCAACGGCCTGAGAATCGATCTCCCAGCATTCGGGTCAGGATCAACCGTTGGAAGGACAGGTCGTCGATGAGTTCCGGCAAAACGGGTTCTGCTTTTGTGTCTTTCCGGATATTGGATTTACTCTTGACCTCGACCAGATCATAGCGACCTTCATGATCCAGCACCAGTAGATCAGTGATGCATAGCAAATCTTCCCAGTGTAGTACGGCCTGGACAATCACCTCTACCCCCTGCTCAATGGCTTGTTGTGTTTGTTTTCGTGCCAACGCCCATTCAGAAGGCCTGGCTTCTATTTCCATCATCGACCTTCCCGCAAACAACTTCTGGACTTGTTGCTCTACGGTCTCACCGGTTCCCGCTCCGGCCACACTGTTCCCATCTTGAGCTTGAATCCAGTCGTACCGTTCCCTGTCCCGGACGTACCACCAGCCGAGCCGTGGATGCTCCCGCCAGGCTTTGTAAAGTGATTTGGAAATGGTGAGTTTTTCTGTCATGCGTTGAATAAATATAGGAAGATCAAGTGCAATGAACCTGCATCGTGGTCATTTTGCCGAGCTTTGGTCAGCTCCTTGATTGGATCCCCGGATCCACCTCCCCGCAGGCTTCCCGCATCACGGTCAGATCCGGAAAGATCGCCATGGCTCGGTTTGGTGGGTTATTTCACCAACCGCTTCACCCTCTCCTGGTACGCCTGCCAGTAATTCCGTTTGGTGCGCTCATCAAGGTAGGAAGCCTTTACCAGGCGCTCTACGCGCTCTGATTGAGTGGTCATCCGGTTGAAGTTGGCCTGACGGATCGTATCAGGAATGCCCGCCTCTGCTGCGAGGATGGTAAACCTGTGGGCCACCGTTCCCTGGTTGAGAGGCGGAGGTAATAGGCCGCCTTCCAGCGCAAATTCTGAATCCTCGATATGGATTCGGCTGTTGAGCAGGTCGTAGGCCGGACTCAGACGGAAATCACCCATCAGTGTTTCGATCAGCGAGAAGTTTTTCAGATGAGCATCCCCATTGGAAAACAGGTAGTTGAAAAGGAGCAACTGCCACAATTTGGGCGCTTCCACAGCATAGGCAGGGACAGTTGCCTTCATCAACTGGAACAGCTCCAGATAATGGCCGTCATACTTGTAGTGCGCACCATGTGTGGAGGGTGTCTTACCTGCGAGGGAGGCAAAGTCCTCCTGCGCCCATTTTGCACCATCCTCTCTTACATCAAATCGCCTGGTGATATAGGCCGGATCTCCGTTTCGGAAAAAGATAAGGGCATTTTCCGCTGTTTCAATACCGAAGATCTGACGGGCGATCTGCATGGTCAGGTGCTCATTTGCTGGCATCTGATCTGGTCTCCGGGATGCCTGCGGTACGGGTTTGAGGATATGGGTACCCCGCTCCCCTTCCCGGGTCAGTCGGAGGTGGTTGCCGTCCAGGATCACAGAGAACTTTTCCTGGACACCAGACAAGCTGATATACTGACGGTTCTTGTCAAAAGGGTTGTCCTCCGCCTCCCCGATAACCGGCGAATCGTAGGGGAGGATATGCGATACACTCCGTCCGTCAAAGACCCGCTTCTGACAGGTCCGGCTATAGGCGGTAAAGCCCTCCGCCAATGTACCCGGACAACGGGTGATCAGAGGCATACTCATGACGTCTGCATTTGGATGACCCGCACGGCACCGATGGGATCCACCCGGGCGACCGTGAGCAGGATACCAAATGCATCGTCCGGATCCAGGCGGTGATGGCGACAAACCATCTGCTTGTTGGATCCTTCCGGTAGCAAGTGGAAAAAGAAGGGAAAGAGGACATCCGAACGGTACTCTTGTCGGTCCTTAGTTAAGGTCAGACTGATGGCCGGTTTGGAGGGATCGGCATACCAGGTGTCGTGGTATCGAAAGGTGAACGAACCATTATCCAACTGAGTCAATACCCCGGCTTCTTCATCCCTGAATAAGATTCTGGCCTGTCTCATGTCCTGGGATGGATTTCTTTCACCTTCAGACATACTTCCATACCCAGCACATCTGCGATTTTCTGGAGGGTCGACAGGGTAGGGTTGCCTCTTCCGGACTCCAGTTGCTTCAGGGTACGAAGACCGACACCGGTCAGCTCGGCCAACGTCTCCTGTGATACCTGCAGGATCTCCCTGCGCTTCTTGATGGTCTGGATGAGGCTGGCCTGGTGCATTGTATGGCTCTTTGTGGATCAATATTAATCTAAAAGTGGGTTTAATGCAACAATAAGTGCATTATGATGCACATTTGTGATGAAAACAGGCCATTCAGGTGCGAATGATGCGAGAAAGTGCATTATAGTGCAAAAGGTAAACATGGAAACATATCAAATGGTCTGCATGAAATAGTTTCCCGTCTCTTTCAAGGTTTCTCCGCAAACGGATTGTGCAAGCCAGTGAGAAAAGAATATGGTTATGGATCGATCAATCTGATTCATCCAATTTATTTTACCCCATCATCACCCGCCTGTCCCGGCCTTCGTCATAGAGCAGATCGAACTCCTCCCCGTTCCAGACGGCCAGGCAACTGTCCAGTCGCCAGGCGTTGCCCTGGTTCCACACGGCGGCAATGACGTCCTCGATCAGGTCTTCCAGCCAGACGGTATCGCCCGTCTCCAGGTCCGGGGGGAGCAGGTAGGCGGCATAGGGCCTCGGCCACTGGTACGGATAATAGTGCGTCCAGGGGAGTACTTCCTCCCAGACAGCCGGATCGGGAATGTACCGGTAATCTCCGAATTCGTCGATCTCCCCGGTTTGCCGATGCTGGTAGACGGACACCTTGTTGTAGATCCTCGGTGAAGGTTGGATCGGACGGACAAGGGGTCTGAATCCTTCCCGGGCGGCCTGATTGATGTCTTCGAGGGTGCGAGCCGTGCGAATGACGCGGGTGCCTTCCGGGGGAATGTTGGGATTAAAGGCGCTCATGGGTGATGCGGAGTTCGGGGTGATCCAGATCGAGTTTCAGGCAGGTGTCCGGCTGCTGTACCAGCAGGTCGGCCAGGGTTTCCTCGGGCAGGCTGTGGGCGTCGACCAGGGTCCGTTCACATTGCCGGCAGCGAAGGCCGGGGTCCAGGTCGTCCTCGCTCAGCCGATACGGGCAGTGCATCCGCTTGATCAGCCGACCCGAAGAGGTCCGAAGGGTTTGGGTCAGGGGATCATAGTTCATGGTGGAAATTAAGGTGTTTGGTTCATATCGTATCCGTTCATTCAGGTGTTTTGTCGAACTGAGTTCCGTTCTCCACCAAAGTTCATGTCTTGAAGTGCAATCCATTTGCATCGTTCCTCCCATCAGAATGCCAACCAGGAACCAGGAATCATAGGTGTTCGCCACAAAGGCACCAGGGGCACGAAGGGCCACAGAGGACGGAAGACCGTAGACCGTGTAGAGTTGAAATGGTTAAAACCATTTCTGACCTATTGGCTTCCTGGAACCCCGGGTTAAAACCATTTCTGACCTATTGGCTTCCTGGAACCCCGGGTTAAAACCCGGGGCTACTTCGTCATGGGCTATGGCAATCGACATTCACCATGAAACCATTGCCCGATCAGGAATCCAATCATCGCATGCTCTTGGAGTTGGTCTTCACACTAAGAACAAGGAACCCTGGAACCAGGAACCAGAAACACCCTTTGAACATTGAACCGGCTCCCCGAGAATTCGGGGACGCCTTGAACCTTGAACCATGCCTGCGGCAGGCAAGGAACCAGACGTTTGAAAACGATCTCTGATTCCGAAGCCCACCAGGAACAAGGAACCCTGGAACCAGGAACCAGAAACACCCTTTGAACATTGAACCGGCTCCCCGAGAATTCGGGGACGCCTTGAACTTTGAACCATGCCTCCGGCAGGCAAGCAGCCAGACCTTTCAGCTTACCCGACCAAAATCAACCAGGAACCAGGAACAAGGAACCCAGGAACCAGGAACACCCCTCCTGCTGCAGAACAGCTCACATCTGTCCGGGGTACAATGCCGAATATTCTCTATATTTCAGGCCTAATCAACCAAAACAACACTATGAATTACTTCGCCGTAATTGTCGCCGCCCTGGTCCCCATGATCATGGGGATGATCTTCTACCATCCTAAGGTGATGGGGAATGCCTGGATGCAGGCCAATGGATTCACCGTGGAGCAGATCAAAGCCAACATGCCCAAGCCGATCATGTACGTCCTCACCCTGGTGACCTCCTTCCTTCTCGCTTCTTTCTTCTGGGCATGGGTCACCGGTGCTGGCGAAACCGACGGCCCCCAGACCACCGGACCCGATGGCCAGAACTATGTCACCTTCCAGCATGGCCTGGCGCATGGACTGATCTTCGGGATCACCGTGCTCCTGCCCATCTTCGCCTCCATGGCCGTATTCGAGATGCGCAGCCGCAAATGGGCCTTCGTCAATATCCTTTACTGGACACTCACCGCCATGGTAATGTGCGGTATTCTCAGCGCCTGGCGCTGATCGGATCATTCCCGTTGATCCATTCCCGGATGGATCAGCACAAACAAAAGGACCCATCGATGCGCTCGATGAGTCCTTTTGTTTACAGGGTTTTCGGAGCAATCCTACCGACCCAGGTCGAAGGATGCCGTCACGTAAATATTCCGTCCCGGTGCCAGCAGGCGGGTGGAGGGCATCACCCCGGTCATGGCCCGCGACAGATGCTCCGCATAGGCCTCATCCAGAAGGTTCTGTCCGCCCACGGACACTTTCAGGACCGGCAGGATACGGATACCTACCTGCATATCCAGCAATCCGAATCCGGCTGTGGTGGGTTCCCCGAATTCGGAAGAGACTCGCTCCTGGGCCAGCACCTGCCGCCAGGTGACCCGCGGCGTGATCCGGTCGTGCCACCAGGATCCCCACACACTGATCCGGGCATCCAGTGGCGGGATCTCTGCCAGTGGCTGATCGCGGTCGCGATCCTCGCCATATACCCAGGCTACATGGATCTCCGACTGCAGGGATGCCGGCCAGGCCTGGATCCAGGACGCCTCGCCTCCGGCCATCAGGGCCTCTGACAGGTTGATGAACTGGCGGACACCTGGCGCCGATGGGATACGCGGGGCCAGGTCAGGCCGCTTCTGGCCCGAAATGAAGTCCTGGAGCAGGCTGCCAAAGGCAGTCAGCTGGAGACGCCCCCCCGCATAGTCATACTGAATATTCAGGTCGACCTGCCGGTTGATCTCCGGCTTCAGGTCGGGATTGCCCAGCATTTCATACGGATCCAGTCCGACCGGCAGGTAATGGATATATCGCTCGATCAGACCGGCACTGCGTTGGCTCTGTGCTATCCACAAGCTGGTGGTCCAGCCCTTCGCCCAGGTGCGGATCATACCCAGACTGACCGAAGGATTGATCTGCATGACATCCGGATCGGGATACTCCTCCAGGAACGTCGCCGCCGGATCCAGGGCTGTCGCCTGGTTCAGCCCGACCCGCCCGGATGCGATCAGTCGATACCGGCCAAGATCGTGGTGATATTCGGCAAAGATCCCGGTATTGGTGATCCGGCTGTCCTGCCAGACGGCATCAATGGCCGTTTTCCCGGCCATGGGGCCCATCAGGAACTCGCGGGTACGGTCACCACTGGCTTTCTCCTGCCGCAGGTCAGCCCCTGCATACAGGAGATGCCGCCCCAGGAGGAAGGTGGCCTCCGTCCGGGCCCCGTAGGTCTGCGTCCTGGCCGCTGTGCTCATGTTCATCATCCTCGGATCGAGGGGCTTGAGCAGATTGTCCATCAGATGATCCACAAAACTGCCGCTGACCATGGTCGTCCATCGGTTCAGCCCCTGACCACCCCCGTGCCACTCATGCCGGAGATTGGTCATCCAGGTATCGTCCCGCCGCAGGTCCATGCCCAGGGAGGCAAATTCCACATCGCGAGCCAGGTTGCGGGTGACATTGGCCTGCAAGGTATTCGTTTCGTTGATCCGGAAACGGGCATTGGTGCCAAAGCTGCCCCGGTTGAACCCGGAGGCAATGCTCTGGCCATTCCCATCGGTATAATCTCCACCTTGCGACCATGACCCGTTGAGGTCCAGGGCGATCGCCCGATGGGTGAATCCCACCAGGCCTTCGGTGCGGAAGAGGTCGCCGTTCGTCTCATAGCCGGTACTCAGTCGGCTGTGGCCACCCAGCTGGTCGGAAAAGCCGGCCGGTGCACTGGTGAACAGGAGGGTGCCGCCCAGGCCGGAACCATAACGCAATGCATGAGGCCCTTTGATCACCTCGACCTTTTCCATCTGGTTGAGGGATACCTGGCTGGCCGGTGGGTCCATTCGGTTGGGACAGGCCGCCACACAGCTCTGTGCACCGTCGATCACCAGGTTCAACTGGTCATATTTCATGCCCCGCACCACCGGATCAAACCCATACTGCCCGGCCTTGCGGATCACCGCAATGCCGGGATCCCGGGTCAAGACATCACCCGCATCATGGGCCAGCCAGTCCTGATCGGTAAACTGCTGTCGGGTCTGCGGACGATTGCCCTGTCGCAGAGCCAGGACGGTGACCGGTTGTAAAATGACACCCGGATCTCGTTTCCAGGTCAGAATGCCATCCTGGAGCAACTGATCCAGCTCGGTCGCATGCACAACACGTTGGCCGTATTCCAGATGGGAGAGCCAAAGATCATCACAACGATCGGCTGGAAGAAGAAGTTGCCCGTCCTCACCTGAAATTCCCTGGAACTGGTCACAGGCAACATGCGCAAAGGGGATGGGAAGCCGGGTATCTGCATCCTGGAGCAGGATGGTCCGTCCGACATCCTGAGCCTGAAGGTGAACAGGGAGAATGCCGAAGACAAAGGAACTGATGGTTATGTAGAGGACAGCCAACAGGGTGTCCGTTGAATACGTTTTCATACAATGGAATTGAACAGTCTGAACCGTGCAGACTGTGATGGGAAAGTAGATACCAGTGTACCGATCAGGCGATCGGATGATTCAGGATGGATGCACAGGGGGGATGGAAGATGTCAGGCAGATGAGCAGTGGTGGTCCACCTGATCATCTGGAAACGACACTGCACCCGATGTCCGGGAATGACGGGTAATGCGTCGATCTGTGCCGGCAGATCCAGCAGCCACTGCCGGATTTCCGGAGTGGTCTGAGAGGGTTCCTTTTCCCGGGTATTGGATGCCAACTCCTTTCTGAGCTGACATTTTCCATGACACTGCAATTCGGGCTTTAACCGGTTTTCACACCGGGTCCGCTCGATCTCGGCACGGTGCAGATAAAATCGACCCAGTACTAGGGTTTGTCCCATGGCCTGGAGGCAAAAGGACAGGATGAGCAGCCATATGAACCAGGGTGAGTTCATGCCCCAAAGGTCGTTTCTTTTTCCAATTGGATCGCCCTGGCAAACAGGATATTGTTCTCCAGATGAATGTGCGTATGCAGGTCCGCTTCAAATTCTTCGAGGAGCTTGTACAACACCCGCCAACTGGTACAGGCTGCTTCTGGTGGTACCAGGTCATTGGTCAGCTGCCGGATGTTCTGCAGCGACTCACCTGCATCCTCGTGTTCGGATTCCATCATGTGGATGGGGTTGTTGATCGTTCCAAAGGGAGCGGCTTCCATTTGGCTGCTGCGTGATCGAGCGAGGAGCAGTTTGCGGATATAGGGGAAGAGGATGTTCTCCTCTTTTCCCAAATGAGATTCCAGCTCCAGGGCCAATGCTTTTACTTCCAGGAAGACTGTCTCCAGATAGGGGTATTCCTGACCATGTCGCAAGGCTACTTTCTGCGCAGTGGCAACCAGTATCGGCAGGGACTTGCGTACATAGCTGTGGTGGACCTGCTCGATGTGATCGATCAGGAAGGTTGTGCTCCAGGCATTGTAATCCATGGCTCTGCCGGCTGGTTGGGCCAGGATCTGCTCCAGTGCAGATGTCACTTCCCTGATATCTGCGCCTTCACGGTTGCAGGCTTCTTCCAGATTGCGTTTGCCACCGCAACAGTAATCCAGTTTCCAACGGGAGAGGACTTCAGCTGTCCGATAATCGTCCCTGACCAGTTCACCGATCGGGCGTTTGTGCAAGTTTGAGGTTTCCATCATCGTATGGATTGATCGTTCAGAAATCTTTTTTCAGGGAAATGGTCCGGATCAGGGTGACCGGTACAATGGCCCAGGTGGCCAGGACGACCAGGGCCAGGCCCATCCCCGTGGAGGTGCCCAGAAAGCGATTGAACACGGCCCCGGTATAGCCCATCAAGGCCGAGATATCCAGCTTGAGCAGGATGAGGATGCGGGCCAGGTCGATCGGGTTGAAGAGGGTCACGCCAATCGCCACCCGTTCAAGCGGATAATCGGAAAACCAGGCCAGGCCCAGGAGGAACAAGCCGTCATAGATGACCGCCAGGATCAGCCAGATCACAATGGCCAGACCGAATCCGCGGATACGGTTGTCATGCATGAGGGCCAATAGATATCCCAGGGCGGAGAAGATGTAGGACAGCAATACCCCACTGAGCAGGAGGATGGAGAAGTTCCAGATCTCCCCCGACAGAAAGATGCCGGACAGGATGAAGGGGATGCCTGCCCCCAGGAGGAAGCTCATGGCCAGGGCGGTGGCGATCCCCAGGTACTGACCGAGGAAGATCGATCGCCGGGGTAGGGGCTGGGCCAGTAATAACTCAGTGAACTCCCGGGTGTAGTATTGAACCATGACACCGAACAGCAGGGCGACGAGCGGGACAATGAACAGGATGGCATTCATCAGGCTGACCATCACCTTGGAGAGATCGGCACTGATCAGGAAGAGTGCTCCGGTGAGCACCAGATAGAACCCGGTGTAGAAATAGAGCCAGCGGCTGCGGATCAGATCGGCAAAACTGTATCGGATGATGCGGAGCATGATTCAAGGATTGTATTGAGGATGGACAACATGGCCGTTCATCTTTCGCGTGACCCGCCCGGCGGACTCCGGTAGTTGGATCGGGCTGAGATGACCGCCACTCAGCAGGTTGGCGATGGCTTTTTCCAGTGTCGGCTCTGCCACCCGTTGTTTGAGTTCCCCGGGCTTGCCATCAAAGTAGATTCGGCCTTCCAGCAGGAAAACGACGCGATCGGCCAGTTCCTCCACCAGGCTCATGATATGGGTGGTGACGAGCAGGATCTTCCCAGCTTCCCGTGCCTGGATGATCCGGTCCTTGAGTCGGACCAGGGCAACGGGATCCAGGCCTGCCGTCGGTTCGTCCAGGATGATCACCGGCGTATCGTACATCAGGGTGAGCACCAGGTTGACCTTTTGGCGAGTGCCTCCGGAAAGATGTCCCAACTGGGATTGCAGGACCGGCCCCAATCCAAAGTCGCGGATCAAGGCCGCACTGCTCGATTCTTGTGGCCGGAAGGATTCGATCATGCGGATCAGTTCGGCCACCCGTAGATTTTCCGGGAATCGGGCGATCTGGGGCAGGTAGGAAATATCCTTCCGGTAACTTCCCAGGGGATCGATCGGCTTGCCATGAAAGAGGATCTGTCCGGCATCCGGGATCACCATGCCCAGGATGGATTTCAACAGGGTGGACTTGCCTGATCCATTCGGGCCCAGCACAGCGGTTATACCCGGCTGGTCGAAGGCCAGGTCGATCCCCCGCAGGACCTCCAGTCGGCCGAAAGATTTTGACAGTTGATGCAGTTGGATCATAGGTTGTATGGTTTATCGGCCATATCGGTGCATGCGCGGCAGGGCATCGGATACGTCAGCCGGTGTGAGGACCGGACTCACCTTTTCGGAAAAATTGAGGATCTCGACCAGCAGACTGCGCATCAGGATGATGGTTTCGGGGGTCTGGTCGACGATGTAATTGAAGAGCTTGACTGGCCGGTAGGGAACATCCCCGGTCCCGTCCTTGTCCAGATCATATCCGGTATAATCTCCCCAGAAATTCTGTTCGATCCGATTGGAGGACATGTTGCCGATCGCTGCAAAATCGAAACTGTTCCCGATGAAGTTGTTTCGGATGAACGTATTCTGATCACACCCACCGGCTACCTTCACTGCCCAGCCATTCTGCAGGAAGTCATTGTCCTCATAATGGATGCGGTTGGACCCTTCCGTGAAGATACCGATGGTGTTTTTTTGAAAGGTGTTCTCTCGGATCTCCGCATCATAGATCTCCTTGAGCAAGAGTCCATAAGCCGCTTGCCCCCAATTGAGATGAAACAGGTTGTGCAGCATGCGAATGCGGCGGGAAAACATGACGGCCACCCCGGCACCATTCTCCCGGAAGGTGTTTCCGGTATAGATGTCGTCGTTTGAAAACATGAAATGGAGGCCATAACGCAGATTGTCTTCGCTGATGTTGTTTCGGATCCGGCTGTCGGTGGCAAATTCAAAGTAGATCCCGTCGCGATGCCCGCGAATGAGGTTGTTGCGGATATCGACTTCCGAGCAGTACCAGAGGTGTATGCCATTGCCGCTATTGGCTTCACCCAATGGTTTTCCGAGAATGGCGTTGTTCTCCACTACCCCACTCCTGGCGTGCTCCAGATAAATGCCGAAGAAGGTCAGGATCAGGCGATTGTTGCGAATGGTGAATGCCTTGTTGCGTTTGACCCGGATCCCGGCCCGGTCCTCGATATAGCTGTAACCGGTATGGCGGATCTCAAATCCTTCGACCGTGACGCTGTCTGCTTCGATGATCACCCCTTCCCGTTCGCCCTGTGCATCCAGGATCGGCAGTCCATAGCCCGACAGGGTGATGGATCGATCGATCACGACGGGGCATTCCTGATAAGTGCCGGCATGGACGATGATCCGGTCGCCGGTGCCTGCAGCATCCAGGGCACGGCGAATGGAGGAATAGGATTGGCCAGGTCCGACATGCAGGGTCCGGGTCGCAGCCGGCCCGGAGAGCAGGAGGATCAGGGCGAGAAAAAGGAGCTGGCGGATCATGGCAGAGGATTATCGGGGCATCAGGCTGTTGCTGGCCATGTTTTCTTTGAGCGAATCCCAGGAGTACAAGGTGCCACTCTGTTCGTGCAGGACGCTGGCCGAACGGTTGGGATTGTCAAAAGCATTCAGAAATGCACCCATCGGGCTGGGCAGGTTCGGACTGACCAGATAGCTGGCCGTTCGGGCATCGATCAAGGATCCGGGCTGATCAAAATCGGCTACCAATAGGTGCGTGAAGGTGGCCTCGTCCAGCGGTATGATGTACTGGACCAGGCACTCGATGGCGTCGAACTTGTAGACCTTTCCCTTGGCCGTTACAGCTTCGGCACTGTGCTGCTGGTCGACAATGGTCATTTTGCAGAAGTAGCAGGCATCTTCGCCATACCGGATGGATTGTGGACCAGGTGAACAGGCCAGGATACTCAGGGTGAACAGGATCAGTAGTGTGCGCATCAGGAGAGTTTTTTTCTTGACCAGTAAGCCAGGAAACTGAAGACAATACCCGCTCCGGCGAGATACCCGCCGATATGGGGCAGGGAAACAGCAGTGAAATTCAGGATGATCTTTTTACCGAGCAGGGGTGGCTGGAAGGAGGCTCCGGGGATCTTGATCGGCGCTGTATCACTCAGGTTGTGTCCGTAGTCGTATTCCCAGAGGTAGAAATCGTAGAAACCGATCATGGACAGGCCGATCATCAGGAGCATCCAGGAGAGATAGGCCCAGGGGCGGTTGATGATCAGGGCGACCAAACCGAGACAGGCCATGGCGATGATCACATAGGGAAAGTAGGTCAGTTCGGGAATGGCATCCGGTTCGATATACTTCATGCCCACATAGTGGTTGAGGATGTTGACATTCTGCAGGGTACCGGGTTCGTTCCCGTCGATCTTGTTGATCCAGATGTTCATCTGGACACCCGTGGGGTACTGAGGTGCATACAGGATGATCTTCCACATCGGGAAGAGAAACAAACTGAGGATACCGGCAATGGCCAGCAGCATACTGAGCCTTGGCAGAGCGTTCTTCATGATCAGGATTTAGAGAAGAGAGCCGACCGGATCAGCCGGCTCTCTTGCGACGAATGAAGCAACTGATGGCGTCAAACCCGCCAGTCAAAGCGCTTATTGTTCCGGCTCGGGTTCGCCGAGGCTCCAGACCAGCGGGGTGCTGGAATTGGCGGCGGATACCCGCACATATCCCTGCATCTCCTGGTGGAGCGCCGAACAGAAATCGGTACAATAGAAGGGGAATACGCCTTCTCGTTGTGGATACCAGACCAGTGTTTCCGTTTGGCCAGGCATGATCAGCAGTTCGGCATTCTGGGCACCCTGCACGGCGAATCCGTGAGGCACATCCCAGTCTTGCTCGAGATTGGTGACATGCCAGTAGACCCGGTCACCGACCTTGATCCCCTCGATATTATCCGGTGCGAAGTGACTGCGGATGGTGGTCATGTAGACATGGACATCTTTTCCACTGCGTTCCACCCGGGTATCTTTTTCACCCAGGGCCTTAAACGGATGCTCGTTCTCTTCCAGAGGGAAGAACTTCCTGGATCTGGGCACGATCCGGTCAGCGGAGATCCCCTGAGCGTAGTGCGGTTCGCCCACGGTTGGGAAATCGAGCAACATCTTCATCTTGTCACCGGAGATATCATACAGCTGGGCGGATTGGGTGAGTTCTGGTCCGGTGGGCAGGTAACGGTCCTTGGTGATCTTGTTGAGGGCGACCAGGTATTTACCCTGGGGCTTCTTGCTGTCACCACCGGGGATCATCAGGTGACCGACGGAGTAGAAGGTTGGCACTCGGTCCAATACTTCCCAGGTACCAACGTTCCACTTCACCACTTCTGAGGAGATAAAGAAGGTGGTATAGGCATTTCCTTTTCCGTCGAATTCGGTATGCAATGGCCCAAGACCGGGTTCCTTGACCACACCGGCGACCACTTCCTCATACTTGAGCACGGGAATACCGGAAATGGTGGTTTCGAAGGCCTGGTTCTCGATCGCCGTCAGCATCTTCTTGAAGGAGTGTACGGTCAGGTCGGCAGAGAGCTTGCCACTGGCGACGATGTATTCACCCGTAGGATCCACGTCGACTCCATGGGGGGATTTGGGTGTAGGCAGGAAATAGACCAGTCCGGGACAATCCTCGGGAAGGAGTACCCTGACCTTATCCATCTTTTTGGATGTGGCCATGTGCGTCTTGTCCTCATAGCTGTTGTCCCGATAGTTGGCCGGTATTTCCTTGAACTTGCCTTCGGCAATGTATTTCTCGGCCAGTTTCCAGTTGACGGCGGCGATATAGTCCTTGTCATGCTGCGAAGCACCGACCTCCAGCAAGGTGTTCTTCAATTCGGTGTTATAGGTCGTGAAGAAGGTCCAGCCATGCGACTCGCCTTTTCCGGAGTGGGCCAGGTCATAGTCGAAGGCCGGCAGCAAGACCTGGAAGGCGATGTTCATATCGCCATCTTCCTTGTCGACGCTGATAAAGCTGAGAGCGCCCTTGAAGTTATCCGCATAGGTATTGATGGCCACATCCTTCTGGGGATAGGGAACGCCGAACCGTGTGCCGGCCACAACATACTCCGTGTTCTCCGTGGTGAAGGGAGAACTGTGGTTGCCACCGGAGTTGGGGATCTCGATGATCTCTGCCGTCTCAAAGGTGCTGAGATCGATCCGGGCGATCCGCGGGGTGTTGTTGCCATTGATGAAGAGATAGCGCCCGTCAGTTTCGCCATTGGTCTGCGACAGCTCGGGGTGGTGGGCATCATCCCAGGGAACAAAACCGAAGGAGGTCTCCAGCATGGGCTTGGTCTCCTCATTGAATCCGTATCCCTTCTCGGCGTCGACAGAGAACACGGGGATCACTTTGAACAAGCGGCCGGAGGGGAGGCCATAGACGGCCACCTGTCCACTGAATCCGCCGGACATAAAGGCGTAGAATTCATCGTATTGTCCGGGCGGAACATAGACTGCCGAAGCCGCGTCGCCGCTGATGGCACCGGCTCCGGCCTGGCCCTGCTGATTGCCGCAACCGGTGATCAAGCCGGCCAGGACGATCAGTGAGATAGCCGGAAGCACCCGGAAAGGAATGGATCGATTCGTTTTCATAGCAAATGAGTTTTGTGGTTCTGACAGGTCCTTATTAGAAGTATAGAAGACCTTAATATCTTTTATTTGATGCAAAGGTTGATCGCATCGGCGAACCGGGGTATGACATCGGTCAATGACACTCGTGATAAGGATCACATAGGATCATTTGCCTATTTTTCCTCCGATATTCCAAAATAAAGGACAACTTTGTCCTTTAAATAGGAACGTGTTGACCCTGCAATCAGAATCGCATATGTTATCCAAAAGCTGCCAGTACGCCCTCAGAGCGGTCGTGTACATCGCAGAAGAGTCCTCCACGACTCAGCTGGTTGGTGCCCAACAAATGGCGGAATCCTTGCAGATCCCCAAACACTTCCTGTCCAAGATTCTTCAGCAGCTGTCCCGTAACAAGCTGATCTCCTCCACCAAGGGGCCGAATGGGGGGTTCTATCTCTCCCGGGAGAATGAGCAGGTGACCATCGACCGGATCATCGAGGTGATCGATGGTCCTGGCCTGTTCACGGCTTGCGTACTGGGCTTGCCCTCCTGCTCATCCGCCCATCCATGTCCATTGCACGAGCAGGCCGTGGGTTATCGGGATGGACTGTATCACAAGTTGAAGAATCTGACCATTCGGGAGCTCACCCTGGTGACCCGACTGGAGAAAAAGGAATCATCAACCCCTAAATGAAATGATCATGAAAAAGCAATTGATCCTGTACCTTCTTCCAGCCAGCCTCTTATTCGGGGCCTGCGGCGGCAGTGATTCTGCGGATTCATCCGGCGCGGCCTCCGAAGTCAAAAGTATGGTCGAAGACGAACCTGTAGCTGATCCGAAAGGGATCGGGGAAGTCAAGCATGTCGACCTGAACAGCCCACTCAACGAGGAATGGGTGGCCAAGGGCAATGCCATCTATGACATGAAATGCTCTGCCTGTCACAAGTTGACGGACATGCGGGTGGTCGGACCGGGATGGAAGGGTGTCACCGATCGTCGCACTCCGGAATGGATCATGAACATGACCCTGAACGTAGATGTGATGCTGGAGAAGGATCCGGCGGCCCAGGCAATGTTGAAGGAATGCCTCGTACGGATGCCCAACCAGAACCTGAACCAGGAGGATGCCCGTGCTGTCCTGGAGTTCATGCTGAAGAATGACGGAAAATCCTGATCGACACATGACAGGCGCGCCACCAGGATCGCGATGGTTCATCATCGCCCTGATCAATTTCCTGGTGGCCGCCATCATTGGTGTCCTGCTTCGCTATGCCTTTGTGGAGGAGATCCCCGGCTTTCATTTCCGCAAGTTTCTCTATGCCCACTCACACGTCGCCATGCTCGGGTGGCTGTTCCAGGGCTTCTTTGCAGTGCTATTGCCCTACCTGTATCCGACCGGGGTCCCGGGTGTTCTCCATCGGCTATTCTGGTTGTCCCAGGCGATGGTCCTGGGTATGCTTGTGGCCTTTCCGATCGTCGGGTATACCTCCTGGGCCATTGGGTTTGCCTCGGCGCACATCCTGGTCTCCTACGGATTTGTGTGGTTGATCTGGAAAGCGCTTGGCCAGCATCGCTACAACTGGATGCTGGGTGTCCTCTTTATTCGAACCGCGCTGGCCCTGATGGTTCTATCCACCCTGTCCCTTTGGGCTATCGGGCCCATCATGGCCCTGGGTATGCGAGAGCATGAGATCTTCTACCTGGCCGTGCAATGGTTCTTGCATTTCCAGTTCAACGGCTGGTTCCTGTTCATGGCCCTCGGTCTCTGGTTTGTTCAATTGGAGTCCGACAAGATCCCATTGCCTGTTCAGCAGCTGAGGACCTTCTACCGGTGGTTGCTGGTATCCACACCGATCACCTTTGCCCTGGCTGTCGCCTGGTCCAATCCAAACCTTATCGTCTTTACTGTGAATAGTGTGGGGATCATCATCCAGACCGTTGCCCTGGTCCTGTTTATCCGCATTCTGCTCCGGACTCCACTCCCGTTGGGCAACTGGTCACCCTGGGCAAGACGGTTGCTGATCCTTGCCCTGGCCAGTTTTCTAGGCAAGCTGCTGGTCCAGGCCCTGGTGGTCATACCCGCTGTCGCAGAGATGGCCTACACCCTGCGCAACTATGTGATCGGGTTCATTCATCTCATTACCCTGGGCATGCTCTCCATGCTCCTGATCGCCGTGGCGCTCAAGGGCAACATGATCGCCATGCGCAATCGACTGGCTCCGGCCGGCCTGGTGATCCTCATCGTCGGTATTGCTGGTAGCGAGTTCCTTCTTTTTCTCCAGGGCACGTTATTGTGGTGGTCCATGGGGTTCCTTCCCTGGTATCATGAAGGCTTACTCCTGATATCGATCGGATTGCCTCTTGGGCTGGTGTTGCTGATCCTGGGGATTACCCCCGGTTCTGAACGGAAAGTTGTGCTCGGCTAGAAGGCCACACGCTGCCTTATCCCTTCCACTCGCTCATGATCTTGCCGGCAGAACTGGTGCCGATCCGGTCAGCCCCGGCTTCGATCAGTTCGATGGCCTTTTCAGCCGTGCGGATCCCGGCGCTGGCCTTGATACGGGTCAGGGGCTTCAGGATCTGTCGGAGGAACTGGATGTCTTCCTTGCTTGGCCCCGGAGCCAGCATGCCGGTGCTGGTCTTGATGAAATCGACACCGCAGGTTTCGGCGATGGAGCAGATCATGCGCACTTCGTCAGGGTTCATCATCCCCATTTCGATAATGAGCTTGATCGTCTGGTTCTTCAAGTGCGTGATCTGGGACACAGCTCGCAGTTCATTCTCCAGATAGGTCCAGTTCTTATCCTTGACAGCCGGGATATCCACCACGACATCTACCTCACTGGCCCCGTCATGGATGAGCTTCTTGATCTCTTCTACCTTTCCCGCCGTACAGTTGTATCCCAGCGGGAATCCCACGACAGATACGACCAGAGGGCCCTTGCCTTCCAGCTGCCGCCTGGCTTCCTTGACAAAATAAGGCGGTACGCATACGCCTCCCAGGCCCAATTGTATGGCTTCCTGGCACAAGGCCTGGATCTGATCTACGGTCGTCTCGGGCTTCAACAGGGTCGATTCCAGACTCCTGGCTAATACTTCGCGGTCCATGCTCAAAAGTACCCAATCCTTCAGTCAGGGATCAAGTTCTGCCGTGGCATTGTTTGTATTTTTTCCCACTTCCACAGGGGCAGGGGTCATTCCGGCCGATCTTTTTGTCTGTCCGCACGAAGGTTTCCGGCCTGGCAGCTGACTGCCCGGCACTGGCAGCTGCGGCCTTGACCCGTGCGGCCTCCTGCTCGGCTTCACGGCTGGCCCGGGTCTTGCTCAGGTCGGTGCGTTGCACCTTGGCCGCTTCCAGGGTGCTACCATCCTGGAAGACGATGGTGCCGCGCAACAGATAGCTGGATACCTTTTCATTGATCTGGTAGATCAGCTGCTCGAACAGATTGTACGCCTCCATCTTGTAGATCACCAGCGGGTCCTTCTGCTCAAAGGAAGCCGATTGGACAGAGTCCTTCAGTTCATCCATCGAACGCAGGTGCTCCTTCCACTGATCATCGATCAGGGCCAGCGTCACTGTCTTCTCGATCTCGGTCATCAGCGACCTTCCCTTACTGTCCACGGCTTTCTTGAGGTCGGCGCTGACCGCCAACGGATGGGTACTGCCATCTGTGAATGGAATGGCGATCCGCTTGTAGCGGTTGCCCTCATTCTCATAGACCTGCTTGACCACCGGCATCAGCACCTCCTGGATGCGGTCGCCCTTGAACTTGTAGAGCTTGTCCACATGGTCGCGGAACTCTTCGATCACCTCGTCGACATCGGCCTCCTTGAAGCGAACCGGGTCCAGCTCCGGGTTGACACCCATCAGGCGGATGGTATCGGTCAGGAAGGTCTCATAATCACCGGTATTCCGGTGGCTGAGCACCAGGTTCTCGGTCAGGCTGGTGAACATGTTGTGGATGTCCACGGCCAGCCGCTGTCCGTACAGGGCGTTGGTCCGCTTGTTGTAGATGGCTTCCCGCTGGATGTTCATCACGTCATCGTATTCCAGCAGGCGTTTCCGGATTCCGAAGTTGTTCTCCTCCAGTCGCTTTTGCGCCTTTTCGATGGACTTGGTCACCCAGGGATGCTGGATCACTTCCCCGTCCTGGTGGCCCATGCGGTCCATCAGCTTGGCAATTCGCTCGGAGTGGAACAGGCGCATCAGTGTATCCTCCAATGACACGAAGAACTGGCTGCTGCCCGGGTCTCCCTGACGTCCGGCCCGGCCTCGCAGCTGGCGGTCGACCCGCCGGGAATCGTGGCGTTCTGTACCGATGATGGCCAGTCCGCCGGCAGCCCTTGATCTTTCGTCGATCTTGATGTCAGTACCCCGTCCCGCCATGTTGGTGGCAATGGTGACCGTCCCGCTCTTGCCCGCTTCGGCCACAACCTCCGCTTCGCGCTGGTGCTGCTTGGCATTGAGCACGTTGTGGGGAATGTTGCGCATGTGCAGCATCCGGCTCAGCTTCTCGGAGATATCCACGGAGGTGGTACCGACCAGGACCGGACGGCCGGCATCGCGCAATTTGGCGATCTCCTCGATCACCGCATTGAACTTCTCCCGGGCAGTCTTGTACACCAGGTCATCCCGGTCATCCCGGGCAATGGGCCGGTTGGTGGGGATCACCACCACGTCGAGCTTGTAGATCTCCCAGAATTCACCGGCTTCGGTCTCAGCCGTACCGGTCATACCGGCCAGCTTGTGGTACATCCGGAAATAGTTCTGCAGGGTCACCGTGGCATAGGTCTGGGTGATCTCCCCCACCTTGACGTTCTCCTTGGATTCCAGGGCCTGGTGCAAGCCATCTGAATAGCGGCGACCTTCCATCATCCGGCCGGTCTGCTCATCCACGATCTTCACCTGCCCTTCCACGACCACATATTCCTGGTCGCGCTCGAACAGGGTGTAGGCTTTCAACAGCTGATGGACGGCGTGTAGGCGATTGGACTTGACGGCAAATTCCTGGACCAGGATCTGTTTGGCTTCCATCCTGGATTTTTCATCCAGTTCGTTGTCTTGCTCCAGCTCCATCATACGGGACGCCAGGTCGGGCATGATGAAGAAGTTGGGATCCTCGTTCCCCCGGGCCATGAATTCGGCCCCTCTCTCGGTAAGGTCTACCTGCCGGTTCTTTTCGTCAATGGTGAAGAGCAGTTTCTCATCGACAATATGCATGTTCTTGGACTGCTCCTGCATGTAATGATTCTCCGTCTTCTGCATCAGCACCTTCACCCCGTCCTCACTGAGGAACTTGATCAGGGGGCGGTACTTGGGCAGGGCGCGGTGGGCGCGGAGGAGGGCCATGCCGGCTTCTCCTTCATTCACGCCATGGATCCCGTCTGCGAAGAGCTTTTTGGCTTCAGCCAGGAATTCGGCGGCCAGTTTCGCCTGCGCATCGACCAGGCGCTTGACCTTGGGGTTGAGCTCGATGTACTCCTGGTCGTCGGCGCCCTTGGGTACCGGACCGGAAATGATCAGCGGAGTCCGTGCATCATCCACGAGTACGGAGTCCACCTCATCCACCATGGCATAGTGGTGCTTGCGCTGCACGATCTCGTCCGTGGAGCGGACCATGTTGTCGCGCAGGTAGTCGAAGCCGAACTCGTTGTTGGTGCCATAGGTGATGTCACACAGATAGGCATTGCGCCGCTGGGGAGTATGGGGCTGATACTTGTCGATGCAGTCGATGGTCAGCTGGAGGAATTCCATGATCGGACCGATCCACTCGGCGTCCCGTCGGGCGAGGTAGTCGTTCACGGTGATCACATGCACTCCTTGTCCCGCCAGTCCGTTGAGGTAAGCCGGTAAGGTGGCCACCAGGGTCTTTCCTTCCCCCGTAGCCATCTCTGCGATCTTCCCATCGTGCAGCACCATGCCACCGATCAGCTGGACATCGTAGTGGACCATGTTCCAGGTGATCTCTCCACCCGCAGCAGTCCAGGAATTCTTCCAGGTAGCCTGGTCACCCTTGATCAGGACGTAATTCCGGCTCGCGGCAAGGTCACGGTCGTGTTCTGTAGCTGTAACGGTCAGGGTGCTGTTCTCCGAGAACCGGCGCGCGGTTTCCTTGACCACGGCAAATGCCTCAGGCAGGATCTCCTTAAGGATATCCTCCAGGTGCTTGTCGCGATCCTTTTCCAGTTCGTCGATCTGCTGGAACAGGGATTCCTGTTCGCCGAAATCGAAGGTCTGCTCTGATTCTTCCTTCAACCGGGCCAGGTCACTGTCGATCTCGGAAAGATACTCGGCGATCCGCTGGCGAAACTCAGCCGTCTTGGCCCGTAGGGCGTCATGGGAAAGTTTCCGGTATTCATCAGTATAGCCGTTGATCTCCCGGACCAGTGGTTCATATGTCTTGATGTCCCGGTCCTGTTTGGAGCCGAAGACCGTGCTCAATGCTTTTGCAAAAAAATTCATAGCCGACGATGATTTGCTGTCGTGAATCCAACGGGCAAAGATAATATAACTTTACCCCCTGAGTTGGGTCCTTACCTGCTCGAGAATCATTCCATACCCGCTGCTTATGCCAAATTGTCACGCTTCCTTCTTGCTGATCCTCGTTAATGGTCTCCTTCTGGTAAGCGGGTGCTCACAGGAACGCGAACCCTATCGGTCGTATTACTTTCCGCTGGAGGATTTCGACGAGGGGGTGGTCTATATCTACCAACCGGCCAATGAGCTCAACCTGGGCAATGAGATCTGGAGCATGCATTCCACCCGTACCGACACCGGCATGGTCCTGATGACACGCATTTACGACCAGACCAATACCCTGATCCAATCCATCCGGGAGACACAGGTAGTGAATGGCATGTTGGCAGACGAGACCATCTATTACACCCGCGATACGTCAGACCGTCTGGTCAGCGTGCCGCTAAACATTACCCGCAATGCCCTCTTCCCCTTTGTCATTCCCGATACCGGGAAGGTCTACACCTACCAGGCCAGCTGGCGCGAACCGGGGGATTCATCCCTGACGACAACACTGACCCGCTACCGGCGTTATGATCGTGAAGAGGTGGTGACCACGCCGGATGGTGGATCGACCTCCGCAGTGATCATGCGCCTCAACGAAACGATCGACAACGATGGGGAAGGCGTGCTCAGCCTCGAACTCTCCGGCGAGGAGGCTTACGGGAAAGGGTATGGCCTGATGGCCTGGAAACGGATCCTGCCCACCGGTGACACCCTGGCCTTCCGTTTGAAGGAGGTCATGAGTCAGTCGAATTACGAAGCGAAATACGGCCGTCTGGAATGAAGCGACAGTTTGTACAGTATATCGGAATGATCCTGGTCCTCGTGGCGGTTGGGGCCTCCGCTCCTGCCCAGAACGTGATCCAGGCCCCCGACCTCCAGTGCATCAAGAATGACACCCTGTTCTGGACCCTGCCGGTGAACACCTGCGGACCATTCCAGGATTACCTCATCTTCGGAAGTATATCCCCCAATGGCCCCTTTAATCTCATCGGCACCGTGCAGGATCCCAACCAGACCAGCTTTGTCCACCTGCTGGCCGGGAATCAGACCTGGTACTACTTTATGCAGAGCAACTTTGCCTGCCCTGGGGCCATCCGCCTGTCATCCGATACCCTGTCCTCTGCACCGCCTCAGCCCGTGGCCATCCTCAGCGCCTCCGTCATCAACGGGCAGGTGGTCCTGACCTGGACCCCCAGCCCCGATATCCAGGTGGACCGCTATATCATATACCGGACCACTCCAGGAGGTACCGTACCTGTGGATACTGTAGTCGGCTCCACCACCTGGACCGACCCGAATGCCCAGCCCGGGCAGAAATCAGAATTCTATTATGTCCTGGCCGCTGATCCCTGTGGCAATACCAGTCTTTTCGACCTGGCCCACCAGACCATTTTCCTCGGGGCCGGCGTGGATGCCTGCGCCCGGACCATTACCCTGACCTGGAATCCCTATATCAACTGGCCAGGGGGTGTTGGTGAGCAGGTGATCTGGATGGGCCTGAACGGTCAGTCGCCCGTGCCCATCGATACCGTATCGGGTACGGCGACACAGTATGTCTTTGCCGATGCTGACGATGCCGATACTTATTGCTTCACCGTCAGGGCCAGGGAAGCAGGGGCGACCAACATCGCCCGATCGAACGAGATCTGCCTGGATCCCGACCTGGTCCAGCCTCCTCGTCAGATGGCTATCACCTATATCACCATCAACGCCGCTCAGGAACCCGAGCTGGAATGGACCTGGGAGGACTATGCCGAATTGAACTCGGCCAGTATCGAACGACAAAATGCCGCTGGCAGCTTTCAAGCCATCCAGCCGGTGGCCGTTGCACCGCCTTTGAGTACCCAGAATGCCTTTACGGATGCCAGTACGGATGCCTCCACCCAGTCGAGAAGCTATCGCATCCAGGCTGTCGACGCCTGTAATGAAGATTGGGTGACCCTGCCGGCCAGTGCGGCCTTCCTGCAGGCTGCTTCCCAGCCTGATTTCCGGAATCTCCTTTCCTGGAGCCCACTGGTCATCGACGGGGCCGTCATAGAGGGGCATGAGGTCTTTGAAATACGGGGCTCACTGATCCTGCCCCTGGGGACCACGGATCCATCCACCTGGACGTTCGAGCATATCCTGGACCCGGCCAATCCGCCCCTGGCTCCGGTCTGCTATGTTGTCGAGACCACCTATACGCTGATCTTGCCAACAGGCCAGCAGGTGCGCCGCTTCAGTCGGTCCAACATCGCCTGTGCCAGCCAGGACCTGCGCATCTGGGTGCCCAATGCGTTTGCTCCCCGCGGATTGAACACCTTCTTCCGCCCTGTGATCAGCTTCCTGGATGGTGCGGCCTACAGCATGGAGATCTATGATCGTTGGGGGACCCGGGTGTTCTCGACTACCGACCCGGGCATGGGCTGGGATGGGAAGCGGGAGAACGGTGAGGATGCCCTTCATGGGATCTACGTCTATCTGATCCGGATCACCAGACCCGATGGAGAGGAAACCCTGCGCCAGGGATCCTTGATGTTGTTGCGCTAGCCGCCCGGTTTTTCCAGCACACCCATGCCAAAGAGGGCGAAATCAAATCGCACCGGATCGGCAGGATCCAGGATGCGCAGGTGATCGGTCAGCTCGACAGCAGCCTGCCAGTCCCGCTGTTTGCGCTGGAGCAGGCCCATTCGCCGGGCCACCCGCTCGACATGGACATCCAGGGGCATAACCAGTTGATCGGGCCGGATGCCTCTCCACAATCCCAGATCCACCCCGCAGTCATCCTGTCGGACCATCCAGCGCAGGAACATGTTCAGGCGCTTGCAGGAGGACTTGCGCTCCGGAGCGGAGACATGCTTTCGGGTGCGCTCGGGCACATGGGGCAGGGAAAAGAAATAGTGATGAAAGGCATTGAGGGCCTGTTCGGTCGTCTTGTGGTCCGGATGATGTCCCAGCAGGAAGGCGGCTTCCAGGCTCTCGTGTCGCTGGTAATGATACCGGAAGAAAGCCATGAAGTGCAAAAGATCAACATCGTTGAAGGTCCGGTGCCGGAAATGCAGGAGAGGGGCCAGGTCTTCCTCGCGGTGCTCCATCACGAAGGCGTAGGGTGATCCGCCCATCAGGTCGATCAGTTCGGCAGCTTTATTGAGGATGGTCTTTCGCTGCCCCCAGGAGAGCATGGCTGTCCAGAACCCCATGATCTCACGGTCCTGGAGCTTGCTGAATCGATGGACAATGGAAACGGGATCATCCGGTATGAAGGCTGGTTGATTGTATTGATCTGCCGCATCCACCAGGAGTTCGCGAACGGATGGCGAAATCGCTTTTGGTCGTGAAATGTCCAAATCGTTAATTTTTTATCGAGCCGTTCAAGACGGTATCATAAACAGGCCGACTCCTGCGTTAGAACCCTACCAACAAGTCGAAACAACCTAACCCCCTTTGCTATGACCGTTACCCTGGTGTACGTGCTGGTGTTAGCCATTCTGTTCCTGGCGAAAAGAGCGATTGTCGGTCAACAAACCATCATCAAGTAAGGCGCTTGTAGAGTGGAAAGGATGCCAGCCCCCAGCGCTGGAGCAGGTGGCTGAAGGACACTCTCAGAACACCCAGGCCGTAGGTCACCGACCTGCGGAAATTGATCGAACTGGCTTCCTCGAAATACTTGGTCGGACAGGTCACTTCCCCGATGTCAAAACCGGCATAGATGATCTGGGACAACATCTCGTTGTCGAAGACGAAATCATCCGAGTTCTCGTTGAAGTTGATCGTCCGCAACACTTTCCCGCTGAAGGCCCGGTAGCCGGTATGGTATTCCGACAGCTTGTAGTTGATCAGGATGTTCTGGGTGAGTGTGAGGATGCGGTTGGCGATGTACTTGTAGAGGGGCATGCCACCGCGCAGGGCTCCCTTGCCCAGGATACGCGACCCTAGCACGACCGGATAGAGGTCGTCCCCGATGATGTTCACCATGCTGGGGATGAGTAGGGGGGTGTACTGGTAATCCGGGTGGAGCATGATCACGATGTCGCCACCGAGCTCCAGGGCCCGGTTGTAGAGCGATTTCTGGTTGCCACCATATCCCTTATTCTTTTCATGGACGATGACATGCTCGATACCGATCTGTCGAGCCACTTCCGCCGTATTGTCGCGGCTGGCATCATCGCACAGGATCACCTCGTCGACCAGGTCGAACGGGATCTCGTCATAGGTCTTCTTGAGGGTGGCGGCAGCATTGTAGGCAGGCAGGACCACCACCACCTTTTTTCCTTTATACATGGGTCAACCGGTTGATTCGCACTGCAAAGGACCGGAAAGTTTCGGAGACGCTCAAATGCCCGGTTCCGGATCTTCCTGTTCCCTCGCATTCGCAAACAGGCTGGCAATCACCCCGACCAGCAGGCTTCCCCCTATGAAGACCAGGGATGCCCACTCTGGCAGGTGGATATAGCCGTGCGACACCATTTTCAATCCAACGAACAGCAGGATGGCGATGACGCTGTATTTGAGCAGCTTGAACTTGTCCAGTACCGCGGCCAGCATGAAGTACATGGAACGCAATCCCAGGATGGCGAAAATGTTGCTGGTGAAGATGAGGAAGGGATCGGTCGTAATGGAGAAGATGGCCGGAATGCTGTCCAGGGCGAACAGGATGTCCGTCGTCTCGATCATCAGCAGGGTGAGCAGCAGAGGGGTGCCAAGGAGTTTTTTACCGCGTTTGATCAGAAAGTGTTGCCCGTAAAAACTGCGTGTAATGGGCAGCACCCTGCGGACCCGACGCAGGAGCCAGTTGTTCTTCAGATCGACCTCTTCCTCATCTTTGGCGGCCCACATCTTCAGGGCGGCATAGATAATGAAGGCGCCAAAGATGTAGATCAGCCAGGTGAAGCGTTGGATGAGCGCCACCCCGGCAAAGATCATGATGGCCCGAAAGATCACCGCCCCCAGGATGCCCCAGAACAGCACTCGGTGTTGTTGCTCAGCCGGCACCTTGAAATAGACGAAGATGAGGGCCATGACGAAGATATTGTCCAGGCTGAGGGACAGTTCCAGCAGGTAGCCGGTCAGGTAGAGCACGACCGCTTTGTTGCCTGGAATGAAGTCACCGGTCATCTCGCGGATGCCGCTCCAATCCTCGACATAGGCGTAGTACACCACGATGCTGAACAGCAGGGAGAGGGTGATCCACACAATGGACCATGCCGTCGCCTCCTTGACCTTGATCTTTTCCGGTTCCTTGTGGAAGACACCCAGGTCCAGGGCCAGGGCAGCCGTGATCAACACAAAGAAACCGATCCAGAGGAGCATATGGTCAGATTACGGACGAAAGGTACAAGGAAAGAGCTGAGAGTACCATGTTCCACCGTATCTCTTCACAACCATAAGGACCAGGGGGCAAGCACCAAATCACAAGCATCAAATCCCAAACAAATTCGAAGCACCAAATTCAAATGACCAAAACCTCGTACCGTTTTGGTCATTGATATTTGGTCATTGGGATTTATTTGGAATTTGCGATTTGGAGATTGGAATTTGACCATTGGTGCTTCTCTTAGTCTCTTTTGAACACTCCATCCCAGAAGTCATTCCAGGCTTTCTTGCGTTCGAGTTTTTCTAACACACGCTTATTGCGTTCATGGAAGCGTTTGGAGGATAAGGTTATAAGCCCATCAGGATCACTCTTCCGGCCCAGATCAAACCTTCATCAGATATCATTTGACAGAAATATAGCCCTTGAGGTATTCCATTGGTGTGCCACTGGACGGAATTGGCACCAGGAAGCAATGGAATCTCACCTATCGTCTTTCCATTACTATCAAACAAACGAATGAACATTCCAGTGCTCGAAAAGGAGCCGGGCCAACTGAAGGTCACATCGCCATCAGACGGATTGGGATACACCAGCACCTCAAACTCCGGTTTGTCCACCTGAAACAGATCGGAAATCGGCCCGCAACCCAGCGTATCCACACAGCCATTGGCATCTACCTTGATCAGAATACCCCAATCTTTGGGGTGATTGCTGCTGCCATCAAAATAACCCGCACAAATCATGCTACCACTGGGCAATTCCACAGCCGAGTGCAGAAGCTGTATAGTGAAGTTGGGGATGGTATCCGGAAACGTCAGGTACCGCCGCTGCCAGAGCGTGTCTCCTTCCTCATTCACTTTGACCATCCAGGCATATTGATGCACAGACGAAATACCCGGATTTTCCACCAGTTCGCGATTGACACCCACTCCCAGATACCCTCCGTCGGATAACCGGATCATATTGTATGGCAGATTCGTCTGTCCATCCATATCATCCAAATCCAGGGATTTGACCAGATCGAAATTGCTGTCACGCAGGATCAACCGTGGCTGTTGCTTGAAAAATCCGTCTATTTCATATTCCACTCGGGTGGTTAAGTAAATCCAGCCTCCTTCAACTGTTTGATGCAGCCCCGTCACGCGTATCTCTTCCAACGATTGTGCACTTTCCCAGCTCCACTTTTCTACGCCAAGACTATCGATGGCAAAGATGTGAACCGTCGCTTTGGTTTGCTGCCAGGGTATATTCTGGTTGGGCAAGGTGCTGGCCCCAATCACAATTTCGTTGTCATTAACGACATAGACCGAATTGAAATAATCCTGCCGTCCATTACCTTCCCCATATTTCTTTTCCCAGATCTCCTCCCCGTTGGCATTTATTTTTTTTACAAAGAGATCAGTTGTCCCTTTATTGTATTTCAAGCCAAAGACCAAATAACCTGAAGGCACTTCAAGAATATCATTAAAACGGTCTTGTTGAGAATCTGGATCCGAGAACTCCTCAATCCATTCAAGTTCTCCATGATAATTGGTTTTTATAACGATGCCATTGTTTGTTTCAAATAAACCGGCTGTAAGTATAAAACCTGATTTGTCTTTCTTTTGAATAAAGCCACTTGGGAATCCAGCCACACCATAATTTAGTTGTAGTGAGTCATAATATGTGTGCGTCTTGATCACATGCCCCAATGTATCCATTTGAGCCAGAAAAAACCCCTGAATGTAAGGTGGGTTGTTGGATTGCTTAATGCCAACAACATACAGGGTGTCCCCATCCAGCAGCATATCGGTTATGACTGCTCCTGGACTGTCAAAATCATAGTGATTGATGAATCCGGTTTGACCCATCAACAGGACAGGAATAATTAATAACCCGAATAAAGGAAGGTGATATCTCATGACCTCATGATGGAAATTGAAGGAAAAAAGGTTGCTCAATTCTCCTACTGAAGGATGATCACACCAACCATATGATCCGATCCTGAACCGATAATTTGATAGTAGTAAACCCCGGCATGGGTATTCCTCGTATTCCACAATACGTTTGGGCTACCCGTTGGAAACGGTAACTCTTCCTGGAGCTGGCCATTTAAATTCCAGATGCGAATAACCACACCTTCATTCGGTATCCCTCCAAGCCATTGGAAGGTAACATCTCCATCAGACGGATTGGGATACACCAGCACCTCATACTCCGGTTTGTCCACCTGAAACAGATCGGAAATCAGCCCGCAACCCAGCGTATCCACACAGCCATTGGCATCTACCTTGATCAGAATACCCCAATCTTTGGGGTGATTGCTGCTGCCATCAAAATAACCCGCACAAATCATGCTACCACTGGGCAATTCCACAGCCGAGTGCAGAAGCTGTATAGTGAAGTTGGGGATGGTATCCGGAAACGTCAGGTACCGCCGCTGCCAGAGCGTGTCTCCTTCCTCATTCACTTTGACCATCCAGGCATATTGATGCACAGACGAAATACCCGGATTTTCCACCAGTTCGCGATTGACACCCACTCCCAGATACCCTCCGTCGGATAACCGGATCATATTGTATGGCAGATTCGTCTGTCCATCCATATCATCCAAATCCAGGGATTTGACCAGATCGAAATTGCTGTCACGCAGGATCAACCGTGGCTGTTGCTTGAAAAATCCGTCTATTTCATATTCCACTCGGGTGGTTAAGTAAATCCAGCCTCCTTCAATTGTTTGATGCAGCCCCGTCACGCGTATCTCTTCCAACGATTGTGCACTTTCCCAGCTCCACTTTTCTACGCCAAGACTATCGATGGCAAAGATGTGAACCGTCGCTTTGGTCTGCTGCCAGGGTATATTCTGGTTGGGCAAGGTGCTGGCCCCAATCACAATCTCGTTGTCATTGACGACATAGACAGAATTGAAAAAGTCCTGTCGTCCATTATCATCTCCGTATTTCTTTTCCCAGAGTTCCTCCCCGTTGGTATCTATTTTTTTGATGAAGAGATCGCTTGTGCTTTTGTTGTATTTTCTTCCAATGATTAAATATCCACCATCCACTTCCAAAGGACAATAATAGTAATCTTGCTGTGAATCCGGGTCAGGATACTCGTTAATCCATTCAAGATCACCCTGGTGATTGGTTTTCAATACAACTCCGTTTGTCGTTTGGAAAACGCCTCCTGCAAATAAAAATCCTGATTTGTCTTTCTTTTTAAGAAAGCCACTTGGGAATCCAGCCACACCATAATTTTGTTGTAGTGAGTCATAATATGTGTGCGTCTTGATCACATTCCCCAATGTATCCATTTGAGCCAGAAAAAACCCCTGAATGTAAGGTGGGTTGTTGGATTGCTTAATGCCAACAACATACAGGGTGTCCCCATCCAGCAACATATTGGTTATACCTGCATTGGGGCCATCAAAATCATAGTGATTGATGAATCCGGCTTGACCTATCAATAGAACAGGAAGAAAAAATACCCCAAATAAAGGAAGGTGATATCTCATGACCTCGTTCTGGAAATTGAAGGAGAAAAGGATACTCAATTTCCCTACTGAAGAACGATCACACCAACCAATTGATCCGATCCTGAACCGATAATTTGATAGTAGTAAACCCCGGCATGGGCATTTTTCGTATTCCACAATACGTTGGGATTACCCGTTGAAAACGGTAACTCTTCCTGGAGCTGGCCATTCAAATTCCAGATGCGAATAACCACACCCTCATTCGGCTTCTCTCCAACCCATTGGAAAGTGACATCGCCTTGTGAAGGATTCGGATAGACACGTATTTCAGGACTCAAATTTTCACGTATAGCCCTTCCAAAGTCATATGCACCTCTCAACCCTGCAACCTCCGGATAATCCGGTGGGTAATGTGCCCCATACAAGGTGAGAATGGATCGGGCCAATGTGCCAGCGTAACCTGCTCCTTCATCATAGGTAAGCAAGCTATCCAGGGTCAGGGTGTCCAACTGATAGATATCTTTCCCGGCCATCAGACCCAGAATGTCCCGGTAATCCGCCATGTCATCTTCCTCTTCCGGTGTCAGATCGTAGGTCAGGGCCATGTCTTCCACTAGCGCGTAGGCCTGGGACGTATCTCCCCGGTGCATGGCCAGGCCGGCCAGCCACAGGTCACCGGTCTGGCAGTCCAGGTGTTCCACCCAGGTCAGCAGAGAATCCACATGATAGGTGCTGGTATCGTACATCATGTCCACCACCAGGGCATAGGCCGCATGGTCCATCTGATACCGGCTGTACGCCATGAGATTCAACAAGGAATCTGAGGGGTTGACCGCATATTCTGCACTGGCGCTCAGGTAATTGGCCTTTTCGGTGTAATAGGTGTTCCTGAACTGGTTTCCGTCCCCGGGCTCCAGACAGGGAGGGATGCAATATTCCACACTACAATCATTCGGGAATGCAAAAAGTGGGGTAACGAGTCCACCTATAGTTAGAGGGGTTTGGTTTACCGCGCTCGGATCATAGTAGTACTCGATACTCCCATCGCCATCGTTCCGGAAATCCGTACCGGTATAGGAGAAACGGTTGCCTGCGGCATTGTGGCTTTGGAGAATTGGCAGTCCTTGTTTGCTTCGAATGTGACTCAATTCGGCCACATGGAAATCCTGTCCGCTTACTTGCTGGTTGACATTGCAGAGATAATTCAACCCACGAATCTCTTCCTCATCATTCCCATTGCTTCCCTCGGCCTGATTCCCGAGAACAAGGCCGATGAAGGTATTTCGTCTGATCTCCTTGCTCATGTCTCCGGTATGGTCACAAAAGATGCCTCTGGTGGTCAGGGCTGCCGGGCCGGTGGGATCGAAGAATGTGTTCTCCTGACAGGTGAACCCGGAAACGGACCCTTCAAAGACAATGCCGGATTGAACGGGAAGGGTGGAGCCGGTGGGCAACTCGCCCATGGTGAATTCATTATGCAGGAGTGTCGCACTGCCCACGCCCATATCCCGAATACCGACGACACATCGATCGAACCTGGCTTGCCGCACCTGGATCGGATAGGCCTCCATCATCATCGCCGCTTGTGCATGGATACCATATCCGAGCCCGGAAAACGTGGAATACGTGTACGAAGGGCAGGGCGTATTGTTGGGTACACTCACGGTGCATTCGGAGATCACCTGGAAACCGGCATTATCGGCAAAGATACCGTAGCCCCATTTAGCCTCATCTTCCGGATCAGGATTGGGTCCACCCGGTTTGAATGTCAAAGCTTGATCGCTGGTGAACGAACAAGCCTCGAACGTAATGCCATTGACTTCCTCCATGTGCACGAATGCATAAAACCGGTCACGATGCGGATAATCCCTGTCGGTCACGAAGTTCACCTTATGGAATGTGGCGGCATAGTTGCGAGGTTGGCCTTGCTGTGATGGAGGGATGGCAAAGGGCCAGAAATTGTCATAGGCAGCAAATTTCACACCGGTTTGACAGTTTCTGATGGTATTGCCGTCACAGGCCAATCGCCCACCAGCTTCCGCCTCCGTTGGCCCATACAGTTGTACGCCTGTTTCGGCATTTTCGATGACGGAGCCGGGGGCACATGTCAGACTGCCCTGGGCCACGACACCATTGATGCCGTACTGGGAACTTCCTGCTTCACTTCCCCAAACTTCTACCCCTTTCCAGGTATTTCCCGAGCAACCCAATCCGGTCAATGTGCCATGAAGAATGAGCCTGGCATTGGGTTTGATGATCACTCGGCTTCGTGCGCTGAAGTGGATGGTCACTCCCGTTTCAATGGTCAAGGTGGCACCAGGCTCCACGACCAGGTCGCCATCCATGAAGAAATCCCCGCCGATCACCGGGTCAATGGTCGACCATGTGGTGGTGGTGTTGATATGCTGTTCGTCCAAATCCGGTTGCACCAGACAGTTTTGCAGGGTTGGAGACATCAGAATAACCTGGCGCATGCGAAGACCTTGCCCGGGAGTATGCCGTTGCAGGCATTTGTCATGGGCATAGGACATAATCAGGGTTTCATCCGGATCATACTGCACAGACAGATCATCCACTTTGTTCGTCGTGAAATGGCAACTTCCTACAACTGAAGGTTGACATGTTTGAATTCTGGGATCTCCTGGGGTATCGGGCACATAGTCACCACAGGTCAATCCTTTACCGTTTGGATCCACGTTGACGTCAGCATATTCCTTGCATATGGGTATGTCATCATATACCTCTCCGAAACAATCTTTTGGTTTGGATTCTACCCCATGATGCGTATGCCAAAGTCCAAGGCAATGCCCCATTTCATGCGAGATTTGATGGGATCTGGAATTTATATATTGCGGAGTAGGCCAACATGCATCTCCTGAATTACCAGAATATGTCCCTTTGATAACGAGGGCTTTGCCTGGAATTCCAGCAGCCTCTCCATAAGAATTTGCCGCATCGCCTCCAATAAAAACATCTATACCGTTTCCATTATTTGCATAGTTTTCAATATCACAAAGAATAGAGGGAGTGGAGAAAGTAGCTGAATACAATGCAGTACTATGAATGGGGTCTGACACACAGTCATACACAAAGAAGATATTGTGCTCGGCAAAGTCTCTGGACATCCAATTCAGGGATTGCCTGAGTTGCTCCTCCGTGGGCGTATCTGCACCATTATTCTTACCCACTGGATGAAGGAACACCCGAACAAAGAAAGGGCCGTCCGTATTACCTGTCGGAGCATTCACGCCTTCAATGATCGGACCGATGGGGTTTTCACCGCCCGATGTGGAACAAGACGCCTCTTGTGCTCTTGACCCATTCAGCGTTATCATCAGTACCAGGCTCGCCAGGAGATAACGAAATCCGGAATGTGTCAGGAAGAATTGTGTATATTTCATGATACAATGGGTATTGTCAACGTTCATAGTACTTTTATCCGAGAGAAAACGATTTGCCGATTAAAAATGCAGAAATTTATCTAATGACAGGACAATCTTGCCAAAAATTAACATTTTGTGGTGGATAATATGCAATCATTTCGCTTAGCGCAGAATTTGCTGGTATAATGTTAAACATGGATGGCAGGATGTGGCGGATAACGGACAAAGCGCATTTCAAGGAAGCTAGAATGGACAGCAGAAATGATGCGGATTTGCAGATTTTTATCCAGAAAAAACTTCTGGTTAAACCCAACCTGTTTATAGACGAGATGAATCGTTTGTAGTTTTTACATACGGGAATTGTGAATCCACTTTTTCGGGAGGAGACAATAACCAGGTCAAAAGATATCAGTCGAGAAGCGCATATGTCTCTCAGTCTCTCCTTCCCATCGATCCCTCAGTCTCGTTTAAACACGCCGTCCCAGAAGTCATTCCAGGCTTGTTTGCGTTCGCGCTTCTTCTTCATCTTTTCATTGCGCTGGCGGATGCGTTCGGAGGCTTCGCTTGGCGAACGCTGGACCTGTGCCGCTTCAGCCGTCTCTTCCTCCCGGTCCTTCAGTCCCAGCCATTCCAGCAGACCCGGATCGTCGTCGGCATAGACTGGAGCCTCCTCGAGGTAAGGTGGACAATCCAGGCTGGCCGCCACATATTCGGGAATCGGCGCGAATGGTGTTTTAACGAGGATTCGCAAAGATTCATCCTTGATGGCTGCCTGCATCATCCGGGCAAAGATGGGCATGGCTGAACGGCCACCGGAACCGATGGCCAGTGACTTGAAGTGGACGACCGGCAACTCGGCACCGACCCATACGGAGGTCACCAGCCGTGGGTTGAATCCGGCGAACCACCCGTCGGCCTGGTCTTGGGTGGTGCCCGTCTTGCCGGCCAGAGGGCCGGTCAACCCGTAGGTGTATCTCAGGGCCCGGGCCGTGCCGCTATCCACCGCCATTTCCAGGGCACTGCGCAGGATGATGGCCGTCTCCGGGTTCATGGCCCGCTCGTACAGTTTCTGGTTCTCTTCCTGGGTGTAGGTGTACAGGACTTCTCCGTCGGCCGTCTCGATCTGTTCGAGCCAGTACCAGTGCGGGCGGATGCCATCCAGGGCAATGGTGCCAAAAAGGCTGAGCAGTTCCATGGGGGAGGCTTCGCCAGTTCCCAGGGCGATCGACGGCACTTCCGGGATGCGGCCGTCCAGTCCGCATCGGCGGGCCATGTCGATCACCGGATCCACCCCCGTTTCCATGATCAGGCTGGCCGAAATGGTATTCAGGGACTTGCTGAGCGCACCGGCCATGGAATAGACGCCCCCGTACTCGTTGGAGGCATTGCGGGGTTCCCAGTCCTGGTGATCAGGGTAGGCGACCAGTTGATTGTCGAAGTAGTCACAGGGCATGAATCCCGCTTCCAGGGCGGCGGCATACACCAGGGGCTTGAAGGTGGAACCGACCTGGCGACGGGCCAGCACATGATCATACTGGAAGAACTGCTGGTCGATACCCCCAACCCAGGCCATGATCCGCCCTTCGACCGGATCGCCGGAGACCAGTCCGGTATGCAGCAGGCTCAGGGCATACCGCAGTGAGTCACGCGGCGTCCATTCCCGGCGGGCCGGTCCCTGCCAGGTGAAGATCCGCATGTTCACCTTCCTGCGGAACATGGCCTCCAGCTCCTTGTCGGACAAGCCGTCCTGTTTCCCTCTTTTCCATCGCTCGCTGGATCGCATCGCCTGGTCCAGCACGGCGTCGGAGCCCCAGGGTTTGCCGCCTTTCCATTCCCGGTCGAATGCCGATTGGAGGACGACCATATGCTTGTTCATGGCCTCTTCGGCATAGCGTTGCAGGTGGCTGTTCAGGGTCGTTTTGATGCGTAACCCATCGGTATAGAGGTTGTAGCGAGTGCCGTCCGCTTTGCGCACGTCCTGCAGGATACTGTCCACTTGGAGGCGAAGATGTTCACGGAAGTAGGTGGCCAGTCCCTCGTTGTGGTTCTCCCGGGTGTAGTGGACACCCAGGGGCAGTTCCTTCAGCCGGGTCGTTTCTGACGTCGTCAGGTCGCCCCGACTCTGCATCCTGCTTAATACGGTGTTGCGTCGTTCCAGGGCCCGTTTGGGGTTGCGCACCGGATGGTAGAGGGAGTTGCCCTTGAGCATGCCCACCAGCAGGGCGGCCTCCTGGGTTTCCAGTCCTTTGGCGGCCTTGCCGAAGTATCGCCGGGAAGCCACCTCGATCCCGAAGAGATTATCCCCGAACGGGACGGTGTTGAGATAGAGGTTGAGCAGGTCCTCCTTGGGGTAGGCTTTTTCCAGACGCCGGGCCACGATCATTTCCCGGATCTTGTTCACCGGGACGGACAACCAGCCGTGGTCCTGGCGGGGGTAGAGGTTCTTCGCCAGTTGCTGACTGAGGGTACTGCCACCTCCCTGGGACTGGTCCCGGCCCAGGAAGGTGCGGAAGAATACCCGGCCCAGGCTGATCCAGTCGATGCCCCGATGTTCGAAAAAGCGGGAATCTTCGGTAGCCACCAGGGCCTTTCTCACCCAGGGACTGATGCGGTCGTTGTCGACGATGACCCGGTTTTCGAGATAGTACTTGCCCAGGATGACCCCATCCGCGGAGAGCACCTCCGAGGCCTGATGCTGCCGGATATTGGCCAGTTCGTTCCGGGTGGGCAGATCACCGAACCACCCCCAGAAGATGCCGGCGATCAACAGCAGGATCAGGCCCAAAACGGTCCCACCGGCATACAGCGTGTACCGGAGGATGGTTTGGGTAGGGAAACGTGATCGGGCCGTCGCCTTCTTTTTTCGCGCGGGTCGCGCCATGTTCTGGGAGGTTGCGAGATAGGAACGAAGCGCAAGTTAGGATATTATGGATTTTCAGAATATCAGGGGAAAACCCAAAATCCAAAAGACAAATTCCAAACCCGCCTGCCGGCGGCCAGGCAAGCACCAAATCCGAATATCGAATGACCAAAACGGGGTGGAGGGTGAATACGATACTCATCTTCATCGATTCGCAACCAACATGAAACCAGGAACATAGGAACCAAGAACCAGGAACGCAGGAACATTGGAACCAGGAACATAGAAATCAGGAACACAGGAACACAGAAACCAGAAACATAGGAACAAGGAACATTCAGGTGATCACGCTGGCCACAAGATGTCTGGCCCCACCCCGATTCCGGAACTCGCACAGGTAGATGCCCTGCCAGGTGCCCAGGGCCAGGCGGCCCTGCACGATGGGGATGCTGACAGACGGTCCGGCCAGTACTGCCTTGACATGGGCCGGCATGTCGTCCGGACCTTCCAGGGTATGGGTGAGGAAGGGCAGGTGTTCCGGTACCAGCCGGTCGAAGATGGCTTCAAAATCGGTGAGCACGTCCGGATCGGCCGCTTCATTGATGGCCAGGGCAGCCGAGGTATGTTGAATGAACAGGTGAAGGATACCATCGGAGGGTAGCTCGCCAACGGCCTGGATGACTTCCCGGGTAATGACATGAAACCCTCTCCTGAAGGGGGGCAAAGTGAATAAGATGGATCGGGTCATGGTCAATCGCGGTTCAGGTTGTCAAATTTGGTGAACAGATTGTACTTTTGTCATCAAATCCGAGTTCATGGAGCAAAGTAACACATCAACCATGTCGTCCTGGCTGCTTTTTCTGGTCTCTACAGTCGCGACCATCGCCCTGTTGATCTTCAAGCCCGAGTGGTTTTGGGTTACCCTGCCGTTTGTACTGACCTCCCTGGTCAAGGCCATGCGGGCGATGTAAACCGTCGCTTGGGATCCATCCGATCGTTTCTGACAACGTTTCATGACGCCACCTCACTGGTCCGGTTATTCGGGATCTGTCTGTCGTTGTGGTGCATCGTTCCTGCCGTGGTGCCCGCCCAGGATTCCCTGGTCATTGGCACCATCCTGTGCGAGGGGAATAACCGAACACGTCGCGCGGTACTGCTGAGGGAGATGACCTTTCGGGAAGGTCAGTCGCTCCCTGCCGATCAACTCCCCGCAGAGATGATGGAAAGCAGGCGACTGCTGGGCAATACAGGGTTGTTCCTGAAGACCCGGGTGGATACCTGCCACCTGCGGCAGGACACGGTGGATGTCTGCATCCGTGTCAAGGAGGCCTGGTATATCTTTCCGATCCCCATCTTCGAACTGGCCGACCGAAACTTCAATGTCTGGTGGGAGGATTTCTACCGAGATCCCAACCGGATCAATTTCGGCCTCTATATCAATCATTACAACCTGACCGGCTGGGGCGACCTGCTCAAGGCCAAGGTCCAATACGGGTATGCCAACAAATATGAACTGGCCTACAACCTGCCCCAGATACCCGGCCATCCGGCCTGGGGTGCCGGCATCCTGGCGCAGCTACAGCAATACCGCGAGATCAACTACGGCTCTGCCGATGATCGCCAGTTGTTCTATCGGGATTTTGATCGATGGATGTTGCGGAAGTCAGTGGTCCAGATCAGTGTCCGGTATCGGCCGAACTATGTGTGGAAGTTCTCTTCCGGCATTAGCTTCCGGAATATCGAGACCGATCCGCAAGTGATCGGCGAGCTGAATCCGGACTTCTTCCCGCAATCCGATCCGAACATGGCCTTTTTCACCTTGTGGGCCCATGCCGAGAAGGATCGGCTGGATGACCGACCCTATGCCTTCCGGGGGCATGCCCTGAGCATCGACATGGTCAAGGAAGGGCTGGGCATCACCGGCCTGCGCGACAAGTGGTGGGTAGAGGGCCAGATCGCCGGGTATCTGCCCACCGGCACGTTTCACGGATTTGAAGGCATCCTCAGTAGTCGGGTGCAATTGAACCGGGCCAATCCCGGATTCTTTGAATACAACGCCCTGGGCTATGGCCAACGGCTGGTGCGCGGCTATGAACATTACGTGGTGGATGGCATGGATTACGCCCTGGTCCAGGCGGCCTGGCGGATCAGGATCCTGGACCGGGACATCCCCCTGCCCTGGCCATCCTGGTTTTCTATCCCGGCCTTCAAGGCGTTGCCGTTAAAAATTTACCTCCAGGCCATGACCGACCACGGGATCGTCCACGACCCCTTTTTCCGGGCGAACAACCCCCTCCGCGACCGCTGGCTGATGTCCGCCGGTATCGGCATCGATCTGCGCTTCTTCTTCGACAAGATCTTTACCCTTCGCTGGAATGTGAACGGACTCGGGGAGAATGGGCTATTTTTACAGACCAGTTTCTCCATTCGATGAATGTTGCCCTCTACAGCCGGGTGTTCAAACCCGAAGATCTGCCGGTATGGCATACCCTGACTGCTGCTCTGGACAGTCATCGCATCGACTATTGCCTTTTCGAGGATCTGGCATCGACCCTGGCCGACCATGATGTGCTGGTGACCGATCATCCCATCTTTGGCGATCATGCCAGCCTGCTGCTCCAGGCGCCGGATGCCTTTATCTGTCTGGGCGGCGACGGGACCTTTCTCAATGCCCTCACCCTGGTGCAGGACAGTAACATTCCCCTCATCGGGATCAACCTCGGACGCCTGGGTTTTCTGGCGGGCATCGAAGAGCGTCAGATCGGCGACGCCGTCCGCGACTTCGTCGACGGTCGCTACGATCTGGAGGACCGGGCCCTGCTCCAGCTGGAATCCAGCGATCCGCTGTTCGGTGATTGCCCTTATGCCTTGAACGACTTTACCATCCTGAAGCGGGATACTTCCTCCATGATCACCATTGATGCCTACATGAACGGGGATTTCATGAATACCTATTGGGCTGATGGATTGATCGTGGCCACGCCGACGGGGAGTACCGGGTATTCCCTGAGTTCGGGTGGGCCGATCGTCTTCCCGACCTCCGGCAATTTTGTGGTCAGTCCGGTCGCCCCGCACAACCTGGGGGTTCGTCCCATTGTCATTCCGGACAGCGCGGTGTTGTCCTTTGAGGTGAGGGGGCGTACCGACAGCTTCCTGTGTACCCTGGACTCCCGATTTGCCACCATTACCCCTGAGCATCAGATCGCCATTCGAAAAGCCTCGTTTTCATTGCGACTGATCCAGTTCCACGGATATTCCTTCCTGTCCACCATGCGTGAAAAACTGGCCTGGGGCCGCGACCTGCGAAACTGAATGAAGATCACCTGCCATATCCGGGGCATCGCCTGTCAGGCCGATCTGGATCGACCGATCGACCTGTCCATTCCCCTGGTGCCCGATGCGGAAGGCCCCAACGCCTATGGTGCACCCGTCTTCCGGGCCGAACCGGTACGCGCCGGCTCCTTTGTCGGGGATACCCGGTTGGGTGGATCGGTCAATTTCATGGATGTACGGCTCAACCCCCATGGGAATGGGACCCACACCGAGTGCTATGGCCATATTGCCACGGAGCGGGTCGCTGTCAATGACTGCCTGAAGCGATATCACTTTACCGCTCGCCTGTTGACCCTGTATCCAACACGCCGGGAATCCGGTGATCTGGTGATCGAACGGGAGCAGCTGACCGATATCGTGGTGCCAGGTGAGGTCGAGGCCATCATCCTGCGCACCATGCCGAACGGCGAGGAAAAGGCCCGGCGACAGTGGACGGGCACCAACCCACCGTATCTGGATGCAGGGGCGGTAGACTGGTTGGTCCACTGTGGTGTCGAGCATGTGCTGGTGGATCTCCCGTCGGTAGACCGGGAGGATGATGGAGGTGTGTTGGCCGCCCATCATGTCTGGTGGGGCTATCCGGATCATGTCCGCGTGGGAGCCACTATCACCGAAATGATCTATGTGCCCGATTTCTGCCGGGATGGGTTGTACCTGTTGAACCTTCAGATCGCTCCGTTTGTATTGGATGCAAGCCCTTCCAAACCGTTGATCTATCCGCTGACTGTTCTGCCATGAATCCATCACGCCATCCGATCCGCCAACAGATCCTGCGTCTGCAATCCGACGCGCATCAGGCGGTGAGGCGGTATTTTGAGAAGCATGAAGCCGCGATCCGTCAGCTGGACCAGGACGAATTCTACGATATACTGGTGATCTATCTGGATGCCTTGTTCGAGTGCGGGGAGTATGAGCTGTTTCTCGGGCGGGTTGACGAAGGGATCGCCATGGCAGTGGATCGCCAGGTGTTCACCACTCGCGACAAGGATCTCTTCCATCATTTCCTGTATCGCAAGGCAGCTGCCTGTTTCCATGTGGGCAAGGAAGGGCAGTGCGTTCACGTGTTGACGGAACTGCTCAAGCTGGATCCCGCTCATGAGCTGGCCTCCAGGTTTCTGGTCAAGTGTGGTATGCGCTCGAGAAAGACGATCCGGCAGGGCATCCGGGCCTGGTCCATCGGTCTGTTTCTGTCCACAGTGGTGGTCCTGGTGCTGGAGACTTTGTGGGTCCGGCCGTTCGCCGGCGCATGGGTAGCGGATGTGATGCTGCTTCGGAATGGCCTCTTTCTGGCCGGATGGGCTGTCCTGCTGGGGGGAGAAGGGTGGCTTTATCTGACCAGCAGCCGGGAGGTGCTGCGGTTGCGCCGATCCCTGCCCGGGCGGAAGCGCAACGGGGTAAAACAGACAGAACTATGGCGTTGATCCTGCTGATCGAGACCTCTACGGCCAATTGTTCGGCTGCGTTGGCCCGTGATGGGGAGGTGATCATTGAAAAAAGCTCGGATGCGGGATATGTCCACGCCGAGAAGCTGGCGGTGTTCATCCAGGACTGCCTGAAGGAGGCCTCGATCACCCCAGACCAGTTGAATGCCATTGCGGTCAGCAACGGTCCCGGATCATATACCGGCCTTCGGGTCGGGTTGTCCACGGCCAAGGGCTTGGCCTATGGCCTGGGGATCCCCTTGCTGGTCTTGCCCACCCTGGAGGTGATGATCGCTGCAACGCAGGCGGCCCATCCAGACGGATTGGCCTACCTCAGTGCGATCGATGCCCGGCGGAAGGAAGTGTACTTGCAGATGAGTCGGCAGGGAGAGTACAGAGGACCGGAACCGGTCGTGCTGGATACCACTGACTGGGAAACATGGATATCATCGGCCGACGGGCCCGTCTGGGTCAGCGGAGATGGAGCGGAGAAAGTGCTGGATCATTGGCCGATCCCCCACCTGCAGGACAGCGGTATCCGCTGCCTGGCCAGCCAGATGGCCGGGATGGCAGAAGAGAAGTTTTCCCGGTCCGACTGGGCTGATCTGGCCTATGTAGAGCCTGCCTATCTCAAACCGCCCGGGGTGACCGTTCCGAAAAGTGTATTTCCCGGGGATGTCTCCGGTTGAGATTGGCACGGTCTTTTGTATTCTATAAGTCATTCGGCAATTCTTGCACTGCCGGATACCCTGAATCCCCCTTTACCTACAACGCCGGGCCGTCTTCGGATTGCCTGACATCTTGAACCTGTATGGCTATCGATGGTTTGATCATCAGTATCCTTACGTGTGACAAATATTTATAATATATTTGTCATTCATATAGTCTTTTATTCCATGCGGCCCGGGGAAAGGCCCAGTGGAAAGAAGCTGGATGAACGGGTTCGAGGACATTTTGGTATAGAATTCGCAAGAAAAGAACTGGATCGGGAAACCGCCACAAGAACAACGACCCATGAGAAAACAGAAAAATGAAACTGTCATTCTGAAGAAAGGGAAGAATGATATTCAGCTGGACTATGCCGAGCTCCGAAAGGCGGTATTGGTCCTCCGCGCCGTCAACCACAAGCTGCGGCAGAGCGTCATCGACCTTTTGGAGGAACACGAAAGCATGACCGTCACCGATATCTATATCAAACTTCGCCTCGAACAGTCAGTGGCTTCCCAACACCTGGCCATTCTTCGTCGGGCGGGAGTGGTGATCACCCAACGCAGGGGCAAATTCATCAATTACATGCTGGATCGTGAGAGATTGTCACAGATTTCGCGTTTGGTTGAGGAACTGGCCGCTTAATTTTTAACAATTCTTTCACCCGGGAATTCCCCGATTTTCACCTTGGCCCCACAGGCCTAATGAGGTGGCAGATAAGAGAATATGTAATATTATATACCTTCATATCGCTATTTGTAACAGGCGTAGAAAATGCTGTAAGTCAATGGATTTACAGCATTTTTTAGTTCACAGTATTGGGCAAAAAGGATTAAAAGTGGATATTTGTAGCAGGTAAACTACTTGTTCAGTACAACGCGCCATCATGAAGAGAGTCAAGGTTGGGATTGACAGCGACAAATTGCATTTGTCGTCGGAGCTGTTACGTGCTCTCGCTCATCCGCTACGCTTAAAGATCCTGGATTTCATCGACAAGAATCAGGCGATCAACGTCAACAAGATCTACAATACCTTGAAATTGGAGCAGTCTATTACCTCCCAGCACCTGCGCATTCTGCGGGATACCCAGTTGGTAGAGTCCGACCGCGATGGCAAGTACGTGCATTATACCCTCAACTACGATACCATCGACAAGGCAGTGAAAGCCATTCGTCGTTACAACGAGGCGATCGGCAAGCGGTAACTGCTTGTCACATTTTCCACACATTTCGGAAAAAATCCTCCTGCAGTCAAAAGGAGGTCCTACTCCACCTTCACGTCCAACGTGTCTGGTGTTGCCTCGCCTGGACGTTCATCTGTCCGTTCCGGTTTGGTTTCCTGGGTAAAATAGGACCGATAGAAGAGCAGGAGCATGATCACCCCGACGGAGATCGAGGCATCCGCCACATTGAAGACCGGGCGGAAGAACAGGAAGGACTGGCCGCCGACGAACGGTACCCAGGCCGGCCACACCGACTCGATCATCGGGAAATAGAACATGTCGACCACCTTGCCATGGAGCAGACCTGCATAGCCACCGGCTTCGGGGAACATGGTGGCTACACCCCCATGATAGGGCGATGCGGAAAAGATGAGTCCATAGAACACGCTGTCAATGATGTTCCCCAGGGCTCCCGCAAAAATGAGGGCAAAACAGATCAGCAGGCCCCGGCTGGCTTTGGCTTGCATCAGCTGGTACAGGATGTAGCTCAAGAACACGATCGCCCCCAGGCGGAACAGGGAAAGGATCAGTTTTCCATATGCCGCCGGGATCTCCCAGCCAAAGGCCATCCCCTCATTCTCCACAAAGTGGATAAAGGCCCAGGATTGGCCGAGAATGGGGAATTCCTCGCCGATCTCCATATGGGTCTTCACCCAGATCTTCAGCGACTGGTCGATGAGCAGGACCAGAACAATGACCAGCAGAACAAAGGGGAGTCGTTTCAAGGGAGAATGGATGTGTTTGGCCTGCAAGTATAGACAATTTTCTGCGCTGGCTGGTTCATCACGGAGCCAGAATCAAGCCTTCCCACGTCGGGTATGGACATGGCCTAGAAGCGGAAGAATTGCTGCATGGCCTCCAGCACCTCTTCCTTGCGCTGGAGGGACAGGGGCAGGGCTGTACCATCATCCAGCTGCAGGGTCGGACTCTTGGTCTTGACAAACTTCTCCAGGAAGGCCAGATGGACGATGTAGGACCGATGGATACGGACAAAGGACACCGGATCGTCGATCTGGACCGCGAGGGCAGCCAGGTTCCGGCTCACCAGCACCTGTTGCCCATTGCTGAGATGGAGCAGCGTGTAGCTGCCCTGGGCTTCCAGGTACCGGATCGAATCCGTCGGAAGGAACATCCAGCCCTCCAGGATGGGAAGGGCCAGTTTTCGGTGGTCCGGCCATGCAATGGCCGGTGATAGCGGTTGGGCGTTCATCTCGATAGGGTGTTGAACAAGTTTACCCAGTTCCGCACATTCCTGACCTGTGAAAATGGGGATTGGTCGGCTACCGGTCAAGCTCAGTTTTCGAGCACATCCCGGCTGACCTCCTCGATCAGGGGGAGTTCATACCCCCAGCGCATGGCATGTTCGCGGAGGTCCTCTATGCGTTTTCCCGTCGGCCAATCCGCTGGATGGTGCATGCTCCGCCGATGTAGCAATTGCAGGAGCTGCTGCCGGTATTCCGTCTCCTCGATCTCCTCCATGGCTTTGCGGATGCAATAGTCACTGATCTGGCGAAGCTTGAGTTCGCGCCTGATCCGGTGGCGACCCCAGCCTTTGATCCGGTGCCGGCCCCGGGCAAAGTTTCGGGCAAACCGCTCTTCGTTCAGCAGGTCCTCCTCGATCAGGATGGCCATGGCCTCTTCCAGCTCATCACCGTATACCTGGAGGCTCAACAGCTTGCGACGTACGTCCTGGTGACAGCGATCCTGGTAGTCGCAATATCGCCGCAGCTTGACAAGGATGTCTTCTCGCACCATGCGTCAAAGGTAGGGGTTGCGGAAGGTTCTGGATCGTTCAGTCCCCTGGATGGGCCGGACCTGTTGAAGGTTGACCCGCATGGATGGAGCGGTTCGATCGCGTTCGGCGGCAGGCGTTGCTGCAATACCGGACTTCCGTCCACACCCTGGCCCACTTCTTCCGCCAGGAAAATGGTCGTTGGCAAACGACGCAGGTCTTGCTGGGGATCGGTGTTTTTCCCATCCGAGTTGAACATCCGGTGCGTAATCTGGTTCATAGCTGTGACACGATGATCCGATCCATTCCTCTCTGGCCCGATTTTTCCAGATTCTTTCCGGATTCCCATTCATCCTGGCGAATTTCATGCTGTATGACCGCTCGACTTCTCTTCCTGTTGCTCGCATTCTTGGGGTGCTCCATCCTCCAGGGCCAGCAGGTCCGGCTGACCGGAAGGGTGCTGGATGGTGACAGCCGGATCCCGCTGGAGTTCGCTGCCGTGTCCGTCCTGCAGGCCGGTGATTCAGTCCTGGTCACCGGAGGGATCACCGATCCGGAAGGACGCTACGACCTGGCGCTTTCTCCCGGCAAGGTCCTGCTCCGTGTCGATTTCATCGGGTACCAGCCTGCCTGGTCAACCGTGATCGATCCGGCGGATGTCAGGGTGATCCGAATGGACGATCTGTTCGTCTTTCCCGAGGCGGCCCTGCTCCGTGAGGTCGAGGTCAGCGCCGAGCGCAGCCAGATGCAACTCAGCCTGGACAAGAAGATCTACAATGTCGGGAAGGATATTGCCAATTCGGGAAGTACAGCTGCCGATATCCTGGACAACGTGCCCTCCGTGACCGTGGATGTGGACGGGAATGTCAGCCTACGCGGCAGCTCGGGCGTGCGGATCCTGGTGGACGGGCGGCCTTCCGGACTGGTCGGCGTTGGCGACAGTGACGGACTGCGGTCCCTGCCCTCCAATCTCATCGACCGGATCGAGGTGGTGACCAATCCCTCCGCCCGCTATGAAGCCGAGGGGATGGCGGGTATCATCAACATCGTCCTGAAAAAGGAACGGCAGAATGGCTGGAATGGCAGTGTCGAGACGACCGTCGGCTATCCGGACGAACTGGGACTGGCCGCGAATGTGAACTATCGTCACAGCGCCATCAACCTCTTCGGCAACTATGGGGTGCGATATCGCCTCAGTCCTGGAGGAGGCAGCCAGTACCAGGAATTCTATCGGAACGATACCACCTTCATCAACCAACTGACGCGGGACCAGGAACGGACCAGCCTGTCGCATTCCATGCGGTTTGGGCTCGACTGGTTTGTCGACCCGAGCAGCACGCTGACCACATCCTTCAATTATCGGTACAGCCTGGATGACAACCTGACCACCCTCCGGTATCGGGATTATATCAACACCCTGGTCACTCCTGACCTGGTCACCCTGCGGACCGACCAGGAAGATGAATTGGAGCCGACCCTGGAATATGCCCTCAACTGGAAACGGACCTTCGGTTCGGATGAACATGTATGGACCGCCGATGTGCGGTATCAGGACAACTCCGAACACGAGCGATCCGATTTTCTGGAGCGCTACTTCCTGGCGGATGGATCACCGAATGGACAGGACAACTTCCAGCAACGATCCGACAATCTGGAGGCAGAGCGCAACCTCATCCTGCAGTCGGACTATATCTTTCCGTATTCGGCCACCGGCAAGTTGGAAGCCGGACTGCGGGCCGGATTGCGGGATATCGACAATGACTTCATCGTGGAGGATTTCATCCTGGATACCTGGGTGCCCAGGGAGGGGTTCAACAATCAGTTCCGCTATGACGAGGATATCTATGCCGCCTATGCCATCTGGGGTGAGCAGTGGGACAAGATATCCTTCCAGGGAGGATTGCGGTATGAGTATACCGATATCCGTACCGAGCTGGTGGAGACCGGCGAGACCAATCCGCGCTCCTATGGGCAGTTCTTTCCCAGTGCCCATCTGTCCTACCAGTTCCCCAATGCCCACAGCCTGCAACTCAGCTACAGCCGGCGGATCAATCGCCCCCGGTTCCGGGAATTGAATCCCTTCCTGACCTTCAGCGATATCCGGAACATCTGGACCGGGAATCCCGACCTGGACCCTGAATTGACCAATGCCTATGAACTGGGATATCTGAAAACCTTTTCCCGGGGTAGCGTTTCACCGGTCATCTTCTATCGCCAGACCGACCAGGTCATCGATCGCATTCGGACTGTGGACGAAAATGGCATCAGCTATATCCGGCCGGAGAACCTCCTGACCCAGGAGGATTTTGGTCTGGAGATCACCTTCGCCTATGAACCGTTCAAGGTCTGGCGCCTCAACGGCAATGTGAACTTCTTTCGATCCATTACCGATGGCCAGAACCTGGGGTCTTCTTTTCAGGCCGATAACTATACCTGGTTCGGACGCCTGAGCAGCCGGCTGACCTTGTGGAAGAAACTGGATCTGCAGCTCAATTACAACTATCGCGCTCCCCGCCTCACCACCCAGGGGAAAGACCTGGCCATGCAGCACCTGGATATCGGCGCCAGCATGGATATCCTGAACGACCAGGCGACCCTGACCCTCAGCGGCCGGGATGTATTCAATACCCGCCGGAGGATCTATGAGAATCGGGGGGAAGACTTCTTTACCTCCGGTGACTTCCAGTGGCGCCGGGGCTCGGTCAACCTGACCTTTTCCTACCGCATCAATCAACAGGATCGTTCTTCCAGGACCGGGTCCGATGGCGGCGGGATGCAGGGAGGTGACGACTTCTGAGTCAGATCACGATCACCCCATCGGAAGGATCTCCGTAATGCCAGCTGACATGCCGGCGACGATACTCCGCTGCTGCCAGGGCGAGCAGGGCATCCAGTTGGTGCTGATTCGCTGGTACGGGAATGTTCACCTGGGGCCATATCGCCTGGAGCTCCTCCAGGAGCAGGTGATGGACCTTGCGGTCCAGGGCAAATCTCGCCTTGGCCATCCAGGAAGGATAGGTCTCCATCCAGGTGATCGGGCTACCCCGGTAGTGGTAACGCAGGGCCATGGCGCGGGCGGTCAGTCCGCCGAGGAACATGGGCGACATGGCCCCGCACATCCGGTCGGCCCGGCGAAGATGGAACTCGGCACCCGTACCCCGGATCCCGGAGGGAACGGAAAGCGGTGCATCAATGGCCAGGAATTCCGGTTGCCAATGGTCGATCAGCCGGATCAACTCACCATCCGCATCCTGTCCCTTCGCCACGGGAAAGAGGCGGATCTCCTCCTCATGCAACAAGGCCAGGACGGTGGTGCCGGACAGTCGGGCGCCGTAGTCGATCCCGGCAATGGGCCTCAGGCTTTCCATTTGATATTGCAACCGGCGCTGGGATACTGCCGGTCAGTGACCGGTTGTCCGGCCAACAGGGCATCGAGGGCTGCCCGCAGGTCGGCTCCGGTCAGCGGCTGGTCATTCTGGGGGCGTGAGGCATCCAGCCGACCCCGATAGGCCAGGGTCATGTCCCGGTCGAACACATAGAAATCCGGGGTGCAAGCGGCATCATAGGCCCGGGCCACCTCCTGGCTTTCATCGTAGAGATAGGGAAAGGTGTACCCTTCCTGCCGGGCCAGTTCCGCCATCAGGTCGGGGCCATCTTGTGGATAGTTGACGACGTCATTCGAACTGATCGCCAGAAAGACAACACCCTTCTCTTGGTATGTCTTGGCGAGGCGGGTGATCTCCGGATTGACATGGATCACATAGGGGCAATGATTGCAGATGAACATGATCACACTGATCCGACCCTGGATGACATCATGCGCATGGACCAGGTCGCCGGAGACCGTATCGGGCAGGGTGAAGTCCGGGGCAGTGGTGCCCAGGGGGAGCATATTGGATTCTTTGAGCGCCATGGTGGTGGTTTTGACAAAGGTAGGAACTGTGCAACTTGCGCATGGTTCACCGGGTTGGAACAGAATCTGTCGCGGCAGGGTTCGCTTCCTCATCCGGACTTGGCTATCTTTGGGAAATGATGTGGATGCTCCTGCTCCTGGCCCTCCTGTTTTCCGCCCTGTTCTCCGGGGTGGAAATTGCCTATGTGTCAGCCAACAAGCTGCGGGTGGAGCTCAAGAAGCAACAGGGCGGTCGCCGGGGTGCCTTGATCACCCGGTTCTATGCCAACCCTTCCCGGTTCCTGGGCGCGATGCTGGTCGGGAACAATATCGTCCTGGTCATCTTCACCATGCTGCTGGCCAGTCTGCTGAATCCCATCCTGTCGTCATTCATTCCCAGTGAACTGTGGTTGTCGCTGGTGATCACGGTGATCGGTACGCTGATCGTCCTTGTGTTCGGTGAGTTCCTGCCCAAGGTCCTGTTTCGCAACTATGCCGAGAAAGCCATCTACAACCTGGCCTTTCCCATCCAGTTCATGAATATCCTGCTGGCAGTGCCGGCGTCGATGATGACCGGGTTGTCCCACCTGATGCTGCGCTTGGTGATGAAGCGGCCTCCTGAGGTGGAGGATGCTGCCTTCAGCCGGTTGGAGCTGGAATCGTACATCCGCGACTCCCAGACCTATTCGGAGACCCGCATTGACACCGACCTGTTCGGCAAGGCCCTGCATCTCAAGCAGGTGCGGGTCAAGGACTGCATGGTGCCCCGCACCGAGATCGAATCGGTGGATGTCTCCGACAACCTGGAGGAACTGAAGAACCTGTTCATGGAGACCAAGTTGTCCCGCCTCCTGGTAGTGGACGGGGATATCGACAACGTGCTGGGGTATGTGCATCACCAGCAGATGCTGACCAGCAAGGGGCCCATCCGGAAAATGATCTTTCAGATCCCCTTCGTTCCGGAGTCGATGAAAGTGCAGGACCTGCTCAACCTGCTGATCAAGGAGAATACCAGTATCGCCTGCGTCGTGGATGAATACGGAGGCACTGCCGGCATCATCACCATGGAGGACATCCTGGAGGAGATCTTTGGCGAGATCGAGGATGAGCATGATGAAGAGGAATATGTCGAGGAACAGGTCTCTCGCGATGAATATCGCTTTTCCGGTCGCCTGGAGATCGATTATCTCAACGAAAAATATCCTTACCTCCAGTTCCCCAAGGGGGAATACCACACCCTGTCGGGCTATCTGGTCATGACCACGACCAGCATCCCCGAGGAAGGGGATGAATTGATCCTGGACGGGTACAAGTTCATCCTGGAGGTGGTCTCCGATAAAAAGATCGAAACCGTACGGGTCATCCGGTATGATGCAGCCGATGAGGACGTGGTTTTATAATTTTCGGCACTCCTTCCCCATCCGGTTGTTCCTCCTGCATTTCCAGGAGCATGTGCTTCTGCTGATCATCTGGGTCTTTCTCTGGTTACTGATGACCGGGAACGTCCTGAAGCTGTTCGGGATCAAGTACCTGATGCTGTTGCCGGAATACCTGGACCGGACCAGCAACCTCAGTTACGCATTGCTGGGTACGGCCTTCGGGGCCATGGTGATGACCTGGAACCTGGTGACCTATCTGCTCCATGCGTCGCGATTTCCCTTCCTGGCCGCCCTCTCGCGGCCCTTTACCAAGTTTGTCCTGAATAACAGCATCATACCGGGTATCTATCTGGTCCTGTTCCTCTGGGCATCCGCTATGATGCAATCGCAGGAAATGGGTCTGTCGGGCAACCAGATCACGGGCAACCTGGTCTACTTCATTTTCGGGATGATCGGTTTGATCCTGCTGATCGGTTCCTATCTGCTGCTGACCAACAAGGATATCGGCCAGATGAAGCCGGGAGAGATTCCGGCCCATCTGCTCGAAGGCCCCCGTCCGGCTGCTCGTGTCCAGCGCCCGCTGCTGTCAGACCGCCTGGGGGCCAATTGGGGTGTGGAGCTCTATCTGAGCGAGCGGTTGCGGATGCGACGGGTCCGCTCGGTGTCCCATTATGAACCGGCATTGCTGAAAGGCATCTACCGGCAGAACCATATCAACACCCTGCTCCTGCAGGTGATGAGCCTGATCGCCCTGACCATGCTGGGGCTTCTCGAGGATGTGCCCGTTTTTCGCATTCCGGCCGGAGCCTCCGTCTACATCATGGCCTCCATGGTCCTGGCCATTGTCGGAGCGGTATCCTACTGGTTCGGCCGGTGGCGACTGGTCATGCTCATCCTCCTGTTGGTGCTGATCGATACCGTGACTGGTCAGCGGGGCTTGCGGCATACCAACCAGGCATTTGGTCTGGATTACACCACGGACACCCGTCCACCCTATACCAACGCTTTCCTGGATTCGATCATGGATGCGCGCCAGCGCGAGCTGGACCGTCAGCAGACCCTGCAGATTCTGGAGAACTGGAAGGCCCGACAGCCCGGGGAGAAGCCCAAGATGGTCTTGCTCGTGTCCAGTGGTGGCGGGTTGAAATCGGCGGTGTGGACCATGCAGGTGATGAGCCGTCTGGAGGAGGCATCGCCCGATACCCTGATGCGTCAGATCGCCATGATGACCGGTGCGTCCGGCGGCATCTTCGGCATGGCCTATCAACGGGAGCTTTGGCTGCGCCAGCAGGACGGGCATATCTCAGACTATACCCTTCCATCCTACAACCAGCGGATGGCTGGCGACCTGCTCAATTCGGTGGCCTTCAGTATCGCCACCAATGATCTGTTCTACCCGGGCTTGAGATTTGTGCGGGATTCGTTGTCCTACCGAAAGGACCGGGGGTACAGCTTCGAATTGCAATTGCATGAGAACACCGGCTATGTCCTGGACAAGGACCTCATCGACTACCGGGAACCGGAGGCTGCGGCACGCATCCCCATGCTGCTGATCGCTCCGTCCATCATCAATGACGGACGCCGTCTGATCATCAGCCCCCAGCCGGTATCCTACCTGTGCCGGCCACCCATGCCTGCGGGCATGACCGGCATCGTGAATGCCGACGGGATCGATTTCAGGGCCATGTTCCACGAGCATCGCGCCGATCACCTGGCCTTCAGCACGGCACTGCGGATGAACGCCACCTACCCGTACATCCTGCCGGAGGTGCGGTTGCCCAGCGAGCCGGGGATGGATATCATGGACGCGGGATTTCGCGACAACTATGGCATTACCATGGTCGCCCGGTTCATGGAGGTCTTCCAGGACTGGATCCGCGAGAATACCAGCGGCGTGGTGCTGATCCAGGTCCGCAGTTGGGAGAAGACTCCCGAGATCAAGACGGCTGACCGAAATGGCGTGATCCGTGATCTGCTCAATCCTCTCGGTGTGATCGGGCAGCAGTTGCGTCTTCAGGATTTTGACCAGGATGCCCAGATCGGGTTCCTGGCCGACCTGTTCGGGCCGGAGATGTTTGACGTGGTCCGGTTTGTCTACCAGCCCGGTGAAAATCAGGATCCGGCCTCCATGTCCTTTCATCTGACGCCCAGGGAGCGGGAGAATATCCTGGCCGCCTGGGATCTCCCCCACAACCAGCAGGCTTTGAAGAAGACCCTTGGCCTGCTGGGCGCTTCTGAATGAACCTTTTGCCTCCGCTTTTGATTTCTATGGCTCAATTGCTTGACATCATGGAGATCATATCTGCGTCCGTTCGTTCATCTGCCTTGACCTATGCCGAATTTCGTGAGCTGACTGACGAATTATTGGCCCAGGGCCGGACGACCAATGAGGACAACCGGGAGGAGATGCTGGCCTATACCCGCCAGAACATCCAGCGTATGAACAAGTGGGACAGGATCCTCCAGTTGAGTGACGACAGCCTGTTGCGATTGCGCGGGGTGGGACGACCGGTCGTCCTCCTGACCCTGGTCGAAGGCTGGTGTGGCGATGTGGCCCAGGTTCTGCCCGTCCTGGACAAGATCGCGAATGCGAATGACCGGATCGAGCTGCGCATCATCTTCCGTGACCAGCATCCGGAGATCATGGATGCGTTCCTGACCAATGGCACCCGAGCCATTCCCAAGGTCCTCGTCCTGGATGCGGAGAGCGGTCAGGTACTGGGCACCTGGGGCCCCCGGCCCAGCGAGGCCCAGGCCATGGTGATGGATATGAAGCAGACGGTCCAGATCCTGCCCGAAGAAGAACGTGCTGATTTTCGGGCCCGTTCCAGTGAGGCCATGCATGCCTGGTACGCCCGTGACAAGGGACAGCGGGTGCAGATCGAATTCCTGAATACGCTGATGCCGCTGGTTCGGCAGGAGATGAGTGTGTAGATCTATTCGCCCCCCCCCGAGTACTCGGGGTCGGGCCCTTCGCTTTTCGCAGAGTACGTCTGTGGCTATCGCCACTCTGGCTGGTTAAGGGTCAAAGGCAAAGGGTAAAGGGCCCTGCAGTGACCTATCCCTGAATACAGTTGACCGGTTGACCGTCGAAATAACTCAATAACACAATAACTCAATAACCCGATCCCTCGAGTACCCAAACGAACCATTCGTTGTTCGCCCAGATGAGGCAGGATGGAATGTCGACTTCTATCCAGAAAGGTAAATGGTGTAGGGTAATCGGCGAAGGGCCTTGGCTTCGGGTACGTTCATGGGATAGAACGGAATAGCCCTTTTTCCAGTTTGGGCGCGCAATGGATATCCTCACATGCTACTCCTTAGCGCCTTCGCGTCTTGGCGTTTCCCCTCCCGACTCCTCACTGCCTAGAATCGCAGGTGCTTCACTGTCTCCCCCTTGTTGATCAGTTGCTGAAGGGAGCGGATGCCGATCTTCAGGTGGGTCTGGACATATTGCTCGGTGACGACCTTGTCAGACGCATCCGTCTTGACACCGTCGGGGATCATGGGCATGTCGCTGACCAGCAGCAAGGCACCGGCCGGGATCTGGTTTTTGAAGGCGGCCACAAAGATGGTGGCCGTCTCCATGTCGATGGCCAGGGCCCGGAGGTTGCGCAGATACTCCTTGAAGTCTTCCCGGTGTTCCCACACCCGTTTGTTGGTGGTATAGACGGTACCGGTCCAGTAGTCCTTCTCGAATTCCCGGATGGTGGTGGAGATGGCTTTTTGCAGGGCGAAGGCCGGGAGCGCGGGTACTTCCGGGGGCAGGTAGTCATTGGATGTTCCCTCTCCCCGGATCGCGGCAATGGGCAGGATGAGGTCGCCCACCTGGTTCTTGTCGGGGCGGAGGCCGCCACATTTGCCCAGGAAGAGGGCCGCCTTGGGCTTGATGGCGGTGAGCAGGTCGATGATGGTCCCGGCATTCGGTGAGCCCATCCCGAAGTTGATGATGGTGATCCCGCCGGCGGTGGCGCACATCATGCTGCGGTCCTTGCCGACGATGGGCACCTGGTTCCACTCGGCAAACAGCTCGACATAATGGGAGAAGTTGCAGAGGAGGATGTATTCACCAAAATCCCCCAGGGCCATCCCGGTATAGCGGGGCAGCCAGTTGTTGACGATCTCTTCCTTGGTTTTCATTTGACAAAGATAGCTGCTAATTGATGTTCATCAGTGATCAATTCTTTTTAGGGCTAAGGTCTGTTCCAGAGAATGCAAGACAATTGGTTCCAAAACGGGATTTTGCCAAAAAGAATGACTTTCAAAGGCTGATTGGTTTCTTCATAGGATGAACTTTGGAAAACCCGTATATTGAAACATCGAAGCCAAATTGATTCCTATTGACAATGGTCGAACATGAAGTACTGGTTATTCTTTTTTATACTATCTGTTGCTCCAAGATGCAATTCATGTATGGATAGCGATTGCTTTATTCCAGGGTACGAATTTGAGATACCTGCCACATTGATACCATCAAAAGATACATATCACATTGGTGACACAATATCCATTCTATCCAATTTTCTAAATGCCGTTTATGATAGGCAGACTGAAAAAACTTATACCCTTGAGGACTTCAGTTTTTCTCCTGGGCTGACTGTTATTGAGTTGTCGGGATCTGAACCAGATAAATCGGGAGTGTTGAATTTTCAAATTATAAATCAGGATAGTGCCAATTTCCAGCTTTCTTATTTTCAATCTGGAAGTGTTCTTTATCATGGAGAATACAACTATATTGGTAGCGCTTATCACCTGGAATGTCATTTGATTCCCAAAAAATCTGGCTTGTACTATTTGTCCTTTGGGTCAAGTATTAATGCTTGGGGAGGAAATCAGTCTTTTGAAGGGAAATGTCAAGATGTGGATATTGATGCATTTGTCAAATTGAATGATGGCGCAAGTAACAATATTGCATTGCTGAAAAATAGCCCTGACCCTCACTACAATACCTGGATTGTACAAAAACCAGAAGACCGGTTCCACAAATTTGGTGGGTATTGCTTTTATGTCGTTGAGTAAAGTCCCTTTACCAAGAGTGATATCCTACTCCGGCGTCAACCCGTGCATCAAAAAGGTGGCCATCTGCGATTTAATATCGGTCGGCTTCATCCGTTTGTTCAGCCCTTTCCCGACATACAGCCATCGCAGTGCCGATAGCAGGGTCAACAGGACCAACCTGGGTTCCATGGCCCGGATCTCGCCGGCTTGTTGAGCCCGTTCGATCAGGGACAGAAAATCCTGCTCATACTGCTTTCGCAAGGATCGGAAGGCGATGAGCCGCTCTTCCGGCAAATGACGCCATTCATCATTGAATACCGTTTGGCTGGTGGGGTCTTCCAGGGCGATGGTCATGTGCAGATCCAAGAGGGTGCGGATCTGCTCGATTGGCCGGACCCGGGTGGCGGTGATGACCTGCATGCCCTCGGTGAAGCGATGAGCGGCATGAAAGCAGATATGGTCCAGCAGGTCTGCCTTGGAGGAAATATGCGAATACAGGCTGGAGGCTTCCAGGCCAACGGCAGCCGCCAATTCCCTCATGCTGGTGGCCGAATACCCTTTCTCCTGGAACAGCCGTGCCGCCGCGGCATAGATGGCTTCTTTTTTAATACTGATGACCGACTCGCTCATTGCTGGTCAAAATCGACAAAGATCTCCTCGCTCTTGGGATGGCTCTGGCAGGTGAGGATAAAGCCCTGCTCGACCTCCCAGGGTTCGAGGGCGTAATTGATGTCCATGTCCACCTCCCCTTTGACCAGTTTGGCGCGGCAGGTACAGCACACCCCCCCCTTGCATGAGAAGGGCAGATCGGCACCCGTCTGCATGCTGGCATCCAGGATGGGCTGTCCGTTGTATGGCAGGTCAAAGGAGAATACCCGGCCATCCAGCTGCACCTGGACCTTGGCCACGCCATCCGGACGCTTTTCTTTGGTCGCCGCCTGTTGGGTCTTTTCCGGATTCATGTCCCCGACCGGGGTGGTGAACAACTCGAAATGGACCTGGGCGTCCGGCACACCACCGGCATGGAGGGTGTCCTTGACGGCATGGATCATTTCCTCCGGACCGCAAATGTAGTAGTGCTGCTTCGGAGGATCCGCAATGAAGCGGTCGAGCAAATTCTTGCAGCGAACGCCATCGATCCGGCCTTCGAACAGGGGTGAGGACTGACTCTCCCGGCTGAAGACATAATGCAGGCTCAGGCGCTCCATGTGCCGGTTCTTCAGGTTCTCCAGTTCCTCCAGGAAGATCACGTCGGTCTTTTTTCGATTGGCATAGAACAGGGTGATCCGCGCAGCCGGCTCGTCATGCAGGATCTGCTTGATCAGGGAGATGACGGGGGTGATCCCGCTACCGGCCGCAAAGAAGACGACCTGGTCGGCACCCTTTCCTTCGGGGTGGACCACAAACCGGCCCTGTGGCGGCATGACCTCCAGGGTGTCTCCTGCCTTCAGAACCGTATTGGCATACGTCGAGAACCGGCCGTTCTCCACCTGTTTGACGGCCACCCGCCAGCTGTGCTCGTAAGGGGCACTGCAGAGGGAATAGGACCGCCTGACCTCCTCCCCGTCCAGATGGGTGCGCAGGGTGAGGTACTGGCCCGCCTGATAGGCAAACAGCTCCCGCTGTTCGGCAGGGACATCAAAGGCAATGGATACCGTATCGTCCGTCTCCTGACGGACATCGGCAATGCGAAGCGAATGGAAATGTAGCATACGAATGAACGTTCGTTCGTAAAGGTACGGAGAAGTCGGGATTTCTGCCAGATCACTCAATGGCCTTCGACCTTTTGATCTTCGCCAGTGAATCTCATTTCTCAACAGGGAACAAACATCACGGCAGAAATCCCAAAACCCAAATTTCAAAAAACAAATAAATCCCAAAAGACAAATTCAAATGACCAGAACCGAATTACCTGGTACTACGTCTTCTAGTCTTGCCCACTTCGTCCTTCCACATCCCTTGTTTTGGAATTTTGCATTTGAGATTTCGAATTTGTTTGTGATTTGTCACTTGGGGTTTGGTGCTTCCACCTTGAAAATGTTTTGCCCTGGGTAAAGACGACCAATCTGAACAGTTACTTCCCCACGATCAAAAACTCCACCCGCCGGTTCTTCCTCCGACCTTCCTCCGTGGCATTGTCGGCTACCGGCTGTCGAGCGCCTTTGGCGGTCCATTTGATGCGTTTCGGGTCGATCTGCCGGTCTACCAGGTAGCTCACCACCCGCCGGGCCCGCCGCCCGGCCAGGTTCATGTTGTACCGGTCACTCCCCTGGCTGTCGGTATGGCCGATCACATCGATCACCATGTCCGGATGGCGCTTCATCAGGATGACCAGTTTGTTCAGTTCGGGATAGGCCTCGGTCAGCAGGGTGTCCTGGTCCCAGTCGAAGGTGATGTCCCTGAACCGGATCAGCATGCCCGGATTCGGGGTAAACTCGGTCAGGTTGGGTTGGACTACAGGCACGGGGAGGATGGGCGGGGTCTTGACCAGACGAAAATCATCGAAATAATAGTAGGCAAATGGCAGGGCGTCCCGTTTCGGTGAGCGAATGGTCGTCTCCCGGTCGCTGCGGAAATTGCCCAGGATCATGGTGCGGGATTCATTCGCAGCGGTGAAGGAGCCCGTCAATTTTTTCCAGCTGCCACGGCTGCAATTGACCATGGAGGATGTTTCCCAGGCAGGTGCCAGGTCGAGGGGCGCATCATCATCATTGGTGATGGGCTCGAACGGGAAGGCGATACCGATCCGGTTGATCATCAGCGATCGGGGCAGATGGTGGACCCAGCATTCAAAGGCATAGGTCTGTCCGGAGACCAGAGGCTCCTTCAACCGCACCTGAAGGTATTCCCGACAGTGAGGCTTGCCTTCTTCACATCCGTACAGGGTCAGTCCGGCCATGGAGGCTCCACCATGGGGCTGTTGTTCGCCGAACCCCTTTTCCGCCCAGCTTTGCGGCACGCGCACATGGGGCCCGTAGGCATCCGGCGAAGCAGCAGTGGGCGAACTCCAGCTTTTCATCACCTCGGTAAATTGCCGGCCCCGGTAGTACCAGCCGATGGGCGGTTTGGCAAAGAATTCGAAGCCGGGATTGGGGATCAGATTGGCGGGGTCCGGGTCCTGGGCTACCGACACCATCGGGAGCAAGGTGAAGAGGATGAACCGAATGAAAAACCGCTGCACCATGGTGGCAAAATCCATCCAAAGGTACATTCCCCGGATCGAATAGGGTTTTCCCGTCGGATAGGGCTACTTTTGCACCCGAAACGAACAGATATGAACTTGAACTTTATCCAGGAACTCGGCCTCCAGGCCACCAATGCCGGCACCTGGACCGGCCTGAATGCCATGGACTCCGGCAGCTATCTCGAATCTTACTCTCCGGTAGACGGTCGGCTCATTGGCAAGGTCAGCGTCACGACGGCTGACGAGTACGAAACGGTCATCACCAAGGCCCAGGAAGCGTTCCGCACCTGGCGCCTGATGCCCGCTCCCCGGCGCGGGGAGATCGTTCGTCAGTATGGGGAGGTCCTTCGTGCGAACAAGGATGCCTTGGGTCGCCTGGTATCCTACGAGATGGGGAAGAGCCTCCAGGAAGGCTGGGGTGAGGTCCAGGAAATGATCGATATCTGCGACTTTGCGGTCGGCCTGTCCCGCCAGCTCTATGGCCTGACCATGCACTCCGAGCGGCCAAACCACCGCATGTACGAGCAGTGGCACCCCCTGGGTCCGGTGGGGATCATCTCTGCTTTCAACTTTCCGGTAGCCGTCTGGTCGTGGAATGCCATGATCGCCATGGTCTGCGGTGATACCCTGATCTGGAAGCCCTCCGAGAAGGCGCCGATGTGCGGCGTCGCCTGCCAGATCCTGCTGAACCAGGTCCTGAAGGCGAACGATATCCCCGAGGGGGTCAGCTGTCTGGTCAATGGCGATTATACCGTCGGAGAGATGATGACCCGCGACAAGCGGGTGCCGCTGGTCTCCGCCACCGGTAGTGTCCGGATGGGTAAGATCGTCGGGGCTGCCGTCGCCGAGCGCCTGGGCAGGAGCCTTCTTGAGCTGGGTGGCAACAATGCCATCATCGTCACCCCGTCCGCCGATCTGAAGGTGGTACTGACCGGTGCCCTGTTCGGGGCGGTGGGCACTGCCGGACAGCGGTGCACGAGCACTCGCCGCCTGATCGTCCATTCGTCCCTGTACGATCAGGTCAGGGAGGCCATGACCAAAGCCTATGGGCAATTGCGGATCGGCAATCCGCTGGATGAGCACAACCATGTGGGTCCCTTGATCGACCGGGATGCGGTGCAGAACTATCTCAACGCCATCCGGGCCGTTGGCGAACAGGGGGGCCGGATGCTGGTCGACGGCGGGGTCCTGGACGGGCCCGGCTATGAGTCGGGATGCTATGTGAAGCCCTGCATTGCCGAGGTGGCCCATGACCTGCCCATCGTGCATCACGAAACGTTTGCCCCCATCCTGTACCTGATGAAGTACGATACCCTGGACGAGGCCATCGCCATCCAGAACGAGGTGCCCCAGGGCCTGTCATCCGCCATCATGACCGCAGACATGCGTGAAGCCGAGCAGTTCCTCAGCGCTGCCGGATCGGATTGCGGGATCGCCAATGTGAACATCGGCACCAGTGGTGCGGAGATCGGCGGTGCCTTTGGTGGAGAAAAGGAGACCGGAGGTGGTCGCGAAAGCGGTTCCGATTCCTGGAAGGCCTACATGCGTCGGCAGACAAATACGATCAACTACGGTCGTGATTTGCCTCTGGCCCAGGGGATCAAGTTTGAGCTGTAGCCAATTCAGTTAAGGAGTTAAGGAGGGTAGGAGTCAAGGAGGGGAGGCTTGCCCGCCGAAGCTTTTGCCCCGAGCACTCGGGGGAGGGAGTTGCGGATAGTCCTCACCAGGAACGGGACCATGTGGATAGACCAATTTGGTTGATTGCCTGGACGTGACACCGGTGTAGCCCAGGGGTTTTTTGAACTCTGGGTCTTCGGGAAACTCAACGATCGGAGACAATTGACCATCTTGATCTCTTTGGTTGGGACATTGGTCCTGAGCGACTGAACAGGTTTGTGCTGCCTGGTGTACCGGTGTCAGGAAACCCTGATCATTCTCCGGAGGAATGCCTGGATCCTTGCCGGGCAAGTGTCAAGAGGAAAGAGGTTCTTGACCAGACGCGCCTTCAGGTCCCGCAAACTGACATATCATCTTTTTCTGCGTATGTTAACGAATATGCGTTTTACTAAACTAAACGGCGCAAGACCTGGCACTAATCAATTGGTTATCATATCTTTACCCGGCATCCATTCCTGACCAGATTCATTAACATATACGGATATATAGGCAGTAGTTGCACTTATATACAAGTTAGCTTTCATGAAAAAGATAAAAATCACCGATGATAAATATCAAATATCTAATTACTTTTTGTCTCTTGATACTTAACATTAAATGCTCATCTCAAAATATTGATAAAGCTAAGATGAATAAAGAATCAATAACAAGTAAATATGACGGATTAAATGGAGATGATTTAGTACATACTGCGTTTCAATCTATCGCAGAGGAGATTTGGATAGATAAAAAGATTGATTATGATTATTTCTCTAAATTGCCTACACCAAAAAAAGTAATTTATAAAACTTATTTACTTGAAATGGAAGTTAACAATGGCGGTTTTAATCAATTTTATCATAACAGAGGAATAGAGTTCGCCGAAGACATCCCAAATTATTTTGAAATGATTGGAGCGGTTAAATATGCAAAGATTGTATTAAGGGCCAACCAAATGTATAGAAATGAAAATGATTCAATAACGAAAAAACAGAATGGTACATTTGAAGGCTTTCGTAAATCATACGAAAACAACCCATTAAACGAGTTAGATAATGAATTTTCGCAAAAGTTAACAGGAGAAAATATTCTTAAACTACAAGCAAAATACATAACTGAAAATATTGAAGTATTCAAATAAAGCCAATAGAGAAACACGAAAAGCTAACAATGTACATGACGATCATGTCGGCTAAACGCCGCCACGCCGCATGTACGAGACCGTTATCCTTGCACCGCTAGAATGCAACCACCTCCACAAAGTATATTGTTACCGTTGATCCTGTTGGTCTGGATTTCTTCCTGCCAAAGCCTGGACAATAGCAGGGCCGGATTGGTCCCTGCACATCCGGAGGATCAATATGCACAACCCGGAAGACAACGGTCAACCGATCAGATCAGCCAGGTCGTGCGGATGATGATGCAAGACCAGGAGGGAAGCTATTGGTTTGGAACGGAGAATGGAGCATTCAAATTAGTGGATGATTCGCTGTATCATATGGATAAGATCCGGAGTGAAACCGGAGGGCTGGTGACGATCAAGGATATCACCCAGGATATGAATGGGGTCATATGGATCGGCCATACCGACGGAATCAGTCGTATCCATGGAGATTCGGTTGTCAATTATTACGAATCGGATGGATTGATCAGCAATGATGTCTGGTGCATCGAGGCCGATACCCAAGGCAAGATCTGGATCGGGACGATTGATGGTGCCTGTACATTTGACGGCCAGGAGTTTGTTTTCATCAACTTGCCAGAAGGTGAGGTCGACACCTCGCTTGGCATTTCCGGTACTCGAATGATCCATGACATCAAGGAAGACAGCAAAGGCATCATCTGGCTGAGTACCAATGCAGGCCTGTTTACCAGTTATGGCGGTCAGATCACCCCTGTATCCGGGAAGCGGGATATGCACACCAATTTTATCCATGAAATTTTTGAAGACAGCCAAGGTCAGATCTGGGTGTCGACAAAGCAGGGCTTGTACAGAATGGCCGAGAACGGGGCTGAGAATATGACGGAAGGCAAGATGGAAACAGGTAAAGGGATCGGCAGTATGGCCGAGGATAATGAGGGGAGGTTGTGGTTTGTTTCCAATCAACATCAGCTGTTCACCTTTGATGGTCACTCGCTCAGCGAATTCCAGAAGTCAGAAGACAATGCCGGGCCCGTCGTATTCCAGATCTACAGGGATCAGGGAGATCGATTATGGTTTGTAGGTTATGGAGGCGCTTTTCGTTTGGAGGATGGGAGATTCGTGAACATAACCAAACGTGGCCCCTGGAATTGAGGGCGCTTCTGGTGACTTGGCCACATGGATATTGTCCATGACGTCGGTCGTATCCGTTCATTTCCCGCCTTCCCCATTTTGACCCCAGTCCGCCCACAACCACTTACCTTTGGCCATCATGGTCCAGGAGTTCCTCATCCGCCTGCTGTTATCGCCGGTTTCCCTGCTGTACGGTCTGGGCGTCAGCTTGCGCAACCTCACCTACCGGCTGGGCATGGTCCGTCCGGTGCGATTCGATCTGCCGGTGATCTCGGTGGGCAATCTGTCTGTCGGTGGAACCGGCAAGACTCCCCATATTGAATACCTGATCGTGCTGTTCAGGGAATACCTGGAGTTGGCTGTGCTGAGCCGGGGCTACCTGCGAAAGACCCGGGGTTTCCATTATGTCACCCAGCGGAGTACGGCCAATGACGTGGGGGATGAGCCCCTGCAGTTCAAGCTCAAGTATCCCGAGATCACTGTCGCCGTATCAGAAAGCCGCAGCCTGGCCATCCCACAAATGGTGATGAACCAACCCGGGCTCCAACTGATCCTGTTGGATGATGCCTTCCAGCATCGATCCGTGGAGCCGGCCATGCATATCATGCTCACGGAACATGACCGGCTGTTTACCCGGGATTATCTGCTGCCATCCGGCCGTCTACGGGAGTGGCGCTCCGCTTACCTGAGGGCCCATCGGATCATTGTGACCAAGTGTCCTGATGATCTCAGCCGGGAGCAGGCGGAGCAGATCCGAAGGGAGATCGACCCCGCCCCCTACCAACAA